>CAWGUN010000009.1:0-788626 GCA_963825935.1 uncultured Bacteroidales bacterium | reverse complement strand
CAAAAGCATTATCTGAATATTTGGAATTATCGACCAGCCATTTCATATGTGCGAACGTAATGTCAAGCCCGGCCAGTGCGTAGAATTCAAATCTGTCAAGTGAGTTAAATACATAATGTCCGTTGATATCGAACATCATTGAAGAGACCCTCGTTCTTTCCGGAAAATTACCGGCAGCAGGGGTATATGAATTCTTCCTGGGCAGAAAATATGCGAATGAAGGTGAAATATGTATTGGCAAATTCAATTCATAAATGCCGGTAACGAATATTCCGGCAAATGGACTTCTGTACAGATTAGAAGCTATCCCGGTTGTGTTATTGTATTGATACCCTGTCCCGTAAGTTAAACCACCTCCAATCTTGGTAAATTGTGAATATGCTGCCGACAGGGATGCGACAACTAAAATAAAAGTGATCAGAATTTTTTTCATGAGGGTAAAGGTTAAAGCATCATTATTTAATAAAGTATATAAAGATAAATCAATAAAAACAATAAGTCAAACATGGCAGGCCGGGATTAAAAATCTGATATCAAATAAATTCTGAATTTAAGCGGGAAAAGACGGAATCACAGCAAAAATTATTAAGTTTGTAATTCTGAAAAAAATAATAAAATATTTAAGGAATATGTCACAGAATACCGGGAAAATCAGCCAGATCATCGGACCAGTTGTTGACGTCACGTTCAAAAAACAGGGTGAGGAAATGCCTGATATTTTTGATGCTCTTGAAATAAAAAGGGATGATGGGTCGACACTAGTAGTGGAATGCCAGCAGCACATTGGTGAAAGCACTGTACGCACTATTGCAATGGATTCTACCGACGGTCTTCGCAGGGGAATGGAAGTTGTTTCCACCGGTCTGCCGATTACCATGCCTGTAGGGGACCAGATAAAAGGCAGACTTATGAATGTGACGGGACAGGCAATTGATGGTATCGGATCTCTCGACAAAAAAGGCGGATATCCTATTCACAGGAAGCCTCCGAAATACGATGAACTTTCAACTGAAAAGGAGGTCCTTTTTACCGGCATAAAAGTGATCGACCTTATTGAGCCCTATTCAAAAGGCGGTAAAATTGGTCTTTTTGGAGGAGCCGGAGTCGGAAAGACTGTTGTGATTCTTGAGCTTATCAATAATATTGCAAAAGCATATTCCGGGTTATCGGTATTTGCAGGTGTAGGTGAAAGGACGAGAGAGGGCAACGACCTTCTCCGTGAAATGCTTGAGGCTGGTGTAATCACTTATGGCGGGGAATTCCTTGAAAGCATGAAGAGCGGCGGATGGGATCTTTCAAAAGTCGATAAAGAGGCTTTAAAGGAATCAAAGCTTGCACTGGTTTTCGGACAGATGAATGAACCCCCGGGAGCAAGGGCAAGGGTAGCTCTTTCAGGTCTCTCTGTTGCTGAATATTTCAGAGATGGAGACGAAAAAAGCGGCGGAAGGGATATTCTTTTCTTTATGGACAATGTCTTCCGTTTTACACAGGCAGGCTCAGAAGTATCAGCTCTTCTCGGAAGGATGCCTTCGGCAGTCGGATACCAACCGACACTTGCGACTGAAATGGGTATAATGCAGGAACGTATTACTTCAACACGTCATGGGTCAATTACATCGGTGCAGGCTGTTTATGTACCTGCCGACGACCTTACTGATCCTGCTCCGGCAACTACCTTCGCACACCTTGATGCAACTACAGTATTAAGCCGTAAAATATCAGAGCTGGGAATTTATCCAGCTGTCGACCCGCTTGATTCAACTTCCAGAATACTTACCGCCAGCGTTGTCGGGGAGGCTCACTATAACTGTGCCCAGAAAGTAAAAGAACTCCTGCAGAGGTATAATGAACTTCAGGATATTATTGCTATTCTTGGAATGGACGAACTCTCTGAAGAAGATAAACTTGTTGTTCACAGGGCAAGAAGAGTGCAGAGATTCCTTTCTCAGCCTTTCCATGTTGCAGAACATTTCACGGGCATAAAGGGAGCCCTTGTATCAATAGAAGATACAATCAAGGGATTCAATATGATCATGGACGGAAAGGTCGACCAATATCCGGAATCTTCATTTATGCTTGTGGGAACAATTGAAGATGCCATTGAAAAAGGAGAAAAAATTCTTGCTCAGTCCAGATAAAAATATTCAGGATGAAAATAGAGATCATTACTCCTGACAAAAAGGTTTTTGAAGGGGATGTACAATCTATAAGAGTTCCGGGGAAAAAAGGATCATTCCAGGTGCTGAAAGACCATGCCCCTATCATCTCAACTCTTGAGAACGGACCTGTAATTATTGTTGACCAGGCCGGAACAGAGACCAGATACGAAATCAACGGAGGAGTAATTGAAGTGAAGCAGAATAAGATCATACTGCTTGCCGAATCGGTAAAATAACTGATTTGCCATGACTCCCGATGAATTCCGCAAAAATGCACATGAGCTGGTCGAATGGATGGCCGCTTACCTTGAAAATGTAGAAGAATATCCGGTTAAATCACAGGTTAAGCCAGGAGAGATCTTTAATAAGATTCCCGGGGAACCACCGTTAAAACCAGAATCCTTTACGGATTTTATGAAGGATCTGGAAGAGATTATAATGCCGGGAATAACCCACTGGCAAAGCCCTGATTTTTTCGCATACTTCCCTGCCAACACAAGTCCTCCGTCAATCCTGGCCGAGATGATAACAGCTACACTTGGTGCCCAGTGCATGAACTGGGAAACATCTCCAGCTGCTGCTGAGCTCGAAGAGAAAATGATGATCTGGCTGCGCGAAATGATCGGCCTCCCTGATTATTTTGAAGGTGTAATTCAGGATTCTGCATCTACGGCAACACTGGCAGCCATTCTTACTGCCAGGGAGAAGAAAACAGATTTTGGGTTCAATAATAATGGGTGTTGTGCGACAGAAATTCTAAGAGTATATTGCTCCGAACAGGCTCATTCATCTGTCGAGAAGGGGGTGAAAATCAGTGGAATAGGCAAAAATAACCTTGTAAAAATCCCTGTAAGGGAAAACTTCTCCATGGATCCGGAGAAACTTGAGAAAGCAATCAGTTCAGATAAGAAGAAAGGCTATATTCCATGCTGTGTTGTTGCCACAACAGGTACAACAGGAGCTACGGCTGTTGACCCTTTAAAAGCCATAGGAGCGATCTGCAGCGAAAATGACATATGGCTCCATGTTGATGCCGCAATGGCCGGTACGGCCCTTATTTTGCCCGAATTTCAGTGGATGATTGAGGGGAAAGAATATGCAGACAGTTTTCTTTTCAATCCTCATAAGTGGATGTTCACAAATTTCGACTGCACCGCATTCTTTATAAAAGATGCCGGCCAGCTGATTAAAACCTTCGAAATACTACCTGAATATCTGAAGACAAGAACTCGGGGACAAGTCAATGATTATCGCGACTGGGGCATCCCGCTCGGCCGCCGGTTCAGGGCTCTGAAACTATGGAGCGTAATACGATCTTATGGAACTGAGGAGCTTCAGAATAAAATCAGACAACACATAATGTTCGCTTCATATCTTAAGGAAGAGATTTTAAAAGAATCCGATTTTGAGATTCTTGCACCTGTTATTATAAATGTGGTTTGTTTCAGGTACAAACCCGGAGGCATTGATGAAATGAAGTTAAATGCAATAAATGAGGAACTGAATCATGCCCTTAATGATTCAGGGAAAATATACCTTTCACATACTGTGCTCAACGGTAAATACACCCTGCGGATGGTAACCGGACAAACAAATGTGACACTTGATCACGTTAAAAAAGCCTGGGCCCTGATTAAGTGTACTGCTCACACTTTAATAAATTGAAATAATCACATCCGGGAGCGGCCGATAGTCATTCCGTGAATATCAATGTTTAGTATTAATTCAAAAGCAGGCATTTCTCCGAATGATTTCCATGCTGCCTGAACCCCGCCGGTCAAGGGAAAAGGGATCCGGAAAAGATAGAAATCTGCAAGAATCTCCGTCCCGAATGATTTGAAAGTCTCGGTTCCTTTTATCTCTGTGTAGGGTATATTTCCATTCGGGATTGTCAGGTAAAAATTATCAGTACCCCTCCCATAATCGTAAAAAAGACCTGCACGGATCCTGGTCAGATAAAGAAATGAAGAAATATTCAGATCGGGATATAAAAGAGGCAGGGAATAATCAACAGAATAAAAATCAAGCCTTCCTGAAAGAATATTTGAATAGCTTCGGGGAAAATGGATCCTGTTGGATGAGAGAAATCTTTCAAATTTCTGTTTTTCAATCTCAAATCTTATGCGGATGGAATTATTGGGTAAGAATCCGGGAAAATAGAATGCTGTTTTCAACCCAATCTCGTTTCCGTAGAGCAACTTATCAAAAGGAGCATATGTATATGACAGATCTAAAATCTGGGCCCACCTGGGATAGATATCCCGGAATGCAGATCTGTGATAATTTGCAAAATAGAACCTCCCTGTCATGTGCGTCTGTCCATAATCATAAATATTCTTTTCCTTTAAATAAATGTAGTTGTTCGTATATTCGATTGAAAAAGAAGGAAACAGATTCTGCGTGAACCTCCCGGAAGTAAAAGAGAGAGGAATATAAACGCTGTTATTAAAACTGAAACCCCGGTTTACCGGAGAGGGTATCCATCCAACAGTCTCATTCATCTTATTAATTACCTGCCTGTTATTGTAATCAAACTGTGATTCAAAAACCGGATACCAGCCTTTCCAGGTAATCCGCGAATGAAACTTATGCATCTTGTCTGAAGAATACTCATAACCGAAAGAAGAAATAAGAGTGCTTAGTTGATTCTGTGATAAGAGCGTAACCCCGGGCCTTAATGAAAACGGATCGGTTTGTATTGTTGTTATATCGGCATAAAAAGGCATCCAGCTGTGAAATCCGAACAGGTGTAGCCACTTCCTGTACGGCTGAGGTGTGTATTTCCCGGCACTGTTTTCTTCCCCCTTACCGGAAATGGTTTTAAACCGGTCAATAAGGTATGAAACGGGCCGGATATAATCGTAAGGATTATTCTCAATATTGGCTTCAGATATTATGCAGACATCATTTCCCGAAGCAGTATAATCGCTGAACATTATTGATGAGCCTCTTATGCTCAGGTCGTTTACTCCGAATCTGGAGCGGGTTACCTGAGATATTTTACTCCCGTTAAGAAGGTAAATATTATCGGTCCCTGAAACAGACGAAATATAAAAGAGAGAATCATTTCTCAGGAATGCCGACTGAAGATCATTCCTTGCGGGTTCGATCAATATCTTCCATGAACGGTCAGCAAGAGTATATGTCATGATTCCCTCTCCGGCTTCTGTTAAATAAATAACAGTAATTTTGCTGCCATCAACTGTCCATTGGGGGCGCTGTAGCGAAGCATTGCCGGGGGAAGGAATATTGAGCACCACACTTCCGTCTGCCGGGCTTAATAAGACGAGGCTGTTCCTGTTATCGGCACTGTTTTCTGATGCAGCGATCATTTTCCCGTCGGGTGATAGCGTAGCAGCCATGTACCTCGACCTGCGGGTAAGCTGTTTCACTAAACCGGTTTTTAAATCCTTCAGTTTTATTACTGAATAATTTCTGTTTTCCCATCTTGGATCATTCGCGGTTTCAACCCATACCAGCTTACCACAAGCATACGAAAAATACCACGGATTAACCAGCCCGGGGGTATGCAATCTTTTCTCCGATTTATCGGAGAGCCTTATGAGCACAAAAGAAGGAGGAGCGGTCAATGAAGTTTTTATAGCTATAACAGAATCAACCCCTGCATTTAACGGGCAATAATAGTTTATGAACCTGCTCTTTTTAAAAGGATTTACAGGTTCGTATTTTATAGCCTGGCTTCTTGATAAATCCTCTTTCCAGAGGGTTTTAAGGGAGTCAAAGGTTTGTGTGAAAAGTAATTTTTTTGTAAGCCCTGCGTTTCTCCGGAGGCTGATGTTTACAGGATTGATGGTAAATGGCTCGTTTGCAACGAATTTCAATGTTTTATTCCAAAGTTCCGGATCTTTTCCTGCAAGGGACCACGCTACCATCTGATATCCAAACTGGTATTGATCAGGTGTATAGTCCCTGAAGGATCCGTTCAGCATTTTGTCATATTTGTAAAGATGATCCTTTTCAATTACTATTGCTTTAAGCTGTTTCTGGAACCAGGGGCTTCTTCCCCGTCCGGATCCGGAAAGCAGGGTTTCTGCAAAGACAGCATCCCCTTCCATGTACCAGTCAGGCATAAACGAGGCAATTGCTCCGGGGAATTGCTGCCCGAAAATATATGACATTGCTTTTGAAAACCCGGAATTCAGTGATTCCATCTGAAAAATATGTGTCAGCTCATGAAGAGTAAGCTGCCTGTTTGCCTCAAGAGGAATTGTATTCTGTTCCGGGGTGGGGTAAACTTCCATCCGCTTAGGCGCCCATGAAACATAACCATTGGATTGAGTTGTGAAATTGTGCATAATGACAGGAATCCTGAATTTTTTTTCAGGGAACAGGGAGGTCAGTTCAGAATATGCTTTATCAAGTGATCGTGCAAAATCCACCCCTGCGGAGCCATATTTCTCAGGGTAAATTACTGTGAATCTTCCGGTCTTTATTTGCAGCCATTTAAGACCTGCCGGGTCCTGTCCTGTATCAAAATATTGGGCAGTTACGGGTATAGAAGCAAGCAGGAAAATAATCAAACAACAGACTGGCCTGAATCTCATTTCAAAAAATATTATTCAAAAATAACAAATTAAGTCAGTATGCGGACAGCAGCGATAGTAAGAAAAAAATAAGTATTTTCGTCGTCGGATCTGTTTTCAGGATCTTCATCAAAATAAATAAACAATGAAGAAATTCAGGTTTATCAACAACATAACAGGATGGGTGATTTTTGTAATTGCATTATTCACCTATCTTCTTACCATAGAGCCCACTGCAAGTCTCTGGGATTGTGGAGAGTTTATTGCTTCTGCTGATAAATTTGAGATTGGTCACCCCCCGGGAAGCCAGGTTTTCATGGTTCTGGCAAAGTTTTTTACTCTTTTTGCCGGAGGGAACGAATCAAAAGTTGCCGCAATGGTAAATTCAATGTCAGCTATTGCAAGTGCATTTACAATTCTTTTTCTATTCTGGACAATTACCCATCTTGCCAGGAAGATCCTTTTAAAAGCTGAGAGCCAGTTCAATAGTGCCAGAATTATTGCCATCATGGGTGCAGGTGCAGTAGGTGCCCTCGCATTTACTTTCTCCGACTCATTCTGGTTTTCCGCCGTTGAGGGCGAAGTTTATGCAACGTCATCATTGTTCACAGCTGCTGTTTTCTGGGCAATATTAAAATGGGAGGAGAGTGCCGATGAAAAATATGCCGACAGGTGGATCATCCTGATAGCGTTTCTGATGGGACTGTCAATCGGTGTCCATCTGTTGAATCTGCTTGCAATTCCTGCGATAGTACTGGTTTATTATTTCAGGAAATTCGAGTTTTCATGGAAAGGATTTACTCTTTCTCTTATTGCATCATTTGTCATTCTTGCCCTGCTTATGTGGGGTATTTTGCCCGGCCTTGTTAAAATCTCCTCCGGATTCGACCTCTTTTTTGTGAACAAACTGGGACTTCCTCCCAACACAGGAATGCTGTTTCACGGCATCATTCTGATTACAGTGTTTTATCTTGCAATCAGGGTATCGCTTAATTCGGAGATCAGTAATAAAAGCAATTTGATAACTGGTATTTCCGCTATTGCCGCGCTCTTTTTTACAGGAATATGGATGGTATCGGGAGCGGCCTTCATTAACATAATTCTTTTATTGATTATTTCCGGCATCACCTGGTACATTGCATCAAAGTACAGGGTTGTATTAAATACCTTGCTTACCGCTGTAGTGGTAATACTTATCGGGTACTCAACAATTGCTATAATAATGATAAGGGCGACTGCCAATACGCCGCTTAATGAAAACAATCCTTCCAATCCTGTTAATCTTCTATATTACATAAACAGGGAACAGTACGGGCAAAGACCCCTGGTAAAAGGTGCATACTATAACGCTCCGGTTCTTGAATACAAAAACGGCAAACCTGTTTATGCACTGGAGAACGGAAAATATGTTGTGACACATCATGACATTGAAAGGGTTTATGATGAACGATTTCTGACGCTCTTCCCAAGAATGTGGAGCGATCAGCCAGATCATCCTGATGCATATAAACAGTGGGGCGGGACGAAAGGAATACCCCTCCAGGTCACTGACCAGGAAGGCCGGAAAACCGTAGTGAAAAAACCACGGTTCAGCGAGAACATGAAATTTATGTTCAGTTATCAGTTCGGTTACATGTATTTCAGGTATTTCATGTGGAATTTTTCCGGAAAGCAGAACGACACGCAGGGTACCGGAGGAGCATTCAGCGGGAACTGGATAACAGGAATAAAATTCCTCGATGAACCGAGATTAGGGACTATTGATCTGCCTCCGGACCTGAAAAACGATACTTCACGGAACAAATATTTTCTATTACCATTTCTGCTGGGTATTGCAGGGCTATTTTACCAGCTAAACCGCGATAATAAAAACTGGTGGATAATCATGTTGTTGTTCATCATGACAGGAATCGCCATAGTCTTCTACCTGAACCAGTATCCTAATCAGCCAAGAGAGCGGGATTATGCCTATGTCGGATCATTCTACTTTTATTCGATATGGATCGGTTTAGGTGTTCTGGCCCTCTTCGAACTTTTATCAAAACTGGCAGGAGAAAAAATTGCAGCACCTGTCGCAGGGCTGCTCTGTTTCTTTGCAGTTCCGGTTATAATGGGATCTGAAAACTGGGACGACCACGACAGATCAGGCCGTTACCTGGCCAGGGATGTTGCTTTCAATTACCTTGAATCATGCGCTCCAGATGCTATCCTTTTCACAAACGGAGATAATGATACTTTCCCTCTGTGGTATGCACAGGAGGTTGAGGGAAAAAGAACTGACGTCCGCGTATGTAATTTAATGCTGCTAAATACCGACTGGTATATTGAACAGATGAAGAGAAAAGTTTATGAGTCAGATCCTCTTCCTGTTACGCTTCCTATAAAAAAATATTATGACGGGATCAATAACCAGCTCTATATTTTTGATAAGACTAAAGATCCTGTTGATATTTCAACAGTCATTGACTGGGTTAACAGCGATAACAAGGGAACAAAGTTACAAGTATCTGCAACAGAATTGCTCGACATCATTCCAACAAGAACTATACGTATCCCTGTCGATGCAAAAAAGGTTCTGGCCTCCGGTACGGTGAAGCCGGAAGATTCAGCTAAAATAGTTCCCTACATTGATATAAAACTTAAAGGGAGTTCAATAATCAAAAGCCAGCTTATTGTTCTGGATATTCTTGCGCATAATGACTGGGAGCGTCCTGATTTATTTCGTTACAGGATATCATAATGATGCCCTGGGTCTTGAGAGTTATTTTCAGCTTGAAGGTCTTGCATACCGTCTTGTTCCGATAAGGTCAGAGAATAAGAGCTGGCTTGATTACGGACGTGTCGACACAGAGATCCTGTATGACAATATTATGAAGAAATTTGTCTGGGGTGGTGCTAATGATAAAAAAGTTAATATTGATTACAACCATAAACGAACGCTTATGGTTATAAAAGCAAGG
The DNA here is from genome assembly GCA_963825935.1 of uncultured Bacteroidales bacterium. Lineage (GTDB taxonomy): Bacteria > Bacteroidota > Bacteroidia > Bacteroidales > VadinHA17 > LD21. Next base: position 778,963 of record CAWGUN010000009.1, on the reverse strand, counting down.
TTGAATTTTGCAAGGCTGGCAAAGGCGCTGTCAGGAGAAGGGAAAAATGAAAAGGCCATTGAGGTGCTCGATAATTGCATGATGTATTTTCCTCTTGAGAGGATCCCTTATGATCCTTATGTACCAGATATTATTGAATCTTATTTTGCTGCCGGAAATCCGGATCAGGCTGTTAAAATGACAAATGATTTATGCAGCTACTATTATGAAGAGCTTGATTATTTCCTGAAGCAAAGGTCTTATTTAATAAGTTCCGCTGAATATGAAATCCAGACTGCAATACAGTATACATCACGTGTTGCAAATATTTGTATGAGTTACGGAAAGCAGGATATAGGACTTGAAATAAACAAGAAGCTGGAAGATTATTATTCCAGGTATTTAGCATCAACCGTGTCAGCAGGAAAATAGAGAGATCAGGGAATCATAGATTGGGAGACTTCGTGCCGGAGGTATTTCTCAAGGAGAAATAATATCTTTTCAGGATAGATCGGCTTCAGTATATATTCATTGCATCCGGCAAGGTAAGCCTCTGTTTTGGACTGTTCAGAAGAGTAGGCTGTGAGCATAAGAACAGGAACATTTTTCCACTCTTTCCTGAATATCCTGAGACATTCGATCCCATTTACCAGAGGGACAAGAAAATCCATAATAACAAGATCGATCTTCCCCTTTTCCTTATTAATATAGTCAATGAATTCTTTTCCTGTCCGGAAGATCTTTACATCGGCCCCCGAGCTTTTCAGAAGAGTTTCATAATATCTGATTGATGGCAGATCATCTTCTACAATTAATATTTTTTTGTCTGCCAAATTTAAATCGCTGATACTAAGTGTCATTTTAAGATCTATGTAAACTTCTATAAAATTACGATAAGTAATCCAGCGGAAATCCCCCGAGAACAACAGTTATTAACATTTTATCAACATGGGGCTTCTCATGTCAAAGATAAACAAATTTGTTTTACTGGATAATAATCTGCAAATTCGTAATAATAAAAATTATCGAAATGGAGCAGCAGCCCGGTTTTATCAAAAAAGCAAGCATTTCCATTAGCCTTATTTTTCTTGTTCTAAACTCTTTCAGCCAGGGAGGTTTTGATAATTCTTCAAGAGCTTTGTACATCTTCGATATGGTTGCAAAATATGTAAATTATGGACCCGGGTTTTCAGATTCTGCAAATTTTAAAATTGGTGTAATGCTTGGGGACGAGGAGTTGCTTTTTGAATTGGGAAACCTGGCTAAAACACGACCACTTATACAGGGCAAGCCGGTTCAGATCAGCGGGTATTCAAGATTGGAGCGATTATCTCACACACAGGTTTTGTATGTCAATAAAACCGCTGGATTTGATCTGGAAAAGATAAAGACAAAAATTGCAGGGAAGCAGACTGTTCTTGTGACGGAAGGATATGAATTCAGAGAATCAATGATAAATTTTGTGGTTGTCAGGGGAGTGCCAAGATACGAGATCAATGAAGAATATATTAAAACAGAAGGAATGTCTATTCCGCAGACAGTGCTTTTTGATGCTGTTAAAACCAAAGAGGATTGGGAAAATCTTTTTGTTTTAACAGATGCGGATCTTCAGATCCAGAAAGAAAATGTAAAACAGCAACAGATTGAAATTGAAAAGCAGAAAGCAGAAATTTTAAGGCAAAAAGTAATGCTCGATAGCCTCGACAGGCAGATCACTATAAAAGAAAAAACCCTTCTTGAAAAACAAAAAGTGCTTAATATACAACTTGTCCGGATCGGGAGGCAGAATAATGAAATCACTTCACAGAAGCAAGTAATAACCGTTCAGCAGCAAGCTGTCCAGGTACAGCAGGACACTCTTAAAAATCAGAAAGAGAAAATAGCACGGCAGATATCAATGATTGATGAACAGCTCAAAAAGATAAGTGACCAGGAAGGCAAAATTAAAGTACAGCTGGCAACCCTTGAAAAACAAAAGCTGATTCTCTATTTCGTGATTTTTGCCCTTTTACTTGTAAGCTTCCTGGGATACTACATTTACAGGGGTTATAAAATCAAAAAAGAGGCTAACATAAAACTGGAGGAAAAGAACAGGACTATTTCTTTCCAGAAGGATGAAATAGAAGAGCAAAAAAATATTGCAGAAGCCCAGCGGGACCAGATCGCATATCAGAAAAAACATATCACCGACAGCATAATGTACGCCAAAAGAATTCAAACAGCTCTCATTCCCTCTCTTGAGCTCTTCAGCGATAAGCTTGAGCACTTCGTACTTTATAAGCCACTTGCAATTGTAAGCGGCGATTTCTACTGGGTCAGTTCACAGGGGAGCAAACAGGTGATAATCTCCGCCGACTGTACAGGACATGGCGTCCCGGGGGCATTCATGAGCATGCTTGGAGTTACTCTGCTCAATGAAATTGTCAATGGAAAACATATACTTATGCCCGATCAGATAATTGAAAACCTGCGCATGGGAGTAATTAAATCTCTTAACCAGGTAGCTGAGGAGGATTCTGTAAAAGACGGGATGGATATTTCAGTATGTGTGGTAGATTTCGATGAAAATATTCTCTGGTGGGCAGGTGCAAATAGTCCGCTTTATCTTGTAAGAGGGAAAGAACTGATCCATTACCGAGCCGACAAGATGCCTGCAGCAATTCATTACAGGATGCTACCGTTTAACCAACATAGAATAGAGCTTCAGAAAGGAGATGCATTTTATATTTTCTCTGATGGTTTTGCCGATCAGTTTGGCGGACCAAAACAGAAGAAATTTATGTCGAATCACCTGAAGGAAGCACTCGTTGGAATGGCTGGAACTCCAATGCTAAAGCAGGCTGAAAGATTAAATGAGATCTTTGAAGGATGGCGGGGCGACTCTCCTCAGGTCGATGATGTCACTTTAATAGGGATCAGGTACTAATTGCATTCAAGTTTAGTGACATTGCCTGTAACAGGATTTGTATAATCAGGATTTGCAGCTTTAACAGCAATTAATGTTGCTCCACAATATTCTGCTTCTACATTTGAAGAAACTAAATCGCCGGTGCTGGTCCGGGTAACCAGCTTACATGTTTCACAAGTTTGTTTTATACAGGATGTGAATGCCCAGGAAATAAACAGGAATGTTGCAGCAAGAAGAAACTTTCTTTTCATATAGATCTTATTTTATTTACATTCCCATTTGGTTCTGGAATTGAGGTTAACAATATCATCCGCAGCTTCGATCGTTAACAATGTGGCGCCACAATATTCATAAGTGTCTCCTTCATGATCATAAAGGCCGTCGATATACGTAACCTGCTTACAGTGCTTACAATCATTCAATGCTTCACAGGAATTAAATCCCCAGGCAATTAAAAATAATGTCCCTGCAAATAAAAGTTTTCTTTTCATACAGATATTTTTTCAGATCAAAAATATGAAACTCTTTGTTAAAGAACATAATTTTTAGAAAAAGGTTGCTTTCCGGCATTATTTTAAGAAAACGATGCATCAATTCATTAAATTGCAAGTCATTTGATCAGGAATGAAAATAATTTAACAGGATAAAAATTAAATGTCATGGAAGAAAATAGAATGAAAAAGCATGTAACAGTTGTCGGAGCGATACATATCGGATTCGGTATACTTGGACTGATCGGCGCCCTGACGGTTTTCTTTGTGCTTAATTTTGCAAAAGGATTTGTCAATAATGAAGAGGTGCCAACAGTAGTGTTGAGCTTCCTTTCTGTAAGCCTCCCCTTGCTGATAGGCTTCATGTCAACACTCGGACTTGTCGGAGGGATTGGACTTCTTTCTCATCAGGTTTGGGCCAGATACCTGATAATTGTTGTTGCAGCGCTGGGCTGTCTTAATATCCCGATAGGAACACTGAAAGGGGTATATTCATTATGGGTCCTGCTGCAGGATGAAACGGTAAAGATGTTCGATAAAAAATAATAAACATTTTCAATATTTTTGATTGTCGGTCGTCGCAGGTTGTGTAGTAGAGACGTAGCATGCTACGTCTCTACTACACAACGACGACATATTTTTTATGTAATAATTTGACAGGCAAATCAGGATTGTCTAAATTGTCAAAAATTCCGGATCATATGGCTGATGACAACAAGATAATCTTTTCGATGTACCGTGTGGGGAAAACATTTCCACCTCACCGTCAGGTACTTAAAGATATTTCCCTCTCCTTTTTCCTTGGTGCAAAGATCGGTATCATAGGTCTTAACGGATCCGGGAAATCAACCCTCCTTAAAATAATTGCAGGAATAGAAAGGGAATTCCAGGGCGAAGTGACATTTCTTCCGGGATATTCAGTTGGTCATCTACCCCAGGATCCGCTAATTGATGAGAGCCGTACTGTCAGAGAAATTGTAGAGGAGGGGGTAAAGGAAACAATGGATCTCATCAGGGAGTATGAAAAAATAAATACCAGTTTCGGAGAACCGGAAGTTTATGAAAAGCCTGATAAAATGCAGCAGCTTATGGACCGGCAGGCTCTGCTTCAGGAGAAAATTGATTTTCACGATGGATGGAATATAGAGCATAAGATTGAAAGGGCGATGGATGCCCTTCGCTGCCCAGAGAGCAATGCAAAAGTGAATGTACTTTCGGGAGGTGAGCGCAGAAGAGTTGCTTTATGCCGTCTCCTTCTCCGGCAACCTGATGTCCTGTTGCTTGATGAACCCACAAACCACCTTGATGCAGAATCGGTTCAATGGCTCGAAACTACATTAAAACAGTACAATGGTACCGTAATATGCATAACACACGACAGGTATTTTCTTGATAATGTTGCAGGATGGATCCTTGAGCTCGACAGAGGCGAAGGGATACCATGGAAGGGAAACTATTCATCGTGGCTTGAGCAAAAAACAAAACGGCTTGAAACAGAAGAAAAAGGTAATATAAAAAGAAAGAAGATACTTGAACGCGAACTTGAATGGGTGAGAATGTCTCCAAAAGCCCGCCGTGCCAAGTCTAAAGCACGACTCGGAGCCTATGAGAATCTCCTTAATCAGGATGTAAAACAGAAGGAAGAAAAGCTTGAAATATTTATTCCGAATGGCCCCAGACTGGGTGATAAAGTCATTAAAGCAACACATGTTTCAAAATCATTCGGGGATAAACTGCTTTTTGAAGATCTTGATTTTAACCTGCCTCCTAACGGAATAGTGGGTGTTATAGGCGCTAACGGAGCCGGGAAAACAACTCTCTTCAGGATGATAATGAAACAGGAATCAGCCACAAAAGGATCTTTTGAAATCGGCGAAACAGTTTCACTGGGTTATGTCGATCAGGCTCACTCGGCAATTAATCCCGAAAAAACAGTGTATGAGGTCATCTCGGGCGGACAGAACGATATAATGGTCGGGAACAGACTGGTCAATGCCAGGGCTTACGTTGCCAGGTTCAATTTCACAGGTGCAGACCAGGAGAAAAAATGCGGAGTCCTGTCCGGAGGCGAGAGAAACCGGCTTCATCTTGCCCTTACACTAAAATCGGGAGCGAATGTGCTTCTCCTTGACGAACCTACAAATGATATTGATGTAAATACACTGAGAGCCCTTGAGGAGGGTCTTGAAAACTTTGCGGGATGTGCTGTGATCATTTCTCATGACAGGTGGTTCCTCGACAGGGTAACAACTCATATGCTGGCGTTTGAAGGTAATTCAAAAGTAGCATGGTTCGAAGGAACCTATTCCGACTACGAGGAGAATTATAAAAAGAGGGTGACAGATACAACGCCGGTGAGGATTAAATATAAGAAATTGGTATAATGGGTCAGAGGTACAATGGTATAACGGTCTGACGGTACAACGGTTAATAATAAATAATTAATATGAAAAGAAGTGTAAAATTAACACTATTAAGCCTGAGTTTTTTATTGACAACCAGTATAATATCAGGTCAGATCGGAACGCGTTTCCCATCTGAGAAAAAAGTTGTAAAAGATCCTGTCACAGGTACAGAGCTTACATTTCTTACAAGCAAACCTGCCGGTGATTCAAAGATTTATCAGACACATAATCAGTGGACTGCAGACGGGAAATGGGTCATTTTCCGTTCGAACAGGGTTCGTGGTGAAGCAATGGCAGTTAATGAAGAAACTGGTGCAATAGTACAGGTCAGTGAGGGAGGATATACCGGCATGCTTAATGTAGCACGGAAGTCCATGAAACTATATTTTATGAGAGATACCGCATCCCAGCGCAGATTTGCAGCTTTCAGGCAACAGCAGCCTCCGGCCGTTAATCCCCAGGCTGTTCCTACTCCTTCAGGGCAACCGGGGATGCAGGGCAGAGCTCCTTCAGGTCCTTCCAGAAATAATCCTATTCAGGTCATTGAGGTTGATCTGGCAAAACTGTTTGCCGACAGTGAAGCAGGAAAGCTGAAAAAGGCTTCCGAATACCAACGGATATGTGGCATAACGCCTGCAGAAATGGGTGCCGGAGGCGATATGGCTCTTGACGGCAATGAGGAGGTCGTCTATTTCAGGACCGGGAAAGAAGAAGCTTTAAAACATTTACCCGGGGATACGAAAATTGAACCAAATTTTGGTCCGAGAAATATGGGTGCGGGCCCGGCAGGGATAGGAAAAATGAATTTAAAAACCGGTGAGTGTGGCTTTGTTGTTGCAGTCCCGTTCCAGGTAGGTCATATACAAACAAATCCTTGGGTGCCTGGTGAAATAGTATTTTGCTGGGAAACAGGAGGGAAAGCACCTCAGCGGACGTGGACCGTTATGGCAGACGGAACCGGATTAAGGCCGCTTTACCCGGAATCGGATTATGAATGGGTAACACATGAAGCGATTTTTTCAAAAGATGAGGTGGCAATTGCAATAATGGGTCACAGGAAACCAGGAATCCCGGTTATGCCTTCTGATCCAAAGAATCCGGGACAGGAAGTCGGCTGGGGACCTTCAGGTACCCGTGAAAAGCCAACAGGTCTCGCAATAGTAAACCTCAGAACACGGGAAATGACAATTGCCGGGCAAACACCTTCGGGCAGCGGTCTGTGGCATGTAAACGGATCAGCCGACGGCCGCTGGGCCGTTGGTGACGATTTTTCAAGGGGCATTTACCTGATCGACAGACATACACATGAAATGATCCTGCTTTCAACAGGACACAAAATGACAGCTTCTGATCATCCTCATCCGACGTTCAATGCCAACGGTACGAAAATAGAGATACAATCCGCAATGCTGTCGGAAGATAACAGGTCGATGAATATCTGTATAATACCTGTACCTGACGACTGGTTGAAGAGAAAGAGCGAAAATTAACTACTTTAAATTTTAATGAACAGCTTGTTCTTAAAGAGCCAGTAACAAAGATACCATAATGCTGCCCATACACCCAGACTTGTAATTATTCCTGTAGTAAGTTCACCTGCCCAGGAAAAAAACAATTTACTGAACGGAGCGATGACCTTGCTTATCAGGTTGGCACCACCTGTTTCGAAAAAGAGGTAAATAAAAATACTATTCATACCAACTACAATAAAGAACCGGGATCCTTTAGTGAATAATTTTTTTACATCAATCAGCCAGTAACAAAAAGCTAAAACCAGGATAGCCCAGCCACCGCTTACAAATACAAATGAGGAAGTGGCGATCTTCTTTATAATAGGAGTAATATTCAATAAATCAAGAGAATATCCTATGATAAGTGCTGATATTGCCGCAATTAGCAATGTCTGAATTTTCTGTCGGGCCGTTTTATCACTCATCAATAGCTTACCGCAAAGAACTCCCCAGACAGTATGGGCTGTGGTTGAGACAAAATTTAATGTTGCCCATTCGCTTGCTTTATCAACTCCTTCTATCATATTATTAAACCATGCCCCGAGATTTTCAAAGTTCACCCATGGATGATTGAAACCCGCGACGGGGAAAAAACGATACGCAAGATCTATAAGCAGGAGAATTGCCAAAGTAAAAATCAACTGAAACTTAAAGCTTTTATTCATTATAAGAAAAGCAACCAGATAAGTAACTGACAGCTGCGCCAGAACATTCTGGAATCTGAAAACCAGGCTCCCTGCATCAGTAAAATATAAAGCCCATCCGAAAAACAGCAATAAAAATGATCGTTTAAATGCATGAAGCGTAATTGACTTTTTTGTGTCTCCCTTTTTTATTCTGTTAGCTACCGCAAAAGGAATTGCAACTCCGACAATAAACATAAAAAAAGGCTGGATTAAATCCCAGAAATGCAATCCGTGCCATTCGTGGTGATGTAACTGGGTCCCGAAGAATTGCACGATGCTGCTATCGGCTTTAACCAGGTGCTCATAAAGTCGTGTAGATTCGCCTGCCAGAAGAAACATGGTAAATCCCCGGAAGAAATCCACTGATGTCAGCCTGCCGGAGACACCAGAATCCTTTGTTTGTGAATTTGTAGTCATAGGTTAGTTTTATAACAAACTGTAAAGGTTGTAACAAAAATAGTAAAATTCATATTACAAATAATAAAGCAATAGAGGCATACCATTATATGCCCCTATTGAATCTCACAATTTTTTTATTTATTCTGAGGACATTCAGTTAAACAAATTATCGTTATGGTTGTTACTTTACTGATGAAGATATTCAGAAAAATAATTTTGGTTACAGTTTTGTTGTCATTGACATTCAGGGTACTTGCTCCAAGCAGGGAAACCCTTACAATTTACGTTTCCCAGCCGGAAGACCCGTTTAAGAAGCTTATTAATGCAATTGGTATTGTTGAAACAAACTGCGACACCATTGCATATAATCCTGTTGAGAAGGCTGTGGGGTTTTTCCAGATACGCCCGATAAGACTTAATGATTTCAACAAAAGGACTGGGAATAAATATAAAATGAAAGATCTCTATGATTATCATATTTCTGAAAAGATCTTTTTATTCTATGCGACAAAAATTGGTCCGTATGATTTTGAAAAGATTGCAAGAAAATGGAACGGATCAGGGCCGAAGACTATCTATTACTGGAACAGGGTTCAAAAACTATTATAAATAGACCGCAGAGAGTATTGATATTTTACAATACAAGTCGACTAAATATTTTAAAAGGTAATCGACTGAATATAAATAGTTGGTAAATGGCTCTGTATCACATATAGGGGGCTTTTGTTTATCTTTGCCTTCCAGGGGACGTTAGCTCAGTCGGTTTAGAGCGCTTGCTTCACATGTAAGAGGTCACTGGTTCGATTCCAGTACGTCCCACATCAAAATTAATACACCTCAACCGAGATAAATTAAAATTTACCAGTATTAGTCTGTATAAAACAGCCTTAGAAGTATCAGATGTTTAGCACTATGTTGCATGATCCTTTGGTCAACATTTTGAGACATACCGACATAAATTCGACGATCGTGTAAGCTCACAATAGCATAAATATAAAATACGCCACTGTTCATATCAAAAAGAGTCCTTAAATAATAGATGTTTAGCACATTTGTAGCCCCACCAGGAATCCCTGCCTGACTGACTGCGTCAGCAGGCAGGCAGGGAACCTGGAAATACTGAATTTAGGATTTTTCTAAGTTTTCTTTTACCTGCTGCAGATTTATAATATTTTTCTAGTTTTCTAGCTGAGTCAGATGGCCCAGCCGGCAGAGAATAAAACTTTACCCAGGGAATAAACGGTTTTGTTGAAATGACTCTGCCAGCATTATGTTGGTCGATCCTTTGGTCAACATTTTGAGACATACCGACATAAATTCGACGATCGTGTAAGCTCACAATAGCATAAATATAAAATACGCCACTGTTCATATCAAAAAGAGTCCTTAAATAATAGATGTTTAGCACATTTGTAGCCCCACCAGGAATCCCTGCCTGACTGACTGCGTCAGCAGGCAGGCAGGGAACCTGGAAATACTGAATTTAGGATTTTTCTAAGTTTTCTTTTACCTGCTGCAGATTTATAATATTTTTCTAGTTTTCTAGCTGAGTCAGATGGCCCAGCCGGCAGAGAATAAAACTTTACCCAGGGAATAAACGGTTTTGTTGAAATGACTCTGCCAGCATTATGTTGGTCGATCCTTTGGTCAACATTTTGAGACATACCGACATAAATTCGACGATCGTGTAAGCTCACAATAGCATAAATATAAAATACGCCACTGTTCATATCAAAAAGAGTCCTTAAATAATAGATGTTTAGCACATTTGTAGCCCCACCAGGAATCGAACCTGGATTTAAGGTTTAGGAAACCTCCGTTCTATCCATTGAACTATAGGGCCAATAGTCAGGGAGTGCAAAAATATATCTTTTTTTCTTCTTCCCCAAACCGCATACCACATACTGCGAACCTCATGCCGTTTTTCAATTTTGATAACTCCTCTTTCTTTCATACTTTCACCCTGTTAAAAAACCTATATATGAACTGGATAGACCTTGTTATTATTATTATTCTGGGATTATCAGTAATATCAGGCTTTACAAACGGATTTGTGAAAGAAGTTGCTTCCCTGGCTGCTCTCATTCTTGGTATATGGGGTGCAATAAAATTCTCAACTTTCACCGCTGCAAAGCTCTATGACTGGTTCGATATGTCCGGTCAATATGTAGGAATAATTGCCTTCCTGGTCACTTTCCTGGTAATTGTGGTTATTATTCATTTCATAGGTATCCTTGCCGACAGATTCATTGATGCAATTTCCCTGGGATTTCTGAACAGGATCCTTGGAATGGTATTTGGGTTATTAAAGTCCGTTCTGATAATGAGTGTAATATTCGTTATTTTAAATGCACTTGATGCTCGCCGGCCATTCCTGCCAAAAGAAAAAATAGAGCAATCCAGGTTCTATAACCCGATCTCAGATATTGCCCCTGCGATATTCCCGGTAATCGGCGAAGGGGGATTCGGTCTCAGCTTCGACAGGTTCAAAAAGAAACCCGAAGACATAATTATTTAACCCTGTATATTATATTTGCAATTCTCAAAGAAAGCATTTATGAATTTTATTGAAGAACTGAAATGGAGGGGTATGATTCATGATATCATGCCCGGTACAGAGGAATTGCTGAACAGAGAGGTGACGACAGGGTATATCGGGTTCGATCCAACTGCCGATTCATTGCACATAGGTCACATGGTTCAGGTGATGCTGCTGGTCCACTTTCAGCATGCCGGGCATGTTCCCGTTGCTCTTGTGGGTGGTGCTACAGGAATGATCGGTGATCCTTCAGGAAAATCGGAAGAAAGAAACCTTTTGGATGAGGCGACTCTCAGGAGCAATCAGGATGCCATCAAAAAACAGCTGGCAAAATTCCTCGATTTTCATTCCAGTAAAAAGAACAGGGCCATTATGGTCAATAATTATGACTGGATGAAGGAATACTCTTTCCTCGGATTTATCCGGGAGATCGGTAAGCACATTACTGTAAATTATATGATGGCAAAAGACTCGGTTAAGAAAAGAGTAGGGTCAGATGCCAAAGAAGGAATGTCCTTTACCGAGTTCTCATACCAGCTTGTCCAGGGGACAGATTTTCTTCACCTTTATAATGAATATGGGTGCCGTCTCCAGATGGGAGGCTCTGACCAGTGGGGCAATATTGTGACGGGCACCGAATTAATCCGCCGTAAAACCGGTGGAGAGGCCTTCGCACTCACTTGTCCGCTTATCACAAAATCCGACGGTACAAAATTCGGCAAGACCGAAGCGGGCAATGTATGGCTCGATCCTGAAAAGACTTCGCCTTACCATTTTTACCAGTTCTGGCTAAATGTTTCAGATGAGGATGCCGCAAAATATATTAAGATATTTACATTGCTCGGACGGGAAGAGATTGAAAGCCTGATTTCGGACCATAACAAATCACCTCATGAAAGGATCCTTCAGAAGCGTCTTGCTGAAGAGGTAACAGTAATGGTACATTCGCGTGAAGAGCTGGAATCGGCTATAGAAGCATCGCAGATCCTCTTCGGAAAGGGAACAACAGAATCGTTGAAGAAAATGAGCGAGAGCACATTCCTCTCTGTATTTGAGGGGGTCCCTTCCTTTGATATTAAGAAAGAAATCCTGGCAACCGGCGTTTCGTTCACGGCTCTTTGCGCTGAACATTCGCAGGTATTCCGGTCGAAAGGCGAGCTAAGGCGATTGGTCCAGGGTGGGGGAGTGAGCCTGAATAAAGAAAAAATTGATAATCCTGAAATGGCAATTACGCCGGATCTGCTGCTTAATAAGAAATATTTGCTGATACAAAAAGGGAAGAAGAATTACTTCCTGATAAGGATTGTCTGAAAGGAAAGTTACCTGAGGTCGGCAGCAATGATCGATACATCATCAAACAGATAAGGATTTGTGTCGGGAATTCCCAGGAAAGTTATCATAGCCCGGATATTTTGATCTACAGGCTCTTTATTTGAAATATACCGTATTATCTCTTTGGTCCCGATATCCATGCCATCGTCACCCTTGAGCTCTGAAAGACCGTCAGTATAACAGACAATTTTACAATGGCCCCTGATTGGGATTTCAGTCTTTTTAACAGCTGGGATCTCCTCGAGCATTCCGATACCGACACATGAAGTTTTAAGATGAATTACCTCACTTGTTATTGTATTGAAAAGAACAGGAGCGTTATGTGCAGCATTAATATATTCAAGCATCTTTTTCTTATGGTCATAACATGCTATGAAAAAGGTTATGAATTTTTCACCTGAGGCATTGGAAACTACAATGGAATTAAGCTTATGAATGAGAGATTCAAGTTCAATTTCGGCAGTCAGAAGGGCCCTGAGGCTTGCCTGAAAATTTGACATCAGAATGGCAGCAGACATTCCCTTGCCTGAAACATCAGCGATACATATACATGTTTTTGTATCTGAAAGCTTAATGCAATCGTAATAATCGCCGCCGACTTCATAATGAGGATAATAGAAACCGTTAACAACCATTTCCGGATTTTTGGGCATATGGCGATTATCCGGGATAAGCATTTTTTGCATCCTTGCAGCCAGTTCAAGCTCTTTTTTCAGAGCCTCCTGCCGGAGACTCTCGTTATGGAGCCTGATGTTCTCAACAGCAACAATTATTATGCTTGAAATTGTCTGGATAAAATTCAGATGTTTGAGGACAGGGCTCATGCCTTCCCCTTCTTCTTCAATATCACCAATGAAAAGAAATGCAAGATGAACATTGTTGTTATAAACAGGAACAATTATGTCAACCCCCTCGAATCCCATATCTGCTGATACATAAGTAATATCATCGAAGCCAAGCAGGCGGGACTCAACATCCATTGATTCAAATTGCTTTGGAAAGCCGCCGTTCAGCAAACATTCCCAGGTTGTAGAATGCTTGAAAATCAGGATCTTGCCTATTCCAAGGTTGTTCCTGAGAATAGATTCATACTTGGAAAGAAGAATTTCAGTAGGCAGGTTTGCATTGATTGACAAAGTTATATCGAGCAGCGAATCCAGCTTAAACCTGGACATCTTTAACCTGTCGTTGTAAATCTTTCTGTCTTCCATTTTAAAATTAACCTTTAACGCGTTCAACATAAGATTTGGTGCTTACATCAATTCTTATTTTGTCGCCTGTATTTACAAAAAGAGGAACCATAATAGTGCTGCCGGTCTTAATTTTTGCCTGTTTAAAGCTGTTCGTTGCAGTATCGCCCCTGAGACCGGGTTCAGAGTAGACAACCTCCATAACGACAAACTGAGGAAGCTCAACCGAAAGTATATTTTCGGTATCTGCATGTACAACAACCTCAACATTCATCCCGTCAAGTAAAAATTCAGGATAATCAATCACATGCTCTTCAACATGGATCTGTTCAAATGTCTCAAGATGCATAAAATAATATCCTATATCATCTTTATAAAGATACTGGTAGGGACGCCTTTCGACTCTTGCAACATTAACTTTTGTCCCTGAAGAGAAGGTGTTATCGATAACCCGTCCCGTCTTGATATTCCTGAGCTTGGTCCTGACAAAAGCGGGTCCTTTTCCGGGTTTAACATGCTGAAATGAAACAATAGTGTAAAGGTCATTATTGAATTCAATGACCATCCCATTTCTAAAATCTGCAGTACTTGCCATAAAATGAATTACTTATTCCTAATTAAATTTATTTCTTTTTAAAATCAAGCGGGTATAACAGTCCTTCATACCTATCCATATCTACCATAAAAGATCCCACAAACACATCGCAACGAATCTTAACCGGTAAAAAATTCTTATCAGCCGAAAACCAGAAAGAGACATCTTCTTCAGTCTTAAACAATCTTCCGGTTTCGGTTACAGGATTAAATTTATAGCATCTTATACGTCCCGACCTTGTCCTTACCTCCTCCACACCGAGATATCTCATCCTTATCGGGTAGAGCTCATCAGTAAACCAGGTCATGATCGTGATCATTTCTCCTTTTTTAATGTTTTCAATATCAGGAAGTGTATGGTTGCGGAACCAATAGAAACAGGACATAATATCATGGATCCCTTGCTGGGTAATGTGCACCCCCGTAAGATCGCTGGTGAGAATTGCTGAATCCTGCCTGGTATTATGATCGAACAATACCACATTATATCTCTTGTACCTGCCCTCGTTGATATCTCTTATAGATTTCACCGGGAGTTCTGTCTCCGGGTTTATGAAACTCTCATAAATGTCTTTTATTTTGAAAAGAGCATCTGCCATTCCTGTTGTCCTTGCAACCATTGCTGTATGCCAGACCTCTTTTCCGGATAATGTATCGCGATTAATTTCCAGGGTTGCCACTCCTCCGGTAATAAGTCCATAGTGAATAACATAATGAACCTTCTCTCCCGGTTGATACGACATAACCTGTGCATTGCCTGAAGATGCAAACAGAATGGGGAATACAGATATAATAAAAAACTTCTTCATACCTTTTAAAACAGCGGCAATTTACAGGCCAATTATTTTCCTAAAATATTTTTTACAGGTTTTGAAGTTAAAAAATCTTTGAGATAAAAGGGTTCAAAATATGCAACATCTTCAAACCGGCGCTTGCCGAGCGCTTCAAATGCAGGCACCTGCATAAACGAAGCTGATATCCTGAAGTCATCGGCAAAAATCAGGTCCTGGCGTTTAATTATTTCTCTGCATTTGGCAGCACCGTCACCAAAGATGAAAATCCTTGACGATCCCGGCAGATCACTGAAAGAGTCATGATCCATAATTTCAGCTCTAACACTTTTAATAATCCTTCCTTCACTATCAAAAACCGAATAATAGACCTCCATCCTCCGTGCATCAAGAGCCGGACAGAAGAGGTCAGTTCCGGTAAAGCCATATTTCTTACCGGTATTTGCTTTAAAACCACGGAACATTGATAGAGTAGTATCGACTGATATCAGGGGGATTGAGGCAGCGTAAGCAATCCCTTTTGCAACAGAAACTCCAATCCTTAATCCTGTGTAAGAACCGGGTCCCCTGCTTACGGCGACAGCTTCAAGATCTGCTGCTTTGATACCTGATTCTTTAAGAAGCTCCTCAATAAAAACGGTGAGCAATGATGCATGCGATCTGCCCTCATTGTTTTCTCTTAAAGCGACACTCCCTATTTTGTCACATAATGCGACAGAGCAGAGAGCTGTTGCTGTTTCAAGGCAGAGTATCATTTCTATTTTAGAGATAGCAGCCGGCTATTTCTCTTTATAAAGCGATTCTTTTTTAACAACTTCTATAAGTGTACTGTCAGACAATTTTTTGCTTATTGCGCTGAAAGGTGAAGAGATAACACGGACACTGTCTTTAATGCCTGAAACTATCTCAATGTAATTGTTATCCTGTATGCCGGTTTTAACATCTTTTGCCAGGGCATATTCTCCTTCTGCAACAAACACAAGGGTCCGGATGTCTGCCTTAGCTAAAGATGCAGAGGCTTTTGTTGTATCGGTACGGGTTGTGACAGATTGTATCGGAACAGTTATTATATCCTTTTTTGATTCAGTCTCAATATCAACAGTGCACGACATACCTGGGCGGAAGGGATTTTTATCAGTCAATGTGAGCTTTTCATAAGATTGTGGGAGTACCAGAATCTTGACGTCGAAATTTGTGACCTGATCAGCTGAAACACCGGTAGTTTTGGCAGAGTTGGCAATTTCAGTAACCACTCCCTTGAATTTCTGATCGAGATAAGCATCCACCTCTATAAGCGCAGTATCACCAAGAGAAACTCTCACAATATCGTTTTCGTTAACCTGAACCTGGGCTTCCATTCTTGAAAGATCTGCAATACGGAGAATTTCGGTTCCGGCCATCAGGTTGGTTCCTGCAACTCTTTCACCGAGCTCCACAAGCAGCATTGATACAGTACCGGTCATCGGGGCATAGATAGATGTTTTTGTAAGGTTCTCATTTGCTTCCTTGACAGATGCTTCAGCGCTCACAATGGAAAATTTGGCAGCATCGACTTCCGATTTGGCTACATTATATGTTGCTTCAGCCGATTCGAACTCTGATTTGGAAATAGTTTGTTCTTCGTAAAGCTGTTTTGTCCTTTTGTATGATAATTCAGTCTGGGTGAACTGTGCCTCAGCCTGGGCAAGCCGCGCACGTGTAGAACTGATTGCTGCAAGCGACCTGTCCCTCTGTGAAATGTAAATATCCGGTTTGATCCTGAGAAGGAGCTGTCCCTTTTCGACATGATCACCCTCTTTAACGGTCAGCTCAACAATCTCACCGGAAACATCAGGAGTGATCTTTACTTCCTTTTCGGGCTGGATCTTTCCGTTGGCAGTTATTGCTTCTGTAATTGTCCGTTTTTCAGCATATTCTACTGCAACTTTAACAGTTGCGGCTTTTCCGAACCACCCTGCTTTTTTCCCGATAACTGCAAAAACCAGGAGAGCAACGACAACAATGATCAGGATCTTTAATATCTTATTTTTTTTCATGGTAATAAACCTTAAAATGATAAATTATTGATTTAGATTAAGTGGTAAGCCTTTATAGAAATCAAGAACTTTAGTCTTGAAAATAAACTCATATTTTGCCTGCGACATATCCGACTGGGCGTTTAACAGCTGTGTCTTCGCAGCGTTATAATCGACCGGAGTAACCATGCCTACATTGAATTTTTGTTCAGTATATCTGAACGATTCTTCCATTGAGGTGACAGCCTTCATGCTTGCACTGTATTTTTTAAGTGCTGCACCAGCATCAGCATAAGCTTGCTGAATATCTTTATAAAGCTGTTTCTTTTCTCCTTCGAGAGTGTACCGGCTGCTCTCAATATTAAGCTTTGAATTTGAAATGTTTTTGTTTACCTGCCATCCGTTCAGGATCGGAATATTAAGAGAAAATCCTATACCATAGTTTATGTTATCGTTAAGCTGTTCTGAAAAGGTGTATTTCTCTGTCGGGGCGCTCGGTTTTATTGCAATATCGGAATACCTGGTACTGAAGGAATGGTTCATCGATAATCTCGGGCTTCTTGCTCCGGAGGCGATCTTCAGATCATATTCACTGGCCGTAAGCTTGAGCTCCGCACTTTTGATCTCCGGCCGCAATCCCTGTGCCTGCATAAAAATATCTTCTACCTTACCGATAATTACAGTATTGGTATCAATACTTATTTCGGGAGCGACAATAGAAAAGCCTTCCGGCGATTTCAGCTCCAGCATCTGTGTAAGAGTCAAATATGAAATATCGAGCTGATTTTCAAGGTTAATAAGCTGTAATTCCTCACCTGCTGCCTGAGATTCGATCTGGAGCAGATTTCCTTTTGCCACGCTTCCGGCATCAAACATTTTTTTTGTTTTACCGATCTGCTGTTTTGTTATCAGAAGCTGGTTCCCTGTTGTACTGACCAGTTCTTTATTCAGCAGGATCTGAAGATAAGCAAGTGCAATACTCAGAGAGATATTATCCTTAATGCTCTGAAGGTCGAGTTCGCTGGCAAGAAGCTGGTACTCGTTTTTCTTTATTGTATTATAATTCTGAAGACCATTGAAGAGGTTCAGGCTCCCTCCGGCATAGAAGCTGTTCGACTGGATATTCTGGTTGTCGGTGAATTTATAGGTAGTTTCATCGAGAGCACGGCCAAACGAATAATTATGGGTGGCCTGCCCGTTAATAGTTGGAAGCAGGTTAAGCTTCGACTGTGCAAGAGTATTTTCCTGATACCTGGTCTGGATAACCTGTTGCTTAATCGTTAGATTATTGTCAATTGCATATTTGATGCACTCCTGGAGCGACCAGACCTTTTGCTGGGCAAATAAGCCTCCCTGTGCCAAAAGAATGCAGACCGTTATGGAAAGCAGTAACTTTTTCATTTTTAAATACATAGATTTGAAAAGATCATTTTGAATCCTTAATTATAAATACGTTGATTTCCCGTCAATGCTGCATTTAAGATATTTATTCCACTCAAAATACCTTAAAAAACAAGGCTACGAAGATATTAAATATCTTAATTTGACGGACTTATTTCTATAAAAAAGGTAAAAGACAATAAAAGTTTTAATCAATTACAGGGAATTTTGGACATGAATGCAGAGTCAGATTTTATCAAATATCTTTGACGCAAGAGCTAAAATAACTATCTTGTGCGGCCTATTTTAAACCAATAAATCTATGATACATTATAAAGAATTAGGGTTAGTGAATTCGAGAGAATTGTTTAAGAATGCTTTTAATGGCGGATATGCTATACCCGCATTCAATTTCAATAATCTTGAACAGATGCAGGCAATTATCAGCGCCTGTGTGGAGACGAAATCTCCAGTTATTCTGCAGGTTTCAAAAGGTGCACGGAAATATGCCAACCAGACTTTGCTACGGTATCTTGCAAAGGGAGCTGTTGAATATGCAAAAGAACTCGGGTATGCAATTCCCATTGTACTCCATCTTGATCATGGCGATACATTTGAGACCTGCCAGTCGTGCATTGAAACGGGTTTTTCATCAGTAATGATCGATGGATCACATTTCCCTTATGAAGAAAACATCAGGTTAACCAAACAGGTCGTTGAGTATGCTCATCAGTTCGATGTAACTGTTGAGGGAGAACTGGGTGTTCTTGCCGGTATTGAAGATGAAGTATCTTCAGAACATACATCTTATACAAGACCCGAAGAAGTGGAAGATTTTGTTAAGAAAACAGGAGTTGACTCTCTGGCTATATCTATCGGAACTTCACATGGAGCTTTTAAGTTCAAGGTAAAACCAGGAGAGCTGCCCCCTCCTTTACGTTTCGACATTCTCGAGGAATGTGAAAAACGTATCCCCGGATTTCCGATAGTCCTGCACGGAGCCTCTTCGGTACCACAGGATATAGTGGCTGAAATTAACAAGTATGGCGGAAAAATGGAAAACACAGCAGGTGTATCAGAAGATCAGTTGCGCAGAGCAGCAAAATCAGCAGTCTGTAAAATAAACATCGACAGCGATGGTCGTCTTGCAATGACAGCTGCAATCCGTAAGGTTTTTGTTGAAAAGCCCGGTGAGTTTGACCCGCGTAACTACCTTGGTCCTGCCCGTGATAAGCTGAGAGAACTTTATAAACATAAAGTAGTAAATGTTCTTGGCAGCGCCGGGAAGGCATAAACGGTGACCGGCCGGCGACCGGTAACCGGTGCGCAGGAGAAACCCAAAAAGTTGTCAATATTATAATAGCTTGAGAGTCAGCTTAATAGAAGTTGACTCTCTTTTTATGTTCAAAACCTGTCGTGCAGCCAGCATGTCAGGAATTATCTGATTTTATAATTTAGCCGGAGATTAAGCGAAGAAACGGTATTGAGGCACGCAGCATATAAAGAGGACCGGTTAAGGAGGACAAACAGGCTTTCAGTCATGCTGAACCACAGGGAGATGAAAGCACTGGGAATATATTGCAGCAGGTACAGAGTAAAGAATAAGTCAGAATTTCTCAGGGAGACAATCATGAAAACCATTCTGAAAAGGTTTGAAGAAGAACATCCTACATTGTGGGAAGAGCCGGACCCGGGTCTTTTTAATCAGAATGTTATCAAATAATATTTTAATAATTCCACTGTTTTTTTAATTTTACGGACCAGGGATAATACAATCCTGATGATTGTATTATCTTTAGAAAACCACAGAAAAAAACTGCTGAGAATTGAATAATGTATCCGGACACTCTTAATATAGAACCAACAAAAAGATCTCCATGGGTTGTACTTGAGCCTGGCAGGATCTTTATGATGGGCAGGTCGATTATCGAGAATCCCGGTGTATTTTATGAGCCTGGACTTAAATGGGTGTCAGAATTCATTAAGAACTGGGCAGGGGAAACGAAAATAGAGCTTGGGTTTGAGTATATCAACACCGGATCAATAAAATGGCTTTACATACTTCTCAGAGAATTATCGGAGATTAAGGAGATGGCTGAAAACGCTGTGATTACATGGTATTATGAGGAGGGCGATGATGACATGTGCGAGCTAGGATTTATACTACGGTCGCTGGTCGATTGTCCGTTTACAATTATTGAGGTAGATGAGATGAACGAGCGCCTTTATAAAAATTTTCTGGAAGGAAGAAGTTAATGATTTATTAGCTGAGGCGGGATTCAACAACCCGGACATTTACAATCAAAAATTTTATATAGTTTTGCAGCGGCAATCGATTATTGACCCATGGTGTAATTGGCAACACGTCGGATTTTGGTTCCGCAGAGTCCTGGTTCGAGCCCAGGTGGGTCAGCAAAATAAATTTCATTTTAATCGGGTGCATTTCCCCGGTAAGGCACTTTATTTCAGGACATCATCAGTCCAATATAGCCATACTTTATTTCCACATACGCTGGCCCCTTCATTGAGATCCTGAGGTGAAGTCGGATTAATTTGAATAGGAACAACATGCCAAACATTGCTTACAGAAGTTCCGGAACTATAAACGCTCTGAACCCTTAATCCCGAGATTAGCTGATCCGAATGGTTATTCCTTTTCCTGTAAATGAGATGAATAACATCGCCACCAACACCTTTATTCAAATCAACCGGGATCTCTACAAATCCTGAGGGCAGCGTTTCTCCGTCGGTAACATCTCTGGTAGCCACTTCAGCTATGGGGACAATAGTGTCATTTTCTAATCCTGCCAGGTAATAGAGCCAGATATAGGGTGTGCTGCTTCCACAGCTATAATTTAAATCGGAGTTTATCCTGTAATAGTCACGGCCATTAATTCTGTAAGGATTTGCAGCATTTGCTCCCTCAATAACCTGAACGTCCAGTATACAATGCCTTGGTGTGGGATAGACAGGGATAGTCCTGCTGGTAGCCCATGTGGCATAAGCAGTTTCCAGGGCAGCCTTACGCGAGGCATCATCGCAGAACTCCCATACCGGGATCAATCCGTTCTGTGTATAATCACAAAATACCATATTATTCCCGATGCTGGAGAGCCAGGCAGTGTAATCATCTTTGGAGATGATATCATGGGCATATTGACTATCTCCTCCGTATGCTTCAAGGTGTTTCTCCATATTAGAAGCAAACTGGTTGTATTCACTTTGGCTGATAACAGATGTGCTTAAGGTCCCTGATCCGAGTCCCTGTGAATAGCTTGCTTCTGCATATACTCCAACGCTTACGCCAGTCTTGACATCGCTGGTCTGTCCTGAAATGCTGTAATCAAGCCGGCCCCCGACAACAACTCCGGTCAGGCAATGGGTTCCGTAAATGCGAAAGATCTCTGTTGCAGGAATTGATGCATCGTTCAGTTTTGTTTTTGCCTGGCTTGTCAGGTATTTTTTCAGATCTGTGGCATCCCAGTCTATCGGAAGACGCAGCTGGTATTTGTTGCTCGTACAGTGGTAGGTGGCAAATGAATAGGAGTCGTATGAATACCTTTCCTGACTGAAATTAGTTGTAACAGACCCGCTGAAGAACATATAGCTTCCTTCCAGTCCTACTGAAACTCCCAGCGAATTGCTATACTGATTAATACTTGTCCCTGAGGTTGTATGAAAGGTACTGTGCTCAAGGTTTTTAAGCTCAACAAGACCATCAGAATTCAGGTTTTTATAGTCCAAAACCGGAGCCTTAACTTTAGATGCATTCGCAAATTCTTCGAATACATCGTAGCCGGATCCTAAATTTTCCATACCGCTTATCAGGTCAGGATCTTCGATGGGTACAAATGGTCCTGGAATTTCAATTTTTTTATTACAGCCAATAAGATAAATTAGAAAAACACCAAGAAAAAAAATCACTGTAAAATGAATATTGATAAGCCAGTTTTTCCTCAAATTAAACTTCTGTTGTAAGGATTTCATGACAATGTGATTATGGTATTTAAGAAAAAAAACAGTAAGTTAAATCAAAATATGGATCATGTCAAGAATTTATTAAATTATCTTTCGACTGATCAATAGGTTATTGCATAAACAGAATGCCCCGGAGTAATCCGAGGGCTGGCAATCGATTTGTTGTAAACTTCTGTCTGGTTGGGATAAAAGAAAATATATTCCTTGACCAATAGTGAAATCGCCCTTGATTACTTTAGGCTGGGGTCATATTCCCAAAAATCCTGTAATCCAAGACTATTACCTCCCATCCCTGTACCTATGTATGCCTTGTTACCAATTGAAGCACATACAGCGTTGGACCGGGCATCTCCTTCTAAGTTAGATTTCTCTGTCCATACATTAGCCGCCTGGTCCCATTCCCAGAAATCTTTATAGATGTTTGAAGGTGAACCATAATTAATTCCAGTTCCTATATATCCTTTGTTCATGATTGAGAAGCCAACTGCGGCAAATCTTGAAGTTCCTGCAAAGTCTGCCTTCTGTGTCCATACATTAGTTGTCTGATCCCATTCCCAGAAATCTTTATAAATATTTGAAGGTGAATCATAACTAATTCCAGTTCCTATATATCCTTTGTTCCCAATTGAAAAACCGACAGCTAATCCTCGTGCATTTCCTCCAAAGTCTGCCTTCTGTGTCCATACATTAGTTGTCTGATCCCATTCCCAGAAATCCCTGTAATCTGAATTACTTGGAATACCCGTATATCCCGTTCCAATATATCCTTTAGTGCCGATGGAAAAGCCCACGGCGTAACTTCTTTTCCCGGCTACCAGGAAGGGATGATTTCTGTGTCCAGGAATTTGTTGCAGGATCATATTCCCAAAATTCATTCGTTCCGCCAGTTCCTATGTAACCCTTTGTACCAATTGAAAAACCAACTGCTCCAAAAACTTCATTTCCCGGATAGTCAGCCTTTCGTGTCCAAACATTGCTAGCCTGGTCCCATTCCCAAAAGTCTTTAAGTATGTTGTCACCGTCAGTGGTACCTAATCCTAAATATACCTTAGTGCCGATTGAAAAGCTGGTTGCATCGTATCTTGCTCCTCCCGGGAAATCAGATTTTTGAGTTCCTGTGCCTTGTTCAAAAGAAGTTGTGAAGCTGAGTTCGTTACCATAAAGTGTAGGAGCGATTATCATACTCTGCATAGGCTTTCACGAAATAAGTTGTTCCCTGAGTGAGCCCTGTCAGATTAGTCGTAAAGATTCCTGAATAAGTTACATTTGGCGTTTTGCTATCTGCTGTAGTCGGATTATGGGAAGTACTCCAGCATACACCACTTCCTATAAGATGATTCCCAATTTGACCATAAATAACATTACCCGTTACAACGGCAGAGGTTGATGAAAAGGAAACAATGGCAGAAGTTGTCACAATACTCAGTGTGGAGAATGAAATCTCATTACCGTATGCGGTGCCTTCACTATTGACTGCATAGGCTCTTACATAATAAGTTGTACCCTGGTTTAAATCTGGCAAAACACCCATGAATATTCCTGAACCCTGCGCAACACCTGCCGCAATATTTTTATAATTGTCTGTTGTCGGATTCCCGGATGTATTCCAGCATACACCCCATTCTGTAATTCTGGAACCTCCATCTGAAGTAACATTACCACCAGCGCCAGCACTCGCTGTTGTAATATTTGTAATTGCAGTTGTAGTTAAAGTTGCAATTGCAACCTGTTTGGTAGTGAATGAAATATCGTTACCATAGAGTATACCATTATCATATACAGTACCATAAAGTGCATAGGCTCTCACATAATACTTTGTTCCCTGAGTTAAACCTGTTAAAATACTAACAAATATTCCTGAATTAGTTACACTAATTGTCTTGCTATCGTCTCTTGTCGGATTCGGGGAAGTACTCCAGCAAATACCACTTTCAATTAAGAAATCAGTTTGAATGTTAAGCAAAGTACCACCTGAAACAGCTGAAGATGATGTTATTGAAGTAATTGCAGTGGTTGTCACTTCAGGATCATGAGTGAGTGCCTGTGTAGAGAATGAAATTTCTGAACCATAAGCTGTCCCTGCGCTATTAGTAGCATATGCACGAACATAGTACCGGGTATCACCAATTAACCCTGTTAAACTACCGGTAAAAGAACCTGCATCTTTACCAATACTTATTTTATCAATGCTCAATTTATTGGAACTGGTAGTTGGATTCGGAGAAGTACTCCAGCATACACCAATATCAGTAACCTTGGCTCCCCCATTATCTTCCACAATTCCTCCTGTTAATGCAGATGTCTGCGTAATATCTGATACTTGAGAAGTTATCACAACAGGCACAACAGTCAGTGCAACTTCTTTCTTGCAGGAAGTAAAATAAACTGCTATCCCAAGTAGAAGAATAATAATTATGGAATTTTTAAGTAAGCGTTTCATGGTGATATTTATTTAGCTACTTTAAAGTCACTACCACTAACAAAATGTAATGATATAAGTTCATCAGGATTGTTCTTTTATTTTCAAACAAATTTTCATTTTGTTTAAGCCAAAGGTCTCCTTTATTTTAGAAGAAGCTCCTGGTTGATTTCGTATACGCATGTCGCGGTACAATGTTGACAGAAAGCAGGCTACAAGTCACTTTACTGTTAAATTATTAACAGCACTGGCGAAGTGTCGCGGTACAAATTGACATCGAAGCCAGGAGTGAGTCATGGTACAGGAGTTTGATTGTGAGTACTTTTACGACGTCTGGGTTTAAGATTTAAAGAGATTTGTCACGAAGTCACGATTTGCAAAAACCGTGACAAGCAACTTACCTTTATTGTCCGTGTTATGTTTAGGTGGAATCTGTCACGATAAGTAATGTCTTGATAAAAGACGAATTTGTCCAGAAATGCGAAGCCCGCTTAAACATAACTCCTTTATAAGTGGACAAAAGATTAGCATTATCTGACAATAATGCGTTATAGTCTATTTGAAGTAGAGCAGCATCCACCGGATGGCTGTCCCTTATTATATAATCATATTCAGAACTTTTAACCTTCTAGCACAAAAAGCAATTCCACTATAGGGGATGCCGCTTGTATTAATTCTTCTTACTTCCTAACAGAGGGCGTGTGAAAAGATATAAGACACTCAGATCTATAAGTCGGAGTTGTTTGTCTAAGTCTTTAAAGGTGTATAAAACACTTTAAAGTTCGCAGGGAGGAAAGTATTACGTAGTATCAAACTGTAGGCTATAATATGGTAATAATGATCTACCAATCTTATTTCTTTATAATACCTTTTTTCTTTCTGTTTTCTTTTATATACTTACCAGTAATTACGGCTATTATCATTTTAATTATTTCCCACGCAAGAAATCCTAAGAATATCGCCATAAAAACATAAACAGCCCAAAACGCCGGATTAAATTTATCCATATCCTATTGCTTTACCTTAATTATTATCCTTTGCAGTACGTATTTACAGTGTTTTTTAAAGTTCAGCCAGGACATTTTTATATACTTTAAGCTTTTTCTCCAATGTTTTAACTTTTATACGCTTTCAGATAAATAGTTGTTTCAGGATCATCAAATATTGTGTGAAAAAATTACTATGAGAACCTGCAGATTTAATAAAGTATTAGGATCAGACAACTACTGGAAGGTTCTTCCTTTTAGCACAAAAGCAGCAAGACATATTTATTCCACTTCAGCTGATGCCTCATCTTTATGGCACTACTGACCACTAAAGCAGAGATAGTGTCTTAAATCGCTTTATTTGAAGTCACATAAAAACAAAGCCCCCGGGATCCGAGGGCTGGTAATAAGCTAATATTTTCAGAAATAAATTTTACATGGGTCGCTAAACCATAGCTTACGCTTTCAGAATAAACCGTTCTATGCAAACATTATCACCCTTCAACATATTTTTACTGTTTTTTGCCTCCATCTTAGGATTAAATGCTTTTGCCATTTTATCTGAGCTGGAACATTCAATCGCATATCCGATATCTAAAGCATTCATCTCCCGGTAAAACTTTGCCGCAGGACACTCTGTGTACGTCATTTCAAGTACATTATCCGACTCCTCAGTTATCTTATAAGAAAAAGCATTGTCGTACGGAGGTGAGGACATCCAGGTCTTCACCATAGCTGAAAGAGCTTTCATATTGCCCGGGACACCCTTTGTGAAAGACCTCATTAATGCTTCAGAATTTTCAGCCGCTGCTCCTTTAAGTAACTCAATGAGTTTCTCCTTCCCAATTTTCTTTTCCATATATTGAAACACAGGCAGGCTATAACCGTATGTGAATTTAAACACTTCTTCAGTGGTCATACCTGAATTCAGTTGATATTTTGGTTTCTGGACTGCTTCCTGTGAACCATCTTGCAATCCCGTGGCTGCCAATAAGTTTTTACATCCAAGGCACATCAAAGCACCGGCAGGTAAATGTCTGGTCAGAAATTTTCGTCTGCCTGAATCAAAATGAATACTTTTTGTTTCCATAAAACTTCCTGTTTTTTTGTTTTCAAACTAATAGCCTCATCTATTCTAAAATAATGTTGGTTCAACAGATATTTCCAAAGACAAAGTTCGGTTACTCTAATGCCAAAGTCAATTTTATTTTACAAGGAAGTTACGCCTGAGGTACTCTGATACCACTGTGTTAGAGATAATGCCTTGGAACGCATCCAGTGAGGTCATATAACTAAAAAGCCGCAGGGATGAGGGCTGGTAGTAATATCATTATCAAAAGAAAACCCCCAGGGATCTGAGGGCTCTACTATTTTAAAAGTTGATATACTAATTCAGGAAATTAAAGTCTAATTGTTCTGGTTAAAGATTGAAAAGCTTGAAATCTTCCATTCATTCAATTTCTTCTCAAGATTCATAGTGCAGAACAAATCAGCTGTTGTAATTAAGATAGTGTCCATCATACGACCATCAGGTAAATGTATAGGAGCTGTCCGGGTATACTCCCAGTTATCCTTATAAATCGCCCAGGCTGCATCTCCCGTCACCTTTACCTGAATAAAATCTTTTGTGTTCTTGGGATTGCTTATCCCGGACAGATTAACACTCTTAAAAAATGCCGAGAGCTCTTTCCATCCTTTGATAAGGCTTACTGTGTCGCGACTTACACTTAAACGTGTCTGATAGCTATCCTGAATATAAAATGACAGGAGTTTTGCAGTATCATTCTGGAGAAATGCCTGTGTTTCATTGTTTATCAGAACTTTAATTGCTTCTGTTTCTTTTTCAATGTCAACTTTCGGTTTACAGGCATAGAATAATAGAATCACACAAGGAAGAACTATGAAATGCAATTTTTTCATAAGTAGAGGTTTTTAGTTAAAAAAAATCGGTTACAACAATTCTTGACCTGAATAGTAACAGACTTTGCTGCGTCGGCTAATAATTGTTCTATGTGCTTCAAAATCACTTTTATCCCTATTTTCCTTATATTTACCCAGCAAAAATCCAACTACTTTGATTCAATAAATTGCAACAATCCTTCGCCCTGACTATTGGAGAGCATAGCCCTCAGCGATGGTGGTTATTTCCTGATTAATCTCTTTTATGCATCGCTGATCTGTTTATCATGGATCGATAAGTGTCATGTCATGATTTGCATCTTGAGGATTGCCTTCAGATAATGCCCGACACCGCGTCTGCTATAGACTAAGTCTGGATCCTTAGTGAATAAACTTCAACTGCCTTCTTGTATAGCTCCTCCTCATAAGGATTCACCATACACTTCACGTCTGAATTGACTAAGCCAGTACCAGTACTGATAGAGCAGCACCTTGCTTGCCACATCTTGCCGTTTCGCAGTCTCCAGCCTTCATACATTTCAAGCTGTTTTTCAAATTCTGCGAATAGCTTTGATCAACAATTGCTTTAAACTGACGTATCTACTCCCTATCGCAAAATAAGTGATTGGATTCTGTTTGTCATTTGTTAAAAGTAACTGGATATGATCGGTGATAAAGATCAGGCACTTTAGTTCCTCTTTCAAAGAGTCCAGCGTACAATCGATGGGATCTGTAATCAGTGCCATTTCCTGTAGGATTGACATCAACGGATCAGACACCATTATTCATCTTCTTATAAACTGTTGATTCACTGTACTGTCTTACGAGAGCAGAATCATAGCAGCAACACAACTCGAACCTACACTGATCGCCTTTAGTAACATCTTTACTAGCGGTCGGGAAACCCTGTTATAAAGATGATCGTATTTCCGTACACCTAGGATTTATGAGCTTGCCGGATGATAGGGTAATTCATTGTGATTCTGAAAGTCTATCGAAAGCGCTTCCCCCAAAAGACGTAATTGCCAAATAAAAAAGCTCCCGCGATCTGGAATCCGCAATCGCTTAAAAAGCGGGAGTTTCTGATTATTTGGTTATGAAAAAGAATGTGCCGCTGTCATCTTTTAAACCGGCTATTTTCCCGAATTGAGGTTTTTGCTGATTATTACTACCAACTGCAACCTTGACTTTAGCAACTATTTCTTCGATAGAGATGCTCGCCCTGGTATTATTTAAAAGCGTATAATTGAACGACAGGCGTAAAAGGGGATTCATCAACATTAAGTTCATAATCCTGTCGACGAAAACACTTGTGATCATTTTTCCTGCAGCCGCCAGCCAATCGCCGCAGTTTCTCTTTTTCATAGCAGAATTTATTGTCTGGCAAAAGCCGGGACCTAATTCACAGGCATCCGTAACAACAAGAATATGTGTAAGATAGCTGGAATAAGTTTCGATAGATGCTTTTAATGGCGTTCACATTGAAATATGTAAATTCATCATCACGGTTTGCATCGGTCGGAATCCAGTAACCGACTTCATCTATGAACTTGCCATGTCCGGAGTACCAGATCAGCAGCGACATTAATCCGATTTGTTATAATGAAATCCCTAAGCTCTTATTGAAAAGAATTTTTCCATTTCTGCCTTGGACATGTTTTGTTTGTGAAGGATATTATGTACTTGGGAATTTATTAAAGCGTTTGACATCAGGTTAAAATCTCTAAGCGGACCATCAAGGCTGGCAAAAGAAGTGTAAGCGGAGTTTTCAATAAATACCACCAGAGTCTTGCCCATAGGATTGGACACCGCATTTACAGAATCTTCCCCTGTAAGCGGGAATCTACTTCTCTGAGGGTCCCTGTAAATATCTTTTGCTTCAGCCGCTCTTTTATTATTGATTATTTTAGGATATGCAAGCAATATAGCAATTACAAATAAAGCTGCTATTGTTATAACACCTGACAGCATCTTCCAGTTAGTAAGTTTAGCTGGTTTCTCCGGCACTTCATTTTATCTTTCAGTGATTCATCAACATCGTATGTTTCAAGGAGGTAATCGGATGGATTAATGTCAAAATAAACGCTTATTTCTTCCTTGAAGGTGGATTCTAGTTCTGTTTTCAGAGCTTCCACAAACTCACTAACCCACCGGTCGCCTTTGTTGTCTTTCTGACGGTAGGAGATGAAGATGTCGTATTCGTAACCGGGGATGAGGCTGTCCAAGGATATCAGAATTTAGTTATTATGATTTAAGGAATCACTTACTTTCTTCATCATCTGATCAAGTCCTATGTTTGCAGTATAACAGCTGTCTCTCAAGATTTTTAACAGTGAGTCAGCGGATGAATATTTGCCTTGTTTGTACAGACCTTCACTTTTCCGGAAGAAGAAATCGAAATCCCACATATTCGGATATTTCTTTTCCACTTCTTTCAGATACTCCATACCTTCATCAACATTCAGATTATTTTTTATCAGAAGACCACCCAGATAAGTCTTTCCAATGTAGTAACCCGGATCAAGCTTTACTGCTTTACGGTACTTCTCCTCTGCTTTTTTAATGTCTCCTCCCTGTTCATACAAATTTCCTATGTTTCTTTCGATCTGGCTTAATGATAGTCCCGCATCCCTGAGATTCTTTTTCCATTTATCAATATATCCTTTAACATAAGAAGAGTCGCCGGTCGAAACCGCACATCTTCCCATTAACCACAACAAGTCGGGATCTTCAGGAAATAATTCCAATCCCTTCTGAAGTATTTTCTCATCTCTTTCATGCATTTTCAGAGAATTCAGACACACTGAATAAATCTTGTAAAAGTGTACGTTCTTCCAGTCCTCATCCCAGTCTGAACTTATCTGTTCAATCCTTTCGAACAATTTCAATGCTTTATCAGGTTTATTGAAAATACTATAGGTTTGCCCAATATCAAACCAAAAAAGTCTTGATTTGCTTTCAGATCCTTCGAGCAATCCGCAATATTTCAGTACATCTTCAGTATTTTTCGTATTATAATAGGCATGCCACATTTCAATCCATAACCGGTAATCCCCCGAAAGCTTCTCTTTCCTGTCGTATGTTTTTTGTGTCCAGAGAGCTGCCTGCCGCCTGTAATTTATATTTTCAAAAGCGGACAGACCATCATACGCCCTGGCAATACTGAAAGCTGCAAGAACGAATGTTGAGTCGAGTCTGTATGAATTCATGAATGAAATTAAGGCTGAACCATAATCATTCTTCATGTCAGAATTCATGCCTTCAATATAATTCCGGAATGCTTCAGACGATTTTGTAAGCGCATCTCCGTATTCCTGTTTTGTCCGTTGTTTAAGCGCTTTTATCTCCAGGAAGTTTCTTAATTCTTCAGAAAGAATATTGCCCAGTGCCGGAATACCTTCAGCACTCTGCTGATCGGTTTCTGCTTTACCTGTCCACAATAGTTCATCAGATTCGGTGTCTGTTAATTTTACCAGAACAAGGATTTTATTTTCATACTTCTGGTAACTCCCTGTAATATATGCACCAACCTTTAATTTCCTGGCTGTCTCTCTTGATAATGCGGGTGTGAGCGAGAGATTCTTTGTTTTACCCACGGTTTCATAAAACTCAGCCATGGTACGTGTATTCTGAACCGACAGTTCTTTCGAGTTTGCACCAAGATTAACTCTTATAAGTTCTGGGATACCCGTAGTCAGATAATCAAGAGTCTCATCGTTTGTATTGTTTTCAAAATCGTTAACGATTATTGATATTTTTCCATTGGGATCTTTGGCAATTTTTGATTTCCCTCCATTTAAAAGATCCGGAAAAACAACAAAAAGAAGCAGAAATAAGATAAGTGCGGAGATAAACATTCCCGCCAGTATTTTTTGCCGGTTAGGGATTATCGGCTTTCCCTTCGGGACTTTATCTTCAGAGGCATGTTCATCAGGTGGTATTACTGATGCTTTCTTTTCTGTTTTATTAGGGATTGACTCTGCTTTAATCCCTCCTATAATGTCCTTAATGGCAATCGCCACCTTATTTATCTGATCCCGATAGTAGGTTTTATTAAGGTTGTCATTCGGATGATCTTCATCAGAAGCAAGCGGTCTGTTTGCACCACCTGCTGTCCTGAATACAAAATCGAGAGTCCTGATTACGTTACCAGTTGCTTTCTCAAACAGTTTTACATCCTCGAGATCAAGGTCATGTATCCTTATCGGCAGTATCCGGCTGGCGACATTGCCGCTTCTCAGTTTAATATCTTTCCCAAAGTGGTCATTCTCAGCCATCCTCAGGAATGCCAGGAACTCGTATTGCCAGGCATAACTTGCAGGATCACAATAGGTTTGAGAAAGGATCGGGATAAAGATCAGGCATCTGAGTTTCCCTTCCAGGCTTTTGCTTACATTATAGGTCTCCTGGAGACGGTCGTGTGGATTTTCATCGAAATAGATAGAGATGTCCTCTTTGAATGTCGATTCAAGCTCTCCTTTTAAATTCTCAACGAACTTAGTTACCCAGCCATCGTGTTTGTTATCCTTCTGGCGGTAACTTATGAAGATGTCGTATTCATATCCGGGGATGAGGCTTGCCATGTTATAGATTCATTGTGATAAAGTTATGAAAGGATTGAATACGAAGCAAATAAAAAAGCCACCTGAGTTATCCGAGGGTTATTTTAATTAAGAAAACATGTACATTGCTTTTCATATCATTGTACAAGTTAGTTGCAGTATTGGATCATTGAGTTTCTTATTATCTCGATTTTTAAAATGAGAAATGGATCTGGCCAGCCTTGTATACCACTCCAATAGTCTCGTTTCATTTGAATAAGTAATTCCCTATTGTCTACATGGTAACAAACTGTCCGGCAAGAACAAGCCGTAAAGTCAGAGAAATTAAAAATAATCCGAAGGTCTGTGTTTATTTAGCAAACCATGAAAGATAATGCTCTAAAGGAGGGAAATTTCTATAAAAATCGAAACACGGATTGGCCGGGCCCAGGTTCAGTGAGTTGAATAGGTGTCAATAAGGCTTCTTGCAAAAAACCGTTTTCTGAATTCATTATCAGGAACTTCTGATGAAGTGACATAAATCGTTTTAGTTTCACCAGGAAGCAAATGGAAGTAGTTATCCGAAAATTGAGCATAACTGTTATTTACGCCCAGTTCCACATAAGCAGCGAAATGATTCGCTGAGAGAGTGATTTTCTTCCTCCCGTTCTCCATTGCAATGGAGTACTTTAATTCAGGATCTTTCAGTTGCCAGTATTTTGGAGGAACGAAAGTCACAATGTCAGATGAAAGAAGGTTGTCGCCCTGTACCAGCTTGATGGAAAGCAGCAGATTTGACCTGTTGCGGTAACTGTCTTTCCGGTAAGTGGATAATTCAGGATTCTCCTTTACCTGGCTCTGAAGATCGAGGGTCATAAGCATGGCGCTAAGATTTGCAGGAAGCCTGATATCACTTGCACCGCTTTCAACCCTGGTTCCGTCAAAGTGTAATAAAGTCCATTCGAGTCTGCAATCCTTTTCTTCCAGCAGATCATTGCAACCATAAATCATAACCTTTCCATCCTTTTCAATGCCCGATACCAGTACAGGGCTGAAAAAGCGCTTCGCCATATAATGAAGAGCTTTCCATCTGCCGAAATAATCAATACTGCTCCAGGATATCACCGGCCAGTTATCGTCAAGCTGCCAATAAAGGGCTCCGGTAGAGCCAGGATAGTTTCGCCGTAGTGCTTCGCAACCCATTTTCATGCCCTCTCCCTGGAGTATCTGAGACACGGTGATCCAATTATCAATACCAACAGGCATCCGGAACATATCTGCCGTAAAAGCAGCTATTCGTACATTACCCTGATTTTGGTTTGGTTTTCTCCCTGTAAGATTATGATGATCCAGAATCGTTGACGGGAAATAACGGTCTGCCGGATCAGTAAAGTAATATACCGTCTCTTTCGATGGTAACGACTGGAAGCCGAATTCCGCTACAAATCTGTACTTTCCCATTTCTGAAAAAGCATCAAACCTTCTCTCTCCTCCCCACACCTCATATGTATGAGTTGTACCTGAAGCTGATTGAAAATCCGGGCGCTCCTGCTTACGGTCAAGCGGATTGTGAGGGCTGCTTGGCCAGTATGGTCTGTCAGGATCATAAAGAGCTGCAGTCTGAGGTATTGTTTCATAGAATATCTTATCAAAATCATCCCAGGTCACAGCCGGGTTGTTTGCAATCCAATTCTGTCCCCCAGCCATATTGAATTCCGATTCATTATTACCACACCACAGGGCAATTGAAGGATGATGCCTGCGACGAAGAACGACATTTCTAATCTCAGCCTTTACATTTTCAAGATATGGTTCTGTTGCAAGATACGGACCGGAAGCAAACATAAAATCATGCCAGATCATCAGTCCGTTCTCATCACAAAATTCGTAAAAGATATCGGGCTCATACAAACCACCTCCCCAGAGACGTATCATGTTCATGTTCGCATCGATGCATGACTGAAGCAGGTGTTCGTAACGTTTTTCGGTCAGTCTGCCGGGCATTGCATCTGCCGGAATCCAGTTTGCACCCTTGCAGAAGATCAGCCTGCCATTTACCTTTATTCCGAATGATTCTCCTCTCTCATCCTTTTCACGGGCAATTTCTATTGTTCTCAGTCCTGTTCTGACCTGTCGTGAATGTACAATTTTCCCATCATTTTCCAAAACAGCCTTAACTGTATAAAGCGGATGATCCCCCCAGCCGTTCGGCCACCATATTTCCGGATGAGGAATCCTGAGAGTAGCCTGTACCTTTCCCTTAATAGGTTCCTGTTCGGAACTGAAGACAACAGAATCATTTAGCATTACTTCGAAATTGACACTGTAATTTCCTGATTTGTAAGTCTCTACCTCTGCTTCGGCAGATAAAATGGCTTCCGCAGGATTTGCAAGATCCTGCCTGACACCCAGCTGCGTGATCCGTCCCATATCATAGCCACAAAGTCGTATCGGCTTCCATATTCCGCAGGAGAGGAGCCGTATGCCCCAGTCCCACCCAAAATCAGAGGCTTCCTTGCGCGAGTAATACAAAAGGCCTTTTATTGCATCCGTTGTCACAGCACCTTTAGCTGTCCAGGTAACGCGTGGATCAGATTCAGCCTGCTTCCTGCTCCATTCAAGTACAGAGTGAAAAACAGCATGCAGCTTATTGGTTCCCTGCTTAAGAATGTTTTTTACATCAAACTCATTCTCAATAAACATGTTCTGCGTTTTCGCTACCAAAATATCGTTCAGGTAGAGATCGCAGATATCATCGAGACCCCTGCAATCAAGTAATATCCTGTCTTTGCCCAGAAATGCTTCATCAACTGTAAATGTCCGCTCATATTCCCATTCCTTTTTCTCCACCCATTGCGCATCGAGCTCATTATCCCGGTAATAGGGATCTTTAAGCCTTCCTGTCCTTATAAGATC
The DNA here is from genome assembly GCA_963825935.1 of uncultured Bacteroidales bacterium. GTDB lineage: Bacteria > Bacteroidota > Bacteroidia > Bacteroidales > VadinHA17 > LD21. The sequence goes on along the minus strand of CAWGUN010000009.1, from coordinate 744,004 downwards.
TTGATGTATGGTTCCAGGGACAAGTGCATCCATCCAGGCGGTTTCGTCTGTTGCCTTGAATTTCCACGATCCGTCCAGGTCAATTGTATCCTGGATCGCTGAACCATCATTAATCCTCGCATATGCCGGGAAATCCTTACCAGAAGCCTTAATCAGGCTGGGTAGATCCTCGTACTGCTGACATCCTGCAATGAAAACTGAAAGGCTGATGTAAAAAATAGTCAGTAGCGGAGAGCGGAGGGTTCTATAAAGTATCCTGAATGAGCCAGATAAAGATCTGCTTGTTTCATTTGCAAGCTTAGCGTTCAGTAAATAAATAGTCTGCATTTCCATTATATATCTTGTCAATAACTGTTTTGGGAAGCTTCAGACCTTTGACTTCACCTGTTATGTTTTTAATGGTCTGTACAGAATCGGTAGCCAGGTAGATCCAGTTTGATTTCCAGCGGTCAAGAAGTGTCTGAGATCGTGGACCAGGATCAGATTCATCGGCATTGACAGTTATATCTGTTCCGTATAAGATCCTGTCCTGGTACTTTATGATGAAATCCCTTACATGTTCCCTATCAGATATTGACTGGTATTGGAGGTGAGCCATTCTGGCTGACATATCAACCTTGAGGTAAGGAAACAATTCAAACCGTTTTGCAATCTCATCGACACTCCATTCCAGGCTCGCCAGGTGAGCGCCTATAAAGTTAAGGTGGGGATTCTTTTTCAGGCGGTTATCTCTTGCATTGATCTGATCTTCATAGGAAGGCGCCTCAGGGTGCAGATACATATAATATTGCGGATTAGCCCTGTAGTACCTGGCATTTGAGCTGTCTGTCATTTCATTCAGTGGCAGCCAGCAATTTTTCGGTTCTCCAAGGTGACCCATTACAGGTATCCTATTCTCTTCAAGGTATTTGAAAACGGGATCAAAAACAGGATCATCCACCATTACATATTTACCATTCTTATCCTTAATTACCATTCCTATATTTTTCCAGATCTTGATCCCTGCAGCTCCTTCAGCAACACACTCTTTTATCCGGGCAATGGTTTTTTCAGCAAAATCCGCATTTTCAAAGCCTTCGGCAGAAAATGTTCCCAGGAATGTAAAGCGTCCCGGCCATTTTTTGGCAATTGAAGCTGAAGTATTAAGTTGTTCGTCGAGAGGAATTCTGGAATCAACATTTGGCGATACTACCCTGAAATTATTGGCGGCAGCCAGTTCCATCCAGCGCGGGTCAGTTGAATTTATATGCAAATGGACATCTGTCTTTGGGACCTTTCCAAAATCATTGTACGAATAATACTCTTCTTTTTTATTACATGAAGCAATAAAAATAAAGCATAATATTGCTATGCTTAAGATCAAAGCTGAAAAATCTATGCGGCTCTTATTTCTACCTCTCCCTGGTTCCATTGATATCACTTTAAAGGTTTTTATTAATCATTTGATTTGGTTCTCTGGCATGCATTATTCATTGTGCGCTGATGACATACCCCCAGCCGGCATTTTTTCCATGGCTCCAAAGGCTTTCAGGATCTGATGCTTTAATTGCAAAATCAGTATTGTAAGCTGCATCAACAAATGGCAGCATCCATGAATCATCACCGGTGGCGGCCCAGCTTGAACCTTCAGAACTATAATCCCTCCGCCAGTCAGTTTCCAGTATTTTTACAGCCCTGTATATTGCCTTATCTCCAATTTCCCATATTGACAACCCCGGATCAAACCGTTCCAGTATCCGTGCTCCTGAAATAATACCCTGAAGTACTTCCCAGTGGTAAGATGTAGTTGGTTTTGGCGGAGGATTGCTGAAAGAACCGTTCCGGCGCATGTCATCAGGTATTATTCCGTCAATATTCAATCCCTCTTTGACCGAACCCGGCGGATTAATAAGCCTGAGATTATTTTGGTTAACATGCCAGGAAATATCTGTACCATAGGTTGCTCCCGGATTTGGACCTGTCACCATCCTGATCCAGTAATTCCTTATCTTATGAAGTTTGGCTGTATCACCAAGATATGCATAAACCGCACACAAAGTTCCGAATGCCTGTGTCCCCCAATTGTTTGCCCTCCGGTAAAAGATCTCTTCAATTGTATTATAATGATTTTCTGGGTCCCTGTATGTCTCGACCATATCCATCAGCCATTTTTCAAATGCTGATGTCCGGTATCCCGCCAGGTCAGCCGCAAGTGCGTAAGCTCCCGTATTCCGGCACCATGTCAATATCCCATTCGAGTCAAATCCGGGGTTTCCTTTTGCAGCATTGAATTCCAGCGCGGCGATGACCTTATTCCTGTAATGCTGATCACCGGTCCGGCCATATACTATTGATGCCGCCAGGCAATTAACGTCATCATTGCTATTATTATTATTTATTACGGGCTTTGAAAAGTCCAGATCGGCTGCTTCTTTCACAGCATCCCAGGCCGGTCCGGACATTGGTAGCATTTTCAGCTCAGCCGGAGAACTCCACAAACCGATCACAACACTTTCATTATCAGGTGTGAATTTTACATTGCAGGCAGAGATAATTAAATAACCACCAAGAACAATAAGGGCGGACCGGATTATATTTTTGAAATTATACTGGTACATAAACTTACGTTAAGGGTCACTAAATATAGCTTTCATAACATGGCTGGCAAGTCCTGCACTATCAAAAGCTTTTGCCTTTATTACCGATCCTGAAGTTATAAGGAAGGGTCCTCTATAAGAATTTGATAAAGCCGTCGGCTCGCTTCCGTCGAGAGTATAAAATATTCTGGCAGCAGGCCAGGCTTTGTGAACCTTGAGTGTCACGGAGATAGAACCGCTTACTTTTCCGCATACCGGTACTATCAGAGGGGTAGTTACTGTATTTGCCGCTCCCCTGGCAACAGGATCAACCGTATATAAAAGCCGGAACTGGTTTGTTGGAATATTCTTTACGGTAGTATAAAGTCCGGGTGCTTTCTCATCCCATTTCCTCCGGCTTATATCTACATCTTTATCAAGCAGCTGAAGTTGAAGTGCCATAGGTCCACCGCAGTCACACAGATACATGCCGTACTTCTGAAGAGCACGGGCAACAATCTTTGCTGAGGGGGATAATCCCCACTTGTCAAAATCAGGTTCTGTGAGTTCCGGATTAAGCTGGAAGAGCATACCCTCTCCCGGAACATCATTCAGGTCTGCCTTGCCATCTGACCGGCATCCAGGATAATAAACATCATTCTTCTTAACACTGTCAAATGTAAATGCCATGGTGTGCCTGATCTCTCCGGCCTGTATTTCCTCCGGACGAATAAGCCCTGCAATAATAGGGAATCCGGAACCTCTCCCTCCTCTTGCCCCTGAACGCAGCCCTTCATTGGGGTCGCCTGTACCGTTGCCAGTCATATCCCAGATATTAAAGGTGGAACAATTTATCAAGCCATCAGATATTCCCTTAAAGTGCGACATTTCCCATGCAATCTTATAAAAAGGATCAATTATAATGATGTGGCCGTCTTCGGTCTGTTCTCCCCACATATCTTTATTTACGGGTACCGGGACATCAGAAAATCCATCACCGTCCGGGTCCCAGATATCGAATGGCGATGCAGTGACTGCCGTAATATGCTTCTCCATATTATCCTGATTGACCACCCACATTGCCGGCAAATATGAATTACCAAAGCGTATATTTGCAGCAGTGCGGACAATCCTTTGCATGATAATACCGGACTTTTGATGTATGACAGGATTTGATTTTATCTGTGTATTCCATGGGGAGTCATCGCTGAAAGGACGCCAGTCACCGGGAAGGCTTATACCTATTACAGAGCTATCAGAGTAATCGCCGGGGTAAAAATCATGATTATCCAACAGAAGGCAACTGCCTGTTCCTATAACCATGGAACAAAAACTAATGGTCAGGAAAATCAAGGTATTTAAATAGCTAATCATTTATTTCCAGTCATTTAACTGCTGACTTACATCGCTGTCATTTTCAAAACCATCGGATTTATTGCTAAGCAGAACAGGTATTGACAGCATTTTATCCGACACTTTCAGGGTTATTTCGATAATATTGATCCCTTTGATAGTCTTTTCCTTATCAGTATAAGGCTTTGCGGGAAATACTTTCATGTCAAATCCTTTAGGCAATAAGCACTTTATGTAGAACTTTTTGCCATTCTGTGAAAGGGTGGCAGTATTATCATGTATTTGTACCTCAGCCCGTGTAATAAAACGCCATGAAACTGTTCTGGTATCCGGTTTTAAAACCAGTTCATCCCTTATGAGAATTGTTTTAGGGGATAGCAATCTGAATCCTCTCCTGACCGAGATTGCCTGATCAGGGTAGTACGGTTCAAGGTCAAATATTCCAAACGGTTTGGATATTGTTTTATTGAAATTAATAATATCTCCTGCTCCGTCAGAGTTTGAGATCTTATTATCAATTGATAATGTCGAGTGAGCCAGATTTGTATTCCTGAAATAATTCCAGCGCACACCTCCGGGCTTATAATCCCAGAAATCAGGCAGGCTGTATGATTCTGCACCTATTTCTATTCCCCACCGCTCTCCGTCACAATCCAGGACAAATGATCCTCCGTCAAGGTGATTATGCGACCAGTTTCCCCTGCCCGTTTTTGCAGCGAGAAAGAGTCTGTTTTCATCTGATTTCCGGTCACCGTTAATTATTATCATGTCAGTGATTCCATGGAATACAGACAATTTATCTTCTGTCTGCTCCGGAGCTGCAGAATCATCAAACCAGGGAATTGAAAGGAAAAAGAACCTGGGGAAATTAGAATCTCCTGTTGCTTTATATTTATCGAGTGCTGTTCTTATCTGATCCCTGTACCAGACGGCAACATCCGGTTTGTTATATTGCCGGGAAAGCCGGAAAAAAGTTGCGCTCAGGTCAAGCCCTTCCGATGCATCACCAAAATTGAAAGACTTGCCTGTTGGTCCGATCTGATTAATATAAAATTCTGCTGTGTTATCAATTCCTTCAAAATCAGGCAGCCCGTAATTTCTTTTCAGAATCCGTTCCAGGTTATCAAAGAAAAGCGCCATATACATTCCATTATACGACCAGTAACCGGGTCCCTCATTAAAAACTCCTTCCGGCGCAAATGAAACAAGCAGGTTTGGAGTATATTTTACTGCATACCCGATCACCCGGTTCGCTTCCTCAGGATATTTGTCACCAATAGCCAGTGCTCCTGTGACCATACCGGAATTACAGACCATGTTCCAGTTATTTTCCCTGCTGAATGGTGTTTTGCCCTCTTTTTCATAAATCGGCCAGGCCGGGGCAAATGCTTTTTCAAGTATTGCTTTTTCGATTATTTCACGTTTCTCCGGTTTCAGATAGTCATAACACCAGTCATAACCTATTGCAACAGCAGTCGTCATCTCTGCGTCATCAAGAAAATGGCTGGGACTCCAGTTGACAAATCCACAAACATTCATCAGTTCAACTTCAGCTCTTGCAGCATACTTTTCCTCTTTAAAGAGCCTGTAAGCCATTGATAGTGTCAGAACCCGCGCGATCTGTTCCCTGCTGACATGCAGAAGGTTTCCGTCGGAAGTATAAGTCTGTAAAGGAAAGCTCAGAGTCTTGTCTGCTTCTGATCTGAGGGTTTTTATTAAATCAGTCAACAGAACATTCTTCTCAGCTGACTTTAGCACTTCTGATTCCTGGCCTCTTGAAAAGAACAATCTCGGATGGCGCGGAAATTTTTCAGGCAGCATCAATGAATCTTCCCTGGCAACAATTTTGTTTTTGGCCCGATTGATTTTAGGGGAATCACAGCCGATAAAAAATGCTGACAATATAAGCGGGATAATTAAGCCTGCTAATCTGAAGAATAATTTCATAATTTTCATTTTAATAGAAACCCCCTTAAGCACATCAGAATATTACTTAAAAAAGTGCTTCCGGGGGTTTTATAATCTATATTTTAGTATGAAGGGTGTTGTGTTAATGCCGGATTTGCCTGTATCGCAGTAGTAGGGATGGGGAAAAGCTCATCCTTATTAGGTTCAAATCCTATTCCAACGTAGCTGGTGATTGCAGAAGTTAAACCGTTTATATAACTCTTGCTTTTATAACCTTGTGACAAATAGGGTTCGGGGACAGTGCTTGAACTTCCAAAAACCTTTGGGTTTTCAGTCTCCGGGTTAGATTGGGGCAAATAATAAACGTACTTGGCATTTGCAGGATTAGTCCTGAAACTTTCAAATGCTGCCCGGGTTGCTGTTAATACCTCACCGAGCTTATTCCAGCGGATCAGATCCCACTTCCGGATGCCCTCAGTTCCAAGTTCCCATGCACGTTCCTGCATAATTACCCCCATAAATCCAGCCAGATCATTAGGGTATGTTTCGGCATCGATCAGAGCTTCGTTACCTTTAAAGGCCCTTTTACGGACTTGTATTAAAGCAGCAACAGCATCAGCTGTCGGGCCATTGTTCAGCCAGCTGTCAGCCTCAGCAAACATCAGCAGAACATCGGCATAACGGAGTAAAATATGATCGATACCCGAATAACTTGAAGTCGATTTAGTAGTCTCCCACCAGGTTCTCCATTTGCCCTGAGTGTATTCCCATACTTTGTCTCTGACTATCCTCATACCGAGGGCATCGATCTCAAAATCAGCACATGTAACATTCCTCCTGACATCAAGGGAGTTGAATGATGCCATATATGTGGGTAAAGTTCTTATTTCAGAACCTCCGGCTCCGAAAGCAGCAATGACAGCGGAATTTACAGGAACACCCACCTTGTTTCCTATGTATCCGTTACCAGCCTGCTCCCCTGTCGGGTTCCAGAATCCTATTTCAAACATGCTTTCGCCATATTGAGTATCAAATTTCTGCCCGCAGAGTGTTTTCCAGATATCAATATAAACTGGGTTCAACTTATGATTTTGACCAGGATCATTAATTATATCCCATGTCTGATCCCTGGCAATCTGGTAATATTCTCTGACTTTTGCAGCATCGGAGTTAGTGCGCATTCCAATATTGTTTTTGGATCCAAGATCCCAGCGCAGTGAGTATCCTGCAGCATGTAAGGCAATTCTGGCAAGCATTCCTTTAACAGCACCTTTTGTGAACCTGGCTTGTGGAGCAACATCATGCCGCCAGGGTACGAGATCGACAGCAAGCAACAAATCCTTAATGATCTGAGCGTAAATGGTATCCCGGCTAACCCTGTCAACGAAAAAGTTCTCTCCCGACTCAGAAGGGGTCGTCTTGAATGGCACGTCACCAAACATTTTAATCAGATCATGCATAAAATATGCCCTCAAAGTATAAGATTCTCCCAAAAATCTTTTAAGCTCATTTTTTTCAGCATCGGTGCCATTTTTATAAAGATCCATTTTAGGAATCCTGTCAATGTTTACATTAGCCCTTTCGACTCCCATATACAGCCTGTCCCAGACTTTTGTAAGTTCAGCATTCGTAGGAACAGTGTTATAACGTGCAGCAATGTTTCTATCCGATGTGGCAAGGCCTCCCGATGTCTGTACTTCATCGTTATCACAGCTAAGGTGAGTATTTATTGTCCTTGTATAGATATCATTGGTGAAAGTATAATATATCCCATAAGTTGTCATTTTGGCCTGGGAAATAGTCTGGTAAAGGTTACTGGAAGAATAATCTGATTTTGATGTTGTATCCAGAAAATCCTCACATGACATGAACATTAATGTAATAGTGCATAATGCGATACAGATGTTCTTTATTTTTCTTGTTTTCATAATCTGCTCTTTTTAAAAAATAATGTTAAGACCTGCAATAAAAGAACGGCTCTTCGGGTATGAACTCTGGTCAACACCCGGAGTATATGGAGTACTCCTGACAGCATTTACTTCAGGATCGAAGCCCGAATATTTAGTAAGGAGGAACATATTGTACCCTGTGGCAAATATTCTGAGGTTATCAATCTTTATTTTTTTACTTACTGCCTTTGGAAGTGTATAACCCAGGGTAATATTATTAATTCTGAGGAATGATCCATCCTCCACTGCCCATGAATATATCCGACGTGGCAGATCTCTTTCAGGCGCCCACATTTTAGCATCCTTGTTGAGTTCACCCAATGCATCAGGATCAGTAACATATTCACCATTATCATTAATATAGGTAAAATAACCCCGCATCGCAGCCAGAAGATTCCTGTTAGTGCTGTATCCGCTGGTATATAAAATTTTGTTTACATTTAAAATATCATTGCCTACACTAAAGTTAACGAAAACACTCATATCAAAATTTTTATATGTAAAAGTGTTATTCAGCCCGCCAAAGAATTTAGGCTGAGTTCTGCCGATTATGGTCCGGTCATCTGCAGGGGTAATTAAAGGATTTCCGTTAGCATCCGGAGCTCCTCCAAGATCCTTAAATTTCATATCTCCCGGTTTTTGACTAATACCAACATATCTGGGCACACCGTCTTTAAGAGTGTAAATCTTAGTTACCGGATCATAGTTAAAATCAGCGACCGTATAAAAGCCATCATTAACATAGCCATAGACTAATCCAAGCGGTTCACCTATTTTCACAAGGTAAGCGTCATAGCTTGCAGACAAGTATATAGTCTGAATGAAAGATTCCTGGGAAAACGTAGCTTCCTTATTCAGGCCGGTAACCTTGCTTTTAAAAATTGCAATATTGAAATCAGTATTCCAACTGAAGTCCGGAGTCCTGATATTTTTTGTGTTCAGGGTCAATTCAATACCTTTGTTCTCTGTACTCCCGACATTTTTAAACTGTGTGGTATATCCGGAAGTGCTTGGGATGTTTGTCTTTAAAAGCAGATCTTTGGTAGTATTAAAATACATATCCACGGTAGCGCTTATTTTGTTATCTAAAAAACCGACATCAATACCAAAGTTTCTCGAAATGGTGGTTTCCCATCTCAGATCGGGATTGGCAGTTGCATTTGGAATAAGTCCCACGCTTGAAACAGTACCGTCCGCTGCATAAAATACATTGCTAAATGTGGAAGCGAACAGGTTGTTGGCGATTCTGTTATTCCCTGCAACTCCATAAGTAAACCTCACTTTCAGGTTGGAGAAAATATTTAAATTCTTAATAAAATCCTCCTCGCTTGCCTGCCATGCAACTGCAGCGGAGGGAAAATATCCCCAGCGGTTTGCCTCAATAAATTTGGATGAACCGTCAGCTCTTAAAGTACCTGTAAAAAGAAACTTATTGTTAAAGGAGTAAAACGCCCTCCCGAAGAAAGAAAGAAGTTTAGTGTTATCCAGTCGGGATTCAGGTTTCGGAAACTCATTCCCCATAGAGAGGTTGGCCAGTCCAATGTCATCACTATCAAACTTGGCAGCACTGGCTTTTACCATCTGATTTGCATCAAAAACATACTCCTGTCCTACCATTAAATTAATTTCATGTTTGTCTTTGATGGTTGTTTTATATGTTAACAAGCTTGTATTGTTGTATTTCTTCTTGTCATCTAACTGGATAGATCCAAAAGGTCCTCCATGGGATACTATAGTTGTGCTTTGGAGGTCATCAAATGCTTCACTGCGCACATTATCAAAACTCATCCCCCCTAGTAACCTGAGTGTCAATTTTTCTGTTAAATTATAATCCACAGCAACATTTAATACCAGATTACCGGTAGAAGTCAACCGGTGCTGCGCAAGGGATTGAGTTTCAACATTCGCAAGACCTGAAATATTATCTTCTTGTGCCAGAAGTAATTCTTCCCATGTCAATTCACCGGTAGTTGGCTCGCTTCCCGGCACACCTAAACCTGTGGTAGGCCTGTACATAACAATGCTTTCGAGTTTGCCTTCTGTCGTAGTGCCGCCTCCTTTTACCTTTGTAAAGGAATAACTTGCATTGCTCGAGAATGAAAGCTTGTCATTTACTTTCTGGTCCAGTCTTAGTTTAAAATTATTACGGTTAAAACCGTTTCCTACCAGTAGACCTTTTTCATCATCGCGGGAGTAGCTAATACGGTAATTGGTTGTTTTTGTTCCTCCATTGATCGAGAGGTTATGGTTCTGGTAATAAGCAGATCCTCCCAATATTCTATCCTGCCAGTTTATGGATGGTACACTTTCGTAACGATTAAAAGCATCCCATGGGCCGTATCTGCTAACGAATGCATCACTTGGTCCAGGTATAGCGGCATCCCACTGCCGTTCATACTGATATCTGAGAAATTCCATACTGTTCATCACCTCCAGCTGTCTTCCCAGAGTTTTGAACCCTGCCCAGCCGTCATAGGTAACATTAGCTTTCCCTTCGACTCCTCCCTTAGTGGTGATCAGGACGACACCATTGGCACCTCTTGCACCATAAATTGCAGTCGAGGAAGCATCTTTCAATACATCGATACGTTCAATGTCAGTCGGACTGATATTCTTCAGTCCGTCTTCAGATGGGAAACCGTCAATTATATAGAGAGGTGCATTGTCTTGAGAAATGGATGTACCACCCCTTATCTTTATTATAATCTCGGCACCAGGTTGTCCTTCAGTTGTGGAGAGCTGAACCCCGGCCATTCTTCCGGTCAATGCCTCAGCTGCTGATGATACCGGAGATTTAACTATTTCGGCACCCCTCACTGCCGATGATGCACCAATAACCTCACGCCGTTTCAAGGTGCCATAACCAATCACAACAACTTCATCAAGGTTGGCAATATCCTCTTCAAGCACAACATCAAAGACATTTTTGTCTCCGATGGTTACTTCCTGAGTCTTCATCCCGATAAAGGAGAATACGAGTACCTGAGCTTTCGCGGGAACGTCCAGCTTGAATTTCCCATCAATGTCGGTGTTCGTCCCTGTCGTAAATCCTTTTACTAAGACAGTAACCCCAATCAGAGGCTCGCCCTTGATATCTTTTATTGTACCCGATATCGATCTGACCTGTTGCTGTTCATTAGCGACAGACAGGTCCGTGGATTTACCATTTCCGCTTGCTGGAACCTGCAGCACCAGATTCATAATCAAAAGCAAGACTGAGATTCTGACTATGAGAAAGTCTTTTCTCAGCCTGAATCGATTACCTGAACCAAATGATTTTCTTTTCATAAATTAGAATTTAATTAAATAAGTTATCCTTATTAATAATAGAAATTGCCAATGAAAGTACATATGCCAAAAATAGCTTTGTACATGATATTCGATAAGAACAGGTAAGTATAGGTAGTTAATAAATTCAATTCATCGTATGCTATATCCTTCTGCAAAAAATGAAAGTTATTAAATTTTCTTAAGATTATCAAGAGATTTTCGGAAGTAAGAACAAATTAAGAAAACGAGTACTAATAAGGATCAACTATCGAGACCTGTTCAAACTGCATCTCTGTATGTAATTGATTTCAGGCGGTTTTCTTTTTACAGGTAATCAAGATGTACGCCAGGATTCCATTCACCATCTCCTCTGTGTAAGGGGAACTGGTTGAGTGAATTAAATAAACTTGACTTTACCATAATCAGAGTGTAACTTTGATTAGGAATTTGAATAAACTATTCCACAGCACAAATTCCTGCAGAGATTTGTATTGTAAGTATTCATACTAAGGGATATCACAATGAAAAGACTATTTAATCATCATAAAAAAAGGAGGTATCAATGAATCCATCAGCAATTAGTGTTTTCGTATTTGGCATCTATTTACTTTTTGTCGGAGCTGGCTTTTTATTTATTCCGAACACAATATTGCCATTATTTAAGCTCCCTAAAACGAATGAACCCTGGATAAGGGTAATGGCAATTTTAGTGGCACTGATTGGCTACTATTACCTTGTTGCTGCTCATAATGATCTGATCCCTATCTTTTGGGCAACAGTCTATGGCAGATTTACAGTATTTGTAACCTTCATATTATTAGTTCTCACAAAGAAAGCAAGTCCTCCGCTTATCTTATTTGGAGCGGTCGATGCGGCAGGAGCGGTTTGGACTCTCATTACCCTGTTATAAACTCAGGCCAGGCAAAATATTTCTGCAATTATATTGAAATAAGGCGATTGTCAGCCCCCGGAAATAAGCTCCGGGGGCTTTTTATAGCGATACCGGCTTATTTAAATTAATAAACTTATCTCATTTCACCTCCGACTGATTATTTTTATCTTATTTTGATATTCATGTAATTGTAATAGTTACTTCTTTTTTAGAATTTGTTTTAGGATGACAGCAATAAAAAGGATTTTTTCATTTTTATTTTTGGTTGCTGCAGCATCATGTATCGATCCATATATTCCAAACCTCAATAACTATAAATCGCTGCTGGTAGTTGAGGGTCTCATTACCAACGAGAATAATTCTTATAAAATAAAATTAAGCAGGACAACCAGCCAGAAAGATTCTGTCCCGGAGAAGATCACCAATGCTAATGTTTATATCACTGACGGTGATGGAATAAAGACGCATCTTCAGAACTGCGGTGACGGATATTATAAGACAGACAGCACTTCTTTTACAGGCGTTGTTGGGCAGAAGTACACCTTGCAGATCCTTACCAGTGAAGGGAAAGAGTACAAATCAGAGGAGTGCACTATGCTGCCCATTACCGGTATCGATACAATATATTATGAGAAGGGTGAAGAGACTTCAGGAAACCTGGGAGAGACGTTAACCGGAATAAAAATATTGTTGAATTCAGCTGATGCCACAGGAATTAATAAGTACTTCCGCTGGACATTTGAAGAAGTATGGGAATATATTATGCCACTTCCTCAGCAATACTTGTACACCATGATTAATGATTCCACTTTCTCTTTTGAAAGTGTGTCTTCAAAAAACCTCTGCTGGAAAAAGAGCCAATTGGGAGAGATAATAACAAATTCAATACTCTCCGGTGGAGAAAATTATATAAACAGGCAGCTGATTCAGTTTATTGCTCCGGTTAAATCGGACAGGCTTACACAGCAATATAGTATTCTGGTAAAACAATATTCGATTTCAGAAAAGGAATATAATTTCTGGAATAATCTAAAAAAAATAAATGAGGCCGGTGGAGACATTTTTGAATCAAAGCCCTACACGGTTATCAGTAATATTCATAATGTGAATGATGAAAGTGAAATTGTGCTTGGGTATTTTGAAGTGTCAGCAATAAGACAAAAAAGGATATTTATTACTGCACACGAACTTGCTCCGCTTTATCTCCCGCATTACGAAACCGGTTGCGATGAAATCGCCAGGTCTCCTGACGATTGGCCCGTGGATCCGCCTTCGTGGGATGGAATATACCATTTGTTTATGGATACAGGTGATTTTACTTTTGTGAGGCCTTATACAAAATCTGAAATTATACCCGGAAGTCGTCTTTACGAGAGTAACCTTCTTAAACTTATTTTTTCAAAAAATGACTGTGCCTTATGTGAATATACTGGCTTTACCGCAAAACCAGATTTCTGGATCGATGTGGAATAATGCAAGATGATGAGACAAGGGTATTTCAACATAATGAAATGATCTTCCCAGTCTATTTTTCATGGGAAATAAATGTTCGGTTTGCTCTCTTAAAGAATAACCACTTCACTGTCCAATTATCCAATTTCCAAAGATTTTGGATAGCTGGACAATTTAAATTCCTGACCATTATTGTGCAACATAAATTTGTATTTTATTGCATATCTGTATAAATAAGAGGACTTTTATCAGCTAAGCGATTATCCAACCAATTGATCATTACTTTGAATACTTCTGCTTTTTCGGGATCAGTATGTAACTCATGTTTAAACCCTTCCCAAAGTTTCAGCGTCACCTTGTCTTTAGGAGCCAGTTCAGCGAATATCCGGCTGCCTGAAGGGTATGCAATTTCGTCCCTGGTGCCATGCATTAGTAATAAGGGTAAAGGAAATTGAGGGCCATTTTCGAAAGCCAGATTAATTGCTCTCAGCATCGTTTTTCCCCAAGCTGTTGTGACAAGAGAATGTGTGAGGAGATCTTTAGTGTATTCATTGGCTATCTGAGGATCCCGGCTGAGCATTTCTAAATCGAGGCCGCTTTTAAGTGTAAGTGTCGGAAGGATCTTTCCCAACAGTTTTGCAAGGAATACTTTTAATTTTTGTTCTTCGAGCGCGGTTTTTAAACCCGGGCCAGTTGCAATAACACCTGCAACTGAAGGATGGCGGACCGGGGTGTATGCTAATACCAAAATGCCTCCCATACTGTGTCCGTACAGAAAACACGTTTGGTTGGAATACCGTTGGGCAATTCCAGCGAGGAACAGATCGATATCATCAAAATATGCCTCCAGCGACGGGGTATGCCCCCGGCGGCCCCCTGACTTACCGAACCCGCGTTGGTCAAAGCCTGCCAGGATATATCCTCCTTCTGCGAGAGCTTCACCGTCAGACTGGTATCGACCGATGTGTTCGCCAACACCATGCACCAGACAGACAATCCCTTTAGCTTTTTTTGGAGGCACCCATGCTTTTGAGTACATTTCCAGTCCGTCAGTTGTATTCCATTTCCACTCAATTATTTCCATTATTAATTCCTCCTTATAAAATTAAAATAAATCAGTCGGTTTTCTTTTAAACATATCCCCGGGATTTATATCAAAACTCCTGAAGAGGTGAGATCCTTTCTATCTGTTCATTTATTCTTCATGATTATTATTTAGATTTGCATGAAAATTGCGTTAAGTGAGCAAGAACAAGAGACAAAAATCACTGAAAATGAAGTCCTTTATTCTGATAAATATACAAAAATTACTTTTTCCGGTCGTATTTCTTCTATTTACGGACCTGGCTGGTTTTTCTCAGGCTGTAACTGTCAAAGCGGATACTACAAAAGTAAGTCAGGGCATTTCTCAGTCCACAGAAAAAATAAATGACAACGCACTGAATGGGAATTCAGGTAATCAGCAGGCGAATAACAGGAATAACTCTGGCGGTAATAAAATAAAACAGGTAAGAAGTGCCCGGCCTGATATGAGCAAAGCAAGGGGTGCAAGGCCTCCAAATATTGAAAGGCCATCGGGATCACGTATTCCAAAGGGAGTCGGCAGACCCGGAGGTGCGATAAAACCCGGGAAGAAATAAATCATCAGGTATAAGTATGATCTGCTTCAGTAAATACCTCCGGTTATCTGCAGCGCTGTTTGCTTTGCTGGTATCTCATTTAAATCTTTCGGGACAAACAGCTATAACTAAAAGCATTGTCAGGGACACTCTTTCAGGTTCTGGTGATAAAAGCAAGCACTCATTATATGCCGGAGCAGGTTATGGGAGTAACATGATTTACCTGGGATCAACCATCTCGAATAACCTGCCCTATTATTCCGGAGCGATTACCTATGGATTTAAAAACAGTTTGTATGTTTCCGCATCTGCTTCTCATCTTGCCAGGACTGAACCCTGGCTGGCATTTTACAGTTTATCGTCAAACTACAGCCACACTTTTAATTCATGGTTTGATATTTCTGCCGATGCAGCTGGATTTATGACACAGAAATCTCTGCAGGATACACTTTTCAGCAACTTCGGATTTCTAAGCTTTACCGCTGGCTTCGACTGGAAGCTGCTTTATACAAGGGTATCACTGGATGGAATTATATCCGATGATGTAAAGGGATATATACAGGTTAAGAATTCAAGGTATTTTCAAACACATGAGTTTTTCAGAGGGAATGCATTTATTTCCTTTAACCCTGATATCAGTATTCTCTCTGGTGAAATAATTAAAATTGAAACAATAACAGGGGTGAAAAAATATGGTCTGTCACCCCCTTTCCGTCATTACAAAAAAAATCCGGTCACATCCACTGATATTTTCACATCCCAATTTGGGCTGATCGATTTTGAATTTTCTTTTCCAATTACATTCAACTACAAAAATGTCAGTATTGAAGCTGAACCTTGTTATGTACTTCCTGCATTCAAAAATTCAGGATATCCTGCACCCAAAGGATTTTCGGCTTATCTTAGCGCTTATATAAGAATTTTTTGAGGACAAAAAAATGAATGTACTGATCGTTGAGGATGAAAAGAGCCTGTCTGATGAAATAGCATTATTTCTTAAATCTGAGGGTTATCTGTGCGAACAGGCATTTACAGGTACAGATGCATCTGAAAAAATAGCAATAAATCTTTACGATTTCGTTCTTCTCGATCTTGGCTTACCAGATTACGATGGTCTTGATATCATTAAAATTGCACGAGCCTGGGGCAGTGAACCTGCATTCATTATTATTACGGCCCGCGGAGAGATTCAGGACAAGGTAAAGGGCCTGGACCTTGGGGCAGATGATTATCTGGCGAAACCTTTTGCGCTGACGGAACTTGGAGCACGCATACAGGCAGTCGGCCGGAGGAAATTTAAAATTTCCAGCCAGGAAATGGCTATCGGAGAATTTATTATCGAATTCCAGTCGAGAAAGTTAACGCATAAAGAGAAAGAGGTTCTGCTGACAAAAAAAGAGTTTGATCTGCTGAATTACCTGGTCATAAACAGGAATAAAGTGCTTACACGCCAGCAACTTTATGAACATATCTGGGGCAATATTCTTGAGGATCAGTATGACAGTAATTTTATTGACGTTCACATTAAAAATGTCAGGAAGAAGTTAAATGAATTTGCCCCAACTCCCTGGCTGGAGACAGTAAGGGGAATAGGCTACAGGGTAAGCCTGTAAACAGTTTACTGAAAATGGCCAGACTGAGAATAAAACTCTCGTTTTTTAACCTTCTGTCAAAGCTGGTCTTTACGGGAATATTCCTGCTTGTTATGCCTTACCTGGTTGAAAAGATAAATCTCTTCCAGACTGATAACAACCTGATTGAAATGAGGGAACAGGCCATTTCCATTATATCAAAGGTGGGAATAGAACCATTCATAACTTCTGAAACTGAAAACACATTTGGCAGCTACAACATTCTCAAAGATGAATTTATTTCACTGGAACGATTTGATTCTGAAGAAGATGTTAATTTTATCGAGGTGTCAGAACGTATGATCGAAGATGAAAAGCTGACTTACAGGGTTCTTAATTATTCATTCAAAGTCGATAATAAAAAATATCTTCTGGAAGTTGGTAAAAGTCTCGAAAGTATTCAACGTACAGAAAAGAACATCAGGAAAGTAATGCTGGTTTTCCTGGCTTTCATTATCCTTATCACATTTATTGCTGACCTTCTCTATACGCGCCGCCTGCTTCGTCCGCTTGATTCAATAACAGGGAAGCTTAAAGATATTTCCGATCCCTCAGTCTACGATAAAACTCCTGTTAAAACTACAACCTCTGATTTCATCCGACTCGATAATGCCCTTAAAGAACTGATGGCACACATCGATAAACTTTTCAGGAAAGAAAAGGAAATCACCGTAAACATTTCACATGAATTGCTGACACCGGTTTCAGTACTTAGAAGCAAGCTTGAAAACCTTCTGATCAGGGATGATCTTTCACCTGAAATTTCAGCAAGGATTGAAGAATCATTAAAAACCCTTCATCGTCTGCAAGGCCTGGTCAATTCATTACTGCTCATTGCCCGTCTCGAAAGTCGCCAGTACCTCCGGAATGACACATTTCTGATAAATGAAGTTCTTTCAGAAATAATTGTTGAGATGACACCTATAGCTGAAGACAGGAACATATTGCTGGGAAAAGAATTTGATCATGATTTCCAGGTGAGCCGGGCCAACAGATCACTTCTCTTTTCAATGTTTTATAATATTGTTAACAATGCCGTTAAAAATACACCACCCGCAGGAAAGGTTCTCATTAAAAGCTTCAATGGTAAAGACCATTTTATGGTATCAGTAAGTGATACCGGAAAAGGGATGTCTGAAGCACAGCTGAGTACACTGTTTTCACGGTTTAAAACAAGATCAGAAGACAACGGAACAGGAATTGGTCTCGCAATCGCAAAATCAATTGCTGATTTTCATGGCATTAAAATAACCATTGAGTCGGTCCCTGACAAAGGCACAATTTTTTCTTTCGTATTTCCCGAAAATTCATGATTTTTTCATAATCGGGGTTCTACATTTGTGCTTTACCAAATAAATTATATTATTATGAAAAAGATTTTATTCGCAATAATAGCAACAGCCTTAATAATGTCAGGCTGCTCAAAAACGACTGATGACCAGGGTCCCGGGAAACTTGTCGTAAGATTAACTGACGATCCGTTCAATATAAGCTATGTTGAATCGGCAACAGTTACAATTACAAAAATTGAAGTACGGAAAGCCGGTCAAAATGACAGCAATCCATATATGGTTGTTTCGAATGACAGCATTACTCTTGATTTGATGAAACTCAGAAACGGTATTACAGAAGATCTTCCGGCAATTGATCTGCCACAGGGATCGTATGACCAGGTAAGACTTTACGTGGTGAGCGCAGGCCTTAAGCTTAATGGCCGGACTGAGGAGTTTAATGTAAAAGTACCAAGCGGAAAACAGACAGGTATCAAGATTTTTATCAGTCCCGCACTTCATGTTGAGGGACGTCTCACATCGGAACTGCTTCTTGACTTTGATCTTTCAAAATCGTTCGTAATGAGAGGCAACCTCGATAACTCTGCCGGAGTTAACGGATTCATTTTCAAACCATGCATCAGGGCAACAAACAACTCGACTGCAGGAAGGATTGAAGGAATGGTTACCGACACCCTGAAGGTGAAAATCAAGTTAGCCAAATTGTGGGTAAAACAGGATACAATAATGGCAACAACGTATACCGATACACTTGGACATTATGCTTTTATTGGAATGCCGGCAGGGACATATTCAATCTTTGCAACCAAAGAGAATTATGATACAGTCAGTTATGCAGGGATCAAAGTGATTGAAGGAAACAGAACAATCCAGAATTTTGCCCTTACGAAGAAATAAACATGATAATTTCTGAACAGAAAACCCGGAAATATTTACCGGGTTTTTTATTTTACACGTACAGGATAGTTGCTGTTTCGTTGAGAAGAACCGCCATAGAGGGAAGAATGGGAATTATAAGTAATATCATTTTGCAATGTTGAAGAAATCAACAGATTAAAAAAATAAAAGTTTGTATTTGGTTCAGCTAAGATTTATATTTGATAATGAAACAAATAGGATTCTGATGCCAAGTATAGTACCTGGATACGAATATGACATTTTTATAAGCTACCGGCAGAAAGACAACAAATATGATGGCTGGGTAACTGAATTTGTTGATAATCTGAAACGGGAACTTGAGGCAACTTTTAAAGAAGAGATAAGCGTTTATTTTGACATCAATCCGCATGATGGCCTTTTAGAAACACATGATATAGATGCGTCTCTGGAAGAGAAGCTGAAGTGCCTTATCTTTATACCAATTATTTCCCGTACATATTGTGATCCAAAATCCTTTGCCTGGGAACGGGAGTTCAAAGTATTTGTTGAACAGGCATCTCAGGATCAGTTCGGTTTGAAGGTGAAATTACCTAATGGTAATGTGGCAGGCAGGGTGCTTCCGGTTCGCATTCACGACCTGGATAATGAAGATATTAAACTATGTGAGTCAATTCTTAAAGGATTGCTCCGGGGAGTTGAATTTATCTATAAAGAACCGGGTGTTAACAAACCGCTTACTTCTGAAGATGATGAAAAGAAGAACTTAAACCATACCAAATACAGGATCCAGATCAACAAGGTAGCCCTTGCTATAAAAGAAATAATCCTTGGTATTAAAGCCGGATCAGCGGCACAATCGACAGAAAAAAACCTGCAAAAGCCGATAACTGAAGAAGTTGAACCGGAAGGGACAAAAAAAGAAAAGGAGAAACCTGCTATCCTGGACTGGGTGAAATTATTATCAGGTATTTTAATTATAGCGGTATTAATCGGTATTGCAATTCTTGCATTTCAGAAAACATTGAAACAGAACACGCTTGACAAACTGAGATCATCAGGAGAAAGGATCTCTGTGGCCGTAATGCCATTTCAAAATATGACTAATGATACTACCTGGAATGTATGGCAGGTTGGGATTCAAAATGAATTAATAGCCTCTCTGACGAACTCTGAAGAGATAAAAGTCAGGCAATTAGAAACTATCAACAATGTACTCCAAAGTAAAGGTCTTACTAATTATGCTTCAATAACACCCTCTGTGGGTAGTACAATCTCCCGGAAAATTGATGCAAATATCTTTATCTGTGGCAGCATAAAGCAGGCAGATTCAACAATTCGTGTAAATGCACAATTAATTGATTCAAAATCAAAAGAGGTTTATGAATCTTTTCAGATAGATGGGACCAGTGAGAATATCCTGCATATCATAGATTCGATTTCAATGATGGTAAGGAATTCTCTGATAATATCTAAACTGACAAAAGAATTACCTCTTTATCTGCAGTCTCATCCATCAACCACTTCTTCTGAAGCATACAGGTATTACCTTTATGGAGAAAATGCCCGAAGGAAAAGAGATTTTCCTACGGCAAGGAATATGTTCCTGCAGGCACTGGCTATCGATTCAAACTTTACTCTTGTTACGTTAAAGCTTTCAGTAGCATATATGAATCAGGGGTTGTATGAGGAGTCCCGGGAATGGGGTCTCAGGGCGTATGGGAAAAGAGATCAGGCATCATTAAGGCTGAAGAGTCCTTATAAACAAGAATCATGCTTTCTTTTTTGAAACCCCGATTGAAGAAATTAAATACCTGAGACAGCTTTTAGAAATTGATGATATTTTCCCGGGTACCTATTATGATATAGGTCTTGCTTACATGGGATTGTTTCAATATGATAAAGCAATCCCTGAATTTGAAAAGGCGCTGGAGATATACGATAAAATGGATTCAAAACCCTGGTGGGTTTATAACTATACTTTGCTTGGAGAATCATATCATAAAACCGGTCAGTATAAAAAAGAAAAGAAACTTTACATAAAAGCAGATCAGGATTTTCCCAGACGATCCTCTTATTATCTATTTAAAAGCAATCCTCTCTTTAACAGAAGGCGATACTCTTTCCGCAAATGAATATATCGAGAAATACATATCATTAAGTAAAGAAGATGTATCATCAGAGGAATTCGTAACAATAGGCCCGGGTCAGTTTTACGCTGAGGAAGGTAATCTGGAAAAAGCAGAGGAGTATTTCAGACACAGGTATTCATCAGAACCTGATAATCCTTACAGGATTTATGATCTTGCCTGGTTTCTGGTTGATAAGGACCGGGGAATTGATGAGGGCTTGCAGCTCATTGATAAAGCCCTGGTATTAAGACCAGATCTTCAATGGTGTTTGTTGGATTGCAAAGGCTGGGGATTATATAAACAGGGAAAATATAAAGAAGCCCTGAATATTCTTGAAAAATGCTGGGATATAAGAGTCTATTATCAGCACACAGTTTATCTTCATCTCGAGGAAGCAAAAAAGGCTGTTGCCCGTCAAAAATAAAGGAGGAATGATTAATATGGCAAGCCTCATCCCCGGGTACGAATACGACATTTTTATCAGCTACCGGCAGAAAGACAACAAATATGATGGCTGGGTAACAGAATTTGTTGACAACCTAAAGAAGGAACTGGAGGCTACCTTTAAAGAAGAAATAACAGTTTATTTTGACATCAATCCTCATGACGGACTATTAGAGACGCACGATGTTGATGCTTCATTAAAAGAGAAGCTTAAATGCCTGGTCTTTATTCCAATCATTTCCCGCACATATTGTGATCCTAAATCTTTTGCCTGGGAACATGAATTTAAAGCATTCATTGAGCAGGCCTCACATGATCAGTTTGGATTGAAGGCAAAGCTGCTTAACGGGAACATTGCAAGCAGGGTATTACCGGTTCGTATTCATGATCTGGGTAAAGATGATATTATATTTTTTGAATCGGTTTTACGTGGGGGATTTCGTTCAGTGGATTTTATCTATAAATCTGCCGGGGTTAACAGGCCACTGAGAGCCAATGAGGATCATCCTCATGATAATTATAATAAAATTTACTATCGCGACCAGATAAACAAAGTGGCAAATGCAATTGAAGAAATCATCAGCAGTCTGAAGAGGGTACAATTCACATCACCTGAAGAAAAGAACCTGATAGATGAATCGATAGTTCAGGACAGCATAGATCTGTTTACAAATGATAACAGCTTTCCAAACCGTAATATTCAGATAAAGCTTTATCCTCAGGAACAGGAGCAGAATCAAAAAACAGAAAGAGTACAAAAAACTCTGAAACATTGGCTTAAATACTTTTACAAATATATTTTTTCATTTCTCCTGATTGTATCAATAATACTTATATTCCTGAACCGTCAAGATCAGATCAGAATTTTTGGTGCAGGTAAAGCCAAAAGAGAGCTAGCAAAATCGCATGTAAGAAATGCTGTGACCTATATAGACCAGAAGGAATACGGAGCTGCAAAAGCTGAACTGGATAATGCATTGTCTGTTGATCCTAAATACTCTTATGCATGGAGTACTTTGGCAGCATTAAGTGTGAAACAGGGTAATTTGAATAATGCACTCACAGAAACCATTAAAGCTGTTAAATATGATCCTTCCAACAGTCAGGCAGCTTATAATATGGGCTTTGCTTTTCATGACAAGAAAGATTATCACCAGGCAATTGAATGGTACAGGAAAGCCATTACAATCGATTCAACATTTAAGAAAGATTCCGTTCTGGTCCCTGCAATAAGCGCCCTTGGTAATCTGTACAATGAAATTAATCAGACTGCTGACGCTGTTCTTATACTTAGCCAGGCTGAAGACAACTATAAAGAGTCAAAATATATTTATCTGATTTACAGGAACCTGGGGAATTCCTATTTCCTTATGGGTCAGAATGAAGAAGCAATTAAATACCTGGAGCTTTCCCAGTGATTTGAAACAGGATGAACCTGAAACAGATCTTATTCTGGCAAAAGCTTATGAAGCAGCAGGTAAAATGAATAAGAGTATTGAACAATGGCAGAATTATATCGAATCAGAACCGGATTCTGTTAAAGCCGGTGAAGCTAAAAAGCACCTGAGAGAGATTACAATCAGATACTACCGGGAGATTATTAAATAGAAAAACAGGAGGCTGTCTCCCAAGTCCCTTTTTTTAACTCCACCCCTAAATCCCCCAGGGGGGACTTTTAACAATTTCGGATTTTGGATTTTTGATTTCGGATTTACCATTTTCTGGTTATTTTTTTAAATCCACAATCCGCATTCCGCAATTCGCAATCTGCAATTAAAGCCCCCCTTGGCGGGTTTGGGGGTAAAATCAATCTTTTGAGACACCCCCCTGTTCTGCAACAAAATTTAAACCGCTTCTACTTAACAAGTATGATCTCTCTTGTTTTGTGCGAAAGACACCCAAAATTAAGATAGACAGACAAGACAATAAACTTCTCATTATTGACATGAATAAATTTACTAACGAGTCTTGAATAATCCAGTATGTGATAATTCTTTCCAATCTTTATTAAACTGATTAATAAGTGTCAGTGTTTTTCCCCTGGGAAACCCTTTAATCTGTTTTTCCCTATCTATTGCTGAATCAATTGAATCAAACCTTTCAAAATAAATCAGTTTATCAACATTATATTTCTGTGTAAATCCCTTTATTTTCTTTTGTTTATGTTCATAACACCTTCTCTCTAAGTCATTAGTAACTCCGGTATAAAGAACATTATGATGTGTATTTGTCAGGATATAAACATAATATACCCGGGTCCTCATTTAACAAACAGATTATTAATGACATTTATGATGAAGACTAAATTACAAAAAATCAGGAGATTCCTCGCTGGCTCTCGGAATGACGTGGCGAGATTGTGAGGTATAGGGGGAAAGAAGTGGCGATTCGCAAACTTTATTTTGACTCGTCCTAAAAAAAGTTTACAGATTAATAATTAAATCCTGATATCAATTTACACTTTTGAACTCTTTCGATATTTTTCAGCGAATCGCCACTTCTTTCCCCACCCCCTGTAAAATAATAAATTGTCATTCCGAGCGTTAGCGAGGAATCCCCATCAAAACAGGAAAAAGCAGGGACGTTAAATGCGACGTCCCTGTTCTGCAACAAAATTTAAACCGCTTCTACTTAACCAGCATGATCTCTCTCACCTCTTCAGTTTTACCTGCTTTGAAACGGATGAAATAAATCCCGTAAGGCACATGAGTTCCATTGTCATAATTTCCGCTCCACGTTGCTGAATAACGTCCTGATTCCTGCGTCCTGTTAACAAGATTGCCTACCAGCTTTCCGCTGATGTCATAGATATTGATAGTTACCCTGCCTGCAGTCATTTCATCTGCAGCAACCTCGTAATTGATGGTAATTGCTTCTCTTGTCGGATTCGGATAGATGACACCGAGCTTGGTTTGAGTTACAATATCCTGATCTGGCTGGGTTTCGGAATCAGTAAAGTAAGTTTCTTCCTCACCAGATTTAACTACCTTTCAGTTGATTAATAATTGCAGTGGCTGAACTGATCAATGCATTGCCCTGGGCAGTATTAATTTGTTTATTCTTTATATATGTTTTTACCAGGGCGTTAAATGCAGTTAAATCGAGTATTGCAAGCTTTGGTCTTCCATTATAGATATTTTTTAAAGCAGCATTCAAAGTAACCATGAGCGCATAACCACGCAGTTTTGTGATTTTACCAGAATTAATCATGTTCTGAATTGTAATGATTAAATCTTCTATTGACACCGAAGGTGAAATCAAGCCACCTGTCAGCGAGATTGTGGTAACTCTCCTTTCTATTGTATTGGAAGGATTTCCGGTAACTACATAGATTTTATCACCAGCTGCACTTATAGCTAATCCACGTGGGGCATCTCCGATATCCTGACTTATAGGATCCTGAGGGATAAGAGTAATAGATCCGGTACCTGATCCACTGGGAGAAGCAGATCCACCCTTACCAATTTTATATACCAAAATCTGATCATTCTCAGTATCTGTCACGTAGACATAGACAGCATCACCGCTCGCTTTCACATCCGAAACGTTAGTCCCTGTCGGAACGCTGGCAACCACTGCTCCAGTATAATCATCGTTCACAGGATGCAGGTTAATTATCAGCAGGCTGCCCTCCAGAGTTGACACAATTGCAAATCCGGCATCAGCAGTAACAGTAACATCTCCCGTTGGAGTACCTGAGCTTACAGTTGCTATCACACTGTTATAGTCATTACTTTTTGGATCAGAATCCACTATTTTCAGTCCAAAGTCTCCGGTTACAAGCACCATTCCTGCGTCAGCAGTAACAGCAACATTACCTGAATTTGTTCCGGTAGGTACATTAGCGACCACATGATCAAATCCTCCGCTTGTCGGGTCAACGTCAATCAGAGATAAATTCCCGGAAAAATAATTGGAAACATAAACCCGTTTGCCATCCGGAGTTACCACTACTCCATATGGTTCAATCCCCACACTGATGGTTTTAATTACTTTATTGGTGTTCAAATCGACGACAGAAACATCATGAGAATTGAAATTGGTTACATAAGCCATTTTTCCTAATTGATCAATGTCAACTTTCAAGGGGTACGAGCCTACGGGGATCGAAATAATGGATCCTGCCTGACTTCCCAATCCGATACGGGTAACGGTACCACCATCCGGATTAGTCACCATTGCAAATACAGCCTCCCCGGAGCCTGATATAGCAACGCCCCCTGTAGGACTTCCTGTTGATGTACTTGAGACTACATAACTGGGATCATTCATGTACTCAGGGATAACATAGAACTGCATCTGATCAGAAACCTTGTTGTTAACTGTAACAGTTACCGGACCTGACAATGTCCCCATAGGGACTGCAGTGGTCAAAGTGTTGAGAGAAGCAGTCTTTGCAGACGCAACAATGCCATTAAAAGAGATCAGATTCTTTGCAGGATCAGGATCAAATCCGGTTCCTGAAATTGCGACGGTCGAACCCACTACTCCCCGAGATGGATCAATGTAAAGAATTTGCGGTGCAATTGGTGTACTCGCAGTGGTAAATGCAGAAATACGATCTGTTGCCAGGTGCCTGACTGTTTCCGAAACATCCTTTATACCGGTGGTAAGTTTAACAGAATATGCTTTGTTGTATTCCAGATTTGTCTCCGGTCTGAACACTACTCTCGAATTCGCATTAAGAAATTCAAATGACCCATTTATAGTGACCTGGTCGGCAACAGATTTTAATATGAACGTTGTTGCGTCCACCGAAGCAGGTTCGATCGGTTCTGAGAAATCAACAACCACAGGGGTTTCGATAGTTACATCTGGTTGATTGGCCCTTGGCCCCAGATAGATGATTTCAGGTGCTGCATCAATTACAGTATAAAATACACAACTGGTATCAATACCAGTAACAATTTTTAAATGATTATTTGAAAGGTCTGTTGCTCCGGTTGAGACTGTAATTTTGTAATTTTTATTTTCATTCAGGCTTTTCGACGGAGTGAAAGTCAGATTTTTATATTCGCTATCCCAGCTGATTGAACCAGCGACCTTATTTGTGACAGCAGGAGTTCCCTCGTCCCATGAAAGAGCGAAATTATCAGGAACGGACTCTGAATTCATGGGTTCTGAGAAAAAGACATTAATCCTGGTTGTTACAAACACACTGTCAGCTTGATTTAAGGGGAATATACCTGATATAGTTGGAGGTATCCTGTCCCTGTCGACAGTAGTGAAACTTACAGGAACCGGTTCAATGAGAGCATTCCCTTTCAGATCGTTGATTCCGGTTGTAAGATGCAGAGTATAAGTCCTGCTGAATCTCAGAACCGAATCAGGATTAAAAACAACGATGTTAACGCTATCCGGCAGAGTTGTGAAGGTGCCCACGAATTTCTTATTATCAGGGGCCCCCAGCTCCAGATAGCAGGTAGCATCTGTGAGCGTTGTTTCATCGACCGGTTCGGAGAATCTGATAATGAAATTTGATAAAACTTTTATCTTATTGTCCACAGGATCTGTCGATCTGACCGATTTCAAAGTGGGACGAGTAAGGTCCTTATTGGTTATCAGATCTGTGTGACCTGTATTCTGTCCGGCAGAGACATTTATTGTTGCTATTATATCACTACCTGGCGGTGTATTATCAAGCAGCTCATCAGGACTATAATATTCATTAGGAAAGTCGGTATAAATTGTGTTGCAATAAAGGTATGAGCTTATATTACCAGGTCTTAAGGCATAACCATAGACATCTCCATCAAGCGGTTGAATGTAAATGTTGTAAGAACCAGGAGGCAGGCCCGGAACAAGATAATTACCCTCCGCATCGCTATAAGCATGTACTGCAGTAGTGTTAGCGGCTGTATTTATAGCTAAAACTAGTGCTCCGGCTACAGGTGCTCCACCATAACCATAAGTAATTTTACCTGATATGGAACCAAAAATTGTACTGAAATCAGGTATTTTAGGATACTTATAACTTGCCCATGATCTGTCATCCAGTTCAAGGCTACGAACGGAGGTGCCACTGTCGAGCATAAAGAACATTGTTGAATTAACAATCCCCGAATGTAATAAACCCATAACATGTCCGATCTCATGGGTTATAATGCTCTGAACATCATAATAACCTTTATTGGAATTTGTGTATCCTACTCCAACATCGTGCAGCACAAATTGAGGATTTACCAGAATGTCAGCATCAATAATCTGGGCTACCGTATCATTTGGGCCTATTTTAAGAGTTTTAGCTGCAATTGCCAGCACTCTTGGCGGGAAAGGGAATTTATCATCGATAAAACTGACGAGATTTATCCCGTCTGTGGCAGAAGCCCATTTGGTGGGAGTTGTACCGGCATCCACAAAATCAATTTTTGCAGTAGAAATGTTTTCCCAGGTGTTAAAAGATTCTCTTACAGCTGTAATGTCACTGTTATCAGTAATTCTTGGGACCCCGACTTCATTTACCCTGAAAGGGAAAGGCCATTTATTTGAAGCAATAATCTGATCTTTTATGCCCCCGATAGCCATTGAAAATTCTGATGTATTTCCATTGGCGTCTGTAGCGGTTGCAGTAATAACATCGCCCCATGAACTGCTGATTGTAAAAGTAGTGTCAAATAATGCTTTACCATTATCCCCGGTCTTTACTTTAGCCAAGCCAAGAAATATTTGTCCTTCTCCGTATCCTGTATTATCAGCAACTTTGCTTGCAAAAAACTGAAGAGTAAAATTTTTATTCTTTGTACTCTCTAAATATCCGCTGACAAATACTGTTTTAGTTCCAAGGTCAAGCTTAAAAGAATCCAGTACCGGGTAGTTCTGGAGGTTGTTAGGGCCGGGATCAGGATCAAACGTACCATCAACTTTACTTGTATCGTTAATTGTTACTCCAACGGGTCCAAGATCAATACCAAGTCCGCCATTGGAATGAATTGAGTTTGAGATAACCATATTCCCAATAGTACCATTATCATATATCCAAACTCCCTCTTGCAAGGAATTTGCTATAAGATTTCCACCTCCTTTTATTATGTCTCCCACCATATTATTTCTTGCACCACCCCAAATAGTCACACCAACTTTGTTCCCAATCGGAACAACTCCGGTATAGTCAGTCCCAATATAGTTACCCAGTATTCTATTATTCTCGCGGAATCCCCTCAAAACAGGAAAAAGCAGGGACGTTAAATGCGACGTCCCTGTTCTGCAACAAAATTTAAACCGCTTCTACTTAACCAGCATGATCTCTCTAACCTCTTCAGTTTTACCTGCTTTGAAACGGAGGAAATAAATCCCGTAAGGTACATGAGTTCCATCCTCATAATTTCCGCTCCACGTTGCTGAATAACGTCCTGTTTCCTGCGTCCTGTTAACAAGATTGCCTACCAGCTTTCCGCTGATGTCATAGATATTGATAGTTACCCTGCCTGCAGTCATTTCATCTGCAGCAACCTCGTAATTGATGGTAATTGCTTCTCTTGTCGGATTCGGATAGATGACACCGAGCTTGGTTTGAGTTACAATATCCTGATCTGGCTGGGTTTCGGATTCAGTAAAGTAGGTTTCTTCCTCACCAGATTTAACTCCTTTCAGTTGATTAATAATTGCAGTGGCTGAACTGATCAGTGCATTGCCCTGGGCAGTATTAATTTGTTTATTCTTTATATATGTTTTTACCAGGGCGTTAAATGCAGTTAAATCGAGTATTGCAAGCTTTGGTCTTCCATTATAGATATTTTTTAAAGCAGCATTCAAAGTAACCATGAGCGCATAACCACGCAGTTTTGTGATTTTACCAGAATTAATCATGTTCTGAATTGTAATGATTAAATCTTCTATTGACACCGAAGGTGAAATCAAGCCACCTGTCAGCGAGATTGTGGTAACTCTCCTTTCTATTGTATTGGAAGGATTTCCGGTAACTACATAGATTTTATCACCAGCTGCACTTATAGCTAATCCACGTGGGGCATCTCCGATATCCTGACTTATAGGATCCTGAGGGATAAGAGTAATAGATCCGGTACCTGATCCACTGGGAGAAGCAGATCCACCCTTACCAATTTTATATACCAAAATCTGATCATTCTCAGTATCTGTCACGTAGACATAGACTGCATCACCGCTCGCTTTCACATCCGAAACGTTAGTCCCTGTCGGAACGCTGGCAACCACTGCTCCAGTATAATCATCGTTCACAGGATGCAGGTTAATTATCAGCAGGCTACCCTCCAGGGTTGACACAATTGCAAATCCGGCATCAGCTGTTACAGTAACATCACCTGTTTTAGTACCAGAGCTTACAGTTGCTATCACACTGTTATAATCATTGCTTTTTGGATCAGAGTCTACTATTTTCAGTCCAAAGTCTCCGGTTACAAGGACCATTCCTGCGTCAGCAGTAACAGCAACATTACCTGAATTTGATCCGGTAGGAACATTTGCAACCACATGATCAAATCCTCCGCTCGTCGGATCAATGTCAATCAGAGATAAATTCCCGGAAAAATAATTGGAAACATAAACCCGTTTGCCATCCGGAGTTACCACTACTCCATATGGTTCAATCCCCACACTGATGGTTTTAATTACTTTATTGGTGTTCAAATCGACGACAGAAACATCATGAGAATTGAAATTGGTTACATAAGCCATTTTTCCCAATTGATCAATGTCAACTTTCAAAGGGTACGTGCCTACGGGGATCGAAATAATGGATCCTGCCTGACTTCCCAATCCGATACGGGTAACGGTACCACCATCCGGATTAGTAACCATTGCAAATACAGCCTCCCCGGTGCCTGAGATGGCAACGCCCCCTGTAGGACTTCCTGTTGATTTACTTGAGACTACATAACTGGGATCATTCATGTACTCAGGGATAACATAGAACTGCATCTGATCAGAAACCTTGTTGTTAACTGTAACAGTTACCGGACCTGACAATGTCCCCATAGGGACTGCAGTGGTCAAAGTGTTGAGAGAAGCAGTCTTTGCAGACGCAACAATGCCATTAAAAGAGATCAGATTCTTTGCAGGATCAGGATCAAATCCGGTTCCTGAAATTGCGACGGTCGAACCCACTACTCCCCGAGATGGATCAATGTAAAGAATTTGCGGTGCAATTGGTGTACTCGCAGTGGTAAATGCAGAAATACGATCTGTTGCCAGGTGCCTGACTGTTTCCGAAACATCCTTTATACCGGTGGTAAGTTTAACAGAATATGCTTTGTTGTATTCCAGATTTGTCTCAGGTCTGAACACTACTCTCGAATTCGCATTAAGAAATTCAAATGACCCATTTATAGTGACCTGGTCGGCAACAGATTTTAATATGAACGTTGTTGCGTCCACCGAAGCAGGTTCGATCGGTTCTGAGAAATCAACAACCACAGGGGTTTCGATAGTTACACCGGGTTGATTGGCCCTTGGCCCCAGATAGATGATTTCAGGCGCAGCGTCAATTACAGTATAAAATACACAACTGGTATCAATACCAGTAACGATTTTTAAATGATTCTTTGAAAGGTCTGTTGCTCCGGTTGAGACTGTAATTTTGTAATCTTTATTTTCATTCAGGCTTTTCAACGGAGTGAAAGTCAGATTTTTATATTCGCTATCCCAGCTGATTGAACCAGCGACCTTATTTGTGACAGCAGGAGTTCCCTCGTCCCATGAAAGAGCGAAATTATCAGGAACGGACTCTGAATTCATGGGTTCTGAGAAAAAGACATTAATCCTGGTTGTTACAAACACACTGTCAGCTTGATTTAAGGGGAATATACCTGATATAGTTGGAGGTATCCTGTCCCTGTCGACAGTAGTGAAACTTACAGGAACCGGTTCAATGAGAGCATTCCCTTTCAGATCGTTGATTCCGGTTGTAAGATGCAGAGTATAAGTCCTGCTGAATCTCAGAACCGAATCAGGATTAAAAACAACGATGTTAACGCTATCCGGCAGAGTTGTGAAGGTGCCCACGAATTTCTTATTATCAGGGGCCCCCAGCTCCAGATAGCAGGTAGCATCTGTGAGCGTTGTTTCATCGACCGGTTCGGAGAATCTGATAATGAAATTTGATAAAACTTTTATCTTATTGTCCACAGGATCTGTCGATCTGACCGATTTCAAAGTGGGACGAGTAAGGTCCTTATTGGTTATCAGATCTGTGTGACCTGTATTCTGTCCGGCAGAGACATTTATTGATGCTATTATATCACTACCTGGCGGTGTATTATCAAGCAGCTCATCAGGACTATAATATTCATTAGGAAAGTCGGTATAAATTGTGTTGCAATAAAGGTATGAGCTTATATTACCAGGTCTTAAGGCATAACCATAGACATCTCCATCAAGCGGTTGAATGTAAATGTTGTAAGAACCAGGAGGCAGGCCCGGAACAAGATAATTACCCTCCGCATCGCTATAAGCATGTACTGCAGTAGTGTTAGCGGCTGTATTTATAGCTAAAACTAGTGCTCCGGCTACAGGTGCTCCACCATAACCATAAGTAATTTTACCTGATATGGAACCAAAAATTGTACTGAAATCAGGTATTTTAGGATACTTATAACTTGCCCATGATCTGTCATCCAGTTCAAGGCTACGAACGGAGGTGCCACTGTCGAGCATAAAGAACATTGTTGAATTAACAATCCCCGAATGTAATAAACCCATAACATGTCCGATCTCATGGGTTATAATGCTCTGAACATCATAATAACCTTTATTGGAATTTGTGTATCCTACTCCAACATCGTGCAGCACAAATTGAGGATTTACAAGAATGTCAGCATCAATGATCTGGGCTACCGTATCATTTGGGCCTATTTTAAGAGTTTTAGCTGCAATTGCCAGCACTCTGGGCGGGAAGGGGAACTTATCATCGACAAAACTGACGAGATTTATCCCGTCTGTGGCAGAAGCCCATTTGGTGGGAGTTGTACCGGCATCCACAAAATCAATTTTTGCAGTAGAAATGTTTTCCCAGGTGTTGAAAGATTCTCTTACAGCTGTAATGTCACTGTTATCAGTAATTCTTGGGACCCCGACTTCATTTACCCTGAAAGGGAAAGGCCATTTATTTGAAGCAATAATCTGATCTTTTATGCCCCCGATAGCCATTGAAAATTCTGATGTATTTCCAGCCTGGCGTCAGTGGCAGTCGCAGTAATTACATCGCCCCATGAACTGCTTATTGTAAAAGTAGTATCGAATAATGCTTTACCATTCTCCCCAGTCTTTACTTTTGCCAGAGCCTAAGTATTTCTGTCCTTCTCCGTATCCTGTATTATCAGCAACTTTGCTGGCAAAAAACTGAAGAGTAAACTTTTTATTCTTTGTACTCTCTAAATATCCGCTGACAAATACTGTTTTAGTTCCAAGATCAAGCTTAAATGAAGTCAGAACAGGATAATTCTGAAGGTTATTCGGACCGTCGATCATCATCATAATCATATATTCCTAAAGCTTCATTATAAATCGAATCAGTAGGAGTCACCCCAGTGTTTCCAAGATCAATACCAAGTCCGCCATTGGAATAAATTGAGTTAGAAGCTATTGAATTGTTTAAAGTCCCATTATGAATAACATAAATCCCTGATCCGCTGTTAAAGGCAATTATATTTCCTTCACCAGAATTAACTCCCCCAATAATTGTATTTGTAGTAACAGAAGTAATAGACACTCCATTACCTAATTTCCCAGTGAAGCTGGCCAGCATCAACACCAATGAAATTACCCTTCATGGTACTTGATGTGCCCCATTAGCAAAGAATCCCATCACCTTCATTGAAGAAATTACATTTCTTTCATACGCATTTGAGCCGCCAATTATAGTTTTCATTACCACCTGCGATGTAAATTCCAAGACCTTTATTCCCTAAAGGTAATTTCCCAGATACATCCACCCCTATGTAATTGCCTAAAAATGATTTCGTGAACTTACATGATTAAATATCCCACAACCATTATTTCCAGAGATTATATTTCGATCAGCAATAGTCGCTCCACCAATTATGTTTTCGCTTGATCCCATTGCATAATTCCAATAATTCCGCTCCGTTACCTAATGCTAAAGATGCCCGAATTATATTTGTTCCAATGTTAATCCTCCAATTATATTATTTCCATGTGTCATTATGAACCCATTGATTTCCAAAGTATTCCAGTAATCTGTTCCAAAAATTCCTCTTGATTACTATTTCCTCAATATATCAAGATGACACCAAGCTCAAAATATTTATTACCAGACCTTTACTAGTCAATTCCAGCAGTTTTTTAAGCCCATAGCATTTGTCCCATCAAGTTCGATCAGTCAATATCGATTTAGAGGCAGAGGCGCCAGGTTGAGTATAACCGTCAATTACAACCGGATCGGTTATTGAAGGCAAAGAGGAAAGAACTTGTATCGTAAATGGCCCTGTACCTGGTATGTTAAAGGTGATAGTATCCTTTACATCAACATTTGAATTGGCATATTCCAAAGCATATCGCAAACTTCCGACGCCATTGTCATTTGCATTTGTTACAATTGTTGGGTCAATATTATCCTTGAGGCAACGAACAGAAAATCCCATTGGTCTTACTGTCATAAATCCTTGAAAAACGGATATTATTGTTCCATACGAACCGGTGCCAGGCATATGTTGATAAGGTATCTATGGATGACCACCAGCTGCCCAGATTTCCAATAGAGTAGAATACGCCATTGAGTAAGCGGACGCCTCCCGGAAGGGCCGTAAAGCCGTATTCATCAGTAGCACCTTCATTGGGGCTATTCCAATGAGTAGTTCCTATCTCCTTTAACTTACCTCCTGCAACGCTTTCGCCGCCAACGTAATTAGTTAGCCGTGTCAATTGAGCATCAGTAGGTACGTGCCAGCCCACCGGGCACAATTTACCTGTTTCTACTGCATACCAGTTATATAATGCACCGTATGTTACCTTATTTGCTATATTGTTATCGTACCATGCATATGCCGGGGAAGTCAAAGCATCCCAAGTAGCATTATCAGTAACATTGGGTATGTTACTTCCATCATTATACCGTGTGGTTTTCAGGTTTTCAGCCATCCAAACCTGTGAGCCAATAGTTACTATATTGTAGTAATTCCCTTCAATATCGGTAATTGCATCAGGTTTATATGTGGTAAAACTTAGATCATTGCCATAAGTTGTACAACCAGAACCAACTGCTTTAACTCTGTAATGGTAGGTCGTATTGGCTGTCAGTCCTGTTATGTTGGCACTTACAGCAGTTGTAGTCGTGCCTGTGACAGGACTTGGTACAGCATTAATGCTGCTGCCATAACTTGGAGTTGGCCCATATTCAAATGTAATATCAGCAATAAAATTATTAGCATTTATAATTCCGTTTAATTTAGCACTTCCAGATGTAATTATAGTAGCATCTTCTGTTGATACAGTTACCGATGCAACTGTAACAACAGTCACCAGATTTAAAAATGGGCTGGTACAACCATTATCATCAGTCACATACCAGAGTCCAAAATCAAAAATATCTGCAGGTTTCCATTGGTACATCACACATCAACACTGCTATTTTCTCCAGAAGTACTTACAGATATAGGTGCACTATCGTTCACAGAATAGCTAAAAGTATAAGGAGGAGTGCCTCCAACTCCTGTAAAAGTGACCGAAGGATTTGGTGCATCTTTACAAATTGTTATTGGATCACTAATTGTTGCTGTTGGCAGTGGATTAACAGTGACAGTCGTGGTTGCTAAACCCTGACAACCATTACTGTTTGTAACGGTCAGTGCATATACTCCTGATACTGCTACTATTGCATTATCTGATACCATTGGACTTTGTGAACTTGAAGTGAAACCATTCGGTCCTGTCCATGAATATGTAGTCATTCCGGCAGGTCCTCCATTAAGATTTAGGACAGTACCTACACATACCGGTCCATTATTGGTTGCTGTTGCTATTGGTAATGCATTGACTGTATTAGTTATTCCTGTTGAAGTAGAGGTACATCCATTCGAATTTGTTACTATGACAACTACTATTTGACCATTGGTCAAAGCATTAGTCGTGTATGTTGCAGATTCTCCATTCTGTACACTTGTTCCCCCCATCCTGAAGTTATAGTTTGTCCCGCCTTCTGCTGTAAAAGTAACACTTGTCCCTGCACAGAAAATATTGTCTGCATCTGAACTGGTCAGTGTAGGGATAGGTAGTGGATTAACGGTAACAACAAGGTTAAATGGAGTACCTGCACAATCTCCGTAACTTGGTATTATTACGTATGTTACGTTTACAGGTACTGTGGTCGTATTATCAAGTGTTTCATTGATAAGAGCGGTAGCTCCCGTCCCGGCAGTGTTGGTAATACCCGCAACGAATGCCCTTGTCCATGCAAATGTTGCTCCTGCAGTAGAACTGGTTGCTGTGTAGTTCAGTGCTACATTATCGCATACACTGACAGTTGGAGCACTCGTAATTATTATTGTCGGACATGAAGGGGTAGCAAAACTAACCTCTTCACCGTAAGTGGGCCCCTCAGAGTTTGTTGCATAGGCTCTTACATAATAAGTCGTATTAGCTACCAGTCCGGTTATTGAACTTGTAAAACTCCCTGTTCCGGAACCATCATTAGTATGATTATTAGAAATTGTTGGATTGGATGAAGTATTCCAGCAAACACCACGGGCGATAACAGATGATCCTCCTTCGTTTGTAACGATTCCACCACTCAATGCAGATATTGAAGTTATTGAAGTAATATCAGAAGTTGTTAAAGTAGGAACAACCTTTATACAACGAACAGAATTTTCAATTGCCTTCTGTCAGTACCTCTGAATAGTTTTGTGGATGAATTAGCCATCATTCTGTTTATAGGCGACAACTCATTTTCTGGTAGGATGGTTGAAGTCCACCAGTAACCATTTTGTCCTAAACCAAAGAAGGCACCAACCGTATTACCAGTGCTACCAATGCCATTTGTACCACCAGGAAGAGCTGTAAAACCAGTTTCATTGGTGCTTGGATTTGAAGAGGTCCAATGTGTTAGACCAGTTTCTTTTAGTTTACCTCCAGCTATAGAACTTTCTTCAGCCCACATAATAGCCTCTGGATCGAGGAATAGTGCCATCTGATCCCATTCTAAATCAGTAGGTACATGCCAACCTTCGGGGCAAAGCTTATTTGTATTAACAGCGTACCAATTGTATAAAGCTCCATAGGAGGTGGTCATAAAAGAGGCTGATCGTTATACCAACAATAACCAGGTGTAGTAACGTTTGGTTCAGGCATAGCAGGAGATTGATACATAACGTATACATATGGTATGTCAGTGCCATCATTAAACTTCGTTGTACGAAGATTTTCACCCATCCATATTTGTGTGCCAATTTCTATACCAGTGTAGGGATTTCCATTAATGTCTGTAACAGCATTTGGCCAAAAATCGACTCTATAAGTAATTCCGGCTTGTGTTGCCAGAGTCCTTGAAGAACCCGCATAACCTATCATCGAGGCTGAAATTGTATGTGTTCCAGCCGGAACACTAATTGAATAATGTCCAAATTCATCAGTTATGGTTCCAGTTGTTAAATCTTGTACTTGAATATTAACTCCAGTCATCAGAATCCCGTTCGGCCCATCTTTAGCATATCCACTAATTGTACAGTTTTGAGCAACCAAAGATCCCGAAAAGCTAACTAATAGAGCACTTACTGCGATTATATTGAGTATATTTTTTTTCATAACATTCATTTTTTGAGGTTTTTGCTTATTTAATCACTGCTCTGGTTAGTGTTGCCTGTACGCTTTAAGTTTGGCAACAAAATCCTCCAACTTCATTTTTATGACTTGTCTTGCTTGTCCCGGAACCCGATTTTGCAATTCAGAGTTATCCATTATGCCAATCCTCTCTATCATCCTTTTGCCGGTTTTAAAGTCCTTCTCGATTTTAATTTTGCCCTGGAAGCCACCTGTCACAAGGTTTTTACCAGAAGGATTGGTCCAGATAAATGCCACAACATCTTCTCCTTCATTAAATACAGGCATTTCAGATACTTCATAGATTATATCACCCACCCTGCCTCCGGGAACTGCAATTACAGCTTCCGAACCCAGGTTCCCTTTTATATACTGTTCCGGGATTACGGTTATATAAGTGTAAATTATACTCTTGTTCTCATTCCATTCGCACCTTTTACTGGTGCATTTGCCAATTAGTACAGCAGTGGATTCGTTTGTCAGATCCTCAGCTGATATCTCATTATCCTGAGCGTTACTCTCAGTTATCGGGAAAAACAGAAAACAAATTACCACCCAGCAGGTAATGTTGAAAAATTTTGTCAGGTTTCTCATATCGTTATAATTTTATGTTTTACAGATTTTTATTGATTTGGGGTTTAGGTTTCTTCAATTGGGCCGGTTGTTTCCCAATTTTCTATATAAAGTTAAACTAACAGAAACAGAGTAATCCACCTCAAATGTTCCAAAAACATGTCTCAGGATACCATTTTACGGTAAAAACCCTTGTTTCTGCCTCAAAAGGTTCAAAAAAGGGATAAACAATTAAAAAGGATTAAAAACTATTCTCTGAAGAGTTTTGACTACCTCCAGTTTCCAAAAAGGACAAAAGGAGCTCCTGTTTTCAGCGTTGCAACACCAGAATCTTAATCCTAAATGATATCATTTGTTATTTCCAAAAACTTGTTTGCTAATGAATCAAATTTCAATCATTTAATATAATATTTCGGTGCGCTGCACCTTTGTCCTTTACGACAAACATTTATCTACAAATATTATGGTGCTCCGCACCTTAGACCTTCTCAATAATTATTCATTTGAAAATAGTTTGATGCGATGGCCATTCCGGACCTGATATTAAGCGGCTTCGCAACTTAGACCTTCTCAACAATTATTCATCTGCAAATAGTTTGACGCGATGCATATTCTGGACCTAATATTATGGTGCTCCGCACCTTAGACCTTCTCAACAATTATTCATCTGCAAATAGTTTGATGCGATGCATATTCTGGACCTAATATTATGGTGCTCCGCACCTTAGACCTTCTCAACAATTATTCATCTGCAAATAGTTTGATGCGATGCATATTCTGGACCTAATATTATGGTGCTCCGCACCTTAGACCTTCTCAACAATTATTCATTTGCAAATAGTTTGATGCGATGGCCATTCCGGACCTGATATTATGCGGCTTCGCACCTTAGACCTTCTCAACAATTATTCATCTGCAAATAGTTTGACGCGATGGCCATTCCGGGCCTGATATTAAGCGGCAGAGCCGCATAATATTTGTAGAAATGCATTTGAAAATCTACCCAAAGGTGCAGAGCACCGTAATATTTAATCCCAATTATAAATATTAGTAAAAAATTCAAACAGGTATTCCTCTTTAAATTCAATATTGTTCTTTACAAGCATTCCCAAATATTCTTCTTTGAATGGCTTTGTTTTGTGATGTTCTTCCAATCCCCATTAATTGAGGATTTCAGAACTTATTATTTAAAAGTGCGTAAGACAGGAAAAGGTTCAAAAAAGGGATAAACAATTAAAAAGGATTAAAAACTATTCTCTGAAGAGTTTTGACTTACCTCCAGTTTCCAAAAAGGACAAATGGAGCCCAGTAAAATGGATGGGCAAATTTTTCATCACTTAATAAAGCGAGTTGTGCTTTACGTAAGAGCATCGGTTTTACTGAGTTTATTTTTTATCAGATTCCTGTAAAACTCTTCCATAAGAGTAGCTGTCGATAAATCTGATACACTCCATAAACTTACCAGAACAGAGGATGTCCCGGCATACATAAAGGCCCTGGTGAGACCAACAATCCCTTCACCACGAACCATTTTCCCAAGACCAGTCTGGCAGGCAGATAATACAACAAGATCAGCATTCAGATTCAGGTTAAATATTTCGGCTGATTGTAAAAATCCATCTTCAGCAGAGTTTGGGCCTTTTGTAAGCACAAGACTGCTTAAATCGGGCTTATCTTCATCAATAAGTCCATGAGTCGCAAAATGCAGATAATTAAATTTCTCAAGATTGGATTTCTTTACATTTTCTTCAGTTGCATTTTCCCTTAAATAGATTTCAGAATCTCCTTTTTTAAAAAATGATGCAATTTTTGTAATTTCCTGTCCACTGTATTCAAGCCTGTTGAAGCTTTTCCCGGAGGCAGTTAACAGACTGTCCGGCTTTTCATATACAGGATCGCCAAAAGCAATCAGTTTTTTATCGCCCGGTTTAATCTTACCTGCTTCATTCTCAGAAAGAAGACTCTTTATAACACTTGCAGACTGCCCATAGCTTATCGGGTATTTCTTTATAAGAAAAGGTAGTCCTGAATATGATGCATTTTGTATATTCTCCTTATTATCAGTCAATAATACTTCAAAAGGCAAATAGTTTAATATTCCGTCAGGAATTATTACAAGGTTGCTTTTCTTTGAAAGAAATGGTTCAGCTGGTTTTATTAATTCTTCATAAAGTATACTGCCAGCCTGGGTGAAAAATTCTGAAATACCCTGCCCGGGATCGAGCAACGCAAACCTGATAGTTTCAATCTGTTCCTGAAGCTTCTTTCTTTCAGGGATCCGGAAAAGTCTATGGTCCGTTTGAGTAATGATCCACAAACAGGAACTGCTGTCTCCAACAGAGTATTCGAAGATTACCGTGTTTTTATCCGGACAAATAGCTCTTACTTCATCAATTGTAACAGGCAATGTAGCTTGTGCATCTGCAAGCTTTGAATTTGTACCAGAGTTTATGCTTTTTTGTAATGAAGTTGCCGATTCGCCCAGGAGGTCTAATAATACCCGGGACTTACTGCGTTCAGCATACTGAAAAGCAAGCTTATCGTACCCTTTTGTTTTATCTTTTTCATAGAGCCGCTCCAGCATACTGATAATTTCTTCAAATGCAAAACGTTCACTTGCCATAAAGCTGGCTTTTTGTTCCTTGCTTTGTAAAGTATTACGCACCCCTTCAATGATTTTCAAAGCAGAGTCATTTAATTCAACTGCTTTATCATACTCTCCCCTGCGCTCATGATTTTCAGCCATCCCTACGAAGAATCTCCATATCAGGTCTGGGCTATTTAGTGTCTTTGCTTTCTTAAGTCCTGATTCATAATTGGATAATGATTCATCCAATTTCCCCAGAAAAATCTGATCATTTGCCAGGTTTAAAAGGAAATGAACTTCTTCAACTTTTGCGTTCGCGTCACGACTGATTTGAAGGCCATTTTTATGATAATCTTCTGCTTTGGCGTAGTCTTTCAGATCTAAATAGACATTACCTATATTGCTCAATAAAGGGAGCACCAGCTTCTGGTCCCCTTGCTGTTTATAAATATCAAGGGAAAGAGAATAGTACTCCAAAGCTTTTTCAAGCCTTCCTGCTTCACGTAAAACTATACCAAGATGATTATAAACACCTGCAAGACCCTCCATGTCATTGTTTTCTTTCATGATTCTGGCAGCCTCTGTGATTTTCTCAATTGCCGTGTTCAGGTCCCCAAGATTTGAATACACAAATCCAAGCTGGCTTAGAACATTGCCAATACCTGACCTTGAGTTTAAATCTTTGTATAATTCAAGGGATTTCTCAAAATGTTCTATAGATTCAGGATACTTTCCTGTATTATTTAAAATATCTCCAGAATGCTGAAGTGCCTGGGCCATACGTCCCTTATCTCCTGATATCTGGTTTATTTCAAAGGATTTTTCAAAATACTCAAGTGCCGGGCCGAGCTGTCCCATTTTTTCTAAAACTGAGGCTTTTATATGAACTGTTCTGCCAAGATTAATCAAATCCCCGATTTCGGCCCTTACTGCTTCGGCGCTGTCAAGATAAATTATTGCCTGAGGATAATATTTATAATAATCGTAATAAACTGATCCAATGCTGCTAAAAGTGTTTCCGATAAGAACCTTATCATCTACTTTTTCCCGTTTTATTAATGCCTCCTTATAATACTTCAATGCCTCCTGAAAATCCTGATTACTATTATAATAAACAGCTCCAAGTCCTCCCAAAACTTCAGATTCACCTCGCTCATCCCCGATACTCCTGTACAGGGTCAAGACCTTTTGAAAGCAATCAATTGCTTTATCAGGGTCATTTCCCAGACGATATTTGGTTCCAACTGCATAAAGACTGTCAGCGATCAGTTTATTCCTCTTCTGCTCTTTTGACCAGATTGTTAAATAATTAACAGCAATCCTGAGACTTCTTTCATTAAAAATTTTATTAAAGCTTTCAGCTGTTTTTTCACATATTGCGATCAGTTGCCCTGATTCTGTCAGATTCCCTTTAAGTTCTTTATTTATGGCTTCTTTAATAAGGCCATCCACGAAGGGTTTGACCATTAACCTGTGGTCACGGATGAGAGAGTCAGCAAGCTTTTCATTGTTGTGATTGTAAGCTTTTAGAAGTTCCTGTTTAAACTCTTCCGGAGTGAATTGCTGTGGCCGGGCAGATGCAATTATGGAAGGTGTGAGAATAATAAAACAAAACCATAATAGAATAGAAATCATCCTATCAGGCATTCCGGTTTTAATTCTTTTTGCCATGACTGTTATATTGAATACAGGCCAGTCTTAAACGCAAAGTCGAATTGAGATATTCAGAAAATCACTTGTTCTTATTTTTTGCCAGCGCCAATGCTTTTTGCAGCTCCTCTATGGCTTTATCTTTGTTTCCCACATCTGTATAAAGCGAGCCAAGTATTTCATGTGGCAGGGTGGCATCAATATTTATTTTTGAGATAGTTTGAAATTCATTTATTGCATCCTGAAGCAGTCCCTGATTAATATAATATGCCCCAAGAACAGAATGTAAACTGCTGCTTTCCGGTTCATTTTTAAAAGTATTCCTGATAGCTTCCTCCTGTTCCCCAACTTCTCTTGACTTTTCAAGAGAAAGAACAGAGAATTTGTGATTGGCTGATTTGTCATTGTCTATTAGAGCTTCCCCTTCAACATTCCAGAAATAAGATTCTCCGAAATCCAGCTCCTTTTCATTTTCGGGATATTTTATTGTACTCTCAGATACTTTCCTGCTCCAGACCAAACCTTTACTATTGTACAGATTCACAATGTATTTGTCGAAAGATTTCTTTGTGAGCCATGAAAAATCAGGACGATTTGTTTTAATAGAGGTGTTGTAAGGAGATGTCAGTTCGATTGCCTGTTCAGTATCGTATGCCCGCAAACCGGCGAGTGCACCAACATCTTTTTTCTCCTCTCTTTTAAATGTCAAAGCAGATAAATCAACCATCATGGCAGAAGAAATATTCTTTACATTACCTGTGGTTCCGGTTGCAGGTGGCTCTTTCCCTGAAATTGTGATTGTGCTGTTTGGTCCTAATGAAACAAAACTATTGTTAGAAAAAAGCAGTTTAACCTCAGATTTGTCTAAAGTTTTGATCTGATCACCCTTTAGTAATTGTGTTCCCCAGCAGGTTTTTACAAATTCACTTTTGCCAGCCTCTTTTACAAGAGCCTCACCATTAATTTCTGTAACGACAGCAATGCATTGTTTGGATTGCTGGGCCAGTGACGAACTTAAGCCAAACAATAAGACTAATATTGTAAGGATTGATACAGTTTTAAATTGCATGATTATGTCCCTTTAGATAAATTCATTTGATACTTCTGTTTAATACAAATATTATTAAATCAGGATAATTTAATACTTAAGGGTAAATTCCAGACAAAGATATGCTATACTGAAGCCAAAGTCAATTTTTTCTTTTTTTCTATGGAATTCTGATAGCATCCGGTGCGAGAATCCTGTCCCGAAGATCTGATAATAATCCACGATTCTTACTAACCTTTCCGGAGGTGCCAAATTAATTTTTGCATTTCGTTTAACAAAGGTTTATCTTTGATAATGAAAGAATTAGAAATCTGACGATCAATTTTATACCATGGCAAGCATCATACCCGGTTACGAATACGACATCTTTATCAGCTACCGCCAGAAAGACAACAAGCACGATAGCTGGG
The DNA here is from genome assembly GCA_963825935.1 of uncultured Bacteroidales bacterium. Taxonomy (GTDB): domain Bacteria; phylum Bacteroidota; class Bacteroidia; order Bacteroidales; family VadinHA17; genus LD21. The sequence goes on along the minus strand of CAWGUN010000009.1, from coordinate 700,616 downwards.
TTACTGAGTTTGTAAATAACCTGAAAGGGGAACTGGAATCCACCTTTAAGGAAGAGATCCGTGTCTATTTTGACATCAACCTTCATGATGGACTTCTGGAGACACACGATGTAGATGCCTCGCTTAAGGAGAAACTCAAATGCCTGATCTTTATTCCCATCATTTCACGTACTTATTGTGATCCTAAATCATTTGCATGGGAACACGAGTTCAAGGCATTTGTTGAACAAGCATCTCAGGATCAGTTCGGATTGAAGGTAAAGTTACCCAATGGTAATGTGGCTAACAGAGTGCTTCCGGTTCGTATTCACGACCTGGATGTTGATGATATTAAATTATGTGAATCGGTTCTGGGGGGTCTCCTTCGAGGCATTGAATTTATTTATAAATCTCCCGGGGTTAACAGACCTCTGAGGTCCGATGAGGAAAGTCCAAACGATAATCTTAATAAAACCTTTTATCGTGACCAGATAAATAAAGTAGCCCTTGCGATAAAAGAAATAATCTTAGGATTGAAGAATGAACCAGTTGAACAGGTTAAAGGAAAACCGGAGCGTAGAGAACTAATCGGGACAGCAGGTAAAGAAAAGAGTGAAACAGAGAAAGAAAAACAGTTTAAACGGACCCGAAAAAAGTTATTTTCAGCAACAGCAATTTTAACAATATTAGTGCTTGTTACAATACTTGTTTACCCGAAACTATTCAAAAAGAGCACATTGGAAAAACTAAGATCTGCAAATGGCAAAATTTCTGTTGCTGTAATGCCTTTTCAGAATTTGACCAATGATACTACATGGAATATATGGCAGGGCGGGATTCAAAATGAATTAATAACTTCTCTGACAAACTCCGAAGAATTAAAAGTCAGGCAAATAGAAACCGTCAACAGCCTTCTTCAAAGCAAAGGCCTTACAAATTATGCCTCAATCGTACCTTCTGTTGCAAGTATGATCTCACAGAAATTAGAGGCAAGTGTTTTAGTCTATGGAAGCATAAATCAGGAAGGTAACAGAGTCAGGGTAAATACTCAACTCATTGACCCGAAAAATGAAGAGGTCATTAAATCTTTTCAAATAGAAAGTCCCGCCAGAGAAGAAATGATCTTTAATATCATTGATTCACTTTCCGCACAGGTAAAAGATTATCTCATAATAACACAATTAAAAAAGGGGTCATCTAACTTAAACAAGTATGTTTCGCCTACAAATTCACCTGAAGCATACAGATATTTCATGCATGGACAAAACGCTTTCAACAAGACAGATTTTGCGACAGCAGCTAAGATGTATATGCAAGCCATAGCTATTGACTCAAACTTTTATTCAGCAATAACAATGCTTTCTGTAGCTTATTATAACCAGTGGCAATTTGATCCTGCGAAAAAATGGTGTCTCAAAGTTTATGAAAAAAGAAATCAAATCCCCATTGGACAGAATATTCTCATTAATTGGCTTCATGCCATGTTATTTGAAACGCCAAATGAAGAATTAAAATACCTGAATCAATTACTTGAACTTGATAATCAGTTTCCTCCCACTTTTTATGAATTGGGTCGTATTTATGTTGCCCTTGATCAGTATGATAAAGCAATTTCTGTAATGAAAAATGCTCTGGAGATATATAAAAAATGGGAGTCAAAGCCCAAGTGGGCAAATGACTATATTATGCTGGGATATGCATATCATAAGACTGCCAGGTACAGGGACGAAAAAAGACTTTATAAAAAGGCAGAACAGGATTTTCCCAACGATGCTGCTTTAATTCAAAGAGAGGCGATCCTGTTATTGACTGAAAAAGATACAGTTACTGCAAATCGGTATATTGAGAAATTTATAACAATAATGAAAAACAATTCTGTGCCTGAGACAGGCATAGCACCTAGTCTGGCTTATCTTTACACAGAGGCACGCTATCTGGATAAAGCAGAGAAATGTTATAGAGATATCTTAACCCTGAACCCTGAGAATACCTCCTGCCTTAATAATCTCGGCTGGTTTCTTATAGATAATGACCGTAATTTAAATGATGGTATGGAACTCATCGATAAGGCGCTCAAAATAAGGCCAGATAGTTACATATATTTGGGAAATAAAGGCCTGGGATTATATAAACAGGGGAAATATAAAGAAGCAGTTGAGGTTCTTGAAAAAAGCTGGAAATTAAGACCAGTCTATGATCATTCAAGTTATCTTTTTCTTGAAAAAGTAAAAAAAGCTGCTGCCAGTCAAAATTAGTTAATTAGGCAGGTTCCGGAAGGCATTTGGTTTAATTAAAGGTTAACTTTGGTTATGAAGTTCGTTTTGATATTAACTTAATCCTATGCCTGGCATTATTCAAGGATACACTTATGACATCTTCATAAGCTACCGTCAGAAAGACAACAAACATGACGGCTGGGTTACCGGGTTTGTCAATCATCTGAAAGGAGAACTTGAATCAACATTTAAAGAGGAGATCAGTGTCTATTTTGATATTAACGCCCATGATGGGCTTCTGGAGACACATGATGTTGGTGCCTCACTGAAGGAGAAACTTAAATGCCTGATCTTTATTCCAATCATTTCACGTACTTATTGTGATCCTAATTCTTTTGCCTGGGAACACGAGTTCAAGGCATTTGTTGAACAAGCATCACAGGATCAGTTCGGATTGAAGGTAAAGTTACCCAATGGCAATGTAGCTAACAGGGTGCTTCCTGTTCGAATTCATGATCTTGAAACTGCTGATATTAAACTGTTTGAATCAATTCTGGGAAGTGTACTCCGTGGGATTGAATTTATTTATCAATCTCCCGGAGTTAACAGACCTCTGAGACCTAAAGAAATTAGTTCGGGTGATAATCTTAACAAAACATTTTATCGGGATCAGATTAATAAAGTAGCCCTTGCGATAAAAGAGATAATTCTGGGATTGAAGACGAAATCGGGGTTGCCGATAAAAGATAAGGATTCTCATGGTGAGCAAATAGAGGAAGTTTTTGAAGAGGATCGATTGAAAGAGCTAGCGAAACCTGCGAAATTAACAAGGTACAGGGTGCAATCAGGTTTTTTAATCACAGCAATATTAGTAATTGCTGCAGTAATAGGATTTCAGAAAATATTCAAAGGAAACAGACTGAAGAATCTGATATCTTCAGATGATAGAATTTCCATTGCAGTAATGCCTTTTCAAAATATGACAAATGATACTACATGGAATATATGGCAGAATGGAATTCAGGATAATTTGATAACCTGCCTTTCTAACAATTCTGACATATTTGAAGTCCGTCAAAAAGAATCAATAAATTACTATGTTAAAAATAAAAAAATTATTAATTCTCAGATCACACCATCCGCTGCCGGCTCTATCTCTCAGAGACTGAATACGAATGTTTTTATTTATGGCAGTATAAAAAAGGCAGGGACTATAGTACGGATTAATGCACAATTGTTTGATTCAAAAACTGAAGAAGTTTTAAAATCATTTCAGATAGAAGGCACATCCCGGGAGGAGATATTACCAATAACTGATTCACTGTCAGTAATTATAAGGGATTTTCTGGTAATATCTGCCATGGAAAAGGAAACGAACATGGGATTTAGTCCATATATTTCCACCGGTTCCTCTGAAGCGTATGGACATTGCTTGTATGGTTTACGCGCTTTTTATGAAAATAGAGATTATACCACAGCCAGGAACTGGTTTTTGCGGGCAATAAGTATCGATTCAAATTTTGTTTTTCCTATGATAATGATTTCATACACTTATGGAGAAGAAGAGATGTATGAAGAAGCCAAAAAATGGTGCTTGAAAGCATATGGAAAAAGGAATCTGGCGTCCTTCCGGCAAAAACTATTCATTGATTTGAACTATGCTAGTTATTTTGAAACCCCGGAAGAACAAATTAAATATGAAAAACAGTTGCTGGAAATTGACGATCAATTGCCCTATTTTTATTATAGACTAGCATTAAGTTACAGTTCATTATTTCAATATGAAGAAGCAATCCCCGGTTTTGAAAAATCTTTAGCATTATCTGATAAATTGGGATCAAAACCCGGATGGATTCAATACTACACTCATCTTGGATATGCATATCATAAATCAGGGCAGTATAAAAAAGAAAAAAAGCTTTACAGGAAAGCACAAAAAGATTTTCCTGATAATGCCCCTTTGTTATTCAGGCAAGCCGTCTTGTCATTGACTGCAGGAGACACGGTTATGGCAAATGAATATATTGGGAAATACGTATCTCTCAAAAAAGACAATTCAGATTCGGAAGCAAATATTCTTTCAGGACTGGCTGATATTTATTCGGAGGCAGATATTCCGGATAAAGCAGAAGCATGTTACAGACAAGCCTTATCACTGGAACCAATGAAACAAGGAAGTCTGTATGAGCTTGCCTGTTTCCTGATTGAAAAGGACCGGAATATTAAAGAAGGTTTGGAGCTTATTGAAAAGGCATTGGAGTTAACCCCGGATGATTACCGGTATCTCGATTGTAAAGGATGGGGATTATATAAGCAACGCCAAAATAACGAAGCCCTGGAGCTGCTTGAAAAAAGCAATAGTATAAAACCAATTTATGACCATAAATTATATCTTCATCTGCAGGAAGTAAAAAAGGCTATTGCCAATCAAAAGAATAATTAATTTTTGCATTTAGATAAACTTAGGTTTAAATTTGATAATGAAATATATAGACCTCCGATGTGGCCTAACTGGGAAATGAATACGCAAAATAATTTTGGATATTTCTAAACAAAGTTTAACTTTATTTTTAAATACGTTAGTAAAAAGAACATTTACGTATAATTTATTAACCTAACTGACTCATTATGAAAAAAATCTTATTCGTTTTTGCGCTGCTTCTTATAACATGTTCACTTGTTATAGGACAAACAGTGCAGATTGCCGGAACTGTTACCAGTTCCGAAGAAGGCCTGACACTACCAGGGGTATCAGTCTCTGTCAAAGGAACCACTCTTGGTATGATTACGGGGGTTGATGGGAAATATGTAATTTCAGTTCCTGCAACTGCACAGACACTTGTATTTAGTTTTATTGGCTTCAAGACTCAGGAAGTTGCGATAAATGGAAGAACAAATATTAACATCAGCATGATCTCTGAAACAGTCGCTATTGACGAAGTTGTTGTTATCGCCTATGGAACTTCGACAAAAGCAACTTTTACAGGTTCAATAGATAATGTAAAAGCTGATCAGATTGTAAAGATACAATCAGCCTCTGCAGCAAAAGCACTTGAAGGAGTAGCCGCAGGTGTACAGGTTACAGGAGGTACCGGTCAGCCGGGATCAAGTGCAAATATCAGGATACGCGGTATTGGATCAGTCAATGCTTCCAGTTCACCCTTGTATGTTGTAGATGGTGCTCCCTATGACGGAAGTCTGAACGCCATCAACACAAACGATATTGAATCAATATCGGTATTGAAAGACGCAACATCAGCTGCATTGTATGGTGCACGTGGTGCTAACGGAGTAATTATGATTACTACAAAAAAGGGTGTAGCAGGTAAATCAAACATTAATTTCAAAGCCTCTCTCGGAACTGTTAATCGTGCTGTTCCGGAGTACGACCGGCTCGCACCGAAAGAATATTATGAGATGATGTGGGAAGGATGGACAACTGCTCTCGTCAAAGGAGGTAGCTTTACACCTGCTACTGCCGCCGCTGCAGCCAGCGGAAACACAACTAACGGAATTGTTAACAAATTAGGTGGATATAACGTTTATAATGTTACTAACGATCAACTGGTTGGGTTGGATGGTAAGCTTAATCCTGCTGCAAACCTGTTATATTATGATGACTGGAACAAGAACCTGGCACAATCAGGTCTTCGTCAGGATTATAACCTGTCGATGAGTGGTGGAAATGACAAAAGCCGGTATTTTGCTTCTATAACATATCTGGATGAAGAAGGTATGGTAAAGTGGTCTTCTTATAAACGTTTTACAGGAAGAGTCGGAGCAGAATCCAAGATTAATAAATGGCTGAAGATGGATGCTTCATTGTCCGGGTCAACATCAAAGCAGGCAGGTTTTCTTGCTGAAGGAACCTATACAACAAACCCATTTTATTACGGGAGATTGATGGGTCCTATTTATCCGATCTGGCAACGTGACGCAACCGGAGCGATAGTGCTGGATGGAAATGGTAACAGGATGTTTGATCTGGGTGGAGGAACAAGCATATATAAATGGGCAGGACATACCCGTGCATATGCTCCGAACTCTAACCTGATGCTTACTCTTCCTCTGGATGAAAGATCTACTGCTTTAAATTCAATTTCAGCACGGGTTGGAGCTGAAATTACATTCTTAAAAGATTTTAAATTCAGAGTAACCGGAAATAATGATTTGTCAAACTATTTTTTAACTACATACCAGAATAATCTTTATGCTGACGCTGAATCAGTTAAAGGTCGTTCAACAAAACAATACCAAAAGGTAAATTCTTATACTTTTAATCAGGTTCTTTCATGGGTAAGAATCTTTGGATCACATAAGGTATCATTAATGGCTGGTCATGAAAATTATCTTTACACATGGGAAAATGTTACAGCAACAAGAACAGGTTTTACTATTCCGACCACTCAACTTGTTGCTGCCTCTGTAGCAGAAGGATCTAACTCATATGCGGATGTATATGCACTGGAGGGTTATTTCTTCCGGGGCGATTATAACTTCTCAGATAAATACTATTTTTCGGGATCTTATCGTACAGATGGGTCTTCACGGTTTTTTAAAGATGCCCGCTGGGGTTCATTCTGGTCATTAGGCGGATCCTGGAGGCTGACTAAAGAATCTTTCATGCAAAACCTTACTTTTATTAAAGATCTCAAACTTAAAGCTTCTTTTGGTGAACAGGGGAATGATAACATTAATAACTATTATGGATGGCAAAGTCTTTTTGAATTGAACAGAAACAACGGAAACTTTAATGGCGCAGTACATTCACAATTAGAAAGCAAAACTTTGCAGTGGGAGAAAAATGCTAACCTGAATATAGGAGTTGATTTTAATTTACTGGATCGTTTTACAGGTACAGTCGAATATTTTAGACGCAATTCAAGTAACCTGTTATTCAGCGTACCACTTCCTCAATCTACTGGTATTTCTTCAAAGATGCAGAATATTGGGGCAATGACCAATAATGGTATAGAAGTTACCTTAGGATTCGATATTCTCACAAAGGGAGATGTGAAATGGAATCTGGAGATTAATGCGACATCCTTTAAAAATAAAATAACCAAAATGCCAATTGGCTCCGATGGCAAACCGCAGGAAATAATATCCGGAAATAAAAAATTATCCGAAGGTCATTCTATCTATGATTACTGGTTAAGAGGTTGGGCAGGAGTTGATACCGCTGACGGAAGCGCCTTGTTTTATAAGGAAATAAAGGACGCTGATGGTAAAGTTACCGGTCAGGAGACAACAAAAGATCAGAATGCTGCAAGCTATTATTACGCCGGAAATTCCATCGCTAAAGTTTTTGGTGGTATTACCAATACTATTTCTTATAAAGGATTCGCTCTATCAGCTCTGATTTCTTATTCTCTGGGAGGTAAAATTTACGATTCTAACTGGGCTTCTTTAATGCATACGGGTGCTTTTGGTTCTGCATTTTCAACAGACATCCTGAGACGTTGGCAGAAACCCGGGGATATAACCGATGTACCCCGCCTTCAAAATTCATATGTCGCAGCAACTGCTGCCTCTTCCCGTTATCTGATCGATGCAAGTTATATGTCTGTTAGAAATGTTACTTTATCTTATACCTTACCTTTATCCATTTCCCGGGCGCTTGACATGACTTCATTGAATGTTTTTATATCGGGCGATAATCTTGGCATGATTTGTAAACGCAAAGGGATGGATCCCCAGCAATCTTTTACCGGAAACACGGACTTTACATATATCCCAAGCCGGATAATAAGCCTCGGAGTTAATTTAAATTTCTAACCAGTAAAAATTATGAAAAAAATATTATTAATCTTTATTAGCATCACTCTGTTCTATATTTCAGGGTGTAAAAAGGATTATCTTGAAAGAGTTCCTACTTCCAGCCTGGCAGAGAATGTCCTGTTATCAACTGTTGTTGGTAATCAGACACTCTTGCAGGGCATACACCGGTTAACATATACTTTCTATAGCAGCCATGACAGGTTTGGACAAAAGGCTGTTGATATGGCTGTTGATTTATTAGGTGAAGACATGTACCAGACCGAACGTGGTTATGGTTGGTTCGTATCCTGGTATCAATATATTGAGCACAGGAATATTAACTCTGCTAACCTTGAATGGGTCTGGTCATATTATTATGATCTGGTTGACAATGCAAATATCATCCTTGCCAATATTGACAAAACCACAGATGGGGCTATTGCTGCTAATGTTCCAAAAGTACAAGCCATTAAAGCCCAGGCACTTACTTACAGGGCATTCAGTTTTTACCAGCTGGTTCAGCTTTATGCTGACAGGTATGATGTCGGAGGTGCAAATGGTCAACTTGGCATTCCGCTTGTCATTGAACCAACTCAGGTTGGTTTGGCAAGATCAACAGTAGCAGCTGTTTATACTCAGATTAACAAAGACCTGGATGATGCAATAGCTCTTTTCACATTATCCACTACAAATCGACTCAATGCATCTGAAATAAACCTTAGAGTTGCACAGGGTATTAAAGCTCGGGTTGCATTGACAACGGGTCAGTATGCAACAGCTGAAACAATGGCAGTAGCTGCACGTACTGGTTTTAATTTAATTTCCACCGCCAGCTATGGTTACGGATGGAACAAATCATCCGGTAATCCGGAATGGATGTGGGGAGCAGTTCTTATTGACGAACAACAAACCAGTTATGCTTCCTTCTTTTCTCATATTGATCCATATTTTGGAGGCTATGCCACTCTTGGTAATCATAAGCTTACAAGCACTGCTGTTTATGATTATATGAGCGCCACTGATGAACGCAAAAAGGTGTTTAAAACAATTGCCGGGAAACCAAGGGTTGGTATGAAATTTACCGGGAATGGTGGATTTAACAATACCGGGCAATCCGGATGGACCAATGACTATTTGTATATGAAATCCGGTGAATTTTATTTGATAGAAGCAGAGGCAATTGCCCGCCAGGGAGGCAGAGATGCTGATGCACAGACAGCTCTTTTTAACCTGGTTTCTAAAAGGGATCCTTCTTATGTTAAAAGCGTACTAACCGGAGACCCGCTGATCCAGGAAATCTTGATGCAACGCAGGTGTGAGCTCTGGGGAGAAGGTTTCCGCTTTTTTGATCTTAAGCGCCTGAATCTGCCTTTAGACAGAAACAATCTTGGACATACCAGCTCTCTGTGGGGTCTTGCAGGATCCTTCCCTGCCGGTGATAAAAATTTCGTGTTCCTGATTCCGAAACAGGAAATAGATGCTAATCCATTAATGGTACAGAATCCTTTATAAAAAGTTGCATTCGATCTTTAAATAATTGTTGAGGCTGTCAGAATTGGCAGCCTCATTTTTTTTATCCTGCCAGAGAATCACGGTTGATATAAATTTTGGCTATAGCTTTTATGATATCGTCCATATCGCTTCTGCTCCCGAGTAAAATATTCTGATTGAAAGTGATAGCTTCTCTGCAAAGTTTATCATTGCCGGGAAGTACGTTTTCTTCACGCCATTGCCTTAGCCGGGATTCCGGGAATAATCTCTTAAATCCTCTTGAATTCAGAGCTTCTTCAATCAATCCTTCATTATTCTGAGGGCCGTAACCGCTGTTGCATGGAATCCCTTCAGCATTGAGCGCCCGTATAAATTTCTCTTTGGGAATTTCATTAAATTTTTCAGCTATATATCTGAACGGATACAAATGGTATGCAGATCTTGTAGCCCCGTCAGCCAGCCTGTAAGGAATTATGCCGGGGATCTCTTTCAGTTTCATGTCAAGATATAAAGCATTTGCCAGACGTATATCAGCATCCTTCTGGATCCGGTTCATCTGAGACAGAAGGATCAGGGCCTGTATCTGCTGCATCCTGAAATTACTGCCTGATATAGGGTATGAGGTAGTTCGTTTAATACTGCCGTATGGCCTTCCGCAGTTATGCAGGGAATGGCACCTGTCCATAAGTTCCTCATTATTACTGACAATAGCTCCACCTTCTCCGGCAGGGAGATTTTTAGAATTCTGAAAGCTGAAGCATCCTGCATCACCAAGCGTACCTGCTTTTTTGTCCCTGTACTCAGCCAGCCAGGCCTGGCAGGCATCCTCCACAACCTTTAGATTGTGTTTTTGTGCGATTGCATTGATACTGTCCATATCAGCGGGCAGTCCATAAATATGGACCGGTAAAATTGTTGTTGTCCGCTCTGTAATTCGTGCCTCAATTGTCGAAGGGTCAATAAGAAAAGTCTCGGGATCAGTGTCGGCAAACACAGGCAGGGCTTTATTCATGAAGATCACATTGTATGATGCTATAAAAGTGTACGGCGAAACAATAACCTCATCACCCGCATCAACCCCAAGAGCTTTTAGTGCTGTAATGAGAGCCGTTGTTCCACTTGCGGTGGCCAGACATCTTTTTACCCTCATCAGCTCTGCATATCTGTTTTCAAAGTCAATCACATGTTCCCCATTGCCTCTCCACCATCTTCCTGTACGTAGCATTTCTGCAATGTTTTTCTCGGCAGCAGGATCCCATACGGGCCATTCTGGCCAGGATCCATTATGAACTTTATTTCCGCCCAGGAACGCAAGTTTTTCCTGCTCATTATTATTAATATTGAAAGACGGAAATTTCCAGTTAACAAATGTTCCGAGAACTCCGGCGGATGTGGCAGTTATTGCCTGGCGGCGTGTAAATTTCCTTGTTCCCATTTTTATAAAGAGTTAGTGAACTTTATCTTAACCTCAGAATCCCAATCCTTTCATCCACCTCAGACACATCTCCGGCCATGCTGACTGAGTCCCGTTATTGACTGACATCCCGTAACCGTGACCTCCTTTCATAAAAATATGGAGTTCGGAAGGGATCCCGAATTTCTGCAATCCCTCATAATATTTGATACTGTTTTTTGCTGGTACAGCTTTATCATCGCCTGAATGAACAAGAAATGCCGGCGGAGTTTTATCTGTGATCTGAAGTTCATTTGAAAAACGTTTTATTGCTTCTTCGGAAGGCTTTTCACCAATTAGGTTTTGTCTTGAGCCTGCATGGGTGAATGACGAATCCATAGTTATCACAGGGTAAATCAAGAGTGAAAAGTCGGGACGAGCGCTTGTTGTATCTTTAACTTCATACACTTTTTCTGCAAAATGTGTTGAAAGTGTAGATGCCAGATGTCCCCCGGCTGAAAACCCTATGACGCCAATCTTATGAGGGTCGATATTCCATGATAAAGCATTGCGCCGGATTATACGAAGCGCCTCCTGCGCGTCCTGTAACGGGCCGATGGATTTGTCTTTCATGATCAGGTCGGAGGGGAGCCTGTATTTCAGGATGATACCGGCTATTCCATTCTCATTGAGCCACCTTGCAATTGCATGTCCTTCGTGGTTAAATGCAAGTGACCCATATCCACCGCCGGGACAGATAAGGACTGCTGTACCGGTAGCAGTTTCTTTGGAAGGCAGAAACACGAACAGTGCAGGGCTGGTCACTTTTTCGTAACGTGTAGCCAGTCCCTCACTTATTGTAGCTTTTTCAACATAAGAATCGTTCAGCACTAATCCGGGAATGCCATCCGGCCAGAGATTATAAGATTTGACCTGGGCATGAGAATTCAATGTCACCAGGATACCCAGAAGAAGTGTAAGAAGTACATTATATCTTTTCATATTCTTGAAATAAAAATCAAAATTAATTTAAAAAACCAGTTTATTAAATCCGGGAGACAATCTGATGACCTTCCTTGCCGGAGTAATAAAATCGCATTCCATGTTCCCGGGAATAGTAATTATATATTCTTTTGATTTTCCTGAATCTTTGTACTCCGCAACAATAGTTCCACGGATCGTTGGCACTTTTATTTTGCTCTCTTTCAGGCTGCTGAACTGTGGTTTTATTATGGCTTTTGAAAAACCGGGTGCGGCAGGCACTATTCCCCACATAAATCCCGGAATAATATTGGCCGGAGCTGCCCCCCAGGCATGATTCCAGTCGGAGTTGGGTTTGTATTTCATATCCCAGGCTTCCATTGTTATTGTAGATCCGCTCTTTATCATATTCCACCAGCTCCTGTCGTTTGTGGCCGTCAGGAGACTCATTGCATAATCGCCTTCACCTGCCTGGTACAACCCTTCAAGAAGATATTGCGAGCCATAAACGCTGCAGGCCATTCCCCTCGATTTAATGAAATCCGTTACTGATTTCTTATAATTACCGGGTACTAGATCAAAAGCCAGAGCCATCATGTTGGCATGAAGAGAGCTGTGATCTGAATTTTCTCCGTCAAGATAGACGCCCTTTACAGGGTCAATAAGCTTGCGGTTAAATGTATCGCTTACTTTTGCAGCCAGATTCTGATAATAGACTGAATCATCTGTTTTTCCGAGGAATCCTGCAATTTTCGACATCATAACAAGATTTCGGTAATAGAATGCATTCACAACCGTATTAACCTCAACCATATCATAGCCATCCCTTTCTCCTTCTGATGTAACCAGTTTCCAGCCTGTATCCTTTTGTGCCGGAGGCCAGTCGACGATATCCCTTATCCTCTCCCCGGGATTTGCAAACCCAAGGTTTTTCATTATTTCGTCATTTGAACCCTTTGATGTTATCAGGTCATCTTCCCTGGCAAGGGAGGTGAGTGTTTTATATTTCAGAGCTTCGTAATTGGCCCTGAGAGATTCAATATTACCAGTGAACATGAAATCATTGTAAAACATGGGTACCGTATGCAATATCCATTCAGTAGGCCATGTGGGGTGCCTCATGAAATATTCGTTTGTCACTCTTGCCATTGAGTATTCACGATCGGTGTAATAATGCCCAAGCTGATTAATATAAGCATCGGCCTCATACGGGATCCTCTCCCTGTCGCCATCAATATAAATGCCTGTAAATGATGTTGCTTTCATACTGTATTTGCAGATATCCCAGATCTGGTTAAGTGTTGTATCCGAACTCGTGAAACTGCTTGCACTCATCATCGAAATAATAATTATAGCTCTTTTGAGAAATATTATCCTTCGAAAGATCGTAATGGCAATTTTCGAGTTCGCAGTAGCGAAATGGCGTTACGACTCCGAATGAATCCGGGAGATGAACCGCGGCAGATCCCGTATTCCTTGCATCAGGAGGAAGTTTAAGTGTATATTTTGTAATGCCCTTGGTCAGAGGAAGGAGTACTTTCTGATAACGTATTGACCCTCCGGGATTTTTGTCAATCATATTCTCTCCTGAAGTTTTTTCTCCAAGATGAACAATGATTGTATCTTTTTCAACAGGATTGATTTCAAGAAAAAGAGTTCCGAAAGCATCTTTACCGAAATCGATAAAATAATGATTATCAGCAATTTTTATCAGTTTTTCAGGTTTGATCAATGTGGAAATAAACCTGTTGACTGTTGTTGCATAACCATCGGGATCGCCGGTTGTAAAAGATTGTATTGCCGAATATTCTGATGGTTTCTTCCTGCTGTTCCATATTCTTACCTTCCAGAAATATATTGTATTTGCCGATAAGCCTGAGCCTCCATATTCCACTTCTGAAGATACCTGACTCATAACTCTCTGACTGTTCCATATATCACCAGTATTCATCTGAAGTTTTTCAATGGTCGAGGCAACCAGAATCTGGCAGGAAGTCTGAACTTTTGCTTTCAGGGGAATTATCCATGTGAATTCAGGTTTAAGGTCAAGAATCTTTACTTTTTCAGGTTCCCTGATGAATTCGACCATTAAGCCTGATGGAGAATTGGCACCACGGTCTTTAATCCCCGGGAGTATGTATAGTAACAGAAAAAAGAAAAGGAATATTTTCATTTTACTGAACTTAAACGTGTATTGCTTACACTTAATATTTTAAGCTCATGAGGCTTAAATGAGACACTCTCTTCAACAGCCGATGGCGTGGGTTTAGCAGTATAAGGATCAATCCAGAACCTGTTGCCTGAAGCCTGAAGCCTGAAGCCTGTAGTTACTTCAGATGACTCCTCATTAAAGATAATATAATAATGGTCGTTGCCCTTTACAACATGCCGGTACCTGATATTTAGAGATGGAACAGTAAGAGACAGATCGACAACATCTGTTTTGTTTATTGCTTTTAATAGGTCGTCGGCAGTTTTATAAATAAGTGCTCCTTTAAATTCCGACGCAAATTTTGAATCGCTCCTGATTATAAGATGCCTGTTCCTTGCAAGCTTTTTCAATAAAGGTCTGTCATTGGGAGGAAGGTATGACAGGCTGTCAAGGATTACTGTTTTGTAGGTCATTCCGGCAATTTGTACGCCTTTTGAACTGATTTTTGCGTCCTCTCTCAGATTCCGGAGCTCAAGGTAATTAAAATCGCGCTGATTCTGATAGCAGATCTTTGCCGGTTTATCCGGCAGCCATGTTGCTTCGCATAGTATTGCAATGCTGCAAACCTGTCGGGAATCGGTATTAAGCCAGCTGAGCCTGCGGCATGCATCTGCAAAAGGCTTATAGTTATTCCACCAGGAAGCATTTGGTCCAACATCAGGAGGACGCTCATCGAACCTGGGACCACGAACTGAATAAAAGAATGCGTGGGGTATAAGGAAGTTTTGTCCGCGTACAAAGCACCAGTTTGCGAGCCATGACATTTCATCGTAAGTCAGGTTATGTCCATATGCACCATACAGTTCATTTGCATTTCGCCGGTATCCCAGGTGAAGCATTGCACTTGATGCACATTTTGCCATCGTTGAGTGTTGTCCTTCAAGCGCTTTTGGTCCGGGCTCAACATAACGCCATACAAGATCCTGCCCGGGGATCTGAAAATAACGTTCGGTACCGATATCCATCGATCCTGCCGGATGACCCATCAGTGCAATGTTATGAAGGAAGCACCAGTTGCCAAGCCTTTTGTAGTAATTCTCTTCAAGACAGGTATTTATTGCACGGTTATAATCGCTCCTGTGTTTTTTAGACGAAGGAGCATCGTTGTACCACAGGTCTGAAAGAAACGGGGTGAAATCATATCCAAGGATGCGTTCGATCTGGGGCAGGAGAGATGCATTCCCGGGGAGGACCCCTCTGGAGCTGCTCCTTCCGAGAGGAGAGGGCTCATCGGTAAAAATACCAATTATGGTATTTCCGAAATATTTTCCAAACTCTTTTGCATAACGGTCGTACACAAGCTCAATAAAGCTGGTAACGGCATCGGGATTAAGTATATCGCCGGCTGCCGGAGATTCTTCCTGCAGCCTTCCTGTGCCTCCTTCGCCGATATAGTGAAGTCCGCGGATAATACCTTTTGAAGGCTGTTCCACAACTGCAACACGGTTCCCGTCAGGACGGGCTAAAGTTGTGATAAGTTTTACCCCTTCAGGGACCAACAGTTCTTCTCCGGGCTTAAGATCAATTTTAGCAAGTCCTCTGGCAGCATGAGCAGGATTTCTTGCAACCACCTGTCCGCTTGAGGACCCTGAAGGATACATTCCTTCATCATAGAGTACGACATACATTTTACGTCGTGATGCTTCGCTTATTGCAACATTCATGGCATGGATCATTTTATCGCCCAGCCATGTTACATCATCCGGGAGACCTATACGGGGATGAATTACAAATCCAAAAACGCCATGTGCTTCAAAATCTGTGATCTGACGTACTATCTCTTCATCCTTTAAGGTATCGTTCCAGAACCAGAAGGGCATTACGGAGAATTCCCGCGGGGGATCGATAAGGTCTTTTGGAGCATCCTGGGCTCCGGCAGGAGCAACAAACAAAAACAAACTAAAGATGATCTGAAGTTTTAACCTGGTATTCAACATAATAGTAAATTTATTATTACTGATATGGATATGGTTGTTATTGTAAGTTAAAGATATTTATTCTGTTGATTATCTTTTTAAATATTCATTAAATTGTACCCCCAAAGAACTCATTTTAAAATTAAAATATGAAAAGGAACTATTTAATAACAATTGTTATTTTATTAACAATAACGATTTGCTATTCAAACACATACGGACAAAACACTCCTAATAAGGTAGTTGCCGGCATCCCGGTCAACTATGATGAAGCTTTAGCCGGAACCTATACCCTCCCGGATCCGTTGATTATGCTGAACGGGAAAAAAGTGAAGAATGCAAAAACCTGGTATCAGAAACGCAGACCGGAAATTGTACGTCTTTTTGAAGAGTTTGAGTATGGACGTATGCCGGAAAAGCCGAAAGACATGACCTTTAATGTATTCGATAAAGGAACTCCCGCACTGAATGGTAAGGCTGTCCGGAAACAGGTTACAGTTTATTTCACAAAAGACTCATCAGATTATAAGATGGATATTCTGATCTATCTTCCGGCAAATGCCACCAAACCAGTACCTCTATTTTTGAATATAAGCTTCTCGGCAAATGTGACTGTTGCTGATGATCCCGGCATCAAAGGCAGTTATATCTGGGGCAGAGATGGCAAGAAAGTGCCTGCTCCACGCAGAGGAGGTTTTGGCCGCACAGATATTGACCAGTTTCTTTCGCAGGGAATAGGATATGCAAATATTTATTATGGTGACATAGAACCCGATTTTGCCAAAGGATACAAATATGGCATAAGAAGTTATTATCAGAAGCCGGACACAACCTATCCGGGTCCTGATAAATGGGGAGCAATCTCAGCCTGGGCATGGGGACTGAGCCGTGCAATGGATTATCTTGAAACAGATAAACAGATTGATGCTAAAAAGGTTGCCCTGTTCGGAGTATCGCGTCTTGGAAAAACAGTATTGTGGGCAGGGGCCCACGATACACGGTTCGGAATGGTAATTGCCAGCTGCGGAGGAGAAGGGGGAGCTGCTATTTCAAGACGCTGGTACGGAGAAACCATAGATCATATGACTCATCCGACAAGATACTTTTACCAGTTTGCAGGCAACTGGAGAAATTATAAGGATGACCCTTCAAAATCTCCTGTGGATGGACATATGCTGGTTGCTCTGATGGCTCCACGACCATTGTTATTACAAACCGGAGACACTGATTACTGGTCAGATCCAAAGGGTGAATTTGTTGCTGCTGTCAATGGCGGTCCCGTATATGAACTACTTGGGAAAAAGGCACTGGGAACTGATGTCATGCCTGCAGCAGGGGTGCCGATTTTAAATGATCTGGGATATTTTATGCATGCCGGAGGGCATGGGGCATTACCTGCCGATTATGCTGTATTCATAAGGTTTATGAAGATGCATTTTTTTAACCTGTAAAATCACTTCTGTCTCTTATAGTTCTCAATCAGGATGATAGACGGATAACCAATCCCGGCAAGCTCCGGATAATATCTGTATGTTTCTTCGCGGGTAAAAAATCCGGTGACTATAACATAGTAATATTCATATTGCTGAACTATTTCCACCGGCAGTTTTAGCTTGTTAATGATCCTTCTCTGTGCGCGCAAAGCTCTAAGTTGACTGTGAAATACTCCAACCCTGAGAGCTATTGTAGGTTCTGGTGCTACAGGTTTTTCTTCAACAGCAGGAATCACCGGTTTCACTTCAACTTCTTTCTTAGCCGTGTCAGGCTGAACAATAACCGGTTTTTCTTCAACAGGTTTGGTTATTGTAAGGACAGGTACCTCAACGATAGTCTCTGTGATCACCGCCACAGTATCTTCTTTAAAGACTAGTATTCTTTGCTGCTGTTTTGCCAGGAGTTTTACTATCCAGAATTCATTGAATCCATATTTCTTAAGCCCTGAAATCTGGCCATCTACCTCATCGCGGGTTTTATATTTGAATATCCGGACTCTGTAATAATCCCCCTCAAGGACAATATTGACATCTTTGGTACGAAGTATTCCCTGAAGTTTCCGGCGCATACCCTCGGCATTAGATCTCCGTTTAAAAGCACCAACCTGAATTGCATAGCAGTCCTCGCCAATAGTCATAAGTTCTTCCGTGACTTCGTGAATTATTGTATAAGTGGTATCTTTTCTGATAACAGGTTTTAAGGTGACGATTGCTGCTGTATCTGAAGATTTTACAGGTTTCAGCCTGAGTATGAAATCAAGTCCGTCAACTATGTCCCCTTCAATACCTCCTTTAATATTAAACTGAAGGGAATCCTGTTCCGAAATCATTCCGAGTTTTCTTAACTGAGCCGTATCAATCTTTGCAATATATTTACCGGGTGTCAGTCCAAAATAGCTGAAGTATCCGTCATCTTCAGAAAGTGTTTTGCCTGTGGATTTAGTGCCTTTATAAATACCTATTATTATTCGTCCCAGACCTTTCTTTTCCCCATCCTTTTCCAGGAAGACATTGCCATTAGCCTCTCCTGCAACCATGACAGGGATCTCAACAGATTTCACAATATTTGGATCGACAGCAATATTGTATGTCTGTTTTGGTAATCTCCAGGCAACATTTTCAAAGCTTGCCGGATCGAGTTCAATAAAGCAATTTGTATAGGGTTCCAGGCCAAGGATCATGATAGTTGTGTCACGGTTACTTTTTTCAATGCGGCCACCATTTGCCTTGAGGTTCAATCCGTAAGCTTTTGGTTCACCGGGATCTTTCCTGCCATTGGAGTTAAGATCAATGAATGGGACTATAGAAATGCCTCCTCTGCCCACATTTGTCCGGTTATCGGTTCCCAGATACTTTGTTTTTCTGTCGTTTATCAGGCTGCCCCTTGCATATTGTACAAATGTTAATTTTTTATTTGTCTCTCTCACTGAAAGGCCGGTCTGTGCAAAAGAAAAATCATAGCGTAATCCAAGTTCAGCCATATTGATGTTATTGCTGAAATTCTGCTCATATGACATGTTCAGGAAAGCATGGTCGGAAAATTGTTTTTCAAGAGCCGCCTTTGCTGATAAGAATTTATTCTGAGTGTAGGTGTACTGAGCCTGCGGTCTGAAGACAAAACCTGCAGGAAGCCTGAAGGCCAGCGACAGATTACTATACACGTAAGGCTTATTTTTCCCAATGAACAAGCCGTATGTGGTAAGATTTGTGCTTACCCCGAACAAAGAACCGGAGTAAAGCCATTCACCTGTTGTGTATTTTGAAGAGGGGAGGACTATCTGGTACAATGTAAACCGCTGATAGGATGAGTATTTGCCTATTATCAGAGGAATTGAAACAACAGCTTTGCGTTCTTCGCGGTAGTTATAATTGATAGCCTTCTGATCTTTATCATACCAGGTATAGTTAAGATCAAGCTGGAGATTTGACGGCAGCCGGTAGGTGAGAGTACCTTTGGCTCTGACACCGTATGTATATTCACCTGAAAGGAGAAGATTATTGGTAATTCTGAGTGAAGCATTCATAAAAGGCATTGCAGGACCGGATTTTACTGATGAAAGATACTCTGCTCCGGCTCCGACAGTCAGACTCCGGGATAACCCGTAATTAAAGCTGGCTCTTGAAAATCGGCTTTTAAGAGAATCTTCCACAATGCCGGCGCTTACAGTATATTCAAATGTTTTCTCAGGAAGAAAATTAAACGGGATATTGATATTCTGTTCCCGTGTTCGTTCCTCACCCCAGGGCCCGAAAAATTTAAGTTTAACTATTGAATTTCCATATACGAGAGGCACCTGAAAAGTAAAAAACCCCGAAGCATCAGCTTTTACATAATCCACCAGAACATTATTTACATATAGTTCCACAATCCAACCGGGTTCAGTATTGTCGCTGAGAGTATATGATCCGAATGATCTCCGGTAGGTTGTAGGAGTATTTGTAAATTGGACTCCGACAACCGGGGTGTAGATTGAGGAGACAGCATGTGAGGTAATTTTACCTGCCATAACCTGTCTCAGCGGTTTAAAATCATTATTGACATAGCGCCAGAGGTAAAATTGCTGCTTCTCGGTAAAGGGATCTGTAGTGTTATAGTTTATATTAGCAGTCGCTTCTCCCCTGGCAATCATGGATCCCAGGGAAAGATTAAGCCTCGCATCTGTTTTGCCATTTATTTCTTCTGTGGTGATAGCCGACCAGTCGGCCATGCCAAATTTGAATAAAGGATAGGTTCGGCCGATGGTAGTATCTGCTTTTATTTCTCCTTTAAGACGTGTAAGATTACTCCTCATCTCCTCCTGACGCATCTCACGTATCAATGGTAATTCAAGCTTGCTGTTTACCGTTACTGAGAGACTCCGGAAGTTGAATATGCAATCGAGTCCGAATACTTTTCCAAAGTATAACGATCGGAGATAGAGGTTGGATTCTGTACGGATCAGATCCCGTGGTTCCAGATTATAGGTTTTATCCTGGTAACGGATAAGATTTTTTAACCGGTCAATTTCATATTTAGCTTCAGGATTAATAAAAAAACCTGATATGGATTCCAATCCGGAGGAGGGAACATTTCTGATTTTTAAAAAATCAAACAGGTCAGTAACAGGAAGAAACAACTCCTCTCCCCTGATGACAGCTGAAATTTCTCCACCGCCAACCCGCGGGACTTCAAGAAAAACTGATATTTCATCATATTCGGGTATCCCCTGAGCAACTGCCCGAAAGGAAGATAGAACAACTGCAAAAAATGCTATAAGGGAAATATAACGCAACAGATAAAAGTGCATACGCCTAAATGATGCTGGAGTGGAGTATGCTTTTATGACTGTCATTTTTGCTTATCCCCATTTTGAAGGTTTATTCCTGTATGAAAGTTATGTTGAATGTTCCACTATAGCTACCTGCCGGGTTGGCCCCGGGATTACTTACAGTAAGAGTTCCTCCAACAGTCATGGTTGTTGCATCAGGAGGTACAGCCGTTGTGACAAATGGCCATACAGGGTTCGAGCTGCCAATATGCAGAGTCATCGATCCTCCAGCGCTTCCGGGTAATACGGCATCCGGACCGTTTAACAGAGAGATCACCGTTCCCGGATTAGCAACTATGTCATAACGAGCAGTTGAAAATGGATATGCCAGAATTAGAAGGACGACATCACCTGTGGCTGAGCGTATTCCACCGGAGGTTATGGATACTGTTCCCCCTGATGCTCCCTGTGAAAATGCTCCAAATGCCAGATTCTGCATAACAGTAACAGTAATCGGCCGGGGAGGAGGCTCCTGTGCTTTTGCTTCCTGCGATAGTGCAAAAAGGATAATGATAGGCAGGGCTAACAAAAACCGTCTCCGAAAGGCCACCATATTTTTAATAATGATCATCAATTTTGTATGAATAATTTTTTAGAACTCCTGCTATTTCCTGTAATATAACTAACAATATAAATGCCATCTTTTACCCCCGGGTTGAATTCATGGTACCCTCGCTCATGGATTTTTGTAAGGAAAATGATTTGCCCGGTAAGATTGCATATCTTAAGTATGCCCTCTCTTCCTGAAAGGATATTAATTTCTGCCTTCAATATTCCATGTGATGAATAGATGCTGAAAAGATCGGGACCAGAATTATGATCAGGTACTTCTGTTGCAACATTTGAAAGATTGAGAAAGAACCTGTTTAAATATTCTCCCGTGGTCAGGTAAAGCTTGTATTCCTTGTCAGGAAGAAGATCCTGTTCTGTCCCTGTCACTTTATCATAAAGAGAAATGCTCATTGCTGAAAATGTTCCCTCATTATTGCGGATCCTGAAACCGATATATCCGTCTCTGTTGAGCTTAAGGCCAAGAGGAACACTATCAGTAGAGTTTACAAGATCAGTCATTGCGCTTATTGATAGCTTTGCGCCGGCAGGAGTAACAGTATACAGATTAGAGACCTTCAGGTCGGTATTCATGAGCTTGAGGGCATCAAGCTGACTGTCGAACTCAGCAGTAGCTTTTTCATCAAAATAAATTACAGCAGGATCGAAAGACACAGTATCATCTGAAAAAGCCGACGAAAGTTTAAGAAATGAATTTGGACTTTTTGTACCAGATTTTGTGAAGGGTTGAGTCTGATTAGTCACTCTTACATTGTTGTCCATTCCTAATGTTCCGGTCACTGGCCAGGGAGGACCATCTGTCACATGTACAAAAAAACCCTGCATTGAAGGAACTATATTCAAAGTTGTTCCACCGGTCGAAACGCCATTAACGTAAGAGATGTAAGTGCCTCCGTACTGATCGGTGGTACTGGCTTTGAAATAATACAAAGCATCATCGATATTGGTCTTTGTCCAACCGGCCACTGCGTCCCAGTCTATTGGAGAGGGGTATGGATTCCCGGCCAGGTTGAATCCTTTTGTATATGTATTGTTATGATTATAAAGAGTGACAGAGAGACTTCCACTATTGACAACGCCAGTAACATCGACAGTATTTGACGCAGAGCCTGAGCCAAAATTAACTGCATAACCCTCGAGCGGGACAAGCGGATTTGTTGTTGGGGTATGGTAACTGACCCAGCCGGATGATGTACGGTTTTCATCATACCTGAAAAATGTAAATGAGCCAAGTGTCATATCATCAGCAAACTCATTTACGGTTGCTGCCTGGAATGGAGAGCTGAAATATTTATATCCGTATCCTGAAGAAAGATATCGCTGCATTATGACATTTCCTGTAACACTGCCGGTTCCTGAACCCGCAATTAGTGCTGTTTGTGCAGCTGCAGATACCAGGGTCAGGTTTCCCCCTGAAGAAAAGATGCCGTTCTGAGTTGTTACAATTCCTGTAACATTTAGTAATCCCTGCAAATTGACCCCTGCGGGATTATTGATGATCAGATCCATAATCGTATTACCGGTAAAAACGTTTGCCCCGATTACCTGGGCGGCAGATCCATTCATCTCAACTATTCCCGCGGTAGTAGTAAACGTTCCGTTATTTGTGATAGTTCCGGAGATCTGTAATGTATTACCATCAACAGTCAGAAATGAGCCATTATCGATTATTAAATTATAAACAGCACCAACTGATCCGCTGCTCAGTACAGGTTTATTGGATACATTGGGTATCTGAACAGAAGTTGTCAGGATAGGTATAAATCCGCACGACCAGTTTCCAGGGTCATTCCAGTCGGTACTCACAGTCCCAGTCCAGATCAGGTCGGAAATAATTGTAATCGGACTTGTTGCTGTTACAACTCCGCAGCCGCCTGCTGCAGGAATAGTATTTGTAACTGTATAAGTACCTGCTGTGCTTGAAGCTAAATCTACCTCACCGGTTGCCGTACTGACAAAAACTAAACCAGGAGTAGATGAAAATGTTCCTGCAACGCCACCACCACTAAAAGTAGGGGAAGGATTAGCAGCGTCCTGGCAGTATGGAGTTCCTGAATAATCAAAGGTTGCAACCGCCAGGGGAGTAACCATTACCTGTCTGCATCCGGCGGCCCACATAGCTGATCCGCATACTGGTGAACCTGCTGGTGTTACCATCACCGCATATGACATAGATGTCGTTAAAACCGGTGGCGCATAATTATCCGATGTGGCCAGGGAGATTGATGTCCAGCCTCCCGGAACAATTGTTCCTGAGGGGCATGAACCAGCTAAACCAGTATAGGAATACCATTGATAGGTAAAGGTCTCTGTACCTCCCGAAGGAAGGGTTGAAAAGGATATACTATTAGGTATGTCTACGCTGCAAATTGATTGGTCACCACTTGATAATGTACCATAATTAAGTGCAGGTAATACATTCACTGTAAATGTCAATGACGGGTTGCTCAGCTGTGCACTGCAATTGAATGGAGGCAGGGTATAAGCATAAATATTGTATGTTGTATTGGAAGTGATGGCAGTGGTTGAAAGTGTTATAGTGCCTCCGTTCCCGTCTACCGGTGCTCCGATATTTGAATTGTCGGAATTTAGTCTTATCTGGTATCGTACACCGTTTTCAGAACTATTTAAAGTAATAGCAGCAGGATAGCCATTACAAACCGAAGCCGGTGCCGAATAGGATGGAGTGACAGATGAGGGCTGCAGGCTTATATCAACGGGGAGAGTGGCATCTGTGAAAATCCCCGGTGATCCGCTTGATGTAACATGCTCTCTCACATTGACACTATTTCCTGAGGAAGCTCCGTTCCAGGTCACTGTAATGGTGTTCGTCCCTGCTCCGGAAGTAATAGTAGCGGCTCCTGCAGGAGAAATGGTCCATGTATAATCATGCCCGGCAACATTAGGTGTTGAATATACCTGTCCGGTTGAGGCTTCGCAAACGTATTGATTACCTGTAATAACAGGGGTCGGTGTCGTGCTGGTTGTGACTTGAATACTGTTGGTCACCTGACAACCATTTAAAGCTGTTTTTATCAGACTGATTGTGTAAGGACCTGGTGTACCACCTCCCCAGGTTACCGTGTAGTTAGCCGTATTTCCTGTCAGTGGTATCCCGTTTGAACTTAATGTCCACGAATAGGTATTCGCATCCGTAGGAGTTGTATATGACACCACCTCGCCAGTACCTACCAGGGTTCTACCGGTAATTGTATTGTCAGGAACAGGATTTACAGTTATTCCGACTGTTTTGGTAAAATCTGATGTTCCAGGTATCCCCACCAAATCGTTAATACTGATAACATTAAAATTAAATAGAGTCGGGGCGCTTACAGGCTGAGTAATTCCGGTTGAATTGGATGTAAGTACAATAGATACAGGAGAAGAAGCAATATTATTCAGAGTAGTGAAAGCCGCTCCCAGCCTATATGTAAGAGACCATGGTGGTGTACCTGTCAGGGCCACCACGACAGTAGTAGAAGAGATACCATCGTTACATATTGCAACTGTGAGAGGACTGGTAATGTTGGCTGTTGGTAATCCCTCATCTCCGATGGTCAGGTAATGTAAATCGGCTCCGGGAGCAAGACTAATAATGTTGTCAGTTGAAACTGTTCCGGAAACATCACCTCCATCATTCAGAACTTTTCCCCGGTATTCCCATTGTGCCGAAGGAGTACCTGAAGAATTCCATTCAACAACCCTTATTTTGCTTCTTGTGGAGGATGATGAACCTGCATAACCGCTGTTTGCATCCCAACGCAAACGAACATCAGCTGATCCACTGGTTACCCCGTTAACTCTCCAGTACTCATTATTACTTACATTGCTGATTGGAGGTTGTAATATTGTTATATTGTAGGGCGGAAGGTCATTGTAGTATTCAACCTCCCAGACTCCGGCTGTTACTATGTTAGACAAGAATAAATTGCCATATCTTGGAGTGGTTTCTGCTTTCCCGACGGGGAAATTAAAATTAGAACCATTGCTAATCTGTTTGCGCAATGGACCATTAATAAAGGAAGTTATTGATCCTCCGACAACTGCAGCTGTGTTTGCATTAGTAATGGTAAGCGAATTGGTTGCACTTGTGGTAATCACCCCATTATTGAGGGTAAGTATTTTTGACACCTGGATTTTACCTCCCCCTGAAATAGTAAGTCCGGCTGAATTGTTTAAGATTAAATTGTAGAAATTTTCGGTAATCGCATTTGATATTGTAATATTCTGGGCTGTATTTCCATCAAAACTTGTCAACCCATTACCAGGGACAAACCCGGAGGAAGCTGCATTTAAATCAATCCAGTTACCAAGAATATAAAGGTTTTTATTAAAAAGTGTATTATTTAACTTTGCTCCGTTATTTATAGTCAGATTACCCTGTATTTTTAGGTTCTCGGCACTCATGTATTTAATGCCGCCGCCGGTAAGTATCAGATTTTGATAGGGTTTATAAATATTGCCAGGTTTCAAGGGCAGAGTAGCATTTGTTGTACCATAAAGCTCTACTGTCGTTCCTGTTGATGCCATAAAACCATCATAATTGGCTCCGGGGAAAAGAAACATGCCGATGAAGGTGGACTGTATCATCATTTTACCAGTGCCGGCATGTAGAGTATCAATAATATAACCAAGGTTATGAAATGATGTTACTCCCAGATCAAATGTCCCTTCAATATTCACAGAATAAGAATAACCATTATTTATATTCATGGTGATCGTATGACCTGGCTGAATGAAGACCGGGTTACCATCAGGATAATAACCACAAGGAGGATTTGTGGGTAAATCTTCAGCCCAGGCAGTACCATCAGTCCAGTTACCGGATTTTAAGCTATATAATTTATGGACGAGAGTGAAATTGGCAATTTCACCAGCCGTATATTCGCCTGCAAGTAAATCTGAACGGTTAATTGTGATTGTGTGTGCTGAAACATTAATAACAGAAGTGCCATAATCCGTCCAGGCAAAATCGCGATAAAGTGCCCCATGATAATTACTTTCATTGCCTTTGACATCGGAAATTCCATACTGGTAAATCTGTGATGAAGAAGTCAGTCCGCTGAAACCTGTGGTCAAAACCTTCCAGTAATAATTCAACTGGTCGTCTGTCGGGGCATCGTCAGCCGGATGATTTAAAGCAACAGGAACAACTTTTATTGAGCCCTCATTTGAAGAGGTAAAAGTAAATATTGCCGGACGGTATTTTTTATTTGTACCTACAGGGAAAACAAAACCTGCAGCTGATCCTGAAAAATACTTCAAAACACCCTCATCGCTCAAAACTCCGTTGGATTCAATCATATGTTTGGAATCAAAGGGTCCGACAAACGATGCATCGACATCCATTGTAAGTTTATAATCATCAATATACAGCGATCCCAATGCAAGATTTAGCTGGCCGGTAATACGACTGTCATCAACCATGCTGACCCCTGTTGCGTTGTTAATGGTAATGTTGCCAAAACTTCCGCTGCCGCTGCCTGATATTGTTTGTTTGTTGCCACTGGCTAATACAATTCCTCCTCCCGGAGTTAAAGGACTTGAATGTACAGCCGAGTTGTTAATATTTCCGTCAACAGTTATGGTATTACCCGCATCTGACAAGGTTCCGGATGCAAGAGTAAGATCATTATTTACCATAATATTGCTATTCAAACCCAAGGCAATCGA
Source organism: uncultured Bacteroidales bacterium (assembly GCA_963825935.1). Classification (GTDB taxonomy): domain Bacteria; phylum Bacteroidota; class Bacteroidia; order Bacteroidales; family VadinHA17; genus LD21. The sequence goes on along the minus strand of CAWGUN010000009.1, from coordinate 673,624 downwards.
AGGAGTGGTGGAAGAGAAACCGATAACTAAGTTAGCAAAATTTGTAAGGTTACTTCCTGTTCCGGTTATGGTGCCTGTTCCGGTGAATGTTGTTGTTTGTGTGCTACCGTCAGCTCCGGACTGGTAACCACCTTTGCTGGCTCCTGATGCGGCGGATAAATTATTGTTTGTCAGGCTTCCTCCGATGGTAACATCCAACTCATTTGCTTTGAAAACAGAGCCTGTGCTGGCAGCACCATTTCCATTGATGATAAGGTTATTAAGAATCGTAAGAGTATTTACTGAAAGGCTTACTGTCTTGTTCTGTGTAGTGCCATCGACTGTTAAGTTCCATAACGGAGCTGAAGCATTAAGTTTGAAGTTTTGTGATGCGGGGGTTGTTGCATCGCCAATAGTCAGTGTATGTCCGCCGTTGGAATTGTTGACCAAAGAACTTTGCGCTGTAATTAATATATCGGCATATGTTATACTTCCTGCATTTTCTATTATTGTGTTCCCTCCCGATATATTAAATTTGCTTCCTGAATTTGTTATTTCGAGCAAACCCCTGGTGGTATTTAAGTTATTTCCCTTAATGGTAATTGTCCCACCAGACTGGGTAAACCAGAGCGACCCGAGAGTATTTGAAGTATTTCTGCGTATCTGACCGTCAACATTGAGAGATCCGCCCGAAATATTTATTTCAGGATTTCCTGCAGCAGCATATTCGATATCATTGTTGGAACCTGATCCGTTTCCAATATTTACAATACCAGTATTCATTACTTCCAGACGGCCCTGCAGTATTAAATCGGCAGTATTGTTGTCAGCAGCCCCGATATTGATTGTTCCGATATTGGCCGACAAACAACCCGATGAAGGTATTGTAAATGGGCTGGATGTTGTAAGTGTAATTGTAAGTGGAGCCGATAAACGGAAAGTTCCATTGTTAATTGTCAGTGCAGTGGCTAATGAAGTATTCAGTGAGAATGCATTTATTGTCGTCTCTAGAATTGAATTTCTGTCTGTACCTTTATTAACTGTCAATATATTAAAGTCCGTACGCACTGCAGTGGTTCCTTTAATTTGCCGGTTGTCAACACCTGTAAATGTAACGTTGCAGATTTGAGTGCCTCCTGCAATCATGTCGAATATTCCATTATTTGTAAGGTCTCCCTGAATTAAAAGTGTATTTGTTGCAGCCAATGTGGCAGCAACATCAAAAATTGCTCCGCTCGCAATATTCATATCGCCATTGACAATTATATTCTGGGCTGTGCTACCTCCGTTCATATACCGCAGGTTTCCATTGTTAATAATGAGATCCCCGTTGATGGTTACTGTGCGTGTAGTGTTCTGATTGTTAATCTGGGCAATACCTGTTGCACTTGTTCCGGAAACACTCACCTTAAAATCTTTATATATATTAAGATCGGTGTTGGGGAGAGTAATATTTTTTCCTGTTGCAGGTGAAATTGTCAGGTTACAGTAGCTAGTCATGTTAATAACTGTTGAACCTGAAAGATAGGTAGTTGGAAGAGTAAATGCAGCTCCGATGTCAGTGGGTGCTGTTTCAGTATAATACTCTATAGTTCCACCCTCCGGCCCCAGAAAAAAACCGAAATCACCGGAAGGAAAAATACCTGAAGCCAGGCGTAAAGTACCAGTACCTTTAACTCTCAGATCGGGCAGCACAACGAAATCATGGCCGTTCGTAGTTTTCAGATCCAATATAGAACCCATGGTTATCTGCAATGTGCCGCTGGTTTTACCATTGGTAGAAATTGTAACAGTATGGTTATTGCTCAATCCGTCACCAATAACTACAGCATCGTTGATCCCGGGTAAAGTAAGTGCATCGGGGCTTGCAGGTTCATTGCTTACATTAGACCATGTACCTGGTGTGTCCCAGTCACCGGAACGGTGGCTGTAAAAGACCGAAACTCCTCCAAGTCCCACCGGAGTGCCAGCTGTATAATCGCCATCTATGATATCGATGCCCGGGAAAAGAATATTCCTGTTTATTTTATCAACCTGGGCTACTGCTCCACGCATCCAGGTATACGGATTAAAAACACCCGGGACATATGAGTTGATTTGTGCCCCAACATCCGCTGCAACATATTTAAAGGAATGAGAAGCAGATCCTGGTTGAACGCCTGTTATTAAGTTACTGGTTACTTTCCAATAGTAAGTCATCACCTCATTACCCATAATTGCAAGAGGGTGAGTAGCTGCAACAGGTTTTACAGTAACGTTCCCCCATGTTGCAGGCGGCTGGGAAAAAGAAATTGTACCGGGATGATAACCTGTCCCTGCACCGACAGGATAAAGAAAAGACCCGACAGCGTTGAATGTTTTTGTCAGACCTCCGTCACTTTGCTGGCCCGTCGTAGATATCATCTTTGCATTTCCAAATGTTGTGGGTGCCGGTGTACCGGTTAATACGTCATATATATTACTACTGGCTGAAAGAGCCAGATTATATATGTTAATATCGAGAATTCCACTCACCAGTCGAAGGTTTCCGGTAATTGACTGGTTGGAAGAAAAAGTTGATGTGCCCACAGTTTTATTTACTGCAAAATTACCAAACAGGCCGGTGCCTGAGCCTCCGATGGTTTGAACCCCAGTCCCTTCCAGGATAATGCGACCGTTTGCCTGGCTGGTATGTGTACCAGAATTTGTAATGTTGCCGGCAATACTTATCGTATTTCCCTGATCATTAAGGAAACAAGCGTTGTTTATTGTCAGATCTCCTCTTACAATAAGGTTATTAATAATATTTGTGTTGCTGGTATTTTCAATGACAAAATTATTCAACCCTGTAGTTATGGTACCGGCATTTGAAAAAACCTGGCCGCCGGTGCCATTAAACGTTGTTGTATTCGCATTTGGTGTATATATACCTCCGGCAATCAGATTAAAATTTCCGGAAACGTTCAGATTAACATTTCCTCCACCTGAGTTCAACTCACAATTTGGGCTAATGGTTAAATCGTGAAGTATACTCAGTGATGGGGAAACAGTATTGTTTAAGTTAATCAGCAAGTTTGCAGCTCCGCTTGCCCTTGTGATATTCATATTAAAGAATGGAGCTGTAGAAATAATATCGTATGTATTTGCTTTGAGATTAATATTAATAGTACCTCCTGTCACCTGAATATTCCCAGGATCTGAACGGATGTCGAATATTCTTGTTAACCAATTATTGTCAGCATGTTGTCCATTCAGGAAGTTGATAGTTCCGCCTGACATTTTAAATGCACATTCTGGCCGGGATAATTCAAAAAAAGTACCTCCATGGTTTTCCCCACCTGCTCTCACATTTACCGTACCATCTGATTGTATGTAGCTGATATTTGTACCACCGGCTCCTGTTGTCCATATCTGGCTGACATCCACAGTTCCTCCTTCAACCAGAATTGTTGGGGTAAGACCGGTTCCTAATACAAAGCCGGCAGAACCTCCGGTAGAGAATGAACCTGATGATATTCTCAGAGTTCCTGCCAGTGTAGTGGCTGTGTAACCTGTACCATTTAGATTTGTAGTTGTCGTAACATTAGCTCCATTAATCCAGATCTGAGCAGTAGGAACAATATTAAAATCCTGACCCCCTTCTGTCAATGAGGGAATTGTAATATTGGCATTAAGTTTTAAAGTCCCGTTGGCAACATAAAGATTTTTCCATATTGAAACCGGAGACCAGTTACTTACTCCGCAGGCCGCAGCAGCTGTCGCACCAGGCCCATAATTATTAGGCGCCCAGAGCATGAAATTGCTTACGTTACTGGAATATACGTCGAGCATATAAGTCTGATCCGTACCTTTATCAACGACAAATCTGTGGAAGTCGGTAATTCCATTACAAGTAACAGTATTATTGGTTGCACCGAGGAAGAAAATATCTGAAGCTCCTGTGGTTGTGATGTTTGCACAGTTGTACCAGGTATTGTTCCAGGGCAGTGAGCGGTTAGTAAACCTGATGGTCCCATAATTAGTAAGATCACCATATAAGTTTATTGTATGGATGGCATTAAATGCACCGACTCCCATCCAGCATCCCGTATTGTTTGTTAAGTTTCCGTTTATGTTTACAGTTCGTGGTGTGGCATTATTCCCAATTGTAAAAGTCAATATACCCGATCCCTGGTTTCTGCTTAAGGTAAGTCCCCCATTTAAGGAAATATCACTTGCCAGAGTCATTGTATAATTTGTGGCGTTATTGTCTGTTTTACTGAGCAGAACATTATTATAGGTTGTCTGTACTATCGATATGTTACCTGAAAAATTATAATATTCAACAGTTCCCCCGTCTGCTGCAACAAAACTGGTATAGACACCTCCCGGAAAAGTACCGGAAGAGAGTTTCAAAGAACCTTGCCCAATAACTGTTCCGAAATTATGGGTATTAGTAGCCTGTAAATCCAGGGTACCTCCAGGCTTTATCTCAAGAGACAGACTATTCTTTCCATTCTGATTTATTGTTACAGCTCTTCCGTTTAAAATAACCACGTTGTCTGACGAGCCTGGCACTGCTGCAGCAATCCATAATGACCCTGATGGGTCTATTGTCCAGGTGTCAGACGAGTTCCAGTCGCCCGACTGGTAAGAATAATATGTCGTCACTGTACCTACGCCTATAGCAAAATAAGTCGGCAATGATGCATTTGCGATAACTGAGGTTGTGCTAATTGAGGTTCCGATATTTGAGCCACCGACGGAAACGTAATTACCCGATTGTGCAGCAGATTGGCCTATAACCTTAGTGAAATCTAACCCGTCTTCTGTCAACCTCACAAGAGCGCTTGTAAAATTTCCACTTAGATTTTGTACATACCAATTTCGTGGTGCGATTTGAGAAATTGTTGTTTCGTCACCAGTGAGAGCACCTGTTCCGCTTTCGGATACTAAAATTACAGGAGGAGTAGCGCCAGTTGTAATGTTTAACAGCTCCAGAGGACGGTAATCTGCTCCATCGCCAACAGGGAATAAATATGGAGTTCCGTAATTGGTCTGACCTGCAAGCAAGGTTCTTGCCAGGGGACCATTAATAAAGCTGGTGGTCGATGCACCTCCTATACTTCCTGCTGCTGTATTGGTAATTGTCAATAAATTTGTTGGGGAAGTATTGAGAATACCAGAGGTAAATGCAAGAGTACCAGAAGAGAGTGGTCCTGAAAGGGAAATACCGTTTGGATTGCTTATTGTTAAATTACTCAGGTTCGCTACACTCGAAGGAACAGTTATCCCTATTGAAGATCCGCCAAATACTAAAGTTGATATTGCTGTGGTTGACAGGTTATTTGGGGTGCCTGCAATTGCAGGTCCATTGAGGGTGAGGGTATTGGCTCCAACAGCAAAAGTACCTCCGCTTAAAGTAAGAGTGCCTGCTACTGTTGCAGACCCTCCAAGAGATTTAGTCCCGGAACCGGAGATAATAAGATTATTATAGACAACCCCTGCTACAGTTTGGGCCCCGGCTGCATTGTAATTAATTGTTCCTGTACCTGAAATGAATGTCCCTGCGGTAAATGTGCCATTATTACCAATGTTCAGTAAGCTTGATCCTCCATTCAGTATACCGTTTGAATTTGTCCATGAACCTGTAAATATATGTGTCAGACCTGTTCCGAGATTAAGTGTACCACCATTTCCGTTAATTGTCAATCCATTCCCATTCACATTGTTAGTGAATGTTGCACTACCTGCGGTTTTGGTCATTGAAATAGTTCCGGTAGTTGTAAATCCTGCAATGCTTTGTGTTCCCATTGTTGATGAAATAGTAACCGGAGAAGCATTTGTTGTCAGAGTGCCACCATTATTAGTATAGTTTCCTCCAAATGTCAGTGCGTAATTATTTGCAGCACTGGTATTAAGTGAAGCTCCGCTATTTATCGTGAGGGGAACACTTAGGTTAAATACTTTGGCGGCATTCAGGGTTATTACACCGGTGTTGGTAATTATAACTCCACCAGTTGCAGCAAAGGTGTTTATCCATTCTGCTCCGGCAGTTCTGGCGGTTGTTGTATTATATTGCAGGGTGGCAGCGGCGCCATAAGTGGGTGTTGCCGAGGCCGTTGCGGTTCCTTCCATTGAAAGGATTCCATTTACAGTTATACCCGTCGTTGTTTTTGCCCCGGAACCCGAAAGAATAAGGTTATAATAGGTATATCCGCTTGCATTTTGAGCACCTGTCGCATTGTAATTTACAGTTCCGGTGCCACGGTTAAAAGTTCCTATGGTATTGTTCCCGCCAATATTCAGTGACCCAGTTCCCATTGTTACTATACCATTTCCTGTCAGGTTTCCGGTCATTGTTAGGGAGTTGTTTCCCATAGCCAGAGTAGCAGTCCTGGTTCCTGTATAAGTGATAGAGACATTTGAAACACTTTGTATTATATTAACATTAAGTGTTAATGTCCTTCCGGTACCATTACCGGTAACTCCAATTACCACAATATGATTTTCCCCTGCCACCTGACCAGGATATGTTGCTGTCGTGGCCGCGCCGGTTTTCACCCATGCAATGGTAGTCCAGTTTCCGGTCGGATTTGTAGGAGATGTAAAAGTGGTCTGTCCCCAGGAAGCAGCTGCAATTAGTAACAAAAATCCTACCACCATCCCCCACCGTATTGACATGGCAGGTAGGTTTAATAAAATTCCTGTCTGGCAACGGGATAATAAAACTGGTCGGAATATATTGTAAACGGTTCTCAATTATTTTGCCCCTAAAATATGCTTTTAAAAATCAATAATTCAAAAGTATCTGAATTCATACTGACACCTATGTGATAACAATTACTGTATACACACCCGCCATAATATCTGTAGAGGAAATTTCTAAGAGATATAAAGTAAGTTCAATAGCGGATTTCTCACTTATCATAATGAAAGGTTTAAATTATTTCATGCTATCAGGTTAGTGAAGAAGAATATATAATAACAGTCTACGGAAATAACTCACAAAAAATAAAATGCCAAAGCCATTCCCATAACGAATGTCTTAAAGATCAAGTGTGGGTCTTTCATTCTCTCAATTATGTGAATGGAAAGGCACCGTTTAACCATAAATTATCTTTGCAGCACTAGTTCTGCTTCTGCATACCTTACCGGCCTTACATCAGAGGCGCCGAGTAAATGACACGTAAAGTCCCGGTTCTGAAATCCACCCCCGGGAACTTTATTAAGATTAAACTGAAATCGCCGGATTTTGTTGGGCGTATAAACAGCCACCCCATTTGCAATACCGACCCGGGTTATTTTTCCCTGTTTAGATATATGATCAACTGTCAGATCTCCATATACAGATATATTACCCGCACGGTTAAATACCATCCGGACTCTTGGAATAGTATCGTTAACCATATCCAAACCCATATCCGAAAGAGTTACTTTGACTGAGACTTCTCCGACCCGGATAATTACAGGAATAGTAATACCAAAAATAGGGGTCAGCTTTACAGAAATAGAGGTTGAGTCACTTGCCGCTTGTTCCTCACCTAATGGTTTATTTTTTGGTACTGCCCTGAAATAAAAATGAGATCTGTATTCCCCGGGAATCATCTCATTTGATCTTATAAGCTGAATTTTTACCACCTGGGCTTCATTTGGACCCAGCGTAACCGATCTGGGGAAAAATCTGATAAAACGATCTGCAAACCGCTGATCAGGATCAGGTTCTGTAATGATTTCAAAACTGCCATCCTCATTCATCCTATGCTGTATCAGAGATATAGCGTAAGTTGCAGTATCTTTGCCGGTGTTTGCCAGGTTAAGATCCAGTGATCTCTTCGAACCTTCAAAAACTGCTCTTCTTGGTGTGATAAGAAGATTTCCCTGGGCATTTGCATCCAATGAAAAAAAAGTGGCAAATCCGAGGAATACTGCAATAAAAATCATGAAACCCCTTATGCTGCAGGTATGATATGACTTGCTGTAAACTATTGATCTGAGTTGTGACATTAAATTAAGTTTTAAAACATACCCGCTAATTAAAATCAAATGTTATTGTATAAGATCCAGTGTATACACCAACCGGATTATCATAAAGTGTACCAACTTTTAAAGTAGCCCCTACATATACTATCTGGAATCCATTCTGCAGCACTCCGGCTCCGATCCCCGGAGAAGGAATGGAGACCCAGTCTTTTATAAGCATGGTTTTTGGACTGGATGTATGAGTAAGTAAAACAGGGCCGGACGGCAGGGAAATTGAATAAGCTGCGTCAACATCTCCCGACACATAAAAACTTGCGGCATTATGGGTCCCTGTTCCCGTAAAGACACTTCCCAGGACTGAGATTGTATTTTCGGGAGTAAGTATGATCTGACCACCCATAGGGCCTGGAGCAAACCTGCCAAAATTCATCTGAGATGTCTCACTGGCTGAAAAAACCGGAATTACCTCAGCAATTACATGGCCGGTCGCACTTACCGGAGGTGTAACCTGGGCCAATAGCTCAAATTTCAATACAAATAATAAAAATACCAGGCTGAAAAATATCTTATAAAGCCTTGACATTCTGTTAATTTATAAATATTTATACCGTAAGCTGCTAATAATAATTAACAGTTAAAGTAAAAGGAGTGCCGGAAACATAAGTCCCGTTAGGCTGGTTTGCACCAACAGTAAGGGTAGCACCAACGTCAATTGTCTGTGTACCTGCAATGCTAAGTGTTCCTCCGGTTGCAACTAGCGGATTGCTTACAAATGCATTTACTGACATTGTGTTTGCACCTGAAGTGACTGTTACAGGTGTTCCTGTAATAGCAATGCTGTATGTAAGGTTTGGATCACCGGTAACATTAAAATGAGCTGCTGAAACTGTTCCCGTAATAGCGGGTAGTGTCACACCTGCCGGGGTACGAACTCCTGCAGTTGAAAGTTGAACTGTTCCGCCACCAGGACTGGACATGATGTTGCCAAAGTTCATATCACCAGCATTGAGAATAGAGATGGGTGATACAATGGTTGCTGTAGCAGTAGCTGTAGCTACATTTACCTGTGCATAAGAAGCTGCTGTAAAAGCAAGCATTACAATTGAAAGTGCAAATAGTTTGGCTGTTTTTTTCATTTTTGTCTGAGTTTAATGAGTAAAAAAAATATTTATGTTGATAACTCTTGAGTCTGCTTATTAATTAGTTGTAACAATAATGATGACTGATCATGCTAATTATAAATTAGTTATAATCATGTTAATTTCAAATATAATCCTTTATGGGACAACGCGCTCTTGCAATTTTTAGTATATATTGACTATGTCTGAGAAGTTATCAACAACAAATTATATGACATTTAAGAGAGGCTAATGGTTGCAGGAAACATATTAAACAGGCAGGATTAACAGTTGAATGGGACAGTTATTTTTTAGGAAACCAGGGGAAAAATGAGCTGGTCTTTTCGATGTATTCTTTGTATTGAGGCTTCTGCTCTTTAAGACTCTTTTCCAGAAGTGCCACACCGGAGACGTTGATAATCAAGGCGGTCATAAGAAAAGATCCAAGTACAGGTAACCAGCTTCCTGCGGCAAGACAGAAAAATCCAAATCCCCAGAAAAGATCAACTATGCTTACGTTTTTTATTATTACGCTGATTATCCAGAGCAGTGTCATTAACGTCATGATAACCAGAAAAGCCTGGATATAAATTTGGAAAAAAGTCATTTCCGGAAAATATTATTCATAAAGAATGGCAACAGCAACAGCACCTACTCCGGCATGACCTCCGATAACGGGTGATATATTACAAACTGAAACAGGTTTTTTCGCTGTGAGATTTTCTATTTTTTCAGTGAACCAGGCCGCAGCATTCTGATTATTGGCATGCAGAACAATGTAATTCCAAATTTTCTTCCCCGTGATGTCTGACTTAATATGTTTAATCACTTTTTCCATATTTGCCTTCTGACTGAAGGTTTTGTCAAAGATTATTGCTTTGCCGTCTTCATCCAGAGAAACGATGGGGATAATATTAAGTAACCGTGCAATTAGTCCTTTTAGGGCAGAAACCCGGCCGCTGCGAATCAGATATTTCATTGTCTTAACACTTACAAGGAGACGTGAATTACTGATCCATTTTTCTGCCATCTCAACAATCTGGTCATGCGGCAATCCGGCTTCAATTGCCTGAGCAATCCGAAGAACTACCAATCCTATCCCACCTGAAATATTCCTGGAATTCAGGACTGTAATAGGTTTGTTAAATTCGCTGCTTATTGATTTTGCAGCTCTTACACTGCTGTTATATGTACCGCTGAGCTTTTCACTGACCTGAATCGCAATTATTGAATCGTAATGTGAGGCCAGATGAGAATAAAGATTGACAAAAGCTGTCTCGTTTACCTGAGCAGATTTAGGATAATCCGGACTTTCATCAAGGAGCTTGTAAAACTGTTCCGGCTGAATTGTGATCTTATCGAGATAATTGTTATCACCAAAACTGATATTCATCGGAAGCATATTTATCTGGTAATGGTCGATTAAATCCTGTGCAAGATCGCATGTTGAATCAGTTACAATGGCGATTCTCCATTTCCTGTTATAAACTGCATCGCTCTGACGGATCATATCGTCGGCTTTCTGAAACGTCATTGTCCCGGACAGCCGTAATTCATTGAATAATTCTGCGGGAGTGTTTGTATGAACATGAAGTCTTCTTATCCTTTCGGATCCGGCAACAACAATTGAATCGCCGAATCTTGTCAGAATACTTTTCAATGAAGAATTATCAATCACGCTGTTTTTAATAACTGCCTCGGTACAATACCTGAAATTTACCTTCTCAGCAATAACCTCCTCAATTTTTGGAAATGATGCCGTTTCTGCTTTTGCCAGTATGAGCTCTTTAACATTCCTTGACTGGATAAACTCAATAATCCCTTCAACAAAAAGCACAAACCCTTTGGCTCCTGCGTCAACAACATTATTGCTTGCCAGGATCTTAAGCTTAGACTTTGTTTCCTGGAGCGATCTCAAGAGTATATCATAAGAGCTTAACAGCAAATGATTAAAGTCGGTGAACTTCTGCCAGCTTTCGTAAATATATTCAGCCCACTCTTTAATAACAGTCAGCATTGTACCTTCAACAGGATTGGCAACAGCTTCATAAACATATCTTACTGATCTTTGAATACTTTCAGCAAACTGTTTTAGCGTGACAAACATCAGATCTCCGGTCTCAATGCTCAGACCATAAAAGAACTGGGCAAAAATAATCCCGGAATTACCCCTGGCATTCATAAGTGTCGCCTCTGCAATACGGTCGGCTGTAATTTTATATGATCTGTGAGGGTGGAGGGATTCTATTACGGACCTGATTGTTGAGGCAAGATTTGTACCGGTATCTCCGTCATTCACAGGGAAGACATTTATTTTGTTCAGCTCTACCTGGTGGGCAATAACTTTCCTGGCACCTGCGATAAAAGTATAGTACAGGTTGCGGCCATCCATTTTTACCAGCGGAGCAGTAACAAGTGTCATTTTATCAATCATTTAAGTTTTGCAAAGGTAACAATTTTTATAACAAAGGATTTCCGATAATGTTCAACTGATATACCCTTACCCAGTCGATTTCATACCTGATTGGGAAATGGCTTTCAGACGGATCACCGCCATTGGCTCCGATTGCCAGGTTAAGAAGCAGATAATGTGGCTGAAGAAATGGATTGAATCCATCCGGATTAACGCACTCATTAACCGCCATCCCGTTCAGAAGCAAACCTTCGAGATACAGGTTGATTGAATCTTTATTCCAGTCCATACGCCAGACATGGAATTTTTGTGCCCATAACGGATCCTTTGATGTAAAATCTGAGAAAGGCTTTTTCAGGTCATCCCATTTTGCCACTCCTCTTTTTCCGGATCCCCATGCAAAATTTGCAAGAATGGTCGGGACACCTTTTACCCTGTAAAATTCCATTATATCTATTTCACCACCGGAGGGCCAGCCTCCTGAGATACCAAGTGTCCATATTGCAGGCCACGAGCCACAGGCTGTATCGATACGTGCCCGTATTTCAAAACGTCCGAACTGCCACTGGTGAAATCCCCTGGTCTGGATACTTGCAGAAGTATATTCAGCAGATTCGCGTGAGGATTTCCAGTTAGTGCTGCCGGCAACAAAATCCGGATTAGGTACTTTCTCCTTTCTTCCCTCGATAATCAGTAAACCACCTTTGCAATTTGCATTATTTTCACTATACCATTGAAGTTCCTGGTTCCTGACAAATCCTTTCTCATATCTCCAGGAAGCAGGATCGGGTTTCCCTTTTCTGTTGAATTCGTCATTCCAGACAAGGGTCATCCCGCGGATTTTACGAGGTCGGTCACGATCAGCAGCAAAAGGATCAGTCTTCTGTGAAAAGAGTGATAAAGTTGTCAGAATGATTGCCAAAATAGAAAATGAAAATCTTTTCATGGTAATTATTTTCAGAAATTAGCTATACCGAGAACAAGCCCGATCCAGGGCTTCTGATTATATATCCAGATGCTTCTCTTCTCGTCAAGAAGATTATCAAAACCCAGAGAGATGCCTACAGACATATTTTCAAATGTCCCGAATATTGCAAATCCTTTCTGAAAAACTATCCCATCATATTCCTGTATTGTCCTGCCCATGGTTACTGTAGGATTTACGGGCGTTATACCGATCCCGGCAAAAGGACCAAAATCGAAACCGATATGTCTTATAAATGTGTTACGCACATTTGCCGCAGAAACATGTGATGTAATTCTGAAAAAATCTTTCCGGAACCCAATATAGAATACCCCGTTGACATTGTAACTCAGCTGCGGCGGTACGTCACCTTCTTGCAGCCGGTATTTGAGAAGAACAGTTGAAAGGTCTATATCAGCAGATGTTTTGACAAATGTATTATTGTAAAGATAACCACCCGGACTGATGGCCTTGATCGTTGTCCATTGAGGAGCAGAAAGATCTGGCGCCAGAGAATTTCCCTTTCCGGCTGCAGGGAAAACAATTAGAGAGTCGTCTTCTGCTACAAGGTAAACCTTTCCCTTAACAACACCCGGCCCTTTCAGCTTAAAATATCCGGAACCGAACTCATGGGAATATATTTTATCAAATGGAGCACAACCTGCGAGTACAACAAAAATAATTGCCAGACAGATCATTGCTGAATAACGAAGCATAATGATAACATTATTAATAATTCAAACTTAGTGAAATTTCTTATCCGGTTGCCGCAACCATATTAGTAATCCCTGAAAAAAATGTCTACATTTGACGAAAAATAAGCTATAATGGGCAGATCGCAGGAAACATATAACAAAAAAGAAGTAAAAAGCAGGAAAGATAAGAAGCGGAAAGAAAAAGAAGCAAAACGACTGAAAAAGAAAGAAACCGAAAAGAAAAGCAGCTTCGCTGACATGATTGCCTATGTAGATGAATATGGAAAAATTTCTGCAACCCCGCCGGATCCAAACAAAAAACTGGAGGTTGAAGCCTCAACTATCGAAATAAGCGTTACCAAGAACGACCCATCGCTAAAAGCAGACTTTGTAAGAAAGGGAATCGTCTCTTTTTATAATGATTCAAAAGGCTTTGGCTTTATCCGCGATATGGAGACAAATCAAAGTGTTTTTGTACATGCCAATAATCTCGAGGATGAAATCAAAACTGACAATATTGTCACCTTCGAAATTGGGAAGGGGCCAAAGGGACCGACGGCCTTAAAAGTGAAGCTGTTCAAGGGATGAAAAAGGGTGCGACGGTGCGACGGTGAAAAGGTACAACGGTGAAAATCAGATAAAATATAGTGCTTTGGATATCAGAATTTAGCTGATTCGGCTTTATCAATTTTTTTATCGGGCAATGATCCGCATTGCACCATTTTAAAATCAGTTACATTTTTCAGGATAAAGGAAGGGACACCTTCAGCGTGAGCAGCTTTAGCATTAATAAATGTAGCCCCCTTTACATCTTCCAGTATAAATGGCGGACGAAAATCCTCATTCTCAAGCTTCAGCTCAACATTTGACATTTCAATATTTTTTGCATGCCGGATATAAAATCCATAAGCCGGTATTGATCCGAAATTAGTGGGATCAGGATAACCTTTCTCATTTTCGGGAACTGCAATGTCTGCCTGCTCTTTTGGTGCTCCTCCCTTTGCAAGTATTGTAATGTTGCTCATTCTGACATCCTCAACATCAAAACCGGGAATGCCCAGAATCAGGGATGCATATTTAGGATCTGCACTGTACACAATTATGTTACTGATATTTATTCTTCTTGCTTTCCCGACGACTGATCCTGCAGGTCCACGTAATCTTGCACCGATACGGATAAAGAAGGGAGAAGCCATACAATCACGCATTGTGATATTTGAAACAGTTATATCTTCAAGATATGCGCCATCAACCGTCTCCAGCGCCAATCCTCTGCAGAATTCAAATGTACAATTGGTTATTGTTATGTTTTTAAATCCACCGTTAGATTCTGTTCCTAATTTGATCCTGCCGGTTACAGCACCCCGGTCAGGGACTCGGTTATAATTTTTTCTCTGGTAGGTCCCGTCGAGAAATGTCCCTATATCAAACCCGCTTACTGAACAGTTTGAAATGGTTACATCTTCAGTTGAACGTGCAAACCCGAGGGCATATGAACTTTTAAGTACAATTGCATCGTCATAAGGTGAGTTAACGCTGCAGTTTGACATCCTTACATGTCTGCAGCAATCAATATCAAAGGCATCCCGATTAGTATCAACCTTGAGATTATCAATGGTGAGATTATCTACCCCGGTAGCAAGAAGGCAGAAATGACCTCCTGTCAGTATTGTAATATCCTTTAAAATCACATTGCGGCAAAGTTTAAGAGCAATGGCTTTGTTCCCAAGGCCTGGCGTTTCCCTTCCCATTCTCTGAAGACCTGTTCCGATGATCCATCCGGTACCTGTGATTGTAATATTTTCCAGGTCTTCACCCCAGATAAGGCTGTTGTGCCAGTGGCTATGACCAAAATCCTGGTACATATTGAAAGCATTGGGTTCAGGAGCATCATAACCAGCTTGTCCTTCAACAGTATTGGCAGCTATAAGAAAAGCGCCATTGTCAAGAAAGATTGTTATGTTGCTCTTCAGATGTATGGAATAACTAAGATATTTCCCGGCAGGGAACCAGACAGTTCCTCCGCCTGCCGCAGAAGCAGCTTCAATTGCCTTGTTGATAGCGTCTGTATCAATCACTGTACTGTCGCCTTTTGCTCCAAAATTTCTGACATTGTATAGAGATATATTTTCTTTTGTAAATGCTTCAGCCTTGTTTTGAACTATTGGCAGAACAGCGATATCTTTAACTGAATTTTTTCTGTTCTTCTGGCCATATCCGGAGATTATAAATATTGAAAGAAACAGAAATGAAAAAGAAGACTTAAGGATAATTTTCATTTGATTAATATTTATAAGAATAAAAAACAAGATAGAAAAAAATTGTCTGAGCCGCAATCATGCAGAAATAACCGGGTAAGATTCTTTACCCTCTTTCCGGAATCTGAACCAGAGATACAATGATGACAGAATATATGATACATCCATTGAAATACAGGCCCCTGCGAGATCATATTTTTTGATTAATAACGGCAACAGCACCAGGAATACCGCCAGTCCGATCAATGATTTATCTCTAAGGATTTTCAGTTTGCCGACTCCGGCAAAATATTGGTCGTAGAGGTTTGAAACTGCAACTGAAATTATCCCCGGGATCAGGAAAATAATTAATTTTCTTACATCTCCGAATTCATTGCCAAAGACAAATTCATATACTGATCGGGGTAATAATACTGATATGCAAAGTATTGCGGCACTTATTAAAAAGGTCTGTTTAGCCAGAATGACTGTTTCATGCCTGTTCTTAATCCGGTCATCAGAGTTGATTACATTGGAATAATGAACAGTCGACATGCTGTTGCTTATGATCCAGACTGCTTCAGAAGCTGAAACTACAATAGAAAAGATGCCCAGCTGAGTTAAACCCAGCATGCTTGCAACGAAATAATAAGAGAGACGGTAATTCAGGAACTGGATCAGATAGTTGAACTCATTATTAATGCCATAATTAAAAATACTTTTAATCCCTTCAAGGCTGATCCCCGTAAATTTTAAAGACTCTTTCTTCAAAAGGCCTGTTATTCCTGCTGTAAGAGCCACTCCGGTTCCAATGCCATATGCAAGGAAAAATGTATTCAGGCTGGTTTTACCAAGAACGAAATAGAGTATAACAAGGCTGGTCAATATAAAAACAGGAAGGTAAAGTGTCAGCAGGTTATAATCTTTAATGTTACTTTTTCCAAGCCAGAAGTATGATATGGCGTTTGTCAGAGATATGAGCAGTGATATCATCAGAAGCTGCCAGAAATAACTGAAACCAAAGATCCCTGAAAAGACAAAAGCACCGGCAAAGGAAATGATAATTGCCCAGACCAGTGAAATACCCAACAGAGATCCTGCCCGCTCCCTGCCGGCGTGATAAGCAACAGTACTTCCGCAAAAAACATTGGAGAATATAGCTATTATTGAAATATTGGCAATTACAAGAGCTATCTTTCCCCTGCCTTCAGTACCCCATATCTGGGTTGTAAAAACGACCAGAAAAAAATTCAGCAGCAGAATAATGAATTTAGTTACTATAGTCCATATCGTATTTCCGCGTAACATCCTGTCAAATGAAGAATATGATTACATAAAAACAGATTTCAAAATAGCAAATACAAGGTAAGAAAAAAGAGCTGGATGTAGCGTCCTGGATACTGCATAAAATAGTAACTTGCAAATTATCCGATCATAAATTTTTCACCACAGCTTTGAACAGAGAAAATCAGTTATTTATGAATGTCAATCTTTCAAAGCTGCTATGGTATAACAAAGATAATATCTGGGCTACCGGGTTTATTCTTTCAGAAGGATTGTATCTGAGAGAAGAAAATCTTGTTAAATACTTTAATGGCATTGATACACCTGAGGCTTTTGAAAGGATCCTTAGTTCTGCAAACGGACAGTTTTCTGTTGTAATTGAAACTGCAGGAAGGATCTTTGCTGCCACGGACAGGATTAGAAATTTTCCGCTTTTTTATACACATTCTGATGGTCACTTTCTAATAAGCGACGATTGTTACACACTTGCAGAAATAATACCTGAAAAAACATTCGACCAGAATTCGGTCAATTCTTTCATGGCAGCCGGATATGTGATAAACAACAGAACACTGCTAAAAGAGATTTATCAGGTTGAGGCGGGAAGTTATGTAATTCTCGGGACTCTATCTGAAAGCAAATTCTATTACGATTGTACCCATAATGAAATCATCGAAACGAATATCACTGAGGAAGCTAAAAAATTTCAGGAACTTTTAAATACTGTTTTTAAAGAGCACCTCGTTGCTCTGAAAAATAGATTTATTGTTATCCCATTATCAGGAGGATATGATTCAAGAGTTGTGGCGGCCATGGTTAAAGCATATCACCCCGGGAATGTCCTGTGTTATACGTACGGTTCGAAAAATAATCCCGAGGTACTGATTGCAGGGGAAGTTGCCAGAAGGCTGGATCTGAAGTGGATAAATATTGTATATGATACTGAGCTTGTGAAAGATTTCCTGCATGACGGCTTCTTCAGTGAATATTATCCTTATGTCTCAGATTTTTCAGGCATGTTCTTTTTACAGGAATATTTTGCTGTAAAATACCTTAAGGAAAGGAATCTTGTCCCCGCAAACACTGTTTTTATGTCAGGTTTCTCCGGAGATATGCTTGCAGGTAGCTATCTGATCCGTGCGATGAAAAAAAACAGAAACAGGCACGAAATTGCAAAATTGATATTCAGAGAGTATTTCAGGTTGATTGATCTCCATGGACAAGTAAAAGCAGATTCAATCAGATTGATTGAAGAGGGAATCCCCGGGGGCAATTTACCTGTTTGGCGGATCGTTGAAGGATGGGATATAAGGGAACGTCATGCAAAATTTATCGTTAATTCAGCAAAAGTGTTTTCCTTTTTCGGATATGAATATGTCTTCCCTTTCTGGGATAACCGCCTGGTTGATTACTGTATGAGCCTGCCATTTTCCTTAAGGCTCAACAGGAAACTTTATGAGTGCACTTTAAAGAAGTACATTTTCAGCGGCAAAGATCTGAATTTCCACAATGAAATAAATCCAGGCACCATTAAAAAGAACATACAAAGGATTAAGGAGAAAATCAAACCTTTTCTCCCGGCCCGGTTACGAAGCATTTTCATAAAACTTGAGAGCCCGATTCTTTATGATGAAATTACAAAAATCCTGCTTGAAGATGTTTCGGATGCCCGCATCATTCCACCGATGCAGCCCAATTACTATAATTCTTATATTACACAGTGGTACCTGTTGACGACACGCAGGAATTTAAATGTCAAAGACCAGGTGTTGAGGGCTATTTAATTTCTATCCGGATTAAACTTCACTATTGTTTCATAAACCCTTTCCTTTGTTTCTTCAGGAGTGGGATTGAGTTCCTCCGAAGTAAACTTTCCGTTCCGTGCATCAATTCTTTCAAAGACCATAAGGTAAAGGTTAAAAATGATTTGGAGGCTGAGCTGGTATCTGGGTTCAAGCAGCGGGCTGATTTTTTTTATCTGGTCATGGGTATTAAGACGGTACTGATCTGCAAGTGTAAGGTATACACTTATCAGGCTCCGAAAGCGGTCATTGACCGGACGACCATGTGCAAACTCATTAAGGTCCTTCCGTGTCAGGTTGTTTTTTATTATGAGATCATCGGCAAAATAGTTCAGGTTATTCAGCTGGTCTTTTTGGAAATCGCGGATAATATGCACCAGGTAGCTGAATACAGCGCAGGGGGTTGCGGCTTCCCGGACATCAAATGCAGGCTCCTCATATTTCCCATTTTTCTTTACCAGCCCGTTGAGATGGACAAAAATTGAAGCAGGAGCAACAGAAGCTCCCTGGGAATAACCGATGAATGAATTCAATGTCGGAAAGCCATCGTTATTGATATCGTAGATCATCGATTTTGCAAATGCCTCTAACGGCCATAACGGTATCCTGAATCTTTCAACAGTATCTGTAAGCTCTTTCTGATATGGATTACATTCTCCCGAAACGATTATCATCCTGAGCCAGTTGTTGACATTTACAATAAATTCTTTCCTCTCTTCAGGGGCTATCAAATTGTTTGCCGTTTTATGGTCATCAATAAGATCATCAATTGTTCTCATGAATTTATAACAGGTTTTTGCGGCACAAAACCTGTCATCCTCCCAGAACCTGGCTGCAAGTAAAATGTTCGGATGTTCTTTGACCTGGTAAAAATCAATCGAATTGTAAATATCAAGAAATAACTCTCTTTGTGAGCTCATTGACAGGTTTCGGTTTTTATGATTTAATTTTTTCTTCTTCTTTAAGAATTCTTTCAGCAACAAGCTTGGCAGACATAAGAACATTAGGGATCCCGTTCCCGGGATGAGTGCTTCCTCCTACAAAAAAAAGATTGTGATAACGATCATGTCGGTTATGCGGGCGGAAATATCCCATTTGCAGTATATTATGGCCGACACTTCCAAATACCGAGCCCCGTGTTATGTTACATGCACTTTCCCAATTTTCGGGAGTATGACATATCTCGAATTTTATATGGTCTTCGATATCTTCCAGACCAAACTTCCTGAGACGGTCAATCACTGCTGCAC
Organism: uncultured Bacteroidales bacterium; assembly: GCA_963825935.1. Classification (GTDB taxonomy): domain Bacteria; phylum Bacteroidota; class Bacteroidia; order Bacteroidales; family VadinHA17; genus LD21. The sequence goes on along the minus strand of CAWGUN010000009.1, from coordinate 653,941 downwards.
GTGTCTTCTCTTTTATCAGGTTCCAGTCCTGGTTCTTTGTCTTATCGACATGCCCTGCACCAACGACAACTGAAAGAGTATCGTGGTCCGGGGGTGCTGCCCCTTTGTCAGTTCTTACCGGAGCATGAACATAGAAGCTGGGGTTATCATTTACTGTTTTATCAATGAAAATACGATCCAAACCATCTTTTAAATCATCGGACAAAAATACACTATGATGGCCGAGACCGGGATAGACTTTATCGAGGCCCCAGTGAAAACAGATTGCAGAACAGGAGTATTTCAACCGGTCTATGTGCGCCGATTTTCTTTTATCAGGCAAAAGATTACGGTACACATAAGGAAGATCAGCATTGGCAACTACTATATCTGCCTTAATCTCAGAGCCATCCTCAAGGAGGATGCTTTCAGCCTTATTACGGTTGATTTTTATTTTAGCTACGGGACTATCAAAATGAAACTTTACACCTTTCGATAATGCAGCAGAGTACATTTTTTCTACAATAGAAAACATTCCGCCCTTAGGGAAAAAGGATCCTTCGGTAAGCTCGGCTGCAGGCACCATTGAGAATAAGGCCGGGGAATTAAACGGGCTTTGTCCTATATAAATATTCTGAAAAGTATATGCCATAAGGAGATGAGGATGCCTGAAGAATCTTTTTGCATATGCCCAGTTTGAAATGTAAGTTTTAAGCTTAATCAGGAGGCCGATATTATTAAAATTGGCAAATTGGAAAAGATTATAAAAGTTGCGGCCAACCAGTTTTTGCATGCCGATCCTGAAAATTTCATAGCCTTTGGAAACATATTGCGCCGATTTTTCAAAGCTGCCCTGTTCAATCTTTTCAAGCTGAACTTTCATCCTTTCAGTGTTGGTTGTGAAAGCAATTTCATTACCATCGTCGAAATATATCTGATAAAGATTTTCAAGAGGAATAATATCAGAACCTTCTTCAAGCTTAATTCCAAGTGAATTAAAAACTTCATGATAAATTTTCGGCATAATGAGCATAGTAGCTCCCAGGTCGAACCTGTGACCTTCCCGTATTAACTGACCGCAACGACCTCCCGGGGTAGAGTTCTTTTCAAAAACAGTGACATTATACCCGCTATTTGCCAGGTAAACGGCAGTGGTGATTCCCCCGATGCCGGCGCCAATGATAACCGCTCTTCTGTTTTCAGCCATATTGAACTATTTCTGAACAGGTCTTTAATCCATTGAATCTGTTAACTTTTTTACAATCCTGAACTGAGTGAAGAATTCTTTTGCTATCACCCTTAGCAATGTATACACAGGAACAGCCAGAAGCATACCAATCAACCCCGCAATGCCTCCTCCGATTATAATTACCAGAAAGATCTCGAGCGGATGAGATTTGACGCTTCTGGAATAAATTGACGGAACAAGGATATTATTGTCGATGAAATTTACAACAATAAATACACATGCAAGTTTAATTATAACCGGCAACAATTCATTAAAAGAACCGGAAGCCAGCGTTTCAGTTACACCAAGAGTTATTCCAATTGCTGCACCAATAATCGGACCAAGGTAGGGGATTATATTCATGATCCCGCCAAAGAATCCGATGAGAAGTGCATTTTTAACGCCTAAAATCCACAGTCCAAGAGCTATAAGCAACATTACTCCAAGAACTTCCAGAGTAACTCCTATAAAATACCGGATCAGCAGATTTTGGGAATCGTCTAATACTCTGCGGGCTGCCTCATGATGTTTCTCCGGAATCAAAAGTAAAAGATTCTTCTCAAACATATGTTCGTCTTTCAAAAAGAAGAAAGCAATAAAAAGTATTGAAAACAATCCGATAAAGATATTTCCGGCTGCACTTATTAAATTTCCGACCAGTGAGCTTACGTTTTCAATGTTAACCACGGATTTTGCTTTATCGACGAGAAAATCCTGCATGGTTTGTCCGGCTGGGATTGCACCCAGATCATGCAATTTACCATCAAGCCATTCAAGCGGACCCTGAAAATTCAGAGCTAATTTGTTGACATCGATCTTTGATATAGTTTCTGCCTGATTGACAATCAGAGGAACAAAAACAGCAATCAATCCTAAAAATACGAGGACAATTACAAGGAGTGCAAGTATAGCGCTTAACGAATGCGGTATTTTTAACTTCCTGACATGAATTTTATCAAAGAAACGGACAAGCGGATGACCTATAAAAGAAAGTACTGCCGCAACAAGCAGCCAGACGATTATATAATAGAAACGCCAGATAAGGAATCCGATAATCAGGATAACCAGTACATAGCCGGTATATTTTAAAACCTGTTTCATGGTTATGTGGTTTTGTTAAGTTCATAATTTTTTTTGAAGCCACGGGAATAAATAAACATCAGTATTGCAGAGACTACTGCAGTTACGGCGCCAAAATAAAATGGAATGTGCGAATTGACTTTGTCGTAAAGTAATCCTGCTATTAAACTTGCCGGCAAAAGCGTTATCCCAAGCAATGCATTATAAATTCCCAGTCCTGTACCTTGCTTATTTTTATCTATAATGTCGGAAATAAATGCTTTTTGTATCCCGTCGGTTGCCGCTGAATATAAACCATACAATGCAAAAAGGGCTACAATGGTGACCACGCTGCCGGTAACACCAAATCCGTAATAAACAATTGCATAAATCAGAAATCCGACAACGAGAATTTTTTCTTTTCCGATTTTATCAGAAAGGGAACCTAATGGGATAGCCAGTGACACGGAAACAATACTGGTAACCAGATAAACGAGAGGGATAAATGCGACTTTTACCCCTACTTCATTGGCTTTTACCATCAATAATGCATCAGTGGAATTGCCAAGGGTAAAAATGAAAATGATAAACAGGAAGAGATAATATTTCCGGGGGAAATCTTTGAAATGAAATTTTTTAAATAGACTTTCCTTATTCTTTCTGGCCTCTTTGATACCGAAGATTATAACAAAAATGCTCAGGATTGCCGGAATCCCTGCCAACAGGAAGATTAGCCGGTAATTCCCTGGGAAAAAAATCAATAATGCAAATGCAGCCAACGGTCCCACTATTGCACCGCTATTGTCCATAGCTTTTTGTAATCCGAAGCTTCTGCCTGTATCTCCATTGGTCACCGATCCTGCGATAAGACTGTCACGCGGTGCAGTGCGGATACCTTTGCCAAACCTTTCTATAAAGCGCAGGTATAAAACCTGCATGGGCGAAATCACAAACGAATAGAGCGGGATAATAAGAGCTGAGATTCCATATCCAATCAGCATAAATGGTTTGTTTTTGCCAATTTTATCGCTCCAGAAACCCGATAACGTTTTTACAAGTGCAGCTGTGCTTTCGGCGATTCCCTCAATCAGGGATAAGCTTGTTTTTGAAGCGCCTATTGAAAGTAAAAACATAGGCATTACCGAATAAACCATTTTAACAGAAGTGTCGGTAAGAAAACTAGTAAATCCGGTAAAAAGGATATTCCTGTTAAATCCGAGAAACCGTTTTTCTTTTTTGATGCTGATCTTTGTGTCCATTAATTCAGTTAGTTACTCATTGCGCTGCTTCTTCCTTGATTATAACCTGAATTCGTCTTTCATTTCCTACTATCCATACAATATCATCCTTTTCAAAGATAAAGCCTGATTCGGGATTTACAATACGCTCCCCTTTTCGTTCAATTCCAACTATTAAACCCCTTGCTCGTTCCCGTATTCCTGATTCACGGATATTTTTTCCGGGAAGGTTGGAATTCTCATTAATCGTAAAATGATGAAGGGATACATTTTGCCTTGTTTCAGCGATATTTGAATTTCTGACACTCGATTCCATGAATGATTTGAATTTTTCAAGCTGCTCATCTGTTCCAATAACTGCCAGCTTATCGTCAGGATATAAATGGTTATCGCGGGTCGGGACATTAATTACATAATTTCCGCGTTCAATCACTACAACATTAACCCCGAAAATTTCTCTTATTCTCAATTCCTGCAACGTTTTTCCAATGTATGGTGATTGCGGGCTTAATTCAAATGTAGTAATATGGGTATCCCATGGGGTCAGTATTTTATTTTCATCAGTTGGTTTTGTTTCCCTCTCATTGAAATTAGCAAAAAATCTCACTTCAATCTTACTATAAAAAGCCTTGATCCTCTTTGAAAAAAGTACAAGAATAAGGCAGGAGATTATAGCTCCTATCAGTGCAATCAACGGTGAAAAGAGGCGATCGAATAAAAATCCGATAAAGAATATAGCTAATGCGATTCTGGAAAATTGTAACAGAATTAAAGGCCCGCGGCGGACACTATTCAGCCAAACATTTGCATAGGATTGACTCTGTGTCCGGCGAAAGGCAAGAGCCCATAAGAAAGGAGATAAAGCTACAAGAGTAACAATTGCCATATTTATTTTATGCCATCCTAAGCCCGAGAATATGGGAGTAAGGTACTGGGTGCTTATTACAATTAAAGCGATTATGATTACAGAAAAAATAATTACATTGACAACATATGATCTCAGCACTTTATTCCAGTCACTTATCTCAGTTATTTGTTGTGCTTCTATGCCATATGTTTTCAAGGTATTTCGCCACTTTTTGGGTAAAACAGATTCCAGCTGTTTATAGGCAGGTTCAGAAAAGCGGATCATATAAGGTGATGTAAACGTTGTGATCACCGACACTGCAACAGCCACGGGATATAAAAAATCACCGGTAACATTCAGACTAAGGCCTAAAGCAGCAATAATAAAAGAAAATTCGCCTATTTGCGACAGGCTCATTCCTGACTGTACCGCGATTTTAAGAGGTTGTCCCGAGGCCAAAGCACCTATTGTAACAAAGAGTGGTTTGCCGAATAAAAGTACAAGTACACCTGCAATAATTGGCAGGGCATATTTTACAATCATCTGAGGGTCTATTAACATGCCGACAGACACAAAGAAAATTGCGCCGAAAAGGGTTTTTACTGATTTGGTAAGTCGTTCTATTTTCTCGGCTTTTGTTGTTTCTGCTAAAATTGAACCCATAATAAAAGCACCTAATGCCGGAGAAAAACCTGCGTATGACGCAAGAAACACCATTAAAAAGCAAAGCGCCAGAGACATTATAAGCAGAGTCTCATCGTTCATTAATAATTTTAGCTTTCTTAAGAGAGTCGGTATGAAAAATATTCCGGAGACAAACCACAGGACTAAAAAGAAAGCCAGTTTAAAAACCGCTTTTATCATTTCGCCTCCTTCAAATGTTTTACTCACAGCTACTGTAGAAAGCAATACCATTAATAAAACGGCTACCAGATCCTCAATCACCAATACACCTGTTACAATGCCTGCAAACTTTTGAGTTTTTACACCCAGTTCATCAAATGCCCGGATAATAATTGTGGTTGATGCAATAGCAATAATTCCCCCAAAAAACAGGCTGTTCATGGAATTCCATCCCAGCAGTCGGCCTACACCATAGCCCAACAGCAATGTCAGTACAACTTCTGTAATTGCTGTGATGGCGGCGACACCACCGACCTTTAATAATTTTTTAAAACTGAATTCAAGACCAAGACCAAATAACAGGAAAATAACACCGATATCCGCCCACGTTTTTATCCCTTCTGTTTCGATAACAGTGGGGAATAATTTAAAATTTGGTCCCACCAAAAGTCCGGCAATAATGTATCCCAGGACTACCGGTTGCTTTAATTTTCTGAATATCAGGGTAACCACGGCAGCTGCGCTAAGAATAAGCGCCAAATCCTTTATAATTACCGGTAATTGTGACATTAATTGATCGGGATCATTAAGATTCCACGGGTTGTTTTCTATGTGTCGTTTCCATTTTGTAACCTGAATTTTTCCCTGGTGTCATTTAAATCCAGGTCATTAGCTACCCGGAGTAATTTAAGAGTTTCGAAAATATTATCGAGAAATAAAACGGCACATGCAATTACTGCTGAATATATGATAGAGTCTTTGAAAAGTAATTCAGCCACCAAAATGAAGGAAACAAGAATTCTTACTTCTGTTGGTCCAATCGGACCAGAATCAATGATATATTTCCCGGTAACTTTATATCTTATCAGAATGGTGATTATAGCCCAGCCATACATTACTACAAATCCGAATCCCAGTATTTTCCAGTTGCCCGTGGTATAAATCATATATCCGCAGCCGATGAGTATGGTTGTCATCCAATCGACTGTGAGATCGAGAGAAAATCCGTACCATTTTCGGGGTTGGTTACGGAAGTATGCAAGTCTGCCATCCAAAGAATCGCCAAACCAGTTTATTCCAAGCCCCGCAATACCAAGTAAAAGATAGTTTTTGTTAACATAGGTTGCTAAAATGAAACTTAATAATATTGTCAAGCTTCCGATAAATCCAATAAAAGTGAGCATATCCGATCCAATCCAGGAAGGAATGCGCTGAACTAAAAATACGAGAGCTTTTTGCTCATAGGTTTTTAGCAGATTGGTCCTGGATCTGTCTTTTGAAATCTTTATCTTAATTTCTTGTCCTTCCTGGGATAATAACGACTTCATATAACAGCTGTTTTAAGTAATTAACCTTTAATCGACGGTTAAAATTAACAAAAATAAGGTTATTAAGAAGAATGTCGCATTGGTATTGTCAGGCAGAGGAACACATGGATGCGCTCTGTTCAATAAAATCAATATCTGGGTTTTAACTGTATCTTTAAATCTTCCCTTATTTCAAAAAGCCACTTTGTAAAGGGCTTCGGACCAAACGGCCCCGCACCATTATTTGAAAATCCATACCCTTCTTTTGGTATCCCCAGTCTGTTGGTTTCCATTATTCCGGAGAGATTCTCATCATGGAAGAAGCGAAAAGCATATTTCCCGGGTTTAAGATCGTGGAAAGCGATAATTGATTTGTTTTCTTTAATGATACTTTTAGCTTGATTGACAACTTTTTCATTTTCATCGAACAGCTGAAGAAGTACCTGCCCGGTGTCATTCTTTAATCCGGTTATTTCAATTTCCAGTGAATACTGGCCTGAGGCAACTTTCGAAAACAGGAGCACGCCGGCAAGCAGGATAAAATATTTATTCATAATCTGTCAACTTTTTAAATCACCTGATAAATAAAATATCAATTTATGATTAATCCTGAGGCAATTTCATTAATGAAGTACTCTTTGCTCTTTTCAGTGGATTTAAGTTCAATTCTTTTCCCGTTATAGCTCAGTTTCAGAGGATTCCCAAGCTTTGAAGTGATCTTTGCCTGTTTCAGGCTTCCGCTTTCCCAGTCAATATCAACTTCAAATCCACCTCGTGCCATTAATCCATGAATATACCCGGTTTTCCAGGCTGACGGCAAAGCAGGAAGCAGCTCAACTTCCCCGGCATGGCTCTGAAGAAGCATTTCGGTAATGCCGGCTGTTCCTCCGAAATTTCCGTCGATCTGGAATGGAGGATGATTGTCAAACAGGTTGTTAAGAGTTGATTTTGTAAGCAGGGCCACAACATTTTCATATGCTTTTTCTCCATCTTTCAGACGGGCAAAGAAATTGATTATCCAGGCACGACTCCAGCCTGTATGTCCACCGCCGTGGGCCAGGCGATATTCAATTGTTTTTCTTGCTGCCTCAAGAAACCCGGCATTGTTCTGCTGAGTTATCTGATCTCCCGGGTGAAGCCCGTATAAATGAGAAATATGCCTGTGTCCGGGTTCTGCTTCCTCAAATTCTTCAGACCATTCCATGATACGACCATCTGAGCCTGTTTTTATCGGGGTAAGGTTATCAAGTGTCTTATGCATTTTTTTACGGAAAGCTTTATCTGTGTCGAGGATTATACTTGCCTTAATGGTATTCTGAAGCAGATCACGGATGATCATATGATCCATCGTTGGTCCCATAACCATGCTGGCATTTCCGCCGCCACCCGGGATCACAAAACTATTCTCCGGAGAGATGGAGGGACCCGAAACAAGCAATCCGGTTTTTGGGTCTTTTACCAGCCATTCCAGGCAGAACTCTGCTGCCTCTTTCATTATCGGATATGATTTAATCCTTAGATATTCCTTGTCGCCGCCAAACTGGTAATGATCCCAGATATTCTGACAGCTCCATGCAATACCCATTGGCCACATTCCGTACCTGATTGCACCCATAGGTTCAGTATAATGCCACACATCAGTTGTATAATGAGCGACGATTCCTTTCATTCCATAGACCTCTCTTGCTGTCCTCCTGGCATTAGGGCGAAGCGCATCGATAAAATCAATAAACGGTTCCTGGAGCTCACCCAGATTTGTAATTTCTGATGGCCAGTAATTCATCTGAATATTGATATTAATATGATAGTCAGCGCTCCACGGGACCGTCAATCCATCGGCCCATATACCCTGAAGATTTGCAGGCAGATCGCCCGGACGGGAGCTGCTGATAAGGAGGTACCTGCCAAACTGGTAATATAATTCAATAAGATCGGTATCGGTATATCCGTTTTGCATTGCCGTAATCCTGGCATCGGTTGTAAAATAATTTCCGTCACCTGATCCCAGATCAAGGGAAACACGGTTAAAAAAATACTGGTAATCAGTAATGTGATCTTTTTTTATTTCTGAAAATGAGCGTTTTGAAATTGCCTCCATCTGTTCAGCAGTGACGACTGAAGGATCCTTCCCAAAATAATTAGTAGCAGCTGTCAGGATAATTGTAACTGAATTTGCTTTTTCAACCCTTATGCTATCGCCTCCCGAAATTATATTTCCGCCTTCAGGAATGAGTTTCAGTTTTGTTTCCATTATGACACCCGTTCCATCGCCTACATGTTCGCTCATTGTGATTAAATTCTGGTTAACCACAATAGTTGCTTTGTTTCCCGGTCGCGACAGCCGTGAAGTAAATGTGATTGATCCTTCCTTATCAGCAGAAAGTCTGACAATAAGTGCCTGACCGGGAGAAGTCGAAAAAATTTCTCTAAGGAAATTAATCTGGTTAACTGAATAGGATACTCTGGCTATTGCCTCTTTTACATCGAGTTCGCGACGGTAACCTGTGGCTCCGCGCTGTAAACCGAAATTAAGAGTCAGGTCGCCGAGGGTCTGATAACTTGAAGCATTATCACGGCGAAAGCTGCCAAGAATTCCGCTCTGTGCAAGTTTCTCAGCCTCTTTGTATTTTCCTTCGAACAGAAGCTTCCTTACCAGGGGGAGGTTTTTAAGGGCAGCAGGATTGGCGTCCCAACGGGGTTTTCCGGTCCATACGGATTCTTCATTAAGCTGAAGCCGTTCATTTTCAATGCCCCCGAAGATCATTGCCCCCAACCGGCCATTTCCGACAGGTAGAGCTTCATTCCAGTTTTCAGCTGGTTTATTGAACCAGATCTTCAATCCGGAAGGAGGATTCTGACTGTTGACGAATGATGTATTCAATATGAAGAGGCTTAATGTTATCGTAAGCAGCATAAGGATTTTCGATTTCATCTTAGGGATATTTTATTAATGTAAATTTATTTTATTAAAAATGAAATACGACAGATTATGAAACAAAAGTAGGGACGTTGCATGCAACGTCCCTACGGAATGTCAAACTGAAAATTTCAGAGTGTTATTTTTTCAGCAGATCGCGGATTTCTGTCAGAAGGATTTCTTCTTTTGGTATAGCCGGAGGAGCTGAAGGTGCTGCCTCTTCTTTCTTTTTGGCTGAGTTAATAGCTTTAATAAGCATAAATACGGCAAATGCAACAATTAAGAAATCAAAAGTCACCTGAAGGAAATTGCCATAGTTCCAGGTTACTGCAGGAGCGACGTCAGTGGCTGCTTTCATTACAAGCTTAAGATCTGTAAAGTTAACGCCGCCAAGCAGAAGTCCGATCGGAGGCATGATTATGTCAGCAACAACAGAAGATACAATTTTGCCGAATGCAGCACCGATAATGATACCGACAGCCATATCGACAACATTGCCTTTCATTGCGAAGGCTTTGAATTCATCAAGTAGTTTCATAATGTCAGGTTTTAGTTATTGAATTTAAGTAATGGTAAATGTTATGGTTTATCAGAATTTATATGAGAATCCGACACCGAGTATTTCCTTGAACTGAACCCTTTTCCCGGGGAAATCGCCGGGATCTGTCGTATTACCATTATGATTCCTGTCAAGAGGAATTAAAATATTATCATCATAAAGCAAAACAGTGTTGAAGCTTACTGAAATATATTTATTGACTTTCATGGCAATGAGTGTTTCCCAGTTCACGTCAATATTTTGAGGGTGGTCAGCATAATTAGAAAAGAGATCTATTTTGGTGGTGAAGGAGATATTCTTCATGAACTCGCTTTTAAAATCATTTTTCGTATAGATTGCTCTTAAGTAGCCTCCGATCTCAGCCCTTGATTTTTTCCCCGGGGTAACTCCAAATGCTCCCGCAGCAGAAAGTGACGGAGCAGTGACAAAAGTGAATTTTGCAGTCAGAGGTGCAAGAAATACGCTGAAATATGCATTTGGCTTATAATCCATCCCCAGTGCAACCAACAGGTAAGCAGGAGCAAAGAGATCGGATATTTTTGCTTTTGGTGTTGCCTCATAATTCCACCCGGGAGACATCTGGGTTTTAAAATTCAGAAGAGCAGCATAATAGAAATTTTTAAAAGCCTCTCTTCCATACTTTGAAAGGAAATCAACTTTATCATCAGTTTTTCTAAATCCCTGTTCTCCCTGATTCATGAGGCCATAACCCAGATCGAGTGAATTATCCCAGCGGGACTTACCTTGTTTGAGATTGGCGAAGACTGAGAATATACTGTTAAAAGCTACAGATTTCTGACCCCCGGCTGCCCAGTTGCTAAGTGAAGTCTGGGCAAGATTAGCAGCAAGAACTCCACCTTTTTTCCACCCCTGTGTAGTATCGGCCGACATACTCCGCAGATTTTTTTCGCCTTCAGTAACCTGTCCGGATGTTATAGCGCTGAATATTGATAATAAAACAATTACAACAATGCATTTATTTTTCATACCTGGAACTTGTTAAATTAGAATTCTGTTATAAACCAGTACAGCCAGGCAGAGCATGGCTGTTATGGTTAAAAAGAAGAGGGATGCATTAATAGGGTCCCTGATGGTTCGTCAATGTTTTATTTTTTAACTTCCTTGATTTCAGCTTTAGCAGCGTTGCGTGCAACGGAATCAACACCGTTATTACGGCCGCTTTCGCTTTTGTAGTTCTGGCTTACGCCGATAATTTCATTGTTTGCAGCTGTAACGGCAAATCGAAACATTTTTGAAGGAGTTTGTGATTTGGTTACGCGCTTAGGATCTTTTGCATTTTTCTTTACAGAAGTAATGCCATTAAGACATGAAGCTTTTGATGCATAGCCTTCACTGCTGAGGATGGTCTGACCGTTATCGGCTTTCAGACGAAAACGGAATTCATTTTTCTTTCCACTCTGGTAAACTTCAAACTTTGCCATTTCTTTAAGTTTTAAAATTTTGTAATTATTAATCTTACGATCAGGTTATTTAGTTAATGATTGTTTCAACAAATATAAATACATTTTTTATAACATATTCCATGGTTGAAAATAATCAGCTAAATTGCACATTGTACAATAATGAAAGGTGAATTAAACAGTTATATCATGGATAGGAAAGAAGCATTTTCAGCTTATATTAATGAAGGTTATACCTGCAAAGGTGACAGTATTATCCTTGGTGGTGCAATCATTGACGGAGAGCCTCTGGCCGCTACCCTTGTTAAGGTTCCGTTGAAAACAATGAACAGACATGGTCTGATTGCCGGGGCAACCGGAACAGGAAAAACCAAGACCCTTCAGGTAATCTCAGAACAGCTATCAGAAAAAGGTGTTCCGGTTCTGCTCATGGATGTAAAAGGCGACCTCAGCGGAATTGCAATGCCGGGAGAAGAAAAGCCATTTATAACAGAACGTCATGCTAAAATAGGGATACCTTATTCAGTTAAAGGGTGCCCGGTTGAGTTAATGTCTTTATCGAAACAGGATGGTGTCCGGATGCGTGCAACTGTTTCCGAATTCGGACCAGTGCTTCTTTCACGGATACTTGACCTGAATGATACACAGGAGGGTGTTCTTGCAATAATCTTCAAGTATTGTGATGATAACCAGATGCCTTTACTTGACCTCAAAGACCTTAAGAAGGTTATCCAGTATGTCACTGAAGAAGGCAAGGAAGAGCTTGAGAAGGACTATGGGAATATATCACCGGCAACCACCGGGATAATTCTCCGGAAAGCAATGGAGCTTGAACAGCAGGATGCTGATCTTTTCTTCGGTGAGAGATCTTTCGATATAAAAGACCTGCTGAGGCATGACAGAAACGGGAACGGATATGTCAATATTATCAGACTGACAGATATCCAGGACAGGCCGAAGCTTTTTTCGACATTCATGCTCTCTCTCCTTGCTGAAATATATAATATGATGCCTGAAAAAGGTGACGTAGATAAACCGGAACTTGTCATATTTATTGATGAGGCCCATCTTATTTTTGACCAGGCAAGCAAAGCGCTTCTGAATGAAATAGAAACAATTGTAAAGCTAATCAGGTCAAAGGGCGTCGGGGTATTCTTTGTAACTCAAAATCCGATGGATGTTCCTAATGAAGTACTTGCACAGCTTGGACTGAAAGTCCAGCATGCACTCAGGGCTTTTACCGCTATAGACAGAAAAGCAATTAAACTGACGGCAGAGAATTTCCCGCTTTCCGATTATTATAAAACAGATGAAGCACTCACAGCCCTTGGAATAGGTGAAGCGCTGGTGACAGCTTTGAATGAAAAAGGAATCCCAACTCCCCTTGCTGCAACAATGATGCGCGCACCCATGAGCAGGATGGATATTCTTACAGCGGACGAAATATCATCAATAAACAGGAACTCCGACCTCGTTCCCAAATACAGCGAAACTATAGACCGTGAAAGCGCTTATGAGATACTGGGAAAGAAAGTTGAGCAAATCGAAAAGGAAAAAGCTGATGAGGCAGCAAGGAGTGAGTGGGAGAAAGGGAGTGGAGGAGGTTGGGGGAGAACTATTCCCCGGACCTCAGGAAGAACTTCATCCAGACGTGTGAGAACAGGAGCAAATCCGGTATTAAAAGTTCTGACCAGCGCAACTTTTATCCGTGGTGTGATGGGTATCCTCAGAAAGGTAATGTAAAAGGCTACCTTTTTGTCTTTACACTGTCTACCAGATACTGGGAATCGCCTCTCCAGAATACAGGTGCATTCTTCTGCCTGTAATGCACAATGACCATTTCTCCCTGGAGGGTATCAAATTCTCTGATAAGGGTTCTATTAGTAACTGTAAAAAGAAATTTTTCTGAAGCAAGAGCAACATCCCTGTTGGAAGATACGCTGCTAAGGATCATTTCTCCTTCATATGTCTTGAAGATAGTCCCCTTGTTTGAAAACTTCTGCAATAAACCTGCCCTGTATCCTTCACTGTAAGTGTAAAAAAACTTCCAGTAGATAAAAACACCTGCGATGATAACAATCAGAAAAAGCAGCCACTTGAAAAGTCGTTTTGTTTTTTTGACGAACCCGGTCCAGGCCGGCGACTTGGTGAATGATAACAACGGACTCATTTGAAATTTGATTTTGTTGCAATAAAGTTAATGTATTTCTTAAGAATCTTAACGGGGAATTATTATCAAATTTGTAACCACTCTATACATTATGGACATTGTTGATATCAGATCAGGTCCAATATAAGAACCCAGTCATTCCCATCTGCCTTCTCTCCCGGAGGATCAAAAGTTGTAATTTCCGTCTTTTTAAAGGATCCGATTTCAGAATACTTTCCATTACGCGGACTAAACCAGGAAGCTTTGATTTTATCTCCTGTCAATTTTCCCGGATCAATATTTATATTGTGGCCATTGTACGTATAAACAAAAGCATAACCGGCACCTTTCGTAACTGCAAGATAATTATATTTCTCCCCCTGATCTGAGAGCAAAAGATCCTGTGCGGGAACTCTGTCAAAATATGGTCTCGAAAGCATTAGTTCCTTGAGAAATTTAAGTTGTGATGCGCCCGGTGCATTTATTGCATCCAGCCAGGATTGTTTTGCTCCGTAAGCAGGAGCATCGATACCTGGTTTATAAAACTGCATGACGGAATTATTGCCGTATGTAAATCCGCATCCTCCGGCAAAAACCGACCAGTATGCATAGCGTCTTACATCGCTGTCGGTCCACGTGGGCTGGAGCGTATCATGGAGGCCCTGAGGGATTCCCTCGTAGGATGGTTCTCCATCGAGTGTCGGCTTTACCGGGATCCGGGCATAATCGGCGTTAACATATTTCCAGTTGTCTTCACCATAATGGAGGCCAGTAGTATCCTGGTCATACCTTTTGTGACCCGATTGGAACATATTGAAATCGAGCCACTCTTCATTATGAAACCATGTTGAAGATTGTGTTCTTCCAAACGGATGGTATGTTATAAGTTGCTGAGGGTTGGATCTCCGGATCGTTTTGCCGATTGTTTTCCATACAGCCGTCGAATCACTTCCTTTAACATCACCGCCATTAACCCAGATAATATTTGATTTGTTTTTAAACCTTTTGGCAAGCCAGAGTGCATATCTTTCTGCCTGTCTGGTGGTAATAAATCCCTGTCTCACATTTGAGCCCCATACAGGCACCAGAGCCATATATATTTTTTTCTTTCCGGCCAGTTCAACAACATAATCGACATGGTCCCAGAAATCATACTGTACCGGATCTGTAAAAGATTTGCCTTCTGTAGTAAGCGGATTATCGATTTTATTATGTACCAGAGCTGAATCGCCGTAATAATTAACTTCCCCGAGATCGTGAATTACCATTACCTGGATTACATTAAATCCTTTTTGCTGACGGTCTTCAAGATACTTTTCGGCCTCTTCGCGGTTAAGCTTTGTGAAAAGGAGCCACCCGGTGTCCCCCAACCAGAAAAAGGGATCGCCAGTCTCTGTCATTAAGAATCTTTTATTCTCTGAAAGAGTTAAAACAGAATTATGATTTTTGCATGAACTGACAAGAATCATTTCTGAAAGAACAAGAAGGATTATTGTCAGTTTTCTCTTCATACTATTTTACTGCAATAATAAGCATTTCAAAATCCTCAGTGGTCAGTTTATCGTCTCTGTTGAAAGCTCCAAGCTTGCATCCGAAAATCTCTGATCCGATGAAGCCAACGGATTTTAAAAGCCATGTAATTTCAGAAGGAACATAATACCTCTCATTGCAGTTCAGTACTTTCTTATTCCCTTTATCATCCTCAGTCTCATATACTGAATAATCTCTGAAGGTCATAAGATCAAAATTAATATCACCGTATTGTCCCTGTACTGTACCGCTGTTCACAAAATCTTTTACCGAATGAAAGAGCGGATAGAGACCGTTAAGTGTTGTGAATATTAATTTTCCTCCACTCTTCAACGATGAAAATGCATTTTTAAGTATTGAATAATTCATTTCATCAGTTTCCATCAGAGGGAAAGCCCCTTCACAGATCATTATTGCAAAGTCGAAGAAGCCATTGAAATTAAAATCCCTGGCATCCTTTATCTGGAATTCAATTTTCAGTTTCTCTTTTTCAGAGATAGATTTAGCCTTATTTAGCTGGGCTTCGGAGAGATCAATACCGGTTACCTTGTAACCGCGTCTTGCAAGTTCAAGTGAATGCCTCCCTGTTCCACAGCCAATATCAAGTATTTGGACGGATTTATTAAATGCTATCTCTTTTTCAAAAAAGTCAACTTCTCCTGTTGTACCTGCCGTAAAGCTCTCTTTATCATATTTCTCAGCGTAATCCTGAAAAAGCTCTTCGTACCATTGTTTCATATATGTGAAATTTAAGGTTTGGGGTTTGAGGTATGAGGTATGAGGTTTGGGATATGAGGTATGAGGTATGAGGTTTGGGGTATGAGGTTTGGGGTTTAGAGCAAATTCAGATATTGATATGGACTTCAAAAGGTACGATTTTTTTAAGTGTTTTAAATGTATCGGCAACACTTAATTTGTGATTATGGTCAATTGACCTGTCGGAAACTACAATAGATTCTTCGCTGCTATCATTTAAAACGATTTTCAGGATATAGGAGAAATACCCGCTCTTGCTTTCTTTAATTCTGGTCGCTGGCATATGCTTTGTCAGTGTTAATTCTTTAACAGACTGAAAGTTGTATTCAGTCAACGAATCTCCGATCCGTTTTTTCAGTCCTGATTGTGTGATCTCGATTTCACCGATTGTTTTAAGATTGTTTATGTCGGACCTGATTTTTCTCAGAAGTAAAAAAATAATAACCCCCAGCAATGGGAGAGAAATAAACAAAATTAATCCTGAATTTTTTGAATGCAACGTGCGAAGGTTTACAGCCATTATGAACAATGATGGAATTACTCCGTAAATAGTATAGAGAATTCTGTTCTTTCTGCCAATGCTGACGGGATCATAATGATCTACACGTAATATTCCGAAGTGGCTCATGAATATGCGTATGGTGTAAAATTGATCAACACAACTCATTAAATGTACTCTCTCTCTGTTTTTGTTAAAGGAGTAAGTGATTATTTTTTGTTAATCACGTCAGTTGACTTATATGAAAACCATGGATCTTTTTTTATTCCAGGTTCGCTTACATTAAGTCCTTTAATAAGAACTCCATTTACATCATCGAATACAATTGCTGTTCTGTAATCTTTCTTAGCACACGAAAGAATCACATTATCAAAAGTAATCCCTTTTGCATGACGGATATAAAACCCCCAGGCAGGCAGCTCTTTGAACATCGAAAACTCCGGGTAGCTGGCGGCCATCTCCGGTACTTTGTCAAGTTCATTGATACCAACCTTTGCATAGGCTTCATTTCCTCCGCCAGGGTAATGGATCTCAATATTTTTCAAAGTGACATTTTCAATCTTTACATCCGGCATACCGACAATCGACGCAGGTGAAACATTACGTGGAAGATCTTCTACGGGACCTTCGTAATTGTACCCTGCATCAGGTTTTGCGATAGGGACTTCAGCATAAACATTTGATATGCTTATATTATTCATTTTACCCTTCCTGCCTGCTCTGCGCTCACCGATCCGCAGGAATATTACATTCCCGGTATTGATTGACCGCAGGCTGTCAACAACAATATTTTCAACTACACCACCGTCAACGGCAGCAAAGGTTATAGCTGACCGGTATGTATCAAATACCAGATTATTAATAATTTTGATATTACGAAAACCGCCATAAGATGCTGTTCCGAATTTGATCCCATTGGCGCTGGTCCGCACAGTGTTGTTGTGAATATAAACATTCTGGCAGATGAAATCAGGTGAGTGTGATTTAAGACATATACCGTCATCAGCAGCATCAAAATAAGAATTGGTTATACTTACACTGTCGCAGTCAACAATATCCACACCGTCATTATTCCAGTAAGATTTGCTGTCAACGGAAATTCCGTCGATGATAAGATTCCTGCACTGGTCATATTGCTGGTTCCAGCTGCCCGGGTCTTTCAGAATTATTCCCCGTATCTGTATATTCCGGCATCCCCTGAAATAGATATTCTGAGGACGGATTGTCTCCCGCGGACGGTCATATTTCAAAGGATCGCTGATAACTCCACTATGAATAAGTCCGACAAGGTTGTATGCAACCTGGAATCCCTGACCGTCGATTACTCCTTTCCCTGTTATTCCAATATTCTTCTGATCGAGTGCAAAAATCATTGCGGTCCAGTTATAATTCTGCTCATAATCAAGCGGATTTACCGATCCCACAAGAATAGCTCCCTCTTCAAGCTGAATAGTCACATCCGATTTAAGATAAATTGTTCCGGTGAGATATCGTCCGACATAAAAAACCAGCCGGCCGCCTCCGTTTGAATTAATGTAATCTATTGCTTTCTGGATTGAAGTGGTATTTAATGTCGTTCCGTTCGATTTGATACCAAACATTGATGCATTGTAGTCTTTACCGTTAATCACCATGGAAATGCAGAACATTACTGAGATCAGAAGTAATTTCAAAAATTTCATAATATTATTTTTTTATATTTTATCCGTCACACCATCATAGCGTCACACCTTCGCACCGTCGTACCGTCGTACCGTCGTACCGTCGTACCGTCGTACCGTCGTACCGTCGTACCGCCATACCACTATGACCTTGCGCCTCTGCACCTTTGTGCCTCAATATACCGTCACCGGCCCGATCAATCCCATCGACTGAAGCGGTTGTATTTTGTTTTTCTCATTTGTCCAGTATTGTGCAATAGGATTATCCGTCAGTGATTTCATATAATTTCCCATTGTTGTAACTACCTTTATTTCAATATCATTGATCCCGGGTTTCAGGAATTCACCAATATCGAAAATTCTTCTTCCATACCATTTTACTCCGCAATCTCTTCCATTCACTTTCAGCTCACAGAGGCCATAGACTTTCCCAAAATTAATGAAAGATTTAGAAGGACCGTCGACATTCATTGTGTTCCGGTAGACTACATTTCCTGCAAAGTTTACAAAATCCGGCATATCTTTCAGATCCTTTAACATATCGATCTGAACGGTTTTTACTGAACCATCATGGCAATGTCTGAACTCAGCGCTCCATCCGTTCTGAATTCCGGTGTCAGATGGCGACCCTGAAGGCAATGGCTTCCAGGCTTCACCGTTTTTAGATTTTTGAAAGACAAACAGGAATGATTCTGCAGGCCCCATGTCCAGATTTAGGCTGTTATCTTTTGAAAGGGATATTCTGAATCTTTTTCCTGTGACCGGATCCCATATCCATCCGTTTTTACCAGAAGTAAATTCTTTTGAAAAGGTGATCCTGGTCGTGTGGGAATCATTGATGTGTGTATGTATGATGTAAAGGATTTCGGTTCCATCATCAGCCTGGTAGCGGTTCTGCATAACGTAAGGATCGGGATTTTCAATTTTAATATACGGATCAATTCCATACTTTTCCTGTATTCCCCTGTACCAGCCGATAAAATCCTTTTCGGGTTTTTTAAGGAAGATAAATTTCCCGGACAGAGATTTCAATTTTTCAATTTGCTCTGCAACTTCCTTATTTTTCTCTTTATAATCCTTCCATCCCAACGATTTTGACGGAATAGATTCTATGCAGAAAATTCTTCCACCGTTTTCTGCGAATTCATATAATTTCTTTGCACAGTCCGGGTCAAGACTATCGACTTGAACAAGGAAAATGGAGTGATATTTCCGGGGCCCGTATTGCATAAACCCGTTCTTAATAACTGAATCGCGGATTACTTTCTGAGAGACATAATCACAGCCATTACCGTTTTTATTAATGGCTTCCCAGACCAGCGTGAAATAGTCAACATGGGTCATGGAAGGGAACGGTTCCATCTGTGCACCAATTAAGCTCCACATGTCATCGAGAGGAGGGAGGATCGCTATATCGGTGAACATTGTGATATTCTGAAGCAAGGAGGACATTCTCCCTTTGTACTCATTGTAAAGATTAAAGTAAGGCCACCAGGTATTATTCTCATTATAGTAACCGCCATATCTTATCCATCCGGGATACGGGGCTTCCGGGGGAGAATAGTTGAATCCGTGGAAAATGGAATGAGAGACACCTGTAATTGCTGACTGGTCGCCGCCTATCTTAAGATTTTCGAAAGTGGTATTGAAAACAGTGTAAGTGTCGGTCATCTCCTCGCAGCTTACAAGTCTTTTCCCTTTAAGGTTTGCAGCGGATGAGACATACTTATTTATCATTGTATATGCCCTGCCGCGTCTGTAATCTTCTTCCGGCATCTCTTCACCTACCTTATGTTTCAGCCAGTTCATAGTCCACGATTCAGACTCCGGGATATCATAATCAAAGCTCCCTTCAAGCGGAAAGAACCCGCGTCCGTAGGCCTGAGCACGCGATTTGACACCAAGTCCTCTGCACCATGCAGTATAAGTTTTAATAAAGTGTTCTTCAAGAAGTTCGGCTTTTGTAACTTCGAAATCATATCTCATGCGCTGAATCACTGATTCAAATTCCGGCGACATACCAGCCCCGTATTTGAAATCTGTAACGTTCCCCATGGCTCCTGTTTTGAACAGGACAAAAGGCAAATAAGGAAAGATATCATAACCCTTTCGTTTTTGAAACTCCTCCATAATGCCACCCGACCAGTTAGCCCCTTCAAGCTCCATGCTGTCGGTGAAAAGTGCCCTTATCTGTTTTGAAAGAGGACCTGTTTTCTTTTCAATTTCGCCCGACATTTTTTCCAGATATTTTTTAACAGCTGTAACGTTATAGTGATCAAGCACCGGACCTGTTGCTCCGGGTGCACCATTTATCACCTGCATAAATCCATTGATTTTTACAAGCCCATACAAGGAAAATTTACCATCCGGGACAGAAAATCTTATTGATTCATTATCGGTTTGTCCTGAAAGATCAATAACCTGGTTTATTTCGGCTATGGGATCAGGAACAAGTTTAAGGGAAAGCAGTTCCATTGTCCTTCCGGGAAAAGGAGAGCTGACTGCCGGATCGGCTTCCTTAAATAACTCGAACTTTGAAATTTCATAATCTATTGGTCCTGAAAGCTTTTTTACAGCAATGACAACAATCTGCGAACGCTCCTCTTTATCAAGATCTTCGGCCCCGAATGGCCATCCTGATCCTACAATAAGGTCGCAGGTCATGCCGAGAGATTTTGCCTCATCGAAAACAATCTTCAGAAGGTTGATCCATTCTTTGCTCAGCCATTTAACCGATGGTCTCCCCAGGTCGTCGCCGTCAAATCGCTTGGGAAATTCCACTGGATTGATTTCAACTCCCCCGATACCTGCATCCTTTAAAAGACGGAGCTCCCGGATAAGTTCAGCCGCCTCAACCTTATCGCCGTTCCACCACCATCTTACATATGGGTGGAAACTTAAACCGGGGTTTCTGAACAATTCATAGATGTCTGAAATGTTCATCATTTTTTCAAACGGGGCAAGGGGCACTGTAAAAAAAGAAACTCTGCCTGCCGTGAGACACCCCGTTGAGAATATTGTACTTTTTGAAATAAAGGATCGCCTGTTCATTAGTGAAGGCTGGTAATAATTCTTAAAATTACTTAATTAAGCCTCATTATGAAAATTACAGATCAGAAAATAATGTCAGTGTGCAGGATCAAACCCTCAGATATTTTTTTGTTGAAAATTTGTATTTATTTTCTGTTTAAAATGACAGGGACTTTGCCTTTAAAGAGTCGCAAAATAAATGCAACGATTGCTATTATTATGATTGCAGTTATCACAATTTTGAAATTGTAAGGATTTTAAAATCATTAACAGAAATCAAATATGTATGTTCTGCAAACCGTTAATAACACCAAAAACTTTTAGCAGCCAAACCACTACAGCTATCACAACAACAATATTCAGAATGCTTTTGATTGTTTTTTGCATTGGAATATAGTTATTCACAACGTAGAGGATAATTCCGGCGACAATGAGAACGATAATTACTGTTAGAATAGGCATGATAATCGTAGTTTTAAATAAGTAATTGGATATTTCTAAACAAAGGTGACCCTATTTGTATTGAGAAGTGTTACACAACTTTAGTAATAAGTTGTATCATTCACATGTTTTTGAATGCTATCTATAATCGATTATTCCCGGTTTCGTCACTTCAAAATTCCTGAAACCATAATCACTGGTTTTATAAGCATTTGTTTTAAATATATTATATCCGTTGCCGGGAACGAACGGGTAAAATGTTATTGAAATCTGAAATGTATTGAATGTGAGATAGTTGTTTTTTATTAATACCCCCAACCCTAAAAGGGAATAGAGTCGGCTTTTATTAAACCCCGATGACTCATTTCCCAACATTCCCAGGGAGGTAAAAAAGTAAGGACCAAAATGGAAACCCCAAAGATTCCATGGTGGGTAGCTTTGGGTTTGAAGGGTTAATACCACCATTCTTGTTGCAGAATATTCAAGATTCTCAAATCCTCTCATTCCTTCACTGAATGTAAGATTATCATTTGGCAGCCGGTTTATACCCAAAATCAATGTTGGTCTTATAAACTGTCTGATTTTCCAATTGCCAAGAGTCAATAATCTGGTAAAATAATTTATTCGTATAGTAGCGACCCCTTGCTGAAAGCCAGTCAATCCCTTAAAAGTTCCGAATTCAAGATGTGTGGCCAGGTATCCGAAACGGTAATAATTCCCCCATGAAGTATTGAAACCCAGATATGCGCGATTCGTCTCCTGAACATTTAGTCCGGCAGTTATACCGATGGCCCTGCCTACTGGAAAATCTTCAACCTTTTCATAATTGAAAATGTACTTATCCTGTATGTATTTTCGTGAAGTAATACCAATACCCGCAAAAAATGAGGTTTCATTATTAAAAATATTAGCCTGTAATGCTTCCGGGGATCTTCCGGGGTACCTTATTCTCAACAACCTGCCGGAAAGTATAAAGCTAGTTATGCGTCCGTCAGCCTGATATCCTTTGAATATTTGCCAGGACCTTGCTCCCCAGTAATCCTGGATATTGGTTCTGGAAGCTAAATAATGGATAGTATCGGGTAAGATATAGCTTTGGGCGATAATTATCTGTCCCATGAAAACTCCTCCGGCCCATTTTGCAACTGGTGAATAAAAAGACCTAGTAAGTTCAATACTTCTTACGATGTCTTTGTTCTCTGAGAACAGATATAGAAGATTGGAGGTTACGGGAGAGTAATATGACCTTGAAAATTCATAGTTTTTTACCATATCATTTTTACCGGGGAACAAGTATTGGATATTCAGGCTTATAAATGAATGGCGAATATTGGGAATGAGATAGCTAATTCTTGTGACATTATAATCTTCCGGGCGATTATGTTGTAAATCTCCATGGAGACTGCTTCCGGTACCGGCAAAATTAATGTCGGACAAACCCATTTTCATGGTTGATCCTGATAGACTGAAAGCCGGAAGAATGCTCCAAGTATCTGAAACCCGGATGTAAACATCAACCGAATCTGTAATTTTTGAGGTGGGTAATGAATATAAGAATACATCCCTGACATATTTTTGAGAACGTATCAACCTCATGGATTCATTTACAAGCAAGGAATCGTATGGATCATTCTTTCTAAAAAGCAACAGATTTTTAAAAACCGCGGGGTGAGTTTTTATATGCAAGTAGTTTCCCGTTTTCGTAAGAAAGTCCAGTGGATGGCTTGAGGTGTCCCGGATATTATAACCAAAGGGGTCAAATGTGGTTATGAGAATATTCCTTACAATTTTCCCCGCTGCTTTGGTATAAAGCTTTGTTTTCCTGATTTTGGATTTTCTTATTTGCGGCCCGGTTTTCGGGTCAACAGGTTTAAAAAATAAATGGTGGAGAAATCTGGTTAACTTTGATTTTTGTGAATAGGTTTCAATTGCCTTGTAATTTGATGAATCCCGCTTAATAATTAATGAATCCCGTTCTACCTTCATTGAATCCCGATAGATCTTTTGTTCCTGTGCATTTACCTGCCAGCAAGTGTTTAAGGCCAATATAATTATGAATGGCAATCTGCGATGCATATCATAAGCTGTTTCATTTCCCCGAAGCGTTTTTTGCAGCTTCTTCTTTCCTCTCTGATGAATCCTGGATTAATCTCCCGAGTGTTCCTTTTCCTCCATTTATTTTAATTATTTCTTTTTTATTTTTATTTTAAATATTGTCAGCCGAGGCATTGTGTCACCCAGCAAAAAGCCCCAGGGCTTTAGTGGTTCTATGTGGTCGAAAATGAGTTTAACAATAGCTGTCAGCGGAATAGAAATAAACATGCCGGGGATGCCCCATAGTGCACCAAATGCGAGTACAACAACGATGGAGACGAGTGCATTGATTTTTACCTTCGATGCAACTATTTTTGGGACAATGTAATTGTTATCAATCACCTGGATGAAATAATACGCTGCTAATACATACAGGGGATACCATACAGTGTTTTTAGTAACCAGCGCAATCAGCATTGGCAATGCAACAGCAACAAGCCCTCCCAGATATGGTATTACATTGAGCAAAGCACCCAGGATACCAATAAGAATGGCGTATTCTATTCCCAGGATTAAAAGAGCAATAGTATTCAATGTTGCCACAATGACAGCTTCAATTACCAGACCGGTGAGATATCTTTGAATAACCGTTTTTATCTGGGTGATTATTAAATTCACTTCTAGTCCGGTGATCTGCTCCAAATATTCTGCGGAAAAATTCAATAAGAAGAGGCTGATAAAACAGGATCATAAAAATGTAGACAGGTATTAAAAGTATTACCACAAGCCCATTGCCGACATTGACAAGTGTGTTTCCTATCGCTGCGCCACTCGTATTGATAAGTTCACCTTTCGTTTTTGCAATCCATGCAATAATCTTCTGCGGGCTTACATCGAAATTTCCTGAAGCCCATGTTATGATTTCATTTATATAAGCGGTAAATTTCTCAACCATTTTTGGCCAGCTATCGCTAAACCTCACTATCTGAGAAATCAGGAAAGACCCAAAGGCAACGATGACCAAAATTGCCAGAACCAGAGTAATTATTATTGCAACGACCCTGTTTATTTTTATACGTACAAGAAAATTTACGACCGGATGGAGCACAATTGCAAGGATAGTTGCAAAAATGAGGGGAACAATAATGCCCCGGCCTATGTACAACATAAATATAAGGGCAACTATGCCAATGAGAATTAGAGATACTTTGGCATAATATGGAAATTTCAAATTTTTGTCCATTATATTATCAGGCTATAGGCTATGTTATTGAGAAACAGCCTCTTTTTTGCTTAGAAAACGTTGCAGAAGAGTTTGTCCCAATGATTTGACAGCCTCGGGGTTTTTTATAATAAGAGTGGTAACCCCAAATTGCAAAACAGTTCCCACCAGTTTCCTGAACAGGTTGCCGGATGAACCTACAATTGTTTTATTGGATATGTAACCCGCTGCCAAACCAATTAAAGTACTGAGGATTTCGCTTATTAGTTTGGGTGAAGTTGCAACTTCTTTGAAAGTGTTTTTAATAATATTCACAGGTTTGATACTTTCAATGACAATAAAGAATTGTTCTTTCAATACCCGGCCCTGGTCGGCTTGTTTCTCTTCCAAAAACCGGATTGCATCTTTAAGTTCTTTGGCGGAAGTTATTTTTTGCATATAGTTTTATTTTAGCACATGTTTAATTATAATATTGCCAATAACTTTCTTAAGCCATTTATTCATAAAGAAATACAGAACAATTCCGGTAATCCCATAAATACCTGCTACTGTAAAAAACCCATACCACGGTTTACCAAGAATTTCGCCCAGCCAGAGAGCAAGGCCAATGGTTCCCACAAGGAAGAACATGGAAATGATGATGAGAATAGCGGCATTTATTACAATTGCAGATGCCAATGCAGATGTTTTGTCCAGAGTTTTGAGTTTAAATAACTCAAAACTTGACTTGCCATAATCCTCAGCTCCCTCTAATAATGACTCAAGAGGATGTTTTTCTCTTTCTTCCATAACCGGTATTTTGAAATTTATCAGCTCGTTGCAGATTTTACGTCTTTCTTGATTTTTTCCGCTTTTGATTTTGCATTTTCGACCTCTTCTTTTGCCTCTTCAACTTTTTCATTGATGATGTCAAGAAACTCATCGAGTTTTTCTTTTATTCCTTCTGCATAGTCCTGACCTTTCTTCGCTATCTTTTTACGAGTAACAGAACCCTTGTCAGGTGCAAATAATACACCTAATAATGCACCTGCAGCAACACCTGCAAGCAATCCTAATAATACTTTTCCTGAACTCATGATCTAAATTTTAATAGTTTATACTTACTGATAAGTATTGGTGAGCTATCAGCGATTTTAAAGTTTTTTACCCTGAATAACTCTCAGGAGTACTGCAATGATAGCTATAACGAGAAGTACATGAATGATGCCTCCGGCATGAAATCCGACTAACCCGATGAGCCATGCAATAACTAATATTACTGCAATAACATAAAGTAAATTTCTCATAATTGATAGTTTTAATTAATGATTATGTATTTAACAAATAACCTGTTGACGCATCTTGTCAACTTTACTTTTTTTTGCCGACAAGAAAAATAATTCCACCCGCAACCATGACACCTACCCCCAGGAGTGGTGACCAGTTTACACGGTGAGGGACTGACGCGGAGATTTTAAGGGAACCCACGTCCACTACCTTTTCCCTGGTAAAGTACCTGACTCCTGTCACTAATGTGAGTATAAGTCCTATTACAATCAATCCGATACCTGTCTTTTTCATTTTTATTGATTTATAATTTGTGTGCGTAAATTTTTCATTACAAAGGTGGGAGCCTTCGTACCGTTAAGTGTTACACAACTTTAGAAATAAGTTACATCATTCACACATTTCCGAGAGTAATGCGGCGTCTGTTTTGGGAAATATATGTGAATTATGTAATATTATCCTAAAATTATATAACACTTTACTATTTGAAGTTTCGCAATTTTGCGTAGATATTTTTAACAATAGGAGAATCCATTTGAAATTATACGTCAAATACATGGTTAGTAACCATTGTAAAATTGCAGTGAAAGCAGAACTGAAAAAGCTTGGACTGCATTATATCGTTGTCGATTTGGGTGAAATTGAAATAATGGAAGATATATCAGCTGATCAGCGCGAACAGCTTAAAGTTGCTTTGTTCTGTGCGGGTTTTGAACTGATGGATGATAAAAGAGCAATATTGATTGAAAGGATAACAAGTGTAATTATTGAAATGGTTCACCATACAACTGAGATGATAAAAATAAACTTCTCCGATTATCTGAGTGAGAAACTAAATCACGATTATACTTACCTCTCCAACATGTTTTCAGAGGTGAAGGGAATTACAATACAGCAATTCATAATTATACATAAGGTTGAAAGGATAAAGGAGCTTCTGATGTATGACGAACTTAACCTTACCGAGATATCATATTTGCTAAACTACAGCAGTGTGGCGCATTTGTCGAATCAGTTTAAGAAAATTACCGGACTTTCACCTTCTCATTTTAAACGTTTAAAAGAAAAAAGGCGAATACCGCTTGAAGAAATTGGAAACACACCAGAAGGACAGATCGGTCAGAATGCTACAAATTAAAAAGATGAAAACAACAAAAATTCAGGAATCTAAATACGCAAGAAGTCTTATAGAAGCCAGTCTTGATCCATTGGTTACTATAAGTACCGAAGGCAAAATAATGGATATGAATGAGGCATTGGCAAATATTACAGGCCTGACGCGCGAAAATCTTACGGGTACCGACTTCTTCGATTATTTTACTGAACCGCAAAAGGCCCGTGAAGTTTATCAGGAGGTATTTGCAAAAGGATCTGTAGCTGATTCCCCGCTTACTCTTCGCCATAAAAATGGTGAGCTTACCGACGTATTATTCAATGGCTCAGTTTATAGGGATGACAAGGGGAATGTGCTGGGAGTTGTAATTGTTGCCAGGGATGTTACTGATCAGAAAAGGATCGCAACGGAGTTGAATAAAGCTAAAATAGCTGCTGAGATGGCGACCGAAATAGCTGAAGAAGCAAAAAGTAAAGCAGAGAGTGCAACACTTATTGCAGAAGCTGCGGTGAAAGCAAAACAGCAGTTTTTGTCAAATATGAGTCACGAAATACGCACTCCGATGAATGCAATTATCGGATTTACAAAGGTGTTGCTAAAAACAGACTTGTCAGTAAAACAAAAAGAATATTTATCTGCCATAAAGATGAGCGGAGATGCTCTGATCGTTCTTATTAATGACATACTCGACCTGGCAAAAGTCGATTCAGGACAAATGATCTTTGAGCAGATACCTTTCAGATTAGCATCATCAATCTCAGCTATGCTTCATTTGTTTGAGATTAAAATTCTTGAAAAAAATTTAGTTCTAGTTAAAGAATACGATGAAAGGATCCCTAAAGTGCTTGTAGGCGATCCTGTGCGTTTGCACCAGATTATTCTAAATCTTTTGAGTAATGCAGTTAAGTTTACAACAAAAGGTAAAATTACGGTAAGTGTACGTATGCTAAGCGAAGATAAAGAGAAAGTAAATATTGAATTTGCTGTTACTGATACCGGTATAGGAATAGCTGATGATAAAATAGTACAAATTTTTGAAACCTTCCAGCAGGCATCGAGCGATACTGCAAGGTTGTATGGGGGAACCGGATTAGGGCTTGCAATTGTCAAAGAATTGGTAGAGCCTCAGGGAGGCTCAATAAGGGTAACGAGTAAAATAAATGAAGGATCTGTGTTTAGTTTTATATTAAGTTTTCAGAAAACAGATGCTGAAGCTGCATTTGAATCCGAATTAGCTGAATTGGACACAGAAATCAAAAATATAAAAGTTTTAATTGTTGAGGATATAGCGCTCAATCAGCTGTTAATGAAAACCATACTGGATGATTTCGGATTTGAGCGCGATATTGCTGAAAATGGGAAAATAGCTATCGAAAAAATGCAGAATAAATCATATGATATTGTTTTGATGGATCTGCAGATGCCGGAAATGAACGGTTTTGAAGCTACTGAATATATCCGTAACAAAATGAATTCAAGGATACCAATTATCGCTTTAACTGCTGATGTAACCACTGTGGACCTGGCAAAATGTAAAGCTGTAGGGATGGATGATTACATTGCTAAGCCTATAGACGAAAGAGTATTATACAGGAAAATAGTCGGGCTCGTAAAAAAGCAGATACCTGTTTTCATAAATATTGACAAGGAAAATATTCAGAGTAAGAAGTTAAAATGCATTGATCTGGATTATTTAATTCAACGTACTAAATCTAATCCGGTATTAATGATGGAGATGATTTCAGTATATCTGGAACAAACACCAGCTCTTATCAACGAAATAAAGAAGAGCCTCCATGAAAAAAACTGGCATTCATTATACTCGGCAGTGCATAAAATTATTCCTTCATTCTCAATTATGGGTATTAGTGTCGATTTTGAAAATACGGCAAAAAGAGTTCAGGAATATGCAAATACGCAGCAGCATACGGATGAAATACCAGCTATGGTCTTGCAGCTTGAAAATATTTGTAATCAGGCATGTAAAGAATTAGAGGTGGAGTACAACACAATTAACAGTACCAAATCATGAAAAACGAAAACAAAATAAAATTATTCCTTGTAGATGATGATGCAGTATATTTAAAATTACTGGAGATTGAATTCCTGCAACATGCAGATTTTGATATTGAAAAATTTGCAACAGGTGAACTCTGTGTGGAAAATCTGACACACAACCCCGATGTAATTATTTTAGATTACCTTCTTGACGGCATTGATAAAACACGCAATGAACGGATTGACAACTTTGGATAAAATAAAAGCTTTCAATCCCGATATTCCGGTTGTTATATTATCCGCTCAGGATAAAATTGATGTGGCTATTAATTGCATGCATCACCGTGCCTTTGACTATGTGGTTAAAAGCGAAACAGCTTTCCTGCGATTAAAAAAGATTATCTCTACCATCTTCCGTTATAAAAAAATGGAAAAGGAATTAAGCTGGTACATGGAAAGGATGTAATCTTCTCCTTTCCCTTTCCCGATTCCCGGAATCTGGCTGCGCCGAGCTCGTAAACCCGGTTCCTCCCTGATTGCACCGTTCTTTAAATCCAGAGCTTGCTTAGAATTTCATACCATTTGATTCTGATCAAATGTAAATGTGTGAATTATACAACTAATTTAAGTAATTGTGTAACAGGAGTAAACAGACTGAGAATTACCTTTGATTAGTTTATTTAAACTTTTAAAAAGCATATAAAAATGAAAAAAACAATTTTTTTTGTACTCATAATGTTCTTCTCATTGAGTGCATCGACAGCATTTGCAGCTAACACAGATCCGAAAGCAGCACCGGATAAGCTTGCCGTTCCAAACAAAACGGAAAATAAATTATCTGAAGAAGAGATTAGCCGTTTGACCAAACGAGTTGAAGAGATACGCGACATGGATAAAACGGGCATGGCAGTTAAAGAAAAGCGCGCATTGAAAAAAGAACTTAAAGGGATTAAAGAAAATGTAAGGAAAAACGGCGGAGCTATTTATATTGGCGGTGGAACTCTGCTCCTTATTATAATTCTTGTACTTCTTCTGGCCTGATCATTAAATACTCCCTCTATGACCATGAATTATCAATAATTTAATGGTTAGCTGGATTATCAGGAGCATAACGAACATTTTAATTCAGGTTGGGATTTGGTTAGTTAATAAGAAGGTTGCTGAAACGGTGACTTTCTTATTGTTTTAAAAAGCGATTAGATTAATAATGCATGAGGAAACATCCATCATCTCGTTTTAGCTTCAGGCAGATCGTGATCAGGAGATCAAAAAAGTTGTTAATCTTTTTGATTGTTTTATTTCAGTTCAGCGATGCTTTCACACAGGAATATTTTCAGCAGGAGGTAAATTATAAGATCCAGGTTACTCTCAATGATAAAAGCCATGAATTATCTTCATTTGAATCTGTTGAATACATCAACAACTCGGCAGACACCCTCCGCTTAATTTATTTCCACCTTTGGCCAAATGCTTATTCAGCCAATAATACAGCATTGGCTAACCAGCTATTCAGCTGGAACGGGAAAGAACGGCTGTTTAAAGATCCGCAGCTTAAAGGGTATATAGATTCACTTGACTTTAAGATAGGAAACAAGCTGGTTAAGTGGAGCCTTTTACCCGACCAGCCTGACATTTGTAAGCTTTCTCTTAATGAGCCTGTCTGTCCAGGTGATACAATAATCATAACCACCCCTTTCCATGTTAAAATTCCAAAGGGAGTAACTTCAAGATTAGGACATATCGGGGAATCATATCAGATTTCACAATGGTACCCCAAACCGGCTGTTTACGACAGGTCAGGCTGGCACCAGATGCCATATCTTGATCAGGGTGAGTTCTATTCAGAATTTGGAAAGTATGATGTAAGTATTACTTTGCCGGCGAATTATACTGTGGGTGCTACAGGTAACCTTCAAAATGATGCTGAGGCAGACAGACTTAACAGACTCGCGGCCGACACTACATGGAAACTTACAGCAGGACTTGTTAAGGATGATTTTCCTCCTTCATCAGATAGTGTTAAAACTTTGCTTTATTCAGGAATCCAAATTCATGATTTCGCCTGGTTCGCTGATAAGAGATTTCATGTGTTAAAGGGAAGTGTACAATTACCTGAATCAGGGAGGGAAGTCACTACATGGGTTATGTTCACAAATCAGCAGGCAGATCTCTGGAAAGATGCTTTGCAATATGTGAATAGTGCCATATTGTATTTTTCAAAACGGATAGGCGACTATCCCTACAACGTATTTACAGCCGTTCAGAGCGCTCTGAATGCCGGTGCCGGCATGGAATATCCGGGCATTACCGTGATCGGGCTTGCTGATGATCCGTATTCCCTCAATGAGGTAATTGCTCATGAGATATGTCACAACTGGTTTTACAGTGCTCTTGGTTCAGATGAACGCAGGTATCCATTTATGGATGAAGGCATCACAAGTGCATACGAGATGAGGTATATGAGCGAAAGATATCCCGGGAAGAAGCTGTGGGAAATCTATTTCAGAAACAGAAAACTGGTGAAGTTTCTTCAAATAGACAAAATGCCGGTACAAAGGATCCAGGAAATTGAATGGCTTGCTCAGGCGCGACAGAATCTTGAACAGCCACTCAACCTTGCCGCACCAGATTACAGCATTATAAATTATAGTTCTATAATTTATTCCAAGGCGGCATTAGGATTTAATTTTCTGAGGGCTTACCTCGGTGATTCCATTTTTGACAATACTATGCACGAATATTATTTTAAATGGAGATCAAAACATCCCGGACCTGATGATCTTCGAAATATATTTGAATCGCGCTCCGGAAAGGACTTAAGCTGGTTTTTTACTGATTTCATTGGTACAACTAAAAGAATTGATTATAAGGTGGTTCGTCTTGACGGCCAGCAGGTTCTGATTAGAAATACCGGTGAACTGGCATCTCCGTTGATCATTTCCGGCATGGCAGGCGATTCAATCATTTTTGAGAAATGGTCTGAAGGATTTGAAGGGCAGCGATGGATTGATATTCCGGAAGGTAACTATTCTGAAGTTATGATAGATCCCATGCATTTAATGCCAGACTTATTCAGGCTTAATAATAACATCCGGAAATCGGGAATCTTTCGTAAGGCTGATCCCATAAGACCCCAGCTTCTTTTCACCATTGAAGATCCGGGTGTAAGACCTTTGATTTATATACCTGCAATCAACTGGACCAGGGAAAGTGGATTTATGATTGGTATGGCATTAAATAATGGATTCCTTATTCCTAAACCGGTGGAATATTTTGTTATGCCTTTCTTTTCTTTTAAAGATCCGGGGCTGGCAGGATTCGGGAGAATTGCATTCAATATCACACCCTATGATAAACTCATCAGGATGGCAACAATATCCCTTGAGGGAGCGCAATTTGGTGCTCCCGGCAACCAGAACTATCACAAAGCAAAGGCAGAGATAGATCTTTATTTCAGGGCTCTGCAAATGAATAATCCTGTAAACCATAAAATATATGGTAATTATACTGCTGCCTCTGATCTTTCTCAGATTGAGCTTGCAGAAAAGGCAAAAATGCGCTCATATTTGCAGTTCGGGTATTCCCTGGAGAAGACCGGTATAATCAATCCTTTTACCCTGTCAGCCTCTTTTGAATTAAATAGCTCCTATCAGAAAGCAACGGCAGAGTTCAATTACAGGTACAGTTACTATGGGAAAAATAATGGTCTGGATATGAGGTTGTTTGCCGGGACTATGCTTAAGAACGGTTCATCTGCACCATTTTATGCTCTTTCTCCGGCCGGAAGGGGCGGGCGTGAACAATACCTTTACCAGGGCACGTACCCTGACCGGTTTAGTGTGTTTCCCAATACTTTCTGGTCAAGGCAGATGACCTTATCGGAAGGAGGACTGGTATCGCCTGTTAACGATAGTCTTGGATATAGTAACTGGCTCATCTCCTTATCCTTCACAAGCAATTTTCCGGGGAGAGCAGGACGGATGCCTGTAAAACCATTTGTGAATTTATTATTGAATGATCACGGTGCCGGAGCGGGACATAATTCACCATTCTTTTATGAAGCAGGCCTGAAGGCAGGCATATGGAACTTTTTTGAGATATATGTTCCTCTGATCGTCTCCGGAAATATTGAATCACTAACCGGATCATTTAAAAACAGGATACGCATTGTTTTAAAACTCGACTCTTTTAAACAGTTCAAACTGGACAAAGGAGCAGCGAACTGAAATCATGGGGAATTTGTGAATAAGGAAAATGAAACTGCTCAGACATGATGGTTCAGAACTAAACCTTTGTGATAGAAGTAATTTGGCGGATAATATGTGAGTTAGATATATAACTTATTTTTGGCGCATAAATAAATAAACATGAACCACCTTTGATGGTTTGTATAATATCCTTACTAAGCTCTAAAGGAACAGCCGGACAACCCAGACTACGACCAAGTCTGCCATACTTCCTGATAAAATCAACCGAGACGTAATCAGCACCATGAATTACTATGGCGCGATCCCGTGCCTTGTCGTTGATACCCGTTTCCAGGCCATCAAGAGCAAGGGATAAACCATGTTTCCCTATATAGGTTTCACCAGTAGTATAAAAACCGGGGCTGCTGGCACATGAACCAGGAGTGTTGGAAAAATTCTCAGCCATAAGCTCACCGGAGTTGCGGCCATGAGAAACCAGACAGCGAAACAACACTTTTCCATGGATGAGGTCGAGTACCCAGAGCCTTTCCTTGTTGGATGGTAGACTGAAGTCAATGATGGTGATCACCTCAGGACGGCTTACAGATTGCTCTTTAATAAGGATTTCATAACCTGCAAGGGCTGTTTGTAGCAATTGTAAGGGAGGAAATTCAGAAGAGTCTGCCGCCTGGGGAAACACAAACCTGCCGGAAGGCCCGGGAGGGACGCTGTCATTAACCTCACCAACCGCCCATGGACCTATTACAGAAAGCGTGAATAATAGGGAAAATACCAACAACAGTTTTTTCAACATCTGTGTAAAAGTACTAATTATTAATAAT
Organism: uncultured Bacteroidales bacterium; assembly: GCA_963825935.1. Taxonomy (GTDB): domain Bacteria; phylum Bacteroidota; class Bacteroidia; order Bacteroidales; family VadinHA17; genus LD21. The sequence goes on along the minus strand of CAWGUN010000009.1, from coordinate 619,814 downwards.
AACGTGGGAATGATGTAATTTATTTCCAGGGTTATGTAACACTTTCCGAAATCATTGGACGCATCTTTGTATCGGAATACTATAAATCATGCCAGGCAAAACAGAGAAAGACTTGCACAAGGCTATTGCAGCGCTTTAATCATGAAAAATTTTAATCCTGTTATTAAAGTAAAAAAAATTGCAACGGAGCAATCCATCAGGCTCGTCGAAAAAACAATTGCAAAAACCGTCGAAGCAGGCAACTTTTTAACAAATATTGCGGATGTCTTCCTGTTTATTACACGAGTCATAAAAGAAACATTTTCGCGCAACTTTGAATTAAAGGAGTTTTTGCGTCAATGTTTTCAAATCGGATATAAAACATTACCACTTATTTCAGTAACAGGACTTATTATGGGTTTGGTGCTTACCATTCAGGCGCGGCCTGCTCTTTTGAGTTTCGGGGCAGTCAGCCTGCTTCCCGGAATGGTAGCTATATCTCTCATCAGAGAAATGGGACCGGTTATAACTTCATTGATATGTGCAGGGAAAATTGGTTCAGGCATGGGCGCTGAGTTAGGTTCAATGAAAGTATCGGAGCAGATTGATGCCATGGAAGTATCATCCACTAATCCCATTAAATTTTTAATTGTAACAAGAGTATTGGCAGCTACTCTGATGATACCCTTATTAGTATTATATGCAGATGCACTCGGCATATTAGGATCCTGGGCGGGAGCAAATATTAAAGGAGATGTAACTTTTGTTTTGTTTTTCTCACAAGCATTCGGCCATATTGGGTTTATTGATTTTTTACCGGCACTTATTAAAACCTTCTTTTTCGGCGCGGTGATTGGTCTGGTTGGATGTTATAAAGGGTATAACGCAGGGCGTGGAACGGAGAGTGTGGGTATTGCTGCGAATTCAGCTGTGGTGATCTCCTCCTTGCTTGTGATAATTGTAGATTTGATTGCTGTACAAATTACCGATATGCTATGAATACTATACAAACAGCAACTGTTTCTCCGGCAACAGCAGAAAGCCCCGAAAGGGTTGTTGAAATTAAAAACCTCAGGAAAGGATTTGGTACAGAGGATGTATTAATAAATGTATCGCTTACACTTTATAATGGCGAAAACCTCGTAGTGCTTGGGAAATCCGGCTCAGGAAAATCAGTCCTGATAAAATGTATTGTCCGTTTACTGGATCCCGACGAAGGAACAATTAATGTTCTTGGAGAAGATGTGAGTGCCTTAGACCATGAAAGGTTAGGAGAGTTGAGAAAGAAGATCGGTTTTCTTTTTCAGAGTGGCGCATTGTATGATTCCATGACTGTAAAGCAAAATTTAGAATTTCCGTTGCGAAGAATAAAAAAGGAGCTTAATCAAAAAGAGATAGACGAAAAAGTAAAAGAAGTACTGGAACATGTCGGTTTGTCTGATGCCTTAAATAAAATGCCATCTCAATTATCAGGTGGAATGCGCAAGCGGATCAGTCTGGCACGAACCCTTGTTGTTGACCCAATGATAATGTTATATGATGAACCAACAACCGGGCTTGATCCTGTAACATCAGATGAGATAAGTTTACTCATTAATGAAGTTCAAAAAAAATATAAAACTTCTTCTATCATCATCACACATGATATTGAATGTGCCCGGACTACAGCAAACCGCATTATTATGTTACTGAACGGGGAAGTTTATCAGGTAGGGAAATTGGAAAACTTTGAAAAATCAACTGACCCGTCAATCAAATCATTCTTTAAATAATATTACTATGGAAACGCATACACAAAAATTCAAAATAAGGTTAGGACTGTTTATTGTTGGAGGATTGTTTATTTCTGTTCTTGCCATTTTTATAATAGGGAAGCAGGAAAATTTATTTGACCCTGTTTTTAAACTTACTACGACTTTTTACAATGTAAGCGGGTTACAGGTCGGCAGTAATATCCGTTTTTCAGGAATCAATGTAGGCACAGTCAATAACATTACTATAATTAATGATTCCACTGTGCGCGTTGACATGTTAATTAAGAAAAGCGTTCAGCAGTTTATTAAAGAAGATTGTGAAGCAGGCATAGGTTCTGCTGGGATTATTGGCGATCGCATTTTGATTATTACTCAGGGCAGTTATAATACACCTTTAGCAAAAGACGGGGCAGAAATTATGTCAAAAGAACCGGTTGAAGCGGATGCCATAATGGAACGAATGCAAATAACAGCAGATAATGCAGCAATTATCTCAAATAACCTGGCAGAAATTATGATTAAAATAAACAGTGGCAACGGAACTCTCGGGAGATTAATCCAGGATTCAACGATTGCAGAAAATATAAACAGGACCATCATGAATCTTAAAAGCAGCAGCAAAGGGTTAAATGAAAACATGAAAGCAGCCAGGGAAAATTTTCTTTTTAAAGGTTATTATAACAGGAAAGCAAAAGCAGCTGAAAAAGTAACAAAGGATTCTTTGGCAACAAAGGCAGAAGAACAAAAAGTAATTGATAAGATTAACAAATAAATGCCGGAATAAAGTTGCATCCCCTATATATAATTATGTGAATATTGATACTGATCATTTCTGTTCCAAATAAAAAGACCGTCTGCACCTGGCAAAGACGGTCTTTCTGTAATCTTTAAATTAAGGTCAAAACCGGTATCCGATTGACAGGCCGAAACCAGTGTTTTTAACTGATGATTTGTCACCGGAAATTCCTGAGTCTTTATTAATCTTAACCATTCCTAATTGTGTATTAAACTGGAAAAATATCCCGCTTGCCAGTTCATATCCGGCAAAAATATTTCCTCCGGCATCAAATGCTTTATAATCGGCACCTTTTATCGTTATGGCATAACCAAGATAGGGTCCAAAACCAAGCATGAATTTCCCGTCACCCAACAGTGCTTTATAAACAACATTCAATGGCAGTTCAATATAAGAAAGCTTTGTTGACGTGCCATTAGTATATTTAGCTCCTTTCGTGGTGAATAGTAACCCGGGTTGAAAATAGAACTGCGGAGCAATGGGTATCTGAACATTGACTCCGGCGTGAAAACCAAGAATCATATCATTTGTAAGTTTGTCTCCATTACTGGTTTTCCCATTCAGATTCTGGAAATTGATGCCACCAAGAATTGCAAAGGACATTTTTGACTTATCCGTATTCTGAGCAATTGCCAAAGGAACTGAAAGCATAAGGATCAATGCAAAAGAAATTAGTTTTGTTTTCATATATTATAATTTTAGATTTCAGTGTACGAATTATTTGGCAGCTTCTTTTTTCGCTTCAGCAATCATTTTTTCATTTGCAGAGATAAGAAACTCAACCCTGCGATTCTGTGTACGACCATCTGCTGTAGAGTTATCATATTTTGGCATTGTTTCGCCAAATCCTTTAATTGTCAGGCGGCTGGTATTTATATTTTTACCGGACAGATAACCTGATACTGCTGTAGCCCGTCTTTCTGATAAAGCCTGATTATATGAAACACTCCCTTTGCTGTCGGTATGCCCCTGCACTTCAATATTGGTGTCAGGATAACCGTTAAGGACCTTAACCAGTTTATCAAGGTTGATTTTAGCATCATCCGACAGATTCGATTTGTCAAATGCAAACAGAACATTACTGCTGAATTCCACAACGATTCCTTCACCAACCCTTTCAACCTTTGCATCAGGGACGGTTTTCTTAATTTCTTCAGCCTGTTTGTCCATCTGATGACCGATTACAGCACCTGCTCCACCTCCTACAGCAGCTCCGATAATTGCCCCCAGAGCCGTATTACCTGCAGCCTTGCCAATTACAGCACCCATTGCCCCACCGGCTGCTGTCCCGACAACAGCTCCTTTCTGTGTTTTGTTCCAGGAAGCGCAGCCTGCTAAAATTAAAGCTACGCTTAAGATCATAATTAAATTCACTTTCAACTTTTTCATAATAGATAAATTAAATGTATAAAGATTACTCCTTTGCTAGTATAAATATATTCTGCGAAAGGTAGGTCCAATAAAAATTTAAAATGTTACACAACATTTTATTAGAATTACATAATTCCCATATTTTCAGCATTTGATGAGTTGCTTTACAAATAACGACTGCTATGCTTTACTAAATATTTATAAAAACCCAGATGTCCCCTCGCCCTGAAAAAAAGATAGGAATAATGTAAGTTTTACTAAAAATTATGTAACAGATAAACCAGTGCATGAATCTATATTTATACGCTTAAACTTCAAACTCACAGGGAATGAATTTATGGATTCGGATTAAATTGTAATAAATATGAAAAAGATCATCGTTTTATGCATTTGCGCATGTATTCTTACCGGATGTGCGTTAAGTCTGCTGACGGGGCGCAACCAGCTGAGTCTGGTAAAGGAATCAGATTTGCAGTTGATGGCCGTAGGCCAGTACAAAACATTTTTATCGGAGAATAAGGTATTAAACTCTGCCACCAGCAGAGATGCAGCCACTGTTGACCGCATCGGAGCACGGATTGCAAATGCAATTACGAAATATTATAACAACCAGGGAAAGGGATCGTTGCTTGAAGGTTATAAATGGGAATTCAATACGGTCGAAAGCAAAGAAATTAACGCTTGGTGCATGCCTGGTGGAAAAGTTGTCGTATACACAGGTTTATTGCCTGTTACTCAAAATGAAGCAGCACTGGCAATTGTTTTGGGGCATGAGATAGCCCATGCCGTTGCAAAGCATGGCAACGAAAGAATGAGTGAGGCCATGGTTCAGCAAATGGGAGGTATGGCATTGGAGGTTGCTTTAGCACAAAAGCCTCAGGAGACGCAGAATTTATTCATGACAGCCTATGGTATTGGAAGCGACCTGGGAGCTATATTGCCCTGGTCGCGGCGACAGGAAACGGAAGCTGATCAGTATGGACTCATCTTTTCAGCAATGGCTGGTTATGACCCGCGGGAAGCGATTCCTTTCTGGCAAAGAATGTCGACAGCAGGAGGAGGAAATCCACCGGAATTTCTAAGCACACACCCTTCCGATGAAACAAGATTAAGAAAGCTGAAACAATTTATGCCGGAAGCTTTGAAATATTATAATGGACTAAAATAAGTGAAAATCATGAGCACAAGAAGAAACACTAGAACACTTTACTATTTAATCGCAGCTGCAGTAATAATAATTGCTTTTCTGCTATTAGGTGGCGGGCCCTGGATAAAAGGGCTGGGACATGGTAACGGCTCAATGGGAATGACCCATTTGCGCTGGGGACAGATTCTGATCAGTCTGGGTCTGGGATTCCTGCTTGGTTGGTTAGTCGCTAAGCGGAAGTAGTTCTGTCCGGACCAACACATGCCATCCGGCCCTTCGGAATGCCAGTGATATTAATCATATAATATGTGAATTATGTAAAACTGTTAAATTATTGTGTAACAGATCTGCCGGAATATCAGCCTACCTTTATAAAAGAATTTTTTAGAAATTAATATTTATTCAGATGAAAAAAATCGTAATGACTCTTTTGATTGTATTTGGTTTGATTTCGGTCAGTAATGCACAGGATTACAAAACGGGGATTGGAGCCAGACTTGGCTTTGATCAGGGCCTGACTATCAAGCATTTCGTCAGTGAAAAGTCGGCACTTGAATTTCTCCTCGCAACCAGATGGAGAGGGTTTGAGATTACCGGCCTCTATGAAGTACACAACCAGGCTTTCAACGCAGAAAGATTGAAATGGTATTTTGGATTCGGTGCACATGTTGGTTTCTGGAACGGAGATAATACAAGAGGATGGGGAGATCCTGGTATAAACTATACTGTTGTCGGTGTAGATGGAATCCTGGGACTGGAATATAGCTTTTCGGAAGCGCCTATAAATATAGGAATCGACTGGAAGCCGGCTTACAATTTTTCGGGTTTTACAGGTTTCTGGGCCGATGGGGGTGCCCTTTCGATAAGGTTTATTTTTTAATGCTCCATATAACCGGGGTTTTTATAACCCTGGTTTCTCCCGCTGAGGTTTCAACAATTTCGAAACAACAGCGGGTTTTTCTTTTTCATAATTTATTTTCCAATATTTGATAGTAGTGATTATACCAGTACAAAGATACTTCAGCGTATGAATAGTTTTCCGTTTTAAAGAGCTTAGTATTGAAGAACTTTTTATCTGACATTTTCTCAATATCTTCTGCACTTTTCCAGAATCCGGTATTATAGGCAGTTGAAAGGAATTTTATTTTTGAGGCTTCATCAGTCCATTCAGCCCGGAATTTTTTATTGCAGATTTTAAAGAATGCTATTATATAATTCAGCTCGGATTGAGGATCTTCCAGTTCCTTCACAATTGCCGTCCGGAATGCAAGATCATTAGCAAAAGACTTTTTCCTTACAAATAGTCTGCCCTCATTCCTGTGCGAAGCTTCAGCACGGATATGCTCAGCGAAAGAGGGCTTCACCTGGAAAACGCCGACGGAGAAATCTGCATAATCATCACCGAGGTTCCTGTAGAGTGTCTTCAGAAGGGTGATTTCCATTTTGTCGCGAAGTGCCGAATACCTCACCAGCTCCGGAAAAACAACCGCAATTGCTTCATGATAAGGGATACCATATTCAGCTAAAGCCGGTTTAATCCAGCTATTGTTCACCTCGACGAAAGTTAATGCTTTCTGCCAGTCGCTGCCAAATATCTCGCTGTAATTAAGGGGCTGGGCCGAAACACTTCTCAAAAGAAACGGCAATGCAATAGCAATAAGTAATAATTCGCTTCTTTTGTTTTTGGTCACAATAGCCCCGTGATAATTTGAAAATGAACTACCAAAGAATTTTACATTGCATAATGGCATTTTTCTTTGGAGAATAATACATATATGCAAGGTAAACCTGTGAACCGGTTTTTACCAGGTGTGGATTAAACAAATCGGAGTAGTTTGTACCATCGCTGATTGTTATTGTGCCATAGCTGTAAATAGCATATTTTGTATTGTCAGTGTTGACGAAGATGTCAGCCCCTATTGAATGTTCGGGTTTTAATGTAATAAGTGTCCTGCCTGTAAGGTCATTTATCTTGTTATAGGCCATCATGACTATCTCATCATATTTCACATTGCCGTTAAGTGTTCCGTTAATAGACGAAGCCAGATCAGTCTTTGCCCCCGGAATGTTAGTTACTATCTTTTGTGAAATCCCGTCAGCACCTCCGCCCTGCAATATTTTTTGCTGCATCTGCTGGCTGTACTGCATGGCAAGATCCATTTTTTCCTGATCTGTCTTTGCATTCTTTATTGCTTCATCCATTTTTTTGCCGTCGGCTTCGGTGACTACAATATTCTCGACTACCATAGCTGCGAATTTGTCTTTTGATTTAGGAACGAAAAATGAATATATCCTGCCATAAGGACCATATTGCTTACCGCCGAAAGTAATCAGATATTTTTCTCCCGATTTGGTTATATAGCTTTTATATCGTTGTATTAATGCCGCATCGGGGTCACTCTGGTTATTTATCTCTTCAGAATTTGACAGGCGCGGATCACCTTCAGATAAAGGGCCGGTAGTCACACCCTCTTTAACAATAAAATATTTTCCGGACAATTTGTCCTTCATCAGAAGAGAGCCATCATCCATTGTACTTATTTCTGCCTCCTTATAATCGATTTGCAGTTTGCCTCCAAGGCCGACTATCAGCTCGGCATCGGAACAGGCGCAACCAGGCTCAGCTGCTTTCGCACTGTTTTTACCGGTGCCGAGGAGTTCATCCTTCATTGCACCGGTAACTTTTTTAAGCAATCCCTGGGCTGCTCCGGGAATAGCAAATAAAAACGAAACTGCTATTATAACAAATATTGACTTTTTCATTGAGTTAATGGTTTATGGCACTTTAATAGAGACTGATCAGGGTTTCCCTTTTTTTGATGCTGATGAGCCCATCCAGAAAAACGCAACCGATGCTATTCCCAGGGCAAGTGGCAGCAAGAACTTCAAGTCAAGCCATTTAAAAAACAATATCATTGCAACGATAAGCGAAAAAGTACCCAATAAGTAAAAGAGGAATGTTTTTGCTTTCATTTTATTAATGATTTGCCGGTTAATAATTCTCTTCTCTCATCTGCATGAATGATTTTGGATGGAGACATGCCGGACATTTTTCAAGAGCCTTTTCCGATTCATAAACATATCCGCAATTGAGACATTTCCACCATACCTTGCCATTCTTAATGAAGACTTTATCTTCCGAAACATTCTGAAGAAGCTTCAGGTATCTTCTTTCATGTTCTGCTTCAACTTTTGCAATCATTTTATAAGCCGCAGCTATTTCTGGAAATCCCTCCTGCTGAGCAACTTCAGAAAAATTCTGATAGAGAAGGGTCCATTCTTCATGCTCACCCTCAGCAGCAGCTTTCAGGTTTTCTTTTGTTGTGCCTATTTTCCCAGCCGGATAAGCTGCAGTAATTTCAACCGGGCCGCCTTCAAGAAAATTAAAGAATCTTTTAGCATGCTCTTTTTCCTGCAAAGCTGTTTCCTGGAAGATATTGGCGATCTGTTCTAAGCCCTCTTTCCTGGCTGCGCTTGCAAAATAATCATAACGGTTGCGGGCTTGTGATTCGCCTGCAAAAGCTTTTAACAGGTTCTGTTCTGTTTTTGTTCCTTTCACTGATTTTGCCATAGTTTTAGATTTTTAAAAATTCCTGCAGATTTTGACTGCAAAATACAATTTTTTTAAATTATTTGTATAACCAAATTTATCAGAAGGCATCAGATCTTTTTCACAATTTAGTTTTGATCAGTTATTAAACCTTGGATTTACAACATTGTTGTAGATAGATCCGAAAGTATATGAGAATCCAAAGCTTGTACTAAATGTATAATTTGTTGCCTGCATTTTTCTTCGGAGCAGAACATCCTCAAGAGTGGCATCGCCCCTTGGGAGGGATATCTGGTCATGAACCGATGCTACACTCCCGTAAATGTTGAACGAAAGTCCTTTAAATATTCTGATGCTTGCACTTGTATTAAAACGTATCTTATAGTAAGAAAAGTCGAAAAGGTAGTTTCGCAAGGATAAAGTTCCTGCCACCGAGCCCCATTTCTGGATAATTGATAATGATGCTGACAATGAATGAAATCCGGCAGTCTCTTTCATTTTAAAACGGGTAGTTTCATTGGTGTAATTATTTATTTCCAGACCGGCCTGGTACAATATGGTCAAAATCTTACGGGTCGATTCTGAATAAGGGAAAATATCATATTCAATTCCGGGAGATATCTGTACCGAAAGATCATAATTTGAGTAAGTGGATGTCTGAACAGATGTTGACACTCCGGCCGACCAATGATTATTAATACTTTTTACATAAGAAAGATACCCGTATTGATCTTTTATGGTGCTTTTATATGTTGTATCCTGAAATGTGGTTTTATCACTTTGCAGGTCCATCCCAAGACTTGACTGAAACTTTGATTTTTCAGTGATTCTGTTTGCAGACACGCTTCCAAACAGGTATCCGTAGCTGTAGGTAGTCTGTCCGGAAGTGTAAGCATCAAGGCTTGCCCTGTAAACCCAGCTGTTCCATTTATCAGATGAAACTGTTTGAGAAAGGGGTTCACTGAAATTTATGTTCATAAATTGAGCAAGAGGTGTTTTTGCGATATAACGCATTAACCCCATTTTCAGAGTTTTAACCTCTTTTGCTCTCTGCATATCGTAAGTTTCATCGGGGCTGATATTACATTTAAGGGTATCCGCCATTCCTTTATATTTACCCTGTCCGACAATAAAAAAAGTGGAAACGGTACCACCGGAGCCTGTATTCTCTTCAGTTGAAATTATGTAAACATCTGCTACCTTCCTGTCCCTGACATAATTTATAAACGGAATCTCTTTTTTCACATAATCGCTGGCACTCATAAATACATTCAGGGCATCCTTGCGGATAGTGTCATTTCCCGGAACATTTTCCTGGGAGTAGGTGGCAAAGAATAAGAATGACAGAATTAAAAGCAGAAGTGTTTTTTTCATTTTGGATTGGCTAGGTTGTTAAAACGGAAACGAAGGTAATCAAAGGACTATTACAGATCCTAAAGAAAATAGAGGATTAACAAATTATTAACTTTTTCAAAAAAAAACCGGTATCGGAAACCTGATACCGGTCGTCATGAAAATATAGGAATGAAAAACCAGGAAGCTATTTACCAGTCCTTTGAGATGGCTCTATATAATCGAGTCCATCCTCTGTCATTCTCCAGAACCTGTTGTCAGTGTCTGTTATAAAATCGTCATCATTATATGAATGGAAAAGATGTTCCGCAGTTTTATCCATGAATATAATTGTTCCTACAGGGGCATGTACTGTCACTGAGACATAGTCAAATGACCATTTTGAATTTGCAGGGATGGTAAAAAACTCATCAATAAATATTGTTTTTCCAGAAATGTGTGAATTATATAATAATCTTTCAGATTTCTTCATGGCATCAAGCCTGTTGCGGCCTGTTGAGCGTTTTCTTATCTCCACGCTGGCTGTATTGTTTTCATCAGGATCGACATTCAGCCTTGTGCGGAAATATATTTCCTTTTTCTCATCAGAGATATAAAAAACATCATAATTTTCTCCCGGGATTGTGATCTCTTTATCGACCTTGATATCTGATATTTTAACCCCCGACCTGATATAAAGTGTATCTGGTGCCTCTTTGAAATAATCCGTTGATGTGGTTTTTCCTGTTTCGGCAAAACCAATCCCCTCATTAAAAAGAATAATTGAAAGAGCAGCTGCACTCATCACCCATAATACCAGTCCTCCAAGCCAGACAAATCCATCTCTTGCCCTGAACCAGAAGATCATTCTTATACCTCCATAGACTATGAAAAGCAACGGAAGGGAGACTACAAATATTATAAGCGCTTTTATCCAGGGCACCATTGTGGGAGCAACTATATAATTAAGAAAATCGGGGAAATAGCTAAAGTTTATTCCCGTAATATCAGTAGAGAAAGCCCCGGGATATTTGAAAAGAAATACCATGATAAAAGTAAACAGGGCAAGAAATCCTGTAAGGACGAGTCCTGTACCTAAGAGTATCAGGAATACACGCACAATAATAAAACAGACTTTTCCTATTGCCCGGAATACTTCATTAACAGCACCTCCGACCCTGTTGCCAGGGTTTTTGTCCCATTCCTGTGGCATTGCCCAGTTATGAGCGCCTCCGTACATCTCCTTTTTCTGGGAATCTGTTGCTGCCTTAGGTATTGCAATCCAGAGAGCCAGATAAACAAAGAACCCGAATCCAAAGAAAAAGGTGAAAACCACAAAAAGAATCCTTATCCAGACCGGATCGCTGTTAAGATAAGCCCCTAAGCCTCCGCAGACACCTCCGATTATTGTATTATCAGGATTTCTAAACATTTTTCTTCTTTGTGAAGCATTGTAGTGAGGTGCTGAAGGTTCGTTTTCAATATGGCCGAAATCTTCGGGTTTTCCGATTATTGAGATCATTGCCTCAACATTATCTTTTGTTATAACACCGGCCAATCCCTTCTGTGACTGAAATATCTCTGCAATTCTTAATTCGATATCTTCAATTGTCTCATTGCCTCCTTGTACGTTTCTGAATTTCTGATCAATTGACTGCAGGTAATCGCGCAGAATCCTGTAAGCCTCTTCGTCTATCTGAAAAAGAGTTCCGCCGAGATTTATATTAATTGTTTTATCCATCATGTTCAGTTTTAATAGGTTAGTTAAAGATTACCTCGTGCGGATAAGGTTTACTGATGCTACCAGTTCATTCCACGATTTATCCAGATCAGCAAGATATTCCCTGCCTTGCGGGGTGAGCTCATAATATTTGCGGGGCGGGCCCTGCTGAGATTCTTCCCAGCGGTAACTGAGCAGTCCGGCATTTTTCTGCCTGGTAAGAAGTGGATAAAGAGTTCCTTCAACAACAATTACCTTAGCTTCTTTAAGTTCCTTGATAATATCACTTGCATAGCAGGAATTTCTTGATAATACTGAAAGAATACAGTACTCCAGGATTCCCTTGCGCATCTGTGCTTTTGTGTTTTCAAGATCCATAATAATAAGTTTTAAATTTTACACTTTGCAATCACCCTTCCTGGTTTGCCTCTTACAGATTCATATTTTTTCTTACAGTATCAAATTCTTTTTTAACAGAATCCTTTATATTATTAATATTAACAGGTTCGCCTTTCATTTCAATTTTTTGAGCTGTGGTCCTGGCTTCAGGCAGAACAATGTAAAGAATGAGATAGACCAGAATTCCCAGTCCGCCCATCATTGCCATAATCAGGAAAATTACCCTTACTATCCATGGTTCAATATTCCAGTAGGCTGCCATTCCGGAACATACACCGCCAATTATCCTGTGATCAGGATCGCGGTACATCCTGTGATAACCTGGTGAGGTAAATTTATCGCTTGCAGATTGCCCTTCATTATCCGAAATATCTTCAGGTGTTCCTAATACAGAAATAACCTGCTGGACGTCCCCGATGTTTATCACCTGTTTATAATTTGTGAGCTTGGCACGGAATAATTCCGCAATCCTTGTCTCTATATCAGAGAGTATTTCTGAAGAGCTTTCTTCACCGGCAAAGTGAATCCCAAGATTCTTAAGGTACCTCTTCAGTTCGGAATAAGCATCTTCATCAATGTTGAATGAATAGCCCCCGAGATTAATGCTGACTGTAATTTTCATGGTCTGTTTAAATATTTACTACTATACTATACAAGTAACATGACAATGCAAAGATATATATAAATATTAATACTATGCAATACCTAGTAGTAAAAAAATGATAATATTTTTAATTTATTTTGTAATATAAAGATTATTAGCTATATAGGAGAGTCAATATTGTTTATCGTGAATTATGATACATTAAACAATAGGATTTTTACTCGTTTTTTGTTACCTCTGAATGATTCCAAACCATCTCCATGAACGGTGGTGTTGAAAAAGTTCTTTTTAACCGCAAAGCACGCAAAGCAGGCGCAAAGTACGCAAAGTTAAAGCAATTTATTTCAGCTCTTTGCGATCTTAGCGTAATCCTTCGCGACCTTTGCGGTTAATGGATTTTGACTTTTTCAACAGCTCCCTATAATAAAGTTTACAATAATGTACTCCCCGTCTCCCCTGGGATAAGGGGTTGGGGGAAGAGGGTTTGAAGATATTTTAGTCAGGGCGAGGGGGTGACCACATGTTTAAAGATTCCCTATATTTATCAAAACTTTTCTTTCATGAAGAGATACAAATGGGGAATCCTTGCTCCGGGGAAAATGTCTGCAAAATTTACTAAGGGAATTAAACTTCTGGAGAATGCCGAATTATATGCTGTGGGTTCGCGGGATCTTCTGAGAGCTAAACAATTTGCAAAAGAGTATGGCTTCAGGAAATTTTATGGTTCCTATGAAGAGCTGGTTTCAGATCCGGAGCTGGAAGTGGTTTATATTGCATCACCCCATTCTTACCATAAGGAGCATACGTTGCTCTGCCTCAGACATGGCAAGCATGTTATATGTGAAAAGGCATTTTCGCTTAATACAGCAGAAGCAGATGAAATGATAAGCGAGGCCAGGAAGAAAAAGCTGTTCCTGATGGAGGCATTGTGGCCCCCTTTTCAACCCTTTTATAAAAAAGCTGCAGAAATACTTGAATCAGGAATAACGGGGAAAATAGTACATATTAATGGGCATTTCTCATTCATTCCTCCGTATGATCCATACGACAGGAAATTTAACCTTACCCTGGGTGGCGGCTCTCTTCTTGATATTGGCATCTATCCAGTTATTGATGCCCTTACATTTATCGGTGTCCCTGATGAGATCAAAGCAATTGCTTCATTTGCCCCAACGGGATCTGAAGAGTCGCTGAATGTGATATTCGGATATAAAGACGGACGGATGGCAACAATTTACAGTTCATTTAAAACCAGTACCGGGATAGGCTGTGATATCCTCTGCGAAAAAGGTAATATGACAGTAACAAGAGGGCGTGATATGAATCAGAGAGTAATCCTTTCATTACACGGAAGCGACAAACAGGAATTTGTATTCACTCCGCCTGCAATGGGCTATCACTCGGAAGCTGAGGAAGTTATGAAATGTCTCGATGAAGGGAGAACAGAAAGCAGGATAGTTCCGCTCTCTTTCAGCCGTAACCTGATCCGTACACTCGATCGGATAAGAGAGGCTGCGGGAATCGTTTTCCCCGGAAGAGACTAAGAACAAAAAAGGTTTAACCGACTTTCTAAATTTTCAGGATGTCAAATAATGAATCTAATATAACAACTGAAGGGGCCTTTTACAGGAAGAAGTTCTTCCTGAGCATAATTATTCCAGGTGTGTTCGTATTCCTGATGTGGATGGTTAAAATTATTGAAGTACTGTTTGGATTAGACCTTTCAGAATTAGGGATTTATCCATTAACAGCCAAAGGATTGTCCGGGATTATTTTCTCCCCATTCATTCATGCCGATTTTACCCATCTCTTTAATAATACATTACCCTTTTTCATTCTATCAGTTGCGCTTTTTTATTTTTATTCTGAGATAGCACTCAAAGTCTTTTTATGGACATATTTTCTTACTGGCATTCTTGTATGGTTCGGAGGGAGAGAAGCATACCATATTGGAGCAAGCGGACTTGTTTACGGACTCGCTTCATTTCTATTTTTCAGCGGTATTATAAGAAGATATTACAGGCTGGTAGCTTTATCTCTTCTTGTTGTATTTTTGTACGGGGAGATGGTCTGGGGAATTTTCCCTGGTGTTTATAAAAAAAATGTATCCTGGGAATCTCATATGCTTGGATTTTTTTCCGGGATAGTTCTTGCAATCCGGTTCAGGAAGAAGGGCCCTCAGATGCCCGTGTACGAATGGCTGGATGATGAGGTTGAAGAGATTGAAAAGGATAATATAGAAACGAAGGAGGAAGAAAAACTATAGCATGACAGATTTAAGATTTTTGAAGTTATGACAACTTTAAACGAAATAAAACCAGACTCTGTTTCTGTCGGATTTGATGCCAAAAGAGCCTTTTTCAATTATAGCGGATTAGGCAATTATAGCCGTAACCTTCTATCGGCTCTATCAAAAAACTATCCAGGGAACACCTATTACCTTTTTACTCCTGAAACTAAAAACCGGATCATCCTTGAAAATGAAGAGAGGTTCAAAATTATTGAACCGGACTCACCCTTACTTAAATTTCTCAGTCCGTTATGGCGCAGCAAGTACATGGTAGATGATATTAAAAAACAAAAACCGGATATCTTTCACGGACTAAGTCAGGAAATGCCGTCAGGAATAGAAAATACCGGTGTAAAATCAGTAGTAACAGTTCATGATCTGATTTTTATAAGATATCCGGAGTACTATAAATGGTTTGACACCAAAATATATACCCGGAAATTGAAACATGCATGCAGGGTTTCTGACAGGATAGTTGCTATAAGTGAGCAGACCAGAAACGACTTAATAAATTATTTAAATATTTCTCCTGACAAAATAACCGTGATATATCAGGGCTGTAATCCTTATTTCTGGGATAAACAAAATAATGAGTTTTATCCGGAAATCAAAAAGAGATATAATTTGCCAGAGAGATATCTGCTATATATATCAACTATTGAAGAGCGTAAAAATTTACTCGGTTTAATTAAGGCAATACATATCGCAAACATCAGGATTCCACTTGTTGTTATCGGACGAAAGTCCGGACATTATTTTAAAAAGGTTCTCGATTATATCACTATTCATAAGCTGAATAATGTAATATTCCCCGGTGCAATTATAAATACTGACCTGCCGGCGATTTACCGGAATGCTGAATGCTTCATATATCCCTCTTTTTTCGAGGGATTCGGGATACCGTTGATAGAGGCTTTGATTTCAGGCACTCCTGTTATTACGAGCAAAGGAGGATGTTTTGCTGAAGCTGCGGGACCTGGAAGTATTTACGTGGATCCCGGCGATCCCGAACAGATCGGGGAGGCTATATTAAAAGTTATTAATAATAAAGAGCTTAGAGATAAAATGATTTCCACAGGGGCTGAATACGCCAATAATTTCAAGGATAATATTGTTGCCAGTACCTATATGAATCTCTATAGTTCATTGATAAAGTAATAAGTTGAAGCCAGTTAACAAATCAGAAACTAAACTTGCATTGTAAGAAAGTACCTTTAAATAATGATTTCACTAATAATATCATTTTATAAACGTCTTGATTTTCTGGAGCTTATACTTCAATCTCTGGACAGACAGTCATTTCAGAATTATGAAGTTATCGTGGCTGAAGATAATAACGACCCCCGAACAGTTGATTTCATTGCCAACGCTTGTCATGAACATTTGTATAAAATTAAGCACGTGTCACATGAAGATTCAGGTTTCAGAAAAACACGTATCTTAAATAACGCTGTTAAAATCGCGGCTGGTGAAAAAGTTGTTTTCATTGATGGTGATTGTGTACCTCAAAAACATTTCCTGAAAGAATATGACAAAGCAATAACCGATTCCAATTTTTGCTATGGGAGAAGGGTTTTTTGCAGCAAAAGACACACTGATATTTTATTAAATTCAAAATCAATAAAGAGCATTAACATTTTTAGAGCTTTCCTGTATGGTGGGAATAGCTTAGGAGCCGGATTGTATATTCCTTTCAAAAAAAACATCGATAAACAATACAGGAGAATTTTAGGATGTAACTGGGGTATAATGAAAAAGAATATTCTGGCAGTGAATGGTTTCGATGAAGATTACAATCGTGCGGGTGTCGGTGAGGATTTTGATATTGACTGGAGGTTGAAGAAACAGGGATTAAAAGTCCGGTCAATGAAAGGGAAGGCCATTGTTTACCACCTGTTCCATGAAGCCAACTATAATCCTGTGGATACCGAATTTGTAGAAAAATTAATGGCTGAAAAAAAAATCGCAGGAAATTCGTTTTGTGTGAATGGGATAAACAAAAACTTATAACTTTTTTCTTACAGATAAATAGATAATCTTTACCTGAAAATACATGATTAACTGGCATCCTGGTAATAATTACGACAAAGACAATAAGTTCTCCATAATCATTCCAAGCTGGAACAACCTGCCATTTCTGAGCATCTGTATCGGCAGCATCAGGAAAAACTCAGCTTTCAGGCATCAGATTATAATTCATGTGAACGAGGGTACCGATGGCACACTCGATTGGATTCGTAAAAGCGGCTTTGACTATACACACAGCGATAGTAACTTTGGTGTCTGCTGGGCTTTAAATGCAGCCAGGGCTCTTGGTCACCACTGATTATATTGTATTTCTTAACGATGACATGTACATGCTGCCCGGCTGGGACCAGGAACTATGGAACCAGATAGAACGCCTGCCCGATAAATTTTTCTATCTCTCGTCAACAACAATTGAGCCGGAAGTCTCGCCTCATCCCGGAATACTTTCCCCCTTTGATTTTGGAAGATCACCCGAAACATTCCGTGAGGAGAATCTCCTTAATGAATTCAGAACAATAAAAAGTGAAGACTGGAGCGGAGCAACCTGGCCGCCGAATATTGTTCACAAAGATATCTGGGATCTTATAGGAGGATATAGTGTTGAGTATTACCCGGGTCTTTATTCTGACCCCGATTTTTCAATGAAGCTTTATGAAGCCGGTGTCAGGTACTTCAAAGGAGTGGATGCAAGTCGTGCTTATCATTTCGGTTCCAAATCGACCCGAAGAATTACCATGAACAATGGCAGCAAACAATTTCTAAATAAATGGGGGATTACATCAGCTTCATTCACAAGATTCTTTTTAAAGAGAGGTATGCGTTTTCAGGGTGAACTTGCTGTAAACCCGTCCAGGAGGGGTTTAAGAGCAGCCCTCCTGAAAAGCTATTTTAAAAGAATTTTCTGGTTACTGACCGGGACCGGAAAGATCAGAAGAAAAAATTCCTGAATATTGAAAGCCAGTCTTATGCACGAACGGTTCAGATACAAAACAGGTAATGAACTTAAATCAAAAGCAAAGGAACTTGGTTACGACCTGCCTTTCACAGATGATATCTCCCCGTTGCTGAGTCCCATGATGTTGGAAGGATTTTTAATCTCTAACCGGTTTGTAGTGCAACCAATGGAAGGTTATGATTCGGAACCTGATGGTTCACCATCTCTGCTCACTGCAAGGCGTTACCTGCGTTATGCAGAGGGCGGAAGCGGAATTATCTGGTTTGAGGCAGTTGCTGTCTCTCCGGATGGCAGATCAAATCCAAATCAACTCTGGCTTCATAAAGAGAACGTCGCCCGGTTCAAATCGCTGATCAGTAATGTAAGAAAAACGGCAAATCAGAAAGGGAACAAGCCCCTTCTGGTCATCCAGCTTACTCATTCAGGCAGGTACAGCAAACCTGAAGGAAAACCAAAACCGATGGTAGCCGCACTTAACCCGGTTCTTGATAATGCTGAACCATACATGCTTTCTGACGATGATCTTAAAAGGATCCAGGATCAGTATATTATTGCTGCAAAGCTTGCTTCGCTTGCCGGATTTGATGCAGTTGACCTGAAAGCCTGCCATGGTTACCTAATGGTGGATTTATTGGCGGCAATATCCCGTAAAGAAAGTTCGTATGGAGGAGAGGGAACAGGCAAAAGGTTCCGTTTTATCCTTGAAACCATCGACCGGATTAAAACAGAAGTTTCGGATATATTAATAACAACGCGGTTAAACATATCTGATTGCTATAGCGGGGGATTTGGAGTTGGTAAAGATGATAAGCCTGATTTTGCAGAACCATTGTTGCTTGTTGAAGAGCTGCTGAAAAAGGATATCAGGCTGATTAATATAAGCATGGGCAGTCCATATTTCAATCCGTATGTTACCCGTCCCTTTGATACTCCTGTGCCGGGGAAAAAATTCCCCGAAGAACATCCTTTGGAAGGTGTTATGAGAATGATAAACGGAACCTCATTATTTCAAAAAAGGTTTCCTGAAATATCTTTCGTTGGCTCGGCATATTCTTACCTGCGGCAATTTGCGCCAAATATTGGTGCTGCTGTCGTTAAGAACGGTGATGCTTCGTTCATCGGTTTTGGAAGGAATTCATTTGCTTATCCCTCCATGCCCTGCGATATCATGAAAAATGGTAAAGCAGATCCTGCAAAAGTCTGTATTACCTGTTCGGGCTGTACCCGGCTCATAAGTAATTTAAGACCGGGTGGATGCGTAATCCACGACAGGGAAATATATGGAACCGAACTGAAAAAACTTATTGCTGATGGAAAGTAATATATTACGGATCAACGGCTTTGAAGTCAGGTGCTTCAGGGTTAATACCCTGGTAATCGGCAGCGGAGCAGCATCACTTAATGCTGCTGTATCACTTCACTCATTCAGACAGGCTGACCTGGTTATTGCAACTTCAAAATGGGGAGGAGGAACATCCAATAATGCGGGTTCGGATAAGCAGACCTACTATAAGCTTTCACTTGCAGGAGAAAATCCCGATTCGGTCATTGAAATGGCTAACGACCTTTTCAATGGTAAATGCATGCATGGCGATATAGCGCTCTGTGAAGCGCAGGGATCAGTCCGGGCATTCATGAATCTTGTCTCAATGGGAGTTCCGTTCCCCCATGATAAATACGGTGCATTTGCCGGTTATAAAACAGATCATGATCCACGTTCAAGAGCAACTTCAGCTGGACCTTTTACTTCAAGGAAAATGTTTGAAACTCTTGCCCGGGAGGTAAAAAAACGAAAGATTAAGATTCTTGACCGGCACCAGATCGTTTCCATTCTGAAAGATAAAAGCAATTCGAAAGTGACCGGAGCCCTTGCCATTAATACAAGAGAAAAAGATCCTTTAAAAGCTTTTGTTCTTTTTAATTGTGAAAATATAATTCTTGGAACAGGTGGTCCTGCCGGAATTTATGAAACAAGCGTTTATCCGTTATCCCAGAGCGGATCAACCGGAATGGCATTTAAAGCAGGAGCAACCGGGCAGAATCTTTCTGAATCACAGTTTGGCATCGCTTCACTTAAATTCAGATGGAATCTTTCCGGGAGTTATCAGCAATCAATACCACGATACATTTCAACAGATAAGAAAGGAAATGACAGGAAAGAGTTCCTGAACGACCATTTTCCTGATATAAAAACACTTACCAAAGCAATTTTTCTTAAAGGTTATCAATGGCCATTCGACCCGCGGAAAATTACCGGCAATGGTTCTTCGCTCATTGATCTCCTTGTGTTCCGGGAAATTACTGAAAAACGACGGAATGTTTATCTTGATTATTCGCAGAATCCTTCTGCAGGTGACAAAGAAGAGTTTTCCCTTGATAAACTTGATCCTGAGGTTTTCAATTACCTGAATAAATCCGGAGCTTTAAAAATGAGTCCTCTTGACCGGCTGCTGGCCATAAATAAACCGGCTTTTTCACTTTTTAAGGAGAATGGAATTGATCTGTCGGAAGAGCTTCTTCAAATAGCTGTCTGTGCCCAGCATAACAACGGCGGCCTGAAAGGAGATATATGGTGGCAATCAGATCTGAAGCATCTTTTTCCGGTCGGAGAAGTGAATGGTTCACATGGAGTTTACCGGCCCGGAGGATCGGCTCTTAATTCCGGACAGGTGGGAAGTTTACGGGCAGCGTATTTTATCAGCAGGCAATATAACCAGCCTGTTCCGGCGACAGATGAATTTTTAGAAGAAGCTAAAGAGCAGATTATTGATGAACTGAAACTTGCAGAAAGGTGGCTTGCTACAGGGCATTCCGCTAATAACCAGAAATATTTGCGTGAAATAAGGAAGAGGATGTCTGAAGCCGGAGGGATTATCAGGGAGAAGAGTAAAGTAACCGCAGCCTCTGCTGAGGCATATGAAATGCTTAAGCACCTTCATGAAAATACAGGAGCCGGCTCGGTAAAAGAGCTTGCCCGATCTTTTTTGCTTGCGGACCATTGCCTGACTCATTATATCTATCTCGAAGCTATCAAAGCATATCTTGAAGGAGGAGGAAGAAGCCGTGGTTCTTACCTGGTAGTCAATGGCAAAGAAATTGTGCAGGCAACTAAACAGGAACAGTCACTATCCCCTTGGCTTTGCGTGTACGACAGGGATATAGAAAAGGGCATAATGGAAATAGGCTTTAGAAACGGAAAAACTACAATAAATCTCGTGAATACCAGGAAGATACCTTCCCAGGATCTCTGGTTTGAAACTGTCTGGAAAGAATATCTTGAAGATAATTTGACCGGAAGTTGACTGAATCAGGCAAATTATTACCTTTATCGCCAGAAATTCAATAAACCTGGTAATACACTTTTAGGATGAATAATAAACCTGTAGCGGTTATTACAGGCGCCAGCAGAGGTATAGGCAGAGCGATTGCAATTTCTCTGGCATCTGAAGGATTTGATATTGCCGCCATAGCCAGATCGATCGACAGTGAAGGGATGGAGCTCCTTGGTACTGAGGTCGAAAAAAAGGGTGCTGAGTTTTTCCCTATAGGTCTTGATATTTCATGCACAGGATGCCATAAGGAGGTGGTTTCCAATATTCTTGAAAGATATGGCAGAATCGATTTTCTGGTAAATAATGCAGGCGTTGCGCCGCTATTGCGTGATGATCTTCTCGAAATGACAGAAGAAAGCTACAACAGGGTGTTGAATATTAACCTTAAAGGCCCGGTTTTCTTTGCACAAAAAGTTGCAAAGGAAATGATCTGGTTAAAACAGCAAATTAACAATTACAGACCGGTTATTGTTTTCGTTACATCCGTCTCCGCATTACTTTCTTCCACCAACCGGGCTGAGTATTGCATTTCAAAGGCAGGGCTGAGCATGGCATCTTATGTATTCTCTGATCGTCTGTCGAAAGAAAATATCAAGGTTTTTGAAGTCCGTCCCGGAATAATCCAGACAGACATGACCGTCAAGGTCAAGGACAAATATGATAAACTTATTAACGAAGGATTTATTCCGCAAAACAGATGGGGATTGCCTGAAGATATCAGCAAGGCAATAGCATCTATTGCCCGTGGCGACTGGGATTTTTCCACCGGGATGATTTTCGAGATCAGCGGCGGACTGAATATTCATAAACTGTAAATTTTTTTTGGTAAAGTCATAAATCATAACAATCTTGTAATGGTAAAAACAAGATGAAATGACAAACAACCTGACTGCAGCCGCAGAAAAGCAGAAATTTGTTTACCGCGAATACCTGATTCCTTTTATTCTTGTAACCAGTCTTTTCTTTCTGTGGGGTTTTGCCCATGGATGCCTTGATGTACTTAACAAGCATTTCCAGGAGTTGCTGAGTATGTCGAAAGCAAAATCAGCGTTTGTACAGTTTGTATTTTATGGCGGCTATTTCCTGATGGCGCTTCCGGCAGGTTTCCTGATGCAGAAATTCGGTTATAAAAGAGGAATTATTTTCGGATTGCTCCTCTTCGCCTGTGGTGCTTTCTTAATGTTGCCGGCTACCCTGACTCAGACCTTTGGCAGTTTTTTAGTTTGTCTTTTTATTATTGCATGCGGGCTCACCTGTCTCGAAACTGCTGCAAATCCTTATACAACAGTTCTTGGCCCTCCTGAATATGGAGAAAGAAGAATTAATTTCTCGCAGTCGTTTAATGGTTTAGGATGGATAGCCGGACCTCTTGTGGGAGGGATGCTGATCTTTTCCGGCAGTGATAATGTCAACAAATTTGCATCCATTGCCCTGCCTTATCTGTTGATCGGAACGCTCGTGCTTATTGTTGCATTTTTATTCTGGCGGGCGAAGCTGCCTGAAGTAAAGGAAGAATCTCATTTTGCAAGCAATGATACTGTAACTGCTGGTGGAAAGATCAAAGATCTGCTGAAACATCCACATTTTGTGATGGCTGTAGTTGCACAATTCCTTTACGTGGCTGCCCAGACCGGGATCAACAGCTTCTTTATCAATTATGTTACTGAAGAGATCCCCTCGGTGACAAATGTGGAGGCCGCCAAGATTCTCGGGTTTGGAGGGATGGGATTATTCTGGCTTGGAAGGTTTTCAGGAAGCACCATTTTCATGAGAATCATTAAGCCCAATAAGTTGCTGGCTCTTTATGCTATAATGAACGTAATTACTATGAGTCTTGTTGTGGCGGGACTGGGATGGGTATCCGTTGTAGCTCTGTTCTCGACATATTTCTTTATGTCAGTAATGTTCCCGACAATATTTGCACTGGGGATCAAGGGATTGGGACCATTGACCAAAAAGGCATCTTCATTTCTTGTGATGTCCATAGTAGGAGGGGCGTTGATTCCTGTTCTGATGGGCCGTATAGCTGACGTTAGCAATATGGCATTAGGATTTATTGTACCATTGGTCTGTTTTGCCTTTATATTTTTCTATGGATTAAAAGGATACAGGGTAAGACAGCCCTTGTCTATTTAGTGACAACAGGTTTCTTCACCATATTTTCTTCAGGTTAAAATATCATAATAATGTATATTGATTATTATAAAATACTGGGGCTGGATAAAAATGCCACACAGGAGGAAATAAAAAAAGCCTATCGTAAGTTAGCCAGGAAAAATCACCCCGATTTAAACCCGAATGATAAAAATGCCAAATCGAATTTTCAGCAGATCAATGAAGCAAATGAAGTATTGAGCGATCCTGAGAAACGCAAAAAGTACGATCAGTACGGAAAAGATTGGCAACATGCCGAACAATTTGAACAGGCACAACAAAATCAGAAACAATCACCAGGTTCATATGGAACAGGCTATTCAGGGACACAATTTGAAGGTGATTTTTCAGATTTTTTTGAGTCCATGTTTGGTGGAGGTGCAGGAACCGGCAGAAGCAGACAGGTAAAATTCAGAGGAGAAGATTATAATGCCGAATTACATCTCAATCTCATCGATGCTTATAAAACTCACAAACAAACTTTAACGATAAACGGCAGAAACATTAGAATTACCATCCCCGCAGGAATTGAAAACGGACAAACTATTAAAATTGCAGGTCATGGAGGCGCGGGAATAAATGGTGGGCCGAATGGCGATTTATATATTACATTTTCAATCGAAAACCACCCCCAATATAAACGTTTACGAAATGATCTATATACTACAGGTAGATTTGGATTTATATACAGCTGTATTGGGTGGTGAAATCACTATTGATACCTTAAACGGAAAAGTAAAACTGAAAGTTAAACCCGAAACACAAAACGGGAGTAAAATAAAGTTGAAAGAGAAAGGATTCCCGGTTTATAAAGAAGAGGGGCAATTTGGGGATTTATACATAACCTATTCCGTTATTATCCCGACAAATTTAACCGGGAGGCAAAAAGAGCTCTTTACTGAATTGTCTAAAATGTAATTGTAAAACCGGACTGACAAAAATGGAAAATTTAATACCTGCAGATGAGTTCTGTGCAAACCACAACATAGAGATTTCATTTATCCGCTCTTTACAGGAAAACGGATTGATAGAAATCATGACAATTGAAGAAAAAGGATATATTCAATCAAGCCAGTTACAGGAATTGGAGAAAATTGTTCGCTTATATTATGAATTGGACATTAACCTGGAGGGTATAGAAACCATTAATCATTTATTACAGCGAATAAATAATATGCAGGATGAAATTACTGCTCTCAGAAACAGGCTTCGCCTTTATGAAACAAATGAATAGAAAAGTTTAGCAGTATTAATAAAAATCTCAGTCGGTCCTCTTTTGACAGGCAACAGCTTTTTTTGCTGTTTCGACTTGCCATACCGGGAATTAATTAAGGTTTTGATATTCCGATAATCCCATTTTTTTAATGATAACCTGAAATCTCGGTTCTGAACGCAGATTATCCAAATCGGGGTTGTTATTGATTAAGGGCAAATCTGGCAACTTGTTTACAAATGCTTTTTCAAGAAAGCCCAATGCTTCTACTTTCTTGCCAATTTTTACATACGCAACAGCCAAAGCAATAAGATTGGGATTTGATTTTTTAAGTTCCGATTCAATTAGTAAGTTCCATAGACCGTTTATACCTGATTTATTATAAACATCTTTCACTTCAATCGAATTATTAATTTTCAAAGTATCCATATACATAGCTTTTTGAAAGGCCTCCAGCGCTTTCATATCTTCTCTTTGATTATGGTATATTTTAAATTCTCTCCAATAGAGAGATCTATTACCATAATCAGGATCAAGGTCCTGTAATAAATAACATTCATCAAGTGCATTATTGAGCTTGCCTTCTTTATAAAAATAGCCTGAACTTAAAGAATGCAGCACTGGCAGTAATGGATCAAGCTGCAACGCAATATTAATCTGTTTGCGAGCTTCATCATTTTGGTTTAGAATATCCAGTAATTCTGAATAATAATGATGAGCAGTTACAAAATTTGGATTTAGCTCTATGGCAAGCTTTAATTCTTTCCGGGCTTCTTCCCATTTCCATTCCTTATAATTCAAAAGAGCTCCGAGTACAGTATGTGCTTCAGCAAGATTCCTGTCGATATCCAAAGCCCGTAAAACTGACTTTTTAGATTTGGCAGTACCTTCATCCCAGGGTATCCAACCCCAATATGCCTGAATAAAATAAGCATCAGCCAGACCGGAATAGGCCAGTGCATAACCGGGATCAATAGTTATTGCCTTTTCAAAATATTCTACGCTTCTGTTAAGACCCTCTTTTGTCCTTGTACTCCAGAAAAATCTTCCCTGTAAATATATATTATAGGCTTCCGCATTGTTTGTCGGATTCTTTTCGATTTGTCCTTTCTCTTTTGCAGTTAATGTTGCTTTTAACTCCCTGGCAACATTTTGAGCTACTTCAGATTGAATTGAGAAGATATCCGAAATATTCCTGTCATATGTTTGGGACCATAAGTGTGCATCAGTTCTTGTATCAATAAGCTGGGCTGTAATCCTTACATTGTTTCCCACTTTTTGCACGCTACCTTCCAAAATCGATGAGACACCTAATTCCCTACCAATCTCCTTTACAGAAAGTTCTGTGTTTTTATATCTTTTTGTTGATGTGCCGGATGTTACCTTTAATTCACCTATTTTGAAGAGATGATCTAAAATTGCTTCCACAATACCATCACTGAAATATTCCTGTTCAGGATCATTACTAAGATTAGCAAATGGTAAAACAGCAATCGATTTATCTCCGGGTTCGGGAGATTTGAACATTTTTGGAATAAAGAAATACCCAAGCACTAACAGAGCCAATAATATTAATGAACCAATAAGGATTTTTGTTTTCAGGAATACTTTCTTTTCAGGTATTGCTTTCAAGGTCTCCTTTGATACTCCTCCATCCTGTTGATTATGTTTTTTTATTATGGAAATTATTTCTTTAACAGCATTTGCCACCTTATTTATCTGATCACGA
Source organism: uncultured Bacteroidales bacterium (assembly GCA_963825935.1). Classification (GTDB taxonomy): domain Bacteria; phylum Bacteroidota; class Bacteroidia; order Bacteroidales; family VadinHA17; genus LD21. The sequence continues at coordinate 593,461 of CAWGUN010000009.1, read as the reverse complement.
TAGTAGGTCTTATTTTGGTTATCCTGAGGATGATCCTCATTATCTCTTAATGGTCTATTTACTCCTGCTGATTTATATATAAATTCAATGGATCGAAGTTTCCCTCCTAACTCATTCTCAAGGAGTGTTTTATCATCAGGGTCAAGATCATGAATCTTGATTGGCAATATCCTGCTGGCAACATTTCCACTACTCAGCCTGATGTCTCTTCCGAATAGATCTTCCTTAGCCAGTTTATTAAAGGCACAAAATTCGTGTTGCCAGGCAAAACTATTTGTATCGCAGTATGTTTGTGAGATGACAGGAATGAAAATGAGACATTTCAATTTCCCTTCCAGGCTTTTATCAACGCTGTGAGTTTCCAGTAAGCCATCCTTGGGATTTTCATCAAAATATATAGAAATATCCACTTTAAAGGTGGCCTCAAGTTCTCCTCTTAGCTGACTGACAAATTCAGTTACCCAGCCATCGTGTTTATTATCCTTCTGACGGTAGCTTATAAAAATGTCATATGAATAACCTTCAATAACGCTTGACATATGAGGCTTATTTATTTCATTATCAAATTTAAACCAAAGTCAGGCCATAAACAAAATTTATTTGGGACGATCAACCTGAATCCGGGAGTCTGGATTTATAACAAAACTCCAATAATATAAGGTTATTTGGCATAATTATTGCTCAATTTTTAATTCAATATACTTAACTATGACAGGGCGCAGAATAAATATTATCCTTGGTTCATTATTCCTGGCTGGTGTACTTGTTATTCCTGGTTGTGATAAAGAGATAAATCGGGGAACCGGATTCCTTGAAGGGGTAATCTCTATAGGGCCAATTTGCCCTGTTGAGACCGTTCCTCCCGATCCGGGTTGTTTGCCTACTGCTGAGACCTATAAAGCATATCCCGTAAGTATATGGACATCAAATGGAAGGAAGAAAATTGCTCAAATAAATCCTGCATTGGATGGCTCGTACAGAACCGAGCTTGATAATGGAAATTATCTGGTCATCCTTGGGAATGGGCAAAATAGAATTGCGAGGAGCAACTTACCTGTCGAAGTCTCAATAGTTCCACAAAACAATACAATTCTTAATATAAATATTGATACAGGGATCCGGTAATATCCACCACCAGCAAAAGTATATGCTGAATTTTTTCTTTACCCGGTTCGGCGGGTTCAGCTAATAATCCTGAAATAAATCTTGTTTCTTGTTTCTTGTATCTTTTATCTTTATTTTTAAACCCGCCCATACCATCCTTCTATGAGAGTTCTCACCTCCTCTTTTCTGACCGGCCTCATTCTTGTCTTGTCCACAACGGTATCGTACCCGCAGAAATCGCTGCCTGCTTTTTTCCTCAAATCTGCACCACCTGTTGACGGCATATTTGAAAAGGAGATCTGGGCAGGCTCAGACAGTGCGTCCGGCTTCATCCAAATGGAACCGCATTCCGGGGAAGCTGCAACTGAGGCAACATCAGCATGGTTCGGATTTGATGATAAAAATATTTATGCAGTCATAAAATGCTACCAGGGAACGCAGGTGATCGCCAAAAACCAGAGTCGTGATGCTCTGTCAAAGAATGATGATGAGGTTGGACTGATAATAGACACGTACAATGATAACCGCACGGGTTACGGTTTCATTATAAATCCCCTTGGGACACAGGTCGATTTCAGGATAAATGATGACGGCAACAATATAGACCTGAACTGGGACACTGAATGGAAGTGCGCAGCAGCCGGATTTAACGGCGGCTGGTGTGCGGAGATAATGATCCCCCTGAACAGTCTGAAATTCAAAAAGGGACTTGACACATGGGGTGTCAATTTCGGCAGGATCATCCGTTCAGGTTTCGAGACAGCCTACTGGACCGGTCCCCTTTCTCAGGACTTCAGGATATCGCAGGGCGGCAAGGTTACCGGCCTTAACACTTCTGGCAGAAGGATGCAGCTGACAATGTTTCCATATTTATCAGTCTTTAAGACTACAGGTGGGAAAATAGACGCCGACGCCGGCGGCGATATAAAATGGCAGATCACACCAAACGCTTCACTCAACACAACAATAAATCCCGATTTTGCGACTGTCGAAGCCGACCAGGTGCAGATAAACCTTACACGTTATGAGCTGAGCTATCCCGAGAAACGTCTTTTCTTCCAGGAAGGTAATGAAATGTATAACACCAGGTTCCAGACCTTTTATTCGCGCAGGATACAGGATATCGATTTCGGCGAAAGGCTTAACGGGAAAATCGGAGGGTACCAGTTCAATGCGGTAAATGTTAGAACCCCCAGGATGCCTGAGGATAGTGCACACTATTACTTTACCGCTGCCAGTCTTAAGCGTGACATTCTGAACTCATCGAGCCTGGGCCTCACAATGGTTGATAAGAGCGGTGGTGATTCATACACCAGGTCATTGAGCCTTGATTATAATCTGAACCTCGGCAAGACCTGGCAGCTGACAGGCCAGTTTGTTGGAAGCGCACCAGGAGATTTCTGGTCGCACAGTGCCTGGTTCATGAGGTTTGCAAGACAGAATAATATATACCATTATCATATCAGGTATAATAATGTCGGAAGCAATTTCCGTGACAATGTAAACCAGACCGGCTTCATAACCGACGATGACCGCAGAGAGATCGATGCTGAGGGGACATACAAATTCTGGATCAAGAACAAGATATTCGAGTATATCAATATAGGATCGAACAATAATATTTTCTGGAGCCAGACGGGAGTGCTAAGGAGCTGGAATACTGATAATTCGGCAGACGTTTATTTCAGCAACCGGATAAGCGCCGGCTATAATTACAATAATGAATACAAGCTATTTGAAAAGGGCTTTCATAACCACAGGCACGACTTCACACTTGGTTACAATACCGAGGAATGGAGCCATGTTCAGACCGGCTTTTCAACCGGAAGGAATTTCGACAGGAATTTTTACCTGTACAGCGGAGGTTTCCGGGTGAAGCCGGCGAAGAATCTTTCGCTTGAATACAGTTCATCTTACCTGCGCTTCGTACCTGATCCCGACACAAGTTCCACGTTCATCAATGTGGTAACTGTAAACTATAATTTCACCAAAGATATCTGGATCAAGGTATTTGCCCAGAACAGCACTGACAATGAAAAGATTTATGTATATGGCCTTTTCGGATGGCGTTTCAAGCCGCCATTCGGGGCACTCTATCTTATCTATTCCCACGACAGATACCAGCTTCCGGAAAATCCCTTCATATCGGATAGTTTCTTTCTGAAGATTACCTTGCCAATAACTATACTGAAATAGATTAAGCAAAGGTTATTAAGGTGCATGGTGCCAGGAATCAGGAAAATATACCCCCCTCATCAGTTTCTATACCCAGGTAAGGGACGAACTATTTTTTCAGTCCGCTTATAATCAATATAATACAGAGGCTTACTTTTTATAGGTGTCGAAAAGGAGTCTTCTCTGCTTACTTCTGCTATTATAAAGCTAATTATTCTTCTGATTGGCAATAGCCTTTTTTGCTGCCTCGAGATGAAGGTATGCTTCATTTGAAGTTTCTCTAAGACTGAAATCCAATTTTTTGAAGTAGTTTTTTTACTCTTGGGTCATTCCTGTATCTTTCGAAAGCCGGTTCGACTCCAAGATAAGTTAGTTCTCTTTCTTTTAAAATATAAGATTTTTCAAGCCATTCATATACTTTTAATGGTTCATTTCCAAATGTATATGCATAAGCAATCCAAAAGGCACCGGCATTCTTCCCTATCAAATTAATACATAAATTCTCGGCAATATTTTTGTGACCTAAAGCAAAGTTTGCCGCTGCTATTGCAACATTTTTGGCATCCTCATCTCCCTCATAACTTGGCTCATTGATAATTCTTTCATAACTTCCTTCTTCCAGAAGTATTTGATAATACAATCGCTTGAGGCTACTAACTTTAATTTCCAACTCCTGACATTTTTTCAATGTTGCACTTGCCTCTGTATAACGACCAGCATAGAAATATCCTAAAGCTAAATATTCGAGTGCAGTTGGATTATTAGGTTCAATTTGCAGGGCATCATTGCAAAATGAGATACTTTCATTTCCTTTTCCCAATTTTGTATACAATCTGCAGGCATTCCTTAAAACATACTGATTATTTGGATCAATTTCCAGGGCTAGTTTTATTTTTTCTTGAGCTTCTTTAAAATCATATTCATTATCAAATATTTCTGCCAGGTTAACAATAGAAATACTAGAGTTGGGATCCAATTCCAAGGCCCTTTCAGCTATATGTTTAGATTCCTTAAATTCAAATGTATCGGCAGTCTCGGATTTCCTCCAATGGCACATGGAAAGGTATGTCCAGGCTAAAGCGAAAGTGGAATCAAGCTTAATAGATTCCGAAAACCAGTAAATAGCCTTTTCATTAACCTTCATGTCATCTTTTTCATAAAAGAATAGGCCTTTAAGGTATGCCTCATAAGCTGCCAGATTTGCTTTGGGGGTCTTTTCAAGTTTTTGTTTTTCATCGGGACTAATTGTTGCTTTCAACTCTGCGGCGATAGCTTGTGCAATCTGGCTTTGAAGATTAAAAATATCTTTTGTGTCTTGTATTTCCTGCTCATAGGATTTGGCCCAAAGGTGAGCTTCTTTACCTCTTGCTCTAATCAGCTGTACCCTAAGACGAAGTGTATTACCATATTTTTGACCGCTTCCCTCAACAATATAATTCACTCCCAGTTGCTTGGCAATTTCAGGAATAGATCTTGTTGTATTGTTTCTGAATTGTTCAACTGAAGTACGCCCTGGAACCCTGAATCCTTTAATGGTTTGGAGATTAATAAGGATCTCTTCCATAAGTCCATTGATAAAAGGAATATTTTCTTCATTTGAATCAGGACTGTCATTTATAAATGGCAAAACAGCAATGGATTTTTCAAGATGTTCTTTCTGCTTGGTTAGTTTTGGAATAAAAATAATTCCAAGAATTATCAATAGCAAGACTATGAATGATCCTGTCAGGATTTTTATTCTGTTTTTTTTGGGGGGGGTTGAAGTTGAACCATAGAGTTCTGCTGAAGTAGGTTCTGGTTTTTGTTCCTTGTGCTTAATAGCTGACAATATTTCCTTTATTGCAAGAGCAACCTTGTTGATCTGATTCCTATAGCTGGTTTTGTGCAGGTTTTTCTCCTCATTGTCTTTTACGGTGAGAGGCCTGTCAACTCCAGCTTCTTTGTATATAAACTCAATACCACGCAGCATTCCTCCCAATTCATTCTCAAGAAGCGATTTATCTTCAGGATCAAGGTCATGGATTTTAACAGGCAATATTCTGGAGGCCACATTTCCACTGCTTAACCTGATGTCCCTTCCAAACTTATCTTCCTTAGCAAGTTTATTAAAAGCACAGAACTCATGCTGCCATGCATAGCTTTTTGAGTCGCAATAGGTTCTTGATATTATTGGAATAAAGATTAAGCACTTCAGTTTATCCTCCAGTGATTTATCAACTAAATCCGTCTCAAGCAAACCGTCTTTTGGATTGATGTCGAAATAAACAGATATTTTATCCTTAATATTAGCCTCAAGTTCTTTGCTGAGATTATCTACAAACTCGGTCACCCAGCCATCATACTTATTATCGTTCTGACGATAGCTGATAAAAATATCATATGAATAGCCTTTAATAATGCCTGACATTAGAAGCTTATTTATTTCATTATCAAATTTAAACCTAAGTTGTGCTAAAAGCAAAAATTTGTTTGGCCTTGATTTGTCAGATTCGAAGAATCAGAATTTGTGAGTCTGGGTTATGTTATTAAATCTGCAATCAATAATTTTATCGAAGGAAGATAGAAGGCTGATGGAGGCTAACGGATTGATACTTGCAAAAAAACCGCCTGAAATCCTTGATTTTAAGCGGTTGTGAAAAGAATGAGATCATCTTTTGCTCCCCAGGTAAGACTCGAACTTACGACCCACGGATTAATCCCGAGTACTCGGGATTGCTCTAACCAACTATTTCATTTTTAATATATTCTTATTTAGATCTCTAAAATACTGCCCATTGTTTTTTTTGTCAATTAGCTCCCTGATAAATTGTCTGCTTTTTTGTTTTTTGATAAATCTCTCAACCTTCATGGCATCTCCCCTGTGTTCTGAAACCTCAAAAGACAATACCAGTTCCCAATGTTGACTCTTTGCCGTGAATTTGCTCTTTACCACCTGATGATTATGTTCCTCAAGACGTCTGCAAACATCTGAACTATGACCAATATAATATCGGCCTAAATCAGTACTGTACAGAATATATATATAAAACATTGCAGCGAAAAAAGGGAGACAATTAAATTCATCTCCTGATCTGCTCCCCAGGTAATCCCGAGGTCTCGGGAGAACTTACGACCCACGGATTAATCCCGAGTACTCGGGATTGCTCTAACCAACTATTTCATTTTTAATATATTCTTAATTAGATCTCTATAATACTGCCCATTGTTTTTTCTGTCAATTAGCTTCTTGATAAATTGTCTGCTTTTTTGTTTTTTGATAAATCTCTCAACCTTCATTGCATCTCCCCTGGTTCTGAAACCGCAAAAGACAATACCAGTTCCCAATGGCGACTGTTTGCCGTGAATTTGCTCTTTATCACCTGATTATTATGTTCCTCTAGACGTCTGTCAGATCATCTGAACTATGACCAATATAATATCTGCCGGAACTTTCAGTACTGTACAAAATATATATGTAAAACATTGCAGCGAAAAAAAGGAGACAATTAAATTCATCTCCTGATTTGCTCCCCAGGTAAGACTCGAACTTACGACCCACGGATTAACAGTCCGTTGCTCTAACCAACTGAGCTACTGAGGAATTTTTTTTCTTTTTCCTTTTCGAACTTTCGCCGGCGGATTAATCCCGAGTTCTCGGGATTGCTCTAACCAACTGAGCTACTGAGGAATTTATCTTCTTTTTCCTTTTCGAACTTTCGATCCGCGGATTAATCCCGAGTTCTCGGGATTGCTCTAACCAACTGAGCTACTGAGAAATTTATCTTCTTTGTCCTTTTCGAACTCTTTCGATCCACGGATTAATCCCGAGTTCTCGGGATTGCTCTAACCAACTGAGCTACTGAGCAATATTATCTTCTTTATCCTTTTCGAACTCTGTCGATCCAGCGGATTAATCCCGAGTCCTCGGGATTGCTCTAACCAACTGAGCTACTGAGGAATTTATCTTCTTTTTCCTTTTCGAACTTTCGACCCACGGATTAATCCCGAGTCCTCGGGATTGCTCTAACCAACTGAGCTACTGAGGAATTTATTTTACTTTTTCCTTTTCGAACTTGTTGTCCGCGGATTAATCCCGAGTCCTCGGGATTGCTCTAACCAACTGAGCTACTGAGGAATTTATCTTCTTTTTCCTTTTCACTTGTTCGTCCACGGATTAATCCCGAGTCCTCGGGATTGCTCTAACCAACTGAGCTACTGAGGAATATTATCTTCTTTATCCTTTTCACTCTGTTCGTCCACGGATTAATCCCGAGTTCTCGGGATTGCTCTAACCAACTGAGCTACTGAGGAATTTATTTTACTTTTTCCTTTTCGAACTTGTTGGTCCACGGATTAATCCCGAGTCCTCGGGATTGCTCTAACCAACTGAGCTACTGAGGAATTTATTTTCTTTTTCCTTTTCGAACTTGTTCGTCCACGGATTAATCCCGAGTCCTCGGGATTGCTCTAACCAACTGAGCTACTGAGGAATATTTTTTCTCTTTCCTTTTCGAACTTTCGCCGGCGGATTAATCCCGCTTTTTCCCAAAAAGCGGGATTGCTCTAACCAACTGAGCTACTGAGGAATTTTATTATTTTGCCAGTCTTATTTAGCGTGCCAAAAATAAGGGCTTTTAGTGAATATAACAATATCTTTAGCAAAAATTTTACAAATGAAGCAGATTCTAGGTATTGGGAATGCCCTTGTCGATATAATAACCTTCATTGACGATGATAAGATCCTCGAGAAATTTGCCTTTCCAAAAGGAAGCATGCAACTGGTCGGCAGAGAAAAATCAGAAGCTGTAAAAGCAGGAACAGCCGGATTTAAAAGATCTCTGTCATCGGGAGGTTCTGCAGCCAATACCATACATGGACTTGCAATGCTTGGCCTTTCTCCGGGTTTTATTGGTTCCGTTGGCAAGGATGAAACAGGAGATTTTTTTGAAAAAGAGATGAAGATTGCTGGTGTAAAAACAATATTGCTAAGGCGCAATAACATTACTGGTACTGCTGTCGCACTTATTACTCCCGATTCTGAAAGGACTTTTGCAACTCATCTTGGTGCAGCAACACGAGCTTGAAGCTGCTGATCTTGATCCGGAATATTTTGAAGGATTTGATATACTTTATCTTGAAGGTTATCTGATTAATAATAAACCACTTGTTGAAAAGATCTGTCAGCTGGCAAAAGACAGAAATATGAAAATTGCGCTTGACCTGGCAAGCTATAATGTTGTTGAGACAAATCTGGATGCTTTCAAAGGGATTAATAGTGAATTATGCTGATATTGTTTTTGCCAATGAGGAAGAAGCCAAAGGCATTTACCGGTCTGGACATTACAGAGGCTTTAAAAATTATTTCGGGCATGTGTGAGTATCGCAGTCATAAAAGCCGGCGCTGAAGGATCGTTGATTATGCGGGGAGAAGAAATTGTCCGAATCGATTCGCTTCCGGTTAAATGCCTCGATACTACAGGGGCTGGCGATTTATATGCATCCGGATTTCTCTACGGTTATGCCGGCGGTCTTGACCTTGATAAATGTGGTCTGCTTGGAGCTCTACTGGCAGGAAATGTAATAGAAACGATCGGGGCGCGCATTATTGATGAGAGATGGGCTGAATTAAGAAAAAAGGTCGCATCAATAATTAATGAATGATTCTTGTTCTTTTCGCGGTTCTTCAGTATGTTGAGAAGCAACTTATTCACTTGCAATAACTGACCTCAACTCCAAAATCTTAAGAATTCCTGACTTTCCATTGCTGTTTTATCAAGCAAAACAATAAAATTGACATTGGCTTCTTATTAGCGTAACTTTGATTACATAGAAGGTTCATAACAGGAACAAATATCCCAAAGGAGGACTTTAATATGATTAAAGAAAATATACCTCGTCGTATTCTTTATACAGGAGCCGGGCTCGTTATTCTGGTGGTTATTCTATTCCCATTAGTTACAATTCTCTATTTAATTCTGGACAAAACGGGTACTACTACACCGGTAAGTGGGATATTTGGGATTCTGGTGCTCGTTATCCTGCATCTATTAATTTTATACGCTTTCAGGGAGGCAATAATTGTAAATAAACGGGATGGTCATCTGGGGAATGCGGTCTATATTGTTTCCGGGATAGGATTATTAATACTTGGACTATTAGTTATCTTGCAAATTGCCGTTGAATTTTGGGGATATTATCATTATTATCTGGCAGCAATAACATTGTTTTTCTGCGTTGGTTGCGACTTTCTTGCAGCTGTTATAGCTTTCACAGCTCTTTTTTTGCAGCCCAAAAAAGTGCATAAAAAGTAAACCATTGATAAATAAATAAACATGCGAGGGGAAATGAAAATCTTAATATTGATTTTATTAAGTCTCACAATTACATTGACATTATACTGCCAGGATTCATTAAAGTCTGATCTGCGATTTAAAAAGAAAAACAGTATTCAGGCAGAATTGTTTGGAAATGGATTTTATTTGGGTTCTATTAATTATGAAAGAATCATTGTCAATGGTGAAAAATGTAAGACCGCAGGACAAATTGGCGTTATTTATAACACAGGTGAATTTAGCACAATGCTTGTCATAAACGAAATTATTTCTTTTAATAGTAACCATATTGAAACAGGTTGTGGAATCATACATGAAAAAGGAGCGCCTTCATTTTTTACAGTTTCTGGTTTTTCGCCCCGGATTGGTTATAGATTTCAAAAACCCAGCGGTCACTTTGTTTTTAAAATAGCATGGACACCAATATTCGGTCTCTCAAAAAATAACATAGATAAAGAAACAGAATTTACCAGAAAACTATTCTATTGGGGAGGGCTTGCGATGGGATATTGTTTCTGAGACTTGATTATAGACTCTCATTAACCATTTTAAAATACTATAAATAAAAATTATCTACCTGCTATATATCCAAAATGATAAGTAATGCCAGGCAAAAAATTGGTCCTCAGAAAGTATGCCAGGATAATAATTGGTGAAACTCTAGCAGGTGGCAATAGTGCATTTAAAGATAATAAAAAAAATTGCATTCATTCTGACTTTGGCTTGAATTTGAAAATGAAATAAATAGAACTCTGATGTCAAGTATTATTGAAGGTTACAACTACGACATTTTCATCAGTTACCGTCAGAAAGATAATAAAGGCGACAAGTGGGTAAGCAAGTTTGTTGATGCTTTGAAAACAGAATTGGAGGCTACTTTCAAAGAAGATATTTCAGTTTACTTCGATGAAAACCCTCACGACCGTCTTCAGGAAACCCATAATGTTGATAAGAGTCTTGGAGGGAAAACTGAAATGTCTCATTTTCATTCCAATTCTCTCCCAGACCTATTGTGATCCCAATAGTTATGCATGGCAATATGAATTTCTGGTATTTCTTAAGATGGCTGAACAGGATCGTTTTGGGAAGGACGTCAGGCTGAGGAGCGGTAATGTCGCCTGCAGGATACTCCCAATCAGGATACATGATCTTGAAGCGGAAGATGTGAAGCTGTTTGAAAAGGAAACTGGCAGTGTATTGACTATTCGGCATCTGAAGCAGATATTACCGCAAGTATGGCGTTTATTTATTCGGAAGCAGGCATTCTGGATAAATCAGAGGAATATTATCGGAAAGCTCTCTCATTAGAACCTGAAAAAGCAGAAAGGCTGAATAATCTTGGCTATTTTCTGATTGATAAAGACAGGAATGTCGATGAAGGTATGGAACTCGTTGAAAGAGCATTGAAATTAGAACCTGATAACTTTCATTATTTAAGTTATAAAGGTTGGGGATTATATAAGGAGGGTAAGAATAAAGAAGCACTTGAGGTACTTGAAAAATGTGATTCCTTAAAATCTGTCTATGATCACGATTTATATCTTCATCTCGAAGCAGCAAAAAAGGCTGTTGCTGATCAAAAATGACCTACATCTTTTTATCCCGATTTAGTCAATCAATGAATAGCGGGACTAATTGACCATCCGACTCAGCCGTTAAATCCTTTTTGTTTACTCATGTATGTTAAGTGTTCTCAGACCTTCTTTTGAAGTGGTCAAAGAAGGATGGATTTCTAAATAAATCAACACTTACAGCTCATCTAATCTTGGTTGATATTTTACTTTCGAAGAATATAAGAGATGGCCAATTACAAATGACAAAGAAACCAATTCAGAAGTGGACGATGCTGTAAAATACTGGATGAATAAGAATTAGCTTCTCGTAGAATGTAAAATAAAAACCCGGAGAATGGCTCCGGGTTAAATTAATAATAATGTCATTATCAGTTGACGTTGTTTGTAACTGATTGGGCTGTAAGAGAGGCTGCTTGACCTCCATCAGGGGTTTGAAGCGGATTGGTTGCGGGTTTGGTATATGCAACTGATACAACTTCTCCTTTCTTCACCGCACTTGAAAGAGTTAACTTAACCAATTTATCTGAAATTGCAACTGAGCTGACCGTCCTGATCACTCCGGCAACGCTCACAGAAAACGCAGAAATATCAGGAACAATGCTAGCCAGAGTAAGACTATAAGTAATAGTAAGAATGGTAGGTGTTGCATTCTCGATTACAGAACTAACATATACAGGTATGGCAGCAAGAACATTATTGGTCACATTCTGGGCTGTTATACTTGCAGCCTGGGTCTCCCTCCGGTGTCTGCAACTGATTTGAACCAGGCTTTGTATAAGCCACCGTAACCACATCATGATATTTAACTGCGCTTGCAAGAGTCAACTGAACCTTTGTGTTATTGATAGTAACTGCGTTGACTGCCATTGCAGTGGAATTGACCATAACAGTAAAGGCTGATGAAGCAGGTGTAATATTTGCCAGTGTTAGACTATAAGTCATAGTAAGAATGGTAGGTGTCGCATTTTCAATGACCGAACTTACATAAACCGGTAAGGCTTTAAGAATAAAATTCTGAGTTACCTGGTTTCCTGCCACAACGACGACTCCCTCAACACTGCTTGTCACATAATTTTCCCTGGATGCAGACATTGAATAGGTACCTGCAGGTACACCCATAATCACGTAGTGACCAGTTGTATCTGTTAAAGCCGTCAGGGTATCTTTACCTGGATCAATTAAAGATAATGTTACATTTCCAAGTTCATGTTTTTGTAATGAATTGTCCGTTACAACTCCAACCACCCTGCCTTGTGTAGAATTGTTTATAGCTTTTATGGCAGGTTTAAAAATAAATCCATTTCTGGCATTATGTCCTCTCATAACAAATGATTTTGACAGATCAAAATCAAGCACAAGTTCTGCCGAAATACCACCATCAACATGAATCACAGGATCAACGGATACTTTTAACCCCGTTTGTTCCCCACTTGGGATCTTCAGATTGAACGGCTCATCAATGCCTTTGAGTTTCAGACTTCCCCCATCTACATAGACCCTAACAAGGTCGTAGTCTCCTTTTGGAACTTCCATATTTACAAGTTCTTCAGTTATCCCGTTTCTAAGTTCAAAAATATTAACGGTAACGGGATTCGCTTTCAGGACCAGAAATGGATCTCCATCCTTGGCCCCTGCAAGCCGCATTTCAATCTTAGATATTGTTACTGTAGCAGATTCAACAGTACTGATATCAAATGGATTATCAGTGATTTTAACCGATAACCTCCCCGAACCAGGGGTTGTGGTTGTGGTCGTGGTCGTGTCAAATTTATTGCAGTTCGTCAGAACAGAACCTATGGCTAAAATTGCCAATAATAACCTCTTCATGATTTCATTATTTAATAATACAATATCATCTATCTGATTTTAAATTTAGAATCAACAAGATGAATTTTTAATGAATTTCTGAATAATATCGTTTTCTACGAAATTCCTATGAGGTTAAAAGGATATTTAAGTGTCGGCATTCCAATATTATTCAGATGACGATCAAAATAACCAAAATTTTGATGCATTATTTAAAAGGGGGGAAAATTATTATGCCCTAAAACAGAATGAGCGTGCTATTCATGACTTTGAGTTGTGTTGTAAAACTAATCCAATAGTCCCTTATCTGGGGAGCAAAAATAAGAAAAGAGGTAAAAAACACCTCTTTTCTTATTTTATTTTTGGAATCCCTAATACTTTGGCAATGCATACCCGTTATTATATTGCGGGATTATCAGCTTATTTGCTGTTGCAGTTGAGAATTGCTGCTTGTCGTTATTCCAGAAGACCTTTTCGCCAGTACGAAAAGCAATATTACCCATTTGGGCAACAAGTGCGACATTACGGCCAATATCAATTCCGGCGTTTAGCTTCTGAGGTGTATTATTCTTAAGACAATCCAGGAAGTTCCTGACATGCAGATCAAGACCTACACCGACATTTTTCTGTAAAGGTACAGCTTCAATTCTTTGTTTTTCAGGGAATACTTCCCATCCATTACGGTCAAGGACAAGAGTTCCGTTTTCACCTGTATATGCCATACCATGAGGTCTTTTCCAGTTGCCGAGACCAATACCGATGGTGTGTTCCCATATCATCGTGAAATCCTTAAAATCATAAACAGCCGTCATCGTATCGGGAGTAACCATATCATCATCAGGGAATGCATATTTTCCGCCGATAGCCATCACTGAATCAGGAACAGCTTTTCCCATGCCATATAGGATATAATCGATAAGGTGTACACCCCAGTCTGCCAACTCTCCGCCGGCATATTCCCAGTACCACCGCCATGTCTGGTGAAAACGGTTTTTATTGAATGGACGCATTGGGGCAGGTCCAAGCCACATCTTATAGTCAACTCCATCAGGAGCAGGAGAATCAGGCACTTTAGGAACAGCTCCTTTCCAGTCAATAAACGACCAGGCCTTGCATATTCGGATACGTCCAAGCTTACCGGATTTCAGATATTTTATGGCATCGACAAAATGAGGCTGACTTCTCTGCCACTGACCTACCTGGACTATTTTCTTATGTTTCTGAACAGCCTTTTGCATTACGTTGATTTCAGCAATAGAATTGCCGATTGGTTTTTCGACATAAACATGTTTTCCTGCTTCAAGTGCATTGCAGAGCATAAGGCAATGCCAGTGATCCGGTGTCCCTATTACAACAACATCTATATCTTTGTTTTCAAGCATTTTACGGTAATCATTATAAAGCTTCGGCTTCTGACGGCCCATCTTTATAATTTCGTCAGTACGTTTATTGCGAACGTTCCCGTCTACATCACATAATGCGATACACTCTGTCTCAGGATTCTTAAGGAATGACGACAGGTCGTTCCAGCCCATGCTGTTTCCCCCGATAAGTGCCACCTGTATCTTATCTGAAAGAGGAACATTCATTCTGGCTTTTGCGAGTGCATCAAGCGGAAGCACCGATCCGGCTGCTATTACGGAAGCTGTTTTTATGAAATTTCTACGAGTTGAAGTCATAATTATGCTTGTTTATTTTAATAACCGGAAAGGTAATATTTAATTGTAGAAGGACCGGAATTCAAATATTAAAAAACATTAAAATCAATATAACGTTGTTTTAAAACCCACCAACTCCCACCGACTTACCGTCGGGGTACTCCACACTGAAGCAGGGCATTCTCTCCTCTGAAAGGAGGAGAAAGTTAAGAATTGTAAATAATAAGTTTCCCCTCCTTTTCAAAGGGGGGGTGTCCCGATCTTTTGGTCGGGATGGGGCGGTTCCTTCAACTTTTCAGACAATCCCGATGGAGGGCTTATTCTTCCGGTTTAAAGATAATATCGACAACATCGGCTTTTTTGAAAACACTGCCGGCAATTTTTTTAATATCTTTTATTGTATAAGATTTGAGAATGTTTTCATAGTTGGCAGGATCATCGCTATTGATCCCAAATGTGTAGTACCTTGTGAGGATGCCAAGCCAGTATGAATTATGTTTCTTATTCTCCTCCCGTGTCTTCAGAATATTGAGTACGGCTTTATCAAGATTCTCCTTTGAAGGGCCGTTTTTCATAAGGTTATCCAGTTCGCGATAGATTATTGCCTTCATTACTTTTACTCGTGCAGGATCGCAATCAAAATTGATCATTCCTTCGGCAAGAGGTTTTGGCCGTTTCTGAGCACCTAATGAAAAACTGACGCCATAGGTTCCTCCTTCATCTTCCCGTATTTTTTCTGTATAAACAATTTCCATAATACCCTGTATGACCTGCAGACCAAGGTAGTTATATGGTTTATATTTAAAATCCCGGGCGAAAGAGATAAAGACGGTTGATTTTGGGATTGTAAGTTTCATGCCTATCTCCTTTGTGATCTTGCCCTTGGGCTGGTCCACCTTCCTGTCGATCCATGTTTCAGTGCGGCCTGATACAGGAAGAGAACCTATATATTTTTCAACCAGAGGCATTATTGTTTCTTTTTCAACATTGCCGACAATGAAAAAAGTAAATTCGTCAGCACCTTTAAAACGGTCATTATAAATTTTCTTAATCTGGTCCAAAGTTATATTCTCTATATTTTCTTTTTTCAGGATTATTGTTCTGGGATTGTAACCCGTAGTAATTAATGATATACTGTCGCTCTTTATTTTATCAGGATTCTTTTCCTGGCTCAGTATCATTGCAGCATATCTTCCTATAATTGCTTTATGGGCTTCGTCGTCGAATCTGGGTTTTGCAAATTTCAGATAAAGCAGCTGCATCATAGTTTCCAGATCTTTTGGAGTCGCAGAACCGCTGATGTTTTCGGTAACTTCACCAAGTGAAAGATTTACGGTAGCCTTTTTCCCCGAAAGCATTTTCTGAAGATCGATGTTATTATAATCACCTGCTCCATACATACTAACCAGAGAAGGCATCAGGGCTGCAGGAAGAACCTGATCATTTTCAAGTCTGGAGCTTCCACCGAAACTGAATGCAGAAAGCAGTATGTTATCCTTTTCAAAGTCCGCTTTCCGGTAAACAACTTTCACCTTGTTAGCCAGAGTCCATTCCACTGCCTCAAATTGTGGCAACTGAGTAACCTTAACGACCGGAGAACCTTTTAATTCCTCATTTATAAGGGATTCTCCCGGTGCCATATCCTGGTAAGGGGTAAGAGCCGAGTTTTTTACTTTTGTGAGGATGTCATTTGCCTCCTTCTCCGAAAGATGTTTAATGTTGTCAGCATCGAGGCCCTGGATTATAATCGTTCTGTTTTCATCGGTCATCAGTTCACGGAATTTAGCAGATATCTCTTCTGCCGAAATGCCATCCATCACCTTTTTGAAAAACTCAAGATCAAAATCTGCTGACGTTGCAGGTTCCCCGGTAAGGAAATATTCCTGGATCCAGCCGACATAGGTATCATTTGATATTTTATCCTTTTGTTTAAAAGTGTTTTCAAGGTTTGAAAGATTTCGCGCTTTAGCGCGGTCAAGTTCGTTTTTACCAAAACCGAATCTTTTTGCTCTCTCAGCTTCCGTATATATTGCCTCAAGGGCAATGTCCTCTTCATTCTGCCTGGCAGATGCTGAAATTGAAAATGAATCATATTTTCTGGGATAATAACTGCCATCATAAACAGAACCACTGACAAATGGAGGATTCCCTTTCTGAAGCAATTCGTTAATTCTGACGCTCATCATAGAATTCATCAGGGAAATAACGTAGGAGTCGCGCAAATACTTCAGATCTCTGCCTTCAGGCGGAACAGCTGGGTGAAGAGTCATGACCGTGACAGAATTTTGTGGAGCTTCTTTGTCTGTGGCAAGGACATAATAAGTTTCCTTGTGGTAAGGTACCTCCGGGAAATAACGTGGAGGGGGATTTTCAACAGCAGGAATTTTCGAAAAAAGAGCTTTGATCTTTGCTTCGACTGCTTCTGCATTAATATCTCCAACTACTGCAATTGCCTGAAGATCAGTACGATACCATTCATGATAAAAATTGCGCAAAGTTTTATACTGGAATGATTTAATAATATCAATATTCCCGATCACATCTCTTTGAGCGTATTTTGACCCCTTTAAAACGACGGGCAGCACCTTATCAAAAAGCATGCGCGTACTTGCCGTTTTATAGGTACGCCATTCTTCTGCAATTACTCCACGTTCAAGGTCAATTTCTTTATCCGATAATGTAAGATAATGAGACCAGTCATGAAGAATCAGAAGGCAGGTATCAACCATCTCAACTCTGTCAACAGGGACATTTGTAAGGTTATAAACGGTCTCATCAAACCATGTATATGCATTGATGTTGCTTCCAAATCCAACGCCGTGCTTTTCAAGTCCGCTGATTATCCCTTTCCCCGGGAAATTCTCAGTACCGTTGAATGACATGTGCTCAAGGAAATGAGCGAGTCCGTTCTGGTCATCGTTCTCGAGAATTGCTCCGACATTCTGAATAATATAAAAGCTTGCTCTTTTCTCCGGTTCCTTATTTTGTCTTATAAAATATGTAAGCCCGTTTTCAAGCTTACCGGTGCGGATAGCAGGATCCATCGGAGCCTTTCCGGATAGATCAATTTGTCCATGCAGGTTAATTGTCACCAATAAAGCGATGACCAGACAAAGAATAAATTTCATAGTTTTCATAATCTAAAAATAAAATTCTACAGCGAAAAAAATAGTCTCAGCAATCAGATTTGCAGACTGATAAATGTAAAGTTAAACAAATAAATTGATAGTTAGAACAGACCATGCAATTCAGCATTGATCTTATCGATCACCTCGCTGAGATGATCTTTATTGTTGGGGAAATTATAGTGGTCAGCCTCAATAATCAAAAATTTTCCAAGATCATATGTCTCCATCCAGGCCTCATACCTCTCATTTAGTCTCTTCAGGTAATCGATCCGGATTGAGCTTTCATATTCACGTCCACGCTTTTGAATCTGATTGACAAGGGTTGGGACAGAGGCCCTGAGATATAACAGAAGATCAGGCGGTTGAACCAGTGAGCTCATCAGCTTAAAAAGTTTTGAATAATTGTCAAAGTCGCGGGTAGACATTAATCCCATAGAATGAAGGTTAGGAGCAAAAATATATGCATCCTCGTAAATTGTCCTGTCCTGAACTATAGTTTTATCGGATTTTCTTATTTCCAGCACCTGGCTAAATCGTGAATTCAGAAAGTATATCTGCAGGTTAAATGACCAGCGCAACATGTCCTCATAAAAATCGTTGAGATAAGGATTATCATCAACATCTTCATAATGAGGTGTCCAGCCATAATGTTTGGCAAGCAGTCCTGCAAGCGTGGTTTTGCCCGATCCGATATTTCCGGCAATAGCAATATGCATGGGTGGGATTTTAGTTTTCATAGGGCTTAAAATTACTAAAAAAGTTTGGAGTGCCTAAAGTTTGGAGTACCTAAAGTTATAAACTCTTAGCTTAAGTCACATCAGGTGCTTCCCTCTGTTTTTATACCGGCAATTTTATAAATTTCTTCAATATATTCCCTTGTATTTGAAAGTCTCGGCACTTTATTTTGTCCTCCCAATTTATTCTTTGCTTTCAGCCATTTATTAAAAGTACCTCCCGGAACTGATCGCACTATTGGTCTGACAAGATTGATGTCTTTAAACCTTTTAGCTTCATAATCTGAATTTACAGATTGTAAAGTCTCATCGAGTGCCACGGTAAACTGAATAATATCCGGAGGTTCTTTTTCAAATTCAACAATCCACTCATGTGTTCCTCTTGAAGTGGCATCCATAAAAACAGGGCCGGCTGTATACTCAGAAATTTCAGCACCGGTGATCTTGCAGGCGGTTTCAAGAGCTTTGTCGGCATTATCAACTATAACCTCCTCGCCAAAGACATTTATAAAATGCTTTGTGCGGCCTGAAATCCTGAATTTTAAAGGCTCAACGCCTGTGAATTTAATTGTATCACCAATCAAGTATCTCCATAAACCTCCGTTAGTCGAAATTACAATTGCATAATTCACTCCTGTTTCAACTTCACCCACAGTATAAACCGGAGGATCAGGACTATTAACTTTATCGGCAGGGATGAATTCATAAAAAATTCCGTAATCAAGCATAAGCAGCATATCTGTTTCTGAGGGGTCATCCTGGATGCCAAAAAATCCTTCAGATGCGTTGTAAGTTTCCATGTAATGCATTTGATCTCCATTAATGAGTTCCCTGTACAATTCCCTGTAGGGGGTAAAACTTATACCTCCATGAAAGAAAACTTCAAGATTAGGCCACACATCCAGAAGATTCGATTTCCCTGTAAATGACAGGATATGTTTTATCAGTGTAAGATTCCAGGAGGGCACTCCTGATACGCTTGTTATATTCTGTCTGATGGTAGTTTTTGTAATAAGCTCCAGTTTTTTCTCGAAATCTTCAATCAGCGCAATTTTCCGTTTTGGCGTTCTGATAAATTCTGTCCCGAAAGGAGCATTTTCGATAAGTATTGCAGATAAATCGCCACTGAGCGAGTGGTTGCTGAACTGGTCTATCCTGTGGCTCCCGCCCAGAGTTAGTCCTTTTCCATAAAAAATATGAGTGTCCGGATTGTTTGCCGTATAGATGGCCAGGACATCTTTTGCAGCCCTGTAATGGCAATTATGAAGTGCATCGCTTGTAATGGGAATGAATTTGCTTTTTGATGATGTTGTTCCGGAAGATTTGGCAAACCATTTAATCTTCCCGGGCCATAAAAGATCTGATTCCCCGCTTCCAAGCCTCTCAACAAAGGGGATAATTTCCTCGTAAGTCTGGACCGGAACCCTTGACTGGAATTCTTTAATTGAAGATATGGATGAATAATTATACTTTTTACCCCATTCTGTTAAAGAAGCTTTTTCAAGAAGCCGGTTCAGTGACTCCTGCTGGATTTCTGCACGATGTTTTTTAAACAGACTGATCTGTTCTAAACGCCTGGCATTTAACCATCTGACCATGGCTGGAACTATCGGCATAAAAAATCCTGATTTGACTTTAAAGATAAAAAAAATTCAAGCCTTAGAATGATTTCAGCTGAAAACCTCTTTCAGAACTTCAAGTGATCTGAGCTTTTTCAGTCCCGGAAGATGAAAAGAATAATACCTGGCAAGTACTTCAAGAACTTCATTTCTCACTGATCCGGTAAGAATTATTTTATCAATATTTTTATACGAAGAAGAAAAAAATGCAGCAAGGATACGTGATATCTCAGGATCTGCATAATTTCCGTGTAACGGAGGCGAAGAAACAAAAGCTCCATTCTGCATATCAAAGTAGAGATCATCATTACCCGATCTTCGGGCAGGTTCAAATCCCAGGTAGCTGCTTAGCCCAGCAAGGAAGGCAATATGGAAATTTGCATATCCCTCTTTGCAGTCGTCGAAATATCTAACAGATTCTTCGATAAAATCAAAAAGTTCCTCATTGGGACTCTCTTCTTTTAGTACCGAGGTCAGAACCTCACTCAGAAAAATAGCAACACAGCTTTTCCTGATATTTGACTGGATATCAGCAGGAGTGAATGCAGTTGAAAATTCTTTTATTACCTGCATCTCACGCGATCCTTTATAATATATGTCAAGGTCAAGAATGTACAAAGGCTGAAAAAAAATAATGTGCTTCCCGGTTTTCTTGTTTCTCAATCCCTTTATCATTAAGGATTGCCTGCCGAATCTCCTGGTATAAAACTGGACAATAATACCAGAATCGGTATACTTTACCTGATGAAGTACTATTCCCCTTGTTTTTTCAATCATAATATAAATAATATTAATCAAATATATAGCTTATTGAGGATATTGTGAATTCAGACCTACGGTTCCATGCCACATGATGATATGAACCCATCCCCCAACCCCTTCCCTTATTGTTTAAGGGAAGGGGTACGGGAAAGGGTTAAGAAAAAATCAAAAGAGTTGTAAATAGGAATTATTATATTTACTGTCCAACATACTGCATTATGGTTGCAACAAATACTGATGAGCTTGTAAAAAGAATAGCCAGGCTTGCCAAACAAAACCAGGAACTTGATGATCAGATCAAGAAACTTAAAAAGCTGAACGAAAAGCTTTCCAGGGATAATGAAAAGATCAAGGCTCTTTACGAAAAAGTATCTCCGGAGGGGCTGAAAGAACAGGGCGAAACGGACAAAAAAGAGAAGTCGCTGAAATTCAATATGGCGACGATCCTGTTTTCTGATATCCGCGGTTTCTCAAAGCTGATAGAAGGAATGGATTCCTCTGTCATAATGGATGAGCTGGATGAAATTCTCTATGAATTTGATGCTATAGCAGCTAAATATAAAATTGAAAAGATCCATACCATTGGCGACACCTATATGTGTGCAGGCGGGATACCTGTCAGGAATATCACCAACCCTATCGATGTTGTGATGGCAGCCATGGAAATGAGAAATTTCCTTGAAAATTATGAAGTGAATAAAAGAGGAAAAGAGAACAGAATCTGGGATCTTAAAATGGGGATTCATACTGGTCCCGTCACTGCCTCTGTGACAGGCAAAAAGAAAATCAATTATGATATTAAGGGGGATACGGTAAACACAGCCAGCCGTATTGAAGCCGTTTCTGAAAGAGGGGTTATTCTTATATCAGTGATGACTTATGAGCTTGTAAAAGAGTTTTTTGATAGTGAATATTTCGGGAAGCTTCCTGTAAAATATACGAACGATCTCCAGATGTATAAAGTAAAAGGAATTAAACCTGAATTTTCAGCTGATGGAAAAGGCATAATTCCCAATGAAGCATTCCGGATAAAATTTGGTCTTATACAGTTTACAGATATACAGGAGATAATTCTTGATAAACTGGAAAGGGAATTACCTGATTATCTGTTCTATCATAATGTTAAACATACCGTTGATGTGGTTACTGAGGTAGAACTTATCGGCTGGGGAGAAGGATGTTCGGATGAAGAAATTCTCCTTCTGAAGACAGCTGCTTTGTTCCACGATGTCGGGCATACTGTTACCTATGACGGACATGAATTAGAGGGAACCCTGATTGCAAAGGAAATGCTTCCCAAATACAATTATACTCCAGCGCAGATTGAGCAGATTTGTTCGATCATATTGTCAACCAGGCTGCCGCCTAAACCTGCTAACCTGCTAGAAGATATTATCTGTGATTCGGACCTTGATTACCTGGGAAGAAGCGATTTTATTCCTGTTTCCAATACTCTTTTTGAAGAGCTGAAAGCACAGAATAAAATGGGATCACTAAATGACTGGAACAAAATGCAGGTCAAATTTATTTCAGGTCATCAGTATTTTACAAAAACTGCCAGAAGCCTGAGGGAAGTGAATAAACAACTTCAGATCGAAAGGATACAGAGTCTTATTACAGAGTAAGAACCCCTGTCACGCTTCAGGCGTGACTGCCCCCTGAAGGGGGCTAAAAATCAATTCATTATGAAATTTTGTCTGGGTTTTAGCCCCCCTTTAGGGGGGATGGGGGGTCAGTGAATAACCAGAATCTTCGTTACACACGATTGCGATCCATCCGGACTGGCACAAAAGACCACATAAACTCCCGTTGCCACACGGCGACCATTATATGTAGTAAGATCCCAGGAAGCCTCTCCTCCGTCAGATACAGTTTTATACACAAGGTTGCCGCTCACATCAGTAATTCTTATCTGCGTATCTCTGATAAGTCCGGTAACAGTAACATTTCCTGTGAAATCTTCTCTTACGGGGTTAGGAAAAGAATAGACTCCGGAAAATTTATCATGTCCTGCTGTTGCATCGCCCCTGACAGAGATTACTCCTTTTGATGTGCCAAACCAGATATTGCCTGATTTCTCATCGATTGAAACACTTGAAATTGAATTTGAAAATATAGGGCTGTTGGCTTCATTGAAGTTTTTCAGGCGGGTTGTTCCATCCGGAGATAAAAGATATGCTCCCGAGTTGAAAGTTCCAAGCCACTTCCTGTTTGCACCGTCAACTGCAATTGAAGTTATTGCTTCTGTTCCAAGCATATAATCTGCCAGGCCAGATCCATCGTTTCTTGGGATTTTTATTCGGAATGCTTTCAGATTCTCATCGAATACTTTTTCAGGATTATAATATATCACTGGTCCCTGGTCAGTCCCAACCCAGATATTCCCGTCAAGATCCTCAGCCAGGCTGTAAACATCAGAAATCACTTTGGAATCGGAGTCTGTAATCAGCATTTTTTTATATCTGTCGTCAGAAAAGTTATCCGGAGTATTATTATCGTCAAGGACAAAAAGACCATACCCTCTTGGAAGTACGATCCATTTTTGTCCGCTGCGGGTTATAAGAAGGTCTCCGATTGTGGGAGCTTCGATTGTAACCGGATTCACAATCCAGGTGCCATCAGGTTTAAGGACTTTAACCGTTCCCGGAACTTCTGTCTGCGTGATCCACAAGTTTCTGTTCTCATCCATTGCCATTCCACATATCCTGACGTAAGGTTTTCCCGGGATGATCGTCTGCAAAGGGGAATTTGCTTCAGTAAACTGTTTTTTAAGAATATTATTTTCATATTCAAGTAATCCTCCACCCCAGGTAGATATGAAAAAATGATTGCTATTAAATGGATCTATCAGAGCGCGCACAGGATCAGAAATAGTGGCAGAAGAAATCGATATCCAATTATTTCCCTCGTTTATGGATACTTGTAAAGGTCTCCATAGATTATCCCACGCATCATCCAATCCTCCCCCGCAGATTATTGTTTTGCCATTCTTTGAAGTAATATTTATGGCATTATTGGTACCCGGTCCCGGTAGAGTCAAAGGTGAAAATAGTGACATATCTTCACCCCATACCAGGCCTGAATTTATATCTGCAATCCAGATATTACCTTTGTCTTCCACTGCCTGTGAAATGGCAGGACTGCCCCACGGATATGAAGAAATGGTTTTATGCAACGATCCGTTGTTATAGAAATATCTTACTGCGCTGCCGGAGGAAAAAGTAAAGCCGTTTTCCGCACGATCAAAAGAGCTATTATAAACTCCCGGCGAATAAGAGAAAAGAGAGCACCCTCCGGAATCAACTACATATACAGAATCCCCTGAGAAATACTGGCCGGACCGGTTGACATAAAGCTTATTTCCGGAAAAAAGAGCCTGTGTATATTTACCGGCAGGGTAAGGAAGAGAATTTAAAAGTGTCCAGTTCCCGAAGTAAGCCAGTCCCGGGTTGGTGAGGTCAGCTGAAAAAACCCCCGCCCCGGTTGCTGCAAAGACATTGCCATTACCGAAAGCAATATCCCATACCTCAGCATTTTGAGTACCGTCACCGGGTTGCCATGTATCGAAGATCTCGTTTTTAACCAGATCGATAAGTACAATTCCAAAGCTGCATGCCAGATAGGCATACCTGCCGTTTGTCCTGATCCTGTTTATCTCTTTTTTACCAGGAATATATTTTCTGTTAATATCAGGTATGTTATAAATAGTGTTGTTTTTCAGAAGATCAACATTAGTTGTCGAATATCCTATAACCAGGGCGTTGTTCTCTTCCGACCAGTCAATTGTGCTTATACCTGTTTCTGTAAGACCAGTTATTCTCGATAGTTTTCTAAGCTCGGCAAACTCTTTATTATAGGAAATTATTGATGAGCCCGTTGAGGCATATACTGTTTTTGATCCGATTGCGAGGTTTTTTGCTGTATTATACAGAAGGTTATCCGTCCATATCCCGACAGGGGTTTGTGCCCGGGATAAATGGAAAATAAAGAGCAGGCAGGTTAATATTATTAGTTTCCTCATCAGAGAATTAAACATTTAAATATTCTCTTTATTGTTTGTTTGCCGGTAATCGGACAAAAACTTTCTTAATTTTTCGAACGCTCTGGCCCTGTGCGAGATAAGGTTCTTTTCGTAAAGAGCCATTTCTGCAAATGTATGTTTCCGGCCTTCTGGTACAAAAACCGGATCGTATCCGAAGCCTTCGGTGCCTCTTTTTTCATTAATGATTTCCCCGGTTACAATTCCTTCAAATATGAATTCTTTTCCATCAAGGATCAGAGCGATAACAGTTCTGAACCTGGCCTTTCTGTTTTTTGTTGAACCCATCAGCAAATGTACTTTTTCAATATTGGCATCAGAATCCTTACTCTCACCGGCAAATCGTGCAGAATGTACACCGGGAGCTCCGTTCAATGCATCGATCTCGAGGCCGGTATCATCTGCGAAGATATTCATATTCAATTTTTTGTAAATATATCTTGCCTTATACATTGCATTTTCTTCAAGAGTGGGTTCATTTTCCGGGATATCATCTTCTATTTTAAAATCCTTCAGGCTTAAGAGCCTGAAGCTATTTCCTAGGATATTCTTTATTTCCTTTAATTTATTTTCATTATTGGTAGCAAACAGGATATCCATTTTTCTGATATTTATTTTGATTGCTAAAATACTTAAAATTGAGGTTTCCTTTTGACCAGTCTGGATTAAGTGCTACATTTGAGTTAGTTAATTTCATTTTTTGGATGTTTTCTTACAGGAATTTGATAATAAAAGCCGGTTTATTTTTCATCTTGTTTTTACTGTCAGCGATTGGTTCATCAGGTTCTGCAGGAACAGATGAGGTAAAACCTGTTTTGGCACGTATTATCCTGAATGGAGATTCTGTAATTGATATGCCATCAGGAACCAGGACAATTCTTGATTACCGGCATCGTAACATTGCATTTGAATTGACTGCACCAGATACAATGGTTTATCGGTTCTTACTTTCCGGATTTGACAAAGAATGGGGTCCCTGGCACGATAAAGGGTATAAAGAATACACTAACCTGCCTGCCGGAAAGTATAAGTTAGGAGTTCAATTTATTAATTTAAGAAACAAAGTCGGTGAGCTTTCATTGCTGGAATTTAAAGTGCTCCCTCTCTGGTATTTCTCGGCAATTGCTATTGCTTTGTACGTGTGCCTTGCTGCATTAATAATCTGGACGCTATATACGTCTTTAAATCTTCGTTTTGCCCGCACTCAGTATATGCTTGAACAGATAATAAATAAAAGAACGGAGGACCTGATTATTGAAAAGGAAAAAACAGAAAACCTCCTTGCAAATGTTTTGCCCAAAAACACTGCGAGCGAAATAATGGAAAAGGGTAAGGCTACAAAAATCAAGTATAATTTTGTGACAGTTCTGTTTTCGGATATCCAGGGATTTACAAAAATTGCTGAAGAGGTAAATCCGGAAGTCCTTATAGATGAGCTTGACAAGTTCTTTTTCTATTTTGATTCTGTTGTAGAAAGACTGGGGATAGAAAAGATAAAGACAATCGGAGATGCTTATATGTGTGCAGGTGGAATACCCGAAAAAAACCGGACAAACCCGGTAGAAGTAATTCTTGCTGCACTTGAGATGCAGGGTTACATGAGCAAGCTTAAGGAAACGTCAGAATTTGAAGGAATGAAATTCTGGGATATCAGGATCGGGATTCATACCGGTACCGTTATTGCAGGTGTCGTAGGACAGAAGAAACTTTCTTATGATATCTGGGGAGATACAGTTAACACTGCCAGCAGGATGGAATCGTCGGGTGAAGCAGGTAAAATAAACATCTCGGGGACTACATATGAATTCGTAAAGGATTTTTTTATTTGTGAGCACAGGGGAAAAATGCCTGTAAAATATAAAGGCGAAATTGACATGTATTTTGTGAACGGAATCAAGCCGGGATTAAGTGATGAATATGGTAAACCGAACAGGAAGTTTATCCTCAGGATGCAGATGATAAAGCTTCAGGATATTGAGGAGATGGTTATTAAAATGTTCGATGATGAAGCTCCACCAAACCTTTATTTCCATAATTCATCCCTGGTCAAGAACATCTGCAGTCAGGTTGATCTGTTGTCAACGGCAGAGAAACTCTCTGATGAAGAGTTTGTCAGTCTGAAGCTTGCTTCGGTATTCCTTTTTACAGGATATATTACTGACTATGAAAAACCTTTGGATACATCCTGTATGATTGTTGAAGAGACCCTTACAAAATATGGATTTGACCAGGCCGGCATTGATGAAGTTATTAAAATAATTGAGCATTCCTTCACAAATAAACAGGATTCTGCTTCAGATAATATTCTGCATGATGCAAGGTTTGATTACCTTGGTCGTATTGACTATATTAAACTTACCGATAAGCTGTTAAGGGAAGAATCGGAATACGGCAAATTGCACAACAGGAAGGATTGGATTGGGATCCAGAGAAAACTCCTCATTGATCATGAGTTCATTACAGGTACAGGGAAACTTTTGAGGAGTATACCGCTTGAAGATCAGATTGCTTCTCTTCAGGCATCCGGTGAATAATCCGGAATCTCGCGGGAAAATTGAAAAATATCTTTTTAAAATGTACTTTTACCGCATTAAAATTCAATGAATCTATGGAAATACTCGACTGGAAAAACCTGCCCTTCGGTTATATCAAATCTGATTTCAATGTACGCTGCAAATATACAGACGGTAAATGGGGGAAACTGGAAGTCTCATCCTCTGAATATATTGATATTCATATAGCTGCGACCGGGTTACATTATGGTCAGGAGGCGTTCGAGGGACTAAAGGCATACATGGGGAAAGACGGAAAAGTAAGAGTTTTCCGCTGGGATGAAAATGCAAAACGTTTTATCTTATCTGCCAATGGAGTTAAAATGGCTCCTGTACCGGTTGAAATGTTCAGAGAAGCAATCTGGCAGGTAATTAATCGTAATAAAAAATTTGTTCCTCCCTACGGATCTGGAGCTTCATTATACATAAGACCTCTATTGTATGGCAGTAGTGCTGAGGTAGGGGTTAAGCCTGCATCGGAATATACCTTTATTGTATTTGTAACCCCTGTAGGACCATATTTCAAAGGCGGGGTAAAACCTGTAAATATGTTGATATGCAGGGATGTGGACAGAGCGGCCCCTTACGGAACCGGCACTTTTAAAGTTGGAGGAAATTATGCGGCAAGCCTTCGTGCACTGGTTGCAGCAAAAGATGGAGGATATGCCAGCACTATATTCCTTGATGCCAGGGAGAAAAAATATATTGATGAATGCGGTCCAGCTAATTTCTATGGGATAAAAGACAATACGTACATTACTCCGAAGTCGGAATCAATTCTCAACTCTATAACAAATAAGAGCCTGATCGAATTAGCAGGAAGTTTAGGGATAAAGGCTGAACGTAGAAGAATTCCGGTCGAAGAACTTGCAACTTTTGAAGAGACTGGTGCCTGCGGGACCGCTGCAGTAATAAGCCCAATCGGGAAAATTGTAGATCCTGAAAAGAACATGATCTATGAATATTGCAAGGATGGCAAGCCCGGTAAGGCAACAATGAAGCTATATAATAAGCTTGTTGGTATTCAGTTTGGAGAGTGAACCTGATGAATTAGGGTGGATGACCGTCGTTGAGTAAGATAAAAGATAAAAGTTGAGGAATCCCGCGTACACGGGATGACGAAATCCCGCAAAGCGGGAATACAAGACAAAAGAAAGAAAAAAGAGTGAGAAGTAAAGGGTCAGGATTATCGAAGACAAAGCTCAGGAGTTCATACGTGACTCTTGTTGTGAGTGTTTCTCTGGTCCTTTTTTTACTTGGGATTCTCGGGCTCGTTCTGATAAATGCCAGGGAATTATCGGATTATTTACGGGAAAGCCTTTCATTTTCTGTAATGCTTGATGATGCTGCAAAAGAGGCAGATATAAGGATGCTTCAGAAAGATCTTGATGCGAAAGCATACGTGAAATCTACCGCTTACATTTCAAAAGATGAGGCAGCTGCTAAAATGAAAGAGGAACTTGGAGAGGATTTTATAAATTTTCTTGGTTATAACCCCTTGCCGCCTTCAATCGACGTCTACTTAATTTCTTCTTACACACGTCCTGACAGTGTTGCTAAAATCGAAAAATACATACAACAGTATCCCTTTGTAAAAGAGGTGATGTACCAGGAGTCACTTTTATTTCTTATTGACGAAAATGTAAATAAAATAAGCCTGTTTTTGCTTATAATAAGTTCATTTCTATTTCTTATTGCCCTGACAATCATCAACAATACTATAAGGCTGTCAATTTATTCCAGGAGGTTTCTGATAAGAACGATGCAACTGGTCGGAGCAACGAGGTCTTTCATACGCAAGCCGTTCCTTGTTCAGAGTGCTTTTCACGGATTTCTCGCTGCACTTATTGCTATGACCCTTCTTCTAGGGCTTCTTTATCTTATTGAAAGAGAATTTTTTCTTATGTTTACCTTTGAAAGTACGAATCTCTTGTTGCTGCTTGGTGCTGCAATAATTATTACTGGAGTATTTATTAATATTATTTCAACTTATTTTTCAGTTAACAGGTATTTAAGCATTTCGGAAGACAAACTTTATTATTAAAAGATCATGGCCGCAAAAAATGAAAATAAGGAAAAACTGAATTTTGCTCTTGGACGCGAGAACTATAAGCTTCTTGCGATAGGTTTTGTAATCATTGTTATTGGCTTCCTGCTTATGCTTGGAGGAAGATCAGATAATCCGAATGAATTCAGT
This sequence comes from uncultured Bacteroidales bacterium, assembly GCA_963825935.1. GTDB lineage: Bacteria > Bacteroidota > Bacteroidia > Bacteroidales > VadinHA17 > LD21. The sequence goes on along the minus strand of CAWGUN010000009.1, from coordinate 563,802 downwards.
AAAGATATCTTCAGCTTCAGAAGGATTACCCTTGCTCCGATAGTCGTCCTGGCCGGATTTATTTTTGAGATCTGGGCTATTATGAAGAAACCAAAGGATACTAAGGGACAAGAGTGAATTATAGTTTAGATTATTCTTAAATTATATGAATTGGGTTGAAGCGATGGTTCTTGGAATGATCCAGGGACTTACAGAATTCTTGCCTGTAAGCAGTTCCGGACATCTTGAGCTGGGGAAATATCTTTTCGGAATAAATCCTGACGCAAACTTCTATTTTTCTGTCGCAGTACATGGAGCAACTGTTCTTAGCACTATTGTGGTTCTCTGGAAAGAGATTACTGATCTGTTTAAAGGTTTTTTTAAGTTCCGGTTTAATGACGAGACAAAATATATAATAAAATTGGTGATCTCAATGATCCCGGTAGGAATAGCCGGTTTCTTTCTGACAGATATTGTCGACAACTATTTTACCGGGAACATGGTTTCTCTGGGGATTCAATTTATAATAACAGCTGCAATTCTGTTGCTCCCTTCATTTATAAAACCAAAAGAAAGGCCAATAGGCTATGTCGATTCTTTTATTATCGGGATAGCCCAGGCTATTGCAGTGTTGCCTGCAATTTCAAGGTCAGGTGCCACGATTGCAACAGGGATGGTTATAGGGAATAAAAAATCTGATATTGCAAAGTTTTCTTTTCTGATGGTGCTGATACCCATCATTGGAGCTAACCTGGCAGAATTGAAATCAGGGGATTTTTCTGTTGAGGGTACCTCCGCTTTGGTCATATTAATAGGATTCATAACAGCCTTTATATCTGGTTATTATGCATGTAAATGGATGATAAACCTTGTTAGAAAAGGAAAGCTTTTATGGTTTGCTGTTTATTGTGTTTTCGTCGGAGTTTTTTCAATCTTATTAGGATTGCATGTTATCTGAAAAAGGATCAATTTTTGAGGAAGGGCAGCTCCTGCTATTTAATAAACCACTTTACTGGACATCTTTTGATCTTGTGAATAAAGTCAGGATCATGATCAGAAGTACATTTGGGATAAAAAAAATAAAGGTAGGTCATGCCGGAACGCTTGATCCTCTTGCAAGCGGTCTGATGATTATTTGCACAGGAAAAGCCACAAAAAGAATTTCCGAATTCAGTGATCTCGACAAGGAGTATCTTGCTTCTCTGCATCCCGGTGCAACAACTCCCTCTTTTGACCTTGAAACAGAAACTGACCGAGAGTATCCTGTTGATCATATAACCAGGGAAATGGTACAACATGTTTTAAATAGTTTTTTAGGTGAACAGAAACAAATTCCACCGTTGCATTCCGCCAAGCTTATCGGAGGGAAAAGAGCCTATGAGTTTGCAAGGAAAGGCATTAAAAAAGAACTTACACCGGTAAATATTGTTTATAAAGAAATTGAACTTGTTTCGTTCAAACTTGCAGAAATAAAGATACGGATGAGATGCAGCAAAGGAACTTATATCAGGGCGTTTGCCAGGGATTTTGGGCAGGCATTGAAGAGCGGGTGTTATTTATCGGCTCTTGAAAGAACTGCCATTGGTTCGTTTAGTTTGAATGATGCTCTTACGATTGAAAAATTTGCAGAATATCTAGAACAATTGCAACAAAACTGATATTGATACGTATAAAGGAATCTTTAAATATAAAGTTAAGGTATGAAATTATCGCAATTCAGGTACAACTTGCCGCAGGAGCTGATAGCCCTGTATCCTTCGGATAACAGGGATGAGGCAAGATTACTGGTGGTTAACAGGAAAACAGGAAAGTTTGAACACAGGATTTTTAAGGAAATTACAGATTACTTTAATGAAAAGGATGTTCTGGTTTTCAATAACACCAAGGTATTTCCGGCAAGGTTATATGGCAATAAAGAAAAAACAGGTGCTGAAATTGAAGTTTTCTTATTACGTGAACTGAACAGGGAGCAGCGTTTGTGGGATGTGCTTGTCGATCCGGCAAGAAAGATAAGGATTGGTAACAAGTTATATTTTGGAGAAGATGATCTTCTGGTTGCTGAGGTTATAGACAATACAACATCGCGGGGAAGGACATTAAGATTTCTTTTTGATGGCACATATGAGGAATTCAAACAGACACTATATAGTCTTGGTGAAACACCTCTGCCAAAGTTCATTAACAGACCTGTCGAACCGGAAGATAATGAACGGTACCAGACGATCTTTGCCAAGTACGAAGGAGCTGTTGCTGCACCTACCGCAGGCTTGCATTTCAGCAGGGAGCTTCTTAAGAAACTCGAAATAATAGGTGTTGATTTTGCAGAAATAACACTGCATGTAGGCCTGGGTAATTTCAGAAGTGTAGATGTTGAGGATCTTACCAAACATAAAGTCGATTCCGAAAGGATCAGGATCACCGAAGAAGCTGCCGAAATAGTTAATAAAGCAAAGGAAAACAAGTACAGAATATGTGCTGTAGGCACTACTGTTGTCAGGACGCTTGAAAGCTCAGTATCGACAGACGGTTATCTGAAACCCTTTGATGGCTGGACAAATAAATTCATTTTTCCACCTTATGAATTCAAGGTTCCTGACATGATGATCAGCAATTTTCATCTGCCATATTCAACCTTGCTTATGATGGTTGCTGCATTCGCCGGATACGATCTCCTTTTTGATGCTTATAAAACTGCTATTAAGGAGAAATACAGATTTGGGACTTATGGTGATGCAATGCTGGTGATTTAAAAAAGGTACAATGGTATAATGGTTCAATGGTATAATGGTCTGGATCTTGTACGTATACCGGATGGATTTTATTCATCCGGTTTTTTGTAGGCCCAAACAGAGCAGTTATTGAATAAATAGGCCTGCTGGTCAAAAAATGATGAAAAATATCTTAAATAATTTTATCTTTAAATTCCTTAGATAATTTGGATACTTTTATGCAACCTTGTTTGCAAGAAAGGAGTCATAATAAGGACCCTGAAAAGTCTGTTTGAAATTGTGAGTGGCGGACCGGGAATTTTATTTAGAATATTACCTGGCTCTTAAAAAAAAAGAAGAGAGAGCGGGAGGAATTTTTTTTGTATTTATTGAAATTTGGGAAGTGACCCTAAAATAGAGAAAATCAGTAGGATAACTTATCTTAAGAGGGATAAAAGCAGAAGTTATTCAGTAACCGGAAGGATTATTCTGACCGGTCTGTTCTGGCTTTTGCCTTTAATCTCAACTTATTCACAGTGGCTCACAGGGTATCTTTACAGAAAGACCATTACCATTCCTGCCGCACAGATTAGCGGAGGACCTCATGTCAATTTCCCAGTACTTATTTCAATAACTGATCCTGATCTTGCAACCGTTATCAATGGAGGATTTGCGGAGAATGCAAATGGATGGGATATTGTTTTTTCACTGGATCATTTAACGACACTTAATCATCAGGTCGAATACTATAATGCAACAAATGGTAATCTTATAGCATGGGTTAATATTCCGACCCTGCCAGTTACGGGTATTACGTTTTATATATATTTTGGGAATTCATCTGTTAGCGGGGATCCTTCCACAACTTCAACATGGAGCACAGACTTCAATGGAGTCTGGCATCTGGCGGGACTCGCGGATGCAACCAGTAATGGTAATAATGCTACCGATAACGGGACTTCCAATACTACTACTGCTAAAATCTATAATGCAAGAAATATACCCGGAACTGCCGGGGAGTATTTTCAAATCACTCAAACAACAATTCCAAACGGTAGTTTTACCATTTCACTTTGGTTCAGACCTGATGTTGTCTCCGATGGTACATTATTTGACCTTAGCAATAGTGGTTCCGGTATATATTTCTTTTCAGCATTTAATTCTACATCATTACTCTGGTATTTTGAATCTGCTAATGATAATGATGCTCAAACTTCCTATAATACAACCCTAAGCGCTGGAGCTTGGTATTATCTGACTGTAATTGGTAGATATAATAGCAATTATCATGAATTGTATTTAAACGGAAGTTTTGTTGGTAGCAGTAGTACAAGTTTAAATAATAAACCTGTTTTGAATAATATCAGAGTGGGGGCAGACTGGGGTTATAATCCTGTATTTACTCATGGAGATTTTAATGGTAGGATAGATGAGTTCAGAATTGCAAATACACCAAGAAGTGCAGATTGGATCCTGACAGAGTTCAGGAATCAGGATACTCCTGGCTTATTTATGTCATTCAGTAGCAGGGAATCAGCACTTCCTCAAAAATTTAATATTACAGGATCAGGTTCTTATTGCGCTGGCAGCGGACTTACTGTTCAATTATCAGGCTCAGAGGCAGGAGTGAATTACCAGCTGAGGAAAAGCGGAACTAATGAAGGTTCTCCGGTTGCCGGTACAGGAGGGGTTCTGAGCTGGAACGGAATGACAGAGGGAGTTTATACTATGATCGCCACCAAAGTAGCTTCAGGTCTTTCTTCTACCATGAATGGGAGTGCAACCGTTATTGAGAATCCTTCTCCTGCAGCAGCATTGGGTTACCTTTATCAAAAACAAATAACATTAAATCCAGCCAGCGGTGGTTCAGATTTATATAATTTCCCGGTTCTTATTAATATCTCAAGCTCTCCCACACGAGACGAATTAAGAACTGTTTTAAACGGCGGGCATGTTGAAAATGTAAACGGCTGGGATATTATTTTTACTGATTCCGAATATAATAAGCTTAACCATCAGGTTGAAAGTTATACAGCAACTAATGGAAACTTGCTTGCATGGGTACGTGTGCCTGTTTTGTCAGCGTCTGGTAATACAGTCATTCGTGTACTTTATGGTAATCCACAAGTATCTGCTGATCCATCAACATATAGGACATGGAGTAATGAATATCTGGGAGTATGGCACCTTAGTGATTTGTTGGACGCAACGTTAAATGGTAATAACGGAACAGATGCTGGTTCGACAAGTGCTGCGGGATTAATTGGTTTGGTAAGGCAATTTAACGGGACAAGCAGAATTGATGTTCCCCGTAGCATTGACCTTGAACCAACAAATAACCTTACTGTATCAATGTGGATTAGAAGAACCGGAGGACAAAATCAATGGGCAAAACCTCTTTGGTACGGACGAAATGATGTAGATCCATGGGGTCCTTACGGATTTGAATTTAATGGTGATAGTGACAATTCTATTTACTTTCATGTAACTAACGGTAGCACATCAGGGAACGTTCTTACAGGAACTATAATTAACGATGGAATATGGTATCTTCTTACGGGTACTTTTGATGGATCTACAGTAAGATTTTACTTGAATAATAATCTGATCGGTTCAACTTCATTGAACGGGCCTATTGGTCAATATAATATTATTGGACTTACTCTGGGGAATCGAAGTACCGGAGGACAAGGATTTACTGGATATATTGATGAAGTAAGAATTTCCTCAGCAACAAAACCAATAGGCTGGATACAAACTGAGTATAATAACCAGAATTCTCCTTCAACATTTTATTCTATCAGTTCAGAAGCAGGCTGTTCAGTGTATAGTTTTACTGATCTCTGTTCGGATGCCCCAATATCTTACAGTGTACCTAATACCGGCGGTCATACTTATAACTGGTCAGTAGTAGGTGGTGTGCCTTCAACAACTACGGGCAACAGTATCACAGTCACATGGGGAGCAGCCGGGCCTTATACCATTCAGCTTCAGGAAATTGGCGGGGGATGTACAGGTAATTCCCCGGTATATAATGTAACTGTATCAGCTCAGCCAATTGCGCAGACTATTACAAAGAATCCTAATACATCAGATGTATGTATTAATGGGATGGTATCAGCTACATTCAGTGGTGGTAGCGGAGGAATTAATCCAATAGATTTATATGAGTCGAGTATAAATGCAGGAGCCACGTGGCAGTCATATACATCTGGGTCTCCGATAAGCAGTGCAGTAGCGGGAGTTAACAGATTACAGATCCGGACACGGCGAACTTCAACAGGTCAGGGTTGCACTTCAAGTCCATATAACACTGTTACATGGAATAACCTGGTTCAACCTACATGGAGTGTAATTACACCACCGGCGTCGAATATATGTGTTGGAGGAAGTGTAACATTTTCAGCAACATTAAATAATCCGGGAGGCGGAACGGTGCAATGGGTGAGATCAGCGACCTCAATGGGTGTTGGGACAGTAGTCACGAGTCCGAACACACCTCCAGCAACAGGAACGTATTATTACCGTCCGCAATATTTACCTGGCTATGGAGGGTGTAACCTTGCAGACGGAACCGAGACAGCAGTTACAGTACAGGTAGATCCTACATGGAATGTAATAACGGCACCAGTATCGAATATATGTGTTGGAGGAAGTGTAACATTTTCAGCTACATTGAATAATCCTGGTACAGGGACAGTACAATGGGTGCGGTCAGCAACATCAATGGGAGTTGGGACAGTAGTAACAAGCCCTAACACACCACCTTCAACGGGTACCTATTATTACCGTCCGCAATATTTACCTGGTTATGGAGGGTGTAATCTTGCAGACGGAACCGAGACAGCAGTTACAGTACAGGTAGATCCTACATGGAATGTAATAACGGCACCAGTATCGAATATATGTGTTGGAGGAAGTGTAACATTTTCAGCAACATTGAATAATCCAGGTACAGGGACAGTACAATGGGTGAGATCAGCGACCTCAATGGGTGTTGGGATAGTAGTCACGAGTCCGAACACACCTCCGGCAACAGGAACGTATTATTACCGTCCGCAATATTTACCTGGCTATGGAGGGTGTAACCTTGCAGACGGAACCGAGACAGCAGTTACAGTACAGGTAGATCCTACATGGAATGTAATAACGGCACCAGTATCGAATATATGTGTTGGAGGAAGTGTAACATTTTCAGCAACATTGAATAATCCTGGTACAGGGACAGTACAATGGGTGAGATCAGCGACCTCCATGGGTGTTGGTATAGTAGTCACGAGTCCGAACACACCTCCGGCAACAGGAACGTATTATTACCGTCCGCAATATTTACCTGGTTATGGAGGCTGTAACCTTGCAGACGGAACCGAGACAGCAGTTACAGTACAGGTAGATCCTACATGGAATGTAATAACGGCACCAGTATCGAATATATGTGTTGGAGGAAGTGTAACATTTTCAGCAACATTGAATAATCCTGGATACAGGGACAGTACAATGGGTGAGATCAGCGACCTCCATGGGTGTTGGTATAGTAGTCACGAGTCCGAACACACCTCCGGCAACAGGAACGTATTATTACCGTCCGCAATATTTACCTGGCTATGGAGGGTGTAACCTTGCAGACGGAACCGAGACAGCAGTTACAGTACAGGTAGATCCTACATGGAATGTAATAACGGCACCAGTATCGAATATATGTGTTGGAGGAAGTGTAACATTTTCAGCAACATTGAATAATCCTGGTACAGGGACAGTACAATGGGTGAGATCAGCGACCTCCATGGGTGTTGGTATAGTAGTCACGAGTCCGAACACACCTCCGGCAACAGGAACGTATTATTACCGTCCGCAATATTTACCTGGCTATGGAGGGTGTAACCTTGCAGACGGAACCGAGACAGCAGTTACAGTACAGGTAGATCCTACATGGAATGTAATAACGGCACCAGTATCGAATATATGTGTTGGAGGAAGTGTAACATTTTCAGCAACATTGAATAATCCAGGAACAGGAACGGTACAATGGGTGAGATCAGCGACCTCAATGGGTGTTGGGACAGTAGTCACGAGTCCGAACACACCTCCGGCAACAGGAACGTATTATTACCGTCCGCAATATTTACCTGGCTATGGAGGGTGTAACCTTGCAGACGGAACCGAGACAGCAGTTACAGTACAGGTAGATCCTACATGGAATGTAATAACGGCACCAGTATCGAATATATGTGTTGGAGGAAGTGTAACATTTTCAGCTACATTGAATAATCCTGGTACAGGGACAGTACAATGGGTGCGGTCAGCAACATCAATGGGAGTTGGGACAGTAGTAACAAGCCCTAACACACCACCTTCAACGGGTACCTATTATTACCGTCCGCAATATTTACCTGGTTATGGAGGGTGTAATCTTGCAGACGGAACCGAGACAGCAGTTACAGTACAGGTAGATCCTACATGGAATGTAATAACGGCACCAGTATCGAATATATGTGTTGGAGGAAGTGTAACATTTTCAGCTACATTGAATAATCCTGGTACAGGGACAGTACAATGGGTGCGGTCAGCAACCTCCATGGGAGTGGGAATAGTAGTAACGAGTCCTGATTCACCTGGAGTAGGAACAAATTATTATCGTCCACAATATGTAGCAGGATATGGAGGCTGTAACCTTGCAGACGGGACAGAGACAGCAGTAACAGTAAATCCTGACCCGACAATAAATACTCAACCGGTTGGAGCAACTATATGTTATAATGGTACTCATTCAATGTCGGTTGTAGTCACTGGAGGAATCGCTATAAGTTATCAATGGCAAATTTCTCCAAATGGTATCGATAGTTGGTCTAATGTTGGGACAAATAGTCCAAATTATACTACAACTGCCTTAACATCCAATAGTTACTACAAGGTAATTATTACAAGCACTGGTAGCGGGTGTACCACTCCTATTGAGAGTACCCCGATTGGTGTAATGATTGAGACAACCAACCCAATCATTACTTGTCCAATAGATTTAACTATTAACTGTGAAGCTTCGTCACTGCCGGCAAATACAGGTACAGCTACAGCTACAGATAACTGTGATCCTTCTCCGGTGATTACCTACGGTGACGTAAGCACGTATAATGCGGACCCTGCCAATGTACTTCATTACAATTATGTAATCACGAGGACATGGAGGGCACAGGATGTAGCAGGCAACTTCAGCACCTGCATACAGACGATCACGGTACATGATGTCACAAATCCTGTCATCACATGTCCGGCAGATGTGACAATCAACTGTGAAGCTTCGTCACTGCCGGCGAAACACAGGGACAGCCACAGCAACGGATAACTGTGCAGCAGCAGGCAACATAGCAATAACGTATGGTGACGTAAGCACGTATGATGCTGACCCTGCCAATGTACTTCATTACAATTATGTAATCACGAGGACATGGAGGGCACAGGATGTAGCAAGCAACTTCAGCACCTGCATACAGACGATCACGGTACATGATGTCACAAACCCTGTTATCACATGCCCGGGCAATGTGACTATCAACTGCCAGGATGATAATACCCCGACGGGAACAGGGACAGCCACAGCAACGGATAACTGTGCAGCAGCAGGCAACATAGCAATAACGTACGGTGACGTAAGCACGTATAATGCGGACCCTGCCAATGTACTTCATTACAATTATGTAATCACGAGGACATGGAGGGCACAGGATGTAGCAGGCAACTTCAGCACCTGCATACAGACGATCACGGTACATGATGTCACAAACCCTGTCATCACATGTCCGGGCAGATGTGACTATCAACTGTCAGGCATCGATAATACCCCGACGGGACACAGGAACAGCCACAGCAACGGATAACTGTGCAGCAGCAGGCAACATAGCAATAACGTATGGTGACGTAAGCACGTATGATGCAGACCCTGCCAATGTACTTCATTACAATTATGTAATCACGAGGACATGGAGGGCACAGGATGTAGCAGGCAACTTCAGCACCTGCATACAGACGATCACGGTACATGATGTCACAAACCCTGTTATCACATGCCCGGGCAATGTGACTATCAACTGCCAGGATGATAATACCCCGACGGGAACAGGGACAGCCACAGCAACGGATAACTGTGCAGCAGCAGGCAACATAGCAATAACGTACGGTGACGTAAGCACGTATAATGCGGACCCTGCCAATGTACTTCATTACAATTATGTAATCACGAGGACATGGAGGGCACAGGATGTAGCAGGCAACTTCAGCACCTGCATACAGACGATCACGGTACATGATGTCACAAACCCTGTTATCACATGCCCGGGCAATGTGACTATCAACTGCCAGGATGATAATACCCCGACGGGAACAGGGACAGCCACAGCAACGGATAACTGTGCAGCAGCAGGCAACATAGCAATAACGTACGGTGACGTAAGCACGTATAATGCGGACCCTGCCAATGTACTTCATTACAATTATGTAATCACGAGGACATGGAGGGCACAGGATGTAGCAGGCAACTTCAGCACCTGCATACAGACGATCACGGTACATGATGTCACAAACCCTGTTATCACATGCCCGGGCAATGTGACTATCAACTGCCAGGATGATAATACCCCGACGGGAACAGGGACAGCCACAGCAACGGATAACTGTGCAGCAGCAGGCAACATAGCAATAACGTACGGTGACGTAAGCACGTATAATGCGGACCCTGCCAATGTACTTCATTACAATTATGTAATCACGAGGACATGGAGGGCACAGGATGTAGCAGGCAACTTCAGCACCTGCATACAGACGATCACGGTACATGATGTCACAAATCCAGTCATCACATGTCCGGCAGATGTAACAATCAACTGTGAAGCTTCGTCACTGCCGTGCAAACACAGGAACAGCCACAGCAACGGATAACTGTGCAGCAGCAGGCAACATAGCAATAACGTATGGTGACGTAAGCACGTATGATGCTGACCCTGCCAATGTACTTCATTACAATTATGTAATCACGAGGACATGGAGGGCACAGGATGTAGCAAGCAACTTCAGCACCTGCATACAGACGATCACGGTACATGATGTCACAAACCCTGTTATCACATGCCCGGGCAATGTGACTATCAACTGCCAGGATGATAATACCCCGACGGGAACAGGGACAGCCACAGCAACGGATAACTGTGCAGCAGCAGGCAACATAGCAATAACGTACGGTGACGTAAGCACGTATAATGCAGACCCTGCCAATGTACTTCATTACAATTATGTAATCACGAGGACATGGAGGGCACAGGATGTAGCAGGCAACTTCAGCACCTGCATACAGACGATCACGGTACATGATGTCACAAATCCAGTCATCACATGTCCGGCAGATGTAACAATCAACTGTGAAGCTTCGTCACTGCCGTGCAAACACAGGAACAGCCACAGCAACGGATAACTGTGCAGCAGCAGGCAACATAGCAATAACGTATGGTGACGTAAGCACGTATGATGCTGACCCTGCCAATGTACTTCATTACAATTATGTAATCACGAGGACATGGAGGGCACAGGATGTAGCAGGCAACTTCAGCACCTGCATACAGACGATCACGGTACATGATGTCACAAACCCTGTTATCACATGCCCGGGCAATGTGACTATCAACTGCCAGGATGATAATACCCCGACGGGAACAGGGACAGCCACAGCAACGGATAACTGTGCAGCAGCAGGCAACATAGCAATAACGTACGGTGACGTAAGCACGTATAATGCGGACCCTGCCAATGTACTTCATTACAATTATGTAATCACGAGGACATGGAGGGCACAGGATGTAGCAGGCAACTTCAGCACCTGCATACAGACGATCACGGTACATGATGTCACAAACCCTGTTATCACATGCCCGGGCAATGTGACTATCAACTGCCAGGATGATCATCACCCCGACGAAACAGGGACAGCCACAGCAACGGATAACTGTGCAGCAGCAGGCAACATAGCAATAACGTACGGTGACGTAAGCACGTATAATGCGGACCCTGCCAATGTACTTCATTACAATTATGTAATCACGAGGACATGGAGGGCACAGGATGTAGCAGGCAACTTCAGCACCTGCATACAGACGATCACGGTACATGATGTAACAGCACCAGCATTCACAGTTCCTCCTACAGTAACCGTTTGCAGAGCATCAGACTGTTCATATATTGTTACTCCTTCAGTAACGGGTGATGTAACAGACGAATCGGACAATTGCACTCCTTCGTCATTATTAAATGCAACTTATACTGATGACTTATCTGGAATAATTGATTGCAATTCTTCGGGATTCATATTAAGAACATGGACTTTGCTTGATGTGACTGGAAATTCCACAGTTAAGTTCCAGACTATCTGGGTCGAACCGACTCCTACAGCAACCATAGTTGTTAATACACCGATTATCTGTGACAGCACTAATGTTAATATTGTATTTGATAGCCCGACAATCAGTACAAACCCTGCCAACCTGAGTTTCGAAGTTAAAGTAACTTCCACAGATCCTACGCATCTTTTTGGCACTGCTTCTTCTGACTTTACTATTACGAAAATTCAAATGCCTTACACGCTTAATGGCACATTAATTAATACTTCTGATGCACCTATTCAGGTAACTTATACAGTTAATTCAAGACTTCTGGGTTGTACGGAATTTGTACCTGTCTCTGAAACTATCTTGGTCAACCCGACGCCGAGGATCTTCCCAGTACTTGTAAACTCAATACAATGCGACAGCACGGCGACCAATATTATCCTGCATAGTCCGAGCACGTTCACTAGCGGGGTTGTAACGTTTAAGTACACGGCAGCAGCATCGGGGGCACCAGGCGACATAACAGGGTTTACACCATCAGCCACGGGACTTGCCAATGATTATGTAATATCACAGACATTAATAAACCACACGGATGCACCACAGACAGTAACCTACAAGGTTACGCCTGTGAGCGGAGTAGCATGTAATGACGGACCGAGCCAGACAGTAGTAGTGACAGTCAACCCTACACCAAGGATCTTCCCAGTACTTGTAAACTCAATACAATGCGACAGCACGGCGACCAATATTATCTTGCATAGTCCGAGCACGTTCACTAGCGGGGTTGTAACGTTTAAGTACACGGCAGCAGCATCGGGGGCACCAGGCGACATAACAGGGTTTACACCATCAGCCACGGGACTTGCCAATGATTATGTAATATCACAGACATTAATAAACCACACGGATGCACCGCAGACAGTAACCTACAAGGTTACGCCTGTGAGCGGAGTAGCATGTAATGACGGACCGAGCCAGACAGTAGTAGTTACAGTCAACCCGACGCCAAGGATCTTCCCAGTACTTGTAAACTCAATACAATGCGACAGCACGGCGACCAATATTATCCTGCATAGTCCGAGCACGTTCACTAGCGGGGTTGTAACGTTTAAGTACACGGCAGTAGCATCGGGGGCACCAGGCGACATAACAGGGTTTACACCATCAGCCACGGGACTTGCCAATGATTATGTAATATCACAGACATTAATAAACCACACGGATGCACCACAGACAGTAACCTACAAGGTTACGCCTGTGAGCGGAGTAGCATGTAATGACGGACCGAGCCAGACAGTAGTAGTGACAGTCAACCCTACGCCGAGGATCTTCCCAGTACTTGTAAACTCAATACAATGCGACAGCACGGCGACCAATATTATCCTGCATAGTCCGAGCACGTTCACTAGCGGGGTTGTAACGTTTAAGTACACAGCAGCAGCATCGGGGGCACCAGGCGACATAACAGGGTTTACACCATCAGCCACGGGACTTGCCAATGATTATGTAATATCACAGACATTAATAAACCACACGGATGCACCACAGACAGTAACCTACAAGGTGACGCCTGTGAGCGGAGTAGCATGTAATGACGGACCTAGCCAGACAGTAGTAGTTACAGTCAACCCTACGCCAAGGATCTTCCCTGTACTTGTAAACTCAATACAATGCGACAGCACGGCGACCAATATTATCCTGCATAGTCCGAGCACGTTCACTAGCGGGGTTGTAACGTTTAAGTACACGGCAGCAGCATCGGGGGCACCAGGCGACATAACAGGCTTTACACCATCAGCCACGGGACTTGCCAATGATTATGTAATATCACAGACATTAATAAACCACACGGATGCACCACAGACAGTAACCTACAAGGTTACACCTGTGAGCGGAGTAGCATGTAATGACGGACCGAGCCAGACAGTAGTAGTTACAGTCAACCCTACGCCAAGGATCTTCCCTGTACTTGTAAACTCAATACAATGCGACAGCACGGCGACCAATATTATCCTGCATAGTCCGAGCACGTTCACTAGCGGGGTTGTAACGTTTAAGTACACGGCAGTAGCATCGGGGGCACCAGGCGACATAACAGGGTTTACACCATCAGCCACGGGACTTGCCAATGATTATGTAATATCACAGACATTAATAAACCACACGGATGCACCACAGACAGTAACCTACAAGGTTACGCCTGTGAGCGGAGTAGCATGTAATGACGGACCGAGCCAGACAGTAGTAGTGACAGTCAACCCGACGCCGAGGATCTTCCCAGTACTTGTAAACTCAATACAATGCGACAGCACGGCGACCAATATTATCCTGCATAGTCCGAGCACGTTCACTAGCGGGGTTGTAACGTTTAAGTACACAGCAGCAGCATCGGGGGCACCAGGCGACATAACAGGGTTTACACCATCAGCCACGGGACTTGCCAATGATTATGTAATATCACAGACATTAATAAACCACACGGATGCACCACAGACAGTAACCTACAAGGTGACGCCTGTGAGCGGAGTAGCATGTAATGACGGACCGAGCCAGACAGTAGTAGTTACAGTCAACCCTACGCCGAGGATCTTCCCTGTACTTCGAGTAGCATGTAATGACGGACCGAGCCAGACAGTAGTAGTGACAGTCAACCCTACGCCGAGGATCTTCCCAGTACTTGTAAACTCAATACAATGCGACAGCACGGCGACCAATATTATCCTGCATAGTCCGAGCACGTTCACTAGCGGGGTTGTAACGTTTAAGTACACAGCAGCAGCATCGGGGGCACCAGGCGACATAACAGGGTTTACACCATCAGCCACGGGACTTGCCAATGATTATGTAATATCACAGACATTAATAAACCACACGGATGCACCACAGACAGTAACCTACAAGGTTACACCTGTGAGCGGAGTAGCATGTAATGACGGACCGAGCCAGACAGTAGTAGTGACAGTCAACCCTACGCCAAGGATCTTCCCAGTACTTGTAAACTCAATACAATGCGACAGCACGGCGACCAATATTATATTGCATAGTCCGAGCACGTTCACTAGCGGGGTTGTAACGTTTAAGTACACAGCAGCAGCATCGGGGGCACCAGGCGACATAACAGGCTTTACACCATCAGCCACGGGACTTGCCAATGATTATGTAATATCACAGACATTAATCAACCACACGGATGCACCACAGACAGTAACCTACAAGGTTACGCCTGTGAGCGGAGTAGCATGTAATGACGGACCTAGCCAGACAGTAGTAGTTACAGTCAACCCTACGCCGAGGATCTTCCCAGTACTTGTAAACTCAATACAATGCGACAGCACGGCGACCAATATTATCCTGCATAGTCCGAGCACGTTCACTAGCGGGGTTGTAACGTTTAAGTACACGGCAGCAGCATCGGGGGCACCAGGCGACATAACAGGGTTTACACCATCAGCCACGGGACTTGCCAATGATTATGTAATATCACAGACATTAATAAACCACACGGATGCACCGCAGACAGTAACCTACAAGGTGACGCCTGTGAGCGGAGTAGCATGTAATGACGGACCTAGCCAGACAGTAGTAGTTACAGTCAACCCGACGCCGAGGATCTTCCCTGTACCGGCTAACACAATACAGTGCGACAGTACAACAACCAGTATTTTAATACAGAGTCCGACAACATTTACAAGCGGAATTATCACGTTTAAGTATACGGTAACAGCTACCGGAGGGGTAACAGGATATACAACACCTGTAAACGGGTTGATGAATAATTATACAATAACGGATAACCTGATAAACCCGACAGATACTTTCAGGGTCGTTACGTACAGAATTACACCTGTCAGCCCCACAGGTTGTGTCGATGGTCCGACAAAGATAGTGACTGTTACAGTGAACCCAACTCCCAGGGTTATACCAATTAATGCTAAACCTGCTATTTGCTACGGAGAAACTACTGAAATTAAACTAACATCAAAAACTTTAATGACTCAGGGTGTGATACAGTTTAGTTATACAGTAACTACTTCATCTGCTGCAATTGTCGGGAATACATCTTCGGATATTAACCTTCCGGCAAATTACCCGATTGAAAGATCATACACGAACACCTCTGATACAATGCATTCGGTATTTTACCATATAACGCCAAAAAATACAATATTATGTAATGCCGGACCTATAGTAGTATCAAAAGTAAAAGTTCATCCTGAACCATTGCAAAGTATGTACATCTCGGTACCATTTACATGTACAGGCGGATCAGCAGGAGTGCTTACATCTGTTCTTTCTAAAGTCACAAAACCTGATAGAATTCATTGGACAAGACCCTGGCGACCTGATACGGTGTATTATTCAAATTCAAATACAGATAACCTGGTAATACATTACGCAGGGAAATATAAGGTCTCTGTGCAGGATAGCCTTGGGTGCACTAATTCAAGTCCAATCAAGGATGTATTTGGTGCTGTTTTCAACACTGCTTTACAAGTACAGGAAAAACCTGGTCCCGGTTATGGTACAACATGCCGTGATACTGCAGATGGAGTAATATGGATATGGGAAGAGACTTCTTCAACTGCAGTTCCTCCTTATGAGTTCTGGCTGGTACGTAACGGATTGGATACAGTCGGTCATGGAGTAATACCGGCCACAGGTTATGCAAATCGTGCTGAGATAGATTCATTGCCATCAGGGTCTTACCAGTTGTTCATCAGAGATTTTAACACATGCTACAATGGAGAGTATCCATCTGTAAATATTGTGGATCCTGATCCGATTGAAGTAACATTCGATAAGAGTAAATATGGAAGTTATAATGTTTCCTGCCTGAATGAAGATGACGGATCTGTCTGGGTAAAAACAATTACAGGAGGGAACGGAACTTACAGTTACCATTGGTCTACTCTTGATGGACTGATCACAGGACCTGATAATACGAATAGGCTCGACAACATTACAGCTGGTACTTATTACCTGTTATCAACGGACCTTCATAATTGTCCTGTGCAGGACACTGTGATCCTTACGGAACCCGCAGGAATCTCAGTGTCAGCTTACAAATTGTCATCGAGCCCCGACAATTTATTCAATATAGCCTGTTCAGGCAATATGACCGGGTCCATTGAGCTGACAATTGCAGGAGGATCAGGTAATTATAATTATTCCTGGTCTGGTCCGGGAACCTTTAGTGCAATAGCAAAAGATATTTTTAATCTTGGTGCCGGTACGTATTCAGCTACAATAACGGATCAGGCAAACACAACCTGTATTATGCTTCCGGTGCCGACATATACTTTGACTGAACCTGCCCCACTCGGTATTTCAGCCCTTAAATCAATATCAAACGACGGAGCATATAATATTAATTGTCATGACGGTACTGGCTCAATAGATATAACAGTGACCGGAGGCAGTGTGGGAACTTATATATATACATGGAGTACAGCTGACGGATCAGGTATTATTCCCGGTCTGGAGGATCAGCCTGCCCTCACTGCAGGGACATATCACCTTGTTGTGAAAGATGCAAACAACTGCAGCCTGCCAATAGATGTTATACTTACAGAGCCAACAGGCATGGCTGCTAATCTGATACCCACACATGTTACCTGCAATCCTCCGGGATTTAATAACGGGGCAATTAATCTGACTGTAACCGGTGGTATAGGGCCGTATACTTACAGCTGGTCAAACGGAGCGACAACTAAAGATATAAGCGGACTGACTGCGAATACTTATTCGGTAACTGTGAGGGACGCCAATAATTGTCCTCTTACAAGTTCTGTAACTGTGAATCCCCCACCACCGGTGCAGTATACTAAAATACTGTCCGATTACAATGGCTATAATGTAAGTTGTAAAGGGCGTATTGACGGATCTGTAAATATCACAACTACCTCAGGACTGGCACCATTTACATTCGACTGGCAGAAATCCGGCGGAGGATTTTCCGGAACCACTGAAGATATTTCCGGTTTATCAGCCGGTCAATATAATCTGAAAATTACTGATTCAAATTTGTGCGAGGCAACAGAAACCATTGATATTACAGAACCCGGCAAACTCTCCATGGTATTTACTTTGTCGTCAAGCATCGCCGGAGGCTTTAATATAAATTGTGCAGGTGCAAACACCGGATCAATTGATGTTGATCCGGTTAATGAAGTAAACAATGTAACGTATCTTTGGTCGGATGGAAATACATCCAAAACGAGATTAAATATTCCTGCCGGGGATTATAGTATAATAATTACTGATGCAAACGGTTGTCCTGCTGACTCATCTGTTACCCTGACTGAACCTGATCCTCTTGAGCTTGTATTTGATGTCACTCAGCCATGGTGCCCGGATAAGCCCGACGGATCGATCAGGCTTACTGCAAGCGGAGGTGTTGTGGGCACGGATTATACTTACAGGTGGTCTAATGACAATTCAACAGGAAGAGAAATTGATAATATTCTCAGCGGCGAATTTAAGGTTACTGTTACAGACCTCAATGGTTGTTCAATAAGTGATTCAGTTTTAGTTGAACCGCAAAGAGAAACGTGCCTCATTATTCCTAATGCAATTTCGCCAAATGGAGACCTTATAAACGATTTCTGGAATATTGGTCTTATTGAGCTTTATCCTCAGATAGAAATTAAAATATTCAACCAGTGGGGCCAGATGGTATGGAGATCGGAAAAAGGATATCCGCATCCATGGGATGGAAGAAGCAACGGATCTCTGCTTCCGATAGATTCATATCATTATATTATTGATCTGCATAACGGATCGAAACCACTGATAGGCAACGTGACTATCGTAAGATGATTAATAAATAATTTTTAACTTTTGTGAAAAGACTGGCTTACATTTTAGTTTTTATTGTGATTGGCAACTATGCTTCAGGACAGCAATTGCCTATTTACAGCCAGTATCTGTATAACAAATTTCTGATTAATCCAGCTGTTGCCGGAAGCGATGGATATACAAGTTTCAGTCTTACAGCCAGGGAACAATGGGTCGGTTATTCCGGAGCACCCCGTACTTTCTCTTTCAGTGCACAGACCAGGATGCTGAAACGAAGTTATATACTTAAGCGGTCGAATGTAAGAAGGTCGATATACAGGCCAAAGACAGACGGCAAAGTCGGCCTTGGCGGTTATGTTTTCAGCGATAAAAACGGACTTATCCAGCGGACCGGAATCCAACTGGCATATTCGTATCATATGTGGCTGCGTAACTCAACCCAGCTCTCTATGGGACTGGCGTTCACCGGGTATCATTATAAGATTGACGAGAAAGAAATAAACTTTGAGGATCCAAATGAACCATGGTTAAACAATGATCTGCGTCGGGGGATGTTCGTTCCTGATGCAACTTTCGGCATATATCTCCTTAATGCAAAATATTCTGCCGGCTTTTCTGCAGATCAGCTTTTTGAAGCATCCCTGAAAATCGGCGATTATGCTTATAAGAACTTTAAGCTTGACCGGCATTATTATTTATTCGGATCATATAATTTTGAGCTGAATTCACTAATAAACCTTGAACCTTCATTCCTGTTTGTCATGTCGGAACAGCTTAAACCACAGGCGGATATAGGGCTTACTTATATTTATGCTAACGCATTCTGGGCTGGTCTGGCCTACAGGACAAGCGGTGCACTGATTGCCAATGTGGGAGTAAATTATCAGAATATATTCCTCGGTTATGCATTTGATTTCACCCTTCAGGAAATACAGCGTTTAACCTATGGAACCCACGAAATAACTCTGGCGCTGAAATTTGGTGATAGTGCAAGGAGGTATCGTTGGCTCGACCGCTACTAATCATTTCTTTCTTAAAAGGTATATTATTGAGCTGCTCCTGGTTTTACTGAAAAACGATAATACAGCAAACCAGAATGCTTTTATAATACCTGATATAAAAGCAAATTCCTTCTTTTTATATTTTTCACTCAGTGTGGAAATATAAAAAACATCGAGTGGAAGACTATGCATTCCGATAAGATCAAAACCGGTTCTTTCGGCAAAAACCTTAAAAGTATCCGGTGTGAAATGCCAGAGATGCCTTGGTACATCATATGCAGCCCAGAACTCACGGTAATGTTGAGCATCGTAAGAGCTGCAATTCGGTAAAGCCATAACACAAATCCCTCCGGGTTTTAAAAGCCGCAGAATCTCAGATGCATATTTGAATGGTTCCTGGAAATGCTCAAGCACATGCCACAATGTAATGCAGTCAAAACTATCCGATGGTAAAGTTGAAATCTGCTTCGGTAAAATTATTTCCAACCCAAAGTGTGAATCAGAAAATTCACGGGCTTTTGCGTTTATCTCAATTCCTTTAACACTCCATCCGGCCTTTTTCATTTCAGAGATGAAATGACCGGTACCACTTCCGATATCGAGCAGAATCCCCGCCTTTAACCCTGTAGTTCTCCTGACAAGATCCCTTTTTTTCTTAAGCATTATTCTCCTTGAGAACCGGTACAGCCTGTTGGAAAATCCGCCGGCAGAAGCATTATGAGAAATATAATCATCAGATTCGTAATACCTGCTGATGATATTTTCTTCAGGCTGATCCTGTGTAAAAACAAATCCGCATTTGCCGCACCTGAATAATTCGAATGATTCCCTGCTTAAGAAAAAATCTTTTACAGATAAATAGGATCCGGTATTTTCAGAGGAGCAAAGCGGGCATTTACTATAATGAATCATAAACCGGCTACCTTATCTTTTTTCAGGCTGAAAGCCAGGAATCCGGCTATCAGAAGAATCAAAAAGATTGAACTTGCAAATGATACTTTATTTCCCACAATATATGATGCCGGTTCGAAAGAAAATCTTATTTCATGATTTCCTGCCGGTACAATCATTGCCCTTAGCACATAGTCGGCCCTGAAATACTTGCTTTCTTTCCCGTCCACGAAACACTTCCAGCCTGCAGGGTAATATATTTCTGAAAACACTGCAAGCTTATCAGTCTGTGCAGTATATTTATAAATAAGCTCATTTGATTTGAATGAGATAAGTTCAATTTTTTCTCCAGCAGCAACCGGGAACGAAGTAGCTTTCACCTGTTCCCTGAATACTTTATCAATTACGGCTTCATCTGCAGGATTAATGGTATTAAGAGTTTTAATCTCCTCATTGGCATTTTCAACTATAAGCGGTTTCTCAACAAACCATACATTCCCCAGGGTATTCCGGTTGACAATAGGAGGAGCACCGGGATTGTAAATAATATATTTGGCATTCAGCATATTGAGAATATGCGTATTATTAAATACAGGTAGCAATTCTTCAATAGTTTTTGCATTGCTTGAAGCAAAAATATTTATATCCCTTATTATTGATGAGTCAATAAGTTCCTGGTATCTCTTAAGCTTTGCTCCGTGGTATCCGCCAATTGATTTATGGAAATAGGAAGTAGGAGAATTATCGTTAAAAGTCGAATTCAAATTCAGAACCCTATGATATGATTTGTCTTTAAGAATGAATGCATCAGCCGGAGTAGGAGAAAATATTTTTTTTATGGCAGATGGTTTTTCAAACCTGTCGGCATTCAGGTATCTTTTATCAACCGACCATAAATCAAATACTACCAGCAGACCAAGGATCAGGATTGAATATTCTTTACGGAGCTTATCATAAAAAAATGCCAGAAGAGTACCGGAAGCAAGGATGATAAAGATAAGAGACCTGATACTATCATTTCTCAGAAGTACCTTCCTGTCAGCGACCATAGGATTCTTAATCCATGCCGGGTAATTAAATTCTTCCGGACTTAAAAAAGATCCTGCAATACCTGGAATAATAATCGTCAGCAACAAAAAACCTCCTGTAATTCCTAAAGCTATTTGCATACCTCTAAGGATATCTTTCTTTGATAGTTTGCCATTGAAAATATCCTTAAGGACAAGTGCTCCCAGGAGGGGTATACAAAACTGCGAAATAACCAGTATCATGGTAACTGCCCTGAACTTGCTGTAACCCGGGAAATAGTCAATAAACAAATTGGTAAAAGGCATGAAATTCTTTCCCCAGGCAAGCGCTATTGATAAAAGGGTCGCAATAAGCAGCCACCATTTTTCCCGGCCTTTTATTATTATCAGACCCAGGACAAAAAGGAAGACGATAATTGCACCTACATAATGTGGTCCATCTGTTCCACTGGTCTGTGGCCCCCAGTATTTAAACGGTATGTTTGATGCAGGTGTATTATTTTGTCTTAATACCCTGGCTGTTTCAGAATCAGGGCCAAGGGGTGAACTCGAGCCCCCTTTATAATTAGGTATTAGCAGATTAAATGTCTCATCAATCCCGTAGCTCCAGTGAGTAATATAATCCCTGTTAAGTCCTGAGGATATTTGTTTATTTTCAGTAACCAGGTCAGACTTCCCTCTAATAGAATATTTCCCGTATTCATAAGTTGTATAGAGAAATCCGAAATTTATCCCAACAGCCAGGATAACAGGTACAATCAGAATTACCGAGGTTTTTAAGAATTTTGGAATTGTTTTTTCTTTAATAGAGAATATAAACTCGATGATCACAAATACAAGCAGGCACATAATTCCATAATATGCGATCTGCGGGTGATTTGCCTGTATCTCAAGAGTAAGAAAAACTGCAGTTAAAAGCGCACCTCTTATTGCGTGATGCCTGTATGCATAATAAACGCTTCCGATCATCGGTGCTAAATAAGCCAGTGCAATAGCCTGAGTATTGTGTCCGGCTGCAAGTATCTGAAACAGGAACGACGATAATCCATAGGCCAAAGATCCAACTATTGAAAGCCAGGGATTCACACCAAACATAATAAGTAAAAGATAAAATCCTGCCATTGCAAGAAACATCACAGAAACAGGCATTCCGAAAACTCTAAGGGCAGCATCAACATTTTTAAACAAGTTCCCGGGGTACAAAGTTGAAATCAGATAGGCAGGCATCCCGCTAAAAAGAGAATTTGTCCATAATGGCTCTTTGCCCTCCTTAATGCGAAAATCCTGAATCTCCTTTGCACTTATTTTTGCGACAGTAGAGTCATTAGCTTTGAGCACCCTGCCCTCAAGAACCGGATAAAAATAGATCACTGAAACTGTCAGGAAAACTGCAATGGCTGCGATATGAGGCAAAGCAGGTTTGATTAAATTTCTTATCTGCATCGTATAAATATTGAATAATTCCTATTCTGTCAAAGACAAAAATAGGTAATAATCAGTTATTTTAGTATAAATATTTTAGATCATCCGGATGAAGATCTTAATGTTTACAAAATCATTTCCTGAGACACCTGAAGACTGGAAAGGGATATTCGTAAAAGAGCAGGCTGAAGCCCTATCTGCCGAACATGCTGTTATTGTAGTAAAATGCAAAGAGGATAAAAATAATTTCAGCCCTTTTTTTAAGTTCAGGATTGAATCAGAAACGTTCAGTAATTATAAGTATTACACTATAATTGTTTCAAAATCATTTCCCGGTTATAACCAGGTCAATTATCTTGTATCTCTTTTTTTTGCCCTGAGGAAAATCCTGAAAAAGGAAAACCCTGAAATAATCCATTGTCATTTTTCTTATCCTTCGGGGGTAGTCGCATGGCTTATTAAAAGGGTAACCGGAATTCCTTATATTGTCACTGAGCACACACGGTTAGAAAATATTTTCAGGTCAGTATTTCATAAAAAACTCTCTCTGGCCGCTCTCAGGAAAGCATGCTGTGTAATTTCTGTAAGCAATTTATTAAAAGAAGAGATCACAGAGGAAGGCATAGAGAAGGTGTACGTTGTTCCGAATGTGATCGATACCGGCAGATTTAAACCAGAGGAAAAGAAAACAGAACCTTTCATCATTGGGTTCCTTGGACCGCTTAATGATCCTAATAAAGGGCTTGGGACGCTGCTGACAGCCTGTGCTGACTTGCCCTTTAATTTTAATCTGAAGGTAGGTGGCCTGGGAAATCTTGACGAATATTTTACGGATACTTCTTTAAAGGAAAAGATGAAAGGCAGGATTATCAGAGATGAAAAGGTAAATCTCCGGAGAATCCAGAATTTTTATTCTGATATTAACCTAATTGTTCTTCCTTCCAGGTATGAGACATTTGGAATGGTTTTAATTGAGGCTATGGCCTCGGGAATACCTGTTGTAGCTACAAGATGCGGAGGGCCAAATGATATTGTAACCGATAAGACTGGAATTCTTACTGAAGTAAACAATCCCTCAATGCTCAGAGCTGCAATAATAAAAATTTATTCAGATTATGAAAATTATAATTCTGATGAAATTCGGAATTATGTTATTTCGACATTTGGTTTTACCCCTTTCCTGAAACGAATTAATTCAATATATCAGTCATGTTTACAAAAATAGGCAACCCGGAACACCTTGCATATAAGGATTTTCCGGGAATAGTTCTGGTCTAAAACTCAGGAAGAATGGATAAATTCGATTTTAAAGAATTTTATGATCATCAGCAAGATTATGCGGCATACCGGGATGATCTGGCAAAAAGAAATGAATATAATATTGCTGTAAACTGGAAGGTCAGGAATCTGTGCAGACTTATCCCGGAGAATAAAGAATTTTCAGATGTACTCGAAATCGGATGTGCCATGGGCATCCTGTTAAATAAAGTAGCTGATGAATTAGCAGTTAAACACAGAATCGGACTTGATATATCAGCAGAAAACATTAAGCTGGCAAAAACACTTTTCCCTGAATGTATCTTTATTCAGGGCACTCTTGAAGATGCTGAATCAGGGCTCTTAAAAGATAAACAGGAGAAGAGATTTGATGTAATTATTCTGTCCGACATTATTGAACATTTGCCCGATGATCTGGACTTTTTGAAAAAAGTTTCAAAAATTTCCGGGAATGTGCTGTTAAACCTTCCACTCGAGAAATGTTATATGACACGGAACAGAAAATATGGAGTTGATGATCCTTCGGGTCACATGAGAAGTTATGATGAATATGATGCTTTAAGACTTGTTAAATCAGCAGGGTTTGAAGTGATAACAAGTTTCACTGCAAATGCTCATTATGACAAGGAGTACTTTCATCTCTACAGGAATAACAGGAAAGAGAGGGTAATGAAAAAGGACTTTTTTAAAAAGTCATTCTGGACTCTGTATTATTCTGTTGAGGACATTATAAGAACTCTAACTCCGGGAATCTATATCAGGCTATTCGGATCAAACTATTTTGCGCTTTTAAAACCTGTTAATAAATAGATCGTGGTTTAAAGTTCCGATTCATCTATTCTCGGAATCTTCTCCTCCAGATCTTCCCGTTTATTCGTTACAAACACATTTTTAATGCTTTTCACTAATGAAGAAACGAGTTCTGTTTCTGAGCGATCAACCACTTTAAAGGCAAATAATAGAACTGGGAAAATAATCAGCGCTAAAGCTTTAACTATTACTCTGACCACCAGTATTGCGTTATTAACCTGGCTACCCAGGAGAAAAAGGATCACTCCGAAAAAGATAATCATGCCTACCTTATCAAGCCTGTAAGGAATAGGATAATATTTCTGTGCATAAAAATACAATATGCAGAAAAAGATAAATTGTGAAAGAAGTGAAGAAAGTGCCGCCCCGTAAATCCCCCATACAGGCACAAGAAGCAGGTTTATAGCCAGATTGAAAACAGCTATCCCGGTAAGAAAGATGCCGATGATTTTTGTCCGTTTTGTAATTTGTAATCCGGTGACCGAAACATCCTTGAGCATGCTAAAAGTAATTCCGAGACTAAAAATCGGTATCAATTTATAGGCCTCCCAGTAAATAGTGCCCGTCGTGAATAATTTAGTGATTTCCAGGCCAAACAGTGAGAGGAATAGGGAAAAATAGACAACAAGAATAGTGAACCATGTCATGATTTTTGAGTAGATCATTTTATGATCCGGTCGGTTCATGAGTTTAAAGATAGTCGGGCCGAGAGCAAGCTGAACCGAGGTTATTATGAAGACTTTTGTGGTATTGGCAATCTTGTAACCCTGAGTATAAATCCCGACATTCAAAAGCGTGGATTTATTTTTTAAAACATACCTGTCGAAAACGACAAGAAGTACATTTGAAAGGGATGCCAGTGCCAGGGGCATGCTGAACCTTATGATATCTTTCAGGACAGGTATGGAGAATCGAAACTCAGAATTTCTCAGGATATACCTTCCTGTTATAAGCAGGAACACTACATTGCCGATAATTTGTGCTTCATAAATGCTGATTATTCCATTGTGCTTGTATATCAGGAAATAGATAGTTGCTGAAAGAATTACCACCAGCCGGATAATATTTGTTGAGATGTAAAAAACTGGCTTCTCCTCAACCCTCATCTGTGTAAGTGTGAAATCAATGAGAGGCTGCATACTGGTCGCAAATATCATCAGCATAAAAGCAGATGCATATGCAGACTTATCTAAAAGCAGGAAGGAAATTGGCTCTGCTGCAAATATCCCGGTTACAGAAAGCAAAACTGCCAAAACCGTAAGGGTCGAAAAGCAGGAGAAAAAGATTCTTTTCCTGCTGTCAAAATAATTCTTATCCCAGTACCATCTTGCATAAGCGGCATAAAGTGAAAGGCTGAAAATTGCAATGAGGATCTGTGCTGTAACATCAATAATTGCCATTGCCCCGTAATCATTGGGCGAAAGGAGTTTAATATCTGTATAGAGAGGAAGGAGCACAAGGCCGACTAATTTAACGGAAACGTTCCCGAATCCGTAAATTATGATACTCTTAAAAGTATTTTTAAACTCCTTAGCCATTGATTTTTTTCTTTATTGCTTCTGTTTTAAATGATTATAAGCCAGTATAAGTCTTTGCCCGTCAATGTTCCAGTTTAGACTTTCCAGTACAGCCCTCTTACCATTCCCTGCTTTTTCTCCAAGCAATTTCCTGTTACTTTTCAGCTTTTCCAAAAGTGAGGCAAGTTCTTCAGGGGAGTCATTACGGTAAATGAATCCTGCATCTGTTTCCGTAATGATCCTTTTCAGGGAGATGCAGTCGGAAGCGATCACAGGTTTTTCGAGATACATATACTGGTATAACTTATTGGGACTTGAAGCATCATTATTCTCAGTTCTGAGGTGCGGGATAATTGCTGCATCAGCCTCTGCAATAATTTCAACCATTTCATTGAATGGTTTATGACCATAAAAATGAACCTGAGATTCAATGCCCAGCCTCGCAGCCTGCTTTTCAAGCTCGGTTTTATAGCTTCCCGTCCCTGCAACCCGGAGCCTGATAATAATACTTTTATCTTTAAGATTTCTTATTGCATCCAGAACCACCTGAAGCCCCCGATGCCTGTTAATACCTCCTCCGTAGAAGATTATAAAATCATCATCTGTTCTTTTTCTGACAGGGATCCTGATATTCTCGATATCAGTTGTATTGGAAACGATACAAATTTTATCTTTATCGATTCCAAGTGAAATTATACGTTCTTTTGCCTCTTCAATAATTGTAATTACAAGGTCGGCATCATGTAACATCTGTTTTTCATAGTTTTTCCATTGTCTGTCCGAAGAAAGCAACCTGCCAAAAAATGTTTGAGTATGATGAGCATATTTCAGAAGGGCGGGCCAGTTTTCATGCAGATCTATGATTAAGTGTATATTAAACACTTTTTTTGCCTCAACACCTATTTTGCTCAATGGAAGATCATGAATATGAATTGCATCAAAGCTCTCTTTCTTTAATAAGTCGAAAATGAATTTTCTCCAGAAAGTGAAATAGAATGGGAATTTCAGGCTTCCGATACTGCTTTTATAGATAAATGCGCTCATGGGTTTCCGGTGAATAACCGAATTGTTCCATCTGTCAAGAACAGGAAGATCTTTTCTGGTAGAACATGCAAGATGCACCTCGTGGCCTGCCGAGGATAGTGCAGACATTTCATTTTCCACTCTTACATCAGGAGGGAACTCAGATTCCAGCAACATCAGAATTTTCATAATCCGCTTTTCCCTGTTTTAAGAGAGTTGTGAACCAGACCGGGAAGTCCCCGGACGTCAAAAAAAGTGATCCCGCTGTTATAAGCACATAGCCGGTCTCTCTCAGAGTCTCCGATAATTATTGTTACGTCCCTTTTGATACTTGTTTTTTCAAGAATGAAATATACTCCTGCCGGAGAGGGCTTAGGTTCAATTTCATTCGCATAAACAAAACTGATATTCTCATTCAGACCATCCCAGCTGATATGCAGGATTTTGTTTTTTTGCTGATCCACATTACCATTGGTCAGGATGAAAACTTTTTTATTCCGCTTCTTAATCTCACCCAGCACATGCCTGACTTCATCATATATTTTAAGAGGTTCCTCAGGATTGAAGCTCCGGAGTATTTTAAGACATTCAGGAATGTATTTTTTATCGAGGCCGATCTTATCAAGGAATTTGTCAAACAATTTATCACGTCCCTGTGCCCGGTATATGTCCATAATTATTGCAAAAAGCTCATCACTGCTAAAACAGGGGAGGATCCCTGTAAATTTTTCAGCAATTGCCTTGTAAGCCTGGAATAAATAATCCTCTTCATTATATAAGGTATTATCCAGATCAAATATGAACAACGAAAAATTATAAAGATCAGAAATCGACTTTATTGCCATTTATATCTAAAAATAACTCATCCCAGAACCGAATCATTTTGACACCCCATTTTATTTCAGGGATACCTGGCTTTTCGCCAATACCGGTTTTTACTGCCTCATAAACCATATTTTCACCAGCTGCTGTGCATAGAACGATTGTTCCCTGCACCCGCGGATTTGATTCAATTATTTTAGGTATCCCGTTTATATCACGTTTGAACTGGAGGCCTATATTGCCGTTAAGCTTCAGGCCCTCAACTATCTTTTTTGAATATTCAATGATCTCTTTATCCTCAACAACGGTCCCGACAAAGCTTATTCCCATTTTGATATGGTCGCGGCTTCTCGGAATGGCGGAAATATATTTACCCTTATCGACCATGACATCAACACTGTATTCATCACCAGGCAGATACTCCATTACTATCAGTTCTGAAAAAGAATTTGCATCCTTGCAGATTGAAAGAAATTCATTATAACCGATATAAATATTATTTGGCTTTTCATTCATAAGTGAAAAAAACCGGTCCTGTCCATCATCAACTATTCTGAAACCTCTCAGTCCGTTTGACACCGGAGGTTTAAAGCAGATCCTTTTTCCGGGGTAACCTAGTTTTTCTGCAGCAGCAATAAATTCATCGGGTGATCGTACAAGATT
The DNA here is from genome assembly GCA_963825935.1 of uncultured Bacteroidales bacterium. GTDB lineage: Bacteria > Bacteroidota > Bacteroidia > Bacteroidales > VadinHA17 > LD21. The sequence continues at coordinate 534,494 of CAWGUN010000009.1, read as the reverse complement.
AAATTCAGGTACAGGGATGCCATTTTCCCTGCAGAATTTCATCAGCAGGTATTTGTTATTTGCAATTTCAAGAGGTTCGGGATCGGATACTGAAACATAAATTCCATTCTGCTCAAAAAGCTTTTTGTTTAAAGCAAAGCCCATTAATTCCCTGGTAACGAGAGGGATTATTACATCAATCTTTTCTGAAATACATATTTTCAGTACTTTCTCGATAAAGTCAGGAGATTCAGCAAAAGGGATACGGAAAACTTTATCAAGAAGACCTGCACCCACGGAGTTCCCAAGATTTGCATCTCCACCAAGTATTTCAATTTTTCTTTCAGTTACTTTTCGAAGTGATTTAATGATACCCGGGGCTCCGGGAGCACCGGCCCCGGTGATAAAGACTCTTATGCTTTTCAGCTCTTCCATAAATGTGCGTATCTTTCCTTAAGGACTCAGATGACCCAACGTATAACTTCAAAGGCTTCAGCATACTGAGCCCCGATCTGAACTCCGCGGGCTTTGGCAAGGGATCTGATAAAATCAGGAGAAACATAGTCGCGACCCTTCTGCGATTTATAATTTTTAAGAGCATTTATCTTGTTCTCCAGATGATGTTCTTCGAGCCTGATAAAACAGGTAGTGTTGAAAGTCAGATTATTCCAGATAAGCTCATAACCCAGGATTGAGCTGGTTTTAAATGCTCTCAATCCTTCCTGTGAAACTGTAATGTGGTCCTGATGAATGTCATTCAGGCTAGGCATCAGTACAAGATCAAAATGGATCCTGTTTTTGAGTTTGATCAGATCCTCAAGTATCTCCTGTCTTGAATAATTCAGCTTCCGTACCTGGTAGTCATAGATAATAAGGTTCTTTTCATCAATACCCAGCTGACGTGTTGCCTTCCTGACTTCTGTTTTCAGAATATCTTTCGGCATTCCGCGGGGTACAGAATCTTTTGCAGTGGAAAAGGCAGCATAAAACACCTTTGCTTTTTTCTCAAGAAAATAGCTTATAGCTCCTCCTGCTCCCAGTTCGCCGTCGTCGGTATGTGGCGCAAGAACAAGGATGTTATTTAATTTGCTGGTAATCATCATTTATAAGTTTATGAACAATTCTATTACCGGAAATATGAAACAGATAACCTGTGCCATTTTTCAAATTTCGGTAAGTTTTTTAACATATCATAATCAGTAAAGAATACTGCAATAGAATCAGAGCATAGCAGCTATTTCTCCTGCAAGGGTCCTTCTTGAAAATGCGGAAGGAGGTGTTTGCCTGGTAGCAGGGATATTATTCATTGAATTTAAAATGAAATCAGCAATCCCATCCTTATCTTCATATTCAAAACATTTTCCAAATCCTGTACTTTTCAGTATCTGTGCTGCATCACCATCTGCAGGTCCAAGGCATAATACCGGTTTGCCGGAGGCTATGTACTCAAAAAGCTTTCCTGAAAGAAAACTCCTGTTATCAGGATGTCTAGCAATAACCAGAAGCTGAACAGATGATGATAACATCTGCCTGACTACTGTTTGATGATCGGAATACGGAATGAATTCAAAATTGCTTTCTCCTATCATGGAAATGAAATACTCTTTATTGGTCTCAGAGATAAGCCCGGTGAATTTTAAGAAGATATCATTTCCTTTTGCTTTTATAGACTGTACTGCTTTGGCAAAACCTTCAACCGGATATGATTCCGAAAGCGTACCGGTATATGATATAGTGAATCTTTCAGGTGTTTCAGCTTTCACATTTTCAAAATCACCTTCATCGTACCCGTTATGAATGATTTTTATTTTGTTCCCGATACCCGGAACTTTTAATTCAAAATATTTCCCCAGAGATGGTCCGACTGTAGTTATAATATCAGCATTTTGCAGAACCGATCTCTCATAATTCTGATCAATTCTTTTTGAAATCGGGGTAGGATAGAAGAGATTATAATAATAGATATCAGTCCAGGGATCCCTCAGATCTGCAATCCATTTTATTCCGGGAAACCTCTTTTTCAGCTTTAACCCGATAAGTTGGGTCGAATGAGGAGGACTTGTAGTAATTACATGTTTAATGCCTTCTTCTTCAATAAGATCCAAAGCTTTTCTTAATGCAAATTTGTTCCATCCTTTTCTCGGATCAGGGATAAAAAAGTTCCCTCTTATGAATCGTGAAATTTTTCCCTTCAGGGAATTGTCCATATTCACTGCAAGTCCGGCGGAAGGAACTTTAGATTTGTCACTTCCGTAAATCCTGAACCAGTCTGTAGCTTTTGTCCTGAAGACTTTTATACCTTCCGGCATATCATTTCCCAGAGAAGTATCAATCGCAGGGTAAGCAGCATATTCAGGATCAACGGTCAGTATTACGGGTTCCCATCCAAACTGGGGCAGGTACTTTGAAAACTTAAGCCATCTCTGTACTCCGGCACCTCCGCTCGGCGGCCAGTAATAAGTAATTATGAGCACCTTGTTCATTTCAGAGCTTCTTCAGTAACGAGGCAATATTTACTTTTTCAGCAATAATATTTTTTAACTGCAAAATAGCAACCCTTTCCTGTTCCATGGAATCGCGATACCTGATTGTTACAGTATTATCGTCAATGGTCTGATGATCAATTGTTATACAGTATGGAGTACCTATCGCATCCTGCCTCCTGTAGCGCCTTCCGATAGAATCTTTATCATCATACTGACAATTGAATTCAAACTTGAGATCATGAACAATCTTTTCAGCTATTTCTGGCAGCCCGTCTTTTTTTACAAGAGGCATTACAGCAAGTTTCACAGGTGCAAGAAACGACGGCAGCCTCAATAAAACCCTTGTATCTGTGCTTCCATCTTCTTTTTTTAGTACTTCTTCAAAATATGATGCAGAAATAACCTGCAGAAACATCCTGTCGACACCGATTGAGGTCTCAATAACATAAGGAATATATGACTCTCCTTTTTCAGGATCAAAGTACTGCATTTTCTTGCCACTGTATTCCTGATGCTGTTTAAGATCGAAATCTGTTCTGGAATGTATTCCTTCAACCTCCTTGAATCCGAAGGGGAATTTATATTCAATATCTGTAGCCGCATTGGCATAATGAGCAAGCTTGGCATGATCGTGGAAACGGTAATTATCGTCCCCGAAACCAAGGTTTTTGTGCCATTTCATCCTTAGTTCTTTCCAATACCTGTACCATTCAAGTTCGCTTCCGGGCTGCACAAAATACTGCATCTCCATCTGCTCGAACTCTCTCATCCTGAAAATGAACTGGCGGGCAACTATCTCATTACGAAATGCTTTGCCAATCTGTGCAATACCAAATGGAATCTTCATCCTCCCGGTTTTCTGGACATTAAGGAAGTTTACAAATATACCCTGTGCTGTTTCCGGCCGGAGATAAATCTTATTGGCTCCTTCTGACGTTGAACCCATCTCAGTTGCGAACATCAGGTTAAATTGCCTTACTTCAGTCCAGTTACGGGTACCTGAAACAGGACAAACAATCTCATTATCAATTATGATCTGCCTCAATTCATTCAGATCGGTAGCATTCAACGCCTTAGTGAACCTGGCATTGAGCTCATCCAATTTAGCCTGGTTTGCAAGTACCCGTGGATTTGTCTCCCTGAATTTCTTTTCATCGAATGCACTGCCGAACTTTTCGCGGGCTTTTTCAATCTCCTTTGTAATTTTCTCCTCGATCTTTGCCATATGATCCTCGATCAGAACATCAGCACGGTATCTCTTTTTAGAATCTTTATTGTCAATAAGAGGATCATTGAATGCATCGACATGTCCTGATGCTTTCCATATGGTCGGGTGCATGAATATTGCCGAATCAAGACCCACTATATTATCATTGAGCAGAACCATGCTGTCCCACCAGTACTTTTTGATATTATTCTTGAGCTCCACCCCGTACTGGCCGTAATCGTACACTGCGCTTAACCCGTCATAAATCTCGCTTGACGGGAAAACATAACCATATTCCTTGCAGTGAGCTACCAGTTTTTTGAAAACATCTTCCTGAGCCATAGTATTTATATTTGTGTTAGCGGAAAGCAAAAGTAATTCAAAAAGTTTGGTTTTGCAATGAAAGCCACCCCATGTACTCTCGATGGATTATACCTACTTACCAGATATTGCGTTTTACTGCTCTTTTGATCCCACGTACTCACCCCCTTTTATCCCCCTCTCTGCTTTCGCAAAGAGGGGGATAATTAATTTCTATATGTTAAATCTCCCCCTTCCATGCAACAGCAGGGAAGGGGGCCGGGGGGATGGGTAAGTGGAAGCAAAGCAGAGGGGATGGGAGTAATGTAATATTTGTATCTTTACCTTATTTTTATTGAATCTAGATCATGAAGAAGAGGACTGATTTTCTTGTGCTGGGTTCCGGAATTGCGGGATTGACATTTGCTCTGAAAGCCTCAAAATTCGGAAAAGTATCCATTATTACAAAATCCGACCTTGATGACACAAATACCCGATATGCTCAGGGTGGAATTGCAGCTGTTTTCAGTGAACCTGACAATTTTGAAAAACATGTACAGGATACACTTATTGCAGGCGACGGATTCTGCAATGAAGAGGTTGTAAGAATGGTAGTGAGGGAGGCTCCTGAAAGGATAAAAGATCTTATAGATCTGGGTGTTCCATTTGATAAAAAAGAAGATGGTACTTACGATCTGGCAAGAGAAGGAGGTCATTCAGAGTACAGAATACTCCACCACAAGGACAAAACCGGTGAGGCTCTCGAGAACACATTAATGAAGCAAGTCCGGAAAAATCCCAATATCGAAATTTTTGAACACCATTTTGCAATTGAAATTCTTACACAGCATCATCTTGGGATAGAAGTAAAACGGGGTTACCCGGATATAAAATGCTTCGGTGCTTATGTTGCTGACCTTAAAAATCAGAAAGTCATAACATTTCTTTCAAAAGTAACTGTAGTTGCCACCGGAGGGATAGGGAATGTCTACATGACTACAACCAATCCCGAAGTTGCCACCGGTGATGGCATTGCAATGGTATACAGAGCCAAGGGAACAATTGAAAACATGGAGTTTATCCAGTTTCACCCGACATCTCTTTTCGATCCAAAAACCAGGCCTTCATTTCTTATAACTGAGGCATTAAGGGGATATGGTGCTGTCCTGAAGAATATGGCAGGTGAAAAATTCATGAACCGTTATGATAGCAGAGGATCGCTGGCCCCAAGGGATATTGTTGCCCGGGCAATTGATAATGAGATGAAGATATGGGGCGATGATCATGTATGGCTCGACTGCACGCATCTCGAACCTGCAGGGCTTAAAGATCACTTCCCGAATGTATACGGACATTGCCTGGCGAAAGGCATTGATATTACAAAAGACATGATACCTGTTGTTCCCTGCGCTCATTATTCATGCGGCGGTATTAAAGTTGATATGGATGGACAGAGTAATATCGACAGGCTTTATGCTCTTGGTGAAGTTTCATCGACGGGTTTGCATGGTGCAAACAGGCTTGCCTCAAACTCGCTTATTGAAGCTGCTGTTTATGGACACAGGGCCGCAATGCATGCCAGCAATCGCCTGAAAGAACTTACTTTTGAGGAGAAGATACCTCTATGGGATTACAAAGGAACAACCCACCTTGAGGAAATGGTGCTTATAACCCAGAGTATTAAGGAGGTGCAGATGATCATGAGCAATTATGTCGGGATCGTTCGTTCAAATCTCCGACTTGAAAGAGCAATGGTGCGCCTTGATATACTTTATGAAGAAACGGAGAGCTTGTATAAGCGCTCCCTTATTTCGCAGAAGATTTGTGAATTAAGAAACCTGATTAATGTAGGGTATATTATAATTAAGCTGGCACAGAACAGACATGAGAGTATAGGACTCCATTATTCTATTGATTATCCTAAAAAGGCAGTTACTGAATTCTGAAATACATGAACCATCTTGAATCTTCATTTACCGGGAAGAATGCTTTCTGGCGATATCTGGTAATGATAGTGGTGATCTTTGCTGCCACCAATACTTTAGGTGCCATTCCATTACTGATAAGCATGGCTGTCAGTACAATGGCTGATCCAACTGTTGCTTCCAGGCTTGCCACTAATCCGAACGACCTGAGTCCTCTGGGACTTGATCCGAACATTAGTCTGTTAATGATGCTTTTCCCGTTTATTATAGGGCTGGTCGTATTTATCCTGCTGGTCAAACCGTTGAATCACAAGAGCCTGAAAACTATAATTAACGGAACAAATTCATTCAGATGGAACAGGTTCTTTATTTCGGGAATCGTATGGGTTATTATATCAGCTGTTTATTTGTTTGTTTATATGAAAGCTGTCCCTTCTAATTTTACACTTAACAATGTAACCGGAACATTAATCCCGCTTATCCTTATTTCAGTGTTTATCGTTCCTTTTCAGGCTGCTTTTGAGGAGATCATTTTCAGGGGCTACCTTATGCAGGGCTTTACAGTGCTGTTTAGAAACAGACTGTTCCCGCTTATAATCACTTCAGTTCTGTTCGGGCTGATGCACTCCTTAAATCCTGAAGTCAGGGAATTCGGCTTTCTAACAATGATGCCTCAGTATATTCTTTTCGGCCTGATATTCGGATTGATTACCATCCTTGACGATGGCATTGAAGCTACCATAGGCGCCCATGCCGCAAATAATGCATTCCTGTGCATTATGGTTACAAATAAGGCTTCTGCGTTGCAAACACCTGCACTTTATGAACAGATTAATGTTTATCCCTGGACAGAGTTTGCTGCCATGTTGATTGGGGGGATACTTGTTGTCCTTGTACTTAAGATAGTTTTTAAATGGAAAAGCTTTTCTGTTCTTTCAGGGAATGTTCTGCCATCCGGGCGTGAAAGTCAGATGCCATAGACTGAAGTATTTACATCAGTTCTCAGGTCGCCCCACTTCGCTCTGATTTCTTCAATGATACCTCTTATTTCATCGACTTCCAGCGTAGTAAGGAGCCTGAACCTGGTCTCTTTAAAATGAGGAAGTCCTTTAAAATAATTCGAAAGATGACGACGCATTTCATAGATAGCTCTTTTGCCCTCCTTGAATTCAAGTGATTTCTCAAGATGAAACAGAGCGAGATCTGCTTTTTCATTTACCGTAGGTTCCGGTAAAATCTCTCCGGTTTTAAGGTAATGGCTTATATCCCTGAATATCCATGGACGTCCTACAGATGCTCTGCCTATCATAATACCGTCGACACCATATCGGTCAAACATTTCCTTTGCTTTAACAGGCCCATCGATATCTCCGTTACCAATTACTGGAATTTTCATTCTCGGGTTATTTTTAACTGCACCTATGAGGGACCAGTCGGCAACTCCTTTGTAAATCTGGACCCTGGTCCTACCATGGATAGTAATGGCTTTAATACCTGTATCTTGCAGTCTTTCAGCAATATCAACGATGTTCCTGCTTTCATCGTCCCATCCCAACCGGGTCTTAACTGTTACAGGGAGCTTTACTGCTCTGACAATTGCTTCTGTCATCTCAATCATCAGCGGGATATTTCTTAACATACCGGCACCGGCACCCCGGTTTGCAATTTTCTTTACCGGGCATCCGAAATTGATATCAATAAGCTCAGGTTTTGCCTCCTCGGCAATAAGAGCCGCTTCGACCATCGCTTCGACAAGATGACCATATAATTGTATCCCGATAGGTCTTTCAGAATCATATATATCGAGCTTTCTGACACTTTTTCCGCCCTCCCTTATAAGTCCGTCAGAGGAGATGAATTCGGTATACACGAAATCTGCCCCGTTGATCTTGCATATCCTGCGGAATGAAGGATCTGTTATGTCCTCCATCGGAGCAAGAAACAAAGGATAATCACCCAACAATATGTTGCCTATTACCAAAAGAGCTTATTTTTATATTTGAATGGCCCGACTTCAGACGAATGTTTCCGGTAAAGCGATGATACGTACTTCAGGGATTACAGGTTTTGTGAGTTCATTTTTCCTGTAAAAATAGATCATGCCATACTCTTCACATTCTTTTTTTCTGACTCCTTCCGGCAGCTTGGAGTGAGTTGCTTCGACATCGTTCCATATCTGCAGTATTATTTCATCTGCTTCTCTCCTCATTTCGATAGCCCTTTCACTATAGTCAAGTGTCTTTTTTGCCAGAGCTTTATGGTTGTTATATGTCTCAAAAAAATTTTCAAATCTTACTTTGACCACTGCAATAGTCGGATTTGTAATCGGACTTGCTCCTTTCCGGATCCTTAGCTCTTCACCTTCAATAATCCTGCGACCCCAGCTTATGAGCTCATTTTCGGTAGTCAGGGAAGGAACCGTTGATTCGTTTGTTGCAAGGCCATAATACGCCCTTGTTTCAACCGGCAGATCACCACGGGTAATCGCCATGTTCATCACCCTGACAAAATGAGTCAGGTAAACCCTTGCCTTTCTTTCCACCTCATTATAATCTTTGCTTTTTTTATTCTGTGAAGCAAGTGCCTGCCGGTGAAGCTGAATACTATGGTCAAAAAGCGGGAGGAATTTTTGCAATCTTACGATTGTTTTTGCTGAGTAAGCCATTTTATGAGGCGGGAGCTCCTGCCCTTTTTCAAGGGCGATCTTCATAGCCCGAAGTCGGGCGGTATCTGTGTTAGGCAATCTGCGGTAGGGCATTTCAACAACAGGCGTTAATAAACTGTCAGTAAACTGTTAGTAATAGCTGCGAATATAATAATATTTTGTTAATAACCAACTCTCTTCGCATAATAATTATACTGATTATTAAAATGTTCGGAAAGTATAATTATACATTTAATTGTTCATAACGCTTTCACTTGATTTTATATGGAAAAAAGAGCAGAAAAGTTGCAGTAAGAAAGCAAATCATAATTGTTGTATCATTATGGAGATACCTCGCTTACGCTTGGAATTCCGAATGGATCCGCCGGCTGGCGGAGGAATGAGGAATCCCCACATTTCTTGACAATTTTCAACAATAGATTTAGTACTTTTGAGATATTAACTTAGGAGTTTTAATAATCACAAAAAATAGTTAATATGTTTAAAAGCGAGGTATATTTAAAAAGAAGGGAAGAGCTTCATAAAAAAATGAAAACAGGTTTGGCATTATTTATAGGAAATAATGAAGCTCCGATGAATTATCCGGCCAATACTTATCATTTCAGGCAGGATAGTGATTTCCTGTATTTCTTCGGACTTGACCTTCCGGGGTTCACCGGGATAATGGATTTCGATTCAGGAAAAAACCGGATTTTCGGAAACGATGTCGACATGGATGACATAATCTGGATGGGGCCCCAGCCTACGGTAAAGGAGCTGGCCCTTAAATGCGGTGTAACAGAAACAGCAACCATGCCGAAGCTTGAAGATTTAATCAGGGACGCAGTTTCCAAAAAGAGAAAAATACATTTTCTTCCTCCTTACCGTGGTGAAACGAAAATGATACTCGGCTCATTGCTTAAGGAAAATCCATGCCAGATGAAAACACTTGCTTCTGCCGATCTCATAAAGGCAGTAATATCTATGAGAGCTATAAAAGAAAAGGTTGAGATTGAGGAGATTGAAAATGCTGTTGACATTGCGTATGAGATGCACGTAACTGCAATGAAGATGTGTAAGCAGGGCGTGAAAGAACAGGATATTTTCGGTGCAATTGAGGGAATTGCTCTTGCAAAAGGAGGAGGGACTTCATTTCCGGTAATCCTGAGTGTAAACGGCCAGACTCTGCACAACCATGGCCATGGAAATATACTCAGGAAAGGAAGAATGATGGTAACTGACGCAGGTGCGGAAACAAATCTTCATTATGCTTCCGACATTACAAGAACAACTCCTGTTGGAGGTAAATTCAGCCAGATGCAGAAAGATATTTATGAAATAGTCCTGAAAGCAAATACCGATGCAATAAAGGAGACTCGTCCCGGGGTATCAAATCGTGACGTCCATTTTCATGCTTGCAGAATAATAGCATCAGGCATGAAAGAATTAGGATTGATGACTGGCAATGTTGAAGAAGCAGTTGTTGCAGGTGCTCATGCACTTTTCATGCCACACGGAATTGGACACATGATGGGTCTCGACGTTCACGATATGGAAGCTCTGGGCGAGAATTTTATCGGGTATAATGAAAATTTAAAACGGAGCGACCAGTTTGGACTCTCTTTCCTGCGCTTCGCACTTCCCTATAAACCGGGGCATATCTTTACCATTGAACCGGGTTGCTATTTTATTCCGGAACTAATTGGCAAATGGAAATCAGAAGGAAAATTCAGAGAATTTATAAACTACAGTAAAATTGATAAATATATGTCCATCGGGGGAATACGAATTGAAGATAATGTTATTATAACCGAAAAGGGATATAAAGTACTGGGTAAACCAATACCAAAAACGGTAAAAGAAATAGAATCAATCTGCTCCTGACAATTCCTCTCTGTGGCTCTCAGTGCCTACTCTGTGTCTCTCTGTGTAAGTTCTTTAAACTCTTCTTGTTATACAGAGTTCTACGGAGTAGGCACAGAGAAACAAAGAGAAAATTATGGCAATTAATACTATGGCCCGTCTATTTGCAATAAGCGATATTCACGGATGTTTCAGGACATTTTATGAGCTTGTGGTAAAGATTATTGATCTTAAGAAAACAGACAGGCTTATACTTCTGGGAGATTATATCGATCGCGGGGAACAGAGCAGGGAGGTAGTAGATTTTATTATGGATCTTCAGAAAAATGGATTCGATGTGACTCCCCTGACAGGGAACCACGAGAAAATGCTTTTGGATACATATAATGATCCCGGTGAATTGCCTCTCTGGCTGTTGAACAGCGGAGAGTCTACTTTATTAAGTTTCGGTATACTCGATATACTGGAAATTGACAGGAAATATATTGATTTTTTCACCGGACTGGGTTACTATAAGGAAGACGGAAATATTCTTTTTGTTCATGCCGGTTTCAATGATCAGGCACCAGATCCGTTTTCAGATACTCATAATATGGTATGGCTGTGCCATTCTTCATATAATAATCCTGTTCTGTCCGGACGAACTGTCATTTATGGTCATCGCCCAAAGACGATCAGCTATATCAAAAAATTAATTGATGAAAAATCCAGGGTAATTCCAATTGATACTGGATGTGTATACGAAAAGGAGTCAGGCTATGGAAATCTCTCGGCTCTGGATGTTTATAATATGGAACTTATTTCAGTTCCCCGCTGCTGATTGTCTTCTTGCCTGCCCGGGAAATACTGCAATGCTTTCATGTCCTTCAGCATCAACCGACTGAATTCCAAAAAAATAGTTGTCTTTGGAATAGGGCAGGGTAATCTCATTCCCTGTAGTAAAGATCTTCTTTTCCCAGAGAGGCTGAAAAGTTTCCCTCATCAGGATATAATACCCTGCAGGCTTAACTCCTTTTGATGGCGATTCCCATCGCAGGGTGGTATAATTTGACAATCTGCCAGTGACAATTCCGCAATTAGCAGGTTCAAAAGGGGCAAGAGCCAGATTTGCAACAGCAGCAATATTAACTCCGGTATTTTTTCTTACATATTCATAATCAACATATTGGGGAAGGTCGCCCTCCTGTATCCCATTGACAATTGCAGGAATCTTGTGAGTCCTGTCATAATTTTCGTTAAACTCGCATATTCTGACAGCAGTAAATCCCTCCTGGCAGAAAGGTGTATGATCGCCGCCCCTCCCAAATCTGTCATTTCTGAATACAAGTGTTACATTTATCTGTTCTACATATCTTTCTCCTGCTTCTTTGATATATCTTGCAAGCTGGCGAGCCCTGCTGTCATTCTCACCTGAAGTGTATTTCCTGAGTGCTGTCATTTGTGTGGTCTCAAGGGCCGGAATCCCCTCACTGAATACCCTTACTTTCATATTATCATTCAACATAGTCTCGCTTGATCTGCTGTTCCCTATCATATCATTATTAAGCATTGCAATTATGTTCCACTTTTCCTGCTTTGCCTTTTCAGCCATATGCTTTGCACCATATAGTCCATGTTCCTCGCCGGTCACTGCCATAAAAACAATTGAGGCCGAAAATTTTCGCGATGACATTATCCTGATCATTTCTATGATTGCAGCAACTCCAGAACCATCATCATCTGCCCCCGGCGCAAAACTTATAAAGTCATTATCGGCTTCTGCCCTCGAATCAAGATGAGCGCTTACAATTATGATTCTGTCATCATCAGGATTTGTCCCTTTGAGGGTGGCAACTACATTCTTCAGCTTTATTTCACGTGAGATCCGCTGTCCTTCACCGCCAACGGTGTAATCCTCGAACTGTACATGGAGGCGTCCGTCTGATAACGGGATACTCTTCTCCATTTCAGATTTTACCCAGTTCCATGAAGCTCCAATGCCCATGGCGGGATCATCCTGACTGCTCATATTGTGACGGGTATGAAAACTTACCAGCTTTCTGACATGTTGTTCGATCCTGTCAGCAGATATTTCATCTGTCATCTTCCTGATTTCAGGATCATGTTTTATAATTGTCTGCGCCAATGATGACGATATTCCTGAAACAAGAATCAACAATAAAAATAACTTTTTAGCAGGATGTAGCACAGACCGGGGATTTAATAAGCTTTATAATATTCCCTGTAGAGCCTTGCAATATTTGTCAGTTTTATCTGTTTCGGACATTCCGCCTCACAAGCTCCTGTATTTGAGCAGTTGCCGAATCCCACTTCATCCATCTTCTCAACCATAACCCTGACTCTGTCCCTGGCTTCGATGCGTCCCTGGGGAAGCAATGCAAATTGGGAGATCTTTGCAGATACAAACAGCATCGCAGAAGCATTTTTGCAGGCGGCCACACAGGCACCGCAACCAATACAAATTGCAGAATCGAAGGCTTCATCTGATTTTTTCTTCTGAACAAGTATTGAATTGGCTTCAGGGGCTGCACCGGTATTTACAGTTATGAATCCCCCCGCAATCTGGATCTTGTCAAATGCACTCCTGTCGACAATAAGGTCTTTTATTACCGGGAATGGTTTTGCCCTCCATGGTTCTACCCAGATGGTATCCCCGTCTTTAAAATACCTCATTGAAAGGAGACAGGTAGTTATTGCAGGAACCGGTCCGTGAGGGTGTCCGTTTATATACATCCCGCATGAGCCGCATATACCTTCACGGCAGTCATGATCAAATGCCACCGGGTCCTTATCCTCTTCCACCAGTTTTTTATTGAGTGCATCGAGCATTTCAAGGAATGACATCTCCGGTGAAACATCATCCATTTTGTAAGTTGCGAATGCTCCTTTGGCCTTTGAATTCTTTTGCCGCCAGATCTTTAATGTAAGCTTCATAATATCTTTTGTTGAATCAATTATTTATAACTACGGACTTTCATTTCGACTTCCTCAAATTTCAGTTCTTCTTTATGGAGGATCTGCGGTTTCCCTTCCCCGGCGTATTCCCATGCAGCCACATAAGCATATTCCGCATCATTTCTTAATGCTTCGCCGTCAGGAGTCTGATATTCTTCCCTGAAGTGAGCGCCGCATGATTCTTTACGGTTAAGTGCATCTGTAATAAGAAGTTGCGTCAATTCAAGATAATCAGCGACTCTTCCCGCTTTTTCAAGTTCCATATTTACCTCTCCGGAACTTCCCGGAATAGTGAGATCCTTCCAGAACTCACTCTGCAACTCGCGAATCAATAACAATGCTTTTTTAAGTCCTTCTTCATTCCGGGTCATCCCTACATAATCCCACATTATTTTCCCGAGCCGTTTATGAAATGAAGATGCAGTATGTTTCCCTTTTATTGAAAGAAGCTTATTGATTCTTTCCACTGCAGCTTTTTCAGCCTCTTCGAATTCCGGTTTACCGGTCGATATTTTCGGAACACTTATCTCCCCCGCCAGATAATTACTTATTGTATTTGGAAGAATAAAATATCCATCACCTGAGGCCTGCATCAGCGAACTCGCGCCAAGACGGTTTGCTCCATGATCTGAGAAATTCGATTCACCTATTGCATAGAGACCAGGAATTGTTGTCATTAGTTCATAATCCACCCAGAGCCCGCCCATTGTATAATGACCGGCCGGATAGATACGCATTGGCTCCTCATAAGAATCTATACCTGTGATGTCCTTGTACATCTCAAAAAGGTTGCCGTATTTGTTTTCAATAGCTTTCTTACCCTGTTTTTTTATCGAATCCTTAAAGTCAAGGTTGACAGCAAGTCCAGTTTCACCCACGCCAAATCCTGCATCACAACGCTCCTTGGCAGCCCTTGAGGCAACATCCCGTGGAACAAGGTTACCGAAAGTCGGATATCTGCGTTCCAGATAATAATCCCTCTCATCCTCCGGAATTGAGTTTGCAGATCTCTTATCGCCTTTGGTTTTTGGTACCCATACCCGTCCGTCGTTACGGAGCGACTCCGACATAAGTGTCAATTTGGACTGGAACTCGTTAAGCTGAGGAACACATGTGGGGTGTATCTGGACAAAACTTGGATTGGCAAAGAAGGCCCCTTTCTTATGTGCTTTCCATGCTGCGGATGCATTTGAGTTAACGGCCAGTGTTGACATATAATAAATAGTGCCATAACCTCCGGTAGCAAGTACAACTGCATGTGCAGAATGTCTTTCAATTTCTCCTGTGATGAGGTTTCTGGCAATGATACCGCGTGCCTTACCGTCAATTATAACAAGATCGAGCATTTCACGCCGGGGATACATTGTTACATTTCCGTTTTTTATCTGCCTGTTAAGCGATGAATAGGTACCCAGAAGGCATTGCTGACCTGTCTGTCCACTGGAATAAAAAGTTCTTGATACCTGCACCCCTCCAAATGACCGCGTATTTAGTGTACCTCCATAATCACGCGCAAATGGAACTCCCAGGGCAGTATAATGGTCAATAACTTCATTGCTTACTTCAGCTGCCCTGTAAACATTAGCTTCGCGGGCCCTGAAGTCACCCCCCTTTATCATATCATAGAACAGGCGATAAACGCTATCGCCATCGCTCTGGTAGTTCTTTGCAGCGTTTATGCCACCCTGGGCTGCAACAGAATGTGCTCTTCTCGGAGAATCCTGATAACAGAAAGTTTTTACATTGTATCCTAGTTCTCCAAGTGCCGAGGAAGCTCCTGCACCCGACAATCCGGTTCCAATTACGATTATCTCAAGCTTCTTTTTGTTTGCCGGGTTAACCAGCTTCACTGAAGCTTTGTATTTCGTCCATTTCTGTGCAAGAGGACCTTCAGGTATCTTTGAAATAAGTTTTTCCATGATATTTTGTTTTTCTATCTGAAAAGCCAGAGTGATACAGCGATAAATGCAAATCCAGCCGGGATGATAATTGCATAAACCCATGCAAATACTTTTACAACCGGAGTCCATATCCTGTGATTCAGCCCGAGTGTCTGAAAAGCCGAATAGAATGCATGAACAAGATGAAGTCCGAGCAGGACAAAGCAGGTAAGATAAATATAATTATATGCCTGTATTTTAAAAAGATTATGAGCCGCCGAATAAAAATCTTCAGGGTTGCCGGGAACAATTCCAAGCTTTATAAAAAAGAAATTAAAAAAATGAAGTACAAGGAATGTCAGAACTGATGCGCCGGTCCATATCATGAATTTTGAGAAAAATGAAGTTTCAGATTTATTGCCGCTGACATATCCTACGGGCCGGGTAAGCCAGTTCTGGACCTGAATGAATATTCCCCAGGAAAGATGAATCAATAAAGCAGCTATAAGAACTATTTCTATAATTTTTATTACTGGGAAAGTTGCCATGAAATGTGCAGCACGATTAAATGGTTCAGGATCGCTCTTCAGAAGCATCAGGTTTATAATGAGATGCACAGGCAGGAACATGAGCAGAAACAGACCTGCAAGTGCCATTACAAACTTTTTCGAAAGTGATGAAAAAAGAATTTTATTCATTGGATATGAAATGTTTACAGATTATGTTTTTGTCATGGGAATTGTCATCATAAAAATAAACTTATTAAATAATATTATCTATCAACATATTCCACTATTTTATGATAATTATCACAAATAGTTAATATTAAATTCATTATTCTGATCAGGTTGCCGGAGAGGCAGTTGTACTGCCTCACGGGTAACGTGAAACATTAAAAACTATAGAATCCCTTAGCTAATATTTCTTCCTCAAACCCCGCACCTCATACCTCAAACCCTTTTCACGGATTCAGAAACTTGATTGCGAAACGGAGTGTCGTATCTAACTGTTCCCAGATCGGGTAAGAACCTTTATTATCCAGTATATTCCGGGCTATATATCCTTTTAGCTGAATATGAATGATCTTACCTGAGGTTTTTATGCCCTCAGGGTCAGGTTTTATTTTATTGGCAGATGCATACCGTGTGAACTGATCAAGTAGCCCCTGTTTGTTCAGGAATTTTTCAAGTTCCCCGGATTCCGTATATTTCTTAAGAATTTCCCTGTTGCTTTCAGTATATTTAAGGGCAAACTGGTAAATTAGAGGTCTTACTTTCATAAAGTAAGTTGACACGCCGGATGTATCAACAGGTACAAATTTATCAGGCATTATTCCTCCTCCACCATATACTGTTCGGCCTCCCGGTGTTGTAAATTTTAGAGAGTCAGCAAAATGGATACTGTCTGACCGCTCAAACTCGTGCCTGGTATACCTCGAATTAAGATCATCAAAATATTCATCAAACCCTTTATTATAAGGTTTCTGAATTGATCTCCCGGTAGGAGTATAGTACCTGGCAATTGTAAGTCTCATTCCTGATCCGTCGGTGAACTGAAAAGGTTCCTGCACCAAACCTTTCCCAAAAGAACGTCTTCCGATAATTGTACCACGGTCGTTATCCTGGATCGCACCAGCAAGGATCTCACTTGCCGAGGCACTCCATTCATCAATAAGTACAACCAGATCACCAGTTTCAAATTCACCATTACCGGTTGCCCTTGCTTCATTGCGCGGCTGGGTATGGCCCTTTGTATAAACTATCAGTTGCCCTTCCTTCAGGAACTGGTCAGCAATCTGAATAGCTGCCTCCATTATTCCACCCGAGTTGCCCCGGAGATCTAAGATCAGCTTTGTCATTCCCAGTGCTTTGAGTTCTCTTAGTCCTTTCATAAATTCATCGAAGGTCGTAATCGCAAAATTGTTGATTTTAATAAATCCCGTATTTCCATTAACCATGTATGATACATCTACACTATAAATTGGTATTTTATTCCGGGTAATATCAAAGGACAGAAGATCTGTATGTCCTTTGCGCAGGATCTTTACCCTGACTACGGTTCCCCTTGGCCCTCTTAGCATTCCCAATACGTTATCATCACTGATACCTTTTCCGGCAACAAGTGAATCATTAACATAAAGAATTTTGTCAAGCGGCAAAATTCCGACCTTTTCTGATGGTCCGCCAGGTATAGTGTTAATGACAAGTATGGTATCAGTGAGCACATTGAATGATATACCAATTCCATCAAAGTTACCCTGGAGTGGTTCATTTGCCCGGGTCAGATCTTTTGCAGGGATATAAACTGAATGAGGATCAAGCTTCTTCAGCATCGCAGGGATTGACGCATCAACAAGTTCGTTCCTGTTTACAGAATCGACATAATTAGCTTCAATAATGTTAAGAATACTGGTTAACTTATCATTCCTTGATCTCAGGTTCGAATGCTGGGGGATGTTATTTTCTTTAGGAAGAAAAAATCCAATCAGGATTCCGCAAATAACAGCTAGTGCCAGGAATAACGGAAGAAATACAGATTTTTTTGAATTATTGTTGTTCATAGATGTCATTTTCTTGATTGATGTACACCAGTTCAATGCCGGCACGTTTAAGGAGTTCAAGGCCGTCAGTTATCCGGTACCTGTTACAGTAAACCACCCTTTTAATGCCTGACTGGATAATCAGTTTTGCACATTCCATACAGGGTGATGTCGTAACATAAAGTGTGGAATCTTCGCTTGAATTGTGGGATTTGGCAACTTTGGTAATTGCATTTGCTTCTGCATGAAGAACATAGGGTTTTGTCAAGTTATTTTCGTCTTCACAAACATTCTCAAAACCTGCAGGAGTTCCGTTGTAGCCATCTGAGATGATCATTTTCCCCTTTACGATCAGTGCCCCTACCTGCCGCCGGATGCAATATGAATTTCCTGCCCAGATAAGAGCCATCTCAAGATAGCGTTTGTCAAATGCCATCTGTTTTTCGCCATAAGGCTTTATTGATTCATTACCAGCCATATTGTTTTCCGGATATAAAAGCCCCAAAGTTACATATTTAAAAGTTTTATCAAACCTAAAATTGTGTTTGCCGTTGAAAATATGATTGTCCGGTTAATAACATTTTAATTTGTCAGGCGTTCTTCTTTAGACTTTGCTTACTTTCGCATCAAATTTTAACAAAAGATACATTTTAAAATTCTCAGGATTTCTTAATAAAGATTAAAATGAAAAGAATATTGGTCTTCATTATCATATCGGGTTTTATTCTGAATCTGGCTGCCCAGGATAAGTTCACTGATCCGCGTGATGGTAATTCATATCGGACAATTAATATTGCAGGTGTTACCTGGATGGCTGAAAACCTGAAATATAAAGCTGAAGGAAGCGGAGCCTATTATTTTGATAATAATCCCATTAATATGGCTTCGTATGGTGTTTTATATGAGTGGAAAACCGCAATGAAAGGCTGTCCTGATGGCTGGCATCTTCCTTCAGGTGAAGAATTCAGGACTCTGATAAACCATTTTGAGATTGATGAGGCATGGGGAAAAACCGGATCAGGCCCTGTTTCATTCAGTATACAGCTTGCAGGGATGCAGGATTATGAGGGCACTTTCACAGAAATGGATGAGAGTGCCTATTACTGGAGTGCAACTGAATACAATAAAGATGACGCCGAATACTTCAGCTATATGATCATAAATGGCAAAGCCATTATTGATGTTTCAAGAAAAGAGGATATGCCTGACATTCATGGTGCTGAAAAATCAAACAAGTATTCTGTACGCTGCGTGAAAAACTAAGTATGATCTCCTTCGCAGATAAGATCATTACTTTTTGCAGGGATCTTGAGTACAGGGGAGTTTTACCTGAAGGTATCTCAATTATGAATCCGTTCAGGAATAATCCCGGTGTCCTTATAGCAGTATCTGCCTTTTACAAAAAGTTTTATAATGATAACAGGGAGAGGCATCTGATTCTTGGAATAAATCCGGGTAGATTTGGAGCGGGGGTTACCGGCATCCCGTTTACTGATACAGTAAGACTTCAGGGGAAATGCGGATTATCAATACCCGGACTTAAATCATACGAGACATCTTCTGTATTTATTTACGAAATGATTGACAGGTATGGAGGGCCAGAAAAGTTCTATGGTAATTTTTATATTAGCTCTGTTAGTCCGCTCGGCTTCACCGCTAAAAGCCGGGGAGACAAGGAGGTCAATTTTAATTACTACGAGAGCATGAAGCTTACGGAAGCAATACATGAATTTATAATTGATTCATTAAAGAAGCAGCTGGGATTTGGTATTAAACGGGATGTCTGTTTTTGTCTGGGGACCGGCAGAAATTTCAGATTTCTTGACAGGCTTAACAAGGAATATAGATTTTTTGAAAAGATTGAACCCCTCGAACACCCGAGGTTCATTATGCAGTACAGGTCGAAAATGAAAAACACCTACATAAAAAAATATATTGAAAAATTCAGAGTGATTTAATTATCCCGATCAGATACAATATTTATTAACTGAATTCCCTTATTTTTCACTTTGTCATTAATTCTTCGTATATTTACGAAAGATATGGTTAATACAACCAATATTTGATATCATGATCTATCTAAGGCTGTAATTTTAATTCTATGAATAATAGCCAATCCGATAAAGAAATATATACGAAAATGGATGTTAAACTGGCTCGTTTTGCAAAAGCTCTCGGACATCCCGCAAGAATTGCAATCCTGCGTCATCTTGCTTCCATGGAAACCTGCTGTTTCAATGAAATATCAAAAGAATTACCACTTGCTGATTCTACTGTGTCACAACACCTGACAGAGCTTAAAAAAGCAGGATTAATACAAGGGAGCATTGAACCGCCAAGAGTCAAATATTGTATAAACTATAAAAACTGGAAACGCGCCAGGAAAGATTTCAAGGAACTGACAAAGATAAAAATTCTAAAAAACGAAAAGGGGAAATAACTTAACATTGAATGAAGATCAATACTTTTAATTCAGGTTACCTTGCACATGGAGTATTGAACCTGACTCCGAAAGAGAGCTTTGAACTCTGTAATAAAGGGGCAATTATTATTGATGTCAGGGAAACATATATGAATGACTCTAAAATGTTTAAGGTTTCAAAAGTTATTTGCCTGCCGTATAGTGAATTGGATCAATGCTTCAAGGACCTGCCAACGGACCTGCCTTTGATTTTCGCTGATTCGGTAGGATTAAAAAGCCGTGAAAGCGTTCTGTTTATGAATTCTCAGGGCTATAATAACGTGGCTAATATGGCAGGAGGCATTGTTGACTGGGAGCGTGACGAATTGCCTTTGACAACTGAAATTTCTGCCCGGCTCTCAGGTTCGTGTATGTGTCAGTTGAGAAAGAGGGAGAGGAATAACCCATAGGACTTCATCTTAAAAGTTAAATACTATGAAAACAAATTCATTAGGTTTTATCGGAGGAGGAAGGATTACAAAAATCTTTCTTCAGGCTTTTGCAAATAAAGAAAAAAAGTTTGAATCGGCAATAGTCTTTGACACAAATCCTGATGTTCTGAATGCTTTGAAGAGACAGTTTCCAGGAATTACTCTGGCTGAAACTGCATCACAAGCAGCAAAACAGGAAATAGTTTTTATTGCCCTTCATCCCCCGGTAATTATGGAGACTCTTGATAAGATATCCGGTGATGTCTCCGCCGGAACTACAATTATTTCACTGGCACCTAAAATAAACATTGAAAAAATCGGAACAAAGCTGCAGGTTGTGAAAAAGATTATCAGGGTCATCCCAAATGCCACTTCTTATATTAACGAAGGCTATAATCCTGTATGCTTCACGAAGGATTTTCCACCGGAGGATAAGCAGAAATTACTTAATATGCTTGGGCTTCTGGGTCATACTTTTGAAGTAACTGAAAATAAGCTGGAGGGTTATGCTATAATGTCTGCAATGTTACCTACATATTTCTGGTTTCAGTGGAAGGAACTGATAGAGATCGGTCAGAAAATCGGACTCAATGAAATGGAATGTGTGGAGGCAGTATATGAAACACTGAATGCATCACTCGATCTGATGTATAAATCTGAGCTAAGCCCGGAAAAGATAATAGATTTGATACCAGTTAAACCGATAGGGGAGCATGAGCCACAGATAAAAGAAATTTACAGAACTAAACTTATTGGTCTGTTTGAAAAGATAAAACCATAGATTGAGAAATGAATTTCTAAACTTGAACTTCAACAGGCCAACAAGTATTATCTGACACCTTTCTGTTTCAAAACTTTTATAAGCTCTTCCTCGGGGAAGAATCCGATATGCCTGAAAAACTCTTTTCCGTCTTTATCAAGAAATACTTGAGTAGGAATTGATTCAATACCATACTGTTTC
Source organism: uncultured Bacteroidales bacterium (assembly GCA_963825935.1). GTDB lineage: Bacteria > Bacteroidota > Bacteroidia > Bacteroidales > VadinHA17 > LD21. Next base: position 512,863 of record CAWGUN010000009.1, on the reverse strand, counting down.
CCATAAGGTGCTCCTGATTCTGTCCAGACATCATAAAAAACTACCTTTACCTGTTTCCCATATTTCTCTTCAATTGATTTCATTATTGGCTGCATCTGTTTACACGGGATACAACGGACAGAACCTAATTCAATGAAAGTGACTTTATAAGAAGGTTCTTTTACATTTTGTGTCGTATTTATAGTATTTGACTTTGGTTGGGAATTGCATCCAAGGAAAAGGTACAATAATGCGGTAGTCAAAACAAATCCTCTGAAATTTTTCAATGAGCTCATAATAAATTTTTTAATGTTATTGGTCTTGTGAAATTTTTGCTTCACTCTTTTTACATAGTCCCAAATATCAAACCTGCAATTGTTGAAAAAACGACGACCAGGATCACATAGACAACTGTTTTCTGAGTTCCCAATACTTTTCCGATAATAAGCATACTTGGTAATGATAATGAGGGTCCTGCCAGTAGAAGAGCCAAAGCGGGTCCTTTACCCATACCTGCAGCCAACAGTCCCTGAACAATAGGTACCTCAGTCAATGTGGCGAAATACATAAAAGCACCGACTACTGATGCAAAGAAATTTGAAAAGACTGAATTTCCCCCGACAAGTGCAGAAATCCATTCATTTGGAATTACCCCTGCAATCGTTTTACCATCATGAGTTGAGCCTAACAGAAACCCTGCAGCAACTACACCTATTGCAAGCAACGGGATAATCAGTTTTGCGAAGTCCCATGTTGCGATGGTCCATGCTTTATTTTCTTCATCGTTTTTATCCAGAAGGGTTATAATACTCAGCGAAATGATTGCAACCAGTACCGGAATAAGCGGAATGAATTTTGGGTTACTTATAAATGTTGATGATAAGACTGCAGAGAAAATTGTGACAATAACAGCAGCAAGAACCCACTGCCACTTAATTTTTAATATCCTGATCAGTGAATATCCGAGCATCAGTCCAAAGAAGCCTGTGATATACCACTTATATGCCCAGATATAATACCAGCCGCTTGATGTATCTCCTTCAGCAGGTTTTCCCCAGTTTGCAAAAACAAGAATCAGTACAAGAGTAAAGAAGTGGAATGCTGTCTGCCACATCGGTCTTTTCTCAGGCGGTGCAACAATATTCATCTGTTCCTCTTTTTTGGCTTTTTCTTCTTTGCGGTAAATAAAAGCCATTGAAAGTCCGATTAAGACACTGAATGAGACAGCACCTACTGTTCTTGCAACTCCCATCTCAAAGCCTAAAATACGTGCTGTAAGTATTATAGCCAGGATATTGATTGCTGGTCCTGAGTAAAGGAATGCTATTGCGGGACCAAGTCCTGCACCTCTTTTGTGAATACTTGAAAACAAGGGAAGTACCGTGCATGAACATACTGCCAGAATTGCACCTGAAACTGCAGCAACGGTGTATGCGACCCATTTTTTAGCCTGTGCTCCAAAATATTTTAATACTGAAGCCTGACTCACGAAGACAGAAATTACACCTGCAATAAAAAATGCAGGCAAAAGGCACAATATAAAATGCTCACGTGCATACCATTTTACAAGATCCAATGTTGCTGCAATTGCAGTATTAAAGCGGGCACTTTCTATCGGAAGAAAAAAGGCAAATGCAAACCCCGCTATGATCCATGCAAGTATTTTAAATTCTTTTTTGAGTTCCATCAGATTTATTTCTTTGCGTCCTTTGCGTAAAAACTTTGCGACCTTTGCGGTTAATTTTAAATCTTTTTAGCTAACTATTTATATTAAAAAAATTATAGATAAACCCTGATGATGTAATATATACCGATTGAAATGAATAAGACGGCTATTATGCGTCTGAACCAGAGCTCGAAAGTTTTAATTTTATTATAGAGACCGCCGATCCCCGAGACAGCGTAAGCCAACACCCATGCAAGTATTATCACAGGTATTCCAGTGGCAATTGCAAATACGACAGGAAGGTATAGTCCTGAAGGACTGGCAACAGTAAGCGGAACAAGCATCCCGAAATAAAGTACCCCGCTGTAAGGACAAAAGGCGAGAGCAAAAACCAATCCAAGTAAAACAGCATCAGTGTACCCCCATTTCTTTTTATTTTGTAACCGTGATGTCAGTCTGTTGAATCCCGGAAATTTTATTTTGATTATATCGAGCATAAAAGAACCGATAATAATAAGCAGGGGACCGATAAGTTTTTCACCATACCTCTGAAAAAATCCTGAGAATTTAAACTGATCGACACCAAGGAATATAATCAGGGCTAAACCAGTATAGGTAATAGCCCTGCCAAGAGTATAGAATAATCCATTAAAAAATACCCTGTTGCGGTTCTCAATATCTTTGCTTATAAAGCCAATAGCGGTGATATTGGTTGCAAGCGGACAGGGGCTTATGGCGGTCATTAAACCAAGCAGCAATGCCGTAAGCCACGGCATGGTGCTGTTCTCTAAAAGGTTTGTGAGAAATTCCATTCAGTTATTTGATCAGCAAACCATCAACTTTTTCGTTGATAATCTCTCTGAACTTTTCGGGCTTTACAACTGCGTACAAAAAACCTTCATTAGTCAGATTAATTTTCTGATCACCCTTTACGAACAGAAGAGTCTGACCTGTTACACCAAGTTTTTCAGCCAGCGGTTTGCTTGAAGCATCATCAAGGTTAACGGCCTTAAATGTTATTAATCCTTGTTTAACCTGATTCGGGTAGAGTATTTCCAGGTTCTCTTTTGCTTTGGCTTCAATCGTCAGACAGGTTGTGCACCGTGCCGTGAAGTGAAAATAATAAGCTTCAATTTTATCAGAAGAGGCAGAAGCTGCTTTAGCTTCTTTTTTTGCAGGTTGAGCATTACAGGACAAAAACGGAATGACTAAAGCTATTGAAAACAGCAATCTTACAGATTTCATAATGAGGGAATTTATTGATTATTGGATAGTATTTCTTTTATTTCTTTCATTGATGGAACACGACCACTTAACACAACCTTGCCATTAATAACAAGACCTGGAGTATGCATTATTCCGTAATTCATGATTCTGACTATGTCCTCTTCTTTGCTGATATCTGCCTTTAGTCCTATTTCTTTCACAACATCGCGCGTGATCTTTTCCAGTGTTTTGCATTTTGGACATCCGGTACCTAAGATTTTTATTTCCATGGTTATTAATTTGATAGTTTGATAATGGCTAAAGATCTTGACTTAACAATGGCTGTTTAATATTTTTTTATAGAATCAGCGCTTTCGCAGGATATTTCAGCTGCCTGATTATCATTAAGAAAATCAACAAATAAATCTTTTGCCTCTTCCCAATTCTTCCTGTTAATACAGTACTTGATATAAGGGGGATTAATCTCTCCCTGGATCAATCCCGCAAATTTCAGTTCTTTCAGATGCTGAGAAAGAGTGGAGCGGCCCACCGGAATCTCTTCAACCAGATCTCCGCTGTAGCAACATGAGTCCATTTTAGAAAGCTTCTGCAGAATATATACTCTCACGGGATGACTCAAAGCTTTCGAAATTCTGGCAATCTGCTGCACTTCCGGAGTGAATTCTAATTTATCTGACATGATAATCCAGATTTTTATTTTGATATTTCGCAAATATACGAAATGATTTTATATATTTGCAGAATTATTTTTATTTATTCAGATCAGATCAAGATAATTATATGAAAATTCTGATTCTTTGTACGGGTAACAGTTGCCGCAGTCAGATGGCACAGGGATTCCTGCAGTCGTTTGATAAGAATATTGAAGTCCATTCTGCCGGAATAACTCCAGCCGCAAAAGTCAACGCAAGAGCTATTGAAGTAATGGCTGAAGTTGGAATTGACATAAGTAAGAATTCACCAAGATCAGTGGATGATTTTCTGAATGATCAATGGGATTATGTAATTACAGTTTGTGATGAAGCGAACGAAACCTGTCCTTTCTTTCCCGGAATAGTTAAACATCGCTTACATTTTGGATTTAAAGATCCTTCAAATGCAACTGGATCGGAGGCATTCATTATTAGTGAATTCCGGCTGATCAGGGATGAAATAAGAGCTACATTTTATAAATTTTATAACGATTTCTTAGTTTAATATGAGAAACTCGTTTGTAACCGGCACTCTTTCTGTATTCGGTTCTGACATCCCCAGGGTCACCACGATTATTGATCTTAAAGATTTTCTTGGGGCCGTTATGGTACGTTGGGGAATCAATCGTGATAAATACAGGGTCAATCCCGGACTATATGCAATTGGGACACCCGGTCCGGATTCCAATGTTTTTGTGACTGCAAATTATAAGCTGTCCTTTGATGCTCTGCGTAAAAATCTTTACAACGAAAATGGATGGATGCTGGTTCTGGATACTAAAGGTATAAATGTCTGGTGTGCTGCAGGTAAGGGTACCTTTGGAACAAAGGAACTTGTCAACAGAATAAGGCTTTCATCGCTCGAAAAAGTTGTCAATCACAAACGTCTTATACTCCCACAGCTGGGGGCTACAGGAGTTTCCGCCCATAAGGTTAAAGAGGAGACCAGGTTTAATGTTCTTTATGGCCCGGTCCGTGCCTCTGACATTAAGAAGTTTATCGGAGATGGATACAGGGCCGATAAGGGTATGCGGAAGATATCTTTTGGATTTAAAGATCGGATAAAGCTCATTCCCAATGATTTTATATATGGAAAATTTTACCTTCTGGGAGCAATGGCGGTTCTATTTCTGATTTCAGGATTAAGCAGTAAAGGTGTCTCGTATAAAGATTTTTCCGGCGAAGGAGGTCCTGCAATTCTTAAAGTATTTCTGGCATATCTTTCGGGAATAGTCATTACCCCAATGTTTCTTCCTTATATTCCGGGACGGTATTTTTCTTTAAAAGGATTTATTGCAGGGACACTGGTATTTCTTATTCTGATTTTATTTGAATTTGCGGGTGGGAATACTATTGAAATATTCTCCTGGTTTTTCATCATTACGGCAATTTCTTCTTTTCTGGCGATGAATTTTACAGGTTCATCAACATATACTTCATTGTCGGGAGTCAAAAAAGAGATGAAGATATCAATGCCCTTTCAAATAGGGTTTGCCATCATTGGCTTAATATTACAGGTTGTTGGAAAATTTGTTTATTAATTAAGATATGAAAGACTTAGTATATCTTCCTGATGTTGTGACACTTAATCTGTGTGAGGAAACATGCAACGGATGTGGGATGTGCATAAAGGTATGTCCTCATGATGTTTTTGAACTCTCAGGGAAAAAAGCTCATATCGTAAGAAGAGATTATTGCATGGAATGTGGAGCATGTGCATTGAATTGCCCTGTACAGGCTGTAACTGTTAATTCAGGTGTTGGATGTGCTGCAGGTATTCTTAACGGGATACTCAGGAACACGGAACCAACATGTGGATGTTCTGACTCAAAATCAAACTGCTGCTAAAACAATATTTTCAAATTGACATAAAATGAAACCAAGGCTGAAATTCCTCGATCGCTATCTTACTTTATGGATATTTCTCGCAATGTTTATAGGAGTCTTTACAGGATATTTTTTCCCGGCAGTTGCAACATTCTGGGATTCATTGAAATCTTCTCCCGAAAGTACAACAAATATTCCCATTGCCCTTGGCTTGATCCTGATGATGTATCCTCCACTGGCTAAAGTAAAATATGAAGAACTTGGTGGCGTTTTCCGGAACTTTAAGATCCTGGGTCTATCCATGATACAAAACTGGGTAATCGGACCAATATTAATGTTTGCTCTTGCAATTATTTTCTTCAAATTGTTTCCGGGTAAAGACAATGCAAACCTGCCATATATGTATGGGATTATTATGATTGGTCTTGCCCGATGCATTGCAATGGTGATAGTCTGGAACGACCTGGCAAAAGGTGATACGGAATATTGTGCAGGACTGGTGGCTTTTAATTCCATATTCCAGGTATTATTCTTCTCAGTTTATGCCTGGATCTTTATTGCAGTTTTACCTGGATGGTTTGGTGTACCGACGAATTCTATCGTAGAAAATATAACGATCGGCCAAATCGCAAAAAGTGTCTTTATTTATCTTGGAATTCCATTCATCGCTGGATTCCTTACACGATTTATCTTAATCAGGCTTAAAAACAAGGAATGGTACCACAACAGATTTATTCCCAAAATAAGCCCTGTCACTTTAATTGCATTGTTATTCACTATTATTGTAATGTTCTCATTAAAAGGAGAGTACATTGTAAAATTGCCATTAGATGTTGTACTGATAGCTATACCTCTCATAATTTATTTCTTAATTATGTTTATGTCTTCCTTTTTTATTAGCAGAAGGGCAGGAGCAAATTATGGGCAAACTGTCACCCTTTCATTTACAGCTGCAAGTAATAACTTTGAACTTGCAATTGCAGTTGCTATAGCGGTCTTCGGTATAAACTCAGGGGAAGCATTTGCCGCTGTAATAGGCCCGCTGGTTGAGGTACCTGTTATGATCGGGCTTGTAAATGTTGCATTAAATTTTAAGAAAAAACTTTTTCCGGCCGTTTAATATCTACCATACTCTTTTGAGGCATTTATCATCACTTCAATTGTGCCCGGAGTAACATCTGACTGAAGAATATGTGCAGGGGCAAGAAGATAACCTCTGTTTTTACCAAGGATCCCCATCCGTCTTTTGATTTCGTTACGGATCATCCAGTTGTCGCCTGACGGAAGAAGCGTTTGCTGATCGATCCCCCCGAAAAAGCATATTTTTTCACCATATTTATCTTTTAGCTCCTGCGGATCTGATCCTGAAACATTTGGTTGTACAGGATTATAAACATCAACGCCAATTTCGATAAAATCATCAATCATCGGAGCCACAGCTCCATCAGAATGCATTATAATGATTATCTCAGGATTTTCTTTCCGCAGCCTTTCAATCATTCTCTTGTGTCGTGGCTTAAACCTTTTTCTCCAGTCATCGGGCGAAATGAGTGTGGATGTTTGACTTCCCAGGTCTTCACCGAACCATATTGCATCTGCTCCTGCTTTTACAAGCTGGAGAGCAAGTCCGGTGCTCCATTCCTCGATACGATCATTAAGCAATTCGATCCACGGTTCATCGCAGAGCATGGCGATCATATATTTTTCAAGACCGGTAAGGTGCCAGGCCAGTTCAAAAAGAGAGATCTCGACATCGCCGATTATAAAATAGTCTTTACCAAACTTATCTATATCCCGGTGAGCTTTCTCAAATCTTCCCACGGCATAAGGATCCGGAAAGGAATATTCCTCAATATCTTTTACAGTGGCAGCATTTTCGAGTGGACACTTTATAACTTCAACATAAAGCGGAGTAGGCTTCATATACATTCCGAACTCATTCATGGTTATATCGCCGGTCACTGATTCCGGGGTGTAGCCTGTCGGAACGGTACCACCGACAACAACTGCATCACTGCCCATTTTTGTCCGGATAGCATTTGCCGAAATCCGGTATGTGAGGTCTTCATAATATGAAAGAGCATAATCAGGTTCTATTTGCAGTTTCTTGCCAAATGCCTCCGTATGCTGCCGGCAGAGATCAAACTGGACAGGTACCCGGTCAGGATAGCCCTCCATCTTACGGAATGCTTTTAATACACGCTCTTTTGAGTTCATATTTTTCTATTTAAACAACAGATTCCAGGTTGGGTTTACAGAAGTTTATTAAATTTGATTTAATTAAATAACCTGGTGAACAACTATAAAATTTTAAAGTTAATTTAATTTGTTAACCCGTAAGACTGTTTAGTTTAACCAATGATTATACTTTATAAATTATTCCTCCTGGCTATCTTCGGAATAGCGATGGCACATTTTGAAGGAGTTGTTGTTGTATATCTGAGAAAAATTTTGGGATTGCTTGATTCAGAGTCTAATAGAGATTCCGTGGATAAATTCCCCAAAAGGTATCTTCAGATAGAAATGACAAGGGAAGCTGCAACAATCATTATGCTGGTGGTTATAGCCATCCTTTCAGGCGGAACATGGCCGGAAAAAGGGGTCTTTTTTCTCTGGACTTTCGCATTCTGGGACCTTTTCTATTATGTTTCACTTTATATATTGATAAAATGGCCTCCTTCATTTAAGACTATTGATGTTCTTTTCCTTATTCCAAAACCATGGATTGCCCCTGTCTGGTTACCTATAGGAATTTCATCGTTTACAATAATCATTATTTTTCTTCTGGCACTTCTCGGGTACCTGTGATTAATAGTAATCGCAAAGGAACAATTTAACGGTTTTGACGTTATAGTTTGTAGACTATTCAGAATTAGAAATTAATAAATCCAAAATGAAAAGGGCGTTATCATTTTTAAGTTTCTTCTTTGCATTCTTAATGTGTAACATTGGAAATGCACAGAATTTAAGGCCTGAATATCAGATTGTAAATAAGATTCATCTTCCCGGTGAGGGGGGATGGGATTATCTGAGTGTTGATGAAGCAGGCAGCAGGTTATTTGTCTCTCATGGAACTGTAGTTCAGGTTGTCGATCTGAAATCAGGTCAGCTGGCCGGTACAATTAATGAAACACCTGGAGTACATGGAATTGCTCTTGCCCCTGAACTGAATAAAGCTTTTATAAGCGTCGGACGGAATAACTCTGTAAAAATTATAAATTTCAAAACACTTGAACTTATTGCAGATGTGAAAATCACAGGCGAGAATCCTGATGCCATTATGTTTGATTCTTATTCACAAAAAGTATTTATCTTCAACGGAAGATCATCAAATGCTTCTGTCATTGATGCAAAGACAAATGAAGTGATTTCCACAATCACCCTCGAGGGCAAACCGGAGTTTCCTGTTTCTGACGGGGCAGGGCTGGTTTATGTAAATATTGAAGATAAAAGCCTGATATCTGTTATTAATGCGAACTCTATGAAGGTGGAAAAGTCGTGGTCCATTGCTCCCGGTGAAGAACCCAGCGGATTGGCACTTGATAATGAAACTCACCGTCTCTTCTCAGTATGCAGCAATAAGCTTATGGTCGTGGTAAATGCAATTGATGGTAAGGTTATTGCAACACTGCCAATCGGAGATGGTTGCGACGGGGTCAAGTTTGATCCTGCATTAAAGCGTATTTACAGCTCAAACGGGGAGGGTACTATGACAGTTGTCCGGGAATCTGAAAATGATAATTATAAGGTGATGGAAACTGTGCCTACAATGGCAAGTGCAAGAACGATGGCTGTCAATACCAGGTCTCATCATCTTTATCTGCCGGCTGCAGAATATAATCCTGCTCCGGAAGCAACGACAGATAATCCGCGCCCAAGGAGAACCATTAAACCTGATTCATTTGTGATTATTGATATCGCCCCTGTCACAGCGGGAGAAGCCGTAAATAAATAGTTCATTTATAACGTTAATTATCAAATTCTTTTGGAAAGATCAGGATCAGTAAGTTTTAAAGAAAGATCCAAAGTAGTATTCCGTTCTCTTCAATACAGGAATTACCGCCTGTTTTTCACCGGTCAGAGCGTTTCCCTTATTGGCACATGGATGCAGCGCATTGCGTTGCCATGGATGGTATATCATATGACAGGTTCGGTATTTCTCCTTGGTATAGTCAGTTTTGCAGGACAGGTACCAACATTTATCCTTGCCCCTTTTGCAGGCGTTCTTACTGATCGTTGGAGAAGGTACAGGGTATTGCTGGTTACTCAGATTGTATCATTAGTTCAGGCCCTGATCCTGGCAGTTCTTGCACTTGCAGGAGTGATCCAGATTTGGCACATTGTTGCATTGAGCATTATGCTTGGCTGCATAAATGCGTTTGATATCCCGTCAAGGCACTCCTTTGTGGTGGAAATGGTAGAGAAAAAAGAAGATCTGGGAAATGCAATTGCCCTGAATTCAATGATGTTTAATGGTGCCAGGCTGATCGGCCCTTCTATTGCGGGAGTTATGCTTGCCACAACAGGGGAGGGGATCTGCTTCCTCATTAATGCCATCAGTTATATTTTTGTGGTTATGTCACTTTTGATGATGAGGATAGAAAAAAAGGAAACCGTTAAAAAGAAAGGGAATTTGCTTATAGACATGAAAGAGGGTCTTGACTACACCTTTGGATTTGCACCAATAAAATATCTTCTTATCCTTCTTGCAGTAGTAAATCTGATGGGAGCATCATACCAGGTACTGGTTCCGGTCTTTGCCAAAGAGATACTGAAGGGAGGATCTGATATATTCGGCTTTCTTATGGGAGCTGCCGGTTTCGGAGCGCTCATCGGGGCTGTTTATCTTGCATCAAGGGAGACGGTTCTTAAACTTGGCCGGCTGATCCCTGCGGCTACGGCACTTTTTAGTATTGCGTTAATAGTTCTCTCATTTACAAAACTTTTCATTCTTTCGGGAGTTATGATGGTCTTTATCGGTCTCGGACTTATGCTCCAGACTGCGTCGAGCAACACGATACTTCAGACAATAACCGATGATGATAAACGGGGAAGGGTTATGAGCTTTTATACAATTGCAATAATGGGAACTGCACCATTTGGAAGCTTGCTGGGAGGATTTCTGGCAAAGACCATAGGAACACCATACACAATGCTTATAGGCGGAGTTGTCTGTCTGGCGGGTGCTGCACTCTTCATGAAAAAGCTGCCGGAACTTAAAAGCATTGTACGGCCGGTCTACATAAAAATGGGTATAATTCCTGAGGTGGCTTCAGGGATTCAGACCGCCTCAGAACCTGCCGCAGGATCTTGAGCTTAAAGGCATCGGCATCCGGCAGCGGAGGAACTAACCAGTCAAAAAAAGTGTCTTTATCATACATAATGGATTACTGGTCAAAAGTTGTTAAAAGATAGACTCTATTTTCTTGGCTGGCTTGCCAAAAAGCCCCATTTTTGCAACATCAATTATTGAAGGGTTGTTTTTATCACTTTGATTTCCAAAACAACTTTTTCATATGGGGATATGAAAGTACTTATTTGTGAAGATAATAAACTGGCATCGAAAACCCTTTCAGTTGTACTGGAACGTGAGGGATTCGAAACCGATTCTGCAGAGGATGGCAAAAAAGGTATTGCACTGCTTCAGGCAAATATTTATGATCTGATTGTGGTAGATATACATCTTCCTTTTCACAGCGGACTTGAGCTGGTCAAATTTCTTAGATCAGACCTGCAAAGTAAAACTCCGGTACTTATAGTAACTGCATTCAGTGATCCTCAGATGCAAAAGCAGGCCGGAGAACTGGGAATTGATGGTTATATATTAAAACCTTTTAATCCTTCTGATCTTATAAAAAAGGTCAGAGAAATTCTCAAAAAGTGAATTATGAACAGATCTTTCATCCGGTTTATGGTCGGGCTTTTGATAACCGGATTTTTAAATACTATTTCCGTATTTTCACAGGAGAATATTAATCCGGAGTCAGAATATATGCGAATCAGGACACTGGCATTTGCCGGGGACCTGACCAGCGCATCAGCAGAAGCCCGGAGGCTCGTAAATCAATTTCCTGCTTATGGTGACGCAAGAATACTTCTTGGCCGCATTCTGGCATGGCAGAAAGATTTTAAAAATGCCGTTGCGGTTATTGATACTCTGCTTCTGACAGATCCCGGTAATTCTGACGCTCTTTCTGCAAAAAGGGATATTCTGCTCTGGTCAAAAGATAATACTCCAGTTTCGACTGACATTAGGGCTGGATATTCATTTGACTATTTCAAAGTACCTTATTCGCGTTTCTGGCAGGTGTTCAAGGCCGGAGCCGGACACAGGTTCAGCTGGGGTCCATTTTATGCTGGATTGAATATTGGGAATATTTCAATAGGGGAGCCGGCCCCGGCTAATGTTACAGAACTCCAGGCAGAGGCTGAAGCATGGCCACGAATAACAAATAAAAATTATGCATATCTGAATTATGCTTACAGTCCTGGTAAATATTTTCCACGACACAGAGCAGCTGTGGAAGTATGGCAGATTCTTCAGGCAGGATGGGCCGTTTCTGTAGGACTTAACTATTATTATTTTGACCGGAGTTCTTTTATTGGACTGGCTTCCGTGGAAAAGTATGCAGGTAAATACTGGTTGTCGCTGAAAGGATTGATTTATTTTAAAGACAATGGACCGACTGCATCAGTTTATTTCAATGCGCGCAGGTATTTCAATAACAATGATTACCTGCAGTTGACTCTCGGCACAGGAACTGCACCTGATGAACCTTTTGATGTACAGACGGACCTGACACGGTTAAGAGCAAACAGCATCAGGTTGGCTTATAATGTCAGGCTTGTTCCTAAACTGACAATGAGAATCGGAGCAGGATATTCCCGTGAGGAATATGAAGAGAGTAAATGGCGAAACAGATTTGAAGGGGGTGTTAATTTTATTTATGCCCTTAAAATGAAATGAAAAAACACTGGCAGCTTTTTATATTATTCCTATTACAGGCTTTTCTGTTGCAAGCTAATACATCAGGCGATAAGCTTGCTGTCAATGATCTGTACAACTTAGGATTAAACATAAAATCAGCAGCGAAAACAGATGCATTTCTACCCTCGTCATTACCCTCTTCGGCTGGCTCCACCGGCTCAATAAACTATGAACTTTCAAAAGTGGAATTATGGGGATTTTTAACATCCTCAAAAGATAATTACCCGATTCAGCTCGGCGCCTTCAGGCTTAAATCAAATGCAGAATCATTTTTTGAAAAGGTGAAAAACCTTATCACCAATGATGCTGTAATAATAAAGGAAGAGGGTTATTACAAGGTTCGGATAACAGATTATCCGGAAGTCAGAAGTTATGATTATTATCTTTCTAATGCAGCTGACACAATGACACTGTCAGACACGACTAATATTAAAAAAAGTCCTGCAAAAGCAGGTGGAAAGATACTGTTCATCAAGGGCAACAGCCCATGGCTGGCAAGGGTAAACTATTTCGGAAGGTCATTTGCTTTTATCAATGCATTGATCGTAACCATCACGATATCAATTGCAACAATGCTGATCCTGCTGACAATAATTTTGTTGAACAGGACCAGGATGGAGAAAGAAGAACGGCTGAAAAATTATCTTCTTGAGAAATATCAGGGTCTGATAATCGATTACCTGTTCGGCAATGCCAGCCCTGATGATTTCCGGCCGATAGCTTCAGATAACTATCGCCGTCAGGTGCTCATTGACCAGATGATAGATGTCAGCATAAACCTTAAGGGTGAAGAGGCAAAAAAGCTTCTTGGGCTGTACAAGCACCTTGGCCTCGACAGGGATTCCATAAAGAGGGCATATGATTACCGTTGGCACAGGAAAATAAAAGGATTCCGCGAATTGGCTTTCATGAATATAAAGGATGCTAATACTGCAATATATAAAACACTTAATTCATCGAATGAAATATTAAGAATGGAAGCCCAGATCGCTCTTGTAAGACTCAGTGATGAAAACCCTTTCGAATTTCTTTCACATCTTACAAGACCTTTTTCCCTTTATGAGCAGATCACATTGCATGAACTCATGGTTCAGCACGAAATCAGGCCGCCATCATTCAGGAAATGGCTTTCATCACCCAATGACACAGTAGTTATGTTTGCCCTCAGGATGATAAGGGAATTCAAACAAGAAAAGGCTGAAGCGGATATTAATAATACATTGTCACACATATCTCCTTCCGTACGATGGCTTGCTGTTCAGATAGCAGGAGATATGGGCATGTCGTCAACTCTTGAAACAATGAAACGCATGTATAAAAACCAGGAATATAATATATGTCTTGAAATTGTCAGGTCGATGGGAAAAATGCCCGATGTTTCAATGATGGGATTTCTTAAGCTTGTTCTTGACAAAGAAGACGATGTGCAGCTCCAGATTGAAGCAACCAAAGCCATTGAAAACATGGGTGAAGAGGGCGTTAAGACCCTTGTCAAGCTGATGAAATCAGAGTACAAAAACTATAATATAATTGTCAGGCACGTTCTTGACCGGAGGATCTATTAAAACTGCGATGGGATTTATTTTTGCAAATATCATTTTTATTCTGACGATTATCATCTTCGTTTCCTATTTGTTGCTTGGCATATTTTCAGCGTTGGCTCTGCGGAAATACATTAGGAAAAATAGCTACATCAACTATAACTCACTGGTACTCTCGCCTCTAAGCCCTCGAATTTCAGTAATTGCCCCTGCATACAACGAAAGCAGGTCAATCATTGATAATATCAGGACCATGCTTTCACTTTACTATAATAATTTTGAAGTTATAATCGTAAACGACGGTTCGACGGATGACACTCTTGACAAGGCCAAGGAGGCTTATGATCTTGAGAAGGTAAACTATTATTTTGATTACAGGATCCCATGTGAAAGAATCCGCGGTGTCTACCGTTCCAAAAATCCTTCGTATAACAGGCTGACATTAATTGATAAGAATAATGGTGGAAAAGCAGATTCACTGAATGCCGGAATCAATATAAGCAGGAGCAACATTATTGTAACGATTGATGCTGATTCAATAATCGAACCTGACTCGATACTAAAGCTTGTAAAACCTTTTCTTGAAGAAAAAGAGAAGAAGGTGATAGGAACCGGCGGTGTCATAAGGATCGTTAATTCATGTGAAGTTGAACGTGGTCATATCCGTGAAATACACCTGCCAAAACAAATTCTGCCCCGGCTACAGGTGCTTGAATACACGCGGGCTTTCCTTCTGGGAAGAATGGCATGGAGCCATCTGGACGGATTGATGCTGATCTCAGGGGCAATGGGTATGTTCGACCGTGAGACAGTAATAAAAGCAGGTGGTTACAGCGTTAAGACAGTAGGTGAAGATATGGAGCTGGTCCTGCGGATGAGACGTTACATGGCTGAAAATAAATCAAAATATGAGATCACTTATATTCCCGATCCTCTTTGCTGGACGGAGGTGCCACATGATCTGAAATCTATGCGAATACAACGAACCCGATGGACGAGAGGACTGGTTGAATCTTTAAAGACGCATCGTAAAATGTTTTTTAACAGGAAATATGGACGTCTGGGTACACTCGGGTATCCCTACTGGTTTTTCTTTGAATGGTTATCGCCGCTGGTAGCTTTTGCCGGTTTTGTCTACACTCTTTTTCTGATCATCACCAATTCAATGAACTGGCCTTTTTATCTCCTCCTTTTCCTTTTTGTTTATACTTTTGCTGTAGCTCTTTCGACCTGGGCAGTTCTTTTTGAGGAGATAACTTTTCATAAATACAAAAAGAAAAAAGATGTCCTGAAGCTACTGGGAGCAGCTCTGCTCGAACCATTCTTTTATCCTGTTCATACATATTTTGCTGTAAGGGGTAATCTGGGAGTACTCCGTGGTAAGAAAGGATGGGGCTCTGCAGAAAGAACAGGATTTGATAAAAAGAAGAAAACCCCACACCAGCCCTCAGTGCGTCAGTTGGCAAAATCTGGCAGAGAGAGTAGTCCGTCGGTTACTACATGAAGAGATTTTTTCTCCCTGTAGATGGTTGAAGGAACAACGAGCCAGCTATCCCAGTTATACCTGGTTGATGTGGAAGTAACCGTCCCTTTATAATACACAGAAACCGCAATACCATCTGAGGCAGCGGTTGATATTTCAAAATTATATCCTCCATCGTACGAGATTGCACCGTTAATAACCTGCATTCGTGTCGGGTCATAAAAGTAAAGCATGGTCCAGGGGATCCGGATTTTGATCTTGTTATTAATCCATGCAGTTGCTGTACGCTGACCGAAAGTAAAATCTGAAGAATTTTCAACCGGCAAGTGTCCCGGATATTGACTTGTAAGTTCAAAGCCATCGTTGATCCATTGCATTACGTCCCATGGGGCTCCGTCGGAAACAGTGCTCCGGTATTTCTGTACAACCGGATTTGATAGATCAAACCTGGGAGTAAGCCCTTTCATGTCATAGGCTTCAGTTACAGAATAATCTGCTGTATCTTTTCCTGCAACCAGTGAAAGCAGAAACTCTGACCTGTTATTGAGAAGCTTTCCATTCGGCAGGCGCGACTCTCCTGTAACAGCAGAGTAGGTGTCGAATGCTATTAAAATCGTATCGCCGGGAGAGATATTCTGTGAAGTCTCGATGTTCAGATAAAAAAGGCTGTTGTCGTTTGTAGCTTCAATTTTGCTGACAGGCCCTGCAGGATTATTCTTCTGATAGGATATGAATGGAAGAATCTCCTTCTGATCGAATGATAACAGTCCGAAATTCTGTTCCGGAGATAACAGGTTATGCCAGAGTTGGCGGGTCGGCACAATATTGCCATCAGAATTGAAACCAAAAGCTTCAAGATACCCGACAATCCATGTCGGTTTAAACCACTCATCCATCCAGGAGAACATAAATCCGCCTGCACATCCGGCATCAAGAATATTATACATCATCCTTATATTTTTTTCACCCTGCTGTTCTTCTGAATATCCTCCGTGATCCATATTGCTGAAAGACTGGTGAGCGCTTCCCCAGCTTGAAGGAACTCCAAATTCACCTATAACCAGGGGAATCCCGGCATAATGATTTTTAAGGTCAGTGATATATCCAAGATAGCTGTTACGCCCCTGCGTATCACTGAATGCCTGGTAGGAAGGCTGCTGACTTATGAAATTCGGATAGTAGGGATAAGCATGATAAGTTGCGAAAAGCCCGGCATCAAAATTCTTCCCCGCTATTTTAAAGATATCGAATGATGCTATATCCTCATCTGTATAAATCTCAGTCGGATGGTTAAGTGGATCAAGTGTAGGCCAGCTTGAAAAGCTTACAGGACGTTTTGCTGAGTAATTCAGATTCTCATAAGAGACGGCTTCATCAAGCATTCCGGTTATGAATGTTTCAGTAGCGGACGCTCCGGTGATGCTGAACTGGCTCCCGTTATATGATGTCATGGCAGGATGGAAAGTGTTGGTGCTGTCCACCTCCTGGGGACTGATCTCCCTTCCCAGGATGTATCCGGCGGTCCAGCGTGCAATATCTGATCTATAGTCTCCATATGCTTTGCCGGGTCTGAAAGCAATATTCTTCTTCCCGTGCAAGCAATCAATTACTTCATGTATCTCAGTCCGAAATGATACTATCCGGTGTGTAAGATCCCATTGTGTACGATCAGAACGATCTTCTACTTCTCCGAGCCAAATACCCTGGAAAATCAGAAGAGGATTATCCGGATGCCTGTAATTATAATTTGAGAGCGTTTCGTAGAAGACCGGTGGATGCAATGTATAGATCCTTATGCAATTGAATCCAGCTTTAGCAATGCTGCTGATCCAGTTCTTATATTGAAGGGCAGAAATGGCATAAGCTATTTCACCTGGAAAATAACCCGGAGGAGAGGATCCAAGGTTTATGCCTTTAAGATTCAGGGACCTGTAACCTGTCCCGGTATACATTGCTATCTTGTCATCTTGCGTTTTGAAGGGAAGGAACTGACTGCCCGATAATTCAAAATCAACAATGGTATCACGGCTTATTACAATGTCTGTAAGGCGGACAGGATAGTAGTCTTTGCATGTGACTGATGTAATGACAGGAATTTGCAGAGGGCCTGATGTGGAAGGGGTAACAGGTGGCATCATTACAGGCTCAAGAGAAGTGCCTGAGGAGG
Organism: uncultured Bacteroidales bacterium; assembly: GCA_963825935.1. GTDB lineage: Bacteria > Bacteroidota > Bacteroidia > Bacteroidales > VadinHA17 > LD21. The sequence goes on along the minus strand of CAWGUN010000009.1, from coordinate 495,293 downwards.
AAAAGGAGAATATGGATGATCTTATAAGTCTGCCCGACCATGTTTTTCCTTTGAAAGTCAGCGCATAGATATAAAAACCCTGTCTGACAGGAGCACCGTTGCCGGTACGTCCGTCCCATATTATACGATAGCTGCCGGCTTCTGCGGATGGAAACAGGATATCTCTAATTTTTTGGCCCGAGAGGCTGTAAACTGCAAAGCGGATATCTCCCGGACTGTTAATAATGAACGGAATATACACTGACTGGCTGAACGGATTAGGATATGGGGTACCTGGTTCAAGAAGGCCTGAGATTTCACTGTAAATACCTGAGATCTTTAATCCATATGTACCATCAGAACCCGAAACAGCTGTGTACTCAATGCTGCCCGCTTTCATTGAGATCCTGGCGTTGGATATAATGATGCCTGAAGCGTCTGAAACTTTTCCTGTTACTATATAATCTTTTGCTTCAATACATTGTGAATCAAACAGGAATATCAGTACCGGAAGAGAAATTCGCAGGCAAAGTTCTCTGAACCGACTATCCATTAATGAACACCTTTTATACAAATCTTTTTTTTTCAAATTTAGCAAAAAGTTGGAAGAGACATTTATCTTGGAATCTATCGATGAGATTGGGTTGATTTTTCCTTTTATTATTATTTAACTTTACATTTATTTAAAAAGTATAAAAAAATGGCTGTGATTTACCGGCATATTGAAAAAAAAGATAACAAAGCTATTGCTGAGCTTATCCGTACTGTTTTCAGGGAATTCAAAATTGACCGGCCGGGAACAGTTTATTTTGATCCGACAACAGATGATCTTTTCACACTTTTCAGCCGGAAGGGATCGGAGTACTGGATAGTTGAAGAAAATAGCGTTATCATAGGGGGATGTGGAGTTTATTCAACTCCCGGACTGCCGGAAGGATGTGCAGAACTTGTCAAGCTATATCTTTCAGCGGACCAGAGGGGAAAAGGTTTGGGGCGAAAGCTGATGGAAAAAACATTTGAATCGGCAAGGAAACTAGGTTACAAACAGTTATATCTTGAATCGTTGCCTGAGCTCAGCAAGGCTCTCAGCCTGTATGAAAGAGCAGGCTTTAAATATATTCCCGGGCCGCTTGGCTGTTCAGGCCATTTTGGCTGTAATATCTGGATGCTGAAGGATCTTTGATGTCACAATGAAGTAACAGATATTATCCCCGATTAAAAATCTGCAGATGCATTTCCCCTTATTCTGAAATTATAAGTGATCATAAAAATCGGCTGACCAAAAATCGACATCTGATAGCCATTAACTTTACCCTCTTCAACTTTAAAGAAAATAGAGTAGGGGTTTTTTCTTCCAAGAAGATTGTAAACTGTAAAAGCCAGAGATGAATGGTTTAATTTTTTAGCCTTCAGGTTCCCATTTACTGTTGCTGAGAAATCAACCCTTAGATAATCAGGGATCCGAAATTGATTTCTTTCGGAATAAAATACCCGCGAAACATTATAAAAGTTAAAATATGATACCGGATATGTAATAGGACGACCTGTATTGTAAACCATATTCGTTGTTAAGTTCAATCTTCTCATTAATTTGACATTTGCAACCACTTTTACATCATGTGGCTTGTCAAAATCAGATGGGAAAAATTTACCCCCGTTTACTTTTTCTTCTTCGAATGTGCCATCAACTTTAAGAAAAGATCTTGAATATGTGTAACTTATCCAACCGGTCAAATTCCCATTCTGCTTTTTCACCATTAGCTCAACCCCGTAGGCTTTCCCTTTTGCATTCAGAATATCAGTCTCAAGATGTTCGTTCATAAGCAAGGTCGCACCACCTTTATAATCGAGTATATTTTTTAAATTCTTGTAATAAACTTCGATTGATGTTTCAATTGCTTTAACGTTAAAATTCTTGTATATCCCAAGCGAGAACTGATCCCCTCTCTGTGGTCTGATATTTTTGTCGCTCAATATCCAGATATCAGTCGGAGACATCGAGGTTGTATTGGAGATCATGTTCAGATATTGAAAATTACGCTGGATCCCTGCTTTAACAGAAATATCAGGAGTAATAATAAATCGCGATGAAAACCTGAATTCAAGGCCAGGATAAATCTTAAATATTTGTCCTTTTCTGTAAAAAACTGTATCTGAGATATTTTCAACAGATTTAGGAGTACCGGGAAAGTACAAAAAACTGGTTTTTGGACCAAAAGTGCTGAATAAAGTGAATCTGAGACCTCCTGAAAGCAGGAGTCTTGGAGAATATTCGAACTCATCGCTTATATATAATGAAGGTTCCAGAGCGTTTTCTCTTTCAAGAGATTTTGGCTCAATCTCAGAATACATTCCGATTGGCTTCCTGATACCCGGCTGAAGCGAATAATTAATTGCATCAAGTCCGAATTCGACTTTGTGCTTATCAGCCGGGAACCATGTGAAATCGGTTCGAAAGATTCGTTGATTTAACTTATAATTCAACGAATTAAATGAGTAAGGGTCCTGTTTTGAATCAAGTTGATAGCTGTAATTGCTTAATATTCCAGCCATTTGAAATGAGAGTTTTGAATTATATAGATGTTCCCATTTAAGAGTTGAAGTTAAGTTTGAATAACTGAGTGCATATTCCTGGTAGTAATCGAAATTGTCATTACTTAAATATCCTGAAACAGAAATTGAGTTTTTGGGATCTATCGTAAGTGCAAACAATCCCTGAATATCGTTGAATAGCGCACTGCTGTTTTGCAACTTTACGTTCTTAAGTGATCCAAGTATCCAGTCAGAATATGTAGTTCTGGCACTTACAATAAAAGAGCTGTTTCTTCTTAATATCGGCCCCTCAACCATTAGTCTGCCGGTAAATGGACTGATCCCTCCGCTAACATTTATTTTTTCCCTGGTCCCTTCTTTCAAGGTGATATCCATGACAGAGGAGATCCTGCCACCAAATTTCGCCGGAATGCCGCTTTTATAAAGTGTGACATCCTGAATTATATCAGAGTTAAAAGCAGAAAAAAATCCAAAAAAATGAGATGGATTAATAATCGGAGCACCATCAAAAAGAATGAGATTCTGATCGATGCTGCCACCCCTTATATTAAAACCACTTGATGCTTCTCCGACTGACTGTACACCCGGCAATAGTAACGAACTTTTAAAGAGGTCCGCTTCACCCATACCCATAGGGATCTGCTTCAGCATTTTCATATTTATTTTTTCAATTCCCATTTTCAGGTTTCGGACATTGTTTTCCCTGTTTGCAGAAATAGTAACCTCATCCAGCTTGTTGGTGCTTAGGACCATGCCTACATCAAGTATGCCATCGGAATATAGTATTACATTCCTGACCGTCTGCTTCATTCCCATCATCCGGTATTCGATCTGATATTGTCCCTTTGGCAATTCAAGTGAATAATAACCAACCTTGTTCGATATAGCTCCTACTTTTATTTTCTCGACATATATTATTGCACCGGTTACAGGTTCTTTATTTTCGGTATTCATTAAAGTGCCGGAAAGGAATGCAGTTCCGGAACTTTTTAATGCAGAAGGCTTCCCGATTTTGAATATTTTATACTCCTCATTAATAGCTGTTTCCACTTTCGCAGAGGGTGGCGGTAAATATTCGGCTGTATCAGCGCTGATGATTTTCTTCTTAAGAATATCATTATATTCTTTACTGAAGTTTGTTTTTATGGAGTATCCTTTTGACAGGATAATCTTGTTTTTATCAGTAATAATGAACGAAAAACCTTTATCAATCAATGATCTGTTGAAAAGCCCGGGCAATGAATCATTATTTGCATTAACATCAAGGAACAGAGTATCAACCCATTTGTTTGAATAATAGATTTTAACCGGGATAATTTTTTCAATGGTATCGGCAAGGTCTTTAAATAATATCCGGTTGAACTGAAGAGATAACCTGTTTTCCTGAGCCACCAGATGCCCGGTAAAGAACAGAAACAGCACTATAATATTAATTTTTTTCATCCTGCCCGCTATTCAGAATTTACAAGAGACTCATAGTACTTCAATACTTCGGCAATTTGTTTATTCCCGGTTTTTCTGATCCTGATTCCTGATTCATTAATGTATTTTTTGATTTTTGGAGCCAGTTCTCCGAATATCAGAATAAAATTTTTCTTATTAGTAATCTTAAAATATTTATTTCCTAAAAGAATATAAGTTTCGGGTGAATAGTGATATGCATTTAATGCCTCCTTTTCGAAAATGGTTGAGCGGTGCTTAATCAGGCATTTGGTTAATCCTTCATAAACAATCTGATAAAAACCATCCGCCAGCTTTTCTCCTGGTTTATCTTTAAAAAAGAGATGCTTGAAAAAAAGAGTGTCGCCATTCGCGTAAAAGCTAAAACCATCCACAATGTCCTTATTTAATGCAATCATAGGGAATGTAAAATTTAGCATTCTGGAGGTATCAGTATAGATGATTTCATCAAGGTAGGTATCATACTGTAATTTGATATTTTCATACCTGCGATTATTTAAATATAGGGTCGCATTAAACGATTGACCTGAAAATAATAATGGTGTAGTTTTACTCCGGTAAAAATATGGAAGATACTCCTTCCCATTAATAATTTCTTTTGGTACTGTTATTTTTTGATAGTAAAGATCGTTAAGAAACCTGGTTTGTTGTGTAACAAGTTGAATATCAGCGCTTTTTATTTCATTTGCATTTAGGCTGCTTTTCCCCTGACTGACAACCTGCCCTGATCCCCGTATTGAAAGGGCTAAAAAAAACAAAATGGGAAAATATTTAATCATTAAACCAGGGGAATTTTTGATCCACCGAAATAACGAATTTTTTAAGAACCTTTTAGTATTAAAGCCCTTTTATTTTTTTGTGAAATTTTATCCGGGGACTGATTGATTTTAGTATGCAATATATATTATTTTTGTTTTTCATTTTTCAGATTGACTTGAAGGGTTTTTGAAATTACTTCCCGAAGATGTTAAAAACAGGACTGAAGTCCGGAATATTATTTTTCACTACTGTTGCGCTCTGTACCTGTATAGATCCCTATTATCCTCAACTTGGGAAATATAAATCCCTCCTTGTGGTTGAAGGCCTGATTACTGATGATAATTCTTCATACCAGATTAAATTATCGCGGACAGTACAGGAGGAAAATGCAATTCCTGAGAAGGTAACTGATGCAGTTGTTTCTATTACAGATGAATCGGGAGGAGCATTTAACCTGAATAATTTTGGGAATGGTATTTATAAATCAGACAGTACGAATTTTATTGGAAAGGTCGGAAGTATTTATATTCTTCATATTAAAACAAGTGATGGGAATGAATTTAAATCAGAACCATCCCAAATGGTACCTGTTCCTGCGATTGACACTATTTATTATGAAAAAGATTCAGAAATTACCAGCAATCAGAGTGAAAGTCAAACCGGCATAAGGATATATCTTGATTCAGGGAATGCATCTGAGGAAAGTAAATATTTTCGCTGGGAATTTGATGAGACCTGGAAATTCCATGTTCCTGAACCAAAAAAGTATGACTACATTAACGATACAACGATTATCCCTATCGATGCGATAAAGGAATTCTGCTGGAAAACTAATAAATCAGATAAAATTTTAACCGGGTCTGTTATATCCGGTCTAGCAAACTTTATAAAGAAAGCGCCATTGGTTTTTATACCCTCTGATAAATCTGACCGGTTGAGTATTCAATACAGTATTCTGGTAAAACAATATTCTGTTTCAAAAAAGGAATTTGATTTCTGGAACAATTTAAAGCAGGTGAATGAAAGCGGAGGAGATATTTTTGATACTCAACCATATGCAGTGATCAGCAATATTTCCTGCATAAATAACCCTGATGACCGTGTCCTTGGATATTTTCAGGTTTCATCAATTGCAAAAAAGAGAATATATTTAACAGAAAGGGAGCTGAGGAAGCTGTATTTACCTCATTTTCAGTACGATTGTGCGCGTTTTGTTGTTTCTCCTGAAGATTATCCACCTGCACCATTTCATGATACCATAACTTTTAATGAATTATATGATATGTTTATGGCTACATTTGATTATACTTTTGTCGCGCCTGTCTGGGAGATTGAAGGCAAGACAATTTCGAAGTTGATATTTATAACGAATGCGTGTTCAGATTGCGAGATGACAGGAACTGCAAAAAAACCAGATTTCTGGATTGACCTTTAATAATCCGATATTTAATTATGAAAACTACATATATGTATTTTCGGGAAATCTTGCTTATCTTTTTAATAATATCCATAAATAATACGGTATTTGCTCAATTTTCACGTGCTGTTATCGATTCAGTTACTATTAAGAACTATCAGGAAAAAATCTATATATCCACAGATCGTGAAATTTATATTACCGGAGAGCAGGTGTGGCTTAAGGTTTATGATATGAATGGTCTTACCAATTCACCTGCCGGAATAAGCAAAGTTGTGTATTTTGAATTACTTGACGGTTCAGACAATCCGGTTAATCAGCTGAAAATCAGAATCGGAGAGACTCCCGGGGCAGCAACATTCAGATTATCCGATACATTAAGGTCAGGCAATTATTTAATACGTGGATATACCAACTGGATGCTTAATTATCCAGAAGATCTTTTCTATTATAAAACAATTACTATTATAAACCCTTTTAAGAATATCAGCGATCTGATAACCAAATCTTCCGACAAAGTATCCAATTCATCTTCCTATGCACAGGAAGATAAAAGCCTCCCGTATAATAATGTTGTTGAAAATCAGATTAAGATAAAGGCTAAACTTCAGGCAGATGTATACTCCCTGCGTGATGAAGTTAAATTAGATATTACAGTCTCCGATTTATCAGGGAATCCCGTTGAGGCAGATTTATCAGTATCGGTTGTAAAATCTTTTCTTGCCGGAAACAGGGAGGTAAATTTTACAAATGACTTTGATTATCTGAGTGAAACAACTCCTTCATATCTGCCTGAGCTGGAGGGGCAGCTGATCAGTGGTATCATAAAGAATAAAGTAACTTATGAGCCATTAAAAAACACAGATTTATCACTTTCTTTTGTCGGTAAAAATGCCAGATGTCAGTTTGGGAAGACAAATGACAAAGGAGAATTTATTTTTGTGGTTAAAGAACAATATGGCCAGAGGGAACTGGTGATTCAACCACTTTATCCTGAACCGGATGGGAGTTATGTTGAACTCAACCAACCATTCTGCAGTACATTCATCGGATTTAAGCCAGGTACATTTAATCTCGACAGCAGTAAAACGGAGAGTTTAAATAATGCAATAATAAGTATGCAGATTAATAACATTTATGAACCTTTCAGGGAAAAAACTAAGGAAAGTCCCGGGGATTCCGGATTGCTGAATTTCTATGGAAATCCAACCCGTACAATAATGTTGTCGGATTATATTGAATTGAAGGATATACGCGAGGTTGTAAAAGAGATTCTTCCGGAAGTTATTGTAGTCAGAAGGAATAAAGGATACGGTTTAAAGATAATAAACAGCTATCCGGCCATGCCATTCGAGAATCAGGCGCTTATCCTTGTTGATGGAGTCCCGGTTTATGATATTGAAAACCTTTTAAAAGTAAGTTCAAAAGATTTGGAAAGGATAGATATTATTAATACCCGATACTTTTACAACAATTATGTTTTTGATGGAATATTAAGCTTTTTTACAAAAAAGGGGAATTTAAGTGCTTTCGAATTTGACAATTCTGTTTACAGACAGGTATTTGAAGGTTACCAGCTCCGGGACAGTTTTTATTCACCCGATTACAGCACAGACACGCTAAAGAAGAGCCATATCCCTGATTTCAGAAATACCCTGTTGTGGATGCCTGATTTAAAAGCAACAAAAAAAGCTGGTTCAGCGATTCATTTCTTTACTTCAGATGAAAAGTGTAAATATTCAATCATGATTGAGGGAATGACGCGTGATGGAAAGTATGGGACCTGTTATATTCCGCTTGTGGTGAAATAAAAGTATTGAAATCAGTGAATTAATTGTGGGCGCTTATGTGACTGACGGGGCTGTGCTTTAGAAAAGCAAAATACATGGAAACATGAACATAAATTTCATATCTAACGAACAATTATATAAGCAAGCTATAGAGCCTGTAGCAAAAGCAACCTCTTTTGTGTGGATAGGTACTGCCGATATAAAGGATTTGCATGTACACCACAAAGGAACTGTTCAATCTTTTCTATCTGTACTTGATAGTTTAGCAAAAAAAAAAGTAGCCATTCGTCTTCTACACGCAAAAGAACCTGGTGTTAACTTTAAAAAAAGTTTTGACAAATACCCATTGTTATGGAAAAATATGGAAAGACAACTCTGCCCAAGGGTTCATTTCAAGCACATTATTATTGATGGTAAATTTGCTTATACAGGTTCTGCAAATCTTACCGGAGCAGGTTTAGGTATAAAAAGTGCAAATACCCGCAACTTTGAATCAGGGTTTGTTACAACTGATCCCGAATTAGTTGAGGCTATTATGAACCAATTTGATGAAGTTTGGTTGGGCAAACACTGCAAAAATTGTAAGCGAAAAGAATTTTGTACTGACCCGATTTTATAATATACATTTAACAATACCGAGGACTCAGGACTGCTCAAATACTCGAACGTTAACTGTAAGGCAGCCTTCAATAACAATATTCCACCGGTGAAATTCCTCAATTCGCCGATCAGACTTTTTATAAACATTATCTTTGTAGTAAAATAGCGTTAACCTTTTAAGATCAAACCAATGAAAAGAATTTTATTGTCAGTTATCGGAATTCTGTTCGGTATTTCGGTCATGGCACAAAACAGTGTCAACCTTAAAATGAACCTCGAGAAAAACAAAGTGTATCTGTTAAAGTCTGTTTCAGAACAAACTATTACTCAGACTGTAAATGGAAACCAGCAAACAGTGGATTCCAGGGTCGAATACATATTTTCTCTGAAAATGATTGATGTGACACCTGACTTTATGATCACTGAAATACATTTTGATACACTGGTTACAAAAACCAATTCAATGGGTAAAACAGTCAGTTTCAGCTCTGCCGTGGAAGGTAATATCAAATCATCGGAAATAGCTGATATTATGTCATGTATAATGAACAGGTTAAGCAAAAATGCCCTCTATGTCAAAATGGATTTTACAGGCAGACCAATTGAAATTGTGAATGCAAAAATGCTCTCCGGACTGATTATGAAAGATACCAGTTCCATTACCCTGACCGGTCCAACGGCTGCTGCCATAAAAACGCAGATAGCAAACACTATAAGCGACGATAACCTGAAGACAATGATCGGAATGTTTACCTGGTGCCTGCCGGGCAAACAGGTTTCTGCAGGTGATGACTGGAATGTGACACAACAGATTAATTCCGGCGGAATGTTGCTCGATATTATAACCACTTATCATCTGGATGGGATAGATGGCAATTATGCAAATATAACTGCCGAATCACATATCAAGGCATCAAAGAATGCAGTCCCGATCCAATCGGGGGGTGCCAGCGTAACCTATGACAATCTGCAGGGATTGAGCAAATCGAGCATGGTGATCGATATCCGCACCAGTCTGATCGTTGAAAATAATGATAAAACACATATTTCCGGAAATCTGGGGATAAGTGCCCCGGGTTTCAGTATGCAGATGCCCATGGATATCAATGGAGAATCAAAGGTTAAAGCATTGCAGTAAACAGAAACATAATTGAAATGAGAAAATATATTGCCTTATTGCTGCTTATAACCTCCATTACTGCGCAGGCACAGAACATCAGAGGAAAAGTCAGCTTCGAAAAGGATAAAACGCCCATACAGTTTGCCACTGTAGCATTGCTTCAGCTGCCTGATTCAGCGATGATTACGGGAGTTATAACTTTGACTGACGGTGGCTACCTGCTTGAAAAAATTAAACCCGGGAATTATTTTTTAAGGGCAAGTTTCGTTGGGTACAGATCAAACGGTAAAGGAATTACTGTAAATGAAGGAGAGGGCGAAATTGTCGTTGATACCATTTATCTGGCCGAAATCACAACGGCCCTTAATGAAGTAACAGTTGTCGGAGAGCGTCTGAAAGGCAAGGAGATGGTTGACCGGACTGTTTATGCCATTCCTGAAGTTATATCCAAATCCTCAAGCAACGGGTATGATATCCTGAAGAAAATCCCCCAGGTAAATGTCGATTTCCAGAACAAAATAACACTTAATGGCAGCAGCAATTTCATAATTCAGGTCGATGGAAGGCAGCGCGACAGCGAATTCCTTGCCAGGCTTCTTCCATCTGATATCCAGACTATTGAAATCATCAGCAATCCATCTGGTAAATACGAAGGCAATATCGACGGAGTAATAAACATAATACTGAAAAAAGAAGCCAGGTACGGATTAAACGGTAATGCGGCTCTCAGTATCAAACCGTTCAATAAGCTCACAAGCGCAGTAACCGGAAGTGTCGATTATGCCCTCGGTAAAATAACCTTTTATGTGACTGCCTTTACTTTTACTCAGAGTCTTAATATCAATATAAAGAATGACAGCCGTTTTATAATGATCGATTCCACGACCAGCATGGCAGGTGACGGAGGCATAAAAGTGTCAATGTCGTCCGTCAACAGCGGGTTCGATTACTATATGAATGATAAAAACAACCTGAGTTTCAATATAAGTTACAAACCGATACATCAGGGTATAGATCTGTTAAGTAATACAATACTGTATAAAAACGACAATCCACTGAATACGATTTCATCGCTGATGGACAACAACATGCATAGCGGGGAAACTGCATTTTCGCTGTTTTATAAGAAGACATTTAAAAAGCCGATCGAGGAATTCACGGCTGAGGCCAGCTATTATCAGTTCAAATCAGATGAGGGGAATGATTTTACAAATACCCGGCATCCATATAACAGTAATCTGATAATCAGTACCTATTCCAGACTGGAAGAAAATTTAAACAAGCGAAATTATTTCTCGACCAAACTCGATTATGTTTATCCTGCCGGATTGTATGCAAAAATTGAAACAGGATATCAGTTATATTATCAGCAGTTGGGCTACGATTTCGATATAGATAATCAGGTAGAAAATAATCTGTTTAATTATGGTGAGTTCAGGAATTCGGTTTACGGTGGAGTCACCTTTAATCTGAAAAAAATAGGTTTCCAGGCTATGCTGAGGATAGAAAACAGTCATATCATGGCTGATTCGGTCACCAGGCCTGATTATACCTGTTTCCTGCCTTCAGTCAATATTCAATATAAATTTTCAGCATCGCATAATATAAAATTCACCTATAACCGGAGAATCAACCGTCCGGGAATTTATGATATGAATCCATACAAGAAGATAGGCCAGAATTATGCCATTACCCAGGGCAATCCTGATCTGAGGCCCGATTACCGAGACCGCCTGCAGTTTACCTATACATGGAATTTCGGCAGCAATTATTTCTCCCCTTATGTTTATGATGAATTCTTTTCCAATAAGATCGGTAACCGGTTTAGCATAATTCGATCGCCTATCGACGGTTCGCTTACCACAATATCCAAACCTTTCAATCTGATCAGCGGCTATGAAACCGGTGGCGGCATCAATGCCATGTTATGGTATTTAAATATCAATGCAAGAGTTTTTAAAGGCCATTACTCTGAATACACAGAGAAATTATTTTCCATACCTGCAAGGGATTATTTCTCTTACGCAATTACTAGCTATGCATTTGCAAACCTTGACAAGAAAAAGAAAACAACTGCATTCCTCTATCTGAGTTATAACGGAGTAAGTATCAATTCACAATCCAGAACATACAGTATTCCGCTTTACGGTCTTGGTGCCCAGAGACAGATAAAGGATCACACTATTGGAATATTCTGGTTGCTTCCATTTTCAAAGAATGTAAAATTCAGCCGGACTGAAACCGAAACAACTGCGTATACTTCCAGTGATATAACAGGAATTGATATTTCAAATTTTATCCAGTTTTCATATTCCTATAAATTCAACAAAGGGAAAAACGTAAAAAAACTCGATCGAAAAGTAGAAGTGGAGAGCGACAGTAAAAGTCAGGCTATCGGGAGATAAGAGTATGATATCCAACAGATAAAGAGATCAACTCCTTTATTTTAAAGATCATAGATTACAATTAAATCAAAACCACAATAATGAAGACATTAAGGATTGTTTCAATTATTCTGATTTCATTAGGATTTTTACTCTCTTTAGCAGGATTCTTGTTTAAAATACAGCATTGGCCTGACATTTTCAAGGGTATTTTTTCAGGCCCTATATTTATAATAGTTGGAACTATTCTATTTATCGTAAGCCTTAAAAAAAAATAACATGATATACCGGCGAATATTAGCAGCAATTGGTTTGGGGTAATTATAATCTCAGGTACACTTAAAAAAGCATTCTTTTAACCTCTAAAATAAATCACAATGGTTCACACCTATCCCAAAAATTTTGCCCGATTCTATGACACGATATATCACCAGTTGAGAGATACGGTTGATAATGAATATTTCCAAAATAAAATCAAACGCTCAAAAGGAAAAGTATTAGAAATAGGAGCAGGGACAGGCAGATTATTTATAAATGCATTAAATCAGGGAGCAGATATTTATGGATTAGACATTAGTGAATCGATGCTCAATGTTTTGTATAAAAAACTCCCAAAGGAGCAACACTACAGATTAAGTTTACAAAACATAATTGATTTCTCTTTAGACTTTAAATTTGATCTTATTATAGCACCATTCCGGGTAATTATGCATCTCCTTGATAAAGAGGAACAAATTAAAGCAATTAACAATGTTTACAAGCATTTAGCTAATAATGGAAGATTTATTTTTGATACTTTTATTCCGGATCTGAACCAATTAATAAAAGGGATTAACAATCAGGTGGATTTCGAAGGTGAATATGATCCCGGTAAAAAGATCCGGCGGATAGTTTCAACTTCCCCGGATTTAATTAACCAGATAATTCAGGTTAATTTTCGTTTGGAATGGGAAGAGAACAATAAGTTAAATCACGATGATTGGATGTTGCCATTAAGATTCTTTTTCAGATATGAATTAGAGCATCTTATCGAACGGTCAAAATTTGATAAGTACAAAATATATGGTGACTACCGAGAAAATAAATTGAGCCACGAGTCGAAAGATTTTATTATAGTTTGCCGGAAACAATTAAAAACGACGCACTGACTCAGACAACAAAGTAAATAATCCCGATCCATATTTCTTTCCCCAATCGCACCCCATAACGATTGATTTTAATATTTAAAGAACTTAACCATGAAACGTGTTGTATACTTATTGATTTTTAATTTGTCCTTTAGTATGTCATATTCTCAATCAAAAGTCATAGAACTCTCCCATTACCTTTTTCCGGAATTTACCCAGGGAGTTATTCTACTGAAAACCGGAATAAAGAATAAAGCTATGCTAAACTATAATTCATTGACCGAAGAAATGATTTTCGAGAATAATGGTAAAAAGTTAGCAATAGGCAAGGGGGAACTGGAACTGGTAGATACAGTTTTTATAAAGGACAGGAAGTTTATTACCCTGAATAGTAAATTTATTGAATTAATATACCATTCAAAGTGGGATTTATATGCCGAACACAAGTGTAGTGTGAAAGAACCAGGCAAACCTGCTGCATACGGAGGGACAACTGAGACCTCAGCCACTACTTCATATTCGTCGTTTTATTCAGGAGGTAAAGTTTATGAACTAAAATTGCCCGATGGTTACGAAACAAAAACATACACCTATTATTGGCTAAAGAGAAATGGAGAATTGAATAAATTTATCAACATAAGGCAATTGATGAAATTATATTATGACAAGGAGGATTTATTCAAAGCGTATGTCAAGAAAAATGCAGTAGATTTTAACAAACAGGAAAGTATTGTTCAATTTATTAAATATTTGGAAACAAATTAAGAAATCGAAAATTGCTCCTCCTCTTTTATTCCCGGATTAACATTAAGAAGGGGGTTCCGGCACATTAGAGAGTTTTGAAGTTTGAACAAAGAACCAGCTTCAATGTTAAATAAAAATGAATTACTTGTTTTCTTAAAATAAAAACTATGTCAGACTTTGAAACAAAAAAGGAGTTGTCGCCAGAACAACGTGAAGAACTACTCAGAGCATTGAAAGCCCGTTTTGAGAAAAACATGAACCGCCATAAAGGTCTTGAATGGGCTAAAGTACAAGCAAAGCTGGATCCGCCAGCTGGCGGAGAAAAACTGTGGTCACTCAATGAAATGGAAAGAACTGGCGGTGAACCGGATGTTGTTGGTCATGATAAAAAGACGGGCGAATACATTTTTTATGATTGTTCAGCGGAAAGTCCTAAAGGCCGTAGAAGTGTATGTTACGACCGCGAAGGACTGGAATCAAGGAAAGAACATAAACCAGAAAATAACGTAATAGATATGGCAGCTGCCATGGGAATTGAGCTTTTGACGGAAGAACAATATCGTGAGTTGCAGAAACTTGGGAATTTCGATACAAAAACGTCGAGCTGGGTGAAGACACCTGCTGAGATTAGAAAACTCAGTGGTGCACTCTTTTGCGATCGTCGCTATGACCAGGTATTCGTGTATCACAACGGTGCAGAATCTTACTATGGCGTCAGGGGATTCCGTGGCTCGCTAAGGGTCTAAGGTTATAATCCAGCTACCGGTACAAAAAAAGCCTCTTAATATCATTTGATTAAGAGGCTTTTTTTGTACCCGGAGCCGGGATCGAACCGGCACAGCATTGCTGCCACTGGTGTTTGAGACCAGCGCGTCTACCAATTCCGCCATCCGGGCGTCTGAAAAATGCAGTAGATATAGTGTATTCTTAGTATTTTAAAAAGAACTCTGCCACTTTTACGGGATGGCGGAATTGGCCACCCCTGCAGGCTGGCTCCTCGCTAAAATTGCCCACAGGGCAATTTTTTGACGCTCGGCCCTGCCATCCGGGCATTTGGTTCAGGAGTGCGAAAATAAATAAATTTATTGATCTTGTATCTTTTGTCTTTTATCTTTTATCTTAAAAGTAGAAGTCTCCTGTCAGCGAAGTGGATTCCCATGGAATCTGCTGGCCTCCTGATTTTTCAGAGACTATTTTCCTGACATTTTGAAATATTTGTAAGATATTGATTTTCGGGGTTCTGATACTTTCAAGTATTGCTGAGGTATACAAGCCATTATTACCGCTGCCGTCGGAAGCCGTGCTTCCGGGTGCTGTCGCATAAGCAATGAGCGACCCGCTTGGAGCTGTCATAAAAGCCAGTCCTTTGCCGGCCGAAGACCTTGTCCAGCTTCTCTCAAAGGGATTATTCCTGCAGGCATCCAGGATGATAATGTTCACTTTGGTGCCCGACGATTCCATAAAAGCCAGGATTCTGTCAGCCTGAACACAATCATATTCCACCTGTTCTTCCGACTTAAGGTTTGCATCCACAGGTATCAGATAATTATATCCTTTTGACTGTATCCCATGTCCCGCATAAAAAAATAACCCTACATCATAACCCTTGAGCTTACCTCCAAACTCATCCATTGCCATTTTCATCCGGCTCTGAGTAAGATTCTCATATTCAATAACATCAAATCCATATTGAACGAGTGCATTCTTCATCTCCCGGGCATCATTCTCGGGATTAGCAAGATATGAGCTCAGATAATTACCGTTTCCTATGATCAGTGCAAGTCTTTTCTGTGGTGAAGAACCAGCCTGAATCACCTTTGATGGCTCACTGTAAACAGAAGGAATCGGAACATTATTCTTGGATGAAGAAATGAATTCCGGTGAACCAGTAAAAGATCTGGTCTTTGTAGCATCGCTTAATAATTTGTTTTGCGACCCGGTTGCAAGAATGGTGCCATCCGGAGAAAAAGCCACTGATAATAAGGGCATGTTATTCTTTTCTTCCCAACCGGGCTCTATAGTGCAGTCAGGTATTTTCCAGACATGTATTTTTTTGTCTTTTCCACCTGAAGCAATATACTTCCCGGAGGGATGAAATGATATTGGCGTATATCCTTCGGCATGAGCTTGCCAGGACTTGATAGGCACAAGGGAAGGATAATTTCCCAACCAGATCATTCCGTCATCGGTCGATGCTGCAATAAAGTCTTTTGTCCCCCGTGGGAAATCAATATTGTATATTCCTTTTCTGCTTATATTAAAGGAACTTATATCAGTGGTTTTAATATTATATGCAATAATATTGCCTGCCCCTGTCCCTATGAATAATTTTTCACCGTCAGGAGAAGGGCAGATGGCTGTGGGTTTTTCACCTGTTAGTTTTTGCTTATTAGATTCTGTGAGGGTTGAAGAATTCACGAACACTGCCTCTCCGTTCTTGCGCATATAGATTATATATCGGCTGTCAGTGGAAAAGCAAACCGCTCTGAGGGCAAGTTGATTATCCCTGATGGTCTTTTTAATTTTGCGGCTTAGCAGGTCCCATATTTCAAGCCGATTTAGCTTTGTTGCAAGAAATGTCTTGTCATCGTTGCTTATGCTTACATAATATGCATAATCGCTCTGGGCTTCTGTATCCTTTTCAACTGTTCTGAAAGGTTCATTCCCATGATTATCGAATATTTTTACCGAGCCACCGATAATCATATATCTCCCGTCGGAAGTGAAAGATATTGCGGGTGTAGCTAAAAGGTTGGTACCATAGCCTTTGACTTGTTGCTGGGAATGCAGAGCTTCACCGTAAAGAGAGGCAATAGCAAGGAATATTAAAAACTTTTTCATCTTCCTTAATCAATGGTGACCTTTCAAATTTACATCATAAATATTTGCAGCACAAATCATTTTTTTGTCTTGTTATCCTGAAATTCGTAATTTAGCTTAAAAGATTAATCTATGAAGAAATCGCTGTTATTATCAATACTGGTTGTCTTTGGTTGCCTTGGCAACTTATACGGACAATCATTTGACTGGAATATCAGAGGCGGTCTTAATTTAATGAAATCATATGCATCAGGAAAAAGTGTTGCACTCTATTATCATGGAGGATTTCAGGCAGGAGTAAGGATCACAAATTTCGGATTTTACGGTGAAGCGGTTTATTCCATGAACGAGAACCAGTATGGCGGCGATCCGGTAGGTTATTTAATACCTTCACTAGTTATAAAAGGTTTCTGGCGCAAACATATGTTTGTTGAGTTTGGAGGATCCTTACTTTCTAAAGTCGGTGATTCAGGACATGAGCCTGATGACTTGAATCCTGATAACAAGCCTCTGTTCCTGGCTGGACTTGGTGCCCAGTTTTCAAAGGTACAGATTTCATTGCGTTCAACTGCACAAACATCGGCAGCCTATGTAATCATGCAGTTGACTGCTGCAATAAAGTTTTAGGATAATTTAAGGTTGTTATTACATCCCCCCGGCCCCCTTCAACGGGGGAGCTAAAAGAATTTCTCTTATCGCTTTCTCAATCCCGGCTGTGTCATAACCGCATTCCTTGTGCAGCTCCTCCTGGGTACCCTGTTCCACAAAATAATCCGGGATTCCAAGGCGCCTCACTTCAGCATTATATTTATTGTCGCACATGAATTCGATTACTGCACTTCCGAAACCTCCTTTAAGCACTCCGTCTTCAACCGTAATTATCTTTTTGAATTTTCTAAAAACCGAATGAAGTGCGTCCTTATCAAAAGGAGCGAGAAACCTCATATCCCAGTGGGTGATATTTACAGATTCTTTTGAAAGTTTCTTCACAACAGAAGCCACATCATTTCCCGGGTGACCAATGCTTAATACCGCAAGGTCATTGCCTTCGCTTAGAAGCCTGGCCTTGCCGACCTCAATTTCCTGAAAAGGTCTTTCCCAGCCTGAAATAAGGCAGCTTCCCCTTGGATAACGGATAGAGAATGGTCCTTTATTCTTTTCGAGCTGAGCTGTATACATCAGATTTCTCAGTTCAATAGCATCCATTGGAGCGGTGACTGTCATATTAGGAATAGAACGCATAAAGGCAAGGTCAAAGAATCCATGATGTGTAGCCCCATCGGCTCCGACAAGACCACCACGGTCGAGACAGAAGACAACATGAAGATTCTGAAGGGCAACATCGTGTATTAACTGGTCGTAAGCCCTCTGCATGAAAGTCGAATAGATAATGCAATAGGGGACCATTCCCTGTGTTGCAAGACCTGCCGAAAATGTTACCGCATGCTGTTCAGCAATCCCGACGTCGAAGGTTCTTTCCGGCATCTCCTTCATCATTATGCTCAGGGAACTGCCTGTCGGCATGGCAGGAGTAATGCCAACAATCTTTTCATTCAGCCGGGCAAGTTCAAGCAGGGTATTTCCGAAGACCTCCTGGTAAGCAGGAGGAGTATCCGGTTTGGAATGATTAAAAATCTCTCCGGTCTCCTTATTAAATTTCCCGGGAGCATGAAATGTAGTCTGATTCTCCTCGGCCTGTTTAAATCCTTTTCCCTTAACAGTAAGACAATGAAGCAGTTTTGGGCCCGGAATCTTCTTGAGATCTTCAAGAACTTTTGTCAGGTGAAGGATGTCGTGGCCGTCAATAGGACCAAAATACCTGAAATTCATACCTTCAAAAAGATTACTTCTGTCGAGGAATGTGCTTTTAAAACCGGATTCAATCTGTGAGGCCAATGTCCGGGTTTTAGGGCCGTACCTGCCGAATATTCCAAGTCCATTCCAGATCTTATTCTTGAACCTGTTATAGGTTTTACTGGTTGTAATGTCGAGAAGATATTCTTTCAGGGCGCCTACATTCGGGTCAATTGCTATATTGTTGTCGTTAAGAATTACAAGTATATCAGATTTAGCAATACCTGCATTATTGAGTCCTTCAAAAGCCTGTCCTGCAGTCATTGCTCCGTCACCGATAACAGCTACTATATGTCTGTTTTCGCCTTTCTGCCGGGCAGCTACTGCCATACCAAGGGCTGCTGAAATTGATGTTGAAGAGTGCCCGGTTCCGAATGAATCATATTCGCTTTCAGCCATTTTTGGGAAACCGCTGATACCTTTATATTTTCTGTTTGTTGAAAACCTTTCGCGCCTTCCGGTAAGAATCTTATGCGCGTATGCCTGGTGTCCGACATCCCAGATTATTTTATCGTAAGGTGTGTTGAATACATAATGAAGAGCGACAGTTAGCTCCACAACTCCCAGGCTGGAACCGAAATGTCCGGGATTGTTGCAGACGACGTCAATAATGAACTGCCTGAGTTCTGCGCTGACCTTCACCAGATCGGCCATATTGAGTTTCCTGAGATCTTCAGGAGTTGTTATTTTGAACAGCAGGCTCTCTTCAGTATTCATCCCCAAAAAATAATCAGCAAATATAGCAATTATTATTCCCTAGTGTTTGCTGGAGCTTCCCCGGGATTTTCTTATTTTTGTCACATCTAATTAGTCCGCCATGAAGAATAAACAATTACTTTTCATTCTTGCAGCTCTGTTAATAGCTGTTTCTACGATTTCATGTGTATCAGGTAAAAAGTTTAAAACCCTTCAGGATACAAGCAGGCAGTTCATGAATGAGAGAGATGATTTTAAAACCCAGAATATTGGTCTTGAAATGGCCAACAGGGAGCTTGAAGCGAGAATGGCGGTTCTGGAAAAGCAGCTTGGCACCGTGAAGGAAGATATTACAAAAGCGCAGAGTGAGCGCGATAAAGCTGTTGAGGCATATAATACAGTTTCAGGAAAATATAACGACTTGCAGAATTCTCATGAAGACCTGATCAAAGGTAATGTAAAGGAGACCCAGAAGCTGCTCGCTGAATTACAAACGGCACAGGAAAACCTCCAGAAAAAAGAGGATCTTCTTCGCCAGCTTGAAGAGACACTTGATACCAAGAAGTCATCACTTGATGAGCTGAAATTTGAGCTCGATAAGAAGAATGCAAGACTTGTTGAGCTCCAGAATATACTTGACAATCAAAAGAAACTCGTTCAGGACCTTAAAACCAAAGTTTCGGATGCACTTCTAGGTTTTGAAAATAATGGTCTCACGGTTTCAATGAAAAACGGTAAGGTTTATGTGTCGCTGGACGAGAAGCTGCTCTTCAAGACTGCCAGCTGGGATATTGATGCCAATGGGAAAAATGCCCTTAAAAAGCTCGCAGGAGTTCTTGAAAGAAATCCCGATATCCAGATTACGATTGAAGGGCATACTGATAATGTCCCGTATAATCCGGGTAGCGGACAGTTAAAGGACAACTGGGATCTCAGCGTTAAAAGAGCCACAACTGTAGTCCGTGTTCTTCTTGAAGGATCAAAAATTGACCCCAAGAGGTTGACTGCCGCGGGGCACAGCGAATATCTGCCTGTTGATACTAAAAACACTTCGGATGCACGTCAGAAGAACCGGAGAACAGAGATTGTCCTGACACCTGACCTGAATGAATTATACGAGCTTATAAATAAATATTAGTTCTGCTCACCAGGGAATTCCTGTAATTTGACCTTCATATTTTTAAGAGCCTGAAGAAGATTATCCTCGGGTTTCAGGAAATCCTGATTCCCCCAGAATTCAGGATCGTAGTTTGTAATGGTTTTTGAAAATACTGAATGAACAGGGGCAAGCTCTTCCCTTTCAAACCTGCTGACATTCACGGTATTAATATCCGTAACGGCAAGTTCAAAGAATACATGGAACTGGCTGCTGAAGAGCTTTTTCTTTTGTTTTGAAGTAAACAGGAGATCCCCTCTTACATGGTTGAGAAAATATCTGCCGTCAAGCTTCCGGTAGCTGACTGAATATTTTACTGATACCGGCCAGGTGTTGAATCCGCGGGAAGAGCTTGAAATAAAAGAGCCTCTCATCTTCTGAATATATTTCGGGTGCAGCTCGAAATCAGCATGCTGCACAGCAAAATCGTCAGTATTGATATAAACCGCGCCACGATACAGGGGAAGGTCCACACCTTCCCTTTGTTCAAAATCAATAACATAAGCTGCTCCATCATCAGATGAGACAATATCGGTTATCCTGTATGTATATTCAGCCATGCTTTCCAGGGCCATGAAATCAAAAATATGTTTGATTCCGTCAAGTTCCAGGCATGTGTTCAATCCTGCTTTCAATCTCAGGGCAAGAGTATCATGAGGAAAGCTGTTCTCGATTTTACGGCTCTTGTATACTTTTATCTGATCATTAAATAAAGTACCTGAATAAGCACTTTTATATATTTGTAAAATTGCTTCGGAATAAACCTGGAGCTCCTGCTTTTTCATGACGCCCTCCCTGTAAAAACCTGTAAGCATTGCAGGAGTATTGCCATAATTATGTGATATTGCAGCCAGCGTTTTATAGATTATTTCCTGAGGTACCTGGGTTCTGATAATAATTTCAGGGATTGAAATGAACTCCCTTTTCATTGAGATAGTGAAGTTATTGCCTATAGCCTGTTCAACAGTGATCTCCCGCCTGATGAACCCGAGATAAGATACAGAAAGTGTGTCCGTCAGATAGTCATGTGAGATCTTTAACCCGAATTCTCCATTGTTATTTGTTATCGTACCCTTTCCGCTGTTTTTCAGACTTATTGTAGCAAACGGCAAAGGCTCCTTTGAGGCATCGTCAATAATAATACCGGAAATGTAATAATACTCAATGGAAGGAAGTGAATCCGTTTTCGGAGGCTGTGCAGGGATTGCTTTTGAAATAATAATATATTTATCAATTACCGAAAACACCAGTGAATCGTTCCTGAGGATAGTGGCCATAATGACATTCAGCTTTTCATTACTGAATGTCATTTCTATCTTATTTTCAATGTTAATAAGCCTGCTATCGTAAGTAAAATTGTATCTGGTTTGCTTTGTAATAAGGCTGAGGGCATTGCCTGTTTTCACTGTACCTGCCCTGAAAGTAAACAGGGAATCAAGGATTGTCCCCTGGCACTCTGCAACCTGGTGGCAGGTCAATAAAATAAACAATGCAATGGCTGAAATTCTTATAAACTGAGAGCCATTGAATGACGTCATTTTTCAAAAATTGAATCATTTTTTTGAAAGATGGTAAACGTCGCCGTCTTTCGTAAAACTCAGGTTAAAGCTAGCACAAATTAAGCGAATTATTGTGTCGCGCGACTGGTTATCAATTGGTGAAGTCCATGTTTCACTTAAGATGCCAGGATCCTCAGCAATGATATCCATATTATATACTTTCTTCAGGTCTTTGAATACCACATCCAGCGTCTGCCCGTCATAAACAAGCGAACCTGTGTTCCAGGCCATGTAATTCGGATTGCTGTTCAATAATTTTCCGGAAATTTTTGAATCCATTGTACCAACATAACCAGGTTCCAGCACAAGCTTTTGATTCCCGGAATTATCGGAAAGCATCACTTTCCCGGTTTTGACAAAAACTTCGACAGCTGCGTCACTGTTATTAGTAATTACATTAAAAGATGTTCCAATGACTTTAACACTGGCTTCTCCTGCATCGATAGTAAATGGTTTTGCAGCATTGCCGGCTATATCAAAAAATGCTTCACCCTTTAGAGATACCTTCCTGTCGTGCTTCCCGAAATTTGCACGGTAGGCAAGTTCAGTATTCCGGTTCAGAAAAATATTGCTGCCGTCAGGAAGGGAGACTCTATAATTTTTCTGGTCATTCCCGGTGACTATAGTTATCCTTTTGCTTAAAGAATCTGATATGCCAGTAAAATAAAGGACACTTCCGATACTCACGAGAAGAAGGGCCACAGCTGCAATCCTCATCAGGGTGCTTCTCATGAAAGTGATCCTTATCGGATTCTTTTCATAAACTGATCTGGTCTCGCTAAGCCTGGAACTAAGATTATTCCACGCCTTATCGACATTTATTTCCTTTTCATCATTCATCATTCTCAGTCCTTTCCATTCTTCCCCGATGTTATTGTTGCCTTCAGAATCAAATATTCCCAGCAATTCTGACCGGTCACTTTTTTCCCCTGACAGAGCCGAAGCCAACTCTTCCCATTCTCTGCCGGTAAATTTCCCTGTTTTTAGCTTATTTTTCATTTTTCTATCAATGCTTTTCGGAATTCCTTTAATGCTCTTCCCATATTGGCCTCAACTGTTTTAACTGAAACAGACAGTTTCTCTGCAATTTCAGCGTACTTCAATCCTTCATATCTGTTCATGCAGAAGATCCGGCCGCATTTCTCAGGCAGCCGTTCAAGGATCCCTGCTATTTTTAACTGGAGCTCCTTATAGTGAATTATCTCAGCAGGAGTTTCAGGGTTCTCGGCCTCCATCAGTATCATCTCCTTCACATGTTTCTCCACAACCCTGTTATGTTCAATCCAGTGGAGGCACCTGTTATGGACCGCCCTGAAGAGATATCCGTTCAAAGAACTTTCAATTTTAATTTTTTCTTTATCCTGCCAGAGTCTGAAAAAGAGATCCTGGACTATTTCCTCTGCTGTATCGTGGTCTTTTACAATCGTTTTTGCGTATCGAACCAGGGAAACATAGGAGGATCTGAAAAGTGATTCAAACTGTCCTTTATCACCTTGCCGGATCCTCCTGATTATTTCAGCATCCCTGATCATAAACCTTTTATTTCTGCAGATCTTCCCTGTCGCTGAATTTCAGTTTTTTACTCAGTTTCCGTATTGCTGATTCAATGCTCTGGTCTGGTTCAATGACGTTATACTCACCCCAGAAATCCACGTCAGCAAATGCTGCGACTTTATCAGAGAATACATCTGTATATTTAACCTTGTCTTTCCCTGCAAATTTAATAACTTCTTCGGCAGTGCGGTCAGTAACTGCAATTTCTGCCATGGTTGTATAAAAAGTGTTAAATAGTTTTCTCTTCCAGTTAACCTTAAATTTAACTTCAGCCCTGGAATATGCAAAGTACCATTTGCCATCCTGTTCACGATATTTAACCCTGTAAGTTGCAAGTTCCGGAGTTATTTCCATTCCAAGCGGTTTTTTCCGGATAAATATAGATGATGCGGCAGCTTTATCAGAGAGGTTGAAACCGAATTCTGCCTCGGTTATAGCATATGTATCCATTTGAATGTACAGGTTGCCCATAAACAAAGGCATCTCAACCGATGGTCTCTGAACAAACTCAATTACATAATGAGGTTTCCCATCGATTTCAATAACACTTGTAAGCGAATAATTATAATATTTCATCGCTTCAATTGTTAAAATAGCTTCGGTGTTTTTGGCAATGTCAAGCTGAAGAGCACTTACCGGACCACCCTGCAGCTTAAATAAAACTGTGTCCATTTTTTCGACATCAGCGCTTTTCCTGCCTTTGTATATCCTTACCCCGTCAAAACGCATATCGTTAGCATAGGGAGCTTTAAAGATTTCTACTACTGCCTCGCCTATTGAGACATAGGTACGGTTCTTACGGATTGTCTCCCTGTAAAATGCTGTCATAAGATTAGGAACAGATTCATAGTTTTTTCCTAATTTGCTGATAGCTTTCTCAACTATATCTTCAGGATTGATCGGCTTAACAATTATCTCTCTGATTGGAATAGGAGCAGTTTCCAGTGAGATGACGTTCTTATAACCGTTATCGCGCATTGAACTGATCGGGACAACCTTATTCTTATATCCAAGAAAGCTGATCTCCAGATTCTTCGAAGTAAGGGTCTCACCGATCTTAAGGGTGAATTCACCGTCAATATTCGTGACAATTGCAACATTTGTCTCTGTTACTGCAACCGTCGCAAAAATGAGCGCTGTTCCTGTTTCAGCATCTATTACCTTACCTTTAATGGTAACATAATTCTGTTGTTCAGATTTTTTTCTGTTTGCAGAATTCCCTGCCAGGGCAGTCTGAAAAGTGAAAGCCAGCAGAATGACAACTGCAAGAAGCGAAATGTTTTTAAAAGTTTTCATGGCATATTGTAATTTGGTTACTACTTGAATTTAGCTGTTATTGATGTCAATATTCTGTTTTCAATTCTATGACCTGTACAAAGGCAGTTTACCCTATTATTTCTCTGAAAAATATTTTCTTATCTTACAATATTATTTTTCTTCCATAGATGATCAAGTCTATTGTAAAACCTGCAAATGCGATCGTTGCCGGATACTCGTTCCTGCAAAGTTCGCTGGCTAAAAGGGCAGATATCAGGAGCATGCCTGTTGCCATAAACACTGAATTAACCAACTACTGCAATCTGAAATGTCCTGAATGCAACTCGGGTGCCGGTATTATGACAAGAGGCCGGGGCTATATGGAACCGGGTCTTTTTGAAAAAGTTATTTCCGAACTGAGGCCTTTTCTTTATAATATAAACCTCTATTTTCAGGGCGAACCAATGATGCACCCTAAGTTCTTCTCATTTCTGGATATTTGTTCAGGCATAAGCACGACGGTATCCACCAATGGTCATTTTTTATCACAGGAAAATGCAGAAAGAATTGTGCTGTCAGGACTTAAAAGGATTATTGTGTCACTTGACGGAATGGATCAGTCCGTTTATTCTTCATATAGAATCAATGGTGATATTAACACGGTACTGGACGGGATTAAAAATTTAAATGAAGCTAAAAAGAGAAATTCTTCCCCGGTGAAGATTGTCATTCAATTTCTTGTAAACAGGAATAATGAACATCAGATACCTCAGATAAAGCAATATGCCCGCAAAAATAATGCTGCACTTAATCTGAAATCTATGCAGATAATAAACAGGGATTCTTATGTATCATGGCTGCCATCTGGCAAAAAATTCAGAAGATATGATCGTGAAGGCAATAATTTTGTTGTCAAAAACTCATTTCCTGACAGATGTGCCCGGCTCTGGTTCTATCCTGTAATCACCTGGGATGGTAATATAGTTCCATGCTGTTTTGATAAGGATGCTGACCATATTATGGGTAATATGAACGAAGAGTCATTCACGGAAATCTGGAACGGCCCTAAATACAAGATCTTCAGAAAAAGTATTCTGTCGGGCCGGTATATGACTGACATCTGCAGAAACTGCACATCAGGACTAAAAGGGGTTTATTTTTGATAATTCAGGCAGGGCTGGCTCAGACGGTCATCACATCTTTTTCTTTCAGCGCCATCACTTTGTCGATTTTGTTGTTATAGTCGTGTGTCATTTCCTGAATATTTTCAGTGGCATCTTTTTCAATATCTTCCGGAAGGCCGTCTTTAAGCAGTTGTTTAAGCTCATCATTGGCCCATTTTCTGGCATTACGAACACTTATTTTGGCAGTTTCGCCCTCATTCCTCACCTGTTTAACAAGCTGATGTCTTCTCTCCTCAGTCAATGGAGGTATATTTATCCTGATAACCTCGCCATTATTGACAGGAGTCAATCCGATATTGGCTGCCATTATAGCTTTCTCTATGGTTCCCAGCATTGTTTTTTCCCAGGGCTGGATAAGAATAGTCTTTGGATCAGGGGTATTTATATTCGAAACCTGGGCAAGAGGTGAATTAACACCGTAATAATCAACTGTTATTCCATCCAGGAGGACAGGAGTGGCCCTGCCTGCGCGAAGTCGTGCGAGTTCATGTTCAAGATGATCAAGGGCTTTTTGCATTCTGTCCCTTGTTTCTTCTACTATAAGTTCTACATCTTCATTCATATGGAAGGGTATGAGATTTAAATTCTGTTTTTGTCTGATTTCAGTTATAAAATGTCACAGGTAAAACAAAAATAATAAATTAGCCGGAATTCCAATTCCCTTTCAATCAGAAATAAGGGTCCCGGTTCTGATCCCGTTAACCAGCTTCATCAGGTTCCCCTCCTTATTCATATTAAAGACGACTATTGGCATATTGTTGTCGCGGCACATGGTAAAAGCTGTGGAATCCATGACCTTTAACCTTTTTGTAATAACTTCTTCGAATGTTATTGTGTCGAATTTCCGGGCTTTTTGGTCCTTTTCAGGATCTGCTGTATATACTCCGTCAACCCTGGTGCCTTTAAGCAGAACATCGGCTGCGATTTCAACAGCTCTGAGAGCAGCGGCAGTATCAGTAGTGAAAAAAGGATTCCCGGTTCCGCCTGAGAGAATACAAACAGTTCCATTATTCAGATTTTCAAGGACATGATCACGGTTGTAAAGCTGTCCCACCGGCTCCATTCTGATAGATGTAAAGACCATTGCTTTTCCACCGAGTTTCCGAATAGCGCTTTCAAGGGCAAGACTGTTTATCACAGTTGCAAGCATTCCCATCTGGTCACCCTTAACCCTGTCAAATCCTGATTCTATTCCCGCTAAACCACGAAAAATATTACCTCCGCCAATAACAACGGCTACTTCGCAATTTTCCCTTACCACCGCTACAATCTGTGCTGCATATTCTTTAAGTACCGATTCATTTATTCCGCGATTCCCCTTACCCGCAAGTGATTCTCCGCTGAGTTTTAACAAAATCCTTGAGTATTTCATAATGAAGATTACTTTATCGTAAAGATAGGATAATGGGAAATTAAAAAAAATAATCCTGAAGATACGCTGTTCTATAATTTTATTTAAATGTTGTAACCCATCCCCGGGCCCCTTCCCTTATTGTTTAAGGGAAGGGGTTAGGGAAAGGGTTAAGAAAGAGTATAATATAATCTTGCAGCTGGAAAAAAAAGTGGCGCCTCAGGGCGCCACCGGAATATTGAATTATGAACCTATACTTAAATGTTAAGGCTATACCTTTTAAATGCAGTCACTGTAAGATCTTTGTCGACAGCTTTAAGGTATTGGCCGATAGTCTGCTTATTGTCCTTGACGAACTCCTGGTTCAGCAGTGTATTTTCTTTAAAGAATTTACTGAGTTTCCCCTGAGCTATTTTGTCGAGCATATCTTCAGGTTTCCCGTCACGGCGCGCCTGTTCTTTCCCGATTTCAATTTCCTGTGCAATAACGGAAGGCGGAACATCAGCTTTGTCAACTGCAACTGGATTCATTGCAGCTATCTGCATTGCAACATCTTTGTAAACCTGATTATTAAGACCGGCTTTTGTGAAACCGACCAGGGACGCAAGCCTGTTACCGGGATGAATATAAGCCTGGACATGAGCAGCTTCAATTTTATCAAAATATGAAATCTCAAGCTTCTCACCGATTATTCCAACATATTCGATAACCTTTTCGCCAACTTTTACTCCATCGAGCGAAAGAGCTTTCAATGCATCAAGATTTGCAGGATTACCGGCAAGTGCTGTGTCTAGTATTTTATTTGCAAGGCCTATGAATTCGGCATTTTGTGCAACAAAGTCAGTTTCGCTGTTAAGGACAATCATGACACCAAGCTTCCCGTTTGGAGTAGTTTTTGAAAGAACCACACCTTCAGTAGCTTCTCTGTCGGCACGCTTATTTGCAACTGCCTGCCCTTTTTTACGTATTATTCCTATTGCCTTATCAAAGTTGCCATCAGCTTCTTCAAGAGCTTTTTTACAGTCCATCATTCCTGCAAGTGTAACTCTTCTCAGCTTTGCAACATCTGCGGATGTTATTGTAGCCATCGTAATATCTTTTTCAAAAAAAATTAAACCTATGCCTCTTCCTCTTCTGTCTCATCAGGTGAAGCTGCAACTTTATCTTCTTCTACGGCCTCTTCTTCTTCAGTTTCTTCTTCCTCTTCTTCAACAATTGCCTCAATAAGGGCTGCTGGAATATCTTTTGTTTCGAGTTCTTTCCTTATTACTTTCCTGTCTTTGGTTCCCGGCTCTTTATCTTTTTCAATTTTTCTTTCGTTGAGACCTTCTTCGATAGACTGGCAAAGTATTTCAATAATCAGTGAAATGGATTTTGATGCATCATCATTTGCAGGAATCGGGAAATCAATTTCTGAAGGATCTGAGTTTGTATCAACCATTGCAAACACAGGGATGCCGAGTCTTTTTGCCTCTCTTACCGCGATATGTTCTTTGCAGACATCCACAATAAAGAGTGCAGACGGAAGACGGGTCAGATCAATTATGCTTCCCAGGTTTTTTTCAAGTTTGGCCCTCTGGCGCGTAACCTGGAGCTTCTCACGTTTTGAAAGATTTGTAAAAGTACCGTCTGTTGCCATTTTATCAATCGACCCCATTTTCTTAACAGCTTTACGGATTGTCGGAAAGTTGGTGAGCATACCACCCGGCCAACGTTCTGTTACATAAGGCATGTTGACCCTTTTAACTTTTTCAGCAACAATCTCTTTTGCCTGTTTTTTCGTGGCAACAAATAATACTTTTTTACCCGACCTGGCAATTTGCTTCATGGCTGAGGCGGCCTCATCGAGCTTAACAATAGTCTTTTCGAGATCAATGATGTGAATACCATTACGCTCCATAAAGATATAAGGAGCCATTGCGGGATTCCATTTTCTTTTGAGGTGTCCGAAGTGAACACCGGCATCGAGTAATTCTTTAAAATCTGTTCTTGGCATTTTAATTATTTTAAGTTTACATTCTTTACGATCAATTGCAGAGTAGCTCCCTTCCGGGAAGTCTTTGCAATTTAGATACTAAACTTGCATCTCTATTTTTGATCTGATAATTCCTAACGTTTACTGAACTGGAATCTCTTGCGGGCTTTTGGTCTGCCAGGTTTTTTCCTTTCAACCTCACGCGGATCGCGGGTAACAAAACCACTGGCTTTGAGCGCTTTTTTACTTTCCTCATCTATCTTGATAAGTGCCCTGGTGATGCCCAGGCGAAGAGCTTCAGCCTGACCTTTGACACCACCACCATCAAGATTCACAACGATATCATATTTTTCAGCAGCATTTAAAAGGACCAGCGGCTGGGTAACAACATATTGCAGTGTTTCAGCACCGAAATATTCTTTATAATCCCTGCCATTAACTGTGATTTTACCTTTACCGTCACTTAAATATACTCTTGCAACAGCTGCTTTTCTTCTTCCAAGTGCATTGATAACTTCCATATCTGTTCCTTAATCTTTTTTTATTTCAATTTTTTTGGGTTTCTGTGCTTCATGAGGATGCGATGTTCCTGCATAAACATGCATATTTCTGAAAAGAGCTTCTCCAAGACGGTTTTTCGGGAGCATACCTCTTACTGCATTCTCAACCAGCCAGATAGGATTCTTTTTCAGCTTCTCCTGTGCTGTAGTGAATTTCTGTCCTCCGGGATAGCCTGTATACCTTACATATTGTTTTTTAGACAATTTTTCTCCTGTTAAAACAACCTTCTCTGCATTTATTACAACTACATTATCTCCGCAATCTACATGGGGAGTAAAGTTAGTCTTATGCTTACCCCGTAACATATTGGCAATCAGTGATGCAACACGACCAAGAACTGCGCCTTCCGCATCAATGATTACCCACTCCTTGTTAACAGTTGCCTTATTTGCCGATACTGTCTTATAGCTTAAGGTGTTCACTTGTTATTAATTTTTTAATTGATACACTTATACTTATGTTAAAACCCTTTGATTTCGGGTTTGCAAAAATACAATATATTTATTAAAAAAAAAGAATATTGAACAGAATTTATTTCATGATAGCAAAACTAAGCTTATTTTTACATTCCGTTTCAGTTTTAAATAAATAAAGAATGAAAAACGACAGAGCATTTTTGCAGTGTGCCATTAAGATAGCAGGGAACGGAATAAAAGATGGCTGCGGACCATTTGGGGCTGTTATAACAAAGAACGGGAAAGTAATTACGGAATCAAATAACATGGTAATCCTTTCACATGATCCTACTGCCCATGCCGAGATTCTTGCTATAAGGAAAGCCTCATTAGTTCTTAAATCTCATGACCTTTCAGGTTGTACCATATACACGTCATGTGAACCCTGCCCGATGTGCCTTGGTGCAATTTACTGGTCAGGAATTAAGAGGGTCGTTTATGCATCTGATCGTCAGACAGCCGCAGATTCAGGTTTCAACGACAAGCTTATCTATGACGAAATAATTCTTGATCCATCAGTGCGGCGGGTAAAATTTGAACATATTCCTGACACCGGAGGAGAAGAAGTCTTCAAAAAATGGGATAAATTTGAAGACAAAATCCCATATTGAAATTACTAAAGGGCAAAGACTTTCGCGGGACTTTTTTATCCGCGATGTTCTTCTTGTGGCTCCTGAACTGATCGGTAAAGTCATCGTTATAAGGTCCGAAGATAATAGTTTCAAAAGGTACATGATAACAGAAACCGAGGCCTATCGCGGACCTGAAGATAAGGCATGCCATGCAAGCAAGGGGCGGACTGCCCGTACAGATGTAATGTTTCAGGCAGGTGGTAAGATCTATGTTTATTTTGTCTATGGAATGTACTGGATGCTGAACTTTGTCGCCGGAGAGGAAAATAATCCCCAGGCTACACTAATCAGGGGAATAGAAGGTTTTAACGGTCCCGGAAAGCTAACCAGGGCAATAGGAATTGACAAGACATTTTATGGAGAAGACCTGACAACCTCAAACCGGATTTGGATAGAAGATGCGGGTTTCCGGGCAGCTCTTAAAACAGGTCCCAGGATTGGGATTAACTATGCAGGGGAAATCTGGAAAAACAAACCCTGGAGATATTACATTTAATTCAAAGAACTTTCAAAAACTAACACAGAGACAGTCAGAGAAGAATCTCTGTGGCCCTCTGTGGTTCTCAGGATTTCCTCTGTGTAAGTTCTTAATACGGTCTTCTTCTTTCAGCCAGGTTAAAATGATGTTAAAGTGAAAAACAGGCAGGCTCATCTCGTGTTTTTTTACGTTATTTGTTTTTTCATTAAATAAAAACATTATTATGGATTCAGTTTGGGGCAGTTACCGCCGATGGAATAATCGCACAGGCTGGTTAATGTTTCTCATTTCTGCTGTTGTTTACATACTGACGGTAGAACCTACAGTGAGTTTCTGGGATTGCGGGGAATTTATTCTCTCAGCATTCCGGTTGCAAGTCGGGCATCCCCCCGGAGCGCCTATGTTCCTTATGATTGGAAGAATAGCTACATTGTTTGCAGGAAGCGATTCTTCAAAAGCTGCACTAATGATGAATATTCTTTCAGCCATATGCAGCGCATTTGCAATAATGTTCCTTTTCTGGACAATAACTCATCTCGTCCGCAGGGTTTTTACAAGCAGTACGCCACTTGAATCTAAACATATTCCTGTAATTATAGGAAGTGGTATTATCGGATCACTGGCATATACTTTTTCAGATACTTTCTGGTTTTCGGCTGTTGAAGGAGAACTTTATGCTATGTCATCTCTGGTTACAGGTCTGGTTTTCTGGGCAATGCTCAAATGGGAAGAAGAAGCTGAAGAACCAACTGCAGGACGCTGGATAATTCTTATTGCTTTTATAATGGGAATAGGGCTGGGGATACACCGACTTAATCTGCTGGTTATCCCGGTTCTTGTTTTTATTTTCTATTTTAAGAAATACGAGGTTAGTACAATAGGTGTAATTAAAACACTTATTCTGGCAATTCTTCTGCTCTGGCTTATGGTATTTGTCCTGATGCCAGGTGTACCGAAAGTCGCAGAATGGTTTGAACTTCTGTTTGTCAATGTGTTGGGATTGCCTTATAATACAGGATTGCTGGTATTCGTAGCTGCCGTTATTGCCGGACTTATTTTTGGTATCAGGTACTCAATAAAAAGCAGGAGGGTGGTACTTAACTATATAATGACCTGTTTTACAGTAGTTATGATTGGCTATTCATCATATGCCATGATAATGATAAGGTCATCGGCCAGACCTCCAATGAATCAGAATAATCCATCTGATGTCTTCTCTCTTTCATATTATATCAATATGCAGCAATACGGTAGCAGTCCTAAATTTTACGGGAACTATTACAGTGCACCAGTTATTGATGTAAAGAAAGTTATTGCAGGTTATAATAAAGTTGAAGGGAAATATAAACCATATTACCGACCGGAATATGGTTATGGTAGTGAGTTTAAAACTATTTTCCCGAGGATGTACAGCCCGGAAACTGATCATGAAACAGCCTATAAATACTGGGGAAAGGTTAAAGGAAGAAGATATACAGTTGGTTCCGGATCTGATAAAGAAACAATAGTATGCCCTACTTTCGTGGAGAACCTCCGTTTCTTTTTCAGGTACCAGACTGGTTTCATGTACCTGAGATATTTTATGTGGAATTTTGCAGGAAGGCAGAATGATATCCAGGGAAACGGGAACGATCTTCATGGCAACTGGATAAGCGGAATTAAATTCATTGATGAGCTGCGCCTGGGAAATCAGGATAATCTGCCCGCTGACATTAAGAATAATCCGGCGACTAATAAATACTTTTTTCTTCCTCTTCTGATTGGTATTGCTGGTATTTTATGGCAGTATAAGAGAGATCGCAAAGGTTTTACGATAGTTCTTGCACTGTTCCTGATGACCGGCCTTGCAATAATCTTTTACCTTAACCAGAATCCCAATCAGCCGAGAGAACGTGACTATGCGTACGCCGGTTCCTTTTATGCTTTCGCAATTTGGATCGGACTAGGTTTTATGTACATATATGAACTGTTCCGGAGGTTACTTAAGCATAGATTATCTGCTGTCGTTACCTTTGTAATTCTTCTTTTGGCAGTCCCGGTTTTAATGGCTTTTCAGAATTGGGATGACCATAACAGGTCCGGCCGTTACACCGCAAGAGATATTGGTGCAAATTATCTTGAGTCGTGCGCACCGAACAGCATTCTCTTCACTTATGGCGATAATGATTCTTTCCCAGTCTGGTATGTCCAGGATGTGGAACAGGTAAGAACAGATATCAGGGTGGCAAACCTCAGCTATATCCAGGCCGGCTGGTATATTGAAATGATGAGACAGAAAGCTTTTGATTCTGATCCTATGCCTCTTACCCTTGGTCCGGAAAAATATATTGAAGGTATCAGGACCCAGCTTCCTGTTAATAACAGAATTAATAAGCCGGTCAATCTTAAGGATATAGTACAATTTATCGGTCACGATGAAAAAGAATACATGGTTGACCTCAGCGGTAGGGGTGATTGGGTTAATTACCTGCCAACCAATAAATTGTTGATTGATGTTGATTCTTCGGTGGTATTTTCCAATGGTACCGTAAAAAAATATTATAAGGATAGGCTTGTTTCACCGATGATCTGGGAATATTCCGATCAGGATGCTTTCAAAGGCGATCTTGCTATTATGGACCTTCTTTCGACAAATAAATGGAAGCGGCCTGTATATATATCTTCAACAGTACCATCAAGCCAGTATAAGGGGCTTGAAAAATTCTTTATCCAGGAAGGGATGGCCTACAGGATTGTCCCGGTAAAAATAGATGAATCTGAACAGGGCGAATACGGAATGATAGATCCTCACGTCATGTACGATAACATGATGAATAAGTTCAAATGGGGAAATGCTGCTGATCCATCAGTATATCTTGATGAGAATAACCGAAGGATGTTTGGCAACTTCAGAAGGCTTTTCGGGACTCTGGGCAAAGCTTTGCTTCAGGCAGGTGATACTGCAAAAGCACTCGAAGTTGTAAAAAGAGGGCTTGAAATTGTGCCTTCTGATAAATTGCCTTATGATTATTTTGCTATAGGTATTGCTGAGGTTCTCATAAGGGCGGGAGAAAAAGAAGAAGGTGAGAAGATTGCCGGTAGTGTATTAGACTATTCTAAGGCTTATCTCGATTATGCAATAAGGTTGAGATCAGACCAAAGATTCGGGCTTGAGATACCAACAGGTATCAATATGCAGTCTTTGCTGGATATTTATAATATGTCTGTCAATCTGAAACTTGACTCAATTTCGACTCAAACCGAACAAATGATAAATAATTATTACGGAAAACTTTATCCTCGTAAATAAATTACAATGCGGCTTTTCAGGCCATGTTTTTTCTCAGGCTGGCTCTATCCCGGGGCTCTTTTCAGGCTGAAGACATCTGAAAAAGTCATTTACCTTACTTTTGACGATGGCCCTGATCCCGGATCCACATCGGAATTGCTTGACATCCTTAATAATTATAATATCAAGGCATTCTTTTTCTGCGATGGGAAAGCCGCAGAAAAGTATCCGGAGCTCGTACGTAAAATAATCATCAATGGTCATAGTATCGGCAATCATGGGTACAATCACCTGAATGGATGGAAAACATCGACAGCTAAATATTGTAATGATTTTTATTGTGCATCACAATTTACCTCAGATAACCTGTTGCGCCCTCCATACGGGCGAATTCGTTTTAGTCAGTTCAGGCAGCTCCGCAGGCAGTTCAGAATTATTTTCTGGGATGTTATGCCGTACGATTTTGATAAAAGCTTCGGTGCTGAAAGGTCTCTGGCAGTTCTTAATAAAAAATTAAGACCCGGATCTATTATAGTTCTTCACGATACCCGACATTCAACATGGAAATACTTCCTTAAAGTTTTTATTGAGATTTCAATAAGTAAAGGCTACAGGTTTGCAGAGATTATTTAAACCATATAAACCACACCGTCCCCGCTAAAACGGGATATGGTGTTTTTTGGACACCGATTGAACCTTTCTCCCGGTTTTGTTTTTCGGATTGAAATGTTACTTTTATGCTGCCTTAATTTTCTGAAAAATGAATATTCTCATACTGGGGTCCGGAGGCAGGGAGCATGCTCTGGCATGGAAGCTTGCACGGAGCAAAAAAATCACCAGATTATTTATTGGTCCCGGCAACGCCGGCACATCATCAGTCGGAACAAATCTGCAGGTAGATCCCGAAAATTTTGAAAGTGTAAAAAAAGTAGTAAAGGAGAATAAGATTGACATGTTGGTTGTGGGTCCAGAAGCACCACTGGCAGCAGGGATCCATGATTTTTTTCTTAATGATGAATACCTGAAAAACATCCCGGTTATTGGCCCCGATAAATCAGCTGCAAGACTCGAAGGAAGCAAGGATTTTGCAAAAGCTTTCCTTACGCGCCATAATATCCCAACTGCCGCCTACAAAAGTTTTGATAAACAATCCGTCAGCGGAGCCCGCGCGTTTTTAAATACCCTTAAACCTCCCTATGTAATAAAAGCTGATGGACTGGCAGCGGGGAAAGGTGTTTTGATAATTGACAATATTGATGAGGCAGAGAAAGAAGTTATAGCTATGCTTGATGGTAAATTTGGCACAGCGGGACAGAAAGTGGTTATTGAACAATTCCTTAAGGGTATTGAATTATCAGTATTCATTATTACTGACGGGAGATCATATAAACTTCTCCCAGAAGCAAAAGACTATAAAAGGGTAGGGGTCGGCGACACAGGCCTGAATACAGGAGGAATGGGTGCAGTTTCTCCGGTTCCATTTGCCGGCGGTGAATTTATGGTAAAGGTAAAACAGCGGATCATTGATCCGACAATCAAGGGTTTATCAGACGATGGCATTCTTTATAAAGGATTTATCTTCTTCGGGCTGATTAATGTTGATGGAGATCCTTATGTGATCGAATATAATGCCCGTCTTGGCGATCCGGAATCAGAAGTAATAATACCCAGGATTAAATCAGATCTGTTTGAGCTTATCGAAGGAGTTGCCTATGGCAATTTGTCGGAGAGAAATATTGAGATTGATGAAAGGAGTGTAACAACCGTCATGCTTGTTTCCGGAGGATACCCTGGTCACTATGAAAAGGGCATAGAGATCAACGGCCTCGGGGAAATTAAAGATGGTGTGGTGTTTCATGCCGGAACAAAAATATCAGATAACAGAGTAGTTACATCCGGCGGACGGGTACTTGCAGTCAGTTCGTGGGGGGCGTCAATGAAAGAAGCGCTGGAAAGATCGTACCGGAACGCAAAACTCCTGTCGTTTGATAATATGTATTACAGGACAGATATCGGTTTTGATCTGATACAATAATGGTATTAAAAGTTTTCAGAAGTACAAGTCCGGGAGTTATTTTACTCATTATTCTTGCTCTCGGCGCTTTATGGATCGGAGCATTTATTAATCCCCGGGCTCCCGGTTTATCTATTTATGAAACCAATCCTATGCCCCTTTACAGGATTCTGAAAATTCTGGCTGGTAATCATCCGTTACCGGGAGTGATCTTTTCTTTTCTGAACCTTTCATTAGTGTTATTTCTCCTGGTAAATTTCAACACATCAGTTTTTTTTATAAATGAAAGAACATTCTTCCCTGCAGTTATCTACTTGTTTATCACAGCTCTGTTCCCTGAAAACCATGTTTTGAATCCGGTTCTTCCTGCGGCGCTTTTCTTTATATTGGCTCTTATCAGAATTATGGATGCATACCGGAAGCCCGGAACTGCCTTCAACTTTTTTGATGCAGGTATACTCATAAGCATCGGAAGTCTCTTTTATGCAAACATGATCTGGTTTGGCCTGCTGGTTATAATCGGAATAGCATTGCTCAGAACCGGAAACGTAAAAGAAATTGCAATTTCGTTTCTTGGATTGGTCACCCCATATATTCTTACGATTGGACTTTATTATGTTTTAGGGAAAGATATTCCGTCATTCATGACAGATATCAGAAACAATCTTTTCCATGAAACGGGTAGTTACTCTTTTTCCCGTCTTATTATAATCGCGCTCATATATACAGGATTACTGGTACTGGTAAGCATCGGATTTCTGATGATGCGAATGAATGCCAAAAAAATAAAATCGCGCAAGACCTTTTATCTTCTCTTATGGGGATTTGTAATCTCAATTGCTTTATACTTTTTCCTGCCATCGGTATCGGTTGAGATGGTCTGGATAACAGCTATTCCGGCCAGTTATTTTCTGGTGCACTATTTTGTATTTGTAAGGAAAAAGCTTATACCGGAAATTATTTTTACGGGATTCTTTCTACTTGTCCTGTTGATACAGATATTGAATATATTCTGAAGAGGTCATCTTACCATTGATACCACCCCGACACCTGAGCCCTGTTGTCCGTCAGTAAAATCGAAGTTAAGCTGGTATATTCCGCTTTTATTGCATATAAAATCGACAAAAGGATATGTCTCACCGGTTTTCCGGTTGAAAGAAGAAAGAACCACGTTGTTTGCATCATCTTTAATGCTGATGATAAGCTTGCCTTTCGAATCTTCAGAATTGCACATTGAGAATCTGTACTTTGTATTTTTCCAGAGCGACATCTGTGCCTTATATCTTAAATCACCTGAAACTGAAGCTTTCCCGAGCTGAACCCTGAAATCTTTCAGATATTTTGCATTTGATCCTGCGTTCATAGCGCAGTTACTCACAAGGGGATCTGTTGACTGACCAAGTGCCAGAACTCCCGTTGCAATAAAGATTAAAAGAGTTATTAAATATTTCTTCATACTAATTATTTAAAATTAGTTTGTCCCTGATGCTTTTTGTAGTTTTAATGATCTCTGCCAGTTGTCCATCAGTCATTTCCACATTGCTGGTTTCTGTCTGCTGAACAACCAGACCTCCATCTTTCTCAACACTTACCGGTTCGCCGAGAGTATATGTGATTCTGATATCCTTGTATTTGTCTTTTATTGCCTGCAAATAGCTGCAAAGAGAGCCGAACTCCTGATCGCGGCTGCAATAAGGGCTTGCCAGCAGAATAAGATCATTAAGTATAATTTTCTGCTCACCGATCCGGTCCCTTAGCATCGGATCTGGATACTCCTCCATAACCTGGGTTGCAAGGTATTGTCCTTCGATCCAGACGCCTATGAGCATAAGTGAGGAGAGATGCCCTCGGTCATTGCCGCGCAGGTATTTATCAATATTGGTATAAGAGTCTATCGAAAGGAATAAAAGAGAATCAAGATTTGATTTATTCAGGGAAAGCCGTTTAATTGTTTCAAAATCAAAAAACTGGCCTACCCTGATGCCATCTGCAAGTTTCCGGATAGACGAAAGGATATCAATTGAAGATCCTGTTTTTTCATACATATTAAGGTACCCCAGA
This sequence comes from uncultured Bacteroidales bacterium, assembly GCA_963825935.1. Taxonomy (GTDB): domain Bacteria; phylum Bacteroidota; class Bacteroidia; order Bacteroidales; family VadinHA17; genus LD21. The sequence continues at coordinate 456,484 of CAWGUN010000009.1, read as the reverse complement.
TCAGCTCCGAGAATGCCCAGTATAAATGCTTTATCGAATGCGGTTGCCTGCTTATTGGCATCAACCGAAGAAGCAAGATAATCAGGAGAAAAAGGAACAGCCATTGTCTGCAGGAGATTTGCAATCTCAACAGGTGAGGAGATATTCTTTGAAATCTCTTCAATAGCCTCAGTACTGAGTTTTTCAGCTTCACCGACAGGAATTGAATCGGTTTCGGGGAATACAAATTCGGAGGTTTTGCGTGATGAATTTCTGCACGAAAAACATACAAACAAAACAAGCATAAAAATATAAACAAATCTTCCTTTCATCAGGATGAGACATTGATTAATACAAAAATACAAAAAAACAGATAACCAAGTTAGGAAATAGTTGTTTTCGGATCCTGATTTTTTCAAAGAACCGGACTGCCCTGGCCAGAAGTTCATAATATAAAGCCAGGTAAAGTAGAATTGTGCTCATCAGGACAAGAAGAATGTTGAATGTAAATGTATCAACTTTCATTCCGAAAATATTTTTGGAGGGGGCATAAAAATGAGTTCTGAAGCTCAGTAGGCCTTTGTTATGAGGGTCGAGGTATATTGGATCAGTATTCTGCACAATACTGCTCTTATAAAAGAGGATCTTTTTCCTTTCATAATATTTTGTAACAATTTCCTCAAGCTTATAATTATAGTAATCATTGCGCAGTTGATCAAGTTTGCCATTATTAAGATTGTAAAATTTATCTTTCATGTCACTTGCTGAATTTGACATCCTGCTGAATGATTCATCCAGCATGTTCATGTAACCTCTTAGAGAATCTGCAATGCCGGGATTAAATTTGTCAGGCGTCAGATTATCAATATATAAGAATTTTTGGACACCGTAAATCTCTGATAATTTGGCAAGTTCATTTCTAAGAAGCGGCAGCCTGCCGAACCGGTTTGTTTGTTTGTTAATGGGTAGCTCTTTCTGGTTATCAATGTTGTTCTGGTTTAAAATGTATCCATGAAGGCTTGTCTGAAGCGCTTTTTTCAACTCCGGAATCCTGTATACTTTGTTGAAATCAGCAATACTTATCTTTTTCTGGAGAATATAATATGTCTCCTTTTCCCTGTTATATTCGACAGTGCTGTACTTGTTATCTTTAAATTGCGATACCATGAGTGCTTCGTATGTCCACCTGGTCGGCATCAGTTCAGCTATTACCGGAACTTTGTCAACATTGCCAATCTTCCTGTTAAGTTTGTCGAAGGAGAACATGGCACCACTGAGCACCATCATGGGGATAATTAGGAGAGGAATAATGATATAGATAGTAATGGCTGAATTAAAAGAAGCCGAGATATTCAATCCAAGCATATTTGCACAAAAAGCCGTGGTAAACAGTGCGATCCAGTAATGAAAAAACATTCCCTTGATTCCAAGAATCGGATTTGCAATCATTAAGAACAAAAGTGACTGAAGAGCAGATATCAGGATCAGGATCGAGATTTTGGCCGAGAGATAGCTTGTTCTGCTGAGGTTCAGAAAATGTTCCCGCTTAAGTATTTTTCTGTCCCGGAAGATCTCTTCAGCACTGATTGTCAATCCGAGGAAGAGGACGACAATCAGGCTCATGAAGATATAGATTGGGATATTTTCATTTTCTGAGAATATATAAATATTTGAGTCGGGGTCAGGTATATACCTGATTATAAATGAAAGCACGAAACCCAGAACTGGGGCTTCAAGCAGGGTAAGCCTGATATACTGTGTGTTGGCCAATTTACTTTTTATATCCCTGGTAAAGTAGATCAGGAACTGCTTCCACCGCCCTGGCCTCTGCAAATTACGATGCGGCGGCTCTTTCAATTCCGGGATAATGATCACCGGGTGTTTCTGCCTGAAGGTATTTGCCCACTCTTTTGGTTTTACTTTTCTTTTATCAGTATATTTTCCGAACTCATCCACAACATGAGTTTCGATTATATTGAAAATAATTTCTGTGTTTACATTTCCGCATAGAGGACACTCTCCCTGATTTGAGTTGATCTGTGCATCAAGGGTCTTGAAATAGATAACTGCATCGACCGGATTCCCATAAAATGCCATACAGCCTTCCTGGTCAAGGATGATGATCTTATCAAACATCTTGAAAATTTCAGATGAAGGCTGATGAATAGAGGTGAACAAAAGCTTTCCTTTCAGGGTAAGGTCCCTCAGAAGATCCATCAGTGTTTCCGAATCGTGCGAGGAAAGGCCCGAAGTGGGCTCATCAAGGAAAAGAACGGAAGGTTCTCTTATAAGCTCAAGTGCAATATTGAGCCTTTTCCTCTGACCTCCGCTGATTACTTTATTAAAGGGAGTCCCGACTTTAAGGTTTCTCTTTTCCAGCAATCCGAGGTTTGCCAGTGTCTGATCAACAAGTGTTGTTATTTCCTTCTTTGAATTTTCTTTAAAACACTGACAGGCAGCAAAATATAAATTTTCAAAAACAGTCAGGTCTTCAATAAGAAGATCATCCTGCGGAACATAACCCAGAACTCCTTCAAGGGCAGAATTATCCTTATGTATATCCAGACCGTTTATCCTGGCCGATCCGCTGGTTGGCTTCTGAACTCCGCTAAGCAGGTTCAGCAGAGTGGTCTTGCCTGTACCACTGGCACCCAGTATTCCAACAAGTTTTCCTTCTTCAATGGAAAAGCTGATGTTGTCGACTGCTAAAGCGCCATCCTCGAAGATGGAGGTAAGATTTTCAACTGTAAAAGAGAGCTTATGAATAATAATGTCGGAGAGGAAGGTTGAACTGATATCACTGTAGTAAATTGCATGTCCCTGAGAGGATCTTAATGATCCGCCTTTTGCAAAAGAATAAACCAGGCCTGTGGTAATGGGCAGTCCGTTCAGATATAACTGCTCCTCTGAGATATATTTTAAAAAATAGAGATCAACACTGGCAATCCTCAGAAAATAAATATTTGTATCCTGGTAACCGGTCGTCATCCTTTTGCAAAGGTCGCACTCTTCGTCTCCGGGTCTGAGAATAAGAATTGCCGGGTTCTTAAGGTTTTCAGGTTCATTGTTTTTAACAAACTGCGCCGTTGCAGCAAATTCTTCAGGAGATATTTTAAATACTTCAGCAACGGTATTTATAATATTCATTCTCTGCTGTGTGAACCGGCGGTCGGCATTCACCAGCTCAAACAAGCGCATAACCACAACCACTTTTTGTTGCTGGTTGAGAGTACGGTTGATCTTCTTGCAAATGCCAAGTATTTTTACCGAATCTCTGACTGAGGGGACAACAGATTCTTTTTCAGCAGACTTTTCCCTCACCGGGCCTGCCTGTTCATCAAAAAGTGCAAGATATTCCTGAACCGTCTCCCTGGTAAGCTGTTTATTCAGAAAAGTTGAAACATATTCACGCTCGTCCATTATCATACCACCGTCCTGCTTAACAATAAGCGCAAACAATTCCATCAGGGCTTTCAGGATCTCTTCACTCATACAAAGGGTGTGACAGGTTCTGTTTCAGAAGGACCTAAATTACAAAAAATCTATTTCTTTTATTGCTGAAGGTTTTATAAATTTTCACCGGATCCTGCCGGGGACAATAATTTCATCTAAGTCTTTTTTCAATTTTATATTCTCCTGCCGGGCGGGTTATTTCAACACCTGTACCAATAGGCTCCCCAAAAAGGGGGAGTCCATCTTTTGTCCAGGTAAATTTCTGAAGACGGATATCTCTTTGCCAGCCTTCTTTTATGCTTTTTTTGGAATGATAGACAATCCACTCTTCTTTGTCGTCAGGAGATTTTACAAATGAGCAGTGTCCTGTTCCGAAAGGACCCTGAAAAACCGGTCCCGATTTTTCCCAGTTTAAAGGATCAGTAAGTGATCCTTTCTTATCTTTCAGCTTAAGTAATCCAAGCCTGTAATCAACTGTCCATGACTCGCGGCAGGAGTAAACAATAAAAAGTTCATTTTTATGAGTCAGTATTTCCGGCCCCTCCTGCAGGTCAAGCGGTCCCCCGGTTTCCCACTTCTCAACAGGACTTGATATTTTTAATCTTGGACTTTTCATGGTAAACGGATTTTCCATTTCAGCAATGTAAAGATGCTGGGAAGTTTTATCTGTTGAAGCAGGTTTTTCCCATCCTGACCATACAGCATATAACCTGTTTTGCCACAAGAAAACCGTCATGTCAATTGCCCAAATATTATTACTTTTCATGTCAGGGTTATCGCCTGTATAAAGCACTCCTTTGTCAATGTATTTGCTGAAAGGATCAGCAGTTTCAGATTCAAGTACCCCTGTTTTCTGATGAATAAAAGGGGGACCAGATTCTCCGGCAGCATAATAAATATACCAGTGGCTTTTAAAAAGATGAAGTTCCGGGGCCCAAACACAAGATCTGTTCCAGCCTTCTGCCGGAGCTCTCCAGACACATTTTATTTCACCTTTTTTTGTCAGATACACAGACCTGGAAATATTTATCGCGTTATTCGATGAGAAACAATAATAGTAGTATCCGTCCTTTTTAATAAACCATGGATCCGCACCATCAAATATGGGATTGCTGAATGTTTTTTTCACACTTTCCGGCCCTTCTGCCCTGACTGTGGGTTGAGATGAAAATGACTGCATAATGACTATCAGAATAGTCAGATAATTAATCATATACATGGACAAGTTATACGATCCGGGAAAACAGTTTCCAAAACTTAATGAGATAAAGATCAGATAATTCTATTTCAATTCCAAAATGAGAGGAGTTGATGGCTTTTAAAAATCTTTCATATATTTATTGTACAAATTACACTATATATGAAAAGGCGTGGAATATTCACAGGAGCGATTTTATTATTCGCTTTTATATTAACTCAGGATCCCGTTGTTGCCCAGGGCAAAGGAAGGGAAGTTCAAAACTTTAATTATAACTGGAAATTTTACAGGGGTGATATAAAGGACGGGCAGAAGCCGGGACTTGATGAAACAGGCTGGCGCATCCTTGATCTGCCTCATGACTGGAGCATAGAAGGTCCTTTCAGTAAAGATAATTCAAGCTGTACGGGATATCTGCCCGGAGGAATAGGATGGTACAGGAAAGTATTTGACGTTCCCAAAAACCAGAAAGGACAAAAAGTATTTATCAGCTTTGACGGAGTTTATAATAACAGTGAGGTCTGGTTAAACGGTACTCTTCTGGCCAGGAGGCCCAATGGATACATCTCTTTTCAGTATGACCTTACTCCTTTGATGAATAATGACAGGAAGAATTTAATCGCTGTTAAAGTTGATCACACTCTGGATGCCGATTCTCGCTGGTATACGGGCTCTGGTATTTACAGGAATGTGAAGCTGGTAACCACCGATTGGATACACTTAAAGCAATGGGGCGTTTATTACACAACACCTGAAGTTTCTCCCGGGAAAGCTGTTCTATCAGTAAATTCCACCATAGTTAATGATGCAGTTAAAACACAGATTATAGTTACAAACACTCTTTGGTATGGAAGCAAAATAGCCGGAAAAGCAACAAAAAAAATCATTATCCCTGCAGGGACTGAAGCAACTGTTAATCAAGTAATCAATATTGATAAACCTGAGTTGTGGGATGTTGATGATCCAAAGCTTTACAGACTTGTTACTGAAGTGAAGGGTAAAAAAACACTTGATGAAGTAACTACATACGTAGGATTCCGTTCCATAACTATTGATGCCAACAAGGGATTCTTTCTTAACGGGAGGAGCCTTAAGCTTAAAGGTATCTGTATGCATCATGATGCCGGTGCCCTTGGTGCAGCAGTACCACGGGAAGAAATTTCCAGAAGACTCGACATCCTGAAAGAGATGGGTTGCAATGCTATCCGTACAAGCCATAATCCATTCTCTCCTGATTTTCTTGAACTTTGTGATCAGAAAGGGTTCCTGGTAATCGACGAAGCATTTGATGAATGGGAGCTTCCAAAAAAGAAATGGCTTCAGGGGTGGAATGTTGGAACTCCGGGGAAAGAAGGATATGCGGTTGATTTTAAACAATGGGCAAAAACAGATTTAAATGATTTAATCCTCAGGGACCGGAATCATCCTTCGATAATAATGTGGAGCATTGGGAATGAGGTCGATTATCCGAACGATCCCTACACTCACAGGATTCTGAATACTGAAGCAAACCCCCAGACATGGGCTAAGTACAATGAATCACTTCCTGATGCAAACAGGCTTGGTGAGATAGCAAGAGAACTTGTAGCTGTTGTCAAAGAGCTTGATAAAACTCGTCCGGTAACTGCTGGGCTTGCCTCTGCACTGATGTCAAATGAAACGGGGTATGCGGCCACTCTTGATGTTGCCGGGTATAATTACCAGGAGTTCCGTTATGAATCTGACCATAAGAAATATCCTGCCCGTCCCCTTTATGGAAGTGAAAACGGAATGACTCTTGAAATGTGGAATTATGTTGCTGATAATAATTATGTTATGGGACAGTTTTTATGGACCGGATTTGAATATCTCGGTGAAGCTGGTCGTTTCCCGATGCGTTCAAACACAGCAGGCGTGATCGATCTGGCAGGTAACAAAAAACCTGAATTCTATTTCAGACAAAGTCTCTGGAGCGACAAGCCGATGGTTTTCCTGGGCACCTCTGACAGGCTTAATGAGCGGGGCCCTGTAAGCCTCTGGGCGCATAAAAGAGTTGAACCTGTCTGGAACTGGGAAGAAGGGGGAATGATCAGCATAAATGCTTTCACTAACTGTGAAGAAGTAGAACTATTTCTTAACGGAAGATCATTGGGACAGAAAAAAATGTCAGAATTTCAGAACAGAACAATCACCTGGGAGGTTCCATTTGAAAAGGGAACATTGAAGGCAGTAGCAAAAAACAGCGGGAGAGAAGCTGCATCTTTCGAATTGAAAACAACCGGGTCTCCGGCACAAATAACTGCATCCTGCGACAAAACATCCCTTAAGCCGGACAGACAGGAGCTTTCACATATCTTTGTAAATCTGTGCGATGAATCAGGTAATAATGTTTATTCTGCTGAAAATGAAATTACCTGTGAGATTTCAGGACCGCTGCATCTCCTTGGAATGGAAGATTCCAATCCTTCCAATATTGAAGATTATAAAGACAATAAACAGAAGGCATTTCACGGTAAGTTACTGATCTACCTTCAGGCAACCGATAAAACAGGACCTGCAACAATTAAATTATCATCACCGGGATTGCAGGGGACAACAATAAGTTTGAATGTTACCGAATTATTATTTGCGATTCCGCCATCATAATTTACCATTCAGGAGTGGTTATTGACCATTCTGCATAATAAATTTTTTAAAGGAACAATTCTGGTTTTTCTTTGATTCTGATTTAATGTTTAACCATAAAAATCAGAAAATGAAAAAGATTTGTAAATCGGAATTAGCATGGTTAATGATGACCCTGCTGGTAATTGCCCCGTCTGTTTCAAAAGGACAGAGCGAAAGGACATTTATTAAAAAATACTTAAACGAACTTCCTTCTGGCCCGGTAAGCAACGCCCTTCAGAAATACAGAATGACTGCTGTTTACACGAACAGGGATCTTTATGGGAACTTTACCGGGAAAACAAAAGTCAGCGGAGAATATACCCGTGGTCTTGAAAATGGTTTTGTGACCTGGAATAATATCTTTATTTCGGGTTCAAACAGTTTTTCTGAACCCTTTCCTGAAGGTAAAAGGCAGGAATACATGGAGAAAATAAGGTATATCCCCTCTTCGGATATGTTAAAAGTTGAGGCCTTTAAGAGCTTCCCTGATGACGCGATAAGCGTATTTGCCAAAAACCTTGTATGGGACATGATGACCATCGAGCAGTTTGCATGGAATTATACTGACTCTCTGAGCTTGAACAGGATTTATATCCTTCCCGACATAAAGGGAGAATTTGAAATGGCAGATATCGGTTCATATTCGCATACCAGTATTCAGGTATGCTGGACAGGCATCTCGGTTATGAATAATGCATTGTGCGCTGTACTGGAATACAGAGCACTTGATAATAAGATTGAGCTCAATATGGATCAGATCAAAACTAAGGGGACCGAACAATACTGGGGTACTACATGGGTCTCGCTTAAAACCAGATTAATAGAATATGCTGTCATGTATGGAGGAACAATACAGGAAATCGAGGTGAAGGGTCTTGATAAAAAATTCCTTGTCAAGACAATCAGGGAACTCTGGGTTGATAAAATTCAGTAAAGAACTTGTAATTTTGATACCATGAAGAAATTTGAAGTTGAAAATGTTCTTGATCAGCGAAAACTGCTTACTCATTTAGTCATTGTGCTGTTTTCTGTGCTGGTGGTTGGACTTAATATCGCCTTTAATCCTCAATACAGATTGTGGAGCGATTACTTAAGCACTTTTGTTTTGATATTCAGCCAGGTGGAATTATTCCTTCTTCTTGCTCATATTATTTTCCGCGATTTTGATCAGGGTACAACACCAGCCGAGATCAGTAAAAAAGTGTTATCACGGTTTGCAATTTTTATTACAGCTTGCTTTGTTTCTGCTTTTATTTTAATGATAATTTTCCTTTTTGTGAAACAGATTCTTACCGGAGGTGAATTGGCTGGCGTACTTAATAATTTCTTTATGCATTCTTTCGGTACATGGGTTAAGGCGACCATATCTGGTCTATTTATTGGCGGAGTAATATTTATTATAGTCCTCTGGCAGGATGCATTAAAGAGAGAACAGAAACTCAGAGAGCAAAACCTGATCTTTCAGAACGAAACACTGAAAAATCAGGTCAATCCACATTTCCTCTTCAACAGCCTGAACACACTCTCTTCATTGATAAGCACTCATCCGGAAACAGCCGACAGATTTATCAGCAGCTTATCATCAATTTACAGGTATATCCTTGAGAACAGCCAGAAAGATGTCGTTCCGCTTAAGTCAGAGTTAGCTTTTATTACTGATTACTTTGATCTTCATAAGGTCCGTGATGGAGAAAAAATAAAACTTAAAATTGACACTCCAGGAGCGGACAAATATGCGATTCTTCCTGTCTCTCTGCAGATCCTTATTGAAAATGCCATTAAGCATAATAAGGCCACAAGTGAAAATCCTTTAGAGATTTCTATTTTTATTGAAGGGCAAATGATCGTTGTAAAGAATAATCTTCAGAGAATGGCAACAGAGATCAGTTCCACGGGGATTGGATTAAGAAACCTGTCTGAACGGATCAGACTAACTTCCGGAAGGAATCTGATTGTTGAAAAGATAAATGATTATTTTATCGTCAAATTACCTTTATTGTAATGAATATACTGATAATCGAAAATGAAAAACCAGCAGCTGAAAAGCTGGTAAAAGTATTAATGACAATTGATGAATCGATAACAATTCTGGGAGTTATTGAGACTGTCGAAGAAGCAGTAAACAGGTTACGGGAGAAACCCCAGCCTGATCTGATTTTAATGGATGTTCAACTTGATGACGGGCTTTGTTTTGAAATTTTCGATACAATCAAGGTTGATATTCCGGTTATCTTCACAACAGCTTATGATGAATACACTCTTAAAGCCTTTAAGGTGAACAGCGTCGATTATCTCCTGAAACCAATTGATGAAGAACCGCTCAGAGCTGCTCTGGCAAAATTTAAAAAGCTTTATGCTGATAGCGATCCGTTTAAAAGAGACTTCAAACAGCTTATGTATGAATTCAGGAATCAGTATAAATCGAGATTTCTTATTAAGATCGGTGAAAAATACAGATCGGTCCCGACCGGAGAGATCAGCCATTTTCATATAAGCGAACGCAGCGTATTTCTAAATGATTATCTTGATAAAGATTATGGTATTGATTACTCCCTCGAACAGCTGCAGAGTATGCTGGACCCTCGTAAGTTCTTCAGGATTAACCGCGACTGTATCGTCAATATTGATAAAATCTCACTCATGTACAGTTACTCTTCAAGCAGGTTACAGCTGACATTAAGCGGAAAAGAAAAGAGTGATCTTTTTGTTGTGAGTCGTGATAAAGTTGCAGAATTTAAAAGGTGGATTGATAAGTAAATAATTTCCTGATGATAAAAATTCGATTAACATTTCTTACCCTGATCCTGTTTAATATCGGTACTACAGCTCAAACAACTAAACCCGGTACAATAATTTCAGTCGACCTGAATAAAGAACCTGGAAATTTTAAGCCTGTGTGGGCGTGGTTCGGGTATGATGAACCGAACTATACATATATGAAAGACGGGAAGAAGCTGTTATCTGAGCTCTCCTCCCTGAGCCCTGTGCCGGTTTATGTACGAACCCATAACCTTCTTACATCCGGTGACGGAACCCCTGCAATGAAATGGGGTTCAACAAATGTGTACACCGAGGATATAAATGGGAATCCCGTCTATAATTGGACAATGCTTGACAGGATATTTGACACCTATATAGAACGTGGAATGAAGCCGCTGGCTGAGATGGGATTTATGCCAGAGGCTCTTTCAAAAAATCCGCAGCCATACCGTCACTTTTGGAAACCGGGTGATTCATATGATGATATATATACCGGCTGGCGGTTCCCCCCAAAAGATTATAATAAATGGGGAGAACTTATTTACCAGTGGGTCAGACACTCAGTTGAAAGATATGGTAAAGAAGAAGTTGAATCGTGGTACTGGGAATTATGGAACGAACCGGATGCAAAATACTGGGGAGGTACAGTGGAAGAATATTGCATGCTTTACGATTTTGCCGCCAATGCCGTGAAAAGGGCTTTGCCAGGAGCAAGGGTTGGCGGTCCGCACATAACGGGACCTGCAAATGCTAATGCAGCAAGATTCCTGACAGAATTTCTGAAGCACTGCGAATCAGGGATAAATTCTGCAACAGGAAATACCGGAGCACCGCTCGATTTTATAGCTTTTCATGCAAAGGGAGCACCACGGTTTATTGATGGAGTTGTAAGAATGAATATGGGTACAGAGCTGAGGCAGATCGACAGGGGATTTGGAATAGTAGTTTCAAATCAAAAATATAAGGACCTTCCCATAATAATTGGAGAGTGTGATCCGGAGGGTTGCGCTGCATGTGGAATGACGCAGTATCCGCAGAACGGCTACCGTAATGGGACCATGTATTCCAGCTATACAGCATCATCTTTCGCAAAGATTTATGACCTTGCCCTTTATCACAAAGTCAATCTGCTCGGAGTTGTTTCGTGGGCATTCGAATTTGAAGATCAGCCATGGTTCCATGGTTTTCGCGACCTTGCAACGAATGGTGTTGATAAACCTGTCCTGAATGTTTTCAGGATGTTCGGAATGATGGGTCCAGTCAGAGTTGAAACATTATCGGATGCTGCTTATTCCTGGGCAGGAGTAATTGACTCCGGCGTCAGGGGAAACAAACCGGATATTGGTGCTATTGCCTCAAAGAACAGCCATGACGCTACTATAATATTCTGGAATTATCATGATGATGACAAGCCTGCACCAGATGCCGCTATTAACCTTACATTTAATGGTATCCCGGCAAAGAAAGTAGTAATAACTGAGTACAGGATCGATAAGGATAACAGTAATTCATACGAACTATGGAAAAAAATGGGTTCTCCGCAGGAACCCTCATCTGAACAGATTATTCAGCTTGAAAAAGCAGGTCAGCTTGCAATGCCCGGAAAAGCTGCTTCAGGAAAAGTGAAAAATGGCAGGCTGATTTATAATACAAATATTCAACGCCAGGGTGTTTCCCTGGTGAAAATCCACTGGAAATAAATATAATTTCAACTCAAGCCCCGCGCCGCGCACCAAGTGCTACTCGCCTGTCGCCGTTACTTCTTATCGTATGCAACGGTGGTTTTCATCTCATTACCGTCGCGGCCGGTCCTGACATTATCGATAAGCAATACTTTGCCTCCATCGGAAAGCTTCCAGGCCTGTGATGATTTCATCTCCCTGCTTTCGCCATTCATATCAAAGGTCATCGTTGTCGCGATAGTAATAGATGATTTGTCGGCTGACCAGGTAATTGTCGACTTGCTTTTCGAATCCATCATTCCGGTATTTTCAGTAACCGTTCCGTCGAGGTTGTATTTTGAATTCATTTTCATTTCTCCACCGTCACGATTGGGCATAGTACTTTCAACAGAAAGTGTTTTGTCATCCTGGGTAACGATCATAGTTGTTGCCGCAAAACGGAACTGGCTTTCTCCGAAATTGCTTTTGGATTCATTGAATCCCCATGTTCCTGCGAAATTTGCCTGAGCCATAAGGCCTGCAGAAGCGAACATAAAAACAGAGAAAGCAAAAAGCTTTCTGAAATTTAAAGAATTAATGTTTTTCATATTTTTTTAATTGATGGTTATAAAATAAATTATGACAACGTGAATGTACAATTTATTCCTGTGTAAGTACAAATCTGATGATTATTTTTTAGCCCAAGTCTGCCAGGGGAATAATTGAATAATAAATACGGAACCGCATAAACACTTCAATATTTTTATGCTTTATTTCAATTTAAACTCTAAATTTGATGACACCCTGAAGATATGAAGGGACCTGTGTCTATATTTATTTGAGTTACCATGAAAACCCTGAAAAAAATTCTTAAAGCTTTTCTGATAGTCATTGCAGTTTTAGTGCTCTGTTTCATTGGTCTGATAGTTTATGCTCTCATTTCCGATTATAAACCAAAAGAAAAGGAAATAATTTCGCAGACTGAAAAACCCTCACTTCTGAAGGATTCACTCAGCATTACCCTGCTGACATGGAACATAGGATATGCCGGGCTCGACAGGGAAATGGATTTTTTCTATGATGGCGGAACCAAAGTGATCACGCCTGAAAATAAGTGTCTTGATAACATTAATTCGATTGGAAATTTTCTGAAGGGTAATGACACCATTGATTTTATTATTCTCCAGGAGGTTGACAGGAAAAGCAAAAGGAGTTATAGGGTTGACGAGTACGAAAATTTCTCCGAAAAGCTTATTGGTTATAATTCATTCTTTGCAAAGAATTATGATGTGTTTTTTGTTCCTAATCCGCCTTCAAACCCGTTGGGAAAAGTTCTTTCCGGAATAGCAACATATTCAAAATACGCTCCGGAATCTTCAACAAGGTATTCCCTCCCGGGAGATTTCGGATTCCCTATGCAGCTGTTTTATATGGATAGATGTTTTATGGTCAACAGGTATAGGGTTGAGAACGGAAAAGTACTGGTATTGATCAACACCCATAATGAGGCATTTGATGAAGGCGGCATAATTAGAAAAACTCAGATGGAAAGGCTCAGGGAATTCGTTTTGGATGAATATAATTCAGGCAATTATGTAATAGCAGGAGGTGACTGGAACCAGTACCCTCCCGATTTTAAACCTGCTTTCACCGGGAATAAGGAATTCACTGGTCAGATCGGAAATTATTATCTGATGGGTATAGAATCAAATTACATGCCGGGGGAATGGAAATGGATTTATGATCCTGCAACTCCTTCATTCCGGACCCTCATTTCGGCATATGACCCTGCAACAACACCCACAAGTGTTTGTGATATCTTCCTTCTCTCGCCTAATATTAATTCGGTCTCAGTGAAATGCCATCAGCTTGATTTTGCAAATTCCGACCATAACCCGGTTATAATAAAAGTAAGGCTTAAGTAGCCGGCACCTTCAATTAATGCCATCCAGAGCATCATAAGTATTATATTGTTGATTTGTAATCAGGGGCAAGGAATGCCCGGGTTAAGTCGTAATTTTATTGTATGTAAATAATTTCTCAGCTATAAATTCAGCATCTTCAATGATTCCCATTATGGTCCCTGATTTTCTTTTACGAAGCCATGGAAGGCCCAGAAAATATAAACCTCTTATGTCTGAAATACCGTTGTTGTGCTTCAATGTGCCATCATTGCTGAAAACGGGGAGTTTCAGATACCTGAAATCGCCGGCAAATCCGGTTGTCCATATGATGGAAGTGATCTTATTCTCTTTCAGGTTGACTGAAGTTACATCAGATGCACAGGCAGCATCAATATCAGGCTCATCTGCAGTATCTTGCTCGGGTGGCGGAGCATCAAGTTGAAATTTTTGAATATAATCATTAATCATGTTCTTCACTTTCTTTGAAAATTCATCAGCGAATTTCACATGTGCAGCCGCATCGGGTTGAAGAATAATAGTGTCGGCATCAGCATTTCCTGTCTTTCCGAGAATTACAGCTCCATTTCGTGCAAGTGCCTGCAAGCTTAAAGTATGCCCACGCATTCCCACATTAGAAACCTGTGGTTGTTTCATCGTCAGTACTTGAGGATCAGTAACATCATTAGTTTGCATATCATAAAACCCAATCAGGGAAAGCCATTCCACAACGTCTTTACCTCTGTATCTTCTTGGAACGCGACCCACGTGACTTGTTGAAATGAATACTTTTTTTCCCTCATAAATCAGATCTTCAGCAATCTGAATACCTGATTGAGCACTACCCACTAAAAGAACAGCACCATCAGGCAACAATTTTGAATTTCTATAATCACATGTATGTAATTGAAGAACCTCATCCGTAATATTCTTTGTAAATGAAGGAAGGTTCTTTATATTTTGGGTACCAGAAGCAATTACGACTTGTTTGCTCCGAAAATATTTTGTCGTACCATTTTCTGAAACATAAACAGAAAAATCTTTAGAATCCGGAACATTTTCCACTGACATAACCCTGCAATTTTCAAAAACCGGCAACTGATATGTATTAACGTAGTTTTTAAGATTTGAGACAAACTCCGGTGCAGAACAGAATCCTTCCTCATCCGGGAAAATATTTTCCTGTCCGGGTAACAAATTCACTTTGTTAGGAGTGTTCAATTTAAACGAATCCCATCGTTGGGTACGCCAAGTCTCTCCAATACTGCCTTTCTCGAATACAATATGATTTAAATGAAGTTTCTTAAGGTGAAAACTTATACTTAGCCCGGCATGCCCGGCACCAATAACAATCACATCTAAAACAGAAGAATTCATATATGGGGATGAAGTTTTCATGTTCTATACCTGAAGTTTTAAATTATCAGTCATTTGTCTTAATATTTTGAATTGTTAACAAACTTTATTTGCAATTTGTTCAATCAAAACGCTCCGCTGATACAGACAATGTTCATAAGCTTACCATAGGCTTCAGGCGTCAGGCGTCAGGCAACGGGCATCTGGCTATCATCAACGAGCCACTACTACGACAGGTTATTACCAGAATATAAAGAAAATGCTCACAAAGGAGGAACTTAATAAGCTTGAGATAACAGATACTTTTACAAAAAGCGCCTTAAAATAGTTTCTGTGTATTCAAATAAAAAAGACAGTTATTGAATGTTTATATAACTGCCTCATTATTAGAGTGGAGATTGGGAGAATCGAACTCCCGACCTTGTGACTGCCAGTCACACGCTCTAGCCAACTGAGCTAAACCCCCGATAAGCGAAGGAACGAAATTTAATTTAACCTGTCATACGCTCTAGACCCGAAAATCGCTGGCGATTTTCGAGGATCCTCGTAAAACAAAGCAAATCACAGATTTGCTGTTTTACGGGACCAACTGAGCTAAACCCCCTCACTGACATGCGCAAATGTAAAAAATTTTAAACTAAATAAAACGTGAAGAATCAGAATAGTTTAAGTTTTGGCCGTTTGATGCTATTTTGTAATTTTGCCAGTTATTTATAAAGAGGGAAACATTCTATTAATATCTCCGGATAATAGAAATTGGCATATAAGTTGACTTACATTGCAGACAGGCAACAGGCAAGAAGGATGAAAGTAAAACAGAACATACCAAAATTTGATGATCTGATTTTTGAATCACGGAACAAAGAGTATGGTGCATATCAGCTCAGGAAAAAATATAATTCCGTGCTTATTGCAGGTATAATTTTTGCCTCGGTTATTGTATGTTCTGCTGTAATTATTCCCTTTGTAATGAATCCTGTTGATGACTATATACTAGGAGGAGGCGGCAGATCTGTTCTGGTGACAATGGAGTCCCTTCAGCCTCCGCCTGAGGAAATTTATGTACCTCCGGCTCCTCCGCCTCCGGAAAACAATGCGCCCCAGGAAGTATTGAAATATGTTGCACCTGAAGTGGTCGATACTATTGTTCCCCTGCAAGATATCCTGCCTGCAACAGACGACGCCCTGGCCAATTCCGGCGAAAGTGATGCTGAAGCTACAGGAACCGCCGGTGATGAACTCCTTGCAGGAGAAGGAGAAGGAGGATCTGACATGGATAAACCATTTTTTATGGTTGAAGTAATGCCGACATTCAAAGGAGGTGATATAAATAATTTTCGTGAATGGGTGCAGAAGCGGACAAATTATCCACAGGCTGCAATCGAAAACAAAATAAGGGGAACAGTATATCTTACATTCATTGTTGAAAAAGATGGTTCTGTAAGCAATGTGACCATATTGAAAAGTGTCCATCCCCTGATTGATAGTGAAGCAATAAAGGCAATCGCCGCATCTCCAAGGTGGTCTCCCGGATTGCAAAGGGGTCAACCTGTAAGAGTCAGGTACCAGATATCTCTCAATTTTGTATTGTAAAAATTTATTTAACAGCAGAAGAGCTGTTTTAATGGATTTGAAGTATTGATGTTTTTCGTACCTTTAACGATAGAAAAAATTCAGTATATGAAAAGAAATTTACTTCTAATTTTCGCAATGACAATAATCCTTTCCGGATGCGGATCATCTAAAAAGCAGCTTGAAAAGGGTAATTATGATGCGGCAATAGTAACTGCAGTAAAACAACTTCGCAAAAACTCTGAAGATTCCAAACAGATCGCAACCCTTGAACGTTCATTTAAAATTGTGAATGACCAGGATAATGAAAGAATAAAATTCCTTAAAATGGAAGGCCGGCCGCAGAACTGGGATGAGATCTACCAGATCTATAAAAGAATGAGCGACAGGCAGTCTCTGGTCAGAACTGTCATGCCTTTAAATGCCGGAGGCAGAACAGTCGATTTCCCCTATGTTGACTATATGCCGGAAATGATCGGCGCAAAACGCAAATCAGCCGACTATTATTTTGCTCACGGGAATGAACTTATGAAAAACAATCTTAAAGACTCTTACAGGCAAGCCTATGCTGAATTTGTAAGAGCCAAGCAGTATGTCGGCGATTATGAGGGAATTGATAACAAGATCCAGGAAGCCAGGTATCTTGGAATGAGCAGAGTCTTTGTATCATTGCAGAATACCACCATGATTAAATTCCCTAAGGAATTTGAAGAGGATCTTCTTACTGTCGATCTTCAGGCGCTAAATAGTGATTGGGTTGAATTCCATACACTTAACCTGGATAATAATGTTCAATACGACTATTTTATAAACGTTAATGTCAAAAACATTGCTGTCAGCCCTGATCAGACTGCTCAACGCGATTCTGTAATCAAAAGGGATGTTGAAGATGGTTATTCATACCAGCTCGACAAAAAGGGAAATGTAATGAAGGATACCCTTGGGAATGATATTAAAGTCAAGAAATACAAAACATTACAGTGTGCCCTAATTTCTACTTTACAGACCAAATCATGCCGTATTGACGGAGATATTGAGACAATCCAGACAAATCCCAACAAGCTGCTCAAAAAAGATCCTATGGGTGCTCAATCAACATTTGAAAATGTTTCGGCCAGGGCTCTTGGCGACCTGGGAGCATTGAGTGTTTCTCAGTTGCAACGGACAAAAACACAGATTGTTCCGTTTCCCTCCGACATTGAAATGGTACTTCGTTGTTCTGATAACCTTAAGAATGCAATCAGAGGCTCGATCCAGAGCAACCGGAGGCTGATCAACTGATCCGCACATTTGTATTATCTTAATATTCTTATTTATATATGCCGCAAATATCTAATTTTGCGGCATAATTTTTTATTGAGCGGAGATGATTGAAACAGGAGAACCAGTTGAAAAAGCAGTGCTTATCGGTATTAATTATCCCGGACAGGATACCAGGGACACAGAAGAATATTTAGATGAACTCTCCTTTCTTGCAGAAACAGCAGGGGCAGAACCTCTTAAAAGGTTTATCCAAAAGCTTGAAATGCCTGATCCCAGAACTTTTTTAGGGTCAGGGAAAATTGTTGAAGTAGCTCAATATGTCAGGGAGAACAAAATTGATATTGCAATTTTTGATGATGAACTCTCTCCAAGCCAGATGCGGAACATAGAAGAAATCCTTGGCTGCAGGGTACTTGACAGAACAAACCTGATCCTCGATATTTTTGCCCGGCGTGCCCGTACATCACATGCCCGGACACAGGTTGAACTGGCACAATACCAGTACCTTCTGCCCCGGCTTACAGGTATGTGGACACACCTGGAAAGACAACGAGGAGGAATCGGACTGAGAGGACCGGGTGAAACAGAAATTGAAACCGACCGAAGGATCATACGTGACAGGATCTCACTTCTCAAATCACAGCTTAAAAAGATAGATACCCAGATGGCAACACAGCGGAAAAACCGCGGGAAGATGGTCAGGGTTGCACTTGTTGGCTATACCAACGTTGGAAAATCAACAATTATGAATCTCCTTAGCAAATCAGATGTTTTTGCGGAGAATAAGCTTTTTGCAACTCTCGACACTACAGTCCGCAAAGTTGTTATCGGCAACCTGCCATTTCTTCTTTCTGATACCGTTGGATTTATCCGCAAGCTTCCCCATGATCTGGTAGAATCATTCAAATCTACTCTCGATGAGGTAAGAGAATCTGATCTGCTACTCCATGTTGTGGATATTTCTCATCCTGGTTTTGAAGAACAGATAAAAATCGTAGATGAGACTCTGCGCGATCTTGGATCTGCAGGTAAACCTTCGGTCATAATCTTTAATAAGATCGATGCTTTTTCCTATATTATTAAGGATGAAGATGATCTAGCCCCGGTACAGAAGGAAAATTTTTCACTCGGGGACCTGGAAAAAACATGGATGGCATCACATAAAATTTATCCGACCGTTTTTATTTCAGCAAAGACAAAGGAAAATATTGAAGAACTCAGGAGAGTCCTTTATGAAGAGGTTAAGAAGATTCACATTACACGGTATCCGTATAATGATTTTCTGTTTGAAGCACCCCCCGACCCCCCTGAAGGGGGGCTATAAACCCAGTATAAATTTAATAGACTCCTGTATGGATTTTAACCCCCCTTCAGGGGGGTACCGCGAAGCGGTGGGGGGTTTATCTCTCAGTAGTCCACCCCTTAAAAATTCTGTCGATTAGTAAAGCTTCTTAGCCACCATATACTCTGCAATCTGAATTGCATTGGTTGCAGCACCCTTGCGGATATTATCTGAAACTATCCAGAGATTCAGACACTTTTCTCTTGAGAGATCCCTTCTTATCCTGCCGACAAAAACCTCATCCCTGTTATGTGAGATGATCGGCATAGGGTATTTGTTTTCAGACGGGTTATCATAAACAACAACTCCCGGGAACTGGCTGAGAAGAAGTCTGATATCGTCAATATTGAAATCTTTTTCAAACTCAACATTTACGGCTTCTGAATGTCCGCCAACAACAGGTATCCTTGCAACCGTAGCTGTCACCCGGATGGTCTGATCTTCAAGAATCTTCCTTGTTTCATCAACAAGTTTCTGCTCTTCTGTAGTATATCCATCTGGTTGGAATGTTCCACCGTGAGGGAAACAGTTCATATCTATAGGATGTGCATAAGCCATTTCGCCTTTTATACCCCGGCGTTCATTTTCCATCTGTGTTACAGCCTTTACCCCGGTTCCGGTTACTGACTGATATGTGGCAATAACAAGTCTTTTTATTTTATATTTCCTGTGAAGCGGAGCAAGCGCCATAACCATCTGAATAGTAGAACAGTTTGGATTAGCAATTATCCTGTCGCCTTTTTTTAGAACATGACTGTTGATCTCAGGGACAATCAGCGGAACATTCTTCTCCATTCTCCATGCAGAAGAATTATCTATTACTATGGTTCCATTCTTGGCAAATGCGGGAGCCCATTCTTTTGAAACAGAAGCACCGGCTG
Organism: uncultured Bacteroidales bacterium; assembly: GCA_963825935.1. Taxonomy (GTDB): domain Bacteria; phylum Bacteroidota; class Bacteroidia; order Bacteroidales; family VadinHA17; genus LD21. The sequence goes on along the minus strand of CAWGUN010000009.1, from coordinate 436,472 downwards.
AAAATATTGCAAATACGGGTTTAGCTTCGACAGCCTCCATGACACTGACAACCTTTACGGGTTTACCATTGAAGATGATTTCTTTTCCTATTGATTTCTGCGATGCAGCAGGAATCAATTGAGTTACCGGGAAGTTTCTCTCTTCGAGGACTTTGATCATTGTCCGGCCGACCATTCCGGTCGCTCCAACAACAGCTGTCTTCATAATTTTAAGATTTGATAGATTTAATGATAATTACTAAATTTACTGTAAGTTAAAAACGGTCAAAATTAACTTTTTTTTCAATCTGTCCCGCTGCATGAAAAAAGTTATTTTACTGGTTTTGTTAATGCCTGATTTGGCATTCGGCCAGGTAATTGAAAACTTTGAATCCGGAAATCTGAATAACTGGATCCAGAGTGCTGAAAGTCGCTGGGAAGCTGATACTTGCGAAAGTATCAGCGGTGTATATTCACTGCATCATATTTTTGATAGTCCTTCAGGCAATTCCGATTGCATAGGCCTTCCCCTTACAAATCTTCATCCGGATGAAGGATTAACCCGATGGTCATTCAAAATAAGACACGGATACGATCCTTCTTCATCAAACAGCTGGGCGGTATACCTGATGTCTGATGCCAGCCCGGATTCCTTTGCGAACAGTAATACATTAAGTGGCTTTGCTGTCGGAGTTAATCTTACCGGCTACGATGATACCCTGCGCCTCTGGAAAATCAGGAATGGCTCAGCCCGGGCATTAATTGTCTGCCCTGTTAACTGGCAGACAGATATAGGAATAACAGATCCTTCTGAAATTATTGTTGAAAGAACAATTGAAGGGGGCTGGAATCTTTCGCTTTATGATTCCGGCGGAAATCTGAAAGGTATGGCTGCCTGTATTGATAATGAATTATTCAGCAGTGACTGGTTTGTTCTGAACTACAGGTACACTTCAACACGCGACAGACTGCTGTGGATGGATGATCTGAGAATTGATGGAGAATTCTACGAAGATAACAAACCACCCGAAATACTGAATTGTCTTGCTACAAGTGTCAGGTCCCTTGAGGTTACTCTGAATGAAGTGCTATCGGATGAAGCAATGGTGCCGACGAATTTTTCTCTTAATAGCGGTGAAGATTTTCCTCTTGATGTTAATAAAGTCGCATCTTCAAAAATAAGGATACAGTTCCATAATAATTTCAAAAATAAAATGCTGAACAACCTGACGATAAATCATTTATGCGACAGAGCAGGCAACTGTAACGAAAATGTTAAAGTCGTATTTGCGCCTGTATGGGCTGAAACAGGCGATGTCATCATTTCCGAAATTATGGCCGATCCGCTGCCTGTCGTAGCTCTTCCGGGGAAAGAATACCTTGAAATATACAACAGAACAGAATTCTCTTTTAATCTGAAAAGGTGGACTCTTGAAGTTGAAGACCAGAAAACCATATTCCCGGCAGCAACTTTACAACCGTATGAATATCTTATTATCTGCGCAGTAGAAGATACCGGTTTGTTCAAAGATTTAGGAAAAACGGCAGGACTGAAGTCATTCCCCATACTTGCTGATGCCGGCAGGATCATTGCACTGACTGACACGTCGGGTAATCTTATTCATGGGGTTGAATATAATTATTCATGGTATCGTGATGCATTAAAATCAGGAGGAGGATGGTCTCTGGAAATGACAGATACAGATTTTCCTTTTTTCGCATCAGGGAACTGGGAAGCATCCTCATCAAATAAAGGTGGCACCCCCGGAATCCTGAATTCATCTTCACACTCCAATCCGGATATATCATTTTATGGGATTAAAAATGTATTCCCAAATGATAGTATAAATGTCAGCGTAAGATTTTCCGAGACAGTTACCGGACTATCTGAACGGACCAGCGACATTATGGTAAATGGAAATCAGGTAAGCCTGGTTTCTCCATCGGATGCTCTGTACCGGCAGTTTAATATCCGGCTCGGTGAACCTCTGGCAAGGGGGAAGGTTTATTCACTCATAATGCCGGCAGATCTCAAAGATTTTGCGGGTAATTTTGTTACCCGAATCTCATTCAGCTTTGGAATAGCCGAACATGCAGGAAAAAATGATATTGTCTTTAATGAGCTATTGTTCAATCCATTTCCTGATGATCCGGATTTTATTGAATTATATAACTGTTCAGGGAAAGTTATAGATGCCTCAAGGCTTTACCTGGCTTCAATAAATCAGGAAACCGGAGATACTTCAGAGACTAAGCCTGTCTCTGAAGAAGGAAGGTGCATTATTCCCGGTTCCTTTTATGCAATAACGACCGATTATGATAAGGTCATAAGCAGGTACTTTACTTCAGATCCTGAATCTGTTTTCAGTATTGGTTCTCTTCCTTCAATGCCTGATGATAAAGGGCATCTGCTTCTTCTGAACCGGGAAATGGAGCTGGTTGATGAAGTCATTTATAATGAGGATATGCACTATCCGCTTCTTGGCGGCAGGGAGGGTGTATCCCTCGAAAAAATCAGGAGTGATCTCCCGTCAGATAAAAGCACAAACTGGCACTCAGCATCTGAAACTTCGGGATGGGGAACTCCCGGGAGAGAAAATTCTGTTTACAGCAGTTTTTCACAGGCTGATGACAGGATCTTATTTTCATCAGGTAAAATTTCTCCCGATAATGATGGTTATGAGGATGTTCTGGTGATCGATATTGATCCTGCAGGTCTGGGTAATATTGTGTCGGTCACTGTTTATGATGAAACCGGGAGTTATGTCCGCAAACTGGCTGAAAATCTTTTTGCCGGAAGTAAAGCATCTGTTACATGGGATGGAGCTGCAGCAGATGGTTCGCTGGTAAATGCCGGTATTTATGTTTTTCTTATTGAGCTCTATAACGATAAAGGGAAAACCAAAACCTGGAAAAAAGTCTGTGCAGTGATAAGGTGAAGCACCCCCCAACCCCCCTGAAGGGGGGCTACAAACCCATTGGTTATTTGATCGAAGTTTTCTCTGGGTTTCAACCCCCCTTTAGGGGGGCTTGGGGGGTCGTAACAGGCAACAAGCCTACAATCCAGTTATCATCTCCGTCATGATAGTAGTCATCCGCTCTTCGGTTTTGATAGCTTCATCAAGAACAGACTTATGTGTAGTATATGCGATTTTTCCTTCAACACCCAGATCAGTAATGATGCTGACTGCAAAGCATGGTACATTCATATGGCGGGCAATTATAACTTCGGGTGTTGTTGACATCCCTACGGCATCGGCGCCGATGATCCTGAAGAATTTATATTCGGAAGGTGTTTCAAATGTAGGACCGCTGGTCGAAAGATAAACACCTTTGTGAATCCTGATATTATGCTCCTGTGCGATAAGCAAAGCTTTTTTTATAAGGTACTTGTCATACGCTTCACCCATATCCGGGAACCGGGGACCTATACGATCGTCATTCTGGCCGATAAGCGGGTTGGGCAACAGGTTGATATGATCAGTAATGATCATAATATCTCCTATCTGGAAGGATGGATTAACTCCACCGGCAGCATTTGAAAGAAAGAGGCATTTTATCCCGAGGTATTTAAGAACTCTTACAGGTAGTGCCACCTGGTCAGGTCCGTAACCTTCATAATAATGAAATCTGCCCTGCATGGCAACAATTTTTTTCTTGCCGAAATCGCCAAAAATAAACTTCCCGGCGTGTCCTTCAACAGTGGAGACAGGAAAGTTCGGAATATCTTTATAGTCTATTTCAATGCGGTTTTCAATCTTAGCTGTGAGACCGCCAAGACCGGTACCAAGAATTATCCCGGCATCAGGATTAATTATTCCTTTGGCCTTAAGAAATTCGGTTGTTTCGTTTATTTTTTCTAACATAATCAACTATCAGATTATCAAACTCGTCCTTATCGTTATTTAAAAAATTTATCCCCAGAGGAATATAAAAAAATGCCGATCTTACCGGTTCTGCAATATTAGTAAATTCCCGCAACCTGGCAGCATCTTTTTCAGTAGTAATGATATACTTACGGGCAGATTTAAGACTATGCCATGTACCTGTGATCTTTTCGATATCTTTCTCAGTAAAGTGGTAATGATCTCCAAAAGAAAGATGGATGATTTCACTGAACTTGTTTTGCAGGAATTCAGATAATGGTTTTGGATTTGCTATCCCGGTAACAAGTACAATACCTCCATCCTCATTTTGTGAATTAAGGTTAAGCTCCTGGTCAGGTTTTTCAAAAACAGGAAGAGGATCTTTATATGTTAATGAGGTGAAATAAAGATTCTGATATGGAGCTTTAGATATCTCTTTAACAATAATTCTGCGCTGAATTGGCGAAATATCTTCGGGTGATTTTGTGATAAGTATTATATCGGCTCTCCTTATATTGCTTAAGCTTTCTCTCAGGTTGCCATATGGAAGCAGGGCATCATATATCATAAGCCTCTCAAAGTCGGTGAGGAGCACTGATAAACCCGGAATTATTCTCCTGTGCTGGAACCCGTCATCAAGTAATATGACCCCTGTCTCAGGTTTTTCTTCCAGGATTTTTCTTACACCATGAACCCGGTCCCGGTCGACTGCGACAATTATTTCAGTGAATTTCCTGTGGATCTGCATAGGCTCATCACCGATATCATTTGCAGATGAAGCTGGATCAGCAATGTGAAATCCCGTTGTATTTCTTTTATAACCTCTGCTAAGAACAGCTACTTTAAAGTTTTTATTAAGAAGATCGGCAAGATATTCAGTGTGGGGAGTTTTTCCCGTGCCTCCTACTGTCAGATTTCCGATGCATATTATCGGGATACTGAATTCGTATGATTTAAGTGCTCCTGTGTTATACAGGAAATTCCTGGCAGAAGTGATCAACCCATAAATCAGTGAGAGCGGGTAAAGAAATATGCTTCTCCTTTCCGGCATAAATTAATGTATCTCAATAAAATAAGGTAATCTGGCCTGAATTCCTGAAAGATCCCTTATTTCCATCAGTTCCTTGTAAAACCTGTATGATTCGCCAAGCTCTTTTTTAATCAGATTCATCCCGATCTCACCAGTGAGCTGGTTCAGCAGTTTCAAATACGGATCCTGAGCTTCGGGTAATTCTCTTACAGAGTATATATCAAGATTTGCAAGATCAGCTGCTCCTTTAATTGCATCGTTAAGACCACCTGTTTCATCAACGAGCCCGATATTCTTTGCAATTGTTCCGCACCAGACATGTCCCTGGGCAATGCTATCGACTGATCCCGGGGTCATTTTTCTTCCTGATGCAACCTTATCAACAAATTCAGAATATGTTTTTTCTATGCTCCTCTGCATAGCTTCTTTTTCATAAATATTCATAGGTCTGTATATAGAAGGGAAGTCTGAGTTTTTATTTGTATTTACAGTTTCTGTTGAAATGCCAAGCTTTTGATTCATCAGTTTTCCTGCATTCGGAATGAGACCAAAAACACCTATCGATCCTGAAATGGATGTCGGGTTTGCATATATCTTCGTTCCGGGAGCAGAAATATAATATCCGCCTGAAGCAGCATAATTGCCCATTGATATTACAACAGGTTTGACTTTAGCAGCAAGCTCCAGCTCTCTCCAGATAATATCCGAAGCTATTGCATTTCCCCCCGGGGAGTTTACTCTCATAACGATAGCTTTCACTGACGTATCACGCCTTTCTTTCCGGATAATATCTGAAAAATTATTGCCACCGATATTTGTATCATTACCTTTACCCATTACAATCGTGCCGGATGCATAAATAACGGATATCCTGTTTTTTGCTACTATAAATTTTTTAAGATCAGGTACTTTGGAATACTTAGTCATGGAGACAAATTCGATTTTATCGTCTGGTGTCAATCCTGAGAGTGCTTTCAGCGTATCAATGAGTTCATCACGGTACATCAGTCCGTCAACGAGCTTATTCTTAAGCGCACTTGTTGCAAGATTCCCGGCCAGATTGTCGGCAAGCAGGTTCAGACTCTCCTGCGGAATTCCCCTGGATTCTGACATCTTTTCAACGGTATGGTTCCAGATTGAACCAACATAATCTTTTATTTGTTGCTTGTTTTCATCGCTTAATTTGTCAAGGATATAAGGTTCGACGGCACCTTTGAATTTTCCGTGACGCACGACCTGTACTTCCACACCGATCTTTTCGAGGGCTTTTTTATAGAACATTATTTCTCCGCTGAGACCTTTAAAGTCAACCATTGAAGAAGGGTTTATAAAGATCCTGTCAGCAATTGTTGAAAGATAATAACCTTCCTGCTGGAGCACATAATCAGAATATGCGATCACAAATTTTCCGCTCTCCTCCCTGAATTTGTAGAGTGCATTCCTGATCTCTTCGGTTGTAGCCCACCCGGAAGGGAGTAGCCCGTTTTCGATCAGGACACCTTTAATTTTAGAGTCAGAAGCAGCTTTCTCCAGATTCTTAAGGACATCATTGAGGCCGGGAGTGGTAGAAAATGTCAGATTTATTATGTCGATACCTGAAAATGGATTGGGATCAGTACGGTCAGGAACCGGGACACCGGCTTTTAATACCAGAACAGAATTATTGCTTACCGATGTTGGTTTATTGCCTGAGGCGACCATCATGCTTAAACTGGCAAACATGATGAAAAAGAAGAGAAATGAGGCAATTATAAGTCCGGTGATAGTTGCTAAAGTGTAAATAAGAAAATTTTTCATCTTGGGAATGGTTAATTAAATGAATTCTAAATATATAAAAAACCTTATGAATATATCATGGTATCTTACGATTTAATACTTTTGGATATACTCTGTTTTTCTCATGGAAAAAGTATTTCTTGGTCTGGGTTCAAATCTTAGCGACAAGGAACACAATCTGAAAAGTGCTGTTGAAAAGATACAGGAGTTTATCGGACCCATTATCAGGGTTTCCTCTATCTATGAAACTGAACCATGGGGTTTTAAGAGCGAGAACTATTTTCTGAATATGGTTGTTGAAGTGGAAACCAGCCTGAAACCTTCCGGATTGCTTGGCAGGCTGCTGACAATTGAATCGCTTCTTGGCAGGCTGCGCGAAGGGAAGAAGTATCAATCCAGAATCATAGATATTGATATATTACTGTTCGGTAAACAGGTTATAAATAAAGCTGAGCTGGTAATTCCGCATCCAAAAATACCTTATCGCAGGTTTGTGCTCGAACCTTTAAGTGAAATCGCCCCCGATACGGTTCATCCGGTTCTTGGAAAAACAATCGCCGGACTGCTCGCGGAATGCAAAGATAAAAGCAAAGTGAAAAAATTTTGATTTTGACCTGCAAGACCTTCAAGACTTTATATAAGCCCGTTATCCGCGAAGCTGTAATAATCTTTCTCTGAAATGATAAGGTGATCAAGCAGCTGGATATCAAGCAAATTACCAGCTTCTTTGATCTTCTGGGTAATTTTTGAATCCGATTCACTCGGATTCAGATTGCCTGATGGGTGGTTGTGGCATACAATAATACCCGAAGCAAGGGACTCAATAGCTTTTTTCATAACTATTCTTACATCTGTAACGGTTCCGCTAATACCTCCCTGGCTCAGCTTCATCCTGTTTATCACCTTGTTTGATCTGTTCAGGAAAAGAATCCAGAACTCTTCATAGAGAAGATCAGAAAGCAATGGCTGAAAAATGTCAGCAACATCTTTTGAGCACCTGATCTGAAGGACATCCTCAGCCTCGGCCAGTTTCCGCCGCCTCCCCAGTTCCAGGGCAGCTGCAATGGTCACTGCTCTGGCTGGACCGATACCGTGTAATTTCCGTAAATCGGAAATTGCCAGTTTGCCAAGAGTATTCAGGTTGTTGTTAACCATTCCAAGAAGCTCACGGCCAAGATCTACCGCAGATTTGTCTTTTGTTCCGGAACTTATAAGAATAGCCAGAAGCTCGGCATCGCTCAGACTTGCAGTTCCTTTAAGTAAAAGCTTTTCCCTGGGTCTGTCCTCAGCAGCCCAGTCAGTAATTTTAAGAGACATGCAGCGAAAATTATTATTCCGTATGCAAGTTACGAAATTAATTTGAAACCCCCTTTCCCGTCCCGCTTTAGCGGGAAGCCTGGTCCTGCTCCTTCCCCCTTGGGGGAAGGTTGGGAAGGGGGTCTCAGATTTAAAAAGAAATTATAATCAAAGAAATTCTGGAAATAAAAAAAGGAGCCTTTAGAGCTCCTTTTAGATATATTTTCTCAGTACTATTTAAGACTGTTAACGTGTTTATCGACTGACGATTTAAGGTTAGCAGCTTTCTTGCTGTGAATAACTTTTTTCTTGGCAAGTCTGTCAAGCATGGAATTCATCTTTGGAAGCAATTCTGATGCTTCTTTCTTGCTGGTAGTTGAACGAATGTCCTTCAGGGCATTACGCATGGTTTTTGCATAATATTTATTCTTCTCATTTTTGCCTACAGTCTGCCTGATCCTTTTTTCTGATGATTTGTGATTTGCCATTATAATAATTATTAAATCTCCTCTTTGTCTTTTTTTGCCGGTGCGAATTTAATCATATTTTTTATTTTCCGGCCTTTCTCTTAATTAATTTTTAGGTATATTATTAAATTGTGACTACTTATTTTAGCAGTAAAGAGGTATGAATAGGGTAGGTATTGTCATTGCTCCAGCCGGTTTGATGTATCTGGATAAATTATTCTTTTGCTTTGCGAGTGCTTGTTGAGCCTCCTGGATTTCCTGATCCCAATCCGGATTATAAGTAGGCCAACCCTCTCTTACTTTTTTAGATCAATCAAATGTGCATCCCGGGATGAGGCTTACCATAGAAGTCAATCATTGTGATAAAGTTATTAAAAATCCTATTCGGCGTATCCTATAGTTTGGGCAAAAAGAACATACTGTGTCGGTTTTAATTTGAATTCCTTGAAGGTATTCTCCTTATCGCAGTTATGAAACCAGGCTGCCAGACCAAACGATGCAGCATACAGATAAACATTCTGAGCAATGAAGCCGGTATCAGTATAGTAATATGATTTTTGCACCTCAGGATCTCCTATAGCGCGGTCAGGTTGTGTGGGTCCAAGGTCATATCGGTTGAGATCAACGATGTAAAAAATATTCAGAGGTGCAGTTCCTGCACTTCTGCGGCCTGATCTGGCACGGAAGTCTCCTTCAACTACAGGTAATAGGATATGGTGGATAGCCTCATAAATAAAAACACCATATTGTAAAGCCACATAAAGATCGATCTCCTGAGAATTGCTTGCCGAGGGAGCTGTTCTTCCTTTTTTGCCGAATCCAGCTATATCACGGTTCACCCCGAAGGCAGCCCAGAGTAGATTTGATATTACCTGCATCGGGAGTTCTTTTGAACTAATTGTACGGGTAGTTTTTCTTTCGAGTAAAGAAGCCAGAAGAGACTTACCTCCGTCTTTTTCAGGTTGTGGAAGCATTATAGGTTGTAATTCCTTTGGACCAGGTATATTCAGAGGATAGCCCGAAGCCGAACCTGCAAGGACAGCCAGAGATGGGACGGCTTTTACAAATTTTCTTCGATTCATTTTGTTTATTGTTAAATAATGTATAAAAAACACTTAATCGTCACAAAATAGTTGAATAGAAACGTTTTTAGACTTTCTTCTCTTTTACAAAGTTATTACAGGGTTTTTTCATACCCAAATATCAGCTATTTTAAAATAATGTTATGACATCACAAAAAAAAGGGTTAAAACATTGAGTTTCAACCCCTTAAATATTAGTATCGTAGTCCATAGGGGAATCGAACCCCTGTTACCAGGATGAAAACCTGACGTCCTAGCCACTAGACGAATGGACCAAACAAAGAACTTTTAAATGCGGATGCAAAGGAAGCATGTTTTTTTTGATCTGCAAAACTTTTTACTGAAAAAGCATCTCAGAAAACGTACCTGATTGAAAGCGCTCCGTTTATTCCGCCCCAGCCTGTATTTCCTATTAGGTTAACAGTTGGAAGAAGGTCAAGTGATAAATTCAAAGGTATTTCATCAAATGTATATTCCAGCCCGAGAATGGCATCAACACCCAAAACTGCACCGACATATGTTGCATTAATATTGGGATTTCTTCCGGCATCCCAGAAACCGACATGTCCACCGAGCCCCCAGAACCAGTTCAGCCCCGGATATTGACCTGTCCAATGTTCATTCTCATAAAGGCCGGTAACTACGAATCCTCCCCAGCTGCTGGCCAGCATCCCTTCCACTGCGTTATACTTGTTCAGGAAATGTTTGATGGTCAATCCGTAAGGAAGTCCTGCTCTCAGCCCGAGACTTGTTTTGTAATCCTGTCCATAGGATGACAGACTCAGAGCTGCAAATAAAATCGTAATAAAAATTGTCCTTTTCATGCTTCATTATTTATTATTAGTTAGTAATAATTCCTCTGACAGCGTTTTCAGATTGCAACCGTCAAAATCACCGGAGCTCATAAACAGATAAACAGGATCCCGGTATTTTTGTTGCCTGATAAACGAAAACATTTCATTTGAATTGTCATAAACTTTAATATTTCCATCGCCGAATGCTTCTTTTACATCCTCAGCCCTGAAATATGGCAGGTTCTTCAATTTAAGAGCATGAGGATTAAAATAGACAAACGGAAATGAAGCTTTATCAAGAGTTCCCCTGTAAAGAGGAAGAAACGTTATGTTCAGACTGGAATAGGTATGTAATTCCAGGCAGGCAACAATGTCTCTTCCCGGGTACCTTGCTGTAACAGCCTCTACTGTAGCCTTTACTTTTGATGGCGAATGGGCAAAATCGAGCCAGACAACTCCACGTTCATTTTCATTCAGTTTCTCGAGCCGTCTTGATGTACCGGCGAAACTCTGAACTGCATTATAAAAATCATCTTCTCCGACTCCTGCAGCCAGGCATGCTTCTTTTGCAGCTGAAAGATTCTGCATGTTATGCTCTCCAAAAATCCTGACCTGTACGACCCGGTTATGGGTTGCCGCATAAAAACCGGTTTTATTCTGAAAGTAACCATGAACCTTATATGGTATCTTTTTGATATTACTACCTGCTGCTAATGCCAGTTTCCTGACTTCAGGATCATCGTCAAAGTAAATAAGGCATCCTCCATCAGCGATCTTTCCGATAAAGATCCTGAACTGATCGACATAATTTTCAAACGTGGGAAATACATTCATATGGTCCCAGGCAATGCCATTAAGTACCGCTATATCTGGTTTATAGAGATGGAATTTTGGCCGTCTGTCAAGTGCTGAAGTGAGATATTCATCACCTTCAAATACTGCAATTTCCGAATCGTCTGATAAGCCTACCATCGTCTCATAGCCTTCAATGGAAGATCCTGCCATGAAGTCAAATTTTATCCTGAGGAATCTGAAAACATGCATGATAATTGCTGTGGTGGTCGTTTTTCCATGACTCCCTGCAACAACTATCCTTTTCTTGTTCTTTGTCTGCTCATAAAGGTACTCGGGCAAGGACATTATTTTTATTCCTAACTCCTTTGCACGAACAAGTTCAGGATTATCCTCTTTTGCATGCATCCCCAGGATAACCGTATCGATTTCCGGAGATATCCTGTCAGGATCCCAGCCTGCTTTCCCCGGTAAAAGGCCATATTTTGCCAGGTTTGACCTGGATGGTTCAAATATTTCATCATCGGATCCTGTGACGATGCAGCCTTTTCTGTGAAGGGCAATCGCAAGATTATGCATCACCGCACCACCGATAGCAATAAAATGTACTCTCATCAGTATTAAAATTCTTTATTTACCTGATGTTTCTGGCCATTCTGAAATTCTTTTTACTGTTACAGCAGAATTTTCAACGGACCCTTCCGGTAAGAGCAGGACAATCAGGGAAGCTGTGGAATTAGCCGGAATGGTAGTCTCAAAGCCCGTCATAATGGTGCCGGGGTTAGGAGCATCATAGGTATGCGGAGGATCAGTGCTCCAGGTTTTCATGGTTATATTTTCCGGTTCAATTACCTTCATTATCAACTTTTTGCCGTTCTTAACAAGTTCAGCGCTGTTTTTGCCTGTGATAGTCACTGCTGCAGATGTTAAAAGATTCCACCTTATGACTGTTTCCGATGCCAGTGTTTCTGCTTCATCACGGACCATAACATACTGATTATCGATAATTGCTATACCCCTTACTGATTTTTTAAGTTGTCCGTTATAAACAGAAGTGATGTCCGTTACGGCATTAATCATTGCAGGCTGATCGGAGTAAGCCGTAATGAGGGTCTTGCCTGTAACAGCCTGAAGCTGATTATTAACTGTAAGTGTATTATGAACAAAGTTATTGTATCTGAAGACTTCCCAGCGCTGGGAGTTTTGTGCCATTCCCCAGAGGTTGACCCCGGCTGATTCAAGAGAGTTATAATCCTGCATTCCGAAATCCATTGCCCATCGCTCTCCCTTAGCATCCATAACAAATGAACCAACATCCATATGTCCGTGGTTTACCGAGGGAGATCCAGCTTTTAATCCGACAAAAATGCCATCAGGGTCGCTCCAGGAACTTCTTAATAATGCAACCGGGTTTTTCCCCTGGCCGATCCATATCTTATTGTCCGGTGATGTAATTTTATCAATTGTCAGCCCGGCGCTCCAAATAAGAACTGCTGGAAGGAGACGATCGCCCGAAGTTTTTTTATTTATCAGATGGTAACGTTCCGACCACAGGAGGGAAGGATCATCAAGCCTTTTTGCAAACCAGAACATGGCCGGATTCATGCTTGCACCCGAACCACAATCGGAGTAATTAAAAGGTCGTCCAGTCGGTCCGGTCATGTTTTCAAGGTAACCTGCAGTCTTCATAAAACCAGGGGTTATCTTCAGATCATATTTGTCGCCAAATGCTTTTTCCATTGCACTTATGAACATAACATGGAAACTTGTTCCGTAACCCCAGTAGCCGAAGCCTTCAGGGTATGCACCGTCAGGATCATAATCGCCCATGGGCAGAGTGACAGAGCTTACAGCACGCTCAATTATCCGGGTTGCAAGTTCTTTTTCGTCTTCATAAACAGCCAGTGCACCATAAGCCATCCCAGCGTTGCACACCTGGTTCCAGTTGTTTGTACCTTTTGCCCAGGAATTGTTTGCGGTTAATAAAGACGGTTTCAGTCCTTTTTCAACTATAGCATTTTTAATAATATTCCTTGAGTCGGGAGATAAATCATGATAGAGCCAGTCGTACCCGATTGCCGCAGCCATAGTCATTTCAGCTACATCCAGGAAATGAGAGGGATTCCAGTCGCTGAACGCAGAAATTGCCAGCAGTTCCTGCATGGCTCTTTCCACGTATTTCATTTCATAGGTAATCCGATATGCATAGGATAAATAAAATATCCTTTTCAAGGCTTCCCTCGATTTATCAAGCAGCCTTCTTCCTATGAGGATCCTTTCTACAGGCGGCTTGCTCATCAGATTATTACACTCAGCGAGAATATACTCATGTGTGGTTTTCCAGACCTGGTCCGAAGCAATATTTTTTTTAATAGCGGAATCCTCATCCTGCAGAAGTAGTATTCTGGGGTGTGAAGGAGGAATTTCATTAATATTTGCAACAGTGTCTTTCTGCCCGCACGCAGTTGTGCTGAATATAAAAAATAACGGTAAAAACTTTAAAAACAGTTTGTCAGACATATTGATTTAAGGTTTTTTAGGATCAGTAAAGTAATGTAAAATCTTTGATTATTCTATCCTGAAGGTAAAGTCTTATATTTGTATAGAGGAATATGCCGGAATGTTTTTATGAAAGCATCTTCAAAAAAACGGGAGTTTAAAGGCGGACATCAGGTCGTGCTGCTTCAAAGCGGGGAACCGTTTTTTGCCACAGTTGAAAAGATCATTGATGAAGCAAAATATTATATCCATTTTCAGGCTTATTTAATTGATGAGGATGAGACCGGTATCAGGATCATCAAATCTTTGATCAGGGCAGCAAAGCGGGGAGTGAGGACATATCTCCTGCTTGATGCTTTTGGCACCAAGTATCTTTCCAATGAACTGATTAACAGTATTGAAGAATCAGGTATCCTGTTCCGTTTTTTCTCCCCGACTTTCATAACAAAAGGTTTCCAGCTGAGCCTGCGGCTTCACTCCAAAGTGGTAATGGCAGATGGTGAAGTTGCAATTATCGGAGGTATGAACTTTGCAAACCGGTATCATGGTACAAAGGGTAAAAAGACATGGCTCGATTTTGCAGTAATGATTAAAGGTCCCGAATGTGCCCGTACGCTTGATATCCTGAGGAGATTATGGAATAAGACTTTTATTCCCATGGAGGAAAAGTCATATGAGTCAGTAGATCAACCTGTATCTTATCCTGATAATATAAAGCTCAGGGTACTTCAGAATAACTGGTACAGAAATAAAATAGAGATATCGAAAAGTTATCGTTCTGCAGTAAGAAGCGCCCGGGAGAAGATGATGATATTTGCAAGCTATTTTCTGCCCGGGCGCAACGAACGTAAACTTCTGAGATCCGCAAGCATGAGAGGCGTCGACATTACAATAGTTCTTTCAGCAGAATCGGATGCCCCGGTGTTTAAGAGAGCAACAGGGTTTCTTTACGATTTTATACTCCGGAATAATATTAAGATCTATGAATACCTTCCTTCAAATCTCCATGCAAAAGTAGCCACCGTGGATGGAAAATGGAGTACAATTGGCAGTTATAATCTTAATCACGTAAGCGATTACGCAAGCATTGAAATTAATGTTGCAATACTTGATGAGGGATTTACCCTGCAATTTGAAGAGTTGCTCAGGAAGATTATCAGGGATGATTGCCGGCAGATAACTGTTGAGGAATATAAACGTCGGAACACATGGTTCTCGGTAATTTCAGGATGGCTCTCATACCAGATGATAAGACTATTAATGAGACTCATGTATCAGATGACATCAAAAAGAAAGAAACACTATTCTTCACCAAAAGAAACAAGGAAATATTCAGAATGAAGATTCAACTTTTTAATATAGCAAACTTTAAAGTCGACGGCGGAGCAATGTTTGGTGTTGTACCTAAGACACTTTGGTCGCGTGTATGTTCTGCTGATGAAAACAACTTAATAGTACTTTCCCTTCGCTCTCTTGTTGTTGAAGCTAACGGACATGTAATACTCGTCGATACCGGCTGGGGCGATAAGCAGGATGAGAAATTCTTTCGTCATGTACACCTGCACGGAGGAGAAGGGCTCCTTCCCGGACTTGCAAAAAGAGGCTTTGCACCTGAAGATATTACTGATGTTGTGCTTACTCATCTGCATGCTGACCATTGCGGTGGTTGTGTAAAGAAAAATGCGGGCGGTTCCGGTTACGAGCTTGTTTTACCGGAGGCAACTTACCATGTAAGCAGGACTCAGTGGGAGTGGGCTTCAAAGAATAACCTGAGGGAAGCAGATTCGTTTCTTGAGGAAAACATATTACCGATAGCTGACAGCAGAAGACTGAACCTGGTGGATGAGGAAGGAGAATTATTCGATGGATTTTCTGTTAGAATGTGTTATGGGCATACCCCGGGGCTCATGATCCCGGTGCTCAAATATAAAGGAAAGACACTGGTTTATACCGGTGACCTGATTCCGACTTTAGCGCACATGCCCCTCATCTGGAATATGAGCTATGATATAGAGTCTCTTAAAACAATTGATGAGAAAGATAGTCTTCTGAAAGAGACTCTTCAAAATCACTATATTCTTGTTTTTCAGCATGATGAGCATATAGAATGCTGTACAGTGGAAATGACTGCCAAGGGTATCCGTACAAAAAATAAATTTAATTTTTCAGAAATATGACAGAATTTATTTATGAGAAACCTTTTCAGATCGGGAAGGATACAACCAGATACAGGTTGCTTGCAAAAGACTATGTTAAACTGATTGAAACAGAAGGCAGGAAGATTCTGAAAGTAGATCCCCGCGGACTGCAACTCCTTGCTAAAACAGCAGTCTCAGATCTCTCATTTTTCCTGAGAAGGTCTCATCTTGAAAAGCTTGCTGCCATCCTTGCCGATCCTGAAGCAACTGATAACGACAGGTTTGTTGCATATGAAATGATCCGCAATTCAGTAGTTTCTGCAAAAGGGGACCTCCCGTGGTGCCAGGATACAGGAACAGTAATTTTAATTGGCAAAAAAGGAGAAGAGGTGTGGACAGGGGTTAATGATGCACTTTACTTTTCAAAAGGCATTTATGAGACATTTCAGGAAAAGAACCTGAGGTATTCCCAGATTGTTCCGCTTTCAATGTTCGATGAAAGGAATTCCTTTACAAACCTTCCGGCCCAGATTGATATTTATTCTGTCGAAGGCAACTCATATGAGTTCCTGTTCATTACCAAGGGGGGAGGATCCGCAAATAAGTCTTTTCTTTATCAGCAGACAAAATCATTGCTGAATGAGGAATCGCTGATAAAATTTGTAAAAGAAAAGATAAAAGAACTTGGCACTTCAGCATGTCCACCCTACCATCTGGCACTGGTCATCGGCGGAACTTCGGCTGAAGCAACTCTTAAAACCGTTAAAGAGGCTTCTGCAGGATATCTTGATAATCTGCCCACTACTGGTAGTGAGAGCGGACGTGCATTCCGTGACCAGGAATGGGAGAAAAAAATCGAAAAGATCTGTCATGAGTATGGTGTCGGAGCACAGTTCGGAGGAAAATATTTTGTTCACGATGTAAGGGTGATACGTATGTCCCGTCATGCAGCTTCATGTCCTGTTGGTATTGGTGTCAGCTGCAGCGCCGACAGAAATATAAAAGCAAAGATCAATGAAGAGGGGATTTTTCTTGAGGAGCTCGAAAGGAACCCTGCACAATTCCTGCCGGCCAAAGCACCGAGGCTTGAAATGCCTGTTGAGGTTGATCTTGACAGACCTATGAAAGAGGTGCTTGCCCAGCTCACAAAATACCCTGTTAAAACCAGGCTGAACCTGAGGGGAACTTTAATCGTTGCACGCGATATTGCGCATGCACGTATTAAAAAGATGATAGATGAGGGAAAACCAATGCCGGAGTACTTTAAGAACCATCCCATTTACTATGCCGGTCCGGCTAAAACACCAGCTGGTATGCCATCAGGCAGCTTTGGCCCTACAACTGCCGGACGAATGGATACATATGTTGATCTTTTCCAGAGTCTTGGAGGATCAATGATAATGGTGGCAAAGGGAAACCGCAACAGGGCAGTAATTGATGCTTGTAAAAAATACGGGGGATTCTATCTTGGTTCAATCGGCGGGCCGGCTGCAATTCTTGCTGCCGAAAATATAAAATCGGTAGAGCTGGTTGACTTTGAAGATCTTGGTATGGAAGCAATCAGGAAGATAAGGGTCGAAAACATGGCTGCATTCATCATTACCGACGATAAGGGAAATGATTTTTTTGATGAATACAATAAATAATGTCCTCTCCCCAAACCCCTCCCCCAGGAGGGAGGGGCTTTGATCGGTTTGAATTATACAAGTTCTAGTCATGGTTTATTTGGGGAGATCTAAAGTAAGAGATATGTACTATGGTGCGAAACCTGAACTTTTCAGGTTAGCTCATAATCTGAGGATAAATCCGACAAATGCTGAAAAAATTCTTTGGAAAAAATTGAAAATATTCCGCAAGGAAGGATATACTTTTAGAAGGCAACATCCTATTGATATTTTTATTGCTGATTTCTATTGTCATAACTTAAAACTGGTTATTGAAGTTGATGGGGAATTTCATTCTGATAAACAAGTTCAGGAACACGATGATAACAGGTCCGGAGAATTAGAAAAATATGGGATTATTGTGATACGGTTTACTAATGAATATATCATTTGTAATGAAGAAAAAATTATTTCTGTTATACGAAAGAAAATAGCAGAATTAGCTTCCCCCGCTCTCCTGGGAGCGGGGGACGGGAGGGGGTGAGGCCAGACATCCGAAATTTAATTCCTCTATTGCGTTGGCCAATATTTTTTTTAACTTCATCCGGTCAATATTGAACTATGAAGAGATTCCTGATTTGGTTTACTCCGGGACTGATTGTGGGTATTTTGCTTGTTCTCGGGGGAGGAATAGCAATAGAAAAGACTTCAACCAATAATTATTGTGTGTCATGTCATATTCACCCTGGGGCAGATGCTTCATGGAAAAGATCCGTTCATTACGAAACCCAGTCAGGTTACAGGGTTACCTGCGTTGAATGTCATCTCCCGCCCAGGGGACATGGATATATATGGGAAAAAGGGAAAACAGGATTGCGCGATCTCTGGAGCTTCTGGACAAAAGATTCCGCTTCATTTGACTGGAATGATCGGAGGAGACTGGAAACAGCACGGGCATATTCTTACGAAAGCAGTTGTATAAAATGCCATGAAAATCTTTTCCCTTTGAAGCTGACTAAAGCTGGTGAAGATGCTCATCTTTATTACAAACAGACCAAAAAAACACCAGAATTACATTGTATAAATTGCCATCTTAATGCGGGCCATTATATTGAAGGTTATACTCATGGAAGCAATAAGACATTCGGAACAACTTCATCAGCCCCGAAAGAAATTTTTAATGGACCAGCAAAGGTTAGTGAGTTTAAATCATTCACTGAACAGATTCCTGATTCTCCCGTGTCCTTCATGATGATAACTGTTCCCGGGGGAAAATTTAAAATGGGAAGTCCTGCAGATGAACCATTCAGGAAAATGGATGAGGGACCTTTAAAAGAAGTTGAAATAAGCCCTTTCTTCATGGCTGAAATTGAGGTTACATGGGATGAATATCTTGCATTTTATTCCCAAACTTCTGCAGAAGGGAGAAGCACTGATACTGAGGGACTGAGATCAAAAGCCTCTTCGAAAACGGATGCAATTTCAGGCGCCACACCACCATATGGCCAGCCTGACCAGGGATGGGGACTGGGACAGCGCCCTGCAATCTCGTTCACCTTTCATGCTGCTGAAACATATTGCAAATGGCTTTCTCAGGTTACAGGTAAAACTTACAGGCTTCCGACGGAAGCTGAATGGGAATATGCGTGCAGGGCAGGTACCAGCACTCCTTATTTTTTCCCGGGAGATCCGGAAAAATTTGAAAAATCCGGACTGAAGGCCAGAATCTCCAGGAATGATACAAGTGTAATCAGTACATTTATTATTTTTAAGGGCAACAGCTCCGGGAAAACACAGACTCCCGACAAGGTCAAAGCTAATCCTTTCGGCCTCAAAAACATGGCAGGCAATGTTGCTGAATTCTGCTCCGACTGGTATCAACCTGATGCTTATTCGCTTTACTCTGCTGAAACAATAAAAGATCCGAAGGGTCCGGAATCAGGTACCGAGCATGTCGTCCGGGGAGGATCATTCCAGGATATGGCCGGCAGGCTCAGGAGCGCTGCACGCAATTATACTAGAACCGACGACTGGCTCAAAACCGATCCCCAGATGCCAAAGAGTATCTGGTGGTACTCTGACTGTTTCAATGTAGGGTTCAGAGTTGTATGCGAATTTGATGAAAAGACAGGAAAATTGTAAATTTATATTTCTTAAAACTAACCAAAATGAAAAAATCCAGTATTTCAAGACGTAATTTTTTGGGCAAAGCTGCGGCAGTAGGTGCTGCAGGTGTTGTTGCTCCTGCAATTATAACAAGCTGTAGTCGTACGGCTGTTTTTAAACCTGTGCCTGAGGGCAAATGGCTCGATGACGCTCCGGACGGTGCGGTTCTGAAAGCCGGTGTTATTGGTTGTGGCGGCCGTGGATCAGGAGCAGCGATCCAATTTCTTAGCGCAGGGAAAAACCTGCAGATAACTGCACTTGGAGATACCTTCAAAGATAGAGTTGAATCATTGAGGGAGAAGTTAATTAAAGACAAGGGGCAGGAAGTTCCCATGGAAAACTGCTTTGTAGGTTTCGATGCTTTCCAGAAGGTTATCGATTCGGGAGTAGATCTTGTAATTCTTGCAACCCCTCCGTCTTTCCGTCCCGATCATATTGCAGCTGCCGTTGCAGCACGGAAACATATTTTTGCGGAGAAACCTGTTTGTGTCGACCCGGTCGGTGCGCGATCAGTTATGGCATCAGCGTTGAAAGCAAAGGAACTTGGTCTGGTAATCGTGACCGGTACCCAACGCCGCCATCAGCGCGACTATGTACAAGCCTACCAGCAGATAAAGGCAGGAGCCATAGGCGGTATAGTCGGCGGAAATGTATGGTGGAACGGTGGTAAACTGTGGCATCGTGACAATAGTCCCGACTGGTCGGAAATGGAATGGATGATACGCAACTGGGTAAACTGGACCTGGCTCTCCGGCGACCATATTGTCGAACAGCATGTTCATAACCTTGATGTGATGAACTGGTTCATGGGAGCGCATCCTGTAAAAGCAGTCGGTATGGGATCAAGATTGCGCCGCGTTACAGGGGACCAATATGATAACTTCAGTGTCGATTTCACTTTTGAAAATGGTATTCATTTTCATAGCATGTGCCGCCAGATAAACGGTTGTGCAGGTAATGTCTCTGAAAGAATTCAGGGTGCAACCGGAGCTGCCTACCTCGAGAAAGAGGCCTATATCAAAGACCTTGCCGGAACTGAAATATGGAGGTATGCATATCCTCTTGACGATCAGGGCAAACCTTCAAGGGGTAAAATGAAAGATCCGTATGTTCAGGAGCATGTTGACATGGTGAACTATATACGCACCGGGCAGCAGTTCAATGAGCTTGAAAATACAGCAATTTCAACACTGACCGGTATAATGGGACGTATTTCAGCATATACGGGAAAAGAAACAACCTGGGATGAGATGATGAATTCTGATCTGAAGCTTGGACCGAAAGTATTTGAATTCGGACCCGTCGATATCCCTAAGGATGTTCCGATAGCAGGAGAAGCTTATGTACCACCTGCCCCCAAGAAATAACTTTATTTAATCAGTTCATGAACAACTCAAGACGAGAATTCATAAGAAAAGCCGCTACTACAGGAGCTGCCATCATGGCTGCTCCTGCGGTATTCGGATCGGAAGCATTTACAAAAAAACGTAAAGCGCCTGATCCTGTGGTACCTTTTAAGCTGAAATATGCTCCGGGTTTCGGGATGTTCAGGGAACATGCCGGGAGCGACCTTATCGATAACATTAAGTTTTGTCACGATAGCGGCTTCAGAGCTATGTTCGATAACGGCCTTATGGGCCGGCCTGTTGAAGACCAGGTGAAAATTGCAAATGAGATAAACCGGCTGGGAATGATACTTGGTCCGTTTGTCCTTTATGCCGATTTTTCTGTTACCTCGTTCGTCCTGAATAAGCAGGAAACACGTGAAATGCTCGTAAATAAGATGAAGGAGGGAGTAGAGTGTTTCAAAAGGACCGGTGTCAAATGGGCGCTTGTGGTTCCTGGAAGATATGATGAAAAACTTCACAGGGATTTCCAGACTGCCAACGTTGTTGATAATCTCAGGTATTGCTGTGATGTAGTTGAACCGGCAGGACTTACAATTGTCCTTGAACCGCTGAACACACTCATAAATCATCCGGGATTATTCCTGACTGGTATTCCACAGGCATATTCCATTTGCCGCGCAGTTAACAGACCATCATGCAAGATTGTGAACGATATTTACCATCAGCAGATCACTGAAGGCAACCTGATACCGAATATTGAAGCTGCATGGAGCGAAATTGCCTCTTTCCATTGTGGAGATAACCCGGGCAGGAATGAACCTTTTACCGGTGAAATAAACTTCAGGAATGTATTCAAGTATATTTACAGCCGTAAATATGAGGGGGTTATCTGTATGGAGCATGGCAAAAGCGTCAAAGGGAAAGAAGGTGAAATCAAACTGCTGGAAGCCTATCGTGAAGCCGATAGTTTTGAAGTATAAGAAACAATAATCTTATAGGCCTCTCCCCCTGCCCCCTCTCCCGGGAGAGAAGGGGTAACATTGAAACAATAAATCCGCATTTGTAATGAAGAATCTGATCACTTTTTTGTCGATCCTGCTTACTGCTTTAAGTTCTTTTTCCCAGGTCATAGAGAAAAGAACCTATCTGCGTATTCCTATCATTGACCTCAATGATGAGACCTTTCGCCAGGTTGTTGTTGATAAAGAAGATGGCCAGTACCTTGGCCACCCTACTACCGTTCTTCTTGAAGACGGTAAAACGATCCTTACAGTTTACCCGAAAGGACATGGTAAAGGAACAATTGTATATAAAAAAAGCAACGACGACGGAATGACCTGGAGCGAAAGGATCAATGTACCGGAGAGCTGGGCGACTTCTCAGGAGGTCCCGACAATCTTCCGGGTTGTCGATGCAAATGGCAAAAAGAGATTGATTCTGTTTTCAGGACTATATCCTGCGCGGCTGGCACATTCAGAGGATAATGGCCTCACATGGAGCGAACTCCAGCCGGTTGGTAACTGGGGAGGAGTAGTTGTAATGTCTTCATTAATTCAGCTTAAAACCGGCAAAGGCCACTATATGGCATTATTCCACGACGACATGCGGTACTTTACTGAAAACGGACAGCAGGTTTATGCTGATGACAGAAAAAAAAACAAGCAGATTCTTTTTACTCTCTATAAGACATTTTCATATGATGGTGGTTTGACCTGGTCGAGGCCTGAGGCAATACTGAGCAGGAGAGATCTGAACCTTTGCGAACCCGGAATAATCAGGTCCCCGAATGGGAAAAGAATAGCAGTTCTTTTACGCGAAAACAGCAGAAGGAATAATTCGCAGATAATTTTTTCTAATGACGAAGGGAAAAAATGGACCAGCCCCAGGCCCCTCCCCAATGAACTGACAGGCGACAGGCATGTACTGAAGTATACACCCGATGGTCGCCTTCTTGTTGTTTTCAGGGATATAAGCCCGCTTAATACAAGGCCGGATTTAGATAATCTGGCCAAAGCAAGAAATGAGGTGAATCTCAGCAAAGTTGCAGCTGAAACAGGTCAGGGAAGCCCGACTGAAGGCGACTGGGTTGGATGGGTCGGTACCTGGGACGATCTCATTAGAGGGAAAAAAGGGGAATACAGGATCAGATTCAAGGACAATATTGAAAGCTGGGATTGCTGTTATCCGGGAGTGGAACTGCTTCCGGATGGAACATTTGTTGTCACGACCTATGGTCACTGGGAGAAAGATAAAGAGCCATATATTTTAAGTGTCCGCTTCAAAATGGAAGAGCTTGATGATAAATTTGATAAACTCATAGACAAATAATTGCTGTATGAAAAGGAATATTGTACTGTTCTCTTCACTACTACTGTTTTCAGGATTGTTATTGACAGGTTGCCGAGAAGATCTGAAACTCTATACGGGAGGATTTACAGCAGGAGACGAAAAGGGATTATTCGCTTTTAATTTTGATGGCATAAAGGGGGACCTGAAGCTTATTACTGAATATGATGCCGGACCCAATCCGTCATATTTTTGTTTTTCACAAGAACGCAGCATGATTTATTGCCTGAATGAGGTGATGGAATTCAGAGGTATACCTGGTGGTGGAGTTACAACATTAAAGTTCGATTCAAAGATAGGGTCTACTGAAAAGATAAATGAAATTTCAGTGCCCTTTGGAGGTCCCTGTTATATTTCACTATCGGCTGACAGCAGTTTTTTGTTTCTTGCAAATTACGGCAGCGGATCTGTTGCTGTTGTCAGGCTTGACAATAAGGGTATTCCGCAAAGTGTTTGTGACACAATCAAATACACCGCAGATCCCCCTAAGGCTTCCCATCCTCACATGATCGTACAGGATCCATCCGGGGAACATGTCTATGTAACCGATCTGGGACTTGACAGGATTATGATTTATGATTTTGATAGCAGATCCGGAAAGCTCAGCCTGTCTGAAAACGGCATAGTCAATGTTCCGGAAGGTTCTGGTCCGCGTCATTTTGCTTTTAATTCCGATGGTTCAATAATGTATGTAATCAATGAACTTGGATCAACAATAATGGTATTTTATGTAGATGATTCAGGTGGGCTTAAGCTTGTTCAGACTTTCCCTGCAGTCAGATCGGGGTTCACCGGTAAAAATTATTGCGCTGAGATCCTGATCGGGAAAAGCGGCGAATTCCTTTACGGATCAAACAGGGGAGAAAATACGATTGTAATTTTCAGAATTGCAACAGACGGAACATTAAGTCTGGCAGGTCATGTTACCTGTGGAGGCGACTTTCCAAGAAGCTTTGTAATAGATCCTACAGGCAAGTTCCTTCTTGTAGGGAATCAGAAGTCAGACAATATTTCAGTATTTAAAATCAACAAAAAAACCGGGATCCCTGAAGGGCCGGTAAGTAATACAGAAATGAAAGCGCCAGCATATCTTGAATTTTGCAGATAAAAATAATCTGTGAGTTAAAGCAACTGGTTTTTAATCATTTGCACATATTTATCTTATTATTATAAAAACGGTTTATGGAAAAATTCATTCTTTCACTTGACCAGGGGACAACCAGTTCCAGGGCTATAATATTTGACCGGAATGGTTTACCGGTTGCTTCAGCCCAGAAAGAATTTACACAGCATTTTCCAAAGCCGGGCTGGGTAGAGCATAACCCTGAGGAGATATGGTCGACACAGGCAGGTGTTGCCCTTGAGGCTATGACAAAAGTTGGCATTGAAAGTTCTGATATCGCCGCAATAGGTATTACTAACCAGCGTGAAACAACAGTTGTCTGGAACAGGAAAACCGGCAAACCTGTTCATAATGCAATTGTCTGGCAGGACAGACGCACAGCCGATTTTTGTGACCATCTGAAAAAGGAGGGATATGCTCAGAATGATACTTGACAAGACAGGACTTATAATTGATGCCTATTTTTCAGCCACCAAAGTAAAATGGATACTCGACAATGTATCGGGTGCGCGTGACCTGGCAAAAAAAGGAGAACTTGCGTTCGGTACTGTTGATTCGTGGCTTGTATGGAATCTTACAATGGGGAAGCTGCATGTTACTGATGTATCGAATGCTTCAAGGACTATGATTTTTAACATTCATACGCTGAAGTGGGATCCTGAACTCCTTAAGATATTTGATATTCCTGAAAGCATGCTTCCTGAAGTGAGATCCTCCAGTGAAGTATATGGCAGAACTGCAGGTCATTTCGCAACGGAAATTCCGGTGTCAGGAATTGCCGGTGACCAGCAGGCAGCTCTCTTCGGACAGATGTGTGTCAAACCCGGTATGGTCAAAAACACTTACGGAACAGGTTGTTTCATGATGATGAATATCGGTACCAAACCAATTGAATCGAAAAGCAAACTGCTAACCACGGTCGCATGGAAAATCGGGAATAAAACCGATTATGCACTTGAAGGGAGCATTTTTATCGGAGGAGCCGTTGTTCAGTGGCTGCGCGATAGTCTTGGCATTATTAAAAAATCGGCTGATGTTGAAAAACTGGCTGCAAAGGTTAAGAACAGCGAAGGAGTCTATTTCGTCCCGGCTTTTGCCGGTCTTGGCGCACCATACTGGAACCAGCATGCCAGGGGAACTATCACAGGCATAACCCGAGGTTCAACTTCAGCTCATATTGCACGTGCTGCTCTCGACAGTATTGCTTACCAGACACTTGAAGTATTGCTTGCCATGAAGAAAGACTCCGGCATAGATATCAGTGAGCTCAGAGTTGACGGAGGAGCAACAATAAATAACAGCCTTATGCAATTTCAGTCCGATCTGCTTCAGACCGATGTGGTACGTCCGAAGATAACAGAAACAACAGCCCTGGGAGCAGCTTATCTTGCCGGTCTTGCTGTAAATTACTGGACTGATTTACAGGAGATAAGAAAGCAATGGCAGGTCGAAAGGGTTTTCACCCCTTCAATCCAACCTGCTGAAACAGAGTCATTGATCAAAGGATGGCACAGAGCGGTAAAAGCAGCAGAGGTCTGGGCAGAACAGAAATAAATTCTGCTACCAGCTGACTATATGAAAGGGAT
Source organism: uncultured Bacteroidales bacterium (assembly GCA_963825935.1). GTDB lineage: Bacteria > Bacteroidota > Bacteroidia > Bacteroidales > VadinHA17 > LD21. Next base: position 410,579 of record CAWGUN010000009.1, on the reverse strand, counting down.
AGGGGGAGAACAGGTGAGTGGTAGAAATGAACACGGAATAATTAACTAATAACAAATAACTAATAACAAATAACTAATAACTAATAACCAATAACCAATACATGAATCAGTTTTTTGCAGAATTTTTCGGTACCGCCATGATAATGGTGTTTGGAAGCGGGGTAGTCTCCAATGTTCTTCTGAATAAGACCAAGGGACACAACAGCGGATGGATAGTGATTTCCTTCGGGTGGGCTGTCGGAGTTTTCACAGGAGTGCTGATCGCAGCAGATGTGAGCGGTGCACATCTGAATCCTGCAGTTACTCTTGCTCTTGTACTGGCAGGTAAATTCTCCGTCTCCCTGATGCCTTTATACATAAGCGCACAGCTGCTTGGGGCGATGTTCGGGTCCGGACTTGCATGGCTGGCATATAAAAAGCATTTTGATGCCACTGATGATGCGGATTCAAAGCTTGCAGTTTTCTGTTCAATGCCCAATATCAGAAGTTACGGGTATAATGTCATTACAGAAGTTATTGGTACATATGTACTTGCAATGGCAGTTCTTTACATGGCCAAGCCGGATGTAGGCCTGGGAGCGCTGAATGCATTGCCGGTAGCCCTTGTTGTTCTTGGGATAGGTGTGGCATTGGGCGGCCCTACGGGATACGCCATAAATCCGGCTCGTGATCTTGGCCCACGCATCATGCATTTCATTTTACCCATACGAGGCAAGCGCGACAGTGACTGGAAATACTGCTGGGTACCGATACTCGGACCGATGGTGGGCGCAGCCCTGGCAGCAGTGATGTTTGTTTTGCTGGGAGGTTAATAATCACAGAACACGATCGACTTTATTCAAATTAAATTATAAAAACATTAATTGAAAAAATCATGCAGACAAAACTTTATGAGTTTTTTCTCAAAATAAAAAGCCGGTTCGGAAGAAAAGCTTTTAGCAAATTCATGTTTATAATTTTAGGGATCTCATCGACCATCTGGTTCCTGATCAGGGTTATTCCAAAACCACAAAGGGCTACCTATCCCTGTATGAAGGCAGCAGCTCCATTTATGTCAGCTTTTGTAATTTATCTGCTTACATTCTCGGGATCATTTTTTGCCTTTAAGAAAGCTAAAATGCATTTCAAAAAAGCCAGGTATATTTATGCAGCAGCATTCTTTATTATTGCCATTACCTGCAGTTTTTTGTTTCTTACTAATAAAACTGAGGAAGCATACGCCAATACTATCGATATAAACAGTCAGCTGTCAAATTCTCCGGTAGGTATTGATCATGGCATCTTCCCGGGTCGTGTAGTATGGGCATTCGATCCGGAAGTAGCAAAATGGGACGGATCAAACAAATACTGGTGGGATGAAAAAAGTACATCACAGTCAGAAACCGATAAAATGCTTAATAGTGTATTAGTTACACTTACAGGGGAAAAGAATGAATTAAAGGCATGGGATGCACTTTTTAAAAATTTTAATAAGTCTAAAAATAGCGATAAAAACGGATATAGTCCGGACCAGAAGATAGCAGTAAAAATCAATCAGAATAATACGCTCAGGCATGCCGACACTACCGGTTTAAATGCTTCCCCGCAATTAGTATATGCTTTGATACGAAGTTTGACGAAAGGAGCAGGTGTGCCTCAGAAAAATATTACCATATTCGATGCCAGCCGTTTCATTTCTGATAATATCTTCAATAAATGCCATAAAGATTTCCCGGAAGTATTATTTGTTGATAACGAAGGCGGCAATGGGCGCATTAAATCGACTTATGTTGACATGGCGATTCCGTATTCTGTCGATAACGGGAAACTGGCTACAGGCCTGGCAACCTGTGCTGTTGAAGCCGATTACATTATTAACCTGGCATTACTGAAGGGACATGTAGGACAAGGCGTTACACTTTGCGGGAAGAACTTTTACGGTGCAACAAGCATCGACAGGAACTGGAGAAAAAACGCTCATAATAATTTCAATCAGGATCGGCAGGGTAAAGATAAGTACATGACTTTTACGGATTTTCTCGGGCATAAAGATCTGGGCGGGAAAACTATTCTGTTCATGATAGACGGGTTATATGCAGCCCGCTCGCAGGATGGTCCGCCTTTGGTTAAAGATAAATGGAGAATGGCTCCTTTCAACAATCGCTGGTGCTGCAGCCTCTTTGCTTCACAGGACGGTGTGGCAGTAGATGCAGTCGGAATTGACTTTTTAAGGTCTGAGTGGCCGGATCTTGCCGATATTGCATATTCGGAAAAATATTTAGTTGAAGCGGCACTTGCAGATAATCCTCCCTCACAAACCTTTTACGATCCCGAACGCGATGGCTCCCGTTTGAAAAGTCTGGGCGTAATGGAACACTGGAACAATTCTGTTGAAAAAAAGTACAGCCGTAATCTGGGCAAAAACTATGGAATTGAATTGGTGTACGTACCTATAAACGCAAAATAAACAAATATATACAGCTGAATTTCTTTAAAACACATTAAATTATGAGAAGGTCTAATCTGTTGACTATAATCATTATACTTGTTATTATAAGCACTATTGTCATTCCTTTGAATGGGATTGCGCAATCATCCGTTCCCAAACCCGAGGATCACTTTGGATTTGTTCCAGGTAGTGACCGCCTGCTGTTTGATTATGAAAAAATGATAAATTACTTTATTATGCTTGATGAGGCGTCTCCAATGGTCAAGCTGGTTGAGATCGGTTTTAGTCCGATGGGTAAAAAGATGTACATCGTTTTCATATCATCTGAAAATAACATTAAGAATCTTGATAAGCTCCGTGAAATAAACAGGGAACTGGCACTGAATCCGGCACTATCTGAAGCGAAACGTGCAGAGTACATAAAAGAAGGCAGAGTCTTTTTCCTGGCTACGCTGTCAATGCATTCCACTGAAGTGGCACCATCCCAGGCAGCTCCGCTTATTGCCTATAAGCTTATAACTTTCGCAGATCCCCAGGTCACCAAATACCTGGACGATGTTGTATATATGATTATACCCAGTCAGAATCCCGATGGTATGGATATGGTGGTCGAAAATTATAAAAAATATAAGGATACCAAATATGAAGGTGCTTCATTACCGGGGGTGTATCATAAATATGTGGGACATGATAACAACCGCGATTACGTCAGCCTCACACAGGCGGATACCAGGGCTATAGCCCGTGTATATAACCTTGACTGGTTTCCACAGGTTATGATTGAGAAACATCAGATGGGATCAACAGCTATTCGTTATTTTGTTCCACCTTCTCACGACCCCATTGCAGAAAATGTTGATGCTGAATTATGGACCTGGACAGGAACCTTCGGAACAAATATGTTACGTGACCTTACAAATGAAGGGCTTGCAGGAGTGGGGCAAAAGACAATTTATGATGATTACTGGCCAGGCTCAACAGAAACCTGTTTATGGAAAAATGTAATCGGAATGCTTACCGAAGCAGCCAGTGTGAAAGATGCAACCCCGGTTTATATTGAGCCGGGTGAACTGGAGGCAAGTGGCAAGGGCCTCTCGGAGTACGAAAAAAGCATTAACTTCCCTTTGCCCTGGGAAGGAGGCTGGTGGCGTCTGGGTGATATTGTCAAACTTGAGATTTCATCTACCTTCTCAATTATTAAAACTGCCTCTCTATTGAAAAATGATATCCTTAAATTCAGAAATGATATTTGCAAAAGAGAAGTGCAGAAAGGAAGATCTCAATCACCATATTATTATGTGGTCCCCCGGGAACAGGCAGATCAAAGTGAACTTATCAACCTTGTCGAGCTTATGAAAGAACAAGGTATAAATACTTTTCAGCTAAAGAAAGATTATACTTTTGGTGGCATTAATTTAAAAGAAGGTGATATAGTCTATCCACTGGCACAACCATTCCGGGCGTTTATTAAGGAGGTTATGGAAAAGCAGGAATTCCCTGTCAGACATTATACACCCGATGGCATAATAATCCGCCCGTATGACATTACCAGCTGGTCATTGCCTCTTCACCGCGGGTTGGTATCCCATGAATTAAAATCACGTGATGTTGCTTTCGAAGCTTTACTTAAGCCGCTATCAGGAGACTATTTTTCGTTTCGCGATACCTATAAACTTCCTGCAGTCTTTCCTGTCACCAGCAACGGCAGCTTTAAAGCAGCTTTTATAGCTATGCAGAATGGATTTAAGGTTGGCCGTCTCAGCCAGGAGGTTCAACTCAACGGAAAACTTTACAGAAAAGGTAGCTTTGTTATCCAGGGCAAAGATGAAGCCTTATTAAAAAGCATTGTAAAAGAATCACTGACAGAACCCGGATTTGCAGACCAGCCAGGTAAACTTGCCATTACAGATGTCACTATGCCTAGAATTGCCCTTGTTGAGACCTATTTCAGTGATGTAGATGCCGGATGGACCCGGTATCTTTTCGATACCTATAAGCTGCCTTATAAAGTCGTACACCCTGATGAATTTGAAAAAACAGATTTCACTAAAGATTTTGATATTGTCATCATTCCTAATACGGGTAAATCGCTTCTCCTCAATGGGAAACCCGGAACAGAAAGCAATTACATAATGAGTAATTATCATCCTGATTACCAGAAAGGTATGGGTAAAAAGGGATTAGATAAACTAATGCTCTTTATCAATCAGGGAGGAAAAGTCATATCGTGGGGCCAGTCTGCCAGCCTTTTTACTGGAATGCTCGAGATAACCACAGGGGATACGAAAGAAGAATTCGCGTTTCCTTTTACCAATGTGGCGGAACAGGCGCAAAAAGAAGGACTTTTTATTCCGGGTTCATGGATTCGTATGAAGCTGACGGAGGATCATCCACTAACATATGGTATGCCATCTGAAACAGGTATATTTTATCGCGGACAACCACTGTTTGTCACCAGTATTCCCCGGTTTGACATAGACCGCAGAGTGATCGGAGTATTCCCGAAGAAAGAAATTCTTATAAGCGGATATGTTGAGAAAGAAGAAAAGATGGCCGACAAGGTTGCTTTGATATGGTTAAGGAAGGGTAAAGGACAGGTCGTTCTTTATGCCTTTAATCCCCAGTTCAGGGCATCAACGCAGGCAACTTATAAGCTTCTGTTCAATGCTTTTTTTCTTCCACCGGTTGAATGATATTGCACTAAATACTTTGTTATTGGTTACATATGTACATGCCTGACAAGGGTTCTCCGGATTTTGTTAAAAAATGTATTATCTGTTTTCAGACAATTTGGATTTATCAAACCACAAACCAATGCGCCGGAGAAAGACTTATAATGAATTTCTTTTGCTGACTTTTATCCTGATATTTCCTTTTCTGTTAAATTTATCAATTAATAGAGGTTAGATAATACCTGAGAACAAGAAATCCTGATAATAAGATGACCATTTCAAAGCTTAGTATTGTAATCCCGGTTTATAATGAAGAAAGAACAATCGAAAACATTCTTAATAAAATAAACCAGGTTGAGCTACAGGGCAATATTCTAAAAGAGTTTGTTATTGTAAACGACTGTTCTGCAGATAATAGCGATACTATTATTCAAAAATATATCGTTAATAATCCCGGAATTGACATAAAGTACTTAAAACATCAGAAAAATTCGGGGAAAGGTGCAGCGTTACATACAGGAATTCAAAGTGCCACGGGTGATTATATCATTATTCAGGATGCTGATATGGAGTATGACCCCCGTGAATACAATCTCCTGCTTCAGCCTGTTCTGGAGGGTTTTGCCGACGTTGTTTATGGATCACGCTTTATCGGCGGCAAACCCCATCGCATATTATTTTTCTGGCATTCCATAGGGAACAGGTTTCTGACATTCCTTGTGAACATGTTCTCAAACCTGAACATTACTGACATGGAAACGTGTTATAAACTATGCCGGCGGGACATTATTCAAAAGATAGTTTTACGTGAAAAAAGATTCGGATTCGAACCGGAATTAACGATCAAGATCGCCAGGATTCCTGATATACGTATTTATGAAGTTGGCATTTCTTATTATGGTAGAACTTATGCAGAGGGTAAAAAAATTAATATGAAAGATGGGTTCCGTGCTATATACTGTATATTCAGATATGGATTATTCAGGATAAACTGAGAATTTAAATTTTAAAAGCTTAAATCGATAATTACTGGAGATGAAACTTTTCGATAATAAATGGCTTATTTTTCTGGTGGTATTGGCAGGAATAGCCTATACAATCGGTTTATTCATTGACCTTCTTGAACCGGACGCCTGCCAATATGCTAATATCAGCATGGAGATGCTGCAAAAGAAAAGCTTTTTGCAGGTATTATTCCGTGGAGAAAATTATCTAGATAAACCCCCGCTTGTATTCTGGCTTTCTTCTCTCTCATATTCAATATTAGGTATTTCAAATTTTTCATACAGGCTGCCTTCTTTCCTTTTTACGATATTAGGTGTTTATTCTTCTTACAAGCTTGCAACCTCTTTATATAATAAAAGGGTTGGCCTCGTAACCGTAATACTTCTGATTACATGTCAGGGATATTTTCTGTTTAACCACGATGTCAGGACAGATACAATGCTGACAGGAAGTGTAATTTTTGGGATCTGGCAGTTATCTGTTTTTCTGAACAATAACAAGATTAAGAATCTTATCTTAGGATTTGTGGGCATTGGTTTAGCAATGCTTTCCAAAGGACCTATTGGGATAGTTTTACCGGTTTTAGCTTTTGCCCCTGATTTTATTTATCGTAAAAAGTGGAAAGCCTTCATTAAATGGCAATGGCTATTAGGGCTTCTGGTTTTAGCGGTTATGCTCACACCGATGATGATCGGATTATATGAGCAGTTTGGCGTATATGGACTCCGGTTTTACTTTTGGGTACAAAGCTTTGGCAGGATAACAGGCGAAAATGTATGGAATAATAATCCGGATCCCACTCTGCTTTACTCAAGTTTTATGTGGGCTTTTATGCCCTGGTGTATTTTAGCTGTATATGCTGTTTTCGACAGATTGAAAATGATCTTCCTGGAATTAAAGAAGAAGCTGCCCAGGAGTGAGATATTTACTATTAGCGGCATAGTTTTAACTTTTTATTCGATGACTCGTTCTCATTACCAGTTACCTCACTATATTTTTGTGATTTTTCCGCTGGTCGCTATTATTACCTGCTGCTACTATCGAAAAAATAATTACAACGAAACCTGAAACGACCAGGGTTTTTGAGTACACTCAATTTATAGCATGCTCCTTTTTATGGATGCTTACCGGTTATTTATTCGGATATTGTTTCCCGGGACTCCATCCTGCTATTTGGGCGTCCTTTGGGATAATCATAGTTTTGGCTATTCTGGTATTCTTCAAAAGCAAGTTGGATTCTGCCAGATTAATTATTCCCTCTGCTTTAACCATAATAGGTATAAATATTATTCTTAACAGTCATTTTTATCCTTATATTTTATCTTTTCAGGCAGGTTCATCGGCCTCTGAATTAATTAAGGAGAAGAAAATCCCATTAGAACATGTGTATATGTATAAAACCGGAGATCAGGCGGCAGAATTTTTTTCACGTCATGTTTTTAAAAATATAGATGAAAAAATGGTCAGCGACAGTGTTTTACTGGGAAAGAAAATCTGGCTTATATACTGATCAGGATAACTTTAATAAACTGACTAAGGACTTTAAGCCATCAAATGTATATCCAATCGACTATTTTCATGTAACTACCCTTACCGCCAGATTTATAAATCCAAAAACCAGGAATAAGGCTTTAGAAAAGAGGTATTTGTTAGAATTGTAGAAACAATAATCCCTTGTAAGCATTTATTTACCAGGGCATTTCTTTTTATTATGCACCCGGGTTACTGCACAGACCGGATATAGTCAGCTTTTCAGGTGTATACATAATAAATAGGATATATTTTGGAAATTGAATGTGTAATATTAAATTTGCACCCGAAACATATTGCGGGGTGGAGCAGTGGTAGCTCGTTGGGCTCATAACCCAAAGGTCGGAGGTTCGAATCCTCCCTCCGCTACAAAGAAAAAGCCTTGTCAGCCATCTGGCTGACAGGGCTTAATTTTTTTCAGACCGTCATCCCGCAAGGCGGGATGAAAGGGATGGAAAAATTAAGCCCGTAGCAGCGCGTCAGCGCTGCAAGGCTTTTTCTCTGTTAAGCACCCCCCAGAGGATCACAGTGAGCGAAGCGAACTGTAATCCTCCATTTTTTTTCCTCATCCCCTAAAACCCCTTTCCGCTTTGCGGAAGAAGGGGACTTGAATTCATTAGAATAATTCTTTAAGCGCGTCAGCGCCGCAAGGCTTTTTCTCTGTTAAGCACCCCCCAGAGGATCACAGTGAGCGAAGCGAACTGTAATCCTCCTTATTCATCGGCCTCGTCCCCTTCCTTCACTTCGCTCAGGATTTCCCCTTTCCGCTTTGCGGAAGAAGGGGATTTAAAACCCATTAATACTGCGGTTGCGGGAGTAAGGTTTTTCGTTATATGCTCCAAAAAATAAAAGCTCCCGAAGCTGATTTCCGAGAGCTGAACTTGTTTGAATGCTTCTTTCCAGTTATCGTTTCACATTCAGAAAACACTAAAAAATCTAAATGAATCATTATCCCAGCTATAAAAATAGATTATACTATAATGGGAACCCTGATTCCCTTTGAGATACCAATATCCATAACCACCCCTATCGCTATATTTACATACATAAAAGTCCTTTACCTCAAAAATTTCACCAGTCCTGGGATTTGTAACTTCACCATGAAACGTCACTTGTTCAGCTACAATAACTGCATCTTTATAAAAGTAAAATCCGCGTGCGGATGCATAGCCCACACATCTGTCAACCGCCAGCTGCCCGCGAGCAACAGGTATATCTATATAATACCCGTCCCAAGTAAAATTATATGAAACCCACCCTGTTTTTCCATTTGCTGGGAGTGGGGGTTGTGCAGAAAGCTGAGTAAGTCCAAAGCCTAAAAAAAGGCAAACCAATAAAAATGTCTTTGTTTTCATAGCTGATGATTTTAATTAAACTAAATAAATTGGCTATCGTCATTTTTATTAAAGTTCGGACAAAACAGACCAAGGTACATAGCAATTTCTGGATCAAAACTTTCAATTTTATGACCAGTCTTTTCAATAATGGAACCAATGCTTACTATTCTGCAATGGGGTATGGCAAATTTATCTGGAATAAATCTCTGAGGATATTGTAAGATCAATTACCTGAGGTATTGACTTTTTAACCTTTAAATTTTGGTTTTGTCTTAACTGTTGGAAGCGATTATGCATCTTATTTGGAACTTGTACCGGCTTTTTTCACTTCCTCGAGATGAATGAAATGTGGTTTGATCATAAACCGCATACTCCATCCTTAAATCCCAGCTTTTCTGGAGCAATTCAAGAGCTTCCAGTTGCCTGCCCTGCTTGTATAATCCCCATCCTTTAATATGCATAAATCTGAAGTCATCCGGATCCACTTTAAGGACACTATCAGCCAGAGCCAGACCTTCATCAATGTTACGTTCTTTATCTACAAGGAAATAAGCAAGGTCCCTTTTTCTGCCGGGACTGTCAGGTTCAAGTGACAGAGCTTTCCGGTAATAATCCTCAGCTTTATCCTGATAACCTGTCTCTGAATACAATTCAGCAAATTTTGCCGCAATATCTGCCTCAGTAGCGGCACCAATTTTCAGAAGAGATCTGTACTTTTCAACATACCGGTTTGATGCTATGGTATCTCCTTCTGTCAATGACAGGACGGTTTGCCGGTAATTCAGCTCCGGACTTTCAGGGAAGTGCTTTAATGCTCTTTTGTAAAGCTTATTTTCATCTTTAAACCGGCCGGCTTTATGATATGCCAATCCCAAAGCTTCATAATCCCAATCTATGGCTTGGCTTGGATACAACTTTGTATATATTTCTAAGTTTTTCTTCAATTCAGTTACTGCCTGACTTATTTGGTTCAATTTCAGATATTGTAAACCTAATAAGTAATGATAATTTGCTTCCGGATCATATTCCTGGACCCGGTTCAGGCATTTGAGAGCTTCTTCAGGCGTACCAAAATTATTTTCATATGTAAATTCTGTAAAGTTTTTCTGGATTGGGGTCATCATATCCCTTTTCTTGTAAAGCCACAGAATCCACTTCCTTTGCTGGTCTGACTGGCCCAGTGATCCATAAGCATAAGACATGTCGGACGCAGCGAAGAGGCAGTTTGAGTCTACAGCCAGGGCGTGTGAGTATAAGTCAATTGCTCCGGTAAAATCTTCCTTCAGGAAGGCTTTCAACCCGTCGGCATAATATCTATAGGCTTCCGGTGATCTGGCAAATGTCAGATATCTGTTTTCAGGGGTCAAATCCTTTTCCAGTACAGTTAACAGGAGAAAATTCTTAAGCTGAACCGAAAGCGAGTCAATGATCTGAAAGATGAATTCCTCTTCGGCAGGTCTTTCTATTTGATAAGATCTGTAAACTTCTTTTGTTCGGGTATCTGTTAATTCTGCAGTTACTCGTAAATAAGTACCTGCCCGTATAATGGTACCATAAACAAAAGTACTCGCACCAAGTTTCTTTGATATTGAACGGGCAAAAGAGGGTGTAATTGATGCATAAGATGAAATACCCTGGCTTTTGAGTAAGCCATCGATTGATTCTGGTTGTTTTAATTTTAATTCCTCATAATTCGAAAGGAAAGCGACTACCTCATTCTGAATCCCGTTCTGCCATATATCCCATATTGTATCATTTGTTCTGTTCTGAAAAGGCATCACCGCAATTGAAATTCTACCATCTGAAGATATCAGATTATCTGTTAATTCAGACTTATGAAATTTCTTATAAAGTAAAAACCCAATCACCCCCAATGACACGGCAAGAAAAAGTATGCCAAGAACAGAAAGAATGTAACTTCTCCATGAAGATTTTCTCTTTTGGTTTTCTATGTCTTTTTGGATTTGAATATTCAGATCCAGATTATCAATGTCGTTTTTTACAACTTTCCCTGGTGGATAACCAAAGTATTTATGAAAACAAGTACTGAAGTAAGCAGGACTGTCAAATCCGACTTTATATGCAACTTCAGAGGCTGTTATTTCTTCATTCTGAAGCATCTCGAGAGCTTTCCGCAGGCGAACTTCACGAATAAACTGATTTACGGTTTTCCTACTGCACGATAAGAGTTTTCTTCTAAGTCCCTTTAGGCTCAACCCCGATTCCCGGGCAAGCTCTTTTACTCCAAAGTTCTCATTTTGCAGGTTAGCTAGAACAATTTCGGTGATCTTCCTGACAAATGCCTGATCCATTGAATGATGCTCTTCCATTTAGGAGGGTATCAATTAACTTGCTTTGAATCATAATTAACTTATTATCAAATTTATTAAACCCAGGTTGCACCTGCAAATTTATTTGATGATCATGCTTAAAAAGCGGGTGAAACCTATAAATCATTCTTAACATTTTTAATTATTAATAAAACTTTCGCCAGCTGTATTATACTACCCATTTCTTGAATCAAATCCAGGTTAGATATTTCAAACCTCTTGTCTGACACAGAAAAAGCCCTGACGCGTCAGCGCTGCAAGGCTTTTTCTCCCGACGCTTTGGTCTGGATCGTCGCCTGGGTCCGATTTGTTAAGCACCCCTAAAAGGATCACAGTGAGCGAAGCGAACTGTAATCCTCCATTTTTTAACCTCATCCCCTAAATCCCCTTCTCCTAAAAGAGAAGGGGACTTGAAATCCTATAGTCGTATTTGAACCAGGGCAGGCTTTTGCTTATTCATCAATCATTTTTTGACTTGCTTCTGAATATCTTTGACCTTGAATGGCAATTTTCGAAGCAGCATTCTCAATTTTCAAAATGTCATCATTCGATAACTGAACATTAACGGCACCTATATTTTCTTCAAGGCGATGCAGTTTAGTTGTGCCAGGAATAGGAACAATCCAGGCTTTTTGAGCATGTAACCATGCAAGAGCAATTTGGGCAGGTGTTGCATTTTTTGATTTGGCAATAGCTTCAATTAAATCAACCAGCTTCTTATTTGCTATTATATTTTCTTTTGAAAAACGTGGGATTGATTTACGAAAATCTGATTGTTCTAAATTGGTATTTTCATCAATTTTGCCTGTTAAAAACCCTTTACCCAGCGGACTGAACGGAACAAAACCAATTCCCAGTTCTTCAAGTGCTGGCATTATTTTCGTTTCAGGTTCGCGCCACCAGAGAGAGTACTCGCTTTGAACTGCAGATACAGGTTGTACAGCATGTGCTTTACGAATAGTTTTTGCACTGGCTTCAGATAGTCCAAAGTATTTTACTTTTCCTTCTTTTATTAATTCTTTAACTGTACCTGCAACATCTTCAATGGGCACATTGGGGTCGACACGATGTTGATACAGCAGGTCAAGAATCTCTACATTCAATCTTTTTAAAGAACCTTCCACAGCTTGTTTTATATGTTCCGGCTTGCTGTTTATGCCATTTATCTTCCCATCCTGAAAATTGAAGCCGAATTTAGTAGCAATTACTACTTTGTTGCGAAAAGGCGCTAGTGCTTCACCAACTATTTCTTCGTTGGTGAATGGACCATATATTTCTGCCGTATCAAAAAAGGTAATGCCACGCTCTACTGCAGCACGAATAAGTGCGATAGCATCCTTTTTGTCTAGAGGCTGACCATACGAAAAGTTCAACCCCATACAACCGAGCCCCAATGCTGAGACTTCAAGCCCCTGATTTCCTAATTTTCTTGTTTTCATATTAATGCCTACTAGTTTTGAGATATATAAAATGCCTGCATTTTGGTGCAGGGATATTTTTAAGATTAGTATTGTTATTTGAATAACCTTGGAGCAAAATCATTGAGGGCTCTGCGCCATGTAAGCCATTCGTGAGCTGTACCCTGTGATTCGTGGAAAACAATGTGTTTTATGCCATGAGCTTTGAGGGCTTCAACCGTCTCTTTGGGATTGCGTTCTTCGGTACCGGTGCTGATGAACAACAGGTTTATCTGCTTATCGAAAGAAGCAGCGTCTTTAAAGACACCATTAAAAGCAATTTCAATCTGCTGACTCAAGCTGGGAGCCTGCCCTGTTCCTGCTGCGCCTCTTCCTCCCATGAAGAATCCGCTGAACGTTCCCAACCAGGCAAATTTATCCATATTATTGAATACAGTTGTAGTGGTTTGCATGCCACCCCTTGACAATCCGGCCATCGCACGATTCTGCCTGTCGGTCCTGGTGCGAAAGGTCCTGTCGATAAAAGGTATCAGGTCTTTGACGTAGATCTGAGTTACGTCATTCGTGGCGGCATTGCGTACATCGGAGTTAGTCTTGATATCACCGCAGTCCATTACTACGATCATTGGAACAGCTTTTCCGGATGCGATCAGTCCATCCATGATGTTACTCATGTGACCTTGATTGGACCAGCCGTTTTCGTCTTCTCCCCAGCCATGAAGCAGGTACAAAACCGGATATTTCTTAGCAGGTTCCAGCTCACATTCAGCCGGCACATAAACATTGCAATGACGTTCCATACCATTAATTCCGGACCAATAGAGAATTGAACGAACTTGTCCATGAGGAATGTTTCTGTTAAACCGGTAATAATCACCTTCATATCCTTCGGGAATTTCAATTCCTGATGATTCCCAGTTACTTCCGAAATAGGCTTCTGTATTCCGGTCCATAACGGCAACACTGTCGATCCAAATGGAATAATAATGAAAACCCACAACCTGAGGATCGGATATGCAAGTCCAAATCCCTTTGTCATTTTTTGTCATTTCATATCTCTTGCCGGCCAGATCTGCCTGAACCTTATGAGCAGTAGGTGCTACCACGCGGAACATGGCCTGACGGGTCTGAGAATTAACTGCCGGGTACTGTGATAAAAAGGTATTGCAGGAAGAAGGTTTATAACCTTCCGGAAGCGGTTCCACCTGAGGAATACGACCCGGTTGGCCTGATACCATAACGCAAATCATAACTGAGATAAGAATAAAAATAACATTTTTCATATTCTGGAATATTTATGATAAAGAGAAGCACTTTTAAAATATTAAATTTAATGTTTTATTATTGAAACTTTAAAATAGTTGTTCAAAATTTGCGTTCTTTGCGCCTTCTTAGCGTACTTTGCGGTTAGAAAATATTTCATGGAAAGCCCCGTGTTTCAATCACTTTTTTAATGCCAGTTCCCTGGATTCAATTTTATGTATTTTCTTACCCTTTCTAAAGAATTTTCATTAAAAAGAATGTGATCATGAAAACGGGATTGCCATTGAAATGACCTGAAACCATTTTTGTTGCACCAGCGTTTCAATGCTGATTTGTATTGATTGATGATCACTGAAACAGAATTTTTCACTGGTCTTGAAAATTGATTGATGTTCATTTGATTGAGGGTCATGCGATGGCATGACCCTTCCATAATTTGATGGTTTGCGGGCTGCAGGTACATGCCATGGCATGTACCTGTATCAGAATAATTTAAAAACAATATCCCATGAATATGGTTGGGCATTATTATGAATTCGTCCAGTTTTACGTGTTTGAAATGAAGGGGGATTTCCAGCCAAAATTCAGAAGCTTTTTTCCCTGTTTCGGACAGGATCATTTTACAATTTGAGATCTGACCAAAACAATTTTCTCTGTTCCTGCAGCAAATGGTAATAAAATAATATCCTGCAGAACTATAATCATAATCGGGCAACCGAATCGATTTTCTATTTTTATCCACCTGAAAGTCAAAAAAGAATCAACAGCGAGATTAAACACAAGATTCAATAAAGATAATAAAAGGTCGTGACATTACAAAACCTCTTCAAAGCCTCAATAAATTCACTTACCCACTGTCGCCTTTATCGCCTTTCTAGCGGTAGATGACGAAGGTGTCGTACTCCTATCCGTGGATCAGGCTGGGCATGTTATAGCATATTATTTTTCTCAAGCCAACTTTTTACCCTCTCATGCTCTGCCTGGTATTTTGCTTCCCAGCTTCTTACAATCTTTTGGAATTCCGGATCATTCTTTATGTTGTAAAACAAAGGATTGTTTTTCTTTATGTCATCAACCATGGATATAGGAATTACCGGACAACGGTCAAACATTCTGAGGAACTCCAACGCTTTTTCTTTTTCTCCCTTGAACGCATATACACCGGCGAGATCATAATATGCATTGCTCCTCATTAAAAAAGCACTTGAGTAGTAACGCCCTAACTTTATTGCCTCCTGTGACATCTTTATTTGTTCATTGAACCAGAATTCTGCCTCCTTTTTGAAGCCATTCTGCCAGAATGCATATCCAAATAAATGCGAATACCCAAATAGATTCTGTCCTGAAGATTTATACCACTCACTTGCTTTCGCCCAGTATTTTAATGATTCTTTATAGTCCCCATGGAAGAAAAAATGCTCTCCTAGTGTCACATCATCGGAGTATCTTGAATAGACTCTAAGACTTTTTTCAATTCCTTTGTCAAAATCTCCGTATTGAATTTCCAATGCACTTATACTTGCAAGGTAAGTCAACGTATCACCGGTCAGTTTTAAAGCCTCTTCATAATATTTCTTTCCCTCTTCAGGGAATCCGGCATCAAATGTATAACCACCTGCAAGAGCGGAAAGAATACCAGGTAATTCTCGCCCATGAGTTAAACTTGCAGCTTTATGCAGGCATTCCAATCCTTTAACATAATCTGAATTGTACAGGCTGCTCAGATAGACACCTTTCCCCAGCCATTCATACGCGGCACTGTAATTTGGATTATACCTTATTGCCTTGTCAAATTCTACTATCGCCTGCCCGGCATTCCCTTTATTGTTATAATAAATGGCTCTTGATAAATATGCTTCTGGCAAATGAGCATCGATGGAAAGTGCTTTATCAGAAAGAATCAACGCTGAATCAAGGTAATTTCCAGAGATAAATGTTTCTGAAAAGATCCAGGATTTCCAGCAGTAAACCAAAGCCAGTTCTACATAAGCACTGGCATATGCAGAGTCATATTCCAGAGCTATATGAGCCAATTTTTCAGTTCTTTTAAGAGATTGAAGATTACCTGTCTGGAAAAAATTATTAAATTCCTCATAGCTTCTCTGGTAATAATCATAAGCGGTTAAGCTTGATGTAGGAATTGTTTCGATAATCTGTTTTTCTTCAGGAGTTATTGCTGCACCCAATTCCCTGGCAATAGTTTGTGCAACTTCGCTCTGTAATGAAAAAACTTCACTCCATTTATTGTTATATTCATTTCCCCATACATGACTTTCTTCACCTGCCTTAATTAATTGGACAATAAGTTTTGTATTATCACCAAACTTCTGAAAACTCCCCTCAAGCAAATACTTCACTCCAAGCTCTTTTGCTATCTGAGTTATCGTTTTTGTTGTTTCACGATATTGTTCTACCGATGTTCTGGGCATAACACGTAAATTCCTGATTTTTGAAAGATGAAGTGTAATAGCATCCATCATACCATCGGCCAGATATTGTTTACCAGATTCATCACTAATTAATTTAAACGGAAGTACAGCTATTGATTTTTCAGGTTGTTCTTTCGGTTTGAAAAGTTTTGGAACAATAAAATATCCAGCCACAATTAATGCCAGAAGGATTAATGTTCCTGCAATAATCTTTGTTTTCTGATTTATCCTTCCTACAGGTATTCTTTCAATAATCTTCCCTGAGGTTCCCTTGCAAGAATGGCCGGGATTTCTTAATCCGGTAATTATTTCATTGATGGCATTTGCAACCTTGTTAATCTGGTTCCTGTAAAACGTTTTATTTAGATTATTATCCGGATGATCTTCATTGGCCATAAGAGGGCGGTTTACTCCCGGTTCCTTGTAAATGAACTCAATCCCTCTTATAAATCCCCCAAGTACATCTTCAACCATTTTTTTATCATCTGCATCAAGATCATGTATCTGAACAGGCAGCACTCTGCTTGCAATATTACCCCCGGGTAGCTTTACCTTTAATCCATATTGATCTTTAGATGCCTGTTCAATGAAAGCTTTGAATTCATGTTCCCATGCAAAGGATTTTGGATCGCAATAAGTACGAGATATGACAGGTATGAATATCAGGCACTTCAGTTTTTCTTTCAGGGAAGCATCCACATCATGTGTTTCGAGAAGCCCGTCATGAGGATTACCATCAAAATAAACACTAATCTCTTCCTTGAAAGTTGATTCCAGCTCAGTCTTCATAGCCTCGACAAACTCACTAACCCACCTATCCCCTTTGTTATCTTTCTGGCGGTAGCTGATAAAAATGTCGTAATTATATCCTTCAGTAATGCTTGACATCAGTGTACTATTTGGTTCATTATCAAAATTAAACCAATATCAGGCTAAATGCAAAAATATAATGAATAAGGCGATTAGAAATTAATAAAAACCTTCTCCAGCATAACTATGTCATCCATTTCTCTGATCAAATCGAGGTCAGAAATTTCAAACCTCTTCCGTTTCAAATGTCCTACATGCTTTGAATTAGTTATCTTATTACTGAAATTTAAATTTTCTTTATTTAATCCTTTCATAATTTTTATAGACAAATTTTGGCTCCTTGCCATATACTGCTATCCCAAGCTGGTATGTTTTAATTTCACCTTCATCATAATCATGCCATCTGTCTAAAAATTCCTGAACAGGCATATAACCTGTACTAAATAATGATGGGTCAGAAAACAGAACATCTTTATTTGTATATCCTATAACAACTGCAAAATGACCGTCGTTCCAGGTGTCCTTATAATTATTCTCGAAATCAACTTCCTTACCCCATGCCTGGATCATCACAATAACAGGAATCTGTTTATCAATATAGCTGAATAATTCACTTGTGGTCATATTTTGTTTTACTGTTGTAGAGAATCCTTTAAGATCAAGGAAATTTGTTATGTCCCTGACAAGTGTTCCTTCATTTTTGTCTGTTTTCAAAAAGTCAATTAATTCAGATTCACGGAAATCTTCCCCATAATATGCCATAACTGCCTGAACAGCCCCTGGTCCGCAACTATAATCGAATGATTGTCTCGTATGAGGGAAATCAAGAAGCACGGTTCTGTTTATATAACAGCCTGATAATCCGAATACAATCGATAATAATATCACTATTTTTTTCATGGGTAATCCGGGTTTAATATGAATCATGCAGATGCAATATAAATGATAATCATTTTAATAAATTTCATTTGGTGGTCAGACTTGTGCAGGATTCAGACTGGAATTTTATTTGATCTCAGCTTAGCCAGAACGAGTATTGAGATTAACACAAAGCCAACCCCCAGGAAAGTTTCACCGAGCAGCATCATTCTTATACCGTATGAATCATGAAGCCATCCGTCAAACAGAGTCATATAGGGATAGGGAATATTTCCCAGTGATGAAATCAAAGCATATTTGGTGGAAGCCATTCCTTTACCGATGGCATGCAAAACTATGGCAGAAAAGGCGGCGTTAGCCATTCCAAAAGTAAATGCATATGATAAAACACCAATAACATATGTTTCAGGGTTAAATGAAAAAAAAGTCATTCCCAGAGTTACTGCCGCCATTAATGTCCCGGCACCGAAATATGCAAGCCATCTGCCAAATTTATCGGCTATCCAGCCACCTGCCACGCTGCCAGCAACGCATACTATTGCACTCAGTGTTCCGGTTACAAGTGCAATTGTATCAGCATTAACCTTCCAGTCAGTGGCTACTGATGACCACAGGTTACTGGCGGCACCTATTCCGACAGGGAGAAGAATTACTATCATCGTGAAAATTGCAACAGGTGAATGCAGGAGACTTCTGATATCAGCCACAATCATCCGAAATTTTACTTTTATGAGCATACTTTTTTCGGCGTAGACCTGAGGTACAAACCAGAGTGCCAATGAACACACAAATATGGTCACCGATAAAGTGATCAATGCAACCTGATAAGAATAATGGGTATAGAGCCAGATGCCTGCACCTCCACCCAATCCTTCTCCTCCCAGATTTCCTGCCTGGTACCATCCACCGGCCCTGCCTTTCATTTCTTCAGGAATTGTTTTGGCCATGAAACCACCCACAGGCACAACAATCAGGTTAGCAGCGACTTGCGATATAAATACAAATAAAGTCAATATGCCTGTCAGGCTGGTCTCGAGAGGTATAAAACAAAGCATTGAAAGTGTTAAGGCACAGAGAATATTGCCGGTTATATACCATTTATGGAGACTTAGAGTTATATCAGTCATGGGCGCCAGCATAAAACGCCAGATATTTGAGGATATTCCCAATGCAGTTATTGAGGCAGCGGTTGCAACAGAGAATCCATTTTGAGTTAATATGAAAGGCAAAGAGACAGTAATAAATCCCTGGCTGATACCAGATGGCAGAACGAGAAACAGAAATGTAAATGGGCTTGCTGTATTTCTTTTGTACGCCATTCTGAGATATTCCCTGATCTTACCTGTTCAACCATCAGGTTGTACAGAAAGTTCTACAATATTGGCATGAAATTATACAGATTTTTGATTAATTATGTATCAGCGCATGAATTATTTACCTTCGGAGCTGATTCCGCTTGCATTTTTTAAGCAGACAATTTTATGTTATTAATCCTTTACAATTATGATGACGGCAAAAGAACCACCAGTGTATTCCTGATTCGAAATGGTAACATTTTAAATCATGGATTCTTGTCACAACTTTTCTGGCATTTAACAGCTCTGATAACTTTTTAATGTTCTTTAGTTGCTTTCTCATCATTATTTTATTAAGAATAGAAAAAACAAAAAAGAATCCTTTTGAAGATATATTGTTATTATAATAACCTTTTATCTTACACCATAATTTAGCTTTAGTTCCTTGTTCTTCAATCCTGTATTCAATAAACAGATCCTTCATATAAAAGTTAAGCGGTTGATTAATTGGCTCACAGAGACGACACGTTATAAAAGAATTTTCAATAAATTCGAATATATGAAACGATAACAGGTAGTGTGTGCTGACTTTTAGTGGTGGCAGGTTTTCAATAATATAATCAGGTGATTTTCTGCCTATGTTATCAATAAAATCAAAACTATAAGGTGCAATGCGCAACTGTTTTAACCATACAAAAATATCTGATGCATTTGCACGTACTTCAATACACCGAAGCAGTTCCCTGCAATCAGTATTCGAAATATCGGGTAAGGAATCAACAAAAAAGAGAGGTATAGTATGAAATTTTATCTTCATTTAAATTTCGAGAGTATTCTTATTTAAATAAAGGCAATTATCTTCCATAAAGTTACCAATTCTCTGAATCTCATACAAAATTATCTATCCAGCAGATTATTGTCAGATATTTCAAACCTCAAGTTTACGAAACTCAACCGTAAGCAGTTTTTTATTTCAAGCCAGGATTTGTACAAATCAGGTGACATTGATCATAGAAATCAAAAGAATATGTTGATGATATTATAACCCCTACTGGATTAAGTAAATCCAAATTTCTACTTAATATTATGTTATGGGACTTTTTCCCCAGGAGCATTCTGAGGAGTTGCCAGGTGTGCATCAATCTCCCGGATAACATCATCAATATCGACGTTCTCCCGGGCACGATCCTCGGACAAACCTTTATTTTTTTTCGGGTCTTCCTTAGGCGCCAAATCCTGTTTTTGCCTAAAACGCCGTTTCATGATAACGCTGATTTTAGTGTAACGCACTTATCCATGCCAGCTGCCTCGATACCCTCATTTTCTATAAACTCGCTCAAGGGCTCCTCGTGATCTAAGCCAATATTTTGCCTGAATACCACATCAATAGCATTAATCAAATCCTGTTCCTTCACACCACCAGGGTTCTCATTCGGATGATCAGCGTCGCGGCGGATGGCAAGGGTAGTCGCTTTATCCACAATACCAGCAATCAAAGCACCATTGACAATGTGCCTGAGCAAAAAATGCTTCGGCTTTTTTGGATCCTTACGATCAAAGACAGCATAGTACTTGTACTCATCAGAGAACAACCGTTTCGCAGCAGAAGCAGCAACCTTATCCGTCTTCAAACCATCGGCGAGCGGTACTCCTTTCAGATGAATATTGAATATTTCACAGGCACTCTCTAACGTCGGGCGGGAGATATACACTTTAACATCAACTCTACCATCACGAACGACCGCAGGATCAAGAATATCTGCTCTATTCGTCGCCAGCAAAACAAGGGCACCAGATTCCTCCATACCACCCATCTCCGAAAGAAACGTCGGCACAGTTGTACTCTCAATATCAGAACTGATACCGGAACCTCGCTTCCGGAGCAACGACTCTGCCTCATCAATGAAAATAACCCCAGGAAAGCCATACTTCTTCTTGTGCGCTTTCGCTCTTGCAAACAAGCTTCTGATCGCCTCTTCTGATTTGCCGAGCCACATTTCCAAAAGTTCCGGACCCTTGACATAGATGAATCCTGACTGCATTGCCTCCCTGGCTTCTATACCATACATCCTTGCTACTGTTGTGACGATGGCCATCGCAAGGAGTGTCTTACCACATCCGGGAGGGCCGAAAAGCAAAGCACCTTTAACCGGCTTCTTATTATAGAACTCATAGAGCTTCTTTAACTGGTGTGGTCCTTCGATGATTTCACGCATGATTCGTTTCGCTTCTGATAAACCACCAACATCGTCCCATGACACCTCTTTCCAGTCTTTCAATGTGTAACTCGTCTCAATATTTCCAAGATTCTTGATGATAATTGCATTAAAGGGATCAAGCACGACACGGTCCCCTTTCTTCAAATCAGCAAAAAGACCCTTATAAGCAACCGATTTACCGCTGCCGATGGCCACTTCACAAGCCTCATCGTCAACTATTTCTGTGATGATGCCAATATTCCCGGCTATGATACCTTCGGTCTTGTCCACTATCTGTTTTGTCGAAGGGGACAGCCTGACCATGTCGCCCGGCAACAATTTCCCGTGAAGGTGCCTGGGGAAGATGACTTCCACAAGCCGCCCTTCAAAGTGCAGGACTGCGGTACCGTAACGGTCGCGGTCCATTGCATCACGGTCTTTCAAAAGAAGATCATCAGTTAAGTAATCACCTTTCTTACCATCCGCAAACACAACCGTCACCCAACCACTTTTCGGTTTAGCTTTGATCTCACCTTCAGCAATAGATTCATGTGCTCGTTCGCACTCAGGCTTAATACGGACTATAAGGCCTATCTTGTATTCATTATGACCTGCATTGTCTCTGAAATAATTCCCGTGATCAGCCCACACCCCTGGATCATTCATATAGGTCTTAACAACTGTGGCCAAAGGGAGCGGTTCCCTGGTGAGAGCTTCGAGCATGTCGCGCTGTTCAAAGAGTTTCTCTTTAGCTTTCTCCAGTGTAATAGTCATCTCATCGACTTTCGTCCGGAGATGGCTGTTTTGCTGTTCAAGCTCTTCAGTTTTAGTCATAAGCGGATTATTTTTCTCCAAACTTTCTAATAGAGCACAACGCATCCTCATGCTGGATATTAAACTCGGTAATATCATGCAAGTGATTAGGATCAAGTCCTGAGTGACGTATGCCCTCCATTATTTCATTGAATTGCTGAGTATGCTTAATAGTGGTAGGTCGCGGTTGAGTCCAGGGAATTTTGATATCCTCGACAATCTTCGACCCGTTCTTTCCACCATCTTTGTAGTACTGAGACAACACGATTAGCCTGGTACCCATAAAGATAGCTTCTTCCAGGTCATGTGTAATGAACAGGATTGTTTGCTCGGTCTGACCCCATAGTTCCTGGATAAAAATCTGCATAGCTTCACGAGTACCGACGTCTAAAGCACCCAATGGCTCGTCCATAAGCAGGATTTTCGGCTTCATAATCATCGCCTGTGCGATAGCCACTCTTTGCCGTTGTCCTCCTGATAACTGGTGAGGATACTTGTCCGCATGCTCCAACAAGCCGACCCTTTCCAAAAAATGATCAGCCTCTTCACGAAACTTCATCATTTTCTTCTTATAGAGGAAAGGAAAAATCTTCCTGAGGTAATGATCCTCCAGCTTGAAGTGCTCAAGCTCCAAACCAAACGTCACATTATCCCGGACGTTCATAAAATCAAACAATGAATACTTCTGGAAGACGATACCTCGCCGGCGATCAGGACGTTTAATGAGATTTTCATCCATAGCAATAATGCCCTGACTAGGCCTTTCAGATCCCAGTACCATACGTAACATAGTTGACTTGCCACACCCGGTTGGACCGACGATAGTGACAAACTCTCCTTTACGGATACGCAGGCTGATATCATTAAGTATGACCCGCCCACTATACTGCTGGAATGCATTGAACAATTCTAAAACGTACTTCCTGTCAATATAGTTTTCCATAACAAACAACTATTACTTGTTCAACCACTGATATCGTTTGCTAATCCATATGCGAAATGCCATGTCGACAATGAAAGCCAGCATACTAATCCAGACCACATAAGGAAATATGGTCGCCATATCCATGTACCGGCGGACGACGAAGATACGATAACCGATACCTGCTTCGGCCGCCAGCGCCTCGCCAGCGATAAGAAACAGGATGACTGCCTTGAAGTTCAGCCGTACGGTGTCCAGCACCTTTGGAATGATTTGAGGAAAGATAATCCTGAAGATAATTTCCGGTTGGCTTGCACCCATAGTCATACCCTTGACAAGTTGCTCATCATGGACCTCCTTCACTTTGAGATAGGTGTCAAGAATAACAGTAGGAGCTACACCGATAACGATCAATGCGATCTTTGCCGTCTCTCCGAGACCGAAAACGATGAAAAGTATTGGCAAGACAGCTAAGGCGGGTATCTTATCAAAGAACAATACGAACCTGTACAAAAACTTCTCAGCATAGGGGAATGCTCCAATAAATAGTCCGGCATATATGCCAGCGAAAATAAAAACCATTGCTATGAGAATACGTCTGCCGCTTGCCTTGGTATCCTGCCAGAGAAGTGATTCTCCCTGCTTCAGATACTCACGGGTAACACCGTTCTTCCACATATCCCGCTTGTTTCTGAACTTCCCATCGGCAAAAGCATGTTTGTCAAGCATACGTGCCTCCCGGAATGTCCTGGGCAGGTCATTTTTGATGACTTCACCATTCGTATCGTACTGCTCTTTGATCTTCACATCAAAAACGGTTTTTTTGAATCCGTTCCACAACTGTTCGCCGGTAGGAACAAGCTTATCCTGAGGGTTCTCCGCATGCCTCTCAACAGAAGTATTATAATAAAGCTTAATGCAGACGAGGAAGAGAATTAATGATAGCAAGAGCGATATACGCTTGCCTGGAGTGGTTCTGAGCCTGTAGAAATTCTTAATCATCTCCAGGAACTCCTTGCCGAGACTGGCAAACTCTCCAATAACTAAACGTGGTAAGCGCCTGGTCGCTTCCAGCGTTTTTCGTGGTATACTTGCGATCCATCTGCCGATGCTTTTGATCACCTCCCATGTTTTTCCCGGCAGGCTTAATATCCATCTGGCCATGCTTTTGATCACCTCCCATGTTTTTCCTGGCAGGCTTACAATCCATCTGCCGATGCTTTTTATAATCTCCAAAAAGTTTCCTGGTAAGCTATTCAGCCGCACCAGCAACTGTTTCCGGGTTTCCTTCCTGATAAAGAAGCGGACCAAAAGGATCAACTTCCTGATGATGAAGCGGATCACACGAATAAAATAGTACGCATAAATCAGCTCGAACACTATAAAAAGGAAGTTAGAATTCGGAAACAAATAGGTCGGCCAGATGAGTACATCAGCTGCCCATTTCAAATCCATTTTCTTAATGAAAAAAGCCAGAACGAGATAAACCATCATGAGCAGAACAGTATGCACAGCTGAATCCATGTTTTTGATCGTGCTCCCTATTTTTCCCGCTAATCTGTTCATACTCTGCACTCCTTTATCCCTGGTAGATTGTGTTATTTAGATGCTCCCTGCATGTAGCTTATGTCATAGATGAACAGGATTTTGTTCTGGTTTCCAATGACTGACCCATCAGCGAACCTGATGCCTAAGTCGTCGGCTTTGACGCCTGCCCCCAGCAACTCGTACTTCGAGCAAAAGTTGCGTACACGACGCATGTTTGTCTTTATTTCCTCACCGTTAGTGTAAGTGATAGCATCGGTGGTCTTATAAAACATGGCGGTGGTCTTGAGCTGGTTCTGATACTCTATCAGACTCGAACCACCAGCCTTTGCCATCTCTTCCAGTGCACCTTTTCCTTTATCAGTCCGGGAGGACATGATATCCATTACTTCAAACCATGCGCCAGCAAGGGCTTTCCCCAGCTCAGGATTAGCCTGCAATACCTTGGTTTTTACAACCATGAGATCGAGTATTTCACCGGGTATTTGCGAGGAATCAAATATTTTTTTGACACCGGGGGTCTTCATGATTTCCATCACCAGCGGGTTCCATGTCACGACCGCTTCCTGATCTTTATTTGCGATGAATGCCGGACCGATGTCGCTGTCGCTTACATTGACGATCTTTACATCGTCATCAGTCATGCCATTCATGTCCAATGCCCGGGACAACATGTAATGAGAGACTGAGTACTGGACGAGGTTTACCTTCTTCCCTTTAAGTTGCGGGATGGTCAGGTTGTTCCTCACGATCAGGGCATCGTTACCGTTGGAATAGTCACCGACAATGATTGCGGAACACGATATGCCCCCGGCGACCGGGATAGTTAAACAGTCCATGTTCGTCATTACGCACGCATCCACTGAGGGTGTTGTAAATGCTTCGATGGAAGGCATGTAGTCCATACGGGTTAGCTTGATCTTAATACCATACTTTGCAGCCCATTTGTCCATGATACCCGAAGTGCCGGCATACGCCCAGGGATTCCACCCGGCATAGATTGACCAGACAACGGTGAACTCCTTTGGTGCAGGAGCGGAGGCTTCCTTCCCGGGATCATGTGATGTAAAGGAACTCATGGCCAACCCCATAGTAAGCAGAGATACGGCCAAAATTACAGCGAGTGGATTAATTATTTTTTTCATGTTTATATTGAATTTTCTATTTGTTTGTAACGAAAAGTTATTTTGTTTTGAACAAAATGTGTAAAATGGAAGAGTATTAAATTCCCCGTGAACCAGAGCTTTTAGATTTCATCGTCAGCGGTTATGTCAACAAACGCTTTCTTTCTGACAGCTTCACCCTTCTCCATTCTTTCGATGGTATCACGGCCTTTCTTTGTCAGATCTTCCAGCTTACCGATAGATTCCTTCATACCAGCCAGGGCATTGATTCTGAAGGTGGAAAGGTCGTCGACAGCTTCATTCAGTTTTGTGAATGCACTGGCCAGGACTTCCACAGCTATGGTTGGTTCAGCGGCACCTTTCTGGATCTCAACACCTTGTGTCTTCAAGGTCTCCGCGTTGCCTATAAGTATCTTTTCGGTAATCTCTTTAGTTCCTTTGACTGCCTCGAGAACCATTCGCTGCTTGTTCAGGGCGAACTGTGCAGTTATTCCAACACTTAAAGCAACGGTGGTGATAGTTACACTGCGTTCGACACCCTTGATCAGTTCGTCGTTGTTCCTGATAAGCAAATCGTAGGTAATAACTCCTTGTTGATTGACATTCAATGCGGTCTGCAGGTCGATGATGCGCTGCCGCAACGGGAACAGAACTTCCTCCTGGAGGAACCGGTACTCCTCAGGTTGTTCCTGCTGGTTCATCTCACGAAGTTTGGCCTCGAACTTCTGGTCAAGCACCTGTCCGACTTTGATTGCATGGGCAAGTCCATCGAGCGTTTCCCGAAGAGACTTCTTGTCCATCCCAAGGATATTGTTATCATCATTTAATCCTTCCTTCCCCGCGATCAAACTACGTGTAATGTCTTTCAAAACGATGCTGCCTTTTTCGTACCTTTCCAGGTACCTGCTTATCGGGTTCTTCTTTCCCAGGACTGTTCTGAAGAGCTTGGCTGCGGCGCTGGTCGGAGCTGTGAGGTTATACTGGTGAGGGTTTAATGCCTCGACCTCATTCCTCAGCAAAAGCAGGTCTTTTGCGACTGTACCTCCATCCTGCGTCTTGGCCAGCATCTGCATAGACTGGTCAAGTATTTCGTTGTGACTACTCAACCTTGCCTGATGCTTCATGCCCAGATCGTTGATGCACCGCTTCTTCTGCTCCTCGTTATATTTACCATTGAAGAAGTTGTCAATGATGGAGTCGGTGAGCTGATCAATTTTTGGATCGATGACCGCCTTCTTCTCTTTCGTCAGTCCGAGCTGTTCTTCGAGTTCCTCTTTGAGTTCGGCCTCAGTGGGGACATTATAATCCGCTTTCCTGATGTTTTTTATATCCTGGGCATGCTCCTGCAACTTCTGTTCGAGTTGCGGGTCTACTGTTTGTTGTTGTTTTTTACTCATTTTACCTGTAGATTATATTGTTGTTAATGTGAAAATTTGTAAGACTGTTGTGCCATACGGTGCAGCTGCTCCATGGATGCTTCCATGTCAAGCTGGCCTTCATTGTTTGCTGACCGTTTGATATCCTGCACCTGTACAATAGCTTCGTCCAGCTTGCCCAGGGCTTCCTCGTTCTGAGCCATCAGGTTCTTAATGTCTTGCTGCTGGTCCAGGTACTGTTGCTTACTTTGCAGCAATGAGTTCCGTTCCCTTTTCGTCGCATCGTCCTGCTCTCGTTTTTCCAGCCTCTGAAGGCTCCGTTCGATATAATCCATGTCTATAGCGTCAAGCGTTTTATGGATCAGCAGGACCTCATTAAGATTATCGATGCCCGATAGGAACACCTCTTGTGCAATAGTGTAGTACCGGTTGTACGTCAGCTGGTTCTTATCCGGGAATTTCATTTCGAGGATTTCTATGAATACCTTGATCTTAATCTGGAACTGTTCAAGTTGTTCACAAGCATGTTTGTTACCATATGCGTCAAGCGATCGTTGCAATTCATGACGACGACGTTCAGTATCCTCATCAAGGATTTGACGTAAGTGGTCCCGGTAATAGTCGAAGAACTTATCTCCTTTGAAGAATCGTTTCCATGCCCAGGTCCCTCCTCCGAGCAGGAGTGCTCCCCCGATAATGGGTATGCCAACTCCTGATCCGAGGAGAATGGCAGTCAGAATCCCTACAGGGATGGCTCCGATGCTCGCGCCGACGAACCAATTGTCCATTATGGACTTGTTGAGCGCCTTGATGATAGCTTTCTCCTCGAAGTCCTCTGGTCGGAGCGTGAACACTGCTTTCTCCTCTTTTTGCATATTGTTACCCGGCCGTCCCATATACGACCCTCTTTATTTATTGTAAAAGGATAAACTCGACTCGTTGCATCCGCAAACGGTAGGCTCGTTCCGACTCGCCATTCTTACGTTTGGGAGGCCGTTCTGCACCGAAACCTTTTGCCAGGATGCGATCCTCGTCGATGTTATAAACGGCTATTAATTGCTGTCGCACGATATCAGCTCGTTCCTGTGACAGTTTCAGGTTTGCTTCAGTATCGCCATAACCAGTATGACCTGCAACCAGAACCCGGTAGTTTGGATAGTTGTGGATTAGCTTCTGTGCAACATTATCAACGGTTACTTCACCAACATTGTCCAATCGGCCGATACCACTTTGGAACGTGATGTTCTCTACCCTCATGGTCCCTGATTCCTGTAATTTTTCCCACTGGTCTTTGGTTAAGGCTTCGAAGTCCCTGACATTATCTAATTTTTTACCGACGGGAGCAACTGCTGTCGGGACCAACCTTTCGACGAATGTCTTGTTCAGTATCTCGTAAGGATTATTCACTTCTATAACCTTTTTCATCAGGCGGTTGACGTCGTTCCAGGCATAGATAGTCTTCACCAGGCCTTCATCAGCGTAAGATCCCGGGCTCGCTGCTCCCTGGATGCCGAACATGAGGTAGGCATTCTCCTGCAGGTTGTACCACTTGATATTGTCCATGAAAGAAGGCACCATGGCTCTCTTTGCACCGGTCACTGACCTGAGCTCATCGAACATCTCCTCCTTACGGGCCATATAGTAGTCCACTACCTCAAAATAGGTTCGGATGATCTCCCTGACATCACCTTCCTTGTTGTTCACAAATTTCCTGCTGAACACGAATACATCAATGATGTAATTACGGAAATTGTCCGAACCCCAAATCTTCTTCATACCAAGGTTATCGATGGCGTTTGAAATGTCCGGCTCCCACATTGTATAAAGGTACTTGCGTTTTGCAGGGTCGTTCTGGTCGGCTTTCGCCTGCTTGTAAACGGCTTCCGAACCGCTGGCCTCGATCATCCAATCCTGACTGCCCTGAAGCTCATCAAGGTCGAAGTTGGTGATAGTCAGATTAACAAGGTCTTCGCTGGGCGAGTCAGGCGTCACTACGATCCTGATCTCGCTGTCGTTGAGGTCGTTGACTTTGGTAAAGGGGAAATCCTTGAACGCGAGTATGGCGTCGGCTCCCCGGGATTCGGAGATAGCTCCGGTGATGACTCCCGGAAACTTATACTTGTAACCGTGCTCCATGTACGAGCTGATAGGCAATACGATGAAATCATACTCGCTATCATTTAGTTTTTTAAGACGGTCGGCATATGCCGCACCATCATCCGTGAATTCGAGCACAATGCCTTTCCTTGCCAGGCGTTTCCTCATCTCAGTTGATTTGATAAACGCATAACCGGCGTAGCTATCGCCTGCCCAGTGCACGGTGTGGGAGGCACCTCCCGAATCGGAGCTCTTCGTTCTTTTGATTCCATTGAGCCAGGTTGTACCGAAGTAGATGCCGAGTACAACGATGGTTCCGAGGAGCATGAAAACGATTATGCCTTTTGTTCTATTATTCATGGCTTAAACCTACTAATTATTGTGTAAAAAAAATAGTATTTACAGAGCCGGAACCCTGTTTCCTTAATTAGTGGTTCGTACTATCAGCTTTGTACAGGTTCTCATCAAACAGGTTTGCATCAAAAACGTCAGATTCAGCAGTTGCTTCAACTAATGCCTGCTCGAGTTCCTCATAATTATTTGCATCCCGGTAGGAGAGTGAGTACTTCTTCAATGTGTGGGAGCTTTTCATACATAAGCCTATTGAGTACAGCCCTATGAATCCATGCTGGGCGAGGTAGTTGCAAGGTTGCTTCAGATCAATACCTGTCTGCTCTCCATCAGTGATAATAATAATACGATATATGCCGTAACCCAGCTGCTTCTTGTATTGCTCGACAATCTTGTCGACACTGGCTAAGAGTGCTTCTCCCAGTGGCGTTTTTCCAGTTGGTTCCAGGCTGTTAATGATTTTCATGAACTCCTCTTTATTGCCAGGACCAATTGGGAGAGCTTCATCATAACCGTATGTACTTCGGGTGCCGAAGAGCATCAAACCGATGTTCACATCATCAGGAATGTTCTTCATGAACCTTGTGACAGCATCTTTCGCACCATCAATCTTCTTTTTCCCGGAGCACTCTTCATCCATACTACCGCTCATATCGAAAAGGAAGTAAAAGTTGGACGTGGTTGAGGCGACGCCTGCTGATTCATCGAAAAGAATGGTTATCTGAGGGGGGAATGACTCTTCAGCTTGCTGCTCTGACCGAGCTTGCTTTCCACCTCCCGGCGTTGATTGAACGCAGGAGTTGATGACGAGCGAAAGCACACTTAAGCATAATATGAGCGAACCAGTTTTACCAAAATATCGTTTCATGATATCTTTCATGATAGTTATAAAATAATGCAATAATTACTTGTATATTGATGGGTCAAACTGTATGGATTCTGATTCGAGTTGCTTGACTCTGAAAACGACGCGGAAGTTCTGCTTCCATTCTTCCTGAGTTCTTGGCTGAATAAATTTCGGCGATTCGATACCTCTGCCAACCACAGTAATCTGTGAATTGTCGAAAGCAATCCCTGCCTGTTTACAATAAGCAAGGAAGCTTTTCCTCACGTTTTCAGCTCTTTCCCTGGAGAGGTTCTTCGCCACCTGCTCGATCTGTGCAATTTCCTGACTGCTAGCGCCACTTTGTTTTGCTTTCAGAACTCCTCCTCTGTCTGAGTGTCCCTCGATAACGACAATGGCACCGCCATAAGTCTGTGCGAGCTTAAGGGCTTCCTTAAAGTCTCCGGCGTAATTGGCCACTGCAAAGGTTTCCTGATTCGGTTGGAAGTAGATTTCCAAGCTAAAAAGTGTTCCCTCAGATTCCCAGGTTGTAGCTTCAGCCTTGATTTTGTTCTCGATGACTTGTGAGACTTTCTTTTCGTCAAACCTTGGTGTCACAGTGCCCGCTCCTACTTTGGCATACTTGAGGCCCGGGACGAATACATTATAGTCCCAGTCAGCACTTAAGACGTTAGTTGGGGAGGTGAGTACTCCCATGGTGATGAATGCTTTCTGTATCTCTGCGTCGATGGTCTTTTGGTTTCTGGTAGTTCCTTGTCCGACAAAGAAAGTCACGTTGCCGGCGTGGCCGACGAATTCACATCCTCCTTCAAGCATAGGCTCGACATCTTTTGTTGCAGTAGGCGTACCAAAGAATAGCTCTGATGATCTGCTAATCACTTTGTTATATTCACCCATTTTTGAGGTTTTATTTTTTAAAAGATCGCGAAGGCCTTCTTCTGCCTGCATTAGTGAGAGAGTGAGCTTTTGTACCTCTTCCTTGTGCGTGTCAAAGTAGTCTTTCCTGACGGCGTAAACATCTACAATGATACGGTTCGCTGATTTTGTGGTTAATCCGATAGTTGCTCCTTTGACTGATCCTTCACTGCCAGTACCGGTGGTGCCACCAGAGGTCAGGTTGAGTGCATCAGGGATTATACAGAAAACTGCGTCCAATGTGGGGTCAGTTACGAATGCTTCTACCGGATTGTTGTTAGTGCCATTATTGTTAAGGGTGAGTTCTTCGAGATATTTGAAGTTGATATCATCAAGTCTTCTTTTGGCGCTGGTGAACAGGTTGGCGGCGTAGTCCATGTGCGGACCATAGATCTGCAGGGCAACGTTCCTTGCATTGTTGATGTTTTTACCCGGGCGGAAAACGACTGCATCATCACCGTTCGAGAAACTGATCTGGTAAATTTCCACGAGTTCTATACCGGCTGCTTTGAAAGCGTCGCTGGCCATTTTGATCATGCCTTTTGTCCCTCTCAGATAAGGTGTTTCGCCATTGATGCATCGTTGCACCTGATCTTTGAAATTATCTTCGTTCCTGAGGATGAAGTTAAGGTCGTTTTGTTTGAAAATTCCATTAATCTCAGCATAGACTGTTGCGATATCGCCTCCCCACGTAATGGTGGGTAAGGTTATCGGATCGGATGTTCGCACTGGTTTCAATGAGGTTGAGACTACCTGCGACATCGGTTTTAATGGTACATATTTTACCTGCGCGTGAAGTGCAATTGTGGTGAGCAACAGAGCTGCTACTACAACGATTCTGTTGGGTAAAGATGGATTTTTCATAATTTATAACAACTTATGTTTATTAGTATTGATATATTAAGTAGATCATTATTGTAAAGTTAAGGTATTTTCAATATATGAAGCTCTTTAATAAAGAAGTTCCTTCTTTACTTTTTCAATGAAAAGAACAGGAAATTCAAATGCCGGAGAGTTTAAATTGAACCTTACGGGAAGTCTAATCACACATACTTTCCCCTTTAGCCGCCTTTGCAGTCAGGCTTAATCCTGTCAGTTTGCTGGTGAAACTTCCGGTTCCAGTGCCAGCATATGAACGATAATAACCCTTACCACTCCTGTTTTGAGGTGGTAAGGAGATTGACAATTGTGACCAATAAAAACCCTTTTCAATTACGCCAACACAGTCATAATCAGTAATTTTTCCCTCTATTATTGCAGTAGTTGCTGTTATACCAGAAGCTGAAGTGGTTTTCAAAGTTGGAAGATGATCTGAATTAATAGTTTTATCCGACCCGTAGCTTATCCCAGAAGAATTTTCTGCTTTTATTCTGAAGTGATATATTGTACCACATGTTAAGCCTGCAAGTATTGTACTTACATTTATACTCGCATTTCCCGTCACCGGACCTTGTTCCGGAGTTACCTCCTGTCCATAGCTTGTTGTAGTGCCATATTCGAATATGACATTTGATGAAAAAGAATTGGCATTAACGATTCCGTTTAAGGTTACCGAAGTTGATGTTAAATTTGTTGCTGCCAATGTTGTGGCTGCAGGAGCCTGACCACCTATATCAAATGATTCCTGAGTCAGACTCCATACTGTCCCAAGACAATTTTCTGCTTTAACTCTGAATATATATGTGCCATCTGTTAAACCTGCGAGTGTTGCACTTACCTCAGTTTCTGTATTTCCGGTTAAAGGACTTTGAACCGCAATTACAGTTTGAGGTACTTCCTGCTATTCCCAGAGGATTCCTCGCTGCGCTTCGGAATGACAGGTTGTCCACGGTCAATGGGGGGAAGAGGAGGCGGTTCACAAGGCGAACCGCCTCCTCTTCCCTTGTTCCCCTAAAGAATACTGTCATCCCGAGCATCAGCGAGGGATCTCCCAATCCATCATTACGATATTATTATTGATAACCGATCCTCATATAAAAAATAAGCCCCCGGAGTTGATTTCCGTGGGATTATTTGCTTCTATTATTTTACTGTAAATATTAGTGACATATTGATTTGTCAATGTACCATTTCCATGGTGTAGTAGAGGTATCAAAGTGGCCCCATACGTTGTACCTGTGACCTTGATTTCCCTTATAAATTCCATGCCAGGTCCATGATTCTGCTGTAGATAGTGGCCTATTGTACTTATCTACTTCCTGTACTTCAAAGACTTCACCTGAACCGGAGGTACTTGTAAGTGTACCGCTAAACTTTTCAATGCCCCAAACTGTTACATCTCCTTCTGGTGTAGGTATACAAAATTGAGATAAATGGACACTTAATTCTCCTGTTAACAGATCATCCAAAACCCCGTTGCATTCTATTGGCCACTCGCCATAGTATGTAAAAGATACGGGAACATTGTGTGATCCTTTTGGCCATTTCTGTGCAGAAAGCTGTGTAACTCCAATGCCTAGTAAAAGGCATACTAATAAGAATGTCTTAGTTTTCATAGCTTCAGTTCTTTAGTTACTAATTGATTATTAATTGAACTTTTTAGCCAAGACGTACGAATTCTTCCAAACGCTGCAAGATCTGATGATTATATTATTAGCAGGATTGTATTTAAAAATAAATCATTTATCGCTCAATTCAGCAGATGGGACTGCGGCTAAAGGATATTGATACCGCCGGTGTCTTTTCCCAGGTATAATAGAATTAATTTTTTGACTAAATGTAAGGCGGAAGCAGGTTTTTTTCGTTGTCAAACTCTCAAGAAGAGGATCATGAGCGAAGTGAGTAATCCTCTTAATAATCTTACTCAGGAATAAGATATCTTTTTTATTTCACCGGCCCCAGATATTTGTCAAGCCATGCCAGACTTTCCTTAATGAATTCGATCCTTGGCGGGATGTGGTCAGTCTCATAAAGGATGAGGCGTTTATGTTCAGGTTGTGTACCAAGAAGGTCAAACATTGGTTGGGATGAGGTCCCGGGAGGAAACAAGACATCGTACTTTCCGTTCAGCATGAGGGTTGGCGTCAGTACACGACTTACATAGCTTACATCGCTGGCCTCCGGACGTGCCAAACCCACCAGACCCCCTGCAATGAGAACGCTTGTCTGAATTCGATTTTCCACTGCCGGAATTATGGAGCCCATGTATGCTCCCCAGCTCATACCTAAATAGGCGATCTTCTGACTGTCGATATCCTGACGGGTCCGGATGTAGTCAATGCTCCTTCGGAAGTCTTTTACCTCCTGAACCAAAAGTTCAGTGAAGGCATAGGTTTGCATGTTCGCTGGAACCTGTAAAGTGGTTATATAATCAGGTCCTCCCCGTTCGAAAGTCCCTTTGTAAACAGGATAGAGTACTGCCCTGCCGTTCCTCAACAGGTATGAGAGGAACATAGTGAACTCATAATAGCTTTCCAGACCTTCGCTGGAAGGCATCCAGGCTGAGGCATCCCCGGGGAAGTAAATCACTGTCTGATACGGAGGTGATGAGCTGGTTGGAAGGAAGAGATGAGCCAGTACTCGCTCCTTTCCATATGGTGCGTCGAAAGAGACACGTTCGTGTATCCACCCCTCAGGATTTTCTGTTCGTGACTCGACTGTGGGATTCAGCTCCCTTTTATCATAGGAGAACTGTTCCTTATAGATATTGAAGACGGCATCAGAAACAGGTGGTTGCGAACGGTAATCTACCTCGAAAAATGCAGTCCGGAATCCGAAGGCCGTTTTTGGCACCAACCCGGTATCAGGATATAGTGCCAACCGAAATCCATTCCTTGGGGAGCGATCCATGGAAGGGGCCTGCCTCTCGTATCCGAATTCGTAAGTGTTGTCTTCCCAGCTCCCTCCGCGGATGACCCTTCCCTCCACAGTTTCGTTCCAGCACCACTCTCTGACGTTTCCTGCCATATCATAAGCTCCGTAGGTTGTGATCCCGGGAAGAGTGCCTACCGGAACCGGCCCCTTACCTCCAAAGTTTGTGAAGGGTGCGAAGATGCCGAATCCTCCGAGCTGAGGCCATATTATCATAGGTGTGAGAGCACCTCTCGCCACATTCCAGTGGACGGAAGTGGGAAGACTCATCCCGGCCCATTCAGCAAAAGCCGCCGCCTCGTACCAGCTAATCCCCGACACAGGGTAGCTTCCCTGATCTACCGGATAGTCACCTCCAAGCCATGTTGCAGGGCCAGGTCTACCGGTCTGATCCATGAACATCCCGATGGCTTCCTCCCATGTTAGTTTCCGGCTGTCTTTTATGAAAGGATGTTTCCAGAACTCAGGGTTGTGGTACCCGCCGGCGTTTACGAACGCCTTGTACTCCCTGTTTGTTACCTCACAGCGGCCGATAAAGAAATCTTTCAGGGATCCGACCTCAGTCTCTGCGGCTGGTACCCGTACCAACCCTGCAGGAAGGCTATCCTTCTTGTCCATAGTTCGCACAAAATTGTAACCGCTTATCATGTCATCCTCGCCTCCTAAATCCCATGTGGATGCGGCTGCAAATACAGTATCATAACCATCCTTTTCCAGTTTCCAGCGGAAGATTCCGATAGGTACCCGGACACCCTTAAGCGGTGTTATTCCAAGAAAGGACCATTCATCTTCGGGATCCACGTATTCCTTCATAAAGACACTGGCTCCAGGTGGCTCTGTGAGAACATCAATGTTTCTGGAACACTTGTGGATAAGAGCCGCAAGGGTAGTATCCTTCCCCAGAACGGCTTCCGCTTTAACAGCAAGCCGGTAAGGCTCTACAAGGTTCCGCCAAACATCGTTATCGCTGATTAGCTGTTCGATTTCAGGAAGTGCTTCCTCCCTGGCCCATCGAATGCTTGCCTGCCGTTTGAATAACCATACTGAACCAAGGATAATCACAACAATGAGTGCAGCGATTGCCGGGATTAAAATTTTGGTCATTTTAAATCTCCTGCCTGATTTTCCTGGCTCTGCATGCTTGGGAGTTTCGGATTCGAGAGCTTTTTTTATATCATCATTGTTAACCTCTTCCATTGTTAAAAGCATTTGAACCACCTTGCACAGCTTGTCAACGTGTTTTTCAAGCGGAGGGGTTAACGCGTCCAACCAATGGACATTGCTGACATAATACTCCAGCTGCTTTGACATGGGAACATCCTCCAGGCGAAGTGGAATAATAGCCAGACCATGATGGACAGCCCTGTCTACTTCTTTAATAACCTGATTAGATTGGTTTGAATTCGAGGAATATACCAGGACAAATACTTTAGAACCTTTTATGCCATCGATGATGGCCTCCGCAAAGGGTACCCCCGGAGTTATGTCGCGGGGTGCGATCCAGCAGCGGATTCCGTTTTTTTCCATTATCGAACAAACGGTATCAGCAGCATTTATATCCTTATTGGAATAACTTATAAATACATCGTGGGCCATGTGCTTAACTGTTGATTATTTATAAAATTCGAAATCCCATTCTTTTGGGTATACCCAGATATCAAAAGATTTTATTGAGGATCTTAGAATATTATTTTCTTTATCAATCGTACAAATATTCACTTTATAAAAACCTATATCAGTCGTTTTTAAATAACAGGTGGCTGACTGGTCATTCTTCATTTCAGCTGATTCACCAGTTTGCATTTCTCCATCCGGTATTAATTCCCCGGCAACAAATCTATAAGGATAAAACTGGTATTTTAATATAAGGAATTTATCATTCCCGGATAAATTGTCATGGGCAGTATAAATTACCTGCTGGTTTTCAGTATGTTGATTTCTGATTTGCTTTAATTCATACCCTGAATCCGGATTAGTAATAGAATATTTAATGATCCGGAGACTTGTGACCTGACCATTAAAGTCGTGGATCCCTTTATCGATTCCTGCAAATCCCTTTCCCACCATCAATACTTTCTTCAGGGAATCACCCTGATTCCGGTCAATATAAGATGTTATATCTTTAAAAAATAATTGAGAAGAATCAGGAAAAAAAGCATGAGGGAAAATGTTCAGGATCTTTTCCCTGTTTTTCAACTGAAGTATCATTCCTTCAGGTTTCTTATCAATAATTAACGTGTAATTTCCTCCGGTAATTACCGGACTAAAGGTATCCCTGCAATATTGAGGCTGACGAAAAGTGCTTATGGTATAGAATAAATATTCTACCGGGAAAGGGATAACATTGTAATGTCCGATTTCTATGGCCATGTGAAATTTTGGTTCTTCTGCAGCATCGTCGTTGTTGTTCATATTTATGGAACCATAGTAAAACAGCGGCATGAAATAAATAAGGCCTCCTCCATCGTACTGAAAATCAATCTCTATTCTGCCATACTGAAGTAGTTTAATATCTTCAGGAATATCGTAGCCTTCATAAATACCGGAAGTAAATTCCCTGATTAAATTCTCACTATATTCAATATTCTTATAGGTCCCTGAATAATCGCTGATTACCCAGTTACCTGAGTCCGGATCTTTTTTACAGCTGCATGCTAAACCGGCTATCAGAAGTAAAAGATATGTTAATTGTTTTGCCAATTGTCAGTTCTCCTGTTATTTCCCGTATATGCAATCCATACCGTTAATTTTGACAGGATAATCGAGATTGTTGTATTCATAAACGTACAGATTCGTTCTGCCTGATTCATCCGTACCATTATATGAAGTGATAGTCTCTTTAACTATATTATTCTTGTTGGTATATATTCCAGGATTACCTTCACAGGCAAATACCTGGTATGGATTATTTTTACTGTCAAACTCGTAAATCATCGTTTCCGCTAATTTTAAAACCGGTAGATTCCAGTATTGATCAATCCTTGTCATATTACCGCTATCATCGTATTTGTAATCGTTGTACATGGTCAACCGTCCCTGAGAATTGAATGTGCTTAACTTTACAATATTATTATTCTCATAATCATATGTCTGGTAGGAGGTGAGATACGGATTCCCGCTGTTGACAAAATAATTCGATTTCTTTATTAATTTTAAAGCATCATCATATTCGAATTCTGAATATTCAGATACCTCAGCTTTCCTTGGATCTGATTCAACGGATTGTCCCGGAATCATTACGCAGCTGAAAGGGCTGTACGAATAAGCCATTTCCACTTTACTTAAGATATTTTTGGAATCATACGAAAATCTTTTGTATAAGAATGGTTCAGTTGACTCATATATAAGACAATTACTGTTGTAAGTCAATCCACGAACAGCCACATCTGCCGAATTGACCTGACTCATCAATGTACTGCTGTAACAAAGATTCTCATTTTTACCTTCCTTTTTGCATGAGGTAAAACAAAGGGGAATGACAATTATTAAAAGTAAATAAGTTTTCATGTCTTTAGAATTAGATAATCAAATTTACAACAGAATTAGATAATCAAATTTACAACTTTTAAATTTATTCTGATAATGGAGGAACTTTATTACTAATTTACAGTGTGTTACATACACTTATTTTATAAATTTTAATTATTAAGTTTGCACTATATTCATAACTATTGTTCTTTTTGTGATCTTTACAAATCATATTAATTTAAAATAAATTGCTATGCCACGAGTATTTAAAGCCACTGAAATAGAAAAAGAGGAAAAAGAGATAAAACGCGATTATCTCGACAGGCATATGCCTCATGTCTTTTGTCCCGACCTGGTAAAGAGAGGCGAAAGATTTGCTGTTAAAGTAAAACTTGGAGAAGAGTATCCTCATCCTGATGAATACAACCATTTTATAAGCGTAATTCAATTATGGAACAGGGAGACACTCCTTGCGGAAGTACGCTATACAGCAGGTGTATATGGCAACCTGCCATCCAACGCCGAGATTGATTTTTATATCGTTGCACCTGAAGTTTCAATGAACCTCTCTGCCATGTCGGTCTGTTCAAAACATGGATTATGGCAGAGTGAAGATAAAGCTGTCAAGGTTGTTTAAAGCGGATATTATTATCTTTGCGTGCCGATCATAAATGGAAAATGGCAAAAAACGACAAGAAAAAACGTAACTGGCGTGATAAGTACAGGTTCTCTGTAATAAACGATACCACTTTTGAAGAAGTCTGGAGGATAAGGCTGACTCAGTATAATGCTTTTCTCCTCATAACATTCCTGGTACTGTTTATTATAGGTGCCACAACCTGCCTCATCACCTTCACAAACCTGAGGGAATTTATACCCGGGTATCCCGATGTCACAATGCGCCGTAATATTCTTATGAGTGCAATACGGCTCGATTCTCTCGACAGGGAAATTAAACTAAGAGATAAGTATTTTGCCAACCTTAATGCAATAATCTCAGGGAAACCGCCTTCCGACCTTTACTCTGTACAGGATACTTCAGGAAATTATAAAGCCATTACCTTTAAAAACATTCCTGAAGATTCAGCCCTCCGTGATAAGATTGAAAAAGAAGAGAAATATAACCTGACTCTCGGACCTGCCTCCCCTGAATCAGTTACAAGCCTGGCAGGACTCCATTTTTTCCCGCCCGTAAAAGGCATTATCTCAGGTCGTTTTGATCTGCGCACAAAACACTTTGGCACCGACATAGTTACAAAACCAAAATCTTCAGTCGCTGCAGCACTCGATGGTACTGTTATTTTTACAGGATGGACAATGGAGACAGGTTTTGTAATCGAGTTACAGCATCTTAATAATATCGTTTCCGTATATAAGCATAATGAAAGCCTCCTGAAAGAAACCGGTGATCTTGTCCATGCCGGAGAACCAATCTCAATTGTCGGAAGTACTGGTGAGCTATATACCTCCGGCCCTCATCTTCATTTTGAGATCTGGTACAAGGGAAGTCCGCTGGATCCTGAAAAACACATTTTATTCTAAAACACTGTAACCTGATATGCCGGAAAGAATTGCATTGTTGGGATCGACAGGATCAATCGGAACTCAGGCTCTTGATGTAATTTCAAAGTACCCGGATAAGTTTAAGGTTGAAATTCTGACAGGAGGCAGCAATATAGACCTTCTTACCAGCCAGGCAAAAAAGTTTCTTCCTGATTCGGTTGTAATAAGCAATAAAAACTTTTATAAACAGCTCAAAGAAAACCTTCAAAATACCGGGATTAAAGTATTTGCCGGCGAAGAAGCTCTTGAACAGGTAGTTTCAGATTCCGGTGCAGATG
Organism: uncultured Bacteroidales bacterium; assembly: GCA_963825935.1. GTDB lineage: Bacteria > Bacteroidota > Bacteroidia > Bacteroidales > VadinHA17 > LD21. The sequence goes on along the minus strand of CAWGUN010000009.1, from coordinate 369,879 downwards.
TCGTTATAGCCGCTATCGTAGGTTATTCAGGATTGAAACCTACAATTGCAGCAATAAAATCGGGTAAAAAGATCGCACTTGCAAATAAAGAGACCCTTGTTGTTGCAGGTGAGATTATCAGCAGGCTTGTATCCGCTTCAGGCAAAAAGATCGTTCCGGTCGATTCGGAACATTCCGCAATCTTTCAGTGCCTGATGGGTGAAGATCAGAAATCCGTTGAAAAAGTCACCCTGACAGCTTCAGGAGGACCGTTTCTGAATTTATCAATAGAAAAGCTCAGGAATGTTACACCCCGTGATGCTCTCAAACATCCAAACTGGAATATGGGCGAAAAAGTCACTATCGATTCAGCCTCTATGATGAATAAAGGACTTGAAATGATTGAAGCAAAATGGCTCTTTGACCTGGGACCTGAACAGATAAAAGTGATTATCCATCCCCAGTCAGTAATTCATTCATTTGTTCATTTTACTGATGGATCTGTAAAGGCACAGCTGGGAATCCCTGATATGAGAATGCCGATCCTTTTTGCACTCAGCCATCCGGGAAGGCTTCAATCGGAGCTCCCCCGTCTGAAATTTGAGGATCATCCATCATTCACTTTCATTGAACCGGATCTCAAAAAATTCAGGAATCTTTCACTTGCATACCAGGCATTGAAAGATGGCGGGAATATGCCATGCATTATGAATGCTGCAAATGAGTCAGCAGTGAGTGCTTTCCTTTCGGAACGCATAGGTTTTATGCAGATGCCTGATGTTGTTGAATATGCGCTTGATGCAAATCAATATGTTTCTTCTCCCGATCTCGGATCGCTCGAATCATCAGACAGGGCAGCCAGGGAAACGGCAGAAAAATTCATTAAAAAAATTTCAGATAAAAAATGACATTCCTTATCAAAGTACTTCAGCTTATACTGAGCCTGTCAATTCTTGTTATTGTACATGAATTTGGCCATTACCTCTTTGCACGAATTTTTAAAACAAGAGTCGAAAAATTCTACCTGTTTTTCGATCCGTGGTTTTCCCTTTTTAAATTCAAAAAAGGCGATACTGAATATGGTATCGGCTGGGTTCCTTTCGGCGGCTATGTAAAGATAGCCGGGATGATAGATGAATCGATGGACAAGGAGCAAATGAAGCAACCGCCCAAGCCAGATGAATTTCGTTCAAAAAAAGCATGGCAGCGATTACTCATAATGACGGCTGGGGTAATCTTCAATTTCATACTGGCAATGCTCATATATGTCAGCGTGCTTTTTGTATGGGGCGAAACTTATCTTCCGACAAATAATGTAAAATATGGTATTGTAACCGATTCTACAGGACTGGCTGTCGGGTTAAGAAATGGCGATAAAATTCTATCTGTCGATAATCAGTACATTGAAAATTTCTATGAAATACAAAATGATATTCTTCTGAATAGCCGCAAATCTATCCAGGTTGAACGCAACGGTGAGAAAATAAATATTGTCCTGCCTGCAGATTATATACCAAAACTGCTTAAAGGGAAAGGTCTCTTCGAAGCGAGGACTCCGTTTGATCCATGTGTGGTACTGAGTTTGCCCAAAGAGTCACCGGCTAAGAGTGCTGGAATGCTTGCAGGCGATAAACTGATTGGCATTGACAGCGCTACTTTCACTTATTATGATGAGTTTCAGAGATATATTGCTAAAAACAAGGGACGGGAAGTTATTGTCAGAATTTTACGTAAGGGAGAAGAACTGAAAATTCCAATTATACCAAATCAAGCAGGGCAGCTTGGCTTCCTGCCAGACAGATCGTACAGCACGTTTTTTGAGCTGAAGACTATTAAATACGGTTTGCTCGAATCGATCCCGGCCGGAATAAGCAGGGGATTTAAGACTATCTCAGATTACCTGAAACAGTTTAAGCTTATTTTTTCAAAGCATGCCAAAGGCTATGAATCACTGGGTGGTTTTATTACAATCGGAAGTATTTTCCCGGCGGTATGGGACTGGCAGAGATTCTGGGAGCTTACTGCCTTTCTTTCAATAATACTCGCAGTTATGAATATCCTTCCGATACCGGCACTTGACGGCGGGCATGTGATGTTTACATTATATGAAGTGGTAACCGGAAGGAAACCCAGTGATAAATTCCTCGAATATGCCCAGATAACAGGTATGATTCTGCTTCTTGCATTGCTGCTTTACGCGAATGGGAATGATGTTGTAAGATTGATCCATAAATACTTTTAATGTATAACGGCTTGTGAATAATTAAAGTATTATTAACTTTGTGCACATTCTAATACTTAAAGAGATGGGAAAAATAGGTTTGACGGAGATAATACTGGTTCTTCTTGTTGTGGTTCTTCTGTTTGGCGGCCGTAAGATTCCAGAACTTATGAAAGGCATTGGCCAGGGTATGAAGGAATTTAAGAAAGCTTCAAAATTTGATCCTGCTGAAGACAGCAAAGAAGCTGCAGACAAGAATAAATTTTAACATTGAAGATATCAGACCAATAGGAGGTGTCCCAAAAGGACACCTTTTTTTATTCCATACCCCCCACCGCTTCGCGGTACCCCCCTGAAGGGCTTTGCCGCAAGCTGATAAACCCCCCACCGCTTCGCGGTACCCCCCTTCAGGGGGGTCAAAATCCATAAAGTAGTCTATTAAATTTATACTGGGTTTAAAGCCCCCCTTCAGGGGGGTTGGGGGGTTAAACAGGTTCATATTTCTGATTTCTCCTAACAGGTACAAATCCTGCTTCTTTTATTATCGACTGCAGATTATCAGCACTGAACATATTTTTTGATCCCGCAGCACTCACTACATTCTCCTCAATCATAATTGATCCCAGATCGTTGGCACCCGCAAACAGTGACAACATTCCGGTTTCTTTCCCGACAGTCAGTATAGAAGCCTGTATATTTTTGACATTATTTAATATTATCCTGCTGATAGCAATTGTCCGCAGGTAATCCGGCCCATTATAGTTGCTCCGTATTCCAAACTTTTCTCTCAGAACTGTCCCTTCGTCCTGAAATGGCCATGGGATAAATGTTATAAATCCGTAATGCCCCGTTTCTCTCTCTCCCTGGAGTTCTCTTATCATAATGAGATGTTCAATTCTCTCACTGATGGTTTCAATATGGCTGTACATCATAGTGGCAGATGTTGGCAGATTAATTTTGTGTGCAGTTCTCATTACATCAAGCCATTCTCCGGCGGAGCATTTTGCTGGTGATACGATTTTCCTTACACGGTCGGAAAGAATTTCCGCACCGGCACCCGGTAGCGAGTCAAGTCCCGCAGAAACCAGCTGTGAAAGAATATCATGATATGATGCTTTGGCTTTCTTCGCAAGAAAAACTACTTCGGGCGGACCCAGAGCATGTAATTTCAGTGAAGGGTAACGGTTTTTAAGGTTTCTGAAAAGATCGAGATAGAAGCTGAGCCCAAGGTCCGGATTCATCCCTCCCTGCAGGAGAAGCTGATCGCCTCCAAGAGTATAGAGTTCATCTATTTTTTTTATATAATCTTCTTCGGAGGTAACATAGGCATCTTCATCTCCTTTTTTCCTGCAAAAGTTGCAGAAGGCACACTGGGAAAAACAGATGTTTGTAATATTAACATTTCTGTCGATCATCCAGCCGACATTTTTACCGGGATTATGAATCTGCCTGAGCCGGTCAGCAACAAACATAAGCTCATCAAGAGGTGCCTTTGTGTAAAGTGTAATGCCTTCTTCAGCATTAAGAGGAATCAGTTTTAAAGCCTTTTCGTACAATTCTCGGGAAACCATTTTCATCACATTTTACGCTTCACAAAGGTAGCGCTTTGAAAACGAAACAATCAAAAATTTAGTTAACTTTAAAACCTCAAAAATCCTAATTGAAAGAAATGAAACCTGAAATAATCAAAACAGCCCAAATATCTCCGGATCAGTCCGTTATATGTATTCTTGGGAAAGATGAAATACCTGAAAACCTGAAATTATCCAAAACCGAAAAGGAATATGCTTTAAAACGGCTGCGTGCAAAAGAGGATCATGTTTTCATCAATTCTTATTTTAAGTGCACCTACCTGGTGAAGGTCAAAGGAGGAGCTGATACTTACAGAATGAGGGAAGAGCTTCGCAAAACAGCATCAACTCTCAAAAAACTCATAAAATCAGGCAACCATACAGAACTCGTTATTACATCAGACCAGACCTATAAAGGAGCTATTGAAGATTTTACGGAAGGACTTGTACTCAGCTTTTATTCATTTGATAAATACAAAACCAGGAATGATGACGAGAGTAAGAAGAGCTTTCCTTCAAAGCTTCTCCTGTATGGCGACACTGATAAAGCAGAAATAAAGTGGCTTACAGACCTCACAGATGCTGTTTATTTTGTGCGTGATCTTATAAATGAACCTGTAAATCATCTTAATGCGATTTCTCTGGCCAGGGAGATTCAGAAGATCGGTAAATCTGCCGGGTTTAAGGTTGACGTCCTGAATAAGGGTCAGATCGAAGCCCTTAAGATGGGAGGTCTGCTTGCTGTAAATAAGGGAAGTGTTGATCCTCCTGTCTTCTGTATTCTTGAGTGGAAACCTGAGAAATGCCTTAATAAACAGCCTGTTGTCCTGGTTGGTAAGGGGATTGTTTACGATACCGGTGGTCTTAACATCAAAACCGGCGACTATATGTATAATATGAAAGGCGACATGGCCGGTGCTGCAACTGTCACAGGGATACTATACACTCTGGCTAAAAATAAAATCCCTCTTCATGTTATAGGTCTGGCTCCTGCAACTGATAACCGTCCCGGAGGCAATGCATACACAGAGGGCGATATTATTACAATGCATAATAAGATGACCGTTGAAGTGGGAAATACCGATGCCGAAGGACGCCTGATCCTTGCAGATGCAATCAGCTATGCTTCAAAATATAAACCTGAACTGATTATCGATATAGCAACCCTTACCGGGTCAGCTGCATCAACATTTGGCAATCAGGCGATTGCCATGATGACCAACGCCGACAGAAAATATATTTCTTTGCTTGAAGAGTGCGGACACCAGGTTCACGAAAGAATTGCCGAGCTGCCGTTCTGGGAAGAGTATGGCGAAATGATAAAATCAGACAATGCTGATGTAAAGAATATCGGTGGACGGGAAGCAGGAGCAATTACAGCTGGTAAATTCCTTGAGAAATTCACAAAATCCCCCCTGATCCATCTTGATATTGCAGGTACAGGCTTACTGAGAAAAGATGATTATTACCGGCTTAAAGATGGTCCGGGTTCGGGATTAAGGCTGCTGGCAACATTTTTAAGAAGTTTGGCAGCCGGATATAAAAAATTGAAGTAACATTTATGGAAGCAAAAGCAATACTCGCCGGAATATCGCATGGAGATATTAACGGTATAGGCTATGAAGTTATAATCAAAACTCTCATGGACCCTATGATTAACGATCTTTGTATTCCTATTGTATATGGCTCACCCAAGGTAGCAGCTTATCATAGGAAAGCATTGAATATCAGTAATTTCAGCTTTAATAATATCAGGTCTGCCGATGAAGCAAACCCGAAAAAAGCAAACATGATCAATTGCCTTGATGATAATGTCAGGGTCGAACTTGGAAAATCCACACCACTGGGTGGAGAAGCAGCTCTTGTTTCACTCGAAAAAGCAGTTGAAGATCTTAAAAACGGTAAAATTGATGTTTTGATAACTGCTCCAATAGATAAAAAGAATATTCAATCCGAAAAATTTAGTTTCAAGGGGCATACCGAATACCTGAAATCAAAGGCAGGAGACCAGGAACCCCTCATGTTCATGATCAGCGAAAATATGAGAATAGGATTTGCTACCGGACATGTTCCGATAAAAAAAGTCTCGGAGTTGATTACTGTTGAAACATTAATGCGCAAGATCAGACTGATGAATCATTCCCTAATACTTGACTTCGGAATAGATAAACCAGCCATTGCAGTTCTTGGCCTGAATCCGCATGCTGGCGATAATTCTTTACTCGGTTCTGAAGAGGCAGAAATTTTAATCCCGGCAATCAGACAGGCAGAAAAAGAGGGCATACTGGCATTCGGTCCCTTTCCGGCAGACGGATTTTTCGGAGCAGGATCATTTGCTAAATTCGACGGGATACTGGCCATGTACCACGACCAGGGTCTTGCCCCGTTTAAAGCATTATCCTTTGATTCGGGTGTTAACTTTACTGCAGGGCTTCCTTTTATCAGGACTTCTCCGGTACATGGAACGGCTTTCTCAATAGCAGGAAAAGGAGAAGCTTCTGAAAATTCATTCCGCCAGGCTGTTTATCTGGCCTGCAATATTTTCAGAAACAGGCAGATGCATGCTGAAATATCAAAGAACCCTCTGAAACACCAGGATATTGAGATCCATTCAGACAGGGTTGATGAACTTCCACCCGATATTTTTAATCCGGAGCAGCCATTATGATCGATTATATTAAAGGCTCAATAACCCAGGTCACGCCTACATTCCTGACGATAGAGACAGGTGGTGTGGGTTATTTCATAAATATTTCTCTTTCAACCTTTTCAAAGCTTGAGGGGAAAGGCGATTATAAGATCCTGGTTCATGAGGTAATCAGGGAGGATAGCCATCAGCTTTTTGGATTCGCAGATGCAGAGGAACGTGAAATATTCAGATTGCTGATATCAGTATCAGGTGTGGGGGCAAGTACTGCAAGAATGATGCTGTCGTCTCTCAATCCGGGAGAGATCGAAAAAGCAATAATAGGTTCAGATGTTAATATCCTGAAAAGTGTTAAGGGTATCGGAATGAAAACAGCCCAGAGGATAATTGTTGACCTTAAAGACAAGCTTGGCAAACAGGCCGGAGGCGGTGAAATATTTGCCTTTGCAGACAATACAAACCGCGAAGAGGCGTTATCAGCATTAGTGATGCTTGGGTTTGCCAAAGGTGCTGTCTCCAGGATCCTTGAGAAAATTGTAACGGAAGAAAAAAACCTTACAGTCGAGGATATGATCAAGAGAGCGCTGAAAAACTTGTAACGCAGAATATAAGCCGGATTGGGATCAGGGAAATCATATAGAAATCTTCTGGTATTTTTATATCCTTTACTCTTTGCTTCTTTTTTGATTATCCCCACAGAAGCAAGGAGTCAGGTATCTGTACAATCCTCTCAGCAATCAGATACAACCGGCAAGGCAATTCTGAAGCTTAAAGATGTTTCAGGAATTCCCTGGGAATCAATTCAGAAATCTCCGCTATTCCTCAACAATCCTTCAAATATAAAATCGTCGGTTTTATATGATCCGGAAAAGAACGAATATGTAATCTATCAGAAGGTAGGCTCGTTTGATTACCGGACTCCAGTTCATATGAGCCCCGAAGAGTTCAGAAAATATGAGTACAGCAGGTCGATGCGTGATTATTGGCAGTCGAGAATATCCGGCGCAGAATCGGGATTCAGATCTAACCTGATACCACAGATCGAAATCGGTGGCGCTGCTTTTGATAAGATCTTCGGAAGCAATACAATAAATATCATTCCGCAGGGATCAGCTGAACTCATCTTTGGAATCAATATTTCACGGACGGACAACCCTGCTCTTTCCGAGAAGCTCAGGACCATTCCGACTTTCGACTTTAAGGAAAAAATACAGATGAATGTCACCGGGACGATCGGTGACAAGATGCAGCTGGGTGTAAATTACAACACTGATGCGATGTTTGAATTTGAGAACCGGACTAAGCTGCAATATGCCGGGAAAGAAGATGAGATCCTCAAGAAAGTGGAGGCAGGAGATGTAACACTTCCCCTTACAGGAACGCTGATAACAGGAAGTTACAGCCTGTTCGGACTAAAAACTGAAATGCAGTTCGGCAAGATGACTGTCACCACTGTTCTTTCACAGCAGAAGGGAGAATCTTCAGTAATTCAGGTGAAAGGCGGTGCTCAGCTGACAGATTTCGAGATATTTGCAGATGATTACGAAGCAAACAGACATTTCTTCCTGTCGCAATACTTCAGGGATATCTATGACGGTGCTCTGAGAACCATGCCTATTGTCAGCTCGGGAATAAACATTGAAAGGATTGAAGTATGGGTAACAAATAAAACAAGCCGCTTTGAGGAAGGAAGCAACAGGAACATTGTGGCATTCATGGACCTTGCGGAAAACAAGAATCATATCTTCAATAAAGTGCCGGCATTTCAGGAAACTCCGGGTGCTCTGTTATATCCTGATAATGGCGCCAACCATTTGTATGAACAGATGAATTCAGTTTATACAGCTGTCAGGGATGTCGACCAGGTTACCAATGCTCTTGATCCTTTATACCCGGGCTTCCAGATAGGTCGTGATTTTGAAAAGATTGAAAATGCCAGGAAGCTGAGTGACAGGGAATTCTCATTTAATAAGCAGCTGGGATATATTTCACTCAATACATCACTGAATACTGATGAAGTACTTGCCGTAGCTTATGAATATACTCTGAACGGGCAGGTTTATAAAGTAGGGGAATTCTCAACTGACGGGATAACAGCACCTCAGACCCTTATCCTTAAGCTCCTGAAAGGAACAACTCTGACACCGAGGCTGCCGACGTGGAATCTGATGATGAAAAATATCTATTCACTCGGCTCAGGGAAACTTGAAACAAAAGATTTCATGCTGAATGTTCTTTACCAGGACGATAAAACCGGGAACTCAATAAACTATCTGCCTGAAGGAAAACTGGAGAACCAGATACTTCTAAAGGTAATGGGTCTCGATAATCTTAATTCACAGCTTGACAGGGAATCGGACGGTTATTTTGATTTTGTTCCGGATGTGACTGTCATGGTTGACAGGGGGAAGGTTATTTTTCCTGTTATTGAACCCTTCGGAAGCCACCTGAGAACAATGATCAATGATTCAAAACTGGCCGACAAATATGTTTACCAGGAACTTTATGATTCGACACAGACCGTTGCCCGTCAGATGGCTGAAAAGAATAAATTCAAGCTCTCCGGGCAATATTCATCTGAATCAGGATCAGAGATAATGCTGAATGCAACCAATATTCCACAGGGATCGGTTAAAGTAACTGCCGGAGGTGTGACACTTACAGAAAATACCGATTATACCGTTGATTATAATATGGGTTCCGTTAGAATAATTAACAGTGCTCTCATAGAATCACAGACCCCAATCCAGGTATCGCTTGAAAGCAATCAGTTTTTCGGGTTCCAGACAAAGTCACTTATTGGAACGCATCTTGACTACCGGTTATCTGAGAACTTTGATTTAGGAGCTACAATTCTTCATCTCAACGAGCGGCCATATACGCAAAAAGTTAATTTTGGCGAAGAACCGATTTCAAATACCATCTGGGGTTTGAATACATCGTATAAGACCCAGTCGCAGACTCTTACAAAAATTATTGATAAGATACCTTTTCTTAATACAAAGACTCCGTCGGAGATATCATTTTTCGGTGAGTTTGCAAACCTTATTCCGGGTCATTCAAGAGCTATCTCAAATGCCGGAAACTCTTATATTGATGATTTTGAAGCAAGTGAGATACCTCTTGATCTTAAGTCATTCAATGCCTGGACAATTTCAAGTGTACCACAGGGCCAGGATGCTGTTTTTCCCGAAGCGAGACTTAATAATAATCTTGCAAGCGGTTATAACAGGGCAAGACTGGCATGGTATGTAATTGACCCGATATTCCTGCGTAACGGATCCGCAACACCTGATCATATTAAAAAGAATCCCGATTCTCAGTCAAGCCATTTTGTAAGAGAAATTTACGAAAATGAGATTTTTCCTTTCCGTGAAAGCCCGAGCGGAATTCCGACAAACATTTCAGTCCTTAACCTTGCATTTTATCCGGGAGAAAGAGGACCATACAACTTTGACACCGATCCTGGTCTCTACTCACACGGAATAAACTCCGATGGAGTGCTGAATGATCCTGAGACCAGATGGGGCGGTATTATGAGAGAAGTGCTTACCAGTGATTTTGAAACTGCCAATATTCAATATGTTAAGTTCTGGCTGATGGATCCCTTTGTTGAGAATCCTGCTCACGAGGGAGGCGATCTCTACGTAAACCTCGGAAATATTTCAGAGGATTTACTTCGCGATTCGAGAAAAAGCTTTGAGAACGGACTGCCGTCAACCTCTGTTCCGATAAACATAGACACCACATCGTGGGGGAGGATACCTACAGTTCAGGCAGTTGTTCATGCTTTTGATAATGCCGCTGAATCAAGACGGTTTCAGGATGTAGGCCTCGACGGGCTGCAGAGCCAGGATGAGCAGACATTCTTCTCAGATTATCTTCAGAAGGCTGAGGTTATTGCCAAACCTGAAGTATTTCAGGAGATTTTAAAAGATCCTTCAAGTGATAACTTCCATTATTTCAGAGGCACAGATTATGATGCAGAGAAACTGGGAATACTTGACAGGTATAAGAAATATAACGGGCAGGAGGGCAACTCGCCTACATCAGAGATGTCATCCGAATCTTACCCGACCTCCGGAACTACTCTCCCGGATATGGAAGATATAAACCGCGATAATACCCTCAGCGAAACGGAAGCTTATTACCAGTACCGGGTGAGCATGAGGCCCGAAGATATGGTTGTGGGGCGTAATTTCATAGTTGATGAGATTGAGTACGATGCTACGATGGCAAATGGTACGAAATCGAAAGTCAAGTGGTTCCAGTTCAAAATTCCGATAACCGATTACCAGAAAGTTGTGGGAACGATAAATGATTTCAAGTCAATACGCTTCATGAGGATGTACCTCCGGGGCTTCAGGGAGCCAGTCATTATGAGGTTTGCAAAGCTTGACCTGGTAAGAGCTGAATGGAGAAAATACAATATTTCGTTCATGGAAGGTGGGGAGAGAATAACAGTACCTGAGGCAACCGACGGAACCTTTGAGATAAGTTCAGTGAGCATAGAGGAAAATGCAGGGAAGGATCCTGTAAATTATGTGTTGCCTCCGGGCTTCAACAGGATAACTGATCCTCAGAATCCCCAGCTAAGGCAACTTAACGAACAGTCAATGGTGCTTAAAGTTCAGAACCTCGAAGACGGGGATGCACGTGCTGCATTCAGAACCGTCAACCTTGACATCCGGCAATACCGCCGCCTGCGGATGGAGGTTCATGCTGAGGCAATGATAGGTCAGCCTCTTAGGGATAATGAGCTTACTGCTTTTATCAGGATCGGTTCCGATTATAAGAGTAATTTCTATGAATATGAAATTCCCTTAAAGCTTACACCTCCCAAACCTGGAGGAGGCTATGACAATAAATCAGATGCCTCGAGAGCAATTGTATGGCCGATTGAAAATAGCTTTAACATCGATCTTTCATTACTCCAGGATGCCAAGCAGGAGCGCAACAGGCTGATGAATACTCCGGGATCATCCTTGAGTATTTCAGATGTTTTCGTTTATGTGAATGAAGGTCATAGGATTTCCATCTCAGGGAATCCCAACTTAAGCAATGTCAAGGTAATTATGATAGGGGTCAGGAATCCCATAAAAACAAGGAATCCTTCAACTGATGATGGTAATCCCAAATATGGTGAAGTGTGGGTCAACGAGCTTCGCCTGAGCGATTTTATTGAAAATGGAGGATGGGCTGCAAATGCACATCTGCAGGCGCGCCTGGCGGATTTTGCTACTCTTGATATGGTAGGTCAGACAAGTACTCCGGGCTGGGGAAGCATCGAAAAAAAGGTGAATGAACGAAGCAAGGAGCAAATTTCGAAATATGATCTTTCTTCAACTATCGAACTTGGAAAATTCTTTTCGGAAAAAGCAGGAGTGAGGCTTCCGGTCTATGTTGGATACTCTGAGACGAGAATAAGGCCTCAATACAATCCGCTTGATCCGGATATTCTTATGAATGATGCCCTGAAAAATGCCAGAGATAAAGCTGAAAGAGACTCAATCAGAGCCATGTCGGAAGATTTTGCCCAACGAAAAACAATTACCGTGAGTAATGCCGGGATAACAAAAAGAGGAGAGAAGCCTCATCCCTGGGATATTGCAAACCTGAGTGTAAATTATACATATAATGAAATTAACAGGAGCAATACAAAAACAGAGATCGATCTTGAAAAGAATTACAGGGGAGGGCTGACCTATGATTACAATGCCCAGCCGGCAAATATAATGCCTTTTAAAAATTTCAAATTCCTGAATGCCCCGGTATTCAGAATCATCAAAGACTTCAATTTCTATGTTTTTCCGAAAAGCCTCTCTTTCAGAACGGACCTTACCCGCTATTATAATGAAGTAAAAACAAGAAATATAAATAATCCTTTTCTCCGCATTGCCCCGACATTCAAAAAGGATTTTGAATGGAGCAGAATTTATGATTTTAAATACGATGTAACACGGCAGCTTAAAGTGGACTTTACGGCAACCGATCTGGCTCGTATTGATGAGCCTGCAGGCGGTGTCGATAAAAAAAGATACAGCAGCCAATATGATAACTGGCGCGATTCAGTGATAACTAACCTGAAAAATTTTGGCCGGACAACCACCTATAACCAGTTCATAAATATAACATATACAATTCCTGTAAATAAGCTGCCTTTGCTTTCATGGCTAAATGCCAATGCACGGTATGGATCAGATTATACATGGCTTGCAGGACCGCTCTATCCTGATAGCATGAATATTAATATCGGCAATTCAATCAAGAATCACAATGAGCTTACTTTCACTGCAATGGCAAATCTTGCAACCCTTTATACGAAATCGAAATTCCTGAAAAAAATTGAAAATAATACCCGGCCCGACGCTCAGCAAAGGATGAAGGCTGAATATAGAACTGTAACATATACAAAGGATAATGTTGTCTTCAGAGCGAATACTGTCAGGGGAATAGTGCACAACCTGAGGACAAGGGATATTAAGGTAAAGGTTACCAATAAAACCGGTGAAGAGGTAAAAGGCAAAATTGAAATAGTAAACGAGAACCGGGTTAATTTTACAACCACAGAACAGGCCGATGGTTCAAAAGTTGTTGTGGAAGGGCGTGTACCTGTAAAACGCAATCCACTGATCGTCACCGGAGAATATCTCATCAGGGCACTGATGGGAGTGCGGTCAGCAAGCCTTACTTTTACTTCAGCACAGGGACAATTCCTCCCGGGCTATATGCCGGGTACAAAATATCTTGGCATGTCGAATTATAATAATGCCCTGGCCCCGGGCTGGCCATTCATCCTTGGTTATAGTGATAAAAACTTCTTTGATAAGGCAGTAACCAACGGTTGGCTCTCTAAAGATACACTCCTGAATACCCCGGCATATTACAACAATAAATTCGACCTGTCAATAAGGAGCATGGTGGAACCTTTCCCCGGAATGAGAATAGATGTAAGTGCCGACAGAAGATTCCTCGAAGGTGTAAGCATGTACTATATAGCCGATAAGCATGGCAATTTCCCCGACAGCACGCGTAACAGAATTATCAGCGGGAACTTTTCAATTTCAGTTATTTCATGGGGAACAGCCTTCGAGAAGATTTCAAAAAATAACAATTATGTATCTCCTACTTTTGAAGCGTTCAAGAAAAACCTGGTAATTGTGTCAGGACGCAGGGCCGCTGAACGGCAAAAGATTGATCCGGGATATGATCCGGATGCTGATCCTGTCTCCGGCGAACCCATTGAAGGACCGTTCAAGAGCGGTTACGGAAAAACTTCCCGGGAAGTGCTTATTCCGGCCTTCATATCGGCATACACAAAGACCAGCCCGGAAAAGGTAACCCTTGAAACATTCCCGTCAGCATTAAGAATGATGCCGAACTGGAGACTCACCTTCGACGGATTATCTAAATTTGAATTTGTACAGCGGGCATTCAGATCTATAACATTATCGCACCAGTACAGGAGTACTTACCAGATAGGATCTTATACTACAAACCTGAAGTATATCCCTGATGAGGGAGGCATCAGCGCCATCAGGGACCTGCAGAACAATTTCATTCAGCAATATGAAATAAATGTTGTCACATTGAATGAACAGTTCAGCCCACTGATAAACGTTGATATGAACTGGAAAAACAGCCTGACTACGAGGTTTGAATGGAGAAAATCGCGTACAGTCTCACTTAACCTGACAAGTAACCAGATTGCTGATGCACGTATTAATGAGCTAATAATAGGAGCAGGTTACAGATTCGATAATGTCCAGATTATATTAAAAACCGGCGGCGGACAGCGGGCACTTAAAAGCGACCTGAACCTGCGATTTGATCTTTCAATCCGCGATAATAAGACTCTTGCCAGAAAGCTTGTTGAAGATGTGAACCAGCCGGTGGTGGGAAATACGGTTTTCACTGCCGGTGTCAGCGCCGACTATGTTTTAAGTGACAGGTTCAATCTCCAGATCTTTGCCGATCATACAATGAACAATCCTTTTGTGGCAAATACCTTCCCGACGTCAAATACAAACTTCGGATTCAGCCTTAAATTTACCCTTATCCAGTAAAATTTTCAGAAATACGTTTTTTTCTTTTTTTTCAGAAAACGTTTGAAACATAGCCGCTCTGATTTTTAGTATTTAAATCAGCGAATCTCCGTGAAAATAAATGACATACAAGGTTATATTACCAATCATTTTCTATATTTTTGGATAGCATTCGGTGTTTTTATTGGATAATTTTTCTGTTAACATGTAATAATATTACATTAAATAAATATGGCTTAAATAATTGTGAGATTCCTCGCTGTCATTCCGAACGAATCCCGCTTCAGCGGGAGAAGTGAGGAATCTCCAATGTTGCTTTAGAATTTCAGAAACTACTTCACAACATTAAGATTTATGGCAAAATCAAAACCAAAATTGAACTTTTGGCAGATATGGAATATGAGCTTCGGGTTTTTAGGAATCCAGTTCGGATTCGCACTTCAGAATGCAAATGTAAGCCGTATCTTCGAGACACTGGGTGCATCTGTCGATAATATTCCTATTCTCTGGGTTGCAGCACCTGTGACAGGATTGATAATGCAACCAATTATCGGACATATGAGCGACCGTACCTGGAACCGGTTCGGACGCCGCCGTCCCTATTTTCTCACAGGAGCGATTCTGGCTTCCCTGGCATTATTCCTGATGCCAAACTCACCTGCATTATGGGTGGCTGCAGGAACACTCTGGATTATGGATGCTTCTATAAATATATCAATGGAACCATTCAGGGCATTTGTTGGCGACATGCTCTCATCAGAGCAGAGAACAAGAGGATTCGCCATGCAAAGCTTCTTTATCGGCACCGGAGCAGTTGTTGCCTCCTTCCTGCCATATATACTTACAAACTGGTTTAACGTCCCGACCGAACCCTTGCCTGGCAAGCTGATACCACTGAACGTAAAACTATCGTTTTACATTGGCGGGTGTGTTTTCTTCCTGGCAGTTCTCTGGACTGTAATACGCACAAAGGAATACTCACCTGCTGAACTTGCAGAGTTTGATAAGAGTGAACGGATTGCCAAGGGCCAGTTATCAGAGGCAAATACAGGTGAGCAAGTTGTCGCAAACGCAACACGGAGCCTTCAGAGTGAAGTCAATTTCTACAGGACTGGACTGATCTGGCTGGTAGCTGGTCTGATCCTGACTTTCATACTTTCAAAAGCCAACCTTGAAAAGCAACTTTATGTTATAACAGGCGGTATAACTCTCTTTGGCCTGCTACAGATTATTGCAGGTGTATTGAAATCGGGTGGAAAAGGAGAAAATGGTTTAAACTCAATCCTCACCGATCTTAAATATATGCCTGCAACAATGGGTCAGCTTGCAATTGTTCAGTTTTTTACATGGTTTGCTCTTTTCTCGATGTGGATTTATACAACATCTGCAGTTACTTCACATATTTATGGTACAACCGACACCAGTTCCCTGGCATATAATGAAGGAGCTAACTGGGTGGGTGTCCTTTTTGGCATTTATAATGGTTTTGCAGCCCTGATGGCTTTTCTCCTGCCTGTTTTGGCAAAAGCCACAAGCAGGAAAATGACACATTCTATCTGTCTTGTGATCGGAGGTATCAGCCTTATCTCGATTAACCTGGTGGGTACTCCATGGCAGCTTATCTTTCCTATGGTGGGAATAGGTATTGCATGGGCAAGCATTCTTTCAATGCCTTATGCCATGCTCACCGGTGCGCTGCCCCAGAATAAAATGGGTATTTATATGGGGATATTCAATTTCTTCATTGTAATTCCGCAGATACTTGCAGCGAGCATTCTGGGAAGCATGGTGAAGCATCTGTTTAATGGCAATACCATGAATGCCCTGATAACCGGAGGCATTTCAATGTTAATTGCTGCTGTTATGGTCAGATTTGTCAGGGACCTTGATGATAAGAAACGGTGATGAAAATAAAAGGATGCATTTTTGATCTGGATGGAGTAATAGTGGATACTGCCAAATATCATTTCATGGCATGGAAAAGACTTGCCGGGCAACTCAAAATAAATTTCACGGAAAAAGATAATGAGCGGCTTAAAGGGGTCAGCAGGCTTGAGTCGCTTGAAATAATTCTCGAAATAGGTCACATGAGGTTAAGCAAAAAGCGGAAAGATGAATATGCGAGCCTGAAGAATAAATGGTATGTCGATCTCATAAGCAGAATGACACCTGATGAGATCCTCCCCGGAAGCATTGAATTCATAGATGAGCTTAAAAATGCAGGAATAAAAGTAGCCATAGGTTCAGCAAGCAAAAACACTCCGCTGATCCTTGAAAGGGTGGGAATGAAAGAAATGTTTGAAGCAGTAGCCGACGGGAATGTGGTCCATAAAGCTAAACCGGATCCGGAAGTTTTTCTTACTGCTGCAAAAATGCTGGGGGTTGAACCTGACAAATGTGTTGTATTTGAAGACGCAATTGCCGGTGTCCAGGCCGCTATCAATGCAGGGATGATGTGCGTAGGAATAGGTTCTGATAAAATCCTTACCAAAGCTCATTATGTCGTCACCGGATTAAATAAAATGAATCTGAAAATATTACAGGAAACTGAAAACATTTTGAGGGTATGAACAACTGTTATAAAAAGGATGAATGGCTCATAATTGAGGAAGGATTTCACCCTGATTTGAACCGGGAATCAGAAAGCATCTTTTCTCTGGGGAACGGTTATATGGGCCAAAGAGCCAATTTTGAAGAACAATATTCAGGCGACAGTCTGCTTGGCAGCTATATTGCCGGTGTCTATTATCCTGATAAGACCCGCGTTGGATGGTGGAAAAACGGTTACCCCGAATATTTTGCAAAAGTGCTCAATGCACCTAAATGGATTGGAATAGATATCTCAGTTAATGGAAAGCCTGTTGATCTTGCTACGGCAAAAATCATTTCTTTCACGAGAACCTTAAATATGAAAGAAGGGTATCTCGACAGGAATTTCAGGATAAATGTATCGAAGAACAAAACACTTGAGTTTCATTCAAGGAGATTCCTCAGCATGTCGGAACCGGATACCGGAATTGTCAGGTATTCAATAAAATCAATTGATTTTGAGGGTGTGATAGGTTTCAATGTATATCTTGATTCTGATGTAAGGAACGAAGATGCAAATTACGGGAAAAAGTTCTGGAAAGAGGTAAGGAGAGAGACTGCCGCAGGAATGGGAATCCTCATTTCACGGACTATGAAAACGGATTTTCATGTTGCCACGGGAATGTGCTTTGAAATATATAAAAATAATAAGACCATTTCAGTCAAACCTTCAGTAATCAGCCGTGAGAAATATGTTGCAAATGATTTCGCGGTTAAAATCAAAGCAGGAGATTCGCTGGCGCTGATTAAATACGTATCGGTACTTTCATCTCTTAATATTTCCAAAGACGAATTATTGAACAACGTGAAAACCCGTCTTAAAGAAATTCCTTTAAAAGGTTATGATAAACATTTTTCCTCCCATAAAAAGGAATGGGAAAAGATATGGGCCGCATCTGATGTCGTAATCGAAGGCGATCTGGCAGCCCAGCAGGCTGTCAGGTTTAATATTTTTCATCTTAACCAGACATATACCGGGAAAGATGAACGATTGAATATCGGACCAAAAGGTTTTACCGGTGAGAAATACGGTGGAAGCACATACTGGGACACTGAAGCATTTGCATTACCCTTTTTCCTCAAGACAGCCGATCAGAAAGTTGCCAGGAATCTTTTATTGTACAGGTATAAGCATCTTGGAGCGAGTATTAAAAATGCCCGGAAGCTTGGATTTAAAAACGGAGCGGCTCTTTATCCTATGGTTACAATGAACGGGGAGGAGTGTCATAACGAATGGGAAATAACTTTTGAGGAGATACATCGCAACGGGGCAATTGCATACGCAATCTATAACTATATAAGACATACTGGTGATAATGATTACATGGCCGATTACGGGATTGAAGTCCTGATAGGGCTGTCACGTTTCTGGGCGCAAAGAGCTACCTGGTCGGAAAACAGGAACAAATATGTTATTCTTGGCGTAACCGGACCTAATGAATATGAAAACAATGTTAATAATAACTGGTATACCAATTCATTGGCTGTATGGACATTGTCATATACAATAAGTAATCTTGAAGCAGTCAGGAAAGATGCCCCGGACAAATACAAAAAGATACTCAGCAGGACAAATTTAGAATTCAAAGGGGAGACAGCTCTCTGGGGAAAGATCATAAAAAATATGTACATGCCGTTTGAAAGTGAAAGGAAAGTATTCCTGCAGCAGGACGGTTTCCTCGATAAAGAGCTTATTCCTGCTGAAAGCATTCCGGCTGAGGAACGTCCGATAAACCAGCACTGGTCATGGGATCGGATCCTGCGTTCCTGCTTTATTAAACAGGCCGATGTGCTCCAGGGTTTGTATTTCTTTGATGAGATGTTTGATGTCACAACTATCAGGCGCAATTTTGATTTCTATGAACCAATGACTGTTCATGAATCATCATTGTCGGCATGCATACATTCCATCCTGGCATCGCGAATTGGCAATATTGAAAGGGCATATGAGCTATATCTGAGGACTGCTCGTCTCGATCTGGATGATTATAATAATGAGGTCGGCGAGGGCCTTCATATTACCAGCATGGCAGGAACATGGCTTGCAATAGTCGAAGGATTCGGCGGAATGAGGATCCTCGACAGCTCTGTTCAGGTGCACCCGCTGATTCCTGATCAGTGGAAATCATATTCATTCCATGCAAGGTTCCGGGGAATACTTTTTGAAGTAAAAGTGACTCATAAGGAAGTGTTAATCAGAAATATCTCAGGAAAGACACTGAATGTTATCATATATGGTAAGAGCTATCATATTAAAGGTTCTGAAAAAATAAAATTCGAAATAGAAAAAAAATAAATTCAAACTGAATAACTATGGAAAAGCTATCCGTAATACTTCTGACACTCCTGCTGGCAATTGCATTGACAATAAGCGGATGCTCACTTTTTGGCAAAAAGAAAGAGCTTAAGCCGTTTGTTTCTGAAGTCGTACATCCGGCATGGTCAAAAAATGTTGTTCTCTATGAAGTAAATGTCAGGCAATATACTGACGAAGGAACATTCAATGCATTTGCAGAACATCTGCCCAGGCTGAAAGCTCTGGGGGTTGACGTTTTATGGTTCATGCCAACATTTCCTATCGGAATTGAAAACAGGAAGGGTGAACTTGGAAGCTATTATTCGGTGAAAGATTTTATGAATGTAAATCCGGAGTTCGGGACAATGGAAGATTTTCAGAATGTGATAAATAAAGCCCATGAACTGGGAATGTACATAATGCTCGATTGGGTGCCCAACCATACTTCGTGGGATAATCAGCTTACTATCGATCACCCCGAATATTATGCAAAAGATTCACTTGGGAAATTTACTCCTCCTATCGGAACTGACTGGACAGATGTTATTCAGCTCGACTGGTCCCAGAAAGGGCTTCAGGACTACATGATAAAAGCAATGTCATTCTGGGTAAATAAGGGCGTCGACGGTTTCCGTGTTGACCATCCGCATAATACACCCAAAGAGTTCTGGGAAAGAGCACGAACCGAACTTAATTCAATTAAGCCTGTTCTTATGCTTGCAGAGCATGAAGCGCCCGGATTTTTCATGGAAAAGGGATTCGACATGAATTATGCATGGGAGCTGCATCATCTGATGAAAAGCGTTGTACAGGGGAAGGATAGTGTGAACAAGGTAACAAAGTATTTTGCAAAACAGGATTCCCTGTATCCTCAGAATGTATACCGGCTGATGTTCCTGACAAATCACGACGAAAATTCCTGGGCCGGAACAATTGATTCACTTATGGGTGATTCCCAGAAGGTTCTTGCAACGATGATCTTTACAGCGCACGGAGTGCCGCTTCTGTACAGCGGACAGGAAGCATGCCTCGATAAAAAACTAAGGTTCTTTACGAGGGATACTATTGAATGGGATACCTGCGATCTGACACGATTCTATGCTGACCTTATCAGGCTCAAAAAGACCAATCCTGCACTAATGAACGGAGAGTTTGGAGGTCCAATGATCACTATCAAAACAAATAAGAATAACAAAATTGTTGCTTACTACAGGGAAAAGGACGAAAACAGGGTTGTAGTATTTCTGAACCTGACAAAAAAGAATGTTGAATTTAAACCGGTCGTTAAAGGTATCAGTGGTGAATATACGGAGTACTTTACCGGTCAGAAAGTAAATCTCCCATTAAGTGTAAACATTACACTTGCACCCTGGGATTTCAGAGTATATGTCAAATAAATAAGATGAAGCAAATCAAGACTATTTTGATCATAATTGCCGTATCCGCTTTATTTTTTGCCGGATGCAGACATGAAGCTAGAGTAGAAAATCTTTCTAAAGTACCTGATTGGGCAAAAGAAGCCGTATGGTACCAGATATTTGTAGAAAGATTCCGCAATGGTGATCACGGGAACGACCCCACACCTGCTGATATGAAAGGAGCATTTCCAGGACAGTTGCCTGATAACTGGAAAATTACGCCCTGGGGACACGACTGGTATGCACACGAATCATGGCTCGATAGCGTTAAAGCAAATGGTTTCTATTCGAAAATCCAGGCAAGGCGGTATGGTGGTGATCTGCAGGGAGTTCTTGATAAGCTTGATTATTTGCAGAAGCTGGGAATTACAGCAATTTACTTCAATCCGCTTAACGACTCTCCTTCGCTTCACAAGTATGATGCAAGAAATTATGCACATATAGACCGGAATTTCGGTCCTGATCCGGGAGGTGATGTTAATTTAATGGATTCTGAAAATCCTTCAAAACCTTCTTCATGGAACTGGACATCAGCTGATAAGCTTTTCCTTGAGGTGGTGAAGGAGTGTCACAAAAGAGGTATAAGGATAATAATGGATTATTCATGGAATCATACGGGCCGCGACTTCTGGGCCCTGAATGATATCCGTAAAAATGGAGAAAATTCAAAGTTTAAAGACTGGTACAATATTCTTCAGTATGATGATCCAGCCACTCCGGCAGATGAGTTCAGATACGAAGGCTGGGGAGGGAATAATCCATGGATGCCTGTTTTCAGAAAAGATATCGTTCCTCCTGACGATAAAGAGATGCCATTTGAAGGTAACTTTCATTCAGAATCATTGAAAGAACATATTTTCAGCGTTACAAAGAGATGGCTTGATCCGGATAAAAATGGTGATCCTTCTGACGGAGTGGATGGTTTCAGGCTCGATGTTGCAGGGGAGGTTCCAATGGGTTTCTGGCGCGAATATCGCAAAGTGGTCAGATCAGTTAATCCTGATGCCTACCTGGTAGGAGAAATCTGGTGGCTCGAATGGCCTGATAAACTGCTTGATCCAAAGGTTTTTCTTGCAGGCGATCAATACGATGCAATAATGAATTATCGCTGGTACAGGATAGCCAGAGGATTCTTCGGACAGGCTGAACCAGTTCTGACACCTTCAGGTTTTGTAAGCGAAATAGCACGAATTGATACAGGTATAAACCTTGATAATCTGCAGGGGATGATGAATGTCGCAGCCACACACGATTCTCCCAGGCTGTCTACCTCATTATTTAATAAGACAATGGATAAGTACAAAGCCAAGCCTTCTGACAATCCCGATTACAAGATAAACAAGCCGGATCAAACTACCAGGCAGGAGCAATTAATGCTCCTGGTCCACCAGTTCACGTTTATCGGTGCGCCGCATATCTGGAACGGCGATGAGGTTGGTATGTGGGGAGCTGATGATCCGGATTGCAGAAAGCCTGTAGTCTGGGACGATATTAAATATGAGGATGAACGGGCTAATTTCAATCCTGAAAAAAGCCGCCCCGTGGATGTTGTCAGCCCGGATACCGCTTTATTATCATTTTATAAAAAGCTGATATTAATGAGGAAAGAGAATCCCGTGCTGGTATATGGTGATCTTAATTTTACAATTATCGATGATCAGAAAATGGTTCTTGCATACAGCCGCAAGATGGATAATAAGGAGATAACCGTGGTATTTAACCGGTCTGATAAAATTCAGAATATTATTTTAACGGGACTGAAAAGCATGGATTATGAAAATATTCTTTCGACAGGCGGCAACTTAATAAAGGATAATGACTCCGGAACCGAAGTAACACTGGAGCCTCTAAGTGCTGTTGTTCTGAAGTATTTTGAAAAGAAATAATAAAAGACACTTTTAACCGCAAAGCACGCTAAGACAGCGCAAAGTACGCAAAGTTAAAGCAATGTATTTCAGCTCTTTGCGATCTTTGCGTAATGCTTTGCGACCTTTGCGGTTATTGGATTTGATCTTTTTCAACTCCTCCTGTCCTGACTATTTTGACGGGACGGAGTGATTAGAATTTATTAAACTATTCTAATCCTTAATTATCTTTATTGTTCCTCTTTGACGTGCAGTAAGAATCTGCACTAAATAAAGACCTTTTGCTGCCTCAGTTCCTTCAGATGTTTTTCCATCCCATATGATGGGCTCTGACAGGACGTCGGAAGTCTCCGTTTTTATCTGCCTGACCATTCTCCCGGTTATGTCGAAGATTGAAACTGTGACCTGCTCCTGACCGGCACTTTCTATACCAAAATAAAACTCTGCCCGTGATGGATTCGGGTAAGCTGTTATGAAATTATTTTTCTCGTGCAGCCGCTGGTCATTAATACCGAGTATTAATTTTGCAGAAGGCAGCCTGACTGTTGTATAGAGCCTGAACTCTCCGGGCTGAAAGTTAAAATTACCTTCGACATTAGTTATTGTTATTGAATCGCCCGAAAAATATTCATACCATTTTCCGGTCCGGGTGAAAGAAGGATTTATAGTCGACGGGGTAATACCGAAGTTGCCAAGCATTATTGCTGTCATTGAAGGATCAACCAGCTGAATCCGTTTCATCGCAGTTGAAAGTGTGGCGGAATATCCAGATGTTGAGAAGACCGGTTGGGTTTTCCTCAGGTTATTGAGCAGCTTATAAGTTGCAAATAACCTGTGCCGGTCAGGATCGGAAAGATAATCCCATTTTATTGGTTTCTCACCGGTCCTTCCGTTCTGTTCAATGGAAATATCATATCCGATTTCGCCAAACTGCCAGATCATTTTAGGACCTGGTATAGTCAGGAAAAAGAGTGCATCAAGCTGCATACGCTTAAGTGCGATCCTCAGATTCTTCGTAATATAATCTCCTGTTACAGCTCCAAAATTTAATGTCTTGTACATAAGCCGTTCCTCATCGTGGCTCTCCATATAGGAAACAAGATTCGGATTGTTCCAGCCCCTTGCAGTGTATGACGCATAAGTAAGATCGGAAGAATAACCCATTGCAGCTTCCGCATAATTATAGTTGTTATTCCCCCAAAGCATCATGCCGTAATCAGCAAGCTCTTTTTGCTCAGTGCTATTAGTAAAATGTTCTAGGATTACATATGCATCAGGTTTGGCTTCCCAAATTCTGTCAGCTATTCTTTTTAAAATCGCAATCCTTGATGCATCATAAGCTGATCCGTCACCCGGAGTATTTGTAAACCCACTTGTAAAGTCAAAGCGGAATCCGTCAATATTATATTCTGTCAACCAGTATGCACAGACTCTGTCGACGAGAATCTGAGTGGCAATGCTCTCGTGATTAAAATCGGCATCCCACTTATATATAGGGTTAGGAGAGCTGGCATTGAACCATGGATTTGGGAGTTTCATATAGATCTGGTCAGAACCGAAATGATCGAGATACAGCTGAACAAATGGAGATTTTCCGTTGGTGTGGTTCAGGACAATATCCATAATCACAGCAATCCCTCTCTTATGGCAGCTGTCGACAAATGCCTTCATATCGTTTTTCGGACCGTAATATTTATCTGGAGCAAAGTAGAATGACGGGTTATATCCCCAGCTGATGTTGCCATCGAATTCGCAAACCGGCATAAGCTCAATGGCATTTATTCCAAGCTCGTCGAGGTACCCCAGGGTATCGGTAAGTGTTTTAAAATCATGCTTTGCCACAAAATCCCTGACAAGCATCTCGTAGATCGTCAGCTTTGATTTCTGAGGTGGCTGATAACCTGTTGTCTGCCAGGAATAGGGGACCTGTGCTGTCTGCAGAACCGAGACTATCCCGGAAGCTGAATCTGTCGGATACTGTATAAGGCCGGGATAAGTAGCAGAGGTTATATAAGGATCATTCGATGGATCCAGTACCTTGTCAGCATACGGATCTGCAATATAGAGAGCTGAATCGACCAGATACTGGAACCTGTACTCTTTCCCTGGTTTTAGCCCTGCTATTTCAACCCAGTATCTCTCATTGTCAGGAGTCTTCTTCATGTACCCTTTTTCTGAAGCGTGCCAGTTGGTAAAATCACCAGTAGCAAAGGCATATTCTTTATAAGGTGCATGCAGAACAAGGGTTACAGAGCTACTGCTCGTATAGTTTATCCCGTCATTCAGCCCCGCAGGCAAAGCCTCAGTCACAACAGGTTTCCTCACATAAAAGAAAAAAGAATCCGAAACAAACGAGGGATAATCCCACGCAACAGCCTTTACAGTGAATTCACCATACTGATCTGCAACTAACGTATCTGTAACCAGTTCAGCAGTTTTCCCATGTTTGATCCATTTATTATTAATATACAGCGAAAGAGAATCAGCAAGCAGGGCAGAGGCTTTGATAATTACTTTCCTGTTCAGCCCGGTTACAAATGAGGATTTTTCAGGAAGGGTGAAAGTCGCATTCAAACTGACTTTATAAACATCAAGGAAAATATCAGGTCTTGTCTGCTTATCTGCTGCTGCATTTCTGAAGACAAGGCCAATCTTTGTTATTAAATCCGTTACCGGAACAGAATAAAAAGTATTTATATCGGGTGTAATATCAAGTTCATAGAGATAATTCCCAAGATACTTAAGTTTAGGCTGGGTAGTATTAAGCCCCCATGTTCCTATTACTTTCTGCCAGGCTGCTCCATTAACTGTAACTCCGGTGTGGACATAAATATCGCCGGTATAATTTTTAAGATCTCCGTTATCTTTTGAGGAGTCATAATAGATCTTGATCACCCTGCCGTTTGTAGGAACTGCAGGATCAGTATATACCATCTGGCCGCAAAGAGAGCCGGAAAATAAAGAAAAGATAAAAAAGGCAAAAATATTTTTTTTCATCAATATAATTTTAATGGCGATCTATTTTCCTGTGAAGTTATACTTGTCCGACATAAACCGGATTCCTTTCAGGGTACTTCCCGAGAAACTGAAGAAAGTATTGCAATCCCAGGAAGAACCAGTGCCGTACCCATCTTTCATATTTGAAGTTATCCATGCAGGCTCCCAGGCGAAGATCCCCTTTCCTCCGCCATTCATTACTTCCTGAGTCAGAGAATGCATATAATTATATTGCCCCTTCTCTGTGGCCGGATAACCAGAAACAAGTTTAGATACATCTATAATGTTGTTATAACTGTCAGCATTTCCGGTCGTCCATGGGTATGTTGTTTCCATGATCATGACATCTTTCCCGAAGGCGGTTTTGAAGGAGGAAACATAACTGCTGATGCTATTTAGGGCAGTTGATGACCACATGTAATAATATGAAAATCCGATGATATCATAATCGGTCAGTCCTTTTTCAGCCAGGCCGGTAAACCAGTTAGTGACATTTTCCGGCTGGGCAATATGAATAATGATTTTTGGCTTCACTGTAGATGATGTTCCTGCATCCCTGACAGCTTTTATTCCTGCATTCAGAAGGTATATCATATTATCTTCATTACCGTTCCACCTGTTTCCCTGGGGTAGTACAAATCCTGGGTTTATCTCATTTCCAACCTGAACATATTCAGGCATCAGTCCCGCAATATCGAGTCTATGAAGGGTTTTAAAGGTATAATTATAAATGCTGTCATGCAGGTTTACGAGGGTCAGTGATTTCCACGCATCAGGAACCACCTGTTTTGATGGATCTGCCCAGCTGTCGGAATAATGAAAGTCGAGACATACCTTAAGACCTTCAGCTTTTGCCATTGTAATACCCTCTTTGACATCGTAGAAATCATTATACATCCGTGTTCCATTTGCTCCGTAAATCTCTTTGGTCCATACCGGGTTGTGGAATAGTCTGAATCGTATGACGTTTGATCCGTATTTTTTAAAGATATAGTACGGATCTTCAATTTTTCCTGAGTCCCTGTAAGCACCTCCGAAGTCAAGTATCTGGTTGACATACGAAAGGTCAGCTCCCATAACAAATTCCGCTGCAGAATAGAATACCCTTGGATCTTCAGGATTGTTGTCGGGTCTTTTGCAGGATAAGAGAAGCGCAAAAAGAGGAACCAGAAACAAATAAGTTTTCATTAGATTTAATTACTAGTAGCTTTTAAAAAGAAGATTTATGTGGTAAAATTACTTTAATACTTTTATTAAAAAAAGGCTGTCTTTTTGGACAGCCTTGTAAAACTATTATTCCGCTTGTTAATCCTGTCAGCTATTTTGTAACAGCTTTCATATCGACAATCAGATCAAGCAAATTAATTGTTACTAAAAAATTACCGGTAGTTCCGACAAATTTAAAGTTTTTATCTCCGTCGGCTGCATTAACAAACAGCGGGCTTACAGTACCGGCGCTGAAATAGGGATAATTGTATGAAGTCGGACCCCAGTCTTTCTGAGCAAAGAAGCGGAAAGCCTTATCATTTATAAAGTCAGTCGTCGCCTGGAAAATTCCATTACTTTTCCAGGTCATCTGAACATAGTTGGTTGTCCAGTCCCATCCGCCAACTGCATCACCTGTCATGAACATCATGGGTTCATCTACTGCTAACATGGATACTGATTTGGTCTTCATATCCACAGTAATTTTATAGAATCCCGTTGTTCCGGTAAACCTGAAGTTTTTATCTCCATCATTTGCATTTTCAAAGAGGGTGCTTACTGTACCGGTAAAAAAAGGATAGTTCCAGCTGGTGGGACCCCAGTCGGTCTGCTTAAAGAACCTGAAAGTCTCGCCTGATAAGAAATTGGCAATAGTTTGATAAATACTGGGTGCCGAGCTTCTCAAATCCTTATATGTGTAAAGATCCCAGCCCCAGCCTCCTGTTGCAGCACCAGTCATATAAATTGGAGGGAAAGAGGTCGCATACGCAGTAACTTTAGCTTCGATTGTATTTGAATAAACAGGTGTAACATTTGAATTTACAACTGTTTTTACCCTGAACTCAAGGTCAGTTGCTGCATCGGGGTCGAGCCCTAAATTCAGAAGGATTTTATTGAAATCACCAACTTTTATGGATGAGGTTAATGCCCCGGTTACTGTTACTACCTCCATCGGAGAGGCAAAATTATTCCCTTTTTTATCAACCTGTACAGTATATGTATTTGCTGAAGGGAAGCCAAAATCAACAGCACCCCATGTAAATGTCTGAAAAACATTACCGGCATTATCCACTATAAGGACAAACGGAGAACCTGTAATAGAGTTCAGACTATTTGGGGTGATTGTTTCCTTAATAACAACCTTGTCCTCTTTCAAACAACCCATGAAAGAAAAGGCCATTAAAAGGAATGTCAGAAATATTAATGTTTTTTTCATTGTAGTATTATTAAAAGATTAATAATCTTTATTTTGTATAACCTGTATTTTGAACAAGATTTGTATTAGCTCCAATGTCTGATGACGGGATCGGAAACAAGTTGTAATGACTATCAGTTGTAACACCATCTTTTACACCGCCTTTCCACGGCCATATGTAAGTCGATTGACTGAATAAGCCGAATCTTATCAAATCGGTCCTTCTGTGTGCTTCCCAGTAAAATTCGCGGGCGTATTCATCAACTATAAAATCAAGAGTCAGGTCAGTTGTCTGATTAAGATCCCCTGTTGTATCTCCATAAGCCCTTTCTCTTACCTTATTGACATAAGTCAGAGCGTCAGACAGAGAACCTCCTGTTCCGCCTCTTACCACTGCTTCAGCATACATCA
Source organism: uncultured Bacteroidales bacterium (assembly GCA_963825935.1). Lineage (GTDB taxonomy): Bacteria > Bacteroidota > Bacteroidia > Bacteroidales > VadinHA17 > LD21. Next base: position 341,439 of record CAWGUN010000009.1, on the reverse strand, counting down.
GATAAGCGTCAGCAAGACGGAATACCGGGAAATCTGTATCTGTAAAAGTTGCATCGGAACCGTCAACACCGGCAGAAGTTTTATTTGTCCATTTCTTAATTGCATATCCGTCGGTAAATGCAAGGACATCAGCAATTTCTTTTTTCTGTTTATCAGTATAGAACATTGCTCTTTTGTCCGTAGTACCTGTAATATCAGTGAATTTATCAACAAATGCGCTGGTAACCCTTAAACCGCTCCAGGCGCCGCCCGGAACACCAAAATCAGCAGGATTCATGGTTCCGCCGATTGCGGCATGAATGATAAATGTGGTACCACCCCAGGTTTTGGTATGAGTGCCGTCAAATGTAATCGGGAAAATGATCTCATTGCTTGTGTTGTTGTCTGCCTTAAATACATTCGCATAATTTGTTGTCAGGCTGTATGTAGCAGGAGCAAGGGCAATTACCTTTTTCATATATGTGATACATTCAGTACTCATATCAGTACCGATGTACACTTTTGCATTCAGATAGAGTTTGCCGAGGAGCATCCATGCTGCAGCCTGGTCAGCCCTTCCGTAAACCGATTTTGGAGGCAGCAGCTGGTTTTCAATAGCAAGAAGTTCAGATTCAATGTAATCAAACAGCTGCTTACGTGTATATTGCTGAGGTAAAAATGCTCCGACCGCCATCGTTTCATCAACGAACGGGACATTCCCGAACAGGTCAATGGCATGCCAGTAGCTGAGAGCCCTCAGGAATCTGGCTTCAGCCCTGTATGTCTGAACATTTGTTTTATCGGTACCGGTGATGCCTCTGCTATCGATTTTGGCATCAGATGCTTCCCTGATAAATTCATTGCAGAGTGATATCTGATAATAGAGTCTGTTATACATTGCCGTTATGAACTCACCGGCGGGTGTCCAGTTCTGGTAGTGATAGTTTATAAGCGTACCATCATTCCATGCAATAACAGCTTCATCGGTAGGCAGTTCCTGAGCAAAAAAGTACTGCCTCAGATACTGAGAGAATCCTTCGTCGATGCCGCTTATATCTGGCTGACCTGCTGCTCCCTGTTGTCCGCTGACTGCAAGTCCGGCATAACATTTAGCAAGGACCATTTTATATGCTGTCGCATCCTTATACACGGTAGCGGAAGTTACTACAGTCGGATCAATAGGAATTGTATTCAGATCTTTGACACACGATGTGATTGCAAAAAGCAGTGCAACCAGCGTTGTGGATAAGATTTTTAAATATTTTGTCTTCATGATTTCAGATATTAAAAATTAAAACTCGAGGCTTGCACCAAACATGAAAGTTCTCGGACGTGGAAATATATTTCTGTCAATGCCATCGAAAACTTCAGGATCAAGCCCTGTATATCTGGTTATTGTGAAAAGATTAAGGGCAGTTGTATAAATCCTCAGATGGCTGTTTTCGTTAATAAGATTGTTAAAGGTATATCCGAGGGAAATGTTGTCCATCCTGAAGAAAGATCCATCCTCAAGGTAATAATCAGACCAATATTGCGGATTTGCAAAATTGGTTTTGAGAATGCTTCTGTTCAGGTTGGAAAGGAAACCTACGGACCTGTACAATTCGCTGTAGGAGCCATAGTTTGATGACATGTTATTATATATTATGTTGCCAAGGCTCAGTCTGCCGTTAAGACTGAAATCCAGGTTTTTCCATCTGAACTGTGAGTTGAGTCCCATAGTGAGATCAGCTGCAGGTTTCCCGGTGCGGTATTTGTCAAGATCCGAAAATTTGCCGTCTTTGCTATTGTCAACATATAATCCTTCTATTGGATTGCCGGCATTATCATAGACCTGCTTATAAACATAGAATGAATTGACAGGATAACCGACTGTGTGGATCTGAATATAGTTACCAACACCTCCTGCAATACCTCCTGTTACAACACCAATATAATTTGGATTGTCAACAGTAGTCAGCTTGGTGATTTCATTTTTGTTGTAAGTTGCATTAATCCCGATGGACCAGGTTATATTTTCATTCTGAACCGGAATTCCGGTTAAGGAAACTTCAACACCTTTGTTAACGAGGTCGCCTACATTTGTAAGGATCTGGTTGGTAAGATTTGTACCTGCGGGTACGGGGATAGTATTCAGCAGGTCCTTTGTCGGTCTGTTGTAAAGGTCAACAGCACCATTGATCCTGCCTTTCAGGAATCCGAAATCCAGCCCGATATTATAAGTGGTTGTCTCTTCCCATTTCAGGTTTTTATCATAACCTTCAGGTCTAAGCGTTGTTACCCATTCATTTCCGAACTGGTACTGGGCATTAACCTGGCTGAAAGTATATCTGGCAAGATACGGATAATCATTGCTTCCGATCTGCGACTGTCCTGTAATACCATACCCGAGACGAAGCTTTAATGCGCTTACAAGGTTGACATTTGAAAGGAAGCCTTCCTGTTTAATGTCCCACGCAAATGCAACTGACGGAAATATACCCCATTTATTTCCGGGAGCAAAACGTGACGAGCCGTCAGCACGTACCGTACCGGTCAGAAAATATCTATTGGCTAATACATAGTTTACCCTTCCGAAGAATGATACCCCAAAGCTTTCTGTTGCATGTCGTAGATCAGACTGGTCGATACGTGTTCCGGATGCATTGGAAGCATAGGTTGAATCATTTGTGTAGAAATGTGACCATGAATATCCTGCTGTTGCATCAATCCTGCTGTTGATCGATTTCAGATCTTTCTTATAATTAAGGTAGAAATCGAGAAGAGTGTTTCTCTTATGCTGATCATAATACCTTTTTGTTCCGCCACCATATTTTGCATCAGAATTAAAAGCAGCATAAGCAGGAACATCGACATGTCCGATACTTTTTGAAAAGTCGCCACCGAGATTCAGGGTTGCTTTGAGGTCGGGAAGAAAATGTGCCTGGTATTCAACCTGAACATTTCCCATGAGCCTGTTGACATTTGATCTGTCATCTCTCTGGTAAAGCTGCGCCACCGGGTTGGCCGGACCAGTTGTAATTGGTAGTCCACCTGATAACCATGCATAATAACCACCGTAACTGGAATTGCCGCTCATAACAGGTTTTGTCGGGTCATATGCCATTGCGGATCCTACAGCACCCCAGTCGGCAAACTGGTTATTAATATGCATAAGCTTTGAGTTGACAGTAAGAGTCAGGTGCTTGTCGAGGAAGCTGGGATTCAGGTTCAGGGATCCGGTAACCCTTTCCAGTCCCGAAGTTTTCAGCAGACCTGTCTGGTTTGTATAACCTATGGATGCACGATAGGGAAGAATTTTATAGCTTCCTGAAAGGCTCAGGTTATGGTCGTGGGATATTGCGGTCTGATAAACTTCATTCTGCCAGTTAGTATTCCTGGAACCAAGGAGACCTGCAGCAGTTGAAGGCTCAGGATATTTCTTAAGAACGAGTTTAATGAAATCAAGTGTGTTAAGCACATCAATCTGTCCGGTTCTTGTTCCAAAAGATACTGATCCGTCATAAGTAACTTTAAGGGGCTGGTTCAGTAATCCTTTTTTTGTTGTAATCAGTATAACACCATTTGATGCCCTTGAACCAAATATTGCACTCGCAGAAGCATCCTTAAGGACTGTGAATGACTCAATATCATTTGAGTTAAGGAGATTGAGCGAGTTAGGCATACCCGAAACGCTGCTGTTAGATATGGGAACGCCATCAATAACTATAAGCGGATCGTTGCTTGCCGACATTGAAGAGCCTCCCCTTATCCTTATTGTGGAGCCGGATGTCGGATCACCACCGGCATTTGTTACCTGTACGCCGGGAATTTTCCCTACAATCAGTGCCTGGGGAGAAGAAACAGACCCTTTGTTAAAGTCGCGCGAACCAACTGCGGATACTGAGCCTGTTACATCTTTCCTTGCAACGGTTCCATATCCGATAACTACGACCTCTTTAGTCATGATATCTCCAATCTCCATTTTGACATTAATAGAAGTACGGTTATTCACAGGGATCTCCTGTTGTGTATAACCAACATAAGAAATTACCAGTGTGGCGGTGGGAGCAACTGTCAGCGTATAGTTGCCTGAGCCATCTGTAATTGTCCCGTTTACGGTTCCCTTTTCCTGGAGTGTTACCCCAACCAAGGCTGAACCATCTGCCGCATCTGTAATTTTTCCTGTCACTCTTATACCCTGAGCAGAAATTGCTCCGGTCAAAAGAATGCCAAGAAAGAGCAGAGAGAGCATAGAAAAAATTCTTTTTTTCATTGGATGTCTGGTTTAAGATTACTTATAGGTTGAATATAAAAAATGCATTTTATGGCCTTAATTTTTTAAGACTAACAAATTTATAAAAGAAATTGAAATAACAAATAGTTGAATGCATTAATTTTCAGGCATTTAACAGAAATGACCGCAAACGTTTGAAATACTATTATTCTCCGGAATATATGCTTCTAAAGTACTCTTTTTATTAGACAATCAGGAATCTGTATTGTTCTATTCTTCCCGTGAAGCATCATTTTTTGCCTTCTTAGGAAAAATAATATTTTTATGATAACTTCGGGAATTATGAAGAAGATGACTCCTCCTGAAGATTATGCATAAAGGACAGGTTACAATTAAAGATATTGCCAGGGAGCTCGGGATATCCCCTTCAACAGTTTCAAAAGCATTAAAGGGACATCCTGATATAAGTCCGGTCACAAAGAAAGCTGTAAGGGAACTGGTGGAAAAATGGCATTACAAACCTGATCCGATAGCACTAAGTCTTAAAATAGGCCATAGCAAAACAATTGGAGTTATAGTCCCTGAAATTGTCCATTATTTTTTCTCGACAGTAATTAGCGGAATAGAGGATATTGCATATGATTCAGGATATCATGTAATGTTTTGCCAGTCAAATGAATCGTATGAAAGAGAGGTAAAAGCAGTTGAGACGCTTCTCTCAAGCAGGGTTGACGGCATCCTTGTTTCACTTTGCAAGGTGACTGAAAATTTTGATCATTTCAGGGAGATAAGGGAAAACCGGATTCCGCTTGTATTCTTTGACAGGATATGCGATGATATCGAAACCGACAGAGTCATTGTTGATGATGAAACAGGCGCATACGCAGCAACCGACCATCTTATCCAGACGGGCTGTTCTAATATTATCCACCTGTCGGGGCCGCAGAACCTTCTCATCGGACGAAACAGGAAAAACGGTTATATTAAAGCCCTGAAAGAGCACAACCTCCCGGTTTACGAAACCAATATTATTAAATGTGATACAGCTTCGGAAGCCAGGCTCATTGTCCCCGGGCTGCTTGACAGAACAACAAAGCCCGATGGTATCTTTGCTGTCAATGATCTTACTGCCGCCGAAGCTATGAAAATGGTTAAGCTTAACGGTTATAAAGTGCCTGACGACATTTCACTGGTAGGATTTACAAGCGGAATGATATCTGACCTTACCGATCCTTCTCTTACTTCTGTTGAGCAGCATGGCTATATTGTTGGTAAAGAGGCTGTAAGGCTGCTGATAAAAAGAATTGAAAATGATTATGAAGCACCCTTTCAGACAAAAGTCATCAATACGGAACTTGTTGTTAAGGGATCAACAAAAAAATATTTATTTTTGAACGGATAATTACTTTATTGAGGAAATCATATTCTAAAAAAATTCATTATGAACGTACCGGGAAATCTATTGTACACAAAAGACCATGAATGGCTTCGCGTTGAGGGAGAATTTGGTTATGCAGGAGTGACCGACTTTGCCCAGGGCGAACTGGGAGATATTGTTTTTATTGAAATTGAAACCACCGGAGAGACTCTGAAAAAAGCAGAGGTATTCGGAACTATCGAAGCAGTAAAAACAGTCTCCGATATGTTTATGCCTGTCGGAGGTGAAGTGGTTGAAATAAACCCGGCACTCGAAGAAACACCGGAACTGGTGAATAAAGATCCTTATGGCAAAGGCTGGATGATAAAAATTAAAATTGCCGACCAGGCAGAACTAAAAGAGCTTCTTACTTCAGAACAGTATAAAGCCCTTTTATAAGGTTTTTTTGACCTCTACTTCCTGGTAGCCTTCTACAATATCACCGATTTTAATATCGTTGAAATTCTGGATGTTTAGTCCGCATTCGTAACCTCCTACCACCTCTTTTACATCATCTTTGAACCGCTTGAGCGATCCAAGCTCACCGGTATAAATTACTATACCATCACGGATTATCCTGACTCTTGTATTCCTGGTAATCTTGCCTTCCTTTACATAACAACCGGCCACTGTTCCGACTTTTGTCACCTTAAATATATCGCGTATCTCAAGGGTGGCAACGATCTCCTCTTTAACTTCAGGTGAAAGCATGCCTTCCATAGCAGCCCTTATTTCTTCAATTGCGTTATAGATGATTGAATATAGTCGTATATCTATTTCTTCTTTTTCAGCCAGCTTCCTTGCGGCAAGCGAAGGACGTACCTGGAATCCGACAATAATTGCATTGGATGCTGCTGCAAGCAGAACATCCGATTCGGAGATCTGACCAACAGCTTTATGTATTATATTCAGCTGGATCTCCGGAGTCGACAGCTTGATCAGTGAATCGCCCAGCGCTTCAACCGAACCGTCGACATCGCCTTTTACAATGATATTAAGCTCCTGGAAGTTCCCGATAGCAATTCTCCGGCCGATCTCATCAAGAGTAATATGCTTCTGAGTCCGGAGACCTTGTTCTCTCTGCAGTTGTGCTCTCTTGGTAGCGATATCTTTTGCCTCCCTGTCGCTATCCATGATATTGAATTTATCGCCTGCCTGCGGTGCACCATTAAGTCCAAGTACAAGAGCAGGTGTGGCGGGGCCTATATCATCAATTTTATGGCCTCTTTCATTATACATCGCTTTTATATGACCGAAACTGGCTCCGGCAAGCATAATATCACCAACTCTGAGAGTGCCGGCTTTTACAAGTACCGTTGCCGTAAATCCTCTTCCCTTGTCGAGAGACGATTCGACAATGGTGCCGATAGCGGGTTTATCAGGATTGGCCTTTAGATCGAGCATTTCTGCTTCAAGAAGTACCTTATCGAGAAGAATTTCAATATTGAGCCCGGTTTTGGCAGAAATCTCCTGAGATTGGAATTTACCACCCCAGTCCTCAACAAGGTAATTCATATTGGCGAGTGCCTCTTTTATTTTGTCGGAATTAGCGGTTGGTTTATCTATCTTGTTTATGGCGAACACTATAGGCACACCTGCGGCTGAAGCATGGTTGATAGCTTCAATTGTCTGGGGCATCACTCCATCGTCGGCAGCCACAACAATAATTGCAATGTCTGTTATCTGGGCTCCGCGGGCACGCATAGCAGTAAATGCCTCGTGGCCAGGGGTATCAAGAAATGTAATCTTACGTCCGTCATCAAGCTGAACGGCGTAGGCTCCAATATGCTGGGTAATCCCTCCGGCTTCTCCAGCGATCACATTTGTTCTGCGGATATAGTCGAGAAGCTTCGTTTTCCCATGGTCGACGTGCCCCATCACAGTTACAATCGGGGGACGAGGCTTAAGTTCTTCCTCTTCATCTACTGCTTCTGTAACAGCTTCCTGAAACTCAGCGCTTACAAATTCGACCCTGAAGCCGAATTCGTCTGCCAGGAGGGCCATTGTTTCTGCATCCAGACGCTGATTGATCGAAACAAAGAGGCCCAGATTCATACATGTGGAAATAATATCAGTGACCGGAATATTCATCATTATAGCAAGCTCGTTCACTGAAACGAATTCTGTAACCTTAAGAATATTCTTGTCCTGTTCAATCTTATCTTCTACTTCGCGATGCTTCTGGCTGACAAGCTCCCTCTTCTCCCTGCGGTAACGCGAGCCCTTTGATTTTCCTTTGGTGGTCAGCCTTGCAAGAGTCTCCTTAATCTGTTTCTGTACTTCTTCCTCATCAACTTCAACTCTTACGGGTCTCTTTTTCAGAACCTTTTTACCACCCTTGTCCCTCTTATCTCCCTGGTCAGGTTTTACAACAGGTACCTGCTCTTTTTCCTTGGTAATTCTCTTTCTTCTTTTCTTTCTGCGGAAGTCAGAATCGCTATTGACTTTAACCGGCTGAAAAGGAGTTGTTTTCTTTTTTTCCTCGACTGGCGGAAGAACTATCTTGCCTACCACCGTCGGACCGGACAATTTTTTAAAATCAGGTCTGTAGAGTGTGACTATATCTTCATCGTCGTCAATAGAAATTTCATTATCAATTATCTCATCCGGAATTTCTTCATTTTCCTGAACAGAGGAAACTGTTTCGACTACAGGTTCTTCTGATTCCTTTCCGGCAGGTTTCTTCTCTTCTCCGGGTTCAGCCTCTATATCTTTTGGCTTTTCTTTTGCTTCCTCTTTTTTTGGAGGCTTGGTCTCCTGTTCTACAGTTTTAAGGTCGATTTTGCCTACAACATGAATATCGACGTCTTCTTTGCTTTTCTTTACTTCTTCAGAAGGAACAGCTTTTTTTGCAGCAGTTTTTTTCTTTTCATCTTCAGGTGCGGCTTTTGAAGGTTTTTCTACGGGCGCCTCTTTTGGAGCTGCTTTTTCTGTTTTTGGTTTTGTTGTTTTGTCAAGGTCAATCTTGCCTACGAGCTTGATGTCAGACTTTTTGATTTCTGTTTTGATATCAACACTTTTGACCGCTCCGGAAGAATCTTTCACAAGAACTTCTTCATCCCTTTCAGATTCTTCTCCCTCGCCTTTTTCTGAGAAATCATCAATAGAAACAGACTCTTTTTTCCTGTGAAGATCCTTGAGAATAAGCTTTTCAGATTCCTTCTTTACACTGCTATCCGTGCTGTATTCTTTAATAAGCAAAAGATATGCATCGTGAGGAAGTTTTGTGTTCGGGTTGGGATCAAGGTCAAACCCTTTCTTGTGAAGGAACTCCACAATAGTTGAAATCCCAACATTGAATTCGCGGGCTGCTTTGCTTAATCTCGTGGCCTTAACGTCTTCTGTCATAAAAATCCCTTGACTTTATAATAAATTCAATAACGAATCCTTACAATTGTTTTTATATTTTATTCAAATTCAGATCTGAGGATATTTACTACCTCTTTTACTGTTTCTTCTTCAAGATCTGTTCTTTTCACCAGGTCGCTGATGGAGAGGTTAAGCACGCTTCTTGCAGTGTCGCATCCAATGGCCTTAAGTTCTTCGATGATCCAATCTTCAATCTCATCACTGAATTCCTCAAGATTGACATCCTCTTCATCTTCGCCTCCAGGTTCACGGTAAACATCGATCTCATAACCCGTAAGCTGGCTTGCCAGCTTAATGTTAAGACCACCCTTGCCGATTGCAAGTGAAACCTCAGTCGGCTTAAGATATATCTCTGCTCTTTTTGTCTCTTCAACAATCTTTATCGAGGTGATCTTGGCAGGACTTAGTGCCCTTTGTATGAACAGCTGATTATTTGTTGTATAGTTGATTACGTCGATATTCTCATTGCGCAGCTCCCTTACAATTCCATGGATCCTCGATCCTTTCATGCCGACGCATGCACCAACCGGATCGATCCTTTCATCGTACGATTCAACTGCAACCTTGGCACGTTCACCCGGAACCCTGACAATCTTTTTAATTGTAATAAGACCGTCAAAGATTTCAGGCACCTCAAGCTCAAAGAGCCTTTCAAGGAACACAGGGGATGTACGGCTTAGTATTATGAACGGTGTATTGTTCCTCATCTCGACTTTAATTACCACGGCTCTGATTGAGTCACCCTTGCGGAAATGATCGGATGGAATCTGCTCGCTTTTCGGCAGGATAAGCTCATTGCCGTCATCATCGAGAACAAGAATCTCTCTCTTCCAGACCTGGTAAACTTCGCCTGTTACAATTTCACCGATCCTGTCCTTGTATTTAATGTAGATGTTGTTCTTCTCAAGATCAAGGATGCGGGCTGTCAGATTTTGCCTCAGAGACAGAATAGCCCTTCTCCCGAAATCGAGGAATTTTACTTCATCAGAAACCTCTTCACCAACCTCATAATCCTCATCAATCTTTTTGGCTTCTGAAAGAGGAATCTGGGTTATCGGGTCTGTAAGCTGGTCATCATCAACAACAACCCTGTTTCTCCATATTTCAAAGTCACCTTTATCGATATTGACAATTATATCAAAATTATCAGCCGATCCGTACTTCTTGGCAAGCATACTCCTGAAAACATCCTCGAGGACGCTCATCATAGTCGGACGGTCAATATTCTTCAGCTCTTTAAATTCCGAAAAGGTGTCGATCAAATTAACGTTTTCCATCTGGTGTAAACCTCTTATAATTATTTAATTATTAAAACTACTCTCGTTGATTTTACCTGGTCAAAGTTGAAAGAGATCTCTTTTATCTCTTTTGTTTTTCCTTTGATTTTAACTTCAGTCTCAAGCTCAAATCCGCCGGCGGTCACATTTCTAAGGATACCTGTGAACCTGGTGCCGTCGTTGTCAGCTACTTCAACTCTCTTACCTTCATTTTTGTAATATTGTTCAATAACTGCGAATGGCATATCGAGACCTGGTGATGATACCTGAAGCTCGAAATCCTCAGTGTTCCGGTCAAGCCCTTTTTCAAGATGGCGGTGAAGTGCAGCACATTCATCAATTGTGATTCCCTTAAGAGTATCAGCAAGCACCGTTATCTTGTTTGAGCCGCTCACTTTAACAGCTACCAGAAAGATGCCAGTTCCTTTAATGAACTCATTTACAAGGTTTTCTATGTTATTTTTTTCTATCATTCCCTGACTTTGGATAACAAAATAGGGGACTCTGTCCCCTAGATCAATTCCCCTCAAATCGGTTGCAAATATAGTCATTCTTTTGTAATTAGCAAACATGTAGAGAGATAATTTATTTGAGGTTACATGAACTCACCCCCTTCTTTTCCCCCTCTCTCCTGTCGAAAAGAGGGGGAAGATAATCTGGTAAAAAACAGATATTCAGTAATATATAACTTATATACTCCCCTTTCTTTGCGACAGCAAGAAGGGGGTTGGGGGGATGAGTACATGAGACGGAAGGGGAGAAATAAATGCACATATTTTTAAGAACTCCTTTGTGTACCTTTACAATTATTGGATTTTTAAAACAGAATGTCAGAAGAAGATATATATAGCAACGATGAGCGTGATCTACTTTCTCACTGCACCCTATGCCCAAGGGAATGCAGAGTGAACCGGTTTGAGGGAGGCAGCGGCTGGTGCGAAACGGATGCAGGATTGAATATCGCATCGATTTGCATTCACAAAGGAGAGGAACCGTCAATAAGCGGACGGGACGGGATATGCAACATCTTCTTTTCCGGATGCAATCTGAGGTGTATCTTTTGCCAGAATCATGAAATCAGCCGTCCCGGACAAGAATGCAGAAGAGACACCTTCACAATGAAGAAGACACTGGATTCGGTTGAAAGAATTCTTTCAAAGGGCATTAAAGCTGTAGGGTTTGTCTCGCCATCACATGTTGTACCACAGGTAAAAGCAATAATCCGCGGTTTGAATGCAAGAGGACTGAAACCTGTAACCGTTTACAATACTAACAGCTACGATAAATCCGAGGTTATCGAAAGCCTTGAAGGAATGATCGATGTATATCTTCCTGATTATAAATATGTCACACCTGAAATTGCAAAAGAATATTCCTTGGCTGCGGGTTATCCTGAAGTTGCACTTAAAGCCCTGAAAAAGATGTACTGGCAAAAAGGATCTACTTTACCGGTCGATAAGGAGGGCAGGGCCGAGAACGGGATTCTGATCAGACATCTTGTTCTTCCCGGCCATACTGAGGAAAGTAAAAAGGTCCTCCGAAGCATTGCCGAAGAACTTTCCACAGGAATGCATATTTCACTTATGTCGCAATATCATCCAACGCCATTTGTAATGTCACATCCAACTCTGAACAGGAGCCTCTATAAGGCCGAATATGAAGCAGTTGCCGAAGCAATGGAGAACCTTGGATTCCGTAACGGCTGGGTCCAGAACCTTGACAGCTATAAAAACTATATGCCCGATTTCAGGAGGGAGGATCCGTTTGAATAGTTGCGCAGCGACACAACGGTAAAACGGCGCAAAGGAAGGGAGAGAGTGCGAGAGAGAGAATTTAGTGTGAGGCACTAATAAACAGTATTTTAAAAGAATGATCTATCATATCCTGGACATATTTTTTGTAGTATTCCATTCTTCACTGATAATCTTTAATCTTCTCGGATGGATATGGAAAAGAACAAGGATCATTAATCTGGTTACACTGCTGCTAACCGGTGCATCCTGGCTGTTCCTGGGATTGCTGGTGAGGATGCCTGGTTATTGTCCGTTCACCGACTGGCATTTCAGGATTCTTGAGAATCTTGGAAAAACTGATCTGCCGGACTCATACATTAAGTACCTGGCCGACAGAATAACAGGATTGAATTTCAATGCAACACTTATTGACAAAGTAACCCTTTATACCTTCCTGGCAGCATTAGTAATATCGATTTACCTTAATGTAAGGGATTTTCCCAGGAGAAAGAGACATGCAAAAAATTAATGTCTCAATACTGCTTCCCTGTAGCCGGTAGCCCGTCACTTATAACAATTATTTTTACTACCTTTTCGGAATATTATTAATCAGGCAAATTATCCCTACCCGACCTTGAAAACAAGTGTAGATAAGACACTTAACCTTATAGAATTCCTTACGGAACATTATCCCGATTCTCCCCGTACAAGGATAAAGAAACTTCTTCAGAGCGGAACTGTTAGAGTGAACGATAAGCCTGTGACGCATCATTCTTATATACTGAAACCTGGCGATATTGTTGAGATTAACCGTGAGGCCGGGAAAGCATCAAAAGCCGGTCTTCCTTTTCCAGTCTTATATGAAGACCAGGATATTATAGTAATTGATAAGCCGGCAGGTTATCCGACATCCAGCACGGATGGCAGCCTGAGCATCCAGGAGATACTGTCGGAATTTCTGAAGAGGCAGAGCAGGGGGAGGAGCAGGGCGCATGTGGTGCACCGGCTCGATAAGGAGGTATCGGGGGTGCTTCTCTTTGCAAAGTCAGATGAGGCTATGGAAACAATAAAGGAAAAGTGGCATGAGACAGAAAAACATTACTGGGCGCTTGTGGAAGGCATCCCTGAAGAAACAGAGGGCACAATAAAAAGCTGGCTTATTGAGGATAAGTCGCAGAAAGTTCATTCGACCCGTGAAATGCCCAATGCAAAATATTCCATCACCAACTACAAAACTATTAAGAAGGTTAACGACAATACTCTGCTTGATATTAAAACCGATACCGGCAGAAAAAACCAGATAAGGGTCCATCTTTCAGATATCGGCTGTCCGATTGTCGGCGACAGGAAATACGGAGCCTCTGACGAATTTAAACGTCGTGTAAGGCTTCATGCCTATTCATTATCGTTTCCTCATCCGGTTACCGGAAAGATGATAACAGTAAAGTCGACGATGCCGGAAGGATTCCTGTCGTCTGAAAGCAAGGAATGAGAGATATAAATAATGGTGCAATGGTGCAATGGTGCAATGGTGCAATGGTGCAATGGTGTTATGCTTTTGCACCTTTGAGCCTTTTTATTTAACCTGCGTTCTGCTTCCGGTTGTGACAACGGCATTCTTCCTCCACTCGTACTTTTTACCGTTCGAGTAATTGATCAGGACATCGTACGATCCCGGAGCGCATGCGGCTGTTGAAGCCTGGCTTTCACATCTCATTATTTCCAGGGTCTTGTCAGGTGCCGGGTTCCCGGTCTGCCTGCTGGCTGTGCCTGCCGGATACAGATGGATCGCTTTCACATCTTTATTGGTTCCGGCATAAGAAATTGAACCAGCATTCAGGTTTGTTGTTATTATATAACTTACATCAGGTTTCATTACAAAGTTCTCGAGCCAGACTTTCTGTGTCTTTCCCGGCGCACCCAGGGTAATCAAAACATCGTATGTACCGGGTTTAATCCTTCCGCTTTTACCTGTAATTGATTCATCAGGAGTAATGGATTTATCGTGCTGCCCTTTAGCAAAAAAAGAGGGTACTCCGCATGTAGCATTTGTCTCGGAGTTACCTTTATACCTTTCGATTTTTGAATCGAAAAATGACAATCCTTTCTGGCTACCCGGAGTCTCCACTATCGATACCTGGTAATCATAAATGGTGACTGATACAGTTGTTTTGTTACCAGGTTTAATAATTATGTTGTCGACGTCGAAGCTTAGAGTACCGGGTTTCCCTGAAAGCTTAAAATTCAATTTAAGTATATATGTTCCCGGTTTTGCATTTTTCAGAGCGACCTCTTTACCTGAGCTGACAAGTTTAAATGCTGATCCGGAGGTAAGATCGCCCAGAGTTCTCAGACTTACTGATAACGGGGGCTGACCTGAAACAATAGCGTCGAACCGTTGATCTACCCACACCTGGTTCCAGCATTGCTCCATTTTAACATTGATTCCATTATCGAGGTGATAGGTAAAATTAGAAACTTTTTGTGCCTGTAATGACAGGATCATTACAGCCTGAAACATTAATAGAACACTGACTTTCTTCATGACGGTAATTATTAATATTATTCTATCCTAACCTAACCAAAGTTACATTATTTAGATTTTAGCAAAAAAATTATTTTTGGAGATTAATTAATACAAGGATGAAATACCCCCCGTCGCTTCGCGATACCCCCCTGAAGGGGGGTTGAAACCCAAAGAAAACTTCGTTCAAATTAAGCCTAACCGTTTTTAGGTTTTATCCAGTTAATGAAGTTCAGTATTGAGAAGAACGACCTTACTGATCCGACTTCCCTGAGAGCCTGTATAAGCATTTTAGGTCTGAAATAAAATTTACGGTAAGCCGAATTCCTGATTTTTTTAATTTCTTCAGGAGTAAGCGATTCATTCCGCATTACCGACCTTGTCAGCTCAAACCGGGTATAATCATAATCGCCGATCCAGTTTTGTTCTCCGGCAATTTTCCCAAGCTCGGTTTTTGGATATGGAATTGCACAGTAAAACTGGGCAAAATCGACATTTTTACATGCATACTTTATGGATTTACGTGCAGTTTCCTTTGTGTCGCCGGGAAGCCCGAACATAAAATGGCCCATAGAATTTATCCCTGCCTTCCTTATCATTGAAACTGCATTGTCGATCTGTTCTGTTGTGATCCCTTTATGAGCATTATTCAATATCTTCTGATCATATGATTCAATTCCAAGTCCAAGGAGGATACATCCGGCTTTTTTCATTTTACCAAGAAACTGCTGATTCAGGGTATCGACTCTTGAGGTTGTTGACCAGGAGATTTTTAAATTTCTTTTTATGATCTCATCGCAGATTTCCTCTCCGTATTTCTGATCAGTAGTAAACGATTCACCCCAGAAAAGGAAATTACGGATATCATATTCATTAATACATTCTTCTATTTCATCTGCCACCCTTATGGCTGAACGTTTCCTGAATCTTCTTCCGTAGTAGACATTTGCCACGCAGTAGATACAGTTTCCTGAACATCCTCTTCCCACGCTTAAAAGGGTGAATTTCTTCCTGTTTGTCGGCAGCCTGTAAGCATCATTATTCAGAAGATCACGGGCCGGGAAAGGCAGATCGTCAAGATTGTTTTCAGATAAATTCTGTTTTTCATTGACAATAATCTCTCCGTCTTTCCTGAAAATCAACCCTTTAACTTTCTCCGTTGAATTATTCCCCGCTATTGCATCTGCCAGACGGGCAATTACCCATTCGGGTTCATCCATAATTGCGTAATCGGCCTGGCCAAATCTTGCAAGGCACTCTTTTTCGTACAGGGTCGGATACATGCCGACGACAACAATTTTTACACCGGGAAGAGATTTTTTTAAAGCATCTGCTGTACTCATATCTCCTGTAATGGAAGGAATGGCAGTGTTCAGAACAGCAAGATCGGGTTTGAATTCAAGGGAAATATTAACAAGTTTTTTATTATCCAGCCTGTCAGCGATACAGTCTATAAGCCTGATCACATGACCCTCTTTTCTGAGAACAGCTGCGATATAGCATAAAGAGAGCGGCATCCAGAGGGCAGCCCAGGAAGATTTAGTCTGCATACATCTTCCTTCACGGATATAATCCTTTTTATTATATGCCGGGGGATTTATAATCAGGATTTTCATCTGCCGATCCTCAGTTTAAACAGGTGAAACAGATTATCCAGCCCGTCGATGAATATCCTTAATTTAACTTTCCCGATCCTTTTCCGATAGCTCGAATCAATTTCCCGTGATTTAAAATTACTGAAGGTTTTGATTTTTATCTCCTGGCTCAGCGACATCCCGTTACTCGTCAGGTTTATTTTTTCAAGGATGGCTTTCCTGAATACCCACATACCGCTTTGCGAATCTTTCAGGCTGAAGCTGAACAGAAGATTTGTAATCAGGGTTAAAACCCTGTTGCCAAATTTGTTAAACGGCATCATGGAATCATGATCCATAAAGGCAAACCGGTTAGTGCTTATGAAATCGAGGTTTCCCGTTTCAAGGATATTTAAAAGCTTCGGGATCTCTTCCATGGGGTAGCTGCAGTCGGAATCGGCAGTGACAATTATCTCCCCCTGCGCATTTTGGAACCCAAGACGGTACTGCCGCCCATAACCCTTTTCTGAGGAGAGCACTTTTGCTCCCATCGATCTGGCGGCCTCAACCGTTTTATCCTTACTTCCCCCGTCAACAATCAGGACTTCATAATCATATCCGGCTTCTCTCAGCTTTTCACCAGGAATCAAGGCTATTGTCCTGCCAATAGACTCTTCTTCATTGAGAGCCGGCATCAATATGGTTATTTTCATAAAAACAGGGCTCCGGTCTTTATTTAATATTCAAACAGACAAAGATGATATTTCTATTTTGATTTGTCCGACTCAGCTTCCTTTTGTTTCTTTTCGGCTCCGGATTGCAATGCCATAGTTAATGATGTCAAACCTGCAAGACCGCCTAATTGCATTGTTTCCAAAGCGGAGCTAGGAACAATTACTATTGTGGAGTTCGTCTTCAATCCTTCATAAAGCATGTTCATTGCCCGCAGATGAAGGGCTGTTGGATTATTGGCATATGTTTTGGCAGCTTCTCCAAATTTTTCTGCCACCTGCCGCTCTGAATCACCGAGTATCACCCTGGCCTGTCTTTCTCTTTCAGCCTGAGCCTGCATAGACATTGCATCCTGAAGTGAAGAGGGTATATTAACATCTTTAACCTCTACAGATATCACATTGATACCCCACGGTTCGGTGCGGTCATCAATTATCTTCTGGAGCTGTTCACTCATTTTATCTCTTCCTTCGAGCATCTCCGACAACATGGTCTTGCCTATAACATCACGCAGCGCAGTCTGGGAGGCCCATCCAATCGCATTTTTGTAATCTGCTATTTCCAGGGCAGCCTTCTTTGAATCCAGAACTTTCCAGAAAAGCACTGCATCCACATCAACAGGCACAGTATCTTTTGTAAGGGTTTTTTCTGCCGTAAAAGAGGTCGTAATAACGCGAATGTCTATCCAGTAAGCTACAGTGTCAATGATCGGGATAATAAAAAACAGTCCCGGCCCCCTTAGTGACTGGAAACGACCTAACCGTAATACAACTGCTTTTTCCCACTGATCAGCGATCTTAATTGATGAAGAAACAAGGAGGGCAACCAGTAAAAAAACCCCTCCGATCAATAAAGCTTTCGTGCTGTTCTGAATATCATAGCTGGAATATGCTATAGCCAGACCGATGGCACAAATGACGAAAAAAATTAATACAGAAAAAGAACTTTTTGTTTTCATGACAATAACCTCCTTTAATTTATATGGTTTAAGTTCGATGTTTTTATAGTAACGATTTACCGGATAAATTCAGAATCTGTTATTCTACTCAGAGTGATTTCAAATTTAAAGAATTTATTTGCATTTTATTGAATTTAATTGCCCGACAGGATTAAATTTGTGCAGGAAAGAATGGTTATGAAGCTTATTCTGAAACTTACGGTACTGGGTGTCTTTACACTTTTTTTATTCAATTATCCTGAAAATCATGCTGTAAAAGCGAGAAAGGAGTTGCCTGTTATTTTTTACCGTAATTATGACTCGCGTAGAAATGCAAATATTGTTCCTCCGCCGGAATACCGGGATATGCGAAATAATGCCGCTCCCGTTGAACAGGAAGAGCTGCGCAGGCAAAGAAACCTTTCGCGTGCTGCCAATATAGAATGGATAAAAGAATCGACAAAGAAATATTCCCCCGTTTCGTGGTACATGCTCATGCAATATGACAACCTGCCGGAATCGGTGGAGGCTCCGATGGCCGACAATGGTATTATGTCCACCCAAAAGAGTTCTGATACTTTTCATTACCTGAGGGGGCGTAGCAGGATTGACCTGTTGGCCAGCATGGAAACAAATGTTCATGAGATTGCACATGGTTATTTCGATCAGAATATTTACAGGTATCTCAGGGAGAATAATATGAAGGTGAACCTTGATAATGCACAGGGATACATTTATTTATCCCCTTCCAAAAGTTACTATGTCTCCTTTCCACTGAAAGCCATGTTCCCTTCAGGTGAACTCTCAACTGTTATCCCTGCTGATCTGCGGACATATCGTTTCGACACCTATATTGAAGGCAGCACTTCAACGCAGAGCGACGGGGTGATAGGTCTCCTGAATGAGCTGAATGCCTATTATCTCGGATCGAAATACTGCTTCGATATGCTTGAACCCTACAAGACGGCAGCCGGATCTGACGCAGCGGGTTTGTTTGAATGGGTGACCCATACCCAGAGCACCATGAGCGCATTTTATGAATTCGATTATTTCATCAGGGAATACCTGTTATATATGAAAAGGAGGCATTCATCAGATTATGATATGTTAAGATTAAATAATCCATTTACTGAAGCATATGCAAATCTGAGCCGGCAGTACAAAGATCTTATTGATATGTATCAGGATAGGATAAAAGATGAAATGAAGCGCCTCAATTCTTCAGGGGATGCAGGGGCACGGATTGAAAAGGAATGGCTCTGGGTGAAGGCTGGTAACAGCAACGTATCAAGCGGCACGCCGATATTTTCAAAAGAGAAGGGAATACTGATACCTGTACTGGAAAGCAGGAGGTACAGGGAAATCGATAATGATTTTCCGGTAAAATAGGTAAAGATATTCTTGGATTTTTCATTATATCCGGATTTATTTTATAAAAATGAACCTGAATCTTACCTTGTACGGAATGCTTAAGATATTCAAATCACATTATCTTAGTGCTGAAATTAACCAGATTAAAATATGAATGATATTTCCCTGATATTAAAAGCATTGGAATTTGCAGCTGTAAGACACAGGACTCAATTTCGTAAAGGTGCAGACAAGTCACCTTATATAAATCATCCGATACAGGTAGCTAATCTATTGGTAAATGAAGCTGGTGAAAAAGATCCTGTACTCATAACTGCTACAATTCTTCACGATGTTATTGAGGATACAGTCCAAACGAAAAAGGAAAAGCAGGAGCTTATTGAATTAATCAGTAAGATTTTTGGTGAAGAAATATTATCTGTTACACTGGAAGTTACAGACGATAAAAGTTTAAGAAAGAAAGACCGTAAACGGCTGCAGGTTGAGCATGCACCCTTATTGTCGGAAAAAGCAAAAATGCTGAAGATTGCCGACAAGATCATGAATGTACGTGATATAACAGTTAATCCGCCTGTAAGATGGTCTTTAAGGCGGATCAGAAAATATTTTGACTGGTCTGAAAAAGTTGTTGCCGGACTGCGGGGAATCAATATGAAACTGGAAGATATTTTTGATGAAAGTATTAAGGCAGGGAAGGCAAAGTATAACGGTAAGTCATAAAATTAAAAGAACCGTGATTAACACGGTTCTTTAAGGGGAATTTGTTCTTTATCTCCTGCTGCTCTGGCTTTTGCTGGTTTTAGAATCTTTGGTTTTTTCACTTTTATTTACTTTAGTACCAGCTTTTCTTTCGCTGCTTCTGTTGCCAGATGACCTGACGCTGGTTGATGACTGCCTCGATGCTCCTGATCTTTCTGCCTTCTGTCCCTGTTCAGACCTGGTAGCAGCTCTTTGACTTTGTTCAGGTCTCGAAGCTGCCCTCTGACTCTGTTCAGGTCTGGAAGCAGCCCTTTGACTCTGTTGTGGTGTAGTAGCGGCTCTTTGACTTTGTTCAGGTCTCGAAGCGGCCCTCTGACTCTGTTCTGGTCTCGAAGTTGCCCTGTCGGAAACAGTTGCAGGTGCTCTCCGGGAAGTACCGGCATTCTGACCCTTTTCAGTCGTGGTAGCTGCCCTGTCAGTAGCAGTATTTACAGAACGTCTTTCACTGCTGTTGCCTGCACGGGAAGTATTCCGGTCTTGAGCCTGTTGCGGAACAGACCTTCTGTTTGCCCTGCTGGCTACCGGATCATCCGGAGTTCTTGCATTTCGGCCAGGATTAACACTTGAGTACAGAGCTGCACCTTCTCTCCTCTGCTCGGGGTGTGAATAGGTCGATCTGTAGTTACCTTCTCTTATTCTGTTGTTTACATCCAGAGAATGTGAACGTATGCCCCTGTAATAAAAGTCATCATATCGTGCGTAGCGATTATGCTGCCAGTGGCGGTAATGTCCGTAATACACAGGGTTCCAGTTATAATGATATCCGTAGTAATAGTGCCAGTAAAAGGGTCTCCAGGGATGCCAGTAAGAGGGGTAATAACCCCAGTACCATGAGGAGTGCCAGATGACATAGTCAGGCATGTATATAAATCTTACCAGCGGCCAGTATGCTATTTCAAAAGCAGTGGTTCTTACCACGGTTACATTATCCCTGTAGACACCTCTGCCGGAATACCCGGGGTTAGGTGTCTCTCCATTATTATCATTATATATAGGCTCAATTATATAATTTTTGCCATATAACGCTTCATCACCTACAAGCTGAATCTGTACGGATCCGTCGCGGAACCTCTGAACAGTAAAAACTGCCACATCCTGGGTTTCATTCCTGTTTAAAGCGGCTCTTAAAACAATGTTATGGACATTGCCATCGACATAGTCAGTTACCGTTATATAATCAATCATGTTATCGCCATTCAGGTCAAGATTATTGATCCTGGAATTTTCATCATTCAGGTTTCTTTCAAAACCTTCAAGCGTCTGAGATTCCTGGAACAGCTTCATAACTGCATAAAGGTTAAGATTATCTCCAGGCAGTCCCAGATATTCATCAGAATAGTTCTGTGCCATAACTGTGGTCCCGAATGCGACCAGGGCTGCGAGAATCGATGTTACAATTAACTTTTTCATTGTCTTAAGTGTTAGAAGAACTAAACTCTTCAACATAGTAATATCAAAAGCCGTACCAAGTTTATCAGGGACGGGAAAGATTAAGTTGTAAAATTATGTGAGTCAATGTATTATAGATGGAAAGTGAAATCGTACGATCCCTCCTTCTCCGCCGGCAGGCGGATTCGGAGGGCAAAGCATGCAATCGTTGCATCCCACACGCCTTAAGCCGGTAGCTGCTCGCCGTTAAACAATTCCCATCTTCTTCGCTATCGCAGGTGGTATAGCGTTCTTATTTACCATAATGTTTGTGGTACGCAGCATAACAAATGGTCTGGACACATAGATGAAACCATCGTATTTGCCCATAATACCCCAGGAATTCTTCACTTTGTAAAATATATTTCCTGCCTGGTCGGTTGCCATTCCGACTATATGCATTCCGTGATCGTCGGTAGTCGTGAAATTGTCAAATTCCTTCTGCCTTAACTCCTGGGTAATTGCTTTTTCGGGATGAGGTCCGGCAAAAGCTTTTGCAGCTTCTTCAGGTGTCATCTCGTTCCAGTTCTTTTCAGGAATAATGGCCACTCCCTCTTTCATTGAGAAACCCCTGTCGCTCATGTCGCTTGCCCAGGCGACTGTATAACCATTCATTAAAGAATTATCGATGACCTGCATTAATTCATCAATTGGCAGGTTATTGAACAATCCGGCAGCCCAGTTATCCGGTATCTCCAGGACGAAAGGCTTATAAAAGGGATGATGGTTGAATGAGGTTAAAATGACATAATCATCAGGATTTATACCAAGCTCTTTCATAAAGCTGACCGGTGTATAATTTTTACCCTCATAAGTGAAGTTTGCCGGTATTTTTCCCAGGTAGGCATCGAGAATTCCATTCAGTCCTCTAAGCCAGGCGGTTGTAAGCTTTGAACTTTTAAGAACGCCATCCATATATCCTTTCAGAGCAGCATCCATTTCACTGTGGTTATGCCTGATCTCCCCGTAGTTCAGACCGGTATAGTCAATATCAGGAACCAATCCAACCTCACGGCTTCCATTAAGCAGGTCTCCGTATTCTCCGCCACCGGCGAATGTTGAGTTGCCATGCATTCTGGCATACATATCAGCCTTTTTCTCATAGGTATGTCTTACGATATACATCTCGGAAAGATCATAAGGTTTCTTTCCCATGCGAAGAAGTTCAGATTCGAAAAGAGAAATTCCCGAGAAGCACCAGCAGGTTGATGTTGAGCTCTGATTTTTCACCGGCGTGCAGGCCAGATCTTTCTTCATCGTAAAGAGATACCCTGTTTCCTGGCTGTTTGCCAATGTGCTGACCAGCAGGAGAAGTATGACAAGTCTGAAAATTTTATTCATGGTATAGATTGTTTGTTTTTTATTTATTTAAAGATCAAATTTAATAATTTGGTACTAATAAGCTTATTCGTTAGTAAACTACTTTCGGAAATCAATAATCACTTTCCCCTTCTCTTTTGTCAGATCAATCTCTTTAGAAATGCCATTTACCGTTACTTTGTATCTACCATAGAATGCCGGAGTTGAAAAAATCCCGTCTTTTCCGGTGCTGCCGGAGGCTTTGGTCCACCACTCTTTGAAGATCAGTTTATGATAAGCTTCACCTGCAGGTGTTGGCGACCAGTCGCGCCTGTAAAGCGAAGAAACCGGAATCCAGTTGGCACCTGCCCAGAATCCCCACATCAGGATACCTTCAACTGCCGGATGTGAAAAACAGATTTTATAATAATCAACAATCTCCTTTGCATTTAGCAGCTCATCCTCAGGTGTCATCTTAGTGATTCGATTTTCGTAATATTTTGAACGCTGACCTGGCATATTAAACTCGGTAATACGGATGGGCAATTTAAAGACCGCCAGAGAATCGAGCGCAATCTTAAGCTGGTTACGATCGAATGTCTCAGCATGCAGGTGACCCTGAACGCCAATCCCGGCAATGGGAACTCCCTGTTTCAGCAATTTGCGTATATGCGCCAGATAGTCTGACAGCCTTTTGCCTGTAAGAATATCATAATCATTTACAAAAAGTTTAGCACCAGGGTCTCCGTTGTGCGCCCACTGGGCCATGAGCTTTGTTATTTCAGGTCCGAGCCGGTCCTCATAATAATTTCCGTGGATCATCTCATTGTTCAGGTCGTATTCGGCAAACCGGCCCTTATAACGGCTGGTAATTGTCTCCGCCCTGTTCTTTATCGTTTGCCTGAGGTCATTGTCATCCAGCTGTTTCACCCAGGGCTGCACAAAATTGGGAATACCCCAGAAGAGGTTATGTCCCCTTAGAGGGATATGATTTTCCTCTGTCCATTTTAAGATCGCATCCACAGTCTGATATTTTACCTCTCCCTTACGCGGCTCCATATCCGGCCATTTCACTGCATTTTCTGTTACAGCGGAATTAAAATTCTCAAGGAATTTTTCCTTGTATTGGCTAAGATCATTTTCCGACCACGAACCTCCGGCCAGTCCGTTGCTTATAGCACATCCGAACCAGAATTCGTGACTCAGCTGTTCAACAGATACCTTATCACCTCGTTTTGCTTTCACTACGAGCTCCCCTTTCCGGATTTTTGCTATCGATTCGTCAATATCGGATAACCGGGCATCAATTAACGGCAAAAATGAAATCTGGAATAATGAAATGGCAAATAAAGAGAAAATCTGTTTTTTGATAGAAGTATTAAAATATTTCATACCGAAATGTAAGAAATATACAGCAAAACGATTATTTGAAAATCAATTAATCCGGTGTAAATTTGAAAACCTGTATAATTTTCTGTTAAGCCTGTTTGAAAAGCATAACATTATATTCAAAATAGCGTGAATAAACCAGTCATTGAAATTAACGACCTTTCAAAATTCTATGGAAAAGCCAGGGGAATTGAACATGTTAACCTGGAAATAGGTGAAGGGGAGATTTTTGGATTTATTGGACCCAATGGCGCCGGCAAATCGACAACGATAAGGATATTGATGAACATGATCTTTCCCTCGGGTGGTGGTGCAAGAATAATGGGAATGGATGTCATCAGGGAAACAAAAAAGATCAAGACACAGGTGGGATATATACCCTCTGATGCAAGCGCCTATTCCTCCATGGACGTACATGAGTTCCTGAGCTATTGCGGCAATTTTTATAAGGTCCGAAACATTGAGGAGCGGATAGTGGAATTATCGGGATTATTCGAACTGGACCTGAATCGCAAAGTTGCCGAGCTCTCCATGGGGAACCGTAAGAAAGTATCCATTGTACAGAGCCTTCTGCACAGCCCCAGACTTCTTATTCTGGATGAGCCGACAACAGGACTTGACCCTCTGATGCAATCAGTTTTCTTTGAGCTGCTAAGATCAGAGAACCAGAAGGGGATGACTGTCTTTTTCTCGTCACACATACTTGGGGAGGTTCAGATGCTATGTAAAAGAGTAGCCATAATCAAACAGGGAAGGATCATCCAGGTGGAGGATATTGAAACTCTCCGGAAAAAGCAATTGAAAAAAGTGTTTATTGAGTTTGAGGAAAGAGGAGGGAAAGAAAATTTCAGCATCACCGGCATTGAAGGCGTAATAACCGGCCACGACAATAAAGTAACCTTTATGTACTCAGGCAATATTAATGAGCTTGTAAACAAGCTGTCGGGGAACAGGATAATTAACCTCATGATCGAAGAACCGTCGCTTGACGAAATTTTCATGCATTATTACAAATATTAAGGCTGAAGGTAAATGAACAGGAACCTGTTTTTAAAGGAGATGAGGAGAAACTTATTCAGCCTCATAATATGGATCATCGTGATTACCATATTCATTTCTGTCACAATGGCTGTCTACCCTACATTTCTGGAAAACCAGTCAAAGGTAATGGGGATGGTCAGTCTGATTCCCAAAAGCGTGCTCCAGTTCAAGGGTGTTTCGAATTTCAACGACATGCTTTCCCCACTTGGATTTTATTCAATAAATAATATCATATACATGATGGTGCTGGGAAGTATTTATGCCATTGTACTATCTTCAGCTATCATTCTTAAGGAAGAATATAATAAGACTGCAGAATACCTGCTTACGCGTCCGCTTACCCGCAGTGAGATCTTCTTCAGCAAGCTGGCTGTTGTTTCAATTAATGTGTTTTTACTGAACCTGGTCACTTCACTGGCGGGATTTATATGCCTGGAGCTGGTGAAGAACGGACCCTTCAGCATCAGGGCATTTTTGATACTTTCTCTATATACCCTGTTGCTGAATTTTCTTTTCGCTTCGACAGGACTGTTTCTGTCGACCCTTATTAAAAGGGCAAAGCCGATCACGACTTTCAGCATAGCACTGGTTTTAATCTTCTATTTCATTTTCACCCTGTCAAAGATCACGGAAAGCATTGCAAAAATAGGATACCTGAGCCCATTCAGGTTTGCCAGCACGGATGCAATTAACCCGGCTTATACAATCGACATCTGGCACCTGTCATATTTTATAGGCATCTCTTTGTTACTGACGGGACTCTCTTACAGGTTTTATAAAAAGAAAGATATTTATATTTGACCGGCAAAACTTAATGATCGCATTATCATTTTTCTATTTCCGGCACCTTAGGTTTCTCAGCAATCTTAGATTTCACATATTCGGCCTGTTCAATCATTCCGGCCTTCTGTTTGGATGTTGCAATATTGTTTAATATCGAAACATTGAAATAAGGAATAAGTTGCTGTCGCGACTGTTCCGGAATCGAATCACGGAAACTTACAATCATATCAATGCCTTTTTTGAAATTATCTGTATTTTTTACCTTTTTAAGATAATTTGAGAAAGGCTGCAGCAGCGTGAACTTTTTATTTCCAAAAGGCGCCCTGTCAAACCGTCCGGCAAGTGATTCAAAATCGTTTTCGCTGGCATACATGTATAATGTATTATCGATTGCCCGCGATAATGAACCTTTAACATTCTGAAACGATAATAGCTTGGCACTTTCAAGAGCAGCTGCAGTATCTATAGAGCCCAGGGCAAGCAATGCAGTGCCAGCCACCGAATAAGAAGAATCATTGATCGATTTCACAAAAAGCTCTTTGTAGGTTTCCTTTTTATATCTTCCAAGCATCTGGATTGCAGCAGATCTTATCCGTGATGATGGATCCTTTTCTGCCAGCTCAGCCAGTATTGGTTCAACAGATTTTTTAATTGAATCATCCATTAAATTCAGTCTCTGAACTGCAAATAACCTCAAGCCCTGGTACCTGTCCTCAATGGCACTTTTAAGAAACTTAAAAGCTTTCGGATCATTAACCTGATTCTTCGCGGCAAAATCGATAGCTTCCCTTCTGTCGAGATAAAGACCTGCATTTTTATACTGGAATATGTAATTATCTATCGTTTTATTTTCTGTTTTCTGGCAGAGCAGGATCTTATCTCCGTCGAAATTAATCAGATCGGGTCTGGTATCTGCAGGGAAAGCAAATGTATCTGCTTTATTTTCGAACCATACATTATATCTCTTCTTCCCACCTCCCTGATAAACATCAATTGCCACAGGCAGTTTAAAAATCTTGTCAGACTGAGTTTGTTTTACGTAGACCTTTGCTGATCGTTTTGCCTGATCATAATCATAACTTATTTCGAGTTTTGGATGACCGCTTCCATAAAACCACTGGTTCCAGAACCAGTTAAGATCCTGTCCGGTAACCTCTTCAAATGCAAGGCGAAGCTCCTGGGCTTCTGCTGCCTTGAACTTATAAGTTGTAAGATACAGGTTCAGGGATCTATAGAAAGCGCTGTCGCCGACATAGCTACGTAGCATATTCAGGATCCTGCCACCTTTCATGTAGCTTACGGCATCAAACAATTCCTCACGGTCGCGATAATAGAAGCGGACCAGATCCTTTTGCCCGCTGTTGCTGAACAGATAGTTCTGCATTGATTCGAAGTTATGCTCATCACCTGCATCTATGCCATGTTTATAATTTTCCCAGAGCACTTCGCTCAAGTCGGCAAAAGATTCGTTTAATGAAATATTGCTCCAGCTTTCGGTTGTGACATAATCCCCGAACCACATATGAAATAGTTCATGTGCGATGACATCTTCCCAGGAGTTCCCGTCAATCAGTTGCCGTGCATCCTGCTGGGCAGATTCCGCGTGTACTGTTGCCGTTGTGTTTTCCATTGCACCGCTTACATAATCTCTTACGACAATCTGGGAATATTTTTGCCACGGATAATCGACTCCGGTTATTTTTGAGAAAAAACTTATCATCTCAGGAGTCAGTCCAAAGATCTTCCTTGCGACAGGTGCATATTCTTTTTCAACATAATAATTTACCTCTTTGCCTTTATATTTGTCTTTAACGATTGAGTATTCTCCTGCCGCCATCATCATAAGGTAAGGAGCATGGGGAAGATCCATCCTCCAGGTATCAGTGCGGGTTCCGTCAGAGTGTTTCTTCTGCTTCACCAGCAAGCCATTAGAAAGTGTCTGGAATTTTGCCGGAACAGTCATACTGATCTCATCAGTTGTCTTTTGATTTGGTTTGTCAATAGTGGGGACCCATGCCGAATTGGATTCAGTCTCCCCCTGTGTCCACACCTGAGTGGGTTTGTTTTTATCTTTTCCGAGAGGATTGATAAAATAGAGGCCTTTTGCACCGGATATTGCTGCACTGCCTTTTGCTTTGATTTCATCAGGTTTGGAAATATAGTCGATAAAGAGAGTATAGTTTTCTCCGCCTCTGTAGCTTTTATCGAGAGTGATACGAAGCTTTAAGCTGTCATATGTGTATTTCAAAGGAATATGCCTGCTGTCTTTTATTACTGACACCTCCCTTATGGCCATTCTTTTTGCATCGAGGCTCAATGAATCTGTCGGATAAAAATGAGGTTTAAGGGTGATCTGGGCTTTCCCGTACATCCACGATTTTGAGAAATCAAAGCTGACATCAAGTTTAGTATGAATAAGATCATTGATCTTTGTCGATGTAGCACGGTAGATGGTTTTCCAGGCTTCTGCCTTCTGGGTAACCGGTTGTTGTGAAAAGCAGACAGAAGAAAAGAGCAATAATGGTGCGATAATAAAATTTTTCATGGCTCGTAATAAATCTATAATTAAAGTAAATGTAAATCAAAATATATAATGATTACATGATTTTTATTAATGCAGGTTCGGCATCTGGTCTCTCGTGATGACATAGTTGTATGAGAAATATTTTTTCCACCATGTAATGCCATTATGTATATCAGCACGGGTAAAATCACCGTTCCAGGGCATAAACCACGACCATACATCACCATATTGCTTCATCTGCATTGGATCTGGAACGGAACCACATTCAGAGAGGGCGATTATTTTCCGGCCTTCAAATTTTTCCCTGACTCTGTTAAATTCAAAATATTGCGAGCTATGCTGGTTTTCACCAGGGTAAATGTCCATACCTACTATATCCACGTAATTATGGCCCGGATACCAGTCGAGTGCATCAGTGTTAGTATTCGTAGTCCAGACCCAAATAAGATTGTTCAGCCCATGATAATTTACCAGTCTGTTGTACATAAGCTGCCACAGCGCCTTGCATGGTCCGGCTCCCTTGGCTCCCCACCAGAACCAGCCTCCTGCCGCTTCGTGCAGAGGGCGCCAGATCACAGGTATATTGGCATCTCTGAATTCTTTCAGGTACAAGGCAATAGTATCAATGTCCTTAACCATTTCGATATATTCGGGTGAACCGGTATTTGAAATTTTCGAAACATCAAAAGTTGTATTGGCGGTATAAAAGGCTCCTGATTTTGTCAGCGGATCGCGCCAATGCCACATCATCGACACTATTCCGTTATTATACCACCAGTCTTTGCCCAGATTAAACGGAGCTTCATATGCTATACTTGCAGATTTTCGGATGGTATGATCTATAAAATCGAAACAGGTCAATGCCGGCCATTTCCCGGTCTGGTCATGCACCCAGGTCGCCTCATTAATATTTGTACTGTAATTGGCCATTGTTCCTGAAATGATGTTTGTAACAAAGTTGGTTTTCAGGTAATTATACAGGTTAACGGCCTGGGTGGAGGCTCCTGGAGTTACGAGATTTGCATCAATGTTAAATGTTGTTCCGGGGTCTGTATTAGGAACAATTTTTATGTAATCAATTAAAAACCAGGTCCAGTTAGGAGTGATCTTAATTAGGTTACTCCCGGTCTTCAAAACTACAGTTGCGAATTTTTTCATGGTGAAAGCTGAAGATATTGCGAGCTCAAACGAGCCCTTAGTCCCATTTACATCGACGTTGCAGACTTTGGCTCCAAAGTTTGAAGTAGAATATCCTATAAAAAGATCAAACCTGCCTGCTTCAATATTTTCCAGTTCAAAAGTCACATAATCGGTCGCATTATAAAAGCCGCCCACATAACCGGTTCCCGAAAAACCGGCAATAGTTGTCATCACAGAGTTAGTTGAAGAGATCAGAGCATCCTCTGCTTCATATTTTCCATCTGTTGGTTGAGTGTCACCTGGTCCCTTCTTTTTGCAAGACAGGGATGAAAGGGAAACTATCAGTAAGAAAACCAGATATTTTTTCATAAATTCCTATTTAGAGGTTAAGTGTCGGAGCGATTAAAATCACGAATAACAGGAAGGATAAAGGTATTACAAAATTAAGACGATAAATTTTACCGGCGACTTGTTTTTGTTTATTTTATGGGAGGGAAGCGTTAAGGGTGCGGTGGTATGAATTTTGATCAACTGTTACTATATTTGAAATCAGTTTAATACCTGAACATATAAATTATTCATCGATGAAAAAATATACTCAGAAAGGAATTTTCTCGATTGTTGTGATGCTGTCATCCATCCTCCTTTGTATTGTGTTGCTTTTTATTACCGGCTTTGAAGAGATCATAACGGTTGTTATTTTAAGTTTTTGCATACTTGTGTTTATTATCTGCCTGCTGATATTCTATAAGCTGACGATTACCATTGACGATACGCACCTGACCTTCATTATGGGAATCGGTCTTATCCGGAGAAGCTACCCGCTGTCGGACATAGAAAGCTGTAAACCTGTCAGAAATTCAGTTATTTGGGGAACAGGCATCCGGCTGACATCCTTTGGATGGCTCTATAATGTATCAGGATTAAGTGCCGTTGAGCTCTCATTTAAAAATCGCAAATCGCGGATCCGGATCGGTACCGACAGGCCGGAAGAGGTTGCTGAGGCAGTAAAAGCAAAGATCACAGATGTGCAGGCAGGATCATTTTACGAGAAGAGCGGAAAACGTGGAATATTCTTTACCGTTACATTACTGGCTGCTTTTATCCTCATTCTTATTGTGATATTTATGTCGGGCAGGAAGGATACGGAAGTCACTTTTTCAGATTCGGGCCTGACTATTAGTGGTATGTATGGTTTAACCATCAACTACGCAGACATAATACAGGCCGATACCCTGCAGGCACTTCCGGGTATCAGAACCAGGACCAACGGTTTTGCATCGGGCGGCATCCTAAAAGGGCATTTTAAACTTCAGGACCAATCGAAAGTCATGTTATTTATAAGAAAGGGAATAGCACCATACATTCTGATAAAAACCAGGGAGACGACGATTTATCTGAATTTCGGAAATCCGGCTAAGACGAGAGAGGTATACGCAAAGATCGGCGGCCGGCCACCGGCGACTGGCGACCTGGAAGAATAAGACAAGGAGCCTGACGAATAGAAGTGAAGGAGGGATCGCACGATTGTATTATTCCATTATAGTTGTAAACTTCTTCAGGTCTTCCTTACAGATCTTCTTTACTAACCTGTTTCCCGACATTATGCTTGTCGGCAGTCCGCCTCCCGGCTCGACCCACTGACCGCACATATAGAAATTCTGTAATCCGGGCAGTGTCTGGGACATTGGTTTCATTATAACCTTTGCATTGAGAGGTGTAATAAGCCAGCCTTCAAAACTTCCCTGCCAGTTGCCGGTATAGCGTTCAAAAGTAAGGGAGTGTAGCAACATCGACAGTTTCAACCTGCGATGAAATGCCCGGGAATCTTTTATCGAGCTGGGCTATTATAGTGTTTGCAATCTCATCTTTTTTGGCTTTATAAGCAGTTTCATCCTGTGCCAGATTTTTCCAGTACCCGTATTCTGACTGCAGCATAACAATAATGCTGGTTTTACCGTTTGGTGCCAGTGATGGGTCCTGGTTATAAATATGGATCGATAGTCGGTTACGAATCGCATCACCTATTTCGACTGGTTCGTTGAGCGGGTAGCTGAATCCTGAAACGGTGAGAGGCTCATCATTAAATAACCGGTTGACACCTATGCCGATATAGATAAGAGGCTGGAAGACAGGCCATTTCTCATAAGGTTCCCGGATTTTGTTGTCGGCATATTTACCGTCGAGCATTTTAAAGATTGTATTGTATCCGTCGGCAGCTGAAATGACCCTTGAAGCCCGGTGTTCTGTACCATCAGCGAGTAAAACTCCTGCAGCCCGGTTATCTTCAATAATGATTTTTTCAACTTTTGTTTTGTAGTTGATTAGTCCTCCGAGGTGTAAATAACGGTTGGCAAGAGCCTCTGACATAGGCCTTGAACCACCCAGTGGGTAGCCGGCATTACGATTATGAAGGTAGGCGAAAGTAAAGAGCATAAAGAACATTGAGAATTCAGGTACCCACATCACTTTAAATGCTTCCCGGAGAATAGGATCCTGAAATCTGTTTGCAAAATCATCTGCAGTAAGCTTTATCCATTTCTGTATTTTTTTGCCTTTGACAACGAATGCATATACGAACTTCAGTTGTTTCAGTATCCTTTTCAGGGGAGAGTCCAGCTTTGAAGGCTGATCGAAGGGAATGCACATTCTTATGCCGGCAATGAATTCACTGATCGGTTTCTCATCCCGGAGAGAAAATTCAAGAAGATGTTTCTCAAGCTTATCAACATCAGTATAAAATATGAGAGTACGACCGTCCGCTCCCTCAAAGCGCATATATTCATCCATATTGATGAACTTGCGATTTTGCGCGATACCCATCTCTTTCCAAAAATCGTTAAGACCGCTTTTCGGGTTTGAGCCTACAAGCCAGTGGATACATCCGTCGAAGGTGAATCCATTTCGTTTCCATGAAGTGCATAAACCGCCGGGTTTATCATGCAATTCGAAAACCTCTGTTTTATAGCCGTTCATTTGAAGATAAGTACCGGCTGCAAGACCTGCGAATCCGGCGCCAATGATTATTACAGAATTGTCGTTTGCGTTACTGGTCATTTTGAAAAAGGTTTTATTTTGAAAGTAAATTTACATGTATTTGTTAAAGAAATAACAGTGCAACAGTTAATTAACCTGAAAACACGGTAAGCAGCTGAGGATTACCGGTGAGTGGTTATAATAGATGTTTTTATATCATATCTTTAACTCCGGTTAAACATCAAATTCCATATCGTGAAAAAAATTATTCATTTATCAGATTTACATGTCGGATACGAAGAGTGTGGTGTTAAATTTCAAGCTATTATTGACAACATTTCATTTCTGAAACAACCTGCAAAAAATTATATCATTGTGATTACCGGCGATATTGTTGAGAATGCGAATCATAGTGAATATATAGATGTAGCCGTTGAAGCTATTGAACAACTTAAAGAACGCGGATATAAGGTACTGGTCATTCCCGGCAACCATGACTACGGGACCGGTGTCATGGGAGATAAGAAATATGTTAATGTGTTTAAAGAAAGGTATTTTAAGTTGCGACGAATTTCTTATCCAAAGCTCGATATTATTGATGAAATTGCTTTTATTGGGCTCGATTCAATGGCTGAAGAGCTGCATTGGAATGATCGTTTCTTTTCCGAAGGCGAATTAGGGGCAGGACAATTAAAGCGTTTAAAAAAAATGTTGAATAAGCCGGAGGTTGACAGCCGGAAGAAGGTTGTATACTTACACCATCACCCGTTTGATTTTAAGCTTGGGATGGAGTTAAAGGACAACAACGAGTTAAAAAAAATTATTGAAAATAAAATCGATATGCTTTTATTTGGACATTACCACGCTGATCCTGCCAGTGCCGGAAAAATATTTCATGGCGCATGGGGCATTGTACGCTGTTATAATGCAGGTTCATCGACCCATAAAAATGGGAATGCCGGATTTCAAAGAATTATTGATTTATCCAATCCTGATCCCAGGATGGATTATGATGGCAATTTCATTTAAAAGATTGCATTTGCCAATCACAACTTATCAACCCACGGCTTTACTAAGAAATTTCCATAACCGGATCGGTTAAAGATTTGTTAATTCCGGTGAATACAGAATTAAATCATGATTTGGATTGTCTAATAGAAGACAGGACAACTTTATGACGTAAGTGATGGTTGTCAGGATAAAAGAAAATTATAAATTCAAATAATTAATAATATGAAAAACGCAGTCAAAATTTCAGGTATGTTTCTGATGCTTTTTATAGCAGGCAGTTTATCTCTCAGCGCACAGCGGGGCATGAGAGGAATGAGGCCGGATTCGACACCAATGAACAGAATGAGGATGGAACGGAGGCAGATGCCTTTGATGATGCAAAATCCTGATTCTTTAAAGATGGGTGGGATGCGTCATGGTATGGCTCCTATGCAGATGAATAATATGGGTCAATCTATGTGTCCTATGTGTGGTATGAGGTATCAGGCGGCAGGCAACTGGCGACAGTCAATGGGTATGCGTCACATGGGAATGGGAATGGGGCCCATGGGCCCCGGAATGCGGATGATGGGTCATGGCATGAGGCGCGCAGGAATGGGTATGAACGCGGCACCCGGAATGAAGATAATGGAGAGTATCCCGAACCTGACTGATAAGCAGAAAAAAGATATAGCAGAGCTGAGACAGAAGCAGCAGGATGAGATGCTAAAGTTCAGAAGTGATATGCAGGGAAAGATGAAGGAAATGAGAGAGACTAACAGGACAAAAGTTATGAACCTGCTTACCGATGATCAGAAAAAATGGTTCGATGAAAATGCTCCAAAACCATTAAACAAGTAATATCCGGGTTATAGGTGGTATTTGTAAGCTTCATCCTGACATCATAAAAACATGACTAAGGGGGAAACACTTTATATATCAACACGAGCAGAGTGGCGAAACTGGCTTCAGGATAACTTTGATAAGGGAAAAGAGATCTGGCTGGTATATCCGAAAAAATCTACCGCGAAAATACGTCTTATCTATAATGACGCCGTTGAGGAGGCTCTTTGCTTCGGATGGATCGACAGCACTGTCAAAACTCTTAACAAAAACAATTCAATACAGCGGTTTACCCCACGAAACCCAAAGAGTAATTATTCCCAGGCCAACAAAGAAAGACTAAGATGGCTTTTAAAGAAGAAAATGATTCATCCTTCATTAGAAAAAGCAATGCAGGATATTATCAAATTCGATTTTATATTCCCGCCTGACATTATTGATGCTTTAAAAAAGGATAAAGCTGCCTGGGAAAATTACCAGTTGTTTTCTGACTCCTATAAAAGAATCCGGATTGCCTATATTGAAGGTGCCCGTGACCGCCATAATGAGTTTAAAAAACGACTTTCCAGCTTTATCAATAAGACCCGCGAGAATAAGCTTATACCAGGATATGGAGGAATTGACAAGTATTATTGAAACGATTGCATGATTGCCCCACACCAGTCACCGTCCCGTCCCGATTAATATCGGGAGCCCATTGCCTGTCACCTTATATTAACAACCCCTCCTTTGTAAATTGACCAAAATTCTTTAGATTTATAAGAATATTCCATATACTGTGGTCAAAGGATAATGAAAAGATTGATTAATTATAATAACCCTGATACCGCTGTTCTGATATTTTTTCTTGCTGTTTTTATTACATCATGTGAATATGAACCGAAAGATAAATATAAAGTTGATCTGACTAAGCCTACAGAACCACCACCAATTGAGGTTGACCTTAATTTTATGACTGACACTATTTATTTTTACTGGGACACCCCGGTAAACCTGAATATTAATTCCGGGAACCTGAAAGTATTATATGTAAAATTCTCTCTGGATGGTGATGAAGTTTACGGAGAACAGAGTGGAACAAATTATAGTACTGTTTTATACTTCACCCAGGCAGGAGTGCACAAGTTTAAGATTACTATTGTCACCCATTCAGGATCGAATAGCCTTGCAGATATTCTTGGAGCAGAAGGATTTAAATACGAATCACGCGAATGGACGCTGATAGCCAGGGAATTAACGAACAATAATGGCATGAGCTATAAGATCATTGACAATAAGCTTGTTTTTTCATGGAAAGAATATGATGGTATTAATTTTAAAGGGTACAGGTTAAAAGAGCGTTCGACAGGAAATGTTTTTAATGTTCAGACAAATTCATTCATTAATACAGCCTACGCCGGAGAAATGAGCTACTACGATTTATATGTTGTTGATAATGCAAATGAAGAATATGGTTGGGGAAATTGTTTTGTAAATAAGAGCCTTCCGGTGCTGAAGCTCGCAAACATCAATAACCGGATCGCTTTAACCTGGAACATACCCTCTTTTAAAGATAATATCGCCGAATTGCAGGTATTCCAAACCGACCTTTCATATAACTGGACTAAAATCGGGACTCTCACGGCCAGTGATACTTCTATATTTATAAATACCCCGGAGAATGTCTTTTGCCAATGGTCGAATTTCTATCTTTATTGCGTACCGAAACAGTACACCCGGATCGAGTACACATCATATTTCAGCTCATTTCTGGAGCATGTTAATGCAGCTTTGCCGGGGCCAGTCTTTATTGACGATTTTGGAATAACCTGCTCCGGTTTTTATTTTCGTAAATTTTCATCTGCACTGGGCAGAGATATCACTTATAAATATTCTATACCTGAAGACAAAGTGATTCCCTTAAGAGATTACAGTTATTACAGCGATATTTCTCAAAATGCAAAATACCTTCTGAATCCGGGCGATTCAATATTGGATTTATATGATCTGAATACGAACAGTGTAGTTAAGTCGATTAATATAAAGCGGGTTGCAGCGGGGTTTGACCCTTCAGTATATCCGAAAATTTCAGACAACGGGATTTGTACATTTATTTCCCACAATGTCTTTTATGTTTATGATATTATTAATGATCATCTTATTTCTGCTGAAACACTTTATGCGAGCTGTCTGAAAATCTCTCCGAACGGTAAATATATTTCTGCAGGCCTTGATGATTCGTTAAAAATTTACCAGATAAATGAGAGTTCAGTAACCTATCTCTCAGGAATGAAGAAGCCAGGAGGATTCTTTGCCTCTGCGGATTATAATTTCTTCCCTGATCAGGATGATAAACTATATATGTATGAGTCGCCTGTAATGCACATCAGATCAAGCCGGGATTTTTCAACTTTACGGAGCATGGATATCGGTTCCTGGTTTTTTAATATCGATTTCTGTTCTAATAAAATATTTACACCGAAAAATGCCTCCAGCTGGAATATTTATGATCTCAATACCGGGAATCTGCTGCAGACCATAAAATCTGATATAGGATCCGGAGGGTCAAATTATACATTACTTACCAATAACACAATTTACTACACAGGGTATAAATATTATTTAGCCAACTGAACAATGATTAACATTTTCAGGTAGGAATTCATGAGAAATGCTTTTAAAATAGTTGTTACTTTAATCCTGATTGTCCTTCCGGACACTTTGTTTTCGCAGGAGTTAAATGTAGTGCTGGAGCCAGGTCTTGGGTCATTCAGGATGAAAGATCTGAAGGAGGTTAATGATATGACTTTAAAATCGTTACCCTTTGAGGCAAAAATAACTGACAACTTCCCGATCTACTGGACCTACAAAACGTCCTTACTGTTTTCTTTCAGGAGATTTGTGACATTAGGGATTACAGGTTGTTATCAGTCAACCGGTTCACGCGTTTCACGAGCAGACTATTCAGGAGAATATTCATGCGATACAAAGATCAGGTCTGTCTCACCAGGAATAATAGTTGAATTTAATTATCCAATCGGTAAATACAGGATTTCTTTCAGTAATGAGGCTGGTATAGAATATTTAAAACTGGGCTTAAGGGAATACCTCATTGTTAATACGGAATCACAAGAAAGTAAATATACATTTACTGCAAAAAACTATTATTATGAACCCTCTATAAAGGCTTCATATCCTGTATTATTTTTCAGATTGGGGCTTATTGCAGGATATCTTATTGATGTGAAAAAAGAACCACTTTCCGGGTCCGATGGCAATCTGATATTATCGGACGGTAATCAAGCCGCTTCTGACTGGTCAGGAATACGTTTTGGTGCCTCATTATCATTTAATTTATTTCAGGACTTCAAAACAACCGGAAAGGGTAAGTAACTTCGGAAATAACAGGTACAATTATTAATCCGGATAGCAAAATAATAAGAATCGGAGATAATGATGTCCCGGTATCAGAAAATGGGGACATTAGATTTACGACCAAAATTGAATCTTGCAGCTTTTTTGATTTAAGCTACGGTAATTTGTCCTGGGGAGTATCTTGTCGTCGCCTGACGCTTGACACCTTGCACTGAATTAAACCCTATATTTGAATAACATTTAACGAAGCCCATCAATGGAGAAAGAGAAACAACCCTATGTTTGTCCTGCAGAGTTTTCAGGCAGCCTCGACAATCCCTTCAGACGGTTAATCCATAAACCCGGGAAGATGCTGGCACCATATATTCATAAAGGAATGTATGTTCTTGACCTGGGTTGCGGACCGGGTTATTTTACTCCGGAACTTGCGAAGCTGGTCGGTGAGGGAGGAAAGGTTCTTGCGGCCGATCTTCAGCAGGAAATGCTGGATAAGATGACCAGGAAGATCAGAGGGACGGACCTGGAAAAAAGGGTCGAAGCACATCTTTGTCAGAGCGACAGAACTGGTATTACAGAAAAGGTGGATTTTGTCCTGGCATTCTGGATGGTTCATGAAGTTCCTGATCAGCTGAAGATGTTTGAAGAGCTCAGGTCTATCCTGAATCCGGGAGGTAGAATCTTCATCATTGAGCCAAAATTCCATGTATCTAAAAGATCGTTCCTAAAGATGATAGGCTTTACAGAAACAGCAGGTTTTGAAATTCTTGAAAAGCCCTGGGTGGCTATCAGCAGGACGGTGTTGCTGTCGGTAAGGGGCGACCGGTGACCGGCTGGCTACCTGCAACTGGCTACCTAAAGTCTGTCGCGGGTCACCGGTCCTTTGCCAAGGTTGATTTTTTTAACTTTACAGAAATGTTTTTAATACTCCCGGATCATATGTTGACTTTTCAGATGTTTTTAGTGCTAAGTCCAGTGCCAAATTTTAATTACAGTTAAATGAGACAATTCTTCTTCATTCCCGTGATCATTTTCATTGTTTTATTTACTTCATGCACAAAAAAGGATGACGAAAAGGTACCAGCCATCACGGTCAGCCCGGAGTCATTGGAAGTTACAGCTGATGGCGGGGAATCTATCCTTAATATAAGTATGAACGGAAGCAAGTGGGTGCTTACTTCGGATCAGACCTGGTGCACGGTTTCAGTTAAAAGTTCTTTTCAGACCTATATTCAGGTGTTTGTGAGATCTGCTTCAAATACTTCGAAAAATGAGCGCACAGCTAATCTGACGTTCGTGATGGATGCAAAAACAACTGTAAATGTCACTGTTGTTCAGGAAGGGCAAAAAGAACTTTACCCCGATTACAGCAGCCGGATAGCACCTGATGGTTCGGGAATGGGAAGCAGCGCTAAAGTACTTGCAGCAAAAATGTTTGCAGGATGGAACCTTGGAAATGCACTGGAAGTTCCCGGAGACGAAACAGCCTGGGGAAACCCCAAAGTGACCCAAAGATTTATTGATTCAGTTAAAATTGTCGGAATTAATGCAATACGCATACCCTGCGCCTGGGATAGTTATATAGAGAATACCGCCACATGCAAATTGAAAGCATCGTGGCTTGCACGTGTGAAAGAAGTTGCTGACTATTGCATTAGAAATGATATGTATGTAATCATAAACATACACTGGGATGGCGGGTGGCTGGAGAACAATCCGACCTATGCCAGGCAGTATGCAGTTAATGCCAAACAAAAAGCGTTATGGCAACAAATATCTGTCAATTTCCGCGATTTTGACGAGCATTTGCTTTTTGCAGGTACCAATGAAGTAAATATCGGCAGCACTACACCTGCTGCAGAAAATTTTATTGTGCAAATGTCATACAATCAAACATTTGTAGATGCTGTGCGTTCCACCGGTGGAAGAAACAGCTACCGCAACCTGGTCATTCAGGCGTTCAGCACTAATATCGACCTGGCCGTGAGTAATCTGATCGTTTCCAACGACACGGTCAGGAACCGGTTGATGGTTGAAGTTCATTATTACGATCCATGGGATTTTTGCGGACTGGAGACAGATCAATCCTGGGCTACGGTGAAATATCTGTGGGGAACAGATTACGCCCAGTATGGAACTATATCATCGTGGGGACAGGAAAGTTATGTGCTTGCTCAGTTTCAAAAGATGAAAACTAATTTTGTCGACAAAGGTTACCCGGTTATTTTAGGTGAATATGGTGCAACACGCCGGTCATCGTTAACGGGAAGCACTCTTGAACACCATCTTGCTTCGCGTGCTTATTATCTGCAATATGTTGCCAAACAGGCGAAAAATTATGGAATGATTCCGTTTTACTGGGACAACGGATTCACCGGGAACTTTGGTTCTGCAGTTTTTAACAGGAGTGATGGTTCTGTATTCGACCGGCAGTCTTTAAAAGCATATATTACGGGTGCATCAGCCGGAACCTATCCTTTTTAGCCATCTCTCGTCCTTCTGCTAACGCGGAATCTTCACTTCTCTTCGATCACTCTTTCTTCTTGTCGAACGGGTCAGCTACCAGTTATCATTCTTGTTTTGCGTACTCTTTGCCAGCAAGGCACGTTCAACAAATGCTATTGTTTCAACAGCTTTTAGCTGTGATATTTTGAAGGCTTGCTCATAAAGTTCTTTCTGGTAGCCGGCAGGATTGAACGGAGATTGTTTTGTTATCGGATATAAATAGTGAATATCAGGTGGCTCACTTCCTCTGACTGATTCGTCATATTGAATCAGTGATAAAGTGATCTTTGCCCTGCCGTCTTTGACTTCTACTTTTAATATATGCCAGGTGTCAACATTAGAATTTTTCAGTATAGAGTTATAAACCTGAACTTTTCTGAAAACTCCTTTCGCGATAATTATACCCTTCACAACATCTCTATCCAGAATGACTGAATTGAAATCACTGTAGTTATCAACAAAATAACCCATAGCCCTTTTATAAAGCTCTGATTTGTTTATTTTCGGACAATCAACCACTTTTTGCCAGGTAACATACTCATTTTCATCAAGCTGCCATTGCTCTTTTATTTCCTCAGCCATTTTTCCGTATTTTAGTTTTGATAAATGAAGAAACTGATTTAGCAAGTTAGTAAAGTTTTCTGAATTTTTTAATGCGGCGGGCGGTGACATGGGATCGTGCAATCCCTCCTTATCCGCCGGCTGGCGGATTCGGAGAGCAAAGCGTGCAATCAGGGAATCAAATAGAAGCTCCCCTCCCTGGAGAGTCTGCTCCGCTATAGCGGGGGGGTAGGGTTGGGTTTTAAAAGAGCCTTGCAATTCTTCCCGGTCGCCGATCGACGTCCCGATAGCATTATCGCATGATTCGCATAACAGCTCTGGTATCGAAAAGGAAAAAACAGTAGAAAATTCAAATGCCAGATCCCGGCAATCCCTTTTGTCAGGATAGTCATGCGTGGTTATGGTGCTTTGCTAACATCATGACTTGTCTTTTAAGTCTAAATAGCGACGATTAAACTTTATAAGATTCTGATTGTTTATTACCTATTGCAGGTGTTATAAATAAGGTGACAGATTACACTTAACGGATACGCAAGCATTATTTCTCAAGAATACTTAATTAAATACTGTAAAATGAAACAAAAAAACAGAATCCGGAATTTCTTATTCCTAATAATTGGAATTGCACTGTTTTTAACAAACAGCTGCAAAAAAGTCGAGGACAGCAATAATCCCGTCGATAAGGACGGCAATGTGTACAATACTGTAACTATTGGAACCCAGGTATGGATGGTCGAAAACCTTAAGGTAACTCATTACCGAAACGGTGATCCCATACCTCCCGTTACGGATGCCACAGCATGGGGCAACCTGACATCAGGGGCTTATAGCGATTATGACAATACATTGGGCAACAGTACAACATATGGTAAGCTCTACAACTTTTACGCTGTGGAGGACTCACGCAATTTATGTCCCACCGGCTGGCATGTACCGGGTATTGCAGACTTTGGAACACTGGTAGCAACTATGGGTGGCGAATCTGCCGCTGGTGGTAATCTTAAGGAAGCTGGCACAGCCCATTGGCAGTCACCTAATACCGGAGCGACTGATGCGAATGGTTTTAAGCTTCTTCCGGCCGGTTATCGTACTGATGCAGGTGTCTTTAGTGGCATAGGGCTTTACACTGATCTCTGGAGTTCATCCTCAACCGATGCAACCGAAGCATGGCGATTTCTCGTAACCTACGATGATGTATATTCGAATGGGAACGCCAATGTTCCAAAGCAATATGGCTTTTCTGTACGCTGCATAAAAGATTGATAGATTATATGTTAAAGTAAAACGCTCCCTCAAAGGGGGCGTTTTCTTAATTGCACGACTACAAGACCGTACGAATTTACTATTTAACTCCCCCTCTCCCTTCCGCTTTTCGGAACTGCGTCGCTTCTCCCGCAAGGCGGGATTTCCTCACTTCGTTCGTCAAGCTCCTTGTCTCATTCTTCCCGGTCGCCGGTAACCGGTAGCCGGTTGCCATTTCTTATAATTCCTGCATGTTTCGTATATTTATTGTACTGAACAAAGGAATTCAAATGATAAGATTAATCCCGATAGAGGTAGAGTGCCATTCCGGTTATAAGGCAGATGAATATCCGAAATATTTTACCCGGGATAATAACCGAATTGAAATCCGGGAGGTAACGGACCGTTGGTATCAGGGAGAAACTAATCCGGAATATCCTGTTTCAAATTACTTTAAGGTCGAGACAACCTCCGGGGAGCAGTACATTATTAAACATGATCTTGAAAGCGACATGTGGTATTTATGCCAATGAAATTTCATTACACGGGTCGGCCCCGCCTTTGCAAAATTCCGGTGGGTATAGCGGTCGCAGACAGCGTTATTTTGTCTATTCCTGATTTGATAAAGATTCACAAATAATTAGAAATGTACTCAAAAGCAATTGTACGGAGACCTGGCAGGAATTTCGCAGAAGGAATTACAACTTCAAACCTGGGAAAACCTTGTTTTGAAAAAGCCCTTGAACAGCATTCAGCATATTGTGATGCACTGACACGGTGTGGACTGGAGCTTATAGTTCTGGAAGCTGATGAAAGATATCCGGATGGCTGTTTTGTAGAAGATACTGCAATTGTCACCAGTGAAGTGGCAGTTATTACAAGACCCGGAGCTGCATCCAGGTTGGGTGAGGAAGCTGAAATTTCAAAGACCCTGTCTGAGTTCAGGAAGATCGAGACCGTAAAGCTTCCGGGCACTCTGGAGGGAGGAGATGTTTTGAGAGTGGAGAATCATTTTTTCATCGGGATCTCCGGGAGAACGAACAGGGATGGTGCCAGGCAGCTTTCAGCAATACTTTCAGAATACGGTTATACTGCATCAGAAACAGAAGTGGGGTCGGGTCTCCACCTTAAATCCGGGATTGCCTGCCTCGGGAAAGACAATTTCATATCGGAAGAAGGATTTTTAAAAATGGCAGGCTCCTCAGGGATCATCATTTTGGACCAGGAAGAAAGCTATTCTGCCAATTGCCTGGCGGTAAATGATTTCCTGCTGATCCCCAAAGGATTTCCGAAATCAAAAAAGAAGATCGTTGAACTCGGTTATAGCATTATTGAACTTGACATGTCAGAATTCAGAAAGATGGACGGAGGCCTGACCTGTTTATCATTATTAATTTAATGAAGTCATGCAAGTCATGCTGGTCCTGCAATAATTCAAAGTTAGATTGTCCATCTTTGATCATTACTGCCGGTTGCCGTCCCGTCCCGATAGCTATCGGGAGCTATCGGGAGCAATCGATAGCCGGTTGCCCGACGCCCCAGTAATATTGACGGTCCATGAAGTGACTGATCAGCCGGGGATGTTTGTGGAACTAAAGAGTATGGAAATCAGCAACCTTATCATTGCTCATGAGCCGGTGTTCTATAACCATCATGATGAAACCAGGCAGTTTGAGAATGATCCGGTATTTCTTGAAAAAAAACATTTTATCGATGAAAACAAGCTGGTCATCTGGCGATTTCATGATTATATCCACAGGATACGTCCCGATGCTATAAATTACGGTATGAC
The DNA here is from genome assembly GCA_963825935.1 of uncultured Bacteroidales bacterium. Taxonomy (GTDB): domain Bacteria; phylum Bacteroidota; class Bacteroidia; order Bacteroidales; family VadinHA17; genus LD21. Next base: position 297,687 of record CAWGUN010000009.1, on the reverse strand, counting down.
CTTAAAGCTTGGCTGGCAGAAATATGCAGTAAATGACAATTACGACCGGTTTGTTATTCCGGAAACGACTCTGGAGGGGCTGTTGAAAACATTAAAGAAAGCATTCCCGAAAAATGCATTTAATGTAATTGGCAATCCGGGCATGAAACTGACGAATGTAGCCTTTTCTGCCGGTGCGCCCGGGAGCAGTGCCCATTTCAGCATGCTGGCAGACAATAGTGTTGATGTTGTCATCGCAGGCGAGGTCCAGCAATGGGAAACATATGAGTATGTGCGCGATGCAGTCAGCCAGGATCGTAATAAAGCAATCATTTTTCTCGGGCATGTCACTTCTGAAGAGCCAGGAATGGAATACTGTGCACAATGGTTGAAGGGATTTATCAGGGATATACCAATATATTTTGTGGAGAGCGGACCCTCGTACTGGACATACTGAGAACCCGGAACATATAATTTGAGTTTCACTCCTCCCTCTTTTAAGCTGCTGACCTGTCGCCGGTCCCTGAAAATGATATTATAGATCAGGATACATCGTGGGTAGGTCAAAAACTACCGTTTGTAAAATCCCGGTTATAGTGTATTCCATAACCCCTATCTTTCCTTTTGTAATGCCAGTTTGGTTTACAGTTAACTTAATTTCATTATTATGAAATCACGGGAATTATTTCTTATTGTTAATCTGGCTGTTCTTCCCATGTGCGCACTTTCACAACCGGCAGCTCCGGGCTCCGGGAATAAAGCCGACAGTTTAATGAACGAGGGAAACGTACCTGCCGCTATTGAAGAATACAGGAAGCTGCTTAATCTTAATCCCGGCGACAGGAAGATCGTTTATAATTATACCCGTGCACTTTCTGTGGACAATATGGTTATCAGGAAATTCGACAGTTGCTTTAAGTATCTGAATCTGGCAATTGAACTTGATACATCTGAGGCTGCACTTACCGATCCATTTTTCATTCCGGCAAGGGATGACAAGAGGTGGACCACCTTCGAAGACAGGCTCATTTCGATGTTAAATATAAAATTAAACAGTCCTTATAGGGATCTTGAATATGCCAGAGCACTCTGGCGGCTTGGTGCATTTGATCAGGCATATTTTAATGAAATAGGAATTGCATTCAGGAAAATCGGGATGAGATCATCTGTCGCATCGGCTTTATGGAAGCTGAAGTTCATGATCCAGGAGAAAAATCAGGCGGAGCTTGAGAAGCTGGTTGCGGCCAAAGGATGGCCTAAGACCGGTGATGTGGGAAGTCAGGCAGCCATGTCGGCTTATCTTGTAGCTATGCATACAAACGACGGCAGTCAGAAAAAGTATTTACCGATGATCAGGAAAAGTTGTGAAGCAAACGAGCTTCCATGGCAGAGATATGCCAATATTTATGACAGGTGTCTTTTTAATGAAAATAAGCCCCAGAAATACGGTACGCACACCAGATACAATGAACAAACAAAAAGAGAAGAGCTTTATCCGCTTGAAGATGAATCAAAAGTTGACGAATGGAGAAAAGAGCTGGGACTGGAGCCATTATCAGACTACCTGTCCAGGCTTAATATTAAATTCCAGCCAAAACACAACTAAAAACCAATGATACGAAGAAAGAGGGGGTGACTCCTCCTTCTTACCGCCGGTCATACTGATGCAGAATCTCCGCTTCGGATAATCTGCTACAGTATTAAATAGGTTTTCTTAAAATCCTTTTATCTCAATTGATAAATTTCATAATTTAGACCTTCAAATATGAATTTTAATTAAATCCTTATGGGAAAAAATATCATAATAATCGGTTCAGGTATATCTGGCCTGTCAGCAGGCTGCTATGCCCAGCTGAATGGTTATACAACCTCAATATATGAAATGAATAAAATTCCCGGGGGATTGTGCACTGCCTGGCAAGGGAAAGGCATATAATTTTATTGTCAAATTCATCATCAAACATTTTTACAAGTTAAAACAGGCATACGACAAAAAGCAAGATCAAATTCTTTAAATATATTTATCAGATTCTTTAAATCATTTTGTTATGGAAAATCCGCTTCTCGAAATAAAAACAAAGCTACAGATACAAAAACCTGCCAGGGAAGTCTTTGAAGCAATAGCAGACCCGGTAAAAATGTCAAATTATTTTATCTCTGAAGGCAGCGGCAGGATGGAGAGCGGGAAGGTGATCATGTGGCGGTTTCCTGAATTTGATATGGAATTCCCGATCCGGGTCAGCACGATCGAAAAGGACAAATACATCTCATTTTACTGGGAAGTGGATGGGGTTGAACTTCTTGTAGAAATAACATTAACTGACCGACCGGACAAATCGACACTTGTTACCATAACAGAAAAAAGCAGGAAACCTGACGAATCCGGCATCAAATGGCTTCAGGGTAATACCGAAGGATGGGCAAATTTTCTGGCTTGTTTAAAAGCCTGGCTTGAATATGGGATCAATCTCAGAAAAGGAGCTTTTGAATTTCTGTCAGATAAATAAACCAATCAAAATAAGTAAATAATCCGCCCTTCTAATAATTTTACAATCGCTTTTTGAAGTCGCAAAATGCCATCTCAAGTTGAAGCAATGCAATTCCGGGAGAACCTCTTTGCTGAGTATTGCGTTGCATCCGTTGAAATAAATTAATAATTATTGCAATGAACCAATTCATTCTCCTGTTAATGCAGATCCTGGTTATTTTCAGTGAACCCCGGGATTCATCAAAAGACGTTCAGCAAATCAATAATACTTACCTCAAAAACCATGAATCGCTTGCCAGATTTAAGCAAAAAAACAAAGTACCGGGATTGGCTTTTGCTCTGTTTAACAGGAACGAAACTTTGTTTTCCGAATGCATAGGGAACTCGACGTACGGATTTAGAATAAATGATGAAACAATTTTCAGCATTCAGTCAATATCGAAGAATATGACTGCCCTTGCTGTAATGATGGCTGTGCAGGACGGTATGCTGAACCTGGATACTCCGGTTATCAGGTATCTGCCTGCTTTCACGGTTAACAGCTGCTTTGGAGATTCCCCTGAACAAAAAACTACCCTGAGAATGATGCTGTCACATACGGCAGGTTTTACCCATGAAGCACCGATCGGAAATAATTATGATTTCACACCATGCGATATCCGTGAACACATAAAAAGTATTTCTGAAACCTGGCTGAAATTTCCCCCGGGAGGTGATTATTCTTATTCAAACCTTGGTTTTGACCTGGCTTCAGCAATTATATCTCAGAAAGCCGGGATTAGTTTTAACGACTACCTTGATTTAAGAATATTTCAGCCTCTTTCCATGACTCATTCCACAGCAGACGACAAAGAAGCAGTGCTGAACAAAAATAAAACCGAAGGAAATATTTCTGCAGTAAAGAATAAACATTATTCCATTCCACTGCCGGGATCCGGAGCTGTTTACACCAGTTTAAAGGACTTCATTAAATATGCTCAGTTATTGATGAACTATGGAGAAGACTCAGGTAAAACACTGATTAACAGGAAATATCTTTACGAGATGTTCAAAATAAATATCAGGAACTATGGATTGGGGACCTACCTCGATAAAAGCGATAATATATTATATGTTAATCATAACGGAGGCGGATTCGGTTACAGTGCCACACTGTTGTGGTTTCCTGAATTTGACCTTGGATCTGTAATTCTCTGCAACAAACCATGCAGCACCTTCGACATTTGCTTATTAGTCATGAAGGAGTATATAAATGCGATGGGATTGAAAAAGAATGAAGAGATTACGGCATTGTTTGACGAACTCAACGGTTATTATTTTAAGAATAAAACCGGCATTGACACGAAAAAGGAATTTGCATTTAAATGCGACACAATATTCAGACACGGAATGGGGGAAATATATTGGAACATACATCCTGGAGACAAAAGGAATGGATCTTAAGTGGTATGCTAAGGTCGCTCATTTTCTGGGGTTCGGATACCAGAAAATTAAAATAATAAAGGAAGGAGGAAACATTGAAAATGACCGGATGGCCGGGGAAGAGTACTCTTAAAGAATTTAAACCCGGATTATTCTTTTCAGATGACAATGAAGCTCTTGATTTAAGGACTGATAAACCGACATTCAGGAATATTTCAATCCGTAAAAAATAGGGCCGAACCATGGTTGCAGAACAAGTTTTCACTGTTTTCGAAACCATTTTTCCGGATTTTCCCTTATATATTTCCGGATACGATATAATTCGATCCTGGTGCGGATGATATGGTCGTAATATCGGGGTTGCCACGCAAAATTAATTCCATTGTTTTTAATGGTAATTGTGCAGATCCGTTTAAATTGATTAATAATTGATCCGATTGAATTTGATTTCCAGAATGGATTTCGGGATTCGATATTTTGGATATTTTCGATAGAGACGCCCAATTTGGGCGTCTCTACAAAAAATCCCGATTGATTATTAAAATTCCATGAATATGATCGGGCATAATAATAAATTCATCCAATTTGATGTTTGGAAAATGATCCGGGATTTCCCGCCAATATTTATCGACAATCACCCCAATTTCCGATAAAATCATTTTCCCGTTATTGATTTTTCCAAAATATGTGATTTTATTTTTTGTACAGATTGTTATAAAATATTTGCCGGGGGATGAATAATCATATCCCCTGTAACGGGATGAATCGATTCGATACCTGTTCCTGAAAAGGGCACACATAAATAACAGAATGCAACGGACAGATGCAAGATAGAAAAAAACAATATTATTTCAGATGTTCCTGATTGTAAAAGTGATTTGAAAATGATGACGTGGATAAATTGTTAACTAACCAGCCTTTAAAAATTGATTATACCTGTAATCAAGCCTCTCTTTATCGGGATAATCTCTTTCATGTCGTGGCAAAATTAGACTGGCATTATCTAATGACTGCAATCCATACTTCAGCATCGGACCATCAATTTCCTCAAGAATATCTTTCCGGACCTTTACGTTAAAATCAGGATTTATACCTATTATATTTTGATCAAATGCTGAATGATGAATCTTACAAAGAGAAAGACCATTTTGAATGATTGGTTCTCCGTTATCTTCTACATCCCCGATTATATGTGCAGCATCAAGCAACTCCGGGTGCCGTAGTCGGCATAATGCACATTGATTTCTGTAGGCTTTAAGAACGGTTTCTCTGAATCCTCTCTGATGGACTCTTCTTAACGACATTACTGTTATATATGCTCTTCTTGCATAGCTTGTCAACGATTCAGCAGCCTGCTCGGATTGTTCTGCAGTTTTGATATATGCTATGTCATCAGCCATTACAGAAAATGATAGAGTCGCCGGATTATCTCCTACAATATAAACAGGCCACATCGGATCATATTTATTTTCTGCTATGTTGTGAAAATAGATAAGCGGTACGTTTTGTTTCATCAGTTCTCTCAAACCAAAATTATCTTTTTGGTTTGGATTAGTACCTCTGTACCTGTAATTGATAATACCACTGGTTTTATCTATTGAATCAGGGTAGGGGCCGTCAATAATTGAGGTTATTGAAATTGGTAATTCCATCCCCTGTGGTTTCCAAATACCTTGGGGCCCGACCAATCCATATCTGACTCCACTTATATTGAACCCTTCCTGTAACAACTTTCTTGGGAGGGAATCTCCATGGATTTCAATCTGGTTTTTTAACCAGTCGAATGCAAAAAGCCGGATTTGGAGATCGGTCATAAATACTAATCCTTAATTTGCTCCTTTCCCATTTAATGATTCAATTATCTTCCTGAAACTATCCAGACCTGCTTCCAGATTCTCTACTATCTCAGTTGCAAGTACATCCGGATCAGGCAAATTATCAAGATCAGCCAAGGATTTATCTTTTATCCAGGTTATATCAAGACTGGTTTTGTCCCTGGCTATTATTTCCTCGTATGTAAATTTCCTCCATTGACCTTCCGGATTGGATTCAGAATTAAAGGTCTCTTTCCGAAGCTGCCGGTTATTTGGGCAATAACATTTGATGAACTCTTTTAAATCCTCTGATTTCAGAGGATTTTTTTTAAGAGTGTGGTGAATATTTGTTCTATAATCGTAAATCCAAACCTTCTTTGTCCATGGATCCTTTGATGCAGGTTTAGCATCGAAAAAAAATACATTAGCTTTTACTCCCTGGGCATAAAATATTCCGGTTGGTAACCTCAGGATGGTATGGAGATCTGTTGTCTCAAGAATTTTCTTCCTTACAGTCTCTCCGGCACCTCCCTCAAATAATACATTATCAGGGACTACGACAGCTGCTTTTCCTGTTGTTTTCAGTATTGTACGGATATGCTGCACGAAATTTAATTGTTTGTTGCTTGTGGTTGCCCAGAAATCCTGGCGATTGTAAGTCAGATCTTCCTTTTCCTGCTCTCCTTCCTCATTAGTAAATGTCATACTGCTCTTTTTACCAAATGGAGGATTGGTCAGGACATAATCGAATCTCTTTCCGTTATCGGCAACGAGTGAATCAGTAGGGGATATCACATTCTCGCTTTCGATATCTCCGATGTTGTGAAGAAATAAATTCATCAGACATAGTCTACGGGTATTAGCCACTATCTCATTTCCGAAAAATGTTTTGTACTTTAAAAATTGCTTTTGATCAATGTTAAGTGAATGATTCGCGACCAGGTTATCGTATGACGCTAGGAAGAACCCTCCAGTTCCGCATGCCGGATCAGCAATAGTTTTTTCTGGTTGCAGATTAAGACATTCAACCATTATTTTAATCAATGCTCTTGGTGTGAAATATTGTCCGGCACCACTTTTAGTATCTTCTGCATTTCTCTCAAGCAGACCTTCATAAATCTGACCCTTGATGTCAGTCCCATCGTACTCCACCGGCTCTTTGTCAATCATGTCGATGAGCTTGAAAAGCTTTGCCGGATCCTGAATTTTGTTCTGACTTTTTGTAAATACCTGACCAAGTATCCCTTTCTGTTGAGATGCATTCCCTAGAAGAGCCGAATAATGCAATTCGAAGTCGCAGAACCCGTTTTTGAGGTTAGACTTTCCCAGTTATACTCTTTCGGGATTGGAAGTTTCCGGTTATACGGTGGTTTACTGAATTCATCAGCCAGCTTAAGGAAGAGTAAATACGTAAGTTGTTCGAGGTAATCGCCATAGCTGACACCGTCATCCCGAAGAGTGTTGCAGAAATACCAAACTTTACTGATTATTGTTGATGTGTTCATTATTCTGATTTTATTTCGTTTTAAAATTACCGGGATTATTTTGAATATAACTGAAAATTCTTTTGTATTCTATTTCACTTCGGATGATCCGGTCATGATATGATCTTTGCCAGCTGAAATCATTCGATCCGGATAAATGAATCTTTTTTGATGTTGTTGTTTTATATGCTCCGATCAACTCCGGCAACGGTTTGATTTTAATTTGTTGTTGTCGGGGACGGTCGCAACCGTCCCCTGGTTCATTATATACGTAATTTCTATTGATAACGATTATTGCATGAACGTGATCCGGCATTACGATCCATACGGGAATTTTTATATATGGATATTGATTCTGCAACCATTCAAATTGATTTTGTGCAATTTGTTACGAAGGATTCAATATCATTTTTCCATAGGTGACGGAACCGAAATAATCTGAATGATGGTTTACGCAAATGGTGATGAAATAGGAATTTGATTGCGAATAATCGAAATCTTTCAGCCGCAGCCGTTTTCTTTCCATTTTTATTCTTATGGTTTGCACCTGATTATTTAAAAGATAACACAAGTTTCCCCTCAAACGCCTGTTTAAGAATCGATTGCCGCAACGATTCGGTTTGCTGCAGGCATTCTTCTATGGTCTCCTCAATTTTACCGCAAACCGAAAGACGAAATTCAATTTCATGAATGACATTCAACTGGTCAGCAAAAGGAGGTAGTAATATTTCAATCGGGTATATTTTACCTTGTGAAATTACTGGTTGAGCCGTTGAACTGGAGTATTTATTTAAATCAAGAAACCTTATAAGGTAAAGTAAAAAGTGAATGTAGATTTCTTCTTTGTTAAAGGATACAACAAACGCATTATCTGTTATCCAGCTCTTCGGTTTTGTAATATAGGCATTTCCACAATGGACCCCAACTCTACCTATAATAAGTTTCTCGTCATCAAACAAATACTCAGAATGTTTTCCAGTTGGCCCATTCCCTCCATAAACTATAAAATCAGAAAATCACTTGATTTCTGATAATCAACTTCCCCTCTTGTAAGATTGTTTCTCCTTGCGTTGCTTCCATTTTTCAGTCTTTTGATGAAACCTCCCCTCAAATGCCCATTTCAGCACTGCCTGCCGGTATGTTTTAAGCTGCTCCCTAGCTTTTTCTAGCTGCTCCTTACCCTTGTCAAGTTCGCTTAAGAGCTCTTCGATCTTAGAGACAATTTGTTGCTGCTCGGAGAGGGGGGAGAAGGAATTTCAATATCACGTACAACTGTGAGGTTTACTCTGGCTCTTGTAGTACCTTTTGTTATGGCTTTAAACTGTTTTTGAACAATCTCACTATTAATTAAATAAGTAAGATATGTATTAGATACTATGTCATTATTTGGACGCAACCTTATAAGATCTGCTACAATAATTCCAAAGGGATATTTTATTGGGACTTTACAACACAGCCCTAAAGGTTCTCCAAGCTTAGTAATAATTAAGTCTCCTGCTTTAAAGGAATATTATTTGAAGCAAAAATCAAATTACCAGTCTGAACGCCTCTTGAATTCAGTAGAATTAATGGATCCTCAGTTACATGTTTCCAGATATTCTTCAATTGGTTAATATATAACTTTGAAATCTGTTCAATTGGTCTTATAATTTTACATGTTACCTCTTCTTCACCAAAAAGTGTCGCTTGTTTTTCTTTTTTATAAAAAGATCGCTTGATTTCATACTCAGATAAACCAAAAAAGATCTGGAGTTTATTAATATGTTTTAATTCACCATTCCTGTCAAGCAGTCTGTTTACAATGACTCCTGTTGGTACAAGAATCCATATATCTGTTTTGGTATTTTTCAAGAGATACAATTGAATCCCAGTTAATTTGCATTCCAAATGGATCAAGTAAAACAAGAGCAGCATATTTTTTAGATTGTAAAGCTTTGGATAGTTCAAGTATCCAATTATTACAATCGCCAGATCTAAAGATTAGTTTTTCAGGTGGAATCCCGGGTAAGTTATTTAATCTTGCCTTTAATTTCTTTAGCGATTTCTCATTTGCATGCTTTAAAATCATAAAATCAACTAAATGGTCGTTCTTTAATTTTAGAATTCTTTCAGCAGATCCTTTATAAAGATGATCCTCTTGCTGTGTAATTTTCAACTCCTGAAACAAAGGTGATAAACCTTTTTCTTTTCTGTTTCCGCTACCGGCAAAACCATCAAAATAAATTGTTTTCCCAGTAAGGATTCTTTTTCATTATGGTAAGGTAAGCAGAAACATATTTTGAAAAGGCAGATAACTTCTTCTCTGTCCAGGGCCCTCCCCAATCACTTATTGGTTCCTGAAGGATATTATGAGATAAAGGCATTAATTTGAATATTTTATGGTTTTCTTTTGTTCAATCCACGACCTGTATTCTATGTCTATATTAATCCAGTACTCAGAAGTGTTTCGAATATTTCACCCAGGAGCATTGCTATTTCGGATGTGATGGGCATACGATTATTATAAATGTTAAATAATTGTTTTTCAGATAACCCCATTTTATTTGCGAGGTCTTCTGTACTCCATTGATGCATGGCTAATTGTTCGCGGATAAAATACCTGAGACTGAATTTCTTTGCAGCTTTTAATTGAGTTGTCTGTGCCATATATTGTAACAATTAGGTTTTTGTGAATATTAAAATGCAAATAAATAATTTACCTGTCAGGTAAAAGTAAACCTGATTATCAGTTCTACCATTCTTTTGCCCCCTTAAATCCCCCAAATGGAGGACTTTCTTAAAAATCATTCTTTTCACCTCCCCATTTGGGGAGGCCGGGAGGTGGCAGCTTATGCAGCGAGCACTTCGTTAAGTTCATCAATTAAACTTTCGCAATCTTCTCCAAACAGCTGCCACATTTTGCCTTTTCCACCAAGAGCATCAAAAGGAGTAAAGTCAAGATCATTATAATCAAGATGTATACTTGTGGCAATATGATCTTTAATCATTCTCAGCCAGCTCATTTGCGATTCATTGAATTTACGAGGTACCTGCTTGTTTCTCTAAACAGCCATTCACGGAAATTCTTATCGAGCAGTTTTTTCAAAACCTGGTTAAGATCTTTATCGATACCAGTGATTTTACTGAAGCAGATGAGACAAGTGCAATCATTTCATTTTTTGGAGAACCTTCAACTTTTTCGAGATTCGAGTGTAAGCCTGCCAGATGTGAAGAGGAGCAAGAAGAGGCTTATCTGCAATAAGGTGATCAACAAGTTCTTTCATCATTTTGAAAGTGATATCACCGTCTTCTGTATGGCTGAGAGTAAAATATCTGTAAAGCAATAATTTCATTTTTATGCGTCTTCTATCCAGGTACATTGAAACTCTCGATAAGTTCTGCTGCAGTTGATCTTATTATCCTTATCCCAGCCTGCAAAAGATAATTTTATCACGATTAATATCATCAATAATTTGTTCATGTGCTTTCCTGACATTTTCAATAAAAGTATTCAGGCTTCGCCAGTAAATGGTTCAGACTGCTGCATTCTCAATTAGTTCAATTTGGATCTTTTATTTAATTCAGTATCTTTAAAAGCAGGCGGAGCACCAACAAGTTCTGAGTTCAACCTTAATTCTCAACATCCTCAATAATATCAGGATCATAGGCATTAAGGAGTTCTTTTACGATCTGTGGAATTGATTTTCCATTGGCTTTTTCAGCAAAGAGAGCTTCTCTCTTTTTCAGTCGATCTGCTTTTCAAGTCTGTATAAGACGGTTTGCCAGCGAAGAATAAAGATCCTCATCGCGTGCTCCGACCGCAATCGCTCCCAGGAGATCTTTCAGCGGGAATCGCTGGTTTCTTTTCCAAGCGGGCGACTGTCGGTTTTAAGACTTTTTGTCACCCCGATTGCATCGACAATTACAAAATGGTCTTTGGTGTACTTTGCAGAGGGGCTGCTCTTTCTCTAAATCATCTTAAGAGATATTGTTCTGGTCCCGCGCCCTTTCATCTGTTCAAAATAGTTTCGGCTTTTCACGTCACGCATGAACAACAAGACATTCCAGCGGTTTTACATCAGTGCCCGTGGCGATCATATCAACTGTAACTGCTATTCGTGGATTATATGCATTGCGAAATTGAGCGAGTACTGATTTTGGATCTTCTTCGGTTTTATAAGTAAGCTTTTTACAAAACCTGTTTTCCTCTCCAAACTCTTCCCTGACTATCTGAATAATATCGTCGGCATGAGAGTCAGTCTTGGCAAATATCAGAGTTTTTGGTACTTCAAATTCACCATTTTCAGAGAATCTTTCAGTGAACATATCCGGAAGATGATCTTTAAAGTTTCTTATTACCGTCCGTATCTGATTTGGATTTACGACTTCATCATCAAGTGTTTTTGATGAATACATCAAATCCTCATCGAGTTGATCCCATCGTTTTTTTCTTGTCAGTCTTTCGCGATGATCAACAAATTCTCCTTTCCAGATTTTAGATCCCTTCTTTGTTATATCAGTTTCAATAAGAAATACATTATATCCGACATTTACCCCGTCAATAACTGCCTGCTGATGTGTATATTCACTTACAATATTTTGTTTGAAATATCCAAAAGTCCTGTTATCAGGAGTCGCAGTCAATCCTATCTGGAATGTATCAAAATATTCAAGTACCTGTTTCCACAAGTTGTAGATACTCCGATGACATTCATCAATTACAATAAAATCAAAGAACTCTACGGGTAATTTTGCATTGTACACCACTGGAATCGGCTGACGTTTTTGCCAGTTTATTTCTCCGGGATTTGTTTCTTCGGCCTCTTCAGGGAGTTCTTCCCCTTTTAAAATGGAATACAATCGTTGTATTGTGCTTATACAAACCTGACTGTCTGAAGCGACATAACTGCTTCTTAGTCTTTGGACATTATATAATTCTGTAAACTTTCTGTTATCATCAACAGGTTTATATGCCATGAATTCCTGTTCTGCCTGTTCCCCAAGGTTCCGCGTATCAACAAGAAACAGGATTCGTTTTGCACCGCTGAATTTCAGAAGTCGGTAAATTGATGTAATTGCAGTATAGGTTTTGCCCGATCCTGTTGCCATCTGGATCAGAGCTCTTGGCCTGTTCTCTTTAAATGATTTTTCAAGATTATTAATAGCATTGATCTGGCAATCCCTTAATCCGGATGTTGGTAAACCTGGTAAATCATTTAATCTGGCTCTGAGAGTTTTATTTTTTTTCTGCCACTCACGGAAGGTTTCAGGTTTGTGAAATGTAAATGTTTCCCTGGCTCTTGGCTTTGGATCCCTGTAATCGGTAAAGTGAGTAATTTCACCAGTGCTTTCGTAAACAAATGGGAGAGGATCGTTATTCAGATATTTCAGCTTGCTTTCCGCATAATCCCTTGATTGTCCTTCATGGGTGTTTAGTCTGAATCCCTCATCTTCTTTTTTTGCTTCAATAACTCCAACGGGTTTCTTATCCACAAATAATACATAATCAGCAGGTCCGATATCAGTCTGGTATTCCCTTATGGCGACTCCGATCCCGGCATTCAGGTTAATGTTTTTTTTATCCTGGATTTTCCAGCCGCATGCAAGTAGCTGACTATCGATTTTGTCCCGTGCAATTTGTTCGGGAGTCTGGTTCATTGATTGCAGATTTCGGGTATCTAAGGTACAAAAAATGATCGATAGAGGTCTTTATTATAATGAAATTATGTGATAGAACAGGGATTTATATCAAACTTTTCGTTCTCAATAACTACTATCAGAGGCTTATAAAATTCTGGAAGCGGATATTTTGCCATGATAAAAAACAAAGACTCAGTGGGAGAGAGGAAGGAGGAACTTTCAGCAGAGTTCCTGGTACGCTTTCCTTAACTCAAGACCAGGAGCCCCGCCTTGCGGGATAAACTTCCCGGAAATGGGGAAAGGGGAAAGCAGAATATTAAACTGCAGCAAATTGAATATTGATTCGTCCTTAATGAAAATCATGGATTGATTTGTTTATCTTATCTTTATTAATCACTTTAAAAACATTAGTTATGTATCAGGAATTTCGCAGGCAATTCAGCATCACTGCCATAGGCCTTGCTTTTATTGTTTTTCCTTCTTTGCTGACTGTTGAAGCTCAAACACTTGCTCCAAAGCAGATGACAGCTGAGTTCGATAAGCTGCTGTCGGCACAATACAAACCCGGAGAACCCGGATGCGCTGCTCTCGTGGCCATCAAAGGCCAGATAGTTTATAAGAAAGCGTTCGGAATGGCTAACCTCGAGCTTAATGTTCCGATGCAGCCTGATATGGTGTTCAGGATAGGATCAATTACCAAACAGTTCACCGCAATTGCCATCCTTCAGCTTATGGAACAGGGCAAACTATCGCTGCAGGACGAGATCACCAAATTCATTCCCGATTATCCCACACAGGCTTATAAGATTACAATTGAACATCTTCTTACACACACGTCAGGAATAAAAAGCTTAACTAATGTACCGGAATTTGGAAAATATATCAAGGAAGATCTTAAGCCGGCAGAAGTAGTTGACAAATTTAAAAACCTGCCGATGGAATTTGCACCCGGAACAAAATTCAATTACAATAACTCTGGCTTTTTTCTTCTTGGCTATATAATCGAAAAAATAACCGGTAAAACATATCAGGAATATATTGAAGAGAATTTCTTCAAGCCCCTGGGCATGACAAATTCATTGTACGGGAACGATAAAAAGATTATTAAGAATCGCGCCTATGGCTATCAACCGGATGGAGATGGTTTTGCAAATGCCGATTATCTGAGCATGCTTCTGCCTTACTCTGCAGGATCGATAATGTCGACGGTTGAGGATCTTTACAAATGGAACAGGGCTCTTATTTCGTACAAACTTGTTAAGAAGGAGACCCTTGGGAAAGCTTTTACAGAATACAAACTCTCAAATGGTAAAGGTACCTCCTATGGTTATGGATGGTTTTTGCGTAAGCTCCAGGGAAGTCCGACCATCGAACATGCCGGAGGGATAAACGGATACCTGACCGACGCGATCTATCTTCCGGCAGAGGATATCTTTGTAGCTGTCTTTTCCAACAGCACCGGTAAATCACCCGACCTGGTATCCGAGAAAATTACAGCTATCGCAATTGGGAAGCCTCTGAATTATACGGAAATAACTGTCGATGATGCTACTCTTGAACAATATACCGGAGTGTATGAAGATGAAGATGGCAACCAGAGAATGATCACCCGGGATAGTACCCAACTATATTCTCAGAGAAGCGGAAGCCAGAAAAATAAGATCAGCCCCTTTGCCAGAGATAAGTTTTTCTTCCGGAACTCTTTTGCCACTATAACTTTCAACCGGAATATGTCAGGTAATGTCACTGAAGCTGTGGTTGAAGAAAGAGGTATTTCGACCTTATGGAAAAAAACGGACAAACCGTTGCCTGCACTTACAGAAATCAAAGTTGCTCCGGAAGTGCTTTCACGATATGTTGGCGAATACGAACTGACACCCGGTTTTATCCTGACGGTTACAGTTGAGGGCGACAGGATCTTTACCCAGGCAACAGGACAGGAGAAAGTGGAGGTCTATGCAGAATCCGAAACAAAATTCTTCCTTAAAGTGGTCGAGGCTTCAATCGAGTTTGTGAAAGATGATACAGGTAAATTCAGCAAGCTAATCCTTCGCCAGGGCGGACAGACAATTGAAGGGAAAAGGATAAAAGACCAAAGATAAAAGTTGTCTGGCTCGTTTCACTCGCTTTGCGGGAACCTGCCAGGCTGCACGATTGCCCTGACGCTGCGGTCAGGGTCTCCGCTTAGCTCCGACATGATTGCACGATTCTACTTGTTAAATGGTTTTTCGTCTTTGTCAATACACCCTGTCACCTGAATGACTGCTTCCGGATTCTCAACTGTAATCGGTTTGTCCGATACATAATTCCTCATCCTGCATCCTGAAAGCGAAATGGTGCATTTGTCATTTCCGGTAACTTTCAGGAAGTCATAAGATTTACCGACTGTAGTCAGGGCCCCGTTGCCGCCTGAAAAAGCCTCCACGTTGCTTATTGAAGTGTGCCCCATGCCCTCTATCAGAAAGGGATGAATGTTTTCTGCTTTCTCTCCAGTGTTTGCTATTATTGCTCCCTGGGCTATCATCCAGTTCCTGTTGAAATTGTTATTCCCTTTCTTCCAGATACCGATCGCAACACAATCGAGATTGAAGTTGGTCAGCTGCCCATATGTTTCAGGGCCAAGATATATCCCTCCCCAGGTGCCGAAGGTGAAAACATCTATCAGCTGGGCATTGTCGGTATGATCAATCACATAGGCAAAGCTTCTCATCGAGACTACCTTGTCGACGACGGCTTTGGAAAAGCCTCCTGCAAACATCCTGTTTATTGATGGATTGACATGACAGTGAAGTATCCTCGGTATGTCGTAGCACCTGTCAATCCTGATGAATGTTCCGCTTAATGGATAGCCAAAGCAGTGTTCTATGGTTATCAGCTCGCAGGGTCTCTTCTCCTGCGCTGCAAAATCCATTGCCAGATACTCGCCGTAAAAGGTGAGATCCCTCAGTGTAACCCCCTGCGTGGGCTTGTCATATGAAACCCTGATGGTGGGAGGGTAGGCAATTATTTTGTTCGGATCATTAGTGCTCTGGTTGGAATACCAGAACTGAATTCCCGAAATCTGCGTGGCTGATTCTACCGTTATGAACGCATTTGAGGTATCTGTTATCTGAATAACACTGCCTACCGGCCTCTTTTCCGTAAGATGGCTTGTCCCTCTGGGTACAGCTGCATTGGCGCCGGTAAGAGAAACATTTTTCCGCAGGATTAATCCTCCCGATATATGGTATGGCTTGTCTGTGGGATTAACATAAATGGTTCCTCCGAATGCAGAAAGAGAGTCGATTGCTCTCTGGAGATTCTGCTTATTGAGCTCCGGTGAGTTTACGGACTTCACTCCGAATTGGAGGAAGGACTGACTTTCAACATAGCTGGTTAATAGAATAGTTGCGGTAATAAGGCAGAGAAGCTTTTTCATTTTCTGGTGCAGTTAATCAAAAGACAAATTACAACAAAATCAGTTTGGGTACTCTTATAAGATACGTTTTTTGACCGTTTTTTGAGTCCGGAGCCTGCTCCCTGGTTCATACCATTCACAAATAATCATTATGTCATTCTTCTGAATGGATGTGATAATCAATATTAAATGATTGGATGAAAATTATTTTTTATAATTTTCCATGTCTTTTCTAAACTTTCAAAAATGGTTACCGGGTATAAAAATTACAAAGTTGAGATTAAAAATGTGAAATTCATTGCTGACGACGGAAGAACATGTCCACAGACCGCAGTAATAACTTTTTACGATAGTGAAGCGGCAGAGATCGGTAATGAATTATTGGGAGCTGTCGAAACAAACCAGATTTATGACTTTATTAAGGAGAAGAAAGACCTCATTCTTGATAATTTTTACATTAAAGAATTCTCCCTTTCTTCCTTCAGAAGTTATAATAACCTTGAAAAGAAAGAACGGGTGCTCCTTAAAGGTTTTTCTGCGAAGAATGCATTTTTTGAAGCCAATGAATGTACCGATTTTACCTATTCATCATTTTCAGATGGGGAGGTCAGTTTTGAAGGAAGTCATTTCGCTAAAGGGAAAGTATTATTTCGCGGTTCAGTATTTGGTAAAGGGAAAGTGATCTTTTCCAATACTCTGTTCAGGGATGGGAATATTGAATTTAATAATTCTGTTTTTGGAGAAGGTGATTTTTTGTTTAAAAATGTCATCGTGAAAGACGGGATTAAAGATTTTCAGGATATACAATTTGGAAATGGAGAAGTCAGTTTTGCTAATACTGAATTTAATAATGGGGAATTACTTTTCATAAATACCCGATTCAACAGTGGCCGGTTTGATTTCAAAGTAGCAAGAATTGGCGGAGGGAAGGTGGATTTTCATTATTCAGTTTTCGGAGATTGTGAAATTATATTCGAAAGAACTGAATTCGGAAACAGCAGGGTTGATTTCAGAACTGTTGATTTTGGATCAGGAAGAATAAATTTCAACCGTTCTGTCTTTGGAAACGGAGAAATAAATTTTGAGGGAGCTTCCAGCAAAGCAGGGAAAATTCAATTCAAAAAAGCAGTTATGGGATCAGGTCAAAAGAATTTCAGCCAGATGGAATTGGAGGATACGGATATAAGTTTTGAGAAAACTGAATTCGGCGTCGGAGCTGTCAATTTTTATGAATCCGGGTTCAAAACACTATCACTTAAATCCTGCCATCTGGATGATTATTTTGATCTCCGCCTGGCAAAAGCGAAACTACTCGATTTATCTGATACAATTGCCCGTGATATAATTGACCTGGAACCTTATGATTTCCCTGTTGAAATAAAAACGCTTGATATTTCTGGTATGAGGCTGATTGGCAAATTATATATCAGCTGGAGATTTAATAATTGCAAAAGCTTAATTGTATCACAGGAAGGAACTACTTTAGGACAAAAAGCCGAACAGTTTAGAATACTCAAAGAGAATTTCAATGGGACCGGAAAGTATGAAGATGAGGATAACGCATATGTTATGTTTAAACGCTTCGAGGCAAAATCCTGGCTTTCTTTACAAAAAGAAACAGGCGGAATAAAGAAGTTTGCAAGTTATATCCCCTATAGTTTTCAATGGCTTGTATTTGATAAGATCGGCCTTTATGCAACATCTCCCAGCCGTGTCCTTTTAAGTGTCATTATATTCTGGATCTTTTTTGGTTCAGTTTATTATTCCTTTGATTTACTGGGGCTGGGCAAAACAGTATCATCAGTTGGTAATCCCGATAATTTATCAGCTTTAATTCAATCATTTTATCATAGTGCAATTACCTTTTTTACGATTGGATACGGGGACGTATACCCAATGGGATTTAGCCGGATAATATCCGGGATTGAGGGTTTTATCGGAGTATTTATGATGTCCTACTTTACTGTATCGTTTGTACGAAAGGTGCAAAGATAGATTTCAATTATGGATCAATCTTTTGAGCTTTTCTATTTATTGCTATTAAAAAATATTATTCCGCAGAAATTGTTAACTCCGAGTTAATTTCACGATTAATAATTAGCAAATTAATTATTTTAAGTTTAAAAAATGATTTTAAAAAGGTATATCGAAGAGCATGCCGAAAATGAATTTGACCTGATAATTATCGGTGGAGGTATTACAGGGGCCGCCGTGGCATACATTGCAGCTGCCCGGGGACTTTCGGTTGCTTTATTTGAAAAAGAGGATTATGGAGGAGCTACCTCTGCAGCCACATCAAAGCTTATTCACGGTGGACTAAGGTATCTTGCAAATATGGAGATAAGGCTTGTACGTGAATCTCTCCGTGAACGGAGGATCCTGGGCAACATTGCACCTAATTTTGTCTACCCGCTGCCGTTTGTGCTTCCTAATTACAAAAAATGGAAAGGGAATATATGGAAAATGCTTGTAGGTATGTATCTGTATGACCTTCTGTCATATGATAAGAAAGATACCTGGGACAAAAGCAAAAAGCTCCAGAACCACAGACTGATTTCACATTCTAAAACTATCAGGCTGGAGCCCAACCTTAAAAGAGAGAATCTTCGGAATTCCTTCTATTTTTTCGATTACCAGAGTATTTTTCCGGAGAGACTTACCCTTGCCTTTATTAAATCAGCTGCTGAATATGGTGCTAAAGTTTCTAACTACTCACCCGTTGTAGCTTTTAAATACGATGCTAAAAACAGAATTACAGGTGTTGAAGTCAGGAATCTTTTTTCGGGTGAAACGAAAAATGTTTATGCAGATTTAATAATTAATTGTGGCGGAACCTGGGCAGATAAAATTCTTAACATGGCAATAAAAAGAGATTTTCAAGCCCATAAAATTAAACGCTCAGAGGGCATTCACATAATCACAAATAAAATTGCCGGTAACCATGTTGTCTCTCTTCAGAGAGATGACGGAGGACACATAATGATTATGCCCTGGCGGGATCATTCACTTATTGGCACTACCGATAAGGAATATAACGGAGATCCCGATGAATATTGCGTTTCAAAAGAAAGTATAAATGATGTTATAAAGGCAGTAAATGACAATTTCGGGGGAAAGATATCTTTTGCTGACATAAGGCATGCATATGGTGGATTACGGCCTCTGGTGGATGACGAGAACAAAGGCTCTTATCAGACCTCAAGAAAGTATGAAGTTTATGATGACGCAGCTGATGGAATAGAAGGAATGATAACTGTTGAAGGAGGAAAATTCACAACAAGCAGGAGTCTCGCCAAGGAGGTCTTAAACATGGTCGCCAGAAAACTTAACAAGACTCTTTCAGATCCTGTTTCTGACAATCTTTATCTTTCTGGTTGTGAGATAAGGGATATGAAACAGTTTATGATCAGGCAGCACCTTAATTATACCGATTTCAACAGACAAACAGTCGAATACGTAAGCAGAAATTACGGAACCGACAGCAAAGTTATATTTCAGATTGCCAGGGATAATCCAAGGTATGCTGAAGTCGTCAGTCATGACGGTGAGATTCTGGCGGAAATTGTATATGCAATAAAATATGAAAGCGCTAAGACCCTGAGAGATATTATGTTAAGGAGAACAGGAACCGGAACTTTGGGAAATCCAGGCAAAGATATTATTGGTAAAATAACAGCCGTGGCAGCTGAAATGCTGAATTGGGATAGTAAGAGAATTGAAGAAGAAACTGCCTCAATGATGAAAGTATATAAATTGTTTTAACTTATGCAATTTATGTCGAAAGCTTATTTGATTGCGGTTCTGTAACTTTCCTGACAGCTAAATACAATAAAAAATGGATTATACATACCGCCATATTCTGAAATGGGGAGATAAAAGAGAGGAGAAAGTAGATTCTCTTATGATTAAAGTTATCAGGGAGAAATTTGATCTGAAAGATTCTGATTTTGAGACGAAATACCTGTCCGGGTCGCAACCTGTAAAACTCGAGAAACTTTCTTCACTAAAACCAAAGCAACTGGATTTTCTTAAGAGTATAGCCGGTAATGAAAATGTACAGTCAGATGATTTCTCCCGTGCAAAATTTTCTTGCGGAAAATTCTATGCCGAACTTCTTGATATGAGACTGAACCTGGTACCGAATCCGCCGGATGCAGTTGTTTCACCAAAAAGCCATGATGGACTTATAAAAATTGTTGAATACTGTAGCCAGGAAAGAATTCCGGTAATTCCGGTAGGAGGACAATCATCTGTTACAGGGGCATTACAGGCTCCGCTTGGAGGGATAGCACTGGATATGACCAGACATTTTAATAAAATTGAAAAAATAAATACTACTGACAAAACTGTGACGGTTCAGGCCGGAATTTACGGTCCGGTACTTGAAGACGAATTGAACAGACACGGATTCACCTGCGGTCATTTTCCGCAATCCTTTGAATATTCAACAGTAGGCGGATGGATAGCAGCGAAGGGTGCAGGTCAGTCTTCTACCGGTTACGGAAAGATTGAAGACATGGTTGTTGCCCTGAAAGTTGTTACTCCTGCGGGTGTCATTGAAACAAAAGAGTTTCCACGAACTGCACAGGGATGGGATATCTTCAGGCTTTTTATCGGCTCTGAGGGTACTCTGGGAATAATTACTGAAGCCACTCTTAATATTCATAATTACAGAGCTCAAAACACCAGTTACGCATCTTTCATTTTTAAATCTTTTGAACAGGCTGTTGCAGCAATGCAAAAAATTATTCAGAGCGAATATGGCAAGCCGCATTTATTCAGGATTTCTGATCCTGATGAAACGGATATTGCATTCAAAACCAAAGGATTCGACAACAGTTTCTCTGACAAGCTTTTAAAGAGGCTTGGCTTTTTGCCTGGCAACAGGTCCCTTATGTTTGTTGCTGTTGAAGGTGATAAAGACTATACGAAATTCGTGCTTAACAAAATAAAGAAAACTGTAAAAAAGGGGAAAGCCATGTATATTGGTAAAAGTCCTGTAAAAAAATGGCTTGATCAAAGATACTCTAGTGCCTATATGCGCGACCCGCTGATGGACATGGGCATTATGAGTGATACTTTAGAAACCGCGGTAACCTGGGAAAACATTCTTAAGGTATGGTCAGCAGCGCATGCTTTTGTGGGCCAGCGTCCGAAAACTATAATTATGATACATATTTCCCATGTTTATGAAAGCGGGGCAAATCTTTATTTCACATTTCTTAGTCCTATGGAAAAAGGAAATGAGAAAAATGACTTTGCAGCTTTTCACAAAGGGCTGGTCGACACCATTCTGGAAAACGGAGGTTCTCTGTCTCACCACCACGGTGTGGGAAGAGTTTTGGCCCCGTGGATGGAAGCACATCTTGGAAAAACATCGATGGCTGTTCTTGCTGCAGTTAAGAAACACTTCGACCCGAACAATATTATGAATCCGGGCGGTACACTGGGACTGTAATAAAAATAAAATGAATACCTCAGATGAAATAATATTGGCAATTGACTTCGGGACGCAGTCTGTAAGAGCGGTTTTAACAGATCTTTTCGGAAATATACTTCAGATCGTTAAAACCGAAATTGAACCTTATTTCTCGGTAAATCCCGGTATGGCTGAACAATACCCGGAATACTTCAGAGATAAGATGTTTGAAACATTGAAAAAACTCTTTTATGAAATAAAATTTGAGAAAGAGAGAATAAAAGCCGTTACAATTACAACACAGAGATCTACTTTAATTAATATTGACAAAAACGGCAATTCACTGCGACCGGCGATTTCCTGGCTGGATCAGAGACAGACCGCACCGGGAAAATATCCGGGAAAACTGATGCAGCTGGCTTTACGGGTTGTAGGCATGCGGGAGGCTGTTATTTACGCAGTTAAAAATGGCGAATGTAACTGGCTGATGCAAAATACGCCTGATATCTGGGGAAAAACCGGTAAATTCTTATTCCTGTCAGGTTATCTGACATATGTACTAACAGGTGAGTTTACTGATTCGGTGGGATGTACAGTAGGTTATGTACCTTTTGACTACAAAAAACAAGAGTGGGCAGATGAAGGACATTTGAACTTTAAGATGTTCCCGGTTGAAAGAGAGAAGCTGCCGCGACTGGTAAAACCCTCCGGAACACTCGGATATATAAGTAAAATTGCCTCGGAGAAGTCCGGAATCCCGCAGGGATTACCGCTTATTGCAGCTGCTGCGGATAAGGCATGTGAAGTTTTAGGCTCAGGAGTTGTATCACCCGATACTGCCTGCCTTAGTTACGGAACCACATCTACGGTACAAACGACTCACAGGAAATACTTTGAAGTTATTCCGTTTTTCCCTGCATACCCCAGTGCTATTCCTGATCATTTTAACACTGAAATAATGATTTTCAGAGGCTTTTGGATGATAAACTGGTTCAAAAAGGAGTTTGGTCTGAGAGAAATGCAGATAGCAGAAAAAACCGGAAGAACACCTGAAGAGCTCTTTGATGATATGATAATAAATATACCTGCAGGTTCAATGGGACTTATCCTTCAGCCTTACTGGTCACCCGGCCTGAAAATTCCGGGAAGTGAAGCTAAGGGTGCAATAATTGGATTCGGAGATGTACATACCCGGGCACATATTTACAGGGCTATTCTTGAAGGACTGGCATTCTCGCTTAAGGAGGGTCTGATCAGAACGGTAAAAAGAACGAAAATACCTGTAACAAAGATCATTGTTTCGGGCGGGGGTTCACAAAGCAAACAGGCAATGCAAATAACCGCAGATATTTTTGACATGCCGGCATACAAACCCCATACTTATGAGACCTCTTCCCTGGGAGCTGCTATAAATGCCGCTGTCGGAATGAAGTATTATCAGGAATATAAAGAGGCTGTTAAGTCAATGACACGGCCGGGGGAACAATATCTTCCGGACAGTAATAATGTGCAAATGTATAACCAATTATACGAGAAGGTATATTCAAAAATGTATAAGCGACTTCAACCTCTGTACGACCAGATAAGAAGTATCACCGGCTACCCTCAGAAAATATGAAGTTAAATGAATAATGAAAGCTGTCACAGTAAAAGAGATCAGTCATGAATTACTTAACCTGACGCCTAAAGAGCTCAGGGACCTTTGTCTCCGGTTGTCAAGATTCAAAAAGGAGAACAAGGAGTTACTTACTTACCTCCTGTTTGAATCATCTGATGAGGCATCGTATGTTGAAAGTGTAAAAAAGGAGATTGATCAGCAGTTTGAGGTGATAAATAAGAGGAGCTATTATTTTATTAAAAAATGCCTTCGCAGGATTTTATTCAATACCAGGAAATATATCAGATACTCACAGAATAAGAAAACGGAGATAGATTTACTTATCTATTATTGTTTAAAAATGAAAGAATTCACCCCCTCCATTCAGGGGAATGCAGCACTACGGAATCTTTATTTAAGGCAAACAGAGTCAATCAGGGAAAAACTTGGTTCCCTCCATGAGGATTTACAGTATGACTATGGGCTGGAGCTGAAAGCGTTGGAGTTCCGACCCAATTAAAACAAACAACCAAGGTAACCGGCTACCGGTTGCCATTTCTTACATCCCCCCGACCCCCTTCAAAGGGGGAGGTTATTTTTCATAAGCCGGTAGCCGGTGGCCGGTCACCGGTCGCCATCTTCACTATTCCAGTCCTATCCGGTATAAGTACTTTTGTGTTCTCAGGATGACCAAATTTCTTAAAACCGCAGGTGTTGCCCAGATCCCGGAATCCATTTGATTCTTAGCGACAACCTCATACTTCCGGCCTGCTTTAATTGCCAGAACCTCCCCTTTTACAGAGAAGAACCAAATATTACCATTGATATATATCGGTGAAGCGTCAAAATTTGACGTCATATGTGTTGACCAGATTTCATTTCCCGTCGCTGCATCAAGACACATCATTATGTTCCTTGTATTAACAGTATATATCAATCCGTCTTTTATTACAGGTGTCAGGCATTGGTTTCTCGAAAGCTCATCCCATTTTTTCCAGATGACATTTGTACCGGTTATATCACCTTTACCGTCGGGGTTAACCGCAAGTAATTCTGTAAAATTGGTGCCATCTGCAGCAACCATATATCCTGCGTACCAGTATACTACTCCTTTTTCTGTGAAAGGCATAGCTATCGTTGATTCGCCTCCATTAACAACTCTCCAAATTTCCTTTCCGGTGTTCGGGTCGTAAGCAATGCAGACAGCAGAACCATTGGAGATAAGCATATCGCTTCCATTTACATTTATTATTATCGGAGTTATATATGCTTTTCTGCCGATCCTCGTTAACGGTTCATAGGGCTCTGCAGGTCTGTCGCTTCTCCAAACATCCTTACCGTTCGATTTATCGAGAGCAACGATATACCTTACATCAGTACCTTCGTAGTGAAGAATGAGAAGGTTTTTATAAATTACAGGCGATGAAGCCGGACCCTGGACATGCTTGCATTTAAGATCAGTGCGCTTCCATACTATTGAACCATTTGCTGTATTTATACATGCTGTCCCCATGCTTCCGTAATGAACATAAACAAATCCCTTTTCGATGCATGGTGTCGGGGAGGCATAAGTATTTAAAGAATGCTTCCCTTCAACTTCATCGGGTGTGAAAACCTTTATATCATAAATTATTTCCCCTGTCTGAAAATCAATACAAACAGCATAAAGCTCCTTCCCATCTGGTTTCGCTGTTGTTACCCATATCTGGTTGTCATAAACAACAGGTGAAGAATAGCCATTGTCATGAATCTGAGTTTTCCATTTTATGTTTGAATCATCCCAGTTAAGCGGGATATTTTCAGTTGCTGCAATGCCATTCAGATCGCTTCCCCTGAAGTGAGTCCAGTTTCTATCCTGAGAACCAGCTTGTTCTGAGTTAAAAAGGAAGACAATAGATAAGAAACAAATAAAGAATGAGGATTTTAGAATCATATTTAGCTAATTTAACCTGTTGAAAGACTTTCTTCAAATTAAGATAAATTTCACCAGATTACAAAAAAAATACCCGGTGCATGAGGGGAAACCGGCTACCGGCAACCGGCGACCGGCGAATGATAAATGGACTACCGGGTAAATTTTCAAAATCTCCATAAATATTTTATCTTTAATCTGTGCTAATTATTAAAAATTTTAATCGCTGCATTATGGGAAAATTTGAAAAACTTCAGGTATGGCAAATTGCAAAAGGAATTGCCATTAAAATTTATCGTTTAACAGATTCAAAAAACTTTTCAAAAGACTTTGGACTGAAAGATCAGATTCAAAGAGCTTCTGTCAGTATTGCAAGTAACATTGCTGAAGGGGATGAACTGGGTTCTGATAAACAATCTGTTCGTCACTTTTATATAGCAAAGGGCTCCACAGCCGAGCTGATTACACAATTGCTCATTGCAAAAGAAATAGGTTACATTGAAGAGAAACTTATGGAACAATTAATTGATGAATGCGATAAAATCTCTGCAATGTTGTCAAAGTTAATTAAAGCCAGAAGTTTATAATCCGGGTACTGTATAATCATTTTCAATGGCCGGTAGCCGGTAGCCGCTCGCCTGTTGCCGGTATCATATTCTTATAATTATTTTCCCGCGGAACTTGCCATTTTCTGCCAGCTCAAAAGCTTCGGTAGAATGGTCCAGCGTAAAATAATGTTCAATTACAGGATAAACCTTTTTATCGAGAAATAACCTCTCCATCTCATCCATGTCCTCAGGCCTCGAACGCATATTCGATGAGGTGAGCTTCTTCCCGTAGACAAGCTGAACAAGAAGTGAGGAGAAGAAAAGAAACGGCTTTATCTGAGTTGTGGCATATATACCTCCGCGTTTCAGAAGCCTGCATACATCCTCATAATCCATCTTACCGTATGTATCAAGAATTGCATCGAATTTCTTATTGATCTTTGCAAGTTCATCCCTGCTGTACCCCATAGTCTCAGCTGCTCCCAGCTTTCGTGCAAGTTCAGCATTGCCCTGACTGCATGTCGCGGTAACAATAGCCCCTTTTGCTTTGGCGATCTGGATCGCAAAATGGCCGACCCCGCCTGTACCGCCGTTTATAAGCACCTCTTTTCCTTCAGTTACCCTGCATCTCCTTAAGCCGTTAAGAGCAGTAAGAGCAGCAATGGGCAGCGATGCTGCGTCCTCAAATGATATCTGTCCGGGTATAGCCCTGGCATATTTCTGGTCGATTGCCAGCAGCTGTGCCAGCGCACCCGGCTTGCCCCGGATCACCGGAGTCGCACCATAAACTCTGTCGCCCGGATTGAATTTTGTCACTCCGCTGCCGGTGGCCCTGACAACTCCGGCAAAATCAGATCCAAAGACGCGGGGGAACTTAGAGCCACTCATTAATTTTGCAATGCCTCGTTTCACCTTGTAATCCACAGGATTGATCGACACTGCCTTAACTTCAACCACCAGCTGACCATTGCCGGCAGAAGGATCCGGGAAATCTCCAAACTGAGAAACTTCCGGTCCGCCATAGGCTGTTGAATAATATGCTTTCATAATTAAATAATTGATTTAAAATTACTACAATTAACAGAGATTAACACTGATTATTCAGTTAATTGCCCTCAACAAAAAAAGCCTTGCCAAATAATGGCAAGACTTTTTCTTAAAGTATATTGTTTCCCTTCAAATTGAGAGGTTGTCCCCAGGGCTACCCGCGGGATTTACGATTTAAAATAAAATATTTTACTATCCGACTATGTTTTTAGTTAAATTTATCCTAGCTTTATATTTCATAATTGATTCTACGGGGCTCTATGTCTACTATGAAGGTTTTCTTGCTTGCCTCTTTATTTTTCACTCTTTGCCTTTTATCCTGTACAGATAAAAAAGATAACGGTATAATTACCTTCCAGCTTAGCAAATCAGAATATATAGAAAGAATAAATGTGCCCGGAACAGTCCAGGCAGTGGTCAGCACTCCTGTAATGTCGCCCCGGAGTTTTTATGGTCTGATGACAGTTGCAAAGCTCGCACAGGATGGGGCATTTATAAAAAAGGGTGATACGATTTGTGTTCTCTCTTCACCTCAACTGGAATCAATGTATAAGGAAATGCTTACATCCCTTGATATACTCGGGGCAGAATTAAAGAAAACAGAGGCCGACAATCAGCTTAATATAGCACTTCTTGAAGCCCAGCTTGCAACAAGTGAAGCCCAGTTAAAAATATCTTTTCTCGATTCGCTGCAATTGAAGTATGCAACAGAGGTGAAACGGAAACTGCTTGAGCTTGAAATGAAGAAGGCGTTGATAGAAAAACAGAAGACGGAGAGAAAGCTGGCTGCCACCAGAACAATAGGAGCGCAAGAGTTAAGGCAGAAGAAAGCAAGGATCGTGCAGGAGAAGACAAGGGCCCAGACATATGCTGACCAGATCAGTGAGATGACAATAATTGCTCAAAGAGAGGGAGTAGTCATGCGGGTCGAAGCTCCCATTTATATGATCAGCAGTACCCAGGGAGCAGGAACATTCGGCGGGCCAATAAGGGAAGGGAGTGCTCTTTTGATGAGTTCCCCTTTACTGCAATTCCCGGATCTTAGCTTGATGCAGGTTTCAGCTGATGTGGCAGAAGCGAATTTCAAAAAAATTGAAAAGGGACAGAAAGTATTTATAACTGTCGATGCGGCGAATAAGCTAGTTACAACCGGTAAGGTAAACAGGAAAAGTCTCGCAAGCAGTACTGCCCAGCGTTATTCAAGATCAAAAGTAAAGTCATATGAGGTTATAATAGATGTTGACAGCTGTCATTCGAAGATGAAACCAGGACTTAGTGCTAATTGTGAGATCATCCTGAAAGAGACAGGGGATACTCTGTTTGTTCCGACACTTTCCATTTTTGAAAAGGATAGCGCCAAAGTTGTCTATGTAAAGGACAAAAAAAAGTTCATGGCTGTTAAAATAGAAACCGGAACATCAGGTAGCTCTTATACAATAATAACAGGTGGCCTTAAGGGTGATGAAACAATTGCCCTGACAGAACCACCAAACAGCCTCCTCGTTCAGATTACGGGGAAAACGGATACAGTTAAAAATAATAATCTTAAATAAAAAAAACTTTAATGTTAAAAAAAGTAATACTTCCATTATTGATTATTCTGGCATCCTGCAAGGGGAAAGAGGTCTCAGATGTCCAGGTGACGGCAGTTAAAAAAGGCACCTTCATGGAGGAGCTTACCGAGCAGGGTGCTGTTAAAGCTGTTAATTCAATTTCCATTTCAGCTCCCATAATCTCCTACCGGTATGGTGCCCTGAAAATAGCCAAAATCGTTGATGACGGAAAGGAGGTTGAAAAAGGTGATACCATAATGATATTTGATCCCTCTGAGATCAAAAGAGCAATAATTCAGGCTGAACAACAACTTGAAATTGCGAGGGCTGAATATGATAAGCTGAATTCGACACAGAAATCAGAGATAGAGGATCTTGAAGCCGACCTTGAGTTGGCAAGGATTTCACAGGAGATATCAAAAATTAATTTTGAGATTGCTACTTATGAACCTGAGGCAACAAAAAAGGAGATAAAACTGAAACTGGAATCTGCAACAATTGCACTTAACAGGGCACAGGAACAGATCGAAAACAAGAAAGTGATCCATAAGGAGGATCTGCTTCAGAAATCATTAACTATCAGGCAGCTCACTTCAACGCTGGCTGAGGCAAACAGTTCAATGAACAATCTTTTTGTTGTAAGTCCTGCCAAAGGTATTGCAATAAAGGAGATGAACTGGAACACTGACCAGAAATGGGCAGTAGGCGACCAGCCCTATTCCGGTTCGAAAATTATTGAGCTTCCGGATCTTTCGGAAATGAGGGCTGAAGTCAAAATAAATGAAGTCGATGTTTCAAAGCTCCTCACTGGTCAGAAAGTGGAGATACGTCCTGATGCTTATTCAGATTCCGTATATGCAGGGAAAGTTGAATCAGTTGCTAACCTGGCCCAGAATAAGGATTACAAAACGAAGATAAAGATCTTCCCCGTCCAGATCAGAATATCCGGCCAGAGTAAAGCACTTCTTCCCGGACTCACAACCAGCTGTAAAATTATTGTCAGCGAAATTCCCAATGTCCTTTATATTCCCCTTGAAGCACTTTTCAATGAGCAGGCGATGGATTATGTCTATTTAAAATCAGGATCAGGATTTAAACGTCGCGATATAAAAACCGGAGCTATTAATACCGATTTTGCAATTGTAACCGAAGGCCTTGAGGAGAATGATTTAATAGCTCTTTCCAATCCGTTCCTCAAAAAGGAAGAGATAAAGGAGAAGAATTCCGCCGGGAACAATAAAACAACAGGATCAAAATAAAACCAATCCATAAGGGAAACCAGACATGAAAATAATATCCTTATACATTAAAATCCCGGAGAAGAAATTTATACCCTATCTGTTATTAACGGTTCTGTTCATTTTACAGGTATCATGTAAAAAACAGGAAAGCGGATACACAGTATTAAAAGGTCCATTCAGGCAATCGGTTATTGAAACCGGAGAACTGCAGGCTGTAAACTCCTCTACCCTGACCATGCCTAAGATCAACTCTATTTATGGGTACAATTTCAAGATAGTAGGTCTGGCTGAACATGGCAAAAATGTTTATAAAGGTGATCCGGTGATAAGAGTAGATCCTTCATCTGTTCAGAAATATATTATCGAAAAGAGAGAATCTCTTGAAAATGAAATAGCTTCAGCAAACAAGCTTAGGGCCCAGATCACCAACAACCTGCAGGATCTGAAAGCACAGCTGAGAAATGAACAGTCCTTCTATGATATAAAAAAGCTCCAAATGGAAAGTTCAGCTTTTGAATCAGAAGGTTTAAGAAAAGTAATAAAACTAGAGTTCCGCCAGGAAGAAATAAAACTTAACAAAATAAAGAGAAACCTTGCGCTGAAGCCGAAGCTCGACAGCCTCGATTACCATATCCAGCAGATAAAGGTAAAGCAGAAAGAGAATGAGCTTAAGGCTGCACAGGCGACACTGGACCAGATGACCGTTTATAGTCCTCTTGACGGGATCTTCGTGATCGAAGAGAACTGGAGAACAGGCCAGCCGATCAAAGTGGGTGAAGAAGTTTATCTTGGTAATCCTGTCGCAATGATCCCGGATATCAGTTCCATGAAGGTGAATGGATATATTCTGGAAAACGACATAAGTAAGATAAAACCAGGGTTGGATGTTATTGTCCGGCTTGATGCTCTCCCTTCTGTCCCTTTTAATGGCAAAATCAATAAAATAGGCAAGGTGTGTATTGAACAGGATAATAAAAAAATATTTCCGGCAGACGTGCTTATATCAGAATCTGATCCCAGGCTTAAACCCGGAATGACAGTCAGTTGCGAATACATAACCTATGAAAGTAAGGATGAAATTTACGTACCAAATAACTGTATCCTCGAGGAAAATAAACACTTCTATCTTTTTATCAGGAAGAGAGGAAAAATAAGAAAGACCGAAGTAAAAACAGGAGCCTCAAACAACATGTATACCATAGTTTCTGGCGATCTTAAATCAGGCCAGGCTATTGAACTTCCCGGAAATATTTTAATCGAATAAAAAGTTTAATCATGCAGATTAAAGAAAGTTTAAGAATTGCGGTCTATGGACTGCGCGATCACAAATTCAGGTCATTTTTAACAATGCTCGGCATTATTTTCGGAACAGCTTCTGTCATTACCATGATATCAATAGGTGAAGGGGCAAAAAAACAAGCCATGGCAAAGTATCAGGATCTAGGAGTAAGCAATATCATTATTCGCGACAAGGATCTTACTGATGCCGATCTGGAGCTGGCACGGACAAAGTTTTCACAGGGATTATCGCTTGACGATACCAGGGCGATTGGTGAAATTGTTCCCGGAGTTAAAGGAGTGGCTCCTCAATCAGAGGCTAAGCTCGATGCAATGTATAGTGATAAATCCTCTAAAGCTACGGTCATAGGAGTAATTCCCGAAGTGACTAATATACTGAACTATAGAATTGATAAGGGAACTTTTATAGATAATGATCATTACGACAGACAGCTTAAAGTCTGTGTGCTTGGTGCGAATATTGCACGTGAGCTTTTCAGCTATGAGGATCCGCTTGGGAAGAATATCAAACTTGGCGATCAGTGGTTCGAAGTTGCAGGGGTTCTTCAGACTAAGGCTCTCTTCACAGAAACTGTCGGTGAACTGGCTGCCCGCGATCTGAATAATGATGTTTATATCCCCCTTTCGACATTCAGCAAAAGGATACCAAAGGTAAATCCACTTTCCAGCGAATTGAAACAGGCGACAATAAAACTGGCAAGCTCCGAAAGGTTAATAGAGTCTGCTGATGTTATAAAGAGTATTCTTAAACGGCGCCATTTCAACAATGACGATTTCAGTATAGTAATTCCTTATGAGCTGATGGAACAGGAGAAACGGGAAAGCCGGATTTACAACCTTCTGCTGGCATCAATAGCCGCTATTTCTCTCATTGTGGGAGGAATAGGCATTATGAATATTATGCTTGCTTCAGTGCTTGAGCGAACCCAGGAAATAGGCATCCGGCGCGCTGTTGGTGGCCGGCGTTCCGACATCATGGGTCAGTTTGTATCCGAGGCAATGGGAATAAGCATCACCGGAGGTCTGATCGGAGTTTTTCTGGGAATTGTTCTTTCTCTGGGAATAGGTCTCTTAACTGAAGTTAAAACTAATCTTACACTTTACTCTATATTCATTGCATTCGGTTTTTCAGTAATCGTCGGGATAACCTTTGGCTACCTTCCTGCAAAGAGAGCTGCTGACCTCAAACCGATAGAATCGATAAGGCACGAATAGTCCCTTTGCACGATCTTTTTTCTATATTTATTCTGATTTAAAGGACCAGTATTATGATTTCAAAATACGCTCTATGCATTATTTTTAGTCTGATAAGCTGCAATTCAACTGCACAGATAACAAATGAATGGCCTTGTTTTCATGGCCCCGACCGCACAAATAAATCTGCTGAAACCGGGCTGGCCAGAAAATGGCCGGAAAATGGTCCTAAACTGCTCCTGACAATTAATGGACTTGGAGAAGGATTCAGCTCAGTATCCATCGGAGGCGGGCTTCTTTATACTGCAGGTCTGGTCAGTAACCAACCCTGGATTTTTGCTTTCGATCTTCAGGGAAAGCTTGTCTGGAAGAAGCCAAACGGCAAAGCATGGTCGACAACTACTGCTACCTGGGCAAGTTCATATACCGGACCCAGAAGTACACCTACCTATAACAATGGGGTGGTATATTATCTCGGTGAAATGGGACGGCTCGCAGCATTTGATTCCAAAACAGGCAGGGAGATCTGGTTCAAAGACCTGTGTGAAGAATTTGATGCTCCTGTTCCTGAATATGGTTACACGGAATCAGTTCTTATAGATGGTGATAATCTGTATGTTCGACCGACAGGTAAAAAAGGACATCAGGTTTGCCTGAATAAAAACACCGGGAAACTTATCTGGGCAAATACACAGATCCCGGGGAAGGAAGGATACACCTCTCCTGTCATGTTTGAATTGGGTGGTTACCGACAGGTAATAGGAGGAAGCTCAATATGCTATTATGGTGCTGACACCAGGACCGGCAAGCTGCTGTGGACAGTTGATGTAAAGAATCCCAATGAATGTAACATATCTGATGCAATTGTCTTCAACGATTTTGTGTTTATTTCAAGCGGGTATGGCCTGGGAAGCATTCTTTTCAGACTCAAAGTTTCAGGTAAAGAGATCATTCCGGAAAAAATATGGGAATCTCCTTTGATGGACAACCAGTATGGAGGTGTTATCCTGCACAACGGCTTCTTATATGGATCAGGTAACAGGGCGAAAGGCTGGTATTGTCTCGACTTCATGACTGGAAAACAACGATGGAGAAATAACGGAGAAGAAGGGAGCCTTACCTTTGCCGATGGAATGCTTTACATCCTGGAACAAAGGGGTACAATGAAGCTTGTAAGGGCAACACCCGATAAGTATGAAATTACCGGAACTTTCAAAGTGCCCTCAGGAGGCAATGGAATGTACTGGGCGCATCCGGTTGTATGCGGCAAGCGTCTCTATATCCGCCATGCCGATAAGATTTTTATTTATGATATAAGAGCCTCGAACGACTAACATGATTACTTTCTGCAAACAATCTCTATAGCAAACAGATTGGCTTCCTGATGAAACCGGATATTAACTGGACAGCTGCAATAATTTTCTATTTACTGTTTATTGCCGGTCTGGTAACATTTGTCATTTCACCGGCCGTTGAGAAACATTCCTGGACTAATGCACTTTTATTCGGAGCCTTCTTTGGTCTTATAACTTATGCTACTTACGATCTTACAAACCTGGCAACCATGAAAAACTGGCCGGTACTTGTGACAATAGTTGATTTAGCCTGGGGAATGACCGTGTCAGCTTTAGTTTCTCTTATAACCTATTTTATTGTAGCGAAAACAGGATAAGTGTTTGTTTAACACTTCTTCAGTCTTGTAATCGTGAGATCGTAGAAGTTTCTAAGATATAAATCTTTCCAGTTCGGAAAGGTCGATGGAATTCGGGAAGAACTCACCGAACCAGCGAATACAACGATTGGCATTCAAGGGGATTCCAACAACAGGAATATTGTCTTTCCTGCAGTTTCTCATGCCTGATATCAGCTCGGGGACACATGCTATGCCAAGTACGCCAAATGTCTTCTTTTCATTTAAAGTTAATTTACCCAGATGCTTCATATTTCCTTCCATCCAGATATATGGTTCGATATTATACATTTTAAGGATCTTACTGGCATGATTCTGGAAACACCTTGCTGAACAATGCCTGCACTGGTAATCGAATTCGTTTTTTTCTGATTTGCATTTAACGGAAAAATCCTGCAGGCAATATGGCGTCAGGGCAATCTTCCTGTCAGCCTTAGAAAATTCAGACACAAATAAACGATTGGTAAGCTCAATTTCAAGCATATAAAGATGATACTGCTCACGGGTAGTAGCAAGCCTCCTGTCCCAGAACTTCGACACCGGAAGCGTCTTCAGATGCTCTTCTGTTTTTTCGGTATAGACTTTCAGATGAGGATTAATCATACGAAGGATGACTGATACCAGGTTATCAGTGTCGCTGGTTTTTAATGACCTCACAAGTGCTCTTTTTTTTGAGGAGTACTTCCGGATATCCTCAACCATCTTCCGAATGTCAGGTTCCAGTTCTGTTGCTTCATCAGCCAGTCTCCTTATGGTATTATAATATCCGGATGTAGAGTCCGAATTCCCGAAGAGGGAGTATGTTTTTCCGTTAACCGGCAGATATTCGATCTGAAAGTCCATCAGCTTTATCAGTTGCTTTTTTTCTCCTTTGCGCCCTGCCTCTTGCCTTTGTGATTATATCTCTGTTTAAACTTACCCTTTTCAGATTTTCTGGAGGAGGGATGGCGGGTAGGGTTCTTATCATGTGCAGTGGCAATAAAAGAAGGCAGCGGCGCATTAGAAATACTATACCCGATCAATCTTTCAATGCGTTGCATCTTTGGAATATCTATCTTGTTGACGAGCGTTACCGCTGCACCAGTTGTTTCGGCACGAGCAGTACGACCAACCCGATGCACATAATCCTCGGCATCTGAAGGGGTATCAAAATTTATGACAAGATTTATATCCTTAATATCGATTCCACGGCTCAACACATCGGTAGCCACCAGAACACGTGTTTTACGCGACTTGAACCTCGATAGCATCGCTTCTCTCTCCTTCTGCTCAAGATCCGATGAAATACCTTCAACCAGATAATTTTTTGAGCGCAGCTCCCTCACAACCTCATTCAATTTCTTCTTTGTAGAACTGAATATTAAAATGCTATGATATTCAGGGTTGTCGGCAATTAGACTTTTTATGAGTGGCAATTTCTGATGATCACTTAACCTGTATACAGCCTGTATAACTCCATCGGCAGGCTTCGACATTTCAAGGGCAATTTCCACAGGATTTTTCATTATGTGCTTCGACATCGATCTTATCTTCGGAGGCATAGTGGCGCTGAACATCAATGTCTGGCGTTTTTTCGGCAGATAGGAAATTATGTGCATGATATCTTCGTAAAATCCGATATCAAGCATCCGGTCAGCTTCATCAAGAACCAGTACCTCTATCTGGTTGAATTTTACATAGCCCTGATTAAGATGTGAAATTAACCTGCCGGGAGTAGCTACAATAATATCGGCTCCTCTCGAGAGGGCAGCTTTTTCCTGGTCCCAGTTGCTGCCGTCTCCGCCACCGTAAACAGCTAAAGATGTAATATTCAACGTGTATGCCAATCCCTGGATCTGCTGGTCAATCTGAATTGCCAGTTCACGTGTTGGTACCAGTATAAGAGTGTGGGTATGACTTGGTCGTGATGCTAAAAGAAAATTCATTATAGGGAGAAGGAAGGCAGCTGTTTTTCCGGTACCTGTCTGTGCACAGCCAATCAGGTCGTTTCCCGAAAGGATGACCGGAATGGCTTTTTCCTGTATTGGTGTAGTCTCCCTGAAGCCCATGTAATCAATTGATTCCATCAACTCCGGATTCAGATCTAATTCGTCGAATAACACTTATTTTATATCAATTTTAAGAATCGTCAAAGATAGTAAAAAAAGGCAACCGGGGAACGGTAGCAAGTTGCCATAGCTGATCACCATTCGGATTGCATGCTTTGCCCTCCGAATCCTTCAACCGGAGGAGAAGGAGGAATTACATGATAATTATTCAAAAACTCTTGTTCCGAATAGGAACTTTTCACTCCACCAGGGATCGTTTAACGAAGTGATGGTTACCCCAACTTTGGAAGATGTGTGGATAAATTCATTATTCCCGGTACAAATGCCCGAATGAGTGATGAAATAATGCGTTTTATATGACCTGACAAAAAAGACCAGATCACCTTTTTTAAGGTCATCCATTTTGGTTATTATATTTCCATACCTTGCCTGCTCTTCTGAATTATGTGGCAGTTGAATGCCATGATTAGCAAAAACCGCTACCAATAATCCGGAGCAATCAATGCATTTCATAGTAGTTCCGCCCATGCAATGGGGAACACCGAGGTATTGCCGGGCTGTTTTAATGATTTCATCAGGGCTGGTATTGCGGGTATTTAACACTTTCCCAGTGCCCTTGTTCATAAAATCTCTCAGCTTGTTCTTTTCAGCCTGGCTTTCGATGTTCTGAAACGATTGTCCAGGAGAAAGTTGTTTGGAACAATAAGTAATAAGTAACTGACAAACAACAACGAACAGAACAATGAATTTCCCTTTTATTTTAAAAAATATTTTCATTATCAGGAACTCTCCTTCAAAACGGAGTAATAATAAGAATTATTTCCTTATTAAAGAAAGTTGAGTAGTAGCGGCCGGCAGGCGGGCTTAATAGAAAGTTATCGAGTAAGGCTACATCTGACAAAGCATGAATGCATAATTAAATTTTTTCTATTTGACTGAACTTTTTTTCAGAGAATCGGCAACATGAATAACATCATTCCAGGCTCTTAAAAAGTTTCCTGATAAGATCTTATTAATATCCTTCTCTGAATAACCACGTTTAAGCAATTCAAATACAATTACGGGATAACCCGATACATCAGGCACATCTGCAGGTTTTAGGGGCCCTATACCATCAAAATCAGAACCCAATCCAACATAGTCTATTCCTGCCACTTTTATTATGTGCTCGATATGGTTTACCAGCTGTTTCGAATCAGTTAGCAACCTGTGTGTTTTTCCAAATTCCACAATTAATTCGTTTCCCTCCTTTGAGTCATAGCTTAAATTATTCGAATTCAATAAGTTCTGAATTTCTTCTGTATTTTTATTACAAGTTGAATCGAGGAACTGGGTACAAAAATTCACCATAACGACTCCTTTTTTATTTGCTATCGATTTAATAAGATTATCAGGCAGATTCCTTTCGAAACCCGGAACGAAATATCTGCACGATGAATGTGAAGCAATTATCGGAGCCTCAGATAATCTGACCGCCTGGGAAACTGTGCTGTCAGTTGAATGCGAAATATCAATCATGATCCCCTGTTGATTCATTTCCCTGATTAATTTAACACCTGAAGGACTTAATCCATTCCATTTCCGATTGGTATCAAAATTGGAATCGCTTATCTGATTTGTTCTGCTATGGCAAAGTGTTATATAAGCTATTCCCTGATTTTTAAGATATTCCAAATATACCGGATCATTTCCAACGGGAGAACCGTTTTCAAGGCAAGGAATCAATGAAAACAGTTTTTTATTAAAATTCCTTTTTACACCTGCCGGAGTAAATGCCAGGGCGAATTTATCAGGATAGGTATCAGGGTAATGCTTAATAAGTTTCAGCATTGAATCAACCATAATGCGTCCTTTATCGACATCAAAAGCAGGACTGATATAAACCACTGATAATGCAGCATCCAGCCCACCCTTCCTGGCCCTAACCAGGTCAAAATCACCCTTAACATTATGCATTGAAATATCCCCGGGATTGTCCAGAACAAATTCAGGCCAGTCAATATGGGAATCAAGGATTAGATTTTTCTCACATATCTTCAGAGCCATTTGCCGGAGCTCTTCATCAGACTTTTCTTTGTGTTTGTTTTTACAAGAGGGGACTAAAACAAGAAGCAGAATCAATATAAGATTCATTCTTCTGATAAATAATACCATAAGCGAGGTTTTAGAAATTTTCATGCTAAGTTATACCATTACAAACTGAAATCAACTTAATTTTAATATAATACCGAGAAACCGACAGACCGCCAGTCCAATTAAATGGGAGGTTAGTATAAAATAAATGTTTTTTGCTCCTTGGGGAAATATAAACTAATTTTGAATACTTATTATTTACTACCGTGACAAGCCGGCTGATATTAATACTGACATTCTTAGCATTATTCCCATTTAATGTCCATTCACAGATATCTGACACAGTTCGGATACAAAAGAAAGCTGCTCTGGTTATCGGTAATGGAAACTACCTTGCCAGCTCACTTGCCAATCCGGAAAACGATGCAAGAGCTATGGCAAGGGTATTAAAAAACATTGGTTTTGAAGTCTCTGAATATGAAAACCTGAATCAAAGCCAAATGAAAATGGCCATTGATGATTTTGGGCTGAAATTGAAAAATTATGATGTGGGTTTATTTTTTTATGCCGGGCATGGGATACAATCTAAAGGTTATAATTATTTAATTCCTGTTGATGCAGCTTTGCAATCCGAAACACAGGTTGAATATGATTGCGTACAGGCCGACAGGATACTCGGTTATATGGAAGAATCTGGTGCATCGGTAAAAATCATAATATTGGATGCTTGCCGGAATAATCCCTTCGAAAGGAGTTGGACGAGATCTGCATCCGGAAGAGGCTTAGCAACAATGAATGCACCAAGCGGTACAATCATCGGTTATGCTACCTCGCCCGGAAGTACCGCTTCAGATGGCAGCGGTCAGAATGGACTTTACACTTCTGCCATATTGGAGAGTATTGTAATACCCGATTTTTCAATAGGTCAGATGTTTCAGAATGTTGCCAGGATAGTCTCTGAAAAATCAGGTAAGCAACAGGTCCCCTGGATTGCCTCCTCATTAACCGCTGATTTTTACTTTAGTAATAAATTGATGCCAAATCCTGTATTACAGAATAGAATTCAGGCACCTGATGAGAATAAAACAGCTTTTCAAAAAATAAATGGTCCGAAAGATTGGCAGCTGGTAGTAATTACAGAAAATAAGTCAGATGTTAAAGGTTTAAAGGAAGTCCGGAAATTGAAAGCCAACTCCTTTTGGGGCGGTGCACTATTGAAAACAAAGGGTCTCGATAGTTGTTATGAAGATCTAAAAAAGAAAGCTGCTGAATTAGGCTGTCCCGTAGTTTTGGTGATTGATAAGAAAACGGGAGGCACCACTTCGGTTGAAGGTATTGCTTACAAGTAACGGCTTCCGGAATAAAAATTAATCTCTACTGCTGAACTCTTTCCCCGGTTAAGGTTATTTAGGCTTCACCTGTTCTTTCAGGCTGGCCATCTCACTTTTAGCGGTTTCTTCAGTAACGATTTCAAGCTGGGATTGCAACCCCATTCCCTTCATTATTGAACAACGGATATAGTACGTTTTCCCTGATTCAATATTGGCTTTTAATTTCTCCTCCTTCACAGAATAAATACCTGTCACAAATTCAATCTGACCGATATGCGGATATTCAGATTTGTACCAACGACCATTTTTTAAATCGACAATAACCTCATCAGGAACAAGAGTTCCTACAATGATCTCAGGACTGCTGCCAATAATTTTTGATGGCCTGTAAAAATAAATAGTAGCTGGCATTCCTGATGAAGTCACCATTCCGGGAGTAATTGGAGCGGATGTTTTATCGGTTCCAAACACATCTTTGGTCCCATTTTCATATTTTATCATGAAGACTTTGTCCTTCCCGACTGAATACGAGGGACCTGATATATTTTCCGTTTTTTTATAGGTAATATTCTCGGAACCGACTTCCAAAACTTTGACTTTCAAAATTTCTCCGGTACGTAATGTCAGTTCATCCTGTGAAAATACAGGTATGAATCCTGAAATGAGAAACAGGAATAAAAATAGTTTTTTCATATTCTTTAAAAATTGACTCTGAAACCCATTGCAGGATAATTATTTCCCTGAAAATCTCTTATTGTTCCGAATGTAGGTTGAATGCCGGAAGAGGTTCTCAGCTGTTTTGCCTGTCCTGAAACCTGATTAGCTTCAACAGCCATTAATATAGAAGCAACGGCACCCAGGGCAGCAACACTATAAGTTGGTCCCCCACTCGTATCAGCACCGCCGATTGCCAGACCCAGAATTACAACTGCATCGCTCAATGCCAGACCATAACCAATCCATCCTGCTAGTCTCAGACCGGGATTTCCTTCAACTCCTGTGCTGTTTCTTGTCTTTCCAGCCATATGGGAAACAACCGGTATACCTATTGCGCCAATAAGTGTCGCTACTGCACCCATAGAATTGGTTAAACCAGGATTATCATCGATTGCACCTGAAGTTATTCCCAGTCCTAGAATCGGGATAGCCAGGGCATAACCCAGAATAGTTGCTTTCCTTGCCGGCTGTAGATCCATATCCGTAAAACTGATCTTATTTACAGGTGCTTTTTCTGCAGCCGGTACAACTGGCTGTTCACCAAAAACATCCCTGGTGCCATTCCCATATCTGATCATGAAAACATCAGCTTTCTTTAGGGTATAGAGTGGTCCGGTCAGGTTGTCAGGCTTTCTGTACTTGATCTCAGTGTCAAGAACCTGTTCAACCCTGGCTTTGATTTCATCACCATTTTTCTGAACAATAATATCCTGCCCATGTACAAATACGCCTGTAAACAAAGTAAAAATTACTGTAACAAGACAAATTTTCAATGTCGAAGAATAAATTGATTTCATAGTGAAATTTTTTAAATGGATTATTTTCATGGATTCATTTCAAGACTTTTCAAAACAGGACTATCGAGTCAAAAATTACAAAATGAAAGAACATAATTTAATAAAGTTAAAGCAAAATAAATGAACAAATCAAGAATTTGTAATAAATATCATCCGGAATTGAATCCGATCGCCGGTCATTCGACATCCTGATTGCATGACCTTCTGTATTAAAGAATTTACCTACCTTTATTATTATTAATTTCTTAAATGTATGTTATGAGAAGAAAGAGAGGCTTGATAGTATTTTGTCTTGGCTTACTTTCTATGACCCTATTATCACAGCAGGTCGCCGACACAACCTTTAACCCGATGATTCCAAAACCTGAATATGCCAGGGGGGAAGGTCCGGTTGTAGCTATAGATGAGGGGCATTTCAACTTCCATACTGTGGATGGAAGATATTTACCTTTTGCAAGGCTGCTCCGGGCCGACGGGTATGTTGTGAAAGGTTATCCGGGTGAGTTTACAGTACCTCAGCTTAAGGATGTGAGAATACTGGTAATTGCAAATGCACTGAACAAAATCAATTTACAGAACTGGTTTCTGCCCACTCCTTCAGCATTTTCTAAGGCCGAAATAGAAGCTGTGAGAAAATGGGTTGAGGCAGGAGGTTCACTTTTCCTGATCGCTGACCATATGCCGATGGGCGGAGCTGCAACTGACCTCGCCGCTGTATTTGGATTTAAATTTACCAATGGCTTTGCTGTCGATACCACAACACCAGGCCCGGCTTATTTCTACCGGAAGGATAATACTTTGTTACCCTGCTCTGTGACTAACGGGCGCAATCCCTCAGAATCGGTAAACAAGGTGGTCACCTTTACAGGACAGGCTTTCCGGACGCCGGCTGGGGCTACAACAATCCTTCGGTTTGATAAGAGATATCACCTTCTCGAATCAGATACTGCATGGGTCTTTAACTCCAGGACCAGACACACTCCCATAAATGGCTGGTCGCAGGGTGCTTATATGAAATACGGAAAGGGGCGTCTTGTAATGTTCGGCGAAGCAGCTATGTTTACAGCCCAGTTCGCTGGTCCGGCACGTTCAGGAGTCGGGATGAATTCCGATTATGCTGATGAGAACTATAAGCTTCTCCTAAACATTATTCATTGGCTTGAAGGGAAGTTAGAATGAGGGACGAGTGGGCGAGGAGAAGGAAGAGGAAATT
The DNA here is from genome assembly GCA_963825935.1 of uncultured Bacteroidales bacterium. Taxonomy (GTDB): domain Bacteria; phylum Bacteroidota; class Bacteroidia; order Bacteroidales; family VadinHA17; genus LD21. The sequence continues at coordinate 255,805 of CAWGUN010000009.1, read as the reverse complement.
AAAATGAAATAAAAGAGGCCGTCTCAAAAGCTGCGTATTCTTTCATTTTGTTTTTGAACCCTAACCCCATCCCTTCCCCTTAATTCTAAGGGGAAGGGTGTAACCTTTTGATATATTGGTTTTTCACTCCTTCCCTTAGTCTTAAGGGAAGGAGATGGAGGATGGGTTAAGAAAAAGGGGAATGGCAACATTTCTATTTTAAGTTACCTTTTAAGACAGCCTCTGCATTATACATAATTACTATTGCAGATTTATTTGATTATTTCAACAACAGCATATTTAGAATTCTTCCAGAAAAGCTCCGGGTTCTTTATTTCAAGATAAGCAATCTTGTTTGGATTCTCCTGAACCAGTGAATATGAATCTGAAGGGTGTCTGGTTATAAGCTTTGCATTTTTTGAATTTATGGGAATTGTTTTGAGATCCCTGACATCAATTCTGGCAAACAGGGAATCGTTCAGATCTCTAGCCATAGATTCGCGTCTGCCCAATCCGAGGAATCCTCCTACTTTTGAAACGATACCTTTATCTTTCAGTTCCCTGTATGTGCCGCTTGTATAAAAAGCTTCATTCAGCTTCAGTGTCTGTCCGGTGATTTCTTCATCCTTCTGTGTAATGGTCTGCTCAAGTGCGGTCATCTGGGTATTTAACTGCCCGATCTCAAAATCCTTTTTTACGAGGGTTTCTTTCAATCCTGCAATGTCAGTCTCATACTGTTGGATAGCAGTTTCAAGGCTGGTTACCCTGGCCTGTAAACCCGTTATCACCACACCTGAATTTTTTAACTGCGCATTTAAGGATGCGATTTTCTTCTTATTGTTTTCAAGTAATGTATTGATATACTTGATGTCTTCCAGAACCTGACCTCTCTTGTCCTTTGAAAATTCTTTATCTGATGAGTTTACTGTAATAATATTTTCTTTTTGTTTTATCAGATTCATATCCTTTTCAATCTGATCAAACGTCAACAACCAGTCGTTGATTGTAGAATCGCGCTCAGTAACCTGTTTTGTAAATGTATTTTGCTGTTCTTCCATCAGTGCCAGGTGTTCATTTCTCTCCTGCCTGAATTGTGAATTTACATACAAGGCTGCTGCAATAAGTATTACAAAAGCAATTATTCCCGAGATGAGTGCCCCTTTTGCAACTCCCTCTTTCTTTGCAGTTTTTGTTATATTCCTGACTATTGAATTTTCATTTGTCAGATTACTTTTTCCACTTTCTTTGTTTTCCATGATGATTTCTTCTTTAATTATGTAAACTATAACTATTTAATAAATTCCTTAAAAATGTGAACGTCATACCAATCCTGTTGTCAGTTCCCAAATGACGTACCGTAATCCTTTCATATACGTAATGTATTCATAATGTGACCAATGCATTTCAGATGCACTATCTCTTATTCTCATTTTGAGAAAGATTTTCTCATTTTGAGAAATAAAAGTGTAAGCTGGTGATGTGAGGTAAATTAAAATAATCAGCAGGAACTTGCAGTATTTATAAGAGGTGATAAACAGAGATTTATCATCAGAGTTCTTTCTCTTTCTTTAATATCCTGTAAATTGTTGAGAGACCTATATCGAGCTTTTCTGCTGCCAGCCTGATATCGTTGTTATATTTAATCAGGGTCGTTTTAATAATTCTGTTTTCGTGCTCTCTGAGAGTCAGGTCATTAGCACCTGTAATAGAAACGGATTCATCCTGATCTAGCACCAGGTCAGCAGGTTCAATGTCATACTTACCTGACAATGTTACTGCAAGTTCAACAACCGATTTTAATTCTCTCACATTCCCAGGGTAAGAATAACTCATTAACTTCTTCTGCACCTGGGGAGAGAGCTTTTTCAGGAGGATATTGTTCTCAATGCAGAAATTATTTACGAAATGAGCGGCAAGTATAAGAATGTCGTTTGCACGATCACGTAGAGGAGGAAGCTCGATTGGCAGGCCTAAAAGTCTGTAGTACAGATCTTCCCTGAAATTACCCTTTTTAACCTCTTCTTTAAGGTTTTTATTGGTCGCAACAATGATCCGGCAGTCAGTCTTGACAGGTTTGTTACTGCCTATCCTTACTATTTCCTTTTCCTGGAGGGCTCTTAATAATTTTGATTGTAAGCTCAGCTTCATTTCTCCGATTTCATCCAGGAAAAGGGTTCCTCCGTTTGCTTCCTCAAAACATCCTATACGCCTCGAAGCAGCTCCGGTGAATGCGCCTTTTTCATGTCCGAATAATTCGCTTTCGATCAGTTCGGAAGGAATTGCGGCTACATTAAATGCAACAAATGATTTCTCCCTGCGGGTCGAATTGTAATGAATAGCCTTTGCCACCAGTTCCTTTCCTGTTCCGGTTTCACCGGAGATAACCACTGTAATATTTGTATCCAGGGCTTTATCTATCAGGTCATAAACGGCTTTTATTGCAGGACTTTCACCTAAGATGCTCTGCCGGAAGCTGTATTTTTTCTGTATTTCACGGCGCAGTTCCGAAATCTCCCTTTTAAGGCCTATTCCCTTGTGAATATTCTGAACTGTATTTAGAAGGCGGTCTTTTATATCATCAGACTTCGTAATATAATCGTAAGCACCCAGCTTTAACAGGTTTACAACAGTGTCGATGTCACCCTGTTCTGAGATCAGGATAACCTGGACATCACTGCTTTCCTGCCGGATCCTTTTAAGAACCTCGAGTCCTGTAATATCCGGCAACCGATAATCGAGTGTTACAACATCAGGTGATTCATTCAGGCATTTAAGAAAATCCTGCCCGCTTAAGAAGCTTTTAACTTCATAATCGGGATTTAATGAAAGTGTATAAACCAGGAGTTTGTTATACCATTCATTGTCTTCTACCACGAATATCTTTAAAGGCTTTTCAGTCATAATGAATTATCCTTTTATTAAGACAATCATGAACAGATGCAAAATAGTAAATAAAGGTATTATTTACCACTTTTTTACTTCATTTTCGCGATATGTTCATTAAGCAACTCACTCACGGTTTCAAATTCCCTGAGAGATTTACCTGTCAGTAATTCAATTGTCTTAATATCGGTTTTATCTGAAGCGCTTTTATCAATTTTACTAAGAAGGTCATAAAGCTCCATAGCACCTACGTGACGACAAGGTGGCAGCATCTTATGAGCCAGGTTGGCCACTGAATCCCACTCTCCTGACGAAACAGCCTCCTGCATTTCCTTCATTCCCTTTCCTGTTGTAAGAATAAATGAAACCAGCATCTGTTTTACGAACTGGTCGTCGCCGCCTGAAATATGGTAAAGATTCTTCAGATTGATTTTTTGCTTCCCGGATCTGTTTTCCTTCTCCTCAACAACTGAATTTTTAATGAGTGCATTTGTATTATTCCCCTCAAGAGAGAGGATCGTCTTCAATAACATTTCTTCGGTAAACGGTTTCTGAAGGAATGCATTCATTCCCGCCTGCCTGTATTTCTCCCAATCCTGATTCATGGAGACAGCCGAGATGCAGATCACTTTCGTTTCTGCTTCTGAAATTTTTAATTCATCACGTATAAAACGGGTTACCTTAAGCCCGTCAAAACCAGGCATCCTGATATCCATGAACAGAAGATCGTACCTGTTTTCCTTCAGGATCTCAATTGCATCCATGCCATTAGCTGCCTGATCGTTTTTAATATTCCACCTGTCAAGGATCTTTTTGAACAGCAATCGATTATACTCCTCATCATCAACCACCAGGACCATTAGATTTCTGATCTCATCAGGGATTATCAACGGGAGGGTAACATCCTTCTTTAGCTGATTTTCCAGACCTGCATGTAAAGGCAGGTGACAGGTTATTTTAGTGCCATGGTTTTTTTTGCTTTCACATACCATAGTCCCCTGGTGCAATTCCACAAGCTTTTTTACAATGGATAATCCTAAACCGGTACCTCCGTACTTTCTTGTGGTGCTCATTTCCGCCTGGGTAAAATCTTCAAAGATGAACTTCAGCTTGTCTGCATCAATTCCGATACCGGTATCAGCAACTTCCAGCACTAAATCCACATCATTGGAATTGTTTGTAATTCCTTCAGCTGAAAAACTGACACTGCCGTTTTCGGTGAATTTGATCGAATTCCCCACCAGGTTTATAAGAATCTGTTTAAGACGATAAGGATCACCCAGGAGCACTGGTGGTGTCCCTGGTTTTACAGAAAAACTTAAGAGTGTATTATTTTGGTTTGCATGTCGTATAAAGATAGTGCTGACCTCATTAAGGATCTGCTCAATGCTGAAATGCACTTTTTCAAGCATCAGTTTACCATTCTGAAGTTTTGAAAGATCCAGAATATCATCAATTATTTTTGCCAGGTGATCAGAAGATGATTTGATGATCTTCAACGACCGTAATACATTTTCATCTGATGTCTCATAAACAAGTTGTTCAGTGAATCCTGAAATTGCTGTGACAGGAGTCCTGAGCTCATGGCTGATATTAGCCACGAAAAGTTCTTTTGTCCGGGCCAGATTCTCAGCTTCATTTTTTGATTTTTCAAGTGCAGCCTGAAGCGCATTGGCATTTCTGATGTACCTGATAATAATAAGCGAAACCAGGATTGAAAGCAGCCCCCCGGAAATTGCGAATAATAAAAGCCAGCGGTAAGTCCTTTCCGCTAGTTGATTTGCCGCCTGGCCTTTCTCTCTGATCAGCGTTGAAACACGATTCTCCATTCTTGTAATCAGGTCATAAAATTTTTCTTTTATTCTGCTGTTGGTGGAGACCAGCTGTGACTCATGCTCTTTCAGCTTTTCTTTTGTAATCCTGCCCTGTTTTTCGACTGCCTGGAGATTGCTTATCAGTTCTTGTTCATCTAATATATTTTTACTATTTCGGGCAAAAACCCGTTTTAGGATACCTTTTTTTTCAGTGTTTTCCGGTGCCGCGTTCAACTGGTTTGACAAGTGCTTCAAGAATTCCACAACGTTGTCTTTGTCAATAAGATACATGAATTCATTCCAGGTTACAATATTCTCCTCAATCAGTGTGCTAATGGTGTCGACCTGATTCAGCATAATAGTGTCGTCAGAACATTCAAAGCGAAACAGGTTGACTTTTTCATCTATTCCTTTGATAACTGAATAATAGGGCCTGAGATCCGACGTATCTCTTGTAATTGAATAAATACGGATGCTGTTATCCGCTGTCTCAAGGTCACCTGAAATATCACGGATACTCACCAGTCTGAGTTCTGGATTCAGATCGATCTGCATTGAAGAGACAATCGCAGAAAGGTTTCGGTAAGACAAATAACAGGCAGCAGAAAGCAGAACAACTGCGAAGATCAGTAATAATCCGATCTTGACCTGTATTGAAATTTTTTTCAATGATTAACTGTAAGGACCACAAATTAATCCAAAGGTATATAAAAATTATTATCAAGGTATTGGTCAAGACACAGGCAGCATAGAGCAGGAGCAGACTTATCCTTTAAAACAAAAAAATCATAAATACCTGGATATACCTTTCCCCTGACACTTTTCGATTGGGAAATGAGTACAATTGTGGTGTTGAAAAGCTGTTCTTTAAGGATCTTTATTATATGTGTCCCGTTAATACCGTTTCCAAGATAATAATCGATAAAAGCTATAGAGTCACTGTGGACAAAATCCCCTGACTTAATTTTATTGATACATTCACCGGCGTCGGTAAATGAGCGTAATGTAAAATTGAAATCCCATTTTTCCTTCTTCAAAAGCATTCTTTGTTTCAAAACCTCAGAAAGAAGGTTATTGTAATATTCGTCATCTTCAACTACAAGTACATTAAAACTCTTTTTCATGGATTGTGGTTTTTGTTACAATGATCCTATTCCAACCATATGCCAATTTACTTTCAGTATGAAAAAAAGTCATATTTCATTCAATATCAAATTATTATACTGAATGAATTTATATTTACCTGAAGATTATGATTGAAAAATTTCTCAAATTGAGAAATATGTCACAAGAAAAGACTCAGCTATAATAAAAATGCAGGATATACCCTGTGTTTATTTATCAGTCTTAGCATCACCGGTTTCAACATGTAATATGTGCAATAGCCTGTGAACAATTGGCGCAAAGAAAACTGCTGTTATGCTTAAAAACGCCACCCCGCTGTATAAGGCAAAAAGGGAAGAAAATATTTTTGCTCCATCTGTTTTCATTTCAGAAACGGGGCCCATTCCAGTTAAAATCATACAGGACATATGAAAACTATCCAGCCAGTTTAATTGTCCAAAATGATGATAGCCTATAGTACCTGCGCATACCGAAAAAATAATCAGTGTTGCAGCAACTAAGGCATAACTTCCCAACCTTAGTAAGAATTGAGGAAAAGATGCGACTTTTTGTCTATGGTGCTCTAATGTCATTTCTTTAATATTTTATTCATCATGGAAAAACCGGGGGTATTTTGCAATGTCTTATAGTTACATTTTTAATAAATTTATATAAAAAATTTAAAAACTATGCCCGGATTTTTCAAAATAATATTGGTGACTGATTGATACGGGATGTTACAATTATTCAATCATATTATTAATTTGGTGTCAGATCATATAAATAGTCCATGCAAAAGATCAATTTCATAACTGTTTGTCTTGTTTTAATTTTACCAGCAAACTGTTTTGCACAAGACAGCCTGAATATTAAAGGCCAGGCTTCTGCATGGATACTTTACAATGGTAGCAATGATCTGCCTGTTTATATGGGTGGCAGGTACATTCCCCGGTTGAATTATGACATACAGCTTAAAAAAGACAGGCATATTGATTTTGAAGCTTCATTAAACATAAACGGAAGCGTCGGATTTAATCCATTTGACTCTTTAAAAGCTGATGGTCAGGTAAAACCTTACAGACTTTGGGCACGGTATTCATCGAGGCAGTTTGAGATTCGTGCAGGACTGCAAAAGATAAACTTCGGATCTGCATCGCTTATGCGTCCGCTCATGTGGTTCGATCAGGTTGACCCACGCGATCCGTTAAAACTGACTGATGGGGTCTGGGGTATTTTAGCCCGGTACTACTTCCTCAATAATACAAATATATGGATGTGGGGGCTTTATGGGAACAATGATCCCAGGGGATGGGAGATGGCCGGTACTAACAGCCATTTTCCGGAAATAGGGGGAAGGATACAGTTGCCTGTTCCTAAAGGTGAAGCTGCATTATCCTATAATTTCAGGATAGCCGATACAAGGAACCTGAATGTAATTGTCCCACAATTCAGCGAGATCAGTGAAAATAAGATAGGTTTTGACATTAAGCTTGACCTGATTGTCGGCTTCTGGCTGGAAGGTTCCTGGGTGACAAAGAATAAAGAGCTCGGTTTGTTTACCAATCAGGAAATTCTGAATGCCGGAATAGACTACACATTTGGCTTAGGGAATGGATTATATGTAATTTATGAACAATTACTTGCAGCCAATGATAAAAAGGCTTTCGGTTTTCAGAATACAACATCATTTTCTCTTCTTTCCCTCTCATATCCGGTCACTCTTTTTGACAACATCAGCGGAATAGTCTATTATGACTGGAAAAACAAAAATGCTTACAACTTTTTGAACTGGCAAAAACAGTTTAATAATCTAACAATATATCTTATGGGATACTGGAATCCTGAGAAATACAATATCCCGACTCAGGGGAGCGATCAAACCCTTTTTGCCGGGAGAGGTATTCAGTTCATGCTTGTTTTGAATCATTAAATAAAATCAAAAAGAATGGAAAATTCTTCAATCATTAAAATTGAAAAGCTTGTCAAGCGTTTTCCGGTCGGGAAAGCTGAATTTACAGCTCTTAATAACATAAATGCAAGTTTTGGTACCGGTGAGTTTGCTGGGCTTGTCGGGCCAAGCGGATCAGGGAAAACTACACTTCTTAATCTAATCGGTTCTCTTGATTCTCCTTCTGAAGGAGATGTGGAGGTGCTCGGCAGATCAGTCTCATCTCTTAACCATAAACAATCTGCACAACTCAGGAATCATCATATAGGGTTTATATTCCAGACCTATAATCTGTTACCTGTTTATACAGTATATGAGAATGTGGAATTTGCCTTGTTATTGCAAAAACTTTCCGGTTCAGAAAGAAAAAAGGCAGTAATGGATGCCCTGGAATGGGTTGGACTGACCGATAAGATAAAATCCAGACCTTCAATGTTATCAGGAGGAGAATGTCAGCGGGTTGCCATTGCCCGGTCGATGGTAAAAAGACCGGAAATTGTACTGGCAGATGAACCAACAGCAAACCTCGACTCAAAAAACTCCCATCATATTCTCCAGACAATGAAAAATCTGAACAGGGAGCTTAGGACTACATTCATATTTGCCACTCACGATGAGAAGGTGATGAAATACCTTGACCGGATGATATCCCTTGAGGACGGTAAAATTGTCAAAGATGAACTTCTGGTGAACTAAAAAAGTTGAAGACATGTTAGCAATAAAATTAGCATTTAAGAATCTGATGGGTGCAGGGTTAAGAACCTGGCTTAATGTTTCGGTCCTCTCTTTCGCTTTTGTAGTCATTATTTTTTATAACGGGATGATCGATGGATGGAACAGGCAGAGCCGTATTGACACCCAGGCATGGGAAACCGGGGAAGGAGAGTTCTGGCACCCGGAATACGATCGTTATGATGCTTTTACAATACAGGATTCGCATAAGCCTTTGTCAGCGGAAATCCTTTCAGAGATTGCAAAGAAAAACCTTGTACCGGAATTGATAGCCCAGGCTACAGCTTTTCCTCAGGGACGGGCGCAGGGTGTTATTCTGAGGGGCATAGATCCCGGTCAGACCATACTTAAAATACCAACAGCCACACTTACTGAGTCCGATGATGTTGATTATGCGATCATTGGAAAAAGAATGGCCGAATCTTCCAAACTTGGCATTGGCGACAAATTGCTGATCAGGTGGCGCGATAAAAACGGTACTTTTGACGCCCGCGAAATTCAAATCGCTTCCATATTCAATTGTGATGTCCCCACTGTCGATAAAGGACAGATCTACCTTCGGCTTGAAGTACTTGAGAAAATGATGGGAATGGAAAATGAAGCCACATTGCTTGTGGCAGGTAAGAATTTCGTTTATAAAGACCTTAATGGATGGGAATTCAAAGATCAGGGTTTTCTCCTTGCAGATATGGATAAAATCATCCAGACAAAAAAGGCAGGAGGAACAATAATAGAGGGCCTATTACTGATCATTGCACTGATTGCGATTTTCGATACCCAGGTTTTATCTATTTTCCGCAGGCAGAAGGAGATCGGCACTTATATTGCATTGGGAATGACCCGGTCACAGGTTGTTGGGATATTTACCGTCGAAGGCGCAGCGCATAGCATTCTGGCAGCCCTCCTTGGAGCAGTTTATGGGATACCTCTTTTTATGCTGATAAACAAATCCGGCATCCCGATGGGGCTGGCTAAAGACATCAATACTGACCTTCCCATAGCAGAAGCAATCTATCCGTACTATAGCCTGCAACTTATAATCATTACAATTATTCTGGTGGTTATCTCGGCAACAATTGTAAGCTATATGCCTGCCCGCAGAATTTCTAAAATGCAACCAACAGATGCACTTAAAGGTAAATTACAATGATAAAATTTTTATTGAGAGGAATCATAAGAGACAAAACCAGGAGCTTATTACCTGTAATTGTTGTTGCACTGGGGGTGTTTCTGACAGTTTTTATGAGTGGCTTTTTAAGAGGCGTCTTCGGCGATATTACGGAGATAAACGCGAAATTCACAACAGGTCATGTTAAAATTCTGACCCGCGCTTATGCTGAAAATGAGAACCAGCTGCCTAATGACCTGGCGTTGCTTAATGTGAAGAAACTTATAAGTCAGCTTCAGGCTGATTATCCAAATATGGAATGGGTGGAAAGAATACACACCGGCGGACTGCTGGATGTGCCTGATTCATTGGGTGAAACAAAGGGACAAGGTCAGGCTATAGGAACAGCGGTTGACATGCTCTCTCCGGGTACCGGTGAATTGGAACGGATGAACATAATAAAATCTATTGCGAAAGGTTCATTGCCGGCTAAACAGGGGGAAGCACTTATAAGTGACGAATTTGCTGAAAAATTCGGGGTATCGGTGGGGAATAAAGTGACTCTTTTTGGATCAACCATGAATGGCAGCATGATGTTTAAAAATTTCGTGGTAAGTGGTACCCTCAGATTTGGTAATGCAATGCTCGACCGTGGCGCAATATTTATGGACATACACGATGCTCAACTTGCGCTGGACATGGATGATGCTGCCAGTGAAATACTGGGATATTTTAAAGACGGAGTTTATAATGACATAAAAGCACAACAGTTGCAGACTTCATTCAATACAAAATATAGTCTCGAAAGTGATGAGTTTTCTCCTAAGATGTTCAGACTGGTAGAACAGGAAGGATTGGGAGATTATCTGAAGCTGGCTGATAGTACAGGGGCAATGATGGTGGTTATTTTTGTGATAGCTATGTCGATTGTTTTGTGGAACACCGGCCTGCTCGGAGGACTGAGAAGATACAATGAATTCGGGGTCCGTCTTGCCCTCGGTGAAGAGAAGAAACATATTTACAAAACCACAATTTACGAAGCAATCATGATAGGCATTATCGGTTCTGTTGTTGGTACCGGACTGGGTTTGGGTGCTGATTATTACCTGCAGTCCCATGGCCTGGATATATCAGCCATTCTTAAGAATGTCGGTATGATGCTCCCTTCGGTTTACAGGGCGAAAGTAACATCTGATCTGTTTTATATCGGCTTCTTTCCGGGAGTGATAGCAACAGTTCTTGGAAGCGCACTGGCAGGTTTCGCCATTTATAAAAGAAAAACATCACAATTGTTTCATGAGCTGGAAGTGTAACCGGTAAGGGGTAATAACTATATAATAATGATAATATGAGAAAGATATTTATGCTGTTTGCACTATCCATTTTCTTAATGAGTTTCACTGACCCTGACGCAAATGTAATACTCGATAAGGTCGATAAGAATATGTCATCAAAAAACAAAGTTTTTGAATCGGAAATGATAATTCATGGGCGTCGTACAAGCCGGACAATAACATCGGTCTCATATTCGGCAGGTAACAAACAATCATTTACAAAGTACCTTTCTCCCGCCCGTGAGCAGGGCACAAAAATGTTGAAGCTTGAGAATCAGCTATGGATTTATTCGCCTTCTACAGACCGGATCATTCAAATCTCGGGGCATATGCTGCGTCAGTCAGTAATGGGGTCCGATCTTTCGTACGAAGATATGATGGATGACAGGAAACTAACTGATATCTATTCGGCAAAAGTTACAGGGAATGAGACAATTGACGGCAGGGATACTTATATCCTTGAATTAACTGCCAAAGTTGATGATGCTGCCTATTATTCCCGGAAGATCTGGGTTGATGCCGAACGATTTGTTCCTCTTAAACAGGAAATGTTCGCAAAGAGCGGTCAGTTGCTAAAGCGCACTACCCTTTCAGATGTAAAACAGGTGCAGGGAAGATGGTTCCCTATGAAAGTGGTTTACAAAGACGTACTTAAAGATGGGAGTGGAACGGAATTCAGAATGACAAGTGTAAAATTCGATCAGATTATTCCTGATTATATCTTTACAAAGGCAGCTCTGAAGCAATAAAAAGACTCGTGGTTCAACCGCTATCATACAAGGTCGCAGGCATCTGGTGGCATCCAGTGAGCATCCATCCCTTCCCATTTAATATTGCAACCTATAGGATTTGTCACCGGGATGGAAACAGGTTTACCGGAAGTAATCTCCTCAAGGGCATTTTCGAGATCATTAACAGTCATGCGTGACACATCCCGCGGGCTATCCACGCCTCTGCCGGTATATACAAGCTTCCTCTGTTCATCGAACACAAAGAAATGAGGTGTACGCAGAGCTCCATAAGCTTTTACTGTAACCTGATCCTTATCACGAAGATATACCCATGGGAATCTGTACTTCTCCATCCTTAAGACCATGTTCGGGAAACTGTCTTCAGGATAGGTATTCTCACTGTTTGAGTTAATGCCGGCGAATCCCACACCTTTTTTCTTATACTTAACTGCTACCATTTTTGTAACTTCATCTGAACCAATTACATAAGGGCAGTGGTTGCAGGTAAAGAAAATAACCAGGAATTTGTATTTGTCAAAGTCAGAAAGTCTATAGGTTTTACCATCTGTGGCCGGCAGATTAAAATCAATTACTCTCTCCCCGGGTTGTAATGTGTATGACATAACTATTTATTTTATTAATTGATAACCTTTATTAACAAAATTCAGGATTTTTTGTTCAGTTCAATACCACCCTCATTTATTGTAAATTTAGATTTGAATTAATCGACCTTTACCGAAACAAAACGGTTTCTGATTTGTTAAGGAAAATAAGGGAATTCATAAATATATCAAAATAGCATACTCTCTGATTATAGAACACAAGTTACGAATTTTAAAAAGAAGAATTATGAAAAGAATTTTACCCTCACATTTTACGGAAAGTGGTAATACCGGCAGATTGACTGCACTAATATTATGTTTAGCCATAAGTGCCGGATTATCAGGACAAAAACCTCTGACTGTTCTGACAGAAACATGGACCTCCCCAAACTGGGTTAACACTACAAAAACAACTAACAGTTATGACGGAAATACCTATCTCATTAATTCCCTGAATCAAAACTGGGATGCAGGTTCACTTTCATGGATTAACTTTAGTCAATCACTTTTCACCAATAATCCTGACGGGACTCCGAGCCAGACAATAACCCAATCATGGAATGGTACCTGGAATGACTTACTGAGAATTACTTCTACGTATAATGGATCAGGTAAGCCACTCATTACAGTTATCGAGATTAATATTAGCGGAACCTGGCTAAATTCTCTTAAACAGACGAATACATATAATGGCAGTGGCTTTCTGATTAATTCGCTGTCACAAAGCTGGAACATAATATCCAGCAGCTGGCAGAATTCGCAGCAGTCAAATTATACATTAAATGTAGACGGGACACCCAGCCAGGTAATTACTCAGACCTGGAATATCGGATCATTATTATGGATTGATAGTCAGCGGTCAACATACTCATACACAACAGGGAACAGAATTCAGTCAATAGTCGACGAAATAATGGTATCGGGTAACTGGCAAAATGATTCCAGGAATACTTTTACTTATGATGGGGGTGGACATTTAGTCAATGACCTGTCTCAGAGCTGGGATATTCCATCAACATCGTGGAAAAATCTCAGCCAGTCAAATTTTACAAATAATCCTGATGGGTCTATCAGCCAGATTATTATCCAAAACTGGACAACTCTCTGGACAGATGATCAAAGAATAACATACACTTATTCAGGGACAACAGGATTCAGGATAATAGAAAGTGACGAAAACTCAATATTATATCCCAATCCTGCACACGATGCAATAACAATTAAAATGAATCAGAGCATTTCTGCTGGTTTAAAGTATTTTGTTATCGATGAGACAGGCAGAGAGGTAATGACAGGAATAACTACAGAAGAAACAACCACTCTTAATGTTAACCGTTTAGAAAAAGGTATATATTTTCTCCGCCTGAGTACTACACCAAATCTTAATTTTAAATTTATAAAGGAATGATTATCTGACTCGCAGGGTTCACAGGTTCTTTTGCCTTCTTATTAATGAAACAAGATAGCGTGATTTAAATTGCTGACTTGCAAGAACCTGTTTTAAAGGAGGGAGTTTGAGAATAACACCAAGAATTGCAGCCATAGCTCTGTGGCTGAACATAACCTGCTGGTCGAAAATAAGGTTTTGAAGCTTGCCTCTTTCAATAGCCATTGTCACAACCCTGTGAACTGAATTAACCGGTGTGATGACCCGTTTATTGCGCGAACGAAGTTCAAGAGCCTTTTTATCGCAACCGGTAAGACATACCCCACAACCAAGACAGATTTCATGGTTCAATTTTGCTTTTTTTCTGTTTGGCTTTTCAGGATCATTTGAAGAGACAAGGGTCATCGCTTCTACAGGACATAATGCAATACATTTTCCGCAACCAGTGCAGTCATCTTCAATTATAAAGGGAATAAAATTGGTAGTATGAACGGGATTAAGAAATCCGAATCGTCTTGCAGCAATAAGGGCTTCACAACAGCAGCCGCAACAATTGCATATGAAGTTCACTTTCTCCTGTACATTTTCACCGAACTGTACCAGGTTATTCTGCCGGGCCTTCTGTAAAAGATCTATCCCCTCGGAAGCATTAACTTTTCTTGCAATTCCATGACGTGTCAATGAATCTGCGCTTTCGTTGAATGTCATACAGATATCCATAGGTGCATCGCAGTTCTTTTCAAGATGTTTCATCTTGTGCCTGCAATAACAGACCCCGATACCTATCGAAGAAGCAGTCTTTATGACCTCGGACGCTCTTTCATAATCAAGCACCTGCAGTGCGTTTTCGTTCGAAAGCACCTCTTCATTTACATATACCCGGCCCAATTGGGTTTCGCCCGTGGTAAAGAGATTCTTAATAAAGTCTTCCTCAACATTCATGTATTGATAGAAGAGTTCAGAAAGAGTCTTCTGATCGATATCATTTCTGTATCTCATAAGGGAAAACTCAAAAAATCCTGCCATCGGAGGCGGCATGGAGTAAATCACATCATCATCCTTACAAGCGTCAATCAACAGTCCCCTGTCGGCCAGATCATTCAATATATGTTGTGCTTCCGGTTTCCTTATTTTCCATATTCCTGCGGCTTTTTCAGCATTAAAGGGTTTAATTGGCAATGATGAAACAAGTCCTGCCTCCCTTTCTGAAAAAAGTATTTTCAATATTTCAAAAAGCAGGTCAGAGGCAACAGCTCCCTGCGGATTAAGATTTAACCTGTCGGTAAGTTTCTTATAGTTATTATATTTAATGGTATTATGATGTGCCATCCCTGGAATGTTTTTTAAAAAAGGACCATATCACTTCGTTGGCATCAATATCCCTGCTGGTTTTTCCTATGATCCATGCAGGAAGATATTGAAACCCGCCGGGCCAGGTATGTCCGCCGCCATCGACAGAATAAAGTATTACTTCAGTTCCGCTACCCTGGCTGATGTATTCCTTTCTTGTTACCCTTGTACCATCTTTGGGATCCCTGTCAGGTTCTTCAGTCACGATAGGTATTGTTGAGCATTTATTGTAGTTTACCCAGAATCCAATGGATTCATTAACCGATAAAACCTTCCCCAGTTTTACCCTGTGGAAATGCCCGTAAATCTCACCCCCCTCAAACGGTACAAGGGGATCATTTATATTGTTAATGGCCAGCACCGAAACAGGTAGTGATGGTGAGCATTCACCTAAAAGCAGTAGCGGAATATTCCCGTCTACCGGAGCAATTGCAGTAATTTTATGGGATAATTCACATGCCAGACGATATGACAATATAGCACCGTTTGATATCCCGGTAATGTAAACCCGTTTAGGATCGACATTATAATCTTTTATTAATGTGTCTATTAAAGCAGAAATAAAACCCACATCATCAATGTTTTCCCTGTGTGCACGATCATTTGATTCTTCGTCCATTCGTCCATCATTCCAGTTCAGCTCAATTCCGTCAGGATAGACTACAATGAATCCATCCCTTTCAGCCAGCTTGTTAAAACCTTTTCGTGTTACAAGAACCATACTTTCTCCGTTTCCGCCCTTGCCATGCAATGCAATAACCAGAGGTATCTGCCCTTTTTTTTCATATGAAGATGGAAGATGAACATGAAAAGTCCGTTCCAGGTTATCATGATTTAATGATCCTCGCTTGTCGGTTCCGGAAGGTGCCGGATAGAGAATCAGATTAATTCCGGCCAGTACTTTCATAAATCCAGACAATACAGGTTTTATAAGTGATTTGAATTTTTGTTTAATCATGATTCTCTGCTTTAAAATGTGGTGCCTTAAAATCAGTTGTTTCTCACATAACACTTATTAAAAGAATATCAGATATCAAATGCGGTCTTTTCATCGCGGTTTGTTGCAACTATCGGAGGAGCCCCGAATTGTTCAGACCAGCACAGAATTTGCCTGTTGTAGATTTTGGTTCTCCGGCTGCATAAGATATTCCTGTCGCCTGATCAAGATAAATCATTATCGGATCGCCTATCAGTTCATCAGGAAAAGCTACTTTATGCCCGCGTTTTATAAGAACATCCAATATTGGTTGACCTGTTGAATCTATATCAAGTGCTCCTATATTAAAAATACGTTTTTTGGCATCAGGAGAGGGATTGAATGAATTTTCCGTATGATATGTCCTGAAACGTGGGGCAGTTATTGCATCTTTTGGCATCTTTCCAAATTCAACATAATCAAGAATGAGTTGTAACGTTACCTGGTCCTGCATATCTCCGCCTGCTACGCTAATAGCTAAAACCGGTTTTCCGTTCTTAAGTACGATAGTAGGAGTAAGCGTAATTCGTGGACGTTTACCCGGTTGAAGTGAATTCGGATGTCCCCTTTGTGTATTCAGGCTGCTAAGTCTTGTATTATGTGCAATACCAAGGCTCTCACAAATGCCATAATCCTGGTTGGCACTTGGAGTAGCGGCAACCACATTTCCCCATTTATCAGCTACCAGGCAGGTCGTAGTTCCGTGTTCACCAGGCCAGAATTGACCGGGACCATTGCAGGCTGTCATATTAAACGGATCCCCAGGCCGAATTTCCTGCGAAGCAGATTTCATATCAATTAATGGAAACCTTAATTTAGTATACTGATCTGAAAGTAATTGGAGCAATGGTACTTTTACAAATTCAGGATCTCCATAATATTTATCACGATCTGCGTAAGCCAGTTTCATAGCTTCAACGGTTACATGTACATAATCGGGAGTAAAATATCCCATAGATTTCAGATCGAAGTTTTCCAATAACCTTAATGTCTGCAGGAGAACAGGACCCTGAGTCCATGTATTGCATTTGTATACATCATAATCGCGATACTTCACTGTGACAGGCTCTTCAATGGTCGTTTTATGCGCTTCAAGATCAGATTTTCTTAAAAAAGCACCGGAACTGATATAATAATCATTGAGCTCATCAGCGATATCCCCTTTGTAAAAGCGGTCTCTGGCTGCCCGAATTTTTTGTTCACGTGTTCCATGGGTGTTTTTTTCAGTATAGATCAGTTTTCTGAAGGTCTTTGCCAGATTTGCATACCATTTCTGACCACTGCCATCAAGAAGTGCCAGGGTAGGTGCTATTACCTGTTCAAAAGACATTGTTCCTTTAAGTTCCAATGCAGCCAATAAAGTACTTACAGCGCTTGGCACTGTCGCTGACCTGATGCCTGAACCGGGGATTCCATTTTCATAATACCATTCAATTGCTTTCTGATCCCCTGGCGCTCCCCCCATACCATTAAAAACAATTACTTTTCCGGTATTGTTATTATAAAACATAAATGGAACTTCTCCGCCAATACAAAAACTTCCATATTGTGAGACTGCTAAATTAAATATCGTAGCAACAGCTCCATCAACCGCATTTCCCCCTTTACTTAGAATCTCAATTCCGGCCAGGGCTGATTCCTTCGGACCTGCTGCAACAACGCCTCCGTTTCCTGAAGCATACCACGTTATATCAGTAGCATAACAAGTTGTAAAATAAGCAGGTAGTGTCATTAGAATTATGTAAAGTGAAATCTTAACTCTTCTTAAGTCCAGGCAAAATTCTTTTGCTAACGACATATAATCACTCTTTGGATTTTAATAAATATACAGATAAATATATGAATAATCAAAAGAGAGTGCACTACTGCATCACCGCTTTCCGGTTCGACACATTTACACGTCCGCCCTTCCCGTTGATAATACTCTTAACAATACTCTCCTTATTGCCGTTAAGCCAGAAAATGATTTTGTTGTGTATCCTGCTTTCAAGGGCAACAGGTGTTTCAATAGCGTTGTCGACTATTACAGGAGCATTATAGAAAACATTATAAATTCCTATTGCCCAGGCCTCATGACTTGTTACATTGTCCGATACTTTGTATGATGCGTAACCGTTAATACCGTCGTGCTTCCATGAATCAGCCGTCGGCGGGTCGTAGGGCATCTCACTCTGGTAAAAATAAACACGGCCGTTATTGCCGTTCCATAATGTCTGATACTCCTGGAAGTGCTCGTTGAACAGACCGTAAACAGTAACATTGTCGCCATTGACTATTATGCCATTTGCACACCTGTTCTTGTCCCATCCGACTCCGTTGCCGTGATCAGCCCGCCAGAGCCAGATATGATCAATACAGACATCCCTGCTGTTAACAACCATGCATGATGAGGCTGATCCCTCTGCCGGACCGCCTACCCTGAAGAAAATATCGTAAAGAAATGACGGATCTTTCTTATGAGATTTCTTAGATCCCTGTTCCCCGACCACGAAAAGCTTATCAGAGAATTTTTTGCCGGCATCTATTGTCAATCCGCACACAGTTACTCCGTTAATATCAGAGATCTCCATCACCGGGTTGCCATTCTCAGGGATAAGTGTTGCAAGTCCTATTCCCATAATAACACAGCCTGGTCTGGTTACTTTAATACTTTCGTGAAGAAAATATCTGCCTGGTGTAATAAAAAGGTTCTTCCCCCTTTTCAGAGCTGCATTGATCGATTCCGAATTATCTGTCTCAGGCCTGGTAATATAAAACTTATTGATATTAATAGTTCTTTCTGTCTTTACTCCGTTTACCCAGTCAGGTCCGGTGGAATTCTTCTTAATTGCAGGAAGCTTTATGTTAAATCCTTTTTCATCGTACACTAGGAAGGGTTTCTCGCGTATCAATGGTGTCTCCTCGATTGTTGTATAAGCATTTTCAGTAAAGTTTGCCTCAGGTGCACCCCGAACGCCTACAAACATCATATTCCAGTTTTTCCCCACCCATTTTCCTATATCGGAATTCCGTGTAAACCATTGCTGCTGCGGTCCGGATGATATAGTTCCATCTACTTTTGAATCGGCAAGAAAGCCGCCGCTGGCGTAGCCCTTATCGAAGAGCTGCAGATTACCTTTTATATTTACTCTCCGCAACGGAGCTGCCTGCGAAACACCCCATACCATAGTGGAATTGGCTGTCGGTATCACAGTGAGGTTTTCCACAGCACGCCAGAAATTTGTCAGGACACTGTTGCCATGGGTTGTGTTTGACCTTACTGCCCCTTTAATCACAACATCTTCAGGCGATTCCCCAAGACCAAGTACCTGCATGTAATAATCCACCTTTACATCGAGTTCAAATTCTCCGGGTTTGAATAGTAAAGCATAACGGTTTTTACTGAATTCGCTTCTCCGGGCTGATTGCCGTGCAAAAATGGTATCTATCAGAAGCTGGATCTCCTTCATATCCATCTCCGGTTCAAAAACAAACACATTTCCACCCAGTGATGACCGGTTATACTTTTCTGCAAAGGAAGGAAGGGGCTTTGATTGCTGATCGGGATTCTGAGACAAACAAAGGTGTACAGAAGGAATCAGCAGGAACAGAAAAGTAATGGAAATACTTTTTAATTTCATCAGGGTTATTGTATTATTTATAAATCTTTCAGTATAAAGATATTATTTAATCCTTATTGAAAAAATCCCCCTTTAAATCCCGGGTTACAAGCTTGATGTCAATAACCATAATCTCCGATTTGCCGGTTGTGCGCACGGGAGGACCCCATAACCTGATGCCGCTTGAAACAAAAAAATGAGTCTCGTCTTTTTTCATATACCCGTGACTTAATTCGTAGACGCTTCGCGTAATAAGATTAATTGGGAATAACTGGCCATTATGTGTGTGTCCCGAAAATACAACATCGGCAGAAGTTCGGCTGATCAGTTCTATCTCTGTCGGACGGTGATCGACTAATATTACGGGAAGGGAATCTACAGCCGATTTCAATAGTTCATCACCACTTTTCCTTGTCCTGATATGACTGTCATTTCTCCCGGCCAGGTTAAAGGAATGATCTATTACTATCACTGTGTCGGACAGGATTTCAATGCCAGCTTTCATGAAAAAACTCCCTTTATCCTGCCGCGCGTAATGCTCATGATTTCCCAGGACTCCATAGACTCCATACTTTGTTTTTATTCCGCTGAGCAGTTTTTCGAACAAGTCCATATTTTCTCTCTCCCCGTTCCCCTCAACAATGTCACCCCCGAAAAGCATCAGATCAGGTTTGGTGTTGTCAATTTTCTGTATAAACTTTTTGACAAACCTTATGCTGGTGCCTTCCTTAAGATGGAAATCAGAAACAAAAGCGATCCTCAGGTTTTTAATATGTGATGATCTCCCCGGTACCTCAATACTATACTCTGACGTCCTGATGGTGTTGAAGTTTAAAACACCGCAAACCACTACAACCGCTGAAAGAGAGATAATCAGAATAAGTAGAGATTTCCTGTATTTCGTGGTTTTCATCTTTGCTGCCGGGATAAACCTGAACAGAAGATTAATGAGAAGAAAAATGTCGTTAGCCAGTATGAACAGGAACAGATAGAGGTAAAATGGCAGGATATAATTTGCAGCTCCGGTGAAAATCCGGGCCGCCGGACCGGCTTCTCCATCAAAGAAAAAATTACTTATCGGATAGATTAAGGCAATTATTAAATAGATTAGAGCATAAATAAGTCTGTATTCCTTATTAATAAAGAGCTTCCGGATACGTAAGAAGAGATATATATTCGGAATGGTATAAGAGAGAATAAGTATAGTATGGAACATTGCGTCTGATAATGGTCTATGGCTAAAAATAACCCCCTCACAAGGTCATTTTCCGGTTTTCCAGAGTATTTTCATTAACCTTTAAGCGCTGCTACTCTTGTGATGAGTGACTGCTGGTGCTGCTCCTCTGTTGAGTTCGGGTCCTTCATATCCCTGAACATCTTGCATGGGAGCTCGCTGCAGCCGCCGCAGTTTTTATAACCTTTATTGTTTACCGAACAATCGAACAATGGACAAACTTTGGAAGGCATCATCTCTTTTGCCCAGAAAGTTGATCCTTTTACATTGATGCACCCGGTACAGGTTTTATTGAAGAATTCGCATTCATCACAGATTAATCCACAAGCTGAAAGTAACATGTTTTATAAATTTAAATTAGTTTATTTAGTTCCGAAATTCTATTTTTTATAGCCTCCATTTTTCTGATCCTCTCCTCCGAGTATGTCTTGTACTCTTGATCGACAAACTCAAACAGGATCAGCGACTTACCTGAAAATTCCAGGCTCCCGGTTTTATCACCCTGTGCCATTCTCAGTTCGGCTTCAGCATTGAACAGTTCTGCAAGTATCTCAAGGTGACCGCTGGCGTAATCATGCTCATGAAGAAGCTTATATGTCAGCTCATCAGCCGGGATATTTTGGAAGAAAGCGGCATCCTCCTTTAGAAAGGTGTTATAGCAGCCCTCAAGTTTTTCTTCTGCCTCTTTCAGATCGCCCTTTTTTATCAGCCCGAGGAGTTCACCAAGGAATTTCATAAGCAATTCAATCATGCGAAGTATATAGTCTTTCTGGTACATGGGCCAAGAGTTAAGAAGAGGGTAAGCCCCGATATAGCTTTTTGCTTTTGTGGAAAGATTCAGAAGCTTGCTGATCTCCGGTGGAAGTTCATACTTCTGCCTTACCGGACCATATGGACCTCCTGAAGGTTGTGATGATGCAGGAAGAGTGAACAGTTTCATGCAGGTAAGGATACCGGTAATATGAATCAGTTCATGGATCTTGTATTTCATACCTTTTGTTTTGATTATTTTGATAACGCTAAAATAAGAAACATTTTGTACATCCTCCGATCCCCTTCAAAGGGGAAGGTTTAATATTGCATATAATTTAGAAAAACTTGATATCCACCATTTCCTGTCATACCTTTGTTTTGTTTATGACAGGGTAGTTATTTAATAATCAGAATAATGAAAAGAATATTTCTGGTAGTTCTTTTACTTACAGGAATGCTTATTGATTCCAGCGGACAATGGTATTATCATAAATACGGGGTAGCTGATATTAACGGTCTCAGCCAGGAACAGCTGAATGAATCTATGAAAGAATCAGGTAATAACCTCCTTATATCAGCCTGTGTTGCCGGGGTAGGAGGTCTCCTGATATGGGCTGGTAAATCGACTATAAAGAAGGGTCTTGATGAAGATGCTACCTGGATTGAAGAGCTTCTTGGTGCCAAATTTCTGGGTCATACATATATTGTTCTTGGTATCGGATCGATAACAGGAGGAGCTGTTGGGTCCATTATATTCTTTGGCCGGCACGAAAGGATCAGATCTGTTCTGCACAGGAATTATATACCTTCAGCATCATTTAGCATCTCTCCGTCGGTAATTACTTCAGGCATCATACGATCGTCAGCTGTGGGGATGACAGTAATGGTCAATTTCTAAAGTGGGAGATATAATCAAATAGTGCAATCCTTCTGGCAACAGATTCAGAAAAGGCAACGGATTAAATAATTGAGTAAATTTTTAAAATATTTCTTTCCTGATTTCGTCTATGGGAGTAAAGAACCTTAAATGAGTCCCAAAGAGTCTGAAAAAATCGGAGCTGTTTATACTGACGAGCGGAAACGTTTGCTTGGCTATATAAAAAACAGGATCCCCGACAGGTTGGAGGCTGAGGATATTCTGCAGGATGTCTTCTACCAGCTGACCATAGGCTTC
Organism: uncultured Bacteroidales bacterium; assembly: GCA_963825935.1. GTDB lineage: Bacteria > Bacteroidota > Bacteroidia > Bacteroidales > VadinHA17 > LD21. Next base: position 233,097 of record CAWGUN010000009.1, on the reverse strand, counting down.
AGGGATATCAGCAGGATCAGAAACCTGACAGCATGGCTTTATAAGGTGGCCGACAACCGTATCACAGACCTTTTCAGAAAAAAAAGACCAGTCAGCATCAGCTATAATGAAAATATAAAAAATGATGACGAAGGCCCGCTTTCTCTTGAAGAAATACTGCCATCCCTCGGATCTGCACCCGAAGATAACGAGATAAAAGATCTGATATGGGAAGCAATTGAAGATACATTGTCGGAACTGCCCGAAGAGCAGAGAAGTGTATTTGTCGCAAATGAATTTGAGGATCTGAGCTTCAAAGATATATCTGAAAAGACCGGTACAGGCATCAATACCCTCATCTCGCGGAAACGCTACGCTGTTCTTGCCCTCAGGGAAAGATTAAATGAATTATATAAACTATTAAAAGAAAAATGATATGAAAACATTAAAAGTTTTAAAGTATGTAGGCCTAGGAATTCTTGGCTTAGCCTTTGTATTCCTGGTGATATTCGGTGTAATGGCACTCTGGAACTGGTTAATCCCGTTATTGTTCCACGGACCTGTACTCACTTACTGGCAGACAGCCGGTCTCTTTCTTCTTTCAAAAATACTCCTCACCGGGGTAGCACCTTCTTCTTCGCACAAAGGTCACAAAGATTGGAAAGGTAAATATCGTGATAAATACAAATGTGAGCCAATAGAAAAGGATCGTAAAGTCTCTCCGGAACAGGTATAAAGGCTCCCCTCCCGCTAAAGCGAGAACCCCCCTTTAGGGGGATGGGGGGTTTAAGCAAAACCCAAGAAATGATTTTGTGTTTATTCCGGTAAAATCTCGTACATTGCTTTAACATTTTGATTAATAAACCGGTTAAAAGCTAAAATCATGAATAACAAGGATAATATTATTGTAAGGCCCGGATATCCCCGTCGCCATTCCCTGCCCCTGGTTTTTATTTCTCTTATCCTGTTTCTTGCCTCATGTACCAGCAACCCTCAACCATATTCAATTATCGAATTTTCCGGGGAAGAAATGATAAGTAACTATTCCAAATCGTTCCAGTCGATGATTTTTGAGTCTGATAGCCTGAACCCAATAGCAGTGCCTGCGAGCCCGGGAGATATGTTCGGTTGGGACAATATTGTGTTTGTCTATAATGACACATCATCACAAAACAGGATCCGGTTTAAAACCGTCGATAATGTATTATATGTCAATGATAGAATAAGTTCCATCGACATTCCTGATAATGATGATATGATACCATGGTTTAAAAAAATGAAAGAGAAGGATATATCATCTCTTCAGTTCATTAACTTCAAATCAGATATTAAAGAAAGCTATCTCCCGTACCTTGCCGAACTGGCTAAAACTAAGTCTGATGCAGGCATTATTTACTCAGGAGATTTCAATGAATTAGCAGGGCTTTTAAAGATCTTTGACCCGCGATATATTGCAGGACCGGCTCTTTCAGCGAGCGACTCTAACCAGCTGGCAATGCTTAATAACCTTGAGATACTCATGGTCTCGCTGAATGATTCAATAATAGTCAATCCATTGCCAACCATGCCTGAACTGAAGCAGCTTTTTCTGACTGACATTAAGAAGAATGTTACTCTGACTAATGATTTCCTGGTAAACAATAAGCAAATTGAAAAAGTTATTATTCAGAAAGAGGGAAGACTTGATCTTACATTACTGAACCCCCTTGAGCACCTGAAAGAACTGGTTATAAACGGACCCGATGAAATTGAAAATCCGGAGTTAATCAATAATCATAAAAACCTTGAAGTCCTGTCACTTACAGGCAACAACCTTGTGTATAACCCTGGTCTGATTAAATTACCTGATCTGAGGTGGATGGCTTTTTCTTCAAATGTGACACAGCAGGAATTCAGCTCCTTTGCCAGTAGTCATCCGAATCTTGAAATGATTGAAATAGTAAAAAATGATACGATCACAAGCCTTCTGCCTTTGACAAAGCTCATGAAGCTATCTGGATTGATTGTAAGCGACACATTAACGGATATATCAACTATTAAAACTCTCACGAACTTAACGTACCTTTCGCTACCTGTTGATCTCCTTAATGACACATTAAAAAAAGCTGAGTTACAGAATTCCCTGCCTGGCACCCGGATTGTTGCCAATGAAGGTTTTTGTCTAGGTTCCGGATGGCTGCTGCTTATCATTCCATTTGTTCTTATTCTGAGATTCTTTGGCAGACAAAATAGAGAGAGACTTCAAAATGGAATAAGGTCATAATAACCTCTAATGTCCGTGAAAAATCGGTTCACCATTTTATCCGAGGCAATTATCTGCAGCCTCGGGTTGATGGTTTTTTCCTTCTTCATTCATTATGCGATTCCGGTCTGCCTGGTCTCTTTTGCAGCGCTCTTGGTTTCTGCTTTTATTATCAGCAGGAACCTCAGGTCGTTAGCAGATCTCAAATCGATTACAGGTACAGGTAGTTCTCCCGGGACCAACTTGTTATACTCCATTTCAGGTATTATAGGAGGAATACTTTTTGCAATTATGTATCGCTGGCATCTTGATATCAGCATATTCCCAAAATCGCTTCATTCATTTGTATTTGTCGCAGCACTTATCGGATGCATGGAGGAGCTGGTATTCAGAGGTTTTATCCAGGAACATGTAAAAAGCATTATCGGTCCTTTTTCGGTTTTATTCAGCACATTATCACATACCGGTTATAAATGCTGTCTTTTCCTGTCTCCGCTAATCGCGGCAGATATTAATATCGGATTTCTGGCACTCTGGACATTCGGTGCAGGGATTATATTTGGAACAATCAGGCATTTTTCAAAAAGCATACTGCCATCATTGATTGCGCATGCATTATTCGACATCCTGGTTTATGCTGAATTTGTTAATGCTCCGTGGTGGGTGTGGTAAATCTACATGAATTTCTCCCTCTTCTGCAAATTATACAGTGCGGCCAGCAGGAAGATAATTATTCCCGTAATAAGCGTGATCCTGTTCTTCAGGGTAATAATTGCCCAGGTTGTTTGGTTAACATCATATGCCGGGTCGAAAGGGTTGAGGAAGACATTCCACTGGCTTTTACGGAGAGTATCCTGGAAAATCATGAATAAAATCCCGAAAATGATCATAACAACCGCAGTTCCGTTTCCATTCCTTATCACTGTAGAAAGCATGAAGGCCATCATGCCAAGAAACAGGACGGGGATCATAACCTGAACTGTCATTTTTACAAACTGGAATTTAACTATCAGCAGCGACGAGAGAAATGTAAATACAAGCATAATCAGGAACGCAATAACGAAAATCAGGATTATCCTTACCAGCCACACTTTATAACGATAGTTAGGTATGCCGAATAGGATCTCAATTGTCCTTGCATCCTGGTCGTTCTGGATGCCGAAAACCGAAGGGTAAAAGACCAGAAGTATGCCTGAGAAGATGAAGACCCCATACAGGTCATCCATCTTTGAGACATCATTCGTTAAGACATAAATCACCGATACTCCGAGATAAAACAGAACCGACCCGGCAAGAAACCAGATGAATTTGTTGGCGAAGATGATCCTGAGATTGTAAACGATCATCTTCTGAATCAGGATGAAGTAATTATATAATGTGTTGGTTTTCATGATTTTCTTTTTTACGTAAAAGCCACAGATAAGCATCCTCGAGATTGGGACTGGCTCCCGTGGCATTTTCCCATGGTTTAAATTCCGAGATAACCCTTACCCTCACATTATCACCCTCCGACATGTGATGAACAACAAGGTGCTCATCAACAAATTTCCCGAAATCTTTCGAAGGTATATTGAACTGCCAAACATGTCCTTCAGCCTCTTTTGTCATATCAATGGGTTTGCCCAGGTAACTCAGCTTGCCTTTGTTCAGAACTGCTACCTGGTTGCAGGAGCTTGAAATATCCTCAATAATATGTGTTGAGAAGATAACCACGCGTTCGCGGCTGAGTTCCACGAGAAGATTCCTGAACCGGATCCTTTCTCTCGGATCAAGTCCTGCAGTGGGTTCGTCAACAACAAGTATCCTTGGCAGATGCAGCAGTATCTGTGCAATACCCATTCTCTGCTTCATCCCTCCTGAATAGGAGCCTATCTTTTCATGCCGGCGGTCTTCCATGTGAACTGCCTGAAGCACATAGGTCACTCTCTCTTCCCGGATCTTTGCATCGATGATGTTTTTCAGCATTCCCTGGTAATGAAGGTACTCATGTGCAGTCATGTTTTCGTAGCTTCCGAATTCCTGGGGAAGGTAACCGATAAGCCCCTGCAGCTCTTCACGCTTCTTTTGTGTATCGAGTCCGTTGATCCATACCTTCCCGTAACTCTGCTCAAGTATCCCGCAGATGATTCTCATCAGTGTTGTCTTCCCGGCACCGTTTGGACCCAGCAGCCCAAACATACCATTACCGATATTCATTGAAACACAGTTAAGGGCTTTGAAAGGCTTTTTCTTCTGGCCTATCAGCGGAAATGCGGCTACAATCTTATATATAGTCTTCCGGATTCCTTTAAATCTGCCTTCAAGCCTGTAAATATCAATATTCTCATTACTCAGTTTCTGACCTGTTTTCCAGATGAACAGGCTTGTGAACCATAAGAATCCGAGTATGAGCACCGTCGGCAGATTTTCCCATTTTATCTGGAAATAAATCAGGTTGAAAAGCGGCACAAGCCAGAAAACTACAATTTCAGCAACAGAGGTAAGTTTCTTCAGGAATTTTCTTTCGCCATTTGACGTATTGCTTTCAGATAATTTCCTGAAGGGGATCCAAATGCCCAGAAAAGTGAACCATGATATAATGCTGAAAATAAAGATCCAGAATCCGCTGTTGAGATAGAAGTAGGTAAAATAGATGATGAATCCTAAAATAGGGATCTGCCAGATCAGCTGGTCCATATCCTTCCACGATTTATATGGCTTTATATATCCGAGCCGTTCCCTGATCTTCGCACCTGCATTCCACTCCCTCATCCAGCGGTTCTCCCTGTCGTAAATTTTTACGAGGCTCTGAACATAGATGTTAATATTCTTATCTGGAGAAATAACCGTTTCCCTGGCTTTCCTGAGGCTGTTCATTACAAACCATGTTGTGGCGGGAACAAGGATGAGCGACAATATCGTGGTGATAAGTTTCCAGAGAAACTTATCAAGGTTTGTGTAAATCAGAAATATCAGGAATGCAAAGACAACTGCCTGGATGATCTTGATCTTCAATGAAAGAGAATTAAACCAGTTAAGTGCATTCTCGAGGCCGGAATAGAAGGTAGGAATGAAAACCAGGGTGAGAAGAGTGCTTAATGACAGTCCTCCGATGACTGTTACTGCAAATGTGGCTCCGATAACAGAGACAAATTCGGCTTTTCCCATTGCCAGAGGGACCATTGCTATTACCGTGGTTGATGCCGTTATAAGAATGGGTCTGAGCCGGGCAACACCTGCAGTCATCAGGGCTCTCGGCCTCCTGTATCCACGCTTTCTCAGAATATTTGTATAATCAATAAGAATGATCCCGTTATTGACAACTATTCCCAGAAGAATGAGAAATCCGGTAAGGGTATTGAGACTCAATATAGAATTGCCTGTGAGTATCAGTGCTATGACCGATCCAAGGCCCGCAAGGGGAATGCTGAATAAAAGGACAAACGGGATTGAAAGTGATTCAAATACTGCTGCAAGGATCATGAATATAAGCAGGAAGGAAACGCCCAGAGGAAAGTAGAAATCTTTAAGCTGATTCTCTTCATGGACAACTTCGACAGCTAGGCCTGAAGGTATATTTATCCTGGAAACAATCGATTCGATATCAGCTCTCGCTCCTTCAAGAAGATCTTTGGAATTCCGGATATCATCAGTGAAATTGTAAGTTACAGTAACTCTTTTCTCCTGGTTCTCCCGGTGAATATTACCCATCCCATAAGAGAAGACAATATTGGAAAGTTCCTCCATTTCCATTATTGCACCGCTGCTTTCGCTCACTTCAAGATGCTTCAGATCGTCGATGGTCTTATCCTTATTTTCCTTAATCTCCCCGGTTTCATCGGCATATTTCAGCATGATATCGTAAGTCTCATTTCCCTGCCTGAGTGTTACCCCCGAAGAATATTCCCTTCCGAAGGTGGCAAGGGCAGATGATAAATTAACGAGGTTGAAATTATTCCTGCTGAGATAATCCATATCGAATATGAGATGAACCTCAGGTGTGCTCTTCTGTACATTGATACTGACATTGCTGATCGTTTCCAGGTCATCGATATATGTTTTAATATCTTCAGCAAGGTTTCTCATTTGCTCAAAATTCTGACCTTTGATGATCACACTTTCGCTCTGTGTGCCGATTCCCAGAAGATTCATGAAATTCCCGCCAGGATTACCACCGCTGCCTAATCCTCCGCCGGCAGTAAAACCGCCACTCGTTGAAATCTCATCCATGCTGATCTCAGCCGAGGAGATATTTTTTGTTTTTTCTTCAATCTCATTTTTAATTTCAGGAAGTTTTCGCTTGCTTTTCCTGGCCCAGTCCTTTGCAAGATTGATTGTTACGGTGGCCTTTTCTTCTTCAATACGACTGATGACATCCTCTTTTTCAGGAATGCCGGCTATCCTCGATTCTATCTCAGAGACTACCGCATCAGTCTTTTCGAGTGTCGACCCGGTGGGCATAGTTACCGATAACCTGAAATTGGCAGAATCAACCTCCTGCGTAGTGGTGAGGCTTAAGGTAAGACTGATAAGAAGCGCTGCAAAAAAGACAACCAGTGTCCCTATAATTGTAGTGGCCGGATTTCTCATACTGGCCTTTAGAATAAGGTGATATGCCTGAATGAGACGGTTATGCAGTGAGAGCTTCTGGTATATTTCCGAATTGCTTTTGGATGTCCTGGAAAGCAGGAAATAGGTAGCCATCGGAATGACAAGAATAGCCACAGACAGTGATACAAGGAGCGTTGTGATTATAGAAACGCCTACGTTCTTGATAACAAGCTTGATAAGAAAATTTGAAGAGAAGATAAAAGGCAGGAAAACTATGACGGTCGTAAGTGTGGAAGCAAAAATTGACCTCCAGACTTCTGTAGTCCCCTGTTTAACAGCAGTTTTATGATCCTTCCCCGTGCCCGCCAGCCGGTAAATGTTTTCAAGCACTACAACAGAATTATCAACAAGCATACCAATGGCAAGGGCCATCCCGACAAGAGTCAGACTGTTAATTGAGATATTAAAAGCATAGAAGAAATTGAATGCGGTATATACAGAAATGGGAATGGATACAGCTATAACGGAAACAAGACGAATGTTCCTGAGGAAGAAGAATAGTATCATAATAGCTAGCAGCCCGCCTGTAATTGCGAGATTAATGATCTGGTTTATATTTTTCTCCATTATCTCGGCTGAGTTGTTCTGAACAACAATCTCAACGCCCGAAGATTTAAGATCCGTATTAAGCTTTTCTATCTGGGCAATAGCCTTATGGGAAAGATTAATGAGGTTTGCCTGGTTGTCATTTACGAGGGCTATTGTGATGGCATCAAGTCCGTTAACCCGGCTGTATGAACTCTGTTCCTTCACTCCAAAAAATATCTCGGCAATATCCCTGAGAAGTATTGGTCCTTTCTGTTTTACTATAATGCTTCCGATATCCTTAACATCGGTATATTCTGAGGTGACATTAACAAACAGCTTTTCGTTCCCGTCAAACACAATGCCGGCAAATGTTTTTTGCGCATTGTTATTATTAAGCATATTTCTGACCTGGCCCATTGTAATGCCGTAAGCTTTACAGGCTTTCTCATTGAGCCTTATCTCGATCGAGTTTTCCTGTCCACCATTAACTTCCACACCGGCAATACCCTCAATATTTTCGAGTTGAGGCTTTATTTCCCGGTCAGTAATATTTCGGATCCTGTCTTCACCTCCTTCACCTCTCACCTGGAGCTGCATGAACTGGTTTGTAAGTTGCCTGAGGTCGATCTTCATGACATTGATTACAAATTCAGAGGGGATCGATTTCTTTACGATATCAATCTTTTCCTGAAGCTTAAGATTTGCATATTTGAGATCAGCATTTTGATTATAATAGATATTTATGCTGCCATAGCGTGCTGATATTATTGTTTCAATTTTCTCAATGCCTTCAAGTGTCCCGATGGCACCCTCAATAGGCACAACAGCCTGGGTTTCAATATAAGACGGATCCATCTCCAGCGGAGTGCCCACATTGACAATAAGCAGGGGAAGGTCGGCAGTCGGAATAAGCTCAACGGGAAGTTTATTATAAGAGACATAGCCGAGCATTGTAAGCCCGGCGAAGAGCATGATGATGAGAATTCTTCTTTTTAAAATAAAGTCCATGTTCCGGCTTATAAGAAATTATACAGCATCAGCTTTTCTTCCTCTTCTGGTCACCCAGCTGCTGAACGTGTCAAAGACCCAGTAAACACACGGGATCACAACCAGTGTCAGCAGGGTGGAGGAGACCAGTCCGCCAATGACCGCAAGAGCCATAGGAGCCCTGAGTGAAGCGCTTTCCCCGATTCCTATTGTCAATGGAAGAAGCGCAAGTATGGTTGTAAGGCTTGTCATAAGTATGGGCCTGATCCTCTGTGAACCTGCAAGAACAATTGCCTCTTTCTTGCCTATGCCTTCAGAGCGAAGCTGGTTAATGCGGTCAATAAGCAGGATTGCATTGTTTACTGCAATACCTGCCAGCATTATTATTCCGATATATGCCATCATATTCAGCGTTTTGCCAAGCAGGAAGAAGGTAAGGATAGTCCCGACACCTGCCAGCGGGATAGTAAGCATTATTACAAATGGCTGAATAATAGATTCAAACTGGGCCGCAAGCACCATGAAGACAAGAATAAGAGAGAGGATAAGTGCAAATGAAAGATTTGACATTGATTCTTTCCTTTTAAGCTCCTGTCCCGTAAACTCCATCTTATAATCCACAGGAAGAGTAACTGCCCTAAGCGTCAATGTTGCATTTTTTATAACCTTGTCGAAAGCTGCATTGCTGCTTACATTTGCATAGATATAACAGGTTCTTGATTGGTTCCGCCTTGTTATTTCCCTCGGACTGACAACAGTTTTTATCGTAGCAAGCTCGCTGAGAGGTACTTTTACATTTCCGGCCGTAATCATTATATCTTTCAGCTGATAAAGCGAAATATTTCCAAGCTTAATTGTAATATCCTTCATCTCTCCATTCTGTTCGAATTTGCCTGCAGAGGAGCCCGTCAGATAATTTTTTAACTGGCTGATCACACTTTCAACGGTAACGCTGTAATAACTTGTTCTGAAACGGTCAATTGCCACTTCAACCTCCGGTGTGCCCTCATCCATTGAAGTGGTAATATTGTATAATCCCTTATTTTCTGAAAGAATAGTTTTTGATTCATTGAGAATTCTTTCAAGCACCGAATAATCATCACCAGAGATTTCAAGGGCAAACGGAGCCTCAGTAGTACCAAGAGATGACTGGAGAGCAGTCTCTTCTCTTGTAAAAGTCACTTCAAGATCTGGTATTGTTGCAAGGTAATTGTCAATGAGTGTCACCGCATTATTGGTCGATGAGGCAAATTCATCCTTCAGTATAATTTTAAGAGAAGCAGTGTTTTCGCCTTCTGTTCCTGTGGTTTCGGTAAGCGAAGAAGTATTGGACTCACCGGACTGGCAATAGATCAGCTTTATCTTATCACCCAGCAGTTCCCTGATGATTCCTTCAGTTTTTACGGCAGTGCTGTAAGTCCGTTCAAGACTGGTGCCTTCGGGAAGCTTGAGATTTATAGTAAATTCAGCTGATTCAGATCCGGGCATGAATTCGCTTCCAAGATGCGGTATCAACAACGCCGACCCGGCCATGAGAACAATAGCCAGGAAAATTACCAGTTTTCTTTTCCCGACTATTTTTTCAAGGAAGCGCGTGTAACCTTTGAACTGCAGCGGAGCAGGCATGTTTGCCTTCTTCTTCTTATCAGGAAAAAGTGTCGAAACCAGCATGGGGATAACCAGCATCGCAACAACCAGGGAGGAGAGAAGAGCAAAAGCAACCGTCCATGCCTGGTCTTTGAACATTTCTCCCGAAGCTCCGTGAAGGTAAACTATGGGCAGAAAAACTACAATGGTCGTAACAGTTGAAGCGGTTATTGCCCCGCCAACCTGGCCTGTCCCATTAATGACAGCATCTTTGAACGGGACACCTTCTTCCCTGAGCCGCGTAATATTTTCGAGGACTACAATGGCATTGTCAACCAGCATACCCGCGCCAAGCGCAAGACCCCCCAGCGTCATAATGTTGAGAGTGAGGTGATTGAAATACATCAGGTTAAAGGTGGCAATGACTGAAACAGGGATTGCAACACTTATGACAAGTGTGGTTCCGATTCTCCTGAGAAAGACATACAGGATAAATACGGCAAGAAGAATGCCTATCAATAAAGTATTCTTCACTTCACTGATAGCATTATGGATATAATTCCCCTGGTCCTGTACCTTTATGAATTCATAACCCGGCAGTGCCTTACCCAGATCGGTAAATGCCTTATCAAGGCTTTTAACGGCATCCACCGTATTGAATTTTGGTTCTTTATAAATTGAGAGACCTACACACCTTTCACCGTTTATGGTAACTATATTCTCCGGATCTTTGTTTTCCATTTTTATTGTTGCCACATCTCTCAGGTAAACCGGTACTTTTTCTGATGCTGAAGCTGTTCCCTGGCTGGCAGAGATTCCGTTTGCAGGTTTTACCTGAGTAAATCCGACAATAATATTTTCGAGGTCCTTAAGATCGGCAAGCACTGTTACACCTTTAATAGTGTACTTAGTACCCATATCCACTATTGAGCCTCCTGAAACATTCCTGTTGTAATTGCTTATCTGGGCTGCAATTACATCAGATGTAAGTCCGAATGACTGAAGCACATAGTTATTGGTTTCAATTACTACTTCACTTTCTTCACCGCCGGTCAGCCGTACATCGGCAACCCCTTCAATTCTTACAAGCTCGTTGCGTATATAGTTAACAGCTATTTTTCTCAGCTCATCCATATTGGAGATGCGCTCATTCTTTAACCCGACGATCATTACCGGCGAAGCATTCGGATCATATTGTGAAATTGTGAAATCTTCAATATCGGAATTCTGGGCAAAAGTGTTAAGCTCTTTCTGGAGATCCAGAAACGCTTCATCCATATCCTTATTCCAGTCGTATTCAACTGTTATTGTGGCAGATCCGACCTTTGATACTGATGAAACCTGCACTACTTCACTCTGCTGCATCGAAAGCGATTCGATCTGATCGACATAATTCTTTTCTATCTCCTCGGGCGGCTTTTCACCAGCCTTAAGCTCGATATAGATCTTTGGATTGTTGAGATCAGGAAAAAGGTCGGTTCCAAGCTTGCCGAAAGAGATAAACCCAAGAAGAACAATACCCAGCACCAGCATCAGCACGGTGACAGGGTATTTTACCGCAAAACGGGCAATACTGTTCATGTCAGTTATTTAATAATTTTCACTTTCGACCTGTTACTGAGAGTTTCAAAACCACTGGTCACAACCCGTTCGCCTTTCATGAGTCCCCTCGTAACCTCAACATCAGAGATGTTTTCAAGCCCTGTATCTATTACACGTTCTGCAGCAACACCACGGTCGATAATAAACACCGTTTTTCCTCTTTGGCGTGAAAGGATAATATTTTTCGGGATAACGATGACTGAATCCTTATGGCTTGTGACGATATCGGCTTTCACAAACATACCCGGCCTGAGCAGATAATCCCTGTTGTTAATCTGGATATTGCCCTTGAAAGTCCTGGTATCGGCATCAATAGCTGGTGATAACTGTGATACCAGACCAATAATAGTGTCTCCCGGGATAGTGTAATTTGTCAGGTTAACATTCTGCCCCGGCTTTACTACAGAAATATATTTTTCAGGAAGCTGAACATCCATGTACATTGTCTGGTAATCCATGATTTTGGCAATTTTTGAACCTGACACAATCTGTGTTCCCTGGGTATAATAAGGAAGATTAACAATAATACCATCAATAGGAGCAATTATCTTTGTCTTATCCATCTGCAGCTTTGCATTCTCAACACTGGTTTTTGCATTTTCATATTCAATGCTGGCCGTTTTCAGTTCCTTGAGGGTCACCCCGCCCTTTTCGTAGAGTGATTCCTGTTTTTTGAGTTCACTTTCGGCAAGTTCAAGGTTGAGCTGGTTTGTTTCAAGCTTTACGGAGATAACATATTCTCTGTCTTCAAGACGTGCTACCAGCTCACCAGCCCTGACTTTGTCGCTCATCTGCCACAACCTTCCGGTCCGGGGATTTTTTTCCAGATAGTATGAAGCAGCAATCTTCGATGAGAGTTCTATTTCACCTTTCGGGAAAGCTGTACCTGTGGTATTGACAAATTCTTCTATCGATGTAAGCCGGATTTCCTGGACTGAGACCGGTATTTCGACATCGGCAGTCAGGTTCTGATTATTGTTACGGCATCCGGTGATTGCAATAATTGCGGTTGCTGATAAGATTAAGATTTTTTTCATGGAAATATGAATTATTTTTTATTTATCCAGGGTTTTTACCGGACTGACCGGTTCTCTTTTCTCAAAGTCGTAAAGAGTTTGTATTTTAAGATTAAGAAGTTCAAGTTTATATGAGATAAGGGAGTTAGTATAAGAGAGCTGCTTTTCAGAAAGCTGGTTCTGGAAAAGGTTAAGATCCATGCCGGTAAGGTCACCATTTTTATATTTTTCAAGATTCAGGTCATAAGTAAGCTGGGCATTTATTACATTCTGGCGTGCAATCTCTATCTGATTCTGGAGATTGATCAGACTCCTGTAAACCTGCCTTATTCCAAGGATTATATTGTTCTGTTCCTCACCGAGAGATATTTGAGCCGATTCAATTGATGCTTCAGAAGCCTTTATCCTTGATTTTCTTTCACCCCAGTCCCAAAGGGGAATTGTAAGCGACAATGATACATTTTCATTATCAGTGGGACTTTGATAGACATTTCCGAATTTTTCATTATCGCCAAATAGTCCGACGGAGAGACCCAGGCTTCCCTTAAATTCATTAAGAGCTTTTGTCTGGATAAGATCGAATGTCGAGGTTTCAATATTTATTTTCTGTTGTCTCAGTTCCATTCTGTTTGCCAGCCCCTGGTCGATGGCAAAGGCTACATCAACATCTATAGTGTCCACTTTTATATCAGGAAGAACAATAAGGTCTTCGTAAAGGCTTATCCCGATAAGGAGCTTAAATTCATCCTTGGCATTTTCAAAGGATACCTGGCTGTTCTCAAAACTGGATTTCGAAGAGGCAAGGTTCAGCTCAGCCTGGAAGATCTCCTCACGGGCTGAAAGACCAGCTTCAACCTTGTTCTTTGAGACCTCATAGGTTTTCTGCATATTCTCATAGGCCTGTTTCGAGATGTCAAGACTTTGCTGACTTTGATATACTAAATAAAAGGATTGGGCTACCTGCTTTTCGAGCGAAAGCAGCTGTATTGCATAATTAAGCTGCGTGTTTTCAAGAGCCAGCTGAAGCTCTTTAAGGTTGAGCTTTAACCTGTTATAAGTGAAGAGAGGCTGATTCAGGCTCAACGACACCCTGTTACTGAATCCTTTGTTTGTTGCATTGGCGTATTCGCTGTAAGAGTCATAGTACCCAAATCTGTTAGTCAGTGAGATATTCGCATCAGTAAGGAGAATGGGTTGTGAAACTGTGAACAGCCCAAAGCTTTCAGTCGTTTTTGTGGAGTTCCATTTTGAAATGAGATCATTGAATTCCCGGTTCTGGCTATAGCTGATAGGGTTTATCGATAAAGAAAACTGTGATTTCAGGGCAGCATTCTGAGCATTCAGGTTCTCCTGGCTTCTCACGAGACTGAGCCTTGTTATTTTCATTGAAGGAGAGTTTGATTCTGCAACTTTCAGCGATTCCTCAAGGGTCAATCCTTTTTGGGAAATTCCTTGTAAATTACTGATTAACAGCAATAACAGTATTAACAGTAATGAATAGGTCTTTTTAATTAAATCTTTCATTTTATTATTTTCTTTATTCTTAATTTTTAATTCATTGTTCTTCATTCTTATACCCCTCCCAGGAGGGGATCTTCAGGGTTTCTTCCCCAAACCTCATACCCCACACCCCTAATTTACCTTCATCCACTTGATCGCATCGCCGATTACAATTCTACCTGCTGACTGGTTTGTAAGAACTACTTTTGCAGTATCAGGAGAAAGATAATACCTGCCAAGAAGGTTCCATCCACCTTCAGCATTCGGATAATCAAGAGTCAGCTCTTCGACTCCTTCGTCATGATAGATTTTATAGTGCATATCCTTGTAGGGATTCTCGGCTCCCTGAGCACCAGCCACAGGACTGCCCTGTCCTCCCTGTCCACCTTGTCCTCCTGACCCTGCACCACCTCCGGGACCACCCTGTCCACCTCTGATAATCATGCGGTTTTGGGCCTTGCCTACAAAACAATATATATCATAATAACCAGGTTCTTTGATAATTGCATTCCATGTTACCTTTTTGTCACCAGTACCACCCCGGGTATACACTGACGAAAGAATGTACTTCCCATAATAGTTGGATTCAACTACAGGTTGCCAGAATTCTGGAGCATAATACATATTAATTGACTGATATGACTCGTTATTATTACTCTTTACACCAAGAAGCCTTTTTAGAGGACTTACACTGTTTTGTGCGCTTTTAATAAAACCGGAATCTTCATTATCGACAATTATCTCAGATGGTTCTAGGAACCTCGGGATTGCAGGAAGGGTCTCCTCACCTGTAAATTCCTTTACTCTTTCATTCGATTTTGTAATTTCATTTATTGGCTTTGTGATCTGACCGGGAATGTTCCTGGCGAAAAGTGTATTTACCAGCATGGCCCTTGGTTGAGCATCAAGTACAATACCGACTTTTTTAGCTTCGACTGCTCCAAGGAATACTATCTTCGAAATATCGTCAGCTTCCATACCGCGTCCCTGCATCGTAATATTGAATGAGCCACCGCCGCCACCACCTCCCTGGAAGGTCTGTACCATCATTCCGCCTCCACCTCCACCCGGTCCTCCTGTCCTGAAAGACACATTAAATATACCGGCAACGGGTTCAGGATTGGAAACCACGAATGTGACCTGGTACCTGGATCTTTCGCCCACAACAATTTCTGATGCCTGCAGGTCAGTAAACAGGAACCCCGGCTGTTCTTTTTTATTGAACCAGTCGCCCAGGTAGGGATAGAACTCAAAACCGAATTTTTCTTTGATATCTGAATTCACCTGCTCAATACTTACACTTTTAAAACGGTGATCATCAATATACTTTTGAAACCAGACCTTAAATTCTTCAATGCCTGCTTTAGCTCTTATAAGGTTAAAAAGGTAATCGCCCTTCACTGTCAGCACCGGCCTCATTGTATCGCCGGCAGGATTTTTTGCCAGCAGGTCTTTAAAGCTGAAATTTTTCAGAATGAGGTTCGCCTGATCATTGTCCGACAATAATCCCATCATACTCCTGAAACCGCCCTGCGGTGTACTTACTTTCTGCAAGTGAGATTCAAAAACAGCATTAATGACCGGGAAATCGGAAGAATAAAAGTTATTTTTGAAAAAGTAAAAGCTTGGTGAAAGACGATATCGCGTTGGTTCATTCAGTACTTTTCCGTTGACAAACCTGAAGTTTTCACCGCTTATGAAGGTATTCCTCACAAAATTATTAAAGAGTCTGACCTGAAGCTCCTTATCGGTTATAACCTGATTATTTCTTGCCATTCTTTTTTTCTGCCGGGAGAACTGTTTCCGGAAGCCTGCATTCTGCAAAGTCGATAATTTCTCAGGAAGCAAAACCATCGAAGGCTGAACTTCAGCCCTTGTCTGGGTGTTCATCCTCGGGTAGGAATAAAACTGAACCGGTACCTCAAGAAGCCTCAAAGTATTGAACGGGTATTTTGTAGAGAAACTGGTTTCAAGCTCTCTCATTATCCCGGAAACGAGCAATGAGAGGGTATCTTTAATTTCGGCAAGATCCTTTTTATAATAATCATTTCCTGAGAAGTAGAAGCTTATATATTTTACAGAATCAGCCTTCAGTGTATCGGACCTGTAATTTCCGATTGCAAGAGTAAGCCCTGTAAGAGGCGAATCAGGAGTAAAATTAGACCAGCCATTTTCTTTTTTAAGAAATCCCTGCGATACTGCTGTCAGCCCCTTTTCCGACTTTACACGAAGAGTATAATTTGTAAAGTCAACCTTTATCCTTGCGGGATTTGAAGGATAATAATTGAGTCCGGGAACCGGATACCAGTGCGATTCCGGGGTAAGCAAGACATAGTTGTCTGTAAGAAATGCCTGCCGTTTATGGACATTCAGCAGCTCAATCCTGTAAGGGGTCTCTTTTATATTGTCGGTATAATCGGGAAAACAGAATGATTCGTCGATGGATCCGGCATACGAAATAACCACGCTGTCGCACTGTCCGGTTGCAAGTGATTTCCCGGGATCTATTTCAATAATATGATATGTTTTGGTATAATTAAGCTCTTTCCCACCTGATGTTATCTTTTTAACACTGAGGTATGGATTAAGTGAGAAGAAATATCTGTCAAGCGATTCCTTATTTTCATTGGAGAATTTCAGTTTTGCTGTTGCTTCAAAGGTTGTCCCGGAATGCTGAAATTCAATTGATGCATCGCTCAGACTGACAAAATTTTGGTTCTCAAACTTTCTGTTCGACTCAATCACCAGCTCCTTTTCATTGAGGTTCTTTTTATAAAATAAATAAGTGTTGAATCCGCAGACGACTGCACCGATAAGAAATATGAAAAAGCAAACTACAGTGATGATTGTATGAACCCTGGATTGTGGTAAACGTTTGAATAACAAAATTGTAACCATTACCAGCGATATCCCGAGGAAGAGATAGAGAAGCCGCTGATTTAATATCATATTCAGATTATCAAATCCTATTACACCTGATTTAAAAACCGGAAGCCCGAATGCCATATAATCAAAAATTGATCCGAACCGGTGCCAGAGCCAGAACATATTCAGTGCAGCAAATCCGAGAAGGATCAGAAAAGTTATTGGCTGGTTCCTGATAACCGACATCAGCATAAAAGCAAGTCCCAGACTGAAAAGAATTGTAGGCACACAGATAATAAACAGGTAGAAGAGGTACGACATAAAGTCTATTGACATGCTTTTAGAAATAATATTCATCAGCAGCCCGATTGAAAGTACAATGATATCGAGCCCCAGGAAAAGTCTGAGAATACCCCACGATTTTCCGATGACGTATTCAAAGTTTGACATCGACCTGGTGTAGAGAACTTCATTTGTATCGACCTTCTTGTCTCTTTTGAGAAAATCTGCCGCAAGGAATATTACAACAATTGCCTGTCCTATATTTAGGAGGTAAAGGTTTAACAGGGGCACTGACGAAGGGATGGAAACCAGGTTCCAGGTCTCATCACCGATAGGGGAGAAAAAACCAATATTCAGAATTGTGAATATAAAGAGCACCCCCAGCGAAAATAGCCTGAAAAACCAGCTTCTTCTCAGCGTTTTTGCTTCGAATTTGGCAACAGTTCTTATATTATGAAGAATTGGCATATGCTTTTAGTTAGTATTTACTCGGTAAGATCAGCATGCAGCTTATGTTCCATGTAATACACATAAGCATGTTCAATATTGGGTATTATGGCTGTTGAATCATATTCGGGAGGATCTTCACAAACAATCTGAACTTCCCATCCGGTATCAACTGGAATTGTCGAAATCACATTATAACTCTCTTTTACCTTATCATATTCATATTGAGTCAGATTAAGCTTAAATACATGTCCCTCAGCAAGTTTAACAAGATTTTCAGGTGAGCCGGAGAAGACCAGTTCACCCCTGTTAAGCAATGCCATTCCCTGGCATGTGGAAGAAATATCACCGACTATATGTGTAGACAGAATTATAGTCACATCATGCTGGCTTAACTGGGAAAGAATGTTCCTGAACCTGATCCTTTCATCAGGATCGAGACCTGTAGTGGGTTCATCCACCACAATTATTTTCGGACTACCGATAAGAGCCTGGGCAATACCAAGGCGTCGCTTCATTCCTCCGGAGAGCTTGTTGGCCTGACGGTCGCGGACCTCCAGAAGCCCAACCTGGTCAAGTAGCCTGTCAACCTCGGAAAGTCGCTCTTTTTTATTCTTCATTCCGGCAAGGGAACCGGAATAATCCAGAAACTCCCATGTTCTTAAAGATGTGAAAAACCTGAAATCCTGCGGCAGGTACCCAAGCATTTTCCGCAGCTCCTTCCTGTTTTTCTGAATATCTTTTCCGTCAACCAGAACCACTCCCGATGAAGGTTTCATCAGGGTGACAATTATTCTCATAAGGCTGGATTTCCCGGCACCATTTGGACCAAGAAGCCCGAACATACCTGTCCCGAATTCAAGGTTTATATCTTTTAATGCATGATTGCCGTTAGGATATATCTTATTAAGTCCCTGGATTTCAATTTTCATAGAGTTAGGTTTGTAGTACCCGGGTTATTCTGCTATTCGACACTATAAAGACGTCAGTTATTTCAAATGTTGCATAAATGTAACGAATTATTGCTATGACAAACAATTTCATAATTTTGTAAACTGATATACTGAAAGGTGGCTTACAGAACTAACAAGCGAAAAATCATTAATGATCCGGTCTACGGGTTTATCAGCATACCAGGCGATTTTATTTTCGATCTTATCGAACATCCATGGTTTCAGCGGCTGAGGAACATCAAGCAGCTTGGGCTTACAAGCTTTGTTTACCCGGGAGCAACACACAGCAGGTTCCAGCATTGTCTTGGTGCAATGCACCTGATGGATATGGCCCTGAAGACTCTCAGAGGGAAAGGAGTCGAAATATCTCCTGAAGAAGAAGAGGCAGTCTTAAGTGCTATAATTCTGCATGATGCAGGCCATGGCCCATTCTCCCATGCTCTTGAGAATTCTATAATTACAGGGATTACACATGAAGATATTTCACTTCTCCTGATGAGAAAAATGAATGAATTTTTCGATGGCAGACTGAGCCTTGCGATTGAAATATTTAATGGCACTTATTCAAGGAATTTCCTGCATGAGCTTATTGCGGGGCAAATGGATATGGACAGGCTTGATTATCTGCGTCGCGACAGCTTTTTTACAGGAGTTATTGAAGGTGCGGTGGGATCGGACCGGATAATCAGAATGCTCAACGTCGTCGGCGACAACCTTGTTATTGATGAGAAAGGAATCTATTCGCTTGAAAAATTCCTTATTGCCAGGCGCCTTATGTACTGGCAGGTTTATATGCATAAAACAGTGCTTTCTTCAGAATGCCTGCTGGTAAATATCCTGAAGCGGGCCAGAGAGCTGGCAAATGATAGTTCTGACCTGTACGCTACTCCCGCTCTCAGGTTCTTTCTTTATAACCGGATCGGGCCTGATGATCTGCTAAAAGAAGGTAAATTCACACCCGGTCTTATTGCTGCAAACTTTACACGGCTTGGTGATGCGGATATACTGGTTTCAGCAAAATACTGGGCCGACCACTCCGATAAAATACTTTCTGACTTTTCTGCGAGGCTTATGAAGAGAGATCTGCTCGCAATAGAGCTTCAGAATGAACCGTTTCCTAAAGAAAGAGTACGAAAGCTGAAAACCATGGTGGAAGATCTTATGGGGATAAGCGGCGAAATGGCGGGTTATTATGTCTTTACAAACAGCATCTCAAATCTTGCCTATACACCCAATGCCCCGGAAGTCAAAATACTGCTCAAGTCGGGAGAAACAGATGATATTTCTTCTGTCTCAGACATGTTCGACCACAGGTTCCTGTCGGAAAGAATTACAAAATATTTTCTTTGCTATCCAAAAGAATGCAGATAATTTAAAAATTAAGCTATGGAATTTACAGCTGCAACAATTGCCGGATTTCTTAATGGTGAAGTAGAGGGAGATCCTGAAACGATTGTCAATAATATTACTAAAATTGAAGAGGGTCATAAAGGGGCTCTCTCATTTCTTGCAAACCCGAAATATGAGCATTATATCTACACAACTGAATCATCCATTGTGCTGGTAAACAAGAGTTTCGTACCTTCCTCGGAAATAAAGGCAACTCTTATCAGGGTCGAAAATGCCTATGAGGCATTTGCGTCGCTCCTGAGGCTTGTCGACCAGGCACGACCAAGGAAAAAGGGCATTCACTCATCTGCTGTAATCGAACCCTCTGCCAAAGTAGGTTCGGATGTTTATATAGGTCCATTTGCTTATGTCGGCGAAAATTGTGTTATAGGTGACAACTCAGCTGTTTATCCGCATTCTTATATTGGGGATAATACGAAAATCGGCAGGAATTGCATTTTATATTCTGGTGTAAAAATATATCATGATTGTGTTGTTGGTGAAGGATGTACCGTCCATGCAGGTACAGTTATCGGCAGCGACGGATTCGGATTTGCCCCGCAGTCGGAAACTGAATTCATGAAAATCCCTCAGATCGGTAATGTAGTTATTGAAGACCATGTTGAAATCGGTGCAAATGTTGCAATCGACAGGGCAACAATGGGTTCGACTATTATCAGGAAAGGGGTGAAGTTGGATAACCTCATCCAGATTGGGCATAATGTTGAAGTAGGAGAGAATACGGTAATGGCAGGACAAACCGGAATTGCAGGTTCTACAAAAATCGGTAAAAATTGTATGTTTGCCGGTCAGGTAGGTATTGCAGGCCACCTTAAAATCGCCGATGGAACAAAAATAGGAGCACAAGCCGGTATCCCCGGAGATGTAAGGAACGAAAACACCATTTTACTGGGATACCCTGCAATTGACCATTTAAATTTTCTGAGATCTTCAGTGATTTTCAAAAAATTGCCCGAGCTGAAAACAAAAGTTGATGCCCTGGAGAAACAGGTTGAAACCCTGATTAAGAGGTAAATAAAAATCGGGTCTAATATAAATTAACTGGTCTTTATGTAGTTAAAGAGTATTTTTCTAGATTGTTCGATATTTTTTTGTTTTTTTTGTACCCGGAATCAATTTTAACATTTTTAACTGATGAGTGAAAAACAGCGGACACTGGCAAAAGAGATCAGTCTGAATGGGAAAGGCTTGCATACCGGGATCAATGTTACAATTACTTTTAAGCCAGCACCCGCTAATCACGGATATAAATTCTGCAGGATTGACCTTCCCGGGAAACCAGTTATCGACGCTCTGGCCGAGCACGTTACCGATACATCAAGGGGAACCACACTGGTACATAATAATGCATCAGTTTCAACAATAGAACATGCACTTGCTGCTCTTCACGGATTACGGGTTGATAATGCATTGATTGAGCTTAACGCCCCGGAAGCCCCGGTTATGGGAGGATCTGCATGGGCATTTGTCAAAGCAATTAATGAAGCCGGCATTGTAAATCTGAAGGAAGATCGCAGTTATTTTACAGTGAAACAAAAGATTGTCTTCTCGGATGAAGAGCATGGCGTCGACCTTATTGTCTATCCTGATGACCATCTCAGTATTAATGTCCTCATTGATTACAATTCAAAAATCCTGGGAAATCAATATGCAATTCTTGATTCTATTGATGATTTTGAAGAGGAAATCTGCAAGAGCCGTACTTTTGTTTTTTTCCATGAGCTTGAACCTCTTTTTAAAATGGGCCTTATCAAAGGCGGCGACCTCGATAATGCCATCGTAATTCTTGAAAAAGAGGTCGAACAAGCTGAAATAGACCGTATTGCTAAGCTTTTTAACAGACCCGGAATAACCACCCATACTGCAGGTGTCTTGAATAACACAGAATTACGGTATCCCAATGAACCGGCAAGACACAAGCTTCTGGATATCATGGGAGACCTTGCGCTGGTTGGTCTGCCGATAAAAGGTAAAGTGGTTGCCACGCGCCCAGGTCATTATTCCAATACCAGATTGGCCAGGCTTATGCGGCAGGAGATGAAAAAAGCCATGTCAAAACACAACATTCCTGTTTATGATCCTTCAGGGCCACCTGTTTTTGCAATTGAAGATATTAAGAAACGGCTTCCGCACCGTGCTCCTTTCCTCCTGGTTGATAAAATAATATCTATTGATGATAATAAAATTGTCGGGATTAAAAATGTCACTTTTAATGAACCATTTTTCCAGGGTCACTTTCCTGATGAGCCAGTTATGCCAGGTGTTCTTATGGTCGAAGCACTTGCCCAATGCGGTGGGCTGCTTGTTTTAAGCACAATTGAAGAACCGGCAAAATATTCCACTTACTTCCTGAAAATTGATAAGCTTAAATTCAAACACAAGGTAGTACCAGGCGATACGCTGATTCTGCAAATGGAAATGATGGAGCCTATGAGGAGAGGTATTGTTACCATGTTTGGCCAGGCATTTGTAGGTAATACCCTGGTTATTGAAGGCGAAATGACAGCCCAGGTTATTAAAAATAAATAATTATAATGATCTCAAACTTAGCATATATAAATCCTGACGCTAAAATTGGTGAAAATGTAACCGTTGAGCCATTTGCATATATCGCCGGCAATGTTGAAATCGGGGAAGGAACATGGGTTGGACCGAATGCAATAATAATGGACGGGGCAAGAATCGGTAAAAACTGCAAAATCTTTCCAACAGCTGTAGTATCGGGTATTCCGCAGGATATGAAGTTCAGGGGCGAAGAATCGACTGTGGAAATAGGTGATTCGACAACAGTGAGGGAAGGTGCTACAGTTAACCGCGGCACGGCCGCAGTCGGGAAAACAATTATAGGACGGTGCTGTCTTTTAATGGCTTATTCCCATTTGGGTCATGATTGTTTAATTGGTGATCATTGCATTATAGGAAATAGTACCGGACTTGCAGGCGAAGTAAAAGTGGATGACTGGGCAATACTCAGCGGCGGCACGCTTGTTCATCAGTTCACTCACATCGGTGCTCATGTAATTGTAGGTGGTGGATCAAAAATACGCATAGATGTACCTCCTTTTATTAAAGCTGACAGAGAACCTCTCACTTATCTGGGGCTCAATACAGTAGGGCTTACACGAAGGGGTTTTGAAAAAGAAAGAATCGACGAGATACATAATATCTACAGGATTATTTACCAGAATGGGATGAATTTTACCCAGGCCCTGGATTGTGTTGAAAAAGAATTCAAGCCATCAGATGACAGGGATTATATCATAAGTTTCATAAGGAATTCTGAACGTGGTGTTATAAGGGGGCCCAGATAAAATCCCTGATTCTTTTTTGTCAACTTTTTTGTTTTCCCCAGCCCTGTGCCGAAAGCTCAACCTCAGAACCGTCAGCACCGACAAGATAATTCCCGGAACCACTTTCTGTTATGTGTCCGATAATTTTAACCGAACTTATCTGTTTGATCTTTTCATACATATCCAATGGTACTGTGAAAAGCAGTTCAAAGTCTTCTCCTCCGTTAAGTGCAGGAACCAGAGGATCAATATTAAATTCTTCAGCCAGACGCGATGCCTCATAATCAACAGGTATCTGCCTGGTAAATATCCTGCATCCTGTTCCCGACGACTTGCAGATTTGCATAAGGTCAGATGCAAGCCCGTCGGTTACATCTATCATTGATGTCGGCCTCATTTCAGCCTTTTTAAGTTCATCAAGAGTTTTGACAGGAAATTCAGGTTTCAGTTGCCGGCCGATAGCATAATCGTACCCCGACAGATCAGGCTTAATATCTTTATTCTGTTCAAAAAGTTTTCTTTCCCGTTCGAGAATCTGAAGGCCAAGGAAAGCTGCCCCGAAATCGCCAGTTGCACAGATAAGATCATTGGGTTTTGCTCCATCCCTTTTGACAAGATTTTCTTTTTCTACATAACCAACAGATGTGATGCATATAGTAAGGCCTGTCAGTGAACTGGTTGTATCGCCGCCTGCAAGATCGACTCCGTAATTTTTACATGCAATTTCAACTCCCTCATAGATTTCGTCAATATGCCCCACCGAAAACCTTGAACTTATTCCAATGGCCAGCAGAATTTGCTCAGGCGTCCCGTTCATGGCAAATATATCGGATATCCCCCTGATGACTGATTTATATCCAAGATGTTTCAGGGGAGTATAAACAAGATTAAAATGAATGCCCTCAAGTGAAAGATCAGTTGATACTAGCATAAGTTTCTTCCCTGATCCGATAACTGCTGCATCGTCACCGATGCCATTTATTGTCGATTTATTCTTCAGATCGAATCTTTTTGAAATATGGTCGATAAGACCGTATTTCCCGAGGTCATCTATCATACATTAACAATATCGCGGCCAAACGGGTTTATTGCAATGGCCGTAAGTTTGAAGTGCTGCAGTCCGAACGGGATCCCAATTATTGTTATGCAGAGCAAAACGCCGAAGAAGGCATGAGTTATTGCAATCCAGAGGCCGCCGCATATCAGCCATAATACGTTCATTATTATATAGAGGCAGCCTGAAGCCCTTTCATGCACCCGGGTATCGCGTCCGAAAGGCCATAGAGCCAGGGCTCCCATCTTAAGGGTTTGCAAGCCGAAGGGGATACCGATTATTGTAATAAAAAGGACAAGGCTACCTATGAAGTATTCGATGGCAATTATGATACCGCCAAAAATAAGCCAGACAAGATTCCCCAGGATTTTCATTTTAAAGATTATTTATTCCAGGATTACACTTTTGTCTTTTGGATACTTAACCGAATAAGTCATGATTATCTTTTTGGTTTCCTGCGGTTTGATTTCAAGATCCCATTTTACAAACCCGCTTTGTGAGTTGAATTTGCCATCAGAGAGCTCAACAGGTTCGACGGTTATCCCGCTGTTCGATGAAACCGGTACCTGGTCATTTAAAATAATCCTTACCGGAGTTTCCTTATTGTTCCTGATCGTGATCAGGTATGAGTATGTCTCCGTCTTATTGGCACCTATAACTTTTCTGCTGGTAAAATCCTGCTGTTTCTCTCTTTTTACAAGAATACTGTTATCGGTTCCAAGTGAAATCGTAAGTGTATCTTTCAACTGATTAACATTAAGATAAGATTTTCCGACGAAAGTATTTTCGAAATAGAGAGTAGCTTCACCGCTCATAAGGCTCTGTTTTGCCCAGTCCGTAATATTCGCGGTAAGATAGGCAAGTGGCGTCATTTTTGGAACTGTAACATATTTATATTCAGCGGCAGAAGTCGTGCGCTGGATCTCAATTGTCTGAATCTTGCCGTCAGAAGCTATGGAATAGGGGATTGCAACATCAAATGTGACAGTGGTTTCTCCTACTTGTTTTTGGACTGTAATCGGTGCTGCTTCTACTTCTTTTGCCATCATAGCATCAGGAATCATTTCCGCCATGGCAGGTGCAATACTCTTCTTTGAAGGTGAAGCAATTCCTCTTATCATAATTCCTGGTGACGGAACATAATAATCCACGAACCATGGATAAAGAACCGGGACATCACCTGAAACCCATGGTGTCGCATTTGAGAAGCTCAGCTTAACATCTTTCCAGGTAACACCTGTATTCTGGAAAACATTTGCTTTATAAAACATATTTACCGGTTTTGTGATATCATCCACCCTGATGTCATACGAAGGATACCAGCCTGCATTTGTAACCACATATGAAAATGTCAGCTTCCCCGTGACAGGTTTTTCCGAGCTAACCGAAACTGATATTTCGCCTGAAGGAAGCTGCTGTTTCCCTATTTTGTCGGCAATCTGTTGCTGAAGTACAGCAATCTGCTTTTCATAATCTTTAATGAGCCTGTTCTTTTTCAGGACAGAAATCTTGACCATGTCCATATTATTGGTATACAGATCCATAACGTTCTTAAGCTGTTCTAAAGTGAATGTTGTTTCCTTGACAAGAATTGCCCTGTTTGCAACAAGAAATGCCTCCTTTTCATTCAGAGTGCTTATTGCAGCTTTCTCATCTTCCACCTTGAGCTGGAGTGTTTCAATCTGACTCCTGATACTTTTTATTTCAGGAAGCTCTTCCAGATTCTGTAGATAATTATTCTGATGATTTACAGAAAGAATCATGAATTCTCCGAGACCTTTAACCTGGATGCTCTGGGCATCAATATATGGTGAAAGGCCCCCAAGTTTCAGAACAGTCATTCCGGCAGGAATATCAACTGTTGTCTCATGGGTCAGTTGTGCCCTGTCGGGGTAAACGGTGACATGCTTCAAACCGGCCTTAATATCTTTCTCAGCATCAGCGGAAACATACAGGAATGCCGGTAATAATATCAATATAAAAAGTATTTTTTTCATTGTGAAAGTATTTATTAACGACGATAAAGTTAAGATTTTTATTCATGCCAGAATGTTCGCCTGACAGTCGGCATATTTATTATCTTCCTTAATTTATGTTAAATATTATATTTCTGGGTTTTCGTATCAATATTGGTCTACCTTTACGCGAATTATAAAATAATTGAAAATGAAGGGATTGAAAATCGGGAATCTTTCTATTGCAGTGCCAATTGTTCAGGGTGGAATGGGAGTGGGCATTTCTCTTTCAGGTCTGGCAGCAGCAGTGGCAAACGAAGGTGGAGTTGGGGTAATATCAGCTGCAGGACTGGGACTTTTATATAAGGATTCTTCGGAGAATTTTCTTGAAGCGAGTATTATCGGGCTTAAAGAAGAGATCAGAAAAGCCAGAGAAAAAACACTTGGTGTAATTGGTGTTAATGTCATGGTGGCCATGACGAATTTTGCCGATATGATCAGAACGTCTATTTCTGAAAAGGTAGATATAATTATTGCCGGAGCCGGTCTTCCGCTGGATTTACCTTCATTCCTGAAAAAAGGAAGTAAAACAAAACTCGTTCCAATAGTTTCTTCAGCAAGAGCTGCAAAAATAATATGCGAGAAATGGAAATCAAACTACGATTATCTGCCTGATGCAGTAATTGTTGAAGGTCCCAAAGCAGGCGGGCACCTTGGCTTTAAGAAGGAGCAGATAGATGATAATGCTTATTCCCTTGAAAAACTTGTTCCTGAAATAGTTGATGAGCTCAAACCTTTTGAGGATAAATATAATCAGCAGATTCCCCTGATTGCAGCAGGAGGTATATATACGGGGGAAGATATTCATAATATACTGGAGCTCGGTGCATCCGGAGTACAGATGGGTACAAGGTTTGTTACAACCGAAGAATGCGATGCTTCACAGGCATTTAAGCAATCTTACATTGATGCTGATGAAAAGGATATAGAGATCATAAATAGTCCTGTTGGCATGCCGGGTCGTGCCATTTTAAGCAATTTCATCAAAAAAGTGCGTGAAGGGAAGAAGCAGCCGAAAAAATGTCCGTTTAAATGTATCAAAACCTGTGATATTACCAAGAGCCCTTATTGTATTATTATTGCTCTTATAAATGCGTTAAAGGGTAATTTTGAAAATGGATATGCATTTGCTGGAGCTAATGCCTTCAGGGCAACAAAGATATCTTCTGTTAAAGAGATATTTCAATCATTGCTTAAAGAATACAGGGAGAGTAAAGCTACTTAACTACCTCAAAATACCCCACTGTTCCACTGCCTGATTCTTTTTCTCCCCGACCGGCCATCGGACATCCTGGTACAGGGCAGTTTATGATTTTATGTTCTTTATTGTCAGCCGGCTCCCACCCAAGCAAAAGGTACAGCGCGAAGAAACCAATAACATAGGCAGCAGCAACATGCCATCCCTTTCTTAGCCAGAGACCCACATTGCGAGCCTCAGGAAATTTATTGGTAATTGCTACTCCGGCTGAGGACCCGAACCAGATCATTGATCCTCCGAACCCGACGGTATATGCAAGCATTCCCCAGTCATAATGTCCCTGGTCGAGACACAGTTTTGTAAGTGGGATATTATCAAATACAGATGAAAGAAATCCAAGCGCCAGGGCTGTCACCCACGAAGCATCAGGGAGCTCTTCAACGGGCATCATTGATGCGCAAGTGACAAGACATAAAAGGAAAATAGTTCCTTTTATTGATCCCGGAACCTCCTTCCATGGTATGGGCCTGAGGAATGCGCCAATTACTAATGCGATCCAAACTCCCAATGCAGGCATATCATAAAGGAAATTGGAAATTATTGCCCCGATAAGAATAAGCGCAACAATAAATAATTTAACCCAATCAATCTTTACACCTAAGGTAGAATCACTCTGTATCCTCTGGTATTTATCCTGCTGATGTGAGGCAAACCAGGCAAAAAACAGAAGAGCAACCCCTGCAGCAACATATGCATGAACTACATTCAGGGGGCTGACACCGTCTATCCACATCATTGTTGTTGTGGTATCACCCACCACGCTTCCGCTTCCTCCGGCATTACTGGCTGCAACAATAGCAGCAATATACCCTATATGGACCTTGTTTTTAAATACAACCAGAGCAATGGTACCTCCAATAAGTGCAGCAGCTATATTATCAAGGAAAGATGAAAGAACGCAGATAAAAACCAGTAATAAAAATGCACCTTTCCAGTCGTTTGGTAAATATTTTGGTAAGATATCCGGTACACCTGATTCTTCAAATATTTTTGAAAGAATCGCAAAACCAAGAAGCAATCCAAGAAGGTTAAGGATAATGCCCCATTCTCCCTGGCGCAAATTCTTGTCCATTATCTGTTCACCAAATGGAGTTGTCCCGAAGAAATGCGAACCAGGATGAAATCCGGGATCAAAAACAAGCTTAAATGTCAGAAGAACTGCAAGCCCTGTTACTGCTACCCAGAATGTCTGTTTATGGAAAAGAGCTACTCCCAGAAGTATTAAACCGAAGATTATGAATTCAATCCTTACCGGGCCGATTGAAGGGACTTTTCCGCCTGCGGCAAATAAAGGCATTGGTGCAAGAAAAATTACCAATAAAAAAAACAACTTTTTGCTGTTACTTCCTGATAGGGATTGAAGTAATTTTTTCATACAAGCTGGAAATTACTGAATTTAAAATAAGGCGCCAAAGTACAAAGTTTTTTGTGTTGAAACCCGGTTTTAAATCATCTTTTTTAAGATATCGATGACTTTTAAAAAATTATTTTTTCCATTCTCCTTCTTTAGCAGTTCGGGATAATTTTATATTTTTGTGTGTTTATTTAGATTAAATCTAATTAACAAAGCAAGTTCAGGATTGTTGGTTGTATGATGGCTTAAAGAAAGCTGGTATTGAGTAAATGGAAAAGGATAAGATAATAAATGATGTAACAACAGGGGAATACAAGTATGGCTTTTATTCCGATATTGAAATGGAGCAGATCCCGAAAGGGCTTAATGAAGGTGTGATCCGCTTGATTTCGAAGAAGAAAAATGAACCTGACTGGCTCCTCGAGTTTCGCCTGAAGGCATTCCATCACTGGAAGACAATGAAAATGCCAACATGGGCTAACTTGATTATACCTGAAATTAACTACCAGGAAATCATTTATTACTCTGCTCCCAAAAAGAATCCAAAACTGGAAAGCCTCGACAATATTGATCCGGAGCTGAAGAAGACATTTGATAAACTGGGTATCCCGCTTGAAGAACAGAAACATCTTTCCGGAGTTGCTGTTGATGCTGTGATGGATTCTGTTTCAGTTAAAACGACATTCAGAGAAACCCTTGCGGAATCAGGCATCATTTTTTGTTCTTTCAGCGATGCTGTAAAGGAATATCCCGATCTGGTCAGGAGATATCTGGGAACAGTTGTCCCCTATACTGATAACTTTTTTGCTTCACTCAATTCTGCTGTCTTCAGCGACGGTTCATTCTGCTATATCCCCAAAGGGATCCGCTGCCCGATGGAGCTTTCAACCTATTTCAGGATAAACGCAGCAAATACCGGGCAGTTTGAGCGGACTCTGCTTGTTGCAGATGAAGAGAGTTATGTCAGTTATCTTGAAGGTTGCACCGCTCCAATGAGGGACGAAAACCAGCTTCATGCTGCTATTGTTGAGATAATTGCAGAAAACAACGCAGAGGTGAAATATTCAACTGTCCAGAACTGGTATCCGGGCAATAAGGAAGGTAAAGGAGGAATATTCAATTTTGTCACAAAAAGAGGTTTGTGCAGGGGTGAAAATTCCAAAATATCATGGACACAGGTTGAGACCGGATCTGCGATAACCTGGAAATATCCGTCGTGCATTCTTCGCGGCGATAATTCGACAGGAGAATTCTATTCTGTTGCTGTTACAAACAATTACCAGCAGGCAGATACCGGAACCAAAATGATACATATCGGTAAAAACACAAAAAGCACTATTGTATCAAAGGGTATTTCTGCCGGACACGGACAGAACAGTTACAGGGGTCTGGTGAAAGTTTTAAAAAATGCCACAGGTGCAAGAAACTATTCCCAGTGCGATTCCCTGCTTCTTGGTAATAAGTGTGGAGCACACACTTTTCCATATATTGAGGTTGATAATCAGACTGCGATAGTTGAACACGAAGCTACAACATCAAAGATCGGAGAAGATCAGATCTTCTATTGCAACCAGAGAGGCATATCGACTGAAGATGCCATCGGACTGATTGTCAACGGCTATGCAAGGGAGGTATTAAACAAGCTTCCGATGGAGTTCGCTGTCGAGGCGCAGAAGCTTTTACAGATAAGCCTGGAAGGTAGCGTAGGATAAAAACGGGACCGGTGACCGGTGACCGGCATCCGGCGAATAAAGAAGTAATTAAGTAAAGGGATAAGATATTATGCTGAGTATTAAAAATTTAAAGGCTGAAATTGACGGAAAACTAATATTGAAGGGTATCAGCCTTGAAGTAAAAGCCGGAGAGATTCACGCAATAATGGGTCCTAATGGTTCGGGGAAGAGCACACTGGCTGCAGTTCTTGTTGGACGGGAGTTTGCAAAAGTCACCGAAGGAACAGTTACCTACATGGGTAAAAACCTGCTTGATATGGCGCCTGAAGACCGCTCAAAAGAGGGTATTTTCCTCGGATTCCAATACCCGATCGAGATCCCGGGAGTAAGCATGGTTAACTTCATGAAAACAGCTGTCAATGAACATCGTAAACATAGAGGACTTGAGCCTCTTTCGGCCTCTGATTTTCTGAAGCTGATGCGTGAGAAAAAAGAGCTGGTAGAGATAGATTCAAAGCTTGCCAACAGGTCTGTCAACGAAGGTTTCTCGGGCGGAGAAAAGAAAAAGAATGAGATTTTCCAGATGGCGATGCTCGAACCAAAGCTTGCAATACTCGATGAAACGGATTCAGGCCTCGATATCGATGCCCTCCGTATAGTTGCAAACGGTGTCAACAAGCTTAAGCGTCCGGATAATTCTGCAATAGTAATAACACATTATCAGAGATTGCTGGATTATATTATTCCTGATGTAGTGCATGTACTCTTTGATGGCAGAATTGTCAAAACAGCCGGCAAGGAGCTTGCTCTGGAACTTGAGGATAAAGGGTACGACTGGATTAAGAAAGAGGTTGATAACAACGATCTGCCATGAATAATCAATCTGAAAGATCAGAACGGTATTACAATCTCTATAAAGAGAATATAGTGAAGATCAGAGAAAACTCTTCACCTTATATTAACTCATTCCGCGAAGATGCTATTGCAAAATTCAACCTGCTTGGGATCCCCACAAAGAAAGATGAGTCATACAGGTATACAAATCTTGATACCTTCTTTAATCATGACTTCAGAAGCTACTTTATGCCTGCTAAATCTGATTTTGCAAGAGCTGAAGAGTTCAGATGCGATGTGACCGAACTCGATGCCCATGGAATTGTACTTCTGAATGGTTTTTATCCGACAATAAACGAAAAACTTCGTCAGCTTCCCGGAGGAATCTGGATCGGAAGCCTTAATGAGGCTGCAAAAAAATTCAGTGATAAAATTGAAAAACATTATGGCAAATATGTAAATGGGAATTCCGACGGCCTGGTTTATTTGAACACCGCAATGGCGTCGGATGGCGTATTCATTTATGTACCCGAAGGAGTCGTACTCAGCAAGCCTGTTCAGATTGTAGATCTCGTTCAGTCAGATGAAGATGTTTTCAACCAGCACAGGAATCTTATAATTGTTGAGAAAAATGCAGATATTACCCTTATAGTCTGCGATCATACGCTTTCTCCGAAGAAATTCCTGACAAATGCAGTAACTGAGATTTATGTTGGAGAGAATTCACATTTCGATATTATAAGGGTTCAGAATGAACATAATAATGCTGCCAAGATAACCCATACCTTCATTTACCAGGATCGAAACAGTAATGCCTCATCCAATAATATCACGCTTCACGGAGGTCTTGTCCGCAACAGCACACATCATTTCCTTGGTGGAGAGGGAGCAGAGTGCCATTCATATGGCCTTTATCTTGCAGATAAGTTTCAGCATATCGATAATTATGTAAATGTTAACCACGCTGTACCGAACTGCACCAGCAACCAGCTTTTCAAGGGTGTTCTTGATGATATGGCTACGGGTGCCTTTAATGGCCGTATCTATGTCCATAAGGATGCACAGGGGACAGTTGCGTACCAGAAAAATAGCAGCATCCTCCTTACCGACGATGCAAAAATGGATACAAAGCCCCAGCTCGAAATTTATGCCGATGATGTAAAATGCAGCCATGGTGCGACTATCGGACAGCTCGATGAAGATGCTCTTTTTTATCTGCAGTCGAGAGGAATAGACAAACGTGAAGCCAGGCTGATGCTTATGTTCGGGTTTGCTCATGAGGTGATCCAGAATATACAGGTTGAAGCTCTTCGGGAAAGAATGGATAATCTGGTAACACAGCGGCTTAAAGGCGAATTGTCAAGATGCGCGAGCTGTCTGGTTAAATGCGGATAACTTATTACTATGATGAGAGATATATCAGATATACGAAAAGATTTTCCATTGCTGAACCGGAAAATATATAACAGGCCACTGGTATATTTCGATAATGGTGCAACGACGCAAAAACCTCAGTGTGTGCTGGATGCTGTCAGAGAAGTATATACTACATACAATGGCAATGTCCACAGGGGTGTTCACGCTATGAGCGATCTGACATCCGAAGCTTATGAAAATGCCAGGGAGAAGGTCAGATCATTTATTAATGCAGGGAGCAGAAATGAGATAATTTTTACTTCGGGGACAACAGGTTCAATAAATGCGGTTGCTTTTTCATTCGGCGAACGGTATATAAGAAAAGGCGATGAAATAATATTAAGTAATCTCGAACATCATGCTAACATAGTTCCATGGCAGATGATGTGTGAAAGAAAAGGTGCTGTTCTCAGGGTGATCCCAATAAACGATAACGGGGAGATACTCTTTAATGAATATCTGGCTTTGCTTTCCTCAAAAACCAGACTTGTTGCAGTTACCCAGGTTTCAAATGTTTTAGGTACAATACTTCCCGTAAAAAAAATAATTGAAGCAGCACATTCAATGAATGTTCCTGTTCTCATCGATGGTGCCCAGGGTATTCAGCATGGAATAACCGATGTGAAAGAGATGGATTGTGATTTCTATGCTTTTTCAGGCCATAAGATTTACGCACCAACAGGTATCGGGGTTCTTTACGGAAAAGAAAAATGGCTTGAAGAGATTCCTCCCTACCAGGGTGGCGGCGATATGGTTGAAACTGTTACATTTGAAAAGACCACATATAACGAACTCCCTTTTAAGTTTGAAGCAGGTACAGTAAATTATGCAGGTGCAATAGGTCTGGGCAGAGCCCTTGATTATGTCCTTTCAATTGGAAGAGAGAATATCGAAGCAAGGGAAGCTGACCTTCTTGCACATGTTACAGAAAGATTATCAGGGATAAGCGGTCTGACGATTTTTGGCAAATCTGAGAAGAAAATTCCGATAATATCATTCCTTCTTAAAGATATTCATCAATACGATACAGGCACGATCCTCGATAAAATGGGTATAGCAGTCCGGACAGGAACGCACTGTGCACAGCCGGTTATGAAACGCTTCGGGATCGACGGTACAGTAAGAGCTTCAATCTGTTTTTATAACACCTTTGAAGAGATTGAACTGCTTGGCACGGGAATTGAAAAGGTGAAGTCGATGTTTTCTTAAATTTCAGTGATGACAATTAACCAGGTTCAGGATACTATAGTTGAAGAGTTTACTGTTTTTGATGACTGGATGGATAAGTATAACCTCCTGATAGATATCGGGAAAGAATTACCCGTGATTGATCCTAAATTCAAAACTAAGGATTTCCTTATTGAAGGATGTCAGTCGAAAGTATGGCTTCACCCTGAATTTGACGGAAACAAAATAACTTTTTCTGCCGATAGCGACGCAATAATTACAAGAGGGATTGTCGGTCTCCTGATCAAAGTCCTTTCAGACCGTACTCCCCTGGAAATCATTTCTGCGGATCTCTATTTTATTGACAAAATCGGCCTCAGGCAGCATCTCTCACCAACCAGGTCGAATGGACTTCTTTCAATGGTCAGGCAGATAAAGCTGTATGCTATGGCTTATAATGCAAAGCAAAAATCTTAATACAATGGACGCCGCCGAACAACTTGAAATAGAAACCCGTATTGTGGGAGTGCTTAAAAGCATTTTTGATCCCGAAATACCGGTAAACATTTATGATCTCGGACTCATCTATAATATCAATGTTGATGATGATCATATTGCTCATATCATAATGACGCTTACTGCACCTAACTGCCCCATGGCTGACCAGCTTATTGAGGAGGTGAAGTACAAGGTTGCAGGCACCAGGGGAGTAAAAGAGTGTGACCTCAAACTTACTTTTAATCCGCCATGGGATAAAAGCATGCTGAGCGATGAAGCAAAGCTTGAGCTTGGTTTTATGTAAAATTTAATCTTATGGCCGCATCAGAAAAAAATAACATTTCTTTATTGATCAAAGAAAAAGCCACTGAACTTGGTTTTCAACTGTGTGGAATAGCTAAATCCCGTAAGCTGACAGAGCGGGGTCCGATCCTGAAAGCATGGTGCGAAGCCGGGATGAATGACAATATGGGCTATCTCTCCAGAAATATTGAAAAACGGCTCGATCCGCAGTCTCTGTTACCGGGGGCAAAGTCGCTGGTTGTCACTGGACTGAGTTATTATACTAAAAGAAAACAAAAAGATACGGAAGCTCCCGTTCTTTCGAGATATACATATGGAATAAATTACCATGATGTTATCGGGGAAAAGCTTGAGATGCTTCTTGCTTTTATTAAATCCATCAAACCGGAGGCAGAAGGAAAGGTATTTGTTGATTCAGCCCCGCTTCTGGAAAAAGGATGGGCAAAAGAGGCCGGTCTCGGCTGGCAGGGTAAGCATTCGATTTTAATTAACAAAAATACGGGGTCATTCATTTTTATAGGGATAATTATACTTAGTTCCGACCTGGAATATGATACGCCCTTCAAAGGGGAGTATTGTGGTAAATGCAGAATCTGCATTGATGCGTGTCCTACCGGTGCAATAAACGACAACGGGACAATTGATACAAGGAAATGTATCGCTCATCTGACAATTGAAAACAGGGGTCCGATACCCGAAGAGATCATTCCGAAGCTCGGAAGAAGGGTTTATGGTTGTGACAGATGCCAGGAAGTATGTCCATGGAATAAAGATGCAAAACCAGATTTGACTCCCGAGTTTGCTCTTAATGAAGAAGTTGCAAACCTGAGTCTTAAAGAGTGGCAATCTCTTTCAAAGGAACAATTTGAAAGGCTCTTAAACAGAACTTCCGTCAGAAGGGTAAAATACGAACATTTTGTGAGAAATATCAGTGCAGTAACAAAACCCGGTGTCAGTTAATCCTTCATTCCCCCAACACAGTGACGACCACCTCCCTCTGATTTCTTGGTCCATCGAATTCACACAGAAAGATATTCTGCCAGGTTGACAGACCGTCTGCACCATCAATTACAGGTATTGTTTCCGATGCCCCTACCAGCCCGGCTTTCAGATGCGCATCCCCGTTATTATCCTGATGGTCATGTTCCCAGATACCCGATGGGATAAGCCTGTTAAGAAGCGTAACTAACATCATTCTGAACAGACTGGTCCCAGTTTTCCTGAATCATTATTGCTGCTGTCGAACCTCTTGCATAAACAGATGCAATACCGTTATTTACCTTGCTTTCTTTTATTATCTCACGGACATTCTTTGTAATGTCAAATAATCCGTTTTTCCTGTCAGTCCTGATTGTAATTATCTTTTGCATAATAACAGAATTAAATAAAATTACTATATGTTTTTTACCTTGCTGATAAAATTACGTCTTTAATACATAAAGCAAAACACTGTTTTGATCGAACTTAAATTAATAGAAGAGTGCAGGAACGGAAATCTGCAGAGTTTCAGAGAACTTGTCGGGATAACTTCGCAGTTTGCATTCTCCGTTGCCTTCAGAATGCTGGGAGATAAGGAACAGGCAAAAGATATTGTGCAGGAGACTATGATCACGATATGGGGAAAGATAAATAAGATGAAATCGGCTGACAGCTTTAAAACGTGGATGTACAGAATTGTTGTCAACAAATGTTATGATCAGCTCAGGAAGAGAAAAAGACAGCAGGAATTCAGAGCCGATGATCACACCTGGGAGGTGATCTCAAATCATACTTCATCTGACCAGCCTGCTGAACTGGAGTACAAAGAGACTGCCCATATAATTAATCTGCTGACAAACAGGTTGAGCCCTGCACAAAAGGCTGTTTTTGTTCTCAGCGATCTTGAAGAAATGACAGGTGAAGAGATTTCTGAAATTACCGGGATGAGCAGGAGTAATGTCAAATCTAACCTTCATTATGCAAGAAAAAAAATGAATGAATTGATAAAGAAACATATCTAAGGATGATACCGGAAGAAAAGAAATATGAAAGATTGATCAATATCCTCAGAAAATCAAAACCTGTTCTGGAGAGTACTGATGATATTGAAGGAAGGGTTATGGAGAGGATCCGTCAGACGCGACAAAAAAGTAAAGGTTCTTTTACTCTTTTTGACTATCTGTTTGGCTGGGTTTATATCGGATGGGTAAGAAAAAGCCTTATCGCGGTATCGGTCATTATTGTTGTTTTATTTGCCTATCAGCAAACGGTAATTTTAAAACGGATTAGTATTCTGAGCAGCCAGGTCGTAGTTACGGGAGACAGGGGTTCTGACGGAATTTCAAATGATCTTGAACAGAAGCTGTTATTTTATAAGATTTCCGGTCGGAAAATTAAGTCAGCCCGCTCTGAAATTACAGAAAAACAAATAGATGAACTGCTTGAGTCGGTCAATGAGCTGCAGACTAAATATAAGGATTTGATAAAACTGATCGAAGATGATCCGGAACTTAAAAAGGAAATTGAGAAGAAACTGATGGAAAAAAATGGAAAGAAATTTAATCTTTAATGAAATGAACAGAAAATCGCTAAAAATGGTTGTCTCATTTATTCTCGTAATGATAGCTTCATGCGATGAACCAGAGACTGTGGTCACAAATATCGTGCATCCCGACGGATCTGTTACAAGGAAGATCGAAATGAAAAACCTGGAAAACAAGTTCAAGGTTCATCAGGTACCATTTGACAATACATGGATTGTAAGAGACTCGCTTGAGATTAATAAAAAAGGCGATACAACCTGGGTTAAAAGGGCAGAAAAACTGTTCAGGGATGTAAATGAGATCAACAACAGTTATCTGGCCGATACCGGAGTGAATAAGACAGCATCACGGAAGGTGGAATTCAGAA
The DNA here is from genome assembly GCA_963825935.1 of uncultured Bacteroidales bacterium. Lineage (GTDB taxonomy): Bacteria > Bacteroidota > Bacteroidia > Bacteroidales > VadinHA17 > LD21. The sequence goes on along the minus strand of CAWGUN010000009.1, from coordinate 195,358 downwards.
AGAAATTCAAATGGTTTAATACAGAATACAGGTTTGCCGAAATAATAGATAAAAAAATGATATACGCTTACCCTGTATCAGATTTTCTTAATCCTGAGGAACTAACATGGTTTTATGCACCTGATAATATCAATGATGAAAAAAAGCAAGGATCCGACAGCCTTAAATACAAAGCTTTAAGCGATACTGTCAATAAAAAGACAGAGCAATGGTTGTTAAAAGACCTGATTTCAGAATGGATTGGTACATTTTCAAAACTTACTGAAAGAAGAGCCGGAAATGATATGTCATTTGAGGCGCTAAAAGCACGTGAAGGTGAATTTATTAAAATAGCAGAGGTTAGCGGCGATAAGATCGACAGTCTCTGGAATAACGGCATATTGCTTAAGAAATTCATAGGTGAAGCCAATGCGCTGAAATATAAAGTTGAAGCTGATTCAGCAATTACAATAGTAACTAATAACGTCTTTTTTAATTTCAAAGATTATACTCACAGAATGATTATGCCTGGCAAAGTAATTGGGACAAATGGGTTCATCGATTCGACAAATATCTTAATGTGGCCGATAAAATCTGACTATTTTCTTACTCAGCAATATGAAATGTGGGCCGAATCGAAAACTTCCAATAAATGGGCATGGATCCTCTCAGGGGCATTCCTTTTATTTGTTATAACAGGAATATTATACAGGATGGTAAAAAAAGGCTGAAGCATCTTCAGCCTTTTCATCCTAAAACCAAACCTGATTAAAAAAATGAAAAATTATCTGACATAATCTTTAAGCATCAGCATAAGTCTCTGGCGGGTAAAGAAAATCCTGCTTTTAACGGTTCCGATCTTTAAATCCAGCTCATCAGCTATCTCCTTATATTTGTAACCTTCAATATGCATTCTGAAGGGTACTCTGAATTCATCTTCAAGCGAATCGATTGCTTTTTCAATTTCACCCTCGGAAAAGCTCGATTCAGGTGAAATAAACCCCTTATCCTGAGGCTGATTTAAATAATAGAGATCCTGTGTGTCGTCGATTATTGTGTTCTCTTTTCTATTCCGCCTGTAATTGTTAATGAAGGTGTTCTTCATAATGGTAAAAACCCAGGCTTTAAGATTTGTATAATCAACAAATTTATCTTTGTAAGTAATTGCCTTCAGGTATGTGTCCTGAACAAGGTCAAGCGCTGCTTCACGGTCTGAAGTGAGACTCATGGCAAACCTTTGAAGATTGGACTTCATTTCGATTAGATTTGTGTTGAATTCAAATGCTGTCATAGCTCTTAGTTTTAAATGATGAAGTAAAATTAAACTCATATATTAAGATAACCAAATCTTAATATCTTAATATCTTAATAATTTAGAACTATTCTAAATAATTGAATTTACCAAAGGTCAGATAATGAATGAATTACATATATTAAAAAGGTGGTATTATAAATTACTTATAAATTGCATTTTGGGTATAAAAACCCTGTACAGTTCAATTTTACTTCTGTTGTGATAATTTTTTTTTCATTGAGCAGTTAATTGAGTCAACTTTAGTATTTTTAAATAAAAAAAGTCGATGGATTACAACATAAAGCTAAAGAGCGGCATTGTACTGAGAGGCATGATAACCAGTCCGGGAGAAAGTATCCGTGCAGTTGTAGTTTTTGTTCATGGTCTGGGTGAGCACATTCAGCGATATAATGCCTGGGCCGACTTATTGATCAGTAAGGGGATAGGTTTTACAGGCGTTGATCTGCCTGGTCACGGACGCTCTGATGGAAAGCGCGGATACATTAAAAGTTATGCACTCACTGACGAGATGATAGATATTCTTCTGGATGCTGTAAATAAAACATTTCCGGGTACCCCGATATTTATTTACGGACATAGCCTTGGTGGTGGAATAGTACTTGATTATCTCCTGCGGAGAAAACCTGACATTAAGGGCGCTGTTGTAACCTCTCCCTGGCTGAAACTCTCATTTCAGCCTGACAAATTCAAGATTGTTCTGGCTTCGGTAATGAAAAATATCTTACCCGGACTGATTCAACCCTCAGGTCTGGTCGTCGATTACATTTCGCACGACAGGGAAGTAGTTGAAAAGTATAATGCAGATCCTCTTGTTCATGATAAAATCTCTGTGAGCCTGTTCCATAGCGCAATGAGTGCTGCTTCTTATTCACTTGGACATGCTTCAGAGCTGAAAACGCCCTTACTTATAATGCATGGAAGCGATGATATGATCTGTTCTCCGGAAGGAAGCCGTGAATTTGCATCCAAAGCCGCAATGGCAGAACTGAGAATATGGGAAGGCGGTTATCACGAGCTGCACAATGAGCCATTTAAACAGGATGTCTTTGATTTTATAATTAACTGGATCAACAAAAAAATTGTATGATCTGAATCTTTTCGTGTAATGGAACTAAGGACAACATTTAAAATTAAACCTTCACCTTATAAGATCACCTATACTGATCCGACGATGTTCATCGGATCATGCTTTGCAACATCTATCGGACTTAAATTTGAAGCAGGTCACCTCCCTGTGATGATAAATCCATCCGGGACCGTTTACAATCCGTTTAGTGTATGCAATACACTTGATTCAATTACAGAGGGAAGAAATTATACTGAAGACGACCTTTATAATTATAATGGAATCTGGCTCAGCTTTAACCATTATATGGATTTTTCGTCTGAGAACCCAGGCAAGGCAGTTGAAGGTATAAATCATCGTCTGGCTGAAGCCCGTGAATTCCTTTCAGGCGCACGGTTTCTTTTTGTGACATTTGGCACAGCCAGGGTATTCCGGTGGAATAAAAACGGAAAAATCGTCTCAAATTGCCATAAGATTCCGGCAGCAGAATTTACGCATGAACTGCTGTCCGTTAACGATATTGTGGCTTTATGGAAAGTTCAGCTTGACAGATTGCAATCCCTGTTCCCCATGCTGAAAGTTGTATTTACAATAAGTCCGGTCCGCCACTGGAAAGATGGAGCCCATGGCAACCAGGTAAGCAAATCAGTGCTTTTCCTTGCTGTTGAGGAGTTGCTGAAGCATTCTTCAAATCCAGGCTATTTCCCTGCTTATGAGCTGCTTATGGACGATCTGCGTGATTATCGGTTTTATGATGATGATATGCTTCATCCTTCGGCAGCGGCAGTCGATTATATCTGGAATGCATTTTCAGAATGCTGGTTCGACACTAAAACGTCGGATCTCTGGAAAGAAGTTTCCGGAATAACAAAAGCATTTAATCACAGAATACAGGCTGATCAGGGAGATGAGATAAAAAAATTTGCAGAAACAATGCTCTCCAGGATTGATTCTGTTTCAGGCAAAATACCAAAAATTAGCCTTGATTCTGAAAGGGGGTATTTCCTGAGTTTGCTGAAGTAATCACGAAAGTCAGATAATTACCTTAATCCATCGACAGCGGTTATAAATTCTGCAGGATCCCTTGTGATAATCAGCTTTTCAAATAGTTTCTTATCCTTTTCCTCCGGGTAATCTGTAAGGATGATTTTCTTTATCATCAGGGATTTCCCAATACTGTTGAAATATCCTATTTTCTTTTTAGCAAAATCAAATGCACTGGAGTTCACGACAAGATATTCGAATGGTTTAATCTTGTAAATCTCAATTACTTCCGATGCCGGAAGGATCCCTCCTGTAAAGATGACATCAAAACCGCGTTTTTTAAGAACATATTTATAAAACAGGAAATTGTTATCAGTAAAATTATCTGATGTGTTTATCATGGCAACTGACGGTCTTGATTTACCAGGAAAGGGCTTCAGAAGATTGTCTTCAACAGTAATTAATTGTCTGAAAGTATTCCTGATAAACTGTTCCTGTGCTCTTGAAAGACTACCTGTCTGCCAGAGAATTTTTGCTTTCTCAAGCAGCGGATGGAAATAGAGGCAATAAGCTGTTTCAATCCCTTTCTGTTTGATATATGGTAAAAGAGATTCCTTAAACAGATTTTCATTGAACCGTATAGCTGCCATAAGGATTTTCCCGGGTTGAAAGTCCTTGTCAATATCATCCCTGCTGCTGCTGAGGTTCATAACCTGTTGGGTAAGCTCATCTTCATCGAGTCGGGCTATTTTGGATATCTTAAGGCCATTCCTGTTCAGGTATGCAACGTTCAGAATCTTTTTCAGCTCTGATTCATTGTATGTTCTTATATTGGAATCAGTTCTTTCTGGTTCAAGTATCTGATATCTCTTTTCCCATATCCTGATAGTATGAGCTTTAATTCCCGAAAAATTCTCAAGATCCTTTATTGAAAAAACATTTATTCCTTCTTCCATGGCGTAATTTCCTAAATGTAAAATTTCAAATCTAATCTCTATATAATAAACAACTGATAAACTGCAATGTTTACCGTTTGTTTAAGCCAGATAAAATAATTCAAATTGATCTGCGGAATATTCCCCCGAAAATCCGCGGTACAACCGTGGTAAATTTAATCTATTCTGTTTGTTCAATCAATATTTTTTTCACGATCCTTGCCCCGTCGCTGAAAACAATTGTAACCAGGTACATACCTCTTTTGGGATTATCAAGAAGAATCTTGGTAATTGTCTGGGGGTCATTATACTTAGTTTTGTACACGTCCTGTCCGATAATATTGGTGACTTTTACAAATGATATCTCTTTGTCACATTTTATGGTGAAATAATCCTCCCTCACAGGTACGGGATAAATACTTACTGTGATGTTTGCTGCATCAGCTAAAACACTTTTGGATACCGGGGTTGAGAAAATATTAACGGTGTCCTTCTGGGCATGAAGGGCAAATGAAAAAATGATAAAAAGAATAAAGAGTAAACTCTTCTTCATATATACCGTTTTATATTTCCTATCAAAAATTGTGCTAAAGTTAGTAAAAATTAAATAAAATCATCAGTATGTGCCATAGCTCTCTTGAGATCCTCTGGCGTATCAATGCTTATACTTTCCCATTCAGTCACTGCAGTTCGTATCTTGAAACCGTTCTCAATCCACCTGTTTTGTTCCAGCGATTCAGCAATTTCAAGCGGGCTTCTTGGTAATTTAGTTATTATTTTAAGGGTATCCGTGCGGTACCCATATAACCCGATATGTTTGAGAAAAACATGTTTCTCTGACCATTTATCCGGCTCTGTATCCCTGTAAAAAGGAATAACAGCCCTGCTGAAATAGATGGCATTTCCCTCAGAATCAAGAATAACTTTCGGATGGTTCGGATTAAAAATATCTTCTCCCGGTAATGTTTTTCTCACAAGGGTTGCAATTTCTGCTTTTTTGCCGGTGAAACATGATTTAAGGAGATTAATCTGTTCCGGCCTGATAAAAGGTTCATCACCCTGGATATTTAAGACTATATCGATCATGGTGTCTGTACTGCCTGAAATCAGGCCGACAGCTTCGGCACACCTGTCGGTACCGCTTTTATGACGGGAGGATGTCATTACAGCATTTCCACCAAAATCTTTAACAGAACTATATATTCTCTCATCTTCGGTTGCCACATAAACAAGATCAACGGCTTTCAGCGCCTGTTCATAAACCCGCTGGATCATTGTTTTTCCGGCGATACTTACAAGAGGCTTGCCCGGGAACCGCGATGATGCATATCGTGCCGGAATAATAGCAATAAACTTATATCCGAACTCCTTCTTCATCCTGCGAATTTACGAAAAATGCATTTCCCAATGTTTTAAAAATATCTTAAATTCGCACCATTGTTAAACTGAGTATGAAGGATCTGCAGAATATTAAACAGCGGTTTGGAATAATAGGGAATAATGAGGGAATTAACCGGGCAATAGATATTGCTGTTCAGGTTGCTCCAACTGATCTTTCGGTTCTTATTACAGGTGAGAGCGGAAGCGGGAAGGAAGTATTTCCGCAGGTAATTCATAGTCACAGCACCAGAAAACATGGGCCCTATTTCGCTGTAAACTGTGGTGCAATTCCTGAAGGGACAATAGATTCTGAGCTTTTCGGTCATGAAAAGGGATCATTCACCGGTGCAACCGACAGCCGGAAAGGATATTTTGAAGTTGCTGACGGAGGGACAATCTTCCTCGATGAAGTTGCCGAACTCCCCTTATCAACCCAGGTCCGGCTGCTCAGAGTGCTTGAAGCCGGTGAATTCATAAGAGTAGGTTCTTCAAAAGTGCAGAAAACAAATGTAAGGGTGATTGCTGCAAGTAATGTCGATGTACCAAGGGCAATAGACTCGGGCAGGTTCAGGGAAGACCTTTTTTACAGGCTGAACACTGTGCCAATAAGGATCCCACCATTAAGGGAGAGGGGAGAAGATATAATTCTTCTGTTCAGAAAATTTTCAGTTGATTTTGCCGAGAAATATAGAATGCCTGCTATCAGGCTCGATTCGGATGCCAAAAATATTCTTTTAAATTATTCATGGCCCGGTAATGTCAGGCAGCTTAAGAATATAACTGAGCAGATATCAATAATTGAAAGCGACAGAGAGATAAAGGCATCCACTCTAAAACCATATCTTCCTGATTATGACAGTGTAAAACTTCCGGCTGTAATAAATAGAGACAACGATAAAGCTTTCTCATCAGAAAGAGAGATTCTGTATAAGATCCTTTTCGATATGAAAAGCGACATGAACGATCTGAAAAAACTGGTTTACGATCTTATCAGGCACGGAGGTGTTGATATTGAAATTGATGAAACAAACTCTGATACAATTCGACATCTTTTCAGGAAAACAAAGGAAGAGATGCCCGTTACAAAGATGACTGAAGGATCATCTGTCAATTTTGAATCACGGAAGGGGATTAACGATATCCAGGATACTGAAGAGATAGTTGAAGAATCACTTTCACTTTCCGGTAAAGAAGTAGAGATGATTAAAAAAGCTCTTGAAAAATACAACGGGAAAAGAAAGCTTGCAGCTAATGAACTGGGTATTTCAGAGCGCACCCTTTACAGGAAAATCAAAGAGTATGGAATTGAAATGTAGAAAAACCGGAATTATCGCGGGAAGGATCCTGCTGATAACATTTATGACAGCAATGATGATCCTTCTTTACGGGTGCAAAATCAAATATTCGTTTTCGGGAGCAAGCACTGTAGGATTAAATACTGTCAGTATTCAGACTTTTCAGAACAGGGCAAGTCTTGTCCAGCCCGGACTCACTCAGATCATTACAGATGCTCTCATAGATAAATGCAAAGCCCAGACAAGCCTAAAAATGGTAAACGGTATCAGTGATGCAAGTTTTGAAGGAGAAATAACAGATTATAATACCAGGCCTCTCACAGTAGCGGCAGATGCCCAGGCTGCCACTAACAGGTTTACAATTACAGTAAAAGTCAAATTCACCAATGCTATTGAACCCAGCCTGAGTTACGAACAGTCTTTCTCCAGGTATGAGGATTATAACAGCAATATTGATCTGAGCCAGGTTGAAAAGGAACTCTCGGATAAAATTGTCGATCTGCTGGTTGAAGATATTTTTAACAAGGCTTTTGTTAACTGGTAATCAATATGAACAGAAGCGATTTTCTGAAAATGATCGGGAATTCCGGCCCTGCTGACCGTCAGATGATTGGCGAGGTGAATGAACTTATCAATATTTTCCCTTATTTTCAGAGTGCATATATGCTCCTGCTTAAAGGACTTCAGAACACCGCTGATGTCAAGTTCGAGAATCAGCTCAGAGTCTCTGCAATGCGCATTGCTGACAGGGAAGTACTTTATTATTTTCTGAAAAAAGAGACAAAAACTGAAGAAAAACCGGAAATAACTGCCGTGGTTGTTACAGTTCCTGATGAAAATGATTCAACTGAAAGCCATCAGACAGTTATTGAATCGGCAAAAAACAGTGAAGATCTGATAAATGAAATTGAAAAAAGCACTGGTGATGAAAACACTGACCAAAGAAACATAGATCATTCAGTTATGATTTCAACAGATGCAGGTTTTGATGAATCAGATGCATCAGTGTTGATTATTGATGAAGAAACAGGGACGGTGGAGGAAAAGATAACCTATATGGATCCGGGATTCGCTGTACCTGAGCAAACAGATCTTCTTGAGCTTGAACCTGATGAAATTAAGGTAAATGAATTGCCCGGGAATAATTTATCTGATGACAGGCAGGTTTTAAAAGGGGCACCCTCTGTAAAAGAGCTTCAGTCGGATCTGATTGAAAAATTTATTATAGCAAATCCCAGGATTGAGCCTGCCAGAGAGAAATCCAACAAACCGGTTGAAGATATTTCCAGGCCATTTGTAGAAGAAGCAGGAGGTTTTGTTACAGAAACCCTTGCAAGAATATATATTAAGCAGGGGTACTTCTCAAAGGCAATAGATATTTATGAAAAATTAAGTTTGAAATTTCCGGAAAAAAGTAGTTACTTTGCGACGCAAATTGAAAAAGTGAGAGGATTTATTAAAAAGTAATCAAATGGGAATTTATATTTTAATTACTATTATTGTCATCATAGCCTGTGTCTTCCAGATAATGATTGTACTTGTACAGAATTCAAAAGGGGGCGGGCTGGCTGCTAATTTTACTTCAGCAGGTCAGACAATGGGTGTCCGCAAAACTGCAGATTTTCTTGAAAAATCGACCTGGACACTTGCTGGTGCAATTCTTTTTCTTTGTGTTGTTGCAACAGCCACCATACCACGGTCGGCGAAGGAAGAACAGTCGAGACTCAGGACTCAGATTGACAACACTGTTGATCCTAATGCTATACCGACATTACCCACTGCTGTTCCGCCTGCATCAACTACTACCCCACCTTCTGGTGATCAGACACAGAAATAAATCAGGATAAAAAAAAAGCTAACAAAGTGTCAGTTTGTCACATTCTGACACTTTTTTATTTAAAAATGTCATGTTTGACTGTTTGGCATAAAATGTGTGAACTAAGGAAGTCGATAACAGATTTTTAACTTAAAACTAAATAGTATGGCACAATTAAAAGGAAAAATTCTGGCAGGAAAGGTTCTCGTAAAACCGTATGAAGCTGAAGCTAAAACTGCCAGCGGAATTATCATTCCCGATTCAGCAAAAGAAAAACCCCGTCAGGGGAAAGTCATTCTTGTCGGAGCGGCAAAGAAAGATGAAGAGATGGAAGTAAAGAAAGGCGATGAAGTTCTTTACGGAAAATATTCAGGGCAGGAACTTACCATCGATGGTGAAGACTATCTGCTTGTTTCACAATCAGATATTCTTTTCATAGCTTAATTTAATAATTTTTAAAACTAAAAAATATGGCAAAAGAGATTAAGTATAATATTGATGCACGTGCCCTTCTAAAAGAAGGAGTTGATCAGCTGGCAGATGCTGTCAAAGTAACCCTTGGCCCTAAAGGCCGTAATGTTGTTCTTGAAAAGAAATTCGGAGCTCCCCTGATCACAAAAGATGGTGTAACAGTAGCAAAGGATATCGAACTATCTGATCCATATAAAAATATGGGTGCTCAGATGGTGAAAGAGGTTGCTTCGAAAACAGGAGACGTAGCTGGTGATGGTACAACTACAGCAACAGTCCTGGCTCAGGCAATTATACATGTAGGTCTGAAAAACATTACAGCTGGAGCAAACCCGATGGATGTCAAAAGAGGTATTGATAAAGCAGTTGAGAAAGTTATCAAACATCTGGTTTCTCAGGCAACAGTTATAGGTGATGACCTTGCTAAAATTGAGCAGGTTGCACGAATTTCTGCCAATGATGATCAGGAGATAGGAAAGCTTATTGCTGAAGCTATGAGCAAAGTACATAAGGAAGGTGTCATTACCGTTGAAGAATCAAAAGGTACAACTACTTATGTTGAAGTTGTTGAAGGGATGCAGTTTGACCGTGGTTATATTTCAGCTTATTTTGTTACCAATGCTGAGAAAATGGAAGCAGAACTGGAAACTCCTTACATTCTTATCTATGACAAGAAAATCTCTTCAATGAAAGATATGCTTCCTATCCTCGAAGCAACAGCCCAAACCGGCAAACCTCTTCTCATTGTTGCTGAAGATGTTGAAAGCGAAGCACTTGCAACTCTCGTTGTGAATCGTCTTCGTGGTTCACTCAGGGTATGCGCAGTTAAGGCTCCAGGTTTCGGCGACAGAAGGAAAGAAATGCTTGAAGATATAGCCATCCTTACAGGCGGAACAGTCATTTCTGAAGAAAAGGGTCTTAAGCTGGAACATGCAACTCTTGAAATGCTTGGTACTGCTGATAAAGTTACTGTCAATAAGGAAAACACTACAATAGTCAATGGTTTCGGCGACAAGGAAATGATCAAAGCCCGCGTAGGTCAGATCAAACAACAGATGACTACTACTACTTCTGACTATGATAAAGAGAAGTTGCAGGAACGTCTTGCCAAACTTGCCGGCGGTGTTGCAGTTCTTTATATTGGGGCTGCTTCTGAAGTCGAATTAAAAAATAAGAAAGACCGTGTCGATGACTCACTGCATGCCACACGAGCTGCAATTGAAGAAGGTATTGTACCGGGTGGCGGCGTAGCTTACATCCGTGCTATATCTGCACTTGAAGGGCTGAAAGGTGAAAATGAGGATCAGACAACCGGTATTGAAATAATCAAGCGTGCAATTGAGGAACCTTTACGCCAGATAGCTATCAATTCAGGTAAGGAAGGTGCTGTTGTTGTTCAGAATGTAAAATCAGGCAAGGGAGATTACGGATACAACGCACAAACCGACAATTATGAAAAGCTTAATAAAGCAGGCGTAATTGATCCTGTAAAAGTTGTCCGTGTTGCTCTCGAAAATGCAGCATCAATCGCAGGAATGTTCCTGACAACCGAAGCTGTTATTGTTGAAGAAAAGGAAGAGCATCCTGCAATGCCACCACAGGGAATGGGCGGAGGAATGCCAGGGATGATGTAAAAATATCTGGATTATAATTTTGATTCCATAATAGAGCCGGGTTTCAGACCCGGCTCTACGTGTTTATGGGGACCATTATTTTTATATATTTGCACCTGATCTTAAATCCATATTCCTGAATGGACAATATCCGTAATTTCTGTATTATTGCGCACATCGATCATGGCAAAAGCACCCTGGCCGACAGGCTTCTTGAGAAGACCAATACAATTACAGAAAGGGAATACCAGGACCAGATCCTTGATGATATGGATCTTGAAAGGGAAAGGGGAATAACGATCAAGAGCCATGCAATCCAGATGGAATATTTCTTTGAAGGGGAAAAGTATTTCCTCAATCTTATTGATACTCCCGGCCATGTCGATTTTTCATACGAAGTATCAAGATCGATTGCAGCATGTGAAGGCGCTCTGCTGGTCATTGATGCAACACAGGGAATACAGGCTCAGACCATTTCAAATCTCTATATGGCTCTTGACCATAACCTTGAAATAATCGCTGTCCTTAATAAAATGGATATGGCTAATGCTATGCCCGAAGAGGTTAAAGATCAAATTGTTGATCTGGTCGGTTGCAGACGGGATGATATTATAGAAGCAAGTGCCAGAACAGGAATGGGTGTCGACAGGATATTGAGTGATATTATTCATCGCATTCCTCCACCGGAAGGAAGTCCCGATGCCCCCCTGCAAGCACTTATTTTTGATTCAATATTCAATTCGTTCAGAGGGATTATCGCTTATTTCAAAATAGTTAACGGTACAATCAGAAAAGGCGACAGAATAAAATTTGTCAGTACCGGTCGCGAATATAATGCAGAAGAGATAGGTGTACGAAAACTGAAACAGGCACCCCGTGAGGTTCTGGGAACAGGCGATGTCGGATATATTATTTCAGGGATAAAAAATTCCAGCGAAATCAGGGTTGGTGATACTATCACACTGGTTAAAGATCCATGCGACAAAGCTATTTCTGGTTTCGAAGAGGTAAAGCCGATGGTATTTGCAGGTATGTACCCTGTTGATGCTGACGAATATGAAGACCTTAGAAGCTCAATTGAAAAACTTCAGCTGAATGATGCTTCTCTGACATTTATACCAGAATCATCTGCAGCTCTGGGTTTTGGTTTCCGATGCGGATTTCTCGGATTGCTCCATATGGAAATAGTTCAGGAAAGGCTCGACAGGGAATTCAATATGGATGTAATTACGACTGTTCCAAACGTTTCATTCAAGGTTTTCACTACAAAGGGAGAAGAAATTGACGTTCATAATCCGTCAGGTCTTCCCCCGGTTACCAATATTGAACGCATTGAAGAGCCTTATATCGTCGCCCAGGTCATAACATTATCGGAATATACCGGTCCTATAATGAACCTCTGCATCGATAGGAGAGGTATTATGAAAGGTCAGGTTTATCTTACCAGGGACAGAGTTGAGCTTACTTTTGAAATGCCACTTTCGGAGATTGTTTTTGATTTTTACGACAAGCTGAAAAGTATTTCAAAGGGTTATGCCTCATTCGACTATTATTATACGGCTTATCAGAAAGCAGATCTGGTAAGGCTTGATATTTTGCTTAACGGGGAGATGGTCGATGCTCTTTCAACTTTGATTTACAGGGGACATGCATATGACTTTGGCCGCAAAATGTGTGAGAAGCTTAAAGAACTTATTCCCCGTCAGCAGTTTGATATTGCAATCCAGGCTGCCATCGGGGCAAAAATCATTGCCCGCGAGACAGTAAAAGCAGTAAGAAAAGATGTAACTGCAAAATGTTACGGAGGAGATATTACCCGGAAAAGAAAACTTCTTGAGAAACAGAAGAAAGGGAAGAAAAGAATGCGCCAGATAGGTAATGTTGAGGTTCCCCAACAGGCTTTTCTTGCAGTCTTAAAACTCGATTGATAAGGTGACAACCTGACAGATAATTAATAATTCCGATATTTTTTTGTTTTTATAGCAGTGTTACAAAAAAATATTACTTTAGCGTAAGGATAAAAAGGAGATCAAAATATCATATTCCTATTATCTAACCTAAGCAGCTTACCCTGACCACTGAAGCCGGTCAGGGTAATTTTTTTCATATAATAAGTTTATAGCCTCTTCCGTGTATATTAAGAATTTTAACTGACAGATCTTTTTTCAGATATTTTCTTAACCGGGTAATATACACATCCATGCTCCTGGCATTGAAATAGTTGTCATCGATCCAGATCGACTTCAGTGCGAAATTACGTTCCAGTATTTCATTAGCATGACTGCAAAGGAGTTCAAGCAGCTCCGATTCCTTAGTGGTAAGCTTTACTGATTCCCCACCAAAACTGAGTAGTTGTTTGAGAGGATCAAAAGTATAATTTCCAATCTGATAGTGTTCTCCTTTTTTTAGAGTTGCAGAATTGGCTGTCCTTTTAAGTATTGCCTGGATACGGTACAGCAATTCCTCCATCGAAAATGGTTTTGTAATATAGTCATCAGCTCCTGACCTGAACCCTTCAAGGATATCTTCTTTCTGGCTTTTTGCTGTCAGAAATATTATTGGAATTGCAGGATTAACTTTCCGGAGCTCCCATGCAAGAGTAAGTCCATCCATTTCCGGCATCATTATGTCGAGAATGCAAAGATTATAGTGCTCTTTCGAAAATGCTTCCATGGCACTTATCCCATTTGTGAACAGTGTAGTTTCAAAGCTTTTAGCTGAAAGATAATTTTTAAGCAATATGCCTAGATTACTGTCATCTTCAGCGAGAAGGATTTTTGTATTTGTCATTTCTGTCGGATTTTTGGGATACAAACTGTGAATTTTGTGCCATGATTTATCTGACTCTCTGCCTTAATGGTCCCATTATGTTCTTCAATAACCTTCTTAACATAACTTAAACCAAGTCCGAATCCTTTGACGTTGTGAACATCTCCGGAATGGACACGATAGAACTTATCATAGATCCTTTTAAGATCTTCTTTACTTATTCCGATGCCGTTATCTTCGATAGTGATTATAATACTCTTACTGGTATTCTGTGTTGAAATTGTTATTTCCGGAGCACTTCCGGAATACTTGATCGCATTATCAATGAGATTTGAGATGCAATTCATAAAATGTATCTCGTCAACCATTGCATGAGAGGAAATCGCCTGAAAATCTTTCTTTATTTTTCCCATGCGGCTCTCGATTTGCAGCTTAAAATTTTCAATTATATTGTTAAGTATGATATGTATATCTACGTCAGCCAGGTTGAGCTTCATTCTGGTTTTTTCAAATATAGCAGTCTGCAGGACTTTCTCAACCTGAAATTTAAGGCGCATGCTCTCATCGGCGATAATCCTGGCAAGGTTGTCGATATTCTTTTTATCCTCCGGGATTGTCTTGTCAGCCATCATCTGCGAGGCTAATGAAATAGTAGATATCGGTGTTTTCAGTTCATGGGTCATATTGTTTATAAAATCGCTCCTGATCTCTGACATTTTTTTCTGCCTGAAGATCACGATGAATGTTCCGGTTGCCAGGAGAAGTAATAATGAAGTGAACAGGAGTGATAGAAATCCGAGGCTCCCCATTTTTTCTAATTTATACTGTTTTTCCTGGAGGCAGTACATCACAAGCTGGTTTTGCCCGGGAATAGGATCGTTCGGGAAGAGCTGTATTATGAATTTATTTGTCCCTGGTTTTTCAGTAAAACCCGGCGTCTTCCAGATTAGTCCATACTTCCCTGACCGTATTGAGAACTCAAAATCCAGGTTTATACCGGCATTGTTGAGAGCTTTCCGGAGCATTTTCTGAAGGTTCTCAGGATCAATCCTTTTTCTGATATCCGGTGTATCGCGGAGGATCTTGTCCATTATATTTTCAAGAAATACAATTTTATTTGTGACTCTGCCTTTAAGCTCGGCAGTTATAGACTGAGGAGAGGTTTCTGTCGTTTCGGCCACAGTATAATTTGAAATATCTTCATCTGAAATAAAAATCTTTTGTCCTGTACTTGTCACAGCTATTGGTTCACCAGGATTATTAAGCCCATACATTTCAAGCAACTGAGAATTTGGCTGGTAGCCCCGTAGTTTTCTGGCCAGCGGAGAATTGGCAGGAACTATTGCTGTTACAGAATCGGTTGATGATGGGTCTATTTCTTCAAAAATTGTGTTAATAAGTTCATTTTCTTCAAGATCGAGTACTACAGATTCAAGGGCTTTGTTTGACAGGATCCTGAATTGCTGATCTGTAATATTAATAGCATTCCGGATCCAATACAGTTGTATTAAAATAAGCCCTGAGAAAGCAAGGAAAAAGAAAATTGCCAGTAATACAATGTTTCTTCGTTTCATACGTTACAAAAATACTACTATATATAGTTTATGTTCCAACCCTTTAACTTTCTTTAACAACCAGGGTTGTTTAATGCGGATCAGAATTGATATGGAAGGCTCAAGGGAATAAAAAATTTTAACATTTTATTAAAATATTGTTAATATTCAGATATTTAGAGTAAAACATTTTTTTAGTTTAAAAGTTTGAAATATATTTGCAGAGTGTTTGGCACAATATTTGATTCACAATATATAGAGGTTTTTTTCATAGGTTAGGTTAGTTTTAGGGTTATCAAAAATGAGCCGTCCCGAGTTCTCGGGACGGCTCTTCTTATTTTCAAGAGTTTTTTCAAAATCTACATGGCTAAGTATTGCAGATTCTTATCCTTTATCGACTTAAAATCAATATTAAATACTGCTGTAATGCATTCAGAATCCCTTAGGATTGCCATCATCTGATCAATATTGGTTTCATTCTCAGGATCATGTATTTGAAAAATGAAATCAATATTCTTAAGTTTTCTGAGAAGGAAATTTTTCCCAAAACGGTTTGAGATCAGTTCGAACAATTTATCGCCGGAAGCAACAGAATCTGAAAACCTGCTGAATGTCATTTCAGATCCTGATTCATCGGGAACAACGATAGGGGAAACATTCTTAAGACCGATCTTTAACTTCCTGTTAAGAGCCAGGGAGAGCTTGTAATCGGGTTCTGATGAGACAATACCTATCAGGACAGATTCATCATTCCGGTTGATTTTTAATTGTACCCGCCTGATCTTTTGTGTAATTTTCATCCATTATGCACCTTAACTTATAAAGGTAGGGAAATTTGAAGGAACTAAGCATTATGTGCCGAATTATCCTTAATCTTTCTATATGCCTGTGTTGATGCTTCCTGTTCAGCCTCCTTTTTAGATGCCCCCACACCTTTGCCATATTCTTCCTTATTGATATAAAGTGTGGTGGAAAAATAAGATTTCCTGATATCAAAATCATATTCTTCGTTATAGGTAAAGATCAGGTTTGCTTTATTCTTCTGCACCCATTCAAATACAAGACTTTTATAATCTGTATCGGTATGGACAATCGTGTCCATGTCGAGGTATTTACTCAGGACTTTTGTTATAAAGAGTTTTTTCGTTTTCCGGAATCCCTTGTCAATGAATACTGACCCGATCAATGCTTCAAAAGCATCTCCGTAGAGGTTTTTCGTTGGATGAGTCAAATTTACATTGCTTACAAGAATCTTATTTATTCCCATTGACACAGCAAGTTGATTAAGCACATCCCTGTTTACTATTCTTGATCGGATTTTTGTCATGAAACCTTCATTGGCATCAGGAAATTTTTCGAAGAGAAAATCAGAAAGTATTGCATCGAGTACGGCATCTCCAAGGTACTCGAGTCTTTCATTGTTTACTCTCTTTCCGTCAGGAAGTGTGTAAGATGCGGAACGGTGTATAAAGGCTATTTCGTAAAGTCTGAGGTTTCCGGGTCTGAAGCCCAAAATTTTTCTTAAACGGGAGCCGAATTCCCGTTTATCAAGAATATACGTGCCATTAAATTTTTTATTAAGCAAGGACACTAAAGCTCTGCTTTTTTAACAACCAGTGAAGCATTATGGCCGCCAAACCCGAATGTATTGCTTATGGCAACATTAACTTTTCTGTGCTGGGCTTTGTCAAAGGTAAAGTTGAGCTTTTGATCAATATCGGGATCAGGGACTTTAAAGTTTATTGTCGGAGGGATAATATCATTGGCAACAGCCATGATTGATGCAATTGCCTCAATTGCGCCGGCTGCTCCCAGGAGGTGACCGGTCATCGATTTTGTAGCGCTGATGTTAAGCTTGTAAGCATGCTGTCCGAAAACATTGACGATAGCTTTTGTTTCTGAAATATCACCAAGAGGAGTTGAAGTGCCATGAACATTAATATAATCGACATCCTCCACGTTAAGACATGCATCGCCAACAGCCAGTTTCATAACATTCCGTGCACCCAGGCCTTCAGGATGCGGTGCTGTAACATGAAAAGCATCAGCAGTCATCCCTGTACCTGCCAGCTCAGCATAGATTCTGGCTCCTCTTGCTTTAGCATGCTCATATTCCTCAACAATAAGAGAGCCGGCACCTTCACCCAGGACAAAACCGTCACGGGTTTTATCAAATGGCCGGGAGGCAGTCAGGAATTCGTCATTATTGGTTGAGAGAGCCTGAAGTGCATTAAAGCCACCTATCCCGGGTTCATTAATAGAGGCTTCAGATCCACCGGTAACAAAAATGTCTGCTTTTCCCCACCGGATATAGTTAACAGCGTCAATTATAGAATTTGTTGAGGAGGCGCAGGCTGAAACAGTGGCAAAATTTGGTCCTCTGAAACCATACTTGATAGAAATAGTTCCTGCAGCTATATCACTTATCATTCTGGGGATGAAAAAAGGACTGAACCGGGGTGTTCCGTCACCAAGAACATATTGTTTTATTGCCAGGAAAAAAGTTTCAATCCCGCCAATCCCTGATGCCCAGATGACACCAACTCTGTCTTTATCTATCTTCTCCAGATCAAGGGCTGAGTCTTTTATTGCTTCGTCAGTCGCAACGTGGGCATACTGAGCATATAGGTCAAGCTTATTGGCTTCTTTTCTGTCAAAATAATTTGAGAAGTCGTAACCTTTTACTTCACATGCAAACTTTGTTTTGAATTTATCGGTATTGAACCGGGTAATCATTTTCGATCCGCTTACCCCACTCTTCAGTCCTTCCCAGTAATCATGCAAATTATTGCCTATCGGAGTCAGTGCTCCAAGGCCGGTTACTACAACTCTTCTCATAAATGGATTATAACTATGCAAAATTACTTTGCATTTTCCTCGATGTACTTGATTGCATCACCAACGGTGCTGATGGTCTCTGCCTGGTCGTCAGGAATTCCGATATTGAATTCTTTTTCAAATTCCATAATCAATTCAACAGTGTCAAGTGAGTCTGCACCCAGATCATTCGTGAAACTGGCTTCCGGAGTTACTTCTGATTCGTCAACTCCAAGTTTGTCAACAATAATCTCTTTTACCCTTGTGGCAATGTCAGACATAATGATAAATTTTAATTAATAATAATTTTAGAACCTTGCAAAGAAATATATTTGTACCATATTTTTCAAGTTATTTGAGGTTTTTTATTGATAATACGGATTAATATATTGATACTTAATATAATATAACTTTCTTATCAGACTTTGGCCAATGACAGGTTAAAAATGATAAGTATCACAAAATGAGAAATATAGCAATTTTTGCCTCAGGTTCAGGAACAAATGCTGAAAACATAATAGAATACTTTTCGAACAAAAAGAGCGGTAAAGTAACTCTGATATTGTCGAACCGGCGTGAAGCCTTTGTTTTAAAAAGGGCTGCGGCACATAATATAAATGCAGTTTTTTTCGACCATAATGATTTTTATGCTTCGGGAAAAGTCCTTGATCTGTTAATTTCAAGTAAGATTGATTTTATTGTTCTGGCAGGTTTTCTCTGGCTGATTCCCGAAAATATCCTGAAAGAGTTTGAGGGACGCATAATAAATATACATCCCGCATTACTACCGGGTTATGGCGGAAAGGGGATGTTTGGGGAGAAAGTACATCAGGCTGTTATAGGTAATCATGAATCAGAATCCGGAATAACGATCCATTACGTAAACAGGTTTTATGATGAGGGTAATATTATTTTTCAGACAAGATGTAAAGTTGAACCCTCAGATACCCCTGATTCTCTGGCATCCAGGATACACGCCCTGGAATATGAGTATTATCCGAAGGTTATTGAAGATCTGATCATTAATCTTCCTGCTAACCCTAAAAAGTTTTAAGCAATCCTAATACCACTCTCCTGTTTATTTCAAAATTTTCTTTATTTACATCTGAAACCGGCTCCACAGGAGGCGCTTCAACGCTTAAGGGATCAACCGGCGATCCGTTCCGGTAAAACCTGAAATCAAGGTGTGGTCCGGTTGAAAGTCCACTGCTCCCTACATAACCGATGATATCTCCCTGCTTTACAAATGCTCCCGGGTAAATACCTGTTCCAAATTTGCTAAGATGCAGATATGCAGTGGAATAAACACTGTTGTGGACTATCCTTACTATCTTACCTGAGCCGTTTTCTGTTTCAGCAGACACAACTTTACCATCTCCGATAGCGTGAACGGGAGTACCTATCGGTGCAGAATAATCAACTCCGAAATGAGGCCTGCGTATCCGGAGGATAGGATGCATTCTGCTTGAAGAGAACCGTGAACTTATCCTGGAAAATTGTAAAGGAGCTTTCAGAAAAGCTTTTCTGAGGCTGTTTCCCTCTTCATCAAAGAAGGTCTCCTTCCCATCCTGGATAAATGGAATTGCAGTGATGGTCTTTCCTGTCCAGGTAAACTGAGCTCCATATATTTTTCCGGCACCAAGGGATTTATCCCCAATGAATTGCTCCTCATAAATTACCTTGTAGCTATCGCCTTTCTGTAAACCGAAAAAATCAACCGTCCAGGCAAAAATTTCCGATAATTCAAAAGCCAGGGTAGGATGAAGACCCTCTGCAATCATTGATTCCCAGAGCGATGTTTCAATTGTTCCTGAAGAATACCTGATAATCTTCTTAATTTCCTTCTTATACGGTGTGATATTCAGCGAATCATTAAAAGAGAATACATAACCTGTTGTGGGATCATGTTCATAAACAAGATATCTTACCCTGGCAACCGAATCAGTATCACAGAAAAGTGTAAAGGTGTTTCCTGAGCGAATGGTCCTGACATCAAAAACTGATGCTGAATTCTTTAATACCTGGTCAATTTCCTGCATGCTTATACCATGTTCAATAAGTATCTGAGAAAGAAATCCATTACGTTTTATATGTCCTTTTATAAGACTGAAAGAGTCGGCAGGAATCCCGAAAGTCAGAACAGGCGCCTTCTGGTCTGTTCTCGTACTGTCTGAAACAGATACAGTATTTTCATTCTTGTCCCTGAAAGGGTTTTTACATGAAACCAGAAGGAAAATAAGGGATATAAAAATTATGGCTTTTATTTGAACAGACATCTTAGCTTCCGGATTAATTTTTAATTACAATGTTTACGATCCGGTTTGGAACTACTATTATATTTGAAAGAGTACCTGTTTCAAGCCATTTTTTTGCTCTTTCATCTGCCAGAACACTTTTTATTATCTCCTCTTTACCCATATTTACAGGGAGTTCGATCTTAAACCTGAGCTTGCCGTTAACCGAGACCGGATATTCAAAAATATCCTCTTTAAGGTACTCCTCGTTAAAAGCAGGCCATGGTTCATAGGCAAGAGTTTTGGGATTTCCATAGAAATTCCATAATTCTTCTGCAAGGTGCGGAGCAAAAGGTGATACTATTTTTGTAAAAATGGCGGCTGTTTCTTTAGTCACTTTGCCCTTTTTTATTGCAAGGTTAAGGAAGATCATCATTGCAGATATTGCAGTATTGAAATGAAGGTTCTCAATATCGGCTTCAACTTTCTTAATAGTCTGGTGCAGTCCTTTCAGAATTTCCGGATCCTCCATAACAGTGGTGATATTTTCGGGATTAGAAAAGAATCTGAAGGTTCTTCCCAGGAAGTTAAAGACGCCTTTCACTCCTTTATCGTCCCATGGTTTTGTGATATCAAGAGGACCAAGGAACATCTCATACAGTCTCAGCGAATCCGCTCCGTATTTAGAAACAACATCATCCGGATTAACTACATTCTTGAGCGACTTTGACATCTTAGCGACAATTTGCTTCACTTCGACCCCTGATTCGGTGTTGTAATATTTTCCGTCACGTTCCTCTACAATGTCGGCAGAGACTTTAGCCCCGGCTTCATTTTCATATGCGAATGCCAGGATCATCCCCTGGTTAAAAAGTCTCCGGTAGGGTTCATCAGTTGAAACAACACCAAGGTCAAACAGGACTTTATGCCAGAAACGGCTGTAAAGCAGATGAAGGACTGCGTGTTCAGCACCTCCTATATAAAGGTCGACCGGCATCCAATACTTTTCCAATTCACGACTGAAAATCCGTTCATCGTTTAAAGGATCAATAAAACGCAGGTAATACCAGCACGATCCTGCCCATTGTGGCATAGTATTAGTTTCACGCCTGCCTCGTCGTCCTGATTTATCTGTGACATTGAGCCATTCAGTGGCATTGGCAAGGGGTGATTCACCGGTTTCACCGGGAAGATATTTTTCGAGTTCAGGAAGTTCAAGCGGAAGCTGATCTTCATCGATAAGAGATAATTCACCATCTTCCCAGTGAATGACAGGAAATGGTTCGCCCCAGTACCTTTGTCTGCTGAAGAGCCAGTCGCGGAGCTTGTAATTTACTTTTTCTCTTCCTAGACTTTTTCCTTCGAGCCAGGCAATGATTTTAGCTATCCCGGCCTCCTTGTTCAGCCCGTTTATATCGACACCTGTTGATTTTTCGGACGAATTAATATATTTCCCATCCTCCGTCCAGCACTCTTTCCCGGCTATTATCCTTTTTTTCTGAGCAGGATCTGATACATCGGGATCCTGTATGCAGACTATAGGAAGGTTGAATTTTTCAGCAAACTCAAAGTCGCGGGTATCATGAGCCGGAACAGCCATTATCGCCCCGGTGCCGTAACCTGTTAATACATAATCAGCTACCCAGATCGGGATCTTTTTAAGATTAACAGGATTGACAGCATATCTACCGGTGAAGACGCCTGTTTTTTCCTTTGCCAGGTCAGTCCTGTCGAGATCCGATTTCAGGGAAGCAGCTTTGATATAATTGTCAACATCCTTCTTTTTGCCGGATAGTGTAATAATCCCGGTAAGAGGATGTTCAGGAGAAATTACCATATAGGTTGCCCCGAAGAGTGTATCGGGCCTTGTTGTGAAAACAGTTAATTTTTCATTCAGGTCATCGATACTGAAATCCACTTCAGCACCTGTTGACCTGCCAATCCAGTTGCGCTGCATATCTTTAATACCTTCAGGCCAATCGAGGTTGTCGATTCCTTTAAGTAATCTTTCAGCATAAAGAGGAATTCGGAGCATCCATTGTTTGAGGTTTTTCTTCTCAACTTTATTGCCGCATTTTTCATGGGTACCGTCATTAAGCACTTCTTCATTGGCGCAAACTATGCGGCAGCTGGGACACCACCATACCAGGGCGTTGTCGTAATATGCAAGTCTTTTTGAATTTGTAAATTTTGATATCTCCTTCTTCCCAAGCTTCCTGATTTCCTCAGGTATTGATAGTTCTGAAACAGGTCTTCCTTTCTGGAGTGATTCATCAAACCATGTGTTGTAGAGCCTGATAAAGATCCATTGTGTCCATCTGTAGTATTTAGGATCAGTGGTGTTTATTTCTTTTTCCCAATCGTAGCTGAGACCCAGTTCTTTGATCTGCCTCCGGAAGGTATCGCAATTGTTTTTTGTTGTTATTGAAGGTTGTGTTCCGGTTTGAATAGCATACTGTTCGGCAGGAAGTCCGAATGCATCCCAGCCCATAGGATGAAGAACGTTAAACCCTTTCATTCTTTTATACCTGCTGTATATATCGGTCGCAGTATAACCCTCCGGATGGCCGACATGCAGTCCTGCTCCTGAAGGATAGGGAAACATATCGAGTATGTAGCATTTCTTCAGATTAGTTAAGTCTTCCGGAGTTTTGAAAGTTTTATTTTCCTCCCAGTATTTCTGCCACTTCTTTTCGATCTCATGGAAATTGTAATCCATCTTAGCTTTAATTATATTGGTCGTTAATTGCGGTGCGAAATTAGAAAAACTTTGCCATTATTCCTTATGGAGGTCAAAAGGAAATAAATTAATTAAATCAAAAAACTTGCACAGAGGGCCACTGAGAAGACACAGAGAAACACAGAGTTATCTTAAAAGGATACTCAGTGGAACTCATTGAATCCTCCGTGTCCCTTTGTGTAAGTTCTTTAATGCTCTGAGCTTTTTGCAGATTCAAGTGAAACTATATAATTCCATCAAATTAGTTGTAAAACCGCCCTAATGATGTTAATTTTGTGCTCTGTATCAGGTCCCGTAGTTCAATGGATAGAATGGCAGATTCCGGTTCTGTTGGTTGAGAGTTCGAGTCTCTCCGGGATCACAAGCATAAAGGTTGAAGGGAAGTTAGGAAGACATATGCAGAGGAACAATTGGAAAATTTTCCAAATGTTCCTCTGTTAAATTTTTCTTAACTTTAATCAATATTTAACAGTTTACCCATGAATTTCAAAATCAGAGCCATAATCACCGGATCCACCGGAATGGTTGGTGAAGGCGTTCTTCTGGAATGCCTGCAGCATCCGGATGTGGAGTCAGTGCTGGTAATAAACAGAAGAGCTTGCGGTGTAACACACCCCAGGCTGATGGAGATAATCCATTCCGACTTTTTAAATCTTCTCCCTATTGAATCCAGGTTATCAGGGTATAATGCATGTTTCTTTTGTGCCGGGGTTTCATCTCTGGGTATGAAGGAACAAGAATATACCAGGGTCACATATGACCTCACAATGAACTTTGCTCAAACCCTGAGCAAATTGAATCCTGATATGACATTCTGCTATGTTTCCGGTGCGGGGACTGACAGCAGTGAAAAGGGGAGGATGATGTGGGCAAGGATCAAGGGTAAAACGGAAAACGATTTGATGAAGCTTAAATTTAAAAATGTGTTTGCTTTCCGCCCAGCTTTTATGAAGGCAATAAAAGGACAGAAGAACCTCCCAAAATTCTATAAATACATCCAGTTACCATACCCCGTTTTACATGCGTTATTCCCGCAATACTTTGGCACACTGAGTGATGTTGGTCTTGCCATGATCAATTGTGCGTCGTTCGACGGAGAAAAAAAGGTGCTGGAAGCAAAGAATATTGCTGAAATTGCAAAAAGAACTGCTTAGCCACAAATATTTCAGTTCAATATAATCCAAGGTGCTTTAAAGGTTTTTGGATCATTTGTAAGGTGATGTCTATAATTAATTACTTCAACTGACTTTGGAACAATTTTAATCAGGACAAAATTATCCTGCCAATTTGGAATACTTTCCCAGTAGTCTCGTTTCATTTTCAGCAATAGTTCTTTATTGTCAATTACCTCGGCTGTCCCTGAAATGTTAACGTAACCTTTAGCTGTCCTGTGGTCTGCGTAGTAGACAGCTACCCTGGGATTATTTTTTATTTCCCTGACTTTCCGACTAAATCTGGAGGTGCCGAACCAGGTGATTAATTCATTATTAGCAGGGAAAGGATTCATTGTACGTACCTGCGGTTGTCCGGTTGAATCAATTGTAACCAGAGCACAATAAGCTGTTTCTTTAATTATCTCTTGAGCGGCAAGCATAATAGTGTCTCTATTGACAGAGATCTGAGCATTCATTTTAGTTGGAATCAGAACTAAAAATAACAAGAGACAGAGTAGTCCAATGAATGAAATTTTGCTTTTCATATAATAGTTTTTATATAATTGTGTTTCTCTAAACATAAGATCTCTGAAAGGGGATTTACCCTATTACTAAAAATTATTTATCCTTGAGATTCAATGCAAAAGCCCCCGGACGAGGGCCGGTAATCACTTTATAAGCGATAGTTTTTAATTATTCTTTAACCCGGCAACAGCCTTTTTTGCTGCTTCGAGATGTAGGAATGCATCATGATCATAGACAGGCTTTAAGGAATCACATTTTTCAAGTAACTCAAGTGCTTCTTTATTTTTACCCTGCTTAAATAATCCCCAACCCTTACAGTCCAGATAATTGATGTTATCAGGTTCTGATTTCAATGCTCTTTCAATGAGTTCCAAACCTTCATTAACATTCCGATCCTTATCAATCAGGAAATAAGCCAGATTATTCAGACTCCCTCCTTTCCCGGGTTCTAAGGAAAGTGCTTTTCGATAATATCCCTCTGCTTTGTCAAGCATGCCTGCTTCAGAATATAGAGATGCCATACCCGATGCTCTATTTGCCTCAGGGACTGAATTTTCCTTAAAATAAATCATTATTTTTCCAATATATTCATTTGCAGTAACAGTATCTCCTTTAGTTAATGACAGGATAGCATGATAGTAAAAAAGATAAGGATCATCCGGAAAGTCTTGTTCTGCCTTTTTATATAGTTTTTCCTCTTTCTTATACATGCCAGTTTTATGGTATGAGTCAACAAGATATGTGTAATTATAAACCCAGTATGGCTTTGAGTCCCATTTCTTATATATTTCAAGTGCCTTTTCAAGTTCAGGGATAGCTTTGTCATACTGATACAAATCAGCGTAACATCTACCTAAATTGTACAAAGCAACAGGATTCTGATCATCAAAATCCAAACGTTGTTTCAGATATTTAATCACTTCACGGGGTGTTTCAAAATATTCAGCATATACCCGGTTTACATTGAGCTGTTGCTGCATGGACATCTGATCTCTTTTTTTATAGGCTTTGAGACACCATTTTTTTGCATCATCATATGATTCCTCATTTCCATATGCTAAGGAAATTGTCGTAATAGCATCAAAAAAATTTGAATCAATTGAGATTGCTTTTAAAAGCCAGTTACATGCAGAGGGGAAATCCCTTTTTATAAATTCGTTTCTCCCGTAAATAAAGTACCTTAATGCAGCAGGTGAACCGGTAGATAAACTATGCTCGTAATAATAAGGCAAATCCTTTTTCAGCTCAGATATTATTAGAAAATTCTTTATCATTATTGAAAGAGAATCAATTATAGGAAGGATATTCTCTGCTGTTCCATCCAATTGGAATGATTTGAAGGACTCTTTTGTTTTTGAGTCGATTATCTGGGCATTTACACGTATCGTTTTTCCTACTTGATTTATATTACCATAAATAAAGATATTTGCATCAAGTTTCTGAGAAATTGTACTAGCGACAGAAGGTGTGATTGAAGCATAATTAATAAGACCTTTGCTCTGTAAAAGATTTTTTATTGATTCTGTTTGGCTTACTTTTAGTTCGTCGGAGTAGTTCGACAGAGACGTAATAAGGTTAAATTGAATCCCATCCTGCCACACATCCCATATGGTATCATTGGTCATATTATGAAATGGCATTACTGCAACAGATATTCTCCCGTCTGAAGATTTAAGTCTATCAAGTTTGTCCCTTTTTAATATTTTCGGATAAACAAATATTGCAGCAATAATTAAAACAGTAAGAACAGCAATTGTTGAAATTAGCTTGCTTTTTAATGCTTTAGCAGGCTTCTCCTGTTCATTAATTATCTTCTCTTTATTGGCTACCTCCTTTGACTCATTCAGCTCAATCATTTCTTTCACAGGTACGTCGGGCTCTATCTTCAATCCCAAAATAATTTCTTTAATCGCAAGAGCAACCTTATTGATCTGATCACTATAAAAGGTTTTGTTCAGGTTATCATTGGGATGATCTTCAATGGCTTTAAGTGGTCTGCTAACACCTGTTGATGTCTTAAAGACAAAATCTAATGCCCGTAATACACTGCCAGTTTCCTTTTCAAATAGCTTCACATCTTCAGGTTCAAGGTCGTGTATCCTGATTGGAAGTATCCTGCTGGCGACATTACCACTCCTGAGCTTAACATCCTTACCAAAATGATCTTTTTCAGCCATCCTGAGAAATGCCAGAAACTCATATTGCCATGCATAGCTTTTGGGATCGCAATAGGTCTGTGAAAGTATTGGAATGAAAATAAGGCACTTCAGTTTACCTTCAAGGCTCTTATCCACGTTATGGGTCTCCTGAAGGCGATCATGCGGATTTTCATCAAAATATACAGAAACATCCTCCTTGAAAGTGGCTTCCAGTTCTGTTTTAAGAATATCAACAAACTTGCTTACCCACTTATCGCCTTTGTTGTCCTTTTGACGATAGCTGATGAAAATGTCGTAATTAAAATCCGGGATGAGACTTGGCATGTTAGTTATTCATTGGGATAAAGTTATGAAAGGATTGAATACGAAGCAAATAAAAAAGCCACTGGAATTCCGAGAGTTGATATAAAAACTTTAATTTGCTGATGGTTATTGAACTTTATGACCTTAGTTTTGTTATAGATCAAAATGGAAATATTATGGCAATGCATGAATCATTCAATCAATCTGGTTTCTCTAAATTTCTCAATACTCCGGTCGGGAGAATATTACGATTGGTAATAGGTATTGGGTTCATTGCGGTTGGTTATATATATCGTGACCACACCCTTGGTATAATATCAATAGTGTGGGGTCTCCTTCCCTTGAGTGCTGGAATATTTGACATTTGTTACGTAAGTGCTGCTCTGGGTGGTCCACTATCAGGTAAAAAAATTCGCTCTCAGCAGGTTTAAATCCGGGATGTATAGGGACAGGGGGATCCTATATTGTAACAAAAGCCCCCGGACGAGGGCTGGTAATCACTTTATAAGCGACAGTTTTTAATTATTCTTTAACCCGGCGACAGCCTTTTTTGCTGCTTCGAGATTGACGAAAAGCATATGGTTATAAAGAGGTTTCAGCGAATCGCTTTTCTCAAGGAACTCAAGTGCTTCCCTGTATTTCCCCTGTTTATATAATCCCCAGCCTTTTGTATTCAAAAAATCAGAATTATCAGGACTTAGTACAAGTGCCTTATTAACAAGTTCCAGTCCCTCATTAATGTCCCGATCCTTATCAATAAGGAACCATGCAAGATTATTCAACCTTATTGGATTTTTAGGTTCTAAGGAAAAGTCTTGCCGATAATATTCTTCTGCTTTATTCAGAATGCCTGCCTCAGAGTAAATCCACGCAAGGTTTATTGTAATATCTTTATCAGACAATGAATTTTCTCTGACATTAGTTTTGAATTTCTCAATATAACGATTTGCTGCAATAGTATCTCCTTCAGTTAATGACAGGATTGCCTGGCATGCCAGTAAAATGAAATGATTAGGGAAATCTCGTTCTGCTTTTTTATAAATCTCATTCTCTTTTTTATATCGACCATTTTTATGATATGCACGTCCAAGTTGAATATAATCTAATACCCATGATGGTTTTATACCCCATTTATTATATATCTCAAGCGCTTTTTCATATTCAGGAATTGCCTTATCATATTGATATAAGCCTTCTAGATACGCATTACCTATTGAATAATAAATCAAAGGCAATTGATCATCAATTTCAAGAAGTTGTCTGCAATATTTAATTTCTTCATATGGAGTTTCATAGAAAATAGCATATGTCCGATTTGCCCAGAGTTTTAACTGCATCGGCATATTCGCTCTTTTTTTATACACCCTGAGACACCATTTCTTCCCTTCCTCCACAACATTGTTATTATAATATGCTGTTGCAAGCCTTAAGGCTGCGAAATTGAAATTTGTGTCGATAGCTAATGCTTGCAAGAAGAATTTTATGGCTGTGGACATATCATATTTCTCATAAGCATTATTCCCATAAATGAAATCTCTGTATGCTTCAGGAGAATTGGCATATGAAGATGTAAATGGCTGAATGTCAGAAGATAATCCCTTTTTTAGTTTAGATATTATAAGAAAGTCTGTTACTTTCTTTCTAAGGGAATCGGTGATGTCAAAGATTGATTCTTCTTTATTTAATCCTTCTATTTCAAGAGATTTTAAAACCTCCTCTGTTTTGGTGTCAATTAACTTTGCATTTATACGTAATTTATTTCCTGCCTTTTGGATACTGCCATAAATGAAAATATTAGCATTGAGTTTCTGTGAGATTGTTCCTGCAATAGAAGGGGTTAATGCAGCATAATTTGTTATTCCTTTGCTTTGAATCACAGATTTAACTGATTCCGATTGCCTGATACTTAAATCCTCAGGATTGTCTGAAAGAGTGGTTATTAACATATCCTGTATACCCTCCTGCCAGATATTCCAGGTGGTATCATTTGTCATATTTTGAAAAGGCATCACTGCAACAGAAATTCTCTCACCCGATGATCTCAGTTTTTCAAGAGTGTCATGTTTGAATATTTTCGGATAAGCAAGTACTGCCGCTATAATTATTATAACTGCTAATATGATACTTGCATACAATAGCTTCCTCTTAAGTGATTTTGCTGCTTCATTCTTTACTTCCTTTTTCTCCTCCTTTTTGACTTCCTCCGATGATTCTTGGTGCTGAATGATTTCCTTGTTCGGCTCAATTTTTAATCCTGAAATAATCTCTTTAATCGCCAGAGCAACTTTATTTATCTGATTCCGGTAATTAGTGTTGTTCAGATTTTTCTCCTCGTGATCTTTTGGTGAAAGTGATCGATTGACTCCAGGCTCTTTGTAAATAAATTCAACACCCCGAAGTACTCCTCCGAGAACTAATTCACATAGTTTAAAATCATCGGGATCGAGATCATGAATCCGTATAGGCAGTACTCTGCTTGCTACATTCCCATTGGGTAGTTTTATCTTCAAACCGAATTGATCATGTGAAGATTGCTCAACAAATGCCTTGAACTCATGCTCCCAGGCAAATGATCTTGAATCGCAATAAGTACGGGAGATAATTGGAATAAACACCAGACACTTCAACTTGTCCTTCAGGGAGGCATCTACGTCATAGGACTCCAGCAAATAGTCACTCGGGTTAATGTCAAAATAAACACTAACCTCATATTTGAACATTGATTCAAGTTCCTTCTTGAGGTTGTCGACAAACTCTGTTACCCACCCATCATATTTGTTATCTTTCTGGCGGTAGCTGATAAAGATGTCGTATTCGTATCCTGGAATGAGGCTTGCCATGTTAGGGATTCATTGTGATAAAGTTATGAAAGGATTGAATACGAAGCAAATAAAAAAGCCCCCGTGTCCGAGGGCTGGAATTAATTTGAGATTACAAGAGGTTAAAAAATCACGAAGTTTTAATTATTCTTTTTTGCATGATTCCTTGTGAGCTTCTGACAGATACTATATAAATCCCCACAGGCAAATCACCTATATCGAGAATAGATTCCTGCTAATTGAGTTGTCTCCGCAACATTAGTTTTCCTTCAAGTCCGTATACTGATATTTCTGCATTCACGTTGTTTTCAAGTCGGATAGTAATATATTTATTTGTCGGATTAGGATACAAATTGAATATTCCGGTATTATCAATTTCATTTATTACGGTTGAAACATCATCCTTTAAGCAACGAACCGACATATCATCATAAGAATATCCGGGTCCGATATAGCTGCCAAATTGTATTGCATTAACATTTTCACTGCCCATGTATATTGAATAAACATAACCGCCGGAATTGTAAGTTGTCCACCATCCACCTGTTGCTCCCATTACAGTGAAACCACCTTCGGGTTGATAATGAAAACCACCCGGCAAAGCTGTAAAACCGCTTTCATTCGTTGCTCCTGTGTTAGGTGAATCCCAATGCAGCGTACCTGCCTCTTTCAGCTTAGCCCCGGCCAGGAATTCTCCACCGAAGCGATCGGTCAGTATACTCCATTCGGAAGAGCCTGGCAAATGCCATCCGGAGGGACATACTCCCTTCACACCACTTGGAATCAGGTCACTCGATGTTGCTCCGTTCATGGCAGCTTTCCAGCTATATAGCCGTCCATAAATAGCAGCCAGTGATTCGCTGTTATTATATGACCAAACTTCATTTATCGGTGTACCATCAGAATAATGCAGTGATTTCAGGTTTTCACGCATCCAAACCTGTGAACCAATTGTAATAGTCTGATAAATATTTCCGTCATAATCGTTTACGGTTTGAGCAGGTATCCCGTTTGCAATAAGCAAAAGGAATACTGCAATCATTGTTCCTTTAAGTAATGTTTTCATAAGACTGGATGATGGTTAAAACACTTAATTAATTATAAAGTTACACCCAGGTCTGTCCAAAATAAGTAAAATCGAATAAAAAAAGAGCGGTTGGAAAACTTCGCATTTACTGCTAAGTTTATTACGCCTGAAAACCCACCACTCATGAAGACAAATTTATCCATTTTCTCCCAGATTATCCGGTTAATTCCCATAGATATTATTCACAAAAATGTTGATGAACACGATTCTGACTTTAATTCTAAAGGAATAAACTCCTGGACACATCTTGTTTCAATGTTATATTGTCAGTTTGGTAATTGTCAGGGTATCCGGGACATCAGTTTTGGACTGAGGAGTGCTACCGGTAACCTGAGCCATTTGGGAGTAAGCAGGACCCCGTCAAAGTCATCTATAAGCTACATAAATGCTCACAGGAGCTGGACTTTTTTCAGATTGGTCAAACAGAATCTCAAGATAAAATCATTCATCGGGACATCTGAAAATGCAGTTCTTATTCAGATATGGTCGGCGTTGATTACCATTTTGTTATTATCTGTCCTGAAAACGAAAGCTTTATACAAGTGGCATATGTCAAACATGGTCGGATTTATCCGGTTAAATCTGTTTGTTAAAATTGATTTGTTTGAGTGGTTAAACCATCCATTTTTTCAGGATAAGGCACCACCCGGGCAAATGCAGTTAGATTTGTTTTGAGGACGATTAATGGGATCCTTTTATAATTTTATAACTTTTACAAGGCAATTGCCTGATTATCTGAATCAGAAATCAGAGATATTTTTTATCTTGGACAGCACTGTATTACAATAATTTATGGTGCCCTTGTCTTTGCCTGAAGAGTATTGAACGAACGATAATATTTCATTTCTGAATGTTCCATGACCAAGATCTGAAGTAATTATTAGATTAATAGATTCTTATATATAATGCAGGATCCCGGATAACCGGGAGTATTTTTATAAATTTGCAATCAAATACAAACTGCGATGAAAAAAGTATTGTTATCAGTTGTTATTGTTATTTGTCTGATCTCAAGTCAATGTACTGGTCAGGCAGTGAAAAAGAAAGCCAGGGATATAAAAGGGTTTACCAGTATAAGTTATGGCATCTCCGGTGTCCTTGATATTCTGATCGGCCCGGAATTCAAAGTAATTCTCGATGGTGAAATCGTTGATATGAAGAAGATAGTTACAGAGGTTTCAGGCGACAGCCTTATAATAAGACTGGAAAACTGGAGAACGAAATTAAATGAAGATGTCAGTGTATACATCACCATGCCTGAATTAAAGGAACTGGGAGTTTCAGGTTCAGTTTATGCTGAAATCCTCGATACCATCAGAGGTGCTGATAAATTAAGCCTGAGCGTGAGTGGCAGCGGAAGAATTGCGACTTCAGAGCTGGAGACTGATTATCTTGATTGCAATATCTCAGAATCGGGTAAGATACTAATAGGCAGGGGCACTGCCGACAATGGAGATATTTCGATAAGCGGATCGGGAAGTTATACGGGTGCAACTTTCGAAATTGATCACCTGAAAGTCAACATTTCGGGAAGCGGGAACTGTTTATGCAAAGTCGGGGATTCGCTCAAAGCTGTGATCTCAGGAAGCGGCAACATCACATATACAGGTGATCCCAAAATAGATGCAAGGGTGTCTGGTTCTGGACATGTTCAATCTGCGAAGTAAATAGAATCTTAAAATTTTTAACAATCAGGCACATTTTACATCATGGTAATATCAACACTAGAGCTCTGTTGTGCTTTAAAGTATTTTTTATTGGAATTAAGTGAAATCCATCTTATTTTTGCTCCGATTTGTCATACGAAGTGATTATACTGACTTGATTCTTAGTTCATAAACAAAATCTTCGACGGATATTACTTTAAAACTTTTGCTGTCAACATGCAAAGGATTAAGTATATAATTAAATTCTTATAAATAATTGAGGATGGAATTTTTAATACTGGTCTTACGCCTGTTTTAAGAAGTTTTGTTCAGGTCTGTCCAAAATAAGTAAAATCGAATAAAAAAAGAGCGGTTGGAAAACTTTGCATTTACTGCTAAGTTTATTACGCCTGAAAACCCACCGCTCATGAAGACAAATTTATCCATTTTCTCCCAGATTATCCGGTTAATTCCCATAGATATTATTCACAAAAATGTTGATGAACACGATTCTGACTTTAATTCTAAAGGAATAAACTCCTGGACACATCTTGTTTCAATGTTATATTGTCAGTTTGGTAATTGTCAGGGTATCCGGGACATCAGTTTTGGACTGAGGAGTGCTACCGGTAACCTGAGCCATTTGGGAGTAAGCAGGACCCCGTCAAAGTCATCTATAAGCTACATAAATGCTCACAGGAGCTGGACTTTTTTCAGATTGGTCAAACAGAATCTCAAGATAAAATCATTCATCGGGACATCTGAAAATGCAGTTCTTATTCAGATATGGTCGGCGTTGATTACCATTTTGTTATTATCTGTCCTGAAAACGAAAGCTTTATACAAGTGGCATATGTCAAACATGGTCGGATTTATCCGGTTAAATCTGTTTGTTAAAATTGATTTGTTTGAGTGGTTAAACCATCCATTTTTTCAGGATAAGGCACCACCCGGGCAAATGCAGTTAGATTTGTTTTGAGGACGATTAATGGGATCCTTTTATAATTTTATAACTTTTACAAGGCAATTGCCTGATTATCTGAATCAGAAATCAGAGATATTTTTTATCTTGGACAGCACTGAGTTACAACAGCAAAAAACCGAAATCAATTTTATTTTAGCAATAGCCCCCGAAGCTGATTTCCGAGGGCTGATGTCTCTATGAGTCTCTTTAGACAGAGACTCAAACCCCTTTTATCAAAGGATATATCCTGGCCAAAGAGGCAAACTTAATAACACTCCGACCACCCTCTCTCGATCCATACATCCCAATTACCATCTTTCTTGTCCCATGTTGCACTATTACATGTGCCTCTCCGCCTGAGCGTTTGCTGTGCCTGCTGAAAAGCATGCAACAGCGCATACCAGAATAAAAATCTTTAATGTTTTCATTTTGATAATTATTAAGTTAGACATAGAATTGAAAGAAGAAATTCAATAATCAGACCAATCTATATAACTATATGAAGAAGAGCGGTTTATAATAAATAAAAGATCGAAATTAAATTATTTATGTACTGTTTTGCTACAATCCGCTGATTCAGAATGCTACACTGTCATTGTCCACCTGAAGCAGGTCCAGACTCAGGTAGACATGGGAAGAGTTAACATGCTGGTCCTGATAATTAATGTTTTGTCTTAGCAGACAGGTAGATTATCAGGTTTTTATAACTTTACAATGAGATCTCTGAAATATTAAATACGGGATAGAAACCAGACTCATGAGAACACACATTTATCGTATATTTTTATTCACTGTCGGAACACTGTTTGCACCTTATATTTCGGGACAAATCTGCTTAACTGAAATGGATTCAATCACAATTAGTAAACCCAAAATCAAAGAGAATTTATACAGGTTCTTCGATTCCGTTAACAAAGAAATTCAATTCGGTCCGATGAAAGCAGAATCAGTCCCCTATAAAACAAACGTAAAATTCTATGATTTTGCAAAAAGTGTAATAACTACACTTGCAGGATTCGGATCAAGTTCCTCGACTGAAGTAAACTGGAAGATTTCCGGTAATATAAAATGTAACGATGCACTTCCGGACTGGACAGTTAGCCTATTTTGTGAAGGATTTATCAGAGAGGAGAGGGTGGTAGTCTCAGATAATGGTTCCCGTTCGGCAGAAACCAATGAAACGAACTGGTATAAATGGGATAAGGATGCAGCCGGAATCCTCACAGAAAACTATGATACTATTGGTCTTTTCTCGATTATTATGAATCCGCGTGAAGACACGCTGATAAAATCCTATTCTTCTGACATTTTTCCCCGGCTGAAGGACCAGAATTCCGGTCTTAAAATTAAATGGTCAGCCTCCTGGAAACCAAAGGATGGCGCTGACTATGCCATTATTGGAAGATTCCGGGAACAGGATTTTATAATAATCAGGAACGGGACAGACCGTAAAGCATATATTTATTTAAGTAATTCTTTAATATGTTTGTTTCAGTCAGGTCTGGATTTCCCCGGAATAGCCAGGAAATATCGGATTATGCCATATCTTTTAATTAATAAAAATGTTTCTGAAATCGACAAACGTGACTTGTTTAGGCTTGCAATGGTGAGTTGTTGTATTTCAATTGCCCTGGACTCACGTAATTAAGCGAATTATTATTATTTTGAGGCCGATTTCGGGAATCTTCACCGGAAAGAGTGGAATTCCTGATGCATAGATTGGTTGTGTATGGATGTTTCCGAAGCCCAAAATCATTATAATAAAGTGCCTTTCCCAGGGAGGGTGAATATTCCTAATTTTGTCCTTAGCTCAATTGAAGTTCTTGCTGTTGCTTTTGCATTTCAATGCTCTTATATTATTAGCTATTCAATAAGTGGGGGGCTCTTTTTTTCAGAAAAAAATCTATTTATCCTGTTCCTGGGAATACTGCCATTCTGGCTCCTTATTCTATACCTGATAAAAGCTACTCAAATACCTACAAAACATCATAAAGTTATGTTTTTCCTGTATATTCAATCGGCACTACTGATTCTATTTCTCCTGATCATAATCTGTTTCTTATTTAAGTTGTATTCAATTCCGCGGCTATATTTAATCGAGCTGGCATTCTTTGGATTCCTGTTTTTGTTTGTTGTTCGAATTTTGACGTACAAAACTTTTATGAACCTCGTTACAGAAGGGTATAATCATTTTAATATTGTAATAATTGCTGACGATTCATCTATGCCTTTTATTGAAAGTCATTTGTCAAAGAAAGGATTGGGATACAAGATAATTGTGATCTTTACAGAATCATCTCTTATTAAAGAGAGGTTTGAAAAGACTACGATTATACTTCCTGAGAAATATCTCGGCATACTTAACGATTTGATAGAGGTGGATTTAATCGATGAAGTACTTTATTTAAAAAATACTTTGGTTCCGTCAGAAGTCAGAGAAACGGTGAAATCGTGTGAAGAGCTGGGAATCACGCTAAGAATAAGACAGAATGATCCAAAAAACAGCTTATCAAGCGCTGTCAGAACAAATATTGCAAATAGAAAGTTTCTGAGTTTCATTAACATACCTCATAATTCATTGGCACTGGCTATAAAGAAATCGATGGATATTAATTTGTCCCTTTCATTGATTGTAATTTTATGTCCGGTATTTATCATCATCGGTGCTTTGATAAAACTGACATCCCAGGGACCGATAATATGTCAGCATGAAATGATTGGACCCAGAGGACATCTGTTTTATCTCTTTAAATTCAGGACTATGATTGTAAATGCTGATCAAATAACTCATAACCAGGAGCTCAAAAATGAGATGGATGGTTCCGGAACTAAGATCAAAGCATCTTCCCGTTTTACAAAAATCGGGAGATTCCTTCAAAAATCAGGTTTGGATAAACTGCCTCAGGTTTTTAATGTATTGAAAGGAGAGATGTCGATGATTGGTCACCGTTATGATCTTCATAGCATCAGCCCTGACCAGACCAATTGATAAATCATTTTCTTTAAGGTCCGGTAATAGAATTATTAATTGTGGATTATTGTATTACGACTTTCTGGTAATAATACCTGTTTTTATTTTTAATCTTCAGGATATAAATACCGCCTGAAGGTCCTGATAAGTCTATTTCCTGATTAATAACATTGTCAAGATATTTCTTTAAAACCAACCTCCCATAATAATCATAAACTTCCAGTGTGGTTTTATCATTTAATCCTTCAAAAGATTCTATTCTTAATAAACCAGTTGAAGGATTTGGATAAATAACAATATTGTTTTTTATTTTGTCTTCAGGAACTGTAAAAAGTAAAGTCGTAAAATAATTTTCCAGATAAGAATTTAAATCAAAAATGTGAAGTTTCTGTGAAATACTGATAAATGGAGGGAATGTGAAATATTCATTTGTGATGAAATATTTTAATCCATTGGATGTTGTTATTCCTTCAGTTTGGTGGTATGGAAGTGAAATCCTGATTTTTCTTTTATTTCCACCGAAATAATCTGAGCCATTGAAGTCATAAAGCAAATAAACAAACGGTTCTAACAAACTGCTGTATCCGCATAAAGCAATTAGTCTTTTTGACTCAAGGAGTACAGCACCGGTAATCAATCCCTTTACATCGAGAGTAGATTTTAAATTCGCAATATGTTTACCCGGTGTTTTTGACAGAGAATATAAGCTTGTTTTATTACTTATCCACTGCTTGGTAAATAAAAAGATACTATCGGATGAAACAATAAATGCTTCGCAATCGAAATCTGAATTATTAGATCCGGTTGGATTAAAATTATTCTGGTCCGAATATGAAAATTGGATTGTATCTATTTTTGGGGAATTATTGAGAAGAGAATTTTTATTAATCCTTAAAATATTTAAATCTGTTCGATTTCCATTCTGATTATTCCCAAAATCCCCAATGTAGATGTTAGCATCGTCTTGTGAAATCTCTTCCCAGTCTTTATTTACAGTGCCCTTTAATGGGTAAGATTGAATAACGTTTCCATTAATGGTATCTAAAGCATAAATGTTTATGTCTTCACTGTCATTGTGCGTCCATAATTTATTATTCCATTTTATCAGCCCCGAAGTTTCTGAAAGATAACTGACCAGATTAAAGCTCATTGCAGCTGTAATTGAAACCGCATTATAAATACAACTACCATCATTTTTAGTTGATACCGGATTGTAATTTACTGCCAGGGGATCAGTGCATCCATTTATCTGAGCTTGAGAATTACTTATAAATAACAAAAAATTTATTGCCAGTACTAAAGTTATTCTCTTTATTTTTTTAAGATTCCTCCTGTACATAAAATTAAAGTGTTTTTACGCAGCCATATAACAACTTACCTGGTATAACATTTTAAAAAAAATACTTTAGACATTTTATCTCTTAAAACAAAGTTAAGAAACAAATACTATACAAGTCAAATATAAACCCATCAACCCATACCTTGCAGGTCTCACATTAGTCGTACATATTTCCTTATTCATCAATGGTTTGTTTAAATCTATCAATATCATCTTTGATTTAAATGCCTTTTAGCGTAAATTTCGTTAAATATTCATTTTGAGATTCGGAATCTATTTAAAATTTTAGTTAATCAAAATACTGTATATCAAAAGTATAAAGGCTTGTTTAATTTGTAGTAATCACTAACTTAAGAACAATACAATTATGAGAGTTATCATTAAGAAAGAACCTTCTGAAGCTGGTGCCTGGGTAGCAGCTTATATAATTGACAAAATTAAGAAAGCAAATCTTACCGGAAAGAATCCATTTGTACTGGGCTTGCCTACCGGGTCTTCTCCTTTACCGGTATATAAGGAATTAATAAAGAGACATAAGGCAGGGGAGATTTCATTCAAAAACGTTATCACATTCAATATGGATGAATATGTCGGTCTTCCTGTAAATCATAAGGAAAGCTATCATTATTTCATGCATGATAATCTTTTTAACCATATTGATATTCCAAAAGAAAACATCAATATTCTTAATGGAAATGCAAAAGATCTTGAAATAGAATGTGCCGAATATGAAAAAAGGATTCAGGCTGTTGGAGGCATTGATTTATTTCTTGGCGGAGTCGGCCCCGATGGCCATATTGCTTTTAATGAACCAGGATCTTCACTCTCTTCAAGGACAAGAGTTAAAACACTGACTTACGATACCATACTCGCCAATTCAAGATTTTTTGATGGAGACATGACTAAAGTTCCAAAAATGGCTCTCACGGTAGGTGTCGGAACAATAATGGATGCCAGGGAAGTAATAATTATTGTTTTAGGATTTAATAAGGCCCGTGCTCTAAGGAATGTCGTTGAAGGCGGCATAAGCCACATGTGGACTGCTTCAATTCTACAGATGCACCAGAAAGGCATTATTGTTTGCGACGAGCCGGCTACTATGGAACTGCAGGCTGAAACTGTGAAGTATTTCAACAGCATCGAAAATATGGCTCTTTAAAGAAGAGCCGGCATAATTGCTTCTGGAGACGGCATCCCTGCCGTCTCCAAATTTATCCTCTGAGAATTTCGATCGTTTCTGTTATAGCTTCTGCTTCAGCAGGATCTTTCACGGGCGATAAACCCATCAATGCCCTTGCACGGTTAAGATCATCTCCCGTTATATAATCCTTGCCTATCGTTATATAATATAATATTGCGGACTTCATTGTATTGGCTTTTACCCTGAATGAATGAGGACTTGACCGTGCAGGGAATATATGCACATACCTGTTTTTATCGTTATTGTATTTAAGTGCCCATTGTGAGGAATCTGACAATGTGACGACTTTATAATCATCAGACTTTTTACCGGTCCAGTTTCCGAATGCAGAAGGAGAAGATAAGTTTTTCAGAATCAGTAATTGAGTTACTTCACTGAAGATATTATCTGATGTCAGAGTACCGGAATAGACATCCATTACAGATATCCCGATATGTTTAAGTTCCTTTAAAAGACTTTTCAGTTCATTTTCATTTTCAACTCTGAGAGAAATGAATTTCCTGATATACTCAAGATGATGCTTAAGAGGATTAAATATAAAGGGCTCCGGTATATTATTCTCTGAATTCATTTTTTGAATAGTTGTAAAAGTTCGTGAAAAAATAACAAAGTTCCATCTCTTTTCAGGCATATAATCAGAATAAATTAACTTTATAAGAGAAACCCGGACAGAACAGACAAATGACTGACAGGTCGAAACAGGATTTTATTAAGACATTAAATCATCATCAACCCGCTAAAGTTGTTGTCGATTTTGGATCAACTACCGTTACCGGAATACATGTCCTTATCGTAGAAAAGCTCCGTGATTACTTCGGACTTGAAAAGAGACCTGTGAAGGTAATCGAGCCATATCAGATGCTCGGAGAAATTGATAATGAGCTGATTAATGCAATGGATATTGATGTAACCGGTCTTTTCGGAGAAAAGAATATGTTCAATATCAGGAACAAAAACTGGGAAATTCATAAGACATTATGGGGACAGGAGGTGCTTTTCCCCGGTGATTTCAACTATATATATAATAATAATGGAGATATCCTGATGTATCCCGAAGGTGATACATCTGCCAGACCAAGTGCAATGATGCCAAAGTCGGGTTTCTTTTTTGATGCGCTTGAAAGACAGGAGCCTATTGATGAATCAACCCTTCCCGGAGATAATCTGGAGGAATTTGGATTCGTCAGTGAAAACGATCTGGATTACTGGAAGAGACAGGTAGAGTCATCAGAATATAAATCTAAAGGTGTTGTAGCCTCCCTGGGAGGGACAGCACTTGGTGATATTGCGCTTGTTCCGGCAGTAGGACTGAAAATACCAAAGGGCATCCGGAGCGTTGCGGAATGGTATGTATCAACACTGACACGCCAGGAAGTTATTGAAAGTCTGTATGAGAAACAAACCGATATGGCACTTGAAAACCTGGAGAAGCTTTACGGTGTGATCGGAAATAAAATTGATGTGGCTTTTATCTGCGGAACCGATTTCGGCACCCAGAACTCTACATTTTGTTCACCGGAAACCTTTGAAAGGCTCTGGCTCCCATATTATAAAAAAGTAAATGACTGGATACACATTAACACCACCTGGAAAACCTTTAAGCATTCCTGCGGAGCAATCGAGCCTTTTATGGAGCTATTCATTAAATCGGGTTTTGATATAATCAACCCTGTTCAGATAAGCGCCGTCAGGAATGGATTCAGTTTTGCTTAAAAAGAAATATGGTGACAGGATAATTTTCTGGGGTGGTGGTGTCGATACCCAGAGAGTATTTGCATTTGGAACATCTCAACAGGTAAAAGAACAGGTTAAAAGGCAGTGTGATATTTTGAACAAAGACGGAGGATTTGTCTTTAACACGGTTCATAATATCCAGGCAAATGTTCCATTTGAAAATGTGATTGCTATGCTGGAAGCATTAGGTGAAAATTAATATTTAATAAACTGCAGAATGAAAAGAACATTAACATGCTTATTCATCCTTTTGGCTTTATTTGCTCAATGCAAAAGAAGCGACAATGCAAAGAATCAGTCAAAATATGCTGCCGTTAGCAGTGTAGAATCAGGAAAACCTGTCGGTGTGGTAATGACAACATATAAAACCACAATGCTTGCAAACGGGAAAGATGAAACAATAATAAGAGCGTTTGTAGTCGATAGTGCAGGAAAGGAAATTAAAACAGCAGAATTGCCAATTCAAATCTCCATTTCCGGAGACGCAAAGATTACGGGGATAAAAAATGGAGTACCTCTGATGCTCAAAAAAACCGAAAATGGAACTACTTTCTGGGAAGGCATTCTGGTAAAAGGTTCCTGTCCGTTTATATTTCAGGCAGGTACTAAAGTTGATAGAATTAAGGTTGAGGTTAAATCAGACAGTCTCTGGCCCGGATCCCATGAAATTCATACGATTAACCCTAGATGTGAGACTTCTCAGACCTTCCGCTGACCAGATCAGGCAGGTCAATAAAAACATTGGCAGAAGCATCGGAGCAGATATTTCTTTTTTACCACAGATGGAAGCAAGAGGCATGAAATTTATGGAGGATAGCATACAAAAAGATGTTATGGCTATTCTCGCTGAGCATGGGTTCAATTATATCAGGCTGCGGATATTTGTGAATCCCGAAAATGAAAAAGGATACTCCCCGGGAATGGGATACTGTGGACTTGAATACACCAAACAAATGGCCTTGCGCGCAAAGAAAGCCGGCATGAAATTGCTTTTGAATTTTCATTACAGTGATTATTGGGCCGATCCGCAGCAACAGAACAAACCATTGGCATGGAATAATCTCGACTTTAATACTTTGAAAGATTCTCTAAAGAGCTATACGAAAAGAGTTTTACTCGCATTGAAGGAGCAGGGAACGCTTCCTGAAATGGTACAGGTTGGAAATGAAGTGAACCATGGAATTCTATGGCCTGACGGACATATTGGCAACCTTGATAATCTTGCTGAACTGCTTAAAGCAGGAGCAGAAGGAGTAAAAGAAGTTGATCCATCAATAATTATTATGATGCATATTGCACTTGGCGGGCAGAATGATGAAGCAGTTTTCTGGCTTGATAATATGATTGCAAGGGGTTTGAATTTTGATATTATCGGGCTGTCATATTATCCGCGGTGGCATGGCACTCTCGATGATCTGTTGTTCAATACCAATGACCTTGTAAAAAGATACAAAAAGGATATTAATGTAGTCGAATACTCACAGTTCAGAAATGAAGTCCATGAAATCGTTTTTGGTCTTCCGGAAAACCATGGAGAAGGTACATTTATCTGGGAACCATTAAACATTTTCTTCGGAAGAGATGGGAAGGTAACCAAAGAGCTAAAGGCATATGATGAAATCAGTAAAAAATACCTTGGCGGAAAGTGAGTTTCTATTGAAATGAAAGATGAAAGGACATTCTTATAACTGGGAATATCTTATAATCATTTCTCTGGTTTCGGCAATGGGTGGACTTCTGTTTGGTTACGACTGGGTTGTAATCGGAGGGGCAAAACCTTTTTATGAACCTTTTTTCGGAATAACCGGCAGTCCGGCTCTGCAGGGCTGGGTTATGAGCTGTGCCCTGACCGGATGCCTGGCCGGGGCAATTTTCTCCGGATGGCTTAGTGACAGATTCGGTAGAAAAAAACTGCTGATCCTCTCCGCAGTATTGTTTATCATCGCTTCAATCGGAACAGGATCGGCTGATTCACTGCCATATTTTATAAGCTTCAGAATACTCGGAGGTATTGGTATCGGACTAGCCTCAAACTTGTCACCGATGTATATTGCCGAGATCACTCCGGGAAGTGTAAGGGGAAGTTTTGTTTCAATTAACCAGCTTACAATTGTTATCGGAATACTTGCTGCACAGCTTATTAACTGGAGAATTGCTCAACCTGTCCCTGAAGGGTCAACAATCGCTGATATACTTAATTCATGGAACGGACAAACAGGCTGGAGATGGATGTTTTATGCCTGCTCAATTCCTGCTGCTCTCTTCTTTATATTTATGTGGTTTCTGCCGGAAAGTCCCAGGTGGCTGGCAAAAAGTCGCAAAAACCAGAAAAAAGCCCATAACATTCTCAGTAGGATAGGTGGAAATGAATATGCTGACTATGAGCTAAGTGCAATTGAAGAGACTCTCAGACTTGACAGAGTAAAGACGGATCTTCGACTATTATTTCAGCCAGGTATGGCTAAGCTCCTTATTCTGGGAATTGTCCTTGCTGTTTTTCAGCAATGGTGCGGGATAAATGTAATTTTCAATTATGCACAGGAAATATTTGCAAATGCAGGTTATAGTGTATCTGATACACTATTTAATATTGTGATAACAGGAAGTGTAAATCTTATTTTCACTTTCATCGGAATGTTCACAGTCGACAAACTTGGCAGGAAATCCCTGATGCTGATCGGATCAGGCGGACTTGCATGCATTTTTGCAATTGTTGGAATTATGTACTTTTTTCATCTTCAGGGAATGCCATTATTGATTATGGTTGTTGCAGCCATAGCATGTTATGCAATGTCACTGGCTCCTGTTACATGGGTACTGCTATCTGAAATTTTTCCAAACAGAATAAGGGGAATAGCAATGTCAGTAGCAACATTTTCGCTATGGGCAGCCTGTTTTGTCCTTACTTATACCTTCCCGCTTTTAAATCAACTTTTAAAAGCAGCAGGTACTTTCTGGCTTTATGGATTTATATGTGTTCTGGGATTCTGGTTCATTTTAAAGAGGCTCCCTGAAACCAAAGGAAAATCGCTGGAAGAGATTGAACATGAATTAATTAAATAATAATTATGGCGCAATGGCACAGAGGCGCAATGGCGCAAAGACCTGAATATATATTTCTGATCCTGTTATTTATTGTTGCTGGGTGCTCAGGGAAAATACCTGAAACACGGAATAATATTTCGCTGGCCGGAGAATGGGGATTCAGAATTGACAGTCTCAATCAGGGTACTAATAATGAATGGTATAATGATTCATTTACAGAGAGTGTCAGGCTCCCGGGCTCAATGGCCGAGAATGGTAAAGGTGATGAGGTGACCCTTAAGACTGACTGGACCGGTGATATTGTTGACAGATCGTACTTCACTGAAAAGAAATATGAAAAATACCGGCAGCCCGGTAACATAAAAATCCCATTCTGGCTTAAACCGGTTAAATATTTTAAAGGTGCTGCGTGGTACCAGAAGGAAATTGAAATTCCGCCGATTGGAAAGGGAAAAGAATTGTTCTGTTTCTTGAAAGATGTCACTGGGAATCAACAGTATATATTAATTCAGGAAAAGCAGGAACTCAGAACAGCCTGGCAACGCCTCACGAATATGATATAACCGATCTGGCTGTTCCCGGCAATAACCGGATAAGCATAAGGATCGATAACCGGATAATTGTGCCGGTTGGAGTGAACTCCCATAGTATCAGCGATCATACACAG
Source organism: uncultured Bacteroidales bacterium (assembly GCA_963825935.1). Lineage (GTDB taxonomy): Bacteria > Bacteroidota > Bacteroidia > Bacteroidales > VadinHA17 > LD21. The sequence goes on along the minus strand of CAWGUN010000009.1, from coordinate 150,777 downwards.
TCGAACTGGAACGGTATTACCGGTAACATTTGTCTGAAAGCATTTCCGGAAGTTTTTATCAGCGACATAAGTGTGTATCCTGATCTTCAGAAAAGAAATGCGAAAGTAATAGTAGCCATTTCAAACAAGGATAAAAAGCCTTTCTTGGGGAAACTGAAAGTTTCTGCAGAGAGCTTCAATACGGATAAAATAAACAGGGTGAAATCACAGACGAAGAGAGTGGAATTCTCATCTGAAAATACCCTTATCATTATTGATTATCCCATGGGGAAAAACTTTGAAAAGTGGAGTGAATTCAATCCTTCATTGTATAAACTGTCAGTAACACTTAAAGATTCAAAAAGTGGAGCATCTGATTACAGCTCGGTTGATTTCGGAATGAGAGAATTTAAAGCAGCCGGAACCCGTTTCGAAGTAAATGGCAATCCTGTTTTCCTCAGAGGGACAACTGAATGCTGTATTTTTCCACTTACGGGATACCCGCCATCAGATATTAAATCGTGGGAGAAAGTTCTTACGACAGTAAAAGATTATGGATTGAATCATGTGACGGTTTCATTCTTTCTGTCCGCCGGAGGCTGCTTTTATTGTTGCCGACAGACTCGGCATCTATTTTCATATAGAGTGCAGCTCCTGGGCAAACCAGGGAAGCACAATAGGTGACGGGAGTCCTCTTGACAGGTTTATTTATGAGGAGGGCGACAGGATAATCAAAGAGTATGGAAACCATCCATCATTCTGCATGCTTGCCTATGGAAATGAACCTGCAGGCAGAAACCAGAAGGAATACCTTGGGAAATTAATAACATATTGGAAATCAAAAGATAATCGAAGAGTCTATACTTCAGGAGCCGGCTGGCCCATAATACCTGAAAATGATTATAACCTGACTTCCGAACCGCGTATTCAGCATTGGGGAGAAGGTCTGAAAAGCATCATAAATGCAGAGCCACCACAGACAATGTTTGACTATCGTGATTTTGTGTCAAAATACAGTGTACCGACTGTCAGTCATGAAATAGGACAATGGTGCGTATATCCCGATTTTAAAGAGATTGAAAAATATACAGGTGTCCTTAAACCAACCAACTTTGAGATATTCAGGGAATCACTTGCTGAGCATAAAATGGCTGATCAGGCTGAAGATTTTCTGATGGCTTCAGGGAAGCTGCAGGCACTATGTTATAAGGCTGACATTGAAGCAGCCTTGCGCACACCCGGATTTGGAGGTTTTCAGATCCTTCAGCTGCATGATTTCCCGGGACAGGGAACTGCCCTGGTTGGAATACTGAGTCCGTTTTTTGAATCAAAAGGGTACATCAAACCTGAAGAATTCAGAATGTTCTGCAATTCGACTGTCCCTCTTGCAAGGATATCAAAAATGGTTTACAGGACCGGGGAAACATTTGAACCAAGAATTGAAATAGCACATTTTGGCGCTGAGCCGATCCGTAATGCTGAGATAATATGCCGGTTGAGTGACTCTGGCGGGAAAGTTATCCGCAAAGAGATAATGAAGATGGATGTAATTGAGTCCGGGAATCCTGTTGTAGCAGGCGTATTCGCAACCGATTTGTCAGGGATAGCAGCTCCTCAGAAACTGAATTTTGAAATATCAATCGCCGGGACCCCTTTCAGGAACTGCTGGGATTTATGGATATATCCGGAAAACCAGGAAATAAATGCAGAAAAAGTTTTAGTAACTGAAGATCTTGACAGGAATGCTGAAGATTTTCTTAAAAATGGAGGTTCAGTTTTATTGCTTGCTTATGGGAAAATCGGGAAAGACTCAGGTTCCCAGGTAGCAATCGGATTCTCAAGCATATTCTGGAATACAGCCTGGACAAGGAACCAGCCACCGCATACTCTTGGAATACTATGTGATCCGCGGCATCCAATATTTAAAGATTTTCCGACTGAGTTTCACAGCAACTGGCAATGGTGGGATCCGGTAACTCATTCACAGGCAATGATACTTGATGGTTTCCCGGCTCAGTTAAAACCGCTTATTCAGCCGATCGATACATGGTTTGAAAACCGGAAGCTGGCACTTGCTTTCGAAGCAAAGACAGGAAATGGCAAGCTGCTGGTCTGCTCCATAAATATGAAGGAGAGTCTTGATCAGAGACCTGTTACTAAACAGCTTCTAAGCTCCATGCTGAAATATATGAATAGCAATAGCTTTAACCCCCAGACAGAAATTGAGTTTAATACGGTAAAGAGGCTATTAATAATTGATTAATAGAGAGATAGAAAGTTGTTTTATTTCTTTGCTTTTTTAAGATCCATGATGAATATCCCGTAACCGATCCCTGCCAGGTCAGTTGATTTTGCAAGCTGGAATGCCATAAATCTGCCGTCATCACTAATTACAGGATTAGAGCTTTTATATCCTTTGTAATCGCTGAAATTTGTCATTCTTGTCAGTTCCCCGCTGCCATCAAGTTTCAGTTTGTAAATATCCACTGCACCTGTTTCCCGGTCACATTCCACGCAACAATATTTACCATCGGGAAATATACCTTCCGGCTCATCATACTGGTTATCGGCATTTGACATGTCTTTTACTGCTCCGGTTTCTGTATCAAGCATCATAACGTCAGTCCCCCGGTACTGGTACCCTGAGAATATTAGCATTTTTTCATCAGGAGGCACAAAATTCTGAACCTCGATATCCCTGTAAGGAGTACCGGTATTATCAAATATAACTTTCCTGTTGGCGAGTTTTGGTACGCCATTATCATAAATAAGATCAGCCATCAGGAACAGATACTGACCTCTTTTCAGGCTGTCGGGATACTGGTTACTCACCACTGTCCAGGCAATTTTCATATTTTTTCTTGAAACAGCTGGTCCTTCTGAGCATTTTGTGCCCAGACGAACCGGTGGTTTTCTGTAGCTTTTGTCGAGAACCCATAATTCTGCTTTCTTCTGACGATTTACATGCGGATCTGCTGCATCAAAACTTGTGCAGCCCGATAAAAGAACATCCCCGTTTGCAAGATATAGAGCCCTGGTGAACCCCCCATGGTAGAAATGCCCGGTAATCAGGGAAATTTTACCGGTCGATAGTTCAGCCTCATATATATCACCATAGGTTTTTTCAACAAAAAGGATTTTTTTACCGTCGTGTGACCAGTCGGCTCTTTCACCGAACTGAGTGATCCTTTTGATATAAGTAGGCAGGTTTTCAGCAGGATTTCCTTCTTTGTAATTATATGCAGGTTGATCCTGTCCTGAAAGCATAATGGGAAGCGCTATTAAAAGTACCGGGATAATAAAAAGAACTTTTTTCATACGCCAGTATTTATTTTGTTGTATAAATATGATAAAAATATTTTGAATTATCTGGTAAACAAAACAACCTCAAATTTGATAGTTCAGAATCAACCTGTTTCTATTTTTCTGATTACCTTAGTACTGGATATAAAACACATATTTTAAAATTTATAAACATCTAAATCATGACCTTAATAATAACGGGGATCTTAATTATCCTTATTGCATTTTTTGTAGTCAGAACTGTTCCTTATCTGAAGAGTCACAAATCAATAGTAATGTCAGCTGCAGGTTTGATTTTTCTGCTACTTCTTGCCATTGCGTCGGTTGTACAGGTTGAACCCGGAATGGTAGGTGTGCAGAAATTGTTCGGCAAAGTAAGCAATAACACTCTTGAAAGCGGACTGAATCTTATTAATCCGCTGGTCAAGGTTGTTATGTTCGACGTTAAAACAGAGAATTATACGATGTCGGGAGTACTTGATGAGGGTGCGAAGCGGACCGATGATGCCATACGTGTCCTGTCTGCGGACGGTCTGGAAGTAATTATTGACCTTACAGTTTTATATAGAGTAATTCCGGCTGAAGCACCCCGCATCCTTAAAGAGGTTGGGACAGACTATAGAAATGTTCTGGTTCGTCCTATTTGCAGGACTGGGATAAGGAATAATGCTGTATATTATGATGCAGTCGCCTTATTTTCATCCAGGAGGGATGAATTTCAGGGCAAGATATTTTCATCCATTGAATTAAATTTCAAAGAAAGAGGTCTGGTGCTTGAGCAGCTTTTAGTAAGGAATATTACTCTTCCGGAGTCAGTTAAAGCTGCCATTGAATCAAAGATCAATGCTGAACAGGAAGCTCAGAAAATGACCTTTGTTCTTCAGAAGGAAAGACAGGAAGCAGAACGGAAAAGGGTTGAAGCCCAGGGTATTGCGGATTATCAGAAAATATTAAGCTCAGGACTAAGTGACAGGCTGCTTCAATATGAAATGATCAAGGCTATCTCCTCTTCGCCCAATTCCAAGCTGATTTTAATGACTAACGGCAAAGGACTACCGATTATGATTGATGGGAAATAACAGTTGATTTGTATTCCCTTCTCACTTTCCTTTCTATTTTCTTTCTGATTTTCTTATAAGAGATTGGTGGGCCAATACTTACCTCTTTACCGTTAATAAAAAGACCGTCAGTTATACCCCATTCGTTTAGAACCTCTCTTTCCTTTGAATCATATTGCTGCAGGTTTATCTTCCCTGGAAAATCTTTTGATGCCCTGATAGCCCGCTCACAGGTAATGTTCATTGACTGACACCAGCCATTTCTGAACAAGGTAAGATTAACTTTTCCGTCTCCCTTTGAAGGTTTCTTTACCTGTTTTCTATTTTTTGGAGCGACTGCATTTTCATTGAAAGGTTTCCACATCAGCCTCATGATACCGCTCTTATCAACAACTTTATAGCCCTGTCTTTTGAACCACGAAGCCTGCATAAATACCGGAATAATAAGCCCCCATGTAACCAGTCCGTTTGTCCCAAGATGCCTGCAATCATCTTCTGCAGCTTTTAATAATGCCTTACCCATTCCTTGTTTACGATAATCTCCCCGGCCCTGTTTGTGACCATGAACCCAAATGCAAAGTACAACGTACAGATTCTTTCCCTCAACCATGGAGTACTCAACAGGGATATACTGGATCATACCCCCTATAATGTTATTATCATCCAGGGCAAACTTAACTTTCAATCCCTTGTCTTTCATTAGTTCATACCACTTCTGTTTACAATCTCCCGCATCCTTCATGTCTTCCGACCATTCCTCGAGACAGCAGAAATAATGACTTTCATTTTCAGGTGAGATATCGATTATTTTCATATTGAAAATTTTAATTTTTGTCTAAAAATTTATTAAAGTTAAACCTTGTTATACAATCAGTCAACTTTATTTTGATACTAAATTCACAAAATTAAAAAGCCCGTAAGGAAAAATCTTCATCCCTGCGGGCTTCAATCAGAAACTATGGATAAATAATGGAACTCACTATTTATACCTGTTCGCAATTGCAAAATTCAGCCCTATTGAGAGGTGCCAGTCCTCACCAATGTACGAACCCTGATTATTCAATAAACCTGCGTACTCAGCCTGCACCTGCACTTTTACGTTTTTCCAGCCTGCACGAAAGGTTAACGCTGGTTCTAAATTAAAATGAATCTTATTTGCAACAGCATAGAGATCGCTATATTCATATTCATTTCCGTAGATGCTATTATCTCTAATGTCATAAGACATACTGCAAAAGCGAGTTGAGAAGGCGATGTCGAACATATTAAAAGTTAAGCCAAAAGAAGGCTGAACAAAGAATTTTAGAAATGATAAATGAGAAGAACCGTAATATACATTATCATATTCGGATGCATATTCATGGTGTTGATTGCTTCCGCCCAATCCACCGTAAATTTCAAAAACTCCGTTGTCACCTGCAGGTCTGAAATACCCGATAGCGCCCTCGAAGTATTCTCCTTTACCATAATTTTGGCTTGAAACGTTTCCTCCTTTTGCTGCCATAAAATCTGCCATAATACCAATATGATCGGTAATGGAATAAGCGGCCTGAGCTTCTCCGCTGATGGATTCATCTCCTCCTCCATAAAATCCGGAAAGGCGAAGCTCATTCTTTTCCCTGAACAGCGGTACATTCTGAACATTAGCCACATAATAGTAATGTGAGCAACTGCAGAATAAAACTGCAGAAAACGACATTGTTACAATTAACTTTTTCATAATTTCTGATTTTATGAGCATAAAGAATTCAATAATCAGGCCAGTCTGTATAACTGATTAAGAAACAGGTGTATACAATATTATTGGAACCGGGATTGGATTATTATTGCATCATTTTGCTACAAGGCATTGTCTCATAATGCAACACTTCTTATCTTTACTTATATTTTGAGACTGCCGGTTAAGAGTCATTGACCTTTACTACTAATGAAATCCAACTTACCCCGAAACATATTGATCGTCGATGATGATGGCGATGTCTTATATACAGCAAGCCTGGCATTGAAAAGACTTTTCGGGAAAGTTGATACTATTAACCGGCCTGATTTAATTCCTGAATATTTTAAGAAATGTAAATATGATGTGGTTTTGCTGGATATGAATTTTACCAGAGGCAATACTTCAGGGGAAGAGGGATTGGAATGGCTTAGGAAAATACATAAGATAGATCCGGATGTCAGCGTATTGACGACCACTGCATATGGTGAAATAAATCTGGCTGTCCAGGCAATGAAGATGGGAGCTGTCGATTTTATAATAAAACCATGGAATAGAGAGCGCCTTGTTAACGCAATAAATAATACAGCCTGCCATGGCTCAGGTCAGAAAGACGGAAGCAAAATAAAGAGCAATAACGAAAAGATAATAAATCACAGTGAAAATCATTATCCGGAAATCATCAGCCAGTCAAAGGTTATGGCACAGATTATGGATACCATTAAAATGGTTGCTCCAACTGATGCCAACATCCTCATATTGGGGGAAAATGGTACCGGTAAGGAACTGGTTGCATGGGCTTTGCATAATAAATCCTTAAGAAAACAGGAAGCATTCGTCCATGTAGATTTATGTGCAATTCCTGAGACTCTTTTTGAAGCTGAAATATTCGGGCATACACGCGGAGCATTTACGGATGCAAGAGAAGAGAGGACCGGAAGGTTTGAGTCAGCTTCAGGCGGAACGCTTTTCCTGGATGAAATTGGAAATCTCAGTCTGCCCCTTCAGGCAAAAATCCTTACTGCTATTCAGAACAAGGCAGTAGTCAAAATTGGCAGCAATCATTCTGTCCCTGTTAATGTCAGGCTGATTTCTGCTACAAATATGCCTTTGTACCAGATGGCTGACACAGGCAATTTTCGTCAGGATTTGCTTTATCGCATTAATACAGTTGAAATTATGCTTCCTCCATTAAGGGAAAGAGGAGAAGATATAAGTCTGATTGCAGATTATTACCTGGAATTATATTCAAAACACTATGGGAAACAAGGTTTAACATTAGGGGAGGATACCGTCAGGAAATTGAATTCATATCACTGGCCGGGGAATATAAGGGAACTTGCACATGCTATCGAAAGGGCAGTTATCCTTTCCAAAAGTTTAACGCTGACACCGGACGATTTTATATTGAAGATCAAATATTCACCTATTCAGAAGATCGACGGACCTGTTATCAGTGTTGAGGATTATGAAAAAAGCGCAATCAGCACTGCGCTTAGCAAGTACAACGGAAACCTTTCGAAAGCATCAGAAGAACTTGGAATAGCAAGAAGTACCTTATACAGAAAGATTGCCTATTTCGGAATGGGATACTGATCAGAAGTCATTTGAAAAAGAATTGCACAGAGTAATTTAAATAGCTTATGCGTAAGATCTGGAATTACATTTCAAACCTTGGAATAAACTCAGAAAACAGACAGTTGAGCGAGAGAACAATAGTTCTTACCAATCAGCTCAACTTTGTGATGTTTATAACCATGTTTTTCTTGCTTGTTTATACCGTTGCAGTACTTCTGAAATCCAATGATGACTTATCTTATGGAACACTACGGGTGGTGATTCTTCTTCTCGTCACCTTTCTGAACCTGGTTATTGCACGATTTGGGTATACACAACTTAGCAGGTTGTCTCTTGTTTTTCTTCCTACTATAGTTTTCCTGCTGGGCCCGACTTTAATAGGATATGTTGAAGAGGAAAGTTTTTATTATTACCCGTATTTAGTAATATCGGCATCCATTGTCCCTCAATTATTAGTAAATCCGAGGGAGGAAAAATTTCTCTTTTGGTTTTCTATCGCTTATTATTTCTTTTTAGTGACAACTATTGACAATATCATGGTTTTGTTTGGGAAGGGAGATTACAAAATTGTAGATAGCATAAATTCTTTTTATGCTTTCTACAAGATTTCTAATGTAACTGTTTTCCTGTTTATTAATGCCTGTATTTATTACCTGCGGAGACTTAATTTCCAATATGAGGGAGAGATGAGAAGGAAGAACAACGAACTTGCCAGTCAGAATTTAGAGTTAAAAAAGCAAAAAAATGAGATAGAGCGGCAAAAAGATGAACTGGTAAGCAAGGAGATAAGTACCTGGCAGAAACTGGTAAATATAATAACACATGAAATTGTAAACTCGGCGATTCCAATCACCAACCTGGCCGGAATGACAGGACAGATGCTGGAAGATGAGTCAGGTGCAGTTTTAAAACCTGATATGATCGGTGAAGAAACAACTGAAGATATTCATCACAGCTTAAAAATTATTGAATCGAGGACTCAGGCACTGATTGATTTTGTAAAGGCCACCAAAAGTATTTCTCAAATTCCAAAGCCAAATATCAGAAAGATTCTTATAAAAGAGCTGTTTGACAGGATTACCGTACTCTACCGGGCAAAGTTTAAAGAGTCAGGCATAAAGCTTGAAACACAGATTATTCCGGCCGATCTTCCTCTTGAGGTTGACCTTGAGCTTATTGAGCAGGTATTGATAAACCTTATTCAGAATGCAATGGAAGCGATGCAGGAAACCTCAAATCCAGGACTGATATTAAATGCAGGGAAAAATGAAGCCGGACAGGTACATATATCCCTTTCTGACAATGGAACAGGCATAAGCAAAGATAAGCTTGAACAGATATTCCTTCCTTTTTATTCAACCAAAACCAATAAATCAGGAATAGGTCTTAGTCTGTCTCAGCAGATCATGATGCAGCATCATGCCCGTCTTGAAGTAAGCTCCGAAGCCGGTAAGGGTACGACGTTTACAATGATATTTTAGAAGCCGGATTCCATGTAATGCTTAACTGGGAATACCCATTAAATGGGAGTTTAAGCTGATAACTGAAGAGAGTCCTCTGAACTTTGGAATTAGAAAATCTCTGAATTTGATATTCTATAAATAAAAAAATTACACAGTGAAATCTGTATCTTAGGAAAATGTTAAATAGCAACGAATTAGTTGGGCATAAAACAAACCTAAATGATGAAGCAGAAAATATATAATCTAGTAGAAAAGGGTGCTCACGGATCAAAAATCAACCTGATTTTTGATTATTTTATTTTAACCCTCATAGTTTTAAATGTCACTGCTGTTGCAATCGATACTCTAACAGGACTCAATGCAGGTATTCTTCAATTCCTAAGAATATTTGAAATATTCTCAATAGTCATTTTCACAATAGAATTTCTTATGAGACTATATATCTCTGATATTACTCATCCTGCGAGTAATAAATTCTACTCAACACTTAAATTTATATTTTCTCCGTTTGGTCTAATTGATCTTTTAGCCATATTGCCATTTTATATCCCTTTCATCATAAAAACTGACCTTAGATTTCTTAGAATACTAAGACTTATAAGATTTTTCAGAATATTCAAGATTTCCAGGTACAATAGTACCCTAAAACTGATCTGGGATGTTATTAAGGAAAAGAAAGCCGAGCTCCAGATGACCTTTTTTATTGCTTTCCTTATGTTACTTGTATCTGCCTTCCTGATGTACCACGTAGAAAGTCCAGTACAGCCGGATAAATTCAAAAATATTTTTTCTTCACTTTGGTGGGCTATTGCAACTTTAACTACTATAGGTTACGGAGATATAGCCCCAATTACCACAATTGGAAAAATAATCAGTGGGATTGTGGCCATCCTTGGAATTGGTCTGATCGCACTACCCACAGGGATAATCAGTTCAGGATTCGTTTCAAAACTAAATAATCCAAAAAAACAGAATCTCGTCTGCCCTCATTGTAAGAAGGAGTTTGAACATGTTTGTGACTAAAGATTTTATATAATCTTAATTAGTTATACCTTAGTATGTTGAATTTTAAAAATCTTTGCTATGGCTAAAATTCCTAATAAAGTCCGGGGTAGATTAACATATAGTCTCAAAAAATTCCAGGCTATAATAAAATCTGCTAAAGAAAAGGACTTAAACGAATCTGATACGTCTGCAATTGTAATGGATATGCTGGCCGAAATATTTGGATATAAGAAATATTCGGAAATTACATCTGAATATGAGGTGAATAGAACCTATTGTGATCTTGCAATAAAGATTGATGAAAAGCCAATATTTTTAATTGAAATAAAAGCAGTTGGCATAGAATTAAAACCTGAACATAAAAGACAAGTCGTTGGCTATGGTTCTAGTAAAGGGTCTGATTGGGTAATTCTTACAAATGGGAACCAATGGAAAATTTATAAAATTATATTTGAGAAACCTTTAGGTACGGAGTTAATTTATGAGTTCGAATTTCTTAACCTTAATTCAAAGAGAATTACCGATCTTGAACATCTTTACTACATCAGTAAAGAAAGTATTGGAAGGAGTGCCTTAGAAGATTTCTTAAATGAACGACAATCACTTAATAAATTCTTCATTGGTCAAATACTTTTATCAAATCAAGTCATAGAAAGTATCAGAAAAACAATTAGAAGAATCCGTCCTGATGTAAAAGTTCCTCCAGAGGAAATCAAAAATGTTTTAGAGCAAGAAGTTATTAAGAGGGAGATACTTGAAGATGAAAAGGCTGATGAAATAAAGAAAAGTATTAATAGAGTCTTTAAATCTAATATCAAGAAAGAAATCTCTGTAAAAGAACCACAGCAAAATATCGTGAATCACCCTTAAGTTTGAATACAAGGTAATTTATTCGTATTTAGGAAAACTTCATCTCCTTTTGTGGGCTAAATATGTTTTAATGTTAACTCTTACTTAAAATAATTGGCAGAGAAATGGGGATAATTCGCCTGGGTAATGATCCCTGTAGTATGATACAGCAAAGCCAAAGGAACCCTTACAAATAATGATTTTTAAGCCCCGCCTTCTTGGGAGAAGGGTTTGGAGAGAGGTTTTCATATTTGCAATCGTCAATTATGCAGTGAATTACACCCCCTCTTTGCGACAGCACTACCCTTTATACACATCTCTTTAAAATGCTAAAATACAAGTTGTTTAAGAATGAGCTTCTCTATTCAGTAAAAGCAGGATACTTTTTAGTTAAATAATCAAGGCTATATCAAGGGCGTTTATAAAAATGGCAGTTAAAGCCGGAGGCTTTTAAGTCTAATAACCCCGGTACATCCGGGGTAAATTAACACACAATTTTTCAACCCCGGAGCGGGTTGAAGTTGTGAATCTGAAATTATATTCATAATTTTATTCCTGTGCTAGAAGTGGAAAATATGTCGACTTATACCCAGTTTTTGTATCAGCTTGTATTTGGCAGTAAAGGCCATTTACCATTCCTTTCATCAGAAAATCAAGATTTACTGTTTGGTTATGTTGCAGGAGTATTAAAAAAGAAATCCTGTCACTCCTATATTGTAGGCGGTGCAAGTAATCATATACATATTATCACACACATTCATCCTGCAATCTGTCCAGCATATCTTATTAAGGACATTAAAGAAGCATCCCATGCTATGATACTCAGGGAGAGAACATTATTTCTTAATTTCCCGGGATGGCAAGTTGGTTACAGCGGATTTACTTATCACATTTCAAGCAAAGCTTCATTGATCAGTTATGTAAAAAATCAGGCCGCGCATCATAAAGCAATCTCATTCAAAGATGAATTAATCAGATTATTAAAAGAGAATGATGTAGATTATAAAGAAGAGTATTTGTTTACATGAGATTCTTCAACACCTCCGGTGTTGTAAGATGATTAGAGCAGATACCATGGATGAAACCATGGATATTGGACTTGGATGCCTCTGGCATCGTAAATATTTTTCACCTTTGTGCACCACTGAATTGTCCAATTATAAAAATAAGACCTAAAGTTTTCCTGAAAAAGAAAATCTTATATCACTATCAAGAACTCTTCATGAATTAAAAAAAAATGTGTATAAAGGGTAGTGCGACAGCAGAGAATGGGTTGGGGGGTGAGTACGTGTGATCCAGGGATTGCTCTCCGCCAAATGGCGGATCGCGATCCCTGGAAGGGAACCTGCAAAGCAAAAATAAACCCTTACGGGTTATGTTTATTTTTTCTTCAGAACTTCGGTAAAATAAACAACCCCGCTGGCGCGGGGTTTATTTTTGCTTTGCGGAGAGAGGGGGATTCGAACCCCCGGTACCCTTTTGAGGTACACACGCTTTCCAGGCGTGCCAGTTAAACCACTCCTGCATCTCTCCTTAATATAGACTGTGGTTATGTAATTTAGCGGCGCAAATTACAAAATATTTCAATCCAGTCAGGAAATTTCTCCGGCCATCGATTTGCCAAGGCACATTATTACATCCTCTCTGCTCCTGCAAATACCAAGCAGGTGCATAAGCTTGGTGACCGAAGCCTCAGAAGTAATATCCTTTCCGCTGACAACTCCGGCAGCCAGCATTTCCCGGCTGGTCTCATATAACCCCATTTCAACACTGCCGCCATGGCACTGGGTTACATTATATATTATTCCTCCTCCGGCAATAAACTTCTTTAGATCATCGAGAAACCATTTATATGTTGGAGCATTCCCCGACCCGAATGTTTCAATAATCAGTCCCTTTAATCCTTTTGTATTAATTACTGCATTGACCAGGTTCCTGTTCAATCCCGGGAAAAGCTTCAGAATGGCGACATTATTATCAAATTTCTTATGGACAATCAGCTTTTTGTTTGTGGCAGGGTACCTTATCTGATTAAAATTATATTTCAGATGCAGCCCCACTTCTGCAAGCGGAGGGTAATTGGGCGAGTTAAATGCATCAAAATGCTCGGCACTGAATTTGGTAGTGCGATTTCCTCTGGTAAGCTCATTATCGAAATAAATGCATACCTCAGGAACCAGTGATTTTCCGTTTTCCTTTGCAGCTGCTATTTCAATCGCGGTAATAAGGTTTTCGCGTCCGTCCGTGCGAAGCAACCCTATGGGCAGCTGCGATCCTGTAAATATCACTGGTTTGGCAAGGTTCTTAAGCATAAAGCTAAGAGCTGAAGCTGAATAGGCCATAGTATCTGTCCCATGCAACACAATGAATCCGTCGAATTTGCTGTAATTCTTTTCGATTGTCTCAGCCATCTTTACCCAGACATCCGGATCAATATTTGAAGAATCCTTTACAGGATCGAATGAGACTGACTGCAAATCGTATCCGAATTTGCTTAGCTCAGGGACATGTTTTGTAATATGCTTGAAATCTATCGGGACCAGCGAACCGGTTTCACGATCGTGAACCATGCCGATTGTGCCACCGGTATAAATAATAAGTACGGAAATATTTTCTTTACTTTTCATCATATTTTAATTTTAAAAAGCAGGCAGGAGTTATTGAAGGTTGCAGAAGCACTCTCTTCTTCGTCAATCCCGATTACTTCTGCAAGCTTTTTGTTAATGATACTGATATATGAACTTTCATTTCTTTTTCCCCTGTATGGTACAGGAGAAAGGTAAGGCGAATCAGTCTCAAGTATAATATGTTCAATACCAATATCTTTTACTATCTTATCAAGGCCTGAGTTCTTAAATGTCAACGGTCCGCCGATACCCAGCATAAAACCCATTCCGACAGCTTTTTCAGCATCATTCATGTTACCGGAAAATGCATGAAATACTCCTGTTAGTTTCTCTCCCTTAAATTCATCAAGGACTGAACACACCTCAGGAAAAGCTTCTCTGGAATGAATAACAACCGGCAATTGTGACTTAACAGCAAATGATACCTGTTTTCGAAAAGCATCAAGCTGTTCATTTAAATGGGTTTTATCCCAATAAAGATCGATCCCTATTTCGCCAACTGCAATGAAGATGTGTTCGGATGAAATCTTTTCAAGTTCTTTGAGCTGTTCCCGGTAATCATCTTTAACTGAGGTAGGATGAAGGCCGATCATTGGGATGCAGGTATTTTTATATTTTTCAGCTGAGGAAAGCATCAGACCAACCGAATGAATATCAATATTCGGCATAAGAAGCCTGATAATTCCACTACTTACGGCTCTGTCAATCATCTCCTCTCGGTCGGAATCAAATTCCGGCAGATAAAGATGAGTATGTGTGTCTATAAGCTGCATTAAACTACACCCTGCGCGATCATGGCATTGGCCACTTTTACAAATCCGCCGATATTGGCACCATCGACATAATTTATGAAACCATCATCCCTGGTGCCATATTTAACACAGGTGCTATGAATATTTTTCATGATTGTATGTAGCCGCTGATCGACCTCTTCGCGCGACCATGGAAGCCTCATTGAATTTTGAGTCATTTCAAGTCCTGAAGTCGCAACACCACCTGCATTTGCAGCTTTCCCGGGACCATAAAGTATTTTTGCATTAAGAAATACTTCGACAGCTTCAGGAGTAGATGGCATATTGGCCCCTTCCGATACGCAGATGCATCCATTCTTTACCAGCAACCGGGCTTCTTCTTCATTGATTTCATTTTGAGTGGCATTCGGCATAGCAATATCGCATCTGATTATCCATGGCCGTTTTTCTTCAAAATACTCAACACCATATTTTTCAGCATATTCTTTGATCCTTCCGCGCCTGATATTCTTTAAATCCATAATGTATTTCAGCTTCTCCTCATCTATTCCTTTTGGATCGTAGATAAAACCGTTTGAGTCGGACGATGTAACAACCTTGCCGCCAAGCTGAGTAACCTTTTCGGTTGCATATTGTGCGACATTGCCTGATCCGGAGATACATACCGTTTTCCCATTGATGCTTTCGCCACGGGTTGAAAGCATCTCCTGTGCAAAATAGGTTGCACCGTAACCGGTTGCTTCAGGACGTATAAGTGAACCTCCCCATTCAATTCCTTTTCCTGTAAGAACACCCGTAAACTCATTTTTGAGTCTTTTATACTGGCCGAAAAGGAAGCCTATTTCACGTCCTCCAACACCAATATCACCTGCCGGAACATCTGTGTCGGCACCTATATGTCGAAAGAGCTCAGTCATGAAGCTCTGGCAGAATCTCATTACCTCGTTGTCGGATTTGCCTTTAGGATCAAAATCTGAACCGCCTTTAGCACCACCCATAGGCAGGGTGGTAAGACTGTTTTTAAATACCTGCTCAAATGCCAGGAATTTCAGTATTCCGAGGTTTACTGTCGGGTGAAATCTCAGGCCACCTTTGTAAGGGCCTATGGCGCTGTTCATCTCAATCCTGAAACCACGGTTGATCTGTACCTCGCCTTTATCATCAAGCCACGGGACTCTGAAAATTATTGTCCTTTCAGGCTCTGCAATTCTCTCAAGGATTTTTGCATGTTTATACTTCGGATTCTCTTCAATGAAGGGAATAAGTGATTCTGCAACCTCCTGGACAGCCTGGTGAAATTCATTCTCACCCGGATTTCTTGCCTTTAAATTGGCCATAAAATGTTGAACTCTCGGATCCATAAGATTTTATTTTTTTAGTAATATCGGTAGGCTAAAGTAGGAAAACAATAGATATCTGGTTCACGGTTATCAATAATTAATTTCACCATGAAAGGAGAATGACTGACTAAATCATGAAGTTCTGTACAGATTTCCGGGATAGCATTTGATGAGTCCTTTAAATTCCATCTGGAGAAGCATGGCAGACAGTTTATAGACAGGAAGGTCAAGGGTACGGCAGATTGAATCGATAGTCAGTTCATTTTCCTTTGACAGGAGATCAAAGATCATTTTTTCAGTATCGGTCATATCCGAAAACAATGTTCTCTGGATGGGTTGTTTCAACTTTTCGGGTTTCCAGTCAAGAAAATATTCGATATCATCAGAACATTCTGCCATTGCAGCCTTATTACTTTTAATCAGGCTGTTGCAGCCGGCTGACCACTGATCCTCCGGTCGTCCGGGAACCGCAAAAACATCACGGTTATAAGAGCCGGCAATATCTGCAGTAATAAGTGCACCTCCCTTGACTGCCGACTCAACAACCAGTGTTGCATCCGATAGACCTGCAATTATACGGTTCCTTTTAATGAAATTATTTCTTTCAGGCAGCGCATCGGAAAGAAAATCGGTGAGAAGCCCTCCGTTTTTAAGCATTGCATCGGCTGTTGATTTATGGATAGAAGGATAAAGGGTCTTCAGTCCGTTGGCAAGGACACCGATAGTAGGAAGGTTATTTGAAAGAGCAGCTTTATGTGATGCGATATCAATTCCATAGGCAAGTCCGCTTACAATTACAAGATCAGGATGCCCGGCGGCAAGTCCGCTGATTATCTTATCGCAAAACTCTTTACCCCTTGAGGTGGCGCTCCTGGTTCCAACAACGCTTAAAATCTTTGATGCATCCAGGTTGCAGTTTCCTTTAAAGAAAAAGACCACCGGCGAATCATCACACTGACGAAGCCTGTAAGGATAGTCATTATCAAGATAGAAGAAAGTCCTGATGTTATACCTGGTAACATATTCAGCCTCTTTTTCGGCGGCTTCAAGATATGACCTGTCTGATATATATCTGGCAAGACCTGAACCTATTCCGGGGATCTTAGTCAGGGTCCTGTATGGTTCATGGAAAACGGCTTCAACGCTTCCTAAATGAGCAACCAGTTTACGGGCATTAATATCACCAATCCGCGGTATAAGTCCTAAAGCGATTTTATGCTTCAGAGAGATATCTTCAGGCATAGCACAATGAATTGAGACATGTAAATATACAAAAAAAAGAAACCCCCCAATCCCCCTACTTCAGGGGGGTTAAATCACCCCCATATCGAGCATTGAATTTGCAACTTTAAGGAATCCTGCAATATTTGCACCCTTCACATAATCAACGAAGCCATCCTCCCTCTTGCCATGTTTAACACACTGGCCATGGATATTACGCATGATCTCATGAAGGCGTTCATCAACTTCCTGACTGTTCCATCTGAGTTTCATCGCATTCTGGGTCATTTCCAGTCCTGATGTAGCCACCCCGCCGGCATTAACTGCTTTTCCCGGGGCAAATAATACTTTGTTCTTAATAAATTCTTCCACCGCTTCAGGAGTGCATCCCATATTTGAAATTTCAGCCACCAGCATAACACCATTGTTAATAAGAGTTTTAGCGTCTTCGCCTTTAAGTTCGTTTTGTGTTGCACAGGGTAAAGCTATATCGACCTTGACTTCCCACGGCCTTTTCCCCTCGTGAAATTCAACACCTTCAAACGCATACGAATAGGGTTTAACAATGTCTTCGTTTGAGGCGCGAAGCTCCAGCATATAATCGATCTTTTTACCGGAAATTCCATCAGGATCGTACACATATCCATCGGGGCCGGATATTGTGACAACCTTTGCGCCAAGTTCACTTGCCTTAAGAGCAGCGCCCCAGGCTACATTACCAAACCCTGATATGGAGACAGTTTTACCTTTTAATGATTCATTCCTGGTGGCGAGCATCTCCTGAGCAAAGTATATTCCACCAAAACCGGTAGCTTCAGGACGGATCAGTGATCCTCCCCAGTTGCTTCCCTTACCTGTAAGAACACCAGTATGATCACCTTTCAGTTTTTTATACATACCGTAAAGGAATCCGATTTCGCGTCCACCTACACCAATATCGCCAGCTGGTACATCAGTCTCAGGACCAATATATTTCCACAGCTCCAGCATGAATGCCTGGCAGAAACGCATCACTTCCTCATTTGATTTTCCTTTAGGATCAAAATCGGATCCTCCTTTTCCCCCACCCATCGGGAGCGTGGTAAGTGCATTTTTAAAGATCTGCTCAAAGCCGAGGAATTTCAGGATCGACAGGTTTACGCTAGGGTGGAAACGAAGGCCTCCCTTATAAGGGCCGATTGCATTGTTAAACTGAACCCGGTAACCAAGGTTCACTTTAACATTACCTTCATCATCGACCCATGGAACCTTAAACATTAAAACCCGATCAGGTTCAATGATCCTTTCAATTATGTTGGCAGTTTCGAACTGAGGATTTTCGTTATATACCTCTTCAATTGATTCGAGAACCTCCCTTACGGCCTGTAAATATTCAACCTCTCCGGGATGTTTCTTCTCGAGGTTGTTCATAATTTTATCCACATTCATGATATAAATATTTTAAGTTAATATTTAATATTTGAAGCCCCAAAGTTGGGTTGTATGGTATTCATTAAAAATGATTTAACTCATGTTATTGAGCATTTCAGATCACACCCCGGAAATATAGGAATTAAGGGAGCTGATCAGTTTCGCTCTCTGTTCCCCGGAGAGTGCAGTTATATGGATCGGCGGGTATTTGGCAGTTCCCTGCCCTACCTTCTGATACAGGATAATACTCCTCGAGAGTCCGAGAAGTTTGGATTCTGTTGTGTACCCGGAAAAGACAGATTTGTTTATTTCGACGGCGTTCTTTTTACCTCCGACAATCCCGGCTGTGAAAAATCTGAAAACTAAACTTTCTCCTTCATCTGAATAAGAGACGTACTGGTAATTTAGTATCATTGGCACGAGGCAAATAAGTAGCCAGAGACCTACAACTATAAGCGTACAGGCAGTATCGCTCAGGCCGAGGAGGGGAAATTTAATGAGTTTTGCTGCATATGCCAGACCGATATAGGCAAGAAGGAGAAGAGTCGCCACGAATAATTTGATCCTGAGGCTGATGATGATTTTGCTGTTATCGAATGTCATAAGCGAATTTAAAAGTCAGGTAAAAAAATTTTCGAATCTAAAAAAAACATAAAATCAGTATCGTAAAGATAATAAAAACCTGACTTAAGTATACGGTTTACAGATTTGCGATTAATTAAGGTCGATCCAGAAATCAGGCCTCACATATGTTCCGGTCAATGTGCAATCTGAACAGAAAGGCTCCGAAAAAACCAGTTTCCTAAGTGTCCTGGTTATCGGGTTTGAAAATATAGGTTCAATAAACACATATCCGGCAAAAGTCCACATCTGATATAATTGATCCCATGTAGGCGGGACACAACCAAATCCTCCATTTTTGCAATAATCTGCAGGTTCAGTTTCGATTCTTGAACAACCATAATTAAAAAGCGGAAGATTAAGTTTTGTCAACTCCATGAAAGTGATGTCTTTTCTTTTTTGACTTACTGCCGAGACCTGAAAATATCCTAAGACCTTTTCATCTGAATTATTAATGTTAGAAATATTACTTATCACAGGGTATGGTTGAGAATCAAAAATATCTCCTCCGCTTTCATTTACCTGCTTTAAATTGTTCCAGAAATCAAATTCCTTTTTTGAAACAGAATATTGTTTTACCAGGATACTGTACTGAATTGTTAACCGGTTAGATTTATCAGAAGCTATGAAAACCAGTGGCTCTTTTTGAATAAAATTTGTCTGACCGGATAAAACAGACTTTGTTAATATTTCACCTGATTTAATTGTTTTCCAGCAAAATTCATTTACATCGGGGATAGTGACAATAGTTTCTTCATTGATGTAATCAAATCTTTTTAATTGAGGTAACATGAATTTCCATGTTTCTATATATTCCCATCGGAAATAATTATTGATGACGTCTCCCGGTTTCGAATCAAGATATATTCTTATGCCGGTCTGACTTTCACTTTGATTGGAGGCAAATTCTTCATACTTTTCGTAATAAATGCTATCAATAAGGGGGACGGGTAACATCTGGCATGGTTCAGAACTATATTCATTCCCGTCACTTGTTTTTATGTGGAGTGTATAAATACTTCCGACTTTGCCAATAAATTTTGTGCTGTCTGTTTTGTAGATACCTCTCCCAAAATTAATCAGGTTATATGTCCCTCCGGAATTATCCGTAATAGAAGCAACTGCATCAGAAACCTTCACAGGAATCGCATCTTCCTTTTGGATTGTCCGCGATAATTTAATCTGATATGAAGAATTATCATCAGTAATCTGTCCTTCAACCACTAGCAGCGAATCATAACCCTTAAATTCAGGACTATATGGATCTATACAGGTGCAAAGTGTAATCACAAACAACACCGTACAGAATGACTTTAACTTTGCTTTCAACTTTTAAATTTCGGTAAACATAACCTCTTTTTCCCAGAAAACCTTAGAGGTGAAAGAGAAAAATTTGCCGTTTTATCAGGTCCTTTTTCTATTAAAGAATCTGATCACTATCTCCCGGCACTCCTTTTCAAGTACACCCTTCATTACCCTGGTTTTAGGATGGAGTAACTGTCCGGATACTTTGGTAAAACCCTTTTGTTCATCGACTGCACCATATACCAGTCGTGATACCTGGCTCCAGCCTAAAGCACCGGCACACATTGCACATGGTTCAAGTGTTACATATATTGTACAGTCTGTCAGGTACTTGCCTCCAAGCCAGTTCGTTGCAGCAGTTATTGCCTGCATCTCAGCATGAGCAGTCGGGTCTTTCAGAGTCTCGGTAAGATTATGAGCTCTTGCAATAATTGTATTGTTGCAGACTACAACAGCGCCAACTGGAACCTCTTGTTTATCAAATGCTTTTCCGGCCTCATCAAGAGCCACTTTCATGAATTTTTCTTCTCTGCCTTCCGCCATCGGTCTCTGATCTATGGTCTAAAAGTATGAAGATTTCGCGACTCTTTGCAATCTGATTATTTTCTTAATTTTGCTGAAATTTAACAGCAAGAAGATGTACAGGACACACACATGCGGAGAGCTTACAATAAAAGATGATGGATTGGATGTCACTTTATGCGGATGGGTTCAGAAATCGAGAGATTTCGGTGGAATGACATTCGTCGATCTCCGCGACCGCTACGGTATCACACAGCTGGTTTTTAACATGGAAACAAATGCAGATCTATGCGGGCAGGCGCGTAAACTTGGCCGTGAATTTGTTGTCCAGGCAAAAGGAAAGGTGAGGGAGCGCAGCAATAAAAACCTTAAAATTTCCACAGGAGAGGTAGAAATTGAAGTATCCGTTCTGAATATACTTAACCGTAGTGAGCTGCCTCCGTTCACCATTGAAGAAGAGACTGACGGTGGCGACGAGCTGAGAATGAAATACCGGTATCTCGACCTCCGGAGGAGCTCCGTTAAGAGCAATATTATCCTTCGTCACCGTGTGGCTCAGGAAGTGCGCAAGTACATGGATTCTATCGGGTTTGTTGAGGTTGAGACGCCGGTACTGATCAAATCAACACCCGAAGGAGCGCGTGACTTTGTTGTTCCAAGCAGAATGCAGCCAGGCACTTTCTATGCACTGCCTCAATCGCCTCAGACTTTGAAGCAGCTACTGATGGTCGCCGGATTCGACAAGTATTTCCAGATTGTAAAATGTTTCCGCGATGAGGATCTCAGAGCTGACAGACAGCCGGAGTTTTCTCAGATCGATTGCGAAATGTCGTTCGTGGAAAGAGATGATATACTCGATACCTTTGAAGGTCTTGCAAAATATCTTTTCAGGCAGGTAAAAGGAATTGAATTCACAGGACCATTTATAAGACTTCCTTACCAGGAGTCGATGGAAAACTATGGTTCTGACAAACCCGATCTCCGTTTCGGAATGAAATTTACCGACATTACAAACCTGGCAAAGGGGCACAATTTTGCCGTCTTCGACAGCGCAGAATATATTGGAGCGATCTGTGCTGAGGGGTGTGCTGAATATACAAGGAAACAGCTTGATGATCTTACAGAGTTTGTTAAGAAACCACAGATTGGATCAAAAGGACTCATATATGTCAAATACGGTAATGAGGGATTTAAATCATCAGTCGATAAATTCTATCCGCCTGAAGAGCTTCAGAAATGGGCCGAAGCTTTGAATGCGAAACAAGGTGATCTTATCCTCATTCTTGCAGGTGAAAAGAAAAAAACTCTGACGGCACTCTCGGAACTACGCCTCGAAATGGGCAGCAGGCTGGGGCTGAGGACAAAAGATAAGTTCGTACCGTTATGGGTTATCGATTTTCCACTTCTTGAATGGGATGTGGAGGAGAAGAGATTTTTTGCAATGCATCACCCGTTCACCTCTCCGAAACCGGAAGATTTAAAACTGATGGAATCAGATCCGGGTAAAGTGCGTGCTAATGCATATGACCTTGTAATAAATGGAGTTGAGATTGGGGGTGGATCAATAAGGATACATGATGCTGCTGTTCAGAAGCTTATGTTCAAAGTCCTTGGATTCACTGAGGATGAGGCTAATGAACAGTTCGGATTTCTTCTGAATGCCTTTAAATACGGGGCTCCTCCGCATGGAGGGATTGCTTTTGGCTTCGACAGGTGGGTTGCAATGTTCGGAGGGCAGGATTCTATCAGGGATTTCATTGCTTTTCCAAAAAATAACTCGGGCAGGGATGTTATGCTGGATACTCCTTCACAGATATCTCAGAAACAGCTTAATGAGCTGATGATTGATATAAAAAAGGAAAAGAAAAGCTGATCGTTATTTCTTTTCAGGTCCCCTGATCAGGTTGATCAAGAGTACCCCATTCGCGCCTCGTGATCCGTAAATTGAGGCAGCAGCACCTTTAAGCACTTCAATTGATTTTATCTCGGTGGGAGTAATATAATCAATGGAGCTGACAATCATCCCATCCACAACATACAATGGTTCCGAATTGGGATTATTGGATGAAATCCCCTGGATTGTTATACTCTTCCCCCTTACCTGCAGCCCTGGAACTGTTCCGCGCAGCGCATCGTAAATGTCAGAATATGAGGAATATTTGTTTCGGTTTACCTCTAATTTGCTCACCTGGTTGGTCAAATCTTCCTTCTCTACAGATCCGTAACCGATCTCTACCCTTTCCCCTTCCTTCCGGAGATTCTGACTGTTATTTTGCGACCCGCCCATGGTTATATTTATAGTTGTTCTGTTATTAATAAGAACATCAGTACTCTCGCCCTTAAAAGTAAAAACTGAAATGGTATTTGCATCAGAACGGACCTTTATTTTATAAAAACCTTTACTGTCAGTAACCTTATTCGTATTTTTCTTATCAACAAGTATCATTGCTCCGGCAACCGGATTACGGTTTTCATTTGTCACAATGCCCGACACAATTATTTTTTTATTATTCTTATTCTGAGCATGCAGAGATCCACAAAGTAAGAAGGAGAACGCAATAAGGAATAAAAATTTTAATTTCATAATATAATTGATTTATCAAGGGTGTATAAGCCGGTAATATATACTGTTTATTTGTCCTTTCCTGAAAGCAGAGTTATGCTTATTACTCCGTTTGCTCCCTCATTGCCATAAATATTTGCATTGGAGCCTTTTAACAGCTGGATTGATTTCACTTCAGTCGGACTTATATAGTCGATGCTGTTCACCCTTACTCCGTTTACAACAAAAAGAGGCTGGGTTGAACCGAAAAAGGAGTTTTGCTGCTGTACAACGATACTTCTTCCGCTTACCACAACACCTCGTACTTCCTGACGGATCATCTGGTATATATCTGTATAAGTATTGATTTTTTTTGCCTTTTCAGCCTTAGGCGGCGGGCCCAGCCTGGTGTTCTTTGCAAGAAAAGCAAACATGTTTTTAAGATCCCCGTTAAGCGTCAGATCGATAGTCGGGCTATTTATATCAGCCTGACTGTAACCGTGATCAGGAGAACTTGCAATTATTTTCCTGGCGTCGGGATTTACTTTTATTTTATATTTCCCGAGATCGTCTGAAACAATGCCGGTGTTCAGACTGTCAATATATATCTGGGCACCAGCAACAGGTTTATTATCAGTGTCTTTAATTATTCCTGATATAGTTATTTTTTTATTAGAACCTTTCTCAGGTTTCTGACCCTGCAAGGTCAACGGTAGACAAATTACTAAAGCAGCTATGATAAAAATACAGCGTTTCATAAGCATATTTTTACAGAATTAATGCAAGTTACGACTAACAGAAATAAGAACAAATCTTTCAGGGCACAAAAACCGTGCCTGTAAGTGTGGCAGAACTGGCTTTTTCTATGATAACTCTGATATAATCGCCCTTTTTATGGTTTCCCTTTGGAAAAACCACAACTTTATTCTGGGAAGTCCTGCCCGATAAAAACTCAGAGGATCTTTTCGATTCTCCTTCTATCAGAACTTCTAATATCTTTCCTATATCCTGTTTTTTTGAAACAACGGAGAGCTTATTCTGTAATGCGATTATCTCATTAAGCCTCCTTGTCTTGATCTCATCGGGGACATCATCCTTATATTTTCTTGCCGCTTTTGTTCCTGGTCTTTCACTGTATTTGAACATATAAGCGAAGTCAAAGCCAGCCCATTCCATAAGCGACAAAGATTCCCTGTGATCTTCTTCCGTTTCTGTGCAAAAACCTGCTATCATATCGGTTGAAAGGGCGCAACCGGGAACAATATTCCGTATCGCACTTATCCGGTCCATATACCATTCCCTTGTATATTCACGGTTCATCAGCTTCAGAATACGGCTGCTGCCGCTCTGTGCAGGAAGGTGAATATGTTTGCAGATATTATTGTACCTGGAAATGGTTTTCAGCAGATCATCGGAGATGTCCTTTGGATGGGAAGTTGAAAAGCGAACCCTGAGAAGCGGGCTTATCTGTGCTACTTTTTCCAGTAATTCAGGGAATCCGGTTGAATTTCCATTATATTCCCATTTGTAGGAATCAACATTTTGTCCAAGCAGCGTAACCTCTCTGTACCCTGCTTCAAAAAGTTCCCTGGTTTCCCTGAGAATTGATTCCGGTTCACGGCTTCGCTCAGCGCCTCTGACATAGGGAACCACACAGTATGCACACATATTATTGCAACCCCTCATTATCGAAACAAATGATGAAACGCCGTTTTTATCCATTCTTACCGGGGAGATGTCTGCATAGGTCTCTTCATGCGACAGCAGTACATTCACTGCTTTATGTCCCGATTCAGCTTCAGCAACCAGTGAGAGGGAGTTCGCGATATGCATCCGGCCCGACAACAATATCGACAAGCTGTTCGGTTTCGAGGACTTTTTCCTTAAGTCTTTCAGCCATACATCCGATCAGTCCCACTATCGCACCGTTTTTTTTCTTTACCGGTTTTATTGACCGCAGCCTGTTCCAGATTCGCTGTTCTGCATTATCGCGTATGGAACAGGTATTGATAAGTATTAAACCAGCATCATTTATATCCTCAGTCGATTTGTATCCTGATTCAGAAAGAATTGAAACAACAACCTCACTGTCAGCAACATTCATCTGGCAACCATAAGTTTCTATATATACATTTTTATTCATGCAAAATTCTTTTTCACTTAGAATAAGGCGCGTGGCTCATTGCTCAGCAGCATTCTTCTTTACCTTTCGCCTTCCGCCTTCCGCCTTCCGCCTTTTAATTGTTCGCACAAAAATATAAAGTATGATCGAGGTATTAAAGAAATATTTAATTTTGCACTCATAATATTTAAAACATATTGTATGTCAGGTCACAGTAAATGGTCAACAATTAAAAGGAAGAAGGGGGCAGCTGATGCCAAGAGAGGTAAGAAATTTACCAAGATCATAAAGGAGATAATCATTGCTGCAAAGGAAGGTGGAGGAGATCCTGATACAAATGCCAGGCTGAGGCTCGCCATTCAGAATGCGAAAGGCGCCAATATGCCTAAGGAGAATATTGAAAGAGCAATTAAAAAAGCAGTAGCTGCTGATGCGGAGAGCTATATTGAAACATCTTTTGAAGGATATGCACCTCACGGGATTGCTATCTTTGCAGAGTGCCTCACCGATAATAATAACAGGACAGTAGCTTCCATCAGGTCAGCTTTCAACAAGTATGGCGGAAACCTGGGTACAAACGGTTCGCTTAGTTTTCTTTTTGACAGAAAAGGAGTTTTTACAATTAAAAACGAAGGACTTTCAATTGATGAACTTGAGCTTGAAATGATAGATGCCGGAGCCGAGGACTTTGAGGTTGACGGAGATATGCTTACAATTACCTGTGCCAAGGAAGATTTCGGAAGTGTAAACCGGAAATTAAACGAACTTGGCATTGAAGCAGAGGAATCAGCCCTGAAGAGAATTCCCAATGATACTAAAAAGCTCGATGTAGAGTCAGCAAAAAAGGTACTTAAATTTATTGAAGTGCTTGAGGACGATGATGATATCCAGAATGTCTACCATAACCTTGAAATGACCGACGATCTGGCTGCAGCTCTTGAATAATAAATTGAATAATGAAAAAACTGATTGCCCTGCTTTCGTTGATTTTAATAGTTGTCTCCTGTAAAAAAGAGGCCAGCAATTTTATCTGGGAAAGGTCATTCGGTTCGGGTAATGCATTCTTTGTTGGTCCAACGCCTGATTCTGGTTTTATCGGATGCGGAATGATGAATAGTAAACCCTATCTCATAAAACTGTCCAAAGCGAAAAGCATTGTATCTGATTTTACCCGGGAAGGAAATGGCTTATTCAGTTCTGCCTGGTCCGATGCCTCATGTATTATTGCAGGCGGAAGCAGTGATGGCAAGTTGTTACTTTCACGAATCAGTAATAAAGGTACCAAAGTCTGGGATACTACGTTTACGACGAGTTTTCCTGTCATAATTACCTCCCTGGTCTATGCCGGAAGCGGCAATTTCCTTGCAGTTGGAAGTGCAGATCCTGATTCATCAGGTTACATAGGGACCGGACTTCTTTTTGTGCGATTTGATACAACAGGGCAGATACTTGTGAAAAATGAAATAACTGATACCAAATTCATTGCAGCCGGCGATGCCATTGTTGATAATGCCGGGAATATATACCTGGCACTGACACGCAGAAATCCCGGGGCAAAATCGAAAGCCGGAGTTGCAAAGTATAACAGCAATTTTCAAAAGCTCTGGGAGACGGACCTTTATAACAACCCGGATGTCACTTCTGTCTGCCGGGGCATAGAGCTTGGCGGAACAGATAGCGTTTATGTAACAGGCAAAACCGAAGTTGCACGGACTGAAGGCACTCTGGATAATTCTTTCATTGCCTCCCTGGGCAATACAGGCATTACGGGGAAAAAGAAATATCTTGAAAATTCAAATTCAGGCGTTAACCTCGTATTTAAAAGTAATGATCACATTGTGATGCTGAATAAGAATTGTTTCTTTATAAGTATCGTGGACCTATTGAATGGGTATAATGCCGAAAGATTCAGAGTATTCAGCGCCTGTGATGCCTACAATACCGATGCTTTAGGAACAGATCTTGATATTAACTATGACGGAAACATACTGCTGGCAGGTTCCAAAGGAGGAAATTTCTATCTGGCTCTAAAGTCTTCGTCTCAATAAACATTATCTTAGCCGCATGATCCGAAAGGCGTTTTTGTTTCTTTTTATTTTTGTTCTCTCCACCGGTTTTTGCAGATCGCAATCTTTTGTCAGGACTGCAGATCTTTTTAGTCGGCCGTATGTTGCAGGTCAACTGAATATTTTTCAGAGCCAGGCAATAGATACTCTTTTAAGCCGGAATATACTTTCGAACAGGAAGCAAAAAACAGGTGAAGGAGAACAGGGTATGCAGGG
This sequence comes from uncultured Bacteroidales bacterium, assembly GCA_963825935.1. GTDB lineage: Bacteria > Bacteroidota > Bacteroidia > Bacteroidales > VadinHA17 > LD21. The sequence goes on along the minus strand of CAWGUN010000009.1, from coordinate 123,081 downwards.
CTTCCGCATCCAGATTTATTACAGCTCCGTCAGGAGTGCCCGTGAAGAATCAGCAAAGGCAAGAGCAGAATTTATTAACAAATTTCCTGATCTCATCTCTTACGCAGAATATCAGGAACCGGGATGGTTCATGGTTAGAGCCGGCAATTACAGGTCCAAAACGGAGGGATACAAAGACCTTCTTATGGTAAGAAAGGAATTTCCCAATGCATACCTCGTGCCTGCCACAATTAATTTCCCCGATCTGAAGGAAAAATAAGTATGAGCGATAATTTAAAACATGAGTGCGGCATTGCAATGTTAAGATTGCGAAAGCCGATGAAGTATTATATTGAAAAATACGGAACATGGGATTATGGTCTCCAGAAGATGTATCTTATGATGGAGAAACAGCATAACCGGGGGCAGGATGGAGCAGGGATAGCAGGGATAAAGCTAAATGTAGAGCCGGGTAACCGGTATATATTCAGGCAAAGGTCCAACAAATCGAACCCGATAAAAGAGATATTCGGGCTTATTTATGAAGACATTGAAAAAATAAAACGGACTAATATAAATGAATCATCTGATCCGCAGTTCATTAAAGATAATATACCTTTTGCTTGTGATGTATATCTTGGACATCTGAGGTATGGTACATATGGCAATTATAAGATCGACTATGTTCACCCGGTGAGCCGCGAAAATAACTGGAAATCAAAAAATCTTGTCCTTGCAGGGAATTTCAATCTGACCAATGTAAGTGAAGTATTCACCAGCCTGATTGATCTTGGACAAAACCCTGTGGATTTTTCAGATACGGTTACCATTCTTGAGAATGTTGGTCACAGGCTTGATGAGGAAAATGAAAGATTATTCAGGCAGTTCAAAGAACAGGGTTATTCCAAAAAGGATATTTCTCCGCTTATCGAAAATAATCTTGACCTGGTGACTATACTTAAAAAGGCAAGCCGAAACTGGGATGGCGGTTATGCCATGGCCGGGATGGTAGGGCATGGCGATGCTTTCGTCATAAGAGACCCTGCAGGTATCCGGCCTGCGTTCTATTATATTGATGATGAAGTTGTTGTTGTAGCTTCTGAAAGGCCTGTCATCCAGACAATTTTTAATGTAAGAACTGATAATGTAAGTGAACTTCCACCTGCTCATGCAATTATTATTAAAGCATCGGGCGAAGCATCTGTTGAAAGAATTAATGAGGATGCTGAGATCCGGAAATGTTCATTTGAACGGATCTATTTCTCAAGAGGAACTGATAAGGCTATTTATCGCGAACGGAAAAAACTGGGTGAACTGCTGACAGATAAAGTGCTGAAGGCAGTAAATTATGATCTTGGGAACACAGTCTTTTCTTATATACCCAATACTGCCGAGAGTGCATTTTACGGATTAATTAAAGGAGTTGAGGATTATCTTAACAAATTAAAAATTGAAACAATAATCCGGAATCGGCAAACCCTCACCAGAGAGGAGCTGGGTGACATTATAAATCAGAGACCCAGGGTAGAAAAAATTGCAGTTAAAGATGCCAAGCTGCGTACCTTTATCACTGAAGATAAAAGCCGGGACGATCTTGTGGGGCACGTTTATGATGTTACCTACGGAGTAATCAGAAGAGGTATTGATAATCTTGTAGTGATTGATGATTCTATTGTGAGGGGTACGACGCTTAAAAAAAGTATCATAAGAATACTCGACAGGCTCGACCCGAAGAAGATCCTTATAGTCTCTTCTTCTCCTCAGCTCAGATATCCTGATTGCTATGGCATTGATATGGCAAAACTGGGAGACCTGATAGCATTTAAGGCTGCAATAGAATTATTAAAAGAATCCGGAAGAGAATCGCTTATAAGCAGGATTTTCACGGAAGCAAAAGCAGAGCTTGATAAACCGGTTGATCAGGTAAGGAATCTGGTTAAGGAAATATATAAACCATTCTGCCCCGACGAAATCTCAGGGAAAATATCATCGTTGTTGAAAGATAAAGATATAAATGCTGAAGTTGAAATTGTTTACCAGTCGATTGAAGGATTGCACGAAGCTTGTCCGGGGCATACCGGCGACTGGTATTTTACCGGTAATTATCCGACACCCGGAGGCAATAAGGTTGCCAACCAGTCTTTTGTAAATTATGTTGAAGGAAGAAATACGAGGGCTTACTGATGATTGTGTGTAAACCATGTGATCATGAAATCCTTTTTATATGAGGAGAGGTGCCTGTTGATCTTCTCTACATAAATATCCCTTAAGGTTATCATAATGCCTGTTTCCTCAACTCCTCCGAATTTTTGATTGATAAAAGTCCCGAAAGTCCGCATTGTTGGGGAAAGGTTCATATAGGCATTAATGAGAGGGGGGATATTTTCACCCAGCTTTCTGACCTCGGCAGAGAGAGTCTTGTAATTTTCTTTGTATCTCCAGCTCCTGAAGAGTTTTTTCATCTCATCCTCATGCAGGTCTATATTGGCAGGTTCAATAGGAATAACAAGATTGTCGGGATCATTAAAATGTTTTTTCAGAAAATAGAGGATCATATTTCTTGCATTCTGATTAAAATGAGTGTACATCGTTACCTTTCCGAAAAGATATTTAAGATGGTGGTTATCAAGAATAACTGCTCCGAGTCCATCCCAAAGGTTATCAAGTGCGAAGAGGCTTTTTCTTCCCATTGTCCTCGACTGGTATTCGGGATGCACAAACGACCGCCCAAGCTCCATCATGTGAGGGTAATACTTTGAATGAAATTTGTCAGAAAAGTAAAAATAAGATGAGGAAGCAAGTTTTGTAATATCACAGTTGATACAACCTTTCGGCGGGAAATAAAAACGGTAGCCTCCGACAATTTCCCTGTTTTCCGGGTCCCATACAACCAGTTGTTTCTGAGGATCTTCCTTTGCTGTATCAAAATTGTCGATATCAATTGAATGACCTGTCCCGCCTCCTGCATGGCGGAAAGTTATCTCCCGTACCCTTCCGACTTCCTGCATCAGCACAGGTGCGTTGTTATTATCAAAAACATAAACCTCATTGTTGCCATTATTTGTCTGACGAAGAAGTTTATCCCGTGTAAGCTCTGCCATTATCTGGTCTATCGGGAGTCGGGCAACAATTGGTTCCATCCTTATAAGTATGATTTATCGTTTGGAATATTCTTTTCAGAAAGTCTAATGCAATTTAATATTTTTTTCTTTCGTATTTCACCGGGTAATAAATGATTCCAGTTCATATGATCTGGATTTTACCCAATCAGCCCATTCAGGGTGAGATTTGGATTTATCGAATGTCTGCCATGGAACAGGTTTACCAAAAACAAGTGAAATCTCTTTTCCAATCTGTTTGAACATTTCATCCGGAAGATAAAGCATCTCAATATTTGTCTTTATTCCAATGAACTTTCTGATGTTGGACAGATTATAGAAAAATTCTGAATTTCGGCCTGAAAAGAATGCAGGAACGATATCTCGCTTGTGTTGTATAGCTTTAGATATAAAGCTTTTATGCCATTCCAGATCTTTGATGATCCCATGCTTTTTCCGGGAGCATAATCCTGCAGGAAAATAGAGTATCTGGCAATCGGAGGCATATGCAGCTTCAAGAGACCTTATAGACTCTTTACCCTGGCTTCCGTGCTTATTGATTGGCATAAAAATTCCTGAGAGGTTTTCAATATTCATCAGGATATCATTGACAGGAAATTTTATGTCACTGAAATATTTCGATAATTCAAACATGAAAACCAGTCCGTCCAGACCTCCGAGGGGATGATTGGAAACGAAAATATACCTGCCTGTGGAGGGAATATTCTGCCCCCCGAAAACTTTGTATTTTATTTTAAAGAAATTCAATCCTGCCTCAATGAATTCAGCATCTTTAAAATGTCCGCAGCTAATAATGAACTCATTTAATTCATCCTGGTGGACGATCTTTTTCAGGTAGTTAATTACAAAAGAAGGAATGGCTTTTGCCAGGGAAGGGTTCTTTGAATAAATAACTGCTTTAACATCGAATGTGCGCATATCATTTGTATCAGATGACTTTCCTCTCTTAACGAACTGTCTTAAAAATAATGACCGCAAATTTACAATTATTTATGGATTGAAAGTGAATCTGATAAAGGATACTGTCATTGCGAGGAGACACACGCCAGCGTTCAGTAATTGAGCTCCCTGAAAGCATATTTTAAAAGTTATTAACAAAAAAATAAAAAAGTGGAGTAAAGTGGGGGAAAGTGGAGATTTTTTACTTACTTTAGCGGATTAATTGAGAAAAAGGGTTCATGGCCACATTCATTGGTGATTATACGTGTAAAGCAGATGTCAAGGGAAGGATCATCCTTCCAATGGCATTCAAGAAGCAGATGCCTGCTGATGCACGCGACCAGTTTGTGGTACGGAAAGATATTTTCGAAAACTGTCTGGTACTCTATTCCATTGAAGACTGGAACAGGCAGCTCGAAAAAATCAGGAAAAGAATCAATCCATATAATCGTGAGCACAACAAATTCCTGCGAAATTTTTTCAAGGGAACAGCAGAACTCTCACTCGACAGCAATAACAGAATGCTTATTCCAAAGAGGCTCCTTGATCTTATCGGAGTACAGAGGGACGTAGTTCTTGCCGGGCAGGATGGCAGAATTGAAATATGGGCAGCCGATATATATGAAAAAATAGACATGCCGGCCGATGACTTTGCCAACCTTGCTGAGAAACTTATGGGTGGAACTACTAACGATCCTGGCGAATAATGATTTATCATATACCCGCACTGCTGGATGAGAGTATTGAAGGGCTGAATATCCGGTCCGACGGGATCTATGTTGATGTTACTTTTGGTGGAGGAGGGCATTCAATGGAAATTCTTAAACGGCTTGAGACCGGTAAATTAATTGCTTTTGACCAGGATGAAGATGCAGAGCTGAATGCCCCGGATGATAAAAGATTCATCTTTCTTAACCAGAACTTCCGGTTCCTGAAAAACAATCTGGTTTATAACGGCATTAAATCAATAGATGGTCTTATCGCTGATCTTGGAGTTTCGTTCCATCAGTTTGATGAACCGGAACGTGGGTTCACCTTTCGCCAGGATGCTCCTCTCGACATGCGAATGAATAAAGGGAGCTCCCTTACAGCCGCCAGCCTGATCCAATCCCTGGACGAGCCTCTTCTGGCAGATATCTTCTACAATTTCGGGGAACTTACAAATTCAAGAAGAATTGCAAAAGAAATAGTATCTGCCAGGGCTGTCAGTCCGGTTACAACAGCCAGTGATCTGATTTCTGCTATTGGAAAACTGGCCCCGCGCAGGCAGGAGAATAAATTCTATGCAAAGGTATTCCAGGCACTCCGGATTGCTGTTAATCACGAGATTGACTTTCTGAAAGAGATGCTTCTGCAGTCTCTTGATGTACTGAAAACAGGAGGAAGACTTGTAGTCATAACCTATCATTCACTTGAAGACAGGGTGGTAAAGAATTTTATGCGGACAGGAAATTTTGAGGGTATTGAAAAGAAAGATTTCTATGGTAATCCTGAAACACCTTTCAGGGTACTGAACAAGAAAGGGATAACACCCGGTGCCGGAGAAATTGCAGAAAATAACCGGTCGAGAAGTGCAAGGTTGAGGGTTGCCGAAAAGATCTGAAATATGACAGAGAATAAGGAAAAAAATAAGAAGAAGTCAAACCAGGCAAAGACCGGAAGTTTCATGAAGGAACTTTTGAGCGGCAGCATGGTCACAGAGAAGATTATTCTTAAGAATCTCTGGTATATTCTACTTATTACATTTCTGGCTGCAATATATATCGGCAACAGGTTCCATGCAGAAAAAATTACCCGCGAAACAACAAAACTTGAGAGGGAGGTTAAGGATCTGAGAGCTGAGTCACTTTCCACATCAGCCAATCTGATGTTTTTAAGCAGGCAGTCGGAAGTCTACAGGCTGGTTAAGGAACACGGGCTTAACCTGGAAGAGCAGAAAACTCCACCCTATAAATTACTGGTGAGTAAATAACTGAAATATGGCAGCAAGGGATGAAATAGTATGGCGCGGCGGCATTGTATATTTTGCATTAGCCCTGATTGCTGTTGCTATTCTTATCCGCATAGTGATCCTCCAGGTTGTACAGCATGGCAAATGGTCTGCAATGAGCGAGCTATATGTTTATAGAACAGCAGAACTGCCAGCCGACAGGGGAGACATACTTGCTCATGACGGACGTTTACTGGCCAGCTCAGTTCCTGATTATACAATCTATATGGATACCAGGAGCACAGGGATGTCGGTTGCAACCTGGTCAAAAGGAATAAACGGATTATCAGCCGGACTGGCAAAGCTTCTCGGAGAAAGATCCGCTGCTGGATGGAAAGCTGTAATCACAGAAGCAAGACGCAGAGGTGACCGTTACTTTCTTATTAAGAGGAAAGTTGATTATGAGACGCTTAAGGCGGTAAAGGGACTTCCTATATTCAGGGAGGGACAATACAAGGGGGGAATAGTAGCACAGGCTGAAAGCCGGAGAATACTTCCAAACAGTGACCTGGCTGCCCGAACTATAGGTTACCTGAATCTCGGGAGTGAAGGAACGGAAGTCGGGATAGAAGGATCTTTCGATAAATATCTCGCAGGGGAAAACGGAGTTGTTGTAAATCAAAGACTTACTGGAGGAGACTGGATAACCATTGATGATGCAAACAGCGTCAGCTCGCGGGATGGCAATGATGTAGTTACTACAATAGATATTGATTTGCAGGACGTTGCAACAACAGCTTTGATGAACCAGCTGAAAAAACATGATGCCCACCATGGCTGTGCAGTAGTAATGGAGGTAGCAACAGGAGATATCAGGGCTATAGCAAACCTTGAACAGGGTGACGATGGGAGCTATCATGAATCATATAATTATGCAGTAGCAGAAAGTACAGAACCAGGCTCGACATTCAAGCTTCCGGCACTGTTGGCGGCTATCGAAGACGGCGTGATTGATACCGGCGACATTGTGGACACAGGTGCCGGCAGTATAAAGTTTTACAACAATATCATAAAGGACACAAAAGAAGAGGGATTTGGCAGACTTACCGTGAAACAGGTCTTTGAGAAATCATCAAACGTTGGAACATCTAAAGTAATCTATGAACATTATAAGAATAATCCGAAAGATTTTGTGAACCGCCTTTATGCAATGAAGCTGAATGAAAAGCTTGATATCCAGATAAAGGGTGAAGGAGCCCCCCTGATAAGGTACCCGGGGGACAAATTATGGTCGGGACTTTCATTACCAATGATGTCGCACGGTTATGAAGTTCAGCTTACACCATTACAGATACTTACTTTTTATAATGCGGTAGCAAATGACGGTCGCATGATGAAGCCAAGATTTGTCACCGCTATAATGCGTAACGGGAATATCATTAAGCGTTACGAACCGGATGTCATTATAAATACTATTGCTTCGCGCTCAACAATAAGAAAAGCGAGAAGTATGATGGAGGGGGTTGTAGAACGTGGTACTGCAACCAATCTGAAAAATCCTAATTTCAAAATAGCCGGGAAAACAGGTACAGCGCAGATTGCAAGGGGTAGATCAGGATACAGGTCAGGCTCCAGGATTTCCTACCAGGCATCATTTGTCGGCTATTTCCCTGCTGAGAATCCTCTTTATTCCTGTATTGTTGTCGTCAATGCTCCTTCAAACGGAGTCTATTATGGTAACCTGGTGGCCGGTACAGTATTCAAAGAAATCTCCGATAAAATTTATGCCACAAATTTCTTCCGTGATTATTCAGCCGAAAATCCGGATAGTAAAAAGCTTAATGCACCTGAAGCAGGAAATGGTTATCGCGATGATATTAACAAGGTCCTCAAGGAGCTTGATATAAGATATAAAAGAGGTGCGAACAGCGACTGGGTAGCAACCAGGGAGAACGGAGACACAATCAGACTTGTCGGAATTAATATAACAAAAGGACTGGTCCCGGATGTACGCGGAATGAGCCTGCGGGATGCTGTCTACCTTCTTGAGAATTCAGGCTACAGAGTAAAATACAGCGGGAAAGGAAGAGTGGCCCGACAGTCCCCTGAACATGGAGCAAGATATTTCGAGGGACAGGTGGTTTCCCTTGATATGAATATGTAAAATGATGGAACTGAATAAGATACTGACAGGAATTGAGATTATCTCTTTTTCAGGAGATAAGAGAAAACTCATTGAGAATATAGCATTTGATTCCCGCAAGGTTACTGAAGGAACTCTTTTTGCCGCAATAAGGGGTTCAATAACCGACGGGCATGATTTTATAAGCACTGCAGTAAAATCAGGTGCATCAGCAGTAATTTGTGAAACACTCCCTGAAAATTCTGATACAGGAGTATGCTGGATAAAAACGAGCGATTCTGCTAAAGCTCTCGGGCAGGCTGCTTCAAACTTCTTTGGTAATCCTTCATCATCATTAAAGCTTGTTGGTGTGACCGGTACGAATGGCAAAACAACAATTGCCACACTCCTTTATAAAATGTTTACCGGACTGGGATATAAATGCGGACTTTTTTCGACAGTCTGCAATTACATAATTGATAAAGAGCTGCCAGCCACTCATACGACACCTGATCCTGTTCAGCTAAACAGGATTATGGCAGAAATGACCGAAGCAGGATGTGATTATGCTTTCATGGAAGTCAGTTCGCATTCAGCTGATCAGCAACGTATTGCAGGACTAGTTTTTGCAGGAGGGATCTTTACCAACCTGACGCATGATCATCTCGACTACCATAAAACATTTGACAATTACCTGGCAGCAAAGAAGAGGTTTTTTGATTCACTTCCGGAAAAAGCTTTTGCACTTGCAAATGCTGATGACAAAAACGGGAAAGTCATGCTCCAGAATTGTAAGGCGGGTAAATATACGTTCTCAGTCAGGGGAATGGCCGATTTCAGGTGCAACCTCATTGAACAGAGTTTTGAAGGAATGTGCCTGAAAATTATGGGCGAGGAAGTATGGACCCGGTTCATCGGTGATTTCAATGCTTCAAACCTGCTGGCTGTTTTTGCAGCTTCGGAGCTTCTGGGTGCAAAAAGGAAAGAAATACTGACCATTCTGAGTGATCTTACACCGGTTGCCGGTCGCCTGGAAGTCATAAGATCAAAGGGTGGTATAACAGGAATAGTTGATTATGCCCATACACCTGATGCCCTGCTGAATGTGATCGGAACTTTGAACAAGATAAGGGAGGGCGGTGTGAAACTCATAACAGTTGTAGGTGCAGGCGGGGACCGTGATAAGACCAAGCGCCCGAAAATGGCAGCTATATCAGCCGAGGGAAGCACAAAATTAATCCTTACATCAGACAATCCGAGGACTGAAGACCCTGAAAAGATACTTGATGATATGGAAGCCGGAATAAGTCCTGACATGAAAAGCAGAACCCTCAGGATCGCCGACAGAAGAGAAGCCATAAAAACAGCCGTGATGCTGGCTTCCCCGGGCGATGTAATACTTGTTGCAGGGAAAGGACATGAACCATACCAGGAAATCAACGGGGTGAAACACCATTTCGACGACAGGGAAGAACTAAGAAAAGCACTGTTACAGAATTAAAAATTAATAGAGATGCTGACCTATTTGTTTGATTATCTTGACAAACTTAATGTTCCCGGTGCCGGGGTATTCAATTTTATTTCCTTCAGGTCAGCAGCTGCTGTAATAACATCCCTTATCATTTCAATGATGATTGGTAAGAGGATAATACTATTTCTTCAGAAGAAACAGATCGGAGAGGTTGTCAGGGATTTAGGGCTTGAAGGTCAGTACCGGAAAATAGGAACTCCCTCGATGGGTGGCATAATTATTCTTGCTTCTATAGTAATACCAACACTTCTGTTTGCAAAGCTCGATAATGTCTATGTCCTTATTATGCTTCTGACAACATTCTGGCTCGGTATGATAGGATTTCTTGATGACTATATAAAGATTTTTAAGAAACATAAGGAGGGACTGGCGGGACGTTTCAAAATTATCGGTCAGGTGGGACTTGGACTTATAGTCGGACTGGTACTCTTTTTCAGCAATGATGTCATTATAATGGAAAGAGTCAAGGTCTCAGAACTTACTCCGGTAGAAAGAATTGACTTTCTCGATATACCGGTTCCGGTTTCACCCCAAAATGAAGTTGCGATGGAGAGGAAATCCACCAAGACAACAATCCCATTTGTAAAGAATAATGAATTTGATTATGCGTGGCTGGTACCATTTATAAGCAAAGAACACAGGCAACCCTGGACATGGCTGGTGTATGTAGTGGTTGTAATTTTCATACTTACAGCAGTATCCAACGGGGCTAATCTCACCGACGGACTCGATGGCCTGGCGACAGGAGTTTCAGCTATTACCGGAACTGCGCTGGGGATACTCGCATATGTATCGAGTAATGCGATTTATGCCAACTACCTTAATATTATGTTCATCCCACACTCGGAGGAGCTGGTAATATATGCAAGTGCATTTATCGGAGCGACAATAGGGTTCCTGTGGTACAATTCATATCCGGCTCAGGTTTTTATGGGCGATACTGGCTCTCTTGCCCTGGGAGGCATTATTGCGGTTTTTGCATTGATCATCAGAAAAGAACTTCTCATCCCGATCCTTTGCGGGATATTTCTCGTTGAAAACCTTTCAGTTGTCCTGCAGGTAGCATGGTTTAAGCGAACGAAGAGAAAATACGGGGCAGGAAGACGGCTTTTCCTGATGGCACCATTACATCATCATTATCAGAAAAAAGGATATCCTGAGCCGAAGATTGTCACCCGGTTCTGGATTGTGGCAATTATATTGGCAGTAATAAGCATTGTGACGCTTAAGATCAGATAATTAAATGAAGAAGAAGATTGTAATACTTGGAGCGGGGGAAAGTGGTACCGGATCAGCAGTTCTGGCGCTTAAGAAGGGTTATAAAGTATTCGTATCCGATAAGGGACAGATCAGGGAACAGTACCGGAAGATCCTTGATGATAATAAGATTAAATGGGAAGAAAATAAACATTCCGGGAAAGAGATACTGACTGCAGATGAGGTCATTAAAAGTCCGGGGATCAAAGAAGATTCTGCAGATTGTTGTCCAGCTTCATGAAATGGGAATCCCTGTGATTTCTGAAATTGAATTTGCAGGCCGGTACGCTTCAGGAATAAAAATATGTGTCACCGGAAGTAATGGCAAAACTACTGTAACAAACCTTATTTATCATATTCTGAAGAAAGCAGGAAAGAATGTTGCGATGACTGGTAATGTAGGCAACAGCTTTGCTATGGCTGTTGCTGAGGGCCCTCATGACTATTATGTTATTGAGCTCAGCAGCTTCCAGCTTGACGGGATGTTTGATTTTAAAGCAGAAATTGCTGTTCTGATGAACATTACCCCTGACCATCTCGACAGGTACGATCACGAATTTCAGAATTATATCGATTCAAAATTAAGGATCACACAGAACCAGACAAAGTCAGATTTTTTCATTTACTGGGCCGATGACCCGGTAATTAAAGCCGAATTATCCAAAAAGCATTTTGGGATGACACTAATGCCTTTCTCCGATACCACCACAGAGAATATGGTTTCCTATGTCGAAAACAATGAATTAGTAATTGATTACCAACATAAAACCAACCTTATGACCATTCATGAACTGGCGCTTAAAGGACGACACAACACCTACAATTCAATGGCAGCAGCCATTGCAGCAAAAGTACTGAACATCCGCAAAGATGTTATCAGAGAAAGTCTCGCCGACTTTCAGGGTGTTGAACACCGGCTTGAACCGGTTATAAAAGTCAGTGGCATCAACTTCATTAATGATTCAAAAGCCACAAATGTGAATTCCGTCTGGTATGCTCTTGAATGTATGGAAACTGATGTAATCTGGATTGTCGGAGGTGTTGACAAAGGCAATGATTATTCAGAGCTCTTCCCTGTTGTAAAGAAGAAGGTAAAGGCAGTTGTCTGCCTGGGAAAGGATAACAAAAAGATCATAGAGTCTTTTAAGGATAAGGTGCCTACAATTGTTGAAACCGGATCTATGGAAGAGGCTGTGAGAGCATCATATTACCTTGCAAAAAAAGGTGAAACAGTGTTGCTGTCGCCTGCCTGTGCCAGTTTTGACCTTTTCAATAATTATGAAGACAGGGGACGGCAGTTTAAAGCAGCAGTTAGAAATCTTTAATTGAAATAAAATGCAGCAGGGCTGGCTTACCAAGACATTTAAGGGTGACAGGGCTATATGGGGTCTTGTAGCACTCTTTATGGTCTATTCCCTGCTGGCAGTCTACAGTTCATCAGTAGGTGTGGCTTTTAAAAATTATGGCGGTAATACAACTTATTTTCTTAAGAGCCAGTTTATAATGCTTTTGCTTAGCCTGGTAATAATAGTTGTGGTGAGTTATCTCCCATACAGGATCTATTTTGCCATGGCAGGACTGATTCTTATTGTTGCTGCAGGACTGCTGGTGCTTACTTTTATATTCGGAGCGAGGGTAAATGAAGCCACACGCTGGCTTGTAATACCAGGCACAGGCTTCCGCCTGCAAACATCAGATGTGGCAAAAGTGGCGCTTGTGATGTATCTCGCCCGGACGCTTTCGAAATACCAGAATGAGCTGGATAATTTTATGCTGGTGACAAAATACTTTATGATACCTGTTGCCATCATCTGCGCACTTATTATGCCTGAAAATCTTTCTACTGCCATGATGATTTTTGGTATCAGTATGATTATCATGTTCATTGGAAGAGTGCCGTTTAAGTTTCTCCTGGCGTATATCGGAATTGCTGTTGTAGCAGTTTTGCTTTTTGCAATGGTATTAACAGTTGTAGCAAAAGACAACAGAGTAGAGGTGTGGAAAAACAGGATTGAGCATTACTTCTCAGGGGAACCCGATGCGGACGGTAATTACCAGTCGAACCAGGCAAAAATTGCTATTTCCACAGGCGGCCTCTTTGGAAAAGCACCTGGCAGAAGCACCCAGAGAAACATGCTCCCGCAGTCAAACTCCGATTTCATTTTTGCAATAATAATTGAGGAGTATGGATTGTTCCTGGGGGCAATTCCCCTGATACTTGCTTATATGATATTGTTATTCAGGGGGATCACAATTGTCAAAAAATGCGAAACTGCCTTCCCTGCATTTCTGGTGCTTGGATTAATAGTGATGATAGTGGTTCAGGCAGTACTTAATATGCTGGTTGCCGTTGGATTATTCCCGGTAACGGGGCAAACGCTTCCGATGGTAAGCTGGGGAAGGACTTCAGTTCTTGTAATGAGCTTCTCAATAGGGGCAATATTAAGCGTCAGCAGGGTAGTCAACGCAAGAATAAAGAAGGAAGAGCTGCCTGAGGAAGAAATATCAGATGAAGGAGAAAAAATATATGAACCGGCAAGATCATAAAAAGATAATTATCAGCGGCGGTGGAACCGGTGGCCATATTTTCCCGGCTATCTCAGTTGCAAACGCTCTCAGAAGAATAGATCCTGAGATCGATATCCTTTTTGTCGGGGCTGAAGGAAGAATGGAAATGGAAAAAGTACCCTCGGCAGGATATAAGATAGTAGGTCTTCCTGTAGCAGGTTTTAACAGGAAGCTTTCACTTAAAAACTTTACTGTACTATACAAGCTGATAAAAAGCCTGTTCCAGGCCCGTAAAGTGATCAGGGAGTTCAATCCCGATGTTGTAGTCGGAGTTGGCGGTTATGCCAGCGGACCTATTTTGAGGCAGGCAGGCAAAATGGGAATACCTACTCTTCTTCAGGAGCAGAACAGCTATGCAGGGGTGACAAACAAACTGCTTGCTAAAAAAGCTTCGGTTATATGCGTCGCTTATGACGGGATGGAAAAATATTTTCCTGCTGAAAAAATAATTAAGACAGGAAACCCTGTACGCCAGAATTTCGATAACCTGAAGAATCTGCATAATGAAGCGCTTTTATTCTTCAGGCTCAGGCAAGGTCCCCCGGTTATTCTTGTACTTGGAGGCTCCCTGGGAGCTGGCACAATTAATAAAAGCCTTTCGGAGAATATTAAAAAGATGAGCGATTCGGGCTATCAGTGGCTTTGGCAGACAGGAAAGAACTACTACGAAAATGTAAAAGCTCTGGTATCTCTCTCAGCCAGCGAAAATATCTCCGTCAATAGTTTTATTAACAGAATGGACTATGCATTTGCCGCTGCAGATGTTATAGTTTCAAGGGCAGGAGCCGGTACAATTTCAGAATTATGCCTGGTAGGCAAACCGGTAATCCTGGTTCCCTCACCTAATGTTGCTGAAGATCACCAGACAAAAAATACCCTGGCTCTGACGTACAAAAATGCCGCAGTGATGGTTAGAGATGATGAGGCACCAAAGCGCCTTGTTGATGAGGCAATTAAACTTGTTTCAAACAAAGAGGAAAGAAAGACTCTTTCTTCAAATATTAAAAAGATGGCTGACAGGGATGCAGATGTCAGAATAGCTACCGAAATACTTAAGCTTGCGGGTAAATGATAGATTTTAAAAACATAGAAGGTATCTATTTTGTCGGGATCGGGGGGATTGGCATGAGTGCCCTTGCAAAATATTTTGCAGTAGGCGGATATACAATTGCCGGTTACGACCGGTCACAAAGCAGTCTCACGAACACACTGGCCGATAAAGGTTGTACAGTCTCCTATATGGATGATCCCGCAACAATTCCAAATCTGTTTAAAGATAGTGACAGTAAGAACAGGGTCCTGGTAATTTATACCCCGGCTATACCGGCTGAGAATCTGGTACTTTCATTCTTCAGGAATAACGGATACAGGATTTATAAAAGATCAGAATTACTTGGTGAGATATCTTTAAAAACCGACACAATTGCAATTGCTGGAACACACGGAAAGACAACTATATCGACCATGACTGCCCATATTCTTAAGCAGTCGCATGTAGATTGCACTGCTTTCCTGGGAGGGATTTCAAAGAACTATAATTCAAACCTCCTGCTTGGTGAAGGGAGGTTTACGGTAATGGAGGCTGACGAATACGACCGTTCATTCCACAGGCTCAATCCCTTTATTGCTGTAATCACTGCAGTTGATGCAGATCACCTTGAGATCTATGGTGACCATAAGACAATGATTGCAGGATACAATGAATTTTGTAAAAAAATAAAGCCGGGAGGCATCCTGATAATTAACAACAAGATTAAAACAAGCATCATTTGTCCGGATGGAGTTACATGCTTTACATATGGCGATTCTCAGGATGCTGACTTCAGTTATTACGAGGTTGAACATAAGGATGATTATTACAGTTTTAACCTGAAAACCAGGGAAGGGATATTCAGAGATATGAGACTGTCGTTTCCGGGGATAATAAATATTGAAAACCTGACAGCTGCCATTGCAGTTGCTCTGAAATGCGGAGTTACTGAAAATGAATTGCGAAAATCAGTCATCCTGTTTAAAGGAGTCAGAAGGAGATTTGACATCAGGGTCAATATACCGGGACTGACATATGTTGATGATTATGCTCATCATCCTGAAGAGATCAGGGCATGTATAATATCGTTGAGAGAATATTTTAAGGGTAGAAGAATTACAGGAATCTTCCAACCGCATCTCTATACCCGGACGAGGGATCATGCTGACGGCTTTGCCAAAATACTTGACACTCTTGATGAAGTTATTTTACTTCCGATATACCCTGCAAGGGAAAAACCGATTCCCGGAGTTTCATCAGATATGATTTACAGCAGGATGAAGCTAACACGCAAAAGCCTCATGGAAATGAACGACATACCGGGTAAACTCGATATGAGCAAGCTGGATGTTCTGGCTACAATAGGTGCCGGTGATATTGACAGGCTTGCAGAACCGATTGAAAAATGGATGAAGAAGGAGGCGGTCCGATGAACAGGCTGATGAAGATATTATTAGTGATACCGGTATTATATCTGTTTCTTATGCCTGTTTATATGGCTTCTTCATCAAATGCAAAACCATGCAGCAGGATTGTGATCAATATCAAAGATTCCGCAGATTATCATTTTGTTACTAAAAGACAACTACTGAATCTTGTTTATGGGAATGGAAGAATAATTCTTGGACAGCCTGTAAAAAGTATACCGGTCCTTGAGATCGAGGACAAAATAAAAAACCTGCGGGAGCTGAAAGTGGCTGAGACTTATCTTTCAATTGATGGTACATTGTTTGTGTATGTCGACCAGCGCAATCCGATTATGAGAGTGATACCCGACGAGGGAGGCGACTATTTTATCGATAAAGAGGGGATTGTATTACGCCGAAGGAACCTTTATACTCCAAGGCTGCATATAGTAGAAGGCAATGTAACTATAAGTCAGGCAATGCTTGATGGTTTAAGCATCCTCGATACAAGCATTAAAAGATCAATTCTTAAGGAGGTTTACAATTTTGTGAATTATATAAATGACGATAGTTTCTGGTCAGCCCAGATTGATCAGATCTATGTCGACAAAAAGGATAAAATAGATCTTATACCACGAGTAGGGAATCATGTAGTACACCTGGGCACTTTTGATAATTATAAAGGTAAACTCAGAAACCTGGGGGCTTTCTATGATAAAGTCCTGCCAGAGGTGGGTTGGAATAAATATTCGGTCATAAGCCTGGAATTTGAAGACCAGATAGTATGTAGAAAAAGAAAGTGAGAAACCATATTTAATTCATATGAACAATAAAGAACAGTATGTAGCAGCAATCGACATTGGGACAACTAAAATAGTTGCGATTGTCGGTAAGAAAAACGAGAATGGAAAGATTGAAATTCTCGGGTTAAGCAAAGCTCTTTCCAAGGGTGTCAAAAGAGGTGTTGTACTGAATATTGAAGAGACAGTCAATGCAATCCAGACAACCGTGGATGATGTGCAGAAAAGGTCCGGTATAATGTTTTCGGAAGTTTTTGTAGGCATCGCAGGCCAGCATATTAAAAGCATGAAGAACCGCGGATATATTATCCGGGAGAATTATGAGGATGAAATTAAGAAAGAGGAGGTTTTCAGGCTGATCGAGGATATGCATAAGATACATATCGATATCGGCGAAGAGATAATCCATGTCATTCCGCAGAACTTCATTGTCGATAATGAGACCGGTGTGAAGAACCCGATAGGGATGTGCGGAAGACGTCTTGAGGCTAATTTTCATATTGTTATAGGGCAGGTTGCTGCGGCTAAGAACATTGAGAAATGTGTAAGGAAAGCAAATATGACTGTTAAGGATATGATCCTGGAACCTCTGGCATCGTCAGATGCAGTACTCACTGAGGATGAGAAGGAGGCAGGGGTTGTTCTCGTGGATATTGGGGGAGGAACAACAGATGTTGCAGTTTATTTCGATAATATTATTCGTCATACAGCTGTGATCCCGCTTGGAGGAAACGTTGTAACAAAAGATATTAAGGAGGGATGCGCAATTTTACAGCGTCATGCTGAGCAATTAAAGCTCCAGTACGGTTCTGCACTTGGGGATATAGCACCGGAGGATAAAGTAGTATCTATTCCGGGGATAAGCGGAAGGGAACCAAAAGAGATCTCCTTCAGGAGTCTGGCATATATTATCCAGTCAAGAATGGAAGAGATAATTGATTTTGTCAATTTTGAAATACAGAACTCCGGATATGCCGACAAACTTGCTGCAGGAGTAGTGATCACTGGTGGAGGAGCTATGCTGAAACACCTCCCGCAACTTATGAAATTCAAGACTGCAATGGATGTAAGGATAGGTATGCCGAATGAACACCTTGCCGGAACAGGCAGGAATGAGATAAACCAACCTATGTATTCAACTGCTGTCGGATTGATAATGCGCGGGTTTGATTATATTGATATGTATAAAAAGTCATTCAGAGCCGGCAGACAGGAAGAGTATGTCCGTACCCCAAGGATCGATGTTCCGGAAAGAGAGGAAGTAGAAGTTGAAGCGGGAAATATCACCGGGCAGGATCAGCCCGAACCAAGAACTTCCATTGCCGAAAAGCTTAAAATAATGGTTTCGAAAATGTTTGAAGTTGAAGATCAGACAATTAACTGATATGAAATAAATATGGTTTTCAATTAATAATTTGCTGTTCAGAAACAATTAAAATATAACAATATGCCAGACGATATTATGAATTTTGATCTGCCTGTAGAAAGATCGTCGATAATTAAAGTACTTGGTATTGGCGGCGGTGGCAATAATGCTGTCAATCATATGTTTGAAAAAGGTATAAGGGATGTAAATTTTGTTATCTGCAATACAGACCACCAGGCGCTGGCAAAGAGCCCCGTACCTATTAAAGTCCAGATCGGTGAGTCACTTACCGAAGGAATGGGTGCGGGGAGCCAGCCCGAAAAAGGCAAAAAGGCTGCTCTCGAAAATATCAGCGATGTTATGGATGCTCTTGGTGGTAATACCCGTATGGTATTTATTACAACGGGTATGGGAGGAGGTACTGGTACGGGAGCAATACCGGTAATTGCAAAAGCCTGCAAGGAATCAGGACTTCTTACAATTGCTGTTGTAACAATTCCATTCAAATCCGAAGGAAAAGTCCGGATCAGGTATGCAATTGACGGTATTACTGAATTGAAAGATCATGTCGATTCGCTGCTTGTAATTAATAATGAAAAGCTACGTGAGATTTACGGTAATCAGGGAGTTTCATCAGCTTTTGCCAAAGCTGATGATGTGCTGACGACAGCAGTTAAAGGAATTGCAGAAATAATTACTGTCACCGGTTATATTAATGTCGATTTCGCTGATGTTGAAACAGTGATGAAAGATTCAGGAGTTGCCATTATGGGGATGGGTATGGCCGCCGGTGAAAACAGGGCCATCCGTGCTATTGAGAATGCCCTGGCTTCACCTTTGCTCAATTCCAATGATATAACAGGAGCAAAAAGCATCCTTATCAATATTTCATCAGGAGTCGGTGAGCATGAACTGACAATGGATGAACTTGGTGAAATTACCGATTATATGTATGAAGCTGCTTCTGAAGATGCTCTGATAATAAGAGGATTATCCCAGGATGAAGCTTTAGGCGAAAATATCAGCGTAACAGTAATAGCAACCGGTTTTGAGGCTGCAAGTATTTTCCAGCCATATAAAGCAAAAAAGCAAAAAAAGGTTGAATTATTGTCTTACACAAATGTTGCTCCTCCGCAAAACCTTCCTCAGAAAAATGAAGAGTCATTCATTGTGCACGACAAAGAGGAGAGATCGATCATTACCGAATTTGAAGAGGAGTCCCAGGGAGAATTTAATTTTAATTTCGTTAGCAGTGAGGATGCAGGCCGTATCAGGGAAAGAGACAAAGCGAGCGATGAGGAGAGTCCGGAGAAGCCGGAGACAACTCTGAAGAAAGTGAAACATATGCAGAACATTCTCAAGAAGGAGGGACTTTCCAATAAAACAATGAAAGAAAATATAGATACTTTCGAAGATGTGCCGGCCTATATAAGAAGGAATATGGGGCTTAATCCGCCTGATAGTAAATCCGAAAGCAAACTGTCGAAATTTACCCTTACGTCGGATGATGAGGATGGACCGGTTCTCAGGGAGAACAATGCGTATCTGAACGATAATGTGGACTAAGGCAAAGCTGAAACCGACCGCAATTATTTTATATATTTGCGCAGATGATCAGAAATGTATCAATATTGCTACTGCTTTCGGCTTCCATCGGATTATCTGCCCAGAAACAAGAACCTGCAAAACCGAGAATACTGAAACAATGGAATCTGTCAGCCGATTTTACAGAAGAGGTTCCTGTTCCGTTTGATACTGTTTTTTCACTCTTTCACCGGTACAGGATTGCAGATAAGTATTCCTCATTAAATGCTACTCTTGGGAACTATGGATTGCCGTTTTACCAGTTAAATTTTTTCGACCGCATTTCCGATCCTGACAAGTTTCTGTATTCAGGCTATTATCCTTTCATGTTTCATGCCGATAATGCAATTTTTATGAATACACAGGTTCCGTTTTCTGAATTGGTCTGGACATTCGGAGCGCCAAGAGAGACATCGGAGCAAACCTTCAGAGTACGTCATTCACAGAACGTGAACCGGTTTCTTAATTTCGGACTTATTTATGATATAATTTACAGCCTTGGCCAGTACAAATACCAGCGTGCAGAGGATAAAACTTTCACCTTTTATTCATCTTACACGGGACCGAGATATAAACTCTACTTTTCTGCCGGTATAAATAATATGACCTCTTATGAAAACGGAGGAATAATTGAAACGGATCAGCTTAAACTGTTAGCAACCAGGGATGTGGAAGTTAATCTGGGAAGCCTAAATACTGCAAAGAGCGTTCTTAAAAACCGAAGTTTGCTTCTTGTTCAGAGATACACCATTCGCAAACAACCGGTTCAGAATGATACCATTAATAATAAGCCGCATGGATTCCTTGGTCTCAACGGCACTTTTTCCCATATATTAGAATGGGAAACCAATAAAAAATCCTATTCAGATAATGATCCCCGATCGGGATTCTATAAGTCGATATATATAGACAGTTTAGCAACATTTGATTCATTATATTCAAGAAGTTTTAAAAATACAATAAGGTTTGATTTTACCACCGATGAGACAAGAAAATTCAGACTGGGTGGCGGGGCGGGTATAAGGAATGAGCTTTTCAGGTACAGTCAGATAATCCCTGCACATAGCACTGATTTCTCAGATACAGTGAAATGGAACAGGAGCAATAATGTTCTTGTGGGAAGACTTTTTAGCGATATCGGGAAAAAATTCAGATGGATTGTTAACGGAGAGCTGTTCATTACGGGCTACCGGGCAGGTGATTTCGACCTGAACGGATTGATCAACAAATCATTTGAACTGAAGAAAGGAATTGCATCATGGGATATAACAGGTGGAATTGTTAACAGGCAACCATCCTTCTGGTATGAATTATGGGGAAGCAACAATTTTGAATGGGACAACATTTTAAAGAAGGAGTTCAGGATCGATGTCGGGACTAAATTCTCCTATCCTGCCCGTAAAACAGAAATAAAAGCTCAGTATGCAATAATCAATAATTATACTGATTTTGACACCGCTGCCCTTCCTTCACAGCATCAGGGCGGATTATCGGTCGCAGCTTTATCAGCCAGAAAAGAGTTACGGGTATGGAAGTTTCATCTTGCAACCGATCTGCTGATTCAGAAGAGCAGCAATGCCTCAATTCTTGATCTTCCTCTTATTACTGTACGGGCTGCAGGATTCTTTGAGCACCTCTTCAGGTTTAAGCAAACCAACGGCAGGCTTAATACTCAACTTGGAGCAGAGGTAACATATAATACGCTCTATTATCCATATTCATATATGCCTGCGACAGGAAGGTTCTACAGGCAGGATCAGATAAAAGCCGGAAATTATCCATTTATTAATGTATTTCTGAACCTGAAGCTGCAGAGAACGCGGATCTTTATAATGTACGATCATGTAAACTCAGGATTAATGGGGTACAATTACTTCATGATACCATATTACCCACAGAATATCAGGATGTTACGATATGGTCTTGCCTGGACCTTTTATAATTAAATAATTGTTGTATCTTTGCACCCGCTTTTTAAAGGGAAGGCATATATATAATTAATACAACAAATTTGATAAAAAAGTTAACCATTTTATTCATTATTCTGGCAGCAGTTTTAACTTCCTGTGCCAAAAATAATCACATCACTGAAAATCCTAAACCTGTTTCCTACGATCTTGATTCAATTATCAGGAGAGGAAAGCTTATTGCCGTAACTGATTTTAATTCTACGAATTATTTCATTTACAAAGGGGAACCCATGGGATTTCATTTTGAGCTTCTGAAGGAGTTTACCGATCATCTTGGCATCGACCTGGAAATAATAACAGAAAACCATCTTGAGAATGCTTTTAACCTTCTAAATTCAGGAGAAGCTGATCTGCTTGCCATAGGTCTGACAGTAAATACATCAAGAAAAAAAGAAATAATCTTTACTGACCCGATTTTTGAGACACGACAGGTTCTTGTTCAGCGCAAACCCCGCAACTGGCGTTCAATGACGGAAGAGGCTGTAGACAGACAACTGATCAGAAACCAGCTTGACCTGGCAAATAAGAGTGTTTATGTCCAGGAGCTGACAGCCCATTCCGGGCGATTAAGATCACTTTCTGAAGAAATAGGAGACACCATAAATATTATTGAGGTGCCATATGAGTCTGAAGAGCTAATACGAAATGTCGCATACGGGGAAATTGACTATACCATCTGTGATGAAAATGTTGCAATGGTGAATGCCACCTATTATCCGGATCTGGACATTAGCACCCCGGTAAGCTTTCCTCAGAATATTGCCTGGGGATTAAGAAAGAACAATTCAGAAAAACTCCTGAGTGAGCTCAACCGATGGATTTTATCTTACCGGAGTTCCATCTCATATGCATTACTATATGCCAAGTATTTTAAAAATTCCCGGTCAAGCATTATGGTCAACAGTGATTACTATTCCCTTAACACCGGAAAATTATCGCGATGGGATGATATGATTAAAAATGCAAGCACCAGTATTAACTGGGACTGGCGTCTGCTGGCATCATTGATTTACCAGGAGTCGCGCTTTGATCCGGGGGTTGTATCCTGGGCAGGTGCTTACGGGCTGATGCAGATTATGCCTGCAACAGGAAAGAACTTTGGGATTGATATAACAGACTCTCCTGCAAACAATATCAAAGCAGGTATTAAGTATATTATGTGGCTGCAATCGATATTTGAACCGAAAATAGCTGACTCGAATGAAAGAATGAAATTTATTCTTGCTGCTTATAATGCCGGTCCCGGACATGTACTTGATGCAATGAAGCTTGCAGAGAAGAATGGTAAAGACCCGCAAAAATGGGATGGAAATGTGGCAGTATGGATATTGAAAAAATCCGAACCCCGCTATTTTAATGATACTGTTGTTAAGAATGGTTATTTCAGGGGAACGGAATCAGTCAATTTTGTAAGCGAGATACTTGAAAGGTACGATCACTATAAGAATATTATTACTGATGACCGGGAAAGGCATCTGACGCTTAATTTAAAATAATTCAATTTCCTTAATCGTATCTTATTGCTTTAACAGGAGTTATCCTGCTTATAAGCTTTGATGGAACAAGTAACATTACCAGTATTGCTGCCATCGAACCAGCATTAAGCAGCAGGATATGAGTGAGATTAAGATTGATAGGGACTGTCTTAATATAATATGAAGAGGGGTCCAGGGTCACTAGTCCGGTTTTCAGTTGAAGAAATGCAAGTCCTATACCTATAAGATTTCCCCAGAGTAATCCTTTGCCTATAAGGTATGCAGCCTGGTAAAGGAAAACTCTCCGGATGGTGATATCATCAGATCCAAGAGCTTTCAGTATTCCGATCATATTTGTTTTTTCAAGGATAAGAATAAGCAGGCCGGAAATCATATTGAAGCCAGCTACAATGAGCATCAATAAGATTATTATCAGAACGTTGACATCCTGGAAATTGAGCCAGTCGAAAATCTGAGGGTATTTGATCCGTATGTTCGTTACTTTGAATTTTTCCTGATCCTCAGAAATATTATAACCCACTGCATCCTTGACTTTCTCTGTCATTTCATCGAGCCTGTCAAAATCATCAATGAAAATCTCAAATCCGCTTATCTGATCCTCCTTCCAGCCGTTCAGCTTTTTAATATGCCCTATGTCGCAAAAGACATACATTTTATCGAAATCCTCGAGACTGGTTTCATAAATACCGCTTACTGTGAATTTTCTCATCCGGGGAGGATCCTGAACAAAATGCATTGCGAAGGAATCACCGACCCGGAGTCGGAGCATATCTGAGATTTTTTTCGAAATGAGCACTTTAAGTGATGGTGACCGGGCAGTGTCAGTGACAGAGAAGACTGTACCATCAACTATATTGCTGCTGAAATAACTCCAGTCAAAATCGGTGCCTACACCTTTAAGCACTACACCCTGGATATCTTCGTTTGTTTTAATGATACCTGCTTTTGTTGCAAACACCTGGATATGTTTAATCCCGTCAATCTTATTTATTTTAGGAATAAAATCCTGTGCTTCGCTTATAGGAGTAGTCTCAAAGGAGAAATTAAGGTCATAATTCACGATCTGGATATTGGATCCGAAACCGACAACCTTCTCCCGGATCTGTTTCTTGAATCCCGTGAGGATGGCCACTGCCAGGATCATCACCGCAAGGCCCGTGGCAATGCCAACGATGGCAATTACGTTTATCGGTCGTGAAAATGATGTCCCTGCACGTCTTCCTTTAATCAGCCGGTGCGCTATGAAATATGGTAAATTCATCCTATGAATAACAGGTCAAATTTAGTAAATTCTCTGTCTTTTAAATAGTCCCTTCCCCAGCCCCTTCTGATGGTCCTTTTTAACCCATCCCCCAACCCCTTCCCTTAAGTCTAAGGGAAGGGGAGTAATGATCTAATAATGATAAATAAGTCCCTTCCCTTATTGTTTAAGGGAAGGGATTTAGGGAAGGGTTAAGAAGATCAAAAAGAGGGTCACAGATATGAAAATTTAGTAGATTTACAGGCAATATTGAACTTATGAAAAAAATATTCTCTCTGTTCCTGAGCCTGCTTCTATCTGCATATTCCTGTCATGCTTTCAAAAAGAACCCGGTTCCTGGTGCAAACAGGACAGATCAGTACAGGAATCTTATTGAAGGGAAAACGGTTGCAATAGTTGCAAACCAGACTTCTATGGCAGGAAAGACGCATCTTGTTGATAACCTGAAGGGAATGGGTATTGATATCAGGGTAATATTTGCCCCCGAACATGGATTCCGCGACCTTGCGGGTGCCGGCGTCGGGATAATGGATGGAAAGGATCCGATTTCAGGTGTACCTGTTATAAGCCTCTATGGATCACAAAACAAACCTACTAGCGAAAACCTTAAAGGAATTGATGTTGTGATTTTCGATATCCAGGATGTAGGAGTCAGGTACTACACCTATCTTTCCACGCTTCATTATGTCCTTGAAGCATGCGCGGAACAAGGTATAAAATGCATTGTTCTCGACAGGCCAAATCCCAACGGTTTCTATTATGACGGTAATATTCTCGATACTTTATATCGCTCATTTGTCGGGCTTAATCCAGTGCCGGTTGTTACAGGCATGACAATTGGAGAGTATGCAATGATGGTAAACGGTGAGGGATGGCTGAAAAACGGTGTAAAATGCAATCTGACGGTCATAAAGTGTAAGAATTACACTCATAAATCACTTTATGAGCTTCCGGTCAGACCATCACCGAATCTGCCAGACATGACATCAGTTTATCTTTATCCGTCTATATGCTGGTTTGAAGGAACAAGGATTTCTCTCGGACGTGGTACACCATTCCCTTTCCAGGTTTTTGGATCACCTCTTCTGCCTGACCGTGGTTTCAGCTTTACGCCGGAAAGTGTTCCTGAAGCAAAGAATCCGCCTCACCTCGGAACGAAATGTTTCGGTACTGATCTTAGAAATGCCTTAAGAGAGAAGCTGGTGCCATCTCCAATGATTAATCTTGAATGGGTCATCGGGGCATACAAGGATTACCCTGAAAAGGATAAGTTCTTTACTTCTTATTTTGATGTACTTGCCGGTGGTCCGGTTTTACGTGAACAGATACAAAGCGGGATGACTTCAGAGCAGATAAGGGCAACATGGAAAGAAGGACTTGAAAAATTCGGGAAAATCAGGGAGAGATATATGCTCTATAAATAGATATCGTGCATTTGTACGATCCACAGCTTAAACAGGATTCACACTCTTCCCGGATAGACCTTTAACGCTTCAGCGAGCGTTTCCATTGCATTTTTAAGATCATCGATTTTAAGAACATAGGCTATCCTGACTTCATTTTTGCCGAACCCCGGAGTCGAATAGAAGCCTGATGCCGGGGCAACCATTACAGTCTGATTTTTATATTCGAACTCTTCGAGGAGCCATTGTGCAAATTTATCTGTATCATCCACAGGAAGCCTGACCACGGTATAGAATGCTCCTTTTGGCTTAGGGCAATAAACGCCAGGGATCCTGTTAAGTGTGTCGACCATAAAATTCCGGCGGGCGGTATATTCTTTATTTACCTCTTTAAAATATTCCGGGGGAGTATCAATGGAGGCTTCTCCGGCAATCTGACCCAGTCCGGGAGGTGAGAGCCGGGCTTGTGCATATTTGAGGGCGGTTGAAATGACCTCTTTGTTTTTTGTAATAAGGGCTCCGATCCTTACTCCGCACTCACTATAACGCTTTGATACCGAGTCGAGCATGATTACATTATCATCAATTCCTTCCAGCTTCATGGCTGAAAAATGGTCAGCGCCATCATAGCAAAATTCACGGTAAGCTTCATCTGAGAGAAGGTAAATGTCATGTTCTTTGACAATTTCCCTCAGATGAAGAAGTTCCTGCTTTGAATATAAGTAGCCTGTCGGATTATTGGGATTGCATACAATAATGGCTTTTGTTTTAGGGGTGACCTTTTTTTCTATTTCTTTAATCGGAGGAAGGGCAAAATCATCTTTAATGTAAGAGGTTACAGGTATGATTTTCACACCGGCTGTCGATGCAAAACCATTATAATTAGCATAGAAGGGTTCAGGAGTTATTACTTCATCTCCCGGATTTAAGCAAGTTAACAATGAAAAAAGAATTGCTTCAGACCCACCGGTGGTAATGAGCAATTCGGTGTGATCTATATTTATGCCGATCTTACAATAATAATCAGCAAGTTTCCGGCGATACGATTCATTGCCTGCAGAGTGACTGTATTCAATTACTTTCAGCTCAATATTGTGTATTGCATTAAGTGCAACCTCAGGGGTCGGGATATCAGGCTGACCAATGTTCAAATGATAAACTTTTCTTCCTTTCCGTTTTGCTTCCTCCGAGTATGGGACAAGTTTCCTGATAGGGGATGCCGGCATTGCTTTGCCTCTTTCTGATATTGATGGCATATATATTGTTTTAAGAGATTATCTGGACTTAACAAAAGTAGAAAAAGAGACTGAAAGAATAAAATCAGAAATTCTTTATTTTACCCCCTTTCAATTTCCCCCAAGGGGGAAAAGTAAAACCCTGGGGATGTTGAAAAAGTTCTTTTTAACCGCAAAGCACTCAAAGCAGGCGCAAAGTACGCAAAGTTAAAGCAACGTATTTCAGCTCTTTGCGATCTTAGCGTAATTCTTTGCGACCTTTGCGGTTAATGGATTTTGACTTTTTCACAGCTCCCTGGGAAGGGGGTAACTGGCATCTTTTAACAGGAATATAATTAGAAATCAGTTTTTATCAGCAAGCACAGCGCACCCTATTTTAACAATTTCGCGACAGTATTCGAAATTGAAGTTTATTGACAGGTCGTTGTTTGAATGATAATAGGGGTCACCTTTATCGGAGAAAAAGAAGAGAGCTTTATACCCATTTGTGAAAAATGGATAGCTGTCGCTTGATTTGTTGTATGTATTGTCATTTTTATACTGAAGAAGTGTATACCTGACACTCATTTGTTCAGCTTCCTTCCTGAGGTTATGAGAATTATCGTAATCAAGAATATTTACATACCAGGAAGCAGAATTGTCTCCGGGCTCATATGCGACCATATCGAAATTAAGCATGAACCTGATCTCTGACGTGAATCCATTCGGATCTGCAGCAAAATCTTTGCTTCCCAGAAGTCCGATTTCTTCAGCACCGAAAGCAATAAATTTGATAGTACTTTCAGGAACATAGTTATGCTTTTTCATAACCCTGGCAATCTCTAAAACAGAAGAGACCCCGCTTGCATTATCATTTGCTCCGGGGGCAATGATAAACGGATCACCTGAACTCACGATATCATCATAATGTGCCCCGATAACACAGAGTGAGTCGGGAAAATCAGTACCCTCTATTGTTGCAATGACATTGTATTGCCATTGTTCATAGGTGATATTTTTGTAAGTTTTGGATACATAGAAAGAATCAAGCTCTGCATTGACAAAGCCCATCTTAACGAACCGTTTCTTTATCCTTTCAGCAACGCTTTTATGACTATCGGACAGCGAAAAACGGGTACCGAAATTTTGCATCCAGACAACATTTGCTTCAAGTGAGTCGCTGTTAATGTCATTTATAAGTGCATGAACAAGAGCCTCTTTACGGATTTTTTCAGAATCTTCTTTTTTACATCCGGGTACCGAAAAGATAATTCCCGATATGATAATTACAATAAATATTTTCCTGGTAAATTTCATTGCTGGCAGATGGAATCCACGAATTTAACTTATTTTTTTAATTTTGCTTTTCAATTAGCCTCTTATAATCAACAAGCCTGAATGGAAATACCTTCAAAATACGAGCCCGGGAAAACCGAAAGCAAGTGGTACGATTACTGGATGAAACATGGTTTTTTCAGAAGCACACCTGATGAAAGAGAACCATATACAATAGTTATACCCCCGCCAAACGTCACAGGAGTGCTTCATATGGGGCACATGCTTAATAATACAATACAGGATGTACTTGTGCGCAGGGCCAGGATGACAGGTAAAAATGCATGCTGGGTACCCGGCACCGACCATGCTTCAATAGCAACAGAAGCAAAAGTTGTGGCAAAGCTTAAAAGTGAAGGGATCGACAAGCGGGATATTTCCAGGGAGAAATTTCTGGAACATGCATGGGAATGGACAAATAAACATGGCGGGATAATTCTTGAGCAGCTTAAAAAGCTTGGTGCTTCATGCGACTGGGAGAGAACTCTCTTCACTATGGATAAAGAGAGGTATGATTCTGTTATCAAAGTATTCGTAGATCTTTTTAATAAAGGTCTCATTTACCGGGGTGTGAGGATGGTTAACTGGGATCCCCAGGCCAGAACAGCTGTTTCGGATGAAGAGGTTAACTACACAGAGGAACAATCGAAGCTCTATTATGTACGATACAAAATTGTCGGATGGAATGATTATGTGACCGTGGCAACCACCCGTCCGGAGACCATTCTCGGAGATACTGCTGTCTGTGCCAATCCTAATGACGAAAGATACAAACATCTAAAAGATAAGAAGGTTATTGTACCGATGGCAAACAGAGAGGTACCCTTCATTTTCGATAATTATGTCGATATGGAATTTGGTACGGGTTGCCTGAAGATTACCCCTGCTCATGATATTAATGATTACGAGATCGGTCAAAGACATAACCTTGAAACTATCGATATTTTTAATGATGACGGAACAATAAGTTCGCGGGCCGCAATGTTTGCGGGTATCGACAGGTTTAAAGCGAAAGATCTGGCCGAAAAAGAATTAAAACGAACAGGAAACCTCGTTAAGGTTGTTCCATATAATAACAAGATAGGCCGTTCGGAAAGAACTCATGCTGTAATTGAACCAAAACTGTCAATGCAATGGTTCGTTAAAATGGAGAATTTATCACGGCCTGCACTTGATGCAGTAATGAACGGGGAGGTCCATCTTCACCCTTCAAAATTTAAAAACCTTTATCGTCACTGGATGGAGAATGTACATGACTGGTGCATCAGCCGCCAGTTATGGTGGGGTCAAAGAATACCCGCATGGTACTATGGTAATAATGAGCTTGTTGTAGCAGAAAATATCACTGAAGCAGTTTCATTGGCAAAGAAAAAGAGCGGCAAAACGACACTTAAAGAGAGTGACCTGAAGCAGGATGATGATGTTCTTGATACATGGTTCTCTTCCTGGTTGTGGCCGATCACTTCATTTGACGGGATAAATAAACCCGATAATCCTGATATAAAGTATTATTACCCTACTAATGACCTTATTACTGCTCCGGAAATACTTTTCTTCTGGGTAGCCAGGATGATCATTGCAGGTTATGAGTACAGGGGCATGAAACCCTTTAATAATGTTTATCTCACGGGACTGGTGCGTGATCAGCAAAGAAGAAAAATGTCGAAATCACTGGGCAACTCCCCGGAGCCACTCGACCTTATGGAAAAATATGGTGCTGACGGCGTCAGAGTAGGAATGCTTTTATGCTCACCTGCAGGGAATGATCTTTTGTACGATGACTCATTACCTGAACAGGGACGAAATTTTGCAAACAAGATCTGGAATGCATTCAGACTAGTAAAAGGATGGAAGGTGGATGAAAAGGTTAATCAACCCGGATCATCAGCTGTCGCAATCAGATGGATGGAAGAGACACTGAAAAAGGGAATTGCGGAAATTGATTCAAACTTCAGAAAATTCAGGATCTCTGAGGCCCTCATGACTGTTTATAAGCTTTTCTGGGATGAATTTTCCGCCTGGTACCTTGAGATAATCAAGCCTGAATATGAAAAGCCAGTTGATAAAGCCACGCTTGATGCAACAATCATCCTCTTCGATAAGCTTCTACGGCTGATGCATCCGTTTATGCCATTTATTACTGAGGAGATATGGCAATTGCTTGTAGAAAGAAAAGATGGTGAGAGCATTATGATAAGCAGCATGCCTGTATCAAAAAAATACAATAAAGAACTGGTTGTAAAATCTGACCTTGCAAAAGAGACAATCAGTGCAATAAGAACAGTAAGGAAAGAGAGAGAGATTGCAAACAGAGATAAGTTTGATCTCTGTATTCGTGCTTCAGAAGAGAGTTTTGATGCTGAGTTTCTTCCTGTAATAGTTAAGCTTTGTAACTTATCTGATATCAGATTTGTTAACGAAAAACAGGAGGGAGCGGCCTCCTTCATGGTCAGGACAACCGAGTTTTATATTCCACTTGAAGGCAAGCTTGATGTAAAGGCTGAGATTAAAAAAATAAAAGAAGAGATTGATTATTACAGGGGATTTCTTGCTTCGGTTATGAAGAAGCTTGATAATGAACGGTTTGTAGCTAATGCTCCTTCTGCTGTAATCGACCTTGAAAAGAAGAAGAAAAGTGATGCTGAGGTGAAAATAAAAGCTCTCGAGGAAAGGATGAAGACGTTAAACCCCCCTGCCCCCCTGAAGGGGGGTTGAAAACCATACAGGAGTTTATTAGATATTCAATGTGTTTAAAGCCCCCCTTTTAGCGGGGTTCCCGCTTTAGCGGGAGGGGGTTTACGGCATCAGCTTCCTTACAAAAAAGTTCTGTTCGACTGGTACAAGTTCCCAGTCGCTGTTAAGGTTCAGAGTCCACCCGTCACCTTCGAAACGGTTTTTATCTGCTTTAAATCCTTTGGCAGTAATACGGAGATATTTAAAATTGCTCGATACAAGGCATCCTACATTATCGATTGTAAGTTTTCCCCAGTTATCTGAAACACGCATCCTGGTGTAGAGGGTACCGAGAGTATCCATGGGATGAATATCCTCAGGTTCAAAATCAAAATAGGGACTTTCGAGCTCAAGAAATACAACAGGTTTTTCGGTAAAAATGCTTATCTGTCTGTGAATTCTCTCCCTTATGTCTGTCTCGCGTTGAGCTTCTTCGCTCCGGATTGTTTCAATATCATAGTTCAAAGCAAGGCTTCCCGCTACATCGCGGCAGACCACTGGAAGCTGAATATTATAAAGCTCTCTTACTTTTTCACCAAGATCGAAATTTTCAGACCTCACGACAGAGAAATCAAATCCTTTCTGATGCAGGAGTGTTGCATACAACGCTCCGTGAACAGAACCGTATGATCTTGCATATGATTGCATTGAATAAACCCTTTCAAGGTACTCAAGCAGCCTTGTTTTGTACTCTTCAGCCGAATTTACTGAAAGAAGTATTGATGTGAAAGTGGCCAATCCTTCATAATTTTCGAACCTGGTTTCATCAGCAGCATATTTCTGATAGAGCTCCCTGTTTGAACCTCTGAAAATAAGTGCATCACGGATGGCCAGTTGTTGTTCTGCCCCTTCAGAATTGAGAGCTTTTCGCAGGGCGTTCCATTCCAGCTTAATCCATAACCTGGCGTTCTTCTCATCCATATTCATGGTGTTATAGCCCGAAGAAGTGTATCCGACTGTTTCCTGGAAATAATGAAACAGACCATGTATTGCCCTTGTAATGATTCTGTATTCGTCTTCTTCATTAGGAAGAGGGGCCAAAGCAAATAATGTTCCTCCAAAATAAACCGGATTGTTATTGACAATAAGTTCTTTAGGATAAGTGCCGGTATAAACTCCCTCTTTTTCCTTTAGCAATCCTTCCTCATCAGGAAAATTTGAGAAAATCTTTCTTGCATTACGATCAACAAAAATTATCGGACCATAGAGGTTCTTCCCCCAGAGTTTGCCATTATCGCCGTTACATGCGACTTCTATTTTTTTAAAATAGAATAATGCTTTTTCATTCGTAAACCAGGTATCCTGCTTTTGTCCTTTACAGCTAATAAGGAAAAGGAAAACAGGGAATATTATCCATTTATACATCGGTTGCACTTTTGGTGCATCAAAAATAATGAAAAATGGTTAATCAGGCAGGATGCCGGGAGAGAATATGACTTTTAGCATTATCATTATCGTTAAAAAGCATAATTTTGCCGGTCGTATTATAATATAACCACATGAAAAGTAATGACATACTGATGAATCCGAATGAGCTGGTTCAGTTTCTGCAAAAACCTTCAGCTGACTTCACAAGAGATGATATCATGAAATTTATTGAAACCAAGGGTATCTCAATGATCAATTTCAGATACGCTGCTGAAGACGGGAAACTTAAATCACTTAATTTTGTACCACACAGCAGGGAGCATCTTGAATCAATACTTACAGCGGGGGAAAGAGTTGACGGATCGAGTCTCTTCTCTTTCATGGAATCGGGTTCAAGTGACCTTTACGTTGTTCCGAAATATCGCACAGCATTCTTAAATCCCTTTAGTGAAACACCTTCGCTCGAAATTCTCTGTTCATTTTACAATAATGAGGGGAAGCCCCTTGAAAGCTCTCCCGAATATATTCTCAGGAAAGCATACACCAGGTTTACAAAAAAAACAGGATTCAGGCTCAGGACTTTCGGTGAGATGGAGTACTATATAAAGTCTTTCCACGACGACTTGTATCCACTTGTTGATCAGAAGGGGTATCATCAGTCAAAGCCATTTTCAAAATTTGAGGATCTGAGAACCGAGGCACTTGAATTATGTGCCAAAGCAGGGTGCCGGATCAAGTACGGACATTCAGAGGTTGGCAGTTTCACCAAAGATGATTTGGATTTTGAACAACATGAAATTGAATTTCTCCCTGTTGAACCGGATGAGGCCGTAGATCAGCTGCTTATTTCAAAATGGATTCTGAGAATGCTGGGATTTGAATATGGAGCAGAGGTGAGCTTTGCGCCCAAAATCACTGTTGGGAAAGCCGGCTCAGGCATGCATATTCATATGATGCTCGAGAAGGATGGAAAGAACATAATGATGGAAGATGGAAAGTTAAGCATTGCAGCCAGGAAGATGATAGCAGGTGTTCTTGACCTCTCAAAAGCTCTGACCGCGTTCGGAAACACAATCCCCACATCTTATCTGCGGCTGGTCCCTGACCAGGAGGCTCCGACAAATATTTGCTGGGGCGACAGGAACAGGTCGGTGCTGATGAGGGTTCCACTTGGTTGGAACGGCGCCATGAGTATGATAAAAGATGCTAATCCTGCCGATAAAACTGAGTTTAAGGAAATGCCTTCAAAACAAACGGTAGAATTGAGATCACCGGATGGGTCAGCTGATGTTTACAGACTTTTTGCAGGGATTGTGGTTGCCGTTGAGCATGGTCTTGAAATGAATGATAGTCTGGGAATCGCCGATAAATTATATGTCGATTACAATATATTTAACCGCGAAGAAAAAGAGCACAAAAAAATGCTGGAATCACTTCCTGCCTCATGCTGGGAATCAGCTGATGCCCTATTGGAAAAGAGAGCAATTTTTGAGAAGGACGGAGTATTTCCCTCCGCAGTTATTGAAAATACAGTCAAAAAACTAAAAAGCTTTAATGATAAAGATTTAAGTGAGAGAATTTATAATAAACCGGAAGAGATAAGCAAACTTGTCAAACAATTTCTTCATTGCGGTTAACGGCACGGAGCTTTTAAACCGCTTTAAGGCTCATATCAAGGCTCCTGATATGATGAGTAAGAGCACCTACCGATATAAAATCAACGCCGCATTCAGCGTATGACCTTACTGTTTCGAGTGTTATTCCCCCTGATGATTCAGTTTCGTATCTTCCTCCGATCTGCTTAACTGCTGCCTTTCTGTTTTGAGTGGTTTTTAGCTTCGTTAAAGTATAACTATTTGATTAGTAGCAAATAAGATATTTATTTATTGTAAATATGGATGCCTCGCACTTGTTGATTATACGACTTTGAGAGATTCCTCATTCCTCCGCCTGTTGGCGGATTCATTCGGAATGACAGCAAAGGGCAATGGATGGGGGGCGGAGAGAGCGGGCAGAGCCCGCTCTCTCCGCCCCATGACCCAATAAAAACCATGTCATTCCGAGCGTTAGCGAGGAATCTCTCTATCTCATAGTAGAATATCTTATTTTGCCGCAATACAATCCTATTTAATAGAAGATATATGATGTGATCGGTTTATCTAAACTTTGGGTGTCCTTCCCTCAAAACAAGAGATAAGCAAACTTGTCAAACAGTTTCTTCATTGCGGTTAACGGCACGGAGCTTTTAAACCGCTTTAAGGCTCATATCAAGGCTCCTGATATGATGTGTAAGAGCACCTACCGATATAAAATCAACGCCGCATTCAGCGTATGACCTTACTGTTTCGAGTGTTATTCCCCCTGATGATTCAGTTTCGTATCTTCCTCCGATCTGCTTAACTGCTGCCTTTGTATCCCCGATACTGAAATTATCGAGCATGATACGGTTTACGCCTCCGACTGAAAGTATAACGGCAACATCATCAAGGTTTCTGGCTTCTATTTCAATTTTAAGCTTCCTGTTATTCTTTTTCAGGTATTCCCTGGTATTTCTAATGGCTTTCTCAATACCTCCTGCATAGACAATATGATTATCCTTAAGCATGATCATATCAAAAAGACCCATCCTGTGATTCATACCGCCGCCTATCCTGACAGCCTCCTTTTCAAGGAACCTCAATCCTGGAGTTGTTTTGCGCGTATCAAGGATTTTGGTATTTAGTCCTTTTATCAGGGAAACATATTGATTTGTGCTTGTTGCTATCCCGCTCATTCTCTGCAGGATGTTCAGCACCAGACGTTCTGATTTGAGTATCGACTGTTGCCTGCCGGAAATATAAAATGCGATATCGCCGGGGCTGATTTTGCTGCCATCATCAATCAGGATCTCCAAAATCAGATCTTTATCAATAACAGAAAAAGCTTCCCTGGCTACGTTGACACCTGCCAGAATACCCTCTTCTTTTATAAGCAGCTTTGCTTTTCCGACGGCTTCCCAGGGAATACATGCAAGAGAGGAGTGGTCTCCATCGCCCAGATCCTCACCAACACTTCTCAAAATAAGCTCCCTGAGAATTCTATTTTCCATTTTCAGATTCGATGCGTATCAGATGTATCAGCAATTCCTGTCCGACCTTTTTCAAAAGGAAATAAACCCTGAAATCACCTTTTTCGGTTTTAAGAATGCCAATTGCATACTGTGCATCACTCTTAGCACCCTGGTGGCGCACAATAAAATCTTTGGTAGGATAGGTATCGAAGAAATCTTTAAGGATGGCTTCTGCAACATTCTTCTTGTAAAAATCCTCCTTATCGAGAATTTGCAGCTCAACAGTTGAATTCAGATACTTCGATAATTCAGCAGCATTCCCGGCTTTGAAAGCGATCGAGATTCCTCCCGGGATAGTTGTCTGCTCCTGTGCTGCAGCTGATAAACTATTGACTGCCAGAAAAATTAAAGGTATAAAATTTAAGAATTTCATTTAATCCGTTTTTTGCCGACTTTCAAGTTTATTACATTACAAATTTAACTATTTTCATGATAGGAAACAGTTATGATTTCCCATTATAATTATAATTGCGCAGGCACGATTTAAATTATATTTTTGTAAGAAGGCCCACGCCGGAAATTAATACACAAAAGTCGCGCCAACTTTTATGAAGATTGCATTATTGCAGACAGGTAAAACTTCAGAGAAGCATATTGCAGACGGTGTTGAAATGTATGCTTCACGTCTCAGGAAGTATTGCGGATTCGAGATCATTACAATACCGGATATTAAAAATACACGTAACATGTCTGCCAGGGAACAAAAGGCTAAAGAGGGCAGTAAGATTCTGGATGCACTCGGGAAGGACGATTATGCAGTGTTGCTCGATGAAAGAGGAAAAGAGTTCCGTACAGTGGAATTTGCACAATGGATAGGAAAACGTCAGCTGGTTCCCGGTAAGAGGGTTGTGTTTATAATTGGCGGACCATGGGGCTTTTCAGATGAGGTTAACAGTGTTGCTGATTACCGGATCTCACTTTCAAGAATGACATTCCCGCACCAGATGGTACGATTATTGTTCGTCGAACAGGTTTACAGGGCGTTTACAATAATAAAAGGAGAGCCTTATCACCATGAGTAGGCCATAATTTGCAGATTATGAAAAAAAGCAAACGCAGATTATTCCTTGTCATTTCGGTTTTAATAGTTTTTTTGATGGCATATATTGCTGAATCGGTCTATTTCAGCAATTTCGAGTATCGTTTCAGGACAAACAGGTTCAGCAGGGTCCTCAGGGGGGAAGAAAAGATCACAGATGACTGCCTGAATGGTCTGAGGCTCATTCTTGCAAGTGGAGAGGCTCATGGATCTGTATCAGAAAAAAATCTCTTTTTGCTGGCAAAAGAAAATGGGATCACTATTCTTGAATATATTGATAATAAGCTTGTTCACTGGTCGGATAATGACTTTGACGTTCCGCAGCAGTTGCAGGATGATTCCTTATTTACAAAACCTATAATTTTTCTTCAGAATGGCTGGTTCCTTCCAAAAACAATCCAGGCGGGAAACGAAGTAATTGTCGGGTTGCTCAGGATACGGACAGATTACGGATTTGAAAACGATATAATAAAAAGCGGTTTTGAAAAAGACTTCTGGATCCCTGCTGATGTTGGCTTCACTACAACCCCCAATGCATCAGACTATAAAATTTATAACAGCAAAGGCACTTTTCTATTTTCCCTGGTATACCCTGAAAATAAAAGCAATTCTATTTTAATACTGTTCCCCCTCGTTTTGTGGGCTCTTCTTCTGTTTCTGATACTTTATATATCTCAAGACCTGGTAAAAATCCTGGTTAACAAAGGGAAAAATATCCGGGGAATTACCGCCTGTTTCGTCATTTTTGCTTCATTATATGTATTAATTCTTTTTGTAAAAAGACCGGCGGTAATATTCCATACGGGTTTATTCTCGCCGTATATTTTTTCACTTAACAGCTTCATCCCTTCATTGGGACACCTTCTGTTGTTAGGTATACTGGTGGCAGTTTTCTCCTGGGTACTCTATACAAGCCTTCCTTTACCTCTGCTCAGGAAAGAAAAAAACGCGGAGAATTACATGGTTATGACAGTGCTTCTGGGCATCGCGGCGCTTTTTGTAAGCCTGTTTCATATTCTGTTCAGCCAGCTGATCGCAGATTCAAACATAAGTTTTGAGACCTATAAAGTACTAAAATTGAATTTCTATAGTTTTGCAGGATTTATCAGCATAATTTTGCTCTCGCTGGTCCCTCTGTTTTTTATTCTTAAAACATTCCAGGTCGGAAACCAGGCTGGTTTAAAAAGTTTTGTTTATTCCGCCCTGACTTCCCTTTTAATTATTGTAATAATCTTTTATCATGATAAGTCATCATTAATCTCTGCCGGCATTTTCTATGCCGCATTGATTTTATTTATCAGGATAACGGGGGAAAGAAGAACAGGCATATTTAACATGTCGCTGATATATTCCCTGCTTCTGGGATTGTACTCACTCTATGTAATAACAGTTTCATCAGAGAAAAAAACCACAGAAAACCTTAAGATCCAGGCGCTCTCCCTGTCGACTGAAAACGATCCCCAGGCTGAGCATCGGCTCCTTGACCTGTGGCCTGTCATAAACAACGATACAATTCTTGATGAAATGATGAATGTTGATACTTTCGGGCTGAATGATTTCAACATAATTTCAACATATCTTGATGATAAATATTTCAACGGTTACTGGGGTAATTTTACTATCAGCAAGGTTTTATGCAGAAATGATGAGTCGATCCTGATAGGTACTGATGTTGAAAATCAGGAAAATTGTTACAGGTTCTTTGACTACAGGATAAGAAAATACGGTCATCAGCTCACGGGCACCGGTTTTTATTTTATCGATAATCAGGGCGGCAGGTCCTATTACCTTGGAAGATTATTCTTCGATAAGAGGCCCGGGGTTTCAAACGGATTATTTATAGAGCTCTATAGCAACGTCAATGTATTCCAGCAGGGATATTCTGAACTACTGCTTGACAAAAAATTCCGTGGTTTTTACGGACTTAGGGATTATTCATTTGCCAAATATATTAACGGAAGGATTGTTTTGAAATCCGGTGAATTCGCATACGACAAGGACGATGATAAATATATTGATAAGAATTCTGATTACCGGGTATTCAATTCAGAGGGATTCAGGCATGTGCTGTACAGAAACGGGAATGCAACTGTACTGATCAGCAGGCCTGAACTTAATGCAGGCAATATAGTCATCTCATTCGCTTATTTATTTGTTTTCATTTTCATCTTCGCAAACCTTCTTCTGATCCTTATAAGGCGGCCGGAGGTAAGGGAGGTCAGGAATTTTAATTTCAGGCAGAAGCTTCAGGTTTCATTTATCGGCATATTATTATTCTCTTTCATTCTTATCGGAATAGTTGTTACAGTTCTCACCATAAAAGAATACCACTCAAGGCATTATGATAATATTAAGGAGAAGCTTAATTCGATTTATATGGAGCTTGACAATAAGCTTTCAACGGAAAAACAGCTTTCCACCGACTGGAGAAACGGTACAAATTCGTCATTAAAT
This sequence comes from uncultured Bacteroidales bacterium, assembly GCA_963825935.1. Classification (GTDB taxonomy): domain Bacteria; phylum Bacteroidota; class Bacteroidia; order Bacteroidales; family VadinHA17; genus LD21. The sequence continues at coordinate 84,068 of CAWGUN010000009.1, read as the reverse complement.
GACCTTCTGATCAAGCTTTCGAATATCTTCAATACAGATATTAATCTTTATAACCTTAACGGCTATCTTATTGCTACATCGAGGCCTGAAATATTTTACCGCGATCTTGCCAGCCACAGGATTAATATTATGGCATTTATCAATATTACTGACCTGACAAAGAGCGAATATTTCCAGACTGAAAAAATCGGCAACATGAATTATATTTCAGTATATGTTCCATTTTACAATGCTGAAAACAATCTCCTTGCATATCTGAATCTGCCTTATTTCCGGATGCAGAGCATGCTGGCCAGGGAGATATCAAACCTTGTTGTTGTTGTTATTAATTTCACACTGCTTCTGATCCTGATCACAATGGGGTTTGCCGTATTCATAAGCGGGAGGCTCACAACACCCCTCTCGATGCTTGGCGACGGCCTGGCGTCTGTAGAGCTTGGCAAAAAAAGCGAGCATCTTTTATACAGGGGAACCGATGAGATCGGAGAGCTCGTGAAACAGTACAACAGGATGGTCGATGAGCTTGAGGAGAGCACTCATAAGCTTACCAATTCCGAAAGAGAATACGCATGGAGGGAGATGGCAAAGCAAATCGCCCATGAAATAAAGAATCCGCTTACCCCCATGAAGCTTAATGTTCAGCAGCTGCTTAAATCGTGGAAAGACGGTGCTCCGGGCTTTGGAGACAAACTTGAAGGATTCACCAGGAATCAGATAGAATACATAGATAATCTATCATCCATTGCTTCTGCTTTTTCATCATTTGCGAAGTTGCCCGGAACAAATCCGGTGGATGTCAACCTTCTTGAACAGATCAGTACTACCCTTGAACTTTTCAAAAACACTGATAATGCTGATTTTCTGGTCCAATGGCCTCATGAGACCAAAGTTTTCATTTTTGCCGACCGTGAACATCTTAACGGGATATTTTCAAACCTGTTTAAGAACAGTATTCAGGCAGTCCCCCAGGGCAGGAAAGGATTGATAAAGGTTATGCTGGAGGTTATCGGGAACAAAGTGATCATCTCCGTTTCGGATAACGGATCGGGCATTCCCGAAGCATTGCAAGAGAAGCTCTTTACGCCAAATTTTACAACTAAATCCTCAGGTATGGGGCTTGGCCTTTCGATAGTGAAAAAATATGTTGAAGGTGCGAACGGAAGAATATGGTTTGAATCTGAAGCTGATAAAGGGACTACTTTTCATATTGAGTTTCCACTGAAGTATACTGTTGAAAAACCGGGAGAGCCTAAAGCTGACTGACTTTTTATTTCTGAATAGTTTAATAATTTCGTTATATTAGCAGTTCATTTCATGCACTGAATGACAGGAAAGTTGTCTGGCAATATTAAATGTATAGTTTTGAGTCTGTTACTGTTTGCTGGTTTTAACAGTTCCCTGTATGCACAAACCAGAATCAATGGCACAATTAATCAGTATGGCAGGGTAACTTCAATCGGCGTTGACTATGTGATTGTAAATGATGTAACACAATTTAACCAGTTCCATGCAGGCGATACGATCCTCCTTTTACAGATGAAGGGTATAAGGATCTATCCTACTGAAGATGCTTCATATGGTTCATCTGGTTATTCTTACGGAGAGGCCGGGAAGCATGAATTTCTGGTAATTCTGTCTGTAGAAGGTGGAACAAAAAAAATTGTTTTCAAGAATAATATTGTTACCGCTGGCTATGATGTTTCCAGTGGAGTTCAGATAATAAAAGTACCCTCCCATACCAACGCAATTGTTGACGCTAAACTTACCTGTCCACCCTGGGATAGCGTTTCAAAAACAGGAGGTGTTTTAGCTTTAATAATCGGCAGAACCCTTACTCTTAATGCCGACATTGATGTTTCAGGATTAGGATTCTTGGGTGGTGCAATCGCTACAGGGAAGGGAGAATGTTTTTCGTCAAGTCCGTTATGGCAAAAGTATGCATATTCTGCTACCTCTGACAGTGCTGGATTTAAAGGCGATGGACTGGCAATAAAGGTTGATCCATCTGGTATAAAAACTCCTCCATTTTTCTCTGTTTTTCCTCTTTATGCTAAAGGTCAGGGTAAAAACTTTAACGGAGGAGGAGGTGGCAATGGAAAATTTTCAGGTGGAGGCGGAGGTTCTAATTATGGATCCGGAGGCAAAGGTGGAAACGAACTGGGTCCATGTGCTCCTATTACAACAGGAGGATTGGGCGGGATTCAAATTGTTGGCACAGGCGTTGAAGGGGGATTGTTTCTTGGAGGAGGAGGAGGAGGGTCTACTTACCAGACCGGAACTCCAACTACTGGCGCCAGGGGTGGAGGAATAATAATATTGATTTGTGATACATTGAAAGGAAATAATAAAAGTATTCTTTCAGGTGGTGCAACGCCTCTGGTACAGGCAACAGGTAACGCAGGTGCCGGTGGTGGTGGTGGCGGCGGTTCAATCGCACTATACCTGCAAAGTTATTCAACCAGCAACCTGACGATTTCTGTCAATGGAGGTAAAGGAGGAAACAACGCCGGAACATTTGGTGAAGGTGGAGGCGGAGGGGGCGGTCTTCTGTATACCAGCAGCATTTTACCTGTTAATGTTACGAAAACCTACGATGGCGGATTTGTGGGTAACAGATCAGGAAGTTCAACAGGAACAAATGGATTAATTGGGAGGTATGCAACATCATTTGTGCCAATCCTGAACGGATTTCTTTTTAACTCAGTTTCTTCTTCTGTCAACGGTTCACTCGTTGATTCAATTTGTTCAAATATTATCCCAAAAAAAATAACAGGTACTACACCTGTTGGAGGATCAGGGAATTATAATTATGAATGGCTGAAAGGACTCAGTCCAACAGGTCCATGGACTTCGGTAGCCTCAGGCCCGACTTTAAAAGATTATACCCCGGCAGCTCCTGAACCTGTTACTTTCTGGATAAGAAGATTTGTAAAAGACAACACAACTTTACTTCAGGATACAAGCAAAGCATTAAAAATTGTTGTTCAGCCTGCAATCACTGGAAACAATATTAAAAAGGACACTTTGATATGCCAGGGAGCAGATCCATTGCCTCTTCTTCATTCAGGCACACCGGCAGGGGGGTATGGGAATATGCATTATCACTGGCTGCAAAACACCAACAATATCTGGTCATCGTATGAAAGTGCAGTAGGGACTGATTCTACCAAAGCCGATTTTAATCCTTCAGCCCTCAATATAACAACTTATTATAAGCGTAAAATAAATTCCGGACACTGCGTCAATTATAGTAATACAGTTTCAATTTCGGTATTGCCTTCAATTAATGGGAATTCACTTATAAGCACCGATCAGGTAATCTGTGAAGGATCAGTATTCAGCATTCTTACTGCAAATAATCCGACCGGAGGTACCGGAGCTTTTATCTGGCAATGGCAGGATAGCGCAGCTCTGTCAACAGGTAACTGGTTGGCAGCTTCAGGTATTAATAACGGTCAGACCCATTCCCCGGATACATCAAGATTCACCCTTGCTGAAGAAAAGAGATATTTCAAGCGGGTTGCTTTCTCCGACGATACTTATCATGTCTGTAAAAGCGCAAGTAATTCTGTTCTTTTGACCAGGTACCATAAAATCAAAAACAACATTATTGCCGCTAACTCAACTATTTGTTCAGGATTTGCTCCGAATCCTCTGACCGGACTGACTCCTGTTCAGGGTAACGGAATATACGGTTACGTATGGCAGCAAAGTAATGATGGTTCAACCTGGCCATCAAACGCATCCGGAACTTATACTGCGATAAATTATTCTCCTCCGGTGCTTACTGCTTCGACCTGGTACAGGAGGGTCGTTAATTCTTCAGTGTGCACAAACACCAGTAACATTGTTGCAGTAACAGTCCAGCCGAAGATCTCAAACAATACCATTTCCCTGAAATCGGGACTGATCGATTCGACTATCTGTTCAGGGGCAACACCCAGGAAACTCTTTGGAAAAACACCTCCCGCTCTGGCAGGCGGAGACGGTTCAGCTTACTCATACAGATGGAAAATTTCGATTGATGGAACCAGCTTTGCCAATGTAGCCGGAGCTACCGCTGCTGACTACCAGGATCCGTTGTCTCTTACCTCCGCAAAATGGTACCAGCGTGTAGCAATATCCGGAATGTGCAAGGACAGTACAAACAGTGTAAAAATAAATGTCCTGCCTACACTTATAAATACAATACCGGCATTAAAGGATGTATGCATAAACACTGCCTCACCCAAAACGTCACCGATAGTTGGTTTATCACTTTCAGGCGGCAGGACAAACCAGTATAAATTCCTGTGGGAATCAAGTCCTAACGGCTCAACCTGGACAAACATGACCCCTGACACGATAAGGACAATTACCGGAGCAGACCTCGATGTTCCTAAGCTTTCATCTCCAATGAAATACAGACGGAAGGTCTGGTCAGGGCCTTATAATACCTGTTTCTCCGCATCAAATATCATTGATATTAACATAATTCAAAAACCGTACCCTGTATTTGCTGGCAGGGACACAGTAATTAACACCTTTGAATACCTGTACAAGCTTCGGGCTACTGAACCAGTGCTTGGCAATGGAACCTGGAGTGTTAAAACAAGTCCAAATAAGGATAAAATGGTTTTTGATGCTCCTGCACTATATAATACAACTGTCAGGAATCTTGCATCATTTGATCCCAACGTCCTTTTATGGAGTGTCGAAAACGGAGTATGCAAAGTGGATACAACCGTTACAATTGTGGTTTTGAATATTGATATCCCGGATGGATTATCACCCAATAATGACAGCAGGAATGACTTGTTTTTAATAAAAGGTCTTGATTTCTCGATGGAAGGTACAGGAGGAAAACCGAGCCAGTCAATTGATCTGAAAATCCTTAACAGTGCAGGAACCCAGGTATTCCATACATCTAATGAGGGGAGCGAATGGAAAACATGGGATGGAAAAGATGACGGGGGAATAGATCTTCCGGAAGGGACATATTATTATCTGCTTAAAATACAATCGAACAGATCAGATATAAAATTTAAGCCACGAACTGGTTTTATTATACTGAAGAGAAAGTAGGAATGGCAAAAACTATAGCTGAATATTAGTTCAACAGAAGTATATGAAAATACCACGGTATATTTTCTTCATATTATTTATTCAGATACAGATCCTGTCATCCGGGCAAAGCGACACTGGTAATTCGAGGATCAACCTGGGTTATCCTGTATACAGCCAGTATCTTCAGAACGGATTGATTATAAACCCGGCTTATGCAGGAGCAAGAGACGCTCTGAGCCTGATGTCGTCGTACAGGAAGCAATGGATTGGCATAAAAAATGCCCCTGAAGTATATACGCTTTCACTCCATTCACCTCTGAAGGGCGATAAAGTGGCACTGGGATTGCATGCGCAGTATCTTAAATTTGGCGCAACAAAATCGTACAGTATTTATTCTGTTTATGCTTATCATATCAGGTTTACAAAAGGCATGCTTTCGTTCGGGCTGAAGGCAGGGCTTGATTTGTCGAATACTGATTACAGCAACCTGCATCTTTTTGATCCTGGTGATGAAGCTTTTACAACTACTGATAAGCCTTATAGCCTGTTTAATGTGGGAGCTGGAGTCTATTATTCAGGCAACAAATTTTTTGCAGGTGTATCAGTCCCCACATTTATCTTTTACAAGAATTTAGGCAACGGGGAAACGCAGGCGTACCATTCGTTTGGCGAGTACAATTTTATAGCTACAGCCGGCGGACTTGTTACATTTTCATCAGGATTTAAATTCAAACCTTCAATGTTAATTGATTATTCTTTGCATGGTTCGCAGAAGATCAATCAGTTAGATTTAAACGGCAACTTCATAATTGCGGATATCATCTGGATCGGTGGAGCCTACAGGACAACGGAACAGGTTGTAGTCGGGCTTCTGCAGGTACAGGCTACGCCACAGCTCATGTTTGGCGTTTCATTTGACTACCCTGTAGGAAGAATGAATGGTTATTCTATAAGTGGATCTCCTGAATTTTTCATAAGGTATGAGTTTGGTTCAAAAGTAAGCGCTGCCAATCCGAGGTATTTTTAATTTATGCTGAAGAAATTTTTACATATCATTTTCATTCTGGCAGTTATAAATGTAACCTGCAAAGCCCAATCACAGCAGCCATCATTGTATAAGGTTACTAAAATGTCCTTCAGTGAAGGGGTCTATAGTGAGATTTCGCCGGTCATGATAAAGGACGGGATTATTTATTGTTCGAACAGACGTTTCAGCGGATTGAAGGACCGTACCTCTTTTGACGGCAACCGCTTGTATAATATATATAAGGCTGTAAAGATAGACAGTACCGAATGGGGAAAGCCTGAAGAAATTATGAGTGAAAGAGCTAACCTGTTCAACAGCGGGCCATTATGCATTGCCCCTGATGGTAAAACGGTTTATTTTACAAGCGAAATTGAGACAGGAAAAGCGGCAAAGAAAAGGAATTTTAAGAATTTCAGCGGGATATTCATTGCTGAACTGTCGGGAATAACTCTTGGTCCGCTTCGCCCGTTCCCCTACAATAATCCTCAGTATAATGTCGGTCAGCCATCGATAAGCCGGGATGGAAAATATCTTTTCTTCGTTTCAACCATGCCTGGTGGCCAGGGAGGATCAGATATATATTACTGTCAATGGAATAATGGTGAATGGAATTCACCGGTGAATCTGGGACCGGTTGTTAATTCATCAGCTAATGAAAACTATCCGTTTATACATCCTTCAGGGAAGCTCTATTTCTCTTCCGGCAGGCCGGGAGGAAAGGGGAAAATGGATGTTTATTCAACAATGATGAATCCTGGAAAATGGGAACCTCCTGTTCCTATGCCGGAGCCTATAAATTCACCCTTTGACGATTTTGCATTTATTGCTGAAGATAATATGGGGGAAGGCTATTTTTCATCCGACAGAGGAAGAACTGACGATATATATAAGTTTGCTTCAACAATCAGAAGGAAGGCTTCATGCGATACCCTTGTTGAAAATAATTACTGCTACCAGATGGTTGAGGAGAATGCAATAAAATTCGATACTCTCCCTTTCAGGTATGAATGGAAATTCGGAGATGGCAACAAAGGGACCGGACCAAGCGTTATTCACTGCTATTCCGGTCCTGGTTCTTATCTTGTTCAGCTTGACGTGGTTAATCTTATTACGAGAGAGGTACTGTATAATGAAAAGACCTATAACCTGGTAATTAATGATGTTGAACAGCCTTATATTTCTGGTCCGGATAAAGGAACAGCTGCACGGATCCTGAGGTTCAGCGCGGACAGCACGAATCTTCCCGGCTGGGCCATTTCGAGGTATTACTGGAATTTCGGAGACGAATCAATAGCAATTGGCAAGGATGTTGATAAATCATTTATAACGCCCGGAACTTATAATATTCAGCTTATAGTAACTGCTGCACCGGAACCTGGAGGAATTATAAGGGAAGCGTGTGTTTGTAAAAATATAATTATAACACCTTAATCGTGAAAACTGAAATGACTAATTTAGCGGCTTAATGAAATTGAACAAAACTATATATTCAACAATTATTACTGTTTTGTTTCTTGGAACACTTCCACTGGCAGACCTGTCGGGGCAGGCTGTGCCCGGGAAAGATGAAAATATTCCTTTCCTGTGTACCTTTGGAAAACAAGGTAAAACATCATGGGGCGATGATGATTTCTACCAGGTCTGGTTCTTTAATATCCCCAAGGAATTTACCCAGCAGTTTTATATAAAAGTTTTCGATCCGGATACCGGTGGTGAAAATGATGAAATACAGGGTGAATTCAATACAAAATGCCTCTATTCCATTTATGGTGGGAAAGGTGTCGATCCGGATAAAAATGAGGACTCCAAAGGAGTTTTGGAAGGGTTGAATTATAAGGGTGGCAACCTGCTGGCTTCAAAAGTTTTCGGAGGCGAACCCAGGTACGATAATAAATATTATACATTCGGACCTTTCAATCCTACATCAGGTGATTACAATGCAAAATGGGACTGCTTTATCTTCAAAGTAGTCTGTGAAGGAATCAGCGGTGACGATGGCAACCTTTACAGGTATTTTCTCAGCCGCGATCCTGATAATAATCTTCCGATTGAACGCGCCAATGCGTTTACATATGAATATACGTTCCGTATGTGGAACAATTTTAAAAGCGTTTCACATATTTATCCTTATATAGATACAGGTATTGTATCGACTAAAATAAGGGATTTTGACTGGGATAATGACGGTGTTATACTTGTGGTTTCAAAGTATAAACAAGGTGTTCCGATAAAAATCTCAAATGAGGATGACTGGGCAGAAGACAAGTTGCCTATAGAAACGCAGGAAATAGGATCTTCCCTGGACTTCCAGTTTCACAAGAAGCAGGGAGAGCTGGTAAGAAATAATAATGTTGTTGTCAGCATTATGAACCAGCGTGATGAAGCATTGCAGTTCTTTAGTTCACCTATTGGCGGAGTGCCTGCTTACGAGGGAATAATAAAGATATTTAAAATTAAAAAGCCTTAATAATAAACCAATGCTGATATGAGATTTGTTCCCAACCAAAAGATTACAATCAGCATTTTATTGTGCTTATCTCTTTTTTCATCCAGACTGACCGGTCAGATTTACCAGTTTAAAAACTACGGGGTTGGCAGTAATATACCCAATAATTTTATATATACGCTGAACCAGGATAAAGGCGGTTACCTCTGGATCGGAACAGGCAATGGCCTTTCAAAGTTTGATGGATTTGATTTTTATAACGTAGCATTCCCCGATTCAGCTTCCGGCCGGTATCCTGTTTCATCTCTCAAAGATAAAAACGGGAATCTGTGGTTTGGCTGCAACGACGGATCAGTTTTTAGTACCGGAGAAGGTCTTTTGAAACCGGTCGGAATTAAGAATTCAAAAACTATAAGTGCTCTGGCTGAAGGACCTGACGGATTTATTTATATTGTACCACAGGGAGGATCAGTATTCAGGGTCAGTTCAAAGGATCCCGGGGAAATAAAGACATATCAGGTTGCTCAGAATCTTGTGCTGTTTTCGGCATGCTTTACCCAATCAGGTAATCTTCTCCTTGGAACGCAGGAGAAAATCCTGATATGCAAACCTGATGAAAATTCTTTTACAATTTTAAACACTATAGAAGGATTTAATTATTCAAGCATCCTCTCAATTTACAAAATAAAGGACAAGGACACCTATATTATCGGTACTGACGGGGACGGATTATTTAAACTGGTTTTATCGGCTGATGGTAATCTCCTTACACGGTTCAGCAATCACAATGAGCTTGATAATCTGACTATTCAGTCAATTAATGAGGATATGGATGGGAACCTCTGGATGGCTACGAACGGGAATGGAGTGCTGAAGTTAAGACTCACCGGGAATGATGAAAATATAGAATCGCTGCATTTTATTGATAAGAATTCAGGTCTCCCGGGTAATAACACCAGGATTGTTTTGCAGGATACAGAAGGTAATTACTGGATCGGTTTATTTGGTGATGGACTTTCACTTCTGAACTCTCAGGCATTCAGCTTTTACAGACCCGGAACAAATCCGGGGACAAACAATATTATTTATGTAAACAGGATAAACAAAGATTACTTCCTGGGTACACCTTCAGGATTCTATACCTTTGATCTTCAGAATAATAATGTCAAATCATTTATCAATCTATTACAAAAAACCGGTAAAAATGAGATAGCTTCATTTTGTGTCGACAAAATGAATAATATCTGGATTGGAACAAAGGGTGGAGGATTATTTGTCAGCGATCCCCCGGGTAATATTAAGTTATTTTACAGGTCCGGGAATTCCGGTGAGGATTATGTTTCTGATGTGGAAGCAGACAGTAAATATATATGGCTCGGAACTCTAAACGGTGTTATAATCCTTAACAGGAAGACAGGAGCGTTCAAAGCACAATATGGTATTAATAACGGGCTGCCTCATAACAGCATTAACCAGATTTATCTTACCTCAAAAGGAAATGCTGTAATCGCAACTAAGACAGACAGACTCTACTTTATAGATCCTGAAAAAGGAATTATCACGGGTAAGGCCATCATGTACGGTACTGCAATGAATGAAATTAATTCATTCTGTGAGGGCGATGATGGGAGCCTCTGGGCTTCAACAAACGGGAACGGCGTTTTTGAATTTTTTGGTGATTCACTGAGATCTGTCTCCAGAGCTGACCAGTTAATGTCAGATTATTGTTACAGTATACTTGTTGATACTCTTAACCGGATATGGGTGGGACATGAAAGAGGTTTTTCCAGATATGACCGGAATGCCGGTACAATGAGAACCTATGGAACTCTTTTTGCGAGAGGAGGTGATTGTACCCCAGATGGTATGTACGAATCGCCTGATGGTAAGGTGCTTATCGGTACAACGGAAGGCTTAATAATCTACGACAGGTTAAAGGACCATAAGCCCCGGGTGGCTCCTGTCAATAATATAAATTTTATAACTATCAATGATTCAACATATCCTTACCGTCCTTCATTTTCGCTTCCATACAGTAAAAGATATAAGATAACTGTAAATTATATCGGGATCAATTTCAGTGATCCTGATAAAGTTTATTACCAGACCCGGCTTGATAATTATGACGATGACTGGTCGAAACTTTCATCTTCCAGGGAAGTTCAGTATGCTCCAAGGGATGGACATTATAAATTCAATTTAAGATCGGTAAACGACGAAGGATTTTCGCAGGAGACTCCTGTTTCGTTTGAATTAACAATTAAGAAACCTTTCTGGAGAACTTCATGGTTTATATTATCTCTAATTGCCCTGATAACCGGGACTATTATTCTTATCGTCAGGGAGAGAGAGAAAGCCCAGAAGAAGATTCAGGCTTACCTTGAGACAGAGCTTGAAGCGAGAACAAGTGTCGTAATGAAGCAGAAAGGAGAACTTGAGCTCAAGAATATAGAAATAACGGACAGTATAAACTATGCAAAAAGAATCCAATCCAGTATACTTCCCGATTTCAACAAGGTAAAAGATTTGTTTTCAGATGCCTTTCTGTTCTTTCTTCCGCGCGATATTGTCAGCGGTGATTTCTACTGGTTCGATAAGTTGGATGATGATAAATTCATGCTTGTTTGTGCTGATTCAACCGGTCACGGAGTGCCCGGGGCATTCATGTCTATGATAGGATCGACCCTTTTACAGGATATTGTAACGCGACAACGGATATCCAAGCCTTCCGTAATACTGGAAATGCTTGATAAACAGATATTTACAACATTGAACCGGAATATTGAACTTGGCGTATCAAATGACGGAATGGATATGGTTATCTGCGAGATAAGCATAAAATCGCGCCATATAAGGTTTGCCTCTGCAATGAGGCCTGTTATCCTTGTGCTTGATGGTGAGCCCTTATATGTTAAGGGTAACAGGTCGTCTGTCGGGGGAGAATCGGTAATTGAAAAATACTTTGACGATCAGGAATATTATTTAAATCCAGGTGATACTTTATATTTATTTTCTGACGGTCTTCCTGACCAGTTCGGGGGGAAAGATGGTAAAAAGATGAAAATTGCCAGGATGAAAAAGCTTATTGAAGAAGTTGCAACCCTGTCGATGTCCGGGCAGAAAGAGGTTATAACAAAATTCTTCAATGAATGGAAAGGCGATTTTGATCAGGTAGATGACATACTTATGATGGGTGTCCGGTTCTGATAACCTTCATCCTTACAAATACAAACCATTTCGTGAAAGCTTAATCTCGACGGTTGATGCTGTATCGCTCATATGGTCAGCCCTGTCCTTAATATGAAAATCATACCTGACTACTGCTGAATCTTTAGGTTCGTAATAAAAATAAAGGAAAGAGACTGAAATAATACCTCTTAATATCTTATTGCGGCCGAGCCGTTCCATGTAAGGGATTGTATAATCAGAAGGCTTCAGTAAATCATTATCCGGTACTTTTACCATTACACCGCCTGTCTTTTTGTAAAGAGTAAAGAAAAGATCCGTTGTATCAGTTCCACCTCTTTCAGCCGGATTCAGGCCAACATCTCCATCGCCATCTTCAAAATAAAATTTCAGCCTTCCTCCTTTGTAAACATTCCCGAGGATATCGGTTGTATCAAAAACAGCGAAGCTTCTAAATTCTACTCGTGGTGTATCCGGTAGTTGCTCAATAGGCCTGCATGATCCTAAAGAGACCACTGTAAGAATAAATAAACCTGGAATTATTGTTTTCATATATTCTCCGGTAATATTTTTTTTTGCGCAAAAATCACACCAAATCTTCTTATTTTTTTCTAAAAAATATTCTTATCGGAACACCTGTAAATTCAAAACGCTCCCTCATCCTGTTCTCAATATACCTTTTATATGGCTCCTTTACATATTGAGGCAGGTTGCAGAAAAAAGCAAATGCAGGAGTATGAGTCGGAAGCTGGGTCACATATTTTATCTTTACAAATTTACCTTTAAGTGCAGGTGGCGGATTCTGTTTTACAATTTCAAGCATTACATTATTGAGCTCCGAAGTGGAAATCTTCCTTATCCTGTTCTTGTGGACAATTTCAATCAACTCAAGCACTTTATGGATCCTCTGTTTATTTATTGCAGAGATAAATAGAATCTGGTAATCGGTGAATGGAGCGGTTTTATTCCTGATCCCTTCTTCAAACAGCTTTGATGTATTGTTTTCCTTCTCTACCAGGTCCCATTTATTAACGAGTATAATCATACCTTTATTGTTCTTCTGTATGAGCGACATGATATTAAGGTCCTGTGACTCAATACCTCTTGTCCCGTCGATCAGGAGCAGGCATATATCTGAATTTTCAATTGTTCTTACAGCTCTCATTACGGAGTAAAATTCTACATCTTCGCTTACTTTCCCCTTCTTACGCAGTCCGGCTGTGTCGACAAGAAGAAAATCGTGGTTGAATTTATTGTACCTGGTAAAAATAGAGTCCCTTGTTGTTCCTGCAAGCGGGGTAACAATATTTCGCTCTTCACCAAGAAGCGAATTTACAAGTGAAGATTTTCCAACATTCGGTCTTCCGACAATCGCAACACGTGGGATATCAGGAATCTGTTCCTGAACCTTTTCAGGAAGGCATTTTACGACATAATCGAGTAGCTCGCCTGTTCCGCTTCCATTTATTGAACTTAACGCGAAATAATCGCCAAGCCCAAGATTATAAAATTCATTTGCATCGATCAGGCGCTCGTTATTATCAACCTTATTTACAACCACGACGACTTTCCTGTCAGCCCTTCTTAGCATACCGGCAACGGATTTATCGAGCTCGTGTATGCCGATAGTAACATCAACCATAAATAAAATGACATCAGACTCTTCAATCGCCAGAAGTACCTGTTTATTTATCTCTTCTTCAAAGATATCGTCTGATTTCTCAACGTAACCTCCTGTATCGATAACTGAAAATTCAACCCCGTTCCAGGTGCATTGACCATAGTTGCGGTCGCGCGTAACACCGCTTATCTCGTCAACTATTGCATCCCTCGAATCAGTCAGCCTGTTGAAAAGCGTTGATTTCCCGACATTCGGCCTGCCTACTATTGCAACTATTCTACTCATATCAAATTAAATACTATTGGCGATACCCGAATCTTTTTAATATTTCAGGCTTGTCTCTCCAGTCTTTTGTAACCTTAACATATAATTCTAGAAAGACTTTCCTGCCGAAAAAATCTTCCATATCGTGTCTGGCTTCAGTACCCACTTTTTTAAGCATTGATCCTTTGTGCCCGATAATAATTCCTTTCTGGCTATCGCGGGTAACATGGATCAGGGCTCTGATCTTAATAATTGCCGGTTCTTCTTTAAAGCTTTCAATTTCAATTTCAACCGAGTAAGGAACTTCTTTTTTATAATTGTTAAGGATTTTTTCGCGTAATATCTCGGAAGCAAAAAATCTTTCATATTTATCCGTCAGCTGCTCCTTGGGGAAGAAAGGCTGACCACCGGGCAACCTCTCAAGAATAGCATTAAGAAGGGCTTCCAGATTAAACTTTTCAAGAGCCGAAACAGCTATTACGGGTGATCCGGGGAAAGAGGATTTCCATGATTCCACAATATTTTCAAGGTCAGCCTGGTTCGAAAGGTCTATTTTATTAACAGCTATAATTACAGGTATCCCCGATGTTTTTATTCTTTCCGTATACTCCTTTTCATAAAGGGGTTTCTCAGTTACATCAGTCACATAGAGGATAACATCGGCATCTGTCAGGGCAATGTTAACGAAGGTCATCATCGCCTCCTGAAGCTTATACTGAGGTTTCAGTATACCAGGAGTGTCGGAATAGACTATCTGGAAATCATCGCCATTGACGATTCCCATAATCCGGTGTCTTGTAGTCTGAGCCTTTGATGTGATGATTGAGAGCTTTTCACCGACAAGAGCATTCATGATAGTTGATTTCCCGACATTGGGATTTCCCAGAATACTGACAAAACCTGACCTGTGATTCATCCCTGTGCTTAAAAAATACCACGTTTCAGCATGCTTATCTCTTTATCGTTAAGAAATCTCCATTTGCCGCGCTGAACATTTTTCTTTGTAAGACCGGCAAAATAGACCCTGTCGAGTTTCTTTACCTTGTATCCAAGAGATTCAAATAACCTTCTGATAACCCTGTTCTGTCCTGAATGAAGCTCAATACCGATTTGGGTTTTATCCTCAGAATCAGCATAAGAGACAGCATCAGCGACAACCAGTTCACCTTCAAGTTCAATACCTTCCGTGAGTCTGAAGAGATCGTTCTTCCCGACCGTCTTATCGAGGAAAACATGATATATCTTTCTTCTGTTATATTTCGGATGCGTGAGCTTACCTGTAAGGTCACCATCATTGGTAAGCAACAGAACACCTGTTGTTTCTTTGTCGAGCCGTCCGACCGGGTAAACCCTTTCAGCACACGCATCGCCAATAAGTTCAAGGACAGTATGTTCGGCATGAGGATCTTCAACAGTTGTCACATAGCCTTTCGGCTTATTCATAAGAATATAAACTTTCTTTTCAGCTGAAAGCTTTTTCCCCTTGTATCTGACATCATCATTATAAGTCACTTTTGTTCCCAGTTCTGTGATCTTTTTGCCATTGACGGATATCAATCCTCTTTGAATTATCTCATCAGCTTCACGTCTCGAACAAACACCACTGTTGGCAATGAACCGGTTAAGCCTTATTATTTCAGGCTCTCTGTTCCCTTGTTTTAAAGAAGGTTTCCCCGGATTTTTATCTTTTTTTGATCTAACAAATTTCCGTGAAGGTCGGTTTTCCATTTAGTCAGCAAATCAGGCTGCAAAGTTATAATTATTTGGCAATTTATGATTTAACGATTTTTTTGCACCTTTGTGAGCTGAAAAAAACGATCAAATGACTTTAATAAAATCAATATCAGGAATAAGAGGTACCATAGGCGGAAAACCGGGAGAAAGTCTGTCTCCTGTAGACATAGTAAAATTCACAGCTGCTTACGGGTGCTGGATAAAAATGAGGAATCCCGGATCTCTCAGTGTTGTCGTCGGACGTGATGCCCGGAAGTCAGGTCCGATGGTTTGCAGTCTGGTTATCACTACATTGAGAAGTCTGGGGATTAATGTAACTGACCTGGGACTCGCAACAACACCAACTGTCGAAATGGCAGTTACAGGTTCAGGAGCCGGCGGTGGAGTAATAATAACTGCAAGTCATAATCCTGCACAGTGGAATGCACTTAAACTTTTGAATGAGAAGGGAGAATTTCTTTCTGCCAGCGATGGAGAAGAGGTATTGACATTAGCATCTTCAGAAAAGTTTGAATTTTCCGCTTCTGAGGGAACTCTTAAAAATGATAATTCATGGGATCAGATACATATAGATAAGGTACTCGGTCTTAAACTGGTTGATGCAGAAGCAATAAAGAGTTCCGGATTGACAGTAGCTATAGATTGTATTAACTCCGTGGGAGGGATAATAGTTCCGAAGCTGCTAAATGCGCTTGGTGTGAAAAGAGTGATTGGACTGAACGCTGTTCCTGATGGTGATTTTGCTCATAATCCAGAGCCTTTACCTGAAAACCTTAAAGACATATCAGAGCTTGTAACCAGGGAGGGAGCCGATCTTGCATTTGTTGTTGATCCCGACGTCGACCGTCTGGCAATTATTTGTGAGGATGGTTCAATGTTTGGCGAAGAATATACTCTGGTTTCGATTTCTGATTATATTTTAAACCATACACCAGGTGATACAGTATCAAATTTGTCATCGACCAGGGCATTAAAAGATATTACTGAAAAATACGGATGCAAGTATTATTCCTCAGCTGTCGGCGAGGTTAATGTGGTGGAAGAAATGAAGATCAGACATGCTGTAATCGGCGGTGAAGGCAATGGTGGAGTCATATACCCTGAACTGCATTACGGGCGCGATGCTCTTGCAGGTATTGCCCTCTTTCTTACCCACCTGGCAAAAAGCAAAATGAAATGCTCCACCCTGCGAAAGAAATATCCCGATTATATAATTGCAAAGAAAAAAATAGCGCTGCAACCGGGAATAGAATTCAGCATAATTACGGATGCGGTAAGAAAAGAATTCTCTGGCCATGCAATTGATGAAAGAGATGGATTGAAAATTGATTATCCCGGCGGATGGGTCCAGATCCGTAAGTCGAATACTGAGCCCATAATGAGGATCTATGCCGAGGGCAGGACACAACAGGAAGCTGATGATCTGGCTGAAAAAGTCATTGCAATTGTTAAAAAAAA
The DNA here is from genome assembly GCA_963825935.1 of uncultured Bacteroidales bacterium. Classification (GTDB taxonomy): domain Bacteria; phylum Bacteroidota; class Bacteroidia; order Bacteroidales; family VadinHA17; genus LD21. Next base: position 67,286 of record CAWGUN010000009.1, on the reverse strand, counting down.
CTAATTTTATTTCTGTCGTTGGAATAAAAGCAGAGGAATGAGTGTCTTTAGAACATAAGGACAAAAACCCATTGATGTTAAATATTGTTAATTAAAACCTTGAGGAGTTCATTTTAGATACTTTTGTGACAATTTTAAAAATAGTAAATAAGTAAACATTTTATGAGACCCGTTTGTTACTTAAAAATATACAAGAATAATGACCATCCATTCGGGTTTTATCAGGCCATTAAAAATATAATATTATTCTAATGAAAAAATCGATTATCATTACAAGTGTTGTTGTGGTTGTTGCAATCATAGCACTGATTGTATACAGCAAACTTTCCGCTAAAAAGGATATAGCAAATCTTTTTGTGGAAGCACAAAAAGGACAATTTGATATTGTTGTTACAACAACCGGTGAACTGCAGGCCGAAAATTCAACCGATATCACCGGTCCTGAGTTTACGCAGAGCAGAAATATACGGGCAATGGATATTAAAATTACCGACCTCGTTCCTGAAGGGACAGAAGTTAAAGCCGGCGACTATGTTGCTACACTTGACAGAACTTCCTTTGACAACAGTCTTAAGGATGAGCTGGAAAGACTTACTACATATGAAACTAATCTCGAGGTTAAGATACTTGATACAGCCGTCAATCTCAGCAACCTCAGAGATAATATCAAGAATCTGCGTTTTACGGTAGAAGAAGCGAGGATTACTTTGCAACAGTCAAAATATGAACCTCCCACGACTATCCGTCAAGCTGAAATATCCCTTGATAAAGCAAACAGATCCCTTGAGCAATCGATAAGAGGTTATGCATTGAAAGTTGAACAGGCACGGTCGGATATGAGAACAATCAGAACTCAGCTTAGCGAACAACGTCAGAGAGTTGCAGATCTGCAGGCAGTTCTTTCCAAGTTCATCATTAGTGCACCATCATCGGGAATGGTAATTTATAAAAGAGACAGAACCGGTGCAAAAAGAAAGGTGGGATCTTCAATAAGCCCGTGGGATAATGTTGTTGCAACTTTGCCTGATATGTCGAGCATGATCTCCAAGACATATGTCAATGAGATTGATGTAAGCAAAGTTAAATCAGGGCAAAAAGTTGATATTGTGGTTGATGCTTTTCCGGAGAAGAAGTATACAGGGAGTGTCATAAGTGTAGCCAATATCGGAGAACAGCTACCTAATGCAGATGCAAAAGTATTTGAAGTCCAGATAAAGGTAAATGGATCGGATATGATACTCAGACCATCGATGACTACAGGTAATAAGATCATTACCAAGACTATCGATGATGTTACCTATATCCCTCTTGAAAGTGTTCAGGCCGGAGCTGACTCTATTCCATTTGTTTATATGAAGAATGGTGACAAGCATGTTGTTGTCCTTGGCGAATCGAATGAGAACAATGTTATTGTTGAGCAGGGACTTGAAGCTGGTAATATGATTTACCTTAATACTCCCGAGCAGCCCGAAAAATTTACCAAAATGCTTGGTGAAGAACTTATTACAGTAATAAAAGATAAGGAAAAAGCCAAAAAAGAAGAAGAACGTAAAGCTAATGAAGCATCACAGCAAAATTTCGGTGAAAGAGGCGGAATGATGAATTTCGGAGGAGGTCGCGGGCAATTCCAGGGTCAGAGAGGCGGCATGCAGGGTGGACAGGGCAGAACAATGGATACAGCTGCCATGCGCAGGTTCCAGCAGATGCGTAACGATACGGCAGCAATGCGCAGGTTCCAGCAGATGCGTAACAGCAGACAGCCGGGGACACGTCAGAATAACCAGGGCGGTCAGCAAAACCAGCGGACCCAGAGGACTCAGCAAACCGAGCAGACACAACAACCCGCCATAAACAGGTAACCATCTGCAAGGCAAAAGACAAAAGACAAAAGACAAAAGAAACAAGAAACAAGAAACAAAATGTTTAAATTTATCTTAAGATATTTCCACGATATAGAGATCGCTGTTGAATCGATCATTTCCAACAAGCTGAAATCGATGCTTACAGCCCTGGGGATCATTTTCGGTGTTGCAGCTGTTATCGCAATGCTTGCCATCGGGAAAGGTGCCAAGCAGGAGATCATGGAACAGATGAAAATGGTAGGTGTAAATAATATACTTATTAATCCTATTGTCGCAGATAAAACCTCTTCTACGGAATCGGGTGAGAAGCAACAGAAAAAGTTTTCCAGGGGCCTCAATATGCTCGATGTTGACGCCATCCGTGCAACTCTTCCCTCTGTAAAAAGAATAAGCCCCGAAATATCATTCAATTCGACAGCGATGATGAATGGTGTAAAATATACAGCAAAGCTCGTTGGTGTATCAAATGATTATTTTCATCTGTATAACCTTCCTCTTATATCAGGAACATTTTTTAATGGATACCAGGAGGAGAACGGAATTCAGGTTTGTATAATCGGGGCCAATATCAGAGCAAAATTCTTCAGTAAAGTAGACCCTATCGGGCAATATATAAAATTCAACGGTATATGGCTTAAGGTCATAGGTGTACTTCAGAAGACTACTGTTAGTTTAACAGGGTTTGAAGAAAAAGGGGTTAATGTTTACAATGATAACATTTATATTCCTATACAGACAATGCTCCTGAGATATCAAAACAGGGCTCTTGTAAATACAAAAATGGTATCTGAAGCTTCAAGCAGCGTTATGATGTTCGGCGGTCCGGGAGGCGGAGGAATGGCCAGGGTAATTGTAAGCAGCTCAGATGCTTCTACAGAAGCGGAGACCAATTACAACCAGCTCGACAGGATTGTTGTCCAGGTCAACGAAACAGAGCAGCTTAATCCAACAACAGAAATACTAAGCCGGATGATGACCCGTCGCCATACAGGTGTCAAGGATTTTGAAATAACCGTACCGGAATTACTGCTTAAACAGCAACAGAGGACAAAAGATATTTTTAACATTGTTCTCGGGGCTATTGCCAGTATATCTCTTATTGTCGGAGGTATTGGGATCATGAATATTATGTTTGCTTCAGTAATGGAGAGAATCAAGGAGATAGGGACAAGGATGGCTATAGGAGCAAAGAAAATGGACATCGTCGTTCAGTTCCTTTCAGAGGCAGTTCTTATTAGCGTGAGCGGCGGTTTTATCGGAATATTCTTCGGAGTTATAATGGCAAAACTGATCGAACAGATTGCAGGTATCATGACAATAGTTTCATTTTTCTCAATATTTATTTCTTTCGGAGTCTCTGCCGCAGTAGGTGTAATATTTGGATATTCGCCAGCCAAGAGAGCATCCGAAAAAGATCCAATAGAATCATTAAGGTATGAATAAAATAGTAACAATGAAGAAATTACTTATACTTTCAATTATTCCAGTTTTTCTGTTTCCCATGCAGAAATCAGCTGCACAGGATGTCAAAAAGCTGACTTTTGACGAAGTGGTCACTCTTTCGGAAGAACAATCACCAAATGCACTGATTGCAAAGCACAGATTTCGTTCCAGCTACTGGGCATACAGGACATTTGTTGCTCAGTACAGACCAGCACTGACTCTAAGTGGAACTACACCTGATTACAGCACTGCATATACGAGAGTTTTCACAGGAGGGAAGTGGGATTATGTCCCAACTAATATGCTTCAAAATCTTGGTACCCTTTCTCTGGCTCAGAATATAGGTTTTACAGGAGGAGCTATTTCCCTTGAATCGGATCTGACGCTTCAGAACGACTTTGAAGCTTCGACAAACAAATACATAACGGTTCCGGTAAGTATAAGGTTGAATCAGCCAATTTTCAGATATAATTCCCTTAAGTGGCAGAAAAAAACAGAACCACTGAAATATGAGGCTGCCAAGCAGACTTTCCTTTCGAACATTGAACAGGTCCACAGCCAGGCAGTACAATATTTCTTTTCTCTTGCACTGGCCCAGATTAACAAGCAGATAGCGGAGATGAATTATTATAACGCCGATACACTTTGGAGAATGGCAAAAGGGCGCTATGAACTTGGAACGATTGCTGAGGATGAGCTTCTGCAGATGCAGCTTTCGTGGCTTAACTCTGAAACCTCAAGGAAACAAGCGGATATGAACCTTCGGGACAGGGAAATACGTTTAAGATCGTTTCTTGGCTTTAATGAGAATGTAAGACTTGAGCTGATTCTTCCCAATGAGATTCCTCCCATTCAGGTAAATGCCCAGGAAGTTCTTGACCTGGCACATGCAAATAATCCGGAGATGCTTAATCAGCAGCTTACTTTACTGACTGCCCAGAGCGTCGTTGCACAGGCCAAAGCCGACAGGGGACTGAATGGAAATATTATTGCAAGTTTCGGTCTTCAGGGGAAGGATGAAAATTTCAATACAGCTTACTCGGCCTTTAGCAGAAACCAGGGTGTCCGCCTTGGATTTACTCTTCCTCTCCTTGACTGGGGCCTTGGCAGGGGAAAATACAAAATGGCACAATCGAGCCTTGAGCTTGCCCAGGTCCAGTCAAAACAGGCTTTGACCGACTTTGATCAGAATCTTTTTCTCGATGTCGAGCAGTTCAATCTCCAGGCTGAACAGGTTGCCATTGCAGCCAAGTCGGATACTGTCGCAATGAAGATGTACGAAGTTACCAAACAGAGATTTCTTATTGGTAAGATTGCTGTTCTTGAACTTAACAACGCTGATACCAAAAAAGACCAGAACCGACGGGCATATGTCCAGTCATTACAGGACTACTGGAATTTTTTCTATAATATACGCAGTCTTGCGCTTTACGATTTTCTTAAAAAGAAACCACTTGAATCAGATTACGAAAAACTTCTTCAATAAATTGGTTTTATATTAATAATCAGAGGCTGGATATTCAATATTCAGCCTTTTTTTTGTAAAAATTTAATATATTTGCGCCTCGATAAATAAGAATCAGAAATATTTACAGAATAATTCAATAAGGAAAAAAATGCAGAACAAAGCAGCAATTCTCTTTCTGGCGATTGCATTAGGGTTGGTATCGTTATATCAACTTTCGTTTACGGGTGCAACCGGGAAGGTATATAAGGATGCAAAGAAATTTGCAAATGGTAACATGGTTAAGGAGAACGCTTTCATTGATTCAGTTAAAACACTGCCAAAGGAGAAGTGGAGCTTTCTCGGCAATACTTTCAAAGAATGCCAGAAAAAAGAGCTCAATCTCGGCCTCGACCTGAAAGGCGGAATGAGCGTAATTCTTGAGGTATCAGTGGAAGATATTCTCAGATCTCTTTCAAATTACAGTACTGACAAAACATTCAACGATGCTATTGCCCGTGCAAAAACACAGAGTCAGTCCGATTTTCTTACAGCCTTCGCAAGGTCATTCAGGGAGATAGATCCAAATGCCAGGCTTGCGGCAGTTTTCGGAACAAGGGAATTAAGAGACAGGATCAATATCAACTCAACCAATGAAGATGTCATAAGGGTTATTGAAAAAGAGGTTTCCGACGCAATAGATAATTCATTCAATATTCTTCGTACAAGGATCGACCGGTTTGGTGTTGTTTCGCCTGATATTACCAAGATGGCTACAAAGGGGCGCATTCTTATCAACCTGCCAGGTCAGAAGGACGCTCAGCGTGTTCGTGAACTCCTCCAGGGAACCGCAAACCTTGAGTTCTGGGAGACTTATGAAAACTCAGAAATAATCGGGTACCTGATATCAGCAAATCAGCTGCTGAAAGAGATGCAGACCAATGTAATTAAGACAAATGCTGAAAAACCTGCACCTGGAGTTGAAGGTGCAGTTACTGACACAACTTTAAAAGGAGATCAGGCTGTACTTGATCTGATTAAAAAAGATACTTCGAATGTTGCCGAAGCTGCAAACCGTGAGGATTTTGCACTTCAGAATCCGTTATTCGGGATTCTGAGCCCGAGGGTAACAGCCGAAGGTCAGCCTTTGCCTTCAAGTATGATAGGCCTGGCTCTTGGAAAAGATACCGCAAAGGTTAACAGGCTTCTGAAAATGCCGCGGATAAAGTCATTATTCCCCCGTGAACTAAGGCTTGCATGGAGTCAGAATCCTTACAAATATGATCCTACATTAACAATGTACGAGCTTCATGCAATAAAAATCACTACGACAACCGGACGTGCTCCAATGAATGGCGATGTTGTTACTTCTGCAAGGCCCACATCCGGAATCACTGGTTCAGAAGTCAAGGTTGATATGTCAATGAATGCTGAGGGTTCAAAAATATGGGCAAATATGACCCGCCAGAATGTTGACCGATGCATTGCTGTAGTTCTTGACGGATATGTACGTTCTTACCCCAGAGTCATACAGGAAATCAAAGGCGGAAGTACAGAGATCACCGGCGATTTTACCATTGATGAAGCCAACGACCTCGCAAACATTCTTAAATCAGGTAAGATGCCTGCACCTGCCAGGATTGTGTCAGATACTGTAATCGGTCCTACACTTGGTAAAGAGGCTATTAACTCCGGATTAGTCTCATTTATAATATCATTCTTTATCGTTTTGATGTACATGATATTTTATTACAGCAGAAGTGCGGGTACTGTTGCAGATATTGGTCTTGTGGTGAACGTCTTTCTGATGATGGGTGTACTTGCCTCACTTGGATCTGTACTGACACTACCCGGTATAGCTGGTATTGTGCTTACAATGGGTATGTCGGTCGATGCAAACGTACTGATCTATGAAAGGATCAGGGAAGAATTAAGGGGCGGGAAAGGTATTAAACTAGCCGTTTCGGATGGTTATAAGGGTGCTTTGTCTGCGATTATGGACTCAAACCTTACAACATTGCTGACAGGTGTTATACTTTATGTTTTTGGTACCGGCCCGATAAAAGGATTTGCAACTACTCTTGTTATAGGTATCCTGACCTCTCTTTTCAGTGCAATCTGGATTACACGGTTGGTTTATGAATCTTTACTTAAAAGAAATACAAAACTCACTTTTTCAATTAAGCTTACTGCCAATATTTTAAAGGATACTCATATTGACTTCATTGGCAAAAGGAAATATTTTTATGCCGTTTCAATCTTTGTTACATTGCTCGGAATAGGTTCTTTATTTGTAAGAGGACTTAGCCAGGGTATTGATTTTTCCGGTGGCCGTACCTATATTATTCGTTTTGATCAGCCAATCAGCACTGCAGATGTTGCAAAAGCTATGGTACCCTATTTCGGTGATCCACCACAGGTTGTTACCTTTGCTAATGATAAACAGGTAAGGCTCACAACTAAATACAAAATCAATGAGGTAAATGTTGATGATGAGATAGAAACAGATTTATACCAGGGATTAAAAGGCCTGATTGGTCCTGACCTCACAAAGGAAAAGTTTCTTTCTGATTACAGGATAAGTTCCGAAACAGTCGGACCGACAATTGCAAGTGATATTAAGTCCAAAGCTGTCTGGGCGGTAATCATGTCCGTAATCTTAATGTTCGTATATATCTTCATCAGATTCAGAAACTGGCAATACGGAATGGGAGCTATTGTTGCCCTTGTACACGACACGACAATTGTAATAGGTATCTATTCTCTTCTCTGGGGTATACTTCCCTTCTCAATGGAGATAGACCAGTCTTTCATTGCTGCTATTCTGACTGTAATCGGATATTCAGTAAACGACACTGTTGTGGTATTTGACCGTCTGAGGGAATTCCTTCCTCTTCACCGAAAGCGTCCTGTTAAAGAGGTTCTAAATATGGCATTGAACGATACACTCAGCAGGACCCTGAATACTGGTATGACAACAATCCTTGTTCTTACAGCAATGTTCTTTTTCGGTGGTGCTACAATCAGAGGATTCCTTTTTGCAATGGTTATCGGTGTAATAATCGGAACATACTCATCAATATTTATTGCCACTTCCCTTGTTTATGATACAACACGTAAAACAGGAATAAAATACTAATAATCGGAGGAAACATATTAAAGAGACTATTTTACTGAAATAGTCTCTTTTTTATTTCTGATACAAATGATTTGTGATATAATTATTAAACTTTTCTAACTTTACATCCTGTAACAGTAACACAGAAAAGAAGGGTTTATGAGCGGACCGGAGATATTTGTTATAATAATAGTTGCACTGCTGCTTTTTGGTGCCGATAAGCTTCCAGATATTGCAAAAACACTTGGAAAGGGAATGCGCGATTTCAGGAAGGCGACAGACGAAATCAAACAGGAGTTTGAGTCAAGCACAAGGGATATAAGGAATGATCTGAATGATGTGACAAATTCTGTTAAAAAAGATGTTGCTGATCTTTCGGACAATATAACCAAAGATGTGAATGAAGCAACAAGTGATATTAAAAACAACCTGAATGATGTTTCTGACAATATCATGAAAGATGCGAATGAGGTTGCTGATAACATCAAGAAAGATGTGAATGAAAATTCAGATCCATACCGCTACGACTATACAGATTAATCTTCCTTTTCCACCTCTAAACAGCAATGATCAGAACAGCAGGAATTACCAAGTCGTTCGGAGACCTTAAGGTTCTTAAAGGGATTGATATCGATGTCAGGGATAAGGAGGTGGTATCAATTGTCGGGGCAAGCGGTGCCGGCAAAACAACCCTTCTTCAGATAATCGGCACGCTCGACAGACCCGACGGAGGTACAATTTTTTATAACGGTTCCGATATCAGCAAATTAAAGGGTAAATCCCTTGCCGCTTTCAGGAATAATAATATCGGATTTGTTTTTCAGTTTCATCAGCTTTTACCTGAATTTACTGCACTTGAGAACGTGTGTATCCCGGCCTATATTGCAGGAAAGAATAAAGCAGAAGCTGAAGCCAGGGCCGCTGAACTGCTTGGCTTTCTTAACCTGTCCGATAGAATTGAACATAAGCCTTCTGAGCTCAGCGGAGGAGAACAGCAACGTGTAGCGGTCGCAAGGGCACTGGTAAATAATCCTTCTGTAATACTTGCTGATGAACCTTCAGGTAACCTTGACACTGAAAATAAAAACGAACTTCATAAACTGTTTTTCAGGCTCAGAGATACATTCGGGCAGACAATCATTATTGTTACTCACGACCGGCAGCTGGCAAATATGTCGGATCGCATTCTGCAGATAAAAGACGGGCTTATTGTGAATGAACCTTAATAATACAAAATTTATAAAAATGGAATATCTCCCCGTAAAAATTATATCAATCGGTCACATTACACATGATGTACTTCAGATTTTTACTGAAAAACCCAAGGAGCTTAGCTTCACTCCCGGTCAGGCCACAGAGATCTCAATAAATAAAGATGGCTGGCAGAACGAAACAAGACCATTTACATTTACAAGTCTTCCGGACGATGATTATCTCCAGTTTACCATAAAAACATATCCTTCACGTAAAGGAGTTACAAACGAGCTTCTGCAACTTAAAAAGAATGATGAATTGATTTTGCACGATGTCTTTGGTGCAATTGCCTATAAAGGCGAAGGGTTTTTTATTGCAGGAGGAGCAGGAGTTACTCCGTTTATTTCCATTTTCAGATATCTCAGATCGAAAAATGAAATTGGCAAAAACACACTCATTTATGCTAACAAAACAAGAGATGATATTATATTAAAATATGAATTCAATTTCTCATTAGGTAAGAACTTTATCAATATTTTATCGGATGAAACCTCAGAAAGATATGCACATGGATATATTACTGAAAATTTTCTTAAAGAACATATAACTGACTTTAATAAGAATTTTTATCTATGCGGGCCTCCTCCGATGATGGATGCAGTGGAAAAGATTCTTTCAGATTTACATATCGATGAAAAACTGATTATTAAAGAAGCAGTTTAAATAAGTTTCTTTTACTGACTATGGGAGCATAACATTGCCTGATAAATATTTCTGCATTATGTCCAAACTGTTTTCATCTCTAATCATAAAGAATATCACCCTAAAAAACAGGATAGTTACTTCGCCTATGTGCCAGTATTCGGCAATAGACGGATTTACAAATGATTGGCACCTGGTACACCTTGGAACCAGGGCAGTAGGTGGTTCGGGACTGATTTTTACAGAAGCAACAGCTGTTTCACCTGAAGGACGCATCTCTCCCGGAGACCTTGGTTTATGGAATGACGAGCATATACAAGGTTTAACCAGGATTGTCAGCTTTATTCATTCACAGGGCGCCATTGCCGGGATTCAGCTTGCCCATGCAGGGAGAAAAGCTTCCTGTGCAGTGCCCCGGGAAGGCGGAAAACAGCTTGATGAAAAGCACGGCGGATGGAAGACAGTGGCTCCAGGCAATATACCCTTTATTACCGGAGACAGAGAACCTGAATCCTTGAACAAAGAAGGTATCCGTAAAGTGGCCTCCGATTTTAAAGCAGCCGCTGAACGCGCACGGATTGCAGGTTTTAATGTGGTTGAAATTCATAGCGCACATGGGTACCTGTTGCATGAATTTCTCTCTCCCCTCAGCAATCAGCGTATCGATGAATATGGAGGTTCTTTTGAGAATCGCACCCGTTTATTACGGCAGGTTATTGACTCTGTTAAATCGGTGTGGCCGGCTGAAAATCCAATTTTTGTCCGCATCTCTGCAACTGACTGGACAGAAGGAGGATGGACATTGGAGGAAAGTGTTAAACTGGCTCACATATTAAAAGACATAGGCGTTGATCTGATAGATTGCTCTTCAGGTGGTAATGTACATAATGCCAAATTACCTGTCAGTCCGGGATACCAGGTTCCATTCTCCGAAGCGGTGCGAAAAACAGGAATATTGACCGGAGCAGTTGGATTAATAACCAGCGCCAGGCAAGCCGAATCAATTCTTCAGGAAGAAAAGGCCGATCTGGTGCTTTTGGCCAGGGAGTTATTGAGGAACCCGTATTTCCCGCTGTTTGCAGCACGGGAGCTGGGGGAGGAAGTAACATGGCCAGTACAATACTTAAGGTCTAAAATATTTTAGTATTACTTTATAATTGTTATCATAAGTTTCCATTGTTCAGGTTTTAATTGATTTATTAATTTTTGAATCAATTGACCAATTCCCGCTGCCAGCGATTAACAAATAAATGAGAAGGATAGTCATGGCAAAATCCGTACGGTATTCATGTGCCATTGCCCAAAAACCCTTGTCAATCAGAATAGGCCATTTGGTTGTTACAAAAGCAGTTATCATGATGATCATTAGTGGTATTGATGCTACTCTGACGAATAAGCCAAGCAGAATAAAGATACTGCATATGATTTCAAAGGATCCCGTAAAATAAGCCCAGAAGGCGGGGTTGCTAAAACCTATCTTAAGAAACCTGCCTGTTCCCAGCAATTCAGGGAATAAAAATTTCTGAATGCCTTCAGTCAGAAAAATCAATCCGACAATTATCCTTATCAATATGACCTTATTGTCATCCAATGTGTGTAAGATGGTAATTTTAATCTCCTTTGTTGTTTTCATTGCTATATTGAATTATTTATTATTATTTTTTTGATTACCTCCCTCATCCTAATTTGTTTTATTAACAAATAATTATACTTAGTGTTTAAACTAAAAGGTGTAATATTTGTTATTGTTGGAAAGTTGATCAATATGACAGGAACCTGGAATATAATGGCTTAAATGTTATAACAACGGGTACCAGGATTAATGATTAACAGAAAGATTTTGAGACTTAATATTTACAATTATGAAAAAGTCTATTAATTCTAAATGGAGATGGACAGGAATTGTTGCATTACTTTTTATCACTGTCAGTATATCAAACAGCTGTACAAAAACGTCAGATAAACCCGGACCAAATGAAGTCTTTATTGAAAATATGGCTTTCAATCCGGTTAATATAACAGTACCAGTAAACACTACTGTTACATGGACAAACAAGAGTAACGTTACCCATAATGTAACAAGTGATCCTTCAGGACCATTAAATAGCCTATCTCTCGGCCCTAATGGAGTTTATAGTCATCTGTTTACCACAGCCGGCACCTTTAATTACAGATGTACTATCCATCTTGGAATGACTGGTACTGTCACAGTTCAATAATTATTACCTGCTTTTCAGGATTCCGGCGCTTTTAATAATTTGAACACCCATTCCTGTAAGCTCTCTTTTTATACTGTCAAAGGCATCAATGCTCAGCGGGCTTGACGCATCTTCAATCAATGTTGCGGAAAAGCCCTCTTTTATTGAATCAATAATTGAATAATATACGCAGATGTCGGCAGCCAGACCGCAAAAATACAATTCAATTATCCCTTTTTCTTTAAGGTATCCTGACAGTCCGGTGCTTAACTGGTGGCCATTGTCGTAAAATCCGCTGTAACTGTCTACTTCAGGATCCATCCCTTTCCGGAAGATAGCTGCTATTTTATGGGTTTCAAGATCAGGATGCAGCTCAGCACCCTGTGAACCCTGTAAGCAATGATCGGGCCATAGCGTTTGCTCCAACCCATGAAGAACTATTTTATCAAAAGGTTTTTTATTTAAGTGGTTTGATGCAAAACTCTTATGATTTTGCGGATGCCAGTCTTGGGTTGCTACAACCAGGTCAAAATATTTTTGTAACCGGTTAATAATTGGTACGACCAGATCTCCAGAAGGTACTTCAAGCTGGCCACCTGGCATAAAATCATTCTGTACATCGATTATGACAAGTGCTCGCATATTTTTATTTTTTAAATTCTTCAATAAGTCTGTCACGTTCATTTCTAAGCTTGTCGCTGATTCCAACCTTGTAAATATGGGGATTGTTAAACCGCCTGTATTCCTCAGGCAAATTATTTACACGCTCACGACTGTATTTAGCGATTTCTGACAATGAGCGGGATTTAGATAATCTCACTCCTTTTTCCATAACTTTCTGCAGAAGAGGTTCTTTCTTATATTTTTTAACAGAGAGTGATTTAAGAGGATACAAAGGATGATGCATTATTTCCACATCCTCCTCATCGGCAAGAGTAACAGCATCAGCTCCAATAAACTTTCCTTCATTATCAAGTATCCTGAAGACTTGTTTCCGATGAGAGAGTGTAATTTTACTCATGTTCTCCGATATTTTGATACGTGGTTTCCCATTTGACCAGGCTAACTTATAGACTCCATCCAGAGCAGCATCAGGCTGACCGGTTACGAGATTTGTTCCGACACCAAATACATCAATCGGAGCCTGCTGATCCAGCAGACTTTTTATAATGTGTTCATCCAGTTGGTTTGAAACAGAAATTTTCACGTATTCAAGACCAGCGTCGTCAAGCATTTTCCGGCTCATCTTTGAAAGATAAGCAAGATCGCCGCTGTCAAGTCTGATCCCACTAAGCCGGGAACCTTTAACTTCCATCTTTTTTGCAACGGTAATAGCATTGGGCAGACCACTTTTCAATGTGTCATAAGTATCCACGAGTAACACACAATTATCCGGCATTTCTTCAGCAAAATGACTGAATGCCGTCAATTCATCATCATAGCTTTCTATAAATGAATGGGCCATAGTACCTGAAACCGGTATCCCATAATCGCGACCTGCACGAACATTACTGGTGGCATCAAATCCCCCTATGAAGGCGGCCCTGCTGGCATAATAACCTCCGGGACCCTGTGCCCTTCGTAATCCAAAGTCGATCAGTTTTCGTCCTTCTGCAGCCTGTAACATACGACTGGCTTTTGTGGCAATCAGTGTTTGGAAATTAAGGATATTAAGGAGAATGGTTTCGATGATCTGGGCTTCAATAATATTTGCTTCTACCCGCAACACCGGACGAACAGGAAATACTACATCCCCTTCAGTTGAGGCATAAATATCTCCTTTAAACCTGAACTTTTCAAGGTATTTGATGAATTCAGGACGAAATCCCTGTTCCTTTAAAAAGTCCAGATCTTTTTTATCAAACCTCAGGATTTCAAGTGCATTAAGAAGATCATCCAGGCCTGCGAATACTGCGTAACCGGCATCAAAAGGTAATTTACGAAAGAAATAATCGAATACTGCATTAGTGTCCTTGTGACCTTTAAGGAAATAAACCTGGGACATAGTCAGTTGATATTGATCTGTATAGGAAGCGGTGTAGTTTATCATAAGTGGCTAAGGTTAACTAATTCAAATTAAGCTTATTTAATATTCTCCATCCGTATGAACAAAATTTATATCCGGGATTGGATTAATTATGATTTTCGCTTAAACGGCCTGATCATTTCGGCCGGGACGACCCATTTATCGAATTCCTGTTCAGTTACCAGATTTAATTCCAATGCAGCCTTCTTCAGAGTTGTTTTATCTGCAAGAGCTTTTTCGGCAATTTTAGCAGCATTTTCATAACCTATATGATTGTTCAATGCAGTTACGAGCATTAATGAATTGCTGACATGTTCAGAAATCCGTTTCGGATCAGGTTCAATTCCCATAATACAGTTATTATTGAAAGTTAAACAGGCATCGCCAATTAGTGTAGCAGATTGCAAAAGAGCGCTTATCATGACAGGTTTAAAAACGTTAAGTTCGAGGTGCCCGTTCGAGCCGGCAACCGAAATCGTTGTATCATTACCCATTATCTGAGCACATACCATTGACAGTGCTTCAGTCTGAGTTGGATTTATTTTACCAGGCATTATAGAAGAACCGGGTTCGTTGGGTGGAATAATTAACTCCCCTATACCTGAACGAGGTCCGGAAGCCAGGATTCTGATGTCATTTGCTATTTTCATCAGACTGACAGCCAATTGTTTAATTGCCCCATGAGCTTCAACGATAGCATCATTTGCTGCCAGTGATTCGAATTTATTTTCAGCAGAAATGAAAGGCAGCTTTGTCAGAAAGGAAATAGTGGCTGCAACCTCTATTGCAAAACCTTCCGGTGAGTTCAATCCTGTTCCTACAGCTGTTCCCCCCATAGCTAATTCTGAAAGATGAGGCAAAGTGTTTTTCAATGCCCGTACTCCATGCTTCAGCTGCGACACATAGCCTGAAAATTCCTGACCGAGCGATAAAGGAGTCGCATCCATTAAATGGGTACGCCCGATCTTGATAATCTCAGCCATGGCTAAAGATTTATCAGACAATGTATTAATTAATTTTTCTATAGAAGGGATAGTAAATTCGACAATCTTTTTGTAAGCTGCAATATTCATTGCTGACGGAAAAGTATCATTTGAAGATTGTGATTTATTTACATCATCATTTGGATGAATAGATCTGGTTCCTGCTCCTGATTTTTTCCCCAGTAATACCTGAGAGCGATTTGCAATAACCTCATTGCAGTTCATATTGGTATGAGTTCCTGAACCAGTTTGCCAGATGACCAGGGGGAAATGAGCATCAAGTTTTCCAGCGATAATTTCATCACTTACCTGTGAAATAATCTTCATTTTTTCGTCAGATAGTAAGCCGAACTTATTATTCGTTATCGCTGCCGCCTTTTTTAAATAGCCAAATGCTCGAATAATCTCAACTGGCATTGAAGCTTTCGGACCAATAGGGAAATTCAAAACTGACCTTTGAGTCTGAGCGCCCCAGTATTTATCCGCAGGTACCCGGATCTCGCCAATGGTGTCTCGTTCTATACGGTATTTCATAGCATGTATGACTGATTAAAATATAACAACTGCTGTTTAAATATGTTTAGGAAATCCTGAGTCCTGGCTGCCAGAAAATAATTCAGAAGGTCAATTAGCTATTTTAAAGAAACAAAATTACTTATGATGTCAATAAGCCATCCGGGATAAACGCCTAATATTAAAATGCTTAAAGCAATTATTGCAAGCGAAATTTTCCCTGTTACTGAGAGTGCCGGTAATTTAGATTCGTTTGCAGCAGAAAACATCGTTGTAATAACTCTGAGGTAATAATATAATCCGATAACACTGTTGATTATCATTGAAAAAACGAGTACCATAAGTCCCGCCTTCATTCCTTCAAATATTAAATAGAACTTTGCAATGAATCCCGCTGTAAGTGGTATTCCTGCCAGTGACAACAGTGAAAGAGTAAACACAATAGCAATCCAGGGCCTTTTCCAGAAGAGTCCTCTGTAATCTTCTATTTTTTCAGCTTCATATCTGCAGGACGAAAGAAGGGAGATTACTCCAAAGGCTCCTATTGTAGTAATGAAATATGATATAAGATAGAATACTGATGCCTGTATTCCTTTAACGGTTCCTGTAAGCAGAATAATTATAAGATACCCCATATTTGCAATGGAGGAATAGGCCAGCAATCTTTTTATATTTTTCTGCTTAATCGCAAGCAGGTTGCCGATAAACATTGAAAGTAATGCTATGCCTGAAATTATAATGAACAGGAACTGGTTATCAAACCCCTTTATATTGAAAAAGAATCTTATCAGGACTGCCATTACTGCACCTTTCGACACTGTGGCAATATATGCAGTAACTGGAGCAGGGGCTCCCTGATAGACGTCAGGTGTCCACATATGAAAAGGAACCAATGCAAGCTTAAAACCAATACCTACCATCATCAAAGCGAATCCGTAGATTACCAGGGTGGATAATTTACCATTCATACTTAAGACGGAAACTATCTTATCAAACTGCATTGTTCCTGATGCAGTATAGATCAATCCCATACCAAACAACAAAAATGCTGAAGAGACCGAGGCAAGGATAAGATATTTTATCCCTGCTTCAATAGAGGTGCCTTTTGATCTTTGGAAAGCAATGAGTATATACAGGGAAATGCTTAAAGTCTCGATACCCAGAAAAAATAATATGAAATGTTTAGCAACAGCTAATAATGTTGCTCCAAGCGTCGAAGTAAAAAGAATTATATAATATTCCTCTCTTACCCCTTCGAGTTGTTTTATATAATCAAATGAAAGTAATGTAATAAGCAATGCCGAAAGAATGATTATTCCAAGAAAGAACAGGCTGTAAATGTCGACTATAAATAAAGGCTCAATATTATGTGGTATTACAGTGACAATAAAAAAGATTGATAAAAAAGAGATTAATAATGAAACAATGGAGAATCCGTAAACAACTTCATAATTTCTTACTATTGAAATTACAATCATAATCACAACAGGAGCGATGGCGATTATTAGAAGTGGTGCTAAGCACAAAAAATCTGTTACGGTCATATATTAATGCTTAATACATTATTCCGATATCCGGAAAAAGATCAGGTTTCCTTTTGCAGGTACATTTTTAGCAATACTCTTATCCGGAAGGGTGATTTCTCTTTGAGAATCCAGCGTCTTTAACAAGGCAGGTTTGGCGGTATCAAAGACAGGCTTTGGGAAAAGGCCAAGTCCGACAATTGCGATTACCAATGAGGCAGAAACTAATTTTTCACGGATATTAAGATCATTCATTTCCCAGTCCCTGTTTTTATTTCCAAGGAATACTTTTTGTACGATCCGGAGTGAATAAATTGTCGCAGCAATTAGCCCTATGCTTGCAAGGCATGACATCAGAATGCTCATTTTAAAGGCTCCGATAAGGATAAGGAGTTCAGCTATAAAATTTCCCAGACCGGGTAACCCTAACGAAGCCAATGAAAAAATAAGTCCCATGGCGCCCATAACGGGAGCTTTTTCCCAGAGTCGCCCCATCTTGTTCAGGTCTCTTGTATGGATACGCTCATAAAGCTGGCCCACAAGGATAAATAAAGCACCAGTGCTTATTCCGTGAGCAATCATCTGCATGACAACTCCCTGGTACGCCAGCTCATTGAAAGAAAAAACGCCAAGAATTACAAATCCCATGTGGCTCACACTGGTGTATGCAACGAGCCGTTTGAGATCGGGTCTGTGCAAACGCGAGTTTGGCACCATATAAAATACCGATAACCCCCAGCAACATTCCAATCGGAGCAAAAGTTACTGATGCAGATGGGAATAAAGGCACTATAAATCGCAATAATCCGTATGCTCCTGTTTTCAAAAGCAAAGCTGCAAGAATCAGACTTCCGGCAGTCGGTGCTTCAGTATGAGCATCAGGCAACCAGTTATGCAATGGTACAACCGGTAGTTTTACAAGAAATGCTGCCAGGAAGCCGGACATAATCAACAGTCCGGTTGAAGCGGGCATTTTTGTGCCAAGCAACAGCATGTAATCGAATGTATATAAACCGGTTGAGTGTCCATGCACAAAATATAATGCTAGTATTGAAATAAACATTAACAGCCCGCTTGCCTGAGTATACAGAAAGAATTTATTTGATGCTGCTGTCCTGTTTTCATGTCCCCAGATACCGATAAGAAAATACATAGGTACCAGCATTAATTCCCAGAAGAAATAAAACAGAAAGAGATCAAGTGTAAGAAATACACCAATAATTCCGGCCAAAATCATTAGTAAATTGAAATGAAAGAAACCAACTTTTGAATTAATCTCTTTCCATGAAATAATAACTGAAATGATGCCGAGAAAGAAGGTCAGGATGAGCATCAGCAAGCTCAGTCCATCGAGTGCAAGATGCAGACTTATTCCAAATTGGGGGATCCAGTTAAGCTTAAGATCAATTAACCATTTATTATCGGGTGAAACTGGTTGTAATGCACATCCAATTATCAGAATAAGATCAATGGTCAGTGCGACAAGAGAAATTATCCGTGACCAGACAGGATTCCACACTCCTGCAATCCATGCTAGGAATGCTCCAGTCAATAAAATAGCTATCAGATAAACCAGTATCATTTAAAAATCAAATAAGTTAAAATCAATGCAATACCAATTGTAAATGACATTAAATACCATCTCAGTTTCCCGTTTTGAGTGACGCTTAGCAAACGGTTGCCAAATAGAGCCAGCCTGGAAATCCCGATATTCATCCGGTCAAAAATATCGTCCTTGTCAATTTCTGAAAGCCATACCACGGGTTTTACAAAAAGTATATCATATAATCTGTCAAAACCAAATCCCTTTTCAAAGAATCTATTGAGTCTGCTGTGGTTAAACGATTCGGACAATACCGGCTTTTTGTAGTAAATTATATATGCAAAATAAATCCCTGCCAGGGCAATTATGGCTGAAAATGACTGAAAAAGAATTTCAGAATAACCGGTTTCTTTTAAAACAACCGCTGGCAGAGTATTATCGACCAGATCAGAGAAAAGGTGAATGTTCCCGATTGATTCCGGTAATTCTACAAATCCTCCAACTACAGATAGGACTGCAAGAATAATTAACGGAATGGTCATTATTTTACCGGGGATAAAAGCAGGCTGGGTTTTAGCATCACCAAAAAATGTAATAAATATCATCCTGAAAGAATAAAGTGCTGTCAGAAAAGCGCCTGTGATTCCTGCAATCCATAATATGGTACTTCCGGTACCTGATGAAAAGGAGTACCATAAGATCTGATCCTTGCTGTAAAAGCCTGCAGTCACCAGCGGTAGAGCAGAGAGTGATGCAGCTCCGATAAGAAAAGTCAAAAAAACCACGGGCATTTTCTTCCTCAGTCCACCCATTCTGAAGATATCGTGTTCTTCATTCAATACTAATATTACCACACCTGCTCCGAGGAAAAGAAGAGCTTTGAAAAATGCGTGGATCATGAAATGAAATACAGCAGCAGACCATGCGCCAACTCCAAGAGCCAGGAACATATAACCTATCTGACTGATAGTAGAATAAGCAAGAATTCTCTTCAGATCGTGCTGTGCCAGTGCACTGAAACCTGCAATAAGTAACGTCAGTGCACCAATAATGGCTATTGCTGCCTGGACAACAGGGGCGAGGCTGAATAAAACGTGTGTACGGGCAATGAGATAAACGCCGGCAGTGACCATTGTTGCAGCATGTATCAATGCGCTTACCGGCGATGGACCAGCCATGGCATCGGGCAGCCATGTTTGCAATGGCATCTGGGCTGATTTTCCCAAAGCCCCGCCAAGCAATAATGCAGCAGTTAAAACTGCTATGAACGAACCTGCAACCCATTTTTCGGATGCCTGCTGCATCAGTTCATTTATATTTACAGTTCCGAAACTAAGGAAGAGAATGAAGATACCTATGATCATAGCTGTATCTCCGATGCGTGTGATTATGAAGGCTTTTCTTGCCGCATAACCATTTGCAGGTTCTTTATACCAGAACCCTATCAGCAGGTAACTGCATAAACCTACACCTTCCCATCCCAGGTAAAGTAGCAGAATATTATCAGCCAGTACAAGAATCAGCATTGATCCGACAAAGAGATTCATATAAGCAAAAAACCTTGAGAATCCTTCCTCTTTAGCCATGAACTCTATTGAGTAAACATGTATCAGAAAACCGACGAAAGTAATTACAAAGCAGAAAACCAGCGAAAGCGAATCGAGGCTGAATGAGATGTCTGCCCTCAGATTCCCTGCATTTATCCATTCCCAGATAACAACAGAATAAGATTTTACCTGAGGCAATGATTTTAAATATCCTATCCCTGCAATTAATGTAAGCAGCGCAACTACACCAACTGAACCGGCCCCGATATAGCCAACAGATTTTCTACCCAGCTTTGGCCCGAAAAGAGCCAGTACCAGGAAACCAAGAAGGGGTATAGCAGGTATGAGCGCTATATATATTGTCATCAGTTGTTAGTTAATTATGATCATTTAATTTATTAATAGAATCAGCGTCAAGAGTTTTGTAATGATGATAAACCTGCAGTAATAATGCCAGACCAATTGCAACCTCAACGGCTGTAACAGCCAGAATAAAAATAAACATAACCTGACCGTCTGGTTGTTTCCAGTGTGTGCCTGCAATAATAAACACCAGCCCGGCACTGTTGAACATGATCTCGACTGACATAAGCATGAAGATCATGTTCCTTCGGACAAGCAAACCGATCAGGCCGAGAAGGAAAAGTATTCCTGCAAACAAAATCTGTGTTTCTACCGGTACAGTCAGCATATCTATGTTATTTTTCCAGAAAACGATGAGTTACTTTTTTCTTCTGACTACCCAAATGATAAGCTCCAATCACCCCTGCCATTAAAAGAATTGCTGCTATTTCCACCGCCAGCAAATAAGTGGAGAATAATGAAATGCCTACCTGCTTGGGCAATATTACCTGATTATCCGAGGGTAAAAGCTGCAGATTTTTTAAAGCAAGAGTAAAATCGATAAGAAGGATGGCAGCTAATACAGACGGTACTATCCACATTTGCGGATTTAGCCATTTCTTTTCCATCTTTCTTTCAATCCCAATGTTAAGCATCATTGTTACAAAAATGAAAAGAACCATAATTGCACCAGCGTAAATAATTACTTCCAGGGCTGCAACAAATGGTGCATCGAGTAAATAAAAAACTACAGAAACAGCAAGAAGCGATAAAATAAGATAAAGCAACGAATGAATGGCATTCCTTCCGGAAATGGCCATTATTGTTGAAATAAGCGCAACCGCAGATGCTATATAGAAGAATATATTCATCTTTTAAACTATAGTTAAGGCATAATTTCTTTTACATCAACAGGCAATTCTTCACTCTCTCCTTCTCCTTTCTTTTTTATACCCATATCCACTCCGGCGTTTTTAT
This sequence comes from uncultured Bacteroidales bacterium, assembly GCA_963825935.1. Lineage (GTDB taxonomy): Bacteria > Bacteroidota > Bacteroidia > Bacteroidales > VadinHA17 > LD21. Next base: position 45,870 of record CAWGUN010000009.1, on the reverse strand, counting down.
AAAAGTTATAACCAGGATATTTACCTTCGCCGCTGATCAGCAGATGTTTCTTTTCGTAGACCATATTTTGCCTGTCATATTCAGCCATTTCAAAATCAGGTATCAGCTGAATCGCATAAGTAGGGCAGGCTTCTTCACAGAACCCGCAGAAAATGCATCTCGAAAAATTGATCCTGAAAAACTCAGGATATCTTCTTCCTGATTCATCCTCTGTGGCCTGAAGTGAAATACAATCGACCGGACAGGCTGCTGCACACAGATAACAGGCTACGCATCTTTCATTCTTATCTTCGTCACGGGTAAGAACTATTCTTCCCCGGTACCGTGGTGCCAGATATGGTTTAACTTCAGGGTATTCCACCGTTTCAGTCTTGTGAAAAATGTGAAGGAAAGTCAACCATATGCTTCGAAGAATACTGAACATGCCAGGGTTTATATTTGATTACTTAATTTCATTTTAAAAATATAAGAACTGCTCCGGTAAGAAGAAGGTTTATCAATGCCAGCGGGAACAGAACTTTCCATCCGATTTTCATTAACTGATCATACCTGGGGCGGGGTAATGAACCCCGCAGAAGGATGAACAGACCAATGAAAAGGAATGTTTTTAATAAGAACCAGAATACCGGGGGAAGAAATGATGGTCCCAACCAACCGCCAAAAAACAGTGTCGCGATTATTGCAGATATCAGGGTAATACCCATATATTCACCAACGAAAAACATACCGAATTTCAGACCGGAATATTCCGAATGGTATCCGGCAATAAGTTCGCCTTCAGCCTCCGGTATATCGAAGGGAAGACGGTGCGTTTCGGCTATTCCGGCAATGAAGAAAACTATGAAACCAAAAAACTGAGGTATAATGAACCATCCACCCTTTTGTGCTTCCACTATTGTGCAAAAGCTAAAACTGTCGGCCATCATCACTACCCCCATAAGCGATAATCCCATGAAAACTTCATATGTGAGCATCTGGGCCGAAGCTCTCATAGCACCGATCAAAGAGTACTTGTTATTGGATGCCCAGCCTCCCAGAACAATACTATAAACGCCCAGGGATGAGTTTCCAAGGAAGAACAGTATCCCGATATTAGAGTCAAAAACATAAAAATTGGGAGCAAACGGTATAACTGCAAAAGTCAGAAGAATCGTTATCATAAGTATTCCCGGAGCCATAATGAATACCGGCCTGTCTGAAAAAGGAGGGACCCAGTCTTCCTTGAATAATAATTTTAACGTATCAGCTATCACCTGGAAAAGACCAAATGGCCCAACACGGTTTGGTCCGAGCCTGTCCTGCCACACTGAAAGGAGCTTGCGCTCCACCCATATCAGTCCGGCTGCTATGGATAAGACAATTAAAAGAACTCCCGTTATGATAAATATATATTTCATTAACAAATAGCTAAAGCTTTAGTAATTTTCCACGACCAGGCAGATCAATAAATTGCATTCCCCGAAAATTTACAGACAACCCGGCCAATCCCTGTTTAAGACTTTTTTCAATTTTTACTTTTATTCTAAGAACGTTGTCCCCGACTTCAAGTTGAATCTGCTCACCCTCCTGAATGATTAATCTTTCAGCATCTTCAGGGTTCAGAAATAAAAATGGGCCCTGAATTCTCAGAGCTATTGCATTGCCCTCAGAGCTAAGTTCCTCACTGCCAAAAATATGATGAACTGGAATTATCAGCAATTCGTCATTTTGCAATTCAGGAGTTTGAGAACTTATCTGGAAATAAGAATTGATTTTTTCTCCGGTCTGTTCAATCAGTCTTACACCCGGATCACCGCCCTTCATTGAACCATTAGGCTCATCGAGATAATTGTACATAGCCTGGGCAGAATTCCAACCCGGAGTCCAGTAGAAAGGAACCAGGGAGGAGGGAGGCCGCTCATGCTGACCTTCCATGCTAAAGGCTAACGGGGAATCGGGATCCTGTGAAATCCCGGGCTCACTGACTGCTATTTGTGCATTCATTGCTGTCCTGCCACTGTAACGCATGGTCTGCCTTGGAATCTTCGCATTTAGCATCCGGAAATCAGCATCAGGCATAAATTGCCGCATCTTTGAATAGAACGGCAGTTCATTTACTAAAGAAGAACCAATATCATCAAATCTATTCCATAAAACAGATTGATTTCTATTTTTGATCTTTATAAGTTCAACAATCCATTTCCAGCTTTCCTTTACCTGTTCTCTGTTTATGAGAGCTTTATAATAACGTTGGGCACGGCCTTCATTATTCACAAGGGTACCTTCCGATTCTGCAAATGTTGCAGCAGGTAATAATATATCTGCACGCAAAGTGGTTTGATTCATAAGGTGGTCGAGAACTATTATATGTCTGCATCTTTCAAAAAGTTGATCCACAGACTTTTCTGGTGCTCTCCTGTACAGATCATTTTCAAGTATAACCAGCGTGTCGATCTCTTCCCTGGCTGCCAGAGAAAAAGCTTCATCCAGCGGTTTTCCCTCGATAAATGTCAGTCCCATGCTGTTGCATTCAGGCAAAACCGGGCTGAACATAACCTTTTTATCTAAGGATAATAGTGCAGTTACAATATTCATAGCAGCATGCAGGATATTATCATTGCCGCATGTTACTCCGGAAATGATAAGAGGATTCCTGGCATCCTTTAATGAACCGGCAATTTCCCCGGCAAGTTTCTGATGACCTTTATTCGGCTTATCCGGAACAGGTGCATTATCATTTAATAAGGATGCAATTTCAAAGCCCAGGTCAGCAATTTCTTCACCGGAGGCTCTTAATGCTGTTTCTGCTATTTCGTCAAGAGCATCCCTGAACGGGGTTATAATAAATACCGGGCTTTTTGATTCCTGTGCCAGTTCTCTTACAGGTGCATCATTCCATAGCGGAATACCTTTTTTCTCAGCTTCTTCATTCGGCTTGTTCCGGGCAGCTTGTCTTAAAGCCAGAGCGATCATCGGTGCCGTATTTATCAGATCTTCACCTAAAACCAATACTGCATCGGCTTTCTCTATTTGTTTTAATGAAGGATTATGAACGCCACTATTTTGTAAAAATCCTGAAATAGTTTTAGTCAGGTAGTATTCTTTTTTCGGGATACCATGAAAAAAGTTCTCTTTACCGGCAAGAACAGATAAAGCATAATTTGATTCAACAGAAGCTCTCGGAGAACCTATTCCGATAATCTTTTCGTTTTTTGAAAGTGATTTTTCCAGAACAGAAAGAAGCTTTTCATCTTCAACTTCTTCCTGGATGCCATTCTTTCCTAAACGGATTTTGATTTTTCTTACCCGGTTCGCATCATTTACAAATTCGTAACCAAACCGGCCGCGATCACAGATAAAATATCCATTTACCGGCTCCGTTGTACCGGCTCATTATGCGTCTCAGTGAATTATATCGTTCGCTTACGATAGTATTGCATCCGACACTGCAATGTACACAGACTGATGGTGCATTTGACAGATCCCATTTGCGGGTGAAATGTTTGTTTAAAGTTTTGTCTGTAAAAACACCTGTAGGGCATACCTCGACAAGGTTGCCACTGAATTCATTTTCGAGAGTTCCCTCTTCATGCCGGCCAAAATAAACATGATTATGAGATGCAAATACATTTAAATCTTTACCACCGGCATAATCCCTGTAGAACCTTACGCACCGGTAACATTGAATGCAGCGGTTCATCTCATGATTAATAAATGGCCCCAGGTTCTGGTTATTATAGGTTCTTTTTTTGAAATCGAAACGTCTGTAATTATGACCTGTCATGACAGTCATGTCCTGTAAATGGCACTCACCACCTTCATCGCAGACCGGACAATCATGTGGATGATTAGTCATAAGACTTTCAATGATGGCTGTACGGAATGCTTTAGCTTCAGAATCTTCAACAGATACAATCATGCCCTCTGTTACTGGTTCCATGCATGACATTACTATGCGCCCTTTCCTGTCATCCTGATCCTTGAATTTTTTCACTGCACAAAGTCTGCACGCACCCACAGAACCAAGAGCAGGATGAAAACAAAAATGAGGTATATCCAACCCGAGGGAAAGGCAGGTCTCCAGAAGATTCTTCTTCGGTTTGACTTCATAATATTTTTCGTCTATCCGGATTTTTATCATTATTGCCTCCAGGGACATTTTTTTTCATCAATATGCCTTACGAAATCATCATAAAAATAGTTCAGCCCGCTTTGTAATGGCTCTACGGCACCGGGAGCGTGAGCACAGAATGTATTCCCGGGACCCATATATTTTGCATGAAATTTCAGAATATCAAGGTATTCCATTTTACCGGTACCCTCCTCAATTGATGTGAGCATCTTTTCGACCCAGGGAAGACCCTCACGGCATGGTGTGCACCAGCCGCAGCTTTCAAGTGCAAAGAATTTCTCAATATTATGTATAAATGCTACAGGACATGTTCTGTCATCGAGAATAATCATGGTTCCGGTCCCCAGCCTGCTTCCGGCGGCAGCTACAGTTGAAAAATCCATTTTAACATCAAGATGTTCTTCATTCAGAAAGTCAGTTGATACACCACCTGGTAATGCACCTCTGAACCTGTATCCATTTGACATTCCACCTGCATGTTCTTCAAGCAATTCACGTACGGTAATCCCCAGAGGCAATTCCCATGTCCCCGGATTTTTTACTTTACCGCTGACACCATAGAGTTTTGTTCCGCCTGTTCCGGTCAGACTTAAACCTTTAAACCATTCAGCTCCATTTTCAACAATATGTGATATCCAGGAGAGTGTTTCTACATTGTTTACTACAGTTGGTCTGCCGAATAAACCGCTTATAGCAGGAAACGGAGGCTTGGTACGAGGAATTGCTCTTTTCCCCTCAAGAGAATTGAGCAGTGCTGTTTCTTCCCCGCAGATATACCTGCCTGCACTTGAATGTACATATAGATCAAAATCAAATCCTGAGCCCAGAATGTTTTTTCCAAGGTAACCGGCGTCATAAGCCTCAGCAATAGCTTTGCGAAGCATAGCTTCAGCTTTTTTATATGCCCATCGAAGGAATATATATCCTTTCTCAGCCTGAATGGCATAAGCTGAAATAATCATTCCTGCAATAAGCTGGTGAGGATTTCCCTCCAGAAGATATCTATCCTTAAAGGTACCAGGTTCCATTTCGTCGGCATTGCAAACCAGATATTTAGGTTTTGGGTTTTCACCATCCATCGGTACAAGGCCCCATTTTACTCCGGTGGGGAAACCGGCACCACCCCGCCCGAGAAGGTTTGATGCCTTAACAAGGCTGGTCACTTCACCCGGGGTCATCTCTTTCAAAGCCTTATGTGTCCCGATATAGCCACCTGCCTGCTGGTATTCCTTCAGATTAAGAGGAGCGGATCCCTGTTTGATATGTTTTGATAATGGCCTTTCCATTCCTGTTTATTTGTACCTGGCAAGAAGTTCATCAACCTTCTCAACTGTCAGATTATTAAAATGATCATTATTGATCATCATGACAGGAGCATGATCACAATCACCCAGGCATGAAATCGGTAGAAGAGTAAATCGTTCGTCAGATGTGGTCTCTCCGAAGCTGATGCCAAGCTTATTTGATATATACTCGTATATTGATCTGTATCCCAGGATCATACAACTGACACTGTCGCATATAAGTATTACATTCCTTCCCACAGGTTTACGATAAATACGGCTATAAAATGTTGCAACGCCATCTACCTCCTCATTTGATATTCCCAGTATCAGTGCAATATCTCTAACTGACTCATCTGACACCCATCCGCGATATTGCTGAACAATTTTTAAAGCATCGATACATGCCACGGCAGGGTATGGATAATGTTTAACCTCTTCCAGAATCTCCTTTTTTTCTACTTCAGTCAGCATTGCTGTTATATACTTGTTTCTCGTTCAATTTGTTATCTGTCAAGATCGGCCAGGACAAAATCAATTGCACCCAGAATTGCAAGCAAATCAGGAATTGTGTATCCTTTGGCGATAAATGGCAGCATCTGAATATGCGGGAACGATGGAGTTCGTATCCGTGACCGGTAGGATGAGGTACCTCCGTCGCTTATCAGATAATAACCATTACTTCCCTTGGTTGCTTCAATTGGTACCATAGCTTCTCCCGGGGGAATAACGGGACCCCATGAAACACCTACAAAATGAGTTATCAGTGTTTCAATATCTTTCATAGTTTTGTCCTTACGGGGAGGTATTGCAAGCGGATGATCCGATATGTAATTTCCTGCAGGCATATTATTAATACACTGCTGAATGATCCTCAGGCTTTGACGCATCTCTTCCATACGCACCAGTGCCCGGTCATAGCAGTCGCCATTCTTTCCAAGCGGAATATCAAATTCAAACTTATCAATACCTGAATAGGGCCGTTTTTTGCGATAATCCCAATCATAACCTGTAGCCCTCAGACCAGGTCCTGTAATTCCCCATTCGATAGCTTCTTCAACTGTGAAAACGCCTATACCGACAGTTCTCGCTTTGAATATCCCGTTTTTAATGACAATATTATCAAACTCTTTAAGACGCCCGGGAAAGTAATTGACAAAAGACTGCATCAATCTCTCCCATCCATCCGGCAGGTCATGAGCAACCCCTCCAATCCTGAACCATGCCGGATGCATACGGGCACCTGTGATTGCAGATACAATATCGAAAATCCGTTCCCTGTCGTTGAAGGTATAGAAAACAGGGGACATCTGGCCCAGGTCCTGGGCAAACGTACCCAACCAGACTAAATGACTGGCAATGCGGAAAAGTTCACTCATCATTATGCGTATCACACTGGCCCTGTCAGGAACTTCAATGCCGGCTAGCTTTTCTACGGAAAGAAGGTAAGGCAGGTTATTCATCACGCCTCCCAGATAATCAATTCGGTCAGTATAAGGAATAAAAGTATGCCACGATTGTCTTTCTCCCATTTTTTCAGCCCCGCGATGATGGAACCCTATATCCGGTACAATGTTCATAATATCTTCACCATTCAATTGAACAACGAGCCTTAAGAGTCCATGTGTCCCTGTATGCTGTGGGCCGATATTCAGAAACATGAAATCGCTGTCTTCACTTTTTGTATCCAGTCCGTATTCTTCCGGATTGAATTTAAGATTCATTTCCTCTTCATCCCTTATTTGTTCAGTCAGAACAAAGGGATCAAGTTCAGTAGCTCTTGCGGGATGTTCCTTTCTCAAAGGATGACCCTGCCAGGTCTTTGGCATCAGTATCCTGGTCAGGCGCGGATGACCGGGGAAGTTGATCCCAAACATATCGTACACTTCTCGCTCATACCAGTTAGCTGATTCCCATATACTTGTTATGGTTGGAACAGAAAGATCTTTCTCTTTTAGAGGTACTTTTATACGGATATCTTCATTCCTTTCAAATGAAGTCAGATGGTAAACTGTGGTGAAATCACTTTCAGGTTGATCTGACCTGTTTGTTCTTGTCCGTTCATCAATTCCGGTGAGGTCGTACAACATTTTGAATGGCAGTGCTATTTCATTCTTCAGGTATTTTAATATTGAAATCAGGTTGTCTTTTTCTATCCAGATGGTAGTAGTACCGTCTTTTGTAAATTGCAGAAATAAAATAGCATGGTCTCCAAATTTAGATCCCAGTTCCGCAATTACATTATGGTTTTCACTACTCATAAGATTGTTGTACTTCAGAGAATGTTGTCAAACCTCATTCATGGGGCGGATAGTTCCCATTTTACACCTTTCTTCCTGTTTAAAATCTCTCATGCTTATCTTTTCTGCCTTTTGAATACCCTGAGGCCCTATAATCCAGCTTAATGGACGTTGTTCTTTACCTATTGAATCACGTAGGAGTAGTAACCCTTCAATAAATGCATCAGGACGCGGTGGACATCCGGATACATAAACATCCACAGGCAATATTTTGTCGACGCCCTGAACAACACTGTATATATCATACATTCCGCCTGAGTTTGCACACGATCCCATGGAGATAACCCATTTCGGTGCCATCATCTGTTCGTACAGCCTTTTAATAATTGGTACCATCTTGATAAACACAGTACCTGCAATAACCATCATATCAGCTTCACGGGGAGTACCGCGTATAATTTCACCGCCAAAACGGGCTAAATCATAGCGGCTAGTAAGTGAAGTTGCCATCTCGACGAAACAGCAGGAGAGGCCGAATCCAAATGGCCAGATAGAGTTTTTTCTTCCCCATGAGATCATTTCATCAAGTTTGCCAAATAATACTGATTTGTATAAGGCATTCTCAGACAAATCTTTTCCCGGACCAGTATTCAGGGTACCAGCTTTTATCATGGAAGATTTCATTTGGTTCCAGGTTTATTTTTCAGGATTTTCCTGCCATCAGGTCCGAAGTCAAGAGCCCCAATGCTCAGTTCATAAATTAAGAGTACTATCAATAACCCGATAAATATTAAAATTCCAATGTACCCCGGAAGCCCCAGTTCACGAAAAGATACTGCCCATAACATGATGAATGCAGCATCGAGGTCGAAAATAACAAAGAACATTGCTATAATATAAAAACCTGAGGAAAAACGGAGCCGGGCATCACCTGTCGGAGGGATCCCGGATTCGTAAGGTTCATCAGTGGTTTTTTCTTTATGGTGCTCTCCGGCTATGTAGGATATACCAATCATTAATCCGACCAGTAAAATAACAATAAGAGCAAAAACGATAAAGGGCCAAAAAGTAATATTATATTCCAGCAACATGACTTCCAGAATGGTGAATTTTATTTATTACTTCAAATTTTGTTTAATAAGAAAATGAAACAGGAGTATTCTTCTTCTATTTACCCTAATTACAAATATATAAATTAATTGATTTTAAACTTCCTGTTATTATAGTAAGTTATAACATCAGAACAGGGTTACAGAAATGCAGAAGAACCCGGATCAGAAGTTTATTCAATTCAGAAATAAAGGTTAAAATCCCTGTGTGGCCTCGTTATATCGTCTCTCAATCAGTTCCCAGTTGATCAGTTTCCAGAACGCTTCTACATAATCAGATCGTCTGTTTTGATAATCAAGATAATAGGCATGCTCCCACATATCACAGGTCAGCAAAGGAATTAATCCCCGGCGAAGTGGATTGCCTGCATTACTTTCGTGGATTATTTCTACTGATCCCTTCGGATTCAAAATAAGCCAAACCCAACCTGATCCGAGTAGTGAAGCAGCAGACCTGGCGAACGATTCTTTAAAGAATCTTACTGAACCAAAACTTCCTTTAATGACATCAGCAAATGCACCCTTTAGAAGACGATTATTCCCTGGTTTTAATCCGGAGAAGTAGAATGCATGATTCCATGCCAGGGCAGCATGATTAAATATCGGGCCATCTGCAACTTTAATAATGGTTTCAGCGTCTTTGTTTTCAAAATTTGTTCCTTTTATCAGTTTATTCAGAATTGTAACATAAGCCTGGTGATGCTTCTTATGGTGATACGCCAGTGTTTTCCCGGAAATATAAGGTTCAAGAGCATTAATCTCAAAAGGCAGTTGGGGTAATCTGTATTTCATCTTATTGATAGTCGTATAATTTCTCCATTAGCTTTTTACGTGCCAAAAAGATCCTGCTCTTCACGGTTCCGATCTTAAGATTAAGATTATCAGCTATTTCTTTATATTTATAACCTTCAGTGTGCATTCTGAATGGTATTTTAAACTCATCGTCCAAAGCATCTATATCATTATTTATTTCTTTGTAAATAAACTCTGATTCAGGCCTTAGAAGCTGAGATTCTGAGAAATTGTTAAAAAGGAATTGAGTTTCTGAATTATCAAATGCAGTATTCTCCCTGACAGATTTTCTATAATTGTTAATGAATGTATTTTTCATTATTGTGAATGCCCATGCTTTAAGGTTGGTAAATTCAACAAATTTATCCCTTGAAGAGAGTGCTTTCAGATATGTGTCCTGGAGAAGATCCTTTGCCTCTTCCACATTATAGGTCAGCCGTCTGGCAAATCTTTCCATAGCATCCTCCAGATTGATAAGTTCTCTGGTAAATTCCATTGCTGTCATAATTGTTATTTTAAATTAGCCATAATCAATTTTACACAACAAATGTATTTTCTAAAATTGCTCGGGGCCTTAAGATTAAATTAAGGTTAGATTAAGAACAGGTTAAGAGGCATCATAACCTGATAAATTGAAATAATGAAGAAGAATTGTGGAACTGGATACTGATTTTTTAAACCAGAGGCTCTTCGTTCAAACATATCCAAATCCTTTTTTTGTATGAATAAGTTTAGGGGTGAAATCTTTATCTATTTTCTTTCTCAGTGAGTTAATATGAACATCAATTACATTTGTTTCTGAATTGAATGAAAACCCCCATATTTTCTCGGCAATAAAAATTCTGTCAAATACCTTGCCTTTATTACTTAACAAGAGTTCAAGGATTTTAAATTCGGTAGCTGTAAGATTTATTTCCTTGCTATTTCTTCTGACTTTTTTGGTTATAGAATCAAGTTCCAGATCGAGGACTTTCAAAACAGGACTAACTATTGCTCCCCTGTTCCTGCGATTCAGAGCTTTAATACGGGCCAGAAGTTCCTGAAAGCTAAATGGCTTTAATAAATAATCATCAGCTCCGCACTCAAATCCGGTAAGCTTGTCTTCCACGGCATCAAGAGATGTTAAAATAATTACAGGAGTCAGAATATTATTATTACGGATTTTTTTACATAATTCAAATCCCGAAAAGCCAGGTATTACCACATCCAGGATCATAACATCATACTTTCTTGATAAAGCAAGCTTTTCTCCCATTGCACCGTCATATGCTATATCGACTATACAATCTCTGCTCTCTAAACCTATTTTAACAAATGACGATATTTTAGGATCATCTTCAACCAGCAATATTTTCATAATCGTTTAGGTTTCTTCTCACTTCATTATTTAAGATGTCAGATATTCCATAATAAAGATATACTATTTATAAATTGAAACTTATTCAATTTTATAGTTTAAGGAAATAAATTTCTCTCAAACTACTATGCAAGTTAATTAAAATATAAGTTTTAAAGAAAATCGATTAAATTTGATATTCTGATTAACATTAATGACAGTCAGAACCGAATGATGCACTATAGTGTAAGTATTTGCAAATTGCAATGACAGTTAAAGATAGAGATCATATTCCAGGACTTCACTGGTATTCATTGGGTTTGCCAGATCCCCTGCAAACAGCTGTCTGGATATCAATTATTGTTGTATTTGTCCTGAGCATCCTAGACCTTGCAGGATGGATATTCAATATAACTCTGCTTAAAAGCATAATGCCGGAATGGATTCCTATGAAGATAATCACCGCTGTATGCTTTATTTTTACATCCACAGCGTTGGTGATTATCAAGGTAAATTTACCAGCAATTCTCAAGAAAATCCTCCCAAGAGTTCTTACAGTTTTCATTTTATTGATAAGTCTGATAACTCTTTATGTATACCTCTTTTCTATAAAAACCGGCCATGAATCTTTTTTGACTGAAGTATCATATCTGACTTTTTTTACTGCCCCAGCATCGAGGATGGCTTTTTTAGCAGCAGTCAACTTCTTTATACTCGGTTGTATAGTTTTTCTGTTAACAGCTGACAAAACGAAAGCTTCCGATCTTGGCCACGTTCTTGTTATTCCTGTTGCACTTGTAAGTTACTTTGTTCCAGTTAGTTACATGCTTGGTGTCTATTCTGCAACTGAATTAATGCATATGCCAGTAGCTCTGAACACCGGCATAGCATTTTGCGGGATATGTATTGCTGTTTTACTGATGCAGCCGGATACATGGCTCCTAAAGGTATTTAAAGCCCCGGACACAGGAGGAATCGTTGCAAGAAAACTTTTATTGCCACTTATAATTTTACCGGTTGTTATCGCATGGCTGCGGATAAATGGTGAAAGGGCAGGGTTATTTAAATCTGAGGTAGGTGTCGTTCTGGTGGCTCTTACTTATACTGCTTGTTTCCTTGCACTTGTTTGGCTGACAGCAAGATCTGTCAGTAAAATAGATCGGGAACGGCAGATTTCAGAGAATGCATTGCGTGAAAGCGAAGAGCGGTTTAAAGCAATGGCAGAAGTATCACCCGTTGGAATGGGAGTAGTAGGATTCATGGACGGAAATTTTTTATATATAAATCCTTCATATGAACAATATTTAGGATATGATAAAGATGAGCTGCTGAGCAAAAATGCACCTGAAATTTTCTGGGACATAAAGGATAGAGAATTAATCTATAAGAAACTGGGAGAAGATAATTTTGTCTCAAACTATGAAGTGAAACTTAAGAGAAAGGACGGTTCATCATTCTGGAGCATGTCGTCAATAAGACCTATTAAATTCATGAATAAACCGGCGCTTCTTGGGACATTTATTGACATTTCAAAGAGGAAAGAAGTGGAAGATGCTCTCCACGAGAGTGAACAGAGATTAAAATACCATTTCGAAAATTCTCCGCTTGCAGTAGTCGAATGGGATAAGGATTATTATGTTACACAATGGTCAAATGAAGCAGAGAAAATTTTTGGCTGGAAAAAAGAAGAAGTAGTTGGAAAGCGAATCGACGCACTGAATATGGTATATGAAGAGGATATTCCAATTTTGGAGGAAACAATGAAGCGACTCTCAGGTGGCAAAGAATTCAAGGTCGTTTCGTCCAACCGCAATTATACCAAAAACAGGGAAATCAGGGAATGTACATGGTACAGCTCCGTGCTTCATGATGAAAAAGGAAAGACATCATCAATAATGTCGCTGGTAGAGGATTTGACCGAAATCAGCAAAGTAGGGAAGCTGCTTAAAGAGAGTGAAAATAAGTTATGGTCAATAGTGAATGCAACACAGGAATCAATTTATATGTTCGACAGGGACGGAAGATTCACCATGTCTAATTCTACCGGCTTAAAAAGGTTGAATAGCATTTCTGAAAAAGATCTTATCGGCCATCATTTCTCTGAGTTTATGACTGTGGAACTGGCCAGACATCGACAGGAAAAACTCGATGTTGTGTTCAAAACCGGTAAGCCTCTGGAATTTGAAGATGTCAGAAATGGGATAACGTTTCATAACAATTTCTTTCCTCTTTTCGAAGATAAAAAGGTTTCCCACGTTGTGACATACAGTACAGATATTACAGACCGCAAAAAGGCTGAGAAAGAGCTGGAAAGTACCAAGGAGTATCTGGAAAACCTGATAAATTACGCAAATGCCCCTATAATTGTCTGGAACCCTGATACCAGGATTCAGCTTTTTAATCATGCATTTGAACATTTAACCGGATATTCTTCTTCAGAAGTCCAGGGTAAAAAGCTTGACATGTTGTTTCCCAAAGGCTCTTTAAAGGAGTCAAATACAAAAATCAAAGAAGCATTAACAGAAAACTGGAAAACAATTGAAATTCCCATTCTGACAAAGAACAAAAAGATAAGGACAGTTTTATGGAATTCCGCAAATATTTTTGATACTGATAAAAAAACAGTTTTATCCACGATTGCCCAGGGTAATGATATAACAGAAAGGATTAACGCTGAGCAAAAATTAAAGGAACGAACAAAGGAACTGGAAGTTGCAAACCATCAGCTTAAAGAACTCAATGCAACCAAAGACAAGTTTTTCAATATCGTAGCGCATGATCTTAAAAATCCGTTTACCAGTCTTATGGGATCTTCCGAATTGTTATCCCATAATATAGATCAGATGGATAATGAAAAAATTAAAACTCTTGCATTTATTTTGAATGATGCATCAAAAAGCGGTTACGCAATACTTCAAAATTTACTTGACTGGTCGAGGTCTCAGACAGGATTACTGAAATTTAATCCTGAAGAAATCAATCTGAGAAATTTAATAGATGAGCAAATTCAGAATCTGGAACAGATTTCAGCTAATAAAGAAATTAAACTGTTTTCGGAAGTAAAAGATAACTTGTTTGTTTATAGCGATAAGAACATGATAAAAACCATAATGCGTAATCTGCTGAGCAACGCTATAAAATATTCTTACAGATGCGGGAAAGTAATTGTCAGAGCAAATATTGATGACCTGGGGGTTATTGTTTCAGTTAAAGATAACGGGATAGGAATTCCGGAGGAAAATATTAAGAATATTTTCAGGATAGACGTTAAATACTCTGTACCCGGTACGGAGAAAGAACAAGGTACGGGACTGGGTTTGAAGCTTTGCAAAGAATTTGTTGAAAAGCAAGGTGGGAAGATATGGGTTGAAAGCATTGAAAATAAAGGGAGCGAATTTAAATTTTCAATTCCTGTCAAAGAAGGCTAATCACTTAATGGATATTTTATCTGATTTATTTAGGACTCATAATGATATCTGTTTTTTAAAATTATTCTCTGCATTATAAATAAACAATGAAAAGCATAAGAGTAATGAAGAAATTGTTTTTTCTGACATTTATCCCAGCATTTATCCTCTGTTCTGAATCACGGGCAATTTCTTCCGCCGATTCTGTAAATGTAGCTCCATTTGGTAAAGTATATATTTATAAGATAACAGAGGCACCACGGAATGTTGTCATATTAATTTCGGGAGACGGAGGCTGGAAATCCGGAGTCGTCAGTTTTGCTGAAACATTCTCTAAAATGGATAACCTGGTAATAGGAGTGGATATCCTGAGATATTATAAAGATCTGAGGCAGCGCACCGGAGATTGTTACAATGTTTCAGCAGATTTTGTACAGCTTGCAACCGTCATTGAGAAAAGATACAATTACGCCGAATACATTTCTCCGGTAATTATGGGTTATTCAAGCGGGGCGACCCTTGTTTACGGAATACTGGCACAGTCCCGACCGGGGACCTTCAAAGGCGGAATCTCACTTGGTTTTTGCCCCGATATCGAGCTGCCCAAAATGTTATGTCAAATCAACGGACTTACTGAAAAGGTTGATATTGAAGGGAAGAGATATTTTCTGCTGCCCGACGCAAAGCTCGGAAATCGATGGATCGTCCTCCATGGGAAACTTGATAAAGTTTGTGATTATAATGAGACTGCCGATTTTGTCAAAAAAACCACTGATGCGGAATTAATTACGCTGCCTAATACCGGTCATGGTTTTTCAAAATGGAACGATTTTATGCCCGAATGGAAGGATGCATTTAACCGTTTAATTGAAAAAAACAGTAATAACAAGCCAGCAAATGTAAATAATGATTATGTAAAGAACCTTCCGATAGTAATAACAAATTCAAAACTTCAAAACAAAAATGCCCCCGTTGCCCTGCTTGTTTCCGGTGACGGAGGCTGGTACGGTTTTGAACAATCAATTGCTGATAAACTCGCGAATCATGGAGTTCCGACACTGGGGCTGGACGCAAAAAAATATTTCTGGAAACGTCGGACTCCGGAAGAAACTGCCAGCGATATGATAAAGGCACTTAATTTTTACAGTAAAGAATGGGGAAGAGAACGATTCCTTCTGATAGGATACTCGCTTGGCGCAGAAATAGTTCCATTCATTACCAGCAGACTTCCCGGGGAAATGAGAGAAAAAGTTACATTGACAGTACTTTTATCTCCGGAGACAACTACCGACTTTGAGATCCATGTTTCAAATATGCTGGGAATTGGTAACCGTCAAAATACTTTTCAGGTTATGGAAGAGATTGTTAAAGCTCAGATTGTTCCTACCCTGCTTATTATTGGAGAGGGAGAGAAAACCAGGGTCCCGGAATTATTGACCGGAACAGCTGTTAAAATCGAAAAGATCCCTGGTGACCATCATTATAAGTATAACACAACCCTGATTGTTCAGATTATGAAAGACTATAAAGCATTTTGAAAGAGAGTGCTTTCTAATAGTTGAATGATAAATTGATTGGCATTCCATGACAGCAAAGAATTCAACGGCCTCCATCAGGAGTTTCTTTAAAGGTAAAGTGTTCATATTCCTTAGCGAAAATGGAAAGCTTATAACACAATTCCTTTTTACCGCCCTGTTCATTGGTATGGCTGCCTGGTTTATCAGACATGAGAAGTCCGAATTAGCCAATGTCAGGGATATAATTTTAAGTGCAAATACAAATTGGATTCTTGCTGGTCTCAGTCTGGTAATCTTCTATATATTTATTCAGGGACTGATGTACAGGACCTCTTTTGCATGTCTGGACATCCGGTTTAAGCTATGGGATGCAATCATCCTTTTCCTCAAACGTAATTTCATTAGTGTTTTTCTGCCTGCCGGAGCAGTCTCTTCCCTGGCTTTTTTCACGAGAGATATAGAAAAAAAGGGAATTACAAGAACACAGATTTATTTTGCCTCTTCCATATACGCCTTTGTGGGAATCCTTTCGGTTGTCATCGTAGCTATACCTGCATTCCTGTTTGCTGTTACCGGAGGAACCATAGGTATGGGAAAATGGTATGCTCTGGCAGGAGTAATACTTATTTTACTGTTTATTCATTCTTATTTATTATTCTCTTTTAAAGAAATGGATCCTTTATAAATGGATTGTAAAAATTTACCCTAAGGCCGGCTTCTTCATCGATGAACTGAAAAATAACAAGATTAACTACAGGCAATTTGTTTATACGGTCTTAATCTCAATTGTAATTGAATTTGTAGGGATTGCACATGTTTATATATCGATGATTGCCCTGAATTTTTCCCCGTCAATATCTTCTGCTATCCTGGCTTATATTGTTGTAGTGATCTTCCTTATTATTTCACCCTTTTTGCGAGGGCTTGGCGCAATTGAAGTTTCAATGACATATGTCCTTATACAGACTGGATTCAGCAGTGCCGATTCCATTGCAATTACTCTTCTTTTCAGGTTTTTTGAATTCTGGCTTCCGCTTTTAACAGGAATTTTAAGCTTTTTACTAAAAGTTGAAAAACTTTTTATAAGAATTTTTCCAGCGCTTCTGATATTTGTGCTGGGAGTTGTAAATATTATTTCAGTATTAACGCCAGCCCTTCCGGAACGGCTGAAGATATTAAATGACTATTTGCTTGTAGATATTGTCAGTTTTTCAAACAGTTTTGTGCTTGTTGCCGGGTTACTTTTACTCATCACGGCAGCCTTTATGCTCAAGGGATTACGGGCAGCCTGGTGGTTTGCACTGGCACTAAGTATTGTTTCCCTGTTCGGGCATATTACCAAAGGTATTGATTATGAAGAAGCTATAATAGCTCTTTTTATTGCCGGCTCACTGATAGCAACAAGAAAGGAGTACTATGTAAAAACAAATCCCAAGCTGGGAACAATAGGTCTGCAAACTGCGCTGCTGAGCATTGCAGCTGTGATGCTGTATGGTGTACTGGGCTTTTATTTTCTTGATAAGAAACACTTTCAGATTGATTTCAATATTTTCCAGTCAATCCGGTACACAATTCAGAATTTTTTTCTCATAGGCAGCAAAGATATTATACCGCATGATTCATTCGCCCGTGACTTTATATACCTGATCAGGATCAGCGGTTTTACCTCCATGGCATTTCTGACCTATACATTCGTCCGTCCATATATTTTTCGTACCACATCTACAGAGGAAGAAATATCCAGGGCAAAAACATTAACACAGCAATTTGGCAATTCACCTCTTGACTATTTCAAGACATATTCAGACAAATTTATTTTTGCACCCGATGAGGTAAATGCATATTTAGCTTACCGAACCAGCAGAAATTTTGCAGTTGTTCTTGAAGATCCTGTTTCAGAAAACAGGGAAGCGATGAAAAAATGCATCATCTTCTTCAGTAAGTTTTGTTATGATAATGGCCTTAAGGATATTTATTACAGGGTGCCAAAGGAGAGTTTACCTGTTTACAATGAATTATCAAGGAAAAGTTTATTCCTGGGCCAGGAGGGAGTAGTTGACCTTAATTCTTTTTCTCTTGAAGGAGGTGAAAGAAAATCCATAAGGAATGCCCTAAATAAAATTACAGAGCAGGGTTATATAACACGAATTAATACTCCTCCTCTGAGTGACGGACTGATCCAAAAACTTAAAGCTGTCAGCGAAGAATGGCTAAAACTCACGGATAGAGAGGAAATAATTTTTTCTCAGGGGATGTTTGTTGAAAAAGAATTAAAAGAGCAAACAGTTATAACCATCGAAACCCGTGAAGAAAAAATTATTGCTTTTTTAAACATTATTCCTGACAATGTTCAAAATGAAGGGACTTATGATTTGCTCAGGAAGACAGCTGATGCACCCAACGGGGTAATGGATTACATGCTTGTTGAGCTTTTCAAATATTTCAAAACTAATGGAATTCAATATGTTAATCTGGGTTTTGCTCCGATGTCAGGGCTTGATGATCCTCACAATTTCACTGAGAGATCAATGAAGTTCGCCTATGAAAAGATTCGTTCCTTTTCACATTATAAAGGAATGAGGGAGTATAAGGAAAAGTTCAAACCGCAATGGCACGATAAATTTCTAGTATACAGCTATGATTATGATCTTCTGCAGGTCCCGGCTGTATTAACCCGGGTTATTAAACCATGAAGCTTTAAACGGATTTAAAAACGTCATTCTGTAGTTCCGGAGAAACCTTCAAAAACACCCTCCCTTTTCCCACCACCATAAGCTTCAAAACCCATGAAATCTTTCGGCACTTCAATTTTCTTTTCGCTGGCTTTAATAAAATACTTTCGTGGATCAATATCATCTTGCAAGTCGTGTCGGCCTTGGAAGTTGTAAAATTTTAAAAAGATTTTCCCAACCAATCTTTTTATAGAATTGTGAATAATTCTTAAAATTATTTTTCATTAGCCATTTATTATTAGTTCTTTAATAAAAAAGTTGCCATTAAAGAGACAGGTACTGTTATTGGGATTAAAAAAATATATTAAATTTAAGCTGGCATTTCAATCGATTGCATTTACAATAAATATAAATTAAGACTAAATATTAATGACACAATTATCCGATAATACAAAACTGACTGTTGCAGTTGGATGCGATCCGAATGCTGCAGCCCTGAAAGAAGTCATTAAAGCTCAGCTCATAGGAATGGGATATACTGTTAAGGATTTTGGTAGTGACGATCCTATATATGCCAGAGTGGCTTTTGCGGTTGGAGAGGCGGTGGCAGCCGGGAATTATGACAGAGGCATTCTGTTGTGTGGAACAGGGATAGGCATGAGTATCGCAGCTAACAAGGTGCCCGGCATCTATGCAGCTCTTTGTTCTGACACTTATTCAGCCGAACGGGCAATAAAGAGTAATAACTCTAATATTCTTACCCTTGGAGCATTCACTACCGGAGTGGAAGTAGCCAAACAGATTGTAAGGATATGGATGGAATCAATGTGGCAAACCGGAACAACTTCGGAACCTAAGGTGGCATGCTATGTTGAGTATGCCAAAAGCCACCAGGTTTAAGTAATCTGGAAATTATTTATTATTAAAATGGACTTAAAAGAAATTCTGAAGCTGGAATTTACCGCATTAAAAATAAGGAGAAATATTATTCGGCTTATCCGGGCGGGTGAGGCAGGTCATGTCGGAGGGGCGCTTTCTTCAGTCGAAATACTAACTGCACTTTATTTTAAATTGCTCAATATTGATCCGGGTAATCCAAAATGGAAGGAACGTGACCGTTTTGTCCTGTCAGCCGGGCATAAATGTCTTGTTTTATATGCTGCTCTTGCCGAACGTGGGTTTTTTGATGCAACAGTTCTTGATACTTATGGAGCTCTTGACAGTCCAATACCAGGACATCCGAATATGCACAAGCTTCCCGGAGTAGAAACAAATACAGGCGCTCTTGGTCACGGTTTATCGATCGCCGGGGGGATGGCTCTCGGATTAAGACTCGACAAATCTTCTGCAAAAGTTTATGTTCTGATGGGCGACGGGGAGCTGGCAGAAGGATCCAACTGGGAGGCAGCCTCTGCCGCATCGATGCACAAACTTGAGAACCTGATTGTATTTGTTGACAGAAATAAGCTTCAGATAAGCGGACCTACCATTGAAGTTATGAACTATGAACCTCTTGATGAAAGATGGAGGTCATTCGGCTGGGGCGTCAGGATTATTGATGGCCACAATCTGGAGTCAATCATAAGCAATGTAAAGCAAACTCCTTTTGAAAAGGGAAAACCATCGGTTATAATAGCAGATACATTGAAATCCAAGGGGCTTAGTTTTGCAGAGGGCAAAGTCAGCTACCATTACTGGAAAGCAAAACCTGAAGAGCTTGAACTGGCAGAACATGATCTTAATATGATAGAGGAACAGCTCAGGACAAAAATCGAGAGAGCAGGACTATGATAAATGAACTTAAAGATCCAAGAAAGACTTTCGGAGAAGCTGTTATAGAGGCTGCCGGCAGCAATCAAAATATAGTTGTACTCTCAGCAGATTCCAGTTCGGGTTCAGGACTGAGTGACTTCCCGAAAAAATTTCCTGACAGACATTTTGAATTTGGAATTATGGAGCAGGGGGTGGTTGGCTTTGCCAGCGGGCTTGCAACAACCGGTAAGATACCTGTCTTTGCAGCTATTGCTCCATTCGTTACTGCACGTCCTTTTGAGATGTTCAGGAATGATCTGGGATATATGAATCAGAATGTCAAAATTGTAGGACGCTGTGCCAGTCTTACCTATGATCAGCTTGGCTCAACGCACCACTCAATTGACGATGTGGCAATTATCAGGACTATGCCCGGAGTAACCATAATCAATCCCGGTGACCCTGTTACAATCAGGAAAGCCGTGCATGCCATGATAAAGCATATAGGTCCATGCTATATGAAAATAGGAAGCCCCAGGATGCCGGTGCTTTATGAGGAGGATGTTGAATTCAGTCTCGGGAAAGGTATCGTTATTAAAGACGGCTCCGATGTGACCCTTATAGGGACCGGAACAGTACTATCAAAAGCAGTTGCAGCTGCAAAGCTGCTTGAAGAGGCAGGTGTCAGCGTACGCCTTATCGACATTCATACCATTAAGCCTCTGGACCGTGAACTCATACTGTCAGCAGCCAGGGAAACAGGAAAGATTGTAACTGTTGAAGAGCATTTTATTGCCGGAGGGCTGGGCAGCGCAATCGCTGAAATATGCAGCCAGGAATGTCCTGTAAAGATGAAGATGATTGGAATAGGTGATCATTATGCCAGCAACGGTCCCTATGAAGAATTGCTCGGTAAGTACGGGCTTCAGCCTGACCAGATAAAAGAAACTGTAATTAAATTCTTGAATAATAAATAGCTTAGGAATATTATATGAAAAACTCTGGCATGATGAAAATGTATCTGACTATAGCTGCACTGCTTGCTATCGCGGAAATCGTTCTGCTCTCCACCGGGAATGGAAAACTTCCAATATCCGGACTGGTATTATTTGCATTTTTCAACGCCCTGGCCTTCAGTGCGCAGAAATCTGAAAAATTCAAAGGATTATCTTTCACCCTGCAGATTTTTGCTTTTGTCTCCTTTACCCTGTACTTCCCGGAAATGTTCACCAACTGGGGCTTTGATACCAACAAGCTGATCGTACCTTCCATACAGGTCATTATGTTTGGAATGGGAACCAAGCTGGATCTTAAGGATTTTGTAACGGAATTCAGAAAACCACTTGTAGTGATTGCCGGAACATTAATGGTCTTTTTGCTGATGCCCCTTGCAGCTCTCCTGATTGTCAACGTCTGGAATTTTCCGCCTGAAGTGGCTGCCGGTATTATTCTGGTAGGCGCATGTCCCGGGGGAGTAGCTTCAAATGTGATGACATATCTTGCCAAGGGAAATCTTGCTCTTTCGGTAACACTCACCACCTTTGCCACCCTGCTGTCGCCAATAGTAACTCCTTTACTTATGAAGCTGTTTGCAGGCCAGCTTATTGAAGTTAATACCGTAAGTATGATGATCAGTATTGTCAACATGATCCTGATTCCAATCTTTGCAGGTATTGTTGCCAATAAGATCCTGTACGGCAAGCTCGAATGGGTAAAGAAAGATTTTAACATGATTTTGCTTGCAGTTTGCACCTTTGTTGCAGGTCTGATCCTGATTTTCATTCCTTTCCCAGAATTATTCAAATCTTCAAAGACAGGACTCATACTTGTAGCCTGGGCTATCGCCATAGTATCGGTAACCATAGTTATAATTCGTCGTACCAATGGTCCGGCAGACTGGATGGATATTGTTTTGCCAAAATTATCGCTCACAGCCATAATGATGTATATTGTAATTGTGGCAGCCCATAATCAGAATACTCTGCTAACCATAGGTCCTGCCCTCTTCGTAGCCACGATTGTACATAACCTGATAGGATTTGCCGCAGGTTATGGAGCTTCTAAAGCTCTAAGATTCAGTGATGAAGATGTGAGGGCGGTAACCATTGAGGTTGGTCTTAAAAATGCCGGACTTGCAGTTGGCCTCGCATATGATGTTCTAAAGAGTACGGCAGCAGCACTTGCACCACTGATTTTCGGTACATGGATGAACATTGCCGCATCTTCGCTTGCCAGCTTCTGGAGTCACATAGCTCTGAGGGTAAGGGAACCCGGGGTGAAACAGTCTAAAACATAAAAAATGTTAATTATCTGATTATTTGAAAAAACTTAATGTAACCGATTGTTTTTTGATCTCGTAAAACTTAAATTAGGATTAATAAATCAGGCTGCTAATACATTATTAAAGGATTGTTATTGTTAATTAAATATAAATAATGAAATCGGAGGACAAACCATGAAAACCAGAGTAACATATTATTCTTTCTGCCTGGCATTATTGGCCGGGATTATTTTGTGCTCTTCAGCGATTGCTCAGCCAACTTCGCTGACAAATGATGAAATGCTCTATTATACCTCACTATGGAAGGGGGAACGCTTTCCGGATGGAAGGCCAAAAGTTTCTGACGACATTATCCGGAGGATGAAGTATGTATCTGTTACTGAAGCCTGGCAGACTCTTAACGGACTCAGCGATGCCGAAGGGCAGGGACCGACAAGCTTTGGAGAGTTCAGAAGACCTACATATTCCAATCAATATTACGGGGGTTTTAAAATGATGAGGGATAATATTGTTATCTGCGGCAGGGCTTCTACAATCCATTTTCTTCCTTATCGTCCCGATCTGAATGGACTTGTTCAGCAGCAGGGGACAAAAGACGGAAGAGGAAGAGGACAGTATACATGGGGAATCGATCAATTGCAAAAAGGAGATGTATATGTTGCTGATGTTTGTGAGGGGATACTCGATGCATCACATGTAGGTGATAATCTCGGCACCACTATATGGACAAAAACTGGTAATGGAGCTGTTATCAGGGGTACACTCCGGGATCTGTACGGTAACCTGGCAGTTAATCCCAACTGGAACGTAATGATGCGCGATTTCAGACCACAGGCCAACAGCTCTAACCTTGTAATCGGGATCAATTGTCCGATACAGGTGGGGTATGTAACTGTCATGCCCGGAGATGTGGTACTGGGCACACTTGAGGGAGTGGTATTTATTCCTCCTCAGCTCGCCCAGCAGGTTGTGGAGACCTCAGAAAAGACCCGTATGCAGGATGTTTTTGCTCACGATGGTGTAAAACAGGGCAAGTTTACAGCCCAACAGGCTGATGGTGGTTACACACCGGAAATGAACCAGGAATTTACCAAGTGGTTGCTGGACAATGCAGATACCATGGGAAAATTCTTCGAAGATCCTAAAGCTGCTCCGTCACCTGAGTTTATAAGAGCTTATGCAAAGGAACGGCAGTCGCCGAGACCACCACAGAGATAATGATATTAAAAACAAAAAACATAAAATTATGAAAACTCCTGAAAAGCAATTAGTTATAGGACGACGGAATGCTCTTAAGATGCTGGGACTGGGATCTGCAGCAATGTTATCAACTGGCTTCAGTGATATAATGGCTGTCGAACCTGCTGATATGAAAGCTAAGCCAAAACCTGTTATTAACGATGGCCGAAGTCCTGTGGCTTTTACTACCGGTACCGACCGGAAGGAAATGATGTTCGAAGTGATCAAACCTTTTGATAAAGAAATCAAAGCCGGTTTGAAAAGGAAACAACTGATAATCAAACCGAATATGGTTGTTACCAACAAAGAGCTTTGTGCAACACACAAGGATGCATTGCGCGCCCTTCTTGAGTACCTGAAGCCGATTTATAAAGGGCAGATAATAATTGCTGAATCAAGCTCAAGTGTCAACTCCTCAGACGGATTTAAAAACTACGGCTATACTGATCTTGAAAAGGAATACAATCTTAAATTCGTTGATCTGAATGAGACCGGAAGGGGCAAACCCTATTATATCCTCGACAGGAACCTTCATCTCGATAAAATAGAGATAGCAGATATTTTCGCTAATCCGGACTATTACGTTATTTCTTTATCCAGGCTCAAGACTCATAATACTGTTGTGATGACCGGGGGTATCAAGAATGTTACAATGGCCGCACCCCTTAATCCGGGTTCCGTGAACGGAGGCAAACCAATTAGCTATAAAAGAAATATGCACTCGGGCGGACCGCGCTGGCTCCATTATAATATGTTTCTGATGGCACAAAGCGTTCGCCCTGACTTTACAATTATTGATGGTGTTGAGGGTATGGAAGGTAATGGTCCAATCAACGGTACACCGGTTGATCACAGAGTTGCATTGGCAGGATTTGATGTTGTGGCAATCGACAGCATGTGTGCAAGACTTATGGGCATTCCACTTGAAAATGTCGGGTATATTAATTATTGTGCTGCCGCCGGTTTGGGCAATATGGACAGGGATAAGATAGATATTATAGGAGGCAAAGATCCCGATAAAAGTATCATAACTTATAAGTTGGGCTCAAATATTGCCAACCAGCTTGAATGGAAAGAGCCGTTTAATCTTCCGGCTCCCGGTCCGCGACCATCATCTTCACCTAATACGCCGGCAGCTCCTTCACAGCCTGTAAATCAAACACCTGTACAGAAACAACCATAAGGAGTATTTTAATATAGGAATTCAGAATTCGCCATCACTCCCGAGATAACTTCTTGATGGAGGAGATTTATTAATGATGCCCGGCAGGCAAAAATGAATTTTATTAATAATAAATATTAATTAAAAAGTAACCAATGGAAAAAAAGCTAATGGGAGTTTTCGCACCTATTACCACTCCGTTTGATGAAAAAGGAGAGGTGGCATACGATAAACTCAAGGAGAATATGAAATTCTATGCAAAGTCCGGGCTGAAGGGATATCTCGCCCTGGGCTCCAATGGAGAAAATAAAAGTCTGTCGAACAACGAAAAGGAGAGGGTCCTTGAGACAATTATCAAAAACAAGGGTCCTGAGCAGGTTGTTATGGCCGGATGTATTTTTGAATCAACAAAGGAGACCATAGAATTCGCAAGAATTGCACAGGGACTGGGCGCTGATTTTATAACACTTCTGCCACCTTCATATTTCAAGAAGGAGATGACCGATCCGGTGCTTCTCAGATATTTTTCTGATGTTGCCAGCAGCGTCACAACTCCGTGCCTTGTATATAATGCACCGCAATTCTGCGGGGGTACTACCCTGTCGGTTAGCCTGGTAAAGGAATTAGCAAAGCATCCGAATATTGTAGGAGTAAAAGACTCCTCAACGGGAAATATCGAAAGTTTCCTGCTGGCAGCAAGGGATACATTTAATGTAATGCCCGGCTCAGCTAATTTCTTTGTAACCGGTCTTATAATGGGGGCGCCCGGGGGCGTTATTTCCCTGGCAAACGTGTTTCCGGAAATTACCTGCAAACTATATGACCTTACCGTGAGCAAAAAATATGAAGAGGCTTTTAAACTGAATGAAAAGGTAATTCAGCTTAATAAGTCTGTATCCGGGAGTGGGGGTGTTGCTGCTGTCAAATATGCTATGGATCTTGCGGGCCTGTATGGCGGAAATCCGAGACTTCCATTATTACCGTTAAGTGATGATTTAAGAAAGAAAATTGAAGATTACCTTAAAAAAGAAGGACTGATATGAAAAAAGTACTTGTAAATGAGAAAGTAAGCCCTGATGCACTCAATATACTTAAAAAGGCTGCAGAAGTCGTATATATACCATCAGGGGATCATGCCGAGATTATTAGAATGCTTAAGGATATTACCGGCATTATGCTTGATACTACAATCAAGTTCACGGGTGAGCTCATGGACTCTGCTCCATATCTGAAGGTGATAAGCCGGACCGGCACAGGAGTCGATAACGTTGACGTTGAAGCTGCAACCAAGAGAGGCATATTGGTTTTGCATACCCCTGATGCAAATACAGTTACAGTGGCAGAACATACAGTCGCTTTTATCGGGGCTCTGACAAAACATTTGGTCTTCCTTGATTCTGAAACCCGTCAGGGAAAGTTCAAGATAGCCAGAAGGTATTATCTCCCTGTTGACCTGGATGGAAAAACCCTGGGGATAATCGGTTACGGA
Source organism: uncultured Bacteroidales bacterium (assembly GCA_963825935.1). GTDB lineage: Bacteria > Bacteroidota > Bacteroidia > Bacteroidales > VadinHA17 > LD21. The sequence goes on along the minus strand of CAWGUN010000009.1, from coordinate 19,480 downwards.
AGAATAGGGAAACAGGTTGCAAAGAAATGCATGGGTGCCTTTAACATGAAGGTAATAATCTATGATCCGTATATCAGCGACGACGTTGTTGCTCCGGGAGTGATCCGCTATACGGATGAAGAAAAAGTATATAAAGAGGCTGATGTTCTTACCATCCATGTTCCGATGACCAGCGAAACCAGAAACCATGCTAATGAAAAGCTTTTGTCATTAATGAAGCCTTCGGCATATCTTGTGAATACGGCGAGAGGGAATATTATTGATGAAGCATATGTATGTAAAATGCTCGATGAAGGCAGACTTGCAGGAGCCGGATTCGATGTACTTGCCAATGAGCCTCCTGTGGAGGGCGAATTATTCCTTAAGAATCCTAAAACGATTGTCAGTCCTCACAGCGCTGCGCTTACAAACGAATGTACTGTCAGGGTCGCCTGTGAAGCAGCACAGGGAATCGTGGATTATCTCGAAGGCAGAATGCCGAAATCAATATTTAACAGGAAAGATCTTAACATAAAATAATTGAATGATGGATACTGAAAAAAAATACGATCTGATAGGTTTTGGCGAGGCAATGATAAGGTTTACCGCCCCGGATCATGGCCGTCTTGAACAATCATCACATCTTCTGATTGCTATCGCAGCAGCAGAATTAAATGTATCGGTAAATACCTCCAGACTTGGACATAAATCAGCGTGGGTATCAAAGCTTGTTGATATATGGTCGGGACAATACATAATAAATAAGGGAAGGGAGCATGGCGTGGACATGTCAGGAGTGATTCTCCTACCTTTCGACGGAAAAGGGACAGTAAGAAATGGGCTATGTTACCTTGAAGTGGGTATCGGGCCAAGGGCGAGTAAACAGATGTACGACAGGGCTCATTCGGCTATCAGTCTTATTAAACCGGGCGATATTGACTGGGAGAAAACACTATCCCAGACAAAATGGTTCCATACAACCGGGATCACGACAGCGATTTCTGATAATGCCGCCGCCGAAGCAATTACATCACTTAAAACAGCCAAAAAACTTGGCGTGACCACCAGCTTCGATTTAAACTTCAGATCAACCTTGTGGAGTTCGGAAAAAGCCAGGGAGGTAATGAAAAAAGTTATGCCATATGTTGATGTAATTATAGGCAACGAAGAAGATTTTGAAAAAATGCTGGGGATTAAAGCTGAAGGCGGATCAGAATCCTATTCGGACCTTAATCCTGAAAGCTATAAAGCTGTAGCCCTGCAGGTAGTAAAGCAATTTCCGGATGTAAAGGTAGTGGGGACGACTTTAAGGCATGTTAAGACAGCTCTTCTGAATGACTGGCAGACTGTCATGCTTTATAAGGATAAGTTCTATTCTTCGAGAAAATATGAGAATCTTGAGATTCTTGACAGGACCGGAGGAGGTGATAGTTTTGCTTCAGCTCTTATCTGTTGCATGCTCGAAGGAAAGGATCCTCAGGAGACAATTGAATTTTCAGCTGCCTATTCTGCTCTGTGCCATGGATTCATGGGTGACTGGAACTGGGCCACACGGACTGAAGCAGAGAAAGTTATGAAAGGTGGAAGTGCCAGGGTTGTTCGCTGAGTTTATGACCGAAATTTTAAGACTTATGACTGATAAATTAACGAATATGTAATAGAGAAGAATTTAATTTAAGAGAAAGATGTTTTCAATTGAAATGATTACTATTTAAGAAGTATTTTTTTTTACTAACCTAACCAACTTACACTATGAGAAAATTTACAACTTTGCTTGTATTCCTGTTGTTCGCAGGTATGCAGGTTGCATTTGCTCAACGGACAGTTACAGGTAGGGTAACCGCCGCGGCGGACAATACCCCTCTTGCAGGTGTAACTGTCCTGGTCATGGGGTCTACTTCCGGAGTTGTTACTGATATCGATGGAAGGTTTTCCGTCCCTGTGCCGAACAACCAGGCAGTTTTACAATTCTCCTTTATTGGTTTTACAACAAAGGAGATACCGGTTGGGACACAAACGACATTTACCATTTCCCTTGAAGAATCCATAACGGGATTGAACGAAGTGGTTGTAACTGCCCTCGGTATTAAGCGGGAATCCAAAAGTCTTGGCTATGCAGCAACAGCTATTAAACCTGACGCTCTTTTGGAGAACAAATCTGCCAACATGATGCAGTCCCTTGAAGGAAAGGTTGCAGGGCTGAATATAACACTTCCTGCTGCCGGTATTGGTGGTAGCACGCAGATCCGTTTACGTGGACAGGCAGCCTTCACAGGTGCAAATAATGCTCCGTTAATTGTAATTAACGGTCTTCCTATGGATCAGGGTGCCCGGGGTGCAGATGGCGGCAATCAGCGTGACTTAGGGGATAATCTGAGCAATATCAACCCGGATGACATAGAAAGCATGACCGTATTAAAAGGTGCAACTGCCGCTGCGCTTTATGGTTCACGCGCAGCTAACGGTGCTATCATCATCACCACCAAATCAGGCACGAGGAATCAGGCAATCGGCATTGAATATTCATCCACTTATACAATGCAGGAACCTCTGGATTTTTTTGAATTCCAGCAGATGTATGGTCTGGGAACCGGGGGTTTAAAGCCAACCACCACAGCAAATGCAGTCACTAATGGTCAGCTAAGCTTTGGCGGATTGCTGGATGGCTACAGACGTACCTCTTTTCGATGGAACAACAGCTCCCTACTCATTTCAGCCACACAGAATGCTTGACTATTTTGAAACGGGGCATGTCGCAATAAATAGTTTCGCATTTTCCGGTGGTCGCGAAAATAGCAGCTTCAGGGCATCATACACAAATACAAGTGGCAAAGGTATAGAACCGACAAATGAATATAAGAAAAACACCTTCAATTTAGGGGTTATCTGGGACATTACTAAAAAAGTCAAGTTTAGCACGAATATTAACTACACTAAAGAAAACTATATTAACCCGCCTCAAATCGGCCAGCAGGGCGCAGGTTCAATGAACTTCCTCACCCGGTTGGCTATGTCTATTCCACTTGCGAATTTGAGAGACAATTGTATGGTCACCACTCCTGGTCCAACCTATGGAACCGAGACACAAACTTCCGGATTCCAGGGTACAATTCTTAATCCCTACTATGCTATAAAGGCAGGTCAGCTATATCAGAACACAAGAGACCGTTTTCTTGGAACGACTACTGCGAGGTATGATATCACGGACTGGCTGTATGCCCAGGGCAGGTTTAACTATGATTATGCTATTGGTTTCACAGAGAGTAAAAACCCCGGCGGTATAGGAACAAGTGTTCCTACAAACACAGATGGCACTTTTAAAGGAAGCTATAATTTAGGAGAAAGCTGGGGAACTAACGTAAACGCAGATTTCCTTGTTGGTGTAAGTAAGAAGATAAGTAAGTTATCTATCGATGCAAGTTTTGGTGGAAACACATACAGAGTAATAGGACATAGTTTCAACGAAAGCGCAAGTAATTTTACAGTCAGAGACTTCTTCTCAATTCCAAACGGAGTTACCAAGACACCTAGTTATGGATTTAGCCAGACCCGGGTTAATTCACTCTATGGAATAGCCGAGCTTGGATACGCTTCAATGATATACCTTAATGTTACCGGCAGAAATGACTGGTTTTCAGTATTGAACCCGGCCAATAATTCTAAATTCTATCCGTCTGTATCCGGTAGCTTTATTTTCTCTGAATTGTTAAAAGACCAGAGATGGCTCACTTACGGTAAATTAAGAGGATCCTGGGCACAGGTAGGTAGCGCCAATGGTGTTAATGCATATGATGGTCTCCTTACATATGGTATCGGGACTTACCAGTTCAATGGCCAGACTACGGCAAGTATCGGAACCTCAAGCGCTCCCAATCCGGCATTACAACCATTTACGGTAACTGAAAAGGAGGTGGGACTCGAAGCAAGGTTGTTTAATAACAAGGTGCATTTTGATATAGGATACTTTAACAAGGTGACGACAGACCAGATAATGAGTGTTCAGCTTTCAGATGCATCAGGATATACTTCTTCCAGACAAAATCTCGGCTCACTGCAGAATCAGGGTGTGGAATTGTTGATAGAGTATACACCTTTTGAGACCAGGAACTTTAGCTGGACAACATCATGGAACCATACTTATTTACAAACAGAGGTACTCTCCGTTGGAAAAAATCCTGATGGGACACCAGTTAAGGATTTTCTGGTAATCTACTATAATGGTACAGGTAACGAGTTTCTCGGAGAATTGCACTATACGGTAGGTATGGCTATGAACCAGTTGTATACAAGAACGTATCTGAGGAATGAAAATGGCGATATTGTCGTTCAGAGCAACGGTAGATTGCTTGGAACTTCAGCTGCAACCCCTGTTGGTAGCGCAACTCCCAAACATACCGGCGGCTGGAACAACACATTTACCTACAAAGGTCTTACCCTCGGAGTGTTCATCGACTACAAACTGGGTGGTACAGTACTTTCATCCACATACCTGAACATGACAAGACAGGGAATGACAGACCTTTCACTGAATGGCCGCAACCTGAAACCTGACGGTACATATGAGACTGGAATAACTTTCCCGGGTGTTTATGATGCAAATCCTGATCCGAATATTACTGATTGGCAGCCTAATACAGCCGTATATTCAAATCTTCAGACATTCTATGGAGATTACAGAAACCTTCAGATCGGGGATCCTTTTATTTTTAAATCAGATTTTGTCAAGCTGAGGACAGTTTCATTATCATATAACCTTTCCAATGTAATTAAGAAGGTTAATTTCCTTGGTTTTGTCAAAGGATTATCACTTACAGTTTCTTGCAGAAATGTGGCTCTTCTTTATAAGGATATTCCCAATCTTGACCCGGAAGCCATACAATCTTCGGGAGATACCAGAATAGGTTATGAGAACTCATCATTGCTTACTACCCGCGACTTTATGTTTGGTCTTAATGTTAAATTCTAGAATTATGAAAAAGTTATTACAATTAATATTTTTAGGAGTCTTCCTGCTTTCAACAGGAGGATGCGACAAGGATTTTGTTGAGATAAACACAAATCCATTTGCTATAACCAGCATTGATCCGGGTCTTCTGTTTTCAGGAAGACAACGTATCGGCATGGGTGGCTGGGAATCAGAAAGTACAGTAATTCAGCAATTTGTTAACCCGTTTAACCTCGGAGCAACACTGGCATTCAATTTCAATGAGAATATTGACGGTTTTCAGAACGGAAGCTGGGGTGCGTATACAGGTGATATCAAAACATTTGTTCATATTCTGAACCTGCTCAAAGAGACAACTACACAGGTTAATTTACAGAGCATGGTCCGCATCTGTAAAGCTGCGGTTTTTATGGATATTGTTGACCATTACGGTGATGTTCCTTACTTCAATACAGGTCTTGCTGCCATTGAAGGCGATGCAGCTTTCTTCCCTGCATATGACGATGATGCAGCCATTTATGATGACCTTTACGCCGAGCTTAAAGACGCAATAAGTAAATTAAGTGCTACCGGGGATTACGTCTCTGCTGACCTTTTTTATGGAGCAAAAGCTTATTATCCTATTACAACTGCTGCAGCACAGGTGGCGCAATGGAAAAAGTTCGGCAATTCACTATTGCTCAGACTTGGACTGCGCTATACCAAGGTTAATCCCACCAAGGCTGCATCAATTGCAGCAGAAGCATTTGCCGGTGGAGTTATGGCATCGAATACCGACAATGTATTTGTGGTTTATGATGGTACGAATTTTACGAATGGCGGTAACGCCGGCCTGATAAATAACAATCCGTATTACTATTATGCAGCAGAACCTTTTGTAAATCAGCTGAAATCAACCAGTGATCCCCGAAGCAAATATATGGTTGCATCATTTGCAGATCCGAAAGTTCCACTGAGTGACCCTGCCCCGATTACTGATGTTGCACAACAGTATGGCCTTCCTGTCGGGGTTCTCTCAGACAGGCTGACAGTTGCAAACGGCTACAGAGGTCCCAGGGGGTCAGGATTTAACTACTCCCAGATGAACGTCAACGTGGCAGCACATCTGACGACCCCTGGTTTCTATATGACATATGCACAGACAGCACTATTGGTTGCTGATGCTGTTAAAAGAAACTATATTCCAGGTGGCGATGCTGTTGCCCAGACATACTATGAAAACGGAGTAAAAGCTGACATGGAAGTTTATACTTTAATTATAGCAAGGACCAAACCATCCAATGCTGCAGTGCCTATTCTTCCTTCAGTTACCGAAGCTGAAAAGACTGCTTATCTGGCACAGGCCGGTGTATTATATGATCCTGCTAATGCACTGAAACAGATCAATACACAGTATTGGATTGCTTGTTTCCTTAATAATGCTGAAGCGTGGGCTAATTACAGAAGAACCGGATTCCCTGTTTTAGCCCGTAATAGTTATAATGACGCTCTCCTGGACAATGGCGGTGACGGATATGTTCACAGGTTTACTTATCCCGATGCTGAAGCATCGAAAAACCAGGTAAACTACAAGGCTGCAGTTGAAAAACTAGTTGGTGGCAAAGATGATTTAGTAAACAGAGTATTCTGGGATATACCATAAATTTACACAGGTAAAAATATTTCAGCATGTAGAAATTATTTTAAACCCGGATTATGATAATTAATAAGGAGTCAGATTTTCACTGACTCCTTTTTTCCCTTAACAGGTACCCAACAGACCAAATTCAATAAATGAAAATTAATGTATTTTAAGTTTTCTACGCCTTAATAGTGTATATTTATAGATTATCGGGTTTTTGATGAAGGAAACAACAATAAATTCTATCTTTTCATAAAGTATTTATATTCTGATTTTTATCAATTAATTTATAAACTAACTAATTGGCGTCATGAAAACAATTTTGCAGCTGATTACCGAAAAACAACGTCAGGATGAGAAAATGTCAATGGATGCGGCCAGGGCAGAGATTAAAAATCCAGCCACCACAAGCGATCGTCGTAATTTCCTTAAGAAAGCAGCTTTGGGTGGTGTTGCTCTTGGAGGATTGTTGCATCTCTCAATTGAGGATACAATAGCTCAGACTACTCAGAATGTATCGCGGACCTCCAGCCCGTCCGATCTCAAGATAACTGATCTGCGCATTGCAGATAAGTCAGGCAGGTCGCTGGCCAGCCGTATTATTCGTATTGATACCAATCAGGGTATCTACGGTCTCGGTGATATCAGGGATGGAACGGATGTACGCTTTGCCCTTTTCCTTAAAAGTAAAATCGTCGGTCTCAATCCATGCAATGTTGAAATGATCTTCAAGGTTATCAAACAGTTTGGTGGCCATGGTCGTCAGGGTGGTGGTGTGAGCGCTGTTGAAATGGCATGCTGGGATATTTGCGGAAAAGCACTTGGAGTTCCGGTATGGCAGCTGCTCGGTGGAAGGTATCGCGATAAGATCAGAATATATGCTGATACACCTGAGGACAGAGACCCGAAAGTAGAACTCGAAAAGATTAAAAAACGTGTCCTTGTGGAAGGTTACACCTGGCTAAAAATGGACCTTGGAATACACCAGGTAAATCCTGATGGAGGTGTTGTTAATTATAAATACTGGAATGATAATGGCGGTGGTATAAATAGCTGGTACATGGGTAGAGGTTATGCCCAGGGCGGATATACAGATTACTGGAAAAAGGAACAACCGTTTACACAGGTTCAGATAACCGACAAAGGACTTGAGGAACTAGCCGCTATTGTTGAAAATGTAAGAAATGCTGTCGGCCCGGAAATACCAATTTGTGTTGATCATTTTGGCCACATGGATATGAACCAGATGATCCGAATCGGAAGAGCAGTTGAAAAATACCGGCTGGCATGGCTCGAAGATACGGTTGCATGGTTTTACACTGATCAGTTGAAGACAATTAGAAACTCCATAGAAACCCCTATCTGTACAGGTGAGGATATTTACATGCTTGGTGGTATGCTCGGGGGATTCAAGAAATTGATCGATGAACAGGCTGTTGATATTATACATCCCGACCTGGTCAGCGCCGGAGGTATTCTTGAAACCAAAAAAATCGGAGACTATGCCGAAGAAGCTGGTATCCCTATGGCTATGCATGCAAACAGTACTCCGGTAGCATGGATGGCAAATATCCATTGTGCAGCGGCAACGGAGAATGTACTGGCCCTTGAGCATCACAATATTGACAACCCGAGGTGGGAAGGAATGATTAAGCTTACAGGCTCAAAGCCTTTGATTACCAAAGGTTTTGCAAACGTTCCTCTCGATTCTCCTGGCCTGGGTATTGAACTCAACGAAGAAAACATAAAAGCAATGATGCAAAAGGATGCTCTGTATTTTGAAGCTACACCTGAATGGGACAGATCGGGTGGAAGCTATGATAAACTCTGGATATAAAAATAATGGGACGATAATTTCCGGAGTGGATTATGAAACCAGAATTAGTAGCCGGAATCGATAGTAGTACAACAGCTACAAAGGCTATTGCATGGGATTATTCAGGAAACATAGTTGCTGAAGGACATAGCCCGATCCGGTTATTCTCGCCCCGGCCAAATTATTACGAACAGAATCCGGATGACTGGTGGAACTCCTTCGTGGTGTCTGTGAAAAAATTAACACAACAGGTTGATAAAGAAAGAATTACAGCAGTTGCTATAGCGAATCAGAGAGAGACATTTGTAGGGCTGAATAAAAATGGTATTCCGGTAAGACCTGCGATAAGCTGGCTGGATGAACGGTGTAAAAGTAATGTAGATAAGTTTGCATCGATCATAGGGGAGGATCGCATTCATCAGATAACGGGCAAGCCTAAAGATTATGCTCCTGTGGTATATCGTTTAGCATGGATGAAAGAAAATGAAAAGGATCTTTACCGTAAAGTAGCTAAATTCTGTGATGTAAATTCCTATCTGGTAAATAAATTAACGGGATTCTATAAAACAAGCTGGGCAAGTGCCGATCCAACAGGGATATTTGACCTTGAAAACAAAGTATGGTCTGAGGATATTCTTGATCAGCTTAATATTTCTCCCCGGCAGTTACCTGATGCATACCGCCCCGGTATTGTTTTAGGAGAAGTTACTAAAGATGCTGCAGAGGCTACTGGCTTAAAAACCGGAACAAAAGTAGTTACAGGAGGTGGCGACGGGCAGTCATCAGGACTGGGTGTAAACGCACTGACACCTGAACGTGTATATCTAAATCTGGGCACGGCGGTTGTTTCAGGAACTTATACAAAGAATTATTTTATTGACAGAAGTTTCCGTACAATGGTGTCTTGTGCGGAGGAAGGATATTATTGCGAAACAAGCCTGCGTTCCGGAACATTTCTTTTAGACTGGTTTATTAAGAAGATACTTAGAACAGATTCAAACCATCAGCCTGATATTTACAATCAACTGGAGAAAGAGGCACAACTGGTCGAACCTGGCTGCGAAGGACTCATGATCCTGCCTTACTGGAATGCAGTAATGAATCCATATTGGGATCCCGATGCCCGCGGGTGTATGGTCGGTTTCACTTCCAGTCATCACAGAGGTCATGTGTACAGGGCAATACTGGAAGGAATTGCAATGGAACAGTTTCTGGCGACAGAAGCCGTCGAAAGAGTGGTCGGGAAGAGGATTGAAGAATATGCGGTAATAGGAGGAGGGGCTAAAAGTAGCCTGTGGCGACAGATTATTGCCGATACCAGCGGAAAAAAAGTGCTGACGATGGCTTCTGACGAAGCCTCTTCACTGGGCGCCGGTATATCAGCAGCTATTGCAGCCGGTTGGTTCCGTTCATTCAGGGAGGCTGCAGCCAGCATGGTTCATGTTAAAGAAATAACTGAACCAGACTCTCAAAATGCAGACCGGTACCATATTCAGATATCTAAATACAAAAAGATATATCCTGCAATCAGGGAAATAAACAGGCCTGCAACCTGAACAGGGAGTTTTCAGAACATTGAAGTCCGGATTTATTTACCTTAACGGGAAATAAAGTACGAAAAAATTTCTCAAATTTTCCCTGTTTGTATAGATTTGTATGAGCATGGTTTTATGGCCTATACTGCTTAATAATAATTAATTTAAAATAAACTGAATATGAAAAGAAAAGAGGCCCTGACGAACTTTCTTTCGGGAATTAAAATGCCGAAAATAACTCTTGCAGCTCCTGTTTCAGCTTTTATGCTGGTAATCTGGATGAGTTCATCTCTTTATGCCCAGCAGCCCGAACAGCCAACTGGAACTGCAAAGGATGGAGTTGTTCCACTTATCAATCGTATAGGCCATACCGATCCGGCTAAAGCTATGCCTGGTAAGAATGTTCACCAGGGTACAGGCACCTTAGGAATGCAGACACTGCTTGGAAGAGGTTCTGTAAAAAACCTTGCCTTCATGCACCATGGCCCGCTGGGTCCGAAAAGTTCTATCGGCCACCATTTTCACACTAATTCTGATGAGATGTTCCTGATTCTCGACGGTGACTGCCAGTTCACAGTGAACGGACAAACTGCCCTTATAAAAGGCCCTGTTGGAGTCCCATGCAAGGCAGGAAATTCGCACGCTGTTTATAATCCTTCCTCAAAATCTGTTGACTGGGTTAATTTCCAGGTATTGATTGCCGATCCGGTTCAGCCGGCAACAACTGTTGGCCTGCCTGCACAAGGTGGTGGAATGCAGCGAAGGAGTTCGTATAATTATTCAGCCGATCCCACAACCCTTTTTGAAATGGCCGACGACAGGTCTGATGCAGTGCTTGTTAAAAAACCAACTTTTATAAATACAGGTCAATTAATCAAAGAAAACCTGCGGCCTGTTGTTAGCATGAATGGTGGAAAAGATACTGTTTTATACAGAAGAGCCCTCGGTCCCGGAGCCTTCGAGTCGACCTGGGCCTTTTTTGATCATCTCCTTATTCCGGTCGGTTCAACTGCTGGCAGGCACTACCACGCTGGTGTTGATGAGGTATACCTTGTAATTAAAGGGAAAGGTAAAGTATATGTAAACGATGAAGTGGCCGATGTGGCTTATGGCGATGCTATACCTGTAAAAGCCGGCGAAATTCACTCGCTTGAAAGTTCGGCAACAGAACCACTCGAAGTTGTAATCTACGGAATTGCCCTTGAAAAAGGGAAACTCGATGTAGTTGATGTTCCTCTGACAATGGCAAAACTGCAGATGTATTTTGAGGTAGAACCTGCAAATTTTGCTGCTTTTGAAAAGAACTATATAAATGTTTATGTGCCTGCTTTGAGAAGACAGGTTGGTTACCTGGGATCAAAACTACTGCGCGTTTTCCCTGCCGACGTGACCAGGAGAAATGGTTCTCCTGAACAAAAATTCACCTTCGAAATGGAACTGATGTTCGAAAAAGAGGAGCAACGGGTTGCCTGGACTAAAACGAAGGAGCACGATGTTGCATGGGGAAAAACAGTGGCATTTGCAAAATCGTACCAGTGGATAGGATATGATGTGGTTGGAATGGACCAGATTACCGACCCTATGGGAAAAAGAAATATGACTGTAGAAAAATATTAATTATCAGGAACAATAACTAAACACAAACTAATTATGAAACGAACAATTGCAAGCAGGATCCTACTACCCGGACTTCTGGTATCGGCCCTGATAATGCTGAACCAATGCTCATCGGCGCCCGAGTGGAAACAGAAGAATGACGAACTCATTACCCAGTATTCACTTGCCGGAAGGGAGCTTACGGGCCTGCCTAAAACTAAAGTAATATCAAATCTTGATGCAGGAAAGGTTACCAGTCTTGATAGTGTTACAGGTACTGAGTTATACCCAGGTGTGAATGCTAAGCTGTACTGGGGACAAGGAACAATGACAGGTGTGCTTCAGCTTGAGCCCAATGCTCAGATACCTGAGGAAGTTCTGCCTGCCGATAGATTCCTTTTTGTTCTTGAGGGAGAAGTAAGTCAGGTGATCAACGGATCAGGTGTTAAAATGGTTGCTGTAAAAAGAGAAGCACAGGATGGAACTCACAGTTTAACCCCGAGAATAGATTTCGTATATCTGGAAAAAGGCTGCAAAAATGCATTGACAGCCGGACCCGCAGGTGCAAAAGTCGTTGAAGTTTACAGCCCTGTACGCCTTGACTATCTGCAGAAAGCCGGGGTACAAAATGCTCCTGCAAAAAATGTTGATCTTGCAATGCCTGGTACTCCGAACGTAAAACCCAATCAGGTATATGATCTTTATGAATTTCAGCTTACAGAACTTACAACAGGTGCCCATTCAAGGCTGATCACAGGTAAGAACACTCAGGTTAGCTTTATTTCAATGGATCCGGGTGCTCTCTTCGACCGTCACATACATCCCGAGGAGCAGACAATGCTTGTATTACGCGGTGGTTGTAACGAAATTCTCCTCGATAGTGAACAGCCGATGGCAAAGAACAGTGTTGTTCTTATCCCGGGTAATATGATACACGGTGCAAAAGTGGGTGAGCTTGGCTGCGATGCAATAGATATTTTCTGGCCTGCAAGAACAGATTACTCTGAAAAAGAAAAAGCGAGACTTGAAGCTTACCACGCAATTATTCCTGAAAGATGCAAAGCTTGAACTCCTCGTTGACGGTAGTAGTTTCAAAACCAGGCACTTATTTTCGCTGAAGGTCCTAAATGGATGAAGGGAAAGGTATATTTCTCAAATATGGGCTTTGACCAGGGATGGGGCGCTCATCCTGATAAAAGCTCAATTGTTGAATTGAGTCCTGACGGATCTTACAGAAATATTTCTGAAGGTAAGATGCAGACAAATGGTCTCTACCCATATAAAAATGGCAATCTCCTTGTTTGCGATATGATCGGACACAGGGTTGTCGAGATGACTACTGAAGGTAAAATCGTAAAAGTAATTGCCGATAAATATGATGGCAAATCAATTGATGGCCCTAATGATATTATTACCGACGCTAAAGGTGGCATTTACTTTACTGATCCTCAGTTCACTATGGAAGCTGTTAAATTCCAGCCCGGACGTGCTGTTTATTATGTTACGACTGATGGAAAAGTAACAAGAATTACTGAGCCTAATGAGTTTGCGATGCCAAATGGTATTCTGCTTTCACCCGATAGCAAAACCCTATATATCAACAATTGCTACGATGATGAATCATGGTATCCTGTTAACAGCAATAAAGAGAATTATGTTTGGGCTTATGATGTAAAAGAAGATGGAACTATAACTAATGGTCGTCAGTTTGCACGATTATTCCTGGTTGATAATGTACTTGACAGAAAAGGGAAATCTTCAAGTTCGGATGGTATGGCCATCGATAAGATGGGAAACATTTATGTTGGTACCTATTATGGTGTTCAGATTTTCAACTCAAAAGGTGAATTTGCCGGTATGATAAATCTGCCTCACTTCCCTGTAAGCCTTTGCTTTGGTGATGATGATATGAAAACACTTTATATCGTAAGTTATAGCTGGGTTTACAAGATCCGTACCAATATGGAGGGATATGTAAACTATCTTTAATAAGAAATCGCCTTCACCCCCAAACCCCCCAAAGGGGACTTTAATCCTTCATCTCATCTCTATTTCGGATTTTTAATTGCAGGAAAGTCCAATGAGAAAGGGAGATCCCTCGTATCGCTGAGCGCACGGAGTAGCTAAATATGAATAACCCCGTGCAACCGGGGGAATACTGACACTCACCCGTATCAGCCAAGGATGCTGAATATAAAAATATTCCCTTTCAGGTGAAGTGGTTAAGTCTTTTACCCCCCCTATCTTTATATCACAGGTATGTAGTTGATTAGCAGGAGGAAGAAGCGGCGATTCGCGAGTGAAATACTTCATGAATAAAATGTCGTTGCGAATCGCCGCTTCTTCCTCCAATGTCCCACAAAATAACCTGTCATCCCGAATTACGACAAATCGGAGCTTGCGGAGGTTTGGAGGAATGAGGGATCTCCTTCTCACAGCAGGAACTTAATAAAAAAGATATGATGAAAGATTAGACCCCCAAGTGGGGTTTTATAAGTTGCTGGATATCAATAAGCCCCCCTTGGGGGGTTTGGGGGTTTATTATATTGGATTCTTTTTCTACCGACTGTTTTCCTTTGTTATTTTTTTAACAGCTTCTTCCCCAAGCCTCTCCTTAAATTGTGTCAGGTAAAGACTTCCTGGAGTAACATGGTAGTCCATTGATTCTACATGACCATTTGGTTTGGTAAGATCCTGCAATCCTGCATTGAAAATAACAGCATTTATACCGATATGTCCGAATGAATAGTTTTGGGCGGTTGGTGGATTCTGAATAAGAAAATCTCCCTCACAATTCCAGAACACAATATTTGCGCCGGCCCAACCAATAATGTAATCCCAGTACCTGGCCGTAAGCGGCGCTTTTACGTTATCATACAAAACGCCGTTTACCCACCTGTTATGTGGTTCACTTGTTGAATAAGGATTTACAGCTGTACATTCAAGGTACACATTCCCGCTTGCTTCAGATCCCTGCAAAACAAAAGAATGTCGCCCTTTCTGTGAAAGACACCTTTGTACAAGACATAACTGGCCATTCATCTGAAAGATAAACCGTCTTCCACCCCATCGCTGAGAGACTGGTTCTCTGGATTCACAATCCTGAACTGTTATCCATTTCGAACCTGCGTTGCTTTGTACTACACTAGTGACAAAGTGAAGCGCACTGATATTCCTTACCCATATATTCTTCGAATTGGAAATAACAATAAAATTACTGACGTGATTTTCGTCGGAATAATATTCATCACCCTGATACTGAAATTTGGGATCTAATTTATCGCGATCCATATTACCATAATTTCTGGTACGTACAGAAGGATTATATTCTGAAACACCACGCAGGTTTTCAACTCCTGACTGTTCGATACGCTCATCATTGTATTTTACGATATCCCCACCTCCCCAACGTGTTTCCACTGCCGTGAATATAGGAGCATCTATTACAATTGTATTGCCTTTTACTTCTGTTATCACTCTGTCATATGTTATAGTAAATGGTCTCCACCTGTTTCTGCCGGCTGCAACACTGTCTTCACCAATTGCCTTAATCCAGTCCTGGTTTCCCTGGCGCCGGACAAGAATTTTGTCACCTGCTTTAAAAGCTTTTGCTGCTACAACGTTAAAACTGCGTGCTCCGACAGGTACATATTTATCTGTAATCAGCTGTTTTGTATCTTCCAGCGGGGATATGGCTGAAGGTCCGCTTATGTTAACAAGTCCTCCTCTGCCATATAATTGCCTGTCTTTTGGTATCTTGCCGATAAGGATTGTTCCAATATCAGTCATTCCTTCGCCTCTCAATACTACTCCTTTTGTAGTGCTGCGTAACCCAAAGCGGTAGCGGCCACCACTACTATCAGTACCTCGGTCAGCTCATAAGTACCCGCGATCACGGTTCCAAAGATTCGAGAAAGTACATTGGCAACAGTCAGGACCATGGTCGTCAGTAAAAAGATGGCGGACAGAATCATGATTCCAAATCCCGATCTATTAACTATAGATGCGAGATACCTCATCTCAATTTCCTCCAACCTCGATGTAGACTGGGAAAAACATTAAGTTAAAAAGAAACATTTGAGGTTAGTGTTGGCGACAGATAGAGAAGTTCCAGTAGTGAAGTCTACCTCTATCTGTCGCATCTAGATCTTATTTTGTATTCTGTTCTATCAGAGCGCGGAGGGCATTGTACATTTCCGTCCCTTTGATTTTCTTGGCATCCAGATCGGATGCTTGTTGAAGGCAGACGGCTTTCAACGGTTCGAATATTTTGTTCATTTCTGCTTGAGAGGGGGTAATAAATTCCACATTTAGCGATTTAGCAAAGTCGATACCCGCTTGACCGGCCAGGTTGATTTGTCTCTCTCTTCTTCAGTGTAAAAATCGATGTTGTTTTCAAAAACCTTCTGAATATCCGCCGGTAACTTGTTCCAGGTATTCAGGTTCATGATTCGATTTGGATTGGGAGTTGAAGTAATAGGCAACTCGATGATATATTTCGAGACTTCAGCTAATTTAAAAGACTTGAGCGACTCGTAGGGGGATAACAGGCCATCCAGTATTCCTTTCTGCAGGTCGAGGTAAGCTTCGCTCGATAGGTACAGGTACACCTTCACCACCTAAGGCTTTAACCCAGTTGGCATAGGCTCCCATAGCTTTTATTTTCATGCCTTTAAGATCTTCAAGTGTGCGAACGGGTTTTTTGGAAAACAGGCGGTAGTCCATGCCCATAGTGTATTGAAGAATTTTGGCATTATATTCTCCGGGCATCTCGGGATATTTAGAGAACCAGGTTTTGAAGATTTTCATTCTATCCGTATCAACAGGAAGCGCCCCACATCCAGGTTTGGTAGGCTCTCTGGATATCAAAGCCCGAGGCTTGGGCACCGACCTCACAGTTGGAGATATCCACGACCCCATTAACCACGTCGAAGTAGTGGTCCTTGGTGCTAACCAGAGCCGCTCCAGGATAATAATCAATTTGGACCCGGCCGTTAGTCTCTTTAACGATCTTATCAATCCAGGCCGCATCCGTGATAGCTCTGAAGTGGGGAGCAGCATAAAGACTGCCAAATTTAAGTTTTATGACGGCTGATGAAGCTGGAGCAGCGGTTGTAGAAACGGCCGCGGCGGTGGTCGGTGGAGCGGATGTTACTGGGGCTGCGCTGGTTTGGGCTGGTTTTGCTGTAGTTGCTGCGGGCGCGGGGGTTGTAGCGGGTGAGGTGTTCGAGCACGCAGTTGGAAGCAGTGTCAGGGCCAGCACCAGGATTAGAAGAATAGATATACCGAATGTTATCCTTTTCATTCCATTAACCTCCCAATTATTTTTTTAGAACAAAAGGTATTTGATGAGAATAATTTTATTGTAAAATTTGGCATCATTGCGCTGGGGATGCAGGCGGCGATATTAACCTGAGGCGCCATTTAAGGTAACTTATTTTCCATTCTCCATTCTTTTTTGTATATTTCATATCGTAGTACCCCTGCTGCCAATCCGGAGCCTCATTAGATGATAAATTTTTTGGCTTATGGGCAAATTTCCGCGGGCGAGCGTACTGGATATATAACAGCCAGCTGCCTTCGGCTTTATCTCCATTGACCTTAATTATGGGATGGACCGTAAAAGGACCTTCCTGTCCGATATGGACCAGAGCGATTTCTCCTTTAAAAAGATCTCTAATCTGGTTCTTGCCAACTGCGTAGCCTGCATGAAGATCAAGAATAGCGTCTTCTGCAAAGCAATTAACGAGCTCGTCATAATCCGCCAGATTAAGCGAATTAACATAATGCACTTGTAATTGCTTGATTTTCTCGATGTCCTCTAACTCTGTTACCCTCTTTTCCAATTCTTCCAGTGTCATAAAACTCTCCTTAAATTATTATGGGTCCGATCAGTTATGATGGAAACTAATATCAAATAGTATGTTTTTCAGGTCTTTCGATAAAATACTTGAAATAAAGAGTAGCTTCCGCAATTGAGAAAAGGAAACCGGGTCAGGGCTGTTTTTTGACTGGAAACAGGTTGTGTGATATTGTTATACAACATCGTAAACGATAACGATCATCTATAGTATCCTATTTGGATACGTACCAAGGTACATGTACTGAAGATACCTGAGAAAAGAAAGGGATAGAGTCTGATGAATTCAACTTTGGAATCTAAAACTAATAATGTCGAGTGTCAAAAAATTAGAATAATTCTGGCGGACGATCACCCGATGGTGCGCCAGGCGCTCAGGATGTGGCTGGAAAAACAACCCGATTTTGAAATTGTAGCTGAAGCTTGCAATGGTGAGGAAGCCACCAAGCTGGCGATCGATTTAGTTCCGGATGTGATAGTCATGGACATAAATATGCCCGTGCTTAATGGTCTTGAAGCTACCCGGCGGATAGCGGAAAAATGTCCGGATGTAAATATTCTGGTACTGACGGTTTACGATGATAATGAGCATATACTGAACATCCTCAGAGCCGGAGCCGCCGGTTATCTGACCAAAAGCGTGTCTAACGTAGAGCTGATCCAATCTATACGTTCGTTGGCGGCAGGGGACACTGTATTATCTCGTTCAGTCTCTAAAAATCTAATCAATTATATTTTCTCTAATATCAAATCCACGGTGATATCCAGGACCACTATCGATAAACTAACCTCTAAAGAGTTAGAAATCCTTAAGCTGATGGCCAAAGGCACCTCTAATAAGGAAATTGCAATTAAGCTGGGGTTAAGTTTACGCAGTGTTAAATCATATATCGTCAATTTGTTCTTAAAATTGGATGTAGGTTCACGCACTGAAGCCATCGCTATCAGCCTTCGGGCAGGTATTCTAAACTTGAAGGACCTCGAATAAATGTCTTCCGGGAGCAAATGGATGGCATTTATTTCATTGAGACCCTCGAGGAAAATCCTCTCTAATTATCATCTCTGGATAATTGGGGTAATCACTGTTTTTCTTGTCTTTATTTATCAAGCCTGGCCGTGGAGAATTTGGGCATTTACAGACGGTATCTGGCAATGGTTTACCTGGCTTTCCCCTTTATATAAACTGGCTATTTTTGAGTCCATAAACCATCTTGTGGGGATTCTTTTTTTTATACCCATTGTTTATGCCATGATAATGGTTCCCTGGCAAGCTTCTTTGATTATTTCCGTATTATCGGTGGCGGGAATTTTACCGATCATTTTGAATTTATTTCGAGCCCCTAACTTAGTGGCGGCGAATATAGTTTTTATACTTCTGCCTTTCCTGATTATTTCGTTGATAAATATTGAATTGAGGTGGAGAGCCAGAGAGAGAAAGTTATTTGCTGAGCGAGAGACAGAGCGCCAGATGTATATGGCAAAAGTGATCGAATCACAGGAAAAAGAACGCAAACGTCTGGCTCAAGAGCTCCACGATGACACTATCCAAACACTGGTAGCGGTAGCGAGTTACGCTGAAGTGATAGAATCTCCGAATGAAAAAGATATACGTGAAATGAAAAGGTGCGCCACCTGGATCAGGGGTACCACTTTGAATACCATTGAAGAACTACGCCGGATTTGCGCTGATCTGAGGCCCAGTATTTTAGATAATATGGGACTGATGTCAGCATTAAGGTGGCTGGTAGACCGGATAAATGGGGAGTGCAATATTCATACCCGTTTAGTTATAGAAGGTAAGGATCGAACACTACCTCCTTCTGTTGAAATCACAATTTTCCGTATTATCCAAGAGGCCTTGAATAACATCAAACATCATTCAAAAGCGAGTGAGGCTAATATTAATTTGAAATTTGGTCCAGACTCCTTAAGCATCCTAATACAGGATAACGGCCAAGGTTTTTATCAACCGGAAAATCTCCCCAAATTGGCTATTGAAGGTAAGTTAGGATTAATTGGAATTCAAGAGCGAATTGTATCTTTGGGTGGAAAATTCGAGGTGAATTCCAAACCCGGAAGCGGAACTGAGATTTCGATTATGTTGGGCTTAAAATAGCACCTGTACCAT
>CAWGUN010000008.1:0-49628 GCA_963825935.1 uncultured Bacteroidales bacterium | reverse complement strand
ATGTTCACATCGTGAATACTGCAATGAGGATATCCGCATAAAGCTCCGGTCATGGGGTGTTACAGAAGAAGATACGGAGAAAATAATTGTGGCACTTATAAAAGAGAATTTTTTAAACGAAGCTCGCTATTCAGAAGCATTTGTGAAGGATAAATTCAGGTACAATAAATGGGGAAGGGTAAAGATAGCAGCTCATCTGAAAGCAAAATCGATACCGGGTGAAATAATAAGGTCAGGCCCTTGATACTATTGATGATGAATTTTACAGAAATACTTTAAAGAGCTGATTGCCTCTCATCGGAAATCAGTAAAAGCGAAAAACCAATACGACCTTAAAGGAAAGCTTCTCAGGTACGGATTATCAAAGGGATTTGAAAGCAGCCTGCTATATGATATTCTGAATGATCTGTGATTTTCAAAGCCATCTGAAGATGCTGACAATAAACGGCATGAATGCAATCAGAAAAATAAGCGATGAACCTATTATATCAAATAAAATCAGCTGTTTACGGGAGTCCGGAAATTTTAAATAAAACCTTGAAAAGAAGATCCTCAGGAAAAACTGGGAGGCAAAGAAGAGGAAGACTCTCATCCCGTTTTCATTCCATTTCTAGGCTTCATCTATTCTTCCTCTGAGTATCAGGGAAAAGCTGTGCGACAAGCCGCATGATGTACATGGTTCACCCGTAAGTTTCTCATGAATACAGACAACAGGATAATCATTTTTATCGGGTGAAAAAATGCCGGAGTATGCCATAATCAGCAGTATTACTCCGGCAAGTATCAAATTTATAATAAGGTAAGGCTCATTTTTCAGCCTTATCCCGGATTTAACGTCACGATTATTTTTTCGGGACAATAGTATCATTAGAGGTTGTGTTTCCCTTTTCCAGATCTTCGAGGGTTTGTTCACGGTCTTTTTTACCGGATTTGGTGTTTATTTCCACGGTGTCACCATTGCTTTCAACCTTTATGGAAATATTAGCATCCTCCAGATCTTTCATTACATTATCCTGAACATCATTTACGATATTCTCAATACTTTTCGGCCATTTGTCAGCATGCTTAAAGATTTTTCCTGCGACGAATACCTGTGAGAACGATATCAGGGAGGCAATAATGGCAATGATCAGCCCTGCAACAATCACACCGCGGGGGGAATTATTCTTTGCTGCCTGAGATAGTCCGACCGATGCAAGCACAATTGCTATTATCCCCGGAATAATTGCAATCAGACCCACACATGGGATAACGGCAAGCACAAAAGTTATTATTGCTGTTATCAGGGCAGCTATTCCCAGATTTTGTCCTGATGTCTGACCTGTTGGTTGTCCCGGACCTATTCCTGAGTTTTGTTCCGTTTTATTACTAAAATCTTCCATGACACTTTTAAGTATTTATTATTATTCATTCCTTGTAAGAATATTTATCATATCCTGTTCTAAAGACGTAACAGGATTTTCAATGATGCGTCCTGCTTCAACATTATTTTTATATAAGATAAAAGTAGGCACTCTTTGAATATCCAGCTTATCGTATTCTCCTACAGGTGAAAGCTTTGCATTATCTACGCCTATAAATGTCACCTTTTCCGATGGAAATTTCCAGAGATCAAGGATACGCATGAACCGTGGTACTTCACGCCGGCTGTCGGGGCACCAGGTACCCATAACAATTTTGATAGTAAGGTTATCTTTGCTTATTGCTGATAATTTATTAATAGCTTCATTATCAGGTTGATATTCGTCATAACCCTTCTGATACCACTCTGAATGAGGTGGATGGGCCAGAAGATTCCCGGAAAAATATCCCAGCAACCATGTGGTCTGCTCTGAGAAATTTGTCGTAGGGTTAGCCTGACCAGCCTGCTTCAATGCCGGTTTAATTTCCGTTATTGGTTGCTTTACTTTGCATCCTGAAGTTACCGTCAGGACCAGAATAATGATAAAAAGTACTCTTTTCATTGGAGTCTAATTTAATACAAATATTTTAGATCAGTGTTTTAATCAAATGAATGAATAAGAATTTCGAGGATCTGCTTTGCAGCTTTAGAGACAGATGTTCCCGGACCGAAAATTGCAGCCACTCCCGCATCATAAAGAAACTGGTAATCCTGCGAAGGTATTACACCACCGGCAATTACCAGAATATCCTCTCTTCCCAGATGTTTCAGTTCATCAATAACCTGCGGGACCAGAGTTTTATGTCCGGCAGCAAGACTCGAGACTCCGAGCACATGGACATCATTTTCCACTGCCTGTTTTGCAGCTTCTGCCGGCGTCTGGAAGAGAGGGCCTATATCAACATCAAAACCAATATCGGCATATCCTGTCGATATAACCTTGGCACCCCGATCGTGGCCATCCTGGCCCATCTTGGCGATCATTATCCTGGGCTGTCGCCCCTCTTTTTCAGCAAATCTGGCAACAAGTGCCTTTGCCTCCTCAAAATCCTTATCAGATTTATACTCTGATGAATAAACTCCTGATATAGTTCTTACCACTGCTTTATACCTCCCGGCTATTTTTTCACATGAATAAGATATTTCACCAAGGCTTGCCCGTTTTGAGGCCGCCTCAACAGCTAATTCAAGAAGATTGCCATTCCCTGTTCCGGCACATTCAGTAATTGCCGCCAGCGAAGCCTGACATTCAGATTCATTACGCCCGGCACGAAGCTTTTCAAGTCTCTTTATCTGGGAATCACGGACGGCGGTATTGTCGACCTCCAGTGTTTCAAGCGGATCCTCCCTGTCGAGCCTGTATTTGTTTGTCCCCACAATTGTCTGAACACCGGAATCAATTTTTGCCTGGGCTCGTGCCGCAGCTTCTTCGATCCTCATTTTCGGGACGCCCAGTTCTATTGCTTTGGCCATTCCTCCAAGGTTTTCAATCTCAGTAATATGATCCCATGCCTTATGAGCAATTTCATTTGTCAGTGTTTCGACATAATATGAGCCGGCCCAGGGATCGACAGCCCTGCAGATATTTGTTTCTTCCTGGAGGTATATCTGGGTATTTCGTGCTATCCCGGCAGAAAAATCAGTAGGAAGGGCAATTGCCTCATCAAGAGCGTTGGTATGAAGACTTTGTGTATGGCCCAGAGCAGCTGCCATGGCTTCAATGCATGTCCTTCCGACATTATTGTAGGGGTCCTGTTCAGTAAGGCTCCATCCGGATGTCTGGCAATGAGTACGGAGAATAAGGGATTTGGGATTTTTCGGGTTGAAACCACTGACAATCTTTGACCACAACATTCTTGCTGCCCGCATCTTGGCAATTTCCATGAAATGATTCATACCGATAGCCCAGAAAAATGAGATCCTTGGAGCAAAAGTATCAATATTGAGACCTGCTTTAATACCCGTTCGGAGATATTCAAGCCCGTCGGCAAGAGTATAGGCCAGCTCAATATCACAAGTTGCCCCGGCCTCCTGCATATGATAACCGGAAATGCTTATTGAATTGAATTTTGGCATCTTTGCCGTGGTGTATGCAAAAATATCGGCAATAATCTTCATTGAGAATTCAGGCGGATATATATAGGTATTCCTGACCATAAATTCTTTCAGGATATCATTCTGGATTGTACCGGTAAGTTCCTCAAGCTTTGCTCCCTGTTCCAGGGCTGCAACAATATAGAAAGCCATTATGGGTAAGACAGCTCCATTCATTGTCATCGAAACCGACATCCTGTTCAGAGGAATCTGGTCGAAAAGAATCTTCATATCCAGAATGGAATCAACAGCTACACCGGCCTTCCCAACATCACCCGCAACTCTCTCATGATCTGAATCATATCCACGGTGAGTCGGCAGATCAAATGCAATAGAGAGCCCTTTTTGACCGGCTGCCAGGTTGCGCCGGTAAAAGGCATTTGAATCCTCTGCTGTGGAAAAACCCGCATATTGCCGGATTGTCCATGGCTGCATTGTATACATTCCGGAATAGGGGCCGCGAAGAAACGGAGGTATACCTGCTGCATAACTCAGATGCTCCAGCCCCTCAAGATCATTCGGACCATACTTTCCTTTAACACTGATACCCTCTGCCGTAACCCACGATCCACCATCATTTTTAGTAATTTCTCCATTTCTGAAATCTTCTTTTTTAAAGGGAAGAACAGATAAGTCATTATAAGTGTAGTCCATACACTTTCTTTCAGAGATCTTTCCTCCGGTATCAATAGATGAAGGGATCAGGATTCTTTTCCTTATAGTTTCATTGTGTGATTTTTTTACATTTTCATTTATTTTCCGACTGACGAATCCGTTGACCAGGGATTTCAGAAATCCACCGTTCTTTTCTATTTCAAGGAAAAGGTCCCAGGCGCTCTCAGCAATAAGCTTTGTCAGTATCTCAATATAGTAAGATCCTCCTGCCGGATCAGCAACCTTATCAAAAAATGATTCTTCCCTGAGGATGAGTTGCTGATTGCGGGCAATCCTTTCCGAAAACTCATCGGGCTGTCTGAAAACAATATCGCATGGTTCAACCGTGAGAGAATCTGTTCCGCCAAGTACAGCAGACATTGCTTCAGTCTGAGTTTTAAGAATATTAATATGACCATCAGTCAATGATTTATTCCACTTACTTGTCACACAGTGAATTTCCATTTTCGCGGAATCAGTACTGTAGGGTCTGAAGCCGTTTATAACTGCTGACCATAATAATCTTGCCGCTCTCAGTTTCGCAATTTCCGGGAAATAATCTGATCCGATGCTGAACGAAAACCTGATCTTCGATGCTGCAAGGTCTGCCTTAATTCCCCTTTGAATAAGCTGTGCCATATATTCAGCTCCCATGGAGATACCGAATGCAAGTTCCTGAATAATATCACAACCTGCATTCCCGAAATTTGCGGCATTCAGGTGAATTGCACGAAATCCTGGCAGTGGTTCTGTGAGCCTGGTAACATCAGCAAGGTAATCCAGTCCCTTTTCAACAGGGATGCAGAGTGTACCGTTAACCATAAGCCTGCCTAACGGATCTGTTTCAATTGCCCCGGTAATTTTGTGAAGATCAGCTCTTTTATCTTTTAAATTATCAGTTAAGAATTCTATAATTTCCTTCGCTTTGCCGTTTGAAAGAAAATTCAGTTCAACTGCCTCAGGAACAATATCTTTAAGAAGCGCATCAATGTTTTCCCTGGATAAAGACTCGGGATCGGAAATTATAAATCCCAGGGAATCAACACCCCTCAATAATATCTCATGTGCCTTCTTATTAGCTTCATAATAATCAGTGACTGTTATATTCTGCCTGATCCGCCATATGTTATTGCTGGTTTTATTACCTCTTATATACGGAAACTGGCCAGGTATAGAACTGATATATTTCAGGTTTTCAATGTCCTCTTTCATGTAAAAGGGCATAATTTCAAGACCCTCTGATAATTTCCAGACCAGTTTTTTATTAAAGTCAGCGCCCTTAAGATCAGTTTTTATCTTATCCATCCACTCTTTCCTGCTGACCGGTGGGAACTGTTCAAAGAGTTTTTCTTTTTTGCTCATTTCCCTGCGAATTCCATCAGATATGCTTTAATAAATTTATTCAGGTCGCCATCAAGGACTGCCTGAACGTTCCCTGTTTCGTATCCCGTACGAAGGTCTTTTACCATTTTGTAGGGATGAAGCACATAGGATCTGATCTGCGAGCCCCATTCAATTTTTTTCTTTTCACCTTCAATCTTTGCCTTCTCATCGAGACGTTTCCTAAGCTCAAGTTCGTACAGCTGCGATTTAAGGATCCTCATTGCATTTTCCTTATTGTTGAGCTGCGACCGTGTCTCCTGGTTTTCAATTACAAGACCTGAAGGATGGTGCCGGAGGCGGACTGCCGTTTCGACCTTGTTGACATTTTGTCCCCCGGCGCCGCTTGAGCGGTAGGTTTCCCATGTGATATCAGATGGGCTTACTTCGATCTCTATGTTATTATCCACGAGAGGAGAGATAAATATTGATGCGAAGGTGGTCTGTCTTTTCCCCTGTGCGTTGAATGGTGAGATCCTCACCAGGCGGTGGACACCATTTTCGCTTTTAAGGTAGCCATATGCCTGTTCGCCATCGATCTCTATAGTTACAGTTTTAATGCCGACTTCATCACCCGGCTGAAAATCAAGTTCTTTTGTTTTATAATTATTTCTTTCAGCCCACCTGAGATACATTCTCATAAGCATTGCTGCCCAGTCGTTGCTCTCTGTACCTCCGGCCCCTGAATTTATTTTCAGGATGGCGCCAAGCTGATCTTCATCTTTTTGGAGCATGTTGCGCACCTCAAGATCTTCGATCATGGTAAGGCATTTATTATAATGGTTATCGAGATCCTGTTCAGTAGCTTCACCTTCCCTGAAAAAGTCATTTATCACTGCGAGGTCATCAATTGCAGTGTTGATCCTGTCAAATTCTGTTGTCCAGCTTTTAAGAAGAGATGTGTTTTTCAGGAGTTCTTCTGCCTGCTTCGGATCATTCCAGAAATCCGGTTGCTGCGAGACTTGTTCTTTTTCTGCGATAAGTGATAATTTGCCGTCGATGTCAAAGATACCTCCTTAACGCATCCCGGCGCTCTGAAAGATCTTTTATCTGTTCGTTGGTGATCATAGATTAAATTTTGGCAAATTTAAGGAATTAAATGAAAATCTGTTGCCCCCCTTTTTCCAGGGAAAGAATTCCCAATTCCTATTGAGCTTCAACTAAGTATAAGATTTCCTCAATGGAAGTTCCTAATTTTAATATCCTTAATAAACCCTGTAGCCGGAAAAAGAGCCCCCCTTTTAATTCCCCCCAATGGGGGGAAAAGATCCTCATATTCTATTGAATTTCAACTAAATATAGAAGTTTTTCTCCCCCTCTAAGGGGGAGTGCTCCCGCAACGCGGGAGCGAAGGGGTTTTTAGATTTTCCTATAGCCCAACAAATGATCCTTAATAAAGTCTGTAGCCGGAAAAAGAGCCCCCCTTTTAATTCCCCCCAATGGGGGGAAAAGATCCTGATATTCTATTGAATTTCAACTAAATATAGAAGTTTTTCTCCCCCTCTAAGGGGGAGTGCTCCCGCAACGCGGGAGCGAGGGGGTTTTTAGATTTTCCTATCGTCCAACAAATGATCCTTAATAAAGTCTGTAGCCGGAAAAAGAGCCCCCCTTTTAATTCCCCCCAATGGGGGGAAAAAATCCTGATATTCTATTGAATTTCAACTAAATATAGAAGTTTTTCTCCCCCTCTAAGGGGGAGTGCTCCCGCAACGCGGGAGCGAGGGGGTTTTTAGATTTTCCTATAGTCCAACAAATGACCCATAATAAATTCTGCAGCCGGAAAAAGAGCCCCCCTTTTAATTCCCCCCAATGGGGGGAAATAATCCTGATATTCTATTGAATTTCAACTAAATATAGAAGTTTTTCTCCCCCTCTAAGGGGGAGTGCTCCCGCAACGCGGGAGCGAAGGGGTTTTTAGATTTTCCTATCTTCCAACAAATGACCCTTAATAAATTCTGTAGCCGGAAAAAGAGCCCCCCTTTTAATTCCCCCCAATGGGGGGAAAAAATCCTCATATTCTATTGAATTTCAACTAAATATAGAAGTTTTTCTCCCCCTCTAAGGGGGAGTGCTCCTGCAACGCGGGAGCGAGGGGGTTTTTAGATTTTCCTACAATCCAATCTAAGAGGCTTAATAAACCTTATAGCCTGAGAAAGTGCCGGTGCCGATGTTGGTATCAGTACCCGTATTAATAACTATTTTAATTTTATCAGAAGCTAATAATTTAATTGTCATTGTTCTAAAAATATAGCTCCGGTACTAAGCCCATTCAGCAAGTGATTTCATAAAGATTACCGTTTTTAGTAAAGCATAACTATCTTGCCATTACCTGCAGCTATATATTTTATATCAAATGAATAAATCCCAGAAATATTTGCTGCAGTAAATTCTCCAGTACCAGGATTTATCCCATTTCCATCATTATATTCTATATTATCCGGTAGGAAATCAACATTAGATAATGGCATAGGTGCTGATGTCGCAACCAACTTCTTCGCCCTGAATGCCACCATCGTTCCGAGAGTGACACTGTTTCCATTGGTAATTGACAGGGAATTACTTGCTTCCGAATATGTTAACTGCTGATTATCAGTATTATCAAGATATGGAGTCAGATTGATTGATGCTGCTCCTGTTTTGCCCGTTATCTTTAAAATATTACTTGCCAGCTGCAAATCCTGTATCTCATTTGTCGGATCGGCATCAGCATCATTCTTTAACTCAGAAAGATTTATGACAGGCTGTGTGCTTTTGGTTATCTTCAACTCCCTTTTAATACCGTCATAAAGAAGGTCCTGAATTTCATTTGTCGGATCGCCATCTTTCTCAATAGATGATACTTTTACCTGGTTACCGCCAGATATGGCAAGGTAGTCTGAGCCTTCAATATTAACTACAGAAAGAGTTCTGTTTATCTGAAGCAGGATCGCCTTGTGGTCCGGGATCACCTTTCGGTCCCGGAGGGCCTGGCTCCAGTGATTTCTGCGCATAAAGTGCATAGGGAACAGCCAGAAATTGCATTGTCCCCATATATGAAAAATCGCTCTCGCCAGGAAATTGTACTTCTACCTTAAGCCATTGGTCCGCTGCCGACCAGTTAATTTCAGATAATTTCTTAGTGGGTGATTCTATCTGGGTTCCACGACCGATTATGAGTGAAAAAACTCCAAACTTTGTAGTCACTACATTCTGGTGCACCTCCTGGTAAACAGGCGTCGATGAAGGATTTCCGGAGATTATTGAAAATCTTACATTTATTGTCTTACTGCCCATCTCAGTTCCTGAAATGTCTCTTGCAACGGCCTGGTAATTAATACCAAGCGGTACATTTTCCTGGGCAAAAACACCTTTCGCAACAAATGTCAGCACGATCAGTAAAAGATACCTTTTAATAAGTTTAGCCTTCATAACTTTCGGTTTAAAGCTTTTCGATCTTATATACGCGGTTCAACATTCCATCATTGGTGGTAAACCTGATCAGGTACAGGCCCTGCATCAGATCCCCGACATAATGATTATCTTTATAATAGAAACCATTATTGAAAACCTCTTTATGACTGTATACAATTCTTCCGGTGAAATTTATAATTTCAATCAGGATAGTTTTTGCCCTTTCACCATATAATTCTATTATCATATAATCTGTCACAGGATTCGGGTAAACTAAAATACCTGTCCCGTCTATAATATCGAGGTATCCTCGCACTTTGAACTGAGGGTTGCTGAAATCCCTGTGTTAATAGCATGATCAAAACATTTCACCATCTCTATAACAGGCTCCCCGACTGTCTGAGAATAGCTCCCCTTCCAGTCATATACTACACTGGCAAGCGGAACAAGCACCTGGTTAGATAATTCCTGAGACATTGCATTTGTCCACGAAACTATCAGAATAAAAACAGGTATCAGGGTCTTTCTCATCATCAAAAAACAACTCACAGTTTTCAAAAATAAGTAATTTTTTGACAAAACAATATTTTTTGTTGATAAATGTGTTAATAACTTATGTTAAAATTTTAATTCAAATGAAAAAAATATTTCTTATAGCTTGTACTTTCAATGAGTAATATTCCTCTATGTTTTATCTTTTTGAAATAAATTCAGGTATGCATGCTTAAATCGTATCTATTTCATAATCTGACTGAAGCAGGGTGCGATGAGGCCGGAAGGGGCTGCCTTGCCGGTCCGGTGGTTGCCGCGGCTGTTATCCTTCCCAGGAATTATAAGCATTCTGTCCTGAATGATTCAAAAAAATTATCTCCCAAACAGAGAAATCTGCTGAAAGATGAGATAATCAATTCGGCAATAGCCTGGAATGTTGCTTTCATTGATAATAATGAAATAGATAAGCTTAATATTCTCAGGGCTTCCATAAAAGCTATGCACCTGGCAATTGACGGACTCTCAAAGAAACCACAGTTTCTTCTGATTGACGGTAACATATTTTTCCCGTACAAGGACATTAAGCATAAGACAATAATTAAGGGCGACGGACTCTATTTATCAATTGCTGCAGCCTCGGTTCTCGCTAAAACCTTCCGGGATGAATTCATGGAAAAGATACATATTGAGCATCCGGAATACGGGTGGAACAGAAATAAAGGTTATGCTACAGCTTTTCACAGGAATGCAATCAGGACATTTGGAATAACCAGTTTCCACAGAAAATCGTTTACTCTTTATGACACACAAATCACAATTGACTTCTGATATCCACGGTATTCATTTAAACAATTATATTTGCTCAATTTTAAAAATAATTCAAATAAAAAAATATCATGAAAAAAATTCTTTCTATTCTGTTCATTTTAATAATCAGCTTTGGGTTCAAAGTCAGGGCTGATGAAGGCATGTGGCTTTTGCCTCTGATAGAAAAGCTGAATATCGGCAAGATGACTGAGCTTGGACTGAAGCTTTCTGCCGAGGATATTTACAGCCTTAATAAAGCGAGCCTCAAAGATGCCATTGTGATTTTTGGCGGCGGCTGCACAGGCGAAATTGTCTCTTCACAGGGCCTTATTCTTACAAATCACCACTGCGGTTATGGTTCAATTCAGTCGCACAGTACGATGGAACATGATTATCTGAAGGATGGTTATTGGGCCAGGACTAAGGAGGAGGAATTGCCAAATCCGGGATTAGCCGTCACCTTTCTGATCAGGATCGAAGATGTAACAGATCAGATGCTGGCAAATGTAAAACAAGGTATGAGCGAAGCTGAAAGATCTGCAGCTCTTGGCGAAGCCAGATCAGCAATTGAGAAAAAAGCTGCTGAAGGGAACAATTACAGGGCAACAGTATCTACATTTTACGGCGGAAATTATTTTTATCTTCTTCTGTATGAAAGATATTCTGATGTCAGATTTGTTGGTGCTCCTCCTTCATCAATAGGCAAATTCGGTTTTGACACCGACAACTGGGAATGGCCACGTCACACAGGCGATTTCAGTGTATTCCGCGTTTATTCTGCTCCCGATGGCAAGCCGGCACCCTATTCAAAGGACAATGTCCCTCTTAAACCAAAAAACTGGCTTCGTGTTTCCCTTAAAGATCTTAATAAAAATGATTTCGCAATGATACTTGGGTATCCCGGCAGAACTCAGAGATATTATACCTCCTATGAGGTTAATGAAATACTGAAAATTACAAATCCCAACAGGATAAAGATTCGCGGGATAAAACAGGATATATGGATGGCTGACATGGTTGCTGATCCAAAGATCAATATCCAGTATGCTTCAAAATATTCAGGTTCATCAAACTACTGGAAATATTCCATCGGCCAGAATAATCAGCTGAAAAACCTGAATGTTATAGCTAAAAAACAACAGATTGAGGAGCAGTTCAACACCTGGATAAATGCTGATGCGGAACGCAAAGCGAAATACGGAGATGCACTAGAACTCATCAAAACTTCAATTGAAGGCAGAGCTGAATTTTTGAACGCAAATCAGTATCTTAATGAATGTATCTCAGGATGCGAACTGCTGAGCTACAGCCAGATCGGATCAGGACTTCTGAATGCTTTGAAATCAGGTGATAACCAGAAGATAACTGATGCTGTTACCGGGATCAAAGAACAACATTGACGATATTTATAAAGATTACAGTTCACCCACTGATCAGAAATCGATGAAGGCAATGCTTAAGCTTTACAGGGCTGATGTTCCTGTGAAATATCATCCCGATTTCTTTAAAAATGTCGTCGACAAGAAATTCAAGGGCAACATCGACAAATTCGTCGATGATATGTTTGCCAGATCGATATTCGCCAGTGAAGCAAAGCTGACTGCATTTCTTAATAAACCAGTTCTGAAAATTCTCGAAAATGATCCTGTTGCTCTGACGTTTGCTTCAATCCGCAAAGTTGGCGGCGATTTATCGAAGGAGCTTGGCAAATTCAGTGAAAACCTGACAAAAGGACAAAGATTATGGGTTGCTGCCCTCAGGGAAATGACCCCTGAAAAAACCCTTTACCCTGATGCAAACTCAACAATGCGTCTGACATATGGCACTATACAGGATTATGATCCGAAAGATGCTGTAACATATAAGTATTATACAACTCTTCAGGGTGTTGTTGATAAATACAAACCGGGTGATTATGAATTTGACCTGCCACAGAGACTTATTGATCTCAATAATAAGAAGGAGTATGGAAGATATGCATCTCCAAAAGGTTATATGCCTGTTTGTTTCCTGACCACAAACGACATCACCGGAGGCAACTCCGGGAGTCCGGTGATGAATGCAAACGGCGAGCTTATTGGTCTTGCTTTCGATGGCAACTGGGAAGCTATGAGCGGTGATGTGGCTTATGAACCTGCTCTCCAGAGAACAATAGCTGTCGATATCAGGTATGTTCTGTGGATAATGGATGTTTATGCAGGTGCAGGACATCTGGTTGATGAGATGACAATTGTACAATAGGCTGATACACGTACTCACCCCTTTGTATTCCCCCTCTCTCCTTCGGAAAGAGGGGGAATTTTTTTTGATTATCTTTGCACCAAATTTCAGGAATCATGCATTTCAGCATTATTGAAATACTTGCAGCTTTCATGGTATTATTCGCCATAATTGATATACCGGGTTCAATACCCATAATTATCGACATAAAAAGCAAAGGCGCTGTTGTCAAGCCTGCGAAAGTCACCATAGTCTCATTTTTAATATTCCTGGCATTCCTTTTTATCGGGAGCCCGCTCCTGGGTGTCTTTGGCATTGATGTATCATCATTTGCTATTGCCGGTTCCTTTATCATTTTTCTTATTGCCATGGAAATGATACTTGGAATTGAACTTTTTAAACAGGATTCACAGGGCGGCGGATCCATTTTCCCGATTGCATTTCCCTTAATAGCAGGTGCCGGATCAATAACGACAATCCTGTCTCTGAAAGCTGAATATCAGACAATCAATATTTTTATCGCTCTCGTTCTGAATGTGATAGTGATTTACCTTGTTTTACGGTTAACCTCTGTTTTTGAAAAGATCCTGGGGCAGGGCGGAATTCAGATTCTCAGAAAAGTATTCGGAGTAATCCTTCTTTCAATTGCAATAAAACTTTTTTTAACCAACACCGGAATTGTTTTGCCTCATGTCAGGTGAAATCACAATATATACCGACGGCGCCTCAAGCGGTAACCCGGGTCCGGGAGGATATGGTGTTGTTATGATATCAGGCAGGCACAGGCTTGAAAAATCTGAAGGATTCAGGCTTACAACAAACAACAGGATGGAATTGCTTGCAGTAATAGCCGGACTGGAAGCATTGAAGATCAGTGGCAGCAAAGTGATTGTATACACTGACTCAAAATATGTTGCTGATTCTGTTAACAATGGATGGGTCTTCCAATGGGAATCTAAAAGTTTCCGGAAGAAAAAAAACGCTGATCTGTGGATGAGATTTCTCAGAATTTACAGGAACCACATTGTAAGGTTTGTTTGGATAAAAGGTCATGCAAGCAATCCGGAAAATGAGATTTGCGACAGGATGGCTGTTGAGGCATATAAAAACGGATACCTTAAAGACGATACCGGGTATAACCCGGAAGAAGAAAACAATATGCTTTTTAAAGAGCCATAATCCCTTTAATTTTTTTGTTTTTGGAATATTTTTGATGCATTTTTGTAAAAAGGTCTGCAGATGCAAAAACTTCATATTTTTCAAACAGAAACCACTCCGGAGATATTATTTTCACCAGGTGAAAATATTTTCCTTATTCGGGGAAATTCATCTCCTGAAGACGTTCGTGCATTGTATTATCCTGTAATAGAATGGATTAAGATTTTTACAGAGGATGCTATGGAAGGAGCATATAAAACCTTTACTAAAGAGAATCCCGTTGAATTCCATATCGATCTTTCATATTTTAATTCATCATCAGCAAAATTTCTTTTTGATATCCTTTCGGAACTTAAAAGGCTTCCAGTTGCCGGATATCCTGTCAATGTGAATTGGTTTTATGAGGAAGAGGACTTCGATATGGAAGAAGCCGGTATTGATATTGCATCCCTGGTCGGAATGGAATTCACCTATTCAGCAAAGCCAAGGAAATCCTGATGAGTCTCTAAAGCTTTATTTCTTCGCACCCTTATATACAGGCTGCTTCCATATTTCCATAGGCTCATATTTGCTCATACTGGCCCAGCGTATGCCTCTTTTCTGAATTTCAAGTACTTCCGGCACTTTAAAATCTGCTGCAACATGTCCAAGTGACGAATAAAAAACCCTGCCGCTTCCATAAGCTTTTTTCCATGCAACAGGTACAACATTACCTCCTATCCAGGAGGCATTCTTATCGGAAAATGTAGTAGTTGCAAGAACTTTAACATTTGGATCGACATGAACATAATATTGTTCAGAATGCATATCAAAATCTGATAAGCCTTTTGTAACCGGATCCTTATGATCAGTAATATTAACCCTGTAGTCAATTACTCCTCCCGGATGAGCTACCCACTGGCCGCCAACCATGAACTGGTATTCTGTATTATTCCTGAATGAATCACCAAGTCCTCCATGCCAGCCTGCAAGGCCGACTCCGCTTTTAACTGCCTCAAGCAGAGCTTTTTCCTGCGGATTGGTTATAGTTCCCATTGTCCAGGCCTGTATTATAAGGTCAAAATCTTTCTTCAGATCCATCGAAATATATGAATCAAGTGTATCTGATACACTTACTTTTGCTCCTTCTGAAATCATCCACGGAACAAAAATATCGCGGCATTTATCAGGTTCGTGTCCCATCCAGCCGCCCCATACATATAAAACTTTCTTTCCGGCCAGGGAAGATTTTACATCCTGAAAAAGGTTTTTGCCTAAAACTGAAGGCGTTATAACTGCAGCAGCAGTAAGTGCTGCACTGTTTTTAATGAATGATCTGCGTGAAACCATAATTGATAAATTTTAACCGAAGATAATAATTTTACTTTTCATGATTTTATGATAGGGTAAAAATGATTCCAGGTGTCTTTAATCATGATCTGCCACCGCACAAAAATCAAAAAATCTGTTTAAAATGATTCTAAATATCCTTTTCTCTGCATCAAATCTCTCAATTATCCGTCCTTAAATAAAAACCAGACCAAAATTAACACTACAGGCTACTGATGAAAAGAACGATAACCTCACTTTTGCTTATTCTCCTGGCTTTCACCATTTCGACAGCACAGGCAGTAAACAAGAAACAATACCATGCAACCAGGATTTCCACGGCTCCCGTAATTAACGGCATACTTGACGATGAGGCCTGGAAGCAGGGTGACTGGGTTGATGATTTCACCCAGTACGAACCGTTTAATGGGAAAAAACCGTCCCAGAATACTGAATTCAAGATTCTTTTTGATGATAACAACATTTATGCAGCGTTTAAAGCATTTGACACTGCCCCCGACAGTATTGTAAACCGTCTCACAAGGCGCGACAACGCTGATGGCGACCTTGTAGGGGTGATATTCGACAGTTTTCACGATCTTCGTACTGGATTCCTTTTCGGGGTCAGCTCCAGCGGTGTCAAATATGATCAGATGTTTACAGGCGACGGACAGAACCAGGATGGATCATGGGATCCCAACTGGTGGGTAAAGACTTCAATTAATAAGGAAGGATGGGTTGCAGAGATGAAAATCCCCTTCAGCCAGGTGCGGTTTGATAAAAACTCTTCCGGCACCTGGGGTCTTGAGGTTGCCAGAATTTTTTACAGGAAGAATGAAACGGACTTCTGGGAGCATGTCCCCAAAGATGCTCCGGGGCTTGTTCACCTTTTCGGCGAACTCACCGGCATGGATAACATCAAGCCAAGGAAAATATTTGATGTCACCCCTTACGCAGTTGCAAAAGCTGAGACTTTCAAGAAAGAACCCGGAAATCCTTTTATGTCCAGGGGAAAAAAATACGGATTGAACGGAGGTGTGGATGCCAAGATCGGCATTACCAATAACATGACGATGGATCTCACTGTTAACCCGGATTTTGGACAGGTTGAAGCCGACCCGTCAGTTGTTAACCTGTCTGCCTATGAGACATATTTTTCTGAGAAAAGACCTTTCTTCATTGAAGGGAATAATATTACAAATTTCAACATGGGGATAGGTGATGGAAATAATGGGAATGATAACCTGTTTTATTCGCGCAGGATCGGCAGGCGACCTTCTGGTGATCTCAATATGAAAGATGGGTGGAATGCTGACGTGCCGACTTTTACATCCATCCTGGGAGCAGCAAAGCTGACTGGCAAAACCAGCAAGGGACTTTCTCTAGGCTTTATTGATGCCATGACCAACAAGGAGCAGGCGGAAATTGATACTGTCGGTGGAAGGATTTTTCAGACTGTTGAACCATTTACGAATTATTTTCTGGGAAGGGTCCAGAAAGATTTCAATGAAGGCAATACCTTAATCGGGGGGATTTTCACCAGTACCAACAGAAACCTCGATGATAACCTTGCAAAAACCATGCATAAATCAGCATATACCGGAGGATTCGATTTTACACAGTATTTCAAAGAGAAGGCATGGATGTTCAACCTTAATGCTGCTTTCAGCCAGGTAAATGGATCAAAAGAAGCAATTGCGCTTACACAGAAATCATCGGCTCACTTTTACCAAAGGCCTGATAAAGATTATGTGAACTTCGATCCTGATAGAACATCGCTTTTCGGTTCGGGCGGGAGAATGCAAATTCAAAAGAATAACGGGCATCTTAATCTTCTTGGATGTGTGATCTGGAAAACCCCGGGATTTGAGATAAATGATCTGGGATATATGCAGCAGGCTGATAATGTTCTCTCTGTTCTCGCGGCAGGTTATCGCCAGTGGGAACCCAAATGGATCTATCAAAGATTCAACATCAACGGAGATATTTACATTATGAATAATTTTGGTGGAAATATTTTAGGCAAAGGTATCGAGGGTAATGCTAGCATAACCTTTAAGAATTACTGGGGTATGTGGGTCTATGGAAACCTTAATGGTCCTGCACTTTCAACGGATATGCTCCGCGGTGGTCCAATGATGAAGATGCCGGGCAGCACGACAGCTAATGCCGGATTCTCGTCCGATTACAGAAAGAAACTTAATGTTTCGGTAAATTTTAACTCAAATTATGGATTCGAGAAAAGCTATAAAAACTATTATACGGGTTCAGATATAACTTATAAGCCCTTCAATTTTCTGGTTGTCACACTTAGTCCCGGATTCAGCAAGTCATTCACAAATCTTCAGTATGTTACATATCTGAATTATAACGGCGCTAACAGGTACATTTTCGCAAGCATTGACAGGACTACAGTCAATGCCTCGTTCCGGGTAAATTTCAACCTGACGCCCGACCTTACATTGCAATACTGGGGTCAGCCATACATAGCCTCTGGTAAGTATTATGACCACAAGTATATTATTGATCCTCTTTCAAATGAATACACCAGCAGATTTCACGTTTATACTCCTGCTCAGAAGACGTTTGACACGGATCATTATAATATTGATGAGAATTTGGATGGTCCTACTGATTATACCATAGGAAATGATAACTTTAATTACCAGTTTTTCCTGTCAAACCTGGTCATAAGATGGGAATATAATCCGGGTTCGACAGTATTTCTTGTCTGGAGTCAGACCAGGAATAACTACAACGAATCGGGACGAATGGATTTATTAAACAACATTGGTGATCTGTTCGACAGGGATAATGATATACCCCATAATATATTCCTTATCAAATTCAGTTACAGATTTGGATTAAAATAGGTTTATTGATCTGTAGTGCTTGGTTGGGAGGCTGTCCGGGGGCAGCCTCTTTTTTATTGGCACCTTTTTTGCTATAAAATATGTAGAAATCCCTCTTTTATTGGGTAGTTGATAGCGGTTGTCCTGTGATTGTTTAACAACTAAAAACTATTAAAATGAAGAGGAATGAAAAGAAGATTCCCGGATTTGATGAGATCATTTTCGAGAAACGCAACAAGGAGTACGGGGCATACGACCTCCGGAAACGCTATAAATCAGTTACAAGTTTGTCAATCCTCAGTGCAGTGACTTTAGGTGCTTTGCTGGTAATTCTGTATTCATTTAAGCCCCAGGTGAAAACGGATTTACCAGGTCCGGGACCATTTATCGTTGCAGTAATGAATGATTACATTCCGCCTCCAATCGATCAGCCTGAAATTAAAATGCCATCTAAGCTGCAGGAAACAATCCGGAATGTCGCACCGGAGGTAGTTAATGACACGAACATTAAATCATTTATTCCTATTACTGATGATCTTCTCCGGAATGTCACTAATGGTGATGTAAACGACACTCTGAAAAGGTATGTCGCAGTGCCACAGGATATAATCCCACCAGAAGAAACTATTTTCGTTAAAGTGGAAGAGGATCCTGAATTTCCGGGAGGAAAAGAAGCTTTGCTGGAATATATTGGAAAACATACTCAATACCCTGCTGAAGCAGTTGATAATAATATTGAAGGACGGGTTATATTAAAGTTTGTCGTCAATCCGAATGGATCGGCCGACAGAACTGAAATCCTCAAGGGTGTCGATCCTCTTCTCGATCAGGAGGCTGTCCGCGTGGTGAGCACTCTTCCGAAGTTCAAACCCGGTAAACAGAACGGGGTTGCGGTATCTGTCTGGTACACTGTGCCGGTTTTATTCAAAATAACCAGGTAGAGATCTGCTTTATTTGAAGGTCCGGACAGGGCTGTTTATTGGTCTTACTCTGCCAGCTTTGCAATTTCCTGGTATAACGCCCTGAAACAGTTTGCATCGGTATTTTCCCTGTTCCCGGGTTCTTTCCCGTAAAAACTATCCAGGAACTGCCCTGTTCCGGACCAAACTGTTTGAACCATTCCAAGGAAACGATCTTTCATTTCAGTAGTTGAATGGTCACGGAATTTAACCATGTCCTGTGCCTGCAATACAGCATTTGCCGGATTTCTCCATGGACAGGTCACAACACTCAGTCCTTTCATTGCAAAATAAACCGGTGTCTGATCAGGCCGCTCATAATGCCAGTCACAAATTATAACATCCTTTGGTATCATATCAACTGCCCTATAGGTACTGTTATAGCTTCCTTCCCATTCGCCAATGCCGGTTGTCTTTCCGTCAATCAGCCTGTCGCCCCATATCCATAGCTGCCTCCCCTTGTCTGCAAGATGATCGCGGATGCTTCTCACTTCGCCGGCAAACAATTCAGCCTTATCTTTCCCCGAACAACGCGGACATTGTTTCTCACCGATATAAAATACTTCATCCATACCAGCATGGAATGCGTCAGATTCAAATACATCGCAGATCTCATCAACTATCTCAAAGACGATCTTATGGACATCAGGATGAAGAGGACAATAGCTTTTACAATATAGACCATCAGCATTTGGCCAGGCATATTTTTCGGGCATTTTAACAAGGGGAGTTTCGTCAAATTCAGGATAGACTTTTAGCAGGTTCCCGGTTTTCTCCGCCCATGACTGGTGCCCAAGAAGATTTACCTGTGGAATTATCCGGATTTTATTCTTCCTGCAAACTGCCACCAGCTTTCTCACCTCTTTTTCGGAAAGTGCTGACGAATCGCTGAGCTCAGGGTGGGTTTTATACCGGTAATTATAATCTACCCTGAGTATCAGTGTGTTTACACCCCTGGATGCCAGCTCCTCATCAATAAACCGGATGAACTCACCGAGATCATCCCGTGAGGGAGCTGCAATGCAAAAACCACAGACAGGCATGCTTTTATCCGCTTTTTCAGAAGGTATTCCGGTTGGTTGTGAAAAGAGCGGGAAACAGGCCGCTACGAGGAAAAGAGTCAGGAAGTACTTCATTGTCATAGTTATCAGGTAAGTTGGAGAATAAGTTCTTTTAAAGATATTTAATTTTGCATTCACACTGAACCCATCCCGGAATAAAAATAGTCGTTACCTTCGTCTTTTCTTAATTAAAGAGAGGTCAGACAAATTCGAACTCAGGATGGTCAAAATCATAGTAAATAAGAACTGGATTCTGATTATAGTTTTTATTTTTTGTATCAGTTCGTCAGAATCACAGGTCCCTTTCAGCAGGGGAGTAAATCTTACATCGTGGTTCCAGACGGGTAGTGCCGGGCAGATACAGTTCACAAAGTTTACCGAAAATGATATTATAAATATTAAAAGCCTTGGATGCGATGTAATACGCTTACCGGTTGCCATGCATGACATGACTTCCGGAAGCCCCTTATACACGATTGATCCTTTACTTTTTTCATTTCTCGACTCCGTGGTTACCTGGTGTGAAGATCTTCATATTTATCTGATTCTCGATAATCACAGTTTTGATCCGAATGGTGATACCAGTCCCGGTGTGGCTGATATACTGGTAAAAGTATGGTCTCAGATGGCAACACATTATAAGGGTCGTTCAGATTATATCCTGTATGAAATATTGAATGAACCTCACGGGATGACCACCTCAGCATGGGGAGCAATTCAGAACCAGGTTATAAATGCTATACGGTCGATTGATACAAAACATACAATTGTTGTCGGCGGATCAGGTTACAATTCCTATACCGAACTTAAAAATCTTCCTGTTTATTCTGATCCAAAACTTCTTTATACGTTTCATTTTTACGATCCATTTGTCTTTACCCACCAGGGAGCTACATGGGTAAATCCTTCAATGCTGCCTCTTTCAGGAGTGCCATTCCCCTATAATTCCCTGGAAATGCCTGCCTGTCCGGCTTCTCTGAAAGGGTCCTGGATCGAAAGCAGCATGAACAGTTATCCTTCAAATGGTAATGTCAATTATGTAAAAACCCTCATCGATAATGCAGTCAGCTTCAGGAATACAAGAGGAGTAAATGTTTTCTGCGGTGAATTCGGGGTATACATCCCTAACAGCGATAATTCAGACAGGTGCTACTGGTACAAAATTGTCCGGGATTATCTTGAAAAGCAAGGGATCCCCTGGACTATCTGGGATTATAAAGGGGGCTTCGGGCTTTTCGAAAAAGGCTCGGATGAGTTTTTTGAACATGATCTGAATATAAGATTGCTTGATTCTCTTGGATTAAATATACCTGTGCAGACACCATTCTCAATGAAGCCCGATTCCACAGGATTTTTGATTTACACTGATTATATAGCTCACGGTATTGAAAGCTCTGGTTATAGTGCCGGACCTGTAAATTTCTATTCCGGGGAGCTTCCTGCAAATGATAATTATTGCCTTTCCTGGAGCGGGTTCAGCCAGTATAATTCTGTCGGATTCAATTTCACTCCCGATAAAGATCTGACCCGGCTGGTTTCGCAGAATTTTGCGCTCGACTTTATGGTAAGGGGAAGTGAGCCGGGGATAAAATTCGAAATACGGTTCGTAGATACAAAAACAAGTGTGCCGGGTGATCATCCATGGCGGATGGGTACTACCATAGATGCGTCAGATGCCCAGTGGGACAGGAAATGGCATCATGTTCACATTCCGCTTCCGGCATTTACCGAGCGGGGGGCCTGGGATGTTGATACCTGGTACAACCCTGAAGGGAAGTTCGACTGGGCGAAGGTTGACAGGTTGGAGATCTCGACAGAGTACACTGATATTATTGGCAAAAAATTATGGTTCGATAATATACATATTACTGATCTTGATACTGCTATTGTGAGAGTAGATGAGGCGCTGGGAATTGAAGATATTCACTCCTCCGGAAAAATCATCCTTAGAATAGCGCCAAATCCTTTTAAGGATCATACTGAAATATCTTTTGATTTGACCAATGAAAACCATGTCACTGTTAATATCTATTCAATGACAGGAATAAAAATCAGGTCTCTTTCAGATAACATCTTTCAACCGGGTTATCAGTTATTTACCTGGGATGGCTGCAACGAAAATGGCATGGAAGTGGAGCCGGGTATCTATTTTTGCCGGGTTTTGAATCATCGATATACCGGAGCAGTGAAGATAATCAAGCATTAATTAACGGAATCAGCAGAATGAAAGAGTTTTTCAGGAAGCATATCTATAAACTACTGATAATCTCATTAGTATTTAATTTTACAGGTATTATATATTTGGCAAGAAAACTATATTATAACAAATTTTATATTGAAAATAATTTTCTGACTTCAAATGAGTATGCCTCCATATTGAAATACAATTCAGTTCCGCCTGATGCAGAAATAGACAAAACAATTCTGCTAAATACCCTGGCTGACAAGTTTGGTTACACATCATATCTTGAAATCGGGCAGGGAAAAGCAAAAGATAATTTTAACTGGATAAAGTGTAAAATCAAGCTGGGTGTTGACCCTGATCCCGGTTGTAATGCAGCATATTG
Organism: uncultured Bacteroidales bacterium; assembly: GCA_963825935.1. Classification (GTDB taxonomy): domain Bacteria; phylum Bacteroidota; class Bacteroidia; order Bacteroidales; family VadinHA17; genus LD21. Next base: position 27,284 of record CAWGUN010000008.1, on the reverse strand, counting down.
TTTAACATCTGATGAATTTTTTCAGCTTAATAAAATGACATTTGATTTAATTTTTATTGATGGGCTTCATTATGAGGCACAAGTTTACAGGGATATTATTAATTCCTTAAGTTGTCTGAATAAAAACGGAACTATTGTAGTCCATGACTGCAATCCCGAAAATGAAGCAACGCAAATTGTACCACAGAAAGAGGGATTCTGGACAGGTGATGTCTGGAAGGCCTGGGTGAAACTGAGGAGCGAAAAGAATGATATTGAAATGTTTGTAGTAAAAACCAGTGGTTGTGGAATTATCAGAGTTGGAGAGCAAAAGAGTATAACCATACCTGATAGTTTAACATATAAACATCTTTCTGAAAACAGAGATTACTTATTGAATCTAAAATCAATAAATGATTTTTTAGTCTATTTGAAAAAGATTGAATGATTTCAGTTTTTTGTGTACTCAGCGTTAACTTTTACCGGAATATTCAGGCCTGGTTAGAAATATTATAAATATTGCTATTTTTGTACTCCCTGCCTACAGGCAGGCAGGCAAACTCAGGGAGCACTTGTGCCAGGGCTCCGATGCACATGGTCGGTTTACCGAGTGGCTAGGTAGCGGTCTGCAAAACCGTTTACCTCCTTCGCCTCGGCTACGGAGGTCAAAGACGGCGGTTCGAACCGACTGAACGAAGTGAAGGAGCTCGTCGAAGCGAAGGCGATGAGCCGAGCTGAGCAATCCGCCACCGGGGTGTAGTTTGGATGGTTTTGAAAAGTTCTTTATAAAAATTAAATATGGTCGGTTTACCGAGTGGCTAGGTAGCGGTCTGCAAAACCGTTTACGGCGGTTCGAATCCGCCACCGACCTCAATAAAATCCTCCCCGCGAAGCGGTGGAGGATTATTTTTTAAGCCCGACCCGAACTTGTTCGAGGGAGGGATTGAAAAATAATCATTCAGGGCCGAAGGCCAGGAGGATTTTATTGAAGGGCCACCAAAAACCGGATCATAAAATAATCGCCACCGACCTCAAAATTACATATAAAAGCTCTGTTTATCAACAATATAGACAGAGCTTTTTCTATTAGGTGCGGTAATTAACAATATTTCACGCCAAGAGGGTGATTCCGATATTGAAGGGATATAGGAGAATCCGATTTTGTTTTTTTATCCATTTTCTGTTTTCTGTTGTAATCTATGCCATCTTTTTTGAGGGCAGGTTATTATTTGTAAGGATTAAGATATTAATTAGAGTTTCAACCCTACAATAGTAATGTCGTCAACCTGTTGCTCCTTGCCCCTCCAATTAAGGTAAGTATCCAGCAGCAATTGCTTTTGTACTTTTAAAGGTTCCTTATTATGCCTTATCAGGACTTCCTTAAATTGAATCCGGCGGAATTTTTTCACTTCCTTTCCACCAAATTGATCACTGTACCCATCAGTAAACAAATAAATAATATCATCCGGTCTGGTTTTTATTTCCTGACGTGAAAAATCAAAAATATTATCCTGGTAAGATAATGTCATTCTGTCTCCCTTGAATTCAATGATTTCATTGTCGCGTATAAGGTACATCGGATTAAATGCTCCAGAATAAACCAATGTTTTGTTTGTCAGGTCATAGCTGATTATTGAACCATCCATACCATCTTTCACCTCCAAAAAAATGCCCTTCTGTCCCAACGCTTCAATGATTTTTTCCCTCAACCGGTTTAATATCAAATTAGGTTCAGTAATCTTTTCCCTGATTACCGTTTCATTTAACAGAGTGACTCCCAAAATACTCATGAATGCACCGGGAATACCATGACCCGTGCAATCAAAAACTCCAACCAGCAACTTATTATCAATTCCTTGAAACCAATAGAAGTCGCCACTGACAATATCCTTTGGCAGGGTAAGGCAAAAATGCTCAGGGAAAAGGATCTGATCCATTCTGAGATGCTTTCAGAACTGCTGTCTGAATTGTATTTGCATAATTGTATACTGTATGTTATAAGTTTATTTTTGTATTCAATTTCCTTCAGGTTCCTTGCTATTTCGTCCCTGCCCTTTTTGATTTCGATTTGTGTTTTGACCCTGATTAATAATTCACTCTTTATGAAGGGTTTTGTTATATAATCTACAGCACCTGTTTCAAATCCTTTAATAATACTTTCTGAATCTGTTATTGCTGTAATTAATATTATGGGAATCTCGCTGATAACAGGGTTTTTCTTTATCAATGAACACACTTCAAATCCATCCATGCCAGGCATCATTATGTCAAGGAGAATAAGGTCAAAATTTTTTCTTCTCCAGCCAACTTAATGCAGACATACCATCAAGAGCGAATTCAACCATCAATCCTTCATTCTGCAAAAATCCACCCAAGATCTGAAGGTTTTTAACATTATCGTCAACAACCAAAACCGATGGCGGATTTAATACTTTTTCCTGGTTCATCAGATAATCTTAGAATTTTTCACTTAAAGTATCAATCGTTATTCTCCACTATAATGTTTTTAAAAAGCAGTTTTACAAAAGCGCCACCCCCTGGATTGTTACCAATAATTATACTTCCTCCATGTGCCTCCATTATCATTTTGGCAATAGGGAGACCTATCCCGGTGCAATTATCTTTGTGCGCATCGCCTGTAGCAAATAGTTCAAATACATGATCAACAGCTCCTTTTGCGAATCCTGTTCCATTATCTTTAATTTCACATATAATAGTTTGATCTTCAATATAAGTGTTGATTTCGATGGTACCGTTTTGTGGAGAAAAAAGTATTGCATTATCGAGTATATTACCAATGCATTTTTTTATCAGTTCGGCCTCACCATAAATTAAATCCCCGGTTATTTCATCGTTTCTTTTAACCTGAATATTCCCTGGACTGAAATTTTCCTTTTGCCTCGTCTATAACTTCATTAATCAGTTTTGAGATATGAATTTTGTCTTTTTTTATTTCAAACTGTCTTGTCTTTAAGCCTTGTAATCAGAAGGGCATTTAATGCAAACCTTTCCAGTCTTTTGACAGATATATCGAGAATTTCAACCAGGTCGCTAATCTCACCGGCAGAAGCAGGTTCCTTCAGAAGCTCCAATGGGCCAATGATGCCGTTAAGCGGAGTACGGATCTCATGGCTGATCAGGCTCAGGAATTCTGCCTTTACCTTATCGAGATCTATTAATTTGAGATTTAAAGTCTCAAGTTTCTCATTGGCATCTCTTAATTGTTGAGTTCGATCTGTTACTTTTTCCTCGAGTGATTTGTTAAGCTTTTCCAGTTTTTCAAGACTATCTTTAAGAGCAAGATGCGTCCTTACTCTTACAAGCAGTTCCCTGCTGTCGAACGGTTTGGTAAGGTAATCCTGTGCCCCAAGTTCGAATCCCTTCAATATGCTTTCTCTTTCAGTCTCTGCCGACAGAAAAATAACAGGTACATTGTTCAAATCAGGATTTGAACGTATTTTAGTGCATACTTCAAAACCATTCATTACAGGCATGTTTATATCCAGTAATATAAGATCGAATTGCCTGGTATTCAGCCACTCCAGGGCTGCTTTGCCGTTGGTGGCAAATTCAATTTCATACCTGTTTTCCTGCAATAACTTAGCCTAATACCTGAAGATTATGAGGATTGTCATCAACTATCAGAATTGCAGGAGAAAATGATTTTGTCATGTCCTGACTAGTCATTGTTTAGATTTTTGGTTGAATCTTTAAGACTTTCAATAATCCCTTTATATTTTTCAATAAGTATTAATATTGCTTCAATATTGAAACTATCTGCTGCACTGATTAATTCCTTTCCATAATCTGTAATAATGCTTGAATTATGATTCATACCTAACTGAATCAGACTCTTTCCAAAATCACGGATCTCCCCGATAGGTTGTCTGACAGCAAATGTTTTCCATGTGGTATAAAAACCAGTTTCGAGGGAATGAATTAATCCGGGCAAATTGGTTATTTCTCCAATTAAGTCAACTTCTGATAGAGGTTTATCGGGTTTCGCCGCCTTGGTTGACTTATATGGTAAAAAATTCATCAGTTCGAGATATAGTTCTGCGACTTTAACAGGTTTTATAAGCAGTCCGACAAATTCACTATTATGTATCCGTTCTTTCTGACCCTTTAAGACCGATGCGGAATAAGCAATGACAGGTATATGTTTAAGCTTCTTATCGGTCTTTATTTTGTCCAATAACTGGAACCCGTCCATTTTTGGCATCAGTATATCAGCAATAATCAGATCGGGAACGATTTCCTTTGCAAGCTTATATGCAGTAATACCATCTTCCGCTTCAACTATCTTTAAATTGGTGTTTTTAAGAGCATCTCTGAGATAGCTCCTGTTATGTTCCACATCGTCGGCAATAAGAATTGATGCTTTCTCAAATACAATTTCTGAAGGATCAATCTGAATATCTACGGTTGTTTTGGAGAAATCCCTTAAATATGCTATCTCCGGAATCCTGACAGTAAATATACTTCCCTTCCCCAGGCTTTGATTGCACTTGGATGGTCCCGTCCATGAGTGCTGTAAGTCTCCTGGTTATTGTCAGTCCCAATCCTGTACCTCCGTGATGTTTATTATCTCTCTCCTGGACAAATGGTTCAAAAATAGCCTCCTGCAATTCTGTTGAAATCCCGATCCCGGTATCCTGTACTTCAATTATCAAGTCAATCAATTCTTCTGATTTTTCTTTCGAATAATTCACAATCTGAGGGTTTTCAGTAAATACTTTAAGGACAATTTTACCCTCTGATGTGAATTTGATTGCATTTCCGATAAGATTAAAAACTATCTGACGCACCCGCGCTTCATCAATATTGATGCCGGCCGGTGTTCCTGACGTAATATCCAGAATGAATTTTAGTCCTTTTTCAGAGACTTTAAGAGAAAAAATCCTTTCAAACTCAGAAAAGAAAGAATAGGTATCTACATATTCATATTCCATTTCAAGTTTTCCCGCTTCAATTTTTGAAAGGTCAAGGATGTCGTTAATCAGCGTAAGAAGGCTTCTTCCACTCGATTTGATTGAATTAATATATTCTTTCTGAGTCTGGTCAACAGGCGTGGAGCCTAACAATTCGGTATACCCCAGAACTGCGTTCATAGGCGTACGGATTTCGTGACTCATATTGGCCAGAAATTCACTTTTTGCTTTATTCGCCTCTTCTGCTTCTTTCTTTGCTTTACTGAGTTCTTCTGTCCGTTCATTTACCAGTTCCTCAAGGTGATCACGATGTTTAAGCAATTCCCTTTGCGCCTGCAACTGGTCGGTGATGTCTATGAAAAAACCCACAAGGCACTTAAAGCCATCCAAGACCATTGAAGTGGATCTGATATCAGCGTGAAATAAAGTGCCGTCTTTGCGCAGACATGGAATATCAGATGCCAACGTCTTTTCATCTCGCATTAGCATCCCGAACTCGGCCATTACATAGTTTAAGGACTCCTTTCGGTGCAAATCCTTCACTCCCAGATGTATTATCTCTTCTTCATTATATCCAAACATCTTGCATAAAGCCGGATTGGCATAGAGGAATTTCATCGTCTTTATTTGGACCGCTAGTATTCCCTCTGCAGCATTGGAAAAAAGCGTCTTATATCTCACTTCTGATTCCCGTAAAGCCTCGTCCGCCTGCTTGCGTTCTGTAATGTCAATAATTACGCCTTTCAGTTTAACAAGTTTATCATCTTCAATAACAGGAGATATATTGTTTTGAATCCATTTAACTGTGCCGTCGGGTTGAATTAACCGTAATTCAAAACTTGAAGGTGTCTTATCCTTCATTATGTTAGCATGTGTTTCGTCAAGAAAATGAACATCATCCGGGTGAATCCTGTTTCTGAAAAACTCGAAGCCTGGTTCAACCTCAGTGCGCTTAAATCCATGAATAGCAAAATAATTATCGGACCAGTTGGTTTTTTGTGTAACCATGTCCCATTCCCAACTACCCATTTTAGCGATTTCCTGAGCATTCCGTAATGAAGATTCACTTTCTCTCAACACTTCCTCCTCCTTCTTACGCTCGGTAATATCGCGGGCAATACCCTGAAAACCAACTATTTCTTTTCCCATATAATATGGTACTGACAGAACTTGTATAAAGTGTCCAGTTCCATCTTTCCCTTTTACTTCATATTCTGCATCCACATTTGTGCTTTCTCCAGTCATGATAGCCATTAATCTCTGTTTATGGATAGAATGAGACTGTTCAGGTACAATATCCAACAGCTTCATTGACAGAAGTTCATTCTCGGTATATTTGAGACTATCACAAAGAGACCTGTTCACAGATAAAAACTTCCCGGACAGATCAGCAATGAAAATTCCATCAGGACTTTGTGTTACCAGTTGCCGGTACTTCGTCTCACTCTCAACCAATGCTTCCTCAGCCCGTTTGCGCTCGGTAATGTCCATAACAGTAAATGTCACACCTTTCGTCTGATCATCTTTATCGAGAGGAGTCGAACTTAAAAAAATGTTTAAGATTCTTCCATCTTTACATTTGAAACGTGTCTCTACTGACCCTGTGCCTTTTTGAGCAATCTGTCTGTATTTTTCAATCCCCTTATTTTCGTAATTCTCCCCGGATGCATAAACCATTTCAGAGTTTTTTCCTATTAACTCCTTACGGGAATAACCGGTCATCTTGCAAAATGTGTCATTTACCTCCATGAAGACCCTGTCTACAAATAGTCCGATACCAACAGGCGATGCACTGAATATGCTTTGCAATTTCTCTTCGTTTTCCTTCAATAATAGCTCGGCAGCCCTTTTTTCAATCTTTATCCTGTATTGATCAAGAGCTTCTTTGACTGCAAAAGGCAGCCTCGTTATGTGCTCCTTAATAATATAATCAGTAGCACCGGCTTTTAAGCATTCAACTGCTGTCTCTTCATTCATTGAGCCGGTGCAAAGGATAAATGGTATTAATGGATCATACTCATGTGCGTCTTTGAGTGCCTGCATTCCATTATAAGAAGGCATCATATAGTCGGAAATGATAATATTGGGAACAAATAAATTCAGGGATTGGATAAATTCATCCCCGGTATCAACCCTGATATGTTCAAACCGCAGCCCCTCCTTCCGCAACTCCAGAACTGCAAGGTCGACATCTGAAGGGAGGTCCTCAACAAAAAGGATTTTTAACAGATTTTTATGGGTCATTTTATAAGATTCTTTATATCCGGTTGCTGGTTCAGGAGAAGCCAGTATAAACCAATATCCCTGACTGAATCAATGAATTTATCAAAATCAACAGGTTTAACTATATAACTGTTTACCCCCAACCTGTAGCTTTCAATCATATCACTCTCTTCATTCGAGGATGTGAGTACCACAACAGGAATAGTTTTTGTTACCGGATCCGCTTTAATTATCTTAAGCACCTCGAGTCCGTTTATCTTAGGTAATTTAAGGTCGAGGAGTATTAATTTGGGAATATTAAGCTTGTTCCTGCCCTTAAATGGTCCACGGGCAAAAATAAAATCCAGAGCCTCCTCACCATCGCATACTCTGATTACATTATTGGAAAGGTTGTTTTTCTTCAATGCCCTGAGGGCAAGTTCTGCATCGCTTGGATTGTCTTCAACCAACAGGATTTCGACTTCGTGGTTCATGGTATTAATTTTAAGTTTTTGTTTTCTCTTTTATCTTTACTTCTTTACCGGCAAACTGAAATAGAACGTTGCACCTTTGCCCTCCTCACCTTCGGCCCACACTTTTCCACTATGACGGCGAATGATGCGCTGAACAATAGCCAGTCCAACTCCTGTGCCTTCAAAGTCATCGGATTTATGCAACCGTTGAAAAACGCCAAATAATTTATGGGCGTATTCCGGATTGAACCCGACACCATTGTCTTTTACATAATAAACATTAAACCCGTTTTCAGTGCGGCCGCAAATTTTAATTAACGGCTTCTTTTCTTTTGAAGAAAACTTAATTGCATTTGCAACCAGGTTGGCCCAAACCTGCCTCATATATGTCGGATCAGCATACGCTTCAGGCAGCGGATCAACCTTTAAACTTATTTTATCAGGAACATCCGGTGCTGCTGTCTCATTGAAGATTGAGATTGCCATTTGAGTCATATCGATACCGGAGAAATTCAGATCGCTCCTTGCAACCCGCGAAAGGGCAAGCAGGTCAGTAATAAGTTGATCCATTTTTTGTGTGTTACTGCGGATCAGTTTAAGTAGACGCTTGCCTTCAGAGTCAAGTTTATTTTCATAATCCTCCAGAACGAACTTGGAAAATCCATCAACAGCACGCAAAGGGGCGCGAAGGTCATGTGATACTGAATAGGCAAATGCTTCGAGTTCCTTATTGGCAGCCTCCAACTGGGAAGTACGTTCAATAACACGTTGTTCCAGCTCGGCATTGAGCTTTTGTATTTCTTCAACAGCCAGCTTGTGTGCTTCCTTTTCCTTTGCTTCCTCAAGCGCCCGCAGTATGGCTGACGGGAGACGTTTGAGATTGTCCTTCAGGATATAATCGACAGCTCCCTTTTTTAACAATTCTACGGCGGTCTCATCTCCGAGGGTTCCTGAAACACAGATAAAGGGAACATCAGGACAGATTTCCACAGACCATCGCAAGGCTGCAAAGCCATCGAATCCGGGTAATTTGAAATCAGATAAAATGATGTCGTACCTGTGGCTGCGAAGAAATGAAACAAACTCCTTCTCTACCGCAGTGCAGTCCATTTTTAAATCATATCCTGTATCTTTCAGCAACTCACGCATGATCTCAGCATCCCGCGGCGAGTCCTCAAGACAAAGTACGTTTAATACCTCATTCATGCTGGGTTTTTATTTGATAATCTGCTCCCCGGTGGCACTTCATTAATGACAGCCCAAAAGACACCTACCTGCTTCACAGCTTCGATAAATTCTTTGAAATCGACAGGCTTTACAACATATGCATTAACTCCTAGCTCATAACTTTTGATCAGATCCTGCTCCTCGCGGGATGATGTGAGCATGACAACAGGAAGCATTTTCAATTCCTTATCGCTTCGGATAGCCCGAAGAACTTCTATGCCATCCATACGTGGCATTTTAATATCGAGTAGTAACACTGCAGGGTTCCCATGTTTGCGTTGCTTGTACTTTCCTTCACAACGCAGATACTCCATAGTTTCCACACCATCTCTCACCACAATAACATTATTGGCAAGGTTATGGTCTCCCAGAGCCTCAAGTGTCAGTTCAACATCCCTGGGGTTGTCTTCAGCAAAAAGAATTGTCCGAATTTCTACCATCTTGTTTCCTCCTTATTTTTTTGGTATTGAAAAATAGAATACAGCTCCTTTGTCGGGTTCAGCTTCAGCCCATGTGCGTCCTCCCTGACGCAATACTATCCTGTGCACATTTGCCAGTCCAATGCCTGTTCCTTCAAATTCTTCCGTAGGGTGCAGACGCTGGAAAACTCCGAAAAGCTTTTGAGCGTACTGCATATCAAACCCGACTCCGTTATCGCGTACAAAGAATACCAGCTCCTTATTCTCTTCACGGACTCCAATCTCGATCCTGGCTTTCTTCCTGTTGCGTGTGAACTTTACAGCATTGTTCAGCAGATTCGTCCAGACAACCCTGAGCATTGCTTCATCGCCATTTACGGAAGCCAATTTTCCCAGGACCCATTCGATTTTTCGATCAGGATTATCTTTTCGCTGCGATTCTATAACTTCTTTAACGATTTCATTCATATCAAAATCTGATTGGTGCATCTCCATACGACCGGTTTTGGAAAATTGCAGAAGGTCGTCAATCAGTATTCCCATGATACGCACAGAATCAGCAATGGAACTCAGATAGTGCTGACCCTTTTCAGGTAATTCTGACTGAAAATGTTTGTTGAGCAATTCCACGTACCCGCTTACATGACGCAATGGAGCCCTGAGGTCGTGTGATACAGAATAGCTGAATGCTTCGAGTTCTTTGTTAGAGGCTTCCAGCTGAGCGGTTCGCTTTGTTACACGGTCCTCAAGTTCGGTGTTGAGTTTGCGTATTTCTTCTTCTGTCCTTTTGCTCTCGGCAATGTCCAGCACTATGCCTTCCAAACGCACAGCTTTGCCTGTTGCGTCATAAAAACCGCGTCCTTTTGCAGCAAGCCAATGGATGCTTTCATCAGGCCAAAGACTGCGATATTCAATGTCGTAATCTTTGTGATTGTCGAGTGTATCCTTTACCGCCTTATTTGTCCTCTCGCGGTCATCGGGATGTAATGCTTCACTGAAGCGCTGATAGCTCATTGTTTCATCAGGAGGAATGCCAAAAAGTGCTTTGCACTGATCTGACCAGATCAGTTCGCCGGTAACTATGTTCCAATTCCAAATCCCCAGATTAGCACCTTCTGTTGCAAAGAGCAAGCGCTCTTTACTTATCTTAAGAGCTTCTTCTGCTTGTTTGCGCTCGGTGATATCCATATGCTGTATTACTGCGTTTGTGACTTTACCTTTATAATCTTTTATCGGGAATATTGTTGTATCAAGTATGACTTCCGCTTTACTTTCCAATGAAAACCCTTCCAGTTTTGAAGTGTTATATCTGATTTCAAAACGAACTGTTTCACCGTTATCGAAAACTCTACGCACATCTGACAGCAGACCCTGCTCCTGGACAATATTGTCTTCGATTACATTATATTTTCCGATAACATCCTGCTCTGTTATCTTTAGTATGCTGCAGCATGCTTTGTTGATACGTATGAGTATGCCCTTATCGTCGGAAATCCACATTGGAACCGGGCTTTGATCGATGATATTGTTCAGAAATGCTTCGGAATTCCGCAGCGCCTCCTCCGCACGCTTGCGCCCGGCCTCTTTTTCAGCATACTCCATCGCAAAGGAGATATCCAAAGCCAGTTCATCCAATAGTTTTAATTCTGCTTCATCAAAGAAATCCGGTTCGTCGGAATAAAAAGTCAATGCTCCTTTCAGAATGTCAGAGACCTTTAACGGGAATGAAGCAGATGAGCGAAAGCCAAGATCATAGGCAATCTTCTGACAGGGAGCCATTTCTTTATTTTCAATTATTTTACAGACATTATGTTTCCCCTGTCGCAGAGCAGAATCAACAGGACAATAACTTAAAGGTTTACCTTTCAATGAAATATTTACCTGTTCATGATATCCATTGGTTCTGCCTGCTTGCGCAATCACCCCGAGTTTTTGGGATGTTTCATCTACAAGCCCTATCCATGCCATGCCAAAACCACCTTGTTCCACAGCAATGTTGCACACTTTTTCAAACAATTCCTTAGGTACACGGATGCGCACAATCGCCTGATTAATGTCGCTTAATAGTGAATAAATCCGGTTAAGTTTACGAAGCTGTACTTCTGCCTGTTTGCGTTCTGTGATATCAACAAATGTTCCATCAAGAGAGCCCTCTCCGGGTTTCAATTCTATAGATGCCAGAACATCCCTGGCTTCTCCATTCTTTGCAAGCAAACTGGCCTCATAGTTATATAAACTTCCATTTTGTTCTTTAAGAAGTTTCATCATCTTGTCCCGGTCCTCCGGGTTGGCCCATAGGATGCGTCCGGCTTTACCAAGCGACTCCTCACGGGTTAATCCTAATATTTCGCCGAATTTTTTATTTACGTCCAGCATCGCGGACCCATCTATCTTGGAGCGATACATTCCGACCTGCGCGTTCTCAAAAAGCGTCCGGTATTTCATTTCACTTCCTTTTAAAGCCTCTTCCGACAGCTTTAGTTTGGTGAAATCAGTGAAAGTTCCCTCAATTCTCTTCGGTTCGCCCATTTCATCTTTCACCAGATGGGAATTCGCCATTACGACTACCTTTTCGCCACTGATTGTTTTTGCATTTATCAGATAGTTCCTTATGAACCCATTAGTCATTAACTCCTGCAGATACACTTTTCTATCATCAGGGTTCAGCCAGAAATCGGGTAACTTTGACCCTTTCATATCTTTAGAGATATCAATGCCAAGAATCCGGTTAAATGCCTCGTTGTGTCCAAGTACTATTCCATCCATCATACAACTGTAATATCCCTCGTCAAGATATTTTATTGTCTCACGGAACTTACGCTCGCTTTCCTGCATCGCCTCTTCTATCTGCTTGCGCTCGGTGATGTCCTGAACAGTAGAGACCATTATATTTTGATTTATCAATGGAATATTTGATGCATAAACAACTCGTCGGTCTCCTGCTTTGGTGGTAATTTTTAGGTCGTCCCAATTCATACGTTTAATGGCGCCACTCGAAATATCTGCCAATATTTTGGTCTGCATCTGTTGTCGGTATTCCATATCTGGAAATACTTTCTCGAAAAAAATTCCAACATTAGGAAATTCATCTTCTGGCCAACCATAAATTTCAGAGAATTTCCGATTCATGTATGTTACTTTCATGCTATCTATTTCGTTAGTAGCAATGCCAATAGGAAAGTTATCCAAAATCATTTTTATAAAAACGTTTTGCTTCTCTAGTGCTTCATTGGCCTGCTTACGCTCGGTGATGTCACGAATAATGACCAAATCCGCAGTTTCGCCGAACCAATTCGTTTTCGCGGATGAGACCTCTACTGGTACATTTTCCCCACCTTTTCGGACAATGATGGTTTCATATTGTTTTGGTACTGGCTCTCCTGCCAATATTTTTTTGTATCTTTCATTTATCCTTTCATTGAATTCATCAGGGTGCACCAGGTCCTTGATGCTGATTTTAGCCAGTTCATCAACACTGTAGCCAGTTATTTCTTCAGCCCGTTTATTTGCGAAAACATGAATGCCTTTGCCCGCAGCCACTAGAATTCCATCATTGGCATTTCCGGCCAAGGCTTTAAAAGATTCCTCGTTTTCACGGAGGGCTTTCTCTGCCGCACGCTCCTTGGTCTGGTCGCGGAAGACCAGCACCACTCCTGTTATATCGTTCTTTCCGTTCCTTATAGGGGCGCCGCTGTCGGCAATCGATATTTCTTTTCCGTCTTTTGAAATCAGCAACGTATGGTTTGCAAGTCCAACAACCAATCCTTCTTTTAACACTCTCTGCACAGGACTTTCAACCTTATCGCGGGATTCTTCATTGACAATATTGAATACATCCCCAATTATTCTTCCGACAACATCAGGTTCCTTCCAGCCGGTTAACTTCTCTGCTACCGGATTCATCATTTCAACTCTTCCTTCAGTATCGGTAGCGATCACACCATCACCCACGCTCATCATTGTAGTGCGATATCTTTGCTCAGATTCATTCAGCGCAATTTCTGTCTTACTTTGATTTTTCGATGTTTTGCTCTTCTTCATAACCTTTATTTTTCCAATTTCAACTGAATTTCTTCAGTAGTTTCAATTCCTCATCAACATATCAGTAATGTTCTAAAACCTATTTAATGAACTTTTGATCCTGTCTTTCAAAAGAGAGGAATCATCTGCAATAAGCATTTGAATACTAAGAGTTTTCTTTACAGGTATTTCTGTCATTTTAGGTTTAATCAGGAAGGGCCATCATTTGTTACCATTTCTATGCAAGTTTTTCATATATTTTCTCAGGAAAAGAATGTTTGAAACTAATCTGTTGGAAGTCCGAAGTCCGAAGTCAATGTGATTGCGGATCGCGGAATAATAAATCCGAAATCCGACTTCCGTCTTCCGACTTCCGACTTCTGACTTCCGGCTCCAATAAATTTGACATTGATTGGTGACATATGTTTTAATATTTTATTTTTCTGTTTTATACAGATGGTTGTGTGTCTGTTCCTCTAACATATCAGTGATTATAGTATTAAGCGTTTCAAAATCTTCAGTTTTGCTCAGGAAATAATCTGCACCTGCTTCAAAACACCTCTTTTTATATATGGGATAAGGGTAACTTGTGAGGATGCAGATTTTAACTTTCATCTTCAACTCCCTGATTTCCTTTAATAGCTCTATCCCATTCATTTCAGGCATCCGGATATCAATTATTGCCAGATCAGGTTCCTCTTCCCTGATAAGCTGCAAGGCATCAGCCCCGTTTTCAGCGTCGCCTACTACAAATACGTTATTAATATCAATCAATATACTTTTAACTCTGTCTCTCCATAGAGATGAATCATCTGCAATAACTATTTTCATTAACAGGTTTTTTATTTTCGGAAAGGGGTCATTATAATTTAATGTTTCCCCCCAAGAGTAAATGTAGTTAATGCAGATATCCTAATTTATAAGGAGTCAGAGGATTCTAATGTAAGGGGAAGGATGATTTTAGTATAGGGGATAGACTACAAGGAAGAGGTGCAACGGAGTAAGGGCGCCGTTATTCTATCAGATTATTCTTTATTGCATATATAGTCAGTTCAGCGTTTTTCTTCATACCCATTTTTTCAAGAATACGGGTACGGTAAGTGCTGACAGTCTTATCTGAAATAAAAATTTCCTTTGCTATCTCCATGACAGATTTCCCCTTGGCTAACAGAACCATTACCTGTAATTCCCTTCCCGAGAGTTTTTCATGAAGCATGCGTGAATCCGAATCAAAGCCATTTAATGCGAGTTTCTCTGCAAAAGCTGATGAAATATACCTTCCTCCTGCTGTAATCTTTTTAATGGCGAGAATCAACTCTTCGAAAGCACAATCCTTTGAAATATACCCTGAAGCTCCCAATTTAAATGCACGGATTGCAAATTGCTCCTGGGGGTATACACTTAATATAAGGACACGTGTTTCTAAATTTCTGCTTTTAATTTTCTGAAGGACATCCAAACCGCTCATTCCCGGCATTGCAACATCAAGGATCACGAGATCATAATTACCAGCTTTGATCTTTGCCCATGCTTCATTCCCGTTGATGGCTTCATCAATCAGTTTAACTTCATCAAGAGTCATAACATATTGTTTAAGGCCCTCACGAACTATTGAATGATCGTCGGCAATAAGTACTTTCATGGCAAGCTCAATTAATTATGAAGGAATAAATATAGCCAGTTTTGTTCCATAGTCTTTTTTTGATGAAATATCAATTGTTCCATTGAATTGTTTTACCCTTTCACGCATGCTGATTAATCCAAAGGATTTGGTTGATCTGATCTTTTCCTCAGGTATACCAATTCCATTATCCCGAATGATCATGCTTGCACCTTTAATTAGCTTTTGGAGCTTAATACTTACAGATGAAGCCTTTGCATGACGTATTACATTGGTAAGGGTCTCCTGAAGGACCCTGAAAAAAGTAAGGTTAATCTGAGCATCCTCATAGTCTGAGTTATCCAATTTCAGGTTGCATTTGATACCGGTTCTTTTTTCAAATTCATCGCAATACCATTCAATGGCTGAGACTAAACCAAGTTCATCAAGAATACCGGGACGCAGGTCTGATGAGATACGCTGCACATCTCTAATTGTATCTGATACGAGTTCAATCATACCATTGAGTTTTGCCACAGCCTCCGGGTTGTTATCTAAGTATGTGTGCATCCTGTTCAAATCGAGCTTTAAAGCGGTTAGTGACTGTCCTAGCTCGTCGTGAATTTCTCTGGATATAATTGCTCTCTCATTCTCCCTGACCTCATGGAGATGCTGATTAAGTTGTTCAAGTAATTCTTTTGAGTTCCTGAGTTCTTCCTCTGTATACCGGCGTTCGGTAATGTCTAGTTGAGTAGCCTGATTGTAAATCAGTTTCCCATCGGCATCCCTGATTTCATTGACCGACACCAGGACGGGGAATCGAGATCCATCACGTCGAATCACTTCGATCGTCCTTGCTTCCATAAAACCGTTTCTGCGTAATAATTGCAAGACTTCTTTCCTTTCCTCCGGTTTGGAATATAGTTGTCTCACATTGCTAACTTCAGTTAACATCTCTTTCGGATTTTTGTAACCATACATCCGTGAATATGCTTGATTAATCTGAACCATGTAGCCATCAGGATCGGTCACCGAAATTCCCATCAGGGAGTTCTCAAAAAGACTGCGGAACCTGGCTTCACTTTCCCTTAAAGCTGCTTCTGCCTGTCTACGTATGGTGATATCCATGTAAATGACCTGAAACTGTCTTGCACCGTTCCATAAAACTTCATTGCGGTAAACCTGGAGATGGCGAATTTCTCCATTTTTCCTGACGATGCTGATTTCATACTCGGTGACACTAAAGTCACCATGTTCTCTTTGAAGCTTTCTTTTTTGAGCCTGGGCATAGCTTTCCGGAGTATAGCGATCCTTTAAACGTGTTTTTTGCAGTTCCCCGAGACTATCATATCCATAGAAATCCAGAATAGCCTTATTAGCATAAATCGTATTTCCCTCTATCGTAGCAATACGCACTCCGAGAGGGGAATCATCAATAGAATGGCGAAAGTTCTCTTTCTCCAGGCGCAGCGCCTCTTCTGCCAGCTTGGGTTCGGTGATATCCCTGGCAATCGCCAAAATGATTATTATCTGGTCTTTCTCTATGATCGGTACAAGATAGTTTTCGTAGGTTCTAAAGACCCTGTTGTCCCCAAAGGCGGAATATACAAATCGTTGAGTTTGTTTTGTGTTAATGCATGCATCGAAATTTCGACGGTACTCCTCTTTTGAGTCTATAGATATAAAGTCGTACAAGCTTTTCCCAACAACTTCTTTTTCAGAAAATCCTTCGGCGTAATGGTTTAGGAAGATGTACTTGCCATTGATGTCATGCAAAGCAATATAGTCGGGAATAGTTGTAACCAGCTTATACCATTTCTCCTCACTCTCCCGCAATGTCTCCTCTGTTCGCTTATGCTCCGTGATATTTTTTTCGTATGATGATTTTAATGAATCATGCTTCTGCTGCAATTTCTGCAACTCTTTTATTAAAACTTCTTTAGTCTTATTTTGGTAATTCATGGTTTTCCAATTTTCAAATTACCTCATTTTCATATTATAAAATTATACCATTATATTCTTTTTGTCTACATGCTTTATATCACATCTGTTAGAAGTCCCGGGTGGTAAAGAAGCAATTGTTTGACAGTGCAGGAAGATTCACCCTGTGAAATAATGCTAAAGGCATTACAGCAAGACTGGATTTCACAGGGTAAAGGGATGGACTAACAAATTCTTGTTTACGCATTGGCAATTATGGAGTTATAGTACAGATCCTTATAGCTGATCGAAGGCGGTTTTAAAATTTCTTTAAATCTCATTGACTTTGCATAAATACCTTTTTGGAGATCCTTATATCGCCGGAGTTAAAAGTGACAATATATATTCCATCCCTTATCAGAGGACAAAACTCATGATGGCCTGGTCTGTAAATTTTATATATGTTGAGAGGTTGCCCCAGCAAGTTATAAATTGTCAAAGTGCCGTTTTCACAAGATGGAAGTTTGATTTCAGCTTTAAGGATTCCGTGAGTTGCATAAATATCAATCCAATCTCCAACCGGTGTGAGATCCGGAATATATGTTATGCTATTTGAAAGATTAAGAAAAAATCTGTCTTGATAATCTCCGGCATTCAGGTTAACCCTGTACTGTTTATCAGGAAGCAGATCCTGATTTACTTTGGTAATTACATCGGAAAAATAGATGGTTTTATAGAAGAAATCTCCTACAAGGTTTCTGATTTTGAATATAACATCACCGTTTCTTTCTGTTTTAATACCAAGTCGTACCGTGCAGAGATTTTCTTCTGTCATAGGCAGAGCATTAATTGAAAGCATACGGCCGTCGTTGCCAAAGGAGTAGAAATTTGTCACTTTCCTGTCGGTATTAAAAAGCTTAAGCGCATCAAGCTGGCCGTCAAAGTTATAAGTAGCTTTTTCATCAAAATAGATCGCTAAAGGATCATAGGAAGTCGAGTCATCTGAATATCCGGCAACAAGTAATAGAAAAGACTTTTCACTTTGTGATTCTGATTTAATAAAAGGATGTGTCTGATCAGTTAACCTGACATTGTTATTAAACGTCAGGGTACCTGTTACAGGCCAGGTACCATCAGATACATGGACAAAGAATCCTTGCATCGAAGGGATAATATTAGTAGCAATTCCATCGCTCGAAATACCTTTTATATATGAACTATAAGTACCTCCGAACTGATCGGTAGTGCTGGCTGTAAAATAATATAGAGCACTATCGATATTTGTCTTGGTCCATCCTGATAACGCATTCCAATCGATTGGAGATGGATAAGGATTTCCTATAAGATTTAATCCTTTTGTATATAGATTGTTGTGGTTATAGAGAGTCAGTGACAGGCTCCCGTTATTGACAATACCGGTGACATCCACAGTGTTGGCAATTGCTGAAGATCCAAAATTTACGGCATATCCCCGCATCGGATTTAACACCCATGCCGGATTAATATAACTGACCCATCCGGAAGATGTCCGGCCTTCATCGTAACTGTAAAATGAGGTAAATGGCGCTGCCAGGTTCATATCGTCGCCAAACTCGCTGACAGTCGCCGCCTGGAACGGAGAGCTGAAGTATTTATAGCCAAAGCCGGAGGGAAGATAGCGTTGCATTATAACATTGCCGTTGACCTGACCCGCCCCGATGCCG
This sequence comes from uncultured Bacteroidales bacterium, assembly GCA_963825935.1. Lineage (GTDB taxonomy): Bacteria > Bacteroidota > Bacteroidia > Bacteroidales > VadinHA17 > LD21. The sequence continues at coordinate 8,810 of CAWGUN010000008.1, read as the reverse complement.
TCGATAAGCGCTGTCTGGGTTACTGTGGAAAGTAGTGTTATATTCCCGTTTGCATTCAATGTACTGTTGCTGACCAGTATTCCCTTTAATGTCTGACCGGCTGTAATCATAGTAGTGGTGCTGCCAGCAGCTACTGTAAGATTGTTAAAGAGAACGGGTGATGTTCCGCCTAATGATTGGACAGCCCCGGTAAAGATTACCTTATTGTTGTTATTACTGAAGGAACCATCATTTACCACGTTTCCCCGGAGAATTATATTGCCGCCGATACCAATAAAACTTGTAGCGGGGGAAATAATCAAACCCTGGCCCAATCCGGAATGATTCAGAAAGAGAACCAGGGCCAGAATCATTACACTTCTCAGTGGCTTTAAAAAGTTGCTATTTCTTAACACTTTACGATAATTGATTTGAGAACTCTTGTTATATTTCTTGAATAAAGAAAACAATTATTGTGTATCCGTAAACCATTGAACATCCTGGAATGTGACAACACTGCCATTGGTATTGGAAGTAACCCACAATTCCAGGTAATCATTCTTTACCAGATTCGGTATATAGATCACAGTTGAAAACTGAAATGGCTGGTTTGCAGCTAGAATACGAATATCTGTCTCTCCATACCGGGTGCCTGTTACTGCATTTCTAATAATAGCAAAGGTGAGAACCTGATTAAGGACGGAATTCGAAAGATTCCCTGTTATGATGGCCCATACATCCCCTCCATTATTAGGTTGGTAGGTGATTCTATTATTTGCCAGAGTCCACTTGGCAGTATAAGAAGTTGCGGCGTTGGTCCAGTTGGCCTTATAATATGTTCCGGCAGTTATTACCGTTGTTGTCAAAGCATTATTAACCACATTAATTTTACAATGTGGATTTTCATTCTCCATTCCGGCATTGTGAACCAGGAGTGCATTTGCATCTCTGCCATCTGAACGAGAGAAGTCAAAGCCACTTACGAAAGTTCCCTGGTTATTCCAGGCATTATTTGTAACAAACATTGAGACAAATGCAGTGAAGGTGGCAGGAACATATACAAGGCCGATGTCGGTTCCCAAATTTGTATTAAAAAAATTACAGTTTATAATTGAAACGGTCTCGGACACACCAGAGAACAGGTTAATCCCTTTTGCACATTGGATAAAATCACATTCCGAGATTTCAAATGAACCACCACTGGCCGCACCCGCTGCTATTTCTATCCCTGCTCCGGAACAATTCTCAAAGTTTGTTTCAAAAACCCATAAGTCATTGTCAGTCATAGATACAGCTCCTCTATTAAAGCCCACTAAATAACTATCTTTAATTTCGCTATAAGTTCCACTACCTGTTAAACGGATTGCGTCATTTCCGGCAGCATTTGAAAAAGCAGTAATATTTAACATCTTGAAATAACATTCTGTCTGACAAATGAACAAAGGAGAGCCTGATACACCTGCATCAGCAACAATCAATGATTCACCATAGGATATGCCTTCAATAGTGAGGGGATATGGAAAATTAATGGTTTGCGTAGCAGCTATGTGGTATGTTCCACCTCCAAGCTTAACAACGCTTGGCCCGCTCATATGGGCATTTAAAAATGCAACTACTTCTGCGATTGTTATAAAACTACCTGACAGGCTGACTTCATATTGATGATCTGGTCGTGTCTCCTTATCTTTTACAATCCAGTTAGATCCCGTGGCAATATAAGTCCTGCCAACCCAGCGTGTAAGTAATGAAGCTGTAACATTGTCTATTAACTTAGTGGCTTGCGGTACAACAGTAATCAAATCAGTGTAAGTGCCAACATTTTTTATTGTGATAGCCAGCCCGTCATCCGCACTGGTAACTGCAGGCAAGGTAAGTGTTATATTACCGGAGGCCAGAACAACTGTTTCGGTTTTTAATAAGGTAGCCGAAGCCGATTTGGTTATGGGAATTCCATAAACACTGCTAATGCTTGTCCATGTACCGGTGCCGTTCGCATCCGAAACAAGAATCGCCCTGGCTGATGCTCCTGTTCTGAGAGTTATCTGGCCGTTGACATCAAGTGCTGTTAATGGAGTGGTGTAGTCTCCTATCCTTACATTTTTACTGAAGGCTGCGTAATTATCACCAAGGGAAAGGGTTGGGTCATCAGGGATTGCACCACCAAGATGAAATGATGGGGCCCCGGTTCTGGCATAGGCAGCTCTGGATTCAAGCCGGAAATTTCTCTGATGTAAAGCATTCTTGAAAAGAAAATCGACGAGTGTATATGTTGCGTCAGTGGTTTCAAATATAGCTCCGTTCTCCGCGGTTCTGTTTCTCAAACGGAGAATTGATGGACCATAAACATCTCCATCCTGCCGTAACACTAACTCTTTTGTAGCCCGGATAGTACCGGTATTCGCGTCGCCAATCTTTATGTTACCAATAACTTCCAGTTTTTCTGCCGGCACTGTAGCTCCGATACCAACATTCCCTGTATTGTAATAGATACTGGTGCCATTGGTTATCCACTGACTGCCAATCCCGGTTGCAAACGGTATCCATGCTGTCCCGCTCCAGTGATAAAATCCATCCGCAATCGATCCTCCAAGGCTGTAGACAATCATACCTGCAGGGACAGGAGCTGTAAGAGGAGCCGGCAGGAAAAGACTATTGATGGCAATTCGTGGAATGAGCAAACCTTTATTGGTACTCTCCAATTCAAGCAGTGAGTTTGGATCCATTGTAAGTAAAGCTCCGTCAGTTATTTTTACCTGTGCATTTGAGGGAACAAATAATACTGATAAAATACACATTAAAAGGATAAATGACATTTTAGGTAGTCTCATAGTCGATATACTTTTAATTCTGTCTCTCCACAGAGACGAATCATCTGCAATAACTATTTTCATAATCAGGTATTTTTGATTGTATCAGTGGTCATTAAAACTAAATGTTTGCCCCAAAAAGTAAATTTAGATATTGCAGATTTTGTAAGGTATAAGGATATAACCAATTCGAATGTAGGGAGAATGATGATTTTTTGTAAGGGATGGATTACAAGGCAGTAAGAAGGTCTTGCCTTGCAGGGCGGGGCTGTAAGAGGAACGGGCATTTTAGGTAATCTCATAGTCGATAATAGCTCTGTTGTTTAATTTAATTTCCATAATAAACCTCTTTCCCGATATAGCATTTAGATCTTAGTTTATGGTTTAATAGGAAAGTATGAGGATTTGTTACCTGTATTTTAATTTTTTTTTAAGTATAAGTTAATAATGAAAAAAGATTTAAAATATTTTGACAGTTTTTATTAGTTTTGATTAGTTTGAATTTTGGGGAAGCCATCATATCCAGGTACCGACTTTTCATAAATCTATCAAATGCATCCTTAGTCTGAATTTTGATTTTGTTTCTTTAACTTAGCAGTATCAAACCGGGGAAATGTTATGGGGAAAAAAAGATTCAGAATAATCCGTTATAATGAAGGGGACGTCACTTTTTATGAGACCAAAGTAAAAACATGGATTGGATGGATCTCTTTTTCTGTATTTTATAAAACAGATATCGTCCATATTTTATCAGATCCATCAGCTCAGAAATCACTGGCAATAGATCGCATCCATCATTATTGCCAGGTAAAAGGCTATAAAAAGGAAGATGTCGTTATAACTGAAATAAATGAAAGTAAAAGCAAAAGGTGGATACTACTCCAAAGAATATATTTAAAAAAATAAACTGGATATAATTATCGGAATAGCAGGTGTTATGCTACCTGCTCATCACCACACTCACAGAATTTATCTTCCCTCCCATTGGCGGATTCAGCTTCGAAACTTTTACTGTTATTTTTCTGATTCCCTCCATCTCAGCATATAATGCATCAAGTATCCTGCCTGCAATATGCTCAAGCAGATGTGATTTCAACTCCATCTGCAGCTTCACTATTTCATATGCCCTCTGGTAATTTACAGCATCCTTCAGATTATCACTTATCATCGGCTTTTCCATATCTGTTTCAATCGTCAGGTCAACCAGGAACCTGTTGCCTACGATCTGCTCCTCCTTATAATGTCCGTGGAATGAATAAAACTCCATTCCTTCAATCTGAATTAAACCCATAAAAATAATTTATAATGCAACTTGTTGATAATCTTCAATTTGTTGTAAAAGTATTCCATCCAACGAAAAATAAATGCAAAAATATTTGGTTTATATTATAAACTACTTTATATTTGCAATATATTTATGTTTTAATTAATAACCGTACATAAAAGTAATCATTATTATGGAAAATGAAGAAAAAATTATGACAGGCGAAGAGAGCCTGAAAATAATTACAGACATGATCAACAGGACGAAAACCAACGTTCGTCAGAGCAGCTTTCATCTTATCTTCTGGGGCTGGCTGATATTCTTCTGCAGCATCTCAGAATACCTCCTTATTAAGCTTACCAGCTACTCATCACCCTGGTATATATGGTACCTGGTCATACCCGGAGTGTTCGTATCGGTTGTATATGGCTTTATGAATGGGAAAAAAGAGCATGTTCATACATATGCCGATATGATATACATGTGGACCTGGTTAGGATTTATTGTCGTCGCAGTATTCCTTATGCTTTTCCTGAATCTCGAAAAAAGATATGATCTCATACCTCCCTTTATCCTTCTAGCTGCAGGATTTCCTACATTTGTGTCAGGGTTCATTATTAAATTCAAACCATTGATTTTAGGAGGTATCAGCCTCTGGGTAATTGCCCTTGTTGCCTATTTTGCAGGAGACATTATTGCTCCTTTAGCGGTTCCGGCAGGAATGCTCACAGGTTATCTTATCCCGGGATATCTTATCAGAAGAAATATAAGCCATGACAGAGTTTAAAGATCTTGATCCGACACTTCATTCACAGCTGAGATTGGCTATTGTCTCGCTTCTTATGAGTGTTGAAGAAGCTGAGTTTTCATTTCTCCTGGAGAAGACAAAGGCTACTTCGGGGAACCTGAGCATTCAAATCACCAGGCTTAAAGAAGGAGGATACATCACTGTCAGCAAAAAATTCAGGAAAAATTATCCTCTTACATCATGTAAAATAACACCCCTCGGGAGGCAGAAATTTGCTGAATATGTCAGCGCTCTAAAAGATTATCTGAATCCGGATAAGAAATAGAAATGAAAAAATAAGCTGTTTTATCCTTTTCACCCAAATTCATCCTATTTTTGTAGTCTTAAATTATTAAGGATGGTTGAGGAAAAAAGGGAAGAGACTAAGCCTTCAGTAAGCTTCATTGAGCAGTTTATAGCAGACGACCTTAAGGAGGGAAAAAACAACGGCAGGATTCATACGCGTTTCCCTCCTGAGCCTAATGGCTATCTGCATATCGGTCATGCAAAAGCTATTTGCCTCGATTTTGGGATGGCAAAGAAATACGGCGGAAAGTGCAACCTGCGTTTTGACGATACTAATCCTGTTAAGGAAGAAATTGAATATATTGATTCAATAAAAGAGGATATACACTGGCTGGGATTTGACTGGGAAGAGAGGGAATTTTACGCTTCCGATTATTTTGGAAGGCTTTTCGATTTTGCAGTTGACCTTATAAAAAGAGGACTGGCATATGTCGATGATCAGCCGGCTGAAATCATCTCTGCACAGAAAGGTACTTCTGCTCAGCCGGGGACAGAGAGCCCTTTCAGGAAAAGACCAGTTGCTGAAAGCCTTGATCTTTTTTACAGGATGAATGAGGGTGAATTCGAAGAGGGCAGTCGTGTGCTCAGGGCAAAAATTGATATGACGACACCTAACATCCACATGCGCGATCCGATAATATACAGGATATTAAAAGCTTCTCATCACCGGACAGGAGAAACATGGAAGGTTTATCCGATGTATGATTTTGCACATGGGCAAAGTGATTATTTTGAAGGGATAACTCATTCGTTATGCACGCTTGAATTTGAAGTTCACAGGCCTTTGTATGACTGGTTTATCGACCAGTTGAAAACAGGAGATTACAGGCCAAGGCAGATCGAGTTTAACCGGCTCAATCTTTCCTACACAATGATGAGTAAAAGAAAACTCCTTGAAATGGTACAGGAAGAAAAGGTGAACGGATGGGATGACCCAAGGATGCCGACGCTCTGCGGCTTAAGAAGAAGAGGTTATACTCCTGAATCTATAAGGAGATTTATTGAGCTCATCGGCTATACAAAAGTGGAAGCCATAAACGACGTTTCATTGCTGGAACATGCTATACGTGAAGATCTTAACATCAGATCTCCAAGAGTTTTCGGTGTACTCGATCCGCTCAGGGTAGTTATCATAAATTACCCGGCTGATAAAGTTGAAGAGGTTGAGGTCATCAATAATCCTGAAGACGAAAGCATGGGGAAACGAAAAATTCCATTCAGCCGGGAAATCTTTATTGAGCGTGACGACTTCATGGAGAATCCCCCGAATAAATTCTTTCGCCTGGCTCCGGGAATGGAGGTACGACTTAAAGGTGCATTTATAATTAAATGTGAATCATTTAAGAAGAACGAAAAAACAGGTAACATTGAAGAGGTCTTCTGTACGTATGATCCTGCAACAAGAAGCGGAGAGCCAGCTTCCGCGAAAAAAGTCAAAGGAACACTGCACTGGGTCTCGGCGCAGCATGCTCTTGATGCGGAGATCAGATTGTACGACAGGCTGTTCGACCATGAGGATCCTGCCGGTCAGAAAGATGAAGACTACCGTAAATTTCTCAATCCAGACTCCCTGAAAATACTTAAGGGGTGCAAACTTGAGCCTTCCCTGAAATCAGTAAAGCCTCTTGATAAGTTCCAGTTTCAGCGCCTTGGATATTTCTGTGTTGATTACGATTCAACTGAAGCACATCCTGTTTTTAACCGCACTGTCTCTCTGAAAGATACCTGGGCTAAGATGAATAAATAAATTGTACAATCTTGCCGGTGGCCGATAGCCGGTGGCCGGTAGCCGGTCATCCCCCTGCAACCTTTCCGGCATGATTTTTGTCATAATCTGATATAACCCATAACCTTGTCATACCTTAAAAAATCAGAAATATGAAAACGTTTATCAGATTGTTATTCATTACGTTGATTGTTCCATCATTTATTGTTTTCACTTCCTGCGAAAAGAGAACTGTAAATGATACCGGAACAGGTTTAGCCGAATTCTCAGTCAATATGACTGGTAACCAGGATTCAAAATCCGTTACCGACAGCGGAACAATATCATTTCAGATAATGATATCTGTCGAAGACCTTGTTGGAAACGCTGTTTTTACTGATAAACTCATACCTCTTTATGTTTTTGGAACAGGTTTTGTCAGTGAAAATGTCGAAATAAAAGCCGGGGAATATAAACTCACAAAATTCCTGGTAATAAATGCCTCCGGAGAAGTAGTTTACGCAGCTCCAATGGTTGGATCACCGCTTGCATATCTTACAAACCGTCCTCTTCCTTTCAATTTCAGGATCTTACCGGACCTTGTTACCAAAATTTTGCCAGAAGTACTTGTTGTCGGGGACAATCCACCAAGTCAGTTTGGTTATGCCAGCTTCGGGGTTCAGATCATTAAGCCGCTCCAATTCTTTACAATGTGCGTTCTGGATCCCGGGCCGTTAATGCCTCCGGTTGTGATCACCACGGCAAAGCTGACAGTTAAAGCACCTGATGGATGGCATTATACATTTAAGCTCGAAGCATCTGTTAATCATCTTGTTATCAGAGGCGGCTATGAGGCTTATACATTTATCCTTGAAAAGGAGGGTTACCTTTCTCAAACGCTGAAATTCAGTTCTAAAGAGCTTCTGGCAACGACGAAAGAAAATCCTCTGGTTCTCACTATCCCATGGAGTTCACAGTACAGGGTGCTTGTTCTGCAGCCCGGACCCGAAAGAGGAAAGGATGCGATGATATCGAACCTTAACCCGGAAAAGAATTTCGGCGATTACAAGTATTTCGAAGCAACTTACCTTACCGAGCCGGTTCTTACAGTTATGAGATCGAACAGAAGTCTTATCGGATTCAATCTTGATACTCTGCCGAAATCAGCTATGATTAAGAAAGTCATCCTGAAGCTTTCATATGATCTCCCGATTCCATTCGACAGTTTGTATTATTTTACCAACACAAGTCCCATCTTTTATGGTGCTGTTCTGCAGCAGATTGTTGAGCCGTGGGAAGAGAATAAGGTAACCTGGAATACGCAGCCAAAGAGTATTGAAACCAATCAGGTATATATTTCACCTTTCATCAAAAATTCAAACCAGATAGAAATTGATGTGACAAAATTGTTTGTCGCGCCATCTGCAACGACTGATCCGCCAGTTTATCCAAATTACGGGATGTTGTTCAGGACATGGCCTGTGGAAAAGTTCCCAGGATTCAGATTTGCATCAAGCGATTATCCGCTTACCTCGAATACAATAAAAATGTGGCCTGCACTGACGATCTACTATACGCTCCCATAAGTTACTGTTTCAGCCAGGGAAAACTATTTTAAAAGTCACGCTGGTCTTGCATGTCATCCACACCTTGCACGACTTGCATGACTTGCATGACTTGCACGACTTTTTGGGTATTTTCAGTTTTTTATATATTTTTGCCCCTCAAACTGCTCTGTGGTGTAATTGGCAACACGTCTGACTCTGGATCAGAAAAGTTCAGGTTCGAGCCCTGACAGAGCAACCAGGATGCCGTCTCTTTAGCCGGCATTTTTATTTTGCGATGTCAGGGCGAGAAGTTTATCCCGACATTACGAGCAATGCGAGTAATCGTCGGGAAGTCCTGCCTGCCCCGCGTAACGTAGTGAAGCGGGGTTCTGTCAACTATAAAATCTAAAATCCA
>CAWGUN010000007.1:0-14472 GCA_963825935.1 uncultured Bacteroidales bacterium | reverse complement strand
TCAGTTCTTACCGTAAAATTGGAACCTATTCCCCGCTGGGACGGAGATGGAACTGCCGCCGCCGCCATTGATATGAGCGAAGATGACGGATCAGGACAGTTTTATCAGGAACTCATGGTACAATTACTCAATTAAAAATAAACTGAATGGAGAAATAGGTACAAGCTACTGGATTGACAAAACGAGCCAGAATTATTGGTTCTCGCCCAACGAACAGGATATGTTCCATCTGTTTTTCAATACAGGCTTCCTTGTTGGACCAAATGGCCAACCTAATCCTGTTACTAATCTTCCACCTGATCCGCAATTGGGTCCATTAGCCGGGCTTCCCCTTGTTACAGACCATCAGGAAGAAAATTTTAACAACGCAACCAATCAGGCACTCGAAGGTTTTGCGGATGCCAATTACCAGCTGACCAATAAGATAAGTATAACTGCCGGTGTCCGTATTACTAACGATTGGATACAACTGACAAACAGTGCACAAATGACAGGAGGTAGCCCGGCAACACTTGGATTCCTGTCTGGAAATTACCCCAACTTGCTTTTTAGTCCCAGTAGTGAGAAAGAGACAAGTACAAACAACCTTGCTTTTACTTATCGTGGTGGTCTGAAATATTCTTTCAACCAAAATTCCAACCTTTTTGTCAACTATTCTAAAGGGACGTCGTCCAAAAGTTCTGCAATTTACTTCAACAGGTGAAGAACAGGTTCTTGATGCAGAGACTGTTAATAGCATCGATATGGGAATAAAAACGGCCATACAGCAGCGCTTATGGTTTGATATAGGCCTCTTTTACTACGGATATACGAATTTCCAAACCTCTGCCTGGGTGGCAGATGCAAGTACAGGTGAATTTAATTATATTGTCAAAGATGGAGGAAAAGCAACTGGTTATGGTGCAGAAACGAATGTAAAATGTGCAATTTTAAAGTGGTTGCAATTTTTTGGTAATTATGCATATATCCATGCTCGTTTTGCTGATAACGATGTAGATGGTTCTAAACAAGAATATGCTGGCAACATTTTCAGACTTACACCTGAACACAGTTTTGCCGTTAGGGTTGAATGCACGTGTTGAAGTTGCCAAAGAGATATTTTTATTTGGTAGCCCTTCATATTCTTTTAAGACAAAAATATATTTTGAGGATGCCAACACTCCCGGTTTGGAACAGGACGGTTACGGTTTGCTGGATCTCAGGACAGGAATAGAATATAAAAAGATAACACTGGCATTCTGGGGAGTAACTTATTGGAAGAAAAATATATTATAAGTGCAGGAAACACTGGCAGTTTATTTGGAAACCCAACCCAAATACCAGGAGTCCTACGAATGTTTGGAACTAAAATAAGCTTTAAATTTTAGTCATTACCATTGGCATTAAGTTGATTTGATACCTGTAAAGACTGACCTCAAAACTCACTCTCACACTCACACTTATTTTGTAACTTCATCAAAATGCACCTGCCCCCATTCTATCATCTGACCGATAATCGGCATCAGACTTGATCCAAGTTCTGTCAGCGAATACTCAACACGTGGCGGTATTTCAGCATAAGCCTTTCGTTTCAACAGGTTGTCCTGTTGAAGCTGTTTCAGAGTACATGTAAGCATTTTCTGTGAAATGTCGGGTATGGCATTCCTTATTTCCGTGTATCGCATTTTGTCTTTCCCCTGAAGATTACATAAAATCAACAGGGACCATTTATCGGCAAACCGGCCTAATACATTTCTTATCGGGCATGTGGGGAATTGTAGATCAAGTTCTTTCATACTAATAATTTTGTCGGTGCAAATATATACATTATACTCAAATAGAGAGTAATAATATAAATAAGGTATTACAGTTAAAATAGGATGTTAATTATTCAAACTATATTCGATATGTATATTACTGATAATCAATATTTCTAACCATTAAGGTTCGTTAAATACCAATTTGCATGTTCCGTCCTGACGGCATAATATTGCCGGTATGATGGAGAACAAAATTGCCAATGGAAAAGTAGTCGTAAAACATAAGAATTAAAATAATTTCAGGCATCAAGCATTAGACCCTATTGAATTTCATCATCTACCCCGACCCCGTGGGTAGCAATAAAACTTAATAATATCTACTTTATGAAAACTTTCAAATCATTGATCATTATTATGCTTATAGTATTGGTAATGAGTCCTGCTGTTACAGCGCAAAAAAATGACATCTACATTAATCCAAACACCGGAAATGATCAGAACGCCGGCTCGCTGGAACAACCTGTCAAAACATTAAATGAAGCTGCAAGAAGGGTAAATGAATCCAACGGGACAGGAGCGGTCACAATTTACCTTTCAGAAGGAATTTATGGTCTGGCAGCCACTGTTACATTTCATCCGGTAAACTGGCATTTTTCAAAAGATCAGCGGTTAACTATCAAGGCATCTATATTACCGGATGATGAAGAATGGAATCCGGGAAAGATGCCAGTAATCGTATCAACAATGCCTCTTGATTTTAAGCCTAACGGCAGGCAGGATCCGATTGGAGGGGCCTCATACGGTATCCAGATTGAAACAAGTTATGTTACAATTCAGGGCTTACGGGTCTTAGGTACGCCTATTCATGAAAGACCAAAGGAAGGAATGGTAAAAAGAAATTATCCGATTGTAAGAGAAGGCAGAAATCTTGATGATCTGAGAATAACTCAATGCCTGTTTGTTGGTGATGAACTTGTTATTCCGAATCATCTTGGTGTATTAGCCAGCGGACAGGGAATTATAGTTGATCATTGCGTATTTTACCAGTGCAAAGATGCAGTTGTATACTGGTTTTCTGACAAACCTGCTGAACGATGCGAAATGCATCATAACCTAATGATTGACAACTATGGAGCAGCCGTCTGGTCGTGGACTGTGGCGGATGATTTCAAATTCTACAATAATGTGGTCAGCAACAATAATGTTTTCTGGGAAGTAGGGAGAGATGAAAACAGAACCTATACTATATCTAATTCGATTGTAGTTGGGTACAACTCACTTGTAAATAAGGGAGGAGGCGCATCTGGTTATGGAGAACCTACCGATCCGAAAAGATTAAATTATGGCAAAGATGTTATAATCAAAAAGGACGGATCACTGCAAATCGAAAAGGATCAGACAAAACGCAACTTTTTGCATCTGATACCTGGCACACTGGGTTCTGACATGGGTGCGGGATTATTCATTAAAAACTAAGGTAATCAATACCGGCCATGCAAAACATTGATACATTACTGAATTTTTTAAAAGGAGAATATCCACAGTACAGTAATATGATCATTCCATCAGAATTAGTTGAAAAAAGGCGACTTATGCGTTCGTTGATGAATGTCCGTCCGGCTCAGGAAGTTTCGACACAATTTCTGAAATCACAAGACGAGGAATTGCAACAACAGCTTCATGAAAAAGGAATAATTGGATTTGACCAGGTTCAGGTATCCGCAAAGAATGATCGTCTGAAATTATGGCAGGGAGATATTACAAGACTTAAAGTTGATGCAATTGTCAATGCTGCCAATAGTCAGATGCTTGGTTGTTTTGTCCCATTACATAACTGTATAGATAACGCGATCCATTCGGCAGCAGGTATTCAGTTGCGACTGGAATGCAATGAACTGATGAAGAAACAGGGACATCCTGAGCCAACCGGTTCAGCAAAAATAACATCAGGATATAATCTTCCTGCAAAATATGTTATTCATACAGTTGGCCCGATAATTGGGAGTGGAAAGCAGTGACACAAAAGGAAGAATAACGAACTCTCTGGCTGTTATCGGTCATGTCTCAGGCTGGCAGAAGAATACAAATCTGAAGAGTATAGCATTTTGTTGCATTTCAACCGGTGAATATAGATTCCCGAATCAGCTGGCAGCAGAAATCGCAGTAAGAACGGTCAGGGAGTATCTGGATCAGTCTCCTGATTCAGCAATCGAAGCAGTGGTTTTTAATGTTTTTAAGGATATTGATTACTCCATTTACAGTAAAATATTAGAGTGCGGTCAGGAATGAGTGAATTATATTCAGATAGAATTAAAAGGGCTGGAACTGCAATTAAAAATGCAGAAAAACTTGTGATCGGAGCCGGAGCCGGTCTTTCAGCAGCCGCAGGGATTGATTACAATGGCAAAAGGTTTACGGAGAACTTTAAACCTTTTATTGAGAAATACGGGATGAAAGACCTTTACACTTCCAGCTTTTATCCGTTCAGAACTCAGGAAGAGAAGTGGGCATACTGGGCAAGACATATCAGTATTAACCTGTTTGAAACACCTGTTAAGGAATTGTATATTACAGTTAATGGAGCTTGCTCTCATCAAATGATTACTTTGTCATTACTACAAACGTTGAAGGGCAGTTCACAAAAGCTGGAGTTGAAAAGTTCAGATTTTTCGAAGTCCAGGGTAACTATGGCTATTTCCAGTGTGCAAAAGGTTGCCATGATAAGTTGTACTATAATGAACAGATAGTTGCACAAATGATTTCAGAAACTTCAGATTGCAGGATACCTTCATTCCTGGTTCCCAAATGTCCTGTGTGTGGTGGCGATATGGAAGTCAATCTGCGGAAGGATAATATTTTTGTTCAGGACAGTAAATGGTTTACTTCCGAGAGTAATTATAGAAAATTCATCTCCGGGACTGAAGGGAAATCGACTGTATTTCTTGAACTGGGTGTGGGATACAACACTCCCGGAATTATAAGATTCCCTTTTGAAGCCATGGTTCGTAATAATCCTAATGCCCTGCTGATCAGATCAACAGGGATCACATGAATGGTAAGTCTGAAAACCTTGGATCGACAATATCTTTTGATGAGGACATGACGAAAGTCATTTATGATATAAGGAATTATTAAGCAGAAGCTCGCTTAACAGGTTGCAACTTTTGTCCGTTGGGGGTACTGAAAACCCCCTCTCACACTCGCACTTTTTCATATGGCACTCTCTGACTTCCTTTAATAAAACCACCTTGTATTCTGGTCTACAATTATCTTCGTGTAGGCAATAGACAAAGAAAGATTTAAACATTTGCAGTAAAGAGTTGAATATGACGACTAAAGATTATATAATATCTGCAATTAAGACTAATCGCAAGAAGCTAAAGAGGCTGGGAATACGAAATGTTGGTCTCTTTGGTTCATATTCGAGGGATGAGCAATCAGTTGAGAGTGATATTGATATACTGATTGATTTTAAACCTGAGATGGAAAGCTTTGATAATTACATGGCTGTTTGCGACATATTTGAACAGCTTTTTAAAAATGAAACAGTTGAAATTGTTACAATTAATGGACTAAGCCCTTATATTGGTCCCAGGATACTTAACGAAGTGGTATATGTCTAAGAAACCGGTTGAATATCTGAAACATATTCGTGATGAGAGTTTATACATTCTTTCTATTACTGGTAAGGGTATTTCCAGAGAAGAATTCCTGAACGATGAAACGCTAAAGAGGGCGGTTGTCCGAAGCCTGGAAATAATTGGTGAAGCTAGCAAGAAGATTCCTGCTGATTTCAAAATAAAATGGAATAACGTTAAATGGAAAGAAATGGCATCACTGAAATTTAGCTCAGCCTGATTAATACCGGAACACTTATTTTATCTTCAATCTGTCTGGGACATTCAGCAACACAACGCAGAAGCCAGATTTTGCTGTCAAAATAAAAAACCCTGGGTTTAAGCTGACAGACTACTTTCATTCCTTTAATACCTGGTTGCCGATCATCAGGACGAAGAAGCAGGTTTAACCTAAAACGGCGTACAAAATCCATTGTAGTCTGTTTTATAACAAACAAAACAGCTATCGATTTGTTGAAATAACAATCCACCATATTCTCGAATATTGAAGCATTTTACGTGTAAAAAATTGCTGATCCGGAAAAAGAAATTAAGTTCCTGAAAATAAGGTTGTTAGCTTACCTTATTCTTCTGAGATGTTGACAACAACAGCGACTTCCCTTATGTTAAGTTTTGCATGAGGGTAAACCCGGGTAAATAATAACCAAAAAGAGAGTACTATGTTTAAATATACCAATGACCTAATTAACGAGAGCAGCCCCTACCTGCTTCAGCATGCACATAATCCCGTGAACTGGTATCCATGGGGTGAAAGAGCATTCAAAAAAGCAAAAGAAGAAAACAAATTGGTAATCATTAGTATAGGATATTCAGCATGTCACTGGTGCCATGTAATGGAACATGAAAGCTTCGAAGACACGACTGTTGCCAGTATAATGAATGAATATTTTGTATCTATTAAAGTAGACCGGGAGGAAAGACCTGATATTGACCAGTTGTACATGAATACAGCTTACCTTATAGGTGGCGCCGGCGGATGGCCGCTGAATGTCCTGGCATTACCCGATGGGAAACCATTTTTTGCCGGAACATATTTCTCCAATACCAATCTGATAAAAATTCTTAATTATTTCATTGATATACAGCATAATGACCCATCTTCATTGTCAGATCAGGCAAATGAGATTACAAATGGAATAAAATCAATTGAGAATGTTGTTCCGGTAAATGAAAAGTCAGTTTTAACGAATAGTGACCTTGATAGTTTCTTCAAGAACCTGAAACCCAATATCGATTTTGAAAAAGGTGGGATGAAACACGCTCCTAAATTTCCAATGCCCTCTAACTGGGAATACCTGATGCATTACTATTCCATAAGTAATAAACCCGATGTATTAAAAGCTGTCACATCAACATTGGATAATATGGCTAAAGGTGGCATATATGACCAGATCGGGGGTGGATTTTCCCGGTACTCAACAGATGAAATCTGGCATATACCACATTTCGAAAAGATGTTATATGACAATGCACAATTGGTCAGCCTCTATTCACATGCATGGCAGCTTACAAAGAATCCATCATATAAAAATGTAGTTTTCCAGACACTGGATTTCATTGAACGGGAAATGACATCTCCGGAAGGTGGGTTTTATTCCTCTCTCGATGCCGACAGTGAAGGAGAGGAAGGAAAATTCTATGTGTGGACGAAAGAAAAAGTTGAATCTGTCCTGGGAAAGGAAGCTCTTCTCTTTCTCGATTATTTTGATATAACTGAATCGGGTAACTGGGAAAGTGGGAAAAATGTGTTACACGTACAATCTACCGATATTGAAATATCAGAAAAATACAATATCACAATTGGGGAGCTTAAGAGAAGGTTGGAACATGACAGAGTGTTGATTCTCAAAAACCGTAATAAGAGAATAAAACCGGGAATCGATGACAAAATACTAACCTCGTGGAATGCTCTTATGTTAAAAGGATATATCGACGGGTACAGGGCATTTGGAGAAGAAAGACTCCTCTCATCAGCTTTAAAAAACGCCGATTTTCTAAACAGGAATTTAATAAAGAAAAATAATGAAATTGCCCGTAACTATAAAAACGGTAAATCATCTGTTGCCGGGCTTCTGGATGATTATTCATTCACGATTTCTGCCCTTATAGATCTGTATCAGGCAACATTTGATGAAAAATGGCTCTATAAAGCAATTGAACTGACAGATTACACGATATTGCATTTTTTTGATAATTATTCAGGTATGTTCTATTATACGTCTGATAATCATTCTGAACTGATAGCCAGAATAATGGAAGTTTCTGATAATGTAATTCCGTCTTCGAATTCTGAAATGGCATCGAATCTTTTTTTGCTTGGGATTTATTTCAATAATGAATCATTCATTCAAAAAGCAAAGCAGATGCTGATTAACGTCCAGAAGAATTTATTTCAGAATATCTTCTCCTATTCCAACTGGGGTCTGCTTGGAATTCATTTTATTAAACCAGTTTATGAAGTCGCAATTTTAGGGCCTGAATGGAATATTATGAAGAAAACTTTGGAAAACAATTATCGTCCTGATGTCATTTTCCTTGGTGGTAAAATTGAGGGGACTTTGAGTCTTCTTGAAGGTAAGCTCCTTTCCGGACAAACTACGATTTATGTCTGTGTTGATAAGACATGCAAAATTCCGGTTACTGATGCAGAAAAAGCACTGGAGCAGCTGAAATAAGAATTTAAGAATTTCTAAGCACAAAGATTAGTTGCTAATTTACCTCTCTCCAGAAAGAGTTCTTCGGCAAGGATGCTGATCAGTATAACACTCATTGGATCCTGCTGATCGAATCAGATTACGGCTTTGCAAACTGTTCAGCGCTCATCACTTCTATTCCAACAAAACTTTCCTTTCCGTCAACCCAGGCATCATGCCCTGGAGGAATAGTGTACGAATCACCTGCATTGATAGTCTTCTGCGTCCCGTCATTCATTCGTACGGTGATGCTTCCTGAGACAGCGTGCCCCACGTGAGAAAGCTGGCATGACTCAGTCTTAACTATCGGTTTAATGCATTGAGACCAGCGCCACCCCGGCTCCATCGTATAGCGTCCTAAAGTAAAGCCTTCGAGCCGGACTATTTCAACTTGTGTCTTATCCGGTTTCCGAATCTCATCAGGTGTTCCATGAGATTTCGTTTCAAATTTTTTTATTGTTATTGGATTCATGGTCCTTTGAATTTATTCGCTCCCAGCTTGCCCAACCAGTTAAAAAGACTGGAACAAGAACAAGAGGTCTGCCGATGTAACTTCACATTGCATTTTCTTTTGTTTCTCCTTTCCGGAATTAGTTCCCATTAATGCTTAAACAAAAACCAAAATAATTTGTTCGTATAATCTTTGTACCATCATTGTGATCTTAGGAACTCTCTTATTATTTGATGACGCTCAGTGGTAGTAAATGAATTCTTACTATTAAATCCTGGAATAACTTTACTTCTTTTGTGGACTTTACACTTTTTTGTGTAAACCTATTTTAGGACAAGACAGTCTCACTCACACTGAGCTCTGAGCCTTGAGCCATTCAATGAATATTTCGGAAAAAAGGCAAAAAGGCACTAATTTATTTGCAACACTTCTGACTTCCCGGGATTCCAGGATATTCTCCAAAATGGGAATTTCCACATCAACATAAATTTTATGTATAAAAGGTTGCACCATCAGGTTATTTGTTACTATACTTGGAATAGTCCATAAATTTATTATAACTTGATATGCTCATAAATTCCAATTTATCCCAAATTCATATAACCTTTTCACCTATGAAATTGTTTTTCCGACAAATTAAAAAAGCAGGGTTGTTCTTAGTATTAATAACAGCCTTCACAAGCGTTTACGGGCAAATATCCATAAAAGGCAAAATAACCTCAGCGGAGGATAACCTGGGAATGCAAGGTGTCTATATCCTGATTAAAGGATCTGATCAGGGCATTGTATCAGGATCTGACGGTACTTATAGTATTACCGTCAGAAGTCCTGAAGATGTTCTGGTATTTCGTTTTATCGGTTATATCTCACAGGAAATAGCCGTAAAAAATAAAACCACTATTGATGTCATTCTGGTATCTGAAATTACAACGCTCCAAAGTGTCGTGGTTATGGGATACAGTACTAAAAAACGAAATGAGATCACCAGTGCTGTAACTACACTTTCTTCTGATAAACTGCTGGATGTTACTGCCAACGACATCGGAAGCATGCTCCAGGGAAAAGTATCTGGTATACAGGTCATCAACAGTTCCGGAGCTCCTGGAGCAAATTCTGAAATCCGAGTCAGGGGAATATCTTCTTTCAGTGCACCGCAGGGTCCACTCTATGTCGTGGATGGAATTATAGGCGGAACTTTTGATCCCAATGATGTTGAGACTTTAACTGTTCTCAAAGATGCAGGTGCAACGGGAATGTATGGATCACAGGCAAACGGAGGCGTAATAGTTGTTACTACAAAAAAAGCAAAGTCTGCTAAACCGAGTTTCGAGTTCAAGGTAGTCAGCGGATTACGCAAAGCCGATCATGGAAATGTAGAGATGATGGATAGTAAAACTTTGTATTCTTATCATCGTGAGTATTTCCGCGATCCCCAGAAATTTGTTGTGGATGACAGAAAATTCAAAGCTTCAAGGCCTCTATCGCTGCTCGATGTTAATACTGATTGGTTATCTGAAACCTTTAAACCAGCCCATATACAAAACTATTTTTTATCTTCTTCGGGCAAGGGTGATAAGCTCTCATATTACCTGGGAGCCAGTTATTACGATGAAAAAGGCACCTTTATAAATTCCAATTTTAAACGAGCCAACCTAAGGGCAAATACAACCTACAAATTCTCCGACAGAGTTACCCTGATTAACAACATAAATATAAGCGGATCAAAAAATGTTGGCACGGATTATATGAATATTTATTACGCATATACCAGCATGCCGTGGGATAACCCTTATGATGAGAATGGCAAAGCCCGAAGTTTCAAAACCGCTGAAGATATATGGTCCAAAGACAAAATCAACCCGATCCAGGCTGCAGAAAATTCAGAGCTGAGCAATAAGTCTTTTAGTTTCGATTATGATATCGACTTAAGTATTAATATCTTAAAATGGCTTACATTTTCCACTTCAAACAGGTTAAGCGGTTATTCCAATATGGATAATACCTATTATTCAAAATTAGCAGATAATCTTTCATATTTTGGATCAGGTTATGTGAGCTCTCAAAGCAATTTTAATTATGGTGGTATAACAACCAATCTATTGAAATTTAATGTTGAAGGAACTAGTCATTCTTTAAGCGGCTTGATCGGATTTGAAGCCCAGGGTGGAAACGATGATTATATCGCCGGGTCGGGTATGGGAGTCCCAGAGGGGCTGAGAGTTCCATCGGTTGCCTCCGGTCAGTTCCTGATAAGCGGTGCGCCAACCAGGTCAGTAATGCAGTCATTAATTTCGCAGGTGAACTATAATTATAACGAAAGATATTTCCTGTCTGCTTCTTACCGCATAGATCAATCTTCACAATTCGCACCAAATAAAAGAACTGCAAAATTTCCCAGCGTATCCGCAGCATGGCTGATCAGTAATGAAGATTTTGTAAAAAACATCTCTGCAGTTTCAAATCTTAAACTTAAGGCCAGCTGGGGTAAAACAGGGATGAAAGATATTGGTCCATATCGCTACATGGAAATGTTCAGTTTTTCTTCACAATATGATGGTTTGCCTGCAGCGGTTCCGACTCAGATGGCAAATCCTGACCTTACATGGGAACAAACGGATCAGCTAAATGCAGGACTTGAAATAGGATTGTTTAAAAGAATAGATATTGAAGTTGATCTTTACAGAAACATGACCAAAGACCTGTTAGTTGAACGGGCACTGCCTCCTTCCGGCGGTTTTAGAACTCAATGGCAAAACATTGGTAAAGATATGAATAGCGGAGTAGAGTTAAGCCTTACAGCTGCCGTCATTAAAACCAACGATTTAGACTGGTCAGTTGATTTCTCTGTTGGTTATAATAAGAATAAACTGTCGGGGTTTGGAAATGATACAATCCTGACTTCGAACTCTTATGGTGTGACCCAGGTATACCATAATGGATCGTCTCTTTATTCATGGTACGCAAAAGAATTTTATGGAATCGATCCTGCTGATGGGTCAGTGCTATGGGTTGGAAAAAATGGAGAATCAACTCACGAATACCAGGATGCCAGATATATAGAATATGGTACTCCAATGCCTAAGTTTCAGGGCGGATTTTCTACCGCGTTAAGGTACAAGGCATTATCCATAAGAAGCAATTTCTCCTTTGTATCGGGCAATAAGATATTCAATTACTTCAGGAGGTATGTCGACCATGATCTGCAGGAAACACAATTTAATGTAATGATGCCGAGGGACGACTATAAACTATGGCAGAAACCAGGTGATATAGCTACAAAACCGCTACCGCAGAACGCAAGAAATTCATTTGATCCTTCGACACGTTTCATTGACGACGGAAGCTTTCTGAAAGTGAGGAATATTACCCTCTCCTATGAACTTCCAAAGCAGGTGATATCAAAAGTAAAACTCAGCGGCATGACGGTTTCCCTTTCCGCGGATAACGTTTATACTTATACTGATTTCTGGGGACAGGACCCTGAAGTATCAATTGAACCGGGATTTGGGAATCTCCCGGGGTATGCAGAGTTTAAATACCCAAATAACAGGCAGTATGTTTTAAGCCTGAATATTCGTTTCTGACAATATGAAAAATAACTATATGAAGAAGATATTTAAATACTTAGGCCTGCTGCTTATTGCATTAACACTCACAGAGTGCGATCTTAATGTAATACCTCAGGATGCCCTTACCGGTGAGCAAATTACATCTACCTCCGATGGATTATCGAGTCTTGTTAATGGTTTGTATGCCATTTTTAAAGAGTCGAATGGTAACAATTGTTATATCCGCCAATATTATCAGATGAGTGATTTTGCGAGCGATGATATTGTTTGTGCATACAAAACGGAGGACGACCTGATCAATAGTTTCAGGTATAAGGACAGAAGTGCTGAAAAGTCCAACATAAATGCTTTCTGGGAAATGTCTTATAAAATTGTCTATGGAGCAAACGTTGCAATCTCAATGGCGGACCTGAAGGGTGATGATCCTTTCACCAATCAGTTAAAGGGAGAGAGTTATTTTCTACGGGCATTTGCAACCCATAACCTTGTCCGCTTCTTTGCTAAGCCTTACAGTACCGCGAATAAATTGCAATCTGGTGTAATTATCCGGGAAAGTAAGTCGGACAATATGCCTAAGGGAAGAGCTACCCTTGAAGATACTTATAAATACATTATCAGCAGTCTGAAATTGGCTGAGTCAGTTATGAGTGAGGAAATGCCCTCTGAAAGGAATAATGATAACCATAAATTTGCAAGTATCTACTCAGTCTGGTCAATGCTCTCACGCGTTTATCTTTATAAAGGTGAACTGGATAGCTGCATAATATATTCTGGCAAGCTGATCACTTCCGGAACGTTTGAGCTGGAAACAGCTGAAAATTTTCCGGGATATTTTGCCTCTGCAAAATCAGGATCAGAAAGTATATGGCTTGTCCCCTTCAACCTGATCGATGATCAGCTGAATGGTTCAGTAGCTTCAATGATTTTTAACGGAAACAATTGCTGGGCCGAGGAGGGAGCCAGTTCCTCAATAATGGAAGAAATGGGCTATGGAACTGGTATGGAAGACATTGATCAGCGATGGAAATATATTGTAACAGATGCCGGAGTTGTTAAGAATGGAGTCAATATGTTCTATATCAGCAAGTTTTCCGGACAGGACGGTTCACCCACCCTTAGTTCTCCTGTAATGTTCCGTCTTGCTGAAATCTACCTCAACAGAGCAGAAGCATTTGCCAGGAAAGGAGATGTTCCAAATGCTGTTGCTGATCTAAATACGCTGCTTGAAAATCGTCTGATTGTTCCTGACGGTGAAGTTATTGATGATTATCTGTATGATGATGCATCAATTACCAGTGGTGAAATTGTTGAAGTAGTTCTGAAAGAAAGGAGAATTGAACTTGCATTTGAGGGACATCGGATATTTGACCTTTTACGAAGTGGTAAGGATGTTGTACGCAATTATTGGGGTTTTCATCTTGACACATATAATGGTGTGCCATCCGGAAATGAGCCTGGCCTTGCTGCACCCGGGGTTCTTTTCCTTTTCAATAATCCTGAGCTGGTATACCCGATTCCATCAAGCGAGACCAGTACAAACAAACTTTGTATCCCTAACTTATAATATTAAATACTATGAAATACATTATAAAATTACAATTATATATTACTGCAATTTTAATGCTTTTATTTACGTCGTGCAGTAAAGAGGGCAGCTACAATCTCGAAGACACTCCACCATTGGATTTCCGTTCATATTTTGATGGTCTGACTGTCACCTTCGCCAATGCAACGGAAGGAGCAACAGCTATTTCATGGGAGTTTGGAGATGATTCA
The DNA here is from genome assembly GCA_963825935.1 of uncultured Bacteroidales bacterium. Classification (GTDB taxonomy): domain Bacteria; phylum Bacteroidota; class Bacteroidia; order Bacteroidales; family VadinHA17; genus LD21. Next base: position 606 of record CAWGUN010000007.1, on the reverse strand, counting down.
CCTGTTTTCCCCGGTGATTCCGTGAAGCATACTTATACGGCAATAGGTAATTATATTATTACAATGAATGGAACTTTCGAAGGGAAATCATACATTTTCCATACTGTCCTCAGAGTGGATAAACCATCTGTCGTTAATCTTGAGGATGGGACGTTCGACGATTGGAACGGAGTATTATACACCGATTTCCAGCTGTCGGGCAAGGGTACAATCAACACCGGGAAAGTTGATTATGATGCCAATTACATTTATATATATGTCGAATTTGATTCAATAGCAGAGAATGCCGGATTAATTGATCACATCTTTGGGGTGTACATGGATGTTGACAATAGTGTTGCAACGGGGTTTTCCATGAAAGAGATGGGTGTAGATTACGGTTGTGAAGGGAATTTATGGGATGGCGGATGGTTTGCACCCAGTAAAGTGGATTTAATTAATGGAGACCCGGGGTGGCCGTTTATGGGTTTTGATAATGAAAAAGCAATCAAACCGGGTTATATGGTTAAGGAAGATAATACAATAAAAATGGAATTTGGCATTTCAAGAGAAATCTTTAAAATAAATTCAGATGCCATGTCATTCTCTATGAGTATCATGAATTCT
>CAWGUN010000006.1:0-101408 GCA_963825935.1 uncultured Bacteroidales bacterium | reverse complement strand
GCAAATGCCTTACCCGAACCTGATTTAAGGTATTTCTCGAATTCATATGCTTTGTATTTATTATTGAAAGCAGAATAGTAAACAAGTGTGACAGGCAATCTTTCTTTTGTATAGGTATTCTCTCCCTTCAAATGACGGTTTAGGCGATCATCCAGATCTGATGTACAACCTGTATAAAAAGAATTATCGGCACACTTTAAAATATATACAAACCACATAGTTACGGCGATGACATGGTTTTCATTTGGTATCCTGTTGGAGTACCCAATGAAATATATAATCAAAAATAAAAATAATTATTCAGAGAATGAAATTTAGACATTTTTTAACCAGGGCTTCAGTGGGCTGCGCCCACCGAAGCCCGAAGAAGGTTTGGCGGCACTAAGCCTCTTATAAAAAGGCGAAGCCCTCCTACGCCAAGGCTTCGGAGGGCGAAGGTGGGCCCAGCTGGGATCAGGGCCGAGCGTTAAAAACTAGCCCTGTGGGCTAGTTTAGCGAAGGAGCCAGACTGCCGCGGTGGCTCGATCCCAGTGTGAAATGGAAAAGGCAGCCGAAAAGGCTGCCTGCGCGTGGGCCCAGCTGGGATCGAACCAGCGACCCCCTGATTATGAGTCAGGTGCTCTAACCATCTGAGCTATGGGCCCCAAGAAATATTTAAGAACGCTGGCCTTCCTGATATTAAGTCAGGTGCACCATCTCGAAGCCCTGCCTGCCGGCAGGCAGGTATGGGCCCCAATTTTTAAACGGACTGCAATATTAAATATTTATGGCTAATTATGCAAATGCCGTAAAAAAAGATTGTTTTCACTTTTCCTTTTTGTTATATGACAATAATACATTTACGGCCTCGTCCATATCATTGCCAAAAGTCAGAATGCCGGCCCTGTCGCCGGCCATTATTATAATTCTCTTTTCAAATACATCCGACTCGCTGAAAAGCCTGAATATATCCTTGGCCAGCCCTGCTGTCCCGTAATCCATTGACGGGTTTGTTGTAGGCACTTTATATATAAGATCATTCCAGAGATCAATGCTGTGAACATGGATAACGGCATTTGCCCCGGGATCGGCCAGGTAAATTGCAGCATGAGTAAGTGACTCCGATGAGGCTTTTAAGGGTCCGATACATTGTACAGCATTATCATCAATATTAAATGAGTTGACTTTTACGTAGTGTCCGGGTTCCAGCTCGGGTATCTCACCTGTTGCAGAACCTGTTATTACAAACTGATTGCCGCCCCTTATCCTCATGCTCAGGTTGCCGAAAGCGACTCCATTTTCATAAGCTCCGATAAGGTCCATATTGTAAAGTATTTCCCTCCAGTAATTTATTATTTCATACTGCTCATCAGAAATAACGGGGCCAGACTGGCTCCAGTGACAATTAAATTTAACTACCCCTTCCATTTTATTTGAATTTTTCTGAAAACATTTTTTTAATATCTTTTTCTGCAGGTTTGCAGATGCCTTTCTCTGTTATCAGGCCGGTAATATATTTTGCCGGAGTTACATCGAATCCGATATTGGCAACCGGAGTATTCTCCGGACAGATACGGACAGATACTATTTTCCCCTCCAAGATCCCCGAAATAGTTGTCACTTCATCTGCATCACGTTCCTCGACAGGAATTTCTGTGAGCCCGTCACTTATTCCGAAATCAATGGATGTTGACGGGAATGCCGAATAAAAGGGAATATTATTGTCATATGCAGCCAGCGCTTTAAGATATGTCCCGATCTTATTGGCAACATCTCCTTTTCTGGTCGCCCGATCGCAACCTACAATAACGAGATCAACCATTCCATGTTGCATAAGATGTCCCCCTGCATTATCCGTAATAAGTGTATATGGCACACTTGCATTTTCCAGTTCCCATGTTGTCAGCCTTGCACCCTGATTCCTTGGTCTGGTCTCATCGACCCAGACATGAACAGGGATGCCTGCATCATGTGCAAAATATATCGGCGAGGTAACAGTTCCATAATCGATACATGCAAGCCATCCGGCATTGCAATGTGTAAGTATATTTACTGGATCCCCTTTCTTCTTCAGGCTGATTGACTCAATCAGAGACAATCCATGTTTCCCGATTTCCTTGCAGTTTGCCTTTTCTGTTTCGCAGATCTCCAGTGCAGCCCCCAGGGCGGTATCAGATAAAGAAGGTAAATGGAAATTATTATTCAGCTTTTCGATCACATTTTTTATCGCCCACGAAAGATTCACTGCGGTAGGGCGGCATGAAATAAGATATCTCGCCGCATTTTCAAGGTGAAGCCGCGGATTTGTTGCTGAATTGATCTCAAGCGTGGCAAGATAAATACCGAATGCACCTGCAGCTCCGATAAGAGGAGCTCCCCTGACAGTCATATCCTTTATGGCAGAAAAAATATCATCAACAGTGCGGAGATCTCTTATCTCAAAAGAAAAAGGAAGTTTTTGCTGATCGATTACCCTTATAACCGAAGGATCAGATTCATCAAGCCATATACTCTGATAATTTTTATCGCCAACCAGCATTATTAATAATCTTTGTTTCTATAAAATTAGTCAAAATCAAAATCATGCAATACAAAAGGATGTTTTATCTGAATCTGATATTGCTAACATTAAAAGAATAAATCTTAACCGCCATATTTCGAATTGTCGACCGGTTTATTCTAATATTTTGATCAGAATTATTTATATCTTAAATTTGCAAATGATAGTTTCAGTAATTCCAATAACATAGTATATGATTAACAAAGAGGAATTTAGGAAGAAAGTCATTGTTACAGCAGGACAGATTTTCAGCCATTACGGATTTAAAAAAACGACGATGGATGAGATCGCCAAGGCCCTAAAAATGGGTAAAAGTTCTATATATTATTATTTTGAGAGCAAAGAAGAGATATTTGAAGCAGTTGTTTTGCATGAAGCCAATATACTTAGAAATGAGCTTACTAAAGCAATAAAATCAGTCGAATCGCCTGTAGAAAAGATGAAAAATTATGTTTTTGTAAGGATGAAAGCGTTCGAAAAACTGTCAAATTACTACAATGCCATATTTGATAAAAATCTTGATCACTTTGACTTTATTGAGTCTATCCGGTCAAAGTACGATCGTGAAGAGCTGGCTATTCTGCGCCTGATCCTTTATCATGGTGCAAGGAAAAAAGTGTTCAATGTCAAAAACAGCGAATACACTGCTATTGCAGTTCAGACCACTATGAAAGGACTTGAAGTTCCTCTTTTCTGGAAAAAGAAAGAGGAAAATATCGAGGACAGGCTTAATGCGGTACTGGATGTCCTTTTTAACGGGATCCTGAAAAAATAGATCACCTTTTTATAACAGCCCGTTTCTTATTTTTAAGACTGAAATAAAGGAACATTCCGCCCAGAAGAATAAACGGAATGCTTAATAACTGGCCCATATTGAGGTTCATGGTCTTTTCAAAATCAACCTGGGGCTCTTTCAGGAATTCAATAAAAAAGCGGGCAGTAAAAATAAGTATACATGCCAGGCTTATAAGTGTTCCCTGGATATGTTCGCCTTTTTTTCTCCAATAAAGCCAGAAAAGAAGCAAGAAAATGAACAGGTAGGCAAGACCTTCATAAATCTGGGTAGGATGTTTCGGGGCCGTTTCACCGTTCCGTAAAAAAACAAAACCCCAGGGTACCGTTGTTTCGACGCCGTATATTTCGGAATTCATCAGGTTCCCCATTCTTATAAAAAATCCCGAAAGGGCAACAACAATTGCAATACGATCGAGGATCCAGATATAATCTTTTTTCTCTTTCCTGACAAATAATCCAAGTGCGATCAGGATTCCGATCGCGGCTCCGTGACTTGCCAGTCCTCCTTTCCAAACCTTCAGTATTTCGAGAGGATGTGCAAGATAATAGCCTGGCTCATAGAAAAAACAATGTCCAAGCCTTGCCCCGACAATTACTCCGATAGCCATATAAATAGTAAGCCTGTCAAGTACATCATCACCCAGTTTTTCATTTTTGAAAATCCTGTGCATAATAATGTATCCGAAGAGAAATGAAGAGGCAAACAGTAAACCATACCACCTGACTGCAAATGATCCTATCCTGAAAATTTCAGGATTTGGGTCCCAAGGAATTATTAATAAATGCATATTCAGCCTGTTTTATGGAGCCAAAGGTAAAAAATAATCTTATAGAAAGTTCTTTAAGATCCGGGTAGTAAAGCGGCTTTTAAAAGCAAAGCAGGAATTTCATTAAAAAATGATAAGTTTGTATTTCACAAAATACCACTGAATTAATGTCCCGGAGCATATTCAAGCACAAATTCCCTGTAATTCTGGTATTTATTCTGATTGCAGGCTGCGCAAAGGTAAGCTCTCCTACAGGCGGTCCAAGGGACAAAGTACCTCCCGCTGTTATTAAAAGCATTCCGGCCAATGGTGCAGTTAATTTCAAAGAAAAAAGAATTGCCGTCACATTTAACGAGTATGTTGTTCTTGATAAAATAACTGAGAAATTCATGGTTTCTCCTCCGATGAACAAAAAACCAAGAATTTATTTAAGGGGGAAAAGTGTCATTATTGAGTATGAAGACAACCTCAGAGATAGTACGACCTATACTTTTTATTTTCAGGATGCAATACGAGATCTGAATGAAGGGAATATCCTTGAAAATTACCAGTTTGTTTTTTCAACGGGCGCTGTTATCGATTCCCTGTCTGTAACAGGGAATGTATATAGTGCTTTCAATCTTGATCCTCCTGAAGCAACCCTGGTTCTGCTCCATAAGGATCTTGCAGATTCAGCAGTTGTAAAGAAGTTACCTGATTACATTTCACGGGTTGATAAAAAGGGATATTTCCGTATCGATAATGTTAAAGAAGGCAAATACAGGCTTTATGCCCTTAAAGATGCAGATAACAGCAAAAACTTTAATCTTGCCAACGAAGAGATTGGTTTTATGAATTCCCCGATTGAAATCACCCCGGAGAATAATTACACCCCGGTCAAACCCGATACCATTAAAGTAATGCCGGGGAAAATTAAAACTGCTGATACTGCTATTATTAAAGGAGAATTCAAGCTGATTCTCTTTCAGCCGCAGAAAACAAGTCATTATCTTACTTCCTCTTCCAGAAGAATGCCTTATAAGATGACTTTTACTCTTTCCCTGCCTCCTGATTCTCTGGGCTTTGATTTCTCAATTCCCGGAACTGGCACTAATTCATATTTCGTGGAAAGATCCAGGGAGAATGACACAATACTGATATGGATGACAGACACAGCTTTATATTCCCGTCAACAGATCAGCACATTATTAACTTATCCATTTACAGATACAACAGGTAAACTTATTAAGAAGTGCGATACGATACAGATGCTGTTCAATATACCCCGATCCACAAGGGCAAGAACCAAACCAGCTCCGTTCAGGGTAACCTCAAACATTTCTTCGGGTTCAATCAAACCAGGCTGGCAGATTGTGTTTAAATCACAAACTCCTTTCCGTGCACCGGATACTTCAAGAATAAGGCTTTTTGTGACTGAAGGGACCAACAGGATAAAAGTTCCCTTCAGCTTTATAAAAGACAGCATTAACTCCTGCCGGATCATTCTAAATGTGCAACCTGAAAAAGGGAAAGGGTATCTTTTTATTGTCGATTCAGCAGCCTTTGGCAATATTTACGGGGAACAATCTGACTCTACCGGCACCCGGTTTAAAGTCAGGGATGAAAAAACTTTTGGTTCATTAACATTTAATATTAAAAATTATGAGGGCGACCGGATAATTCAGCTTCTTTCAGCTGATGAAAAAGTATTGGGAGAAAAGAAAATGCAGAAAGACGGTAAAGCAGAATTTAAATATCTTGACCAGGGAAAATACCGGCTGCGGGTTATATATGACTTAAATGGCGACGGAAAGTGGACTACCGGTGATTTTAAAAGCGGAAAACAACCAGAACCAGTATCATATTATAAACAGGAGATGGATGTAAGAGAGGGGTGGGATCAAAATCAGGACTGGGATATAAGCGAACAAAACGTTAAAAAAATAATAAAAATGTCCGCAGAAAGACGGACAGGAATTCAAAACTAAAAACTAAAGAAATATGAAAAATGTAGTAGCAGGTGTCGATATTGGCGGAACCAACACAGTGTTCGGCCTGGTTGATAAAGCCGGAAAAGTACTGGCTGAAGGCAGTTTCAAAACAACAGATTATCCCAAAGTCAATGATTTTGTCCAGACATTGGTAAGCGCAATAAAAAAATTACTGGCAGCTAAAAAGGAGTACAAACTTTTAGGAATAGGAATAGGTGCTCCGGATGCAAATTACCATCGTGGAACAATTGAGCATGCACCTAATCTTGCATGGAAAGGGATTGTCCCGCTTGCCGACCTCATCAAAAGTAAAATCAAGGTGCCTGTGATTGTAACAAATGATGCAAATGCCGCTGCAATGGGCGAGATGATTTTTGGAGGTGCAAAGAACATGAAGGATTTTATTGTTCTTACCCTGGGGACCGGTCTTGGAAGCGGAATTGTCATTGACGGGAAGATGGTTTACGGACATACTGGCTTTGCTGGAGAGCTGGGACATATGACTGTTGTTCCGGGAGGAAGAGCCTGTGGTTGCGGAAGGCTTGGATGTCTTGAAACATATGCGTCAGCAACAGGACTGGTAAAGACAGTATCGCTTATGCTGAGTGAAATGAGGGAAGACAGTATTCTGCGGGATATACCGCCTGCAAAACTTACATCAAAGAAAATTGCCGAAGCAGCAGCAAAAAAAGATCCTGTTGCAGTAAGGGCTATGAATTATACTGCTGAAATTCTTGGTTTTGGAATTATTAATTCCCTTGTATTTTCAAGCCCTGAAGCTGTATTCTTATTTGGTGGATTAGCACAGGCCGGCGAAATGCTTTTCAAACCGGTAAGAGAATATATTAAAAAGAATAATTATATCCTTTTTAAAGATACTGTGAAAATACTTCCTTCCGGCATATCAGAAAGCAACGGAGCTGTTCTCGGATCTGCCGCCCTTATCTGGAATGAATTTTCGGAATAGAGGTTAATTAAAATGCTGAAAGAAGCGGAAACAGGCTCCCGATTTAATTTGCAAATGGTATATTTACAGACACGAAAGGGTATATCTGAAAATTAATGACAAAAAAAGAACTTGTTGTAGGCATTGATATTGGCGGCACTAATACGGTTTTTGGTTTTGTTGACAGAGAAGGCAACATTTATACTGAGGACAGGATAAAAACCACACAGTATAATGAGATAGAAGGTTTTGTAGCAGCTCTCTATGAAAAAATAATAGCTGCAGGTAAGAAGATAAAGGAGGGAGCAGAGATTAAAGGTTTTGGAATTGGCGTTCCTATGGGTAATATAAACAAAGGAACCATAGAGCATGCTGCCGGTCTTCCCTGGAAAGGCATAGTTCCTCTTGCTGATATCTTTCATAAACATACAGATCTTCCGGTAGTAGTCACAAATGATGCGAACGCGGCTGCTGTAGGCGAAATGATTTTTGGCGGAGCCAAAGGGATGAAGAACTTTGTGGTGATTACTCTGGGCACAGGGCTTGGCAGCGGTTTTGTTATTGATGGCAAGCTTGTTTATGGTCACGACGGCTTTGCAGGCGAATTAGGGCATACTGCCATTCGTCCCGGCCTATCTGGCCGCGAATGTGGATGCGGGAAAAAGGGTTGTCTGGAAACTTATGTCTCTGCAACAGGGCTAAAAAGATCATTTCTTAAAATTATGGCAGATAGCATGCAGCCCAGTGAATTGCGTAAATATAGCTTTAATGAGCTTGATGCTGAGATAATACACGAAGCGGCAAAACGCGGGGATCAACTGGCAAAAAGAGCATTCGAAAATACAGGCCGGATGCTCGGGTTTAAGCTGGCGGATGTTGTGGCACATACAAATCCTGAAGCGATATTCCTCTTCGGAGGGCTTGCCCTGGCCGGAGACCTGATTTTCAAGCCTGCTAAAGAATATATGGAAGAGAATCTTCTCAGTATTTACAAAGGGAAAGTGAAACTGCTTGCATCACAGCTGAACGCACAGAATGCAGCTGTGCTGGGAGCAAGCTCTCTGATCTGGACAAACATTAAATCATGATAAGACTGCTGGTACCTGAAGAAATTGCAAACTTCAGCCAGATATTAAATCATATTCTTGGCGTAGTCTTCATTGTTATTATTTTTTCGCTTGCCTATGCCTACCTGAAACCACACCAGCTTCATAAGCGCAGACTTGTTTCAACGCTTCTGCTTAAAGTAAGCTACCTTGCTTATCTTTTGGTCCTGCTTATTGTTGTATATCTGTCGGCGCTGGTTAAAGGAGGACTTGATAAGGTGTTTTTAGGGATAGAGTTTTTTGCATTTCTGATTATTTTGTTTGTTCCTAACATCGGCATTTTCGCCCGCAAACTCGGACATTTCAGTAAAAAGCGGGAAGAGTATAATTATTTCTTTACTGTCGTAAATATTCTTTCAATACTGGCAATTCTTATAATGTTTCTTATTTAGCCCGGGCAAGATTAATTCCTTAAAATTTTAAAAAGGGGTCTTTATACAAGCTATAATTGATTCCCATATCGTAACTTTGATATAACTAACTAAAACCGGAAACTATGATCAGTGAACGTCTTATCGGATATATAGAACAAAGTATCAGACAAAACTGGGATATTGAGGCTTTGTCGAATTACAAAGAAAAAGGATTTTCATACAAGGAGTTGGCAGAAAAGATGCTGAAGATCCAGCTGTTTTTCAAAGATTCTGGTATCAGGGAAGGTGACAGGGTTGCTCTTGTAGGAAGAAACTCAGCAAACTGGTGCATTGTATATCTTGCAACAGTCACATGCGGGGCAGTCATTGTCCCGATTCTTCCCGATTTCAAACCGGAGGATATTACGAATCTTATTAATCATTCTGGTGCCCGTCTCCTCTATGTTGACGATAAGATTTGCGAATCACTTGATAATTCTAAAGTTCCTGAAATTACGGGTACTATATCCCTTGATGATTTCAGGATGATCGCATCGGGGAATACTGCTGTGAAAGATGCATTTTCAACAGTTGAAGAAAAATATTCAAAAGCATATCCTGCCCTCAAGCAGGACGACATAAAATTTTCGGACATTACAAATGATAAGCTGGCAGTTATAAGCTATACCGGAGGAACAACAGGTTTTTCAAAAGGTGTAATGATAACCCACAACAGTCTGGCAGCAAATGTACGTTTCGCTCAGACCCATATGCCGCTTAAACCCGGCGATCCTGTAGTGTCATTTTTACCGCTGGCGCACACCTATGGATGCGCATTTGAATTTCTCTTTCCATTTACTTTCGGCTGTCATATTACAATACTCACAAAAACACCCTCTCCCCAGATTTTGATTCAGGCATTCAAAGAGATCAGGCCAAGACTTATTCTTTCCGTGCCCCTGGTCATAGAAAAGATCTACAAAAAACAAATACTGCCGGTTATCAGTAAACCTCTTATGAAAGTGCTTCTTGCCATTCCCGGTATTAACAAACTGCTGTACAATAAGATCTGTAAAACACTTACCGAAACATTCGGCGGAAGATTCAAAGAGATAGTTATTGGCGGCGCCGCTTTTAATCCTGAGGCAGAGAAATTCTTCAAAAAAATAGGATTAAGGTTCTCTGTTGGCTATGGTATGACAGAATGCGGACCCCTTATCAGCTATGCCTCCTGGGATACAACAAAACTAGGTGCTTCAGGTCGCGCTGTTGATACTCTGGAAGTTACAATCGATTCTCCCGATCCTCAAAAACAGTTGGGCGAAATAATCCTCAGGGGTGAGAATGTTATGGCAGGGTATTACAAAAATGAAAAGGCCACAAAGGAAATTATTGATGAGAAAGGCTGGATGCATACAGGTGATCTTGGTATTATTGACAAAGAAGGGAATATTTTCATTAAAGGAAGAAGCAAAACCATGATCCTGGGTCCGTCAGGAAAGAATATATTCCCGGATGAGATTGAAGCGATTATAAACAATATGGACTATATAGCAGAATCGCTGGTAATTTCTGAAGACAACAAACTGATAGGACTTATTTATCCCGATTTTGAAAAGATAAAAAAGGATAATATTTCTGATGATAAATTATTGACAATTATTGAGGGGACCAGAAAAGCAGTCAATGAAAGGATACCGGATTTCATGGCAGTAAGTAAATTCAGGATACATCCGGAGGAATTTATCAAAACACCAAAGAGAAGCATAAAGAGGTTTTTGTATACGAAAGAATGAAACTCTATGCAGTTATAGTTGCCGGGGGGACCGGGAAACGAATGGGTGCCGAAATCCCCAAGCAGTATCTTGAGCTTGCCGGGAGACCTGTATTGATGCGTACCCTCGAAAGATTTAAGGCATTTGACGAATCGATTGAGATTATAACTGTTCTCCCTGAGAACCAGCTCATGTTCTGGGCCAGCTTGCAGAAGAAATACTCATTTAACATTCCGCATACGCTTGTCAAAGGCGGCAAAACACGTTTTTTCTCTGTCAGGAACGGACTGAAGTTTGTGGATGTACCCGGGATGGTGGCAATTCATGATGGTGTGAGACCATTCGTAAGCATCGATACAATCAAAAGATGTTTTGAAACTGCAGAGAAACTGGGAAATGCTATCCCGGTAATACCGCCATCCGACACTTTAAGATTGATAACCGAACAGGGGAGCAGTCCGGTTAACAGACTGCTGGTAAGGCAGGTACAGACGCCCCAGGTGTTTCAGGCCGAGCTTATTAAAAAAGCTTACAGGCAGGATTATCTGGCGGAATTTACTGATGATGCAACAGTCCTTGAAAAAACCGGAGTAAAAATTAATCTTGTTGAAGGGAACAGGGAAAATATTAAAATTACTACTCCGGAAGACCTGGTTATCTCTTCTGCACTTCTTCCCGGCATTTTATGAACAAATTTGTATCTTGCAGGGCATAATCTAAACATAATATTATGAAAGCAAAAGCTATATTTTTTCTTATGCTCATACCTTTCCTTGCTGGCTGTGCAGAACTGCTTTCTGTTCTGCAATCGGCAGGTAATCTTCCCCTCACTGAAAGTGAAGTTGTCAGCGGACTTAAGGAAGCCTTAACAACAGGTGCTAAAAATTCTGCCCAAAGGCTGGCAGCAGAAAATGGTTATTATGGCGATGCTGCAATTAAGATTTTTCTGCCAGATGAGGCAAAGATAATTGTCGATAATATTTCCAGGATTCCCGGAGGCGATCAGCTTATTCAGGATGTCATCCTGAGGATAAACAGGGCCGCAGAAGATGCGGCCAAAGATGTTGCACCCATCTTTGTAAACAGCGTGACTCAGATGACAATCAAGGATGCTTTCAACATTCTTAACGGTGCCGATAATGCGGCCACAATGTACCTTAGAAACACAACATACAATGAATTATATGCTCTTTATCAACCTAAGATTCAGGCTTCAACAGAAAAGAAAATAATCGGGAATATATCCACCAAAGACTCATGGAATACCCTGACTTCAAAATGGAACACCCTGGCCAATTCAATCGCAGGAAAACTTGCAAACCTCAAGCCTGTAAACACCAACCTTGATGCATACCTTACCGATAAAGCACTGGCAGGCATGTTTTCAAAGGTTGCGATTGAAGAGCTGAAAATAAGAAAAGAGGTTTCAGCCAGAATTACGCCACTGCTCCAGAGAGTTTTCGGAAGTCTTGATAATAAAACCAAATAAGCCGGAAAGAGAAATAATGCTGGACAGAACAATTTTAAATTTTCATGGGCTTGAAGTAATACTTACAGACCATGCAAATGAGGGGATCATGGATATCCTGAATCATGCAGTTCAGGGATCTGAAGGAGGTTTGAGATTTTCGCTTCAGAATATCGCTCCAAGAATTGAAGCCTATGGAAATATGATCAGGTTCGTCTCGCTTTACAAAAAAAACAAAATTACCGGAACAGTCGGTGCCTGCTTTCGTATTTCAGGACAAGGCAAACTAAAGTTCCCGTCAACATATATCAGGTACCTTGCTTTTCAGTCGACATACCAGACGAACCTGAACTGGAGGAAACGTGAAAAAGCGATAATAAAACCCGAATCAGACGATACTTTTAAGCAAAAGACTCTTGAAATATTCAGCAAACCACACATTCTTGATCTTCCGGATGTTTTTGAAGAGGGCAAGCATATTATGTATGCATTCCTGGAAAGTGCGAATGAGCGGTCGAAAAATCTTGTCGACCAGATTGGCTATGAATATATAAGATCATTTCTGACAGTTGCTTTCAGCCGGTTCTCGCCTAAGACTGACAGCCGTGTTTCAAAGCTTAAAGAACCTGAAAAGCCGGGTATGAAAAATCTTCTCCTTGAATTCTACAGGGAATACTCTTTTTTTACTCCGGAATATGCTTTCTATGGAGACAGGTATTATATTCTGAAAGAGGGAGATGAGATAATCGCTGGCACTTGTGCCATTCCCGCTTCCTATAAAGTTTATGATATCCCCGGAATCTGGGGATGGATAATGATGAAAATCCTTCCCGGAACGCCATATTTCAGAAAATTATTCAGACCAGGAGAATTTCACTATCTCGTCTTTGATGCTATATACTGCAAAAAAGGAAGAGAAACTGCTCTTGCTGACCTGTTTGAATCAGCATGTGCTTCGGAAGGATTCAATACCGGACTAACCTGGCTTGATGACAGAAGCGAACTTTATGATAAAATCCATAAAGGAGTGAGAATGGGAGCATTGAACAGGCTGCTTAATGCAAAACCAGGACTGGTATACACCAAATTCATTAACCTTACTGATGAAGAAAAGGATTATTTTTATGATGCGCCGGCCTATATATCAGGATTTGATTTCTCTTAAAAACAAGACAATATGCCGGATCGAAAGAATATATTACTCATTTAAAAACAACACAAATGAAACGGCTAAACATTCTTTTTAAGATTTCGTCAGTGTTGCTTATTGTTTTGATTGTTGTTTCCTGTGCAATCAACCCGGTTACCGGCAAAAGACAACTTGTGCTGATGTCAGAAGCACAGGAAATTCAGCTTGGCATCTCTTATAATCCACAGGTATTGGCAACTTTTGGAGAATATCAGAATCCCGGTATGCAAGCTTTTGTGCAGTCAAAGGGCGAAGAAATTGCTAAGATTTGTCATCGGCCTAATCTTGCTTACCATATCAAGGTTGTTGATTCACCGGTGGTCAATGCATTTGCTATTCCCGGTGGATATGTTTATCTGACCCGCGGTATCATGGCTCAACTGAATAACGAAGCAGAACTGGCCGGAGTGATGGCTCACGAAATAGGGCATATTACAGCCCGTCATTCTGTAAGCCAGCAAACCAAACAAACACTGGGACAGCTGATTTTAATAGGAGGTATGATAGCATCACCAAAATTCGCAGAATATGCTCAAACTGCCATGCAGGGTATGCAATTGCTATTCCTAAGCTTCAGCCGGACTGATGAACGGGAAGCGGATCGCCTGGGAGTCGAATACTCATCAAAAATTGGCTATGATGCTCACCAAATGGCAGAATTTTTTAATGTACTGAATAAAATGAGTATGGCCAGCAGCCAGGGTGGTGTTCCTACTTTTCTTTCAACACATCCCGATCCGGGCGACAGGTATACTGCAGTAAATGAAATGGCAACAGTATGGCAAACAAAGCTTGCCCTTCCTGAATATAAGGTTAATCAGGATAATTATTTTAAACTTATTGACGGAATAGTATATGGAGAGGATCCGAGACAAGGTTTTGTTGAAGGAAATACATTTTATCACCCGGAACTCAAATTTAAGTTCGTTTATCCTACAGGATGGAAACTGGAAAACACTCCTCTTCAGGTTACTATTTCACCTGAAGATGGCAAAGCATTGATGATCTTTACCATGTCTACCCAAAAAACTTTACAGGCGGCCGCAGACACAACCCTTGCAACGATTGGACTCAAACTCCAGAGCAGCAGTAAAACCACAGTAAACGGATTGCCGGCTATTGCTACGATCAGCCAGCAGGTTACCCAGGACCAGTCGACAGGCACGCAATCGACGAATAATGTACTTTCTTATTTTATTAATTATGATAACCTCATTTATGTTTTTCATGGTGTTACTACAGAAGCAGATTTCAGTAATTTTAAAAATACATTTGAATCATCCATGAAAAGCTTTGCAAGACTGACCGATGCTTCGAAACTAAATGTAAAACCTGTAATACTTCATATTAAAGCTGTTCAACGTGCCGGCACTCTTGCAGATGCATTTACCTATTATAAGATCCCGGAAGCAAAGAAGGCTGAGCTTGCTTTACTGAATGATATGGAGCTTACAGACAAGGTAGCAGCAGGCAAGCTGATAAAGGTCATAGGGGAATAATTAAAAGAAGACGAATTATGTCTCCTGTTCACTGAATGACAGATTAAAAATATATTTTACTATTTTTGCGACGAGCTCAGTTGGTAAGGGCGCGTCGTTAGCTCAGTTGGTTCAGTCCGCCAGCCGGCGGATGACAGGGCAGAGTGAGAGAGAAAAATAAAGAAGGGACGTTAGCTCAGTTGGTTCAGTCCGCCAGCCGGCGGATGACAGGGCAGAGTGAGAGAGAAAAATAAAGAAGGGACGTTAGCTCAGTTGGTTCAGTCCGCCAGCCGGCGGATGACAGGGCAGAGTGAGAGAGAAAAATAAAGAAGGGACGTTAGCTCAGTTGGTTCAGTCCGCCAGCCGGCGGATGACAGGGCGAGTGATTGAGAGAGAAAAATAAAGAAGGGACGTTAGCTCAGTTGGTTCAGTCCGCCAGCCGGCGGATGACAGGGCAGAGTGAGAGAGAAAAATAAAGAAGGGACGTTAGCTCAGTTGGTTCAGTCCGCCAGCCGGCGGATGACAGGGCAGAGTGAGAGAGAAAAATAAAGGGGACGTTAGCTCAGTTGGTTCAGTCCGCCAGCCGGCGGATGACAGGGCAGAGTGAGAGAGAAAAATAAAGAAGGGACGTTAGCTCAGTTGGTTCAGAGCGCTTGCTTGACAGGCAAGAGGTCACTGGTTCGATTCCAGTACGCCCCACAAATTCGCTGCAATTTTTAAGTACTATGTATTATGTATATGCTTTGTATTCCTGTGGATACAGGAAAATTTATATCGGATTCACATCGGATTTAGAAAAAAGGTTGATTTCACATAATCATCCATTAAATCATGGGTATACTTCAAGATACAGACCCTGGGTAATAATCTATTCAGAAGAATGTATTACTAAAAAAGATGCTTTGTTCAGAGAAAAACAACTCAAAACAGCTAAAGGAAGAGATTTTATTAAAAGTCTTATAAAAAAATATTGCTCGAAGATTTAGTCTCCAACCGGCGAATGACAGGCAAAAGAGCGCCGGTGAGTTTATCCGCCAACTGGCGGAAATCCAGTACAACCCACTAAAAAACCAGTTAGCCAATAAAAAAACAGCTAACTGGTTTTCATTTTTTGGTTTTACCATATTGATTACTTATTCCCAGTTCCCTTATAGTTAAAAGAGATACTTCTTTTCACATTACCTTTTTCAACTGTCACACGGAAATGTTGTTCAACATTATTTTTGTCGTGAAAGTATTTAATTATTTCTTTGTCGCCGACAATCGTCCAGTCTTTATATTGACTTTTTGCGAGCTCTGTCATGATATATGATGGTACTGGCACATTGCGTGACAACTCTCTGCTTTCGAGTAGTTTTCCATCAGCAGAATACACCGCAAACAATTCATTACCATTGTTGGTTTTCATGGTAACTTCATATTGATTGAGATTAAGATCAGCTGCACCCTTATCATATACCCATCCATATTCCTGCAATGCAAACGGGAACTTGGCCCATGTTGCCTGATTATTCACTGAGAAGTCTGTGTTGACTGCTTTAATGATTGCAGGGGGAATCTGATCTTTAGTAAGGTTAAAGTTAACTACCGGAACCAGATCATTTGGATTGTAATCATGGTCAACTTGTGCAAGTAAAGGGAACACAAATACCATAAATGCCGAAATTGTAAACAATAATTTTTTCATAATCACCAAATTTAATTAATACTTGATTTTAAGTACTGTAACAATCTGGCGACAGAAATGTTCTGCCAAAATAAGTTATTTCCCTTCTTTTACAGCAGTAATAAGGTTTTGTCCGACCAGCCTGAAGTTCGCAGCATCTGCTGGCGGGACAGTATAAATATCGGTTCCGGGTTCAAGTCCTTTTCTGACTATAACATTTTTATCGTTCATTTCACCGAGAACCACGATCTGCCTGGTATTATTTTTCTTGTAAACAAACGCTACGCTGTCGGATCCGGTCTGGACACATTCAAGAGGTATGAATACAGCATCGTCGATAGTTTTGATGACTATTTTATTCCAGGTTGTCATTGCCGGTCTGAGCATCTGATCTGAACCGTCGATCCGAATCTGCACTTCAAACATTTTTGCATCGGAATTCGGCAACTGTTCACCAATATTGGCAACGCTGATCACGCTACCGGTGTATGATTTCTGAGGGAAAGCATCAATGGTAATTGTTGACTTCTGGCCGGCGACAACTTTGGCTACTTCTATTTCGCTCACATAAACCTTTGAAATCATTGTTGTGAGGTTAGGAAGAGTAGCAATCACACGGTCGAAAGGGTTAACGTTTGATCCTACTTTTGTCTTGTTTCCGAGCCTGTTTTTTTTGTAAATAACCATTCCGGGCGACGGAGCAGTAATAGTAAATTTTGCGAGGAAATTTTGAAGATTTTCCACCAGTGCTTCCTGATCTGAAACAGTCTGCTTCTGGTTCTTAATTTCCAAACGGGTCTGTACAGATCTTAATTTATAATTTTTTATTTTCTGATCAAGGGCACGTTGTTGTTTGTTCACCTCCATTTCTGCCTGTCGTACAGTTGCCGGAGGTTCATATTTTGACTGGTCAAGATTGATCCTGGCCTCTTCCACAGTATATCTCTGATTTTTTATCTCATCTCTCAGGCTGGAAAGAACGACAGTCGTGTCGAGGGTCTTCATTTCCATGTTGCTATGCAATGTCTTCAGTGTTTCAATTTCATCTTTAAGAGTATTATCATAGCTGGTCCTGTCGAGTTGTGCTACATAATCGCCTTCTTTAACGATTGTTCCTTCGGGCACCATGTCCTGGATTTTAAAATCCATTACATGGAATTCTCCACCATGGCCACCGCCACCTTCCCTTCCGCCACCCTGCCTGCCACCACCGCCATGGTCATCATTCTGGTCATTTTTCTGATTAAACTCCGGACCCATGATATCGATAGATTTTTCCGCTATTAATTCACCGGAATTTGTCACCGTTATTTCAAATAAACCTTCTTTGACTTCTGCAAAAAGATTGACAACCTTCTTTGTCGAAAACGCCTTATTAAATACACCCAGCGCAACAAGTGCGACAACAACGCATGAAATTATAATGATTTTCTTTTTCATTTTCCGGGAGATAATTATATATTATTGTAATCCATATAAACCCTGTAAATACGGGCTGTAATCCACATAGGATTATAACTCCCGTATTTTAATATTCCTGAACCATAAATCATAACCGTGATCCTGCAAACCAATATAACCCTCTTTTGCAATTCCTTCTATAAAACCAGGGAAAGTTTTGAATTTGCTGTTCGCCACCATTTCATCCCATTTGGGAGTCCATAATTCATATTCAACAACCTTAACACCATTCTGGATATGTGTGACCTTCCCATCTTTAACAGAAATAACAATAGTATTCCATTGACCGGCAGGATGAACAGTTTTGGGGTCCGCAGCAATCATATCGTAAAGCGATCCGGCAAGATGACTGGCAATCTTATTATCGGAAGCTTTTTCATTGTCAAGAACCTGAACTTCAGGAGCTGCATAATAGATTGGTTGGCCGGGGACTTCACGCACATTGTGAAAAATTCCAGAATTGGCCATTTCTGATGCTTTCCAGTCAACTGAGAGTTCAAAGTTTTTATATTTCCTGGTACCATAAACAATATCTCCATTTGAGCCCTGTCCTGGTTTCTTGCCTTCACCTGTAAATACCTTCATTGAGTTATCTTCAATTTTCCAGTTTTTAGGCATTTCAGTACCGTTGCACTGGCGCCACCCGGTAAAATCCTTACCGTTGAATAAAAGAACCCAGCCAGTTTTTTTCTCTTTGGAGGTGAGAGTATTTGGTTTCTTCTGACCAAAGGAGGGCAGAGAGATAATCAAAGAAAACAGGATGATAATCGATGAAAAGATCAGTTTTTTCATAATCCTTAGCAGTTATTTATTTGCGCAAAATTAAGTAAAAATAACGCCTCATGCATTAAAGTTGCAGATAATAGATAACTGCCGGGGCCATTTTATTCCCCGGAGAAATGTTAAAAATCAATAAATAAGAACATTGCCGATACTGACTAAAATAATAGTCATTTTTATTGAAAAATATTTGGATGACTATAAAAATAGTCATATCTTTGATCTGAAAGATTGAAAAAAAGCAACAGATGACACCCTTATTCACCATGACGCCTTAATGCTAGAATAATATTAAAACTAATCACACATGCAACTTACAAAAGCAGAAGAACAGATCATGCAGATAATCTGGGAACTAGGGGAGGGTCTTGTCAAGGATATCCGCAACAAATTCCCCGATCCGAAACCTGCACGAAATACAGTATCGACAGTAGTCAGAGTACTGGAAAAAAAGGGATATATAGGACATACAGCTTATGGCAATGTGTTCGTCTATTATCCGCTTGTTTCAAAAAGGGAATACTCCAAAAGTCAGCTTTTCGGACTTATGGAATGTTACTTCAATAATTCATTCCCTGCAATGGCATCATTCTTTGCAAAGGAATCGGATCTCACACTCGCAGAGCTTGAAGAACTGCTTGAGGATACGAAAAATGAGCTGAAAAGAAATAAGAAAAGTAAATAATGGAAACATTTGCCATATATCTGCTGAGGTCGGTAATCTGGCTCTCAGGTTTTACACTGGTCTATTTTCTCTTCCTGCGAAATGAGCGGTTTTTCATGCTGAAAAGAATCTACCTGGTTTCTGGTATCCTGATCTCCTTTCTTTTTCCATTGTTTACAATTCATTACCAGATAACGGTTCCCGCCCCGGAAATTTCTCCTGCTGATATATTGCAAACAGGGAACTCCGTAATCCCCGGGACTCTACCGTCCGGTACAGAATCATCTGTCGATTACAGGCTTATCCTGCTTTCTCTCTATCTGTCAGGGGTACTGTTTCTTTTTTTCAGATTAATTATACAGATAGGATCATTATTTAAAACAATAAACAGAACGACAATTAATAACCACGGAAAAGCAAAACTTATCAGAGCTTCAGAGTTCTCCTCCTCATTTTCGTTTATTAATTATGTATTTATCAATCCTTCTGTAAGCGACACTGAAGTTGAGGAGATCATGAACCATGAGCTTGTTCATGTAAATCAAAAGCACTGGTTCGACCTTCTCCTGCTTGAACTGCTCCGTTTGTTTCAATGGATAAATCCGTTCGCATGGATTTATACAGGTTATATAAAGCTGAACCATGAATATCTTGCCGATTCGGTTGCGCTGCAGCGGACATCCAATCCTGCAATCTACAAAGCTGTGCTTGTTAACCAGCTTTTCAGCTCACCAGTCATCAGCCTTTCCAATTCATTCAATTATTCACTTAACAAAAAACGATTTGAAATGATGAAAAAAATAATCAGTTCACCTTACAGGAAGCTAAAAGTTTTGTTTGTCCTTCCGGTTTTTGCAATTGTTTTTTATGCATTTGCAGAACCGGAATATAATTATTCACCAACTGCAGGCAGCACATTGACGATATACCAGGCACCGGTAATTATTGACAAAGAAGTGAAGGGTGTCGTGCTTAATGAAGAAAACAAACCAATGTTTGGAGTAAAAGTAATGATTACCGGGACCTCTACCGGAGTCTCCACTGATGAATCGGGCCGTTTCACTATCGGAAATGTTCCTGACGGTTCATCTCTTGTTTTTACCAGTATTGGATATCACTCTCTCACTCTTAATCCCGGTTTTTCAGCTGAGATGACCGTTAAAATGATAAAAGAGGCAGGCAATATTACCCCGGCTGACTGGGAATACCTTCTGGCACCTATAACACTTACAGGACAAACTCCTCCAGCAAAACCTTTAGTTGTGATTGACGGCGTTATAAGTGAAAAGGGTCTTACTGAGATCAATCCGAATGAAATAAATACTATTGCAGTTCTAAAAAACAAAAGTGCTACAGCAGTATTCGGAGAAAAAGGGGAAAACGGAGTTATTGTAGTGACACTAAAGAAACGAACTACGGCAATCATCCAGAAAACAGTAAAAGGAATAGTTTTGAAGGAGGATGGTAAACCGCTGGAGGGAGTCAATATAACCAGCACCGGAACAATGGGCAATGCACATGGGACAACAACCGGCCCGGACGGACGATTTGAAATAAAGGATGTTCAGGAAGACGCTTCACTTCTAATATTCTGCAAAGGCTATAAACAGCAAACGCTAAAGGCTGTTTTTACTTCTGAAATGACAGTTAAAATGGTAATAGATCCTGAATACAAAGTTCAGACACCAAGGCCAGAACCAATTGCGATAGTTGATGGTGTAATTTCAGAGAAATCTTATATTGAAGTTTCAAAGGAACTGGGTTATGATCTGGGAATAGTAAAAGTTCTTTCATTAAAAGAATCAACTGATAAATACGGTGAAAAAGGGAAAAACGGAGTTGTGGAAATAACTACCCGGAAAAAAGCCCTGGAAATGGGATTGAATCCTCCTTTCAGAAGATTGAAACCGGAAGATTTACCAACATTCCAGGGGAATGGTGTTACATCATTTGACGGATGGGTAATAAGCCAGGTGAAATTTCCACCCGAAGCTTTCGCTAATGGAATTCAGGGTAGGGTGAATGTAAACTTTTCCGTCGGGCTTGATGGATCACTTGGTAACATAAGAACCATCGGAACTCCCGATCCGGTTCTTGCAAATGCAGTACTTAAAGTAATTGAATCATCTCCCAAATGGGATCCTCCGAAAAATCCTGCGGTAGATGAGGCATATGCATATTCTGTGACAGTTAAGTTTACCCCGCCCGATAAAGTAACAGACGGAAAAGCATATGTTGTTGTGGAGGATATGCCACGGTATCCCGGAGGTGAAGTCGAGCTTCTGAATTTTATAAATAACAACACCAAGTATCCCGAAGAGGAAAAAGCTAATCTGATTGCAGGCAAGGTAATTATCCGGTTCATAATAAATCCTGACGGGAATGTTGAAGACCTGACAGTTTTGAAAGCAGTTAATCCGGCTCTCGATGCAGAAGCTATGAGGGTAGCCGGATTACTTAAGGGTTTCAAACCTGGAATGCAGGGAGGCAGAGCTGTTAATGTTTATTATATGGTCCCCGTTACTTTTTCACTTACAAAATAGGGATCACTTTGTTGTTTTGCTTATTCTTCATGCTCCCCGGTCCCGGCGACAAAGAACGCAGCTCTCACTACCGGAGGACAAGGTGAATCGAGCCCTTTCACAGCTTTCCAGATCACTTCATTGAAAAGGAAATCATTTACCTTGTCTTCTGCCGTAAAGTCAAACTTCTCACTCATTTGCTGCCACCGGTTCTCTGCAATGTTTTTTTCATTCAGATCTATAAGGATCGGCCTTGCAATAAAAGGCTCATGACCGGGAGTATTATTAAGGCATCTCCAGAGAGGGATTGCTGCAGCATCATACTGAGTCATCGGGGGAAGCCCGAGGATAAGCTCCATAGTCCGTAACAGGGATGTTGTTGTATAAGCTGTATGATCAACGAATCCTTTTTTCACATAACCACCTGCAAGATATGCCGTGCTGCGATGAGCATCAACATGATCCGGACCGTTCTGAGCGTCATCTTCAACAATGATGACAAGGCTTTTATCCCATACAGGGCTGTGGCTGAGGTAGTCGACAAAAAGACCAACTGCCAGGTCGTTATCAGCTGCATGTGCAAAAGGTGTCGGTCTCCCGAGGCGTAATCCTTCTGTATGATC
Source organism: uncultured Bacteroidales bacterium (assembly GCA_963825935.1). GTDB lineage: Bacteria > Bacteroidota > Bacteroidia > Bacteroidales > VadinHA17 > LD21. The sequence goes on along the minus strand of CAWGUN010000006.1, from coordinate 79,306 downwards.
GTTGATAAAACGTATAGTGTTCAGCTGAGGCAATGCGTTTACTGCCAGCAATGAATCAAAATCGCGTTTCCACTGGTAAAAACGAACTGTATCGCGGACAGTCTGATCCCAGCTTGTAAAATACTTGCAAAAATGGTTATCCAGAACCGGGATATTTGCCTTGTGATTATCTACAAATTCACCGTATGAGCGGTAACTGACGCCATTACGTTTACAGTTATCCCACAGGAATCCGTTCTTGTTATTTGCAATTTCCCTGTTCCCTTCAGCATCGTAGTTTCCACCTCTTCCTCCATAGCTGGTGGGCCATGTTTTCTCCAGATAGTCCGTAGCATAGCCTCCCATGGTCCAGTTATGCCCATCTGCGCTTACTTCACCATTGACAAAAAAGTTATCCAGTAAAACAAATTCACGTGCAATGGCATGCTGGTTAGGAGTGATATTTTCACCAAAAAGCACAAGCTTCGGATCACCATTGCCTTCAGGAATATCGCCAAGAACCTGGTCGTACGTACGATTCTCTTTAATTATGTAAAATATATGTTTGACAGGTGAAGTATCACCGACTTTCTGCGGAACCGGATTTCCTGCCGGTACTGCAGATATCAGCTCATCTTTCTTTTTATATGGAGAGTTATTATAAACTGCCTGTGTATAGATTGCCAGCTGCCCTGCATCCGGGACCGGAAGAATATTCAGGGTGCCCCGGAAGAGTCCGGCAATATACTGAACTTTAATCTTGTGCTCTGTACCACCTTCCCGATAAACAACAACCTGGCCTCTACGGTTCGGATCAGGGCCATAGGGATTTGCCATAGAAGTCAGCCCTTTTCCATTGGATACGAGAATTTTATCATTGGCTATCCGCACACAGGTCGGATACCAGCCTGTAGGTATGAATCCTTTGCTTTTGCTGCTGCCGGGAACAGAGACATCAAAAAGCGCAAGGCAGTTGTTATCAGCATTGGCTACAAACAAAGTTTTTTCATCTTTGCTCAGGGTCACGCTGTTTGTTGTTGAACCGGCAGGTGCATCAGGATAAAGCGAAGCATTAAGTGTTTCGATTACACTTTTACGGCGCGTGTCAATGACAGAAACATTATTGTCGTTTGCATTTGCAACAAAAAGATATTTGCCGTTACGGGTGAGGCATAAGTCGTTAGGATTATCACCAACCTTTACAGAACCTGTAATTTTAAGGTCATAGGTATTGAATAATACAACCCTGTCACAGCCCCAGCATGAAATGTACAATGTTTTATTATCGGGGGATAAAAGACAAGTGTATGCTTCTCCATCGAGCGGCTGTTTTAGAATAATTTTCTTTGAAGTGAGATCAATGACATAAAGGGAGTTATTTTCTTTAGTCACAGCATAAAGCCGTTTACCTTTTTTGTCAATAGTAATGCCTGCTACGGATATTTCTTCAGGCCATGGTTTTCCCAGACTGATCGTATCATCGGGAAACAGATGCTTATTTACGATCGCATATTTTATAATGATATTATCATTTCCGCCGGAAGCGTATAAAAATTTTTCATCGCTTGAAAAAGAGATTCCAAGCCATGATTTGCCGATATCAATGGAATCAATTACGGTCTCATTCAAAAGGTCAATGAGGCGGATGGACTGATCACTTTGTCCGTTATTTGTCACCGCTGCAAGTTTTCCTGAAGCCGAAACCGCAATATTCAGAGGCAGGTCCCCGAGAGGCAGCATTTTACCGACTGCAGTCAGTGACCATCCGTTTGGCAGTGACACCCTGTGCGATTCTATCTGGTTGATTGTCTGTCCATGCAGAAGCAAAGGGGAACCTGTTAAAACTATCGTACTGGTAGTTAAAAATCTGAATATTACGAATTTAAGTTTCATCTGTTATTAAATGTTGGTACTATGTAATTTATTATGTTTGGTCTTCAGTACAGTAAGGGCATCCCTTTTAATGCGGACGTGTATTTCTCCGGATATTTTTACAGGTTCTCCATCGATATGGAACCTGATTTCGTCAGTCTGAATTGTAAAAGGCTTATCTGTTTTGATGTATCTTACATACTTCGATTTATTCAGGGTCCCACGGAACAGCCTGTAAACAAAGAACGGAGCTAATATCTTCGGAAATGGCCTGACCATGACAATATCAATAATTCCGTCATTAGGTTTTGCTTCCGGAGCGATAAATGCATTATTTCCGAATTGCCTTGTATTGGCCAGTGTAAGCACAAACAGATCTTCAGAAATTGGTTCCTGTCCCGGTATATTAATGTTAATATGAACGGGCTGAAGGCGAAGAAAATTTATCAGTGTCACTCTTACATATGACCAGAATCCGCGGGTTTTCAGCTTATCGAAGGAATGGGCTACATAGCTGTCGAGGCCGATTCCTGCCACATTAAGACACAGCATGTTATTGATCTCAATCACATCGACGTTAATCCGCTCTGCCTTTTTAATTTCTTTAAGCAGCATTGGGATGTTGGTTCTGAATCCGAATTCCTTTGCAAAGCCGTTTCCGGAGCCCATAGGTAAAACTCCCAGAATCTTATTGCTGCCGACCAGCTCTGATGCCACGCTTCTGACAGTTCCGTCACCACCTGCAGCAACAAAAATATCATACTTATCAAATGATTGCTTGATATGAGACCCTGACTCATCGATGCTAAGTGATTTGAAATAGGAGAGATCGTTCTTGCGGCGCTGCAGCTCCTTTGAAATAATATAATTTACAGGAACTATTCCCGCATTAGGGTTAAGAATGAAAAGAGATCTGTTTAGCTCAGTGGAATCCATGCCCGCAAAAATTACCCCTGTTTTTTATTCACGTTACGAAGGTTATAAATTAATCTGATGAAATCAAATTAAACCATGACTATCCGATAGTGAAGAACGGGGGAATAAATCACGTCTGCATGAAAGGGTACTTAAAATCTATTGGAGGGATGAGTGTCTCTTTGACAGTTCTCGGGCTTACCCACCTTGTAAGATTCAGATGGCTTCCTGCTTTGTCGTTTGTTCCGGATGCTCTTGATCCACCGAAAGGCTGCTGCCCGACCATTGCCCCTGTCGGTTTGTCGTTTATATAGAAATTGCCTGCAGCATACCGCAATGCCCTGCAGGCCTGTATCATTGCATATTTATCATTGCTGAATATTGAACCGGTTAGCCCGTAAGGTGATGTCTCATCACACAGTTTAAGTGTCTCCGCATATTTATTATCATCGTAAATATAAATCGTTATAACAGGACCGAAAATTTCTTCTTCCATAGTGGAAAAATGAGGGTCTGAGACAACTATGACAGTAGGCTCAATAAAGTAACCTGTTGATTTATTTCCTTTGCCACCGGCAATTATCTCAGCGGAAGGTGATGTTCTCGCATAGTCAATATAAGCCATTATCCGGTCATAAGAGGGTTCGTCGATAACAGCATTTACAGCGTTTTTAAAATCCCTTTCGCTTCCTGTCCTGGTATCTGAAAGTATCTGCATAAGGTGATTTTTTGCGGGTTTCCACAACGACTGAGGTATATATGCGCGTGAAGCAGCAGAGCATTTTTGTCCCTGGTACTCAAAAGCACCCCTGGCTATTGCTGCAGCAAGCTCAAGCGGATCAGCCGAGTTGTGTGCAAAGATAAAATCCTTTCCTCCGGTCTCCCCTACAATTCTCGGATATGATCTGTAGATAGTCAGGTTTTCCGCAACCTGTTTCCATAAGGAATTAAAAGTAGGGTTAGAACCGGTAAAATGGATACCGCCAAGCTCTTTATGCTTTAATACTCTGCTGCTGATCAATTGACCTGATCCCGGGACAAAATTAATTACACCATCAGGCAGTCCGGCCTCTTTCATTATTTTCATGAAATAATAATTTGAAAGAAGCGAAGTTGTTGCCGGCTTCCATACAGTTGTGTTTCCCATAATGGCGACGCTTGTATTAAGATTTGAAGCAATTGCTGTAAAGTTGAATGGGGAAACTGTGAAAATGAATCCTTCAAGGGGGCGGTACTCAAGGCGATTGATACTCAGGTTATCTGAAAGAGGCTGTTCTTCATATATTAATGAAGCGAACCAGGTATTGAACCGGAGGTAATCTATGACCTCACAGGCAGAATCAATTTCAGCCTGGTGAACGCTTTTACCCTGTCCCAGCATGGTGGCAGCATTCATAAGATAACGGTATTTTTTAGAGATCAATTCGGCTGCTTTGAGCATAATAGCAGCTCTCTCCATCCATGCTAGTGTCATCCACTCGCATTTTGCACCGAGCGCTGCGTTAACTGCCAGATCAACCTCTTTTTCAGTCGCCATATGATATGAGGCAAGTACATGCCCGTGTTCAGAGGGCATTGTAACTTTGCCTGTTTTTCCGGTGCGCACCTCTTTCCCGGCGATAATCAGGGGTATTTCAATAACCTTTTTATACTGATCATTCAGTTCGTCAATAAGCATATTGCGTTCCGGGCTGCCCGGAGCATATGTCAGTACCGGCTCATTTTCCGGCTTCCTGAAGTTGTATATTGCATTATTCATATTAGTAATTTATAAGACTTTCATATCAGAAACAATCAGAGGAGAATTAAGTTGAAGAAAACTTTAGTTACATCAAACTTTAGGCTACTCATTCCCGGGATTTCCTCACTTTGTTCGTCAAACTTCAAACTTTTTGTTGTAATTTGCTTTCAGATTTATACACGAATCTCCGTAACAAAATTTTCAATTACAATAACAAATATCATGGCTGAATCGAAATTTTACCACTTTGCACCAACAGGTTTGTTTTACGGCGTTAAAAGTGTTGGGGAAGCACTTAAAGCTATGGGGGATGAAGGAGGCTTCATCTGGCTTAATTTTTATAATCCCTCAATAGAGGAGCTTCATTCTCTTGTCGACACCCTGGATGTTCATCCCTTATCGATTGAAGACTGTCTTGACAGCAGCCAGGTTCCCAAGATCGAGCATTTCCCGAATAATACGTTTATTATTTTTAACTCCTTCAGCTACATTGAGAAGCAACTTTATATTGACGAAGTGGATCTTTTCCTCGGGAAAAATTTCCTTATATCTGTAAGCGGGATAAATTCAGAGGGAAGAAAGCCATTGAACAATATTGAAAAAATAATCGCAGGCGATCCGGGTCTCGCCAAAGCAGGACCTGCTTTTCTTTTACATGTGGTTCTTGATTATATTGTTGACGACAAGATGGAGGCATTTGAATTACTCGAAGATGAGATTGAAGTGGCTGAAGATGATGTTCTAAAGAACCCGGCCGATTTTCAGCCTTCTGATCTCATGCGACTGAAAAAGTACCTGGTAAACCTTCGCAAAGGGCTGTTCCATGAACGTGAGATACTTGTAAAGATCTGCAGGATGGATTGTTCTTTTGTACCTGAAAAAGCAATCTTCCATTTCCGTGACATTTATGATCACCTGGCAAAGTTCTTCGAGCTTACAGAGACCAACAGGGAGATTGTCACCAGTCTTATGGAGCTCTATACATCCCTTCTTAACAACCATATGACAAAAGTTTCAAATGAGACCAATTCATCTGTCAGAAGGCTTACACTTATTGCAACTATTTTTATGCCCCTGACATTGCTTGCAAGTATCGGCGGCATGTCGGAATGGTCGATGATGACAGGCCCGGAAAACTGGAAAATGGCCTATCCGTTGTTCCTGGTCGGTATGGTAGTAATTGGTGCTATTGATTTCTTCCTGATAAAACTAGTAGAAAAAAAAGGAAGAACCCCCAAGGAAGATTCTTCGCAATAGTTTAAAACAAAAGAGAACAAAATTTTCAGCTTTGTATCAATCTCCGGGTTTTAGTTCTCCTGCCATTTTTACTGTGCCCAGGTCAAACTGACTCAGGTGTTTATCGCCAAATGATTTTATTGCATAAGCAAAAAAGAACCCCGATAGAATATCGATGCTGTAATGGCCGTGTGAAAGAAACAAAGATAAGATAATGACTACCAGGCAGAATGAAAGAATATACCTGTAAACTTTATCATTAACAAGTAGCAGCAGCAAGAATGAATTGCCAACATGCCCTGATGGGTAAACACCCAGCTCATACCTGGAAAAGCCATTAAAAAACGGATAGGAACCATTGAACTCCGGCGGATTACCAAAAGGTGTAAGTACAATAAACACACCTCTGATTATATAAAAAATACCGCACAATAAAAGAATATATGGCAATCGCCCATAATCTTTTTTGTGAATAATATAAATTGCGACTACTGCGAAGACAACCAGGCAAAAAAGATCATAAAAGATTGCGACATTCAGTACCGGCAGGTTATCAAGAATCAGATCGGACAACATCGGCAGTGTCTTCCCTTCGCTCATATAATTGTGCAGGTAAGTTTGCGACGCAAAGTTCAGGGCAGTCCCGGCACACAGGACAAACAGGCCAATATAAAAATACCTGCTTTTTATTACGGGGAGCAACGATGAAGCAATTTCTGAGATAACAGAACCCGGTTTTTGTTTATCAGCCTGGATGGGTGTCATGTTTTCACGTCCTTATATTTTTCGTCTGTTAACTGAATCGGTATTAAATAAGGAGGCGCGTAAATATAGGTATTTTTACTTATATTGTTTCTGTCTGATTTTCAGGAAGTGACATTTCTTTGTAGATAGAAAGTATCTCTTCTTCATATTCCGGCGGTGCTTCAAGAAATCCCCATGCTGATTCGGTTTGCCATAAGCCGTCATATGCAGAGTCGTGATAGGAACGAATTATATGTGGTATGTCCTTTTCTTTAAGGATCTCATCGAGAAGGTTTGCTTCTACACCATTAATAAAAGTCAGAATTTTAACACATTTGTTCATCTTATCAGATTATTTTATTAAGATACAGTTATTAAGAAGGACATCCATCAGAAAACCGGAACATTCACCGCGGATTATCACCTGTTTTCCTTCAGTAAATCCCAATAGATCAGTCCCGGCGGGGAGAGTACAGAGGACTGCTGAAAGATCACTCCCTGTCTTTAAAGAAATATTTGGAACATTTCCTTCACCTGCCCTGACAGATCCAATTGTTCCGCTGACTTCAATGATTTTATTTACATATTTTGCAGTTGCAGCCGTTTCATTTTCTTCAAAAGCTTTCTGAAGAGCTGTGGCAGTCAAAGTAAAATCGGGTTTTGCCTTACTGAGATCTTTATGCTGTTTATTGAACATATATAGTCCCATCAGGATTCCCCCCAGGGCAATAAAAAAGACAACAAAAAGAGCAATTTTGATAGATGTTTTCATAATATGGTTATTTACCCGCCACCGGTGTATACTTCATTATAACAGTAACCTCCAGGTTTTTCGCAATATTATTCCCAACGACGCCCGGAATATTAATCTTATAATCTTCAGGGTTAATATTGAATTTGGAACTTGCATTAATACCTCCCGGAACAACTTCAAAGGTTCCTTTTACAGTCACCCTGTTTGTAACATCATGCATATTCAGATCTCCTTCGACAGTAACATCATGTTTCCCCGGTTTTGTGAAATCGGCAGAGGAAAAATTTGTGATCTTCCCCTTGAAAACAGATTTCGGGAATTTATCTGACTCCATATAGTTTTCATTGAAATGCTCTTCCATAAGAGCATTTTCAAAATGGAACGACTTGATCAGCGCCTGGAAAACCATTTCACCTGTTGCTGCATCAAGAACGCCTGCTACCTGGTTATTGTCGGCTTTGATATCTTCAATGGATGTATGGGAATAAAACCCGATATAACCATTTTTCGTCATGTATTTTTGAGCACTGGAAGAAAGGACCAGGCTTAGCAGAAGAAAGAGAAATGAAATACGTTTCATAATAGTTTTAATGTTTAAGTGTAAAAACCCTGGATATATTAAATCCGAAATGAACATCTCCTTTTCCCCAGCTGCCTTCTGATTCGCCGATAAATCCTTTTTCAATCAGAGCGGAAGAGTTGGTAAATATAAGCTGGAAAACATGTCCTCCCGTTTCAATGTCAAAGCCAACGGATAACGGATTATAAAATTTCTGGCTTATATCCTTCCCCGGGTTAATCCTGTAATAATATTCAGCATTAAGACTGATCCTTTTTGTCAGCTTCATTCTTCCTCCGGCACCTACTGCAAAAAGATCATTTGGATCAAGTTCAGTTGCAACCAGGTTCCGGTGCACAATCGTTGGAGCGATCTGAACTGAAAAAGAAGGACTTATTTTACGGGCAACAAGCACCTGCCCGACATAAGACAGGCGTGATGAAAAATAATTCGTAACAGTAGGATCGGTTACTTTAATTGTCTTAAGCGCGACAGACGAAAAGACCGACAATGATACCGGCATTACTTTTGCACCTGAAGATTGTCTCAGAACAGAAAATTTTGCAAATCCATCATAGATTTTGTCAACGGAACCTCTTCCTACGCCAACCATCAGCCAGTTGAATATTCCGTATTCAAGGCTGAAATGGGTATTTGCATAATTGTCAAGACCAAAGAGATTATACACACCGGCATTGACAGGTCCGAAACGATGTGATATCCTGACATCGAGCTGTCCCGGATGCATTCTTTCAATTGAATGTCCATTCAGAATTCTGGTCGATTTGAAAGTAGCTGTTGTAACATCTGTTTCTCTGGAGGCACCCTGATCAAGAATATTCATCAGGTCATCCTGGGCAAGGATTCCTCCCGGGGTCAGAAATAGAAAAAGAGCAAATAGTAACCACTTCATAGGGTGAAAGTTAATTTGTAAAATCACTATTGAGGCATACCCTTTCGTACCCAGATATCAAACTGGGTTATGTAACATGTTCTGATTTTATCTCCATTCTTTGGCATAAATGGATAAACTCCTGTGTGCTTAATTGACCCTGCAATACTGGTAGCTGCTGCTACAACGGCAGCATAATTTTCAAGGGGAATCGTTTTTTCCAGAGGAGCATTTGCGTTTGAATGGCACATCAGGCAGTTGTTTGCCATCATGGGAGCTATTGTGGCAGTGAAGGTGACAAGGGAGGTGTCGCACGAAAGGATGTTTTTCGGATATAATACCTCCTCATTGTCGTAATAACAGGAGACAAGGAAAGCTGAAAATATTGAAATTAATGTAACAGCTGCAAGAAATTGTTTCATGTTAAATAATTTACTGGTTTTATAAACCTGTCTCAGGGGATATTGCAGGTGGACGCAGAATCCTGAGCTCCCTGTTCAATCCACACCCTTATGGTTGTCCTGTTGGCAATAGTAAGTGGTGAATATGGAGGTGGTGGCATTTTGTTTTCGACACCCTTATAAATGATTGCCTGATACGAACTGCTTGCACCCGGATCTCCGGGGACGACGCTTCTTCTGATATTATCATAGGTATTAAATAAAGGGCCTGTTTCTCCTGTTCCATCATGGCAACCGGTTTTTATGCAACTGTGATATATTATCCTGACATCCGTAAAACACACTTTGGGGAGACCATCAATATTGGGCTTATGCGTGCAGGAGGAGATCCATGAAAAGGTCGTGAAAACCAGTAAAAGTCCAAGTGAAAGATAAGTTTTATCGGCTTTCATAGAAATGAATTTGGTAGAATTTAATATCAGTAAATATAAATTATTTCCAGGAAAATTCTTTCTCAAAATTCGGGGTAAAGATCCCTTTGCCAATATTATCCCTTATTTCTTCCAGCCTCCAGAATCTGCCCTCTTCGATCTCATCCGGATTTATTACAGGTGTTTCTCCGGAAGTGCCTCTGAATGAATACACAAACTCTCTTTCGCGTGATGATTCCCAGATATATTTTCTGATGAATTGAAAACTTATTTTCTTTAATCCAAGCTCCTCTTCCGCTTCCCTTTTTAATGCATCTTCACTGCTTTCACCCGGACTTACATGTCCTCCGACAGCAGTATCCCATTTCCCGGGGAAAAGATCTTTTGTCATAGCCCGTTTTTGGAGGAACAGCTCTCCTTTTTTATTGAAAAGATGAAGATGAACGACAGGGTGGAGCAGCATACTTTTTCCGTTATGACAAACGCTCCGCGGAGCAGTGGAGATTTCGTTGCCCTCTTCGTCAACAATTGGAAACCATTCTTCTTTATCAGTAATATTCATGTGGAGCAATCATAATTGTAAAAACACATCGTATACTATTCCCATCCTCATCTACCACCGTAAGAACATGTTCTCCGGCATCGGCAAGGATCTCAATCTGGTGAATGAACTTTGTCGTCCCGATATATTTTTCATCAAGATGCCAGAAGATCTTTTTCGAAGGGTTGCGATGAGCCACTTCAGGGATCACCCGTGTAAGCCCTCCTGTTTCGTCACGGGGGATGAAGATTTTTACTCCTGTTGTGGGATAAATAAACTCCATTACGGGAATACTTTTATCACCCTGGCATCGGGGTGCAGGAGGCGGAATAACCCTGTACTCAGGGTGCTTCTGCCTGTAGAAGTACTCCATGGCAGGGGGAAGTACAAACCAGGGTTCATTCCTTATTTCAGCCGCTGGAACACAATCTGCATTTACCTGCATGGTTCCGCTTTTATCAAGGTGAATTATTCTATGATAAGGACACATATCGCTTCTGAGTCCGTTTATATTAGCAGTAACTTCTTCTGTTTCTGAACAATCAGAACCAGCCCTGAACCCGCTATTGGAGCAGACTTTTATAATTGTCAGATCCTCGCTGGGTGTTTCAAACCATTTCTCTGTACCCATCATATTTACAAGATCGAACAGGATCGGAGCAGCAGCACTTATTCCAGTAAGGCCGGGTCGTCCTTCACCATCGGCATTGCCGGCCCAAACTCCAATTACATATTCCGGAGTTGTCCCTACGGCCCAGGCATCACGAAAGCCGAAGCTTGTTCCGGTTTTCCATGCAAGGTTCGGGGAAGATGAAAAATATTGCCAGCCGGATTCCCCCTCGGGCCTGTTAACCTTTTTAAGGGCTTCATAAGTGAGCCATATTGATGAGGCGGAAAGAGGAGGATCGGTATCATCAGTATTTACAGCTGGTCTGGCTGATGATGGCAGCAGAACCGGAAAATGATAATCTTCCCTGAAGTATTTTTTTTCTTTATTATACCTGTTCAGAACCCTCGATAACGAGGCATATACTCCTGTAAGTTCCCAGAGTGAAGTCTCCCCGCCGCCAAGTATAAGTGAGAGACCATAATAATCAGCCGGCTTGCTGAAAGTAGAGAAGCCTGTTTTATTAAGAAGATCCAGGAACTTTTCCGGAGTATATTTCTGCAGCATCTTCACTGCCGGGATGTTCAGCGATTGCGAAAGTGCCCTGGAAGCCGGAACTGCCCCGCTGTAACTCAGGTCAAAATTCTTCGGAGAAAAGCCGGGGAACCGCGTCGGCACATCGGCTATTAATGTGTTCGGAAGAATATCTCCCGATTGCTGCATACCGGCATAGAGGAAAGGCTTCATGATGCTTCCGGTGCTGCGCGGAGCCCGGATAATATCAACATCTCCGTTATGCTCAGCGGGATTTTCAGAAATGCTGTTCCCGACATAAGCCAGGACTTCACCTGTTTCAACCCTGACAATCAGGCATGCTGAATTATTTATGAAATTCTCCGAAAGATCCTTTTGATGCATATTTATGATCTCAGTTGCACGCTCCTGGATATCAGGATCTATCGTTGTCCGGGTCATTTCCCCTTTATTATTCTTAAAGAAATAATCAGTCAGGTGAGGAGCTTTTGCAGGTAAAGGTTTTGGTTCACCGGGAAGCGGCTCGTCGAGAGCAAGCACCAGCGTAAGCGAATCGAAAAACTCCCTCTCATAAAGTTTCCTGAGGAGATCATCGCGTCTTGATCTTAGAGCCTCCTGGTTTTTACCGGGGAAGACAAGCGCCGGTGAGTTGGGCAAAACAGCCAGCGCAGCAGCCTCAGCCCAGGTAAGGTCGGCTGATGACTTCCCGGCATAACGCCATGTTGCTGCTTCAAGACCTACAGTGTTTCCTCCGAAAGGCGCATTGGAAGAATACATTTTAAGAATTGTCTTTTTCGAACGGAAAAGCTCCAGCTTAAGTGCAGAGAGCATCTCAAAGATCTTTTCGGAATAGGTGCGCGGCCGGTTTCCCCTTGAGATGCGTGCAACCTGCATGGTGATTGTACTTCCGCCACTTACTATTTTCCCGGCCTTAATGTTCAGCATCATTGCTCTTACTACTGAAACAGGATTTATACCGGGATGCAGGTAAAAATGTCTGTCCTCGAATGTAAGCAAAGCTTTTTCAAATTTCTCCGGGACTTTATCAAATCCGGGGAAACGCCACTGTCCGTCATCAGCAATACGGGCTCCGATAAGGCTCCCGTCCTTTGCCTCAACAACAGTGGAAAAAGGCGCTTTGAAACGCGGAAGAGGAGATAGCAAAACCGGAGTAATCAATACTCCGGCAGCTATCAATGATATTTTAAGTTTCCTGTTCAATTACTCTCCTGTCACTTTTACCCTTCCTCCCGGAAATCTTGCATAACAGTTTTCAGTGTACATCGCTTCACACCAGATAGCCGGCTGAAAGAATTCACCTTTGTAAGCTGCATTAAGGATAAGTACAAATGTTTTTGTCTCTCCCTGGTTAAGCGGGAAATAGGTGTTCACCCTGTCGTCCCGGAAATCGCGGTAATCGTAAGTGCTCTCCCTGATACCATAGTTTGCTTCAAACAGGCGGGTATTCTGTATTTCCCAGCCTGATGGCACCATTGTGGTAAGTGCAATGTTCTCAACCCTGCTGAAATTATTATTGGAAACCTTCACAATCATCATAAAATCGGATCCCTGCACAAGACTCTTCTGATCAACGGGTTTTAGGTCCATGTAAACATAATCAACCTTCATTGTAAGTCCTTTTTCTACTCTTTCAACATTGGAAACAAGAGGAATACCTTTTCTTACGAAAGTAACATAAGCAGGACCCTCAGAACTGTTTTCCACAGTAAGAGAATTATCCGCTGATGTCATTTTAAGCTCCTTTGACCAGAGCTGCTTTGTCCCGATAGTCTGATCTGTTTTTTCTCCGTTCAGGGTCATTTTAATCCGTACAGGAACATTTTTATCGCCCGGGATCATTTCAGCATATTTCATATAGGAGAAGAGTCCCCATGAAAGCGACTGTGTGCTATACCAGCTGTCCGAACTGATCTTATCGCAGATCTCTTTAAGCAATGGCAGGGCCCTCTCCTGATTTTTAAGCAATGTAAGTGTATAAAGTATTATTGATTTATCCCTTATTGGGCTCCCGTAGTAATAGTAACAGTATTCCGGTTCGGTTTCAGTATTCCTGACATCTAGCAGATCGCCGGCAGCCTCAGGTCTTCCTGTCGTAGCAAATGCAGCTGCAAGAAGCCAGCGCGACAGCTGGGGAATGGCGGCCGACTCCCTGAGCCTGTTCATTGCACCCTTTTCAGGCTGCCCGGCAAGAGCCAGTGTAAAGAGCCTGTATGCCTGGTCGTTAGCGGAATATTTGTACTGTGTATCGAAGCGCCACTCCTGTGATGTCTTCTTCTGATAACTGATCCATTTCTGTCTGAATCCGGATGGAATATTATACCCAAGACGTTCCGCCTCAATCATAAAATGCCCTGCATAGGTGGTTACCCAATTGTCCGGCTGATATGCTCCGGGCCATAAAGCTATTCCGCCGTTTACCATCTGCCGCGAAATGATTGTGCTGATTGCTTCCTTTATATTTTCCGCAGATCTTTTAGCCACATCGGCATCGTTGTTTGAAAGATCCTTAAGCCATAGCTGCGGAAATGCAGCAGAAGTAATCTGTTCAGAACATCCATGGGGATAATTAAGCAGGTAATCGAGCCGTTTTTCGAGATTTACTGAAGGGAGAGACGAAATTTCCAGTTGTGCCGAGTTGGAACCTTCAATGCCGAAAGGCTTGAATGTTGTTTCCCATTTTTCACCTGGTTTAAGGAACTTTATCTCAGCTCTGGTTTCCGGCGGATTCGGGCTCCTTATCTCAATTTCCATTTCATAAACAGCCGTTTCTCCACCTCCCGAAGCCGTGACCTTTATCTTACCGGTCCCTGTTTTTTCACCAGCTGTAAATGTAAATTCAGTATCTTTTTCACCAACACCTGAAGCAGAAATGTTTTTGGTGTTCTCCTCAAATGTGATAAGATTATTTCCTTCAGCTTTCAGGGTAACATCCCGTATATTATCTTTTTGAATGAATAGTGTTACAGGAAGTGCGGCTTTTTCACCGGGACTGATAACCCTTGGTGCAGTTACAAGCACCATAAGCGGATCCTTTACCAGCACCGATTTGTCGGCAGCTCCGAAAGCACGGTCATTCCCTGCAATGACCATAGTTTTTACAGAACCGGTATATTGCGGCAGAGTAAGAATATGAGTGTTTGTTTTTCCGGGTGCAAGTCTGAATGGTCCGAGAAATTTTACAACCGGGATAAACCTCTTTGCCTTGTTGGCCGATCTGTCAGCGACTGCCTCATCGCCACCTATTGCAAAAATTCTCTCAAGCGTTCCGCCAAAAGCACCGAGAACATAATCATAAATATCCCATGTCTTTACTCCGAGCGCTTCGCGTGCATAGAAATAGCTCCACGGATCAGGTGTTTTAAATCCTGTGATATCGAGTAATCCTTCGTCAACAACAGCCAGGGTATAAATCATGGTGTTGTGATTTGCCTCGCTCACCTTAATCTCGAATGGCTTCTGTGAACGTATCTCATCAGCGACGGTCAGCTGTGGAGAGAGACGGGTTCCGGGATCTTCAACCATCACGGGCACAACACCGTACATCCTTACAGGCATGTCGTTGACAGTCTGGCTGTGAGGCTGAATTACCGAAACGTACGCATACACATTGGGTGCCATTTCAGGTGTTACCTTAATGCGGACCTCAGTATTTGCTTTATCTGTAGGCACCCGGATCTCATCAAGAACTCCGGTTGCATTTTCGAGTGTAACTATTGCTCTTGCATTTTCCGGTGAGGGAAATGAAAGCTTTAATTCATCGCCCGGATTATATTTCTCTTTGTCGGTACTGATTGCCAGAAGGGTCGCCCCTTCAACATTTCCTTTTATTCCGTATTCCCAGGGCCAGTCGACAAGCAGCATTTTCCCTGTGCAATGACCTGCAGGTGTCGTTGCTCTGACAAGATACCTGCCCCACTCTTTTTTATTTATGTTGAAGGTGAAGGTGCCCTCACCTCCGGAAGTAACCAGTGTCTGTTTAATAACTGGTTTATATGTCCGGTTGGAGATATAATAACCGAGATTCTCGTTATCCGATTCCCACCACCACCTGTACGAAAGCTTGTAAACTGTAAGTTCAACTTCCGACCTGACAGGCTTGCCTTTTTCGTCGACAGTAACCACCTTAACCTGATTATCGGCATCGGTAAAGAGCATTCTGCTTTTCCCTTTCAGTCCGGGCAGGTTGATCCCTACAAATACCGGGTAAGGCGCATATTTGCATGTTGTCTGGGTGATGCTCTCATCACCGCCCTGCTCCTGCACTTTGGTTGTAAAAACCGCATTAAGCATACCCGGGGCATTCAGTTCAGTTCCCGGATCAAATTTTATGGTTGCATTACCGTTTTCATCAATTGTTTTGTCGAATATATTTACAGTTTCAGAAGTAAATTCTGTTACCGGATCGTCAAAAATATATTGACCGTATTTCTCAAATTCTGTTTTTGTATGTTTCAGGATATAATCAACTGATGCTTTAAGATTCCTGGCAACAGAACCGTTAAGCCATTTTGCATTCAGGGTTCCTGTTGCACTTCGTTCCGATCCGCCCAGAATCTCACCAGGGAAACTAAGGCTTATCTTCAGCCTGTTCGGCTTTATAGTTTCTATCCTTATCCGTTTGGTGAATGTTGCACCTCCAATTTTAAACTGTGCGCGGTAATTACCGGTAACTGCATCTGCCGAAGTTTTTGTGGTGAAAACCAGCAGGCTACTCACGGGTTTTTGTATCTGATTATCAACCCTCTGTTCCATTGGATTTATAAGCTCAAACTGAACAGGATGGTCGCGAGGAAGATCACTCTTCATGTCTTTTATGAAAACGGAGAGGAAGATCGTGTCGCCAGGGCGCCATACATCTCTTTCACCGTAAATAAAAGCCTTTATGCCATTTTCAGGTTTATTGCCTGCGACATCGAACGAACTAAGCGAAAGAGAATTTCCATCACTGAGCTTGAGATAATTGCGGTCTTTATCCTTTTTGGCGATGATCAGAAAAGGTTTTCTTCCGCAAAAAAGAGAAACAGATCCATCCTGGTTGGTATTGCCCGAAATAATGAGCTGCATCTGGAAATCATAAACATCGACTGAAACTTCGCTCACGGGAAGCGCTGAGAGAAGATCGTTGGTCATAACATGAAGAATATTATCTTCTCCCATTTTAGCGATAAGTCCGATATTTGAGGCAAGTATGTTTCGTTTTAAATTCTTGTCAGGGCTGTAATAAGCTCCTTTACAAGGATCATCGCGGTCGCTCCAGCTGAAACCGGAAGAATAATAAAGGGAGGCATTGTTCTCTTCATAATAATCATCTCCTTCGTCTTCTGAATCGCGGCTCATATCCTGTGCCTCCTGGAGCCGTTCCTCATACCTGGTCTCCTCTTCAGTAAGAGGACAGGAGAGGAGGGTATATGATTTTCGCATACCGAGCTCTATCTTATAGAGAACGCCGGGTTCCACATCAATATAATCAGCCAGGTCAATGGTATAAAGATTCCATGAGACCGAACCCTGAGAAGCTCCGGGTGTAAGATCAACTCTTCCGGAATATATTGATCTGCCAAACCGTTTTACATAATACCCGGTATTGATCTCATTTTCCTGCAGGTAATAGGGAAGGTTGTTCTCAAATATTTTAGTGATCTTCAGATCGACGGCTTTAAGATTTGCTGCCTTAAATGGGAAGATAAGATTCTGGGAAGAAGGTAGGATGACTCCATCGCCGGTAAACTTTATTCCCGGCCTGACAGCCAGGAAATCAAGTTTGGTAGAATAAGCGGAAGAAAGATTCACGCCTTTTGCATTCTTTACGGTCGATTCCACGTTGAGTGTTGTCACCTGCCGCAGTGGCGATGATGGAATAAGAGTGACAATATTTGAATTGATGCTGGAGGTTGTTACAGGAGCCGGGACCATATAAATCAGTCCGTCGAGATCCTGTAACGGATCAACAGGGTCTGAAAAGATGATCTCCACCTTTTGATTTTCTCCCGGCTGAGTTTTAACATCAAGAATGACAAACTCTCCTGATGCTGGTATCCGGACAACATATGAACCTTTTTGTTTCGCTCCCGATGCTCCGTCCCATGCAATAGTTAATTCCTGAGGCTTGTCTGTTCTGGTGATATTGGCAATAGTGAATCTGTGAATGAGATTATCGGAATGATCCCAGCCAACTGGCATCTTTTTTCTCTCTAGGTTAACCTCCAGATAGGTTTCAACTTCAGCAGAGTCAATGAAATCAGAAGCGATTATTTGACCATTAAGAACATAAGTATTGGCTGAACCATCAAGGCATTGAAGTGTTCCTGTAGATACGCTGAAATCTTTTCTGAGAGTTTGGATTCTTAAAGGAAAAACCTTTAAGCCGCTCCTGTACATCGCCGAGCCGGAAGATATTTACCTCTCCCGTGTATGTTTTACCGGGATCGAGAAGCTTTGACGGACTGAAGACAAGGGTTGTCTCGTCGGACCATTCGGTTTTTCCCTTTATTGGTGGGTCAAAAGTAAAAATACCTGCAGTCTCCTTTTTTGCTTTTGCAGCAAACTCCGGTGTGAACCGTATTTCAATTACCGAATTGGCAGGAATGATCCCGGAAGTATACCCGGCAATATATTCGCTGATAGCCTTTATCGAGAGGAAGTATGGTCGCAGGTTTTTCCTGGACTTTCTCAATGACTTTTTTTATAACGCCTTTTTCCTTTGGGCCACAGGATGTTACAGCTACAATTACTAAAAACAGCAGGGATAATTTTACATATTTCATAACAGCGGGTTTGTAAATTAGAGTTAGTGAATCTAAAATTACAAAAAAACTTTGTTCATTACAGGAAATCAACCTGATTATCCTGGCCTCTTTTCTCTTCTGTCATTTCCTAATTTCACCCCCCAACCCCTCCATTTTCCGGTTTCACCCCCCAACCCCTTTATCCGTTTACCCCCCAGGTTTCACCCCCCAACCCCCCTAAAGGGGGGCTATAAACCCAAACATAATTTTATTAGGATTTGCTATGGGTTTCGAACCCCCCTTCAGGGGGGTAGGGGGGTTTTAGCCAGCTGTTGCACTTTTCACGAAGGAGATAGACCTTGGCTCGCTATATTACATTTTAATTCCATGAAACATAAATGATATTGATTTGAAGACTAAAAAAAAATCACTATTTTTGATTAATTCGCTGCGAATATATTTAAATTATGAGATCAAGGGTCATTGAAAGGAATATGTTCTATGGGGCTAGCCGTAATACATTTGAAAAGGCTCATGAATTAAGGCAAATCATGACTTATGCAGAGAAAATAATGTGGGATGAATTGAAAAACAAGAGATTATTTAAAGTCAGATTTCGGCGTCAGCATCCTATTGATATTTTTATTGTTGATTTCTATTGCCATGAATTAAAACTTGCAATCGAAATAGATGGAGAAATCCATTCAGAAGATGAAGTAATTGAATATGATGATGGGAGAACACATGATATCGAGAATTTTGGAATTAAGATATTGAGATTTACAAATGAACAGGTATTTAATCATCGTTCAATTATTATTAAAGAAATCTTAAAAACCATAATTCAACTAACCACGCTATAGGACAGTTAAACCACATCAATATGGTTGCGGTGGGGTTTCAACCCCCCTTCAGGGGGGCTGGGGGGTCGAAACTACGGTGTAACCATCTCTGTCCGCAGCTTTGCAACATAATCGCGGATGTCGTTCAGGGTTTCGACAGTAATGGTCATTTTAGTGCCGGATGAGCGCAGGACTTGTTTGACAGTATCAATTTCAAGGTCGCCCTTTTTGAACCAGATATCGAAGGAATCGAAATATTTTTTCAGGTATTTCAGCTTCTTTGTATAGTAGACAACAACAGGATCGTCATAATAATTTTTCATGAAGCTGAGCAGGGAAGTCAGAGTATATTTCTGTTCTGCAATCTTTTGCACCACTTCAGGATCGGGATTGGCAGGATTATAGACGAGTTGTGTGGCAATGTACATTGCTTCAACCCATCCGCCCATCACCATAAGTCCTGCAGTGCTTTCTCTTCCGCTCTGCCTGAGGTGAGTTTCAATATCGGTGTATGCTTTATTCATGAGCGCTGTAATAGTATCCGTATTAGCCATATCATTCTGGACACTCTTAATTGGATCAAGAAGCAGATTATCGGGTATGCTCAGTTTATTGCACAGGTCCCGTATTGTGACCATATAATTGATCATCTTCTGGTTGATGCCAAAGATCTTGAGGTATCCGAAATCGACTCCATATATTCCCGTGTTGATGGACGTTCTTGAACTGCTGAGATAAAGGTCCCTGTTTGATAATGGATTAAGGGCGGCATCGTTAAACGGAATGGCGAGTCTGTTAAAGATGACACAGATCTCAACCGGAGTAAGAACTCCGTAATATGTTTCCTCTTTGGCAGCTGGGAACAATTGCACCGGTGGAATCGCTTTTAAATGTCGAAAAGATTGGTGAAAATGTGTCTTTCTCAGGTGCTTTGTGTTTGCAGGAGGCACAGGCTAATATTATAAAAATCAACAGGGAAGAGACACGACTTTTCATAGGTAGAAATTAATAAATCAAATTTAAGAATAAAAATGAAATGCAAACTTCCGCCAGCACTGATTTTCCGCCAGCCGGTTCTCATTATAAGTTCTTCAAAGTATTATTCTTTTCCCCAACTTCTCCGAAATCATCCTCAATGCAACCTTCAGATTCTGATCCTTTTTCTGAAGCGTCATGATTTTTTCCCGATCGCCTGTTTTGACTGCTTCCTCAAGCTGGGTCATTATCTCTTTCAGGCGTACTTTTATTTTGTCGCTCTTAAATTTCAGAACTGTATCGGGAACAATATCTTTCAGCTTCATCTCCTCCGTTTCAACAAATGTCTGCTTGTCCTTCCAGATCCTGCTGAGCTCATGAGTATAGGACAAAAGATCTGCAGATAATCTGGAAATGGCAGGATCCTCATGTTTCACAAACTGCTTCTCTCCGATGAATGTGCCCTGTCCGGTTGCAAACCTGAATTCCTCAAAGATCTTTGCGCACACTTCATCATCAAACAGCAAGTCGTCGGAGATGATCTCATTTACAATATAATCCGAAACTGTCGTAACCTCCTCTTTGCCATCTTCACTCCTGATCTTCCTTTCAAGTTCAATGCTTCCGTATTTAAGCAAAAGCCGGATGATCTCTTTTTCAGAAACATAGGTGGTTGGTTCGAGTTTTATCGTTCTGGGTATCACCGGTGGCGGAACAGGAAGATCCTCCGGACCAGGGTACCTGTTCCTGTCCTGGAAAGAACGCTGCTGCCTCATCTTATTAACTTCATGATAGAGGACAGCCTCACTGATTTCCATGTAGCTGCTGCACTCCTTTATATAAACTGTCCTTGTGATCGCTTCGGGGATCACTGCAATGGAATGGACAACATCACGGATAAGGTTTGCTTTTTTAACAGGATCATTGCTTGCCTCTTCAAGCAGAAGCTCTGTTTTGAAACGGATGAAATCGGTCTCCTTCTCTTTAAGGTACCTGGTAAATTCTTCGTTGCTTACTTTTTTTGAATATGAATCGGGATCTTCACCATCAGGCAGAAGTACGATCCTGACATTCATCCCCTCTTCCAGAACAATATCAATACCTCTGATTGAAGCTTTTATACCGGCCGCATCGCCGTCGTAAAGGATTGTAATATTTGGTGTAAAACGCTTGATGAGCCTAACCTGCTCCTGTGTAAGCGAGGTGCCTGAGGAGGCTACGACATTTTCAATATTTGCTTCGTGAAGAGACATCACATCGGTGTATCCTTCTACGAGATAGCACCTGTCATCCTGCGTTATTGCTTTACGCGCCTGGAATATACCGTATACAATGCGGCTCTTATGATAGATCTCCGACTCGGGAGAGTTAAGGTATTTTGCGGTTTTAGCATCACTCTTCAGGACCCTTCCCCCGAAACCAAGAACCTGTCCCGATAGTGAGTGTATGGGGAACACCACCCTGCCGCTGAACCTGTCGAAGATATGATCGTCATGCTGAATAGAAAGGCCGGTTTTTAACAGGAAATCCTGTTTATATCCATCTTCAAGCGCCTTTTTTGAGAAGGCATCACGTTTTTCAAAGCTGTAGCCAACCTCAAATTTCTTAAGAGTTGTCTGGCGGAAACCTCTCTCCTTGAAATAGGTAAGTCCGACAGTCATCCCCTCGTCGCTCTGGAAAAGGTTTTCAGAAAATTGTCTTGCTGCATAGCCCGTCACAACCAGAAGGCTTTCGCGCTCGTTCTGTTTCTCAGCCTCTTCGGCTGTAAGCTCTTTTTCTACAACCTCAATATGGTATTTCCTTGCAAGATATTTCAAAGCCTCCGGATAGGTGAGGTGCTCATGTTCCATGATGAAGTTGACAGAGTTGCCAACCTTTCCGCATCCGAAACATTTGAATATTTCTTTTGATGGTGAAACTGTAAATGACGGTGTCTTCTCGTTATGAAATGGACACAATCCCAGGTAGTTAACACCCCGTTTCTTGAGAGGAACAAACTCCTGGATCACGTCAACGATCTGTGCAGCATCAAGAATTTTCTCTATGGTAAGCCGATCAATCATGAACCAAAGATATTATAATCGCTACATTTACTCAACTAATTCTTATCCTATGAAACACCTCGTCATCCTGACAGGCGCCGGAATGAGTGCCGAAAGCGGTATCCGTACATTCAGGGATTCAGGCGGATTGTGGGAAGAGTACGACGTTATGGAAGTCGCGTCTCCCATGGGATGGGCTAAAGACAGGGATCTGGTACTGCGTTTTTATAATGAACGGAGAACTCAATTAGCTAACTGTGAGCCTAATGATGGACATAAAGGTATCGCTGCCCTTGAGAAATATTTTGATGTTGATGTAATTACACAAAATATCGATAACCTTCATGAGCGTGCAGGCAGCACAAAGATCCTGCATCTGCATGGTGAGCTGACAAAAGCAAGGAGCACTGCCGATCCCTCACTGATTTATGATATCGGATATAAAGATATCAATCCGGGAGACAAATGTGAAAAGGGAACTCAGCTCCGTCCGCATATTGTATGGTTCGGAGAAGCAGTCCCCATGATGGATGAGGCAATAAGGATTGGCTCCTCGGCCGATATTTTTGTGGTAGTCGGCTCGTCTCTGAATGTATATCCGGCTGCAGGATTGATTGAATATGCACCTGCTCAGGCGCCTCTCTGGCTTATTGATCCGAATGATGTGACTGTACCTGTAAACCGTAAAGTTGAAGTTATTAAGGAGAAGGCGTCCAGGGGAGTGGGAATATTAACAGAAAAACTATTGTCATTAATTTGATTGCTTCGTCGCTCCGCTTCGCTGGGCTCCTCGCAATCCTTAACATTAATTACTAACTTTACTTCCGTATAGTTGTCGAAAATGAATCAGAAAAAAAGAAAGATAATCCTCGCCATAACCGGTGCCAGCGGATCTGTTTATGCAGAAAAGCTTCTTGAAAAACTCATCTCATTGAAAAACCCACCATCAGAGATTGCAGTTGTCTTTTCCGATAATGCAAAAGCTATCTGGGAACACGAAACCGGAAAGAAATTTACAGCGAAAAAACCTACGAAGGAATACGACAATAAGAACTTTTTCGTTTCATTCGCTTCAGGTTCCTCAGACTTTGACACCATGATAATATGCCCGGCATCGATGGGTGTACTGGGACGGATCGCTAACGGTACATCCGACGACCTTATCGCCCGTGCTGCAGATGTGATGCTGAAAGAAAGAAGAAGGCTGATCCTCGTACCGCGTGAGACTCCATATAACCTCATCCATATCAGGAATATGGAAACGCTTACGCTTGCCGGGGCAATAATCTGTCCGGCAACACCCTCGTTTTACAGCAGGCCTCAGACTATTGATGATCTGATCATGACAGTTGTTGAAAGGATCATTTCTCTTGCCGGGTTTGAAGCCGATACTTACCGATGGATGGGAAATGATTGACCAGCGGATTGTGAAATTCTTCAGGAAGCACCATGTGCTCACTGTCGCCACAACGGTTGATAATGAACCATGGTGCGCCAATTGCTTTTATGTATACCTTGAAGAAGAAAATGCTCTGGTTTTCACTACAGAAACAACAACACGTCACGGGCAGGAGTTTATAAAAAATCCGCATGTGGCAGGATCTGTTGTCCTGGAGACAATGATAATCGGCAGAATCCGCGGCATCCAGTTCCAGGGAAATGTTTCAGAACCCGAAGGAGAGCTTGCATCAAAAGCAAAAAGATCCTACCTGCTCCGTTTCCCGCCTGCCACACTGATGGATACACATTTATGGGTAGTTAAACTGACACACATTAAGTTTACAGATAACAGGCTGGGGTTTGGGAAGAAATTGATTTGGTGCTCCAACCCCCCAACCCCTGTTCACGGACCCCCCACCCCCCCTTACTGTTAACTGACCCCCCAACCCCCCTAAAGGGGGGCTATAAACCATTCCATAATTTAATCGAAGTTTACTATGGGTTTCAACCCCCCTTCAGGGGGGTGCCCCGTCGTACCGACTGGAGGACGGGGCGGGGGTGCTATCTCCCCATCTGCTGTTTGACTATCCTTGCAATATACTTCCCCAGTATATCAAACTCAATATTGACCACTGTTCCTTTTTTGATCTGGTGAAAGTTTGTCACTTCGTATGTAAACGGAATTATCGCCACCTGGAACGATTTCGGTTTTGAGTTTACAACTGTCAGACTGACGCCATTCACTGAGACAGATCCTTTCTCGACCGTTAAATAATCATCCTGCAACGGATCATATTTAAAGGTATAATACCAGCTTCCTCCTGCCTCCTTCACATCTAGTGCATATCAGCAGTCTGATCAACATGTCCCTGCACCATATGTCCATCGAGACGTCCATCGAGCTTTGTGCTGCGCTCGAGGTTGACTTTATCTCCTACCTTTAGTAAGCCGAGATTCGACTTTTCAAGCGTCTCCCTTATCGCAGTAACGGTATAAGTATCTTTATGTTTTTTTACTACTGTAAGGCACACCCCGTTATGTGAAATACTCTGGTCGATCTTCAAGTTCTTTGGTAAATGAGCATTTCATGGTAATGTGAATGTTATCTTTTTCTTTTTCGATTTTAACTACAGGAGCAGCTTCTTCTATTATTCCTGAAAACATAATTTACCTGTTTAGTTGTTCCTGTAAAGGTAGTGAAAAAGGATATTAATCAAGTGACACTGAAAGCGTCCAGTTCCAATAGCTCTGGCAAAATCCGGGATCAACTTGCCGTTGCCCTTTGCCCCGTTGCACCTTTGTACCGTTGCACCTTTGCGCCGTTGCGCCTTTGCACCGTTGCCCCGTTGCACCTTTGCACCCTTGTACCCTTGTACCCTTGTACCCTTGTACCTTTTTATTATCTTTGACCGATTTTTAAACAAGCATATAATAATAACAATCATCTGATTATACGATGAAACGGTTTCCTGAATATAAATCCCTCGACCTCTCACAGGTTAATAAAGATATTCTGAAGATCTGGGACAAAAATGACGCTTTTCACAAGAGCATCCGCGAAGTGGATGGCAAGGGTGAATTTGTCTTTTACGAGGGTCCTCCTTCCGCAAACGGCAAACCAGGTATACACCACGTTATGGCCCGAGCCATTAAGGATGCAATCTGCCGCTATAAGACACAGTGTGGTTATGAGGTCAAACGCAAAGCGGGATGGGATACCCATGGACTTCCTGTTGAGCTTGGTGTTGAAAAAGCCCTGGGCATTACAAAGGAAGATATAGGATCAAAAATTTCTATCATCGATTTCAACAAAGCGTGCCGCACCGACGTAATGCGCTATACCGATCTATGGGAAGATCTCACCCGCAAAATGGGTTACTGGGTCAACATGGATCACCCGTATGTGACTTACGACAACCGATATATCGAAACTCTCTGGTGGCTGCTAAAACAGCTTCATAATAAAGGAGTTCTTTACAAAGATTATACAATACAGCCCTATTCGCCTGCAGCAGGCACGGGACTCAGTTCCCACGAGCTTAACCTCCCCGGCTGCTACCGCGATGTTAAAGACACAACCTGTATTGCTCTTTTCAAACTGATCCGCGATACAAAATCCGAATTTCTGTATCATAATCTTGATACTCCTGCCGTCCATATGATGGCGTGGACCACAACCCCATGGACTCTTCCCTCGAATACAGCCCTGGCGGTGGGGAAGGAGATTAAATATATAAGGGTTAGAAGCTTTAATCCCTATTCAGGAGAACCTATCACTGTTATTCTTGCGAAGGATCTTCTGAATGCAATGTTCCCGGAATCAAATGTCGGAATTCACTTGTCTGAATATAAGCAAGGCGATAAAAAGATACCGTTCAAAGTCCTTGACGAATTTTCAGGAAGCAAACTAGAAGGGATTAACTATGAGCAGCTTATCGACTGGGTGAAACCCGATAAAGGTGCTTTCCGTGTCCTGACAGGCGATTTTGTGACTACAGAGGATGGCACAGGAATAGTTCATATCGCTCCAACATTTGGTGCTGATGACTATAAAATAGGGAAGGAGAATGGTGTTCCGCCGATGATGGTTAAAAGAAGGGATGGCACCACAGGACCTATGGTCGACAGGAAAGGTTATATGGTTCCGGTAGCCGACCTCGACGAAAAGTTTGTAAAAGAGAGAGTCAATCTAAATACATATAAAGGTTATGAAGGCCGCCCGGTGAAGAACGAATACGATACTTCCCTGGCACCGGATGCCGTTACTCTTGATGTCGATATTGCCGTAATGCTCAAGCAATCAGGCAAAGCCTTCAGGATCGAGAAACAGGTTCACAGCTATCCTCACTGCTGGCGCACCGACAAGCCCGTTCTCTATTATCCGCTTGATGCATGGTTCATCCGCACTACCGCATTCCGCGAAAAGATGATTGAGCTAAATAACACGATTAACTGGAAACCTCAGTCAACTGGTACTGGCAGGTTCGGCAAATGGCTTGAAAATCTTGTCGACTGGAACCTTTCACGCTCGCGCTTCTGGGGAACACCGCTGCCGATATGGGTTACTGAGGATCACAAAGAGGAGATGTGCATTGGCTCTGCGGCCGAGCTTAAGGCTGAAATTGAAAAATCAATAAAGGCAGGATTCATGAAGAAGAATCCGCTTGAAAAATTCACTGAAGGCGATAACTCACAGGAGAATTATGAGAAATTTGATCTTCACCGCCCTTTTGTTGATGAGATAATTCTGATTAGTCCTAAGGGTAAAAAAATGTTCCGCGAACCTGACCTTATTGACGTATGGTTCGACTCGGGAGCAATGCCATATGCACAGGCTCACTATCCTTTTGAGAATAAAGAGAATTTCTCTGAGATGTTCCCGGCCGATTATATCGCAGAGGGTGTCGATCAGACAAGAGGATGGTTCTTTACGCTTCATGCAATAGCAACAATGATCTCCGGTTCAGTTGCATTTAAAAATATCATTTCCAACGGGCTGG
The DNA here is from genome assembly GCA_963825935.1 of uncultured Bacteroidales bacterium. Classification (GTDB taxonomy): domain Bacteria; phylum Bacteroidota; class Bacteroidia; order Bacteroidales; family VadinHA17; genus LD21. The sequence goes on along the minus strand of CAWGUN010000006.1, from coordinate 52,555 downwards.
TCCTCGACAAGAACGGCAACAAGATGTCGAAGCGCCTTGGCAATGCAGTTGATCCTTTCACTACAATTGAGGAATTCGGTTCCGATCCTCTGCGATGGTACATGCTCACCAATTCACAACCCTGGGATAACCTAAAGTTTGACGCTGCCGGTGTTGATGAGGTTAAGAGAAAATTCTTCGGAACACTTTATAATACATATTCTTTTTTCGCCCTGTATGCCAATGTTGATAACTTCAGGTTTACTGAAAGGGATATCCTGGTAAACATGAGACCGGAAATTGACCGATGGATAATATCTCTGCTTAATTCTCTGGTGAAGGAAGTCGGGAAATGCTATGAAGATTATGATCTTACACGTGCAGGCCGTGCTATCCAGGATTTTGTCACCGAGAACCTTAGCAACTGGTATGTCAGGCTGAACAGGAAACGCTACTGGGGAGGCGATTATGACCAGGATAAGATCGCTGCTTACCAGACTCTTTTCCAGTGTCTCGAAACAGTCAGCAGGCTTGCAGCACCTATTGCACCTTTCTATATGGACCAGCTCTTTCGCGACCTGAATATGACTACCGGAAGACATAACGAAGAATCAGTTCATCTGGCAATTTTTCCTGAACATGATGAATCCCTGATCGACAAAGATCTTGAAGAGAGAATGGATATTGCTCAGAAAATATCCTCCATGATCCTGGGTCTTAGAAGAAAAGTGAGCATCAAGGTACGGCAACCATTGGCAAGAATAATGATACCGGTTCCTGATAAATCATTTAAAGCAAAGTTTGAGGCAGTAAAGGACCTTGTGCTTGCAGAAGTCAATGTAAAAGAGGTTGAATATATTGACGATACAGCTGCCATCCTGGTTAAAAAGATAAAGCCCAACTTTAAGACACTTGGTCCAAGATACGGCAAGCTGATGAAAGAGATAAGCAGTGCAATTGCAGGACTCTCCCAGAAAGAAATAGCATCATTTGAGGCTAACGGTACACATACTTTCAGCATAAATGGTGAACAGGTAACTCTTACCCCTGAAGATGTTGAGATCATTTCTGAGGATATTCCCGGCTGGCAGGTTGCCAACGACGGCAGGCTGACTGTAGCACTCGATATCACTGTTACCGACGATCTTCGTTATGAAGGGATTGCAAGGGAATTCGTGAACCGCATCCAGAATATCCGCAAGGAGAATGGTTATGATGTCACTGATAAGATCACAGTTCAGATTGAAGATATCGAATTTGTCAGGGAGGCTGTGAAACGGCATGGTGCGTATATTGGCTCCCAGACGCTGGCGGCATCCGTTAAGCTTGCCGGTTCTTTAACTGGCAATGGAGTGAAGGAAATTGATATTGATGAAATGGTCATTAAGATATTAATTATAAAAATATAATGAAACGTATTCTAGTCACCGGCGGTGCCGGCTTTATCGGATCCCATCTCTGCGAACGTCTCCTGTCACAGGGAAACGAAGTCATATGTCTCGATAACTACTTCACAGGTTCGAAGCAGAACATCATCCATCTTATCGATAATCACAACTTTGAAGTAATAAGGCATGATGTTACAATGCCAATATTCATTGAAGTCGATGAGATCTATAACCTTGCCTGCCCTGCTTCACCGGTACAATATCAGTACAATGGCATCAAAACGATAAAAACATCGGTCATGGGTGCCATAAACACTCTTGGACTTGCAAAGCGAACCAGGTCAAAGGTGTTGCTTGCCTCTACAAGCGAGATATATGGCGATCCGGAGGTGCATCCGCAGCCGGAGAGTTACTGGGGGAATGTAAATACCCTGGGACCGAGAGCATGTTATGATGAAGGAAAACGGTGTGCCGAAACCCTCTTCATGAACTACCATGTTCAGAACAAGGTAAGGATCAAGATCGCAAGGATATTTAACACCTATGGTCCGAGGATGAATTCGAATGATGGACAGGGTGGTTTCCAATTTTATTGTCCAGGCGCTGAAGGGTGAAGATATCACAATCTTTGGCGACGGCACCCACACCCGTAGCTTCCAGTATATCGATGATCTGATCAATGGCCTCACAAAACTGATGGAAACCGGCGACACCTTCACCGGGCCGGTCAATCTCGGCAACCCGATTGAGGTATCTGTTGGCGAGCTGGCAAAGAAGATCATTAAAATGACAGGCTCAAAATCGAAGCTCGTTTATCTTCCACTTCCCGAGGATGATCCGAAGCAGAGGAAGCCGGATATTGCGTCTGGCCAAGAAGGAATTGAAATGGCAGCCGGTTGTTGATCTGGAGATAGGACTCACGAAAACAATTGAGTATTTCCGAGCACTTTGACCCCCCAACCCCCCTGTCTGTTCACGGACCCCCCAACCCCCCTTTTCTGTTCACGGACCCCCCATCCCCCCTAAAGGGGGGCTATAAACCCATTGGTGATTTGATCGAAGTTTCCGATGGGTTTAAACCCCCTTTCAGGGGGGTTCCACCGCCTTGGCGGTGGCGGGGGGTATTATCTCTCAGCAGTAATTTCCAGAGATATGCACTGCCTCAAATCAAAAAAAGCCGCCCCATTCCTGAGACGGCCTCTATTTTAATATGCCATTATACCATTACACCACTATACCATTACACCATTATACCATTATACCATTACACCATTATTTCTGCTTCATCTTCGCATCAATACTGAGTGTTGCATGTGGTACAGCCCTAAGTCTTTCCTTTGAGATAAGTTTCCCTGTCTCACGGCAGATGCCGTAAGTTTTGTTTTCGATCCTTACCAGTGCAGCCTGCAGGTGCTGAATGAATTTCAGCTGACGTTGTGCAAGACGACCAGCCTCCTCTTTTGATAAAGTTGTTGCGCCCTCTTCCAGAACTTTGAAAGTAGGAGAGGTATCCATAGTGTCGTTACTCTCTTCATGAGTTATGCTGGATTTGAGTATTTCATAATCTTTTTTGGCCTTATCCAGCTTCGCCAGGATGATATCCCTGAATTCCTCCAGCTCATCATCCGAATATCTTGTCTTTTCAGCCATAGCATACCGTTTTAATTATCGGGCAAAGGTAGGGATTTTTCCTCAATATCAAAATTACAATAGATTGTGTATTTTATTTACTAAGAGAGTGGTGCAATGGTACAATGATACAATGGTGCAATGGTACAATGGTACGATGGTACAACGGCTCAGAGGCTCAATGGCTCAATGGCGTAAAAGGTACCGGGTTTTATAGCCGTAAAGTCATAAAGCCGTAAAACATTTGTGCCTTTTTACCTATCTTTGTCAATCAAATACCTAGAACGCCCATGGCTGCAACACCCATAGCTAATCTTCCTCTGATCCCTAAAAAACAGCAAATACCAAAGTGGTACGCCATCTACACCCATCCCCGTGCTGAAAAGCTGGTTCATTCGCGATTTATTGAGGTTGGAGTAGAATCTTTTCTTCCGCTTCAGAAGACTTATCGGAAATGGAGCGACAGGAAAAAACTTGTCGAAAGGCCTCTCCTTTCATCATATATATTTGTCAAGGTTATTCCTGTTGATTTTCCGAAAGTTTACAGGACCACAGGCGTTGTTAAGTTTATCTCATTCGAGGGACAGCCTGTTGCCATACCGCAGAACCAGATTGACAACCTGAAGCTCCTTGTGAACAGTAATGCCGAAATAGAAGTCACTTCCGAAAAGTTTGAGAAGGGCGATAATGTTGAAGTGGTTACAGGGTCACTGATTGGATTGACAGGGGAGTTAATAAAGGTGGATGGAAAGAAGAGGGTGGTTGTAAGGATAGACCGGCTGGATCAGAATATAATCGTTACTATACCTTTGACGTTTTTAAAAAAGGTATAACTACCTACGACCCCCCATCCCCCCTAAAGGGGGGCTAGTGATTTGATCAAGTTGCGATGGTCACCCCTCGGGGGTCCACCGCCTAGGCGGTGGCGGGCGCTACCTGCTCCTCGCATGCCGGAAAAGAATATTCCACCACGATTTCCAGAAATAACGGAAATCCGTACGAAAAGGATGTACATCGAATGAATCAAGATATTTCATTTCAGATGACTGGATGCTTTCCAGATCATCCGGCATGTCAGCATAAAAAGGCGGGATAAGTCCGGACTTATATTTAATTCTTCTGTCCCTGACTTCCTGTTTGTACAATTCAAAATATTGTCTGCTAAGAGGCCTTACTCCTACAATCTTCATCTGTCCTTTTAATAAATTAATAAGCATAGGCACTTCATCAAGCCATATTCTTCTGCAAATAGCACCCCATGATGTAATCCTGAAATCATTTTTGAACTTGCCACCATCCTGCAAGTCATGCATTTTATATACATAATCCTGAATATATTCTGAATAAGGATGCATAGTGCGAAGCTTGTAAACCTTTATCATTTCACCGTTTTTTCCGATTCTCGGCAGGGCAATCAGCGGACCATAAATGTTCTCATTTTTTGGAAGCGGATCACTCATTTTCTTTGCTTCAATACAAAGCAGGTTACCGATAAATGATTCCTGCCTGATCCTGAAACCTCCCCTGCAAAGTCTTCCCAGAGCTTCTGCACGCGAGATTACTGCATTATTGCCACGCGTAAGAAAAAAGTAGAGTGGACGTGTGAACTTTAGCTTTGGAAGAATACGCTTGACACCAAAATCGAAAGTATAAAAAATATAATTTATGACAGGCAGGAATTTTTTTAAGATCCTTGCTTTGCGCTGGTCTTTTGTTTCGACACAGCAGAAAAAGTACCCTTTTGATTCCAGCTTCTGATTAACTGTATCTATGAAATCATCAAGATGTCTGATATCATTGATTTTATGGAGATTAATTATGTAAGTATACTTTTCCTCCGGCAGGCTTGAGATATTAAAGACAGTAGTAGTGGAGAGAACGGCAGTCTGTTCAGAGAGCTTTGGACCTGTCATCTTTATAATGGCCTGTGCTATATCCTGACCTGCCTCTTTTTCAATTGCCGAAATGATCCCCGGATTTACCTCCGTTACCATTTCTTCGCGAACCCCGTTTCCGTTCAGTTCTCCAACCAGGTCATACTCGCTCGGTTTCCTGTAGGTTTTATATTTTTCATAATCTTCGTAATCCTGCAGGCTGGCTTTCTTATAAGCGATATATATGGATCCGGCCAGCAATTCAAGAAATGTAGCGACAATTGCTGTCCCCAGAACAATTGTTCTGGAAAAATAAAGGTCACGGAATGCATACATCAAAAGAGCAGTTATTGAGAGTGCTATCAGGTTGCTCCCCAGGACCCTGTTGAAGAGTGATGAAAAGTTAATGATCTTCCCACGGTGCATTTTACCGTTGATAAGCGAAACTATCAGCCAGATCAATGCCAGGCTCACAAAAAATATACTGTGAGAAGGGATATAAGATTTCAGGCTGGCAGGCTTGGTCAACACCATTAAAAAGAATGATATTGCAAGGATCACAATATCCGCAAGCAATGTTATTGTCCTGAATCTGCGTTTCTCCATGATTTATTTAATCCGGTAGAATTACATGGATGTAAATTAAAGAAATATCAGGATAAAATATTCAGTTGTTAATTAAATATCATATTTATGTTTGCAGAAGTAGGGCAGAACCCCCCATCCCCCCTAAAGGGGGGCGATAAACCAATTAGTTGTTAGATCGAAGTTTGAGGTGGGTTTCAACCCCCCTTTAGGGGGGCTGGGGGGTTAAAATCCGAATGTCACCCCAAAATTGAAAGTACTTTTCCTCCCGTAAGAAATACCCCGGACTCCACCTCATATCTCCGCTTATATCGCTGTAAACAAACGAAGTCCATGCATACAAATCATTAATAATCTGATATGATCCTTGAAGCCCGACAGAAGTATTGTGCCAGTTTATTGTTTTCAATGGTGGATTACCCAGCCGGGGAACGCCAAGTTCAGTATAATCCGGTCCGCGGACCGCATCAAGGAATGAGAGGCTTATATTAAGTGTCCTGACAGGCTTGTAGCCTATCGAAAAATACCACTCCCTGGAATTATCTTTCAGATAATGGCCAAGGTTATAGCCGTTCGATTCAAATGTAAGTGTTGGAACATAATGTTGAAAAGCAAGAGGGTATGTATATGTAAATTCGGTTGTAAAGGATAAATTTTGTATTGGAAGATCATTTAACCTGAACCCGGTTTTCCAGCTAACGAAATTCCACAGATCCTTTTTAAAGATCCTGCTTATTGAAAGCTCATCGACAAAGAGGGTTGCATAAAGATGCAGATTTCGGATTTGTCGTGAACTGATATCGAAAAACATTTGCGAATTCATGTTATCAATGCCGGATGAGACCGAGTGGTCGACTGATTTATAGAAGAACAGAGGAAAAAGGTAAGCCGGATTAACTCTAAGATTATCATAGATGATGCTGTTTCCTGCAGAAATATTCAGGAATCTGAAAGGTGTAAATGTGAAAAGGTTGGCAGTCATGTACTTTTTGTGATAAACCTCACGGTAATCAAGTCCATAGCTGTTGGTTACCCAGTATGATCTTGAGCTGTCGACAACCATGGAATTGAGCCAGCCATGTAAGTAATTAAATTCAAACCATTTAACTGGCTTTAAATGCAGTCTCAGCTGGATGAATGACGGATTATTGCCACCGAAAATATTTGCACCATTATAATTATTTCCCCACTGGAATCCGTCTTTGACAAATCCTGCATTTCCCCATTTCCATGAGAAAGTAATACCCCCCTGCATCTCACTCCAGTCAGTTGCGCTTTTCATATGGCCATTGATCCTCTGAACCAGGTATGCCGGATTTCCAAGCAAAGGTTTTTCATGGTTATCGCGGAGCGAAGCATAAAAACCCCATTTCCCGACATATCCCCTGGCTTCAGCGCCATTTCGCCAGTAAGTTGCTTTACCTGACGAATTTGTAAAAATCTCTCCCCCGAGGATAGGATTGACAGTCAATGAAAAGAGCGAATCCTGATAATAAAACAAATCCCAGCGCTTTTCTCCTTTCTTGCCCTTGAGCCATTGTGCCCTTTGACCACCGTAGCCTTGTCGTAGGTGGTTTGTACCGTTGTACCGTCGTACCGTTGTACCATTCTTCAACTCTTTCCCGAAATCCAAAAGATAAAAATCAAGCTCTTTCATCTGACGGGCAGATAGTTGATCACTTTTTTCAGAAGCTTCTTTCAGCCTGTTTGCAATGAATAATCTGGAATAGGGTTTAACAACGGAATTAATTGAAATTATCTGGTTATTTGCAAGTTCATCTAAAAACTCATATATCCCGGTATTGTTTACGGGTTGGGGGATTTCCTGGGCATAAATCGGGAATATATGGATATTAAGGGTACCCAATAAAAATAAAACAATAAACCATTTTGTTAAACTGGTCATGTTTTGTTATTTGCGACAAAGATATAATTATTTATGAAAGAGGTTACCGGTTACCGGTTACCGGCTACCGGTGGGCATTTCACGCACTTCTGACTTTGATTAATTTAGCCAGCATTGCAGAAATTTTATCACATTCATCAGTTAGTTCCTCTTTTATTTCGTCTGGAATATACCCAATTTCATTGGCAACTATTAATTGAGTAATAAGCTCGGCAGTAGAACCTTTCGCAATGTAGAAATGACGGATGGATTGCTTATCAGTCCCTAATTCATCACCTTCTGCTATATTACTGGCAATACTAACAGCAGACCTTTGAATCTGGTCTTTAAGTCCGAAGTCTCTTGAGAAATCTTTTGTAAAAGTTAATCGATAGACTTTTACAGCAATCTCTTTAGCGACCTGCCATACCCGAAGCTTTTGAAATTTACCCATAATGCAGCGATTTAAGATTAATAATATTTAGCACAACTGTTAAAATAAGAGAATCTTATGAAACAAAACCGGTCGCCGGTTACCGGTCGCCGGTCACCACTTCACAGCCCCAGTTCTTTAATCCTTATCTTAATCCTTATCGAATCGGGAATATTTTTCTCGCTTATCAGGATCAGATAACCCCCACCTCCGGCCCCGGAGAGTTTCCAGGCAAGCGCCTGATTTTTATATTTATCAATTTCTTTTGCTATTTCCGGTGTCAGCATTTTAGGGAACATTTTTACCTGTGCATTGAAAGAATTGAGAAAACCTATAGAAAACAGATTCATGCTTTTTGCCTTCAGTCCCTCCCAGGTAAAATCGGCGGCTTCAGTCAGGGCCATAACGTTCTTTCTGTTTATTTTAGTCTCGGAAAGTACATTGAAATCAGCCGGTCTTGGCCAGAGAGTTTTCATATAGAGTCTATCCTCAAGCCATTTAATGAATTTCAGGATCTGAGATTGTTTCAAACTTCGAAGGCCAGTATTTACCCTTATCATAGTAGAATTTGTTGATTCCAGGCATTGTAATGCCTATTGAATCCTGCGATCCGCTTACCTCCGTAGTTCCGGGATCATTATCATATCTGAATAGTGTTTTGGCAAGCTTTTCGGGCTTTTCAAGAGGAAGCTGGTTATTCCAGAGCTCGATAGCTTTTTTTCTTGTGGAAGTAGCCATCCCGGAACGTTCATTGAATTCTATGGTCGGTTCGATGGAAACGGTTATTGCTGCACCTGGACAATATTTTGAAACATAAGGCTGATCGATCCAGGTACCGGCAAGATCGATCCGGTAGGGAACGGGTCTGATGGAACGCAGATCTGTAGTTGTCCTTGCAGGAAGATTTGCATAAGGAATTCTTTTCAGAATTTTATATTTGACACCCAAGTTCTTTGCAAAGATTTTCTTTTGCAGGGAGTATGGCCGTCTTCATTTACAATGAAAATATCAGGTTTTAAGACCTTCATTTCATCTGAAAAATCCATCAGTCCGCTTCCCCTGTTTACGATAACCTTTTGAACACAGTCCAGGGCTTCAATCATAAAAACCCGTTCCTCTTCAGAATTGATTGTCTCCCTGCCCTTCAGCTCCCTTATGGTTTTATCAGAACCCAGTCCGACATACAGATCCCCGTATTGTGATGCTTCCTGCAGGAATGCAACATGTCCGGAATGAAGCATATCGAAACAACCGGAAACAAAGACTTTTTTCTTTTTTATGCTGCGCATAGCTATAGGTATTATTTTTCGTAATTAACAAATTTAGAAATTATTTTTAGTTCCCCTCCTGGGAGAGCCTGCCCCGCGATAGCGGGGGGTAGGGGTGGGTTTATTATTCTATATGGGGCGTTGCCCCAAACCCCAGTTACTTTTTTGTCTTGCTAAAAGAAAGTAACCAAAATAAGGCTGCAGATAATTTTGGGGCGCTGTTTTGAGGCTTGCCCACGCAATACAACTCGCTCTCCCGCTTTAAGGCGGGATCGCTCAGACAGTATTGCTTACAGCAGGCCTACGCAGCAAACCTCAAAACAGTCGCTTTCACTGTCAATTCAGTCCTTACTATGATTGCCCACTGCGCAGAGTTTTTACGCTTGGCCCAACCAAAATTATCTGAAGTTCGCTGAAATCCAATTTAAGATCCGGTGAATGCTTGCCTTACGGCGTCGTTATGTTACTAAATATTATTGATAACATATGCGTATACTCTGAAGTCTCTAAAGCGCAATGAAGTTAAAGTAAAAATAATATTGAATTATGAGCGTAAGGACAATCGCCGGAAGGCGGAGAGCGAGTTGTATTGGTGGGCAGCCGAGAAAATATTACTCCCAAAAAAGATTTGAGGCTGCCCTTTTCTTTGGTTCATTTCTTTTGGACGAACAAAAGAAATGAACAAAGAGATCTTTGACAAGCAAAAGAACATAGGAAGGCGTTAGCCTGACGAGCTCGCCGAAGGCAAATGAACAATGCTTCTTTGGACGAGCAAAAAATACAAAGAAATCATGATAATTAACTTTATAAGAAGCCTTTTGAAAGTAGAAAAAATAAAATAAACTTTGAATTAGAATAATAAAATCATTTAAACATGAACGGCTATCCAAAATCAACCAAAATCCCGAACTTCAAACGCTACTGCAAAGTCCTCAAACTCCAGGACAATCAATCTCTGATTGAGAAATATAAAGAAGTCCACAAACCCGGAAACATCTGGCCCGAAATCACAAAAGGAATCCGTGATGTTGGGATAATCGATATGGAAATCTATATCCACGGGAACATATGTCTTTATGATTATGGATACAGTTCCTGATTTTGACCATGACAAAGCAATGAAGAAACTCGCCGGATTACCCAGGCAAAAGGAGTGGGAAGAATATGTCTCTCAATTTCAGCAAGCGGTGATAAAGCAGACACCCCTGAGAAATGGGAATTAACCGAAAGAATATTTGTACTGGATAAATAAGTTCTTCAAACCATTATAACTTTACCCCACAAATGCTCCATTGTACCCTTGTACCATTGTACCGTTGTACCGTTGTACCGTTGTACCGTCGTACCGTTGTACCGTTGTACCGTCGCACCATCGCACCATCGAACCTTACGCCGGTCGCCGGTTGCCGCACGCCGAGTACGCCACATCCATATTTTCGCACCAGACGATAATAAAAAGAAGCCTTCTCCCGAAGACTCTTTTTATTAATATTAATAAGTATTCTCGCCCTGATTATTTGCTAATTATCCTTGACACAACGAATAGAGCCGGCATCCTTTTATTGGTGTTAGCCTGCTACAGGAGTTATTATTGGAATATATTCCCCTGAACCAGGCATTGCTAGTATTGATCTCTGTAGAGCTCCACCAACCAGCATAGGTACCAAGAAGGAGGAATGAATTGCCATAACGGGCACCACTTGGTAGGGCTGTAAAACCACTACTATTGTTGTTCGACTGATCATTACCAATATTACCTGCTGTTGGAGATGTAGTCCAACCTGATTTGGCTGCTATAGATTTGGCTATATCATCTCCGCTACCCTCATAACCATAACCATTGTTTGTAAGGTAATCGGTTAAAGATGTCCATTCTGCATCAGTAGGTAACATGCCATCCTGTGGGGCATACACCACGACTATCAGTCACTGCATACCATGTATATAATCTGCCATAATGTAGCAACATTGCTTTCATTTCCATCATAAGCCCATTGGTATTTTGGTGTGCTTTCACCGATATATCCAATGTTGCAGGAGAAGTTGTTCCTATTAAATCACCATTACTGATACTTGGTAGTTTTTAGGTTTTCAGCCATCCACCATTGATCTCCTATCTTTACTGTTTTATATAGCATTACCTTCCACATCAGAGACTGTTCCTTTATTTGTTACCTCAATAATCATTGTTGCAGTAGTTGCACACTGACCAGCAACCGGGGTGAAGGTAAATGTAAAAGTACCTACAGTAGCAGTATTTATAGTTTCGGGGACTCCATGTACCGGTAATGCCATTATGTTGAAGTGGCTGGCAGTACTTGGAGCAATAGAGTTCTGTAATAGCGCACCTACTTGTGTAAACATGGGGTTATAGAAGTGATTACTTCGATATCCATTTTTACGGGATTGGCACACTGACCTTTATCAGGAGTAAAGGTATAACTTGTTTTTCCAACTGTTGCTGTACTGATGATTGCAGGATTCCATGTACCGGTTATGGCCGGAGTATTGGTCGAACTTAACGGTAATTCCGGTGCTGTGCTATTCTGGCAAAGCGGTCCTATTTGCTCAAATGAGGAGTGATACAGTAATAGTACCTTCAATCCATAAATCTATAAAACTCCCCGGAGCACTATTTAATTTTACTTCTAATATTGATTCAGGGGTTAAACCGGATAATGGTTTGGTTATAAAAGATACATTTTTTGAAAAGTCCGAAGGACCTGCAATTAGTATCCCATCAATTCTGATCTCTGCACTTGATACTCTGGTTCTTCTTATCATCTCCATTCTTAATTTTAAGTTTACAAAATTGCCATCATAACAACTGAAATCCGGGTTATTAATATTTTTTGTTTCCAGTTGAGGGGCTCCGTGACCTCTTATGAATAACTTATGTCCATAGTACACTTTTGAAATGTTTCCCTCTGCCGGAGTTCTGCACAATTCGGGGGCCAGGGTTGAACCGGACAGGTAAGGATATTCCCCGTTACTGAGATATACCTCATTCTTTTGGCATGAATTGAAAATGAGAAACAATATGCAGGTCAAAAATATCAAGGAGGTTTTAAACCATGTATGCATAATATTCTTTACAAATCTGATACTTGTTTTCATAGGGATTAATTTTTAAAGTTGTAAATCTAAAAGAGGCTTCATTTTACTGATATTGAACTCTTTTACGAAATATGACTAACAAAGTTGCAGTTTTTTCACACATAAATCAATACTTTCTTAATCATGAGTGTTGTTAGGTACTAATTATTTATCAGGCATATAAATCGTGGCTCAGGCCCTTCATCTTTAGATTATCGGCATCCGGATACATTACACCTGCCCTGACGACCTGAATCCTCATTGCCTGTAGCCTATTACCTGCTGCTTTGAGCTATCGTCTGATTCCTGACACTAGCTTTATCTTACCACCACTTTCCCCACAAACCTCATCGTCTTCGATGTGATCTCAACAAAACAGAGTCCTTTTAAGTACCGGGTAGGGACCTGGATTAAGGAATTCTTACTGAATTCAGCATTCTGCATGATGCGGACGGCTTTCCCTGTAATATCAATAACTTTGACAGAACCGGTTTTCCCATCCCAATCATCAGCAAGCGTTTGAATATTGATATAGCTGTCTGTGGTATAAATATTAAAACTGTTTTGTGAACTAATAGGATTTTCCACACCTGTAGGATTATTGACGATAAGAGTTTGTGGTACATCAGGAGCCGGATTCCATAACGTTGAACCGCCTTGTGAGGCAGTTATCACAGTTGTTCCCGGGCCAACAATATGAACCGTGTTTCCTGTAACAGTCGCAACGGCCGTATTTCCGCTTGAAAAACTGACACTCATCCCAGAACTTGCGGTGGCAGTCAGGGTAAAATCACCGTCTCCGACAGCCTTCACTGGAAGAGTACCAAATGAAATTGTCTGATCGCCTTTGCTTACAGTTAAATATCTGACATATCGGGCAGGAGCGTAAATCTCATTTCCAGTTTGAAGAAGAGTTATTTCACATGTTCCAATAGTTTTAATGGTAAGAATACTTCCAATAATGGTAGCAATTGAAAGATTTGAACTTGAAAACGTAAATGATGTCAATCCACTTGAGGACGACGCTATTAATCCAAAAGGCAGATCACCATATTTTCTATCGAGGTTGGTAGTAAAGGTTATAGTCTGGGCCTTTAACGTTACCAGCTGAGCAGTAAAAGATTCCAGCAAGCCTCCTGATGTTGCTGAAACATCCCCCTTGGTGTATGCAACAAGCAATGTTTCTGATCCGGTAAGAGGAGTGGCAAGTGTGAGAATTATTGTATACGGGTCACCAGGTTTGAGGCTGGCCGAAGTTATTGTGGCAGGAGATCCATTTATTGTAACGGTAAACTGAGTCTCCTTGCCAGCAGGATTGTTCATAGTGCGGTCGAACTGGATCTCGACATTTGTACTTTGTGATGCAAAAATATAATTAGGAACTCCTGGAGGATTAACATTGACAGTTATCGTGGCTTCTGGTGAATCGCCTGTTCCATCATGTATTTTGATTTTAAAATTGCCAGCACCGTTTCCTGTTCCACCATTGGCAACATAAATGAGATTGAACTGAGAATCAGTAACCTGCATAGGTACTGTCGTTATCTGCACACTTTTAATCCCTCCGCTTGCCTGCCAGAGTTGTCCCTGAGAGGGAAGGGAAGTTACTATAGCTGTTTTTGTGCTTGCATCCCCGCCGGTATAGCTAAGCTGAAAGATTTTCTCCTGGTTCTGTTCAATCCAGATTGTCTGGGGAACAGCAGCAAGAGGCGGTGTCGAATTTGTAGTAAATCTCCTGACCTCGCCCCATGTAGTAGCTGTGGCATTTGAAGCAAATACTGTATAATACCATGTTTTATTTAGCTTTAAGCCTGTAACACCAAAAGCAAGGTTTGTTCCGGCATTATGATAAATAGCAGTTGCAAGTGTTGGAAATGTGTCGATAACAAGATAGTATGTCGAAACATTAGTGGCTGCATTCCATTCGAATGTCTGGTTTACCCCGACAACAGCATCCTCTGAAGGAGACAAGAGGTCCACTATTCCGGGATCCGGCAGTGTAAGGTTGGCTGTAAGGAAAACTCCATCATATATTGCATTATCATTTGTTGTATATGTCGAACCGGAAGGAGTGAATGAAATTGTATGCTCTGTATGAATGGCATTGCCGGTGTGATATGAATATTTTACCCCGGCACTGCCTGATGCGTTCTCAAGGCCTATTGTTGCGCTTTCACCGTGAGACTGGGGTGTATATGGGTCTGTAATGAGCCGGTATTGCATCTGGATGACATTGCCATTCTCATAAAGAATCACTGAAAATGTTCCCAAAGGATTTGGGACAGGATCAAATCCCATGTTTTTATACTGTATAATGCATTTTCTGTTAGGCGAGGCCCCTATAGTCTTATACATTACATTTCCTCCGTCCATAATCGAGAGGTTATCCCAGAATGGCGCAATATAATTGTTTGGTGCCGCAGTGTTTGGTATATCTGCTTCGGTATTAAAGAAATCAGTGGGATCATCGAATGTGATAAGACCATTTGCGCTTATATAAAACTGTGTATGCGTGTTCCCGAAAAAGGTGAAGTTAAATCCTATTGGGAAAGGTCCGTCGGAGGCCAAAGGAATATTCTGCCTGAATCCGGAAGCAATAAGGGTACCTTCATATATTGTTTCGGGAGGCTGTGCTGTCACGCAGTATCCTGCAAGGAAGAGCGTAGAAAACAATAATACCCGGATTTTCATGGTAATTAAGTTTTATTGTATATATATAGACTGTATTTCTGGCAAAAAGGTTTACTGACTTATAAAAAAATTAAGCCGATATTCCTGCAAACATCATATAAAGGTACGAATTTTTTAAGATTGATCTTAATCAATTTGACAAACAGCTTCATTTTCTTGATGTTTACCGGCTTCTTGTATAGTTAAACAGGATATTCCAGTACGATTGCCAAATTAACTAAATGGCTTATCCCCGAACGGACTCTGGAACGGCGTATCCGATCCTTTACTGCCGCCTCCGCGGGGAGGCGGGTTGGGAGGAGCGTCTGTCATCATGACGAGAGATATCGAATAATCAAGAACTACTCTGGTTACATCAGGTTTAGTATATTCTTTTTTGTTCGTCATGAAAGGCTCTAACAGTTTCACCTTAAAGATAATCTTTTCAGAATTAATTTACAAAAGTACTCTTTTTATCACAAACAACAAACCAAAAAACAGGTTAATAGCTTCAGGTTGGACTAGCCTGACGCCCGACTCCATAGCCTGATGCCTTTACTTAATTATCACTTTCCCGACATACCTGTTCAATTCCCGATCTGATCTCAACAATGTACATACCCTTTACAACCGGAGCCTGGATCTGTACAGGAATGTTGGTCCGGAACTCAACATTATCCATGCTTCCAGCGATTCTTCCTGTAATGTCGAGGACATTTATATTTACTGTTTTTCCAGACCACTCATCCTTTAAAGGGATAATATTAATAAGTCTGTCATAAGTATAAATATTAAACTTGTCTAACTGATGATACTGGATTCTCAATACCAGTACCGATGCTGAATATGAGGGTAAATCTGTTTGTAAACCTTCCTGTATTTGAGGATAAGAGTAACATTGGGTGTTGTTTTGAGATCAGCTATAAATCCTGTTGTGTTATCAATAAGCGATACATTATAGTCTTCCAGCCCCTGAAGCTGTGTTGCAGAGATTTTATAATTTCCCTCCGCTACGAAATTAGTAACAACAGGGATAATTAATTCTGCTGTCGGAAATGGCAGGCCATTTATTGCATAATCTGTCCCACTGACCGAAGTATAAATCTGATTCTTTGTCGAAGTGATGAACATTTTAATAGCATCAAAGTCGTAATCGAGATCCGATTTTGCTGCCTCGTCGAACCTGACTACCGTTTCGTCAAATGAGGCGGTATCGTTTGCCAGAGTTCAAGACGGACGAGAGGAATTACTGATTCTCCTTTATAGCGAGAGTGGATATTTGAATTTGTTCTTGCCGCTTTAGGAAGTGTCAATGTATTTCCTGGTGCTGTAAGTCTTGACGAAAAATCCCTGCATAGGAGGTATAATACCTGTTACTCCTAATGGAGTTCCTACCCCATTAATATAAGTGCATTGCTGATTATTCTCGAGTAAAGTAAACTCCCTTGCTTGTATTTAAAGGAAAGTGAAATATGTCCCGTTTGCTATTTGATCCCAGTCGAGTCCTGAAGCAAAAGGATTTCCAAGCAGATTAAATCCGTGCATTGAAGGTATAGTTGTATAAGAAAGTGACCCATTGCAACATCTGAAGTATTGAAAAGACCTCCGAAAGTGAATGTATTATTGGCATTATCCCAGAAATCATATCCCTTACCGGGTGTCAGTGAAGAAAATGTAAGTCCGGTTGATAGTGCCTGATGAATATTCATAACCATCATAAGCCACCCATCCCTGCAGCAAGAGAAGTTGAAACTCTGACTTTCAATATACTGTGCCAGATCGAAGTAACGTCCGGTAAATACATTTGTAGCAAGAGATGAAACAGGTGTCGATATATAGTGCCATTTATAATCTTCAAGCTGGGCAGTTCCGCCGCCGGCAAGATAGAGCTGGATCTCTTCTGTTGCGCCCGGTGCCTCTTGTATAGCTGTTTATGATCAAGGATGCGAACCCTGTTGCATTATGGTTCAGCTTTATTATTCCGTTATTTGTCAGGTCATCGAGAGTGACTCTTGCCTCCCGGTTCAATTATCATCTGTTTGCCTGAGCCAATAGTAAAATCCTGGGTTGCGGAACCTGTTGGATAATTTGACAAACCGGTTGGAATAATAACATCTCCTGTACCTAGTGAGGGATCAACACTACCATCCCAGTTTGTTGCAGTAGCCCATTGATATTGAAGTTGCTCCTGTCCAGCGGCTGTATTGGACTTCGTAAGCGCCAATATCATAAGTACCAATTCGAATTTCCAGATAATCATTTGGAACAGTTGGATTTGGAGTTGTCCCTGCATCCGGCAGGGAGAAATAAATTTTATCTGATAATCTTCAGAACCTGATGCAATATTATAAAAGTTTGGACCCAAAGGATCATTATTTGTACTGTTAAGATTAATGCAGCTGGTATAACCTGAAGTATATCCCTGAATTGCACAATAATTAAAATCTGTTGAAGCAGGATTCTGCCCGCTAGTATTTATTGATCTGTTGCTGCCCCAAACTATTGTATTGTAAAACGTGGGACTTGGAGTAATATTGCCAAAATGAAGGCGGATATTATTACCTCTATTTAATGAACTAATATTTGAAACAATTGTGCAATTATAGAAATTTAATTATATAAACGAATATTATCACCCCTGTCCCCTATTTCCCTGATATTTGAAACAATGGTGCAGTTATAAAACCTGACGTCTGTTGAATTATCTCCAATAAAGACACCTCCCGCGCCACCGCCTCCTTTAGATATGTTTTTCATTATGATGCAATTATCGATCTTGAAAGAGGATTTCCATCCAACAGCAATCCGCCTCCTGTAGCTCCAGCGGTATTATTGGATATTATGCAATTTGAGATTGAAGGATAAGCACCTGCAGAAACACATATTCCTCCTCCGTATCCTGCATAATTATTCCTGATTATTGAGTTCGAAATTGTCACATAAGTGAAAGTTGTATTAATACCTCCACCACGAGCTTCATCTCCATAAGGGTGATGAATTTTTCTGGCCAAATTCAATTATACAATTATCAATTATGGAGGCAGCTAGTAAAACCTGAAGTCATATTCTGGAAGGAGATATGACCCCATATTTCACCTGGTTCCCCATAATTGCCATCATTATCAGAGTCAGCTGTGAACCTTATCATTGAGACGATCGTCCCATCAGCAGTAAGAACTCCTGTTCCAGTAATAATTAAGTCGGAACCCGGAAGTAAGAAATACAATTATGGCTCCAGGGCTGATAGTCAATGTATAACCATCAACGGTTACGTCACCATTGACATATACAGTACCGCTCCAGGTCATGTTTGCAGTCAGCGATCCATTATATGGCGATCCATAACTGCCATCACCAGTTATAGCAAAAAGCTGCATAGAGATGCAGGGTAACAGGAGTAGAAAAAATAATATCTTTTTCATAGTGTCTGGTTATTCATATTCATTTTAAGACATAATGCTTCCTAAATAGGTTGCATAAAGGTTTATTATAAAGTTAACTAACAAAGATAACATTTATTAACAGAAGATTATTAGACATATTCAAACTATTCAATCCGGCCAAAATAACTTCTCTGCACAAATTTTCTCACAAAAACTCATGGCACATTTGCATAAATGAAAAAATCGAGTAAATTTGTTACTCATTAACCTGACCTGATGATTAAGCACCCTTATAACCTCACAAACAAGGATCAAGCTGCTGAAGAAGTTTTTCCTTAACAGCAGCACAAAAGCCCATCTCAGGGGACTTGAGTCTGAATTTGGGGAATCTTCAAATGCAATACGACTTGAATTGAACCGGTTTGAAAATGCAGGACTGCTTCACTTCCCTGCGAGATGGTAATAAAAAGGTTTACCAGGCAAATCGCAACCATCCCCTTTTCAGCGATATACATAATATAATAATGAAAGAGACCGGTATTGACCGGGTAATTGAAAAAGTTATTCACCGTATCGGAAATCTTATTTGTGTTTATCTCACCGGTGATTTTGCCCATGGTAAGGATAGTCCGGTTATTGAACTGATCCTGGTTGGCGACAATATCGACCGCGAATATCTTGCCAGGAAAGTCATACAGGCCGAGGAACTGGTCGGACGAAAAGTAAGTTATATTGTGCTTGATCCTGAAGAAGCAGATAATCATCTTCTTAAAGTAAAACCTGCTGATCTTCTTCCATTATGGAACAGTGAGGAAAGTAAATTTTTATCGCATCATCCGATCTCAACCGGAACGCGATTGTAAAGATATAAGCAATAAGTTTCGGATATATCTGAAACCGCTGCAAAGATAGATTAAAAGAGCTAGTCTGACACTTCGAAGGATGTGACTGACCAGACGGAAGTATACCAGGTATCTAATCTTATCAGAATTCACAACGGTTCATAAAGATTGCTTCATCCCGCTTTGCAGGATTCGCAATGACCGTAAACTTTTATAGCATTTTGTGCTTATCTTTATACCAAAATATTTAATGAGTATTGTCCTTGCGAGAAGTCCCCAGTCCTCGGGACGGCAACGCAATTTCCATTATTTATAGCAAACAAAACCTGATAACGCAGCCTTATGAAACGACTGACTCCCATACTTGCCTTAATCCTCTTCCTCGTTGCCTCCTGTACCTCCCAGCAAAAACTCGCCTACCTCAACAACCTTCCCGAGACCAGCGGTGAGGGAACATTCACAATGGAGATACCCGATTACAAAATTCAGAACAGGGATGTCCTTTATATAACACTTAAGGCAATGAATCCTGAGGGTATGATAACAGACTATCTTGGAGGCATGGGTTCAGGCGGCAGCACCAGCTATATGATGCAGGGGACCGGTGGCGGCTATTTGTTTGGCTATAATGTAGACAAAGACGGAAACATTATTCTTCCTGTAGTGGGAACAGTAAAGGTGGAAGGAAAAACCCTGGATGAAATCAGGGCATTTTTGCAGGATGAATTCAATAAAAGTTATAAGAATGCTGTTGTCGAATGTAAGCTTCTGAGTTTCAAATTTACTGTAATAGGTGAAGTACGGGCCCCGGGAACTTATGTAAACTTTAGTAATTATCTAACGGTTCTTGAAGCCATTGGACAAGCTGGAGGTGTAGGCGATTATGGTCGCCGCGACAAAATTCTGGTTGTACGCCCGGTTGCAGGTGGAACGAAAACCTATTCCCTCAATTTGCAGGATAAAGCATTACTCTCAAACGAAGCATATTTCCTTTTACCAAACGATGTTGTCATAGTAGAACCTCTGAAGCAAAAGATCTTCAACATGAATCTGCCGACTATCTCCTTTATAATATCAACATTTACAGGGGTACTTACGACGACGCTGTTGTTGATTAACTATTTTGGAAAGTAATTAAAATGCACAGAGCTCAGGGCACAGGGCTCAGAGTGCAGAACAGATAGTTCAATATAGAATTAACGATATTAATTATGGAAGATTTCAGGTTTGAACAGTTGGAAATCTGGAAAGATTCGATTGTTATTTCAGATTCTCTTTTTGATTACGCTGATAAAGCTGATGGTAAAAGGCTTTTCAAATTTGGCGAGCAATTAAGAGCCGCTGCAATGAGTATATCAAATAATATCGCAGAGGGATCTGGTTCTTTTTCTGATAAAGAGTTTGCTAATTTCCTGAATATTTCCCGTCGTTCGATTTTTGAATGTGCAAATATTCTTTATATTTTCGAAAGGAGAAAAATTATTTCGAATATCGAAAGGACAGCTATTTATCCCAGATTAATAATTTTAAGTAAAAAAATCACGAATTTTCGAAAATCACTTAAATAGCTCTTTACCCTGTGCCCTGAGCTCTGCGCCCTGAGCTCTGAGCCCCGAGCTCTGAGCTCTGCGCTCTGCGCATTATAACTGAAACATGAAACCTTCTACAATATGACCACCCCCCAGCCCTCAAACTCCTATCCTCAGCCCTACTACTACGACCCCATTGAAGACGACATCTATCGACTTAAAACGCTATCTGTCCCTTTTTATAAGCAACTGGTACTGGTTTGCCATTGCATTATTTATTGCATTGAGCATTGCTTATGGGATTAACAGATGGTCAGAGAAGGTTTACACAGTATCATCCACCCTTCTGATTAAAGATGATCAGAAGTAGTGCGCTGACAAATATCTTTCCCGGGATCAGATGGATTAAAGAACCAGCAAAACCTTAAAAATGAGATTGGCATACTTAAATCATTTAATCTTAATTACAAGGTAATGCAGAAACTGCCTGAATTTTATATTAATTATGTTTCGGTAGGCAAAAGAGGGATTGCTGAAACAAAGATGTATAAAACCTGTCCGTTTAAAGTTATTTACAATTCACTTGAGAGACAGCGCATTGGACAAAGAGTCGATATTAAAATACTCTCGGATAAGAGATATATGTTGAAAATAAACGGTGGCAGGAATTTTGAAGATAAATTATCTTTTGGTACGAGATTCGATACAATGGGATTCGATTTTATTGTTGATATCAGGGACAGTGATAAATTCAGGTATGATCCAAATAATTCAAATAAATACTACTTTTCTTTTATTAGACCCTGCAACACTTGCCAACAGTTACCGCGGCAAGCTTACAGTTTCCCCCATTGAAGAGGATGCATCACTTGTAACACTTACAACATACCGGATCTGTCCCTGAACAGGAGGCTGATTACCTCAATAAGCTTATGGAAGTTTACCTTGATTTCGGATTGGATTTTAAGAATCAAGACTGCCACACAAACAATTAATTTTATCGAAAACCAGCTTGGGACAATTTCCGATTCACTTAAGATTGCTGAAGGTGATCTTGAGAGTTTCAGACTTTATAACAAACTGATCGATATCAGCCGTGAAGGTACTCTGATCCAGGGAAAGCTTGAGCAGATTGATGCTGAGAGAACGAAACTGACGTTACAGAAAAGTTATTATGAATATCTTAAAAATTATATTGAATCGAAGCGGGAAAGCGGAGATATCGTTGCCCCGTCTGTAATGGGAGTTACCGATCCGTTATTGATCAAGCTTGTAGATGAGTTTTCACAACTACAGCTGCAAAAAAAACAGCTCGCAATGAATCTTAATGAATCACTGGAGCCCTTAAAAATGGTGGAAGCAAATATCGCATCTACGCGCAAAGCAATCGGAGAAAACATAAACGATGGATTCAGGAATATTGAAAGTTCAATTGCTGATGCCGACCAACGATTAATGAACATTGAGAAGGAGATAAGGAAATTGCCCACAACAGAACGGCAGATGATCAATATTCAGCGTAAGTTTGATATCAACAATACTGTTTATACTTTTTTGCTTGAGAAGAGAGCTGAAGCCGGAATTGCAAAAGCATCAAATGTCGCGGATAACAGGATCATTGATAATGCAGGATCTTTCAGCAGTTCAAGGATCAAACCCAAAGAGAGGAAGAACAATATGATGGCGCTTCTTTTTGGTTTACTGATTCCGCTTCTTGGAATTGTCCTCATTGATTATCTCAATAACAAGATCATTGACAAAAAAGATATTGAGAAAGCCACAAGTGTACCGGTAATTGGGTTTATCAGCCATAACAGCTTAGATACGGAAATGCCGGTATCCGAAAATCCGGGATCCACTCTTGCCGAATCGTTTCGTTCAGTACGCACGAGCCTCAAATATTTCATAAAAGAGATAAAATGTCCGGTAATTTCTGTCAGTTCTACAATTACGGCAGAGGGAAAAACATTTATCTCGGCTAATCTTGCTACCATTATTGCAATGTCGGATAAGAAAGTTCTGCTTATCGGGCTGGATCTGCGTAAGCCGCGTATTCATAAAATTTTTGGTGTGAACAATGAAAAAGGGATCAGCAATTTTCTTATCGGTGAAGGGAAATTTGAGGATGTTGTTATTAAAACAAGCTTTGAAAATCTCTGGTATACGCCTGCAGGACCGGTTCCCCCAAATCCTGCAGAACTTATTGAATCGCCG
Organism: uncultured Bacteroidales bacterium; assembly: GCA_963825935.1. Taxonomy (GTDB): domain Bacteria; phylum Bacteroidota; class Bacteroidia; order Bacteroidales; family VadinHA17; genus LD21. Next base: position 29,780 of record CAWGUN010000006.1, on the reverse strand, counting down.
GCAATGGCAGAGTTTATTGAAAAGGCAAAAAAGAAGTTTGACTATATTATAATTGATACACCGCCTGTCGCAATAGTAACCGATGCACTCCTGGTTTCTCCCTTTACTGATTTTTACATTTTTGTTGTAAGGCAGCGGTATTCATCAAAAAACACCCTTGAATTAATTGAAGAACTTCATAAAAATGGCAATATGAAAAGCCTGGGAATTGTTATAAACGATATAAGCATATCAGGCTATTATGGTTATGGCCTCAGATACGGCTACTCAATGGGATACGGTTATAATTACGGCTACAATTACTACAACCAGTACGGGAAATACGGTTATTCCGATTCTGCAAAAGGATACTATAAGGAAGACGTCTAAAAGGCACAGAGCACGGGGCACAGGGCACGCAGCACAAAAGCACGGAGCTCAGGGCAAAGGGCACAGAGAACGAAATCACGGAGCAAAGGGAATTAAAGGAATATAATCAGAAAATAAATTAGCAGATATAATGGAAGATTTCAGGTTTGAACAGTTGGATATATGGAAAGAAGCTATTGAAATTTCTGACGTTCTTTTTGATTATGCTGATAAGGCTGATAATAAAAGACTTTTCAAATTTTCAGAGCAATTAAGAGGTGCTGCTATGAGTATATCGAATAATATTGCGGAAGGTTCAGGTTCTTTCTCTGATAAAGAATTTGCCAGTTTCCTGAATATTTCCCGTCGTTCAATTTTTGAGTGTGCTAATATTCTAAACATTTTTGAAAGAAGAAAAATTATTTCCAATATCGAAAAAACAGCTATATATCCTCAACTCATTATATTAAGTAAAAAAATCACAAATTTTCGTAAATCACTTAAATAACCCTTTACCCTGAGCCCTGAGCCCTGCGCCCTGAGCCCTGAGCCCTCCGAGCCCTCTGCAAACGCTAAACGAAATAAATTGAATTCCAGTCAAAAAACAACTGAACTAGATCCCGAAAACTGGGATATGGTTATCCGTCCAAAACGGCATATCCTGGATATTAATCTGAAAGAGATCTGGGATTACCGCGACCTGGTGATGCTTTTTGTGCGCCGTGATTTTGTGGCAAAATACAAGCAAACCATCCTTGGTCCATTCTGGTTTATTCTCAATCCGCTTATAAGTACATTGATGTACACCCTGGTTTTTGCAGGAATTGCCAAAATACCAACAGAAGGAATGCCTCCGCAATTGTTTTATCTTTCGGGAATTGTTGCCTGGAGTTATTTTGCATCATGTTTAAATGGCACTTCTTCCACCTTTGTAAGCAATGCAGGGATCTTTGGTAAAGTCTATTTTCCCAGACTTGTTTCACCTATATCCGTTATAATTTCATCGATGGTACAACTTGGAATACAATTATTACTGCTTACAGTTTTTATGATTTATTATACTTTAACAGGGTATGATATTCAGATTAACAGTCATATATTTTACATTCCCCTGCTGATTATTAATCTGGCCCTTTTGGGATTGGGATTTGGAATTATTTTTTCAGCGTTAACAACCAAATACCGCGATTTAACAAATTTAATGGGTTTTGGAGTTCAGCTCTGGATGTATATTACACCGGTAATATATCCCTCTTCAGCTGTTCCTGAAAAATATCGGATCTTTCGTTTATATTAATCCGGTTGCACCGCTTGTGGAGGCATTTAAGTATGGAATAATAGGAGCCGGAGAGTTTAATCCCGGACGATTACTATATAGTGTAGTATTTACATTAATTCTCTTATTTATTGGAGTAATTCTGTTTAACAGGACTGAACAGAATTTTATGGACACTGTGTAAAGGTTGAGGTTGAGGTTAAGGTTGAGAAAAAATGGGATATAATAGTTTTACAGAGATGCCTGTCTGGCAGAAAGCACATTCACTTGCTGTTGAAGTATTTAAGTTAACGGTTGGTTTGCCAAGATCAGAAGATTACGGATTAACATCACAAATCAGAAAGTCATCAAACGGAACAGCTGCATGTATAGCTGAAGGTTTTGGAAGAAGTACAAAAAAGGATAAATCAAATTTTTACATTATTGCACGCGGCTCATCATTCGAAACTCAAAACCATTTATTATATGGCAACAAAGTAGGGTACTTTGAACATGAAATCACAAAAAAACTATTCGATGAGTATAATGAACTTATTCACGAGATAAACAAGATAATTAAATCTTTAGAATAAGTTTTCAGATTAAAACTCTTAACCTTAACCTTAACCTCAACCTTTACCTCAGTAACCTCAACCTATGTCTGTCGTAATTAAAATAGAGAACGTCTCAAAGCAATACCGCCTCGGCCTGATTGGTACCAACACCTTAAAAGGTGATCTGCAGCGCTGGTGGTACCGTGTACGTGGCTTACCCGATCCCACTTTAAGATAGGACAGGAAAATAATCTCAAGACTAAGGCTAAGGTTAAGGTTAAGGGTCTCAACCTCAACCTCAGCCTCAACCTCAGCCTCAACCTCAGCCTCAACCTCAGCCTCAACCTCAACCTCAACCTCAACCTCAGCCTCCGAAGATTTCATCTGGGCATTGAAGGATATCAATTTCGAAGTGCAGCAAGGTGAAGTACTGGGTATTATAGGTAAAAACGGAGCAGGAAAATCAACCTTGTTAAAGTTATTATCAAGAGTAACTGCTCCGACTACCGGGAATATTAAAGTAAAAGGACGTATTGCCAGCTTACTGGAAGTTGGAACAGGTTTTCATCCTGAACTAACAGGGAGAGAAAATATTTTTCTGAATGGAGCAATACTGGGAATGACCAAAACAGAAATCCGGAATAAATTCGATGAAATTGTTGACTTTGCCGGTGTAACCAAATATATTGATACTCCTGTAAAGCGTTACTCAAGTGGCATGTATGTGCGTTTAGCTTTTGCCGTGGCTGCCCATTTAGAACCTGAAATTCTAATTGTAGATGAAGTACTGGCAGTTGGTGATGCTGAATTCCAGAAAAAAGCAATTGGCAAAATGCAGGATGTAAGCAGGAATGATGGCAGAACTGTATTATTTGTAAGCCATAATATGAGTGCTGTGGGTGATTTATGCCAGAATGCATTTATTCTTTCAAATGGTAAGATTATAAAAAAAGGACCAACTAGAGAGATAATAAACTTATATCTTGAATCTTCTGGCAAGACCGATTTAATTAAAGAATGGGCTGATATAACTAAGTCACCAGGTGATATGGCAATAAAATTAAAAAAAATGTATACAATAGACAAGAATAATAATATTTTGAAATATTCTTTGACTACTGATGATATCGGAATTTATATTGAATATCAAATCTTAATGGATATTCCCTTTTTTACACATGGAATTAATTTCTACAGATCAGACGGGATCCATATATTTAGTTCCCATGATAATAATATATATAAATCAAATGAAATGATTGAAAAGGGCACCTATAATACCATAATATGGATTCCAGGAAATTTATTTCAGGAAGGAGATTATACTGTAAGTGTAGCCGGTATGAGATATAATCCCTTTACGGTTTTGTTTCATGAAGATAATTTATTACGTGTTCAAATTATAGACACCATGAATGAATCAGCAAAACCAGAAAATTACAATTTAGATTTTCCTGGTATAATTAGGCCAAAACTTATCTGGAAAGAACGAAAGAAAATGATATAATAGATTCTATAAGGCAACTGATATTTTTCAAATGAAAACCAGGTTTAAGGAACTTAATTTGTTTAGCTCCAAAAATGAGAAGTCAAATTTAATTTAGATTCAATCTATAAAAGACATCTTAATGTAACTTAAAGAGGTGTGACCGCGATATAAATACATTTGATTATATTATATCAAATGATCTTATTTGAAATTATGCCAGATTTGGTAATAGAAATTGATACAAGTAATTAAAAAATAAAATGGAAATTACGGGTGAAAGATTTGTTCCTGAATTAAATGGTCAAATTTCATTAGACCATTATAATAGGTATTATTTTGTAATAAGTCAGATTAGTTTATCGGATAAAGTAGTCCTTATATAGCTTCAGGCGAAGGCTATGGTTCTGATCTAATGGCAGCTCATTCATTGGAAGTGATTGGCGTGGACATTAATCAAGAGGCAATTGACTATGCAAAATCAAAATATACAAGAAGAAATTTGTCTTTTTTAGTTGGATCAGCTGATAATATACCTGTTTTAAATAATTCAATCGATGTATGTGTAAGTTTCGAAACTATAGAACATCACGGGAAGCATAAAGAAATGCTTTATGAAATTAAACGGGTATTAAAAAAGGATGGAATATTGATAATTTCTTCCCCGGATAATTGAATTACACAATTCTACCGAAATATTGTAATCCATTCCATGTTAAAGAAATTTATCTTATGAAGAATTTAGAGAATTAATAAAAGAATATTTCCAAAATACTTATTTTTTCATTCAAACATCTGTTACCAGTTCAATTATTGCATTTGATGAGGATTTACGACATTTATAAGAAACCAATAATCATAAATAAAAAAGGAATTAGCGAACATTTAACTCCTATTTTTAATATCGCTATTGCAACCAATGATTCCTTATTTAAACTAAATCAATTAATAGTTTTATATAAAGGAGAAAGAGCCTCTTTTTCTTATTGATGATTTTCAAATGGAATATACATTAATGCACAACAAATGGTTTATAAATCGTTATCTTATAGAGTTGGTTCCTTTTGTTAACCCATTAAAGAAACTATTAAAATCACATAAGATTGTGAAGTCCTAATAATTATATCTTTTAAAAATAACATTAACTATTTTAATGAAAATTATACATTAATGAAATTAAGTATTTTATTAATTACTTATAATCAGGAGGGATTTATTAAGGAATGTATTGATAGTATTATATTACAAGCTAAACCTTTTGAATATGAAATTATCGTAGCGGACGATTGCTCAATTGATAATACTTTACAAATAATTGAGCAAAGTTTTTCTGAAGCTGGCGTCAATTACAGAGTTTTAGACACTAAAAAAATTTAGGTTTTGTCAAAAACTACCAATTAGGATTTTCCGAATGCAAAGGAGAGTATGTTGCCATAATTGAAGGAGATGATTATTGGACATCTCCTGACAAGTTGATAAAGCACCTTAATTTTCTGGATAGTCATATGGAATGTGTTTTAAGTTTTGACCGTACAATACAATATTTTGAAGAGGAAAAAAAATTTATCATTTCAAATTGGAATTCATTTGATGATTTTGAGTACATCAATTCAAATCAAATGGCTGAAGGAAATAAAATTGGCAATCTTTCATCTTGTGTTTTTAGAAACTCTGCTGTAAGAAAACTAAAACCGGAGATTTTTAATTTAAAAATTGCGGATTGGATGCTAGGAATTGCTCTCGGGCAATTTGGACTATTAGCCAAACTAAAATATGCTATGACCGTTTACAGAATGCATCCTCACGGGCAATGGAACAAAATGACAATATTAGAGCAAGAAAAAGAAATTCTGAAATTGATAGATGAATATAATGAATTTCTAAATTATAAGTACAATAACGAATTTCTTGAACTAAAAAACAATCTTATTTCAAATGAAATAAAAGTAAGTAACTTTAAAAAGATTAGTGATTATATTCCACCAATTTTCATATTAGTATTAAAGATATTAGTTCCGGTTAAACTTAGAAAATTTCTTAAAAAATAATCTGGACTTTTTAGCTTATAAAATGAATAAAAACATCTATGTAACTCAACCAGCACTTCCTCCGCTGGAAGAATTTATAGAATACCTGGAAAAAATCTGGGATAGCAAAATACTAACAAATAACGGTCCTTTTCATCAGCAGTTTGAAAAAGAGCTTGCAGATTACCTTGGAGTAAAATATCTTTCTGTTTTTGCCAATGGTACTCTGGCACTAGTTACTGCATTGCAGGCATTAAGAATTACAGGTGAAGTTATTACAACACCATTCAGTTTTGTTGCAACAACACATGCCTTATGGTGGAATAATATCAAACCTGTTTTTGTGGATATTGAACCTGATTATTTTACTCTTGATCCGGAAAAGATTGAGGCTGCAATAACTCCTCAGACCACTGCCATAATGCCTGTTCATGTATATGGCAATCCATGCAAAGTGGAGGAAATACAAAAAATTGCAGACACTTATGGTTTAAAGGTGATTTATGATGCAGCACATGCTTTTGGAGTGAAGATCAATGGCAATTCCATACTTAATTATGGAGATCTTTCTGTTCTGAGTTTTCATGCCACAAAAACATTTAATACAATTGAAGGAGGAGCAATTATATGTCCTGATGAAAAAACCAAAAAAAGGATAGATTTTCTGAAGAACTTTGGATTTGCTGATGAAGTAACTGTAATAGAACCAGGTATTAATGCCAAGATGAATGAGTTGCAGGCAGCTTATGGACTGGTTCAGTTAAAACATATAGATGAATATATTGCAAAACGTAAAACGATTGCAGAATTATACAGGAGCAAGTTATCAGGTATAAGAGGTATAAGGTTTCTTGACGACATTGATGGGATAAATCATTCATATACCTATTTCCCGATATTAATTGATGCAAAAATCTATGGAGAAACGCGAGATGAGGTATATGAAAGATTAAAAAGAAATAATATTTATGGGAGAAGATACTTTTATCCGCTCATAAGCCAATTTCCAACTTACAGTGGATTACCCTCAGCTAAACCTGAGAATCTGCCTGTTGCGACAAAAGTAGCAGAACAGGTGATTTGTTTGCCAATTTATCCTGGTTTAGAGTTATCTGATGTTTCGAATGTATGTAATCTTTTAATCAATATCCAATAACCATATTTTTAATTAAGGGAAGGACTTAGCAAACTAAGTTCTAAACCTATTTATCTAAAATGTTATGATTAGCAGATTTGCAATATTTTCAGAACAGATCAAATTGAAAAAGGGAGTCATGTAAAGCTGAATGATTTCTGTATCTTCTCAGAGACATTATAATTGGCTGTCCTGTTTATTCTAAATTATTAGGCACTATTACTTGGGATTGAGTATGGAAATATTTTATTATTTGGTGGTGGACTACATACCAATTATTGTATTGACATTATTATCAAAGAGGGTAAATACAATATTATCGGTATTGTCGATTCCATTAAAGAAATTGGAACAAAAATATCTGGCTATAAAATAATTGGGAGACAAGAGCAGCTGAAAGAATTAGTTGGAAAATATGACATACATTGTGGTATTATTACAATTGGCGACAATTGGTCACGGAAAATTGTGTATGATTGCATCAGAAGCCAAATTCCAGATTTCAAATTTGTAAACGCAATTCATCCTTCTACAATTATTGGAATGAACGTAAAATTGGGAATCGGAATTGTAATTATGGCAGGCTGTATTATTAATCCAAATAGTATTGTTGGTGATTTTTGTTTCTTTGCGACAGGGGCACAATTAGAGCATGATTGTACTATTGGCAATTTCGCAAGTATTTCAGCCGGCTCGATTACTGGAGGGAAGGTGAATATAGGTAAATACTCAGCAATTACTTTAGGAGTAATAATAATGGATAGATTGAATATTGGGGAAAACACAGTTGTTGGATCAGGCTCTCTGGTTACTAAAGATTTACCGGATAATGTAGTTGCTTATGGAACTCCAGCAAAGATTATTAGAACTCGTAATCCCGGCGAAAAATACCTTAAATCAAATTAATTAACAATTTGATTTTAAAAAATAGATTTTCTGTAAAAAAAATCCAGTTAAGTATATGAGTTAATGGGGAAAAACTCAAATAAGATTGACTTTACATGAATTTTAAAAAAAACATAGTTGTAAACGTTTGCATGCTTACTTTTAATCACGAAAAGTACATACAGGATGCCATTAAAGGTGTTTTAATGCAAAAATGCAACTTTGATTATGACCTTGTTATTGGCGAAGATTGCAGTACTGATAAAACAAAACAGATTTGCCAGGAATATGCATCAAAATATTCTGGAATTAATTTACTGACTTCAGAAACTAATTTAGGAATGGTACCTAATTTTATTCGTACGCTGCATGCCTGCACCGGCAGATATATTTCACTTTGTGAAGGTGATGACTATTGGACTGACCAATATAAGTTGCAGAAGCAAGTGGATTTTTTGGAAGCAAATGAGGATTTTGCATTAACATTTTGTAATGTTCTGGTAAAATATGAGAATAGTAATAACAAAAATCATAATGGTTACCAGAAAGAAAAAATGCCCTCCAATAATCCAATACAGACCTTCCATGTTCCAAATGAAACAACAGATATTTATGATATTGCAAAAGGGAACTATATACATACTCCCGGTGTGGTTTTTCGTAATATTTTAAGAGATGTTTCTCTTCCACGGTATATGAATACTGTTCCGATCGGTGATTGGCCTTTGTATATGTTTATCAGCCAATATGGTAAGATCCGTTATTTTGATGAAGTCATGGCTGTTTACAGGGTGCATAATAATGGTCTTTTTTCTTCATCTTCTGATGTAAGAAAAGAATGTTTGGGCTTAGAACAATATCCGGCAATGATCAATGAGGGAATATTTGATGAGAAAATAATTCAGATCTGGAAAAAACATGTTTCTGAAAAACTGACATTCATCTTAAAAAACAACTTAAATGAAATAAATGATCAGGATCTGTATGATCTGTTGCATGCCCTGAATAATACAAAACCATCATTATTAAAAAAATCAATAGAACTGCTGACAGAAGAAATCAATGAACATAAAAATACAATTCTAAGCATCAGGTCTTCAAGAGCATATCAGTTAAGTAGTATGCTATTTTCAATAATGAGAAAATTAAAAAGACTTTTTTCCAGAACACAGCTCACAAAAATAAAATTTAGTACTGGCTACCAATAATCAGGATATTGTCAAGTAATATATGAACGAGATTCATCCGATAGCATTTTATCTTCCTCAATACTATCCAATTCCCGAAAATGATGAATGGTGGGGGAAGGGTTTTACAGAGTGGACGAATGTTACAAAAGCGAAACCACTGTTTGAAGGGCACAAACAACCACATTTTCCTGCAGATCTTGGATACTATGATCTTCGTGTGCCGGAGGTAAGGGAACAACAGGCTCAACTGGCAGAGGAAGCAGGAATTGAGGGTTTTTGTTACTGGCATTACTGGTTTGGCAATGGGAAGACGATTGCTTGAACGACCCTTTAATGAAGTATTAAAGAGCGGCAAGCCTGATTTCCCATTTTGTCTGGCATGGGCTAACGAATCATGGTCGGGTATTTGGAATGGAGTAAGCGAAAAGGTCCTAATGAAACAAGAATATCCTGGCCTGAAGGATTATGAAGATCATTTTTATACCATATTACCTGCATTTAAGGATAAACGCTACATAAGGGTCGATGGAAAACCTTTGTTTGTCGTTTACAATCCTGACGATTTGCCGGATATGAAAGTATTCTGTGATTGTTTTAACGAATTAGCAATAAAAAATGGATTAAAAGGGCTCCACTTAGTTGCCAATAGTTATCATGGCAACCCATTATGTTTTAATCCTTACCATTCTGGATTCGATTCATATACTATTTCAGGTCACGATAGAATTCTGCATGTAGATAATCCCAATACCAAAAATAAAACAAGGAAACCCCTAATTAAACGTATTCAGCACTTTTCAAAAGGGAAAGTTCTAAATTTTTTTAATATTAAATTAAACTACCCTATGGATAAACCTGCAAAAGTTTTCACATACGAGCAGGCGATGAAGCATTTTTTGTTTGATAATAAGTACAATATCGACTTATATCCAACAATCGTTACGGGATGGGATAACTCGCCACGAAGCGGAATTAATGGTCAAATTCTGAATGATTACAATCCCGATTTATTTAGAATTCATGTCAGGCAAGCCTTAAAGAAAGCAAGTGAAACAAAGAATAAAATTGTGTTTATAAAATCCTGGAATGAGTGGGCTGAGGGAAATTATCTGGAACCAGAAAAACAATATGGTAAAGCATTTATTAATGTTTTAAAAGAAGAAATCTCAAGTTTAAATGCGAATAGCGATCTGGCCTGACATAGGTATCGGAAGGTTTAAGCGTGCACATATTATTTTTCAACTGGCTGGCATGGTGACAGATAATTCTTTAAAAGAATGGGGGTATAACATCAATCTATTAAAACAGAAAATAAATCTATGATTATTTAATAAATTATGAAAGTTCTTTACGATTATCAAATATTTTCAAATCAAGACTTTGGTGGAATATCACGTTATTTTACTCAAATAATTAAAAATTTTCCAGAAGAACTAGAATATGAAATAGGTATTAAATATTCAAATAATGAATATTTAGATAATCGAATAGTGGCTGATTTGGAAAGCAAATACGATCCTTTCAGTAAGTTTTTACCTAAATATCAATTTAAAGGGAAAAGAAGACTCTACAATTTTTTTAAAAAAACTAACAGACAAAAGTATGAAATCGATTTCACATCAATTAACAGACAAAGATCTATAGAATTAATAAAAAAACAGGACTTTGATGTTTTTCATCCCACTTACTATGATAATTATTTTCTCGAATACATTGGTAATAAGCCTTTTATTTTAACTATACACGATATGATTCATGAACTATTTCCAGAAATGATTTTTGATTCAAAGTTGTTAAGCGAAAAGGCTGAACTTGCAAAAAGGGCCAGTCATATTATTGCGGTTTCCAATAAGACAAAGATTGATATTGTTGACATTCTAAAAATACCACCGGAGAAAATTAGTGTTGTTTATCATGCAAATTCTTTAAATAAAAACGGAGTAAAAGATATCGAAATACCCAATAAGTATCTTTTATATGTTGGCGAAAGGCATTTTTATAAAAACTTTCTTTTTTTTCAGGTGCGTTGGAAACAATTTTAATGACTGATCAGGACCTATATGTTATCTGTGTAGGGAATCCTTTTAATGATAATGAAATACAATTTCTTAACAGACTAAATATCAGAAATAGATTTATTACGATTAAGGCATCAGATCAAATGCTTGCTACATTGTATGAGAATGCTATAGCTTTTGTTTACCCTTCTTACTATGAAGGATTTGGTATTCCAATACTCGAAGCATTTTTTATGAAATGTCCTGTACTGCTAAATGACTCAAGCTGCTTTAAAGAAATTGCAAATGATGCTGCTTTATATTTTAATGCCAAATGCACTAAAAGCATTGTTGAAACTGTCAATAAAGTACTGACAGACTTAAATCTTAGAGAAACACTTAAGGTAAGGGGTACTAAACGTGTTTCAGAATTTTCATGGGAAGAGTCCGCTTTAAAAACTTCAACAATATATAAAAACTGTTGTAACGACTAATGAAAAAAGCTATCAATAATTACAATTAATCTCAATAATGCGTCAGGTGTAAAGAAAACAATAGAAAGCGTTATATGTCAAATATTTAATGATTATGAATATATTATAATTGATGGTGCTTCAACTGATGGCAGTGTTGATGTTATTAAAAAATTTGAAACAAAAATAAATTACTGGATATCTGAAACAGATACAGGTATTTATAATGCAATGAATAAAGGTATTAAAAATGCGACAGGAGATTATTGTTTATTTCTGAATAGTGGAGATTATTTAATAAATGAATACGTATTAAATGAATGTTTTAATTACGATTTTAATACTGACTTTGTATATGGACATCAATTAAAGGAGGAAAATGGGAAAGTTGTTGACCAAAGATGCTTAGATGAAGATTATATTTCTTTTTTAACACTAAAAAATGATTTTATCCCACATCAATGCACTTTCATTAAAAGAGAATTATTTAACAGGATTGGCCTGTATAATGAAGAAAACAAAATTATATCAGATTGGGAGTTTTTAATGAAAGCGCTTTTTACTTTTAATTGTTCCATTAAACAGATACCTGTTAAAATGACAGTATATGATACTCAGGGTATAAGTAGTATTGAAAAACACAAAAAACAACAGAATTTAGACAGGCGTAATTTTCTTAATAAACAATTTCCATTATTAATAAAAGATTATGATGATTTTGAACGTTTTATGAGTAAGCCTTATATAAAACTAATACTGAAACTTAAAAATGCTCTTAATAAGACTTTAAGAAGAGATTATCGACACTAATACAAATGCCCGAATTAATTATGAAAGAATATAAGAATGGTAAAAAGTGGTACCTTCATTAGTAAAGTCTCAATGAAAATCTTATTTGATTATCAAATATTCGAACGTCAAAAAATCGGAGGTATCTCAAGATATTTTTGTGAAATATTTAGTCATTTACCGGACGAAATCGAAAGGAATATTATCTGTAAAATATTCAAATAATCTTTATTTAAAACAAAAAAATCTGGTTCCTGATCTGGAAAATCTTTTTGATCCGAGACAGACTTTTCTTACTGGTATTGAATTTAAAGGGAAAGGTAGAATGTATCAGCTGGCAAAAAAGATAAATCCTCAAAAATATGTGGATGCTGAAACGCTAAACCGTAAACTCACAATTGAATATTTGAAAAAACAGGACTTTGATATTTTTCTACCAACATATTATGATGATTATTTTTTAAAATATATTGGTAATAAGCCATTTGTAATAACAATTCATGATATGACTCATGAATTGTTCCCTGAATTTTACTCAAGTGTCGATGAGCTTGACTTTGTAAAAACAAAAGCATCTCTTGCAAAAAAAGCTGCTCATATAATAGCAGTTTCAGAAAATACTAAAAAAGACATAATTGAAATTTTGGGGATAAAAGAGAACAAGATTTCAGTTATATATCATGCAGTCATCAATTAATAAAGAAATGAGAATGCAACTTTAGAATTACCTGAAAAATATCTGTTATATGTGGGTGACAGAGCTGCTGAATACAAGAATTTTAAATTTATGGCAAGAGCTTTAGCCCCATTACTGAAAGAGAATGAAAAGCTGTATGTGCTTTGCACCGGAAAAGAATTTGACAATAAGGAAAATGATTTCTTCCAGCATCTGGGATTGAAAGGCAGATTTATCGCTAAATTTGTTCCGGACAGCTCATTATTTGAAATATATAATCGAGCCCTGTCCCTGGTTTTCCCTTCTTATTCTGAGGGTTTTGGCATCCCCGTTCTGGAGGCATTTCATAGCAGGTGTCCTGTTATATTGGCAAAAGCAAGCTGTTTCCCGGAAATAGCAAAAGACGCAGCATTATACTTTGAACCCAAGAGTATGGATGGCCTCAGAGAACAAGTTAGTAAAATACTGCATGATGATGTAACCAGAAATAATTTGATTCAGAAAGGGACAGAAAGGGTAAAAGACTTTTCATGGGAAAGATCTGCACTAGAAAACTTTAGAAGTATATAAGTCAGTAATACATTAATGAGCAGGAAGCTTTCAATTATCACAATTAACCTGAACAATAGTGCCGGGTTAGATAAAACCATGAAAAGTGTTCTTGTTCAGTCATTCCGGGATTTTGAATATATTGTAATAGATGGAGGTTCAAATGACGGAAGTGTTGAGATTTTAAAAAGTTTTGAGAAACTTTATTCAAATAAAACAGAGATAATATGGCTTAGTGAGACGGATAAGGGTATTTATAATGCGATGAATAAAGGAATTGATTTAGCTCACGGGGAGTACCTTTTATTTTTAAACAGTGGAGATTCTTTAGTTAACCCTGATATCCTTCAGACAGTTTTTTCACACCAACTTTTCAGAAGAGTATGTTTATGGCAATATTAACCTTTACCGGAATAATGATATATGCTACAATGATGTTAAAATGAATTTTGATGTGCCAACTCTTTTCGACTTATATAATGATTGTTTACCACATCAGGCAAGTTTTATTAAAAGAGAATTATTTGAAAAATACGGGAAATATGACGAAAGCTTAAAGATAATTGGCGACTGGGATTTTTGCATCAGATCAATAATTGTTAATACCTGCAGTGTCAGGCATATACAATTCACTATAACTAATTACGATCTGACAGGAATAAGCGCAACTAACAGGGAACAAAATGAAATTGAGAAAACACTGATATTAAATAAATACTTCCCTCCCCGCCTTATACTGGATTTAGAAAGATTGTCCGCTTATAAAAATGATTTTAAACTAATTGACTGGTATAACAGCCGCCCCTTCTATAAATCTATTTTGAAGTTTATATTTAAGGCCGGGAATAAAGCAAAAACGATTTTCTAAAATATGTTTGAAACGCCGATTTTGTTTATTGTTTTTAATCGTCCCGATACAACTCAGCAGGTTTTTAATGTTATAAAACGAATAAAGCCTAAATACCTGTTTGTTGCTGCCGACGGGCCTCGCCCCGACGTACCAGCCGATATAGAAAAATGCAAACGCACCCGATTAATTGTTGAACAGGTTGATTGGGACTGTGAAATTAAGACTTTATTCCGTGATCAAAACAAAGGATGCGGCAGAGGACCGGCAGAGGCCATAACATGGTTTTTTGAGTATGTAGATGAAGGGATAATACTGGAAGATGATTGTGTACCCCATATTGAATTTTTCAAGTTCATCCCTTTAATGTTAGAAAAATACAGAAATGAATCTCGCATTTTTCTAATAATTGGCACCAATTTTCTAGGAGAGTGGAGACCAAAAAAGCATTCATATTTTTTTTCACTATTTGCGCACACATGGGGCTGGGCTACGTGGAAGAGAGCATGGAAACTATATGATTTTGAATTGAATAAATTGGGGATTAAAGGAAAATTACCAGCTATTAAGAAAAAGATTACAGAATAAGAAGATGTACAACCACCTATGTAAACTTTATAATAATACAAAAGAAAATATACAAACTGTTACCTGGTGGGATTTTCAATGGTTGTGTTGTATGCAAATTTCGAATGGTTTATGTATCGTTCCTTCTATAAATCTAGTGAAAAATATTGGAATAGGATCAGATGCTGTACATACTATTCGAAATTCACCTTCAACTCCAATCTTGAATTATGCGTTCTGGTCTTTTTCCTATCGTAGAGAATATACGACTACAACCGGATAAAAAATTTGATAGTATTTATTTCTTAAAAGCATTTCAGCAAAAAAGAAAACTTTATAAAAGAATCATTCACTATTGGATGAAGAGAATAAAGAGATTTTTTAATATAGGAGAATTATGTACCCTTTGAACCGGAAGATTAAAACCTTCTTTAGAATAATAGCTACAGTATTTTCTAAAAACACAAATTGGAGTGCAATAGTAAATACAAATGAAGAATGCACTTTTGGTAATTTTGTAAGATTACAGCCGACATATCATATAAGTAATTCAAAGTTAGATGATTATACATATATTGCGAAGAATTCAAATATATATAATACAAAAATTGGACGATTTTGCTCTATTGGGGCAAATTTTATTTGTGGAAATGGAATACATCCATTAAATGGCATAAGTACGGCTCCCATGTTTTATTCTGATATTAAGCAGAATGGAATAACATTAAGTGTGAAAAACAAAATCGAAGAATTTTTACCTGTTACTATTGAAAATGATGTATTCATAGGTGACAATGTTACAATTTTATCAGGGATTACAATAGGTAACGGGGCAGTCATTGGCGCCGGAGCAGTAGTTTCAAAGGATATTCCTCCTTACGCAGTAGCTGTTGGATGCCCCATAAAAATTATTAAATACCGATTCACAGAAAAACAAATTGAATCCTTACTTCGCATACAATGGTGGAATTTTTCAGACAATCAATTACAGGAGATTGACCATTATTTTTTTGATATTGATTCGTTTATTCAAAAATTCGATACTGTTTAAAACCTTCCAGTCATAAAAATATTATTCTGATTTGAAATCCGTACTTCAAATAATGGATTATGCAGCTCCTTATAAAGGGAATTTTATATCTGCCATAGAATGTCTGGAAAATCATTATCAGAATAAAGGCAATATGGTTTATCTTTTACCGAAGAAAGCAGAAGATATATTATGGGTGAAAAGCATGGTTGACGAGGGTAAAAGAATCTATTTTATTGATACTTCCTTTTATTCAAAAAAGATAAAATATTCAAATCTTAACAAAATCCGTGCTATTGTAAAAAAAGAAAACATAAGCATTATTCACACACATTTCATTGAATATAATTACACTCTTTTAATTTACAAAAAGCTTTTTTCCAGGAACATCCGGTTTGTTGCTAATTTTCACAATCCATGTTTTCCTTCGGGACGATTATCTTTTCTTAAAAAATGGGCCATTAAACAAACTATCGATTTCTTTATCGGCGACAGCCAGTTTGTTTCAGAAAGCTTATTTAAAATTGGAATTCCCGGTAAAAAGGTAAAGACAATAAATAATTCGATAAACTTTTCAAGGTTAAAAGAGAGTACTGAAATGTCAATTGCCAGGACCGGAAGCGATCAATCTGTTCTAATGTTTGGTTACCCATGGTACAGAAAAGGGGTAGATGTGGTTGCTAAAGCTCTTTCTTCCTTAAATCAGGAAAGGGAAACGCCTGTTACACTAGCATTGGCACAGGCAGGGTGTGTTGAAACAACGAGTGATGCAATAATCTAAGACATTGGGCATCTTACCTTCCTGGATAAACTTTCTGGAACCACGTGAGGATTTAGCCAGTTATTATAATGCTGCATCAATATTTGTTTCTGCCGGAAGAGAAGAAGGATTAAGCTATTCACCCCTGGAAGCTGCATACTGCAGATGTATGCTTATTTGCAGCAATATTCCGGGAAATCCGCTGGATATACCTGAAATGCCAATTTATAATGTGGAAGACAATCTGTCTTTACAAAAAGAAATTGAATCATTATTAAACATTGAGTAATGAAGAAAAGACACGTGTAAAAAATATTCAAAGAAATTTTGTCGTAGAAAATTATAATATTAATACGTGGGTAGAAAAAATAGCCGGGTGTTATTAAAATTTCAGGACATTGGTTTATACTTATCTGACCGGAAGGATCGGAAATAATCTCTTTCAAATTGCAACAGGAGCAGCTCTTGCATTTCGGAATAATACAAATTTTACAGCCTGTATAACAGATACCTGGTGTACCGAACCGGATAATTGTTATCTGGAAGAATATTTAACCCAGTTCAGGAACAAATCTTTTAAGAAATATTGAATTAGTTAAAGGAGCTCCTGAAGATGCAATTGTTTTTGATCAGGTCCGTCGAAGTTGAGCAGATTCCATATTTTGATAAAATCTGTCTGCATGGATTATGGCAGAGCGAGAATTATTTTAAAAAAGAACGTGATTATATAATACGTTTATTGTCTATTGATGAAGCTACAGAAACATTTATAAAAAGTAAGTACAGGCATGTTTTTGAAAATGAAACAATATCAATTACCGTGCGTAGAGGTGATTATTCAAAACAACCTCAGTTTCATCCTACCTGCTCTATGAGATATTATAAAAATGCCATCAATTATTTTGGAAAGGACAAACGCTACTTAATAATCAGCGATGATATCGGATGGTGCAGGACTAAGTTCAAAGGCACTAATTACTTTTTTGCCGATCATGACAGCCCTGTCGTCGATTTGTTCTTACAGACATACTGCAGTCATAATATCATTTCAAATTCTTCGTTCGCCTGGTGGGGAGCATGGTTAAATCCAAATTCTGAAAAAACAGTAATTGCTCCAGGAGACAATTGGTATGGATATTTTTATAAAGAGTTTTACAGAGAAGATATGTTCCCTGATGATTGGATCCTTTTACCAAATCCATTATCATTAAAGCATAGAATTAAAGTTTTTGGAGCAATAAGTAATTAGCTTATTAGTACCATTAAAGCATGCTATTGAGAAATACACGGGAAAGAAAATCAAAATCTTTAAAAGTTAAAGCTAATCAGAATTAATTATGATTTACTCTGTTCCCCGCTTGTTCTATAATAAAATCAATCCTTCAATTCTTAATAGTTCTTTAATCATACAGATTTAATAGTTCTTTAATAATCAGATATGAAGATTTTATTGTTGGGTGGTTTTGGATTTATCGGCACGAACATTCTAAAACACATAGATAACTATTATCCTGGTAAATATTCAGTAGTTATTTTTGACAGGTTGCTGGTTCATCCTTTTGGGATGACATTTAATTGCGTTGATTCAGTTTATACGGGAGATTTTGCTGATATAGTCTTTGTAAAATCGATTTTGAAAGCACATCGCTTCGATTTAATTATTCATTCTTTAAGCACCACGGTACCAGCATCTTCAAACAATGAACGTTTCGATATTGAATCAAACCTGATTCCTACCGTGGAGTTATTAAATATGATGGTAGAATATAATCAGAAGAAAATTATTTATATATCATCAGGCGGAGCCATTTATGGAGACTCAACCGCCACCTGCAAACATAAAGAGTCCGACGAAGCTTTCCCCCGCAGTTCATATGGAGTGGTGAAGCTGGCTGCAGAAAAGTATTTATTTCAGTATTCATCATTATATCAGATTCAACCATTGGTTTTACGTTTATCAAATCTTTATGGACCTTACCACAATTCCACCAGGCAGGGTATAATTAATATAGCGCTTCGGGCGGCCGCTGACGGATCTGAATTTAATGTGTGGGGAACAGGAAAAGCATGCAAGGATTATCTTTATATTAATGATTTTTGTAATATCCTTTTTCAATTGATAGACAAAAAAACAGTAAATAAAATATTAAATATTGGAAGTGAACAAGGTCTTATCCCTGAACCGGATATTGGAAGAAATAAAAATGCTTTATCCTCATTTTAACTGGGGATATACCACAGAGAATATTTTTGATCTGCAACATTTTGAGCTTGATATATCAGAGCTAAGAAGTATTATAGGTGAATATTCTTTTATGAGCTTTAAAGAAGGCTTGAAAAGGACTAATCTGTGGCTGAAGGGGGAATGAATACTAAACTATCCATAATTACTATTAACTACAATAATGCCAAAGGTTTAAGGCAGACAATGTTAAGTGTTTTGGAGCAATCCTTTGTTGATTATGAATATATTGTAATCGATGGTGGAAGTTCTGACGGAAGTGTGCAGATAATTGAAGAATTTGAAAATCAGTTAAAATTCTAAGCAGGATCAGATCTAATCATCGTTTCTTTTCAATGGTTAAGTGAACCAGACAATGGAATTTATAATGCAATGAATAAGGGGATTGCTCTTGCAAAAGGAGACTATTGCTTTTTTCTGAATTCGGGTGATTATCTGGTTTCCAAAACTGTTTTGGAATCTGTTTTTTCTGAAAATCCAACGGAAGATATAATATTCGGGAACCTGCTGGTTTGTTTAAATGGCGAAACAGAAGGTATAATTAAGGGAAAGAAAACACTGACCTTCTTCGATCTGTATAATAGTGATGTCGTAAAACACCAGTCATCCTTTATTAAACGAAGTTTATTTGATACTGTTGGGTTGTATAACGAAGAATTGAAAATTGTTTCGGATTGGGAGTTTTTTCTTAAAACGATTGGACTTGGTAACGTCAGTTATCGGTATTTAGATGTTGATATTGCCTGTTTTGACAATGATGGAGTAAGCAATAATGCAGTGGCTGTCGCTGGAAATGAACGCCAAATATGCCTTGAGAAGCATGTTCCTCCAATGATATTGAAAGATTATAAAAACTTCGAACAATATAAATTCCTGGAATCAGCAATGAGAAATAAGCTGGCTTTCTTTGCTCTCCGGGTAATTGCTAAGCTGGCTAAAGAATATAGTAAACTAAGGGGGAAAAGGTGATTCCCAAAAAAATTCATTATTGCTGGTTCGGACCAAAACCTTTGCCAAAATTGGCTGTCAACTGCCTGGAAACCTGGAAGAAGTTGTTACCAGCCTATGAGTTGAATTTATGGGATGAGAGTAATTCTCCTATGCAATCGGACTTTGTTCAACAAGCATATGTTGCTAAAAAATATGCCTTTGTAAGTGATTATGTCAGGTTTTGGGTTTTATTTCAACATGGTGGCATTTATTTGGATACGGATATTTTTTTAATTCGGAATTTTGATGATTTATTGAATAATGAAACTTTTTTTGCATGGGAAACGGATCAGAAAATGATTATAAGCTGTGGAGTGATTGGCGCAATTCCCAAACAGGAATTCATCAAAACAGTTTTGATGTATTATGAGCATTTGCAATTTAATAATGCTTCTGTTGCTGATTTTGTAATTCCCAGAATTGTGACTTCTTGTTATAAAGATTATCCTTCAAAAGAAGAGGTTACCATTTACCCTTATGATTACTTTTATCCCTTCCCCTATGAGGAGAAAGAAAACATTAATAAGTTCATGAAATACAAGACCGAAAATACTTATGCCGTTCATTTGTGGAACGTAAGCTGGGGGAAATCAATTGATAAGTTAAGGGACAGAATTCTATTTTATTATAGGCAGAATCAGGAAATACTTTAACAAGTAGTTTCCCATGATCAGAAGCAAAAAAATAATTCAATTCATTTGCTATTCCCCCAGAATCTATTCTGGTTTTGATAAGTTTAATCTTTTGTTGGCAGGGCAACTGAAAAAAAAAGGAATTGATTCTGTTTTTGTATTCAGTGATAAAATAGAAGTACAAAAAATTGTAGATGACTTGCTTGCAACAGGAGTGATTGTTGAATTGATATCCTCAAGAAATAAAATAACTATATTCCGGGATGTGGTAAGGTTATTTTTAAGATACAAACCTGTTATTGTACATGCTCATTTTGTGAATTTCATTCAGCTGCTTGTCGCAATCTTATCATTCATTTTTGGTGCAAGATATTTTATTACTTTCCATTCTGTAATTTCTTTGCTTAGCGTTGATGAGTATAGAAAGAAAAAAGGTATTTTAAAACAATCTTTGTTAAGATTATACTACAGATTCTTAATAGCAGTATCGCAGAAAGTTCTTTGTGTATCCATTGCAATTGAAAATCAATTCAGAGCTTTTTCCGGCTCAAATTCAAAAAAGATCCAATGTCTCTATTTAGGGGTAAAAGTGCAACCTGATATAAAAACAAAACAACAGCTTCGAAATTTTCTTTCTTTACCTGAAGATGCAGTTTTGCTGTGCAATGTATCAGCTATTGAATATATTAAAGGTCTGGATATCCTAATCGGAGCGGTTGGTATTTTAAAATATAAATATAATCTTCCTAATTTTAAGTGTTCCCATATTGGTGGTCTGCGTTTAGAAACGAATGAAAATAAATTATATCGGGAAGAACTATTTCAACTTGTCAAGAAGCTACATCTCGAAAATGAATTTATATGGATGGATCACCGGAATGATATTAATGAAATATTATCTGCTTTTGATATTTATGTGCATCCTTCCAGGTCTGAGGGTTTACCAGTAGCAATTATGGAAGCCTGTGCACAGTCTCTTCCCGCTGTTGGAACACGTGTGGGTGGTATCCCGGAAATTATTAAGCACGATAAAAATGGTTATTTGTTTTCTCTTGAATCCGCTGAAGAATTAGCTGATTTTCTAAACGATCTGATACGGAATCGGGAATTACGTGAAAAAATGGGGAAGAGTCATTAAGAATAGTCGAGGAAACCTTTAATATTGAAAAACAAACAAAATTACTGTTCCAACATTATTCAGCTGTTCTTTAATTAATAAATTCTAATCCATGAAGAGCCTTTGGGATGTTTCCCCGGGTCGCATACTATTATATTATATCATTGTCGGTTGTTTTTTAGTATATAGTATTTATAAATACCGTAAAAACAACTTCTTTATTCTCATTGTTTTTACATTTTTTATTGGACTTTTTGTTTTCTCAGGTAAAAATGTACTGAATATTTATAGGATTCTTTTGGTTTTGTATGCTCTGATCTTAGCTAAAAAATTCATTTCCTTAAAGACACTTTCAGGTGATCTGTTTATTGTAATCAGCTTTATTCTGTTTTCTGTAGCTTTTCTGCTATCTTCTTTTCTTAATCAGGATAACCTGACCCTTTTATTAAGTCAGTATTCGAGGTATTTACTATTATTTCTGATTTTTTTTATTCTTCAAAGAATAATGCCTTATCCGGCTTTACGGGAAAAAATGAATCAGTTGGTTTATTTTTTAATATTGCTTCAAATAATTCTGTCTGTTATTAAATTTATTGTTACCGGACAGATGGAAAGCATAGTTGGATCTTTAAGTTTCTCTGGCGGAGCTATGGCCACTACATTTCCGATCTTAGGTTTTGTTTTTCTCTGGATGTATCGTAAAGGGAATTTTTCCAGAAAAGATTGGTTGTTTATCATTGGGTTGATGTTTGTCGGGTTTGTGAATTACAAGACGGGCAATCTGGTTTATGCTGCCTTTCTTTATGGGATTGTTTATGATTTTTGTTCAAAAAAGGAAGATTAAAACGGAGTTTTTTGATGGTAATTGCATTGATTCCGTTCTTATTTTATCTTGGGATTCGTCTGAATCCCACATTGAACAGAGAACAAAAAGTCTGGGGCTCATTTGATTTAAATTATGCTTTTGATTATGCTTATGAATATTCATATGGAGCACCAGAAACTGCAGCAGAACAAAAAGTTGCCGTGGGCCGGGGAGGAGCAACGAATTACCTTTTAAACAGAATGATTGGCGGGAATCTTACAAAAGAAGACCTGTTTGGCAAAGGGTTAACGCTTATGTACGTTGAAGGAGCAAAGGATGACAAGAGTTTTAAAGAAAAATATAATATTAATTCTATTGGGTCTGCCAATGGATTTTTTCAATTCTATGTAGTGTTTGGCTTCATCGGTACATTTATAACACTTCTTTTCGTCTTCAGTCTGTTGCTAAAAGTCAAAAACAAAAGACTTCAGTTTGCCTTATTTTGCATTTTTTTCTGGGAGTTCTTTTTTTATACTGGTACAATTTTACGTGAACCGGCTTTATCGTTTCTGTTTGTTTATTTAATTACTTTTTCCAATTATTTATCCCTGAATATAGTACAAGTCAGAAAAGCCGAAAGCTTCCTTTATCCACAACGCCAGGACTTTTAATAAGTTATCTGAACTCAGTAGAATATAATAGGATTCATGAAAGATAATCCTAAACCTAAATTACTTTTTGTTTATCCAAACCAATTTGGCTATCATACAGATACATATAAGTATTGCGAACATCTGCGGAACAGATTTGAAATTACATATATTGGCTTTGATCAGGGATTTGACAAGATCATAATCCCTGATGTAGAGATTATCTATTGTAACTTTAATGTTGGGAAAATTACCAGGCTTGTATTATATTTTAAGAAGATAATTTCTCTGTCACGTGAAAAACAATTTGAGGCTATTTTCACTGTTCAATTTAAATATTCATTTATTATCGGTCTCTTTAGTAAATCCAAATTAAAAGTTTTAGATTATCGTACAGGTGATTTAAGTAATAATAGATTCAAACGACAAATAAACAATCTTTTCCTAAAGTTCGACTCACTTTTTTTTGACAAGGTATCGGTAATTTCCAAAGGTTTATGTAAATCGTTAAGACTTAATGAAACAAAGACTTTAGTTTTACCGCTGGGCGCAGATGTGATTTCATCTAAAACACATACATACGACCGACTGGATTTATTATATGTTGGGGTTATTAAAATAAGAAATATTCATCAAACCATTCAGGGCCTAGGTTTATTTCTAAAAGCAAATCATGAATTCAGATCAAAAATAAGTTATACAATTATAGGTTTTGGTCCTCAAGCGGACATTGATCGTATATTAAGTGTAATAAATGAATGGGATTTAATATGATATTGTTAAGTTTCTTGGAAGAAAAAAATATACGGATTTAAAGCCGTATTTCGATCAATGTAATATTGGAGTGTCATATATCCCGATTGTCCCATATTATGAACATCAGCCTGCCACAAAAACTTTCGAATATATTTTATCAGGTCTTTTTACACTTGCCACTGATACCTTTGAAAACCGACAGGTAATTTGTGAAAGCAATGGTATTTTATGTGATGACACTCCGGAAGCTTTTGCAGAATCGCTAAATAAGCTATATCATCAAAGACACAAGCTTAACGAGGAAAAAATAAGAGAGTCGTTAAAGGATTATCTCTGGGAAAATATTATCAACACCAGATTAGTACCCTTTTTGCAAAGCCGTTAATTAAATCAGTATTAACAGATGCAGTTACTTGAGTACAGCCTTTCAAACAGAATCAGAGCCCTTGTAAGGTTTTTATTTGTAAAATATTTCTACATCAAACGCCTTAAGATTTATAAGGTTTCATATCTGGGGAAAAATCTTAAGCTGATAATAACAAAATATGGGCATATTCTGATAAAAGGAAAAATCCGGATAATTGATAATGTTGAACTTCAATCTCATGGACAAATCATCATTGGTAATGGGTGTGGTATAAATTCATATAGTAGAATAATTGCGTTTGAAAAAATTGTTTTAGGTAATAATGTTTTAGTTGCTCAATTTGTTTCAATATTGGACCATGATCACAATATTGAAAATATTAATGGCGAAATTACAATGAAGAATTTCGTTACAGAACCAATCGAAATTGGCAACAATGTCTGGATAGGAGATAAGGTAACCATTACCAAAGGGGTAAAAATTGGAGATAATGTTGTTATTGGGGCAAATTCTGTTGTTACTAAAGATATTCCGTCAAATTCATTGGCTGCCGGAGTCCCTGCAAGAGTTTTAAGAAAATTAATCGAATAATATAAGACTTATCCTGGTAAATTAATCTTTAGCTTCTTTTTATTATTTAGGATTCAATCTCAATGAAAGTAGCTCATTTCGTAAGGAAAAGGAGTCAATTAGATTCCTCATTCATATATAATCAAATCTTAAATCATCAAACAGCGGATCCTGTGATTTTTTATGCTTTTGATGACAAAAATGAAGGTGTGGTAAATTTCCCGATGACCAGATATCCATGTTATAATTTATTTTGGAAAGATGACATTTTAGATAAAATAAGCTGGTTTATCTCTTTAAAACCAACAAGACTTAAATCTATACAATTAATAAAATTACTTAAGGAAGAAAAACCTGACATTCTTCATTTTCATTATGGAAGCGATGCAGGAATTTTTTTGCCTGTTGTAAAAAAAATGAATATCCCATCTGTGGTTTCTTTCTACGGATATGATTGTACCGGATTTCCAAAATACTATTTTGGTTTAGGTAAATTATTCCTTAAAAAGAAAGTTTTTTCAAATGCCTCAATCATTACAGCCATGTCTGAAGAGATGAAACGGGATATAATACAATTGGGGTGCAATGCAGATAAAATTATAGTGCATTACCATGGGATTAAAACCGGTTTATTCAATTTTGAAAAAAGTCATAAATCAGATGATGTTATCAGGTTTTTAATGATCAGTTCATTTACCCCTCAAAAAGGGCATATTTTTCTTTTAAATGCATTCCAAAAAGCGTTAGAAAAAACAAAGAAAATACAATTATTGGTAGTAGGAGGAGGGAGTGAAAAAACTGCAATTGGAAAACATATTGCTGAGCGAAACATTAATAATGTAATAGTTTGTAATCCTGTTAGATATGCCTCAAAGGAACATTTAAACTATTTATCTGATGCAGATGTATTCGTGCATCCAAGTATAACTGATTTAAAAGGAAATAAGGAGGGTATTCCTGGTGCTATTGTTGAAGCAATGACTTTTGGATTACCTGTGATTTCTACAAACCATGCTGGTATTCCAGAGATAATTAAGCATTTACAAACAGGATTTTTAGTAAATGAAAATGATATTGATGGTTTAGCTCAGGCTATGATAACATTAGCTGAGCAACCTGAACTAAGAAAAACCTTAAGCCATAATGCCAAAGAGTATGCAAATTCTCATTTAGATATTAGTGTTAAAGAAAGAGAACTTGAGGAATTGTACAATCAAATCGTTAAGTAATTATTTTCTATAAATAATGTGCGGAATCTGCGGAATAATTAATCTGAATGGACAACCAGTTGAAGGATCCAGACTTAATCCCATGATGAAAGCCATGAAACATCGTGGACCTGACGATGAAGGCTCATTTATAGAAGATAATATTGCCCTTGGATTTGTGAGGCTTAGTATTATTGACCTATCGAACAGCAGGCCATCAACCTATGTTATCAGATGATAGCCGTTATGTATTAATATTTAATGGAGAAATATACAATTACATTGAGATACGGGACGAACTCATAGCAAAAGGACATCGGTTCTCAACTAAAACAGATACTGAGGTTTTACTAAAATCTTATATAGAGTGGGGAGAGGACTGCCTTCACAAGTTCAACGGGATGTGGGCATTTGTTATTTACGACAGAACCACAAAAAAAATTTTCGGAGCCAGAGATCGCTATGGCGTAAAACCCTTTTACTATTACACTGATGGCACACAGTATATTTTTGCTTCAGAGATAACTCCAATTTTAAGTGTTCTAAATCAAAAACCCAGGCCCAACCACCAGGTTATTTTTGATTATCTCGTTTTTAATCGGACCGATCAGACAGAACACACTTTTTTCAGTGAAATTAAGAAACTCCAGCATGGTCATTTATTCCGAATTGACTTAAATATCCCCTGCTTGGGGGGCATGAGGAGTGGTCAAAAATGGTATGATTTAAAAGAAAGAGTCTCAGAAGCAGAAGGATTTAAAAATCCAAAAGAGTATAAAGAGTTATTGTCTTCTGCTATTGGCTTGCGGTTACGAAGCGATGTTCCCGTTGGGGTTTGTTTAAGTGGTGGCCTCGATTCGTCAAGTATTGTTTCAATATTGCTTCAGGATTACAATAAAAAAGATTTGAATACTTTTTCAGCGGTCTATAATAAAGGACAGATTGGTGACGAAACGGAGTTTATTAATGAATATAAAACTTCGTTAAAGAATATGTTCTTTACCATCTCCTGATGCCATTTCTCTCGAAAAAGATTTAATACAATTTGTAAAAGCTCATGGCGAACCAATTCCATCTACGAGCCCCTATGCTCAATACAAAGTAATGGAGTCAGCTCAAGGCAAGGTAGTAGTTACATTGGATGGGCAGGGGGCCGATGAAGAATTGGCAGGATATCATTATTTCTTTGGATTTTACTTTAAAGATTTGTTTACGCAATGGACGAGTAGGCAAATTGAATAGTGAAATGTATCATTATATAGCCAATCATCATAGTCTGATGGGCATAAAGAGTTTTTTATTTTTCATGTTACCAAAGAGCATCCGGACCAGAATACGGGTGAATGAGAAAGGATATTTAAAAGCAGATTTTGTAAATCAGTTCAAAGACAGCAACTCCATTGCCAGTAATCTTTATGGCTCCAAAAGTCTGACGGATGCCTTGTTTGACCACTTCGAATATAAATTGGAACATCTATTAAAATGGGAGGACCGCAATTCAATGTGGTTTTCGTTAGAGGCGCGCGTACCATTTTTAGATTATCGTTTGGTTGAAAAAACATTAGCCACATCAAGCGATTGGAAGATCAGAAAAGGGATGACTAAATACATTTTGCGGGAAGCTATGGAAGGAATTCTACCAGAAAAAATACGAATGCGTAGAGACAAAATTGGATTTGCTACTCCACAGGATGAATGGTTTCGGGAACCAGCCTGGCAAAATATTACAAATGAAGTGTTTAATAGCGCATCCTTTAAAGATCGTAATTTAATAGAGCCCAAAATTGCCAAAGACTTATATCAAAAACATTTGTCAGGAAAGATAAATGTTTCAAAAGAAATCTGGAAATGGATCCATTTGGAAATACTGGTATAGGGAATTTATTGATTAAGAAAAGGAAACAAAAGAATAATTTTAATGAGAATTTTCATTGATATTGGCCATCCTGCGCATGTTCATTACTTTCGGAACTTCATCATGATCATGCAAAACAAAGGGCATGATTTTTTTATTTCTGCAAGGAACAAAGAGGTCAGCCAGACATTACTGGTGAATTATAATATTCCATATTTTGACCGGGGTAAGGGTTCAAATAATATTTCAGGGAAGATTGCATATATATTTAAAGCTGATTGGACGATTTATAAAAAAGCAAGGTTTTTCAAACCAGATCTGTTTTTAAGTTTTGCATCACCCTACGCTGCTCATGTTTCAAGGATGCTGGGCAAACCTCATATTTCATTCACTGATACAGAAAATGCAAGGCTGGGAATACTTTCATTCGCCCCGTTTACAGATTGTATTATTACTCCAGAGTCATTTAAAGGCAATTTCGGTTCAAAACACGTTCGGTTTAATGGTTTTATGGAATTATGCTATTTACATCCAGGGAATTTCAAGCCCGACCAAAATGTTTTACCCGAATTAGGCTTAGTTGAAAATGAGCCGTATGCTCTTTTACGATTTGTATCATGGGGAGCAAGTCATGATTTAGGACATTCAGGTATTCCAGATGAATCTAAAATTGAATTGGTAAAGGAATTGGCAAAATACTTACGTGTATTCATCTCTTCTGAAGGAGAATTGCCGGGAGAACTGATAAAGTATAAAATTCAAATTTCACCTGAGAAAATTCATGATGTTTTAGCGTTTGCTACAATTTATATTGGAGAAGGTGCAACTATGGCATCTGAAAGTGCTATGCTGGGGACACCGGCAATTTATGTCAATTCATTAACAGCTGGAACAATTGACGAACAACAAAATTCCGGATTGCTATTTAGTTATAGAAATTATAATGGAGTGCTTTCCAGAGTTGAAGAATTACTGAGTAATCCAAATCTGAAGCGGGAATTTATTCAAAAGCGGGATAGAATGCTCGAGGATACAATTGATTTAACCGCATTTATGGTTTGGTTTGTCGAAAACTACCCGGAAAGCTTCTATGATCATGAGGGAGAATCCGGAGTATCAGGAGAGGTTTAAATGAAGATAAAAGATAAAAGACAAAAGGGGAAAGTCAGACAGTAAATGCAACAAAAAATATTCAGATGTATCTTCTGGGCTGGTTACTTAGCGGTTTTAATTACAACCTTCCTGCCTGTTAAGGGTGAGTTGAACAAGATAAATATTGGTCCGGATGCGTTCCATATTCGTCTCGACCATCTCCTTCACCTGTTAGTTTATTTACTGATCTGTATGTATTATCTTTTCGGGGTATTGAAAGGGTTTACTTTATTTGCAAGAAACTCCCTTCGAAATTTTTTTCTGGTTATCCTTCTTCTGGCTACAATCACTGAAGTTGTTCAGATCTGGGTGCCAGAGAGGACGTTTAATATGTTAGATTTACTGTCGAATGTGGCCGGGTTGGGACTTGGGATAGGGATAGTCTGGATAGTGCAAAGGCGAGAAGCATAACAGGACAATGGTTGAAAGTAAATATGCACAATACTGCCCAGTATTTTCTCTCTTTCGACCTTGACCTTACTCGTATTGAAACAAGATCAACAGCCTTAAATATGATTTTTAATTTTATAGGAATTTTGAAAATTCCATTTCCTGCTATTGAATACAATTCAAGGAATAAATGGAGACTACATGGGATTTATTTTTAAGGCAGAAGGCGAAGGCAGAAGGCAGAAGGAAATAGTCTTGAGTTCTCCCTTCAGCCCTCCGCCCTCCGCCTTCCGCCTACAGCCATCTCCACATTTCACTCGACATCCGACATAATCCGTGCTGCTGATGAAGGCAGATTGCCGGACAAGATAATGATAACTTTTCATCCGCAGAGGTGGACGGATAGACCAATACCGTGGGTGAAAGAGTTGGTTTGGCAGAATGTGAAGAATGTGGCTAAGTATTTTATCATAAAAGT
>CAWGUN010000005.1:0-125825 GCA_963825935.1 uncultured Bacteroidales bacterium | reverse complement strand
TCAAAGAAGGACGGATTTTACACAAATTAAATTTTTCCACCGTAGTTCTGTATATTATCTAATATATATTTTCTGATACGTGACAATTGACCGGCCGTACAGATAATAGTATCGTAAAATCCGCGCTGCCAGGAAAAATGACTGTCTAATCTGTGAGCATGTTTTGTTACTGCTGATTTATATGAACGGACAACGACCGATAATGAACCGGATTTCGGTGAGATGAATGACATAGTTTCGTTTGACTGATCTGTAGCATCATTTGGCGGTAGGGGCGTTGCATGCAACGCCCCTACTATCGGTGTTCTGATAAATCGGTTAATAACTATGATCCCATGTACATGATTTGGCATTACAACGAATGCGTCCAGATCGATAAACGGAAGATGAACCGGCATTTCATACCACATCTGAGATGCAATGTGTCCGATTTCAGATAAATGCATTTTACCGTTGATAACACTCCCAAACCATTTCTTTTTCTGTGCTGTACATATTGTGACAAAATATTTCCCTGGAAGGGAGTAATCCCGGCCGGCATAACGTAACGAATTATATCGGAATCTATTCCTGAACAACGAGTACATAAATCCAAATGCAGCGATTTCAAACAAGATACGAAACTTCTCTGAATTTCGAAAACACTATTGGTAAATCCTTTTGTTTACAATATATGTTAACAGATATCAGACCGTCTTTTGAAGTGGCCAAAAAAGGATGGATTTTGAAGAAAATCAAACACCTACAAAACCAAATTATAAGTGTTTTTTATTTGGTGCCAGTTGGGGTGATTTTGACAATGCCAATCGAAGATTTTAACAAGGTTGGCAGTAATTATAACCATTGGTTTCTATTCCAGTCAAATCTATAAATCATATCCTGATCAGCTAAACCTGATTACATATTTGTATTTTGTTTAACTTAGGTTTAAATTTGATAATGAAATAAATAGACCTCTGATGCCAAGCATAATTGAAGGTTATAATTACGACATCTTTATCAGCTAACGCTAAAAGGACAATAAATGGAAAGGTGAATGAGCGAGTTTGTCACAGCAATATTGCTATTACCTGAAGTTGACCTTTATTATTAAAACTCATTATAATGTTTAGGAAATATATGTTCTACTTAATGGTTATATTTTATTGTAATGCTCAGGCTCAATCTAATTATATAATAAATCCCGCATGCAGTGATACCAGCAATAAACCATTAGTGATTTTTTTTACAGGCGACTCAGGCAGAAGCTCTTTTGATAAGAAATTAACCGACAGTTTATGTGCAAGTAATATGCCTTTAATGTGTATCGATTCATATAAATATTTCCGCAAGCGGAAAACACCACAACAAACCTTAGACAGTATTTTGCCTTACATTGATTTGAATTTAAAAAAGTATAACCGACAAAAATGTATTCTTACCGGTTATTCATTTGGATCTGAAGTGGTGCCTTTTTTTTACAATTTAATGAGTGTTGAATGGAAAAACAAAGTGGAATTAATAGTACTGCTTTCCCCTTCTGACAACTCAGATTTTAAAATTCATTTTTTAGATCAGATAGGGCTTTATGTCAGACATTGGCCTTATGATGTACTTAATGAAATAATGAAAATTGACGATAAAAAAATAATCGTGTTCTGGGGGGTAGATGAGAAAAAGTTTGAGAAAAAACAATTTACAAAATATAATATTACAGTACATCATTTAAAAGGAGGTCATAGACATACAGAAGTCACACCTGTTATTGAAAAGATAAATGAACACTTAAAAGCCTCCACAAGTAATTAATCACGCCATAACTTATCCTGATTAATTTCCGGTAGTATATTTGTTTTTCATAATTTGTTGTTCAACAATGAGAGTTATTCCTATATGATTAAATAGTATGAACCCTACAATTCTTAGCATGTTTTGTAAGAATCTACTAATTATTTGTCGGGTCCATCATCCACCAAGGTGTGTTAAGATACTTTTCTCCATCCTCCTTGGACATAAAACGTTGTTTGTCATTTGCAAAGTATTGCCAAAAGTAAGTTTCACAACTCTTATCAATGATTTTGAAGGCTCCGGCCTTTTCCTGTTCAATAAGAAAGTCCCGAATAGCGTCAAATGGCTCAGGACCGAACTTCTGACCAACTATGCGCCCCCCGTACTTTTCATAAAGTGCTTTATTTACTTTCCAGCTTTTTATGAATCCTTGTACTACCTGAAGTTCCATTATACTCATTTCAGGTGGCTGCTCTTTTTCAACCTTAGTAAAACTCTGGAGCATCTTCTCATTCCTTTGTAAGCTGGATTCTTTAATGCTCCTGTCCCTTTCACTTAGGGAAGTGTCATTCAACTCTGTCAGCAACTTTTCCCTTTCCTGCTTGAACTTAATTACTTGTTGCTTTTGCAGTTCCTTTGACCTGTCCAAGAATAACTTGATTTCCTGTTCTGTAGGTTCAAGTTTGTTATCTGTTATAAACTGTTCCAATAGAGGTTTAGTAATCAGCTTTCTGAGATTGTTCTTGTCCTTTAGGGTAATTTTGCTACCAAGGACTTCTGCGATTATTGCTTTACTTGTGTCCAGTGAACCAACTGTCTGGTTAAATGCAGATCTGCTGAAAACACAAATAAGAAACAACATGCCAACTTCTTTCATAGATAATTTATTTTCGCTATTTAGGCATTATCAAAGCTACACCTAGTTTAAGCCAAAGTCAAATATTTCAGATAGTCTTTTGAAGTGGTCAAAGAAGGACGGATTTTAACAAAAAAAGGAGTTCTTGACCGAAAAAATGAGTTGGAAATATCCCACCTCCTGCAAGAGCATCATCAGATAAATAATGAAGAGGTGTGAAAATGCTCAAGCACCATTCTATCAAATGTTTATAAAAAAGAATACCCTGAAATTAATTTTTAGGGTATCTGATTCAAAAGAGAAGTCAACTTAAAAGAACGAAAAATAATTCTACTCCAATGCTTTATTAAGTTTGCCAATATCTTCATTGTTTGGAATAAAACCGACACTCGTAAAATCAAATTGCCATATATCATTGATTTTTACGAGATGATAAATCGAACGAACAGGTATTTTCTGACTAAAAGGTTTCATAAACATTTGCTCCAGAGCAACCGCTGAATTACCATCTTTAGCAATTCGTATTTCACGTTTATCAATTGTGATATCTATCTTTAATGAAGTATCGGCAAACATCTGTTTAATATTATTGTACATTTCTGTCTTATTCCAAAATTCTTTTGAATCAGTTCCGCAGGAAAGAACATCATCTGTTAATAAAGCCATCACAGCATTAGCATCTTTTGCTTTCACTGCAGACCAATGTGTATCTAAAACTTTTGTCACAGCAACTTTTGCCGCAGTTAAATCAGCAGGTAGAACTTTGGTTTTTGTCTGGCAGGAAGGAAATATCATTGCCACTATGAATAAAACTAAAAAGAATCTTTTCATTTCTTTGGGATTTTAGTGAGAATATAACGAAGTAACTGTAAATAAATCATTTCATAGTAAGTTACAACATATAAAACCCAAAATCAATTTTATTTCACCACATAATAAGTTACTTCTATATCTGAAATTGGAGGATGTGGCGTCTGTCGATGAACATTTACAATGTTTGGATTGTTAAATCTTGTCCAATTTTAATTGAAAATGACTTTAAAAAACAAAGTATGAAAAAGCTATCGGTATTATTTTTATTGATCTTCACATTGTTCCTGACACAATGTGAAAAGAGTGATGTGGCAACTGATAATTTATCAGGAAATGCCAATGCCCCGGGTCAGATTAAAAAGTATGACATTTTATTGAATACCTTTCCGGTAATGCAGCAAAAAACTTCTTATGATTGCGCAGTATGTGCTCTTTACACTACCTTACATTACTTTGGAAGTACTATAGATTATGATGAAATTGCCAGGCTGGCTGGAACTACTACGGATGGCACATATAATGTTAATATCGTAAAGATGCTGACTGATTATAAAGTAAATTTTATTGCTGAAAGCACCAATATAGATAAATTGAAGGAATATGCTGATAAAAATATCCCTTCAATTGTCGATCTTCAATACAGGAAAGACAGGAACACCAAATGGGCTAATACATGGGTTAACGGGCATTATGTTGTTGTGCTGGCAGTAGATATGAATAACAGTCAGGTGACCTTTATGGATCCCGACTGGGGGCAGATAAGACATTTAACATTTGACCAGCTCCTTGAAAGATGGCACGATGAGGATCCCCCTAAATATTATAATTATGCCATAACTATAAAATCTGTTGGAAACTTTTAAATAATGAAATATCTGTACTATAGTGCAAAAGCCGTTCAGCCTGACCACTGGTTTTTATAAATAATCATAACAGCTTCACAGAAACGGGAACAGCTCTGGCCAGGGAAAGACTGTCACCCTGCCAACAGGAAATTGTAGACCATGATTCCTCCCAAATATCCCGTAAAGCTCACAGCAGCAAAACCTAACAGGTAAAAACCAAAAGCAATCCATTTCCGTTTAGTATCCTCTTTCTTATGTGCCACCAGCCAGATTCTGAAGGCTGTACCAATAATCATCACGACCATTGTAATCATTGCTCCGGTTTTGTGTTTCTCAAATACACTTAAAATATCACCTTCCTCCGGGTGATCAGTAAACAGTTGTCCGGTAGACCAGGCTGCGATTGCAGCCAAAGTACCCAGTATCATAAGGTAAAATCCGGTCTTTGACAGACATTTTTCACGTTTGAAAAAGAGAGACATTACTTCGGCAACAAAACCGACTATTATAAGTGCAACAGGGAAGTGCACTATCATCGGGTGCAGGTGGTCTGTATTTAACATGAAAATAAAAATTAGGTGGTTTATGAATTGATGAACCTTTTGGAAACCGTATATATGTTTTATGTCATTCAAATATAACCATTTCATTTGTGCCTATAATAATAAGCCAAAATATTAATTTGAGGAAATGAGAGGATTAAGAGATTCAAAAAACGGTAAATTATACCGACTGCGATTAACATTATTAGCAAAACAATTGTAAATTTATAACAAACGTTCTTTCAGTATTAATTTAATTCAAATACGATGGAAACCCAAAACTGTTTTAAGGAAAATCTTCGGTATTGGTGCGTAAAATCACTACTTATCATTTTTGTCACATTCACATTCTTAAATAAAGTTGAATGTCAGAAATCGGATACCCCGGGTTCAGTTGTTCAGGGCGGTTCATATGAGAAGACTTTCAGTACATCAAGAATCGGTTTAGCCCAGTCAGTGATGACTACTCCAGAGGGTGAATTTCATATTGTCGTTCAACATCGTTTTAATGTAATTTCCGGAGATCTAAAACAGTTTTTTGGATTAGATTTTGCAATAACGAGATTAGGATTTGAATATGGAATATTTGACTGGCTGTCAGCAGGCATTGGAAGAAGTATGTCTTATCAAACCTATGATCTTGAAATGAAAGCCGGGTTACTTAAACAAAACGAAAGCAATATTCCTTTATCAATATCCTGGTATGCATCTGTTTTGGAAAACACTTCTCAAAGTATTATCTGGGCAGGACATGATTCATTCGGATCACGATTGAGTTTTTTCAACCAGCTTATAATGGCCAGAAACCAGGGAATTTTCTCTTTCCAGTTATCGCCAATGTGGCTGCACTCCAATTTTGAGTTTAGAAAAGAAAGTTCCGTGGATATTTTTGCTATAGATCTTGATACCAGAATAAAAATAGGCGAAAAATTGGGGATAATTGCTGAATACATTCCGCTTTTTACAAAGGAAGATTTTACCAAGACAAATCCTTTTACAATAGGTTTGGACATAAATACCGGTGGTCACCAGTTTCAGCTGATTTTAAGTAATAGCCAGGGGACAAATGAAAATTTAATATTAACTAACACTGTCGGAAGCTGGTCAAAAGGTCACATCTACTTTGGTTTTAATTTAACAAGAGTTTTTCATCCCAAAAATGATTAAATATTATACTCTTTATCTTTATGGCTTTCTGCGCTCATAACCACTTGAAAAATCAGCGCCTTTGAGGCTGTTAACTGAAATAAAGTGACTGCCAGATCCAGAGTTAGATGTATGTTGATTATAATGTATGTTTTGTGCTATCAGACCCTCTTTTGAAGTGGTCAAAGAAGGACTGATTTTGAACTTTGTTTCAGACTCCGGGAGGTTTAAGTTCATTGACGAAATATTAGTTCTGGTTGGATAATCCCCCAGACCTTTTCAAAGAACCCTGAATGAAAATCAGACCTTTAGGAAAATCCTTTTAAATTCTATGAGGAGAATCAGGGTTGGGGGATTTTGTTCAAACAGGTCCACTTTCAAAATCAGGTAGTTATACCATCATAAATTTATTTCAGATATTTTAATGTTTTCTTAATTTAAGATTAATCCCGTCTTAATCTCATATAATTATTATCGGCATATTTTTGATTTAGTTTTTCTAATTATGGATAACTACAGAATATTTATGCGGTGGATATTCTAATTAATAAGATGAGCAATTTTGCAATGTAATAGTTCAAATTCAAAATTAAAACTGACATTATGAAAAAGTTTACATTGATTATGGTAATAATTGCAAGTGTTATTTCTTTTACTGCAATCATGAATAACCCGGTTTCAGCGCAGTCCATTCAAAAAACCAAACCGATTCCGGATGATGTGCTAATGATAGCAAAAAAATCCTGTACAAATTGTCATGCTCAACCTGGAAAAGAGATGGCTCTGATGCATGTCAATTTATCTAAATGGGATACTTATACTATCGAAAAGAAAGCTTCCAAAGCAGCTGCAATGTGCAACATGATCTCTGAAGGCAAGATGCCCCCTAAAGATTTCAAAAAACAGAATCCCGGTTTTATACTAACCAAAGAAGAAATCAAAACAATATGTGACTGGTCAGCATCAATACAAGTCACTAAAAAGTAAGTAACCTGCTTCAACCTTTATGAACCATTATTTAGGTAAAGATTTATCAAGATTATGAAAGAGTTTATTGGTTTTATTAAAATGAGCCTCCCAAAAGTGATCCACAACTATAAGTGAAGTAATTCGCAAAAGCCAGTGGCCCTGACCACGCTGCCCGGATAATATTGACGAACCAAATCCATAGTTACATCCTTATTGTTCTTCCATTTATGTTTTGTGTTTTCAGACCTGATTTTGAAGTGGTCAAAAAAGGATGGATTTTACAATATGTAAGCGTCGTTGGTAATTACCACCATTCATTTCTTTGAAATAAATTAAATTGGCTTTTGGATTGTCTGCGGTCTGACTTGAATCGGATCATTTAATTACTCTGTATTTTTTAAAGATCTCCGATGTGCTCAGCATAAAATCTATATATTGTGCACGATGATAAGGGAGTTTAGATTCTGAATTTTTCTGAGAAAGCTTTCCTCTGAAACTCTCAATAGTGTTGTATCCCTTTGAATCCATCCATTTTTCAATTTCATTGATAATCGAACCTATAACTTCAATCTGATTCAAATAAAGAGTACTGACAATTTGTACACAATCGGCACCTGCAAGGATCATTTTGACTACATCCTGGCCGTTGAATATTCCTGAACTGGAACAAATTGAGGCTTTGGTATTCCCATATAACAAACCGGCAAATCGCAGAGGTAACCTCTTGTCCTCGGTATTACTCAGGCTATTAGGAAACACATGTCGTTCGGTATTAATATCTATATCCGGCTGAAAAAGCCGGTTGAACAAAACAAAACCGTTTGCACCAGCTTTATCCATATCGGAAATTAATTTCAAAGGATTTGTATAAAACGGACTCAGCTTAACAGATACAGGAATGCTAATGGCTGACTTTACTTCAATCAGGGTTTCTATCTGTTTTTTTTCGACATCTTCAAATTCCCCATCAAATTTTTCTGGAACCGTATAAAAATTAAGCTCTATCCCGTCAACTCCGGTCTCCTCAATTTTTTTTGCGTATTCAACCCATGTTTCACTGTTGATGGCATTCAGGCTTGCAAAGACAGGTATACTTACAGCTTCTTTTGCTTTTTTTAATTTTAGTAAATGGTATGCCGGATATTTTGATTCTGATTTAGAGTTGGGGAAAAGTGTTATCATTTCAGCATTTCGCTCTTCGTATTCTGTTGTCCGTTCATATAATTCCAGATTTTCAAGCTGAATCTGCTCTTCAAAGAGAGATTTATAAACAATTGCTGCAGCACCTGCTTTTTCTATCCTCTTCAGATTATCAATATCTGTTGTCAAATTATTTGCCCCGACTATTACGGGATTTTTAAGCTCCAATCCCATATACTTTGTTTTCAGATTTGCCATGGCGTTTTTTTTGAGGTTAGTACTTCCAATATTTCAAATAATGATTTTTTGCTTTGCCCTGAAAAACATCTTTTATCTTAAGATTTTCTTCCGTATGCATAACAATCCCTGTTGAAATTTGTTTCGGAATATATTCAGGACATGGAGCCGTGGGGCGGATTTTTCTTTGTCTTACATTATGTAAAGGTCTGTGGTAGTTAATGCCTTTCTTTCTCTAATCCGATCATTGATGAAAAAAGGTTATTATTTGAATGGCATTCAAATTCTTCATAGCTTTATGCAATTGAACGACTAACATGGCAAGTCTCATTCCGGGCTACACATACGACATTTTCATCAGCTACCGTCAGAAAGATAATAAGTATGACGGCTGGGTAACCGAATTTGCCGACAATCTTAAACGGGAGCTTGAAGCCACATTCAAGGAGGAAATAAGTGTTTATTTTGACATGAATCCTCATGATGGTCTCCTTGAGACTCATGATGTTGATGAATCATTAAAGGAAAAACTCAGGTGCCTTATTTTTATTCCGGTCATTTCGCACACCTATTGTGATCCTAAATCTTTTGCTTGGGAACATGAGTTTAAAGCATTTATTGAAGAGGCTTCAAAGGATCAGCTCGGCCTGAAGATCAAACTTCCGAACGGCAATGTAGCAAACAGGGTACTGCCGGTATGGATACATAGCCTTGACGCAGAAGATATAAAACTTTGCGAATCGAGCCTGGGCGGTGTTCTTAGAGGTGTTGAGTTTATTTATAAATCCCCGGGGGTCAACAGACCTTTACGGGTCAGGGAAGACAAGCTGCAGGATAATGTGAATAAAACCATATATCGCGACCAGATAAACAAGGTGGCCAATGCAGTAAAAGAGATATTTTCAGGTATAAGAACAGGTGAAATCTTATCAGAGAAAGAGCATCCGTTATGGCAAAAATCATGGGAGGAGAGTAAAAAAGAAATAATACCTGATGCACAGGAAAGACTTACGGCCAGTCTGCCTGTTGACAGGCAGTTACTGCGGATGATAGAGAATGACTATCCTTATCCCCTTGCGCTCGAGTTCAGAAGACTAAATACCAGGGAATACCTTGCAATAGATGAAAGCAGGTTAAGGCAGATCCTGAAGCTCACAGAAACAACCATTCATCTTATTGCCCTGATATCCGTTGTGGATCTGCTTGAAAACTGCACAAACCGTGCAATCACAATAACTGATGAATTTAAAAAACAATTTCCCGTGTTGTTCACCAATACCTCATTCGGGAAATGGATAGCTCTGGCACGTGAATGCATTAAGCTGTTCAAAACTGCTGACAAACCTATGTTTATTCCCGAGATGCGTAATTTCTTCATTGATGAAAAAGGGGAAGAAAGTACTTCTCTGAAAGCATTCAATATAATTACAAATATCAGGAACAAACTTTCACATCCTGAATTTTCCCTGACTAATAAAATAATTGAAGAATTCTGTATTGAGACAGAAGGAAACCTCATGACAATCCTGAAGGGACTGGAATTCCTCACCAAATACTCATTCCTTTATGTTGATCACATTCTGGTCAAGTATCGTAAGTGGAATAATCCCACTTTTTTTCATACTTTTTCAGAAGTTACTGGCAACAGTTCTGAATTCAATGCCTATAATAAGATACTCTCAGAAATTGTTAATACACCAGCATTAATTATAACAAAGGGCAGTGAAGAAAAAAACTACCTCAATCTTGATCCTGTTTTGATATACTCAAATGAGGGAGAAAACAAAATAGCTGATATCTTTATGTATATCGACTGGGACAAGGACAATACAATCAGGTATAAACCTGTATGGAATGGCGGGCCATTCGTCCTTTCCGGAACAACAACAGAACTTGAGACCGTTAGTTCCCTGCTTAAATTCTTTGAGTTTTTTTCAGAGGGTGAAGTTTACAAGAACTACAAAGCATTTGCAGAAAATCTGAATGTGACAACTTAAATCGGGATTGCCTGACACTTTTAATTCTTCATAATCAACACATCATGCCAGATCACGAACTTTCTCTTGATGATATTTTTTCGAGGCTAAAAAAAGAGGGCAATGGCCCGAAGAAGGAGGTCAGGGTTCCATTTAAATTTCTGGATTCATATACCAGGGAAGATGAAGGCATTTTCTTTGGAAGGGACAATGAAACAGAGGAAATATTCCGGAAATTGTATTCAGGCAAGCTGTTGCTTGTTTATGGCAAATCCGGAACAGGTAAATCATCCATAATAAACTGCGGTCTCATCTCAAAAATCCCGAAGGAAGATATATTTACAATAAATATACGCTGCGGAAAGAATGCTTACAATAATTTTATTTCTGAAATAAAGAAATATTCAGAGATTAGACATGATAATCCTCTTGAGATACTGGAGGATATTTTTTATTCGTATTCAAAACCTGTCGCCCTGATCTTCGATCAGTTCGAAGAGGTGTTTATCCTGTCGGATGAGACTGAAAGGAAACAGCTTGCAGACGGATTAAACCAAATACTCAGAAGCAGACTTAAAATTAATATCATTCTGGTCATAAGGGAAGAGTATTTTGCAAGTCTCACTGAATTTGAATCGGTCATTCCGGGGCTTTACACCAACCGTATACGGATTGAAAGAATGAACAGGTACTCAGCAAAAGAGGCAATAATAAAACCATGTCTTGCCTGTAATGTCGGAATAGAAGAGGGGCTGCCTGAAAAGATAATTGAGCAGCTGGCAGGGCAGTCGGAAGGGCTGGAACTTACATGGCTGCAAATCCTGATGGACAGGCTTTACAAAACCGCAGTCGAAAGTGATCCTGTAAACCCTGTAATCAGAACTATAGATCTTACCGGTCTTGAAAGGATGGGTAATGTTCTCAGCAATTTTCTGGATGAGCAGCTGCGGCTGATGCCGGAGGGTGATCTTGGTGAGGCAGTTCTGAAGACCATGATCTCTGCTGACGGGACAAAAAAACTGGTGAACCTTGATGATATATCAGATGCCCTCAAAGTAACTGGCTATTCCGTCGATCATAATGTTCTTGAAGGGATTCTTATGCATCTTGTAAATGTAAGGATCATATCCGACAAGAACGATGAGGGATTTTACGAATTGAGGCACGATGCAATTGCGGGACGGATTTATGAGAGGATGACCGCTATTGAAAAGGATATTGTTGAAGTAAGGCAGTTCCTGGATAATGCATTCTCTGTTTATGAGAAAAGAGGAAAATTACTTACGACCGATGATCTTAAATATATAGCCCCATATGAAGATAAACTATACCTGGCGAAACCATCTGAATTATTCATTCATAGGAGTAAAACTGAATTAACCAGATCGAAGAAAAGAAGAAGAAACCTTTTAAGCGTGTCAGTACTGGCACTAATTTTTGTCCTGTCCGGTTTTACTATCTGGGCTCTCAGAGAAAAAGAAAAGTCAAATCAAAATTATCTGAAAGCAAGAGCCGTTAGTTTTAATTTTTTATCACAAAAAGTTATAGAGTCAGATCCTACCATTGCGCTAAGGCTGGTAGAATATGCAGCTGGTATAGATTCAGTTAATCCCGACATAATTGAAAATCTGAACAGAATTTATTACGATAATAATTTTTACAGGATTGTTTCAAGACATGAAAGCAGTATTATGTCAGTAGCCTTTTCTCCTGATGGGAAAAGTTTTCTGACAGGATCCCAGGACAGCACAGCCCGTCTGTGGAACCTTGAAGGTAATGAGCTAAGGGTGTTCAGGCATAAAGATTGGATTTCCTCGGTAGCCTTCTCACCTGATGGGAAATCCGTACTTACAGGTTCGATGGATAAAACAGCCCGTTTATGGGAT
This sequence comes from uncultured Bacteroidales bacterium, assembly GCA_963825935.1. Classification (GTDB taxonomy): domain Bacteria; phylum Bacteroidota; class Bacteroidia; order Bacteroidales; family VadinHA17; genus LD21. The sequence goes on along the minus strand of CAWGUN010000005.1, from coordinate 113,648 downwards.
CTTAACGGAAATCTGCTTCAGGTGTTTACAGGACATAAGGGCATAATTTTTTCTGTAGCCTTTTCGCCCGATGGTAAAACCATACTAACAGGTTCCCTGGATAAAACAGCCCGGCTCTGGAACCTCCGGGGACAAGAACTGCAGGTCTTTAATGGGCATCAGGATAATATTATTTCTGTTGCCTTCTCTCCCGATGGCAAAAGCATACTAACAGGTTCCAATGACAAAACTGCCAGGCTCTGGGACCTTAATGGAAAGACATTGCAGATTTTTAAAGGGCATGAAGGGGTTGTTACTTCAGTAGTCTTTTCGCCCTATGGGGAAGATATATTTACCGGTTCGACGGATGGTACAGCGCGGTTATGGGACCTGCGCGGAAATGTTCTAATGGTATTTAAAGGGCATGAACAAATGATTACTTCTTTAGCCATTTCTGACGACGGGAAGCATCTTATTACAGGTTCATGGGATAAAACTGTCAGGCTCTGGGACATGTATGGGAAGGTATTGCAGATCTTTAAAGGGCATGAAGCAGACATTGAGGGAGTGCTCTTTTCTCCGGATAATAAATGTATACTTACCGGATCGGGTGACAAAACAGCAAGGCTATGGGACCTTGATGGTTTAGTAATCAAGGAATTAATTGGTCATGATGAGGCAATTAATTCAGTAGCCTTTTCTCATAATGGCAAAAACTTACTGACCGGTTCGATCGATAAAACAGCCCGGCTGTGGGATCTTCAGGGAAATATAATTCAGGTGTTCAAAGGACATGAAGATGGAATCTGGGCAGTTGCTTTTTCTCCTGATGATAAAAGTATTCTTACCGGTTCAACTGATAAAACAGCCAGATTATGGGATCTGAATGGAAATACTCTGAAGGTGTTCAAAGGACATGAGGAGATGATCTGGGCTCTCTCTTTTTCCCCGGACGGGAAAACCATACTTACAGGTTCTATGGATAAAACGGCCAGGCTTTGGGATATTAATGGAACGTTGCTGCAGGTGTTCGAAGGACATGAAGGAAGTATTAATTCAGTTGCTTTCGCCCCCGATGGCAAGAGTATACTTACAGGGTCATGGGATAAAACAGTCAGGCTTTGGAACCTGAATGGTACTCTGTTACACAAGTTTCCCGATCTCGATGGCTATGTGAACTCAGTAGGTTTTTCCCCCGACGGGAAATACATTGTTGCCGGTTCACAGGATAAAATAGTCAGGCTTTGGGATCTGCAGGGAAATGTAATTCAGGTTTTTAAAGGAATTAATGAATTTGTTTCTTCGGTAGCTTTTGCACCCGATGGTAAGAGACTGCTTACTGTCAGTTCAGCCATTAATTTCAGTATGCCGGGAACGGAGGATAATACTGCTTGTTTATGGGATCTTCAGGGAAATCAGTTACAGTTTTTTAAAGGGCATGCAGGAAGGATTAATTCCGTTGCATTTTCTCCTGATGGCAAAAATATACTTACCGGTTCATGGGATAAAACAGCAAGGCTGTGGGAAGTTAAGAAAAGCCATTACAAATTCATGAGGGAAAATTTATACCAGGATCTTTCAGTCTCTCAAAAGACTAAGTATGGCATACTTAAATAGTACTTCACCCCCGGGTTGCAAACACCTGAAAATTTTAATGCTTATTTTTTATAATTCTTATGCATCGCGCAGTAAATAGTCCCTGGTTCGGCTTTTCCAATGCAACGTTTCCCATCTTTATTAATGACGGCGCATTGCTGACCAGCAACATTCGCAGATGAATTTACCTGTTGCCCCATTCCAGATTTTTCCATACTTTTAGTAGCACCCATACTCTTTGGACCACCCATACTGCCCATACTGCCAGATGATGAGGCACCCTTGGCTGATGGATTACATACAGGGCATGCACCTAATCCTTTCTTTATGGCAAATGTCATATCAAGAGAATCATGGCTGGGATCAAGATATTTGCAAGTAAGAAGATGATATTTTGAATCCGTTTTATTTACATAAACTGTCTGAGCAAATACATTTGAAGCCGAAACTAAAAAAACTGACAGGATGAGTAACTTAAGTAGTTTATTCATAATTTGAATATTTCTGTATTGGTAAATACTTATTTTGTGAATTTACTGATTTATTTTTAATTTGTTTACATAAATTGGAATATTAATGTTCAGTTTTTTTAACCCGGTTGCTGTAATAAATTGATATCCCTATTGAAACTACTGCAAGGAACAATAATGCCAAAACTCTGTATAAAATCTCAATCTTTGCCAGGTTGACAATGAAAAGGTAAATCGCAGCGCATATCATTGTCCCTAATGCCATATATCTGTATTTTATATTCTTAAGCAAAAAACTAAGTAAAAAATAGAACAATGCCGCTCCGGTCCATGAAAGAGCTACAAATTGCCTGGGAAGTCCATGATATAAAGCATACAATACCATAAAAAACCCTTCAATAAGGTAAAGATTCCTGATAAGATCTGTTTTAATATTAAGACGCGCTTTCTGCCAGTTTATAATTCTTGCGGAAACCAGTGGTACAAGAGCGAAGGAAAAATTAACTCCGTCGACAGGTTTTGCCAGGAACAGATAAACCATGAGAATTACAAGGAATAGTATGCTGTTCATGACAATGATTAACCTGTTACGAAACCATAATGCCATTGAAACAACGATAAGGCTCTGTACGGAGAGAAGCAAATATATTTTGGGCAGGCCAACCATACCATAAAGCGAAATACTCATTGCCAAGAACCCATACAGTGCATAGAAAGCAGATGCGAATTTCCAACCGGAGGCATATTTTAAAACTACTGAATAAATAAGAGAGCAGACAGTAACTACAGAAAAGATAACTATATAACTTCCACTGAAATATTTTGTTGAAATTAAAGTCAGAAGCAAGGTGAAAAATATCCCATTTAGTATTGTTGCTCCTGTTAACAAATCATCAGTACTCCCATCATATTTACGCAATAAAGGCAACAGTGAAAAACATCCTCCAAGTGCGAACAGATAAAGGTTGCCATATTTATAGTCAGTAAGCATCTGCATAGGATGATCCATTATGGGATTTCCGAAAAGCCACAGGAAAAAAGTAACATAAACAAGAATGATTGCAGCTATAAGCAAAAATTGCCAGTTATGCTTAAAGAAATAGTAGACAGCTCCTATTGCTGTAAGGGTTATTAAAGGAAGCATAATATGTGTTGCATCGCTCATAATTGCAGTGAAAAGGGCATAGATTACTGCAAGGAAACCGAAAGTCTGGGATCTGTCTCTAAAAGATAAATATATCTGAAATGCTATAATAAAAAGCAGTATGGCAATTACAATAATCTTACCCGAAATTAACGGATGCACAGAAAAGAAATGCATTCTGAGGGCTTCATAAAAAAGGATAACCTGGCTATTTATTTTTAACGGAAACGACAGGTTTGAATTTGTTTTTTTCAAATAAACTGAAATGAAAAAAATTATACCAGCAGAGAAAACTCCAATAATTACAGATAAAAGCCCATGACCCTGCGTTATAATATATTCAGTAAAAAATATTATCGCCGAGAGAAGAACAAAATTACCCAGCCACGCCAGTCCAACTCTTCCAATCCTGGATTCAAGTCCCGTTTCCTCATCAATTACTGCTTCTGACAGGGAGGATGATTTAGCAGTCTGAAGTTCTTCTGCCTCAACAGATGGTTGACTAAATTTATTAAGTGCCTGTTCAGATTCAAGTTTTGTCAGGCGTTGTTCAATCGATTTAAGCCGCTCCTCAAAATTTTCCAATTTGAAATCCTGTTGTGCCATAAAATTGTTTCTAACCTGATCGCTGATAAGAATTTAAAATTCTATTCTTTTTCTTCCACCATTTTCCAGGGAGGAAGAAGCCATAACAGAAAAGCAAGTATACCAACCGGTAGTAATAGCCAGAACGCAGCCATAAGCGTCCCATCAAGGCCGATCAATCCCAGTTTGAAGCTGGTAAATCCTGAAAAGCTTTTGGAGAATAACTGACCACCGATTACAACATTCCACCTCATCGAATAGACACCTATAAGGACAAGTATGCTGACCACCAGATATAAGGTCTTACGGATTGATATAACACGCTTATAGAACTGAAGAAATGCCAGAATGATCAGGGGGATCAATGTTCCGAAAAGGCCCTGGCTGATAAAAAGCGTAAGATACAGCTTCCCCGAAACAAGTAGTTTGATAATTTCAAACGACTCATCAGATTCGTATATTCTATGTATTTGATCAAGACCCTCTAGCGTAAAATCAAGAATCAGGATAAAGAAAAGATATCTGCCAATTGAATCCAGCACTTTTAATTCAATGGGTTGTTTCCTGAAATAGGAAATTGCCATATAGACAAACATTACCAGGGCTATTCCTGAAACCATCGCTGAAAACAGGAATATAATAGGCATTAGGGGAGTTGACCACCATGGATTGGCTTTTATTGAACCAAATATAAATCCCACATACCCGTGTAAAATAAAGGCAGAGGGAATCCCGATTATTGTTATAATATATCCAAGCTTTTTATCCCATCTGACCGTTTCACTGGAGATATCACTTAGCCCCAGCGTCAGTATCCGGTATACCCATTTCATTATACCTTTTTTTTCCTGTGACCAGACTACCATGCTCTTTCTGTAATCGAACCAGATCTCGAGCAGCAGGACCACCATAAGATACCACAGGTATACAAATCCAAAAATTGCCATAGCTGAAGAAGAATGAGGGGTTATCATTATTTCATATGCCCTCTGGGGTTGCGACAGATGGCTTATTAATGGCATAGTCGCTACCAGAAGAAACGAAAGTGCTGTAAGCAGCGCAATATGATAGGTTGGTTTCAATGCCCTGACATTGAAAACCCTTTCAAGAGATGCAAGGATGAAAGCGCCTGCAACCAATCCTGTAATAAAGGGATAGACAACAATAAGAATTCCCCATTGAAGATCCAGTTCATTAGGGAAAATGTAACCTTGTGCTTTAGAAAGCATTTCATACAGATGCTGGATGTGCGGGTCCATATTATCTTACCTCCATGCTAAGTGCGTTATAATAAAGTTTTGAGCCGGTATTAAGGTGTGGTCTGAGCACCTGGGTGTTATGTTCTTTCAGAAACTTAACAATTTTGCTGTCTTTGTCTTTAAGGTTCCCGTACATTCTTGCTCCGGTGGGGCATACTTCCATACAGACAGGATCCAGGCCCTTTTTTAACCTGTGATAACACAGGGTACATTTATTGGCTACCTTTTTTTCGGGATGAATAAACCTGCATCCATAGGGACAGGCCTGAACACAATACCGGCAACCAATGCAATATTTCTCATCAATCAGCACAACCCCTTCAGGACTGTCGAATGTTGCTCCAACAGGGCACACCTGAGTACATGGAGACTTGTAGCAGTGGTTACACATCTTGGGAACAAAAAATGATTTAAAAATCTCCCCGTCGGGCTCCTGTTGTTCAAATCCGTCTATTCCACCATTAGGGGACATAATATCTACGCTCCCATCATTTTTAACAGTGTATTGTTCCACCCAGGTGCGAAAGAAGAATGGTTCCGGGGGCACATTATTTTCAACTTTACACGATTTTGCACATTTTCCGCAACCAATGCACTTTTCAATATCAATAACAATTCCATACCATGGAAGATTCTCATCTTTTGGCTCAGCAGAAAAAAGCAGATACCTGGTTGAGGCCAGCGATTTAAAACCGATGGCAGTTCCGGCAATCAGCGCTGCCGATTTAAGAAATTTTCTTCTTGACGGTTTTACTTTTTCATGTTCCATGGCTGATGCGGATTATGACATTCTATACATTTCTTTTGGGTATTGTGTTCTTTTAAATTGATCTGGAATACAGCATTTTTTTGCTTTGCAGCATTTTTGGAATGGCACATTCCACAAAATTCACGGCTTACAGGCCTCTCTAATAAAGTTGTATCCCCATTTTCCGAATGCTTCTGACCTGGCCCATGGCATGTCTCACAGTTGATCTCACTGTGTACGTCCTGTTGTTTAAGATCATCTATATCCTTGTGACAGTCGAGGCATGCTTTCTGTCCGGCGTATTTTATTGGTGTTTGAGCAATTTCTGCCAGGGAGGCACCACGGTAAAATCCGTACTGCCCAAATGTTTTTGGCACAAGGGCATGCCTTATTATTAAAAAGGCAGAAATAAATATTGCAAACGCAAGCGCAAGGCGCTTAAGCTGGGGAGGAATGAAAAAATGCATCTATTTGAATTTTAAATCAAAGACCACCTTTTGATCTGCTTAATATATTGATTTGAAAAACATTACCAGCCAATCAAAATATTATCTGCATTGTTCAGTACAGCATATATGAATTTACAATATTATTTAAAATCTTGAATATCTTATAATAATATTTTAAAAATCTTTCTGTTAATAAATTAACAGCTATTACGGGATGGTAGTTTTTTCAGGTGGGCAAAACAGGGGGCACAGGAGTTAAGAAAAAACGAAGATTGCTTCCTAATTTAAGTTTTCGATTATATATTTTACCAAAAAGAGTGCTTGCATCCATATCTCTCCTGCTATAAGTATAATATTCCAATACTTTATAACCATTATCAGAAATGAATCTGAGCGTACTTGTAATAGTCGGCTCAAATAAATGATCTGGGGTCCTTGAACTATCTTTCCAATAACCTTTCTTTAATCCGATTCTTTTAAGAAATAAATGAAATCTTCTTGGTAAAGAATTCATATTTGGAACGCTCAATGCCAGAATTCCATGGTCATCAAGTATTTGTTTTGTTTTTAAAAGCCATTCTTTGGGATTAGGAATATGTTCAATTACATGGCTCATATGAACACAAGAATATTTTTCTTTAAAATCAATTTCAGCATAAGAGCCTACATAAACTTTAAGCTTTAACTGCGATTCAACATATTTAGCCATGTTTTCTGCTACATCAATACCAGTACAATTGCCATAATACTTTTGTGAAACCTTGAGGAAATCTCCCATGCAAGATCCAATATCGAGAATACCGGTTCTGTTTTTATCAAACCTTAAAATTTCTTTTAATTCTTTATCCCAGCTGTTTAAAGACTTTTCAGAAAAAACATAATCAGGAATGTAGCCTTCATATACTTCATAAGCATCTCTCAGATAGTTTTCATCATATCTGGGCCTTGGGCTTTGATAAACTAATTTACAATCTGAACATTTCACATATGTATATTGTAATTCAGGTCCAAACTTTTCATATAATTTACTCTTATCAGAATTACAAAAAGGGCAATTCACGGATTCCCATGCATGAGGAATATATTCCTTTTTCATATCCTCTGCTTTTTATATCTCATAAAAAAAAATTAATTGTTTAACATATATGAAAGTTAAACAATTAATTTCCCCCGATCAAATAAATTGACTTTATCTTTAATTTACTATGACTTTAGCGTGCAGCATTGTAGAATGATACGTGCAGTGGTATGAATATGTTCCCGGTATTGTAAATGTATGGGGCCAGACTCCACCACCACCATATGCCCCACCTGAGCTGATTGGACCACTATCAAAAGAAGTTCCGTCATCACTGGTTACAGAGTGTGTATAAGGATCATTATTTGTCCATGTTATTGTAGTACCTGCTGTAACCGTAATAGTAGCCGGGGTAAAAGCCATTCCCTGAATCCAGACCTCATTCATTCCAGGTCCGCCTTTGTTTCCCGTACCGCCAGTATTTCCACCCGTACCGTACATATTATCCATTGTTTTTGAACAACTGTTTGAAATGCTAAGTATGGAGGAAAGAATAACGATACTTATTAACATCTTACTTTTTGAACCAACTAATGTTTTCAAAGTGTTTCATATTAGGATTATAAAACATCTGAAAACTCCTTTAGTTCATTATCCCTGGCTGTTAAAGTTTCCTTAATATTTGCAGATATAAGTCGCACAAAAAAAATCTTTAATATTATATCTGAGAATAAAGAAAATGACCTGTTTTGTTTTGTGCGAAAGACACCCAAAATTAAGATAAAGCTGATGCATTTAAGGTGGCTTATTATTATTTCTTTTCTTCGTTATTTCCCTGCCTGATTCAAAAGATTCCTCATCCGCCATGTGGCGGATTCGGAATGACAGGGTATTTTAAGTTATTGGGTGAGGGAAGCAGGGGCGTTTCGTATAAAATATTCTTTCCCCTGTCAATTTCTGTTCGAAACGCCCCTGCTTCCCTCTCTCAATCCACGAGAATCAACATGTCATCCCGAACAAAGTGAGGGATCTTATCATTCTATACATCAATTTGTTAAAAAAATTTGTAATGGCTATTGCAGCGCTGGGAATCCCCAGCCATATAGCAGCAGCTAGAGAAATGAGGAGCCAGGTCCCGTCAAAACGGTACAACCTCACCGAAGATAATTTACCGGATTCATATTTTGGACAATGTCGAGACACCCATATTTACAATCAAAAATCACCTTATTCGCCAGATATCAGAGAGTTGACATTTTAGAGTCCCAAAAACCGTTCAAAACAGGAAGAAACTGACTTGCTTTTAAAGTCAATTCAATGAATGAGAATTAAAGCGTTCTATTATGGATAAACCTGCATTCTGATAATCGGTCTCTCTGTAATATAATATTCCGGTGCTCTGCACCTTTGTCCTTTACTACATACATTTATCTACAAATATTATGGTGCTCTGCACCATAGACCTTCACAACAATTATTCATCTGCAAATAGTTTGGTGTGATGCACATTCCGGACCTGATATTAAGCGGCTTCCGCACCTTAGATCCTTCACAACAATTATTCATCTGCAAATAGTTTGGTGTGATGCACATTCCGGACCTGATATTAAGCGGCTTCCCACCTTGGTCCTTCACAACAATTATTCATCTGCAAATAGTTTGGTGTGATGCACATTCCGGACCTGATATTAAGCGGCTTCCCACCTTGGTCCTTCACAACAATTATTCATCTGCAAATAGTTTGGTGCGATGCACATTCCGGACCTGATATTAAGCGGCTTCCCACCTTGGTCCTTCACAACAATTATTCATCTGCAAATAGTTTGGTGTGATGCACATTCCGGACCTGATATTAAGCGGCTTCCCACCTTGGTCCTTCACAACAATTATTCATCTGCAAATAGTTTGGTGTGATGCACATTCCGGACCTGATATTAAGCGGCTTCCCACCTTGGTCCTTCACAACAATTATTCATCTGCAAATAGTTTGATGCAATGCACATTCCGGACCTGATATTAAGCGGCAGAATCGCATCTTAGATCTTCACAATAATTATTCATCTGCAAATAGTTTGGTGTGATGCACATTCTGGGCCATATATTAAGCGGCAGAGCCGCATAATATTTGTAGAAATGCATTTGAAAATCTACCCAAAGGTGCAGAGCACCGTAATATTTAATCCCAATTATAAATATTACTAAAAAGTCCGTAAAACAGGAAGAAAATGATTTGTTTTTAAAGTCAATTCCCTGAATGAGAATTAATGCGTTCTTTGATGGACAAACCTGCATTCTGATAATCGGTCTCTCTGATATCAAAAACAATTGCTTCTCTGAGATTCCATTTATTTTTTACCTCATTAACATATTTATCCCGGACCGTAAATAGAAGATGATTTTTTGATTTCGCCAACAGGTCATTTATAGAGTCCGCCCAACCCTTATTACCGAGCTCCAGCAAACCGACCTCGTCAATAATAATAATTCTGTTCCCGGCTGAAATTAAAGATCTTAAAACAGCATTTCCCATAGCCAATCCTTTATGACAGATTGTGAATTTCCCAATTGTTTCGGATCCGCATTCTTCATTTTGCCGGAGAAAAGCTTCTTTTTCCCCGGTTTCTATATTTATAAGATCATATCCTGTTGTTTGAGAATTATTCATCACCCGCTCTGAAATTATTCCGCCAACATTTAAATTATTCTTTATGAAAACATCAATTAGCTTCTTTGTATATGTGGTTTTCCCTTCCGCAACAGCTCCTGTGATAATGAATATTTGCTGAGTGGTCCCTGTTTTGTTCTTAATTTCAGACAGTCTCTTGTCTGCCTGTGAAATTACCTGATAAAATATGGAGACTGGATTTCTTATAAGAGTTTTGAAATCAGGAATATTTGAAATAAATGATGGTAAACTTTCAGCTGAAAGTTCAAGTGCCAGAGGGAGATTTTTAAATGACGTTTTTTGAAAAAAATTCCTTATAACCGGATTATATAATTCAGTTCCCAATACAGAAAATCCGACAATAATTACCGCTGCCCTGAAGTTCATTTGAAATCCAGTTAAAAGTCCCAGTTGCAATAAATTATCACCCGTTTGGGCTTTTGTAAAAACAAAAGCTGTAACTAAAGTAATAAGCACAAAAAATATCCAGAATTTTGGCTTTGACAGCTGCCGTAAAGCCCGCTTATATCTTAAAGACCATATAATGATTATTGTGGTTATTGCCAGACTCCAGACAATCCACGATGTATAAATCAACAAGATAAAAGAACATATTATCAGAGCAATATTAATAAACAGCCAGGTAATTGAATAATTAAATTTACCCTTTGAATTATAAGGGATTTCCTTAGCTGGTTCATTTCGGATTACTGTGAAATCAGAAACCGGCTGTTTTAAGATTTTCCTGCCAACAATTATGCCAATCACCCCGGCAAATAGTCCAAATAAAACAAAGATAATAAGCAATATAATTATTGGCAGCCAGACAATGTCTGTCTGAATATTCAGCTGTTTCTGTGCAAGTTTTAAAAGATTGGTGTAGACTTCTATAATATTTGATCCGTAAAAAATAATATAATTCGCAATTTTTTGAAACAGGTTCCAGGACATTGCCAACATGGCTCCAATCAGGTACCCGGCGATGGTCCTGCCTAAAAGTCGCACTGAGAATTCAAGAAGAAGTGCCTCACAGAAAATAGCTATCATCGGTCCGAATATTACTGCACTTGGCGACATTGTTTTCATCAGTGCACAAATTAATCCGGCACGCCAGAAAAGACCTTTTTCAGTCCAGGTATAACTTATCGAAATGAGTATGATCAGACCTATTGCAGTAAGTATATTGCCGCTGAATGGCACTTTCAGGTTATGGAGGAAGCTGCCGAGAACAATTTCTGATGCAGCCCAGATAGTCCCGATAATTGATGCTTTAATCCACTTTTCGCTCAGTTTATAACTCATCTCCTTTTAAAATGCAGATTTTCCGGGCACAATATTCAAACAGATGAAAACCAGTTCCTCCTTCGCTGACAATATCAAATAAAACTTCAGGTTTTGTAATTCTGATTGTACCTATGATGGTTACTTTATTGTCAAACAAGATATCAGGAAGTATGCCGCTTGAGGGACCGGTTACTATAACCTGTGTCCCGGGAATAATAACTGACAACAAGTCATCAATTGTCCTGTTTACTAATGTTTGACCGGTAATAATAACAATATCCGAAGCTGGAAGTATCTGCTTATACTCACCGGCCGGGACAAAGAATTTTTTATGCTCAGGAGTCATGGTGTTCTCATTCAGTTCAAGGACAAATAATTTATTCTTTGTTTCTGATATTTTCCTTATATAAGATTGAAATGCTCCAACAATGGTTATTGTTTTTTGTGTATTTAGATCTAATAGTTGAATCGGATCACAATTTTCAACGATTTTGTAATTACCTGATGAAATTATTTTTGAAGAAACTGCATTCAGAACAGCTGTTCTTAATGACGATATAATCCCGGATCCTCTTTTTGTTTCCAGAATATCCTGTACTTTTTGTCCTCTGATCTTAAGCGGTGTAAAATCACCAAAATCCCTGTCGCTTTTTGCACAAAAAGGATGATCGTCCGGTAATGTAGCGGAGGTGCCAATACTGTTATCAGATAAACGAACAGCAGTCAGATATAATCCAATTATAACATCTGAAATAATGAGTTCTTCAAGCTTGCTTTTATACCTGCTTTTTAAAAGATTATATGTTTGTTCAATTATAGCTGACATGTCAATTTAATGTATTTTTTATTCTTATTCTCATTACAAACGGGATAACCAGAATAATCTGTTTGTTAAGGCAAATTGGCCATTTCAGCGGCAGAGCATGAGGAGCTGCTGAATCGTATCATTTATCCGCTAATAAAAAGACTTTTACCTGAAAATTCAGGATCGCATGTCAGGTTTACCATTAATTTTCGCCATCCTGCTTCATCACCCGGGGTAGGGATATGAGTAGTATGTACTTCGCAACCACGTAATCCTTTAAGGTTTTCCAACGCCATTTGCGCCGCCGGATTTGATAAAGCGCTTATACCAAGTACAATTAAAGTTTCTTCCACATCGAGACTTACCATTTTACCATTTAATATATCTTTTTTCAAATGGGTCACCGAATCAATTATGTTTTTGGGTAACAGGTAAAGATTATCAGGGAGTCCGGCCAGGTGTTTGGCAGCATTTAAAATCAGGCTTGAAGATGCATGCAGCAGGGGTGAATTTTTACCGGTTATAATTGTCCCGTCATGCAATTCAATAGCGGCTCCGCAAAAGATTCCTGCATTTCCTTTTCCGCATTTTTCAGCGTTTTTTGCAGCTTCCCGGGCAGGTAATACCACTTTCCGGTCTTCAACTTTTGCGCCTACTTTATCCATGATTTTAACCGCCAGGTTAAGGGTGTCTTTATCTACCAGGCCCATAGCATATTCCACAGCACACCTGAAATATCTCCGGACTAATCTCCTGATGGGATGCTTCTGTGATGATACGATCATTCACAATACCCGAACTTGCACGGTTTACTCCCATATCAGTCGGAGACTGATACATAGATTCACCGCCAGTTATTTTTTCAATGATCCTTTTAAGCAAATGAAAAGCTTCTATATCACGGTTATAATTTACAATCTTTATACCATAGGCTCTTAAATGATGTTCATCAATCAGAACTTCGTCTTTCAGATCAACAGTGGCGGCTTCATAGGCAATATTAACTTTATGATCGATAGGCAGGTCCCAGATTGGGAATGTTTCAAATTTTGCATACCCTGCCTTAACTCCGTTTTTATACTCATGGTAGAGATTGCACAGGCAGGTTGCAAGCTTACCGCTGCCTGGCCCTGGCCCGGTTACGATCACAATAGGATTTGTTGTCCTGATATATTCGTTTGCTCCAAATCCCTGGTCGCTGACAATCAGATCAACATCCGCAGGATATCCTTTTGTAGGATAATGTAAATACACCTTAACTCCCCTTAACTCAAGCTTGTTCTTAAAAGCCCTTGCAGGCGATTGATTCTGATAACGGGTTATAACCACAGCTGTAACATCTATTCCCCATTCCCTGAAATCATCAATGGTTTTTAATGCATCAACATCGTAAGTAATTCCAAAATCGGCCCTGATTTTTTTTCTTTCAATATCACCTGCATGTATACATAAAATTACATCAATTTTGTCTTTTAAAATTTGCAAAAGCCTCATCTTAACGTTCGGATCAAATCCCGGGAGCACTCTGGCTGCATGATAATCGTATAAAATCTTGCCTCCGAATTCCAGGTAAAGTTTATTGTTAAACCGGCTTCACTCTTTCAAGAATAGCAGACGTCTGCTCCCGGAGGTATTTCTCATTATCAAATCCGATATGATTTGTTTCTGTCATTTAGCTCCCTGTAAAATACAATGATCCGAATTACTATCAGGACTCCAATATTAGTAAAATTTTCAGTCCACAATATTTCCGGTGATAGAATAAAATAATAAATTTGGATAACATAATACTAATGATTGAAACGGAGGAACTATGTCAGTAAGAAAATGTACACAAATTGTAAGAGGACAACATACGACTGATGGAGCTGGTGTTCATTTGCGTAGAGTCCTGGGATTGAATACAGTTGAGATTTTTGATCCCTTCTTAATGTTAGATGGTTTTGATTCCACTAATCCTGAAGATTATATAAAAGGATTTCCATGGCATCCTCACCGCGGAATTGAGACTGTTACCTATCTGCTACAGGGAGAAATAGAACACGGCGATAGCTTAGGCAACAAAGGATTCATTCGCGATCTTCAATGTCAATGGATGACAGCGGGATCTGGTATTATTCATCAGGAGATGCCAAAAGCCTCTGAAAGATTATTGGGCTGTCAGCTTTGGGTCAATCTTCCAAAAAAGGAAAAAATGACACAACCAGCCTATCGTGATATAAAACAGGAGGATGTTTCTGTAATTCAGGAAAAAAATGCAACTGTCAGAGTTTTATCCGGTAACTATCGCGACCATCACGGAGCAGTTAAAGGGGAACATGTAAAAGTTCAATATCTGGATGTGGCATTAAAACCCAATAGCGTTTGGCTTTATCAGGAAACTTCCAACGATCAAACCTTATTCCTCTTTCTGATTGAAGGAACTTTAGCTGCAGATGATGCACTGGCTGATTTTGAAGAAAAACCATGTGCAATCCTGATGTCAGCGTCATCAGCGAACAACTCTGATTATGATGAGGTTAAGGTTAAAGCAGGAACTGAAGGAGCAAGATTTTTCCTTTTAGCCGCAAAACCACTTAAGGAACCGGTTGCCTGGGGTGGACCTATTGTTATGAATACAGAAGAAGAATTAAATGTCGCCTTTAGAGAACTTGATAACAACACATTCATTAAACACGACAAGCCACAGTATCTTAAATGACCGGGAAGGTAAGCAAATATGGGCTCTCCTTTATGCTTTCTCTATTTTAACTGATGTCATTGCAAGAGAACCTCCAACAGTTTTATCATTAAAAAAACTCACTTTCTCACCTTCTTCCTTCAGGGCCAATGCATAAAGCAAGGGAAGAAAATGTTCCGGCGTGGGAACAGAAAGTTTAAAAGCACTGCCCTGCGATTTATAGTCAATTAGTGATTGATGATCACCATTGACAATATAATTTTTCATTTTCTCCCTGGCTTCATGAGCCCAGTCATATCCGTAATTATCAGTGTTTAATTTTCCCCAATCCACCATTCCAAGATTGTGAACCATGTTTCCGCTTCCGATTATCAATACACCCTTGTTGCGAAGCGATGCAAGTTCTTTCGCCAGATCATAGTGATACTGAGATGTTTGATAATAGTCCAGGCTTAATTGAATAACGGGAACATCAGCATCGGGATAAAGATGTTTAATCACCGTCCAGGTCCCATGGTCAAGTCCCCACTTTTCATCGAGTCCGATTTCAGTTTTTTTTATGATCCTTTTTGTTTCCCTGGCTAATTCCGGACTTCCGGGTGCGGGATATTGCACATCAAATAAAGCCTTTGGAAAACCACCGAAGTCGTGAATAGTTGTTGGTTTTTCCATTGCTGTCACAAATGTTCCCTGTGTTTCCCAGTGTGCCGAAATGCATAAAATTGCATTAGGCCGTGGTAACGACTTCCCTATTTCTATCCATTCACGAACAAATTCATTTTCTTCAATGGCATTCATGGGGCTCCCGTGACCAACAAAGAACACAGGCATTTTCTCAGTGCTATTAAATGACTTCTGTACCGTGCCTGACGATAAGATTGAATTATTCGACATGCTTTAATTTGCCGCTCCTGAACCTGGACTATAAGTTATATGTTATTGAATATTATTTTGTACTCGTCTGATAGTTAAAAGATATGCTTCTTTTCACTTTATCTTTTTCGACAGTAACGCGGAAATGCTGTTCCACACTCTTAAAATTACCATCATGATAATATTTTATTATCTCTTTATTCCCTACTACGGTCCAATCTTTATACTGACTTTTTGCAAGAGATTCCTGGACAGATTGAGGAACAGGTATATTGGTGGACATCTCCCTTGTTTCTACAAGATTTCCATTGGGATCATAAACTGCCCACAATTCATTACCTGTATTGGTTTTCATTGTAACTTCATAGCGGTTGAGCTGAAGATCAGATGCGCCTACATCATAGACCCAGCCATATTCCTTTAATGCAAAAGGAAATTTTGACCATGTAAGCGGGTTGTTTTTATCAAACTGAGTATTAAATGCTTTAATTACAGCAGCCGGAACTTGTTCCTTTGTAATTGTAACATTTGCAACAGGCACCCGATCATTGGGATTATAGTCATGATCGATCTGGGCGAGCAATGGAAGCACGAACCCTGTAAATACTAAAAATGTTATTAATAACTTTTTCATAATTAATTAATTTTAGTTAATAATATGAATTTGTTATCTACAACAATCTGACAGTATAAAAGTTTAATTAAAACTAATTATTAATTACTACCCCTTTCAAATACATTCCTACTATTCCCGGCGATTGGGTCCAGTTTCCCTCGCTTGTTTTTTTATGATAGGTAAACCCGGTAAAAAATGTAGTTTGAAATAATAATCTTCCCTCACCCAGATCTTTATATAATTCCACGGTTATTAAAACATCTCCTTCAACTATTATTTCATATTTCCACAAATCAAAGGTTATAACTTTGTTGATCTTATCTTTTGAAAAGGAAATGTAAATTGGTTGTGTTAAAATATTTTTGAATTCTGTCTGATTGACTGATTGGTAGATATTTAGTCTATAAGTAACTGAATCATAGGTGCAAATTGCCACATTAAGATTTAAATCCTTTAATCTCACTTGCTTTTTGATATTAGCCCTTATGCCCAGTTCAGAACCTAAATCGTTATAGGCAAAACCAGATCTGAGATCGTTTGAAGTGACCGGGGTACCTATTCTTATTATTCTTGGTCTGTGATAAATCACTTTTACTTCCTGTAAATAATAAGATATCGGCGTCAGATATACATCTTTTATTGAATTCTCTTTGAATTGACTTATAAGAAAGGTTTTAGATTTATATCCGATCATTGAAAACCGTATTGAATCTTTGTTATAAATATTATCAAGGTTTATTTTAAAATTGCCTGAATCGTCTGATACAGTTCCAATATTTCTTCCGATAATTCCGACATTCACATAACCAATTCCCAGGTTGGTTTTGTCGGACAAAACCTTACCTTCCCGTAATTGGCCAAAAATAATTCCGGGGATAAACAAGACAAAAAATAATAATCCTGTTTTGATGTTTGGTCTCGATAGATATAGTAACATACCTTTCCCCTTTTTAATTATTTCTTCTGACTGTCAACAAGCGCCTGCAGCTGATTTGCAGTGACCTGATCATCCGGCCTGAGCTGCAAAACTTTGCGGTAATCATCAATAGCTCCTTTTATATCTTTTAACTGCAGCTCTGCATATGCCCTGTTAGAATAATACATAAAATTTCTGCTGTTCATCGCGATCAGGGAATCAAGATCGTTTATTGCTTCTCTGAATTTCCCTGTCTCAATAAACAGGACAGACCTGTTGCTGAGTATTTCAAGCGTCATTTCGGGATTATAAATAAGTGCTGTGGAATAATCCCTTATTGACTCCTCTTTCTTATTCAGCATGTCGTAAACCATTGCCCGGTTATAATAAGTACGCCCTTTTTTCGGATTAAGCGATACCGCTTTATTTAAAAAAATTAAAGCATTCTCAGGGTCACCTTTTAACTGATAGATCACTCCTGTTCCCTCGTACACTTCCAGGCTTTTTGTTCCTGCCCTGATCGCCTCCCTGAAATCGGTCAGCGCCTTCTCTTCGAGGATCTTCTTTTCCTTATCGTTTTTTGCATGCGACGACATCATGTAAAAATATTTTCCCCTTCCCCTCCTGGGTAATTCCTGGTGCGGGTGCTTTTCTATCACTTTTGTCCATAGTGTTCCTGTGTTGCGCCAGACCCGGATCTGTCTGACCGATATAATCATCAGCATTATAATAAAACAGCAGGAAATTGCCAGCAGGATCTTTTTCCGGGTGTCTGAAGTTCCGGCGATAAGCGTTGCAGGAATGAATGAAAGGCCGATATAAGGAAGATATGAGTATCTTTCTGCCATCATGTTTGTGCCAACCGAAATAAACTGCAATACCAGCATAACTGTGACAAAATAAAAGCCTGCACCAAAAAGAAAAAGTTTTGATCTTCTTAAAGACCGTATTACAAGAAATGCTATAAGGATCACCAATAAAGTGGCTATCCACAGGGTTATTGCAAATGTTCCGTGGCTTAATTCCTGCATGGCAGGGTATGGATAAAGCGCAGATAATCTGACCGGAATAAAAAATTTGATAATATATCCGATAAACCCGTAGGAGGCGACCTGAAATCGCTGAAGAACCGAAATGTGACCTATTGTATTAACGACATCATCCTGGCTTCTGCTGAAATTCAGCATTCCCATGAGGTTATCGCCGTTCTGAACCCGGAATGCAATTATTCCTATTAAAAGCGAAACAACAAAAAACGGAAGCAGCAATAAAAGGTTTTTCACTGAAACCGCATTACGTAATGCTTTAAGTACCGGTTTATCTTCATCTGTTTTGCAGAACCAGAAATCAATAAGTATCAGAACAACCGGGAAAACAACTGCTGTAGCTTTTGAAAGGCATGAAAACAGGAACAGTATAAAGGAAAAAATCAGCCATTTGTATTTTTTCCTGCTGCCATTCTTAAAATTGATATATGATATTAATCCAGCTAAAAAGAAGAAAGAATAAAGTACATCCTTTCTTTCCGAAACCCAGGCAACCGATTCGACATGCATGGGATGCACGCCAAATACAGCGGCTACCAGGAAAGAGATCAGAATATTTCGGTTGCTTAATAAATATATCAGGAGGAATACAAGAATTGAATTAAGGAGATGGAGTGCAATGTTCCCGCGGATAAAAGGTTTTGGTGAAATACCGTCCCGGCATGTACTGCAATCATTGTTATTGAGCCTCAGGCTCATGATGGTAAGCGGATGATAATTCAGTGCCACAACAGTTGTAAAAACATCCTTCAGCCAGTTTTCACCCGGGTTCCTCACCAGATTGTTATTGATAACATACTCGCTGTCGTCCCAGCCCACAAAATCATTTTTTGTTGCACTGCTGTAAGTTATCAGAACCAGCACGGCAATTAAGAATCCTGCAAATAAGGCTACTCGTTTCTGACTATTATTACTTACATTTTTATCCATGCCCTCTCTTTTTCCTGAAGATGATTTTATTTTTTTCAAATTTAAAATAATCTGCTTACATCCGGGACAATCATTCCTGATTGCAGACTAATTCCTTCAGAAATAGTAAATTTGATATAATTACCTTTTAAACCATTTATCTGATGAAAATGTTTAAAAAATTCCTTTTCCTGTTGCCTGCCGCGATACTGGTAATTTCGACTTTACCCTGTGCCGGTCAGCCGATTACACCGGTAACCCCAAAAGCTTCTCCCGAAGCTGTAGCTCTTCTGAACTTTTTTTATTCCATATCCGGAAAATATACTCTGACCGGCCAGCATAATTATCCGAATATAAAAGACCGGAATACCCGTTTTGCGGCAGAATATACAGGAAAAACTCCTGTGGTTTTCAGCACCGACTGGGGTTTTGCCAAGGATGGTGATAAGGATTCCTATCTGGCCCGGGCCGATATTGTCAGGGAAGCAATCCGGCAGCATAAGATTGGTTCACTTATTACCATTTGCTGGCATGCTGTTCCTCCGACTGCCAAAGAGCCGGTTACGTTCCAGCCGGTTCCAGGCGAAAATCCGCCAGCTCTAGCAAGTGTCCAGGGTCAGCTGACAGATCAGCAATTCAAAGATATTCTGACACCGGGCACTCCCCTTTATAAAAGCTGGTGCGCACAGGTCGATTCAGTTGCATTTTATCTTAAGAAGCTGCGCGACGCAAATGTACCGGTTCTGTGGCGTCCGTATCACGAAATGAACGGAAGCTGGTTCTGGTGGGGAGGCCGGCTTGGGAAATACAGCACTCAGGCTATTTATCGTCAACTGTTTAGCAGGCTTGTTAAATATCATAAGCTCAATAACCTGATATGGATGTGGAGTGTCGACAGGCCAAATAAACCTGAGATGAAATTTTCGAATTTCTATCCGGGTAATGAATACCTTGATATTCTTGCGCTTGATGTTTACGGATCTGATTTTAATCAGGCTTATTACGATTCCCTCCTGGCATTGTCAAAAGGGAAACCTCTTGTTCTGGGCGAGGTGGGCAATCCTCCTTCCCTTGAAATTCTTGCCCGCCAGCCAAAGTGGAGCTATTATGTTATATGGTCCGGAATGACGAGGAATACTCTTAAAAAACAGCATAAAATTCTTACCGGCGATCCGGGGATTTTAAGTCTTGAAGATAATGCCTACAGACGGGCTATTGGTCCTTTCCGTCAGGTGTGCGGTTTGCCTCAGCTGCCTGAGATTAAAAAAGAACCTGCAAATTTTTCGGGCAAATGGGCTTTTAATGAAGAAAGAAGCATTCTTGACAACCAGGGTGCCGGAAACCTGCCTGATCTAATGGAAATTTTGCAGAATGGCAACACCTTAAATATTAAAAAAACCTTCAGGCAGGAAGATGCAGATGACAGGATAACGGAAGAATCCCTGATAATGGGCGGGGAAAACAAATCAGGAAATCCTGCTTTTCCCCAGGTAACTTCAGTCAGATATTCGGAAAACGGTGATACTTTACTGCTGGATTCAAAAATTACTATGAAACGGGGAAACCAGACTGTTGCCCTGACATCCGATGAGAAATGGTATCTTACTGAAAATGGCCATACTTTATTAATCAAACAAGCTTCGTCATCCTTCCGGGGAAAAAGAAACATTGTCCTTTTATTCAATAAGCTTTGAATATTAATAATTGATTTAACGGTACTCACTTTAGTTCTTTGATAAGTAGCGGTTGTCTAAAAAGTCAACCACCTCCCCCTGATCCGCCAACTGGAGGACAGGGTACTCCTCCTTTAAAAAGGAGGAGAAAGTTAATATATTGTATGTCAATACTTTCCCCTCCTTATTTAAGGCTACTTTTTATACACATCTTTTTAATTGATGAGGAGTCGTGTATTTAACGACGCCGGAGGCGTCAAATTCCAATAGCCCCGGTAACATCCGGGGTCAGAGCATTCCCGTACTTTTCAACCCCGAAGCGGGTTGAAATTGGCTTCCTGGGGATCCCTCATTTCGTCCCGCTATGCGGGACTCCATTCGGGATGACAATGGTTTTAGAAGGTGTTAGGGAAGAAGCGGCGAGCCGCTGACTCTAATATATTCAAGCGGATCATTTCCTGCGGCTCGCCGCTTCTTCCCTCCATTTAAAAACAAAACCTGTCATCCCGAACGCAGTGAGGGATCTCCCTCGTCAAAAAAGCTGAACAGTATATTCTTTTACTACAGGTTCCTGGAGAGATATAACCGGTTCCATCTGGATTTAAACTTCTTTGGTAACAAAGATGTGTATAAAGGGTAGTATTTAAGGAGGGGTGTCATCAGCCACCTGGCTGATGACGGGCTGGTTACCTGCTCTTTTTTAATAGCCCCAATAAAAAACAATTCTAATCTGATTTAGCTTGAAATTGATTAGCTTTTAAATGGATATTTATTAAACAGGCTGATTTGTTTTGTGATTTATTAACTTTATACCTTCTCCATAAGTGTATTATATACACTTTAGAAATATTTACAATTAACGACGTATACAACGATCCTGAAAAACTTTAAAATTTTTATCATGAAGAAATTTCCTGCTTCCCTGATAATCATCTTTTCACTAAGCCTGGCAATTGAACCGGCCTCTCTTTATGGTCAGGCAGCTCAAAGCAATCAGCTTCCCGCGTTACAGAATCAGCGGCCGCCTCAGCAAACAGGAACATTTAAATTTTCCGATATCAGGTGGCGTGATATGTGTATCCTTCCTGATCCTGTCTCCAATACATATTATATAGTCGGACCCGGGGGGAGAGGTGTCAGGGCATATACCAGCAATGATCTGGTGAACTGGACCGGTCCCCAAATGATTTACAACGCACCACAGGATGTCTGGGGTGAAATTCCGATCGTCAGCATATGGGCCCCGGAGATGCATTTGTATAAAGGGAAATATTATCTTTTTCTCACATTCGACACAAGGAACAGATTCCAGGAGCAGTGGCGCAACTGGCTGCCGCGTGTTACACGTGGATCTCAGATCCTTGTCTCTGACACTCCGGCAGGTCCCTTTTCTGCCTTTCAGAACCATTCAACGCTGCCTGTCGACATGATGACACTCGACGGTACATTATGGGTTGAAGACGGCATTCCATATATGGTTTATTGCCATGAATGGGTGCAGATATCTGATGGTGCTGTCGGTTATGTACAGCTTAAAGATGATCTTTCCGAAACAGCAGGAGAACCAAAGAATCTGTTCCGCGGAAGTCAGGCGCCCTGGGGCCGGATAAGCGGCACTTATGGCTGCTACGTCACTGATGGCCCATATCTTTATATAGGCAAAACAGGTAAGCTATACATGATCTGGACAAGCGGGGGTAAAGAGGGTAATGCACTCGGAATTGCAATATCGGAATCGGGCAGGCTTGCAGGTCCCTGGAAACAGCAGGCCGAACCGGTCTATAAGGATAACGGCGGACATGGAATGCTATTCAAAACATTTGAAGGGAAGCTGATGATGATCCTTCATTCTCCCTATAACGGGGACACCAGACCGCATCTTTTTGAAATGGAAGATACGGGGGAAACGCTTAAAATAGTTAAAGAAATTACAGCCAGTTAAGAGACAGGGTATGCGGTACAAGGTGCGGGGCGTGCGGCGTTCCACATACCGCATGACGTGTGCCGCATACCGCATGCCGTTCTTCTTCCTTATTTCTGTAATGGATTTTCTGATTTCCTGAAAAACTCCTGCTGAAGCTTTTCTATTGAATTATCGGTTTTTAAATACCTGATAAGTTCTGCAAGCTGGCCTGCATCGCTATTTATTAATAATTCACCAAGTTTGCTGTTGTACTGACTTCCGTCCCCTGCATAATGATTAGGGAACCTTGCAAACCACCATATGCCCGTATAACCATAAGGTATTTTCAGTCTTGCCTGGTCTGCTCCCGATTCATTTTTTGCAGCATCCTTATCAACAAGAGCCGGGTTAATATATGATATCATCGACGTTTCTTCTTCACCTGCATGTCCGTCATTTTTAGTTTTTTTCAGCGATGCAATTTCTTTTTGTGTTTCCTGATTTGGGTCCGGCTGAAAAAGGACGACAATATAATCCTTTGGTTTCGCCAGCTGCGCCTGGCAGAAATACTGAAGAAAGCTGGTGTTGCCTCCATGGCCATTCATCAGGATAATTTTTTTCAGCCCGTTTCTTGATAATTCATTACATGTTTCTTCTAGCATCTTCCACATAAGGTCGGCGCTGTATGCTATAGCACCGGGTTGATGTTTTGCTTCAAATATCTGCCCGGCATAATAGGGAGGGAAAATGACAGCATACTCCTTTTTTGCAGCATTAAAAGCTATTTCCCTTGCTTCAAACAAATCTGTTCCAAGAGGAAGGTGGGGTCCGTGTTTTTCAATTATGCCAAGAGGTATGACACATACACCGCCAGCCTTTGCCACCGCTGGTATAAATTTAGGAGATGTCAGTTCCTCCATCTTAAAAGAGAGTTCACTGTTGTTTCCTGATTGTGCATAAAGAAGAACAATCTGTGAAAACAGAAATAAAAGCGTCAGCAGTTTTTTCATTTTCCTGGTTTTATTGATTTAGTAATGATAAATTAGTCAGCCTTTTATTTATTATTTGTCAGCATAAGTTTAATTGAAATGCGGAAATATCTGATCCCGGAAAGGAACAATCCCAGACCTATCCCATTATAAAGTATCGAAAGATATTGTTTTGGTAATGATGAATGTCTCAGGGTAATCCCCATTGATATCATTATAATTATTATCAGGTAGCTTTTCCAGGTTATAAAGGAAAAGAGGCATTGTTTTCCGGTAATCGCCATCAGCCTTCTGATGTTTTTATCGGCAAGCCGCAGAAATCCGAAATGATGAATCGGCATTGCTGCAATGAATCCGGCCAGATAATACCAACCTGTTCCTTTTCCATTATATTTATGCAGCCACGAAGCCGCAAATAATATCAGCATCATTCCGACTCCACACCACATGATACCGGCTAACATAATAAGGTACTTTTTATCAACTGCCGGATTAAGCTTTTGCAGGATCATCTTGTTTTTCAATTTTTGCCATACGGAAAGGCCTTATATCAATCTTTTCCCAGACCTTATTGTAAATATACGGCTCATCCTTCAATATATCGTCCAGTTCTGTTCTGTCAGCAACTTCGTAAAGGATCATCGAGCCAATCATTCTCTCTTTATCATCGAGAATAGCTCCGCCGCATAGAAATTTCCCTGCTTTTTTGATATGGGAGATCTTTTCAAGGTGTTCCGGCCTGCTTTTCATTCTGCGGTCAAGCGCCACAGCATCGGTTCTGTCATAAGCAATCAATATAAATTGCATTTTCTTTCTTTATTAAGTGTTTTAAATTGCATCATCAAATTTATAAGAATTAAATAACAGTATTTGACATTTAAATGAACCTATGAAAATAGTCAATCATTGTATATATTTGTCGATATAGATGATTCAGTTCATAAGACAGGCTAAACCTCTGGATATTTGTTTATTATGGCTGATTTAAAATCGATAATTAATCCTGCCCGTTTCATCACGGATCTTAAAAGCAAAGATCATTACCGGGTTTTTGGCGCCAGTGATATTCTAAAATATATCGGTCCCGGACTGCTCGTTACAATAGGGTTTACCGATCCGGGAAACTGGGCAGCCAATATCGCTGCCGGGTCCGGATATGGATATACTCTTCTCTGGATCGTGACATTATCAACAATTATGCTTACTGTCCTTCAGCATAACGTTGCCCATCTTGGTATTGCGACAGGGTATTGTCTTGCAGAGGCAGCAACAATTTATACAAACCGGAGAATTTCAAGAATAATGCTTTCGTTTGCCGAACTGGCATCAGTAGCAACGTCTCTTGCAGAAATCCTCGGCGGGGCCATTGCCCTTCAGATGCTCTTTAAGGTTCCCATCAGAATAGGTGCTATACTTATAACAATACTTGTTATAATAATGCTGTTCACCCATTCATATAAAAAAATTGAAAAGTGGATAATTGGATTTGTGTCAATTATTGGCATCTCTTTCCTTTACGAACTTTTTCTTGTCGATGTTGACTGGGGAAAGGCAGCTGTTTCGTGGGTAACGCCATCTATACCGCACGGTTCTATGCTTTTGTTAATGAGCGTTCTTGGCTCTGTTATTATGCCCCATAACCTTTTCCTTCATTCAGAGATCATTCAAAGCCGTCAATGGAATCTCGAGGATGAAAAAATAATTAAAAAGCAATTAAAATTTGAATTTGCTGATACACTTTTTTCAATGTTTGTGGGATGGGGAATCAACAGTGCAATCATAATCCTTGCCGCTGCAACATTTTTTAATCACAACATTAAAGTTGAGGAGCTTCAACAGGCTAAAAGTCTTCTTGAACCATTGCTGGGGACAAATGCATCGGTGGTTTTCGCCATTGCTTTGCTCTTTTCCGGGATTGCTTCATCAATAACTTCCGCTATGGCGGGCGGGTCAATAGTTTCAGGCATGTACATGGAACCCTACAATATTAAAGATAACCATACCCGTATCGGGGTTCTTATTTCTCTTTTAGGAGCTTTACTGATTATTTTCTTTATAGGTGATCCTTTTAAGGGACTTATCCTTTCGCAGGTATTCCTGAGCATTCAATTACCTTTTACAGTTGCAATACAGGTTTATCTTACCTCATCCAAAAAAGTTATGGGTAAATATGCCAACAGCCGTTTTTTGATTGTACTTTTGACAGCAATTGCATTAACTATAATTTTTCTTAATCTGAAATTGTTTTTTGATGTTGTCTTCAGATAATCAACTTCATGACCGATATGCAGGAATATAAATTTAATACAGGTATTGTGCTTAGTGGCGGAGGAGCACGGGGCTTTGCCCATCTCGGGGTTTTGCAGGCCCTGAATGAGGCCGGGATCTTCCCTGATATCGTTTCGGGAACCAGCGCTGGTGCCCTGGTCGGTGTTCTTTATTGCGACGGTCATTCTCCGAAGGAGATTCTTAAAATGATGAAGACAGGCAGCCGTCTCGATTATATGCGTCCCACCGTGCCTCGTGACGGATTGCTGCAGATCTCGGGCCTGATGAAGATTCTTGAATCAAATCTGAAAGCAAAGAAATTCGAAGATCTGAAAATACCTCTTTTCGTGACAGCAACAGATCTTAATAATGGCAAGTCAGTATATATTTCAAAGGGCGATATTGTTACTGCTGTAACAGCATCTTCCAGTATCCCCGTTTTGTTCAAACCTGTGATCATTAACAAAATATATTATGTCGATGGTGGAGTGCTTGACAACCTTCCCATAAAACCGATTGAAAATAAATGCAACGTGGTAATTGGTTCATTTGTTAATCCTGTCGGCTACGAAAAATCAACCTCCGGATTAATCACAATAGCAATCAGAACATTTATGCTCAACCAGGCAAAGGAGGCAGAAGAAAAATCGGGGAAATTTGATCTTTTTATTGCTCCCGAGGAATTAAAAAACTTTGGCGTTCTCGATATCGACAAGGCTGAAGACCTTTTCAAATTGGGCTATAAGGTTACCTGTGAAAAACTAAACAAAATTGACCTGGGTTTATTTATCAGTGCCAGTCCTGCTATATGAATAGAGCAGGGCAATTTCTTTTTCCCAGAGTGATTCTTCGGGAGTTTCAAGAATAAGAGGCATATTATCGAAGCGGCTGTCGTTCATAATGAACTCAAATGTAGAATTTCCAAGAAATCCTGTACCAAGATTTTCGTGCCGGTCGACATGGGTTCCGAAATCTTTCTTTGAATCATTAAGGTGCATTCCTTTAAGATATCCCAAACCGATAACTTCATCGAACTTGTTAAATGTCTCTTTAAAGCCTTTTCCTGTTTTTATATCATATCCTGAAGTATATGCATGGCAGGTATCGATGCATACGCCGACTCTTGATTTGTCTTCAACATTGTCGATAATAAGCTTAATCTGTTCAAAGGTATGACCAAGATTGGTTCCCTGTCCTGCTGTATTTTCGATTACCGCAGTAACACCTTTTGTTTTGCCCAGTATGATATTTATTGATTCTGCGATTCTTTTCAGGCAATCTTCAATCGTTAATCCTTTCAGATGGCTTCCGGGATGAAAATTAAGCCTGTCGAGACCAAGAAGCTCGCAGCGTTTCATTTCGTCGAGGAATGAAGCTCTTGATTTTTCGAGGGGTTCTTTTTCAGGATGCCCGAGATTTATCAGATAACTGTCATGAGGAAGTATCTGAAAAGGTTTATAACCATATTTTTCACAATTGCTCCTGAAAGCATCTATTGAAGCTGCCGAAAGCGGATTTGAGAACCACTGCCTCTGGTTCTTGGTAAAAAGTGCAAAAGCTTTTGCACCTATTGAATCAGCATTAACGGGTGCATTCTGAACACCCCCTTCTGCACTTACATGAGCTCCTACGTATTTCATAATATTAAAAATAACTTGTTCCGTCCCAGCAATGAGTGCAAAGCTTTTCCTTTGGCAGACCAATTGCATCGACAAGATCATCAAGACGCTGATACAAAAGAGTATTCAGATCAAGATTTTCTGCCACCTTATCTACCATTTTTTTATAATTCTCAGAATCAGGATCAGAATAATCTTTCAGATTATTTTCATCTCCGTTCATCTGCTTTATTGCTCTTCTTGCTGCCAGTTCCATTGGTGTTCTTGACTGTGTAAAATTCAAAAATTCGCATGAATATAAAAGCGGTGGACAGGCTATTCTCATGTGTATTTCAGCCGCTCCGCTTTTTCGCATGTCGTTTGTATTGTCCTTAAGCTGAGTTCCTCTTACGATACTGTCGTCGATAAAGATCATTTTCTTTCCCTCAATCACTGCCCTGTTCGGAATCAGCTTCATTCGTGCAACAAGGTCGCGTTGTTCCTGGAATGAAGGCAAAAAACTTCTTGGCCATGTTGCTGTATATTTTGAATATGCCCTCATGTTTGGTATTTTCTTTTCGTTTCCGTAACCAATTGCATGTCCAACCCCGGAGTCGGGTATGCCGCATACAAAATCCACCTCAACAGTATCTCTGCGTGCCAGGGCAGCACCGCATCTGTATCGGCATTTATCAACATTTATACCTTCGTAATATGAGGGAGGATAACCATAATAAACCCACAGGAAAGCACAGATCTGCAATTTTTCGCCAGGCTTTTTCAATTGTTTAAAGCCTTCAGAATTTACCATGACAATTTCTCCCGGACCAAGGTAGTATTCAATTTCAAAGCCCGTATTTGGAAATGCGCATGTCTCAGAAGCAATTGCATACCCGTCAGCTTTTTTCCCGATTACCACAGGTGTCCTGCCAAGTTTATCCCTGACTGCAATTATTCCATCTTCAGTAAGAATCATAATGGAGCATGATCCTTTAATTCTTTCAAAAACATTTTCAATACCGGAAATAAAACTTTCTTTTTCACAGATAAGATTCGCAACTACCTCAGTGGGATTTATATTACCTTCAAAATTTTCAGTAAAATGTAGTTTCTGTTTTAAAATTTGTTCTTCGAGTTCTGCAATATTAACCAGCCGGCTAACAGTTACAATTGCAAAACGGCCAAGATGTGAATTAAAAAGGATAGGCTGTGGATCGGTATCGCTGATTATCCCCATTCCTGAATTTCCTGAAAAATCTTTTAATTCTTCTTCAAACTTGTTTCTGAAATATGCGTTTTCAAGACTGTGGATGGAACGGCGGAAGCCTTTTTCCGGAACAATAAAGACCATCCCCGCCCGTTTTGTTCCGAGATGACTATGATAATCTGTACCATAGAATACATCCTCAACGCATCGGTTTTTTGAAACAACACCAAAAAAACCACTCATATAATTGAATATTAATAGATTAACAAACAATACTCTGTTTGTAAATTTAATCATTGAATCGGATATTATAATATTAAACGATATATTATTATTTTTGCGAATCGTTATCTTTTTAAAAATCACTTAAATGACAGACACAAACAACAATCCGGCTAAAATACAGGAGCAGAAAAAAGGTGTTCCTGCAGCAATGATCGCCATGGCTCTCATATTGACTGCTGCTTTAATATATCTTGTGGTGATATATTTCAATCAGAAAAACAAGATGGTCGAAATGGAAACGGCTCTCACCCAGGAAAAAGATTCCCTGGCTAATGAATTAAAGCTTATGGTTGCCAGTTACGATACTCTCAAAACAAATAATGACAGTCTGAATGTTAATCTTGAGAGAGAAAAAAAGAGGATAATGCAGCTGCTGTCGATCAATGCTTCAAATGTTCAGCTTATAAGAAAGTATAAAAATGAGATCGGAACAATGAGGGACATAATGAAAAGTTACATAGTTCAGATTGATTCTCTCAATACCCGTAATAAAATACTGGTTTCTGAGAATACCCAGATAAAAGAGGAAATAACAAAGGTTCAGAATACAAACACTGAACTTAATAAAGTAAAGGAAGAATTGAATTCAAAGGTTGAAATTGCTTCAGTAATACAGGCAAAGAATATTTCTGCTGCAGCCCTCAATAAAAAGCGTAAAGAGACCTCCAGAATCAATCTTCTTGATAAATTGAGGATCTGTTTCACTCTCAGGGAAAACCCGATAGCAAAAGCCGGGCAGAAAGAGGTTTATATGAGAGTTTTAAGGCCCGATTCTCTTGTAATAACCAGCAGTCCTGATAATCTTTTTGATTACAAAGGGAATAAAATGATCTACTCTGCAAATCGTACTGCAGATTATATGAATCAGGATATTGAAATGTGCATATTCCTTGACAATACCGGTGATTTTATTATTGGGAATTACAGCGTGGAGCTGTATCTTGAAGATAATATCATTGGCCGGACGACTTTTGTGCTTACAAAAAGATGATCAGTTATTCCCGGGCATCATAAACTCTGAAATAATATTATCAGATATCATTTTACCCTGGTTTGTAAGAACCAGGGTATTTTTTTTCTGTTTCATTAACCCGTAACCTATAAACTTTACAGCCAGGTTATTAACATAATCATAACCCTCCTTTTCAAAGGTTTTTTCAATATATTCCAGGTCAATTCCCCACATTGTCCTGAGAGATATCATTATATATTCATTGAACCTTGTTTTTGTATCGAGCTCCTCCTTCTCATAAAAAATCTTCCCGTCATTAATGCATTTAATATATTTTTTCAGGTCCCTGACATTCCACTGGCGTGAATATCCGTTAAACGAGTGAGCTGAGGGTCCAAGCCCGAGATAAGGAACCTGTTTCCAGTAATTTGTATTATGAACGGAGAAATATTCAGGTTTCCCGAAATTCGATATTTCATAATTGATAAACCCGGCAGATTCTGTTTTTTCAATGAGCATATTAAATTCTGCGATACTCTCTTCCTCATCCGCCTCCCTGAATAAACCCTTTTCTTTCATTTTGCCGAATACCGTACCCTGTTCTATAGTAAGATGATAGGCCGACAGGTGTTTGATATTATATGATAAGGACTTATCAAGATTTGCAGCCCAGCCATTTATGTCCATCCCGGGAATTCCGTAGATAAGATCAATTGATACATTTTCAAACCCGGAATTAAAAATTTCCTTGAGTGCCTCTTCTGCCTGCTCTGCCGTATGCCGTCTGTTCAGCAATTTCAGGTCCTCGTTGCGCCACGACTGTACTCCAAGGCTGATCCTGTTAATATTAAGTTTTTTCAGACTTTTTAAATATCCCGGGGTGACATCATCCGGGTTTATTTCAATGGTTATTTCACAGTCCGTTGTGACTGCAAATGATTTATTCAGATTATCAAGAATGACTTTCAGCTCATTTACTGATAATACGGATGGTGTTCCGCCTCCTAAATAAATTGTCGATATCGATTCTTTTCCGGTATAATTCTTTCGTATTTCTATCTCCTGCAGCAATGCGATTAAAAATGCTGAATAATCTTCATTGTGGATAACATGATAGAAATCACAATAATGACATAGCTTTTTACAAAATGGTATGTGAATATAAATTCCCGCCATATTTAAAATGTAATCACTAAATTTATAAATAAAATGCCATTCTTATCGTTACATTTGCATCAAACTGGAAATAATGCTCAAAAAGAATAAATTCACAATAATTACTGCCCTGATTATCCTTTACTTAAGCCTTGCGGGTTCACTGACATTCGGAAATGGTGGCCTTATTAATATTCCATATATTGATAAGATTGGACATTTTGGTCTTTATTTTACTCTGATGTCAGTTATAATTCTTGAACATCAGGATTTATTTCAAAACACACGGCAGCTTCTTTTAATAGCACTTATTCCTTTCTTTTTCGGTACATTCATGGAATTCCTGCAAATGACTATTACTGAAAATCGTAAAGCTGAATTTCTTGATGCTCTTTCCAATTCTGCCGGAATAACAATTGCTCTGTTCCTGTGGTTGTTGATCAAACCATATTATAAGCAGGAAATCAAAAAATAATTTTTTCTGTATCGCCTGCTTTTTCCACAAGATCCTGTACGGTTCTCATGGTGAAAAGCCTGACAAGATCTGTTCTTAAAGCGGTATAATCTTCATGAAGAATGCAACTGTTTTTGTTATCACCCAGACTTTTGCATGTTTCATTATGTATAAGGCAGTTTGTAAAAATTTCATCGCCGTCAATCGTTTTTACTATATCCAGCAGGGTAATTTTCTTAGGATCTTTAAGAAGTGAAAAGCCTCCGTGTGGTCCTTTGGAAGAATCTAGTATTTTCTGCTTTGCAAGCTGCTGAAGAATTTTAGCAAGGAATGGCGTTGGCAGATCCAGGTCTTTTGAAATTTGTTTTATACCTGTTTTGCTCCTTCCCTGTCGGCGGCTTGCTAAATATACCACTGCCCTTAGTCCGTATTTGCACGAATTTGAAAGCATTCTAATACATTTTTAAAGAAATCTTGTCAATTCTTCTTTTGTGCCTCCCGCCGTCAAAAGAGGTCTTTAGAAAAGTTTTTATAATAAGGTAAGTTTCTGATTCGTTAATGAATCTACCAGGCAAAGCACAGATATTGGCATCATTATGTGCCCTGGCAAGCCGGCTGATTTCTTCATTCCAGCAAAGGGCGCTTCTGATTCCGGGATGTTTATTTGCAGTCATGTTCATTCCATTTCCTGTTGCGCAAATTGAAATTCCAAATTCATATTCTCCCGATGAAACTTCATTTGCCAGAATATGTCCAAAATCAGGATAATCATCATCAGGCTTCTCTGTAAAGCTGCCGAAATCTTTAACATCATATTTCTCTTTAATGAGATAATTAATCAGCTTTCCCTTCAGATAGAAACCTGCATGATCTGAAACTATTGCTATCTTTTTCACTTTAATGATATTTTCTGAAACAAATTTTGGTCAATTTAAAGAAAAAAATATTCTTTTATCTTTTTCACATTAATATTTTCAATAAGATAACAAAACTGGCAGATAATAGTTTGACGATTATCTGGGTGGTGTTGCCTCCGCTGTCGATTAAGTCTTAAAACGTTGTGAATAAAATGTAAATAACCGGTAATTAAATCTGATAAACATGTCTGTTTTTATTAAAATGTACTTTTGAGTACGGATTTATGCATTTCATGGAAAGTTATAATTAAAGAAAGTCATTATATCAACCTTAAATGAACATCAAAAATTCTACATTTGTTTTGTTATCGTTATTGATATCCATATACTAACAATTGTTAATTTAAACACTAACAGGCTGATTTTCAAAAACGGTACATTTTTTGAGCTGTTGAAAACATGTTTACCATATGATAATTATGAAAAAAACAACATAAATCTTTATTATATTTTATCATTATTAACAGCATATCATTATCATCATAAATATTAATATTAAAATAAAAGTAATATATATATGTTGTTAATTAAAGAGAGGAATTGAATGACCGGAACAAACAAATATGAATATATTCCTGAAATAAAAAGAATGAAGGTTGAAAAGAATGCAATCATTCTTGCTCATTATTACCAGACTGGCGATATTCAGGATATAGCTGATTTTGTAGGTGATAGCCTGGCTCTTTCCCGGAAAGCAGCTGCAAATACTGCTGATATAATTCTGTTTGCAGGTGTTAAATTCATGGCTGAAACAGCCAAGATTCTGGCTCCTGAAAAGAAAGTTCTTCTTCCTGATATGAATGCAGGATGCTCATTGGCTGATTCATGCAAAGCAGAAGATTTCAAAAAATTTATAGAAGAAAATAAGGGAAGGACAGTCATAACATATGTAAATACTACTGCAGAAATAAAAGCATTGTCAGATATATGCTGTACTTCTTCAAATGCAGTTCAGATAGTAAATTCTCTTCCTGAAAATGAAAAAATAATATTTGCTCCGGACAGGAATCTTGGAAATTATGTTATTAATCAAACAGGTCGTGATATTCTTGTTTGGAACGGCTCTTGTCATGTACATGAAGAATTTTCACTTGAAGCCATACTTCAGCTGAAAGAGAAAAACCCGGATGCAAAAATAATTGTTCATCCTGAATGTAAGCTTCAGGTCAGAATGGTTGCAGACTTTATTGGTTCGACAGCAGCATTACTGAATTTTACAAAGAAAGACAACGGAAAATGCTATATTGTTGCCACTGAACCCGGAATAATTCATCAGATGAAAAAAGAAAATCCAGGTAAAAATTTTATACCTGCTCCACCAAGAGATTCCACATGTGGTTGCAGTGAATGCAGCTTTATGAAGCTTATCACGATGGAGAAAATATACAAGTGTCTTAAGAATGAGAAACCTGAAATATTTGTTGACAGAAAAATTATGGCTGATGCACTTAAGCCTATAAAAAGGATGATGATAATATCTGAAAAACCTGGTCTTTAGATCATGAAAAAAACGGCAATATTTTTAGTAATTATTTTTTTAGAAATAACAGTATCCGGACAGGAAAATGAAGTTCTGAAAGATGGGTACCAGATATTTAAATATCCGAATGGAACCGTTTCAAGCGAGGGAATGATTAAAAACGGTAAACCGGAAGGATACTGGAAAAGCTACTATGTAACAGGAGTAAAAAAATCTGAAGGTAAACGCACCAGTTTTTTACTCGACAGTATATGGTTGTTCTATGATCAGGCCGGAGACACTACTGAAAAAATAAGTTTTCTCTTCGGAAAGAAAAATGGCTACTATCTGAAATATAAAAAAGATCCTTCAGCTGGTCTCTATATCTGGTCTAAAGAATTGTTTGCAGGAGATAAAAAAGAGGGGACAGCCTATATTTATTTTCCGGATGGAAAAATACAACAGGCAATTTCTTATAGTGCTGGCAAAAAAGAGGGATTATCCAAAGAATTTGATAAAAACGGGAACGTTATAAACCTTCTTGAATACAACAATGATTTTCTTGTCACCAGGGAAAAAATCAACAGGAGTGACAGTAAAGGATTAAAACAGGGTGAATGGAAAGTTTTTTATCCTGGCGGAGGAATTAAAACAGAAGAAACATTCAAAGACGATCTTTTACATGGATATTACAAGGAATACGATACGCGCGGAAATCTTATTCTTACCATGCTTTATGACAATGGATCAATAGTTAAATCGAGAGTTGAAGACGAAAGTGATATTGAGATAGTAAACAGATATGATGCCGATAATAAGCTAATCTACAATGGACCATACCGTAACAAAATTCCGGTCGGCGTACACCGGGAATTCGGGAAAGATGGAAAGGTGACCAATGCATTTATTTACAACGATAACGGATTATTGCTTTCAGAAGGCATTGTAGATGAGGCAGGAAACCGGAACGGAAAGTGGAAAGATCTGTACCCCGATGGTAAGCTCCTTGCTGAAGGGACCTATACAGATAACAGGAGAACAGGGCTGTGGAAATTCTATAGTACTACTGATAAAGTTGAACAAACAGGCTATTATAATAATGGCAGACCCGACGGTTTATGGAAATGGTATTATAATAACGGCGCTGTTCTGAGAGAGGAAGAATATTTTCAGGGTCAGCGCGATGGGGCATATACTGAATATTCGGAAAAAGGAGATATTATTTGCCAGGGTCAGTACTCTGACGGTGAAAAAAATGGCCAATGGAAATTTAAATCAGGAGATTTTACCGAAGAAGGAAAATATATAATCGGGTTGAAAGATGGTCAGTGGAAGGCCTATTATTCCAGCGGTGTATTGAAATTCAAAGGTAACTTTGTTCAGGGAAATCCTGATGGGCAGCAGCTTCATTATTACGAAAGCGGAAAAGTAAAGGAAGAGCAGTACTACCGCATGGGCATAAGGCAGAAAACCTGGAAAAAGTATGATGAAGAGGGAGTGGCTGTTCTTACAATTACATATAAAGACGATACTGAAATAAGTATAAACGGAGTAAAAATAAATCTTCCTGAAAGCGACACGAAGCTTATTAAATAGTTACTTTGCTTTATGGAAGAAAACTTCGACATCAGGAAGGACACCATATTATCTGCCGACAGAGAATTTGAAAAACAGCTCAGGCCTCTGAGCTTCAATGATTTTAAAGGACAGGACCAGGTAATTGAAAACCTGATTGTTTTTGTGACTGCTGCAAAACAGAGAAGCGAATCCCTCGACCATGTACTTTTGCACGGACCCCCGGGGCTTGGCAAAACAACTCTGGCAACAATAATTTCGAATGAGCTTGGTGTAAAAATTCGTGTTACATCCGGCCCTGTGCTTGATAAACCAGGAGATCTGGCAGGCCTGCTGACCAACCTTGAGGAAGGAGATGTTCTTTTTATAGATGAGATACACCGGCTGAGCCCGGTGGTTGAAGAATATCTTTATTCAGCAATGGAGGATTACCAGATAGATATAATGATAGATAAAGGACCCAGCGCACGCTCTATTCAGCTAAAGCTGAATAAATTCACCCTTATTGGTGCAACAACAAGATCTGGTTTGCTGACAAGTCCCCTCAGAGCAAGATTTGGAATAAAGTTCCACCTCGAATATTATGATCATGAGGTTCTTACAGGAATAGTAAAAAGATCTGCCGGAATCCTTAATGTGAAAATTAATGAAAATGCGGCAGTTGAAATTGCAAAGAGAAGCCGTGGAACGCCAAGAATTGCTAATGCTCTTCTGAGGCGTATAAGGGATTTTGCCCAGGTTAAAGGATCAGGAAATGTTGATCTTGATATAACAAAATACAGCCTTAAAGCACTGAACATTGACCAGCATGGTCTTGATGAAATGGATAACAGGATACTTTCAGCAATTATTGATAAATTCAGCGGCGGTCCGGTAGGAATAAATACTATTGCTACAGCTGTCGGTGAGGAGAGCGGAACCATTGAAGAAGTATATGAACCCTTTCTTATTAAAGAAGGATTTTTAAAAAGAACTCCAAGAGGAAGGGAAGCAACGGAACATGCTTATAGGCATCTGGGAAAAAATTTCAGCAGGGATGTTAACGGTTCCCTGTTTTAATTAAATACATTACTGATCTTTTCAAGACCTTTTTTATTCAGGATCCTTATCTTTCTTCCGGCAAGTTCAACAAGTTTATCAGATTTAAATTCGGATAATAACCTTATTACAGATTCTGTTGCGGTACCAACAATATTTGCAAGCTCTTCCCTTGTAAGTGATATCTGAAGATAATTCTGGGTGTCAAGGCCAAAATCATTTACAAGGAGAAGAAGAATTTCAGCGAGCCGCTCTCTCACAGTTTTCTGGGCGATATCAGTAATAAATGAGTTCGCCTCTCCCAGCTCATGGCATGCAAGCTTCAGAAGCTCAAGAGCATATGCTGAATTTGATTTTACGAGCGAAATCAGAATTTCGGATGGAATAAAACAAACCTGGCTGTCTTCAATGACTTTCGCCGAAGTGCATGCAACTTCATTGCTCAGTACGCTTCGGTATGCTATTATATCTCCGGGTTTGGCAAAACGGATTATCTGTTCCTTACCATCAAAGCCGGTTTTGAAAACTTTTATTATCCCGCTGTGAATGCAGTAAAAACCGCTTATCCGGCTTCCTTCATTATAAAGTATGTCTCCGCGCTTATATTGCCTGAACTCCTTTTCAAAATTGATCATATCAACCTCTTCATGGGTCAGGTGTTTGAAAATAGCCCCGGTTTCTATTGCACACTTATCACAAAGCGGAACCGGTATATCCTGATGCTTCATTTCTAATCTTAATTATTTTGCAAAGGTCAACAACAGCATGGTAGATTTGTTCAATCTGGTCAGAAAGCAGTCCTGAACTGTTCCAGGAACCTGATATCATTTTCGAAGTAGAGACGGAGATCATTAACCTGATATTTTAACATAGCCGGTCTTTCAATACCCATCCCGAAGGCGAAACCGGTATATTTATTGCTGTCTATATTACAGGCTTCAAGAACAGCAGGATGAACCATTCCGCACCCCAACACTTCAAGCCAGCCGGTGTATTTGCAGACATTGCAGCCTTTTCCTCCGCAAATAGTGCAGCTTACATCCATCTCGGCCGATGGTTCGGTAAAAGGAAAATATGAAGGCCTTAACCTTATTTCTGTCTTTTTGCCAAACATTTCCCTGGCGAAGAACAGAAGCGTCTGTTTCAGATCTGCAAATGAGACATTTTCATCAATATAGAGACCTTCAACCTGATGAAAGATGCAATGTGCCCTTGCGGAAATAGCTTCATTTCGAAAAACACGTCCAGGAGAAATAGTCCTGACAGGAGGTTTCTGACCCTGCATAACACGCACCTGGACCGATGAAGTATGGGTACGCAGAAGAATATCACCGGGATTGGAATCTTCTGCTGATATCCTTGAGATGTAAAATGTGTCCTGCATATCCCGGGCAGGATGCTCCGGTGCAAAATTCAGCTTTGTGAAAACATGATCATCATCCTCAATTTCGGGTCCTTCAGAAACTGTAAAACCAATTCGCTCGAAAATATTTATGATCTCATTCCTCATAATTGAAATAGGATGACGTGATCCAAGGTTCCATGGAAAGGCAGGCATTGTAAGATCGGCAGCCACTGATGTATCTGCAACTGACGTAAGCGCTGATTTAAGTGAGTTGTATTTATCAGCAGCACTCTGTTTTAACAGATTAAGCTTCTGACCAATCTCTTTCTTTTCAGCAGCCGGAACATTCCTGAAATCCTCGAAAAGTTCGGAAATGAGTCCTTTTTTGCTGAGGAATTTGAGTCGGAACGCCTCAAGCTCTTCCTGATTTTTTACTGATATTCCAGAAATCTCAGCAAGAAGGCTATTAATTATATCAACCATTAAACCAGAGTATTAAAACTATTTGTAATTATTTGCTGACGATTTTTATTTTAAGGATTTTGACATCGCTGAGCGGCTTATCATTATTATCTGTTTTCACTCCGGCGATCTTGTCAACAACATCCAGCCCCTCCAGGACCTCTCCAAAAACTGTATAAGTGCAATCAAGACGGGGTACACCACCTATGGTTTTGTAAACGGTCCTCTGTTCCTCAGGTATTTTATATTCTTCGTTCGTTGTAAAATAGCGGGACATTTTAAGTGATGCCTTTTCCTGGACCGCTCCTTCTGAAAGAGGTGTTCCGGACAACCGCGCACTATCAGCCGTCTGCCTTAAGAATTTATTGAACATGGCCTGCATGACATTACTGTTTATCCTTTGTTCAGCCTGATTCAGATCTTCGTCAGTTAATTTTACACCCTGAACAATATAGAACTGTGTCCCCGAAGATCTCATATCGGGATTGACGTCATTCCCTTCACGCGCAGCTGCAAGAGCTCCTTTCTTATGAAAATATTTTTTATTGAATTCAGCAGGAATTGTATAAGTATTCAGCGAATCTGCTCTTTTTGCAATAGGAACAGTGCGGGTCAGCGGATCGCCGGCCTGAATCATAAAGCTGTTAATTATACGGTGGAAAGAAATTCCTTCATAGAAGCCTGAATTAACCAGTTTAATGAAGTTATCACGGTGGATGGGAGTTCCATCGTAAAGGAGGATTTTAATGTCACCAAGATTGGTTTTCATCAGTACAACGGGATTTTCATTTCCCACAGGAGCGGTACAATATGTCGTCAGGAATAAAATCGGAACGGCAAGCAGGCTCATGAATAATTTGTTCATGAATATTATCTTTTGGTTAATAATGTTTTGCAAATCAGAAGCAAAGATATTTAACTTTGACCGATCATGAAAAGAAATGGTTTCAAATTGAATGGTTTTTAATGGGTTTATATTGCAAAGCCCGGTATAATAATCAATTAGATCCACTTTAACAGGTCATTAAAGTGAACGAAGTCAGGACATTAGCGAAGCAAACCATGATTTACGGACTGGGAACAATTGTCCCCAGATTTCTTAATTATGGCATCATTACGCTATTTTATACTAACATTTTTGAAAAAGCAGAATATGGTGTTGTCACCGAATTATATGCATGGATGGCACTGCTGCTTATTATTCTGACATACGGTATGGAGACCGGCTTTTTCAGGTTTTCACAGCAAAAAGAAGATTATCAGAAAGTCTACAGTACAACACTTATCAGCCTCTTTGCAACCTCGCTACTTTTTGTTGTACTTGTTAATATATTTATTAGTCCCGTTTCTGATTTTCTGAAATACAGCAATAATCATGATTATATAAAAATGTTCACAGCCATAATAGCAATCGATGCATTCACCGCAATTCCTTTTGCCCGGCTGCGCAGAGAAAATAAACCACTGATTTTCAGCATTATAAAAATATCAAATGTAGTTATTACAATTATTGCTGTAGTTTTTCTGTTAATTATTGCTCCTTCAGTCTATGAGCACAGCCATGGCTGGTTCAGAAAGGTTTATGATCCCAATTACAGGGTCGGTTATGTTTTTGTAGCAAACCTTATAGGAAGCATTTCTACACTCATCCTGCTTTTGCCTTTTATAGTAAACATTAAACCTGTTTTTGTAAAAGCAGTATGGATTAAAATGATCAATTATTCTTTTCCATTGCTTATTGCCGGTCTGAGCGGATCACTGAACGATGTTCTCGACAAGATATTGCTGAGGAGAATTGTTGGTGAAGAAGAAGGCTTATCAACAGTAGGAGAATATGGAGCCGGATATAAGGTTGCTGTACTGATGGCACTCTTTATACAAATGTTCAGATTTGCCGCAGAACCCTTTTTCTTTGAAAGGGCTAAATATGAAAATGCAAAAGATACATATGCTTATGTAATGAAGTATTTTGTCATTGTAATGCTTCTGATATTCCTGTTCCTTAATTTATATATATCAGGCATACAGTTGATTATAGGAAAGAATTTCAGGGAGGCCATTATCGTTGTACCGATTGTAAGCATGGGATACCTTCTTTACGGAATTTATGTAAATCACAGCATCTGGTACAAACTGAATGACCTTACAAGGTTTGGCATATACATTACTCTTATCGGAGCCGTAATAACTATTCTGATAAATGTATTGCTAATTCCATATTTCGGATATATGGCATCGGCCTGGGCCCACGTTGCTTCATATGGGGCAATGATAATTGCATCATTTATTTTTGCTGAAAAGCGTTATAAGATAGAATATAAAATGTTAAAACTGATTCCATATTTCATTCTGGCAATAGGAATGGTTATTTTTAGCCAGATACATGATTATAAAAATTTGTTTTCAGAACTATTGATAAACACCTTACTTATTATTGTATTTATCGGTTATGCACAATATCAGGATAAGATCCTTACTTTTTTTTACAGGAGACCGGGGAAATGAAAATTAAAATGAAAAGAAAATCAAATTTTATATTACTGATCATTGTATTTAGTCTGGTCATAGCATCATGCGGAAAAAAGTTTGCTCCGGCTGATGTTCTGAAAGGGAAGATTAAA
Organism: uncultured Bacteroidales bacterium; assembly: GCA_963825935.1. Lineage (GTDB taxonomy): Bacteria > Bacteroidota > Bacteroidia > Bacteroidales > VadinHA17 > LD21. Next base: position 72,705 of record CAWGUN010000005.1, on the reverse strand, counting down.
ACATATGATTCAACCACATTCGATTACATTTTTGTGGAAGCTGTTAAGCAGAAACTAATGGGTAACGGCGGAGATGCCCTGAAATACCTCGAGCAATGTCTGAAAATCAATCCCGAGAGTGATGCAGCTTATTTCCAGATGGCCCAGATTTTAATTGTATTGGGAGATAATAATAATGGGAAAAAGTATGCATTAAAGGCATATGATTTAGATAAAAAGAATTATTGGTATCTTATGATGATAGCCGGAACATATTATCAGGAGCACAACCTTGACAGCGCAATAATTTACTATGAAAAGGCTGTAAAGAATTTCCCTGATAAGGAAAATTTAATAATGACTCTTGGAAACCTCTATTCTGAAAACAAAAACTTCGACAAAGCTGAAATAATTTTTGAAGGGCTTGATAAAGAATACGGAATAAATAAAAACTCAACAGTTTCTTCAGTAAGAAATCTTATGGGGGCCCAAAAGTATGATGAAGCACTTGTGAAAGTTAAATTACTTCTTGATCAATTTCCGGACGAAATTTTATTTAACGGTTTGCTTGCAGAAATATACCGTGGTAAAGGAGAAAATGAGAAAGCAATGGAAGTGTACAATCAGCTGATTGAAGAAAATCCTGATGATCCTGAAACCCAGCTTTCTCTTTGCGATTTTCTGATTAATCAAAGGAGTTATGATGAATTAATAATAGTGCTGAATAAAGCTATTTTAAATGATAAAATTACAAGGGAACAGAAGATTGAGCTTGTTGCGGGATTAATAGGTAAACCGGAAATACTAAAATCTCATGGAGATCAGTTAGAAATTTCAATAATGGTTTTAGAAGCTACATATAGCGATGATGACATAATTGTACTGTTAAGACCCGAATTGTTGACCGCTATGAATAATTTGCCTGAAGCAGCATCGAGACTTGAAGAAATAATACAGAAAAAACCTGAAAATTATTTTGCCTGGGAAAAGCTATTAATGGTTTATTTTCAACAATCAGATTTTGTGAATCTTGAATTAAAAGGGAAAGAATGTGCTACCAGGTTCAACAGATCTTTTCCTGCAAAGTTATTATATGCTACCGCTGCGAATGAAAATAAAAATTACACTGTTGCACTGGATGAATTGAGAAAAGCAAATATACTGGCAGGCGAGAACAAGGAATTACAATTGCAGGTGCTTGCTTTACAGGCAGATGTATATTACAGGATGAAAGATTATAATAAAGCTTTTGAGACCTTTGATGAAGCTATTAAAAATAATAAAGATGATCTTACTATTCTTAATAATTACGCATATTATCTTGCTGAACAGAATATCAGGCTTAAGGAGGCAGAAATAATGGCTAAGAAGGTAATTGAAACAGAAAAATCAAATAATACATTTTTGGATACGTACGGATGGATACTTTATAAAAGAGGAAAGCTTAGAGAGGCAGCTAAAGTAATGGAAGGTATTATTAAAAGCGGAGCAAAACCGGATGCTGAGTGGTTTGAACATTATGGCTTTATTTTAAAAAAGGAAAGAAATTGCACGGAAGCTGTAAAAAACTGGAATATCTCGTTAAAAATCGACAGTACAAAAACACATTTGTTAAAAGAAATAGAAAATTGTCAAGGCTCGCACTGATATTAATATCTGTATTTGTTTTAACAAGCTGCGCTACTTTAAAGAAGAGTGGAAAGAATATTGTTTGGGACGGCGGGAATGCAGCTTTTTATAAGAATGATATAAAAGAAAGAAACCTTACAAATCAGGATTTTTATATTCAAAAAGCTGAAATTGAAATAAGTACAGCAGGCGAAAAGCAAAAACTACTTGGAAGTCTTAAGTTTAAATCTCCGGGAAAATACCTTTTAAGCGTGAGAAGCAGAACGGGTATCGAAGCAGTAAGGATTTTTATATCAGAAGATACAATACTCATTAACGATAAGATAGGAAGGAAATTATATTACGGTTCCTCATCACATATTTCAAATAAGTATGGAATATCAGCTTCTGCCCTGCCGATTTTAATCGGTGATTATATTGATACGAAAGATAGAATGTCAGAGAAAGTAACATGTGTAAAAGGAATAAGCAAATTAGAAGGGAATCTTGAGAACAAAAGGATAAGTTATGTTTTTGACTGTAAACAAGGTAAAATAGTCAGTTCAGATTTCAATATACAAGCTGAAACTGGCGGAATTGCATTTTCTTTTGGAAAATTTCAGATTATAAATAATAAAGTTTTACCGGGTACGATCAAAATAGAAGACATTAATAAAGAAACAATCATCAATATAGTGATTGAAAGAATAAGTATCGAACCAATCGATAATATTGAATTTATACCCGGGAATAATTATGAAAAAATAATGCTCAAATGAAATTATTTATACTGACAAATATTTTCATTTTAATTTATATCTCTTCCTTATCCGGACAGACAAAAGGGGAGCTTGAAGAACAAAGAAAGAGAACCCTTGAGGAGATTAACTACGTTGATAATCTGCTGAAAAATACTGCCAGGGAAAAAAGTGAAAGCATAAGTGCATTAAAAATTCTTGACAATAAAGTTAATTTGAGAGAGACAGTAATTAAAGGAATGGGTACAGAGATAGATCTTCTTAATGAGAGAATTGAGCTTAACAGCCTGGCGGTTGGCATGATGGAGAGTGATCTTATTATTTTAAAAAATGATTATTCAAGAGCAATTATTAATTCTTATAAATCAAAAAAAATTAATCCGGAAGTTGTATATATCTTATCTGCAAAAGATTTTAATCAGGGATATAAAAGATTAAAATATCTGCAGCAGGTAACAAAATTTAGAAGAAATGAATCTGAAATAATCGCCGATCTTAAGGAAGAGGTCGAACGAACAAAAACAAGACTTGAAAATGATTTACTTATAATATCGGACCTGAGGCATAAAGAAGTACAACAGAAGGATCTTCTGCAGAATGAGGAAAACAAAAAGCAGAAAATGATAAAATCATTAAGTAATAAAGAAAAACAGCTGCAGAAAGAACTTGCTGAAAAGAAAAAAACTGCCAAAAGAATTGAAGCAGCAATTGCCAGGATAATAGAAGAGGAAAAGAAGAGAAATCTAAAAAGTGAAATGACACCGGAACAAAGGCTTATAGGCGAGAATTTTTCTGATAATAAGGGAAGATTACCTTGGCCGGTTGAAAGAGGTACAGTAACAAGTCATTTTGGGATTCACAAGCATCCGGTATTAAAGTATGTAGAAGAAAAAAATGATGGGATAGAAATAACAAGCTCAGGAAAAACCCCTGCAAGAAGTATTTTTAAAGGTGAAGTAACCGCAATCAGTGCTATTTCAGGTGCTAATATGACGGTTATAATCAGACATGGGAAATATTTATCTGTATATAATAATCTTGTTAACTTAAGAGTAAAAACTGGGGATAAAGTAGAGACCAAACAAATAATAGGAGATGTTTTTGCTGATCCCCGCGATAATAATAACTGCATATTAAAATTTATGATATTTGAGCAGAGATTTCTTGATCCGGAATTATGGATTACAAAAATTTAGTTAAGTATGAAACAAATTGCAGATAATTCAGTATAAGGGATTACTTATATAAAGCATGGTAAAGAAAATAAGAATAAAATCTGATAGAGAAAATCTTAATGTTGTTGAAAATGCAATAGATACGTTAAGTAATGAGACCGGCATCGGTCAGGATAGTTACGGAAGAATTATGGTTTCAACGATGGAGGCTGTGAATAATGCTATTATTCATGGGAACAAATCAGATGAAGGAAAGTACGTAGAGATAAAGATTCTTTTTGAAAATGGTTTTTTAGAAGTCACGGTTACGGATGAAGGTAAAGGATTTAAGCCTGCAGAAGTTCCTGATCCGACAAGACCGGAAAATATCGAATCATTAGACGGAAGAGGAATTTTTCTGATGTCTAAACTTTCTGATGGGATAGAATTTAACAAAAGAGGAAATAGTGTTAAAATGATTTTTAAAAATACTTTATCTTGAAGATCAGGATATTTTATGATGGTATAATATTCAGACTGCCGGGAAGCAAAAATATTTTAAAATTGATTGAAAAGGTCATCGCGAAGGAAAACAAGCTTTCAGGTGACCTTAATTTTATTTTTACAAACGACAGGAAGCTGATAAAAATTAACAGGGAGTTTCTGAATCATGATTATTATACCGACGTTATTGCATTCGGATATAATGGGAATAAAACAATAGATGGAGAAATATATATAAGCCTGGATACAGTAAAGAGAAACGCCAATAACTATAAAGTTAGTTTAAAAAACGAGTTGATAAGAGTTATGATTCATGGAACTCTTCATTTATGTGGACATGAAGATAATACTAAAGAAAGGCGGGAAGTAATGAAGAATATAGAAGAGAAATGGCTGGAAACATATTTTGTTAAGGAAAGATGAAGTTTGAATATGATATAATAGTTGTTGGAGGGGGCCATGCAGGATGCGAAGCAGCTCATGCTTCTGCAAAAATGGGAGCCAGGACACTTCTGGTCACGATGGATATGACAAAGCTTGCCCAGATGTCATGTAACCCTGCAATGGGAGGAATTGCAAAAGGTCAGATTGTAAGGGAAATTGACGCACTGGGAGGTTTGAGCGGATTGATTACTGATAAAAGTATGATTCAGTTCAGAATGCTCAACAGGTCAAAAGGACCAGCAATGTGGAGTCCAAGAGCACAATGCGACAGACAGAGATTTACAATTGAATGGAGGAAGTCACTTGAAGAGACGAAAAACCTTTTTATCTGGCAGGAACAGGCTCAGAAGATATTAGTAAGGAATGATAAAGCTATTGGAATAGAGACATCTTTCGGAACAAAATTCTATTCTAAAGGTGTAATACTGACAAATGGAACATTTTTAAACGGACTAATGCATGTAGGATTCAGGAACGTAACAGGAGGACGGTCCGGAGATCAGGCATCAATTGGTTTGAGCAACCAGCTGGCAGAAATAGGTTTTGAAGTTGAAAGAATGAAAACAGGAACAAGTGCCAGGATTGATGGGAGATCAATAGATTTTAGTTTAATGACAGAACAAAAAGGAGATGATGAAGGAAGATCATTTTCATATTTGAACAGGAATTTAAGTATCAGAAATCAAAGAAGCTGTTTCATAACTCATACGAATAAAGAAGTTCATGAAGAGTTGAGAAAAGGATTAAAATTCAGTCCGCTATTTACAGGAAGAATTAAAGGGAGAGGTCCCCGGTATTGCCCGAGCATTGAAGACAAAATCGTAACTTTTAAAGAAAGAGATGCTCATCAGCTTTTCATAGAACCTGAAGGAAAGGACACAATAGAATATTATGTTAATGGATTTTCGAGCAGCCTTCCTCTGGAATCCCAGTTAAAAGCCTTGAGAAAAGTAAAGGGCCTCGAAAAGGTTGAGATATTCAGACCCGGATATGCTATTGAATACGATTACTTTCAGCCCACTCAGCTTAAGCATACACTTGAAACCAAGAAAATTGAAAATCTTTATTTTGCTGGGCAGATAAACGGAACAACGGGTTATGAAGAAGCTGCAGCTCAGGGTCTGATGGCTGGTATTAATGCAACATTAAAGCTAAGTGAGAAAGATAGCCTTGTTCTTGGACGTGAGGAATCTTATATTGGAGTCCTTATAGATGATTTGGTAACAAAAGGTGTAGATGAGCCTTACAGGATGTTTACTTCAAGAGCAGAGTACAGAATTCTGTTAAGACAGGATAATGCAGATGAAAGGCTTACTAAAAAAGGTTTTGAAATTGGACTTGCTGAAAAGAAAAGAATTAAGATGCTTGAAACAAAGGAAAAATTAACAAATAAGATAATTGAGTTTTTAAGAGAAACTAGTATTAACCCCGGTGAGATAAACAATTTTTTAAGTGACAACGAGACGAGTGAAATTAAGCAAAGGATAAAAGCTATTGCTGTGGCTTCAAGGCCACAGGTTAATATGAAAGAGTTACTCGAAAATATTAAAGGAGGGAAAGAAATAATATTGGAACTAAAGAACAGAGAGTTGGAAATAACAGAATCAACGGAAATTAAAATAAAATACGAAGGATATATACAAAGGGAAAAAACGGTTGCGGATAAAATAAAAAGACTGGAAAAACTAAAAATTCCGAATGATATGAATTATTCAGAATTACTTTCAATTTCAACTGAGGGAAGACAAAAGCTTTCCAAGATAAAACCGGTAAATATTGGTCAGGCTGGCAGAATAAGCGGTGTTTCCCCATCAGATATAAATATTTTATTAATGTATCTGGGAAGATAGTTATGTTCCACGTGGAACAAAAATAAATAATTATGAAATATATTTTTTAAATCACTTAATAATTATTAAGGAGGAGAGTGTTCCACATGGAACAATTGAATTAACATATTTCCATATACCGGACAATTGGTTCATTAGTTAATGTATTAGATTATTATTTTAGGGGAACAGAGAGATAATTGTAACATAATATATATGAAAAGAAATAGTATTGATTATTTAAATAGTTATATAAGAACTATTGAGAATTATCCGATTAAAGGTGTTGCTTTTAAAGATATTTCCCCATTGTTAGCGGACGCAAAGGCTATGAAAATTGCCTCTGAGTGTCTGACTCAAACACTACCGGCGGAAATTATTTCTGCAGTAATGGCTATAGAATCAAGAGGTTTTATTTTTGGTTCTGTTCTTTCAATAGTAAATAATGCATCATTTATTATGATACGGAAAGCTGCGAAGCTACCTCCTGTGAATTCAAATGTGTTTTTTAATTCAAAATCGGAATATTCATCAGAGAAATTAGGTTTTGATTCATCCTTCCTGAATAAAGGAATAATCTTAATACATGATGATGTCATGGCTACGGGGGGAACGGTAAAATCTGTCGTTGAAGCATTAACAGATCAATGCGGAATTAGTGCTTCAAATATCTATATGTCATTTTTAGTGGAACTATCATTTTTAAAAGGTAGAGATAATCTGGTCAAGGAGGGTCTAATTCCAAAAGAACATATTAAAAGTTTAATAGTGTATTGATTTATGAGACCTTGTAAATACTTAAGACAAGGATTGCTTCGTCGCTTCGAGGAATCGCAATGACGGTACAATTTATACCTTTGATTATTATAATTTTTCAATGTCACTTAATTCAAAAGAAATATTACCTCTTCTCCCGGACAAACCAGGAGTATATCAATTTCTTGATTCCTTCGGGAATATTATTTATGTAGGGAAAGCAAAAAACCTGAAGAAAAGGGTCTCTTCATACTTTACTAAAAACCAGTCCGGAAAAACATTGGTAATGCTTAAGAGAGCGACTGATTTAAAACCTATTATTGTCGGCAATGAATCAGATGCATTATTACTTGAGAATAACTTAATTAAAAAGCATCAGCCCAGATATAATATACTTCTGAAGGACGATAAAACATATCCCTGGATCTGCATAAAAAAAGAACATTTTCCAAGAGTTTTCAGCACCAGGAATACTTATAAAGACGGATCACAATATTTCGGACCATATACTTCCGGTCTTATGGTTAAAACCCTGATTGAACTGATAAGACACTTGTTCAAGTTAAGGACATGTACACTGAACCTCACAAATGAAAATATAGCTGAAGGGAAGTTTAAAGTTTGCCTTGAATATCATCTTGGAAATTGTAAAGGGCCCTGTGTAGGCTTCCAGACAGAACAGGAATATTCTGAAAATATTCAACAGATCAAAAACATTCTTCGCGGAAATATTTCGGCTGTATCCGACTATCTGAAATTACTGATGTCGGGTTATTCAGATAATATGCAGTTTGAAGAAGCACAGTTAATAAAAGAGAAGATTGATCTCCTGTCGAAGTTCCAGAGCCGTTCTGCAGTCGTAAGCTCAACAATCAATAATGTTGATGTTTTTGGAATGACACAGGACACGGATTATACATACATTAACTATTTAAAAGTCATCAACGGTGCTGTAATTCAGGCATTTACCCTAGATTTGAAAAGCAGGGTTGATGAAGAGAAAGAATCACTTCTGGGATTCGCAATAACTGAGATAAGACAAAGATTATCAAGCGATTCACCGGAAATAATTGTACCATTTAAACCGGATATTTTATTTGAAAAGGTTAAATATACGGTTCCTGCAAAGGGAGACAAGCGTAAGCTCCTGGATCTTGCCGAGCGTAATGCAATTTATTATAAACTTGAACAAAGGAAAAAACGCGAAAATCAAAAGCCCAAAGACCGGACATTTAAAAATCTTGAAAAGCTCAAATCGGATCTTCATATGCCGGAATTACCGGTTCATATAGAGTGTTTTGATAACTCCAACATTATGGGAAGCAATCCGGTTGCCGCTTGTGTGGTATTCAGAAATGCAAGGCCAAGTAAAAAAGATTACAGGCATTTTAACATTAAAACAGTTACAGGCCCGGATGATTTTTCATCAATGGAAGAGATCGTTTATAGACGGTACAAAAGAATGGTTGAAGAGAAGCAGAATCTTCCGCAACTGATAATTATTGACGGAGGAAAAGGTCAGCTTTCGTCAGCAATTAAAAGTATTGAGAATCTTGGTCTGAGGGAAAAGGTTTCTGTAATAGGGATTGCTAAAAAACTTGAAGAAATATATTTCCCGGGAGACAGCGTCCCCATTTACCTGGATAAAAATTCTGTCAGTTTGAAAATAATACAGCAACTTAGAAATGAAGCACACCGGTTTGGAATTAATTTTCACAGGAACAAACGTTCTTCAGAGATGACAAAATCAGATCTGGATAAAATTAAAGGGATTGGAATCAAAACGAAAGAAATTTTACTTAAAGAAATTGGTTCAGTAGAGAAAATCAAAAAAACATCATTCGAGGTGCTAAAAAAACTTGTCGGGACACAAAAAGCAACAATTCTCACGCAAAGCCTTAAAAAGTAGTCCTGGTTTCCACGTGGAACACAATTAAATAGAATATTTATAAATACCTTAAGTACAATACATTACTGAGCTTTACTTCAGGTCTTAACTCCGTGAGAATTGAATATTTTCAGCATTAAAGCCATGGGGGTTCAGATTTGTAACGGGAAAATCAGGAATTAAATCAGACCCCCCCTTTTAATTTCCCCCAAAGGGGGAAAAAATCCTGGAAGCTTATAGTGATTAATATTAACGATCAGAATTTATCTCCCCCTTGGGGGAGAAGCCACGCCTAAGCGTGGCAGAGGGGGTTTTATTCCAACGTACTTAATCCCCTTTGGGGAGAAGCCATGCTTATGCGTGGCACTACCCTTTATGCACATTCTTAATCCACTTTAACTGCCATCTAAGATGTGTATAAAGGTAGATGCGTGGCAAAGTGGGTTTAATCCAACAGACTTAATAATTCATTCCCGAAATCAGAAGATCCGTAAGTAATAATTCCTTTCATCCCGGTTTTTTCTGCAGCACGAACATTTACTTCAATGTCATCTATGAAAAGAGACTCCTCGGGTTTAAGTTTATATTTTTTAATAAAGATCTGATAAATTTCAATGCCGGGTTTTGAATATTTTACCTCCGAAGAAATTATCCCACCGTCAAAATATTTAAAGAACGTATATCCGTTTTTAATTTCATCAAAAATATCGAGAGGGAAGTTTGAAAGATAGAATAGCTTAAAACCTCGTTCCTTTAGTCCGGGAAGAAGGCTGACATTATTATTAAGGGGAAACATTATTTCAACGCGGTTACCGAAAATAAGGGCTATTTCTTCCCTTCTCAGGGAAGATTTCCGTGCTATTGAATCGACAGCTTCTTTTATGGTGATTTTACCATCATCGAGCATCAGCCATTCACTGCTCATGAATATATCGTTGAGTATTATTTCCCTGGTTTTTTCGGGATAATGGTTCTTTTTAAGATATTCGGAAGGCCTGAAGCTGATAAGCACGTTTCCCAGGTCGAAAACGATATTTCTGATCATATCAGGGATTCTTCATACTGATCGGTTGACCGGTTGCCTCAAGGACATTCCACCACAATTCCCCTTCAACATCGATTTTTTTACGCTTAGCAACAGCCATTGGAATTGGAATAAGAGTAAACTCATAATTCCAGTAGCCGACTACAAAATCAGTCTTACCTGCTACTGCAGCATGAACTGCATTTTGTGCAAGAAGGGTGCAAAACTTACTGTCGTTTGCATTAGCCGGAGCGCTTCTGATGATATAGCTTGGATCAATATATTTGATTGAAAAGGGGAATGCTTTTGAAGTAAATTCATCCTTGATTTTTTCCTTAATGTAAATGCCAATATCCTTATGTTTGATATTACCTGAAGCATCTTTATCTTTATTCTTTGATTCAAAAAGGTCCTGGCCTGCACCTTCAGCAATCACCACCACCGCGTGATGCCTCTCCTCTAGCCGTTTTCTCAGAATCTTTAGAAATCCGCGGGGACCATAAAGGTCGAAAGATATTTCGGGGACAAGAACAAAGTTCACCTCCTGAATTGCAAGGGCAGCGCTGGCAGCAATAAAACCGGAATCACGCCCCATCAGTTTCACGACCGCAATGCCGTTATAAGCACCGGAAGCTTCATTGTGAGCATTCCCGATAATATCATTGGCAATTGAAAAAGCAGTCTCAAAGCCAAATGATTTCTGGATAAGGTCGATATCATTATCAATTGTTTTTGGAATCCCGGCTACGGCTATCTTTAACTTTCTCTTTTGAATTACCTCATTAATAGCATGGGCTCCGCGTAATGTTCCATCCCCACCAATGCAAAAAAGAATATTGATATTCAGGATCTCAAGAGTATCAACGATTTTCTCGACATCCTGTTCTCCGCGTGAAGTGCCAAGATATGTTCCTCCTGAAAGATGGATATCGCTGACCATAGGAGCAGTCAGTTCAACAACCGGATGATTATATGTAGAAATAAATCCCTCATAACCGTATTTAATACCAAGGATCCTGCTGATGCCATACCTGTAAAAAAGCTGATTGACGAGGCCCCGAATAACATTATTAAGACCGGGGCACAATCCTCCGCATGTTACGATTCCAACTTTTGTTTTTGCGGGTTCAAAGAAGATATTCTCTTTAGGACCTGCTTTTTCAAATGAAACTGGTTTCTCTCCCGAATCCTTGCATTTATTGAAATGATCCATGGAGACATCATAAAGTATCCTCTCATCATCATTGACGAATTTATAAACAGGACTATCTTCCCGCTGACCTTGTTTGAGAGGTGACACTACATTTCCCTTTCCTAGTGAAGAGACAAGAAAATCCTCGTATTTCATTTTTTTCGTTATTGACATTATTTACAGGAAATGAAAGCAATAATACTTTCGGTGAATTCAAAATTAGTTAATTTTTTGAATGATTGTTAAATAAGAGAATTGGAAATACAAAGCCGGATGAACCGGGATGAATTATAAACTAAATAATCTGCTTGATTCTTCCTACAAGCCCGTTTTCCAGAATGACCTTTATCCCGTGAGGATGATTTGGTGAAGAAGTAAGAATTTCTTTAACCTTGCCTCCCGTTAACCGTCCGCTGCGTTTATCTTTTGCAAGCTCAACCATTACAGAAATACCCGGCTTAATATCTGCCCTCCGTGTTCCTTCCATCGGTAATAAATTTTAAAAATTTGAATAAGGATACAATTATAATAAAAATTCATACAGCATAATCTGATCAAAACAGGTGTTTTTTTGGATTGTTAATAAAAAAAGAGAGGGGGAAAGGTAAAAATTTGCTATCCTGAAGTTCCTTTAATTTTAAGTCTTATCCTGTATAGACTTTTACTGGCAGTAATAAAAAGGCTCTTCATATCTCTGTCGCCAAAACATACATTTGCCGTCCATTCTTCAGGTATGGCAATATTACCGGTTTTTTTACCGGTTTTATCAAAAATTGTGACCCCCCTGCCTGTCAGATAAATATTCCCTTCGGAATCAATAGTCATCCCATCGGAACCCATTTCACAAAATAGCTTTTTATTGGCAAGGGTGCCATCGGGATTAATTGAAAATGACCATGTTTTGTTTCCGCGTATATCAGCGACAAACAACGTTTTTCCATCAGGAGTTCCCACGATTCCGTTTGGCTGCAGAAGATCTTCAGCGACACGTATAATTGTTTTATGGTCAGGCTTAAGGTAATACACGCATTGTTTTTCCTGAGGCATTGAAATATGATCCCACCACGAACGTGAATAATAAGGATCGGTAAAAAACACACCTCCGTCGGGACTTATCCACAGATCGTTAGGACCATTAAATGGCTTTCCTCCGAAGTTTTCTGCTATTACTTCAACTTTTTTATCAGTTGATATCTTCCAGATTTCATTCTTTTCGTCGGCACAGGACCAAAGGTATCCGTTATGATCAAAAGAAAGGCCATTAGACCGGCCACAGGGCTGCATAAATACAGATAATCCACCCCGTATTTTCCATACCAGAATACGATCATTTGGCTGATCAGTAAAGTAAACATTCCCCCTGGCATCAGCAGTGGGTCCTTCAGTGAATTGAAATCCCCCGGCAAGCTTTTCAAGCTTCACTCCGGGGTCTATAATTTTCGCAAGGCTTACATCCTGTCCTGATATTGTCAGTGAAAATACAATGAAAATAATCAGCAGGAGATTCAACTTTTTCATTTGAAGAGGTTTAATAAATCAGGACTTCCCATTGCCGGGTAAATTAAGTGTATTCTTTACCCTTAATACGTAATTATCAATCTGTTCCGGTTTTTCAAAACCAACTATTATCATGTCAACTGTACCAAGTCCGAGTACATATTTCAGTGACTGGTCGATCTTTTCAGAATCATTTCTGAAATTGCCATTACCTATCAGCTTCATTCCGATGACCCCTTTTCCTGCCAAATGCAGTTTTTCAATTAATGCCACAACCAGCTGAGGATCTTTCGAATCCATTGCCTCACCAAAAGGATTGATCCTGGCATGGATTACATCGACCCAGGGACTTTCAACAGCAGCCTCCATTGCTTGCAGGGAATGTACAGAAACCCCATGTGCCCTGATGATGCCTCGGACCTTTAGATTTTCCAGTAAATCCATCTGTTTTTTTTGCTGGCTGGTCCATGCTGCACCTGTCATGCAGTGGATCTGTATGATGTCTATATAATCAGTATTCAGTTCTTTGCGAAAACGCTCAACAACCACATCGGCATCGGGACGTTCCGGTTCCGGAATACCACCCTGTGATACCCAGATTTTAGAACTGAGAGTATATTTTTCTCTTGGAATTTCTCTTAATGCTTTTAAAGCAAATGGATGAGTTCCATAAGTATCGGCGCAGTCAAAAAAGCGAATACCCTTGTCAAAAGCGTACCTTATCATTGTTTCAGCATTGCCTGCTCTTGTAATGGCCGAGGAACGGTTCCCTCCGTTAAATCCTGTTCCCATGCCGAGAAGGGTGGTTTTAATACCTGTTTTTCCCAATGTAATTTTTTGAAAGGGATCCACAGACCGGCTTACGGAATCAAAGACAAGGGCATTTGAAAAGCTGCCCAGGAGGATTGTGCCGGTACCGGCTGTTACCGTAGTAACAAACTGTCTTCGGGTCAGATTCTTTTTTCCCATAGAATAAACTTTTGTAAACTCATTAAAGACCAAGCAGTTCAATTATTTTCCCGGGATGAACCGGCCTTCCTTTCCTTGTAGCGATCCCGGTGATTTTTGCACTGACGATAAGTTTTTCATCAGGCTGCCTGAAAATATCCTGGATAAAAACAAGCTTTGCATTGCCCTCTTTTTGAATATTAACACGAATAAAGAATTTATCACGGCTGCGAAGAGGGTATTTATAGTCTATTTCCACCCTTGTGACAATAAGGTCTGTACCTTCATCATGAAGCTGAGAAAAACTTATTCCTTTTGAGATCAGAAATTCATGCCGGGCGTGTTCAAGGTAATGCTGATAATTGGCATTATTAACAACACCCTGTATGTCGCATTCATAATCTCTTACAGCAAATTCAGAACTGAAAAAATCCCGAGATTCTGCCATTTTGGTTCAGAACAGCTATTTCGGAAATCGTCTGAAAAATTTATTCAGCCTTCCATGAAATTTATGGATGCTGTGAGGTTTGTAATGCATTAAGATACATTGCCCCGTGATAAAATTTATGTCGGAGCCTTCAAGTTCTTTTAGCGCTTCCTGGCTTTCACACATCTGCTGTATCCAGATCTGTTTTATTCCTCTTTCCCTGGCTTCCCGGGCAATTGCTGCAGTCTGGCTTTTTTGTGTCATTATAATAAGACCTTTTGTGTCAGACGGCAATCCTTTTATATCAGGATATACTTTTACTCCATGTATTTCATCTGCATGGGGATTTACAGGAATAATATTCATTCCCTTTTCTTTCAGTTCTCTGAATGCAGAGAAACCGAATTTTTTCGGATTACGCGAAACCCCGACCAGTGCAATGGGTTCCGAAGCGATAAATTCATCAATTTGCTTTAGGGTTACCATACTTTGCAGTTTAAATTATTTATAACATATGAAAATAGACCCATTTTTAAAAATTCACACTAAGTATAAAGACTTAAAAATACAACAAAAAACACCATTTTACATATTTTTTATTTACTTGGTAATAGAGTAATTAAAATTAAGCTTTATGAACAGGCCGGCAAACAACCAGGGATACCTCTTTTCAAAAGGCTACTCCAATTATGTTTTTATGCTTCTATTCCTGCTGTATGTGTTTGATTATGCAGACAGGATGGTTGTAACCTCAATGTTTACTTCAATTCAGAAAGAATGGTTTATTACTGATACCCAGTGTGGTTGGCTTGTGTCGGTCATTTATCTTGCTATCGGTATTTTGACATTTCCGGTGTCGCTGCTTATTGACCGCTGGAGCAGGACCAAAACAATAGGAATGATGGCAATTGTATGGAGTCTTGCCACTGCACTATGTGCTTTAACAGGGAATTATGTTCAGCTGTTTATGGCCAGAATCATGATAGGTTTTGGGGAAGCAGGATATGCCCCGGGTGGAAGCGCCCTGATCTCAGGAATGTATCCGCTGGAAAAAAGATCAAAAATGATGGGATTATGGAATGCCTCTATTCCGCTTGGTTCTGCAATTGGTGTTACTTTGGGAGGTATTATAGCACAGGCTCTGGGCTGGAAACATGCTTTTGGTCTTGTCGCATTTCCCGGTTTTATAATAGCAATTTTATTTTTTTTCGTTAAAGATTATAAAACTGTTGACCTTTCTTTTGTTGATAAAGGCAACAATAAAATTAAGATGGAAAGAAAGGACATGTTCCGGGAATTTATCAGAAAACCATCCGTTATTTTTACTTATTTCGGGATGGCTGCAGTCGTTTTTGTAACAACGGCAATGATAGTATGGCTTCCTAAATATTTTGAAACAGAACTTAAGATAGAACCAAAAACAGCAGGGACACTTGCCGGCGCAGTAATGCTGCTGGCTTTAATCGGTGCTCCTCTGGGGGGATATCTGATTGATAAATGGAGGGAGAAACAGCCAAAAGCAAGACTTCTGTTCCCTGCTCTTTCAACATTACTTTCAGCCTTATTGCTTTTTATTGCTTTTTTCCTGTTTAAAGGCACCAAACAGATTATCGTTCTTTTTGTCTTCGGTGTTTTTATAATGACTTTTATTGCCGGTGCAGCAGCAGTTACCCAGGATGTAATTCATCCGGGATTAAGAGCAACATCATATGCGATAGCTGTAGCAGTTCAGAATTTACTGGGCTCCTTTACGGCTCCTATCGTTCTTGGGAAAATCTCTGATTTATCAAGTATTAAGACAGCAATGACTATTCTTCCGTTTATGCTGATTATTGGCGCTTTTTTGTTCTATATGGGATCAAGATATTATATGGGAGATATGGAGAAAGTTGCCAAAATCAAACTTGAGGCAGCAGGCTGATCAGAGATAAAATATCATTTATTTCTTGAGGTAGTATAATGAACAAACCTCTTCAGGGATTCTTTTACATCTGATTCCGGATAAGAATCGAGGATTGCAAGAGCTTTGTCACGGTACTGATTCATTTTAAGTTCAGCGTAATCCAGGCCCCCTGAGGTTGAAACAAACCGGATTACATCATCGATTTCGGATTTTGTTTTCTTTTTGTTTTTAACAACTGAAAGAATCTCTTTTTTACGGGAGGATGGTGCAAGTTCCAGCGCATGAATCAGCGGAAGAGTTATTTTCCTTTCCTTTATGTCGTTACCTACTGTTTTTCCTGTTAATCCGTTTGCTTCATAATCCAGGATATCATCCCTTATCTGGAAGGCAACACCGATATTCTCACCAAAATCTTTCATCAGCTGGATCGTATCAGCGTCTTCTGTGGCTGACCTGGCTCCTGTTGCCGTACAGGCAGCTATAAGTGCGGCTGTTTTGCTGATAATAATCTTATAATAATCTTCTTCTTTTATATTTAGTTTTCTTGATTTCTGAATCTGCAAAAGTTCTCCTTCAGCCATAGATTTTACTGCTTCGGAAATAATTTCAAGCATTTCATAACGCGATTTTTCAACGCAGATTTGCATTCCCGAGGAAAGAAGATAATCGCCAAGAAGCACTGCAATTTTTGAATTCCACAGTGCCTTAATTGAAAGCGACCCCCGTCGTTCCTTCGCATCATCAACTACATCATCATGAACCAGGGAAGCGGTGTGCAGAAGCTCAATACAGGTTGCTGCAACATAAGTGGATTCTACAATTTCTCCGTTCAGACGAGCAGTCAGGAAAACCAGCAGAGGCCTCATCTGTTTTCCTTTGCGACGCAATACATAATTCAGAATTATTTTCAATAGAGGGATGTCACTTTTCATAGTCCTGTTGAAATAGGATTCAAATTCATCCATCTCTTTTTCAACGGGTTTTCTGATATCTGTGAGAACTGACATATGATATTATTTCATTCAAATATAACAATTTCGGCACAACACATCTGTTTTCATTATAATTTGTCCCTGCCTGTAAAGATACATCACGCAGGATTTCTCCTCAACATATCCATATATTTAGATATATTTGTATTTAAAACTGTGCAAATGGAACTTAAAGAGCTTAACCCGGAAACCCTGGAGAAGGCGGCAAACATGCTAAAAGCGATAGCTCACCCTATCAGGATCTCAATTATTGGTTACCTTGAAGATGGCAAAAAAAGGACAGTTACAGATATCCATAAAAAGCTGGGCATTGAACAGGCAACTGCTTCTCATCATCTTGTAATTCTGAAGGACAGGGGAGTCCTGTCATCAAAAAGGGAAGGGAAGAATACGTGGTACTTCCTGAAGCATGCTGACCTGAAAAATATTCTTGACAGCATAGGGGATTGCTGTAAATAATATACGATGACAAGGTGCAGGTTGCAAGGCAGCAATGATCTACCTTAGATCCCGGAACATTCTTTTCTGGAAAAGTAAAATTGAAATCACACCGCAGGTAATTGATGAATCGGCAACATTAAAAACCGGTCTGAAGAAAATAAGTGATTCCCCCGGACGGAAGGGAGACCATGCGGGCCAGTGAGTATCAATTACAGGAAAATAAAACATATCAACAACTCTACCGTGAAGGAAGGATGAGTAACCGCCCCCGGGTGGAAATAAAACGGCTGGCTGATTAAAACTTTCACTGAAGATCATTCCATAGAACGCACTGTCGATAATATTGCCGATTGCTCCCGCCAGAATTGCGCTGACAGCCAGGACAAGAAAGAGGTTAGCTTTTTTCCTGATTATTGAATAAAGGAACCAGGCGATTCCGAAAATAGCTATTATCCTGAAGATGCTTAATATTAATTTCCCGGGCCTCCCACCCATTTCCATACCGAAAGCCATTCCGTTATTTTCAATGAAATGGAGCATTCCCCATTTGCCGAAAAGATGGATTTCATCTCCGATCTGCATATGAGTCTTAATCCAGATCTTAAGAATCTGGTCAACAACAAGAATTAATATAATCAGCAGTATTGATTTCTTTCCAGTCGACATCTTTTTCCTGCCAGTTTAAGGCTCGCAAAATAGCAAAAAAAAATTGACAAAACATTTTGTTACAGAGAAAAGAAATACAGCAGTGACCCGAATCCGGGATCACTGCTGCATGACTGATCGGGTGTTTTGAGATTTAAATCGTTTTCCCGGTAAGCGGCTGATCGGAATTTTCAACCTTCTCGTCCATGTTAAAAATGCGGAGTTTCACTGATAGCCACATTGTTACTGAAAGAAGGACAAAAAGCCCGATATTTCCTGCAAGGTAAGCATAGTCATTGAGGCTCAACAAAATAAAAATAAAAGTATAAAGAAAGACAAGCAGGGCTGATAACATGAGCACCGGACGATAATTTTTTACCAGGAGCCTCAGGAACAGCGAAATCAGGATTATTGTGGAAGATGCTGATATTAAATATGCAAGGTTAAAGCCAAGCTGTTCGCTTATCGCATTGAGCAGTGAAAAGAATAGTATAAGGGCAAGCGAAACGAGCAGGTAGTGAAAAACATGAAATTTTTCATGTATTGTCATTTCGGCAAAAAGGAGCGCCAGGAATGTTAGTGCTATAAAAAGGATTCCGTATTTTGCACTTCTAAGCGACTTCTGATAGTGATCGACTAGAAGTACAAAGCCGATGCCGAATGAATCGCTGCTCGTGTTGTAAGCGTTACCCGACCACACCTGGGGGAAATTCCGGTTTAGATTTGTTATAAGCCATTCTGCCCTGAATCCCTGGTCGTTGATTGTTCTTTCAGACGGAAGAAAGTTCCCTTTGAATCCTGGTGCTGTCCATGGTGACTGAATCTTTACCGTGGTTGTTTTTCCGGCAGGAATGAAACTCAATTCTTCAGAACCGGAAAGCTTTATGCTGATCGAATAATCAATCTTTTTGCTCTTTTCAGACAATGACGCAGGAAAAGTTATGCCCGAATTAAAAACATCTGCATCTTTTAATCCCGGAACTGCATCAATTTCAGCAATATCTGTTTTTATGGAAACGCTGCCTTTTAATCCACGGTTATCACTGATTCCCAGCGTGTAATATGCTTCATTCCAGAGTATTTCGCTTTTTTCACCCGGACTAAGTTCGGGAATTAAAAATGCTCCTGACAGATTAAGATCAGCCGTATAAACTACTGCCTGATAAATGCTTCTGTGTCTTTTTTCTGTCTGCACATTACCATTAATGTCAAGACTCTCAGGCATTAAATGGAAAACTGATCTGTATGGTTCAGAATCTTTTTTTGATGGGAATATTTTAACAGGAATATTCAGCACCGGACCGGAAAGAGTCTGCTGTCCGGCCCACTGGGATGCGATTTCCTTCTTTACCTTTTCTGAATTTTGCTGCCGTTCCCTGATTATTGATTTTATCATTTCAAGTGGGATAAGTAAAAATAGCCCCATAATTGCAAGCAATCCAATCTTTATTGTTAATGATTGCTGCCATTTCCTGTTGTCGCTGATTTCAATTTTCATAGTTTTATATTATTAATTTAAAAGTACTTTGAAACTCAAAGTAAGCAGATAAAAAAATTATTGTGAATTAATAATTTCTTCCAGTGCGGCCAGGTGCGACCGGAACGATTTCATGCCCTCTTTTGTAATGGAATAGCTGGTGTTTGGTTTTCTTCCGATGAATTGCTTGTTTACTTTAATAAGGTTATTTTCTTCGAGCGCTTTTAAATGACTGGCAAGATTGCCATCAGTGACACTTAGCGTCTCCTTAAGGCTGTTAAAATCGTAAGAATCATTAACAGACAGAACCGACATTATGCCCAGGCGAATCCTGTTTTCAAACAATTTACTCAAGCCGGAAATATCAATTTTCATCACTCGTATTTTCTGTACATTAACAGACCATAGATAATATGGAGCAATCCAAAGCCAAAAGCCCAGAAAAGAATTCCATATTCCGGAAATACTGCTGCAAAGAGACCTGTAATAATTTCAGTCAATCCAAGATAAAAGACCTCGCTATATGTAAATTTACCTGCATTGACCAGAGCCAGACCATAAAAAATAAGCATAGACGGTATTACAAGCTGCCAGTAATTTTGCAGATAAAGTATTATAATAAAAATTCCACCGGTAAAAAGAGGGACAAGAAAGTTTATAAGAAGCCTTCTGGATACCGGAGTCCATATTTTAATTCCATTTCTGACTGACTTTTTGTAAGAAAAGTAGAGAGAAACGCCTACTGCCAGACCAAGGACGAAGAGAGCATCGATCATTAATTTGATTTTCAGGATATTCAATTCGTGCGGCGAGAGTCCGTTAAAATATCCTGCGGAAAGGATCATTCTGCTGTTCAAAAAGGCAAATATTGCTACCGCTGCTCCGGCCAATGCCACCAATCCTGCAAATAATCCGGATAAACCGCTCAGCGAAAGAAACCGCGAAGAATCTTCCATGACCTTTTTTATTATTTTCAGGTCTTCAAAATAGTCTGATTTACTTTCCATGATAAAAAATTAAAAGTACTTTGAAATACAAAGTAAAACAAATATTTTCAATAAACAAAATGCAGTTTATAATTTATTAACTGTAATTTTATTTTATAGCATCTTTAAAAACTGAGATATACATTAATATGGAATCCCGAACAGCCATTGTATTTGGGGCAACGGGACTTGTGGGGAGCGCTCTGACAGAGGAGCTTCTCAGAGAAGATTAGTATATCGCATTAAAATAGATCATGGACAAGTTGCAAGGTTCCCATAATTGCCATCCCAGCAGTGGTAATTGCTGTCGCCAAAGAACGCCAGGCATTTAACGGTTCCGTTATGGCCTGTTGTGCTCCACTGCACGTCAACCTCAGAGAATGCGACGCCGTTAAAATAGTGAATGGTATAATAAGCATCATAAATGCCTGTTGTCTTTTTGCCATATGTAATAAAACTTCCATATGAATCGCCTGATACAACATAGGTATAAGTCACTGTCCCCATTGTTGTTCCGGTTCTTGTCCAGTTAACGGTAAGAAAAGAAACCTGTTCTGTGGGGCTCTTCTTCAGAGTCCACGTACCGCCTGTTCCGTCAAGTTTTGATGTGCCTTCAAACCAGACAAATTCTGCAAAAGCGCCTGATCCTTCTTTTGAGATATACATTTGCCAAAGAACATCGGAAGTTCTGATCTGACCTGTAAGCCTGGCTTTATAAGTTGACGAAAGAGCAGGAACATTATAGCTCCATTGCCATGTTTTATTCTCAACATATGCCGGAGTTTTTTCAATGGCCAGTTTAAAAGCAGCTACAGGAACGGCCAGGATTACCACCTCATATGCCCTGAAATAACCTGCGACAAGGGCTGAAAATGACCAGTATGAATCTTCAATACCTTTGGATAATGCAATATCTCCTCCTTTTCCGGTTCCAAAATTACTGAAATCAATTGTCATGGATTCTTTTGGTGGCAATGTGGGGGGATTCCCTTTATCTTTTTTACAGCTTGTAAGAAATGTGCTGATAACGACTGTCAGCAGCAGTAAGGTGAATATTTTTTTCATGGATTAACTATGTTTAGTTATTCATATAACGACAAATTTACGTTAAAAGTTGCATCGATGAAAATTTCGTTCGGGAATTGATTGTAAGATTAATGTTGAACAATTTCAGTTATTGATTGTTTAACATTTAAATTTGCACAAAATGGAACGCAGAAATTTCATTAGGAAACTTGGCCTTGGAGTGGCTGCAACCTATATAGCAGGACGATCCAGGGGCGGAGATATTATTAATTCAAAATACATAACTATGGAAAATCTTAACACATTGGAATTCCCGGCATTGCCGTTTGCTTATGACGCTCTTGAACCCTATATTGATGCAAGGACTATGGAGATACATTATGACAAGCATCACAGAGCATATTTTACAAATTATGTAAATGCAGTAAAGGGAACACCCCTGGAAAGTGTGCCTGTTGAAAAAATATTTGCTGATATTTCAAAGGCAGGTGATGCAGTCAGAAATAATGGCGGCGGTTATTACAACCACTATTTCTTCTGGAAAAACCTTGGTAAGGGGAGTTCGGGACCATCAGCTGAACTGTCGGCAGCAATAACAAAAGCTTTTGGTTCTTTTGACAAATTCAGGGAAACCTTCAGCAATGCTGCTAAAACACGATTTGGCAGCGGATGGGCCTGGCTTTATCTGACTACGGACAAAATCGTAGCAGTAAGCAGTACGCCAAATCAGGATAATCCGCTGATGGATCTTTCCCCGGTAAAGGGGACTCCTCTTTTAACCCTTGATGTGTGGGAACACGCTTATTATCTTAAGTATCAGAACAAACGAGCTGATTACGTTGAGGCTTTCTGGAATGTGGTGAACTGGGATGAGGTGAACAGAAGGTTTAAGGAAGCAGTCATGTAAACAGTTTGATTTTTTTATAATGAGAAAGGGGGCGCCGCCCCCTTTCTTTATGTATACAAAAACCTCTTTATCTTCATTGTCGCCGTCTTCTGAAACGGGACGGGCTGAAGCACAACCTTATTGATCTGGCTGAATTTATTGACCTGAGAGTTGACATATTCCTTTAATTCTGACAGCAGCTCCTCCTTCTTATCTTCATATTTTTCCGTCATATCCTGTTTCAGATTCATGTATTTCTTTTCAAGCTCATCCATATTTAGGTGGACGTAAGCAACCAGCTTCCCTTTCTGCTGGATAACCAGTGATTCAACAACAAAACGGAAATTATTAATTACGGATTCGATCTCTTCAGGATATATATTTTCCCCGCTTGCACCAACGATCATATTTTTAAGGCGTCCTTTTATAAACAGATTATTCGCAGAATCCAGTGCACCAAGATCCCCGGTTTTAAACCATCCATCTTTGGTAATGACTTCAGCGGTCATGTCCGGTTCTTTATAATATCCCTTCATGATCGTGGCTCCTTTTGCCCAGATTTCACCCTCGCCTGTCTTCTCATCCGGGTTGTTGATTTTCAGTTCAATTCCCTCAATTGCAGGACCCGTTGATTCAAACACTGTGTTTACGGGGTTGGCGCCTGCAAGAAGAGGTGATGTCTCAGTAAGACCATAGCCAACGGCATAAGGGAATTTTGCTTCACGAAGGAATTTCTCAACAGATTTATTAAGCTTTGCGCCACCAATGCCAAAAAATTTAAGTTGCCCTCCGAATGTTTTCTTCAGTTTTTTCCCGGCTGCAGCATTTAATTTTTTCCTGAGAAACGGGACCTTATAGAGAAGCTTCAATATGGGATTTTCTCTGAATGTAGGAAGAACCTTATTAAAATAGATCTTTTCAATAATCAGAGGAACAGTAAGCATTATTGTAGGTTTTACAATTTCCAGCGCCGGCAGTAAAACTGAAGGGGTCGGGGGTTTCCTGAGATAATAAACACATGCTCCGCATAACATTGGTAAAATAAGGCCAAGAGTATTCTCGTAAGTATGCGATAAAGGTAAAACTGAAAGAAACCGGTCATTTTCATCCATTGACTGGATCTTTCTACCTTTTACTGCGTTAAATGAAATGTTTTTGTGAGTAAGCATTACTCCTTTTGAATGGCCTGTTGTACCGGAGGTATAAATTATTGATGCCAGATCTTCTTCCTTTACATCATATTTTTTAACGGGAAATGCATCCGGATTAAATATGACAGAACTCTTTTCTGAAAAGATCAGCGAGAAATCCTCAATCAGAATAGCAGTTTTGAGATTTTCAGATTTGAATCCTTCAATTTTCGGCAAAAGTCCTGAAGATATAAAAACTGCTTTCGCTTCTGAATGTTCAAGGACATTTGCAACTTCAGTGACAGAAAAATCAGGAAGAATGGGAACAACAACTGCTGCCATAAAGGTTACTGAAAAGTACGCAACTGCCCAGTTTGGCATGTTTGTACTCAGTATAGCAACCCTGTCACCGGGAACGATCCCGTTCTTTTCAAGAAATGCTGTTAACGCTTCTATCTGCCTGTGTGCATTTTCCCAGGTAATCAGTTCTTCTCCGGCAAATGCATATGCTCCAGAATTCCCATATTTTTGCAAGGTCTGATTGAACATTGCAGGGAAAGTCAGCTTTATATTTTCTTGTTCCATATTATCCTGTTCTGATTAATAATAGGTACAAAGGTATAGAAATAAAAGTTTTAGGAGCTTTTTTTATGATTTTTAACACTTTATGGCTTAAAAAACAGAACAGTACATTTCACCTTAAATCCATGGGAATAGTTAATTTTGAACGTTATTAATAAATCCGGGAAAGATGGCTTCAATAATAAGGGTTACTCGGGAATTCACATTTGAAATGGCCCATGTCCTGAGGAATTACGATGGTCCCTGCAGAAATGTACATGGTCATTCTTACAGACTCTTTGTGACAATTTCAGGAGTTCCCGTTAATGATAAAGATGATCCGAAAAACGGGATGGTGATTGATTTCACCGAGCTTAAGAAAATTGTCCTTGAAGAGATCGTTAATATCTTTGATCATACTGCGGTTGTCAGCAGGGATTTTGACAATGATAAAAAGGAGATGATGTCAAAAACCTTCGGCAATACTGTAATTGTCGATTACCAGCCAACATGTGAAAATCTTGTTGCTGACTTTGCCGCACGGCTTAAAGCAAAGATGCCCGAAAAGGTCCTGTTGTACAGCCTTAAACTTTATGAAACGGCAAAATCATACGCCGAATGGTTTGCTTCCGATAATAAATAAAAGAAATATGCCGGATAATCAGATAAAGAAACTTTTCCTGATCGATGCTTATGCACTGATCTTCAGGGCATATTATGCCTTCATAAAGAACCCAAGGATAACTTCAAAAGGGCTGAATACCTCGGCAATATTCGGTTTTCTGCTGGCTCTCGAAGAGGTTCTGCAGAAGCAAAAACCTACTCATATTGCGGTGGTATTCGACACCTCTGCACCGACATTCAGGCATGAAATGTATAAAGAATATAAAGCAAATCGCGATGAGACTCCTGAAGACATCAGAAAAAGTGTCCCGTACATTAAGAGGCTTATTGAAGCATATAAGATCCCTGTAATAGATTATCCGGGCTTTGAGGCAGACGATGTGATCGGAACGCTGGCACGCAAGGCATCTGAAAAAGGGTTCACAACATATATGATGACTCCGGACAAGGATTTTGCTCAACTTGTTTCCGACACGATTTTTATGTTCAAACCGTCAAGAAGCGGGAATGAATCAGTTCAATGGGGTGTTGAGGATATAAAAAGAGAATTTTCAGTTCAGAGGCCGGAACAGGTAATAGATATTCTTGCATTGATGGGCGATGCATCCGACAACATCCCGGGTGCACCCGGGGTGGGTCCCAAGACAGCAATGAAGCTCATTTCTGAATATGGTTCAGTAGAGGAACTTTTAAAAAACACAGGGAAGCTGAAAGGGAGGCTCAAAGAAATCATTGAAAACAATCGTGAAAAAATAGAGCTTTCCAGGAAGCTGGCAACCATAGAGGTGAATGTCCCGGTAGAGCTAAAAGAAGAGGAGCTGATAACTGAAATACCTGATTCTCAGAAGCTGAAGACCCTCTTTGATGAGCTTGAATTCAGAACAGTTGCTGCAAGGATACTGTCAGAAATTGATAAAAAAGAAAAACCGGTCGAAGTAAAAATAAAACCTGTACCCGCTGAAATGACGCAAGGCTCCCTTTTCGGTGAGGAAGTGGAAAACCATGAATTAAAGCCAGTTTCGGATATCAGCAATGTTATCCACAACTATAAGCTCATACTGTCGGAATCAGAGCTTGCCGGTCTGGTCAAACTGGCAGGAGAACAAAAAGAGATCTGTTTTGATACTGAAACAACCAGTGTTAATCCGCTTGATTCAGAAATAGTTGCTCTTTCATTATCGTGGGAGAAAGGCACCGGATACCTGATTCATTTTCCTGAGTCGCTTGAGGAAACAATCAGGCTTCTGGATGTATTAAAACCGCTTCTGGAAAATCCTCAGATTCCGAAAATAGGGCAGAACCTCAAATTTGATATCCAGGTTCTTGCAAATTACGGGATTGAAGTAAGGGGCCGGTTGTTCGACACGATGATAGCCCACTATCTTCTGGAGCCCGACATGCGGCACAACATGAACCTGTTATCAGAAGTATATCTCTCATATAGTCCTGTCCACATTGAATCGCTGATCGGCGATAAAGGACATGCACAAAAAAATATGAGGTCTGTACCGCTTGAACCCCTGAAAGAATATGCAGTTGAGGATGCAGATGTTACGCTTCAGCTTAAAGAGATTTTTGAACCGAAAATCAAAGCAGAAGGATTATCAGTTCTCTCAAATGATATTGAAATGCCCCTTATTTCCGTACTGGCTTCAATGGAAAGAAACGGCGTCATCCTTAATAAGGAAGATCTGAAAACAATTACAGCAGGATTAAGAGATGATATTATTGCACTTGAAAAAGAAATATATATGCTTGCGGGCACAGAATTTAATATCTCATCACCAAAACAACTCGGTGATATTCTTTTCGTAAGGTTAAAACTCGATGATAAGGCAAGGATAACAAAGACGAAGCAGTTTGTCACCAATGAAGAAATACTGCAAAGGTTGACCCATAAGCATCCGATTGTCGATAAGGTGTTGGAATACAGGGGGCTGAAAAAACTTTTGACAACTTATGTTGAAGCTCTTCCCCAGCTGATTGACGAAAAAACCGGACGGATACATACATCATTTAACCAGGCAGTGGCAGCCACTGGCCGGTTAAGTTCGAATAATCCCAATCTGCAGAATATCCCTGTGAGAGATGAAAGAGGAAGAGAGATAAGAAAAGCATTTGTCCCGGCTGAGGGCTACCTATTTCTATCTGCAGATTATTCTCAGATAGAGCTCAGAATAATGGCGCATCTGAGCAAGGACAGGAGTATGATTTCAGATTTTCTTTCGGGCAACGATATCCATGCTGCAACTGCAGCAAAAATCTTCAAAGTAGGAATCAGGGATGTCACCAGAGAAATGAGGAGCAAGGCCAAGACTGCCAACTTCGGAATAATATACGGTATTTCTTCTTTTGGTCTTTCAGAAAGACTTAATATCGGGCGCAAGGAGGCAAAAGAATTGATTGACGGCTATTTCGCTTCTTATCCTGGAGTAAAGACATACATGGAAGAGAGTATCCGTAAAGCAAGGGAGAAAGGGTATGTGACAACAATGTTTGGACGGAGGAGATACCTGCGCGATATTCATTCACGTAACCAGGTAGTAAGGGGAAATTCAGAGAGGAATGCAATAAATGCCCCTATTCAGGGCTCTGCAGCTGATATAATAAAGATTGCCATGGTCAGGATCCACCAGAAGCTTAAAACCGGAAATTTCAGGTCCAAAATGATCCTGCAGGTGCATGACGAATTAATATTTGAAGCTGAACTGAGTGAGCTTGAAAAGCTTAAAGAAATGGTCATTTTTGAAATGTCGAATGGTGCCAGGCTGGATGTACCCCTGAAAGTTGATTGCGGAACCGGGAAAAACTGGCTGGAAGCGCATTAATAAGGTGCAACGGGGGGATGTAATTCAAGGGACAGTATTAGTATAGTAAAAACGATGGAAATAAAAGTATTGTTTTTCGGAGTGCTGGCTGAGGTAACACAAAACAGGTTTAAGCATTACAGCGGAGTCAGGTCATTCCAGGATCTTCAGTTCAGAATAGAGGATGAATATCCGGATCTGGTGCATTACAACTATCGCATTGCTGTAAACAGTGAAATAATTAATAATGATCCGGTGCTTAAAAATGGTGATGAAATTGCTTTTATGCCTCCATTTGCCGGAGGTTGATAAACGGATAAATAAACTAAGATTCTCTTGCCTAAACAGGTTTCACGCTGACTGATTTTACTGAAATTTTATTTCTGATAAAATAATTTTCTCCCTTGCTTGTTGATAAGGTTGATCCTGTTTTCACGCTTAATATAGAGCTGTATTTTTCTTTATCGTTCAGTATTTCAAGAGCTTTGTTTACCTGCTCATCATTTTTAATAGTCCAGGCAATAGCCCCGTCTTCATAAAAATAACGGCCTAAAATTTCTTCTTCAAGAAGTTCGGTTATTTCTTTTTTGAAAATATTAAGATCCTGGTCAAGAGAATGTGCGATATCATTTTCCATTTCGGCGAACAGGTTCTTGTGAAGATCATAGTATTTTTCCTTTCTGGCATTTGCAATAAGCTCACTCAGAGATTCTTCAGTGGATGTTTTGTAATTAAAATTCCGGGAAACCAGGAAGTTGCGAAAATCAGAATAATCATTATCCGTGAAAATAAATTGTTCAGGAGATTTAATGCCGGGATGCGCCCAATAGTATTGTGTGGCAAAATCGAAAATAAAATTCCTTATGTAAAGCTCAGTAACGACCTGGCTTAACTGTTCCGGCACCATTTCGATATCAGGTGTTATTCCTCCTCCGTCTTTTACAGTTCTTCCGTTCCTGGTTTTAAACTCAGAAATAAGTGAATCCGGAATATATCCGACACTGCCGTCTTCGTTGGGATGCGAAAAATCAAGTGCCTGTATGCACCGGCCGCTCGGTATGTAATATTTTGCAGTTGTAACTTTTAACTGAGTATTATAACTCAGAGTACGTGTGACCTGTACAAGTCCTTTTCCATAAGACCTCTGGCCGACAATTACCCCCCTGTCGAGGTCCTGGATTGCTCCGGCTACAATTTCTGCTGCCGAAGCCGACCCTCTGTTAATAAGGACAGCAAGAGGTATTTTTTCATCAACAGCTGCTTTTGTCGTCTTAAACTCCTCATCGAATTCTTTTACTTTCCCTTTTGTAGTAACGACATTGTTTCCCGGACCGACAAATAGATTTACAATCGCCACTGCTTCGGTAAGCAGACCACCGGGATTACCTCTCAGATCGAGGATTATCTGTTGTGGGTTATTTTCTTTTAAGGCTATCAGCGCTTTTTTAACGTCATTGATACAATCCTGGGTAAAATTTGTGAATCTGATATATCCTGTTTTAGAATCGAGCATGCCGGAATAGGGAACAGGGGGCATTATTATCTTTTCCCTTTTCATCTTATATTCTGACTCCTTCCCGTTTCTTTCAATGGTTAGTGTAATTTCTGTTCCGGGGTTTCCCTTAAGTTTCTCACTGACCTTATCTGAAGAGAATCCTTTAAGCGGCTCTCCGTTAATCTTTTTCAGGATATCCCCGGCTTTAATACCGGCAAGATCAGCAGGAAATCCTTTATATACTTCAAGGATTACAACATATTCTCCTCCTCCTCTGACCAGCGAACCTATTCCTCCATATTTTCCGGTAGTCATAAAAGAGAATTCATCAGCCTCTGACTCGGGGTAATAGACCGTATACGGATCAAGGTTTCTGAGCATGTTATCAATACTTGTTTTAATGACTTTATCAGGATTGATTTCATCGACATAAAAGGTGTTCAGTTCCCTGAAAAGAGTGAAGAAAATGTCAAGGTTCTTGGCAATCCTGAAATCGCGTGATTCCTGATTGGCCAGAAATCCGGCACTTATACCGCCAAACAGCAGAAGGCTGAAAACAATTATTAATTTGCGAGATGTTATTTTTTTCATGTTTAACGTTTTTTATCATTATCACGGATCACAGATATCAGTTTTTCAAGGAGCTCCCTCATGGATTTTTCTATGCATGGAAAATCGGAGATAGATTTTTCCCTGTAAATAACTATGAATACAATCTGTAGCTTAACAGAATTCAGATAATTGTACAGGACCAGTTTGTTTTTCCGATAAGCTTCTCTCATCCTGCGTTTAAGAAGGTTTCTTGAAACTGCAAGGCGGAATCCCTTTTTTGTAACGCTGAATGCGACCTGTGCGGGAGAGGGAAGTAGTACCGGACTTTTTTGCCACACAACCTTAAACAACGGAGAATAAAAAATATTGCCTTCATCAAACAGGGAAGTCATTAATTTCCTGCTGCAAAGCCTTTCGGATTTTTGAAATGTTTCCCCCGAGGTACTCATTTAGAAATAATTCTTCGTGGCAGCCACCGGACTTCCGGCCAGGAGCTTCAGGATGTTTCTATGATGAAATTTTACTTAAGGTTTTTGTTATACTCCTTCAGGAAAATATCAAGGGCCATTGTCATAGAAGGAGCTTTGGGATTGGGCGCATTTATATCGAGCCTCAAACCTTCCTGTTCTACAGCGCATGCTGTTGTTGGACCGAATGCTGCGATCTTTATATCACCCTGAATAAAGCCGGGGAAATTCTCTTTCAGCGATTTAATCCCTGACGGACTGTAAAAAACAAGGATATCATAATCAAAATCTATTACTTTGGAAAAGTCACTGCTTATGGTTTTGTACAATGTTCCAATCGTATATTTGATGTTATTCTTATCAAGAACCTCAGGAATTTCTGCATTATGAGGTTCGGAAAGCGGAACAAAAAAATTATCTTCTTTGTGTTTGATAATAACATCGATCAGGTCCTGAAATCTTGCCTTTCCGTGAAATATTTTGCGTTTCCTGTAAACAATATATTTTTGAAGGTAGAATGCAACATTCTCTGTGATGCAAAAATATTTCATTGTATCAGGAACTATAATCCTCAGCTCGTTGCAGATTCTGAAAAAATGATCTATACCGGTTTTGCTAGTGAAAATAACGGCAGTAAAATCAAGAATATTGATTTTCTGATGCCTGAAATCCTTCGAGGGAATTCCCTCAACCTGATTAAATGGCTTAAATTCTATTTTCAGATTGTATTTTTTCGCCAGATCGAAATATGGAGATTTCGGATTCATCGGTTCTGGCTGCGATACTAAAATCTTCCTTATTTTCAACTCGTTACAGCTTTAGTTTCACCTTCAAAGTAACAAATACCCATCTAAAACAACCCTGTACAATATTTTAATGCTATCAATACAGGAAGAAATTCCAGCGCACAAAGGTATAAAATCAAATACAAAATCGAAATATTCCTCTTTATAAAAATCAAAAAGAGCCGGATTATGCGTATTAAATAGAGGGC
The DNA here is from genome assembly GCA_963825935.1 of uncultured Bacteroidales bacterium. Classification (GTDB taxonomy): domain Bacteria; phylum Bacteroidota; class Bacteroidia; order Bacteroidales; family VadinHA17; genus LD21. Next base: position 41,711 of record CAWGUN010000005.1, on the reverse strand, counting down.
TGCCAGTGAAAAAAATCCTAAATGAAACAATGTTTTTGAAGGTAAAAAGCTGGTATATGAAATAAATATGACGAGTACAAATAAGATCAGGGCCAGGAATCGATAGAACTGATATACAGTTATAAGATATTCGTTAAAAGCTTCATCTTCTCCGCTTAACCTGCCTGTAATGAAACATATTCCATGTCGAAGTGTTATAATTACAAGAATAATTCCAAGGGAGATAATCCAGAATAGAATCCCCGGGATTCCCGATGGGATAAAATCATAAAACAGTGCAGAACAGTATGCAAATAATGCTAAATTTATGAAAGTAACAAGGTTGATTACAGTTGATTGCCAGTGAAACAATGCGCCCACATCCCTTGAGGCTGGATCGCCAATGCCCCGGAAGAAGAAAAATCTGGTTACTTCAGGGATGAACTTTTGTGAGAATTTCCGTAAAATTGAATAAAGGAAAGCAGCCGCCAGGATTACCAGAATTATCCAGTCATTATGAAAAAGCCGGTCCGGTAATTTTTCCCCCTCTTTCAGGTGCTTTACAAAAGACTCTCTCGCCTCAGTTTCGCGTATTCTGTTTTTTTCAATGAAAATAAAAGGAAACCCAATCGTATTAGTCTGGTCAATTCTGGTGACAAGATTAGCAGAATCATAAAAAGTCACATCAGAAATTGCATTCCTTGAACAAACTGATGTCGTATCGTTTTGTTCAGAAATGCTCATGTTGTTCACCGGCAATCCCGGATAGAATATTATTTGCAAGGCGGCTGGCTCCGATCCTGAAGAATTTATTATTCAGCCACTCCTTGCCCAGGCAATGATTTACTATTTTATAGTAAGTAAATGCATCTGAAGCAGTAGCAATGCCGCCGGCAGCCTTAAAACCAACTCTGATCCCAGTTTCGGAATAAAAATCGGAAATAGCCTTGCACATAACAAAAGCTGCTTCGGGAGTTGCAGAGATATTTGTTTTTCCGGTGGATGTTTTAATAAAATCGGCACCCGCATCCATTGATATCACAGATGCTTTAAAAATCAGGTCATAGTCTGTAAGGAGGCCAGATTCGACGATAACTTTCAGCATCTTATCACCAATCGCATCTTTTATTTCCCGGATCTCTTCCACAACCATCGTATAATCACTGCCAAGGAATGCACCTAAAGGAATGACTATGTCAATTTCATCAGCGCCCGCCTCAACTGCCAGTTTGCATTCAGCAACCTTAATAGTTCTGAATGTCTGAGAAGTCGGAAATGATCCTGCGACAGAGGCTATTTTTACATTTTTTGCAGTCAGTTTTTCTTTCACCACCGATACAAAATTAGGGAAGACGCATATAGCTGCCACGTTTGGTATATTGGTAAACCGGCCTTGGAAGCTGTTTACCTTTCCGGTAAAATGGATTATGCTGCTCTTATTATCAAAGGTATTCAGGCTGGTCAGATCAATAAGGTTCAGAATGCTCATAAGCAGATGCTTGTCGGGCGCCGCCGGAGCCGCTAAAAATGCATCTTTAAGGCCCTTTCTGATTTCACTTTCGGGTGGAGATGATTTAATCAGTTTTTCGTATAGTAGTTTTGTCATACAGTTTAATTTTAAGTTAAACCAAATAGCACATAATGAGAAAAAAGAACGGGTTTAATATACTGCTTTTTATATTGCTAAGAAATTTTATTGTTAAGAATTTCATTTCTGGCCAGGGAAGCAAAAATGCCGACCACCGAAAGACCTGAAAAAATCATAAATCCTGTTTTCATCGCTGAAATAAATCCCGGATATGTTGCAGGATGTATTGCTTCTTTCCCCAGGAAAAGTGCAATCAGCATCATGGCAATACCCATGCTCATCATCTGACCTACCATTCTCATTGTCCCGACAACCCCGGAGGCAATACCCAGGTATCTTTTCTCTACAGAACTCATAATTGCATTTGAATTGGGAGAAGAGAATAATCCAAAACCAACGCCCATTATTGTAAGCAGTATAATTATCATATAGACGGGAGTGGTTGCCCTTATAAAACAAAGCAAAATAAGTCCGGTACCTGTCAGTGCCATTCCGACAGAGGCAATCACGCCGGGATTTTTTCTGTCGGAAAGCCTGCCTGCCAGAGGTGATAAAAGAGCCATGGCTACCGGCTGTGATATCATTATCAGACCAGCTGTTCTTGCATCAAAACCTTTAAGATACTGAAGATAAAGACTTATAAAAAAGCCCGTTGCGCTTGTTGCTGAATAGTGTATCAGGGCAGCAAGTCCGGAAAAGGCAAATACTCTGTTTCTAAGTATTAGCCTTACATCAAAAACCGGATTATCAGTTTTCTTTTCGAACAGTAAAAAGAGTATAGCAGTTATAATTCCCAGGGAGAGGCAAATCCAGCCGAAAACTGAAGGAAGCTTTGAAAAGCCGTACATAAATGCAGAAAGGGCTGTTCCGTATATCAGAGATCCTTTCCAGTCAAATTTTTCACCCTCTGCTTCAGCCCATTCGGTTTTAATCTTCTTAAATATCAGATAAATAGAGATCAGTCCGACAGGGACAAGAAATGCAAAAATACTCCTCCATCCGAATGTTTGAGTAAGAAAACCGCCAATTATGGGACCTGCTGAAAGACCAAGATATACCGCAGTGATGTTTATTCCCATGGCACGCCCTCTTTCGCCCGGCTGAAATACAGAGGAGATAATTGCCAGACTGGTACCAAAGATCATTGCACTTGATAATCCCTGGAGTATCCGGAAAGCAATAAGCGAGAAAATATTCCACGAAAACAGTATCAGGAATGTTGAAACAGTAAAAAGGATAATGCCATAAGAAAACACCTTCTTCCTGCCAATTATATCACCAAGTCTGCCAAAAGGAAGAAGGAAAACTGCCGCAGAAAGAATAAAGCTGCTGATAACCCAGCCCAGACTTATAGCATTGGCGTGAAACTCTTTTCCTATTGCCGGAAGTGCCAGGTTGACTGCCGAGCCCAGGAACGGAGTCAAAAAAGCAGCAATGGCAGCAACAAGCATTACAGCCCGTTTAAGGCTCTTGTCATCACTGGTTATTTCGGGTCTTTCCATAGATTTTGGTTCTGAATTATTCCTTCTCTTTAGTGTCAATAATAATAGTCACAGGACCATCATTAATCAAACTGATATCCATCATTGCTCCGAATTCACCTGTAGCGATTTCCTTCCCGGAAAGCATTGAGAGCCTGGCAATAAAACTTTCATACAATGGAATGGCAGTTTCATGTTTTGCTGCTTTAATATATGACGGCCTGTTCCCCTTTTTTGTTTTTGCATGAAGAGTAAACTGACTTATTACCATTATGTTCCCGCCGGCATCAAGAACGGAGAGATTCATGATACCATTTATATCATTGAAAATCCGCAGCTGTGCTATCTTGTTGCCAAGCCATTCAGCATCCTTAATATCATCTGCATCTTCAATACCGACAAATACGAGAAGCCCCGGACCAATTTCAGATTTCACCGTATTGTTTATTGTCACAGAAGCCTTCCTTACCCGTTGAATTACAGCTTTCATTGATCCATTTTTTTGGTTTTCAAATATATGCATTCAATTTTAAAAACCTGAAAATGATGTTTTATATTATATTTGCCGGATTAATACACTCTGATGGATTACCTGACAATATTTGCTATAGCGGCCGGGCTCTGTTTCGACACCTTTGCAGTATCTATTTCTTTTGGTGTCGTTCAGTTCAGGGTTCTTTTCAGACAGGCAGTCCGTTTAGCTCTGGTTCTTGCGATTTTCCAGGGAGGATTGACTGTGGCAGGATTTTTCCTCGGATCAATAGTTTCAGAGGCCCTTAAAGCAATAGATCACTGGATTGCCCTTGGGCTGCTTTCAGTTCTGGGAATCAAAATGATAATTGAAGGATTAAAGACACAGGAAAAAAAAGAAGTAATGGACTATAGCAAGCCCCTGGTTATTTTTACCGTAGCGCTCGGAACCAGCATTGACGCTTTTGCAGTAGGGATAAGCTTTGCCTTGCTCGATGTAAAAATATGGAGTGCCGGTATTATTATCGGCACAGTAACATTCCTTGCTTCAATGATTGCAATCAGAATAGGTAAATCAGCAGGGGAAAAGCTTGGTCAGAGGGTTGAAATTGTCGGAGGATTAATTCTTGTAGCTATAGGTATTAAGATATTCCTCGAACACATGCTGTCGGTCTGAATTTGTAAATAAAACAAGTCGCTGATATAAATAATAGACAGGAAAAAATATAAATTTGCGAAATGCCGGAAAAAGTGAATGAAAAAAATAAATATTGCGTTTGTGAAACCTGCGAATTCAGGGAAATAGTATTTGCATATCTTGATGATGCCACAATACAGGAATTATGCCATCATAAAGAAGAACAATTTTTCCATAAAGGGGAAATAATAAATCATGAGGGAGAGAAGATAGATGCCTTTAAGTATCTTAAAAGCGGACTTGTCAAGCTTTACAGGAGAACCCCGGCCGGCGAGGAACAGGTAATAACAATTACCAGACCTTTCGAGTTTGTGAGCAACATGAGTATTTTTTCAGAGGAGCGGTACATATATTCTGTTTCTGCTCTTGAAGATTCAATTGTGTGTGCCATCAATCTGGATTTCATAAAAGAGCTGTTCTTAAAAAACGGTGGTTTTGCAATGGGACTTTTGACCAAGATTTCAAAAATCAACGATAAGATTATTAACCAGACTCTGGATCTGAGGCAAAAAAACCTTATCGGACGGGTAGCTTTTGTCCTGTTATATTTTGCAAAAGATATTTACAATACAAGAGTTTTTGACCTGCCTGTTTCGCGTAAAGAAATTGCAGATTTCATTGCGATGAGCACAGCAAATGTAATCAGGACACTTTCTGATTTTAAACGTGAAGGGATAATAAAGATTTTCGGAAAAACAATTGAGATAGTCGAAATAAGCAAGCTTGAAATGCTCTCAAAACGAGGGTAACAGAATATACATTTCCTGATGTGTAATGAGGTCTTTCAGGTAAATCAAAACATACATTTTATTGTTCCATAATCAGTCCCGGGATATTTTTATTAAAATTAATTGTTTTACATTTGAAGGCTTAAAAAATAACCAGAAAATCATGGCAACTCAGAAATCAAAAGGGAATATTGCAATCCTTACCGGAGGAGGTGATGTTCCGGGTCTTAATCCGGCAATACGTGCAGTTACAATACGTGCAAACCGCGAAGGTTACAAGGTAATCGGACTAAGAAGAGGATGGGCCGGAATATCCGAATTAATCAGGGATAATAAAGCAGATAACAGCAATTGCTACCAGACTTTAACTGACGACATTGTGAATAAACAGGGACGCACAGGGGGTACATTTCTACATACTTCAAGAACCCGGCCCAGCCATATGTCAAAAGAGAGTGTTCCGGATCATCTTAAGAGCACTTATAATGCAGAGATGAACGATATTACGCCTGAAATAATAAAGAACCTTGAATGGCTGGGAGTTGATTATCTTATCCCGATAGGCGGCGATGATACTCTCAGCTATGGAGTGCATCTTTATAAACAGGGGGTCAAGGTAGTTGCAATTCCGAAAACAATGGATAATGATGTCCCGGGTACTGACTATTGCATCGGTTTCAGCACATGTGTCACAAGGACAATCCAGATGACAAACAGCCTGAGAACTTCGGCCGGCTCGCATGAGAGGCTTCTTGTACTGGAAGTATTCGGACGATATGCAGGCTTTACCGCAATGCTTCCCACAATGGCCGGTTCAGCAAACAGGTGTGTAATACCTGAATATAAGTTTGATATAGAATTACTTGCACAGCTTCTTGTGGAAGACAGGAACCATAATCCCAGCAAATACTCGATTGTTCTGGTTTCTGAAGGAGCAATGTTCAAAGGGGGGGAAATGATCTTCTCTGAGAGCGAAAAAGATGCATACGGACATGCCAAACTAGGAGGCATCGGAGATGTTGTATCTCAGAAACTGAAAGATCTGTCGAAGAAGTATAACAACGGGAAAACAATTAATGTCATTAACCAGAAACTCGGATACCTGGTAAGGGGCGGCGATCCTGATGCCCTTGATTCAATTGTCCCGATGGCTTATGGCAACCTTGCCCTTGACCTGATTCTGAAGGGTCTGCATGGCAGGATAGTGGTTCTTAAGAACGGGCGCTATGATAATGTTCCCATCGATGTTGTTACTTCATCAAAGAAGGTTGTTAATGTTTCTGAACATTACAATATCGAAAGACTGAGGCCATATTACCACAGTTTCGAGATGAAACCATTCCTCCTGATGGCTTCAGATAGTTAATTGATTTGAAAAAAGGCCTCGTCATCAAATCCACCGGCAGCCGTTACCGTGTAGAAACGCCATGCATGGCTTCGCTGCAAGATGCAGTAGAAATTTTTGAATGTACATTAAAGGGTAAATTCAGAGTAAAGGAGATGCGTATTACAAATCCTGTTGCCGTGGGCGATAATGTATTATTTGAACCTGACAGCAGCGAAGCCATGCATGGCGTTTCCAAGGGAATAATTACTGAAGTCCTTGAGCGGAAGAATTATATACTCCGTAAATCATCAAATCTCTCCAAAGAGGCCCAGATACTTGCTGCAAATATTGATCATGTCTATCTGATGATAACAATTATTCTTCCGGAAACACCCGTCGAATTCATAGACCGGTTCCTGATTACAGCGGAGGCATACAGAGTTCCTGCAAGTATTATTATCAATAAGACGGATCTCTACGGAAAATCAGAAACAGAAAGAATGGAATATCTTATTTCGGTTTATACAAGAATAGGGTATGAATGCTTCAGGATGTCAATAAAAGAAAGAGCCGGGATAAATGTTCTTACAGACAAAATGAAAGGCAGGATAAATCTTGTTGCAGGAAATTCAGGTGTTGGTAAAACATCACTTTTAAACGAAATGAATCCCGCCCTCAATCTGAAAACGGAAGAAATCTCTGATTATCATAAGCAGGGTAAACATATAACTACATTCCCGGAAATGCACAGGATGCCGTTCGGAGGTTATGTAATCGATTCCCCGGGGATCAGAGGTTTTGGTGTAGTGGATATGGAGAAAAATGAGATCTATCATTTTTTCCCTGAAATTTTCAGGACATCCGTAAACTGCAGGTTTTATAACTGTCTCCATCTTGATGAACCGGGATGTGCAGTCAGAGAGGCTGTTGACAGCGGAGTAATTGATCCGTTGCGGTACAGGAGCTATCTCAATATCATGGCTGACGATAACCGCAAATACCGTTAAGTTTAATAAAGTAATTTCTTATTTAAGTATATCTTTATAATCGCGGGCAGGCAAATATTATTCACAGATGAAAAAGATCTTAATCTTTGTCTATTTAGCATTTTTTGTCATAATACTTGCCAATATTATTTATTATAAAGGCCTGTATAATAAACAGATAAAGTATATTACTGCATTACTTAACCGACAGGTTCAGATTGTTGGTCTTTCCGTTGACAGTACAAATAACTTTTTCATCAGCGACCTTAATAAAAAAAGCGTTTCAGAAGATCTTGCAATGTTTTTCACTGATAAGGACAAGCAGTACAGGGTCAAGGAAAACATGAAACTCTTCTTCTCAAAGTACGATGACTTTGTCACCGGGATAAAACTGTTTGACAATAACAAATCAGAATATACTCTGAAGAAAGAAGAATCCGGAACTGACTGGCTGGAACAGGTATTTACTCTTCATGTTCAGGGTGAAATTTTTGAAATGGAAAAACTGGTTCAGGAAAACCGGAAATTTGAATTTTACCTTCCTGTTATAATAGAAAATAAGGCAATAGAGAATATCGTTGTAACTGTTGATTACCAGAAATACTTTACCCGGATATTCTCAGAATTTAACCTGAAGGATTATCAATGGCAGTGGGTGATAAGTGATTCAGGCGAAATTATTTACGACAACATTGGGAAGGAAGTTACTTACACTGAACTCAACAAAATCACTGCTGCTCTTGAAGCCGGTTCTGTTTCAAACCTGGTCCATAGTGCCACCATTGATGGTAAAAGAAAAGAAATAATCTCGTCATATTATTCAACTCAGCTTCTTAACAGGAACCTGGGACTTGTTTTCTCTGCTCCGACTGATTTTTTTCAGAAATATATTATCAGGAATTCGCTTTTAATTGTCCTCGGAACCTTGTTTCTGATACAGATTATCATACTTATATTCTGGAGATATCTTAAATCACAGAAATCAGAGACAAAGCGCCTTGGAGATTCAGAAAAAATGCTCTTCAGGCTGATTGAAGAAATGCCTGTCGGTTTAATTATTTATAATAAAAACCGTGAAATAATCAAGGCAAATAATGTCGCCGCAGCTCAGTATTCTTATTCCGGAGAGGAAGAAATGAGAGGGAAGATTTTCCCCCAGACAACAATGTCTGATGCGAGTGATTATTTTTCGAAAAATCCTGGTGTCGGATTTAATCCTGACCAGTTTGTTATTATCAGGAAAGAACCCGGGGAAATTGTTCTGTTCAGGAATAGCATCCCCGTTGTTTTTATGGGAGAAGAGGCAAATATGGAAATTCTGATCGATGTGACCATGCTTGAATCAGCAAGAAAGCAGGAGGCAAAAGCAAATATTGCCAAATCAGAATTTCTTGCAAGGATGAGTTATGAGATACGGACACCATTAAACGGAATAATCGGAATGACAGATATTCTTAATAAGCAGGAAATGACCGGTGAGGTCAGGGAAATTGTAAGCCTCCTGCACAGGTCAACAGAGGTTCTCCTGAATATTATCAATGATATTCTCGATTTTTCCAAAATTGAGACAGGGAAAATGATCCTGAATGAGATTCCGTTCAACCTCAGGGAAGAAATGAGATATTGCAACGATCTCGCCAAAATATATATCGCCGATAAAGAAATTATTTTTTCCTGCAATGTCGATAATAATGTCCCTGAAAGCATTATCGCTGATCCATTCAGGCTGAGGCAGGTGTTAACGAATCTGATCATACATTCTGCCTCAAACACTGAGAAAGGCGAAATACGATTAACCTGCAGACTTACGAGCAGTAAAAACGGGATAATTACACTGAGTTTTGAAATTGCCGATACAGGGTTAAGTTTTGATAAGACCAGTCTGAAAAAAATATTCGGTGATTTCGTAAATATCGAATCAAAAACCGTTAAGGAAAGCAATGAATCAGGTTTCGGAACCATACTTGCAAGGCAGCTCGTTGAAATGATGGGTGGTGAACTCCTTGCAGAAAGTCCATCAGGACTTTCAGGAGACATGGGAACAAAAACATCATTTACAATTATTGTATACTCTAACGAAAAAGTTGTAAAAAACCTTGGCCAGGAAAAGATAAGATCGTTTGGAAACATAAAAACCCTGGTTATTACCGGCTCTCAGAACCGTGAAGATGAAATACTGGGCCCAATGCACAGCCTTGGTTTGAATATTTCTATTACCACATTTCAGAAATCGACTGTCGGACAGATAAAATCAAACCTCAGCTATCCCGACAACAGATATTACATGGTCGTAATAATTGATGATGAAGAATTCAACGGATTTGATGCTGCCAGGGCTTTATGGGATAATAATCTCTCAAACCGTCTTATTATACTGATGATCAGTTTCAACGACCAGAAAGGTAATTACCTGAAATGTATTAAACTGGGGATAGACCACTACCTGGTACCTCCTTTTGATAACAGTGAACTGATCAGAGCTCTGCAGAACAGTTTTCCATTTATTGATCAATCCGTTCAAATTGATATAAGCAACGTTAAAACCGACATCAGCATACTGATAGTTGAGGATAATAAAATGAATCAGAAAGTAATTGGTACAATGCTCGCGGCACTTGGATATTCATATGATACCGCTGATGATGGTTATGAAGGATTTTTACAGGCAAAAGCTAAAAAATACGACCTGATCTTTATGGATCTTATCATGCCTGAAATGGATGGCTACGACTCAGCCCGCAAGATCATTGCTGTCGACAAAACAGTTCTGATAGTTGCTTTTACTGCCGACAATATGCCTAACGCCAAAGTAAAAGCCGAATTGTCAGGCATTAAGGAATTCATTACCAAACCTGTAAGGATTGAAGATCTTAAAAAGCTTTTTACAAAATATTTCATGAAGAGCTGAACCGTGACGAATCATTAACAGGAAAGCCCCGGGATTAAAATGATGGCATCCTCCATATTAAATAAAATTGATATTGATAATTTCCTTGAACTTGCAGAGAGCGTTCCTGTAATTGATGTCCGTTCTCCTGCTGAATACAATAATGGACATATTCCGGTTGCATATAATATCCCTTTGTTTGATAATACCGAGAGAGAAGCTGTCGGGATTAAATATGCAAAGGAAGGCAGAAGTAAAGCCATTCTTAAAGGACTTGAGCTGACCGGCCCATCCATGCATCTTAAATTGCGTGAGGCACTTAAGATCGCAAAAGAAGGAAAGCTTCTTGTTCATTGCTGGAGGGGTGGAATGAGATCGGAAACAATGGCCTGGCTATTTTCGCTTGGCGATATCAGCACTGAAGTTCTTGAAGGAGGTTATAAAAAGTACCGTCATAAGGTTCTCGGGGCTCTTTCGGAAAAAAGAAGAATTATCGTTCTTGGTGGTATGACCGGAAGCAGTAAAACCCGGATTCTGAAACAGATCACTAAATGGGGACAACTATTCATTGACCTTGAAGAAATTGCAAATCACAAAGGATCGGCATTCGGTGCATTGGGACAGCCTCCACAGCCGTCATCAGAACATTTTGCAAATCTTCTTTTTGATAATTGGAGGAAGATTGATAAAAACCAGACCCTTTGGCTTGAAGATGAAAGCAGGAATATCGGAACCGTGTTTATGCCTGACAACTTTTACAATAACATGCTGGAAGCTCCTTCAATTGTACTTTTACTGGATCGTGACAAAAGATTGCCAGGAATGATTAAAGAGTATTCGTCATATCCGCCTGAGCTCCTTATAGAATCTGTAATGAGAATCAAAAAACGGCTTGGAGGCGATAACGCTGCCGATGCAATAAATGCCGTTGAAACAGGTGATTTTGCAAAAGCAATTGAAATTACCCTTAAATATTACGATAAAACCTATATGTTCGGAATCAAAAAGAAGCCTGCTGAAAACATTATTTATGTTAAAGCCGACACAGATAATATAGAGGAAAATGCTTTGAAAGTGCTTGAAGCTGCAGAAAAGATAACCTGGTGAAATACTTTATTTATTGATTTTTAAGATCTTCTGCATCGATCCATTTATATACTTTATCTGACCGTCTCAGGTAATTCCCGATTTTAACAGAACATAATTCTCCTTTAGAAGCTTTTTTTGTTTCTTTCAGATCTACCCTTATCTCGCCGGCAACATATTCAACAACCCCCGTCGAAGGACCAATAATGAGAAGATTATCGTCTTTATTAAGGTCACCGCTTTCAAGCTTTATTTCAGCGACACCAAGACGGGTAAAATAATTTGTGATTTTCCCCAGGTAAACTTTTCTTTTTGTCGCGCCTGAACCATACCGCCTGTTCCATTCTCCAAGCTTCTGTCCCAGGTAATAGCCATCCCAGAATCCCCGGTTAAAGACAGTTGAAAGCCTGTTCCTCCATTCTTCAATACGGCCACTGGTGTATGTTCCTTCAACAACGGCGTTTATTGCTTCGTTGTAACATGCCGAAACTACTTTTACATATTCCGCCGACCGGGCCCGGCCTTCTATTTTGAATACTCTGACGCCGGCATCCGCCAGTTTATCAATAAATCCGATTGTACACAGATCTTTAGGGGACATGATAAACTCATTGTTCATTTCGAGCTGATTCCCCGATTCTTTTTCAGTGGCAATATATGATTTACGACAGGTCAGATAACAATTTCCACGGTTTGCCGATGTATTATTTTCATGAAGACTGAGATAACATTTACCCGAAATTGCCATACATAATGCCCCGTGAACAAACATTTCAATTTTAACAGGTTCGCCTTTAGGTCCCCGAATATCATTCTCCCTTATTTTATCATAAATATACCTGACCTGGTCAAGATTAAGCTCCCTTGCCAGCACGACAACATCGGCCCATTGCGAATAAAACTTTAAAGCTTCGACATTGGAAATATTCAGCTGGGTTGAAATATGAACTTCAATACCTGTGTTGAAAGCATAATTTATAACAGACAGGTCTGATGCTATAATTGCCGTAATCCCGCTTTCCCTTGCAACATCAATGATTTTATGCATCTGTTCTATCTCCTGATCGTAAACCACGACATTTACAGTGAGGTAGCTTTTTAGCCCGTTTTCTTTGCAGATTGTAGCAATTTTACGAAGATCGTCAAGAGAGAAATTATTAATTGAACCCGCTCTCATATTGAGCTGTTCCGCTCCGAAATATACAGAATCTGCACCGCCCTGGATAGCTGCCACCAGCGATTCGAATGACCCGGCGGGAGCCATTATCTCAAATTCTTTCCTGTTCATTAGATGCTGTTTACGGGATGCAAATATAAGAATTGCTTTCAATCCTTATTCATGATGATCCTGATGCTGGACCCTTTTCCAATTTCTGATTGCCTGACGTAAATACGTCCTTTGTGAAATTCTTCAATAATTCTTTTTGCAAGAGAAAGCCCCAGGCCCCAGCCCCTCTGCTTGGTCGAATAACCGGGGTTGAATATTTTTTTAAAAGCGCTTTTAGGAATCCCTTTACCGGTATCAGAAATGTCAATAAGAATATTTTTTTCAGTTTCTGAGATATGATATTTTAGTTCTCCGCTGCCCTCCATGGCATCAATGGCATTTTTTGAAACATTTTCGATAACCCATTCAAAAAGAGCCGCATTAACCGGGATCCGTACCACTTTTGTAGCATCGAAATCGGGATAAAACCTGACCTTCGATGAGCTCCTTGATTTAAGGTAATCAATTGTCCGTAAAATAATTTCAACAATATTTTCAGGATTCAATACCGGCTTTGCCCCAATCCTTGAAAATCTTTCAGTAATTTTTTCAAGCCTTTCAACATCGAGGGCGATTTCTTTAGTTACCGGTATTTCAGGGTATTTATGTTGCATTATTTCAACCCATCCTGCAAGTGACGAGGTTGGTGTTCCGAGCTGATGGGCAGTCTCTTTGGACATGCTTACCCATACCTGGTTCCCTTCTGCTTTGCGCGAGGAACTGAATGCAAGGTATGCGACGAGGATGAAGAGCATTATTATTCCCAGCTGGACATATGGATAATAATTAAGCTGGGCAAGAATTGTACTGTCTTCATAATAAATGAAGTTAGTATAACCTCCTCCGATATCGATTACAATGGGATCCCTGTTTTTCTTTATTTTCTTAAGCTGCTTCTTAAGGTACTCCGGATCACGCATCCTGACATTGTCAAAGTTTCCCGAACTGATAATATTATCTTTTTCGTCAGTAAGAATTACAGGGATTGTATTGTTGCCTTCAATAATTGAATTGAGAAACGCAATATTCTGGCTCGAATCGGAAAGAGAGACCATCCTTGTTGCCTCAGCCCACATTTCAACCTTTTTTCGTTCCTCAGCTTTAAGAATACCAACAAGGTAACGCGTATAAACAAGAGTTCCAAGACCTGTCAGAATTGCAAACATGAAAAGCAGCAGCATCCATGGAGTCTTATTTCGGTAATTGTTCAATATGCTGGTTTTAGGGCTTTTAATTTAATTATTTTTTCCTGAAAAGGTTTTTAATCGGATTCTCCTCTTTTGTGGGCGGCTGCTCTTTTTCAACCTTGGTTGTATCACTGTCTCCCCAGGATATTTTAAACCTTGGCGCGCCTGTACTCTTTTTCTGACTGGCGGCCGAATCATTTTTAAACCATCCGTACTCCTGATTAAGAATTGTTTTCAAGGTTTGCCGTTCTGTTTTAATGTTGTTTTTGATCTGGTTCCCGGCTGCCTTGATATCGTATCCTACTTTAAAATCGTCTCCCCGGCTCTCAATTTTTAAAAGGAGAGAAGTTCGACCAAGACCATCATCCTTTACTGCTCCGAATTCTGTAGTATTTGGTTTTGGTTTTTTGATTTTCTTACTGAGCATTTCTGATAGAAGGATTTTTATATGGTACTCATATATATTGTTAAAATCGTGTTTTCCGTTAACAGAGAGATCGGCCGCAGTAGATTTTACTTCCATTTGAGGAAGATAAAATAAATTATTCCTGATAAAGAAATCGTTTTCAAGCTTTTCAAAACTTATATTCTCCAGCTCTGACAGTTCAATAAATGACGAAAGTTCTTTAACTGGCCCAAAATCGATCAGCTCTCCATCAGTAATAAGATACTTACCTTCGGCTGTCATGGTTTTATAATCAGGATTCAGCAATGAGTCCAGCGGCAGAAGGAGGGAGAGAGTCCCGGATATTGTGCCGGCAAGATTCTCGGCCCTGATAAAATCCTGACTGAAATTGTGGAAAACGGTGAATACCTTATGAACATCTATTTTTTCTATAGTATAGCTTCCCCTGGAAATGAATGATTTATTTGCATTTTGTACTATAAAACCATTACCTGAGGCCGATCCTTCTAAAGAATTTAATTTCAGTGTTTTAAAATTTAGAATCCGTGGTCTGTAACTCAGTGTTCCGGCGATCTTTTCCGCCCTGAATGTTTTATATAAAAAGCTGTCAATTTTAAAATTCAGATCAAATACCATATCACCGGGAAGCGAATAGGCTGTTTTCCGGATTTTTGAAGTATCTGTTATGGAAGTTGATAAAAAAGACTCCGGAAGCAGTTTATCGCAATTAATATTTGCAATAGCTTTCAGAATTACAGATTTCCCGGAGAGCCATTCAGGAAGATTAATAAACATTCCGTCAACATCAAATTTCTGATCCCTGAAACTGAACTTCATGTTATTCGCTCTGACCGTGTCGGAAACCAGGAGATTCCCGCTGACCTGCTTAATTTTTATCCTGTCGTTACGCAAACCGATCCCAAAGGAACGGAAATCAAGGTTTGCAATTGGATTAAGGCTTAGAATATCCGATATTGTAAACTTCTCTTTTACAGGTATCAAGCCCGACATTTTAAGATCAAAATCAATGGATCCCCCGGTTGAGGAGATATTTTTCAGATTAAAGTATTCTTTCAGTTCCGATGGAACTGCCTTTCCTTTAAGTATTATGTCTCCTTTCAGGGAATTAAAATCTGACAGAATAAGGGATCCGGTATACTGAGCAGATCCCAGCGTTCCCTTGAAATCGCTGATCGACAACGAGCTGGTTTCAGGAACTTTCCCGGGGCCATTCGTGAAAAGCCCTTTAAATGAAAGATCTTTTATGTTAACAGCTGAATTTCCATAAGTTACAAAGCCTTTTCCAAGGGTAAAAATTATATCAATTCCGGGATATGTTGTTCGTGTCAGCGGTCCCCTTATCTTGCTTGTGAGGTTCAGAATCCCTTCCGGATTGTAAGCTGCTATTTTAGCCCTCTGTTTTTCAGGTAAATAATCCCTGATGCCTGAAATATCAAGGTTTTCTCCGGCAACATACAGATCGAGCACATCATCAGATGAAATAAAGCCGCTCAAACCAAATATATTATTATCAATAACAAGCTTGCTTTTATCGAAAGTAATCCCTTTATCAGTGCTATGAAGATTTACATCAATCTCTGCATCCATTCTCTTTGCTATAGTGAAATTGTAAAGTTTGAACAGATCGATCTGCATATCGGATGTGGCAATGAAGTCAATATTATCACCGTATATCTTTGTCTTAAGGCGTCCGTCATTTATAAAACCCTTAATAATCATCTTGATTGCAAGGTTATTGTAGGTTGCCTTTATATCCGAAACATTTATCCTGTCGAGGTTCATAGTAAATTCCTCTCCTGAATCCCCGGTACTGTCAGCCGATATTTCATAATTGACTAACCCTGCCGTATCAGTGAACAGATTTAATCTTCCTTCTTTAACAATAACTCTCTCAATATTATAGATCCCTTTAATGATATCAGTTATTTTGAATTCCCCGGTTACAGATCTGGCTGCTAAAAGAGTATCTGTATTTATATTTGTAAAACAAGAATGATCGTATCGTGGAGATGAATGAACAAGTACGTTTTTAAGGTCAAGGGAAGCATTTGGGAATCTTTTTAGAAAAGAGAGCCTGATAGATTCAAATTCAAACTTAGTGGAGACGTTTTTATTAAGTGATTTCAGTATGATACCTGCAACTTTGTCCTGCATCAGAAATGAAGCTGTGAATAGAATCATTGTGATAGCAATGATCAGAATCGCGGTTATTTTAAATATTCTTAATAAAATTTTCATAAAACCTATTCTCCGGGTGAAGACCAGATAACGGTGGACAAAGTTAATTTATTTGGATGAATTGATATGTTCTGCAAAAGCCGGAAAGAGAAATCAATTCCGCTGCAGAGTTATAAGGAGGAATTTAATTCTTTTATATTGTGATTTTCCGGAATGTTACATATCCTGATCATATGAAATGAATTATCAGAAATATTGAATAACAGCATTTTCCCGCTTAGAACATTTCCGGTTTGAGTAATGATTTTCAAAACCTCATTTGCCATAATTGTTCCCGTGATTCCCGGAAGAACCCCGAGCAATCCGACATCCGCCGGCTGTGGATTTCTATTATTCAAAAGATCCGGACCAGGATTATAGCATCTGTATGTGGGGCCGTTGTCATGATTAAAAACAGACACCTGGCCTTCAGATTTATAAATTGACCCGTGAACCATAGGCTTATTTAGGATAACACATGAATCGTTTATTAAATACCTTGTTTCAAGATTGTCTGTTGCATCAACAATCACATCAAAATCCTTCATGATTCTGAGGGAATTTTCAGCTGTAAGCCGGAGGTTAAAGATTTCAGTTTCGACCAGTGAATTCAGATGTTCAAGACGTATTCTGGCAATAATAGCCTTGAGTTTTCCGACGTCATCTGATCCATAGAGAATCTGCCTCTGGAGGTTTGTCTCGTCGACCATGTCAAATTCAACGATTGCAATTTTACCAACACCAGCAGCAGCCAGATACTGAAGTACCGGACAGCCAAGGCCTCCGGCGCCAACGACCAGTACACTTGATTTTTTTAATTTTTCCTGCCCTTCAATCCCTATTTCGGGGATCATGATCTGTTTCCTGTACCTTCTTAATTCACGGGGAGTCAATATATTCTCCGGCATCAGCAAAATGATTGGTCAGAGCAAATATACCTTAAAAACAGCCCCGGTAAATCCGGAGGATGAAAATATCTTAATCGTTAAAAGTAAAAGCTACACCAATTTCGAACGGGAAGAGTTCAACACCGGCAGGACTCTTTCCGGCTTTGAATAACGGCGTAAGATAGTAGGTTCCGTAGATCTGGAAGTTGCCATAACCCAGGCGTGCAGTTCCTCCGTACCTTAGCATTGAAAGGCTGAAATCACCGTCTGATTTGATCTTATTCCCATCTTCATAAACCATTTTGGAATGAGAACTAAGTTTTACTCCGCCTATTGGTCCCGCAGCGATGTTAAGATGACTATGATCGGCAGGTATCTGCAATTCAAACAAAATCGGAAGATCAAAATAAACAGTTGTAAGTTTTGATTTTTTAAGAACTTCACCGGGATCGCGTATCTCAATGACACCGTCAGCGCCTTTCTGAATGTTATTATTCCCGTCAAACCTGTAATTGTTCCAGTTAATACTAAGTCCGGTCACAATTCCAAAATGTTTTGCGAAACCAAGGCTTACCTGGGCAAAATTTAAATTGAAATTCATGGATTTACCAGAATGTAAAGACATATAATCTATGTCCGCTGGTAGTGTAAAACTATGATCTGAAGTAAGATAGTTGTTAAAGCCCAGATCAATTCCTGACCAGTGACCCCTGAATTGAGTTCTTTCACGTTCGCGTTTTTGCTCTCTGGTTTCACCCTCGTCCTGATGAACAGAATTTTCCTTTTCTAAATTCTCCAGTTCAAATTTTGGAACTTTGCCTTCGAGTGAATCCAGAATGTGCAATCTTTTATTTCCGACTTTGACTGTAATCTCATCTGATTTACCTTCTACTGTCACAGCCTCCTGACCAATGACAACTTTAACAATTTCATTTGTATCGGCAACAGAAACCTGTTTGTTAGCACTCTTATTTTCAGCAGGAACCACCTGGCAAAAGGCCTGTAAGAAAAAGGCAGTAAGCAATATTATCATTTCAATCTTTTTCATGTTTTGTCTTTTAATGTTTATGCTGCTGTGACGGATTGGCATATTAAAAAGTTACTGCACCGACACAGATTTTTTCACAGGAGCATTAAATTTCAGTAGTTTGGAGCTGAAATAAACAGATTTAAGCTCTCCCTGCTCATCGCTGGTTTTTACCAGGGCCATTTTCCAGCCAAAAAGTTTGTTCAGTCCTTCTATGCCGGCTTCAGCGAATTCATAAGATTTAAGCGGAGTATCAACAGGAATATCTTCTTTAAGAATTTTCTCGCGGAATGTTCTGGCAATAAACCTGCTAAGCCTGCTCCGTTCATCATCATAATTAACATTTAAAGGTTTTGTGAAATTGTTATTTGATGCAATAAGTATATTTCCGGTAGTCTCTGATATCAGGGTAGTCTTTGTTAACTCTGGTATCCTTGTAACTTTTAGTACAGGTAAAATTCTGTCAAATGAAGAAGTGTCGGCTGCCACAATTGCCAAAGTCGGATTATTCAATTCAGCATGAGCTGTCACAGGAATTTCTTTTTCCCTGATAGTAATTTTCTTTGAAACAAAAGATTCGGAAGTTTTGACAGGAATGAGGGTCTTTTGAACTGCACCTGGTACCTGCAGACTGGTGTCCGGACTGATATTTTGCGCATCCCTCGCTCCGGGACCTGATATAAACTTCGGAATAAATATTAGAAGGGCAATGACAGCAGCTGCGCTCAACCCGATTGTGGAAAACCTGAAGATTCTTTCGCCGGCAGTAAGTTTTATAAGGCTGTTTTTATGCCTGAAATGATGATCCTGCGGAAGAAGCCTGATCTTCTGTAGAGTTTCAAACAGCTTTTTGTTTTCCGGCTGCAGATCAATGTTCTGATTAAGGTCGGCTAACTGGTCTGCAGAGAGATCATTTTCAAGGAATGCGACTGAAAGATATTCGATCTGTGATGAAGTAAGATCTGCCGGAGATCTTTTAAGATTTTCTTTATTTGTGAAATGTTTAGTTGAAGATGCAAGCCTGGTAAATGATATCGAATCTGCCTCCTCCCTGATATCCGGGTTCTCTTCAAGGAAGGCCAAAAACTGTTCAGCCTGTTCCTGGTCAAGGTTCCCGTCGAGCCAGTCAGTAAGCCATATTTCATAATTTTCTCTTTCGGGCTTCATAGCTAAAGAACAGTTTCAATTTTGCCGATATAATTCCTGAGAGCAATTCTGCCCCGGTATATATTTATTTTAACCTGGGCTTCACTTAATCCTGTTATATCACCGATCTCTTTGTAGCTGTATCCTTCATAATCGCGCAGAAGAACAGATGATTTTTGCTGTTCCGGCAGGCGATCAAGAGCGGAATGAAGTATCTCGTTAAGGTCAGTATACTGTGATTCAGATAACATATCAGCTTCATGAGAATCTTCCAAAACCGTCATTCTTTTTTCTTTCCTGATGATGTCTATCATTGTATGGTAGGCTGTCGAGAACAACCACGACTTGACAACCGTATATTCAATTTCAGCAACGTGTCTCCACAGCTTTTCATAACTGTCCTGGACGATATCATTTGCCCGCTCTTCATCTTTCAGGTCGGCCCTGATAAAGCGGTAAACAGAATCAGCAAATTCTTCAACAGATCTGTTATATTCCTTTACAGTCATAAAACTTAATACGACATAAAGACGGTTGAAATTATGAAAAGTTACAGATATAGTAAAGACGCCCAACTTGGGCGTCTTTACAAAGATCAGCAAGATGTCTCTTATTTCTTCGGCTGATATACCCTGATCCAGTCGATTTCCATGGCAGTCATGCTGTTGACCGGTTTATCGAGACCGCCCGAAAAGAGGATATACATTGGTTCCTGCGGGACATCTGAGGTCTGTTTCAGCACCTCAGCATCATTTATTTTCCATACGAGCTTATCCGGAGTCCATTCAAGTGAATAGATAAAGAAGTCATTGGCATATTTTGAGCCAACGGAACCCCTGACACTTTTTTCCGGAGTAGCAAAATAATCACTAGTTACTTTACCGTTTGCAGTGCGGCATACATCAATATGAGGTGTTATTTTATCGGTAACCATCCAGAAAGCAGATTTTGCAGCAGGATTGCCCAGTTTAATCTTAGCAGTAAAAATACCATATTTCTGACGGAAGCTTTTTCCGGTATTGACTATTCCGGAAGAATAGCCAAATTCATGAATTTTAAAGCCGCCGGGGGTCCAGGCCTTACCCTGAATTTTCTGTGGTTTTGTGATGATTTTAAGAAGGCTGTTACGGATTTCAAAATTCTCTTTTTCGGTATAAGCCTGAAGATCATTTCCAACAGTATATCTGTCACCAAGAAGCTTGTCTCCCCAGAAGTAATTTGGCAGCCATTTTTGGGTATCGAGCCTGTCACCTTCAAATTCATCGCTGAAAGTCAGTTCCCGCTGCTTAAGAATGTCAAATTTGTTTGAATCCTTTATTTTAAAATACCATAGAATGTCTTCGTTTTTCTTTAGCTTGTCAAGCTCCTGGACTTTTTTGAACATATCTGTTTTTTCAAATCTCTTTTTATCCAGCAGATAATTTTTCCTTTCCCTGAATTCGGAAGTAGCAACATAATCTTTAAGCTCGTTATATCTGGCCAGCCTTGCAGATCCATCTGTGTTGAGGAAGTTGGCGTACTCTTTCGATTTTTTGAAAGTATAGTAATCTTTAATTTCAGAGCTTCCCTTCAATCGGGTAAACTCCTGAAGTTTTTTATCTTCATCAGATCCTTTGAATTCTTTAGTTTTTGATTTCTCTTTAAATTCCAGAGAAGTGACAAGCTTTTCGAGAGATTCATAATTTGCTACTTTTTCAGAACCAACAAGCCCCTGGAATCTCTTCAAAGCGGGTCCTGCAATTGTTCTGAAATAGAGAACAATATCCTTAGCTTTCTGAAGGGAAAGGAATTCTTTCTCCTTTGTATATTCTTCTGAATTCTTAAAACTGAGAGACTCTATTTCTTTTCTTTTCTGGCTGAAGTCAGATGATGAAACAAGATCCTTCAGCTCAGTAAATTTTTTCAATGTGTCAGAACCGGAAAAGGCAGTAAGCTTATCATATTCAGCTTTCAAGGCTTTTTCTGCCAGTTCAATTTTAGAAGTTGAAGGGATCAATCCCAGTAATAGCTTGAGACTTGCCATTGCATAATTGTTTTAGGTACAACTGATAAAGATAGAAATTCTTTTCTTAATAAACGGTTGAGAGTATTCAAATATTTGTTTTTTAGAAATAATGAAGGCCTTCACGGGAAAAAAGAATTAATTTAGAGGAAGAAAAAATTAGTTGAATGAAGAAATATTTAATAAAAACATCAACGATTATTTTACTTTCCCTGAATATTTTGAATCTGCATTCCCAGGATATTTCAGCGACTGAAATAGTAAGGAAGACTGACGACAAATTCAAGGGTGAGCAAAGCGGATACAGCGTGATGACCATGACTATAATAAGACCATCGTGGCAAAGGACCGTTGAGTTCAAATCGTGGTCGAAGGAGAATGATTATGCCCTGACACTTATAACTGCCCCGGCCCGTGAAAAGGGACAGACCTTCCTGAAGCGGAAAACGGAGATGTGGAGTTGGAATCCTGCAATCAGCAGACTGATAAAGCTGCCGCCCTCAATGATGTCACAAGGGTGGATGGGCTCGGACTACACCAACGATGACATCCTCCGGGAATCCTCCGTCGTGAATGACTATAATCATTCACTTGAAGGTTCCGAAACTGTTGACGGACATGATTGCTGGAAGGTTAAATTATTAGCCAGGGAGGATGCTGATGTGCTCTGGGGACGACAGATATGGTGGATCGACAAGAAAGAGTACATCACCCTGAAAGCTGAACTGTATGATGAAGATGGCTATCTTGTAAGATCTGAAAAAGCTTCAGAGCTGAAGATAATGGATGGCCGGCTTATCCCCACGCTCATTGAACTTGTCCCTGCTGAAAATGAAGGAAATAAGACCATTGTGAAAATAGTTGAAATAAAATTCAATTTAAAGATTGAAGAGAGCTTCTTCTCTCAGCAAAATATGAAAACTATCAGATAAGTTATTAATTCCGGAGGATCATGAAAGATTTTCAGCTGGCCTGGAGAAATATCTGGCGTAACAGGAGAAGGACGTTGATCACTGCTTCCTCTATCTTTTTTGCAGTCTTCTTTGCTCTTGTAATGAGATCATTCCAGCTGGGGGCGTACGATACCCTGTTCAAAAATGTGATAGAATCGTACACCGGTTATATACAGCTGCAGAATGAAGAATATGCCGATGAGCCAACTCTTGATAACTGTTTCAAAATTGATTCGGGACTCATCGGAAAAGTTGAGTCAGATCCTGAATGTGTCTGCGGTTGTTCCCAGACTTGAATCATTTGCTCTTGCAGCCTCCGGCAGCCGTACTCAGGGGGTAATGGTGCTGGGCATCGATCCCGAAAGGGAGAACAAAGTCTCCGATATGAAAAGCCGGCTGGTAAAATACAGGCTTTCGCCTGAAGCTATAAATGCACTTAAATCAGAATCCTTACCGGAACGGACAAAAAAGCTTCTTGATCTCTTCAGTAATGAATCATATGCAAGCGTTGGCAGACTGATGCTCGACCTTGGCATATCAGTAGAGGATTCTGCCGCCATACTGCAGGTTATCAGCAGGAAAGCCTCATTTCCTAACAAATACATTTCTGCTGAAGATCCGCAAGGAGTATTGATCGGTACCGGGTTATCAGAATTCCTTAAAATAAATGTCGGTGATACACTTGTCCTGATGGGGCAGGGATATCACGGGAGTTCTGCAGCCGGCAACTTTATTGTGTCAGGGATAATCAAGCTTCCTGCCCCGGATATCGATAACATAATTGTTTATATGCCTGTTGAAGCAGCAAGGAACCTTTATGAAGCTGAGGGGATGGCAACTTCAGCAGTGTTAAGCCTGAAAGAGAATGATGATGAGGCTGTCTATGCAACTTCTGACCGGCTCCGTAAGTTCATATCTGCTCCGCTGGCTGTAAAAACATGGCATGAGCTGAATGCTCTGCTGATAAACCAGATGGAGGCAGATAACAGAAGCGGGATGATAATGATAGGGATACTTTACCTTGTTATAGCATTCGGAGTTTTTGGCACAGTACTTATGATGATGGCAGAACGCAGACGCGAATTCGGGATGCTGGTTTCCGTCGGTATGCAAAAAAGAAAGCTGGCCAAAGTCGTTACTATCGAAATGCTGATGATGGGCTTTCTTGGCGTTGCTGCCGGAATTGCTGCCTCTCTTCCATTAGTATTCTACGGCAATATCCATCCGCTAAGGTTTACCGGAGAGATAGCAAGAATGTACGAAGATTACGGCTTCGATCCAATTATGCCCACCATGCTTCCTGATACTTATTATTTGTGGCAAACAGTGATTGTGCTGATTATTATTACCATCGCAATCATCTTCAGCATACGCAAAATATTCAGGATTAATGTTATAAACTCTCTTAAAGCTTAAAACAGAATAAAATGATCTTAGCAATAGCCTGGAAGAACGTCTGGCGAAACAAGACAAGGAGCCTGATAGTCATTGCTTCAATCGCAATTGGAGTTTTTGCCGGGGTATTTACAATGGCTGCGATGAACAGTTCGGTTGTCCAGAGAATAGATGCTGCCGTTAATGAAGAGCTGTCGCATATCCAGGTGAATAATAAAGAATTCAGGAGCAGCAGCGACATTCAGGATATTATTCAAAACTATCCGGCTGTTGATTCTGCAGTTTCTGCATTACAGGGCGTTAATGCTACAACCGGCAGAATAATTATCAGAGGCATTGCTTCAACCTCTGCAAAAAGCACGGGTGTTGAAATAAACGGGATTGACGTGGAGAAGGAAAAGGAGATATTCACCTTACATAAAATGCTGATCCCGGGAACAGGAAGTTATTTTGCTTATGAAACAAAATTCAATTCTGTATTCATTGGCGAGAAGCTGGCGAAAGACTTGAATATCATAAGGTATATACTATCACCAGAAGCACTGGCTTCACTTGACTCTGCCAATATTCCTTCAGATGTTATTTCGAAGCTTGAACCTATATACGGACAGAGATTCACTTCGGACAAAAAGTTTAACAAAGAGATGAACAGGCTCTTATCTCCTAAAGAAATTAAAAAATATTCGCTCCCGATAAAAGAAGCTGCATGGTCGTACCGCGAGGGTTCAAAAATAATTCTCACTTTTCTGGATATGGATAATAACCAGACAGGTGCAGGATTCAGGGTAAGCGGTATTTTCAGAACAAATAATGACATGTTTGAATCCATGTCGGTCTTTGTGCCGGAAGAAGAACTGAGGGCGCTTACAGGAATGAAGAAAGGCACCTGGCACAGGCTTATAGCCCGCCTTGACGATAACGACCTTACGAATCCTGTTACCGAAAAGGCAAGGGAAGCTTTGCCTGGTTATGAAGTGCTTAGCTGGAAGGAGATCCAGCCTGATCTGGCAATGATAGCTGATTTTATGGGTCAGATATATGCTGTTTTCATGCTGTTAATTCTCGCTGCACTGGCATTCGGGATAGTTAATACCATGCTTATGGCGGTCCTTGAAAGAACAAAAGAACTTGGAATGCTCGCAGCAATAGGGATGAACCGCAGGAAGATA
Organism: uncultured Bacteroidales bacterium; assembly: GCA_963825935.1. Lineage (GTDB taxonomy): Bacteria > Bacteroidota > Bacteroidia > Bacteroidales > VadinHA17 > LD21. Next base: position 16,804 of record CAWGUN010000005.1, on the reverse strand, counting down.
TTCATTATGATCATGCTCGAATCGATATTCCTGTCAATAGTAGGAGGGTTTGCAGGCATGGGTATTGCCGGAGCAACAATTGCAGCAACTACAAAAAACGGAATAAACCTTGTGAAATATTCCGAAGGAATGGAAGCTTTTGGATATAGCGCACATCTCTTCCCGACAATTGATGCACAATTCTTTATCACAACAACAATACTTATCGTGCTTACGGGGATCATTTCATCAATTTATCCCGCACGGAAAGCATTGAAGCTCAACCCCGTAGAAGCAATCAGAACGGAATAACAAATATTAATATTTCTAAGTCATGAAAGTCATTGAAATCAAAGATCTGCACAAAATATACAGCTCAAGCGACATCAGGGTGCATGCAGTGAACGGCGTCACACTCGATTTCCATGAAGCTGAATTTGCAGCAATCGTTGGTCCGTCCGGTTCCGGTAAAACAACCCTCCTGAACCTTCTCGGAGGCCTCGACATGCCAACGTCGGGACAGATACTGATCGACGGTACAGATCTTTCCACTCTTAAATCATCTGCCCTTATTGACTTCAGGATGAGGAATATAGGATTTGTTTTTCAATCATACAACCTTATCCCGGTACTTACAGCAAAGGAAAATGTCGAATTTATAATGTCTCTCCAGAAATGGATTAAAAAGGATAGAGAGGATAGATCCTATGATCTTCTTAAGTCGATCGGTCTCTCTGACAGATATAACAGCAGGCCGTCAAAATTGTCCGGAGGACAGCAGCAAAGAGTGGCTGTTGCCAGGGCACTTGCCTCGAGACCCAAATTTGTTCTGGCCGATGAGCCGACGGCCAACCTTGACTCAAAATCAGCAACAACATTGCTGGAAATAATGGAAACCCTTAATCATGGAGAAAAGATCACATTCATTTTCTCAACTCATGATCCAAGGGTTGTAAAGATGGCCCACAGGGTAATTACGCTTGAAGACGGTAAAGTTGTTTCTGATGATATCCGTGAATAAATATTTTCAATTCCTGTTATGTTGAGAAAGAGGCTTATAATTATTCTGTTGGTTCTCACCGGATGTGCTGCAATAAGATCGCAGGAGATCCGGAAGAAAGCCGAACTGAGTGGTTATCTTACCACTATGCAGAGTGTTATGTTTGATTCTCTTTCCGGGGTGTTTACGAATGAAAATCTTATTCATAACCGGCTTAACTTCAAAGGATATTTAAATGATCATCTGACTTTTGCGGCTGAATTGCGCAACAGGCTATTCACAGGCGACATGGTCAGGCTTGGATCTTTATATTCCGGGATGATCGGAGCTGATCAGGGCTGGGTGGATTTGTCGTGGAACATCCTTGACAAGAGGTCATTCCTGTTAAATACGACCGTCGACCGGCTCTGGTTTGATATCCATCATGATAAATTTCAGGTAACAATCGGCAGACAAAGGATCAACTGGGGACAGACATTTGTGTGGAATCCGAATGACATTTTCAATGCATACTCTTTTTTTGATTTTGATTATGTTGAACGACCCGGAAGCGATGCTGTCAGATTCCAGTATTTCCCTTCTTTTTCTTCTGCTGCAGAAGTAGCTGTCAAGGTTGATAACGGGAATGATATAACCGCAGCAGGATTGTTCCGTTTCAATAAGTGGGGATATGATATACAATTCCTTGCCGGGTATGTAAACAGCGAGGATATTGTAATCGGGACAGGCTGGTCGGGGGCGTTAGGTAGCGTCTCATTCAGAGGCGAAGCTTCATGGTTTCAGCCATATAAAAAATGGCCGGGCTCTGCGGGTAATATCCTTGTGACAGCCGGCCTCGATAAAGTATTCAAAGATAATTCCATAGCCCAGGTTCAGCTAATGTACTGCAACACGCCACTTAAATTTAATGATTTCACAAGCTTTTATTCCGGAAATCTTTCAGCAAAGGACCTGGCATTTTCAAGGTTTTCAGCTTTCGGACAGTTTACCTGGGCAACCACTCCTCTTCTCAATATGGGAATTTCGGCAATGTGGTTTCCTGATTTAAAAGGATGGTTCGCCGGACCCTCAATTGATTATTCTCTAGCCGATAATATAGGATTTTCACTTATCTGGCAGCATTTCAGCAGTATTATCAGCGGAGAACGCACAAGAATTAATCTTGCCTTCCTTCGCATAAAGTACAGTTTCTAGAATTTTAATAATTTTGCCGCATCAAAAAATGCAATTATGGCACTGGTTCATGAGTTTGAAAACAGCGGTAACTGGTTGTTCAAAAGAAGAAGCTGGCTTCCTGTCTTAGTTGTTGTTGCCGGAATTGTGATGATGTATCTCGGCAACAGGCAGGCAATCCTGTTTGACCTGCGCGATGAAATGATATTTCTTGGAGTCAGTATTTTCGGGGAAATTATAAGGATATTGACAATCGGATTTACTCCGAAAAACACCTCCGGCAGGAATACGGTCACGGGCCAGATTGCTGAAGATCTAAACGTAACAGGCCTCTATTCACTGATGAGGCACCCCCTGTATGTTGGTAATTTTTTTATGTGGATGGGTCCGGTTCTTTTTTTAAGATCTGCCTGGTTTGGTGTGGTCTTCTGTCTGGTTTTCTGGCTTTATTATGAAAGAATAATGTTTGCAGAGGAGCAGTTCCTTAGAAGAAAATTCGGAGAAGCTTATGATAAATGGTCTGAAAAAGTGAGTGCTTTCATTCCTTTCACGTTTAATTTTGTCTCCCCTAAGCTTCCATTTTCTTTAAGGAACGTTTTAAAAAGAGAATACAACAGCTTTGTTAATATATTCCTGATATTCGCAATTCTTGATCTATTCAGGAATTTCTTCCTGCTGGAAAGGGTTTATATGACTGAAATCTGGATGTGGCTTCTGATCGGGGCTATTTCCATATGGCTGATTGTAAGGTCAATTCATAAATACACCAAATGGCTGGAAGTGGAAGGGAGATAGATCTGGTCGTCACTTACCCCGGTAAAAATCATAACATAACAGAGAAGTGTTGCAAGTGAGCCAGGAGCCACAATAAAGTAAGTATAAGCAGCCCTTTTTAATTATCTTTGCGCCATGGCAAAAGTAATAAGATCAGCATTATCTTTTTTGTTGTCATTGCCTGTATATTTTTACAAGTATGCCATATCCCCGTTATTAAGACCTGCCTGCCGGCATGTTCCTTCATGTTCGCAATATATGCTAGATGCCCTGAAGATTCACGGTCCGTTTACGGGTTTTGCCTTGGGACTCAACAGGATCCTCAGATGCCGTCCTGGCGGAACCCATGGGTATGACCCGGTGCCGAAAATCAGAGTCAGAAGGTACCGGCCGTTGTCGATTTCCATTATGAGAAGCAAAAGAGAAAACAGGTTAAAGAGATAGTTTGGGAAAAATAAGATTCCTCATTCAGGCAAGCCCGTCGCAAGCTCCGGCTTTGCCTGAATTCGGAATGACAGATATATTTAAATTGGTGTGGGGAAAAAGCGGCGAGCTGCAGAATAAAATTATAAACAAATTTCTTACGGCTCGCCGCTTTTTCCCCAATGTATGTCATAAAATGTTGTCATTCTGAGGCGAAGCCGAAGAATCTTCCTCTTTCATTACTGAACTGAATTTGTGTGTAAAGGGATTCAAAGAGGGACTATTAAAAATTAAGCTCCTCCTTCAGATGCCTGTATCCGGCTCTGCTGACAGGAAGCTTATCTCCTGAATGAAGAATTGCGACGTGGTTATCCTTACCGTAAGGCTCTATCCTTTTAATCTCTGATACTTTGACAATATAAGACCGGTGGATCCTGACAAATTCGGCCGTCGGCAGGTTTTCCTCATAAAACTGCATTGTCTGCTGTTTAAGAGCTTTTCCTGCTGAATGATATACCATTACGTAATCGTCCTGCGCTTCGACATATTTTACCTGGTCAACAGGTATCAGATTTATCGCATTTCCTTTTCTTACTACTATCCGGTTTAACGGAGAAGGTGATCTGGGGAGTTTTTCAAGAAGATCATGAGTGGTATTTTCTTCATCTTTGGTATTCCCGATCTTTTCAACTGCTTTTCTGACAGCACTCCGGAGACGTTCTTTTGGGAATGGCTTTAAGAGATAATCGATAGCATTCAGCTCAAAAGCCTTAATTGCAAACTGATCATAAGCCGTAGTGAAAATTATTACCGGTTTCTCGGTCATGACTTCAATTAATTCAAAACCAGTAAGCCTTGGCATCTGAATATCGAGAAACACCAGCTCGGGTTTCAGCTCGGAAATGGTTTTCAACCCCGAAAATCCGTCTGCACATTCACCTATGATATCAATTTCAGGATAATCTTTAAGGTAAAACTTTAAGATATCCCTTGCCGGAGCTTCATCTTCTATAATGAGAGTCTTTATTTTTTTCATCACATCAATAATTTTCCTGCAGAGATTCTGATTTTTGTTCATTTATTATGCAACCTCTTCAAAATCCGCGGGTAAAAATTAATATATTCTTATGACATCTCTGAATTTTCTGCCGGGATATAAATTTTAACAGTAAAAATACCATTTTGTTTTTCTGTTTTCATAGATGCATTTTTACCATAAGTGAGCTCAAGTCTTCTCGAAACATTAAGTAGCCCTGTTGAAGTCCCTTTTACTGATGATGTCCCTGGTTCAAAATTATTGCTGATGGTTAATTCGAGGAAACCATCTGAAACAGAGGCCGTTGTGATGATCCGTACCTTTTCAGCGCTTTCATAGACCCCATGCTTCACTGCATTTTCATAAAGAGGCTGAAGAAGCATTACAGGGATCTTCACTCCAAGGCAGGCTCCATCAATATGCTCTTCAATTGTCAGCCTGTCGCCAAACCTGACTTTTTCAATATCGAGGTAAAGTCTGAGGTTTTCAAGTTCACTTGAAAGATAAACCGGCAGTTCATCTTTTCGTGAAAGTGCATATCTCATAAAGTCGGAGAGCTTAATTACCATCATCCTGGCTTTTTCAGGATCGGTAATAGTCAGTGAGCTTATCGAATTGAGGCTGTTAAACAGAAAATGAGGATTTATCTGTGACCGCAGCATTTTAAGCTCTGTTTCCTTTACCAGACTTTCAAGTTTTGCCTCCCGTGCATTTTTTTCAGACAGGTTGGTAAGGCTGACAAAAAGAAAATATGTCATAATAATGAGCCCATAAATAAAAACACCTGTTCCGATCCTGTATGGGAGAGTTGCATCCCAGTACTGCTGATAAATATTAGGTTCAGGAAGGACAAGCATCATTATGGCTTTTGTAATCAGCACCCAAAGAGCAACTGTGATTCCACCACTGACTACAAGATTAAGGATAAGAGATGATGGCTTAGCCGTACTGTTGTTAAAGAAACTGAAAGGGTACCATAGCGATAATGCAATACCTGAATATATCAGAAGGGAAAGTATACTGTCAATGATGCTGACCTTTACAAAGCTTCCATAAGCGAAATAGAATAAAAGTGCCTGGCCCAGCGCAAGAAAGAGCCAGACCAGCCACCATACAATCAGACGTACCCTGTTTCCCAGTATGGGATGTCTCATCGCCCGGCAGATTAATAACTTTTTACTTCACCGCCGCCAAAAACAACCGCTCCTTTTATAACGAGCTGGCTGGTTGATTCGAATGTACTTCCCGGAGCGATTTTTCTTGAATCACTGAAGCCGCCGAGGACAGGCGTTACTTCAATTGTGACGAACCAGTTTCCGGGGACGATTATTGTAGCACCTCCAAAGACGCATGCTATTTCCAGATCATTTCTGCCGGGAGCAAGCTTTGCCTTGGTAAGGTCGAGCTCAATACCGCCAAAGACTGAAGATATTCTGCCGCCGTGGAAATTCTGAGAGACTATCTGGCGTTCCCCGCCGCTGAAGACATTTACATAATCAATATAATCATCTCCTACCATGCCCTTGGAATTGACAGCATTCCATCCCTTTCGCTTTGTGAGGATGAAAACCACACCAACAATGATAAATATTGCGGGCCAGAACATGTTGTACATGTGGAATGTCTCACGGAACAGCAGTGGGATCATAAAAAATCCGCCAACAGCCATAACAATTACGCCGGCTGTTTTTTCAGTTGCGCCAAGAGTCATCACCAGACCTATCACAACAAGAAGCATTTGCCAGCTGAAAATCATGTGAGCAATAGAATCAGGAAAAATCCCTGTATTCTTCATAACGAGAAACAATCCTGCAAGTACAAGTACCACACCGATTACAACCCTGTTACTTGTAAGATGATGATGCTCGTGTCTGGGATGTTCGTCTCTGAAATCATTATTTGTTTCCATAGCTTTAAATTTATTTGTTTCTGAATTAATTATCGGTTTTTTTCTTTTTGAATAAAGATGAAATAATGAATGAAATGCCAAGAAGCATAATTACGGCGGGCCAGTAAATAGTTTTAACTATATCCGGAATTTCTCCGTAATAATGATCCATCAGGAACCAGGACCCCCCTGCAATAAGGAGAAGACCTCCGACAAACTGAAGGTTTAACAGCAGCAGAACGCCTATGAATACCATAGCTGTCTCCCAGGTAAAGTAATCTTTGACGCTTCCAAGGTGGAGCATGTCGTTCGTTGCAACCAGCAGTGCCAACCCGAGCACTATAAAAAAGAGTCCGATGCTGACCTGAGGATGATGCTCCCTGTGTCGTAGTAAATAATTATCTCTGTGTCTCATGATTAAAATGTTTTTCAGACCAAAAATAAATAATATTATACCGGGCAGTCAGAACAAATCGGTGAATGGAGGATTTTTAACGGTATATAGCCTGTTAAGGCGGAAAGTGTTACTTTTTTGTTGATAATTTTTTTAATTGAATAAGCTTTCATATTTTTGCAAACCAAAATTTGAAAGAGATGTCCGGATTATATGCTTTACCGATCTGCGGATTAAAAGAAGGACGGCACTATTATGATTTTGAGATCAACAAAGAGTTTTTTGAACAGTTTGAGGAGTCGGAAGTAAAGGAGGGGAATCTTAAGGCGGTTATTGAAGCTGATAAAAGATCGACTCATATCGACCTTGTAATAAGAATAAGGGGAGATGTAAGAATATCATGTGACAGATGTCTCGGGGTATTCTCACAAACAATTGATTGCGGGTACAGGCTGCTGATTAAATTTGGAAAGGTCCATGACGAGAGCGACCCGGATATTATAACAATACCTGCAGATGAGAACGAGCTTGATCTCAGACAATTCTTTTACGAATATATAGTTCTTGCATTACCTATTCAGAGAGTGCATCCTGATGATAAAAACGGGAAAAGCACCTGCAATCCAGAGATGCTTAAAAAGCTGAAGGAGCATATCGTCAATGAAGAAAACGGAACCGATCCCCGCTGGGATGAATTAAAGAAATTAGTGAACAACAATTAAATAGAGAAAACAATGCCAAATCCCAAACGTAAACACTCAAAACAAAGAAGAGACAAGCGCAGAACACATTATAAGGCAACTGCGCCAACAGTTTCGACATGTTCAAACTGCGGATCTTCAGTTCAGTACCACAGGGTATGTCCTGAGTGCGGATATTACAGAGGCAAGCTTGCTGTTGAGAAAAAAGCAACTGCCTGAGTTCGTGTAACCAACCGGTAATACTATGAAAATAGGCCTTGATGTTATGGGTGGTGATTATGCGCCTGAGGCTATTATTGAAGGCGCAGTTGATTCCCTGGAACATTTAGCTGCTGATGATGAACTGGTTCTGATCGGCGATGAGAGCTCCATTCACAAAAAACTGAAAGAATTACATACTGATCCATCCCGGTTCCGGATTGTACATACAACCCAGATTATCGGAATGGGCGATATTCCCGCAAAAGCATACTCACAGAAGCCGGACTCGAGTATTGCGGTAGGCTACAGGATGTTAAAAGATGGAGAAATAGATGGATTCTGCAGTGCCGGGAACACCGGAGCAATGCTGGTAGGTGCTACTTATACCGTTAATGTGATTCCCGGGGTTTTAAGACCAGCCCTTGCAACAATAATTCCTGCTGTTGATAGCCGTAATTCCGTGATCCTCGATGTCGGATTGAATCCTGACTGCAAACCCGATGTACTGCTCCAGTACGGAATACTTGGTTCCATCTTTGCAAAATATGTACTGGAAGTGAAAAACCCAACTGTCAGGCTCCTTAATATCGGGCAGGAAGAATCCAAGGGAACACCTGCTGTGAAAGCAGCATATGAACTGATGAAAGACAATCCCGGAATAAACTTCGAAGGTAATATTGAAGCAAACAGCCTATTCAGGGAGGCATTGGCTGATGTAATTGTATGTGACGGATTCGTTGGGAATGTGATATTAAAACTGTCTGAAGCGTTTCATTCTGTTTATAAATTAAGGAATCTCAAAGATTCTTATTTCGATAGTCTCAATTTTGAAAATATCGGGGGAACGCCAATCATAGGGATCAGTGCCAATGTTGTGGTCGGGCATGGAGTATCCGAAAGGAGAGCTATAATGAACATGATCCTTCAAACATGGGCAGTTGTGCATGTAAATCTGGCCCAAAAGATTAAAGAAGCTATTTAATTATGGAAAAAATACATGCAGCCATTACGGGGATTCATGCCTGGGTCCCGGAATACAGGCTTACAAATCAGGAGCTTTCAAAAATGGTTGATACTTCCGACGAGTGGATAATGCAACGTGTCGGGATAAAAGAAAGAAGGATTCTTAAGGGAGAAGGATTGGGTAGCTCAGATCTTGGTGAAATGGCAGTAAAAGGCCTGCTCGAGAAGACAAATACCTCTCCTGATGAAGTTGATCTTTTAATCTGCGCCACCGTTACGCCCGATATGTTTTTTCCTGCAACAGCAAATATTATTTCTGATAAGGTCGGAATAAAAAATGCTTTTAGCTTTGATTTTAATGCAGCTTGCTCCGGATTTCTTTTTGCACTTCAGACAGGAGCTGCTTATGTTGAAACAGGACGATATAAAAAAGTAATTATTGTAGGTGCTGATAAAATGTCGTCCATAACGGATTATACTGACCGGACAACATGTCCTCTCTTCGGAGATGCAGCCGGAGCAGTACTGCTTGAACCGACTGCAGAGGAGACCGGTATAATGGATTATATTTTTCATACCGATGGTTCCGGTCGTAAATTTCTCCATCTTAAAGCAGGCGGTTCAGTTAAACCCGCTTCTCATGAAACTGTTGATGCAAAAGAACATTATATTTACCAGGAAGGGCAGAGCGTTTTCAAATTTGCAGTAGTGAATATGGCTGATGTCGCTGCGGAGATCATGGAAAGGAACAACCTTAAAGCTGAAGATATTGCATGGCTTGTACCCCATCAGGCGAACCTGAGAATTATTGATGCAACCGGGAGAAGAATGGGCCTCCCTCCGGAGAAGGTCATGATCAACATAGAGAAATACGGGAACACAACTACAGCCACAATACCTTTGTGCATGTGGGAATATGAGAGCAAGCTTAAAAAAGGAGATAAGCTTATCCTTGCAGCATTTGGAGGCGGGTTTACCTGGGGTTCAATATATCTGAAGTGGGCATACGATCCGAAATAATCAATTTATTTTTAATTCTAATAGTTTTTATATTTGTGAGTTATTAAGTTTGTACCTGATAAAACTGAAACTATTATGGCAAAATACAACGAAACAGAACCTGCTGCAATAAACCTGATAAGTAACGGAACCGATATTACGGGGGATGTTAAATCCAGCGGCGATATACGTATTGACGGCTCTCTTGCCGGGAACCTTAATACCAAAGGCAAGGTGGTGATAGGTCAAACCGGAAAAGTGAACGGTGAAATTATATGTAAAAATTCCGAAGTATCAGGAACTATAGAAGGTAAAATAGTTGTAAGTCAATTGCTTATTTTAAAAGCTTCTTCAAAAATATTAGGTGATATAGTCACATCGAAACTTTCAATAGAACCCGGAGCCGCATTCTCCGGAAATTGCAAAATGAGCGATAACGACAACAATGGAGGAGCCTCAAAATCAAAAGAACCCGAAAAAGCCGGCAAATAAAGGTGTCAGGGATTTTGCCAGGTATTCAGGGATGGCATTTCAGATGATCGGGATTATTCTTGTTGCAACCTGGGGAGGCATTAAACTCGACAAGCTGACAGGTTGGAAGACTCCCGTTTTTACCATTGTACTTTCCCTTCTCGGTGTTTTCGCTGCAATCTATTTTTCAATCAAAGACCTGATTAAATAATTGAAACCCCTGGTCAGAAATATCTGTTTGCTGATAATTCTGGAAATATTGGTACTTGTTGCAGGGTATATTGTTACATCGGTATTCAGCGCAGGATTTTATTTCAGTGAAGTAGCCTTATTATCTCCCCTTTTTACATTTATTGTCCTGATTTCTCTTATCATCTTTTTCAGGGGGCAATCAAAAAATCCTGAGAGTCAGACTATGCACAGCCTTGTGGCAGTAGGTCTCAAATTTCTCCTTGAACTCTTTTTAGTATTCATCTGGTTTATTCTTGCTAAAAAAACAGGATTATCATCAGTCTTATTGTTTTTTGTCTTATATTTAGCGTTCACTTTGTTTTTAATATTTGTTATGTTAAAAACATTGAAAACCAAGTCTTTATAACAGATTCAGATTTGAAAAACCGATTTTTTAAAGGACTCTTTTTTGTTTTTTTGCTTGTAGTATTTGTTATTCCCGTTTACGGACAGGAAGAACAAAGTTCACCCAAAGCAAAAGATCTAAAAGAGAAAGAAAATACATTTGAATCGACCTCTTTTATCCTTGATCATATTGCTGATTCGCATGAGTGGCATATACTGACAAAGAAAGATAGTAGAAGTGTTGCAATATACCTTCCGGTAATTCTTTACAGCAAAGAAAAAGGACTCGATATTTTCTCATCAAAAAGGCTGGCTCACGGTCATGAATACAAAGGATACAGGACTTGAGGAAGAAGGAGATCTGAAGGGGAAAATTGTAAACGTAAATGAAGCTGGTGTTGTTGATGAGGAGACCAGTCCGCTTGATTTTTCCATGACAAAAGCCGTTATTGGTATGATGGCTGCCGCACTTATCGGTTTGTGGCTTTTCATTTCATTATCAAGATCGTATAAAAAAACCGGGATCAGTTATCCCAAAGGGATCCAGAGTTTTCTCGAACCTGCTGTTCTTTTTATCCGTGATGATATTGCAATACCCAATTTAGGTATTGATAAATATGAAAAGTATATGCCATATCTCCTCTCGGCATTCTTCTTCATACTTATTAATAACCTGATGGGGCTTATTCCTTTCCCTCCGCCTTTCGGTGCCAATGTGACAGGAAATATAGCACTTACATTTGTGCTTGCAGCCTGCACATTTTTTATCACCCAGTTCAGCGGCAATAAAACTTACTGGAAACATATTTTTATGGCTCCGGGTGTCCCCTGGTGGCTTTTACCGGTAATGATACCTGTGGAACTGATCGGTTTAATTTCAAAACCGTTTGCCCTGATGATCCGATTGTTTGCGAACATAACAGCCGGGCATATTATCGTTCTGAGCCTTCTTTGTCTGATTTTCATCTTTGACTCAATATGGGTGTCGCCGCTATCAGCCTTTTTTGTCATTTTTATGGATTGTCTTGAACTTCTTGTGGCATTCCTCCAGGCATATATTTTTACTCTTCTTTCAGCGCTGTTCATAGGTATGGCGGTGCCGGAAGAGCATCATTAATATTTTTGTTTAACTAAAAACTTGAATTATGACAGGTACAATGGCAGCAGTTGGAGCAGGTCTTGCAGTGATAGGCGCTGGGCTTGGTATTGGTAGAATCGGCGGTTCGGCAATGGATGCCATAGCACGGCAGCCGGAAGCTTATTCAAAAATTCAGTTGGCTATGATCATTGCTGCGGCTCTTATTGAAGGAGCTGCACTGTTCGCAATTGTCGTTGCTCTTATGACTAACACAGTGAAATAAGAGAAAAAACTATGAAGCCTGCAACGGTTGGTTGCAGCGCTTCATTTTATTTAAAGTTGATTAATTCGCAGATTATGATAATTTTAGCAAATAGTCTTACTTCCCCCGCAATCGGATTGGTCTTCTGGTCAGTAGTGATCTTTGGTCTATTCTTCTTTTTACTGACAAAGTTTGCATGGAAACCGATCCTCTCCGCCGTAAAGGCAAGAGATGAAATGATTAAAGGGTCACTTGCTTCAGCAGAAAAAGCACGTGAAGATATGCTTAAGCTGCAGAGCGATAATGAAGCGATTCTCAAAAAGGCAAGGGAAGAGCGGGAGGTAATCCTTAAGGAGGGAAGAGAAGTCCGGGATAAGATCATTTCAGAAGCAAAGGGAAAAGCTACTGAAGAAGCCGAAAAAATTGTTGAAAAGGCAAAAGCAGGAATCGAAAGAGAAAAGGCCAAAGCCCTTTCCGAAATTCATGAACAGGTAGCTACCCTGTCGGTGGATATAGCTTCAAAACTTCTGGGTGAAAAACTCAGCAGAACTGAAGAACAGGGGAAACTTATCAGCAAGTATCTGAATGATATTGATTTAAATAAAAATTAGAAGAGAGTTCATTAAATGAACGACGGAAAAATATCGACACGGTACTCACGGGCTCTTTTCGAAACTGCTCTTGAAAAAAAGATGCTTGACAAGGTATATCAGGATATGAAATTAATTTCTGAAGTGTCGGCTTTTCCTGAAATGAAAGAATTCCTTGATAGTCCGATTATCAGACCTTCAAAGAAGAGTGAGATACTGCATAAGGTATTTGAGAATAAAATTGAAAAAATATCACTTTCCTTCATCGATCTGGTTGTTAAAAGCGGTCGGGAAAACTTTCTTCCCGCGATTGCAAGGGTATTTATACACGAAACGAAAGAGTATAATGGCATTACTGAATCTGTCCTGACTACAGCAATTCCGGTTGATGCTAAAATCAAACAACAGATAATTGATCTTATATCAAGGATCTTTAAAACAAAAGTTGAGCTTAAAGAAGTAATAGATAAAGATATTATCGGAGGATTTATTCTGCGGGTGGAGGACAACTATATTGACGCAAGTGTAAAAAATAAACTAAGGAAAATAGAAAAAGAGCTGAAAGGGAACACCCTGTCGACATAAGGGTAACAAATATTAAAAAGGATTTAAGAGAAATAATATGGCAAATATCAAACCATCGGAAGTTTCAGGCATTCTCCGTGAACAATTAGAAGGAATTCAGACAGGCGTAGAGTTGGAGGAGGTTGGGACAGTCCTGTCAGTTGGTGACGGCATTGCCCGTATTTACGGACTTTCAAATGCAGAATCAAACGAACTGATCGAATTTGAAAACGGAATCGAAGCTATCGTCCTTAATCTTGAAGAAGATAACATCGGAGCTGTGCTCCTCGGTCCTACAGAGGAGATAAATGAAGGAGACATCGTAAAACGTACGGGCCGTATCGCCTCTATCGGGGTCGGTGAAGGATTGCTGGGAAGGGTCATTTCTCTTACCGGACAGCCTCTTGATGGCAAAGGACCTATTGGCGGAGAATTATTTAATATGCCATTTGAAAGAAAAGCTCCCGGGGTTATTTTCCGTCAACCGGTAAAACAACCTCTTCAGACAGGAATCAAGCCAATTGATGCCATGATCCCTATTGGCAGGGGACAGCGGGAACTGATTATTGGCGACAGGCAGACCGGGAAGACAGCCATTGCGATTGACACAATCATAAACCAGCGAAGTAACTTTGAAAAAGGGAAACCTGTCTATTGCATCTATGTTGCTATAGGACAAAAAGGATCCACAGTTGCGAATATAGCCAAGGCACTTGAAGAGCACGGTGCACTTGAATATTCTGTTATTGTGCTTGCAACAGCTTCTGATCCTGCCGCATCACAATTCTATGCCCCATTTGCCGGCGCAGCAATCGGAGAATTCTTCAGGGATACCGGTCGCGATGCTCTGATTATTTACGACGACCTTTCCAAGCAGGCAGTATCTTACAGGGAAGTTTCTCTTCTTCTCCGCAGACCTCCGGGACGTGAAGCATATCCGGGTGATGTTTTTTATCTTCACTCACGCCTTCTTGAAAGAGCTGCAAAAATCATTGAGTCAGATGAAGTTGCAAAAAACATGAACGATATTCCTGAATCAATCAGACATCTGGTTAAAGGAGGAGGATCACTGACTGCACTGCCAATAATTGAAACCCAGGCAGGCGACGTATCCGCATATATACCGACAAACGTAATTTCTATCACCGATGGTCAGATATTCCTCGAATCAAGTTTTTTCAATGCAGGAGTGCGCCCGGCAATAAATGTGGGTATTTCAGTATCGAGGGTTGGAGGGGATGCCCAGATAAAACCAATGAAAAAAATAGCCGGAACACTTAAAGTTGATCAGGCACAGTATCGTGAACTTGAAGCATTCTCCAAATTCGGATCAGACCTTGATGCTTCAACTCTTGCTATTCTTAACAAAGGTGCTAAAAACGTTGAAATACTTAAACAGGGTCAATATTCTCCCATTCCGGTTGAAAAACAAATTGCAATAATTTATTGCGGAACCATGGGACTGTTGAAAGATGTTCCTGTCAGCAAGGTGAAGGAATTTGAAAAAGATTATATCGAATTTCTGGAAATGAAACACAGGAATATCCTGGATAACCTTCGTGACGGAATCCTGAATGACGAAATAACAACAGTACTTGAAAAGGTTGCTGCGGAAATAGCAATAAAATTCAAATCCTGAAAAAGCTGATTGACTTGATACAAATTTGAGGTTCAGATGGCGAATTTTAAAGCAATAAGGATACGGATAATCTCTGTGAAATCTACAAAGCAGATCACAGCTGCAATGAAGATGGTCTCGGCTGCAAAGCTGAGAAAAGCACAGGATAAAATTGTGAGGCTGAGGCCTTATGCTAATAAGCTGCATGAGATACTTGTCGGACTCTCCCAGAGGCTTGCCGATTCAGAGATAGAGAATGTTTACGGACGTGTTTCCATACCGGAAAAGATCCTGATAGTGGTTATAACATCGAACCGCGGCTTGTGCGGTGCCTTTAATTCCAATGTTATCAGGGAGGCAAGGAGGGTGGTTTCTGAAAAGTATACCAGTCAGTTTAACAAAGGGAATGTTTCTTTCCTTACTATCGGAAAGAAGGGGTATGATTACCTCAGAAAGCTGAACCTTAAAATGCTTCCCGAACGGAACAGCGTTTATAATCAGCTTACATTTGATACATTAGCTGTTGTTGCAGATGAAGTTATGGCAAAGTTTGTGGCAGGTGAATTTGACAGGGTGGAGCTTATTTATAACCAGTTTAAAAACGCTGCAGTTCAGAACCTGACCAATGAGCCATTCCTTCCAATTGAGACAGTTACTCCCGGGAAAAAAGAGTCTGTTTTGACAGATTATATTTATGAACCTACGAGGGAGGAGATAGTAAGAGAACTGATCCCGAAGTCGCTCAAGATCCAGTTTTACAAAGCGGTGCTCGATTCATTCGTGGCAGAACATGGAGCAAGGATGACGGCAATGCACAAAGCAACTGATAATGCAACAGGGATGATCCGCGAACTTACACTCCAGTATAATAAGGCGCGGCAGGCAGCAATTACAAACCAGATACTTGAGGTTGTCAGTGGTTCAGAAGCACTAAAGGGTTAATCAAATTTGCTAACGTGGTCAGTTACTAAACAGCATGTACAACCAATCCCAGCTGAAAGAGGTCGTTGACCGGGCTTTGATAAATCTTTCGTACAATACGGAAGCGGAAAAGCTTATAGACCCGGTTAAATATATCCTCTCCATCGGCGGAAAAAGGCTCCGCCCGGTTATGACACTGATGGCCTGCAATCTGTTCAGCGATATGATTGAAGATGCAATTTTACCGGCTGCAGGAATAGAAGTTTTTCATAATTTCACGCTTGTTCATGATGATATAATGGATCAATCCTCCGTCAGGAGAGGATTTCCTACTGTTTATCAGAAATGGAATATAAACCAGGCAATCCTTTCGGGCGATGTGATGGCATTCATTGCCAATGATTGTTTCCTGCAGACTCCGGTAAATCATCTTCTTAAAGCATTCAGGGTATTCAATAAAGCTGCGATGGAAGTATGTATCGGCCAGCAGCTTGATATGGATTATGAAAAGGCAACAATTGTCAGGCAGGATGAATATCTGCGGATGATTGAATTGAAAACTGCAGTTTTGCTGGCAGCAGCGGTTAAAATCGGGACAATAATAGGCGGCGGAGATGATAAAGATTCTGACCATTTGTATGAATTCGGGAAAAACCTGGGGCTGGCTTTCCAGATCCAGGACGATCTTCTGGATGTCTGGGGAGATTCAAAAGTTTTTGGCAAAAAATCCGGGGGTGACATTGTTGCCAATAAAAAGACATTTCCGCTGGTGAAAGCTTTGGAAACAGCATCCGGGGCACAGCTCAAACAGCTTCAGAAACTATTTACCCAGAATGACACCGACCCTGAAACCAAGATCAGAAAAGTAAAAGACATTTACGATCAGCTTAATATTAAAGATACTACAGAAATCCTGGCTTACGATTATATAAACAAAGCGTTGGGATTCCTTCAGAAGGCAAATGTTGATGAATCAAGGAAAAAGGTAATTACAAACCTTGCCATCTCTCTGATCGGACGTGATCAATAAATCACAGTCCCGTATTTTCATGTTTTATCAGCCAGTCGAGATTAATCAGGACTCCTGCATTAATCATAAATTGATGATATCTGCTGATAAGATACTTCGCCTCACAGGTAAGATCAAACTGGTTGGTAAGCTTTATATAAGTGCCGGCGCCCAGATTCAGGCC
>CAWGUN010000004.1:0-34997 GCA_963825935.1 uncultured Bacteroidales bacterium | reverse complement strand
CAACTTTAAATTCAGGTCCCGGAGTAATCCGGGACCTTTTTTATTGTCTTAATTTTGAGGTGTTATTCCTTTGAAACCGGAGTTAAGCTTTAGATCCATACTCCATAGAGGAACTTGCACAGAGGAAATCCGGAGAATACACAGGGATCCACAGAGAGATACTAATTGTAAATCTGGGTGTCTCGACATTGTCCAAAATATGAATCCGGTAAATTATATTCAGTGAGGTCGTACAGTTTTGGCGGTACCTGGCTCCTCATTTTTTTAGCTGCTGCTATATGGCTGGGGATTCCCAGCGCTGTAATAGCCATTACAAATTATTTTAACAAATTGATGTATAGAATGATAAGATCCCTCACTTTGTTCGGGATGACATGTTGATTTTTGTGGATGGAGAGAGGGAAGCAGGGGCGTTTCGAACAGAAGTTAACAGGGGAAAGAATATTTTATACGAAACGCCCCTGCTTCCCTCTCCCAATAATTAAAATACCCTGTCATTCCGAATCCGCCACACGGCGGATGAGGAATCTTCTGAATCAGGCAGGGAAATAACGAAGAAAAGAAATAATAATAAGCCACCTTAAAGGCATCTGCTTTGTCTTAATTTTGGGTGTCTTTCGCTCAAAACGAAAAAAAAAGGTGCCTCGCGACACCTTTATATATACTTTAAGTTTCTATTAATAGAACTTATATCTCTTATCTACAATATTTGCTCCCTTGCGCAGAGCCTCATATGCTTCATAGCCCCCTCTCATCTGGAATGTAGCCATCAGCCTGTCGCGCAGCAATTTAAGATCCTGATTTTCATCTGTTGTTACACTGTTCACAGATAGCATATAAACTCCATTGTTGCCTTTTACCGGGCCGGCCACAGTTCCCTGTTTTGCAATCGTAGCTGCAGCTATAAGAGCTGGCTCGGTTCCGACTCCGGGTAATGTATAAGATTTGAAATTTACCTGGGTTGCCTCCTGAACATTAAGGCCCATTGTACCTGCAATGTCATCCAGAGTTTTCCCGGCCTGGTTATTCTTTAAGAATTCAGCAGAAATAATTTCGGCTTTCTTGTCTTTAACGAGAGTGAATTTAATATCATTCTCTACATCTTTAAAAGGTGCAATTCCTTCCTCCTGCACTTTTGTGCAATATGCAACAACATATTTGTCGCCTACTTCAAATACAGCCTGCTGACTGTTATCAAGAACAATCTTGTCTTTTTCTGTAGCAAAAAGAGAAATGATGAGGGAGCGTGGATTATCAAGTCCGGGTAAAGTTTTTTGCTGGGGTGCAACATCATTTGCAACCCTCTTGTTAAGATGTTGCGAAGCTATAGAATTATTAAAACTTTCATATGTTTCGTTGGAACCTGCAAACTGACTTGCCTGACTGTAAACCCTCTGGTTCGTTATTGAGCTTGCAATAATTTTCCTGTCAATTATCCCTACATTATATTTTCTGACATTTTTTGACTGATCCAGAATATCGATTATATGAACGCCGAAAGTTGTTTCAGCCTTAACTATTTCACCCTTCTTTCCCGTAAAACATGCATTACTGAATGGTACAACCATCCTTCCTTCAGGAAACCATCCAAGATCTCCGCCCAGTTGTGAAGAACCCTGGTCATCGGAATTCTCTTTGGCAATTGTCTCAAATGATGCTCCCGACCGCAGAAGTTTGATAAGGCTGTCAGCTTTATTTCTGGCTTTTTCCAGAGTCATTGCCTGACCTGAACCAATAAGGATATGCCTTACATGTACAGAATCTGGTCTGTCAGCAGCATCAATCAGCCTTGCAATTTTAAAAGAGCCATCTTCCTGGTATGGTCCGAATACAGTTGCTTTATCTTCCTTCTTAACAAAGTCCCTGAGATTTTCAGAAATGCCTGTTATAGGAACATAAAATCCCATATGACGGGTATCAGATGACATATTTATAAATTGTTCCGGATTTTCTGCCGTTGTAAATTCTACTTTGGTTTGATTTATCCATTGTTCAGCTTGCTTTATATCATCTTCGGAAGGAATAACATCAAAGGTTACATATTCAATATCTCTTAAAGCGTTTCTTTTAAAGGTTTCTTTATGCTTTGAATAATAAGCTTCCAGTTCACTTTTTGATATGGTAATTGAAGAATCAGATATTGAGGCATAATTTTTAAGGATGAAGCTGAAATCAACTGTTGCATTATTGAGAGCCTTATCAAATTCAGCTTCCTTTGTAGTTGCATATAAGCCTTTAGAGACCAGAGCGTTATATTTAGTATTAGACCTGTCGTTAACTATATCATTTTCAAAGAAAAGCCAGTATTTTTTTGCATTTTCATCAACCTCGGTCCTTTTTAGAAAATTTACCAGGAAAGATTTGTTGAAAACTCCGGTATTGGGATCAGTTGCCAGCTGTCTGACATTCGGATGAGGATTATCGCCAAGGACAAGCTCATCAAGCTCTTCCGTGCTTACTCCGATGCCAAGTTTTTTATATTGCTTTTCCTGGATCTTCTCTCTAACCATCTGCTGCCAGACCTGTTCCCTGATTGATTCAGTCGTTGCTTCATCTATGTTTGTGTTTCCGGATAATTTCACAATTTCAAGAAGATTCTGAACCCTGAGATCAAAATCCTGGTAAGAAATATATTCACCGGCAATCTGACCAATTTCATAAGCTTTTCTTTGTTTTATTCTCTGGCTTCTTCCTCCTCCAAAAAAATCGCTAATAACGAACAGAAATAATGAGAAACCAATAATTCCTGCAACAAACACTCCTGCTTTTTCTCTTAAAAACTGAATTGCTGACATCAATATGCTGTTTAGTGATTAATAGAATTATGTTTTTTTATTCAGGCGACAAATATAACAAATTTCCAATAAAAAACAGGACATGGGTTAATCTCCATCCGGTTATTTATAATAAGTGTCATATGTACGCTTAATCTTATTGATTGCATTGTATTTTATTAATAAGGGGTGACTCAATAATTAATCATAAATACTTAAATAAACAATAAAAAAACAGGGGTATAATGAATAAAAGGTACATAAAAAATAAAAATAATCATAAAAAAACAGGGGGTAGTATTGAAAAACATATATTTTTGTAGAAAATAATAAGCAAAATGGCAGAGCTAAGATTTAGTGCATTGAAAGAAGTATTTAACAGGGAGCCTGTTAAAAATGAGTTTCCGTCCAGGAACATTTCAGAGTTTTTCGGAATGAACGTATTTGATCTCCACAAAATGGAGCATTATCTTTCAAAAGAGGCTTTTAAGGTTGTGAAGAAGGCAATTGAGGAAGGTAAGTCCCTGACAAGGCAGGAGGCAAACCATGTTGCAATCGGCTTGAAAGCCTGGGCGCTGGAAAAAGGCGTCACTCATTTTACTCACTGGTTTCACCCGCTTACTGATGGAACGGCTGAAAAGCATGACGGGTTTATTGAAATGGGAGACGGAGGGCATATTGTGGAGAATTTCTCCGGTGAAGTTCTTGTTCAGTCAGAACCGGATGCATCGAGTTTTCCAAGCGGCGGAATAAGAAATACTTTTGAGGCAAGAGGCTATACTGCCTGGGATGTATCTTCACCGGTATTTATAGTTGGGACAACACTTTGTATCCCAACTATCTTCGTTTCTTATACGGGCGAAGCACTTGATTATAAGGCTCCCCTGCTGAAAGCTCTTTCTGAACTTGACCGGTCTGCAGTAGACATCTGTCAGTATTTCGACAAGGATGTGACCAAGGTGATCGGTACACTCGGCTGCGAACAGGAGTATTTCCTGATTGACGAAGCATTGTATTATGCCCGGCCTGATATAGTTCTGTCTGAAAGGACTCTAATGGGTCACCAGTCGGCCAAGGATCAGCAGCTCTCTGATCATTATTTCGGATCCATCCCTGAGAGGGTGATGTCATTCATTGAAGATTTTGAATGTGAAGCATATAAACTTGGAATTCCTGTAAAAACACGCCATAACGAAGTGGCTCCCAACCAGTTCGAATGTGCCCCTATTTATGAGGAGGTTAACCTGGC
Organism: uncultured Bacteroidales bacterium; assembly: GCA_963825935.1. Taxonomy (GTDB): domain Bacteria; phylum Bacteroidota; class Bacteroidia; order Bacteroidales; family VadinHA17; genus LD21. Next base: position 30,974 of record CAWGUN010000004.1, on the reverse strand, counting down.
AGTCGATCATAATCAACTGCTGATGGATGTGATGAAGAGGATTGCACGCAAGCATAAATTCAGAGTTCTTTTTCATGAAAAACCTTTTGCAGGAATTAATGGTTCAGGTAAACACAATAACTGGTCAATGGCTACTAATACCGGCATAAATCTTCTTTCGCCGGGAAAGAATCCAAAGACCAACCTTCAGTTCCTCACCTTTCTGGTAAATGTCGTGAAAGCTGTCAACGATAGTAATGAACTGATCAGAGCATCGGTAATGAATGAGTCAAATTCATACCGACTCGGCGGTCATGAAGCACCACCTGCAATTATTTCAGTATTCCTCGGCACTTACCTGATCAACATGCTTGAAAGCATTGCAAAGAAAGTGACAGATAAGAAAATGACACCGGCTCAGAAAACGGAACTGAAACTTGGAATAGGAAAAATTCCTGAGATACTTCTTGACAATACCGACCGTAACCGCACTTCACCTTTTGCTTTCACAGGAAACAGGTTTGAGTTCAGGGCTGTAGGTTCCTCAGCTAACTGCAGCGCATCAATGATCGCACTTAACGCTGCAGTAGCTTATCAGCTTACAAAATTCAAAGAGGAGGTCGACATTTTAATTAAAAAGGGAAGGAATAAAGATGAAGCTATCTTCCAGGTACTTAAGAAATACATAATAGAATCTGAAAGAGTCCTTTTTGAAGGAGATAACTATAGCAAGGAGTGGCATGCTGAAGCAGCAAGGAGAAAACTTTGTAATATTCCCGGCGTTCCGGAATCACTGAAATGTTACCTGACTGATAATTCACGCGATGTACTGATAGGGTCCGGGATCTTCACCGACAAGGAACTTGAAAGCCGCGTTGAAGTAGAATATGAAAAATTCACTAAAAAAGTTCAGATTGAAGCCAGAGTTCTCGGCGACCTCGCTATCAACCATATAGTTCCCACGGCTATCCGCTATATGACATCCCTGATCGAAAATGTCAAAGGATTGCGGGATGTATTCAGCGATCTTGAATATGAGAGACTTGCGGGTGCCCGTAAAGAGGTAATAATCACTATCTCAGATCATATTACAAATATCAAAAAGCTCACTAAGGATATGATTGAAGAACGGAGAAAAGCTAATGTGATTGAGGACTCATTCAAAAAGGCTATTGCTTATGAAAAGAAGGTCAAGCCTTTCCTTGAGGAAATCCGTATTCATATAGATAAGCTGGAACTGATCGTAGACAACGAAATCTGGCCGCTTCCAAAATACAGAGAGCTTCTTTTCACAAGATAGTTGGTTGGTTAGTGTTTTTCATGAATGATAAGGGGATGCTGTTCCGGCATCCCCTTTTAATAATAATTGCACCAGGGCAGCGTTAGTAATTAACATCAATCTCATTAAAATAATTACTTTTATAGTCAAATCGGGAAGGATAAAATGAAAAGAATCACGGTCCTCGTCATATTACTTATAATTGTTTCATTTCAGGAATCTCCTGCGCAGAAAAGGAAAGCGGAAAGAGCTTATGCTGCTTTCAATGCCGGGGAATATTTTGATGCAATTGATCAGTTCAAGGATACTTATTCCAAAACAAAAAAAGCAGATAAAGTTTCCCGTACCGAAATTGTTTACATGATCGCGGAATGTTACAGGCTTATCAACGATCCAAAGAATGCTGAAACCTGGTATAAGCTTGCTGTAAAATCGTCCTATCCTAAACCGGATGCCCAGTACTGGCTTGCAGAATCACTAAAGAAGAATGGCAAATACCAGCAGGCGATTGATGAGCTGAAAAAATATAAACAAATAGCTCCTTCTGATTCAAAGGCCGATCAGGAGATCCGTGCCTGCGAACTGGCACTTGAATGGCAGCGCAATCCTGATGCATACAGGGTTGAAGAGCTTAAAGACCTTAACTCAAAAGAATCTGACTTCAGCCCCGCATATGGACGCGACGATTTCGGAATTGTATATTTTACATCATCGCGTGAAGATGCAGCCGGTAATAAAACCCATGGTGCGACCGGTCAGGGCTATACAGATATTTTTGAAAGCAGGTTAGATAAAAAATCCAAATGGAGCACACCTGTGCCTGTCGATGTAATCAACAGTGAATTTGAAGACGGTACTCCATGTCTAATTGATGATTATAAGGAACTTTACTTTACCAGATGCGAAGCCGGGAAACGTGAAAAGAAAGGTTGTATAATTATGCTTTCTAAAAAGACCGGGGATCAATGGAGCAAACCTGAAAATATCGGGATTCTCCCTGACTCACTTGTTGCAGCTCACCCGGCTTTAACCCAGGATGGCCTTACATTATACTTTGTATCTGATATGGCAGGTGGATCAGGAGGGAAAGATATTTGGGTTGTTACCCGCACAGCAAAAGGAGGAACATGGTCAACCCCCAAAAACCCCGGACCGGATATTAATACAAGCGGCAATGAACTGTTCCCATATGTCAGGGATAATGGCACTCTATATTTTTCATCCGACGGACTGATAGGAATGGGTGGACTCGATATTTTCAAGGCACTCCCTCAGCCAGACGGTTCATGGGTTGTTACGAATATGAAAGCGCCTATAAACAGCTCAGCTGATGATTTCGGGATTACATTTGAAAACGGGAATGAGCGCGGGATATTCAGTTCAACCCGGAAAGGGAGAGGTAACGATGAGCTTTATTCATTTGAATTTCCACCTTTAAGATTTAACATTACAGGTCTGGTCAAGGATGAAAAAACCGGGGCAGCAATTCAGGCATCAACTGTACGGCTGATTGCCAGTGATGCATCAAATCTTCAGGCTGAAACAGGTACCAGCGGCGATTTTAAATTTGCCCTTAAACCAGATGTTGATTATATCTTCCTTGCATCAAAGGACGGTTATCTTAACGGCAAAGAGAAAGAGACAACAAAAGGACAGGAAAAGAGCCGTGATTTTATGGTCACCATACTTTTAACAGCAATCGACAAACCGATCGAATTACCAAATATCTTTTATGATTTTGGTAAATGGGACCTGAGACCCGAATCAATGGTTTCGCTTGATAAACTTGTTGAAACACTTACAGATAACTCCAATGTTACAATCGAATTAATGTCACACACCGATTCGCGTGACACTGAAGAATATAACCTGGCTCTTTCACAAAAGAGGGCACAGTCGGTTGTTGATTACCTCGTAAGTAAAGGAATTGAACTGAATCGTCTCACAGCAAAGGGATATGGAGAATCGAGTCCTAAAGTCGTTGATGCAGCAATAGCAGCTCAAAATCAGTTCCTCAGGGCAGGCGCAACACTTTCTGAACAGTATATCAATTCCCTGGCAAATGAAGAGCAGAAAGAAATTGCACACCAGATAAACAGGAGAACAGAATTCAGGGTACTGAGGATTGATTATGTGGCCCCGAAAAAATAATCCATAAATCTCATTATTCTTAGAATGAAAAATCTTATCTCATCATTATTCCTCATTGTTGCAACAAGTTTATCCGTTTTTGCCGCCAAACCAATTCGCATTCTTGTTGTTACTGGCGGACATAACTACAAAGTTGAGCAGTTCAACCAGATGCTTGAAAGTCTGGGACCGGGAATCACTTACCAGATCGCTGAGTTCCCGTCAGCTTACGATATGTTCCTACCTGAGAACAGGAATAAATATGATGTACTGGTATTTTATCACATGTGGCAAAAGATCACTGATGAACAGGCAAAGGTTTTTGCAGAGTGTATAAGTCAGGGGAAGCCTGTCGTCGCACTTCATCATAGTATATGTGCGTACGATGACTGGCCTGAATACTGGAATATTATCGGAGGAAAATATTTTCATAAGCCAACTACTTTCAAAGGCAAAGAATATCAGCCATGCTCGTATATCCATGACCTCCATTTCACTGTAAAAGTTGTCAATCCGAAAAATCCGGTAACAAAAGGTGTAAAGGATTTCGAGATATTCGATGAGACTTATAAAGGATACTATGTTGAGGATGGAGTAACACCATTACTTACCACTGACGAACCTTCCAGCACTCCATTAATCGGCTGGGCAAAAAATTATGGTAAAGCGCGCATTGTTGTACTACAGAGCGGTCATGATGCACCAACATTTGAGAATCCGAATTTCAGAAAGCTTCTGAAGCAGGCAATTATTTGGGTTGCCAAAAAATAAATTACCCCCCAACCCCCCTAAAGGGGGGCTATAGATCCAGGCAGGATTATTAGAATCTGTTATGGGTTTCAACCCCCCTTCAGGGGGGCAGGGGGGTCACTATGTAAGAATTACACGGAAAAATTCATGTCTTTTGTCACAAATTCCGTTTTCGATTAGTCTTATTCATACACAAGGCTAACCAGATCACCATCCGATGTCGTTCGATGAAATCTATAAGGAGTATTACAAGGAACTTAGACGTTTCTCACTCCAGTTAAATCATTCAGCAGGAAAAAACGAAGATCTGGTCCAGGAGACATTCCTAAAATTTTACCTGGAGCTCAGAAAAAATAATTCAATCAGGAATCCCAGGGCATGGCTCTACAAGGTGCTGTTAAACTCCTACAGAACGCAATTTACTTCCGAGAAAAAGGAGCTTCAGGTCATGGAAGCTCTTGACAATAATAATGATCTGCCGTATGATTTTCAGGCAGATCTTTTCAGCGGAGAAAAACAGGAGATCGTCCTTAAAGTGCTTGAAACCTTGCCTGACAATGTGAGGGAAATACTCGTCCTGTACAATAATGGTTTCTCCTATTCTGAAATGGCTGAAATAATGAACATTAATCCGGCATCAGTTGGAACCACTCTCGTACGGGCGATAAGCAAGCTGAAAGAAATCTTAAAACTTCATTACCATGAAATGTTTGAGCAGAATTGAGATACAGGAGTACCTGGACAAGGAACTTGAGCCCTCATTGATGGTTGAAATATCTGACCATCTCGGGAAATGTGAGGTTTGCCAGAAGATATACAATCAGGCAGTTATTGATAAAGCCCTGATTGTTAAATTGATGGGACAGAGAAACAGTCCGGATGAGATTGTTCATGTACCTGAATTCAAACCCCCTGAAGTAAAAAGCAGCAAAAAAATATACCTGCGGGTAATAGAGCTTCTGGCTGCAGCTTCAGTTATCGGATTAATTATCATGATACGACCTTCCGGGACACCTGTTTTTAATACTATCCCGGAGGCTGAAATGATGGAATATGAGTTTTATGACGGGAAAGATCTTAACAAGCTATGGCATGACAAAACTCAGCTCCTGATCATTCAGGATGAAAAGGGTCATGTAATTCAATCAATAATAACAAATTAAATATAGAAACCATGAAAAAATCTTTATTGATTATTTTAATTTCGATGTTGTTTTCGGTTTTTAGTCATGCCCAAAAACTGCTTGATATCTATAAAAACGGACCGGTAAAACTTATCTCCGAGAAAACGTATGGAGCAGGTAATAACTGGGAGTCTTTATTCAACCTTTATTATGACACAATCACTAAAAATGTCGGACCTGAGTGGAATAAGAGGATTATTGTTGCTCCTGACGGATCGGTCTTTATGAGTCATAAAAACAGGCATGAGATATGGAAATTCGGACCTGACGGGAATTTTGTAAAGAAATTTGGTAGCAAAGGAAGCAAGCCGGGGCAGTTTGTTTATATGCCATCAGTCAATCCAATTATTGAAAATAAATACGTTCTTACTTCAGATGTCGGAGGCCGATTGAATTTTTTTGACCTGGATGGGAATTATATCAAAAAGATTGGCCTCAAGTACATGGGCATGGCATTTCAGCCAATAGGTAATGATAATATATTGTTACTTGGATACACAAGCTGGAAAACAAAATCGAGGCATATGGTTGTCAAATTGAATATTAATTCAGGGAATGAGGAAATACTTTATGATTATTTTAACGATTATCCAAAACAGATTTTTATCGATAATGTAGATTCATTAATTAATGCAAAAAAGGGGAATTTTAATTTCCGTATTCCCGGCGGTTATACTTCCAATGATAATTCTAAGAATATTACTTTCTTCCAGGATGGGAAGTTTTTAGTATCTGACAGTAAATCAGGTGACTATTCATTATTCAGTGCGGATGGGAAGGGATTATTAAAAGCCAGGCTGGACATTGAGCCGGTTAAGGTTACTGAGGCTGATGTACAGGCAAATTATGAAGGGATGAAGAAAAATTTCCTCGAGGTGATTGAAGCGATAAAGCCATTATTGGATCCAAATTCCCCGATGCGTTTGCACAATCCGGACTGGTCGGCAATAAATGCCGAAAGGCAATTAAAAAGTACCCAAAAGTGGCTTGATAATATTGATATTTACAAAGATATTAAGAATTACTATCCCTATTTTCCGTATTACTCAAATATAATTTCTGATGATGAAGGTAATCTGCTTGTATTTGAATATACGAGTACCAACCAGAAAGAAGATAATATTTTCGATGTGATCGCTTATAACAGCAACGGCCAGAAACTTGCACGCACAAGCTTTATCTGTGATGATTACGATCTGAGCTTTTCAGATGCAACTTTCTTTATCTCAAAAGGTTATGCCTATGCTCTTGCAAAGCTGAAAAACGCAACCGGCATGCCTTTGAGGCTGGTAAAGTTCAGGATAACTAACTAGTCTGGCCAAACTTCAAAACATAGTTTTCTGAATTTTCTCAATAGTACCAGGTTAGGTATTAGGAATATCCGGAAGAAAAACTTCTTCCGGATTTTTTTATCTTTGTCTCAGATCTACCTCACCATGTCCACCGAATCGAAATACAGCAAGCGCGGTGTTTCTTCACAAAAAGAAGATGTTCATTCAGCAATCAGGAACATCGATAAAGGTCTGTATCCCAAAGCATTCTGTAAAATTGTTCCTGATCTCCTCGGAAGCGATCCGGACTATTGCAATATTATGCATGCCGATGGCGCCGGAACAAAATCGTCTCTTGCTTATGTCTACTGGAAAGAGACCGGCGATCTGTCGGTATGGAAAGGAATAGCACAGGATGCAATCGTAATGAACCTTGATGATCTTCTATGTGTGGGTGCTTACGACAATATTTTACTTTCATCGACTATTGGCAGAAATAAAAATCTCATTCCGGGAGAGGTAATATCAGCTATCATAAATGGTACTGAGGAAGTGCTTGAGAAACTTAGAAAACTGGGGATCGGAATTTATTCAACTGGCGGCGAAACGGCTGATGTAGGTGATCTTGTCAGGACAATCATCGTTGACTCAACAGTGACAACACGCCTGAAAAGAAACGAGGTTATATCGAACCATAAAATTAAAGCAGGGGATGTAATAGTAGGACTGGCATCATTCGGACAGACAACCTACGAGGAAGAATACAACAGCGGCATCGGAAGCAACGGTCTCACATCGGCAAGGCACGATGTATTCGGACCTTACCTTGCTTCGAAATATCCCGAAAGTCTGGATTCATCACTTCCCTATGACCTTTTCTATTCAGGCAAATTGAAACTTACGGAACCAGTAAGCGGATTGAATATCAATGCAGGCAAGCTTCTCCTCTCTCCGACGCGGACCTATGCCCCGGTTATTAAAAAGATTCTTGAAACAATGCGATCCGCGATCCACGGTATGGTTCACTGTTCAGGAGGCGGTCAGACTAAAATACTCCATTTCATTGATGGTCTTCAAATTATAAAAGATAATCTTTTTCCAGTGCCACCTCTTTTCAAAATAATTAATGAACAATCCGGAGCTGATTGGAAGGAGATGTACCAGGTATTCAACATGGGCCACAGGTTCGAAATCTATACCGATGGGAAAACCGCAGATAAGATAATCAGCATTGCAGCAGGTTTCAATCTTGAAGCAAAGGTTGTAGGTCATTGTGAAGCCTCTGATAAGAGTAAACTTACGATCATTTCCGAAAACGGTAAATTCGAATACTGATCATAATCTTAGTTACACAGAATTTCACGGAGATGACACTGAGTTCCACAAAGGTAAACTCTGCTGCCGTATTATACTGTTGTACCCTAACACCCAAACACCATTATACCATTATACCATTATACCATTTTTTCGTATCTTTGCACCCTGAAAATTATTGAGTCTATGGCAAACAATATGATTCTTGAGAGGCTGGAGGGTGTGAAAGCACGATTCATCGAGGTGGGAGAGCTTCTTACCAAACCCGATATTCTATCGGATATGGAGAGGTATGTCAAGCTGAATAAAGAATATAAGGATCTTCAACCTATCATTGAAGCTTATGAAAAATATAAGCTTACACTCAGCAATATTACAAGTACAAAAGAGCTTCTGGGAACCGAGAAAGACGAGGAAATGAGAGAGATGGCCAAGATTGAATTCGAGGAACTCAATTCCCGTATCCCCGAAATGGAGGAGGAGATCAAGATGCTGCTTATTCCTGTTGATCCTGAGGATGATAAAAATGCGGTAATGGAGATAAGAGCAGGCACAGGCGGTGATGAGGCAAGCATATTTGCAGGCGACCTCTTCCGTATGTACACAAAATTTTTTGAGCAGAAAGGATGGAAAGCAGAAATCAACAGGTATTCTGAGGGAACTGCAGGTGGTTATAAGGAAGTCGTATTCAGCGTTTCAGGCGAAGGTGTGTATGGTATAATGAAATATGAGTCGGGTGTTCACAGGGTGCAGCGTGTGCCCCAGACCGAAACACAGGGACGTATTCATACATCTGCTGCGTCAGTCGTTGTACTTCCTGAAGCCGATGAATTTGATGTGGTGATTAAGAATGAGGATATACGTAAAGATACTTATTGCTCATCTGGTCCCGGAGGACAATCGGTTAATACCACCTATTCGGCGATCCGGCTTACTCATGTTCCCACAGGCATTGTTGTGACCTGCCAGGATGAAAAATCGCAGCTTAAAAACTATGATAAAGCACTTGCTGAACTAAGGACCCGGCTCTATAACCTTGAATACCAGAAGTATCTCGATGAAGTTTCTCATAAGCGAAAAACAATGGTCTCCACAGGTGACAGGTCGGCAAAGATTCGCACCTACAATTATCCCCAGGGCAGGATGACTGATCACCGGATAAACCTTACCATATACAACCTGCCTTCGATACTTGATGGTAATATACAGGAGATTATAGATAAGCTTCAGATGGCTGAAAATGCCGAAAGACTTAAAGAAAGTAATATCTAAAAATTCTGACTATGAACCATTTACAATTATTCAGTAACATAGTACAGAAAAGATCCTTCCTTTGTGTCGGACTCGATTCTGAGATGGATAAGATACCTTCATTCTTAAAGAAATTTAAAGATCCTGTTCTCGAGTTCAATAAAAGGATAATCGATGCCACACATAATTTTGCTGTTGCGTATAAGCCAAACGTAGCTTTTTATGAGTCATCGGGTTATGAAGGATGGCTGACCCTTGAAGCGACAGTAAAATACATTAAAAAGAAATATCCCGATATATTTGTCATTGCTGATGCCAAGAGGGGCGATATCGGAAATACATCAAAAATGTATGCAAAGGCTTTTCTTGAAAATATGCCTTTCGATGCAGTAACTGTTGCTCCTTATATGGGAGAGGACTCAGTAGCCCCTTTTCTTTCATACAAAGATAAATGGATTGTTCTCCTGGCGCTGACTTCAAATAAAGGAGCAGATGATTTTCAGTATCACGATGAGGATGGGATCAAATTATTTGAAAGAGTCCTTTCTGTTTCGAAAAAATGGGGAACAATAGACAATACAATGTATGTCGTTGGTGCCACGCGGGCGGAAATGCTTAAAGATATCCGACAGATCGTTCCGGATCATTTTCTGCTTATTCCGGGTGTCGGAGCACAGGGCGGCAACCTCGGGGAAGTTGCAAAATACGGAATGACAAGTACATGCGGACTTCTGGTTAATTCATCTAGAGGCATCATCTTTGCTGATAATTCCGAAAAATTCGATAAAACCGCAGCCGAAAAAGCAAGTGAATTGCAGCAGGAGATGGGGAAATACCTAAAGGAGAGGAGCCTGATCTGATTTACAAATTTTGTGATCTTGCAGTCTTGCAGAAGAGCCATTGCACCTTTACACCTTTACACCTTTGCACCATTGCACCATTGCACCATTGCACCATTGTACCTTTTTTCATATCTTTATATCCTCGCTATTAATTTAATTCGTGCTAAAATGAAAGAGGAATTTCTCCATTACCTGTGGAAATACAGTCTTTATGATTCTGATAAATTAATTGATAATGAAGGGAATAAGATCATTGTCATTAATCCGGGTGCATATAATCGTGATTCCGGACCTGATTTTTTCAATGCCAGGCTGAATATCGCCGGAACCGAGTGGGCCGGGAATGTCGAGATCCATATCAGAGCTTCACACTTTGATAATCATGGACATAACCTGGATCCCGCTTTTGATAATGTTATTCTTCACGTTGTCTTTGAGAACGATAAGAAAGTCTTTAACAGCAACGGTTCAGAAGTACTTACTGCAGAACTTACATTTGATAATCAACTCTATGAAAAGTATATTAATCTGGTAAACAATCCATTTGTAATTGCCTGCCAGACTGAAATAAATGGAATTGATAGTATCCTGATAAGGCAATGGCTAAGTGTACTGGTAATTGAAAGATTACAGGAAAAGTCGGAACAGATCCTGAAGATACTTTCAGAAACCGGGAATGACTGGGAAGAAACATTTTACAGGTTGTTGTCGCGGTATTTTGGTTTCAGGGTGAACACTGAACCTTTTGAAATGCTGGCTAATGCATTACCATTCAGGATAATATGCAAACATGCCGACAACCTTTTTCAGATTGAAGCCATGCTGTTCGGCACTGCCGGGATGCTTGAAGACGGGCTTTTCAGAGAAGCATTAAATGATAAATATTACAGAGATCTTTTAAAGGAGTATAAAATCCTTTCAGCCAAATATACACTTCAGCCGATACATGGGTGGCTATGGAAATTTGCAAGACTGAGACCGGCTAATTTTCCGACATTAAGGATTTCACAACTTGCCTCAATGCTGACTGAAACAGGTGGATTATTCTCAAGAGCCCTGGAAGCTGATGATATCGGACAGCTCAGGGATATTTTTGAAGTCACAGCTTCTGCTTACTGGGATGAACATTTTGTATTCGGCAAAAAAAGCCGAAAGTATTCTAAAAGTACCGGATCGCAGGCAACTGATATATTTCTTATAAATGCAGTGATACCTGCTATTTTTGTTTTTGGAAAAAGCAGGGATTCTCAGGAGATATGTGAAAAGGCAATATCCTTTCTTGAGAATATAGGCCCGGAGGAAAATTCAATAATAGAAGAATGGCGTTTCTCCGGAATAAATCCGGAATCTGCTTTTTATACCCAGGCGCTGATACAATTGCGGAACAATTATTGTAAAAAAAGAAAATGTCTTGATTGCCGGATAGGTAGCAGACTAATCAGTTCAGGTAAGACTCTTAAGAATCATGATGATCTGATCCTCGAGCCATGAAAGAAGCTACCCCTTGTACACATCTTTAACAATTGTTAAAAAAGTATTTTCCTGTTTTGAGAGGTTTTTAGCCCTATAAAAACATAACTGTTTGATAAGTAGCAAATAAGAGATTTATTTAAAGAAATTATGGGTGTCTCTCCATTGTCCATACCATGAATCCGGTAGATTACCTTCGGTGAGGTCTAAGCGGGAGAAGGCACCTGATTTGTGATTGTCTGACTGAATAACTGAAGGTGAATGTTCAAGAGTGCCGGGGATTCCTCGCTAACGCTCGGAATGACAATTTATTATTTTACAGGGGGTGGGGAAAGAAGTGGCGATTCGCTGAAAAATATCGAAAGAGTTAGTTTCAGAAATATTAATCTGAAATTTTCGGTCAGGCGAATCGCCACTTCTTTCCCCCTATACCTCACAATCTCGCCACGTCATTCCGAGAGCCAGCGAGGAATCTCCTGATTTTTTGTAATTTGGTCTTCATAATAGATGTCATTAATAATCTGTTAGTTAAATGAGAACCCAGGTATATTATGTTTATATCCTGACAAATACACATCATAATGTTCTTTATACCGGAGTTACTAATGACTTAGAGAGAAGGTGTTATGAACATAAACAAAAGAAAATAAAGGGATTTACACAGAAATATAATGTTGATAAACTGATTTATTTTGAAAGGTTTGATTCAATTGATTCAGCAATAGATAGGGAAAAACAGATTAAAGGGTTTTCCAGGGGAAAAAAACTGGCACTAATTAATCAGTTTAATAAAGATTGGAAAGAATTATCACATACTGGATTATTCAAGACCTGTAAGTAAATTTATTAATGTCAATCATGAGAAGTTTATTGTCTTGTCTGTCTATATTAATTTTGGGTGACTTTCGCACAAAACATGAAAGAAGCTACCCCTTATACACATCTTTAACAATTATTAAAAAAGTATTCTCAATATCATGAGGAGATTCCTCATTCATCCACCAGTCGGCGGATTCATTCCGAACGTAGTGAGGAATCTTCTTCCACAACAATAGATCACCTTAAACTGGATTATAGGAAATCAAAGAATCTATTGAAGTTGTCAGTAAAATTATATGATGACATTGTCCTAATAATGCTGATTGAGGAGTAAAGCTCCAATGGAAGGAATAATTAAGTATATTTCTTTTTGGCTTTATCGGCCTATATTTCAATTAAATAAAAAATGTGTATAAGGGTAGATGAAAGAAGAGGAGAGGTAAAATCAGTGAGTGGCAGAAAAACTTCCCCCTGGAAAGGGGCTGGTGTGATGTTTTTGATTCCAGAGCAAACATATAAAGTCTATTTTGATTAAAATATGAATTTGTTTGATTAACAGCAGAATAATTATGTGACCTGACGCAACGTCAGGCATATCTTTTACGTCTTTATATACAAATAGAAACAATTTTCAGAGGACAAAATTCGTTTCTCAAAAGACAGATAGTAAAGAATAATTTTAAATTTTTTCTCAATTGTTTGATAATTTACATAAAAAAGCCTTATTTTTGCGTTCCAAAATTGGAGACTCGATTTATTTGTGGATGAACAATATTTTAATTAGAGACATGTATTTAACAACAGAAAAAAAGCAGGAGTTTTTCAAAACATTCGGAACGTCAGAGATTGATACAGGTACAGCTGAAGGCCAGATTGCACTCTTCTCGTACAGGATTAATCATCTCACTGAACACCTTAAAAAGAATAAAAAAGATTTCAGTACCCAGCAGGCTCTTATTAAGCTTGTAGGGAAAAGGAGAAGGCTTCTTGACTACCTGAGAGTTAAAGATATCGAGCGGTATCGCGAAATCATAAAAGCGTTGAAATTACGTAAGTAGAGCAAAAAGGCAATTCAAAATTGCCTTTTTTCATACTATTATTTTTTCTTGTAATTTCGGCAATCACAAATCATAAAAATAAAATGTTTAAAATTAAAGAGAAAACTATTGACCTCGGCGACGGGAGACAAATAGTACTGGAAACAGGAAGACTCGCCAGACAGGCTGACGGAGCTGTCCTTCTAAAAATGGGAAAGACAATGCTGCTGGCAACGGTTGTTGCAGCAAAAGAGGCAAAAGAAGATACAGACTTCATGCCACTTTCGGTAGAATATAAAGAAAAATATGCATCATCAGGCCGTATACCTGGCGGATTTCTTAAAAGAGAAGCCAGGCCTTCGGATTATGAAATACTTATATCACGAATGGTGGACAGGGCTTTACGTCCTCTCTTCCCTGATGATTTTCATGCTGAAACGTTTGTGACAGTCAGTCTAATTTCAGCCGATATGGATATTGTTCCCGATGCACTTGCAGGTCTTGCTGCATCGGCTGCCCTTTCACTTTCAGATGTTCCTTTTAACGGACCAATGTCGGAAGTAAGGGTTGCCAGGGTAAATAATAAATTTATTATTAACCCGACTGCAACTCAACTGAAAGAAGCTGACATTGACCTGATAGTAGGCGCAACCTATGATAATATTCTTATGGTTGAAGGGGAAATGAAAGAGGTCTCAGAATCTGAAATGCTTGAAGCGCTCAGTATAGCTCATGAGGCGATAAAAATTCATTGCAAGGCACAAATGGAATTTGCAGAAGAATCAGGGACTACTGTCAAACGTGAGTACAGCCATGAGGTAAATGATGAAGATCTCAGGAAAAAAGTATGGAATGAGACCTATGACAAATGCTATAATGCTGCAAAAACTTCGACTGCCGACAAGCACAAAAGGCTGGATGCTTTCGAAGCAGTTATTATAGAATTCCTTTCACAGTATACTGAAGAGGATGAGGTAGATGAAGCTCTTGCCAGAAAGTATTATCACGATGTCCTTAAAGAAGCTGCAAGACGGCTGGTGCTTGACGAGCAGACACGTCTCGACGGAAGGAAGCCGGATGAAATCCGTCCTATAGTTTGCGAAATAGATCCGCTTCCTGCAACTCATGGTTCCGCTTTATTTACCAGGGGTGAAACTCAATCACTTACAACTGTCACCCTCGGAACAAAGCTTGATGAGAAAATTATTGATGATGTACTGAACAAGGGTTCTGAGAAATTCACCCTGCATTATAATTTTCCGCCATTTGCAACAGGTGAGGCAAAAACTCCCCGCGGAATAAGCAGAAGAGAAATAGGTCATGGAAATCTTGCTCACAGGGCTCTTAAAAATATGATGCCCCCTGATGAGGAAAATCCATATGCAATAAGAATTGTTTCGGATATTCTTGAATCGAATGGTTCTTCCTCAATGGCAACAGTCTGTGCCGGAACTCTTGCACTGATGGATGCAGGTATAAAACTCCGGAAACCGGTTTCAGGTATTGCGATGGGGTTGATAACAGACAAGGATACAAAGAAATATGCTATTCTTTCTGATATTCTGGGTGATGAAGATCATCTTGGAGATATGGATTTTAAAGTTACGGGTACACGAGATGGTATTACAGCCACCCAGATGGATATTAAAGTTGAAGGACTCTCCTTCGAGATTATGGCCAAAGCCCTCGAACAGGCAAAAGCCGGAAGAATGCATATCCTTGATATAATGAACGAAACTATTTCAGAACCGCGACCAGAGCTGAAACCACATGCCCCGAGGATCGAAATGCTTTCTATTCCTAAAGATATGATCGGCGCACTTATTGGTCCCGGAGGAAAAGTGATCCAGGAAATACAACGCACTACCGGTGCCACAATTATTGTTGAAGAAAAAGATGGTCGTGGCGATGTAAATGTCTTCGGAGAAAACAAGGAAGTAATTACTGCTGCAGTAGAATGGATTAAAAAGATAGTAACGGTTCCGGAAGTGGGACAGGTTTACAAAGGAAAAGTAAAAACCATTGTCCAGTTTGGTGCTTTCGTTGAGATATTGCCTAATAAAGATGGTCTTCTTCATATTTCTGAGATTGACTGGAAAAAAATCAAAACAGTAGATGAGGTTCTCAAGGTAGGTGATGAGATTGAGGTCAAACTGATTGATATTGATCCCAAAACCGGAAAGCTTAAGCTTTCCAGGAAAGTTTTATTACCGCGTCCGCCAAAGGAGGAACACCAGCAGGATAACAGAAAACCTGAAGATCAGAATAAGTAGAATATCTTTTTTTGTTGTTGGGACGTTGCATGCAACGCCCTTACTATTTTTGTTAATATGCTTTTCAATTTCTAATTTTGATTAATTGAACCGGCAATTAATTCAAAGAATGAAGATCAGGTATAATTATGTTGTCATTGAAGGGAATATCGGTGCAGGTAAAACAACTCTTGCGACCAGGATTTCAGAGGATTATAATGCCCGGCTGATCCTGGAACATTTTGCAGATAATCCTTTTCTTCCAAAGTTTTATGGTGACCCTGAAAAATACTCTTTTCCGCTGGAACTGTCGTTCCTTGCCAGCCGGTATAAACAGCTTAAGGAAGAGCTTGTGCCACAGGATCTGTTCAAGGCATTCACTGTGGCTGATTATTACTTTATGAAATCACTGGTTTTCGCTTCATCAACGCTGAATGGTGATGAATATACCCTTTACAGGCAGATATTTTATATAATTTACGGTTCATTGCCAAAGCCTGATATATTTGTATATCTTCATATTAATCCTGACAGGTTAATGCAGAATATCGAAAAAAGGGGCAGAAACTATGAAAAATCCATAACCAGGGAATATTTGCAAAAAATTCAGGATAGTTATTTTACTTTTTTTAAACAAAATCCTGAAAACAAATATCTCGTACTTGATATTAATAACTTTGATTTTGTTGCTAACGAAAGTTACTACAGGAAGATTGTAGATACCATATTTTTTGATGATTACCCGGCAGGTATGAATATGGTGATTTTGTAATTATCCGGAGAAGTTTTATTAAGAGTAAATCAGGTAAAATAACAGGGAACATTTATGTAACCGATCGTTAATAGCTTGTGTGACTACAAATTATAAAAATGTTACCGACCATTAATTGCAGTTATATTATTTTATTTAATTTGCTTAAAATCCGACTATTTTTTATAAATTTGCAATAAATTAGTATATTGTTCAATATAAGTGCAATAAACAGATCATAAACAAATAACTTTTTTTACTATGAAAAAATTCAGTAGCTATTTTATCCTTATCCTGGCCGCAGTGGTTATGTCAAGCTGCAGTGGTTTGAATAAGATGAAGAAAAATTCAGGCTTAATAAAGTATGAGGTTACCCCCAAAGTGCTTGAAACCCATGCAGGTCTTGTAAACGTTACAATCAAGGGTCAGTTCCCGGAAAAGTATTTCGACAAGAAAACCACACTTACTGCTACACCTGTTCTTACCTATACCGGTGGCGAAACACCTTTTGAAAAAGTTCAGGTTCTTCAGGGTGAAAGTGTTCAGGCTAATAACACTGTCATTACCTACACGGGAGGTAATTTTACCTATACCGCGGCAGTACCTTATAAAGATGCTATGAAGGTTTCAGAACTGATGTTGAAAGTCAGGGCAGTAAGAGGAACAAAAAGCCTCGATTTTGATCCTGTCAAACTTGCCGACGGCGTTATAGCAACATCAACCCTGGTTGAAAAGCATGCAAGAGCAATTATGCTGAAGGATAATTTCGTCAGAATAACTCCTGAAAACCAGTTAGCTGCTATTTACTATGTAATTAACAAATATGATATCCGTCCGGCTGAACTTAAAGCTGAAGATATCGTTCTGTTAAAAGATTATATCAAGAATGTTGCTGCTGATCCAAACCGTCAGTTTAAAACAGCTTCTGTCAGCTCTTATGCTTCTCCGGATGGTACTTTTGCCCTGAACGAAAAACTCTCAGAGAAGAGGGGTACAACTGCTGATAAATTCATTAAGAAGGAATTTGATAAAGTAGAAGCTGCAAAAGCTGCTGGTTTCTTTGACGAAAAGACCACAGCTGAAGACTGGGATGGCTTTAAATCTGAAGTTGAAAAATCAACCCTGCAGGATAAAGACCTCATCCTCCGTGTTCTTTCAATGTACTCCGATCCTGATGTTCGCGAGAAGGAAATCAAGAATATGTCAGCCGCTTTTGAATCACTTAAAACTGACATCCTTCCAAGACTCAGAAGGTCAAAAATGCTTATCAGCGTTGATAAGATAGGCCGTAGCGATGAGCAGATTCTTGCGCAGGCTAAATCAGATCCGAAAGTGCTGAGCCTTGAAGAAATGCTTTACGCAGCAACCCTGACAAAAGATGCTAACGAACAGTTGAAATTCTATCAGGCTGCCCTTGAAGCATATCCAAAAGATTTCCGTGCTGCAAACAACGTAGGTTACTCGTTAATGGCACTAGGCAAAACCGCTGAGGCAACTACTGCATTCGAAGTTGCAAAAGCTATCGAGAATAATGATGTCGTTAAGAATAACCTCGGCTTCTGCTCCCTCGTAAAAGGCGACCTGGTAAAAGCTGAAGAATATTTCAATTCAATGACAGCAGCAACAGCCGAATCAAAATGGGGACTTGGTGTTATTGCAATTACTAAAGGCGAATACGACAAGGCAGTGAACCTGTTCGGAACAGAACCTTGTTTCAACCTTGCTCTTGCACAGCTACTTAAAGGCGATGTAAATAAAGCTAAAGCTACCCTCGACAGTATGAAAGATTTGTGCAAATGCGGAAAACCATCATATCTGAAAGCTATTGTAGGCGCCCGCCTCGACAACAGAGATTATATGCTTAACGGACTTCGCGAAGCTGTCGGATTCAATGCTGACTGGAAAGCTTATGCAAAGACAGACCTTGAGCTTGCTAAATACTGGAATGACGATACTTTCAAAGCCGCGGTTCAGTAATAAGAAAATTAAAATATGTGTAGGGATGTTGCATGCAACATCCCTACTTTTTTTATTCAGCTCCCACAATACAATACCCGCACTGACTGCAATATTAAACGAATGCTTAATGCCGAATTGCGGAATTTCAACAACATAATCGCATTCATCAAGCACTTTCTGATCAACTCCATTAACCTCATGTCCGAAGACCAGGGCATATCGGGTATCTGAGTTCACAACAAAATCACTCAGATCCGTTGATCCCTCTGCCTGCTCTATTCCAACTATTTTGTACCCTTCTGATTTAAGCTCTTTAATAGCCTCAGCAGTCTCTTTGAAATATTTCCATTCTACCGATTCAGTAGCTCCCAGGGCGGTCTTCTGAATCTCCCTGTGAGGAGGTTTCGCAGTGATTCCGCACAGGTAAATACTTCTGGTAAGGAATGCATCAGCAGTCCTGAAAACAGAACCTACATTGCTATGACTTCTGATATTGTCCAGCACAATGACAAATGGTGACTTCTCAGATTCACGGAATTGCTTCAGGGTCTTTCTCCCAAGTTCCTTGTTTTTAAGCTTACGCATTCTTTTTGTGCGAAAATAACTAAAAAATCCGTTTATTATTTTTATTTTGTATTCATAGAATTCCATACCCGGAAGGCCCTTATTTAAACTTAAAAGATGGCAAAATGAATATTCACGAATTTCAGGGAAAGTCATTGCTGCGTGCCTATAATGTTGAAATCCAGGAAGGATTTGTAGCAGAAACCCCTGATCATGCCGTAATGGCAGCCGGTCAGCTCAGGGAAAAATTCGGATCAGAATATTTTGTTGTAAAAGCACAGATCCATGCCGGAGGCAGGGGAAAAGGAGGAGGAGTAAAACTGGCAAAATCAATAGAGGAAGCAGGGATTATAACATCAAAGATGATTGGAATGAAGCTGGTTACACCACAAACAGGCCCTGAAGGTAAAAGAGTAAACAGGGTCCTTATAGCCCAGGATGTTTATTACAAAGGAGAATCTGATATTAAAGAATTCTATATCAGCATATTACTGAACAGGAACAATGGACGGTATACAATAATGTATTCACCTGAGGGCGGGATGTCGATTGAAGAGGTCGCTGAAAAAACAGCAGACCGCATTTTTACTGAAGAGATCAACCCTGGCGCGGGACTGCAGCCATTTCAATGCCGGAATATTGCATTTAACTTAGGTCTTTCAGGTACTGCATTTAAAAATATGCAGAAATTTCTTGCCGGGATCTATGAAACCTTCACAGGATGTGATGCCCAGCTGCTTGAGATTAATCCGGTTCTTAAAACCAGCGATAACAGGATACTGGCTGTCGATTGCAAAATAGTACTTGACGATAACGCACTCTTCAGGCATCCTGATCTTGCAGAAATGCGCGACAGGAACGAGGAGGATCCCGTGGAAGTTGAAGCTGGAAATTATAATCTGAATTTTGTCAAGCTTGACGGGAATGTGGGATGTATGGTTAACGGTGCCGGACTGGCAATGGCCACAATGGACATTATAAAGCTGTCAGGGGGCTCGCCTGCAAACTTTCTTGATGTGGGTGGTGGAGCCAATGCCAAGACTGTTGAGGCTGGTTTCAGGATTATTCTGAAAGATCCTGCAGTGAAGGCTATCCTGATTAATATTTTTGGCGGAATTGTAAGATGCGACAGGGTTGCAAATGGTATTGTTGAAGCTTTTAATTCTGTCGGGGAAATAAAAGTTCCTGTGATTATAAGACTTCAGGGCACAAATGCCGGGGAAGCAAAAGTAATAATTGATAATTCCGGATTGAAAGTATTTTCTGCCGTTTCATTCAGGGAGGCTGCTGAGAAGGTAAGGGAGGTGCTGGGTGTCTAAAAGAATAAAGGTAAAGCCCTTAGGATATGTAGTTATTTCATTCGTCGGGATCTTCATTATTTTCTCTGTTATCTCAGGAATCAGTCCGAAAGATAAGAATCAGGGTTTTCGCTATTACATAAATAAAACTATAGGCAAGGGCTGTATCTCTTACAGGCAGGCTATTTTCAGCAGAAAGCTCAGGGATATGCTTCCTGATTATATTGTAAGATCAAATGCTTCAGGGATTGAGGAATGCAGCAATAAAAGAGAGCTCTTAAAGAAAGCTGCAGGGAGAGAGGTCTTCAGGATCAGGAATGGCCGGGGTTATGTTATTGAGGATCTTTCGTACAGTTACCCTTATCTGACTAAGGAAGGGAAAGCACTTATAAATGAAATTGGAAAGCGTTTCAGAAAGAAAATCTCGGGGACAAGGCTCAGAGGATCTGATTTTAAGATCACCTCAATGACCAGGACAACCGAAATTCTTGGAAAACTAAGAAAATCAAATTCTAATGTATCTGATAATTCTCCTCACATTCACGGTAATGCATTCGATATCAGCTATGTAAGATTTATAGCAAAAAAATGGTTTGTCACTGATTGTGACAAGTATTATTTGAAGGAGGCACTTGCTGAAGTAATCTGGCGGTTAAGGGAAGAAAAAAAGTGCTGGGTAACCTATGAAATAAACCAGGGTTGCTTTCACGTTGTGGCACGTTAGCTTACTTTGTTAAATGTGAGTCATCACAAAAGGGCTTATTGGCCGTCTTGCCACACCTGCATAATCTGATCTCCCCGGGTGCGATCTCAGTATCTCTTTTTAAATCCTTTATAATGAAATTACCGGTGATTTTAAGCGGACCGGATTCAATAACCTCTATTAATGCCTGGGGTTTGTTTTCTTTTTTCTCTTCCATTTTCTAAAATTTATCCGATAAATCCATTTTTCCTGTGCTGGCCGTCACAAAAAGGCTGGTGATCACTTGAGCCACAGCGGCAGATAGAGACAAGGCCTTCTTGTATGTCTTTCTTATACCCGCTGTATGCAAGAGTAAAGTTTCCTTTTATAACAATCGGACCATCATCCATTATTTTAACCGAAACAGGGATCCCTTCAACCGTGGAATTTTCCTGCTTCATTAATTCAGGTCTTCTGAATATAACATGGTTCAACTGATCAGCACCGATATTCTTATTCTTCTCATCATCATTCCATTTCCAGGTAAGCGCTTCTGTCGGACACATATTCACCGTTTCAATTATCTTATCGGTGGAAGCTGCTTTCATGTCGACCCATGGTCGTCGGCTGGGATCAAAAACCTCAATAAGTTCTCTGTAACAGTAAGAAGCATGAATACAGGCAACAGGTTTCCAATAAACAGTTATTTCTTCATTACTGTATTTTCTTTCACCTGAAAAAGATTTATTCCTTTCCATCTGTATCGGGAATTGGTTAACTGATTATCTGTTTGCAATTTAACAAATTTTGTATAAAAAATCAGAAAAAATAATCTTATGAATATATATATTTGAGCCGTAAACTGTTTTCGATAATCGGGGGGCATAATACCAATTTAGTTTAATTCATGATAAGTGGCGGACGGAGTTGTAAAATAAATATATCCGGCAGATATATACCATTCATTATTCATTTGATTCTGTTGCTTTCTTTTTCAACTCTCTCATTTGGAGCCGACACACTATTGCCTTCCGGACATATACCTCCTTTGAGCTCTACATTTGTCCTTTCAACAGGTTTCCTGCAACTTTTGCTTACAATCCTTGGTGCGCTGGTAATAATTTGTACGCTTATTATAATCCTTTCCGCAAAACTAAGGAAAGTAAACAGGAAACTGACAGAGAGAAACAGGCAGATTGAAGAGATTAACAACAACCTTCAGAAGACAAATCAGGAACTGGCAATCCAGAAAGACCTCATTACCAGGGAACATTATGAATCGGATAAATTCTACAGGATACTGATAAATTCTGCCGACGACGGAATTTCTTTTTATGACAGTGAATGGAACCTGAAATATGCCAATGCAGCTTTTTATTCACTGATTGGTTATGACAGGGAATCGTACCTTTCAACAGATCCGTCATTTTTTATTCATCCTGATGATCATGGATATCCGGTGAACAGACTGGAAGCACTGAAAAATGAAGGCTTCCATGAAAGTGAACTAAGGCTCCGTCATAAAGATGGGCATTATGTAAATCTGTCGACGAGATCTGTCACCGTAAAGAATGAGGATGGAGAAATCCTTGGAGCACTCACAATCTCAAGGGACATTACAAAGCTGAAGCAGGTGCATGAAGAGCTCATAAAAGCAAATTTAGAAGCTGAAACCAGCAACAGACTTAAATCAAGCTTCCTGGCAAATATCAGCCATGAGATACGAACTCCCCTTAACAGTGTGGTAGGTTTCTCAAACCTGCTCCTTTCAAACGGCCTGACTCAGGAGGTGAAAGAGGAATATATCGAGCATATTAACCATAACAGCGAAAAGCTTCTGCAGATTATAGGAGATATTATAGATCTTTCCCGACTTGAAAGTTCTCAGATTGAAATTACATATGAAGAATCATCAGTAAACTCAATTGTTAACGAGGTTATCGAAGAAGCCCGACAGATGATCAAACGGAATGAGAAGCCGATAATCCTGAATGTGAAGGACCAGTTTGAGGACAGCGTTGACCTGATCTTTACTGATAAGGTATGGTTAAAAAGAGTGTTGAGCCATTTGATGGATAATGCGATTAAATTCACTCTTGACGGAACAATTGAATTCTCATACTACAGGGAAAACGAAAACCTGCAGTTTAAAATTAAGGATACCGGGATAGGTATAAATAAGGAAAACCTCGGCAGGATTTTTGAAGAATTCCGTCAGGAGATTGATGGACATCATCGTCCATTTGAAGGCCTTGGCATCGGACTGACTCTGGCAAAAGAAGTTGTAGAAAGAATGGGAGGGAAGATTGATGTACAGTCAGAAAAAGGAGTAGGATCGGAATTCAGCTTTTCTATCCCTTACCGGCCTGCCGGAAGCACAAAAGGAAAATTAAAAAGCATCCTTAAAGATCAGCTTACCGGTCCGATTAACTGGAGCGATAGAAAATGTCTTCTCGTCGACGACAATAAAGATGTCCTTATTTATCTTAACAGGATACTTTTGGATACGGGTGTGCAGGTGCTTACTGCCCGTTCTGGTTTTGAAGCTATTGAAATAATAAAGAATACGCCTGATATAGATGTCGTTCTCCTTGATATGCAAATGCCGGAAATGAACGGGATTGAAGCAACAAAACTGATTAGGGAAATCAGGAAGGAGCTTCCTATTATCGCCCAGACAGCCTTTATTTTTGAAGATGATAAAGATATTATCCTTGAGGCCGGATGTGATGCCTGCCTTATCAAACCTATAAGAAAGGATCACCTGCTTACTGTGATGTCGTCATTTATAAAGGCGAATTAACTTTTCCCTCGCCTTCCGCACCATCCTGAGCGGAGGCTGAATTTCTCCTTATTTATTCTTACTTTGCATTTAACTTTCCCTGCATGGTTTACAGTTTCGCAGATATAATATTGCCAATAACAGTTGGAACACGATTCACTTACAGTATTCCCGGTCATCTTACGGAAATTGTTAAGCCTGGCGTAAGAGTGCTCGTTCAGCTTGGCAGTAAAAAACTTTATTCCGGAATAGTCTGGAGCATCCATAACGAAACTCCTGGCAGCAAAAATATACGACCTGTAATTAGCGTAACTGAGCCTGTAAGGGTGGTTAATGATATACAATTAAAGTTATGGGATTGGATGTCAGATTATTATATGTGCTCAGAAGGAGAAGTAATGAAGGCAGCAGTTCCTTCAGCTCTTTTCCCGGAAGGGGAGACATCCTTGCCGGTGACAGAAAAATACCGGCCAAGGGAAGAGACTTTTATCAGATTGGCTAAAAAATTCTCTGATGAAGAATTAAATGAAATTCTTGATAATCTTAAGAAAGCTCCAAGGCAGGCAGAAATTCTTACATCCTATCTTCACCTGGCCGGGTATACACCGGATTCAGAAATTAAACTGCTCGCTAAATCGCACCTTCTTAAAGAATCTCATTCGACGCATGCTGTTTTTGAGGTCCTTGAAAAAAAGGGGATATTATCTTCTCTGTCTGTGGAGGTAGGCCGGCTGAAAGATTTTGGGAAAAGAAATGAACCAATTAACAAATTAAGTGATAGTCAGTTAAATGCATTCAATCTGATAAAAGATCTATTCAGACGGAAAGATGTAGTACTGCTTCATGGTATAACATCCAGCGGCAAAACTGAAATTTATATTCACCTGATAGAAGAACAGCTCAAACTTGGGAAGCAGGTTCTTTATTTGCTTCCTGAAATTGCTCTGACAACCCAGATAATCCTCCGGCTCCAGAAGCATTTTGGTTCTGTCACTGGAGTATATCATTCTCGTTTTAATGATCAGGAAAAAGTTGAGATTTGGAGACGGGTTGCCGATGGAAACCTGAATACAGGCTACAGGCTTATACTTGGCGTCAGATCATCACTTTTTCTCCCCTTCAGCGACCTTGGACTTGTAATAATCGACGAAGAGCACGACGGTTCATACAAACAGCACGATCCGTCTCCCAGGTACCATGCCCGCGATACTGCTATCATGCTTGCCGGATTTCATAAGGCTAAAACAATTCTGGGTTCAGCATCTCCTTCAATAGAAAGTTACTATAACGCATTAAATGGTAAATATGGCCTTGCAGAGATTACAGAAAGATTTGGTTTAATAAAGTTGCCTGAAATTATTATTGCCAACACCCGCGAAGCGTACAGAAAGAAACTTATGGTTTCGCATTTCACACCGCAATTGCTGAATACTGTGGATGAAGCCCTGGGCAAGGATGAACAGGTAATCCTTTTTCAGAACAGAAGGGGATTTTCACCATATATTGAGTGTTCTGAATGTGGGTGGATACCAGTCTGTATTCAGTGCGCCGTCAATCTGACTTATCATAAAGCTATAAACAGGCTCGTTTGTCATTACTGCGGATATACCACCGGGATGCCGTCAAAATGCGGTAACTGCGGCTCGTCCGGATTGGTTACAAGGGGATTCGGAACTGAAAAGATCGAAGATGAAATAAAAATTGTATTTCCGGCTGCACGTGTAGGACGAATGGACCAGGACTCAACCAGAGGTAAAAACTCGTTCAATAAAATAATAAAGGATTTTGAAGAACATCGCCTGGATATCCTGATTGGCACCCAGATGATCTCTAAAGGACTTGATTTTGAAAATCTTACTGTTGTTGGGATCCTTAATGCAGATAATCTCCTGAATTACCCCGATTTCAGGGCTCACGAAAGAAGCTTTCAGCTTATGGAACAGGTTAGCGGGAGAGCAGGCAGAAGACAGAAACAGGGGAAAGTCATTATTCAGACCTCTGATCCTGAAAATAAAATTATCAGAATGGTCCTAAGGCATGATTACCTTAGCATGTATAAAACTCAGGCCGAAGACCGGATGACTTTCAATTATCCTCCCTATTGCAGGATGATCCGTATTAATCTGAAGCATAAAGAGAGAGCTTCTTTAAACACTTATGCAGATCTTTTTGGTAATGATCTTAGAAGCTTTTTTGGGAAACGGGTACTTGGACCTGAATATCCGATAATATCTCAGATACAATTATGGTATATAAAAACAATCCTGGTTAAAATTGAAAAAGAAAAACCGCTGTCAAAGGCAAAAAAGATGATCAGCGATGCTATAATAAGGCTGGAAAAAGAAAAAGGTACCGGAGGATTAAAAATTGCCATCGATGTGGATCCGTATTAGAACGGTGCAACGGTACAGCGGTACGACGGTACAACGGTGCAACGATACAAACGGTATAATGGTATGAGGGGTCAGCGGAAAAACAAAAAATGCTACATTTGATATACAAAAATGCAAATATGAAAATTGAAGTCTCCAATGGCGAAATAATCGATAAGCTTACTATCATTCAGATTAAGCTTGAACGCATAAGGGATGAGGCAAAGCTGAGGAACCTGAAGAAGGAATATGATGAGCTGGTAAAAGTTGCAGAATCAATATTGAGCGTTTCCGATCCATTATATAAGGCACTTTATGATGTGAATAGCAAATTATGGGATATTGAAGATCATATACGTGACCTTGAACGGACTAAAGAATTTGGAGATGATTTTATGTCAACAGCGCGTTCAGTTTATTTCAACAATGACAAACGGGCTGAGATAAAAAGAGAAATAAACATCAGGACCTCTTCGGGACTTATAGAGGAAAAATCTTATGAAAAATACTAAACTGCATCTCCTGGTAATCAGAACATCAGCAATGGGGGATGTAGCTCTTACCACACCTGTTATCAGTGGATTAAGAAAACAATATCCTGATACAGATATTACCATAATGACACGTTCATCTTTTGCACCATTCTATTACTCAATAGACAGACTTAAATTTCTTTTCCCGGATTTTAAGAAAAGACATAAAGGATTATCCGGTATAATTAACCTGTTCATAGATCTGAGAAAGCTAAATAAATTCGATTATGTCATTGATCTCCACAATGTCCTGAGATCAAAAATATTGAGGTGGTTTTTCAGGCTGTCGGGAGTCCCTGTTTCAGTGATCAATAAAGGAAGAGGAGAAAAAAGGAGGGTAATAACAGGTAAAAGTAAGGTGCAGCTCAGACACTCAGTGGATAGATACTATGATGTTTTTGCAAAAGCGGGGATCCCTGTTTTGTCGGAAAAAGGCCCATGGATCATCCCCACGGATGAAGCTCAAAAAAGAGTCTCAGCTCTTATGACTGAAACAGGATTGCTTCACATAGGCATTGCTCCATATGCAAAACACAGCCTTAAAGTGTGGCCCGAAGAAAACATGATCAGTCTTCTTAAAATGATAGCACAGCAATTTAAAGTAAAATTCTGGTTGTTCGGAGGAAAAGAGGAAACGAAGCAGCTGGTATCTTTTCAAAACAGGGTTCCAGGATCTGTACTTGTCACAGGTACTCTTAACCTCGATGAGGAGCTTGCCATGATAAGCAGGCTGAATTTCATGATTTCCATGGACTCATCCAACATGCACATGGCTGCGCTCGCCGGAATCAGAACCATTTCCATCTGGGGGGGAACAGATCCTCTTACAGGCTTTGGTGCATGGCAGCAGCCTGACAGTAACGCTATCAGAATACCAGTTGAAGATCTGACCTGCCGGCCTTGTACGGTATATGGAAAAGGAATATGCCGGAGAGGCGATTTTGCATGTATGAACTGGCTGACACCAAAAATGATTTTTAACAGAATGATAGATTTAAAAATTTTATAGTTAAGATAAAATGGTTTTTATCGTTAATAAATTCATTGTTAATATATTAACAGTACTGTCCCTGACATTTTTTCTGCTTCTCTCAGGCTGTAATGAAGATAATGCAAAAACAGGTTCCAATCCTGCTGACCTTGTGAATCCTTTAATGGGCACTGATTCGGAATACAAATTGTCGAACGGCAATACTTATCCGGCAATTGCCCTCCCATGGGGTATGAATTTCTGGACTCCCCATACACGCCCCATGGGTAATGGCTGGGCTTATGCCTATGATGATTATAAGATCATGGGTATTAAACAAACTCACCAGCCCAGTCCATGGATAAACGATTATGCTGCATTTTCACTTATGCCTCTGACCGGAAAGATTAAAATAAAGGAAGATGAGCGAGCCTCGTGGTTCTCTCATAAGGCGGAGATTGTAAAGCCATATTATTATAGTGTATATCTTGCTGATTATGATGTGACAGCTGAAGTAGCTCCCACCGAAAGAGCTGCAATATTCAGATTTACTTTCCCGCAAACCGATTCATCCTACATCCTCCTGGATGCATACAACAAGGGATCAATGGTACAGATAATTCCTTCCGAAAGAAAGGTTATCGGCTATTGCCGGAACAATCGCGGAGGAGTACCTGGCAACTTTCATAATTATTTTGTAGCAGTCTTTGATAGGGACTTCAATTCCACGCATACCTGGCATGGCGATACTCTGAATCTGAATGGATTAAACGAAGAAAGTGACCGTGTTGGAGCGATCCTCGGATTTAAAACCAGACGGGGTGAACAAATCAATGTAAAAGTGGCTTCATCGTTCATTAGTCCTGAACAGGCGGAACTGAACCTGAAGAGGGAGGTCGGGGAGAAGAGTTTTGAGGAAATAGAAACTGCCGGGAAAGCTGCATGGAACAATCAGCTTGAAAAAATCAAAATTGAAGGCGGCACAATCGATCAACAGAGAACTTTTTATTCCTGCCTTTACAGAATGATTCTTTTCCCGAGGAGCTTCTATGAGATTAATGAAAAGAATGAAGTTGTTCACTACAGCCCTTATAACGGCGAAGTGCTTCCCGGATATATGTTCACTGATAATGGATTCTGGGATACTTTCAGGGCTCTTTTCCCATTTACGACTTTAATGTTTCCGGAACTGAACAGCAGAATTATGGAAGGACTGGTAAATACTTATAAGGAGAGTGGCTGGCTTCCGGAATGGGCCAGCCCCGGTCACCGTGATTGTATGATAGGATCAAATTCCGCTTCGCTGATTACAGACTCCTATATGAAAGGTATCCGTGGCTATGATATTGAAACACTTTACAAGGCAATCCTGAAGAATACTGACAGTGTAGGACCCGTTTCATCAGTAGGACGGCTGGGTGCAAAATATTATAATAAACTTGGGTATGTACCTTATAATGTAGGAATTAATGAGAATGCAGCACGTACCCTTGAATATGCTTATGCAGATTTTTGTATATCGAATCTTGCAAAAAAACTCAATCGTCCACAGGAGGAAATTGATCTTTTTTCAAAGCGGGCAATGAACTATAAGAATGTTTTCGATCCGGGCAGGAAACTAATGCGGGGACGAAATGAAGATGGCTCTTTTCAGTCACCATTCAGTCCTTTCAAATGGGGCGATGCGTTCACTGAAGGCAACAGCTGGCATTATACCTGGAGCGTTTTTCAGGATATTGCAGGCCTGGTTGACCTGATGGGAGGAAAAGAACAATTTATTGCAAAACTTGATTCCGTCTTTGAAGTTCCGCCTCTCTTTGATTACTCATATTATGGTGTTGTAATTCATGAAATACGCGAGATGCAGATAATGAATATGGGAAACTATGCACATGGCAATCAGCCAATTCAGCACATGATCTATCTCTACAACTACGCAGGAGAACCATGGATGACACAGTTTCATGTCCGTGAAGTTCTGGATAAACTTTACAATTACACACCTGATGGTTATTGCGGTGATGAGGATAACGGACAGACATCTGCCTGGTATGTGTTTTCAGCTCTTGGTTTTTATCCTGTTACACCCGGTACCAGCCAATATGTTTTTGGATCACCATTATTCAACAAAACAATACTAAAATTTGAAAATGGTAAAAAGCTGGTTATTGAAGCTCCTTCAAATAATAATAAAAATGTTTATGTTCAGGATATTAAATTGAACGGTAAGCGGATTGACAGAAACTATATCCGTCATGAAGAGCTCTTAAAAGGCGGAACTCTGAATTTCATTATGGGACCGGAACCTGAGAAGAAAAGAGGGACAGATGAAAAATCATTCCCATTCTCGATGAGCACAGCCCGATAAAAAAACCGCCGGAATGCTCAGAGCTTAAGCTTGATATTTAATCGTACCAGGAGTGCTGTCATCCAGACCATCAGCAGTGACCATAGCAACGACCCTGCAATAACTATCATTGGAATGGATGATTCCTTGTAGATAAGAAAAAGGTATACCGGAGCTCCATATCAGATAATATATAAATATACGGGAGCAAGATAAGTTGTGAGTGAATTCTCTCCGGCTGGCCGCACAAATGCCGCCCATCCGGTCAGTTTTTTCACGTCGGCGAGCCAGTATATAATTATAATGAAAAACAAACAGGCTTATACCGCAGCATATCATAGCCCAGCTTGGGGTTGCCTATTATCTTGGAAAAATAATGAACCATTTACGTAGAAAATGAAACCTGATGTGAGTGAATCTCTGAATCCTAGATGGTATCGCTTTCCTGATTCAGTGGCGGTATTTCTACTGATTATGATATTCGGCAATAAGGCCGGAAATGACTATAAAAGGCACATTTCCATCTATTATAACTCCAAGTGCGTAGTGACAATTACTGGAAGATTTATCAGGTGCCATCCCGCCAGCATATTTAGTACCAGAAAGAAACTGCAACGTAGCATTTGAAGATTTGATTCCACACGGCAGAATAAGATAAGTAAATAGCAGTGTTATCTGCAGCCAAAGTCATTCCGAAGTGCCCCAGACTGAGTTACCAGAGAGCCGTTATTCTCAGGCTGGCCTGACTCTGAATTTCGTAAGCAGGAAGCAAAGTGCAATGTTTCGGGCAAGGCGGAACTATGACCCTGAAGAAATTTGTATCCTTTTTCGGATAATCATTCCTGATGTCCTAAGAACCTTGCGAGATACATAAGCAAAGCCCAGAGATTTCTGCTCAATCCGGTCAGTTCAGGATTGACTCTTCCGGAATTCAGCATAAGAACGCCAATGATAAGCAGACTTACAGTTCTTGTCACAGATATGTCTGCTGATAGCTGACATGTGTTCTGTCCATTCTGAAAACCGTTTTGCCAATTGAAAAAGGTATAGCCATTCCGACCATAAACGGAAAACCGGGAAAAACCCAGTCAGCAAGCCCCATACCGTCGTAAGTCGGCTGGCCTGTGGCCCGAGCCAT
>CAWGUN010000003.1:0-163034 GCA_963825935.1 uncultured Bacteroidales bacterium | reverse complement strand
CCGGGAAAACTCTGGATGACATTGCAGGTACAATGGGCCTTAATGTTCAGGAGGCAACCCAGGTAAATTTCAAATCTTATACATTACCCGGAGTCGGAACCGAGCCAGCTCTTATAGCTGCAGCCACGATTGCAAAACAGGGAACTGTGGCCGGCCCGGTAAAAGGCAACAATGGAGTTTATATGCTATCTGTGAACAGTGTAACAACAGATGAAAATCAGGATCTTAAATTGCTGCGCGACAGGCTGATGGCTACATTCCAGATGAGAGGGGGCTATGAAGCATATGAGGCTCTGCGCAAGGGAGCAAATATTGTAGATAAGAGATATAAGTTCTATTAATAGAAACTTAAAGTATATATAAAGGTGTCGCGAGGCACCTTTTTTTTTCGTTTTGAGCGAAAGACACCCAAAATTAAGACAAAGCAGATGCCTTTAAGGTGGCTTATTATTATTTCTTTTCTTCGTTATTTCCCTGCCTGATTCAGAAGATTCCTCATCCGCCGTGTGGCGGATTCGGAATGACAGGGTATTTTAATTATTGGGAGAGGGAAGCAGGGGCGTTTCGTATAAAATATTCTTTCCCCTGTTAACTTCTGTTCGAAACGCCCCTGCTTCTCTCTCTCCATCCACAAAAATCAACATGTCATCCCGAACAAAGTGAGGGATCTTATCATTCTATACATCAATTTGTTAAAATAATTTGTAATGGCTATTACAGCGCTGGGAATCCCCAGCCATATAGCAGCAGCAAAAAAAATGAGGAGCCAGGTACCGCCAAAACTGTACGACCTCACTGAATATAATTTACCGGATTCATATTTTGGACAATGTCGAGACACCCAGATTTACAATTAGTATCTCTCTGTGGATCCCTGTGTATTCTCCGGATTTCCTCTGTGCAAGTTCCTCTATGGAGTATGGATCTAAAGCTTAACTCCGGTTTCAAAGGAATAACACCTCAAAATTAAGACAATAAAAAAGGTCCCGGATTACTCCGGGACCTGAATTTAAAGTTGGCGACGACCTACTCTCCCACAATTGCAGTACCATCGGCGCTGGCAGGCTTAACTTCTCTGTTCGGAATGGGAAGAGGTGGAACCCTGTCGCTATAGTCACCTGAAGATCTTCTGAAGTCTGAAGTCTGAAGTCCGAAGAATCTATCTTCCTGACTTCCGTCTTCCGTCTTCTGTCTTTCTAAATAACTTATGACATATCGGTAAAAGTTAATAAAATCTGACTCATAAAGTTCACGGGTAATTAGTACTGCTCGGCTTTGACGTTACCGTCTTTACACCTGCAGCCTATCAACGTCGTAGTCTTCAACGACCCTTAAGGGAGATCTCATCTTGAGACGAGCTTCGTACTTAGATGCTTTCAGTGCTTATCTCTTCCAAACATAGCTACCCTGCGATGCAGCTGGCGCCACAACAGGTACACTAGAGGTCTGTCCAACACGGTCCTCTCGTACTAGTGTCAGGTTCTCTCAAATCTCCTACGCCCACAACAGATAGGGACCGAACTGTCTCACGACGTTCTGAACCCAGCTCGCGTGCCACTTTAATCGGCGAACAGCCGAACCCTTGGGACCTTCTCCAGCCCCAGGATGTGACGAGCCGACATCGAGGTGCCAAACCGCCGCGTCGATATGAGCTCTTGGCGGCGATCAGCCTGTTATCCCCGGAGTACCTTTTATCCTTTGAGCGATGGCCCTTCCATGCGGAACCACCGGATCACTATGCTCTACTTTCGTACCTGTTCGACTTGTATGTCTCACAGTCAAGCGCCCTTATGCCATTGCACTCTTCGCACGGTTACCAATCGTGCTGAGGGCACCTTGAGGAGCCTCCGTTACTCTTTTGGAGGCGACCACCCCAGTCAAACTACCCACCAAACAATGTCTCCCCGCTTGAGCGGGGGTTAGGTTCCAGATAAATAAAGGGTCGTATTTCAAGGGTGACTCCACGACTCCTAGCGAAGCCGCTTCATAGTCTCCGACCTATCCTACACATTACTTACCCAAAATCAATGTTAAGCTATAGTAAAGGTTCACGGGGTCTTTCCGTCCCGTTGCGGGTACCCGGCATCTTCACCGGGGCTACAATTTCACCGAGCTCGTGGCTGAGACAGTGCCCAGATCGTTACACCATTCGTGCAGGTCGGAACTTACCCGACAAGGAATTTCGCTACCTTAGGACCGTTATAGTTACGGCCGCCGTTTACTGGGGCTTCAATTCAGAGCTTCTCCACCTTGCGGCAGATAACCCCCCCTCTTAACCTTCCAGCACCGGGCAGGTGTCAGGCCTTATACATCATCTTTCGATTTCGCAAAGCCATGTGTTTTTGCTAAACAGTCGCCTGGGCCATTTATCTGCGTCCCGTCATTGCTGACAGGAGACCTTTTTCCCGAAGTTACAGGTCTAATTTGCCTAGTTCCTTAGCCACGGATCACTCGAGCACCTTAGGATTCTCTCCTCGACTACCTGTGTCGGTTTGAGGTACGGGCACCATGTACCTGGAGCTTAGGGAATTTTCTTGGAAGTCTGTTTAGGGTCACTATCCACTTGCCCGAAGGCTCATGGTACTTTCAGGTTCATCACCGCAAAGCTATTAACATCGCGATATAACTACACCCTTCAACGTACTATTCCGTCAGTACGCGGACCTTTCACTTCTCCGTCTTCCCTTCGCAGTACACGGTGGTACTGGAATATTAACCAGTTGTCCATCGAGATCGCCGTTCGGCTTACCCTTAGGACCCGACTAACCCTGATCCGATTAGCGTTGATCAGGAAACCTTAGTCTTTCGGTGGACAGGTTTCTCACCTGTCTTATCGTTACTTATGCCTACATCTTCTTTTCCAGCCGCTCCAAAATACCTTACGATACTTCTTCTGCGCTGACTGGAATGCTCCCCTACCAATCCTCCCGCCGAGGCGGGAGAAGTCCATAGCTTCGGTAATATGCTTATGCCCGATTATTATCCACGCACAACCGCTCGACTAGTGAGCTGTTACGCACTCTTTAAATGAATGGCTGCTTCCAAGCCAACATCCTAGCTGTCTAAGCAGTCGCACCTCGTTAATTCAACTTAGCATATATTTTGGGACCTTAGCTGATGGTCTGGGTTCTTTCCCTTTTGTCCACGGACCTTAGCACCCGCAGGCTCACTCCCGGGAATCATCTTGCAGTATTCGGAGTTTGTCAAGGGTTGATAGGCGGTGAAGCCCTCTAGCCTTATCAGTAGCTCTACCTCTGCAAGACTCTCACCGAGGCTGCACCTAAATGCATTTCGGGGAGTACGAGCTATTTCTCAGTTTGATTAGCCTTTCACCCCTATCCTCAGTTCATCCAAAGACTTTTCAACGTCAACTAGTTCGGCCCTCCATCCCGTGTTACCGGAACTTCAGCCTGACCAAGGATAGATCACAAAGTTTCGCGTCTACCCCCACTAACTATACGCCATATTTCAGACTCGCTTTCGCTTCGGCTCCAACTCTTTAAGTTTTAACCTTGCTAGTGAGGAGTAACTCGTAGGCTCATTATGCAAAAGGCACGCCGTCATTCCGCCTAAGCGGAACTCCGACAGGTTGTAAGCGCACGGTTTCAGGTACTATTTCACTCCCCTGTTCGGGGTGCTTTTCACCTTTCCCTCACGGTACTGGTCCACTATCGGTCTCTCAGAAGTATTTAGCCTTGCGAGATGGTCCTCGCAGTTTCAATCAGGATTTCACGTGTCCCGACCTACTCAGGATACCACTTATATTATCAAACTATACATGTACGGGATTTTCACCCTCTCTGATGTAACTTTCCAGAAATCTTCCATTTCTTTTTGATAATAATGTCAGCGGTCCTTCAACCCCGATACCGCCAAAACGGTACCGGTTTGGGCTCTTCCCCGTTCGATCGCCACTACTTAGGGAATCACTACTTGTTTTATTTTCCTCCGGGTACTAAGATGTTTCAGTTCTCCGGGTTTGCTTCCCGCTTACGCGGAATACTACGCCTTCAGCGTAGTGGGTTGCCCCATTCGGACACCTGCGGATATAATGGATATTTGCTCCTCCCCGCAGCTTTTCGCAGCTTGTCACGTCCTTCGTCGCCTCTGAGAGCCAAGGCATTCACCATGCGCTCTTATTTTACTTTCTTGAGTAATCAAATTTTACTAACTTTTATTGCCAATATGTCAAAGAACTTTTTGATTTCGGAATTCCGAAATCGTATCCACTTTTGCCGAAGCATTAGTGGTTTAAGTTATAATAATGAAGTAGACCAGGAAGATAAAGGATAATCTTCTCCAGAAAGGAGGTGTTCCAGCCGCACCTTCCGGTACGGCTACCTTGTTACGACTTAGCCCCAGTCACTGGTTTTACCCTAGGCCGCTCCTTACGGTTACGGACTTCAGGTACCCCCAACTTCCATGGCTTGACGGGCGGTGTGTACAAGGCCCGGGAACGTATTCACCGCGCCATTGCTGATGCGCGATTACTAGCGAATCCAGCTTCACGGAGTCGAGTTGCAGACTCCGATCCGAACTGAGACCGGCTTTCGAGATTCGCATCCTATCAATAGGTAGCTGCCCTCTGTACCGGCCATTGTAACACGTGTGTAGCCCTGGACATAAGGGCCGTGCTGATTTGACGTCATCCCCACCTTCCTCACGGTTTACACCGGCAGTTTCGTTAGAGTTCCCGGCATTACCCGCTGGCAACTAACGATAAGGGTTGCGCTCGTTATGGGACTTAACCCGACACCTCACGGCACGAGCTGACGACAACCATGCAGCACCTTGCAGAGAGTTCCGAAGAAAATAATGGTTTCCCACTAATGCACTCTACATTTAAGCCCAGGTAAGGTTCCTCGCGTATCATCGAATTAAACCACATGTTCCTCCGCTTGTGCGGGCCCCCGTCAATTCCTTTGAGTTTCAGCCTTGCGGCCGTACTCCCCAGGTGGATCACTTAATGCTTTTGCTTAGCCGCTAACTGTGTATCGCTAACAGCGAGTGATCATCGTTTACGGCGTGGACTACCAGGGTATCTAATCCTGTTCGATCCCCACGCTTTCGTGCATCAGCGTCAGTATTGGCCCAGTAAGCTGCCTTCGCAATCGGTGTTCTGTGTAATATCTAAGCATTTCACCGCTACATTACACATTCCGCCTACCTTGACCATACTCAAGACCAACAGTATCAATGGCAAGTCTACAGTTAAGCTGCAGGTTTTCACCACTGACTTATTGATCCGCCTACGCACCCTTTAAACCCAATAAATCCGGATAACGCTTGCATCCTCCGTATTACCGCGGCTGCTGGCACGGAGTTAGCCGATGCTTATTCCCAGGGTACCTTCAATTTCGTACACGTACAAAATTTTATTCCCCTGGAAAAGAAGTTTACAACGCATAGCGCCTTCTTCCTTCACGCGGGATGGCTGGTTCAGGCTTGCGCCCATTGACCAATATTCCTCACTGCTGCCTCCCGTAGGAGTCTGGTCCGTGTCTCAGTACCAGTGTGGGGGATCACCCTCTCAGGTCCCCTAAACATCGCAGCCTTGGTAGGCTATTACCCTGCCAACTAGCTAATGTTGCGCATGCCCATCCCGTACCATCGGAACTTTAAATATAAAAAGATGCCTTTTCATATCTTTATGGGGTTTTAGTCCGAATTTCTCCGGGTTATCCCCCAGTACAGGGTAGGTTGCATACGTGTTACTCACCCGTGCGCCGGTCGCCACCAAATCCGTCTTGCTACCTCGTGCTGCCCCTCGACTTGCATGTGTTAAGCCTCCCGCTAGCGTTCATCCTGAGCCAGGATCAAACTCTTCATTGTAAAAATTATATTCTAAATCTCTTTACGAAGATTTCTCCTTGGTCTCATCATAAATACTAACAAAATTGTTTTTATTTGACGAGATTCTATATCTCGCCTGGTTGCTACTTCATAATTTCAAAGAACTTTTATCCTCCGTTGCTTAAGCGAAGGAGGACCTTTCGCTCTATTTCACCTACCCTCTTCCGAAGGTATTTCTTATTCTCTTTGCTTTTGGGACGTCAAAGTTAACAATTATTATCTTCCTCACCAAAAAAATCGAGATATTTTTTCCGGCTTTTTCCCCTCATCCTTTTCCCTTCTTCCTTCAGCCGGAATCCTATCTCTTTTTAACCCTTCAACCAACTTCTCGCCTAAAAGCGGGTGCAAATGTATGAGGATAATTTTTAACCTCCAAATTTATTTTTATTTATTTTCAAAATATTTTTGGAGAACTTTAATTGAACCTTTTTTATGCTCTGTATATGAGCCATTTGCTTCCAATATTTCGGATTGTGGATTGCAGATTGCGGATTACCTGTCAGCAAATCCGAAATCAAAAATCCGAAATCCGAAATCTTATTGTAATTGTAAAAGCCCTCCTCCGCTAAAGCTTCGGACTGCGCCCGATGTAGTCGGCTTCGTCCGACGAAGTCGGAGGGCGAAGGTGGAGAATAAGGGAGTCGAACCCTTGACCCCCTGCGTGCAAGGCAGGTGCTCTGGCCAACTGAGCTAATTCCCCTCGCGGTAGTCCCGCCCGGAGTTGAACCGGGGACCTCTACATTATCAGTGTAGCGCTCTAACCAACTGAGCTACGGGACTAATTATCAGTTGCATGTTGCATGTTGCAAGTTGCAAGTTGCAGGTACCTGGTTCGAGGTTCCGGGTTTCAGGTCTGAACCCTGAACTTTGAACCTTTACATCTTTCTCAAAGAACTTTTGCGCCCTCCGACTGCGCCGGACAAAGTCCGAAACTTTTGTACAGTCAGGTCTTTTTGCTTTGGGACGTCAAATTTAATACTTCTTAATCTCCTCACCAAAAAAAATCGAGATATTCTTTCCGGCTCTCTCCCCTCTTCTTTTCCCTTCTTCCTGAAGCCGGATTCGTGGCCCTTATTCTCTCTTCAACCAACTTCCCGCCTAAAAGCGGGTGCAAAGATATAAATTGATTTTTTTCTTACAAGAAAACAAATAAAAAAATCTGAAAATAAATTTTAAGCCAATTCCATATATATCATAACACTCTTAATATATGTATGTTATGA
This sequence comes from uncultured Bacteroidales bacterium, assembly GCA_963825935.1. Taxonomy (GTDB): domain Bacteria; phylum Bacteroidota; class Bacteroidia; order Bacteroidales; family VadinHA17; genus LD21. Next base: position 155,958 of record CAWGUN010000003.1, on the reverse strand, counting down.
AGAATGTAAATTATCCTTTATTCAATCCCGCTCCTCTCTTCAACTATGGTTCATTATAAATTCTGCTCTCCGGAAAATGCAAAGAATACATCAGGGAAATTTTTTTCGTAAATGAATTTCCTTACATTCGCAATAATATCGATCCGATGTCAAACATAGTCATTATACCGACTTATAAAGAGAAGGAGAACATTGAAGCCTTAATCAGGACGATCTCTTCATTAAGCATTCCCTTTGATATTCTGATAATTGATGATAGTTCTCCCGATGGTACTGCCGGCATTGTCAAAGATCTTATGAAATCAAATTTAAATCTCCATCTGATTGAAAGACCAGGAAAGCTCGGGCTTGGAACAGCATATATTACCGGATTTAAATGGGCACTTGAAAATGGTTATGACTTTATTTATGAGATGGATGCCGATTTCTCACATAACCCCCAGGACCTCATCAGGCTATATAAAGCATGCAACGATGAGGGTGCAGATGTTGCAATAGGTTCAAGGTACATCAGTGGCGTAAATGTTGTGAACTGGCCTCTCTCAAGAGTTCTTATGTCATACTGTGCTTCAATTTATGTCAGACTGATCACCGGGATGAAAATTATGGATACTACTGCAGGTTTCAAATGCTACAGGAAAGAGGTTCTGGAGAACATAAAACCAAATCAAATCAAATCAAGGGGATACGGATTCCAGATAGAAATGAAATTTATTGCCTGGAAGCTGGGATATAAGATAGTTGAGATCCCGATAATTTTTACTGACCGGAGACTCGGTTCTTCGAAAATGACCGGAGGTATTTTTAGTGAAGCTTTGCTGGGTGTACTCCGGATGAAGGTAAGGAGTATGTTTATTAAATACAGGCGAAACCAGATGGCTTAAAGGTTCATTACCCCCCCTCTCCGCTGCCTGGGATCTCCCCCAAGGGGAAGAATAAGTCAGGTACCTTATTGATTATGAGGAGTATACTTATACAGAATGCAACAATCATTAATGAGGGGAAATCTTTCAGGGGAGACCTTCTTATTAAAGATGAGATTATTTCGGCAATAGGTTCCCCGGGACAGGTAAAAGCGCCTTCCGGTGCAAAATTAATAGATGCTTCCCGATTATTATTAATTCCCGGGATAATTGACGATCAGGTCCATTTCAGAGAACCGGGACTAACCCATAAAGGTGATATTTTCAGCGAAACAAGAGCTGCTGCAGCAGGAGGCATAACCTCCTTTATGGATATGCCAAACACAATTCCCCAGACAGTCACAATGGAGGCGCTGAATGACAAGTATGTATTAGGCTCTGAAAGATCGCTGATAAATTATTCATTCAATATCGGTGCTACAAATAACAATCTAAGTGAGATTTTAAAAGCTGATCCGGCTCATGTCTGCGGAATAAAGGTTTTCATGGGATCGTCAACAGGCAATATGCTAGTCGATAACGAAAATGCATTGCGTGAATTATTCAGACAAGCCCATATGCCGATATCTGCTCATTGTGAAGATGAGCCTACTATCAAAAAAAATATTGAGATATACAGACAGAAATATGGTGAGAATGTTCCGGTCAGTATGCATCCCCTTATCCGGAGCCGCGAAGCTTGCTTCCTTTCTTCATCCTATGCAGTCAGACTGGCAAAAGAATATAATACCCGTCTTCATATCCTTCATCTTTCAACTGCTGACGAAATGAAGCTTTTCAGTAATGAGCTTCCACTCAGTCAGAAAAGAATTACCGGTGAAGTTTGCATCCACCACCTCTGGTTCGACGATTCTTTTTATGAAACACTGGGTTCAAAGATCAAATGGAATCCAGCCATTAAAACCAGATTTGACAGGGATTCTCTTGCTAATGGTGTGAACAACGACCTGATTGATATCGTGGCAACAGATCATGCTCCGCATACAACTGAAGAAAAATCAAACAGCTATTTTAAATGTCCGTCCGGAGGTCCAATGGTTCAGCATTCTCTTGTAGCTATGCTGGAATTATGGCACAGGAAAGTTTTTAGTCTTGAAAAAATTGTGGAGAAAATGTGCCATAATCCCGGCATACTGTTTAATATAAAGGAAAGAGGTTTTATAAGGGAAGGATATAAAGCTGACCTTTGTCTTATCGATCCTGACAATCCCCGGACTGTTTCAAAAGAAAATATTCTCTATAAATGCGGCTGGTCGCCATTTGAAGGAACGACCTTCAGATCAAGTGTATTAATGACACTTGTAAACGGAACGATTGTTTACGATAACGGGTTGATAAATGAGGATTACAGGGGTCAGAGATTGATGTTTAACCGTTGAGCCGCTGAGCCGTTGCGCCGCTGTGCCGTTGAGCCGCTAAGCCTTTCTTACCACATACCTTACTGTACTTCTGGTCCGCTGTTCAAGCAGAATTTCCCGGCCGGCAGTAATTCTGTCTGTTGCTTCAGGTGTATAGTGCCTTACTGAAAGCATTTCAACATTCTCATTATAAAATGTGGAATATTCAGTTTTGAGATCGGAAAGAAGGGTTTCAACTTTCGATCTTTCATCATCAACACAGACATCAATGCTTATTGCACTGGCCTCCACAAGGTTTACTTTAATTCCCTGCAGCATAAATGAATGAAAGATCCTGCCCAGGGATTCTCCCATAACAAATGAAAAATCTTTAGGGAGAATCGTTATCAGAATTTGTTCCTCTTTCCTTATAAAGACAGGAAGGACTTTTTTAAGTGTCGGATCTGAGATAACTTTTGTTCCGTCGCCTTCAGGTGAAAGAAACGATTTTACATAGAGAGGGATATTCTTGTTATGAAGTGGCTTAATTGTCTTGGGATGAATAACTTTTGCTCCTGAAAATGTCATTTCCACCGCTTCCCGGTACGACATCTCATCAAGCTTCTGTGCATCGGACAGCCATTTGGGATCAGCATTTAATAAACCCGGGACATCCTTCCAGACCGTAACACTCTCAGCATCAAGAATATTTGCCAGAATGGCCGCTGTATAATCCGATCCCTCCCTGCCCAGTGTTGTTACCTGTCCGTCAACCGTCCCTCCAATAAAACCCTGTGTAACAAAAAGCCGGGATCTTTCCGGATCAAAAAGGGTTTTGATCCGGTTTGTACTTTCGGACCATAAGATATTTGCATCCCTGTACCTGTCATCGGTAACGAGATTCTCCCTGATATCCACCCACTCTGTTTGAAATCCCGACTTTTTAAGATATTCCGCAACGATAAGAGTCGACCATATTTCACCATAAGAGACAATCTGGTCATATTCAAAATCATATTTCAACTTTTTATCTGATAAAAGGTACCTTTTAAGTTTTGCAAACGAGGTATCGATCTTCGATTTAGCAGAGTTTCCGCCAGGGAATAGCTCATCAGAAACAGAAGTGTGGTAAGAGTAAATATCTTCCAGATGTCCTTTATAATTACTATCACCCGCGAGCCAGGTCCTCAGTACTTTCTCAAGAGCGTTGGTTGTTTTGCCGAATGCAGAAACAACAACAACAAGATTATCTTTCTCTTTTGAAATTATTTTGACAAGGTTCTTTATTCCTGCAGCATCTTTTACTGAAGCTCCACCAAATTTGAATACTTTCATAAAATCAGAATTTGCTATAAAAGTAGAATTTCAAAATTAATCCCAGTTTATCCCGGGAATTAATATTCTCAATTCTTTTAACCTCAATAAAATGCAAAGAGTTTTCAGAAATTAGTAAATTCGCATCCTGAACTTCAAATAATCAAAAATGAATGTAAAGATATCTTTTACTTGATTTTTACGATTTTAATCAAGCTGCAGCAATGGACAGGATAAAGAAAAATCATAGGTCTCAAACCGGAGAATTGATTTTTCAATCCGGCTTTGAGCCCGGATCAAAAGTCATCAACCGGAATGGTGATGCTGATATTATTGGCACTGACAAATCATTTGCTGATCATAATGACTGGGTGAATGATTTTGATAATCACCCTGAAATCGGGAATTTCAACCTGCAATATCAGGGGGGCGATTCAACAATGAGGTTTGCTAAAATAATCCCTGAACCCGGGAATCCGTCAAATCATGTGCTTCAGTTCTGGCTGGATGCACCAAATGTGGAAGGTAAGAAAGGCCGGATCCAGGCAAATATTTACGGGAATAATGGGCTTTTTGATTTTTCCCAGTCGGTACGGATATTTCTTCATGATGATTTTAACACGGTAAAAAAATTCCCGCAGAAGATAAGCTGGCTTACCATTGCCGAATTCTGGAACAACATAACCTGGAGCCAGAGTGTTCCCTACAGATTCAGAATAACTCTTGGCATTGGCAAGAATGTGGAAGGTGAAGGTGATCTTAATTTTATACTGGATGCACAGGATTGCCAGCTGTTTGCTGACGGGAGCCAGAAATATTCGACAATATGGTCTGAAAAAAATAATACTATCAAAGTTCCTGTAAGCAAGTGGTTCACACTGGATCTCTATTATAAGGAAGGTAATAGCAGTACTGGAAAATTCTATTTATCAATGACTCCGGAAGGCGGAACGAAGCAGGTTATCTTTGATGTGACAAAGTTTACGCATAATACTGAAGATCCTCATCCGGATGGAGTCGGTGATTTTAATCCAATTAAGCTATACACATCCAAAGGGCTGATTGATTTTATGAAAAGCCAGGGTAAAACTTTACAGATCTACTGGGACGACTATAAACTCTGGAAAGGCAGGGGACAAAACCTATAACTCTGATTATGCCTTATGAATACTTATAAGATTACAACACTAAATGATTTCATAACACTGCGACAGAAGGATTTTCCTTATGCAAAAGGTGAGCTTTCGAGCTTGCTGAATCATATCGGAACTGCAGCAAAAATTGTAAATAAAAAAATCAACAAAGCCGGACTTGTTGATATCACAGGACGGTCGGGAGAAGTAAATATCCAGGGAGAAAACCAGCAGAAGCTGGATGTCTTCTCAGATAAGGTTTTCATTGATGCTTTGCGGGCAAGCGGTGAGTGTTGCGGCGTTGCCACCGAGGAGAACCAGAATGAGATTGTCTTTACCGATAAATTTGCCAGGAAGGGAAAATATGTTGTATGTATGGACCCGCTTGACGGTTCATCAAACATAGATTATAATGTATCAGTTGGTTCAATCTTTTCGATTTACAGAAGGATCACTCCTCGCGGAGAAAAGGTTACAAATGAGGATTTCATCCAGGATGGATCAAAACAGGTAGCTGCCGTTTATATAATCTATGGATCTTCAACAATGCTAGTCTACTCTACAGGGAATGGTGTTAACGGGTTTACACTGGATCCTTCAATCGGGGAATTTTGTCTTTCTCATCCTTGCATTAAGACACCGGATGACGGAAGGATTTATTCGATAAATGAAGGAAATTATATCTACTTTCCTTCAGGAATAAAGAAATATATCAAATATTGCCAGGAGAAAGACGAGATATCCGGCAGGCCATATACGTCAAGGTATATAGGATCGCTGGTTTCAGATTTTCACCGTAATCTCCTGATGGGGGGAGTATTTTTATATCCGCAGAATGAAATCGTACCGCAGGGAAAGCTAAGACTTGTCTATGAATGCAACCCTATCGCCTTTATTGCCGAACAGGCCGGGGGTGCAGCTTCAAACGGACGGGAAAGAATATTGAATATTATTCCCTCATCGCTGCATCAGCGTTCTCCTTTCTATGTGGGTTCAAAGAATATGATAAAAAAGATCGAAGAGTTTATTGCCTAGTCCCTGGCTACTTCCCTGAGTTATAAAATACTCCCTTCACAATTTTTAAGATTTCGGTTGTACGCACCTTTTTGTCATTTCCTTCCATTTTTTTGCATGAGTTTCCGGAATTGAGATAATCAGGAAAATAGATGTTAAATTTGCCGCCACATTCCGGCAGATGAAAAAAAATGAATTAACAGATCTGTGCAATAGTCATCCTTCCCTTCCACGGCTGGTTGAAACCTTCAGCAATAATAGTGTCGGAAAAATCTATCTTGAGGGTCTGGCAGGATCATCTAAAGCTCTGCTCCTGGCCGGGATTTTTGAAAAAACCCAGACGACACATTTAGTTATAGTCCCCGAAAAGGAGGATGCAGCTTATTTATACAATGACCTTATTTCTCTAGCCGGAGAAGAGTCTGTTTATTTTTTCCCTTCAACTTACAAAAGATCAGTACAGTACGAACAAACTGAGCCGGCAAATATCGTGCTCCGGACTGAGGTTCTGAATTTTCTTGCATCAGGAAAACGAAAAAGCATCATTGTCACCTACCCTGAATCGGTGATGGAGAAAGTTGTGAGCCGTAAAAATTTGAAAAAGAACACTTTCAACATTTCAAAAGGCGACAAGCTATCTCTCGAATTTCTGGAAGAGGTTCTTCAGGAGTACAATTTTGAGCGTGTCGATTTTGTTTATGAGCCCGGTCATTATTCAATAAGAGGAAGCATAGTTGACGTATTTTCATATTCAGCTGATCTTCCATTCCGTATTGATTTTTTTGGCGATGAAGTTGATTCGATAAGGACCTTCAACACTGACGACCAGCTTTCTGTAAGTATTCTGAAGCAGATCTCAGTCATTCCTAATATCCAGGATATCTCCATTGAAGAGATAAATGACTCTTTTACAGATTTTCTGCCGCCTTCTTCAATAATCTGGTTCGATAATTCAATATACATTAAGGATAAGATCAATAATGTTTTTCATCAGACAGTTCAAAGGGAGGAATCGGGACAGATTGAGGGTAAAAAAGATATTATAATGACCGGCAGCAGGTTCCTTGAGGAGTGTTCAAAGTTCAGGATCGCCGAATTCGGGAAACCTGCCCGTAATGAAGCTGATGAAACCTTTGAATTCCGGACTGAGCTTCAACCTGTTTTTAATAAGAATTTTGAGCTCCTGTCAGAAAAGCTTCTTTCAAACAATCTTATCGGATATAAAACATTTATTGTTTCAGAAAGCCAGTCGCAGATCGACAGACTCAGGGATATCTTTACTGAGATAAATCCGGAGGTTCATTTTACTCCTCTTCTTCTTAACCTTCATGGCGGCTTTACAGATCACGACCTGAAAATTTCTGTATATACCGATCACCAGATATTTGACAGGTATCACAAATTCAGGATCAGGGGTTATTTTACGAAGAAAGAAAGTATCTCTGTTAAAGAATTAACAGGACTGAATCCCGGAGATTATGTTGTTCATATCGATCATGGTATCGGAAAGTTTGGCGGCCTTGAAAAGATTGAAGTTAACGGTAAGATACAGGAAGCAATTAAGCTGGTCTACAGGGATAACGATATCCTGTATGTCGGTATTCATTCTCTTCACCGTATTTCAAAATACAAAGGAAAAGATAACGCTGAGCCGAAAATTTATAAGCTTGGTTCCGGTGCCTGGCAGAAGCTGAAGCAAAGCACAAAGAGCAGGGTAAAGGATATTGCGAAAGACCTTATCAGGCTTTATGCGAAAAGGATGGCATCTGACGGATATTCATTTTCGCCTGATTCTTATCTGCAACGCGAGCTTGAAGCATCATTTATTTATGAAGATACACCTGACCAGCTATCCGCGACAAAATCAGTAAAGGAGGATATGGAAGCTGCACACCCGATGGACCGACTGGTTTGCGGTGATGTTGGTTTCGGGAAAACAGAAATTGCAGTCAGGGCTGCATTTAAATCAGCCTCCGACAGTAAACAAACTGCTATCCTGGTACCTACAACAATTCTTGCACTTCAGCATTATAAAACGTTTTCGGCACGGCTTAAAGGATTTCCATGCAACGTCGAGTATCTGACCCGTCATAAAAAGCCGGCTGAACAGAAAAAGATCACCTCGCAGCTTGCTGAAGGAAAAATTGATATCATTATTGGCACACATAAGCTTGTCGGACAGGAAGTTAAGTTCAAAGACCTTGGCTTGCTGATAATTGATGAAGAGCAAAGGTTTGGTGTATCGGTCAAAGAAAAGCTCAAGAAATTAAAAGCCAACGTGGATACCCTTACTCTGACAGCCACCCCTATTCCGCGTACATTGCAGTTTTCGCTGATGGGTGCCCGCGATCTTTCAATAATAAATACCCCCCCTCCAAACAGAATGCCTATTGTAACGGAGCTTCATGGTCTCAATGAAGAGATACTAAAGGAAGGTATTGAATATGAGGTTGCCAGGAACGGACAGGTATTCATCATCCATAACAGGGTTGAAAACATAAAAGATATCCAGGCTATTGTTCACAGGATCTGCCCGAATGTAAAATCTGCTGTTGTACATGGAAGAATGGAGGGAAGGGATATTGAAAATGTGATGTTCGATTTTATCCAGGGCGATTACGATGTTCTGATAGCTACAACAATTATTGAATCGGGCCTTGATATTCCAAACGCCAATACAATATTCATTAATGATGCCCATCATTTCGGACTCTCAGAACTGCATCAGCTCAGAGGGCGTGTCGGACGTTCAAATAAAAAAGCATTCTGCTATCTTCTTGCACCTCCCTTTGACACACTTACTCATGAAGCACGACGCCGTCTTAAAGCGATAGAAGAGTTTTCTGAGCTGGGCAGCGGATTTAATATAGCGATGCAGGATCTCGACATCAGAGGTTCGGGAAACCTTCTTGGAGGCGAACAAAGTGGTTTTATTGCGGATGTGGGGTTCGAAACTTACCAGAGAATTCTGAATGAAGCGATTATGGAGCTGAGAGAAAGTGAACCTGAGGGTGAGGGTATTGAAGAAAAAGCAGCGGAACCGAAGGCCATGGAAGTTCTTCCGAAATCTTATGTTTCTGATTTTCAAATCGATACTGATCTTGAAATTATGTTTCCGGATGAGTATATTTCAAATATCTCAGAAAGAATAAGGCTCTACAGGGAGCTGAATGATATTAAAAATGAAGACTCTTTGCTGGAATACTCCGCGAAGCTTACTGACCGGTTTGGTCCTCTTCCTCCTCCTGCCGCTGCCCTGCTTGATATTGTCAGAATGAAATGGATTGCTGTAAGGTTAGGGATCGAAAAAATAGTGCTGAAAAATAATCTTCTCATTGCCAATTTTATTTCTGATCCGACCTCTCAATTCTACAAAAGTCCGCTGTTTGTATCAATAATGAATTATGTAAACAGGCATCAGAAGCAGATGAGTGTAAAACAGAGAGAGAAAAAGCTCAGCCTTACTGTTTCAGAGATCAGATCAGTAGAAACTGCGATTAAAACTCTACGAGACATACTTGCCGGCTTAGAATAATCACACGCACTCACCCCTTGTGGCCTCCCTTCAATATCCTTAAACCCTCTTCCCCCAACCCCTTCTCCCAGGGGAGACGGGGAGTACTCCGCCGAGCTCGCAAATGAAAGCTCCGCTGGCGCGGATTTGTAATCCGGCCTTTCCCCTGGAACCGCTGGCGCGGATTTGCAATCCGTCCTTCCCCCCTGGAACCCGATTATAAATCGGCGCCAACGCTGTTTGTTGTCTTTTTCCTACCTTTGTACTATATATCCATTATGAACCTTATTATTGACATCGGTAATACCAGCACAAAAATTGCGGTATTTGATGGGGACAGAGAAGCTGTTCTCATTTCGGACAAGACACGTCAGCCTGGAAAAAATGGAGAAAATGTGTTCTCCTTATGAACATAAAATCGAAAAGGCAATAGTTTCTTCGGTAAGAGATACTCCTGAATTTATCATTGATCTTGCCACACGGAACATACCTTTTGTTCATGTCCTTTCGTACAAATCAAAACTTCCTTTCAAAAATGAATATGAGACTCCGGAATCACTTGGCCCCGATAGAATTGCAGCCGTTGCAGGAGCATATTCCCTGTTCCCCGGGAAAAAAGTACTTATCATTGATGCAGGAAGTGCGGTAACATATGATTATCTGGCCGGAAAAGTTTATAAAGGCGGAAATATATCACCCGGACTGAGCATGCGGTTCAGGTCTTTGCATAAGTTTACAGCCAAACTCCCCCTGGCGACCACAATGGAGAAATTTTCATCCCCGGGCAGGAATACCATTGAAGCCATAACTGCTGGTGTGATTAATGGGCTTGTATATGAAATAAATGAGTATATTCGCACGTTTGAAAAAAAGCATGTCGATTTTAAGGTGATTCTTACAGGCGGTGACAGCGGATATTTAAAAGAGAAAATCAATTACCGGATTACATATATGCCTGATATTGTGATTGACGGTTTAAATTATATTCTTGAGTACAATGCAAAATAGGCTGACGTCAATAATTCTCGTTCTTATAATCTATTCTATATCTGCTTCGGGACAAAAACTGGTAAACTCACCTTTTTCAAGATTTAACCTGGGAACTCTTGAACCAGCCGGTTCTTTCAGGAACATTAGCATGGGTGGAGCAGGAACTGCATTCAGGGATAACAATTCAATATATTTTTCAAACCCTGCATCGTACAGCAGCATTGATACCATGTCTTTTATTTTTGATTTTGGGCTTGATTACGGAATAAATATCCTTTCCGATGGTACATCAAAGTATTTTTCTGACGATATGAACTTTGATCATCTTCTTATGGGCTTCCCGATCACAAAAGGCTGGGGTGTAGGTATCGGCATTGTACCAGTCAGCAACGGTTATTACAACCTTTCCAAATCAGTTGTTGAAGGAGATCCTGAATATGATCCAATTACCGGGGGATATACGGCTTTTCACAAAGGGGATGGGAATCTGTCGAATTTTTTCCTTGGCTCGGGCATTAATATAACAAAAAACCTCTCGGCAGGGATTAATCTGTCACTTCTCTTCGGCTCACTGAAAAGAACAAACGAGTTTGATTTTGCTGACTATTATTATGTTTATAATGATAACATGACCGAGAAGTACACTCTTTCCGGCATTAACCTTGATTATGGTCTTCAGTATACTATTCCGATTAAGAACGATTATTTCTTTATTGCAGGGGCTTCATTAAGTGCAGCAAAACGCTGTAAGTCCCGATTTGAGAGCATATCATACCGGTTTAATGCGTACGGATCAACAGATACACTTGCATACTCAGCAGACTCCTCGAGATCCTATATTCCGGGTACATTCCGTGCTGGTATCACTTTTGGAAAGAAAAATAAATTCGTTGCCGGAATTGACTACGTAATGACAAACTGGTCAAAAGCTAAAATTCATGGCTCTGACGGATATCTGGGTGATACGCGTTCCATTCTTTTTGGAGCAGAGTACATTCCCGATAAATCTTCTAATTACAGCTTCATCAAGAGGATGGAATACAGGGTTGGCGGGCATATAGGAGATAACTATCTATTGCTTAATAATGTACAGGTAAAAGAATATGGAATGAGCATCGGGCTGGGAATACCTATGAGACGCCCTGTGTCATCAACCAATCTTTTTTTCGATTTTACCAGAAAATCTTATGCAGGCGGAACAGTGACTCATTTTGAGAACTATTTTACTATGGGGATTAGCATTAACCTGTATGCCTTCTGGTTCTTCAAAACAAAATATGATTAATATTTTTAGTTTGCCCTGAAGAATAATTCATCATCACCAGACAAAATTTGAATAGAATTTTAAAAAGCGGTATATACAAGAACCTGATACCAGCATCTTTTCTAATTGCGGTACTGCTGATCTCATGTGAAAAAAAGGTTGATAAGATAAAAAATTCTGAAATTCTTACACTTCCTTCAATTACAGTTAAGAACGATTACTCTGTACTTAATGATTCGGGAAAAGTTCAGCTGATAATGTCTTTCCCGCTTATGGAGACTTATAATAATACTGATGTTCCATATTCAGAGTTCAGGATGGGCATAAATGTTATTTTTTATGATGGCAAAAAGGATTCCGTTGGCAGGGTTACTGCAAAATATGCCCGTTATACGGAAAAAAAGAAATTATGGGAACTTAAAGACAGTGTAATTGTGGTCAACTTCGAATCAAACTACAAACTTGAGACAGAACTGCTTTTCTGGGATCAGGAAAAAGATGTTATTTATAACGACAGATTCGTAAAATTTTCGAATGAGGATCAGTCAGTCTTTGGTACCGGTTTTGAATCAGACTCCCACCTTAATAAGAGAAAAATTAAAAATGTTTCCGGACCTATATATCTGCGCGATGAATAAGAAATTTCTCCTTGCACTCGAAATTATCTGGATCGCCACCGGAACATCAGCTGTTGTGATCGGTGTCAGGTATGCTGTAACCACCGGAGGCAGCAGGACATTTGTCTTTGCTGCTATCGCAATTGTCTCATTTCTGTTTGCATGGCTGCGGCACAGAGAGAGAAAAAAAAACTAACTTTGGGGTATGAACGGTATCCTGATCATACTTCTTGCAATATTATTCTCTGCATTTTTTTCCGGTATGGAGATTGCCTTCGTGACCTCCAACAAACTCCGTATTGAGCTTGACAGGAAACAGGGAGTTTTCGGTTCCGGAATAATTAAGATTTTCAGTAATAATCCTGGTCAGTATATTGCAACAATGCTTATCGGGAATAACATTGCACTGGTTGTTTACGGGCTCTTTTTCTCCAGACTTCTGGGACCGGCTCTTACACCTGTAATAGGTTCAGATCTGCTTGTGCTTATTCTTAATACCATCATATCCACTGCGATTATTCTTCTAGTGGCAGAGTTTCTTCCCAAGACTATTTTTATTATATCTCCCAATTTCTTTCTGAAAAGCCTGAGTTTGCCGACGCTGTTCTTTTACTGGATCTTCTACCCTATCAGCAAATTAACCCTGGCAGCTTCGAATCTGTTCATAAGGGTCTTTTTTAAGAAGAAGCCAGGAGAAAAACCCCAGGAGAATATTGTTTTCAGTAAAGTTGATCTTGATCACTTTGTCAGCCTGAGCAATCAAAGCAGAGAGGAGACAGAACCTGATCATCACAATTTCAGGATATTTCAGAATGCTCTTGACTTTTCAAATGTGAAACTCCGGGAATGCATGGTGCCCAGAACCGAGATCGAAGCAGTTGAGTGTACAAGCCCGATGACCGAGCTGAAGGAAAAGTTCATTGAGACACAACACTCAAGGATATTGGTATACCAGGATTCAATAGATAATATTATCGGCTATTTTGAGCTTAAAGACATTTTCAAAAATCCTCCTGATATCAAATCAAGTATAAGGAAGCTTGCAATTGTTCCGGAAACAATGGCTGCCAATAAGCTGCTGAAAGTTTTTGTTGAGGAAAAGAAGAATGTAGCTCTTGTTGTTGATGAGTTTGGAGGGACCTCCGGTATGGTAACAATTGAAGATGTGCTTGAGGAGATTGTGGGCGATATTGAGGATGAGCATGATACGAATGAACTTACGGAAAAGGTCATCGGCAGTAAAGAATACATTTTTTCGGGAAGGCTTGAAATCGATTACCTGAACGAAAAATATCATCTAAGGCTGCCCGAGGAAGATGATTATGAGACCCTTGCCGGGATGATCCTTTACTTCCATGGCAGCATTCCGGGGAACAATGATGTCATCAGGGTAAAAAATATTGTTTTTAAGATACTAAAAGTTACCGCAACAAGGCTTGAGCTGGTAAATATGAAGATAGAATAAGAGAGGAATCCTTATTCCTCTTTTGGTACTTTAGGAGTTATTAATTTCAGGTGGGTAAGTATCCTTTAAGATTCCTCATTCATCCCCTTTCCTGCTGATCCAATATTAATTATACATCCATAAATTAAGTGAGGTAATTTTTCGATGAGATTCCTCATTCCTCCCGCTTAAGCGGGATTCATTCGGAATGACAGCAAAGGACATTGAATGGAGGGAGGAGAGAGCGGGCCTTGCCCGCTCTCTCCTCCCCAATGACCCAATTAAAACCATGTCATTCCGAGCGTTAGCGAGGAATCCCCGGCTCGCGTGAACATTCACCTTCAGTTATTCAGACAAACAATCACAAATCAGAGATGCCTTGTCCCGCTTAGACCTCACCGGAGGTAATCTACCGGATTCATGGTATGGACAATGGAGAGACACCCATATTTTCTATAAATAAATCTCTTATTTGCTACTAATAAAATAGTTATACTTTATTGAAGCTGAAAACCGCTCAAAACAGGAGAATAAGAGAGGCGACAAGCGACAGAAAATCGATCCGAAATCCAAATTTTCCTGTTTTGTGCGAAAGACACCCATAATTAAGATAGACAGACAAGACAATAAACTTTTCATAATTGACATTAATACATTTACTAACAGGTCTTGAATAATCCAGTATGTGATAATTCTTTCCAATCTTTATTAAACTGATTAATTAGTGCCAGTTTTTTCCCCCTGGAAAACCCTTTAATCTGTTTTTCCCTATCTATTGCTGAATCAATTGAATCAAACCTTTCAAAATAAATCAGTTAATCAACATTATATTTCTGTGCAAATCCCTTTATTTTCTTTTGTTTATGTTCATAACACCTTCTCTCTAAGTCATCAGGAGATTCCTCGCTGGCTCTCGGAATGACGTGGCGAGATTGTGAGGTATAGGGGGAAAGAAGTGGCGATTCGCAAACTTTATTTTGACTCGTCCTAAAAAAAGTTTACAGATTAATAATTAAATCCTGATATCAATTTACACTTTTGAACTCTTTCGATATTTTTCAGCGAATCGCCACTTCTTTCCCCACCCCCTGTAAAATAATAAATTGTCATTCCGAGCGTTAGCGAGGAATCCCCGGCTCGCGTGAACATTCACCTTCAGTTATTCAGACAAACAATCACAAATCAGAGATGCCTTGTCCCGCTTAGACCTCACCGGAGGTAATCTACCGGATTCATGGTATGGACAATGGAGAGACACCCATATTTTCTATAAATAAATCTCTTATTTGCTACTAATAAAATAGTTATACTTTATTGAAGCTGAAAACCGCTCAAAACAGGAAAAACAGAGTTAGCTTGTAGCTGGCGAGAGTAATGGTCAGACAAAAAAAAGAGGCAATCCTTGCAGATTGCCTCTTATATTAAACTATTAAAGATTTAAAACTTTTTCGTATAGGTGTGTACACCCGTCTCTACAACTCTTGCTCCTTGCCATATTGTATAATCACCAACCATAGTACCTGTTGCAGGATCAATAGTTCCTGATTCCTGCCCTGAGTAACCACCCCAGGTAGTTTTCGGCATTGAGTAGGTTTTTGCCGTCAGATCAAGTGTGAAAACTGCAGTCCAGCCAGAATTCCAATAGTTATCAGTAGTGGTGACTGTGGCGCTGGACTTAACAAATGTAACGTCATAACTGTAGGATTCAGCCGGTTCATCAGCATTATAATTGCCTGCGAAGGCTTCAAAGACATTAAAACTCCAGGTTGGACCTATTGTCTCAAAACCATTAGCATCTTTCATCACAACATACCAATAATAATACTCGTTTATTACCACTGGAACAGTGAGAGTTAAAGCATTATGGTTTGCTTTGTAAAGATCCGGCTCTTCTGAAGTACCAAAATACACATCAGCTTTAATAGGATCTCCCGATTCGTTGGTGGAAGTCCATTTCAGATCGGTTGTAGTACCTGTAATATGCAGGAAGTTCGCATTAGCTGGACCTACTATTGCTGGCTCAGTGAAGATAAAATGTGAAACGATCGGAGTAGCATCTTCCTGGCAACTTTGCATCGTAAATAAGCCTGCAAATGCTACAAGCATTACAAAAACTATTAATTTTCTTTTCATAATCATTTTTTTTTCAAGTTAAGGTTTTTAACTCTTTCCTGTCAGGAGATTTAAACAATGAGAGTTGTTTGAATCTGCCTGACAGTAAGAATTAAAATAATCTTATATTCTCGTATGGACTTCGTACATTATACGGTTAGCAGTGCTAGGGTACCAGCAATTCAATACAAATTGCTTTGTAGAAGGATTGTAATAGTTAATCTCTGTAGGATTAGCAGGAGGAGCAGGAGCCGTTAACGGATCTCCTGTAAATGTATCAAACATCCCACCTAAATCAGCACCGGTAGCCGGATCGTAAGGTTGAGCAATAACCTTAAAACAGGTTACTCCGCCAACAACAATAGTGTTTGCAGTAACTGTAATCCTGATATTATAGGATCCATAGTTTCCAAATCCAACTTTACTGACTGTTTTACAGTCAATAGTCGAAAAGGTCTCTACCCCGGTAACTGGTTCAGTTGCGTTACCAGGTCTGATACGATAACCAACAGTATTGTAATCTCCTGCATAAGGATTGTTAATAGGCAATGCCATCAGGCGGGCTCCCTGGTTCAGAGGATCCGTAACCACAACGCCGCCGGTTGCGGA
Organism: uncultured Bacteroidales bacterium; assembly: GCA_963825935.1. GTDB lineage: Bacteria > Bacteroidota > Bacteroidia > Bacteroidales > VadinHA17 > LD21. Next base: position 139,687 of record CAWGUN010000003.1, on the reverse strand, counting down.
TTTGATAACTATCGGAGCCATAAAATTATCGCAGGCATCTAACAAATTAGCATTCCAGACCTTTACATGCACGTAAGCATTTCGGGTCCCTGCTTTAATTACTACGTCCTTGTTCAGGATTTCGATATAAGGAAATAACTTATAACGGGCAAGACCCGTAAGTTTCTTGGATTTGTTATATCTCCCCATTGCAACAGTATCAACCCCCATAGTAACCGTAATATTTTCTGTGGGTGGTTGATCCGTAGCAATATTTACCAGGAATTTAAAAGTGACAGGATCAGCAACAGGTTGCAAAGCCATGGCTTGAAAACCTGCCTTCCATACTTCTGCATACATTTTTCCTTTAAGATCAGCTGTCCAGTCGAGACCAACATCGTCTTTAAGACAGGAGTTCATTACAAGAAATGATGCCAGAAGCGGAATTATCATGAATATTTTTCTTCTCATATTTCTTAATTTAAATAATTATTATTTATAGCAGGTTCATTTTTAACGGTTCTGCCAGAAGATCTTTTTTGTAAAAGTATCTTCAGCTTTAACAACTCCCTGGAGAATAACATTTTCGTTGTTGGTGCTGACCTCCGTCTGAGGATAAAGCAATCTGACAGGAGGAGTGCCCGGTCCAAGTTTAGCAGGATCTTCCGAAAAGCGAAGGCCTGTGGGAAAACCTGTTCTTCTGTAATCGGTCCAGACAGCCATTGGGTCGATCCCATTAAGCGCCATCCATTTCTGTGTCATTATGGTCTCAAGTTTATTGGGACTTTTAGTATAATAAACCAGTGCTTTGGTTGTATCCGACAGATATGTTGCGGCTTGAGCTGTTGCTGCAGCTTCAGTTACAGCCGGTGCACCCATGTATATCACAGAACGTGTTACAGCGCTTTCATATAAAGCTTTTGTATTTGCGGTAATAAGTCCTCGCTGTGCAGCTTCGGCCTGAAGGAAGATACTTTCAAAATCTGTAAGAATCGGGGCAGCCATATTATAAGCTTTCAGCAGTCCCGGGCCCAGTTTTGAAGTTACTGAGGGAAGATTAAGCGGAATAGTTCCGAAATAATTACCCTGGATCGTTGTTCCTGTGTAGGCTGTGAAGAACCTTAGCTTACGGGGATCATTATTATTAGTCAGGAAATTGCATGCAGCCTGGCCGGGAACATAGTAGCCAAGTCCGTCAGCCTGCTGAGAATCATCCTGTTTGTAGAAACGTTCCCAGAAAGGATTCATTTTCCCGGCAGATTTCACGTAACCCGGATTCACCATTGCACTTTCACCTGCGTCAATATACCCGACAGATGCAGTTGTTGCTATATTGTTCTTAATATAGGTATCCCTGCCGGTCATACCTGACTGGTTAACTAATATCCTCAGCTTAAGAGTATTGGCAAATTTTTTCCATAATCCCATATCTCCATGGTAGATAATGTCAAAGTCACCAACTTCATCTGCATCGGCGGGAGATTTTGTGATAAGGTTCATAGCAGTGTCGAGCTGAACGACCAGATCTTCATAAATTTTTTGTTGTTCATCGTACTTGGGTTTCAGTATACCCTGGTCGGTTTTCAGAGCTTCGCTGTAAGGTACATTGCCCCAGCAGTCGACAAGGTTCTGATAAACTAGAACCGTCATGATCTTGGCTATTGCTTTCCAGGGTCTCTGTTTGGCTGTTGTTGAGTTTTTAATAATATAGTCGTAGTTCTGAAGGTTATAGTAACTGTCCCTCCAGTTATTCTGGAAATGACTATTCAGCAGATTATATTGTGTCATATTTGCATCCTGAGAATAACCTCCGCTGATAGCCCAGCAACCATACCATTGAAAAATAAATGCATAGTTTCCGGGAGTGTCGTATATTCTGGATGTGTTATTAAGTGCGGCAGGTAAAATAAGGTTTGCCGGAACTACAGATGCTGAATTTGGGTTTTTCTCATTCACCGAAAGAAAATCCGTGCAGGAGGTCCCAATAACCAGCAAGATGGCTAATAATATAAATAATTGCTTTTTCATATCTCGTTGATTTTTCTACTTAAAAAGTAAGTTTAACACTAAACCCGTATATCCTTGTCGCAGGAGTCTGGTATTCTGTCGTATAACCAACAGCATTACCGTTTCCAGTATTAAACTCAGGATCAGTCCATGTATTCGTTTTTGGCCTTAGCATAATAAGATTCCTTCCGACCAATCCGATCTGGGCAGCTTTTACAGCTCCGCCAAGAATATTCTTAACCGGTACATCCCAGGAAAGAGAAACTTCTCTCAGTTTCCAGAATGCAGCGCTGGTCAGATAATTTATATTTGCGGTTGTCAGCGTACTGCCTGTCCAGGCTGCACGTCCGGCATTCTTTATGATTATATTCGTATTTGGCGCATAAATAGGATTTTTATTTGCATCTATTCCGGTCTGGTATACCGAATTCGGGATAAGAAAGTCCTGACGTCCGTTCTGTGCCGAATGCCATGAGGTGCCCGTAAAATCAAGAGAGGAACCAACTGCATTCATAATCACGTTACCGCTCCTGTAATCGGCAACCACGTTAAGGTTAAATCCCTTAAAGGACATTGTATTGATAACGCCCAGTAAATGATTTGGGTTACCATGTCCCACAACCTTTAATGCGGGGTCTCTTAACGGATATCCCGAGGCAGCATCAACTACAATCCGGCCCTGGGAATCTCTGATGAAATCAGTGATCTTAATTGCAGGGAACTGTTGACCTTTAATTGCATAGGATACATCACCAATTGGTAATTCATCGAGCCCTTCCATAATTGACATAACCTCGCTGGTATTATAGGCATAGCTTAATGTCAGGTTCCAGGCAAAATCGCCAAGACTTAACAGCGGTGTTAATCTCAGGTCGGATTCAATTCCCTCTGTCTGAAGTTCTCCTGAGTTGATGTATGCACTTGCATAACCTGTGGAGAATGCAATTGTTGCAGGAATAGTCTGGTCCTTGGTATTTGACCGGTAAATGTTGAAGTCAAAATTGACCCTGCTTTTCCATAAACCTAATTCAAAACCGGCTTCAATTTCATGTGTCAGTTCAGGTTTCAGCAACGGATTGCTAAGAGTAGTGCTGAGTGAATATCCTGCAACTGATCCGTAGGGGAATCCGGCACTTACATCGAAAGAAGGAATAGTTGCATAATAGTTGCTAAGAGTGATCTGACCTGTTTTAGACCAGCTGCCTCTGATTTTCAGGAATGATAATACATCATTATTTTTCAGGGCAGGGATCATGCTTGTCAGAACAAGGCTTGCATCAACCCCCGGATAGAAGAATGACCTGTTCTCTTTTGTAAGTCTTGAGTCCCAGTCATTTCTGGCGGAAGCATGTATAAATGCAAAGTCTTTATAACCCAGGGTAAGGTCACCGAAAACACCCATTGAGTTACGGGCAATCTGAGTTTCACCAACACCGGGTTCTCCCAGGCGGTTAGAAACGTTATATAAAAATGGAATAACTAATGAATTATTAGCAACCCCAACATACCTGTAGTTATATGAATAAAGCGAGTTGCCAAGGATCATTTTACCTGAAAAATCGCCAATTTTCTTATTAAACTGAACCAGAAGGTCACCTGTTAAGACAAAGCTTTTTTGCAGGTTCTCAGATGATACACCTGCAAAGGGTGATCCTGTTGCATTATGTCCTGCTTCCCATGGGTCAGCAACCAAATATGAATTATAGGCAAGCTTATCCCTGAAAAAGGTACTGTTGCTTCCGGAATATACCAAACCTGCGCGGTATCCTATGTCTATCCAATCTGCGGGTTTGAGAGAAAAGAGTGAAGATCCGAGAAGGTTATCAGTAGTTGTTTCATAGCGGGAATATTTGAGCTGCCAGTAGGGGTTGGGATAATAGGCATTGAAATACCCGTTGTGATTTGCAAATTTGTTATTGTCTACGTCTTTGTACAGCCTGAAATCGACTTGTGCAGGAGTATTTAGAACGTTCCAGTAAACCGGTCTGCCCTGGAAAGGTTCAGTACCGGAAGTATTCGTAACAGTATGTGTATAGCCGAGAGAATAGTCAGCATGGAAAATCCCTGTCGTACTTGCACCAGAAACCCTGACGCCTGTCCTTCTGTTTTTGTCGTCCGGGACAGTACCAGTAGTTTTTACATCCTGTGCAGAAACATAGAAACTATTATTTTCATCTCCTACTGAATATGATATATCGTTCTGTATCGAAACACCAGTAGCGAAGAAGTTCCTTTTCTGATTTTTTACAGCACTGTATTTAACCATCTGGTAGGAACCATCGACCAATACACCGCCAAGAATAACATTCTGTCCGTTGAACTCAGGGCCATAGCTCTGGTTCTCATAGGATGTATATGGATCTGTATTACGATCCGGGCCAACCCAGAAAGTATATGCCGGCAGGGCATTTGCCGTATCTTCACCGGAACCTGATCCGAAACGTTCCTGGAGTTTTGGCAGATAAGAGACCTGTTCAAAAGTTGTGGTATTACTAACTTTAATGACAGGTATTTTGCCGCCGCCTCTCCTGGTTGTTACAACCAGTACTCCGTTTGAAGCATCGTTACCATAAAGAGCTGAAGCGCTTGCGCCTTTCAGTACGTTTATACTGGCAATGTCGTTCGGGTTAATTGAGTTAAGATATCCAGCACTTACGGGTACACCGTCGAGTACAACCAACGCCTGGTTGCTTGCCAGGAAGTGCCTGTTTCCTCTAAGAGTGATCCTTGTGTCAGGATTGACACCATTATTTACGGTGTTGATCTGTAGACCGGATACTTTTGCAGTCAATCCGTTCACGATGTTGCTTGCACCAGCCTGGGTAAGTTGTTTATCTGAAACCTGAGAAGTAGCTACACCAAGTTCCTTGGCCGGCCTTTTAATACCGAAAGCCGTAACAACCACCTCATTCAAGCCCAGAACTTCCGACTCCATTACCACATCAACTACAGAACGGCCACCAATCAGAACTTCCTGTTTTTTCATCCCTATATAAGAGAATGTCAGTGAAGTTGCATTTTGGGGTACATTGGGAATTGTATATTTCCCGTTAATATCTGTGATAGCACCTATTGTGGTACCGGTAACAGAAACAGATACACCAGGAATTGCACCTTCCCCTGAAACAGCAGAGGTAACCGTACCTGTAATGACTTTTGTCTGCGCTAACAGGGTTGCTCCTGCAAACACAAACAAAACAATCAGCAGAAATAGTTTCTTCATACGAATTAGTTTTAGGTTTTAAGTTAACCCGCCAAAGATACCGGTTTTTTTAAATAAACAAAATTTCAGGGGATTTTTTTTATAAATGCCGGATATTCAGTAACCGGCATTTATATTAACTGATTGCTGACCTGCCAGAATGTTTTACTTAATGAATTTCAATAAATGACTTCATTTATCTAAATAAACCCAAAAAACTAAATTATAATAATCTTAGTTTGAATGTGGTGATATATTTTATTACTGTTTAGGCCTCTTCTTTCTTAGCTCCTGGGCTGCAATACATAATTCCGAATAAATCTCTTCCCCGATAGCGCGGATCAGTGGCTCTTTAAGAAATTCATATACATATATACATTCATTCCTGCCTTTGTCGCGGGCTGCTGAACAGATCTGCAATTCCTGGTAATTAATTGCTCTGAAGCCTGAGAATTCCTTTATCCTTACAGGGAAGAGATGGCATGAAATTGGTTTACGGAAAGCTGTTTTCCCATCTGCCCAGGCTTTTTCTATGGCGCACATAAGGATATTGTTTTCCTGAATTGTATAAGCACAATCTTCATTATTAATAAGAGGCGTCACATTTTCATTTTCAAAATCCTTTACGCTTGTACCATTTTGCTCTACCGTCTTTATGCCTGCATCTCTCATATAAGGTTTTATAACAGGCCATATCTCATCCAGCAAATGTACTTCATCAATAGATAACGGTGCACCAGAATCACCGTACCTGCAGCAATTTCCGAGACATTGAGGCAGGTCGCATCTGAATTTCTTTTCAAGCACGTCAAGACTGAATATGGTATCGCCGATACGAAGCATCTTTTACCTCTCCCCAACCCCTCCCCCAGGTGGGAGGGGCTAATATACTTATAATCAGACCATTCCCCCTTCTCTCCTGGGAGAAGGGGGTCAGGGGGTTGAGGCTGGTTATACCAGGATCCTTCCCTGTCATCTCCTTCGGAATTGGAACCCCCATTATAGTCAGCAATGTAGGTGCAACATCTGCAAGGATCCCGTCCTTTATTGATTTGTAATCATCGCTTACAAGGATACAGGGTACGGGATTGAGCGAATGAGCAGTATTGGGAGTGCCATCTTCATTTATAGCATAATCGGCATTCCCATGGTCGGCAATTATCAGAACATCATACCCTTTGCTCCGTGCAGCTTTTACTACCGGACCGACGCAGTCATCGACTGTTGCCACCGCCTTCATAATTGCTTCATATATTCCGGTATGTCCTACCATGTCGCCATTTGCAAAATTAAGGCAGATAAAATCAAATTTTTCTGATTCAATTGCTTTAATGACTGCATCTTTCACCTGGTATGCGCTCATCTCGGGTTGAAGATCATATGTTGCTACTTTAGGTGAGGGAACAAGTATTCTTTCTTCACCGGCAAATGTTTCTTCTCTTCCTCCTGAAAAGAAGAAAGTAACATGAGCATATTTCTCTGTCTCGGCTATCCTGAGCTGTTTCTTCCCTGCTGCTGCAAGCACTTCACCGATTGTATTATCAGCATTCTCTTTGGGATATATCACATGTAGCCCCTTAAAAGTAGCATCATAGGGTGTCATTGTACAATAATATAGAGGCATTGTTTTCATGCCATTTTCCGGCATATCCTTCTGTGTCAGTGCTATAGTGAGCTCTTTAGCCCTGTCGTTCCTGAAATTAAAGAATATAATGACATCGTCCTCCTTTACTGATCCGACAGGTTGTCTATTATTGTCAACTATGACAATCGGTTTCATAAATTCATCTGTAACGCCCGAGCTGTATGACTTCTGCATGGCTTCAAGAATGTCAGTTGCCTCTACACCTTTCCCGTTAACAATAAGATCATAACCCTCTTTAATCCGTTCCCATCGTTTGTCCCTGTCCATTGCATAATACCTTCCGATGAATGAAGCTACTTTTCCGTTGGATTTTTTAAGATGATCAAGGAGGTTTTTCATGTAACCGAGTCCGCTGCGCGGGTCAGTGTCGCGCCCGTCGCCAAAACCATGGATGAAGACATTTTTCAGCCCGTAATCCATCGTCATGTCGCATAATGAATAAAGGTGCTTGTCGAGCGAATGAACGCCACCATCTGAAATAAGCCCCAGAAAGTGCACCTGTTTTTTATTATCCCTTGCATAAGAAAATGCATCTGTCAGGATCTTGTTTTTCTTTATATCCCCTGTTTTGCACTCCTTATTTATTTTTACGAGATCCTGGTAAATTATTCTCCCTGCACCTATATTAAGATGGCCAACTTCGGAGTTTCCCATTTGCCCGTCAGGCAGTCCTACGTCTTCACCACATGCAAGAAGTTTTGAGTTCGGATAATTTTTCTTCAGGGCGGTCAGGTTTGGTGTGGGAACGGTGCTAATCACATCTGATCTGGAACCATCTCCGATTCCCCAGCCGTCGAGTATCATTAAAAATGTTTTTTTATTCTTCATTCCAATAAAATTAAATATTCAAATAAACATAAAATCAGGTAACCTTGTTCAGATTATATGACGGGGGGCAAATTTAGATAAAATCCGGGAATGGTGTATTAGCCTGGTGTAATTATAAAAAGATTGCTTGGGGGTGTTGAAAAAGTTCTTTCTAACCGCAAAGTACACAAAGTAGGCGCAAAGTACGCAAAGTTAAAGCAATGTATTTCAGCTCTTTGCGATCTTAGCGTAATTCTTTGCGACCTTTGCGGTTAATGGATTTTGACTTTTTCAACAGCTTCCGCAAGTGGTCTCCTTAGCCAGATTTGCTATTTTACAACATCAACCTTTATGTTATAGTTTCGATCCGGACAGGTCTGCTCCAGCGGGATATCTTTAGCAACGTAAATATTCCATTCATTCTGTGTCATATTCCTGGTGACCAGGTTGCATATATCCTTAACCAGATGGTCGACATGCGTAGGACGGCTAACAAGATTCTGAGCTCCTTCATATGAACCTGACACTATGAGTTGTCCATCGGGACTGAACTGCATTACAAGCACAAAGCCCTCATTGTCGGACAGAGTGATCGGAGGTTCTGTAAGGTCGTTTATATCGCTGATATTGAAGATTTTCAAAGATTTATCATTACTGGCAGTAGCCATCTGTTTAAGCAGCGGATTAAACTGTATATCATTTACCTGGGCAGTATGTGCCCTGACTTCTGAAATCTTCTTCCTGGTATTGATATCCCATAATTCGACATTCCCGTTTGCATCACCCAGGGCAAGGATATTTTCATCGGGTTTAAACCGGATCACTTTGATATTTTCCCTGGCAGTTTCAATCCTGAAATTGTCTTTGTTCCCCTCCGGATTCCATACAATTACGTTTCCATTATTATTTATACCTGCAACATAATTCCCGTTCGATGAAATATCTATAGAAGTTATCTGCATTTGTCCGGTGGTTATATTGGTGCTTGTCCGGGTGGACATATCCCATTTAAGTACTTTCCCGTCAAGTGAAGCTGAATAGAGATATTTCCCGTCGAATGAAAAAATAAGTGATTTTATTTTCCCTTTATGTCCGTCCAGTTCGTATTGAATACTGTTCCCTTTAAGGGGGATCATTCTTATAGAAGCATTTTCACTTCCACAAGCCAGCCATGAGGCATCGGGGCTTACAGCAAGAACTTCAATAATGTCGGTCCCTGAATAAATAACCTGGTATGTGTTAATCTGTCCGTCAGTGTTCCATTTCAGGACCTGCCCATCATTGCCGGATGTAAAAAATTCTTTCTTTCCGGGGATGAATGCTATACTCTTTATTTCACCATTACCAGTTGTCTTGTAGGATTTATAATTGACATTCCCATATTGCCGGGCTACATTATAAAGACCATTATATATATCAGCATCATCTTCAGGTCCTCCGTTCTTCATGTTGAAAAGGTAAGCCTGGTACGCAAGAAGTGTCTGAAGATCCTTCTGTCCCTGGATCTGTAACGATTTGACCGACATAGATTTTCCAATGGAAAGCATTCTGAGCCGGAGAGCCTCAATGCTGGCACCTTTAGCAGAATCTGCCTCTTCTTCTGCAATGCTTCGTTGTACCCGTTCTTCATTAGCATTTCTCACTGCAATCAGTCGCTGATCATACGCAATTTTTCTTTGTTCAATCGCCTCAGCTTCTTTACGAGTTGCAACTTCAGCAGCAGAGTCAGCCATAATTTTCTGCATATTAGCGACTTTTGATGAAGAATCAGCTTTTTGTCTCTGCTTCTCCTCCTGTTGTCTTTTTGTTTCAGCAAGTATTTTAGCTTTGTCGGCAGAAATACTATGGACAAAAGCAAAAAGCATGAATCCTAAAGAAATAATTGCAGCCGACCCGAGAATCATTGCAGTAATCCTGGTTCTGAACATCCGTCTTTTCTGCAGCCGTATCTTGCTTTCCTCCTCGTCGAGATACTCCTTTTCACTTGTCCGGAGGTAAACCATTGTCCGTTCAAAGGCAGTGTCATATTTCTTCGCCCATGTGAGTGTTGGCTTTTGCTTTTCACGCCAGTTTATTGCGAGCTGCAGATCAGGAGGTCTCAGGAGATTCGTTTTCCCCTGCTGATACATTGCAGATGCCTCTGAAAGACGAAGGTATATCTGACCTGATGCTGCTTCTTCATCAACCCACTCCCTGAGGCGGTCCCATAATCGCATGAGACTTTCATGCGAAAGATCTATAACGGAATCATTGCTCAGGGGAATCTCATATCTCGGTGTTATAAATGACCTTGAAGGAATTCTGAATCTCTCAACGACATCAAAAAGCTCTTCGCTGGTACACTGAATCACCGATTTGATTGAATTTATACTTGAAGGATGACGGATCCCTTTATTATCTGTATCCTTCTCCGTTATTGCTTTGAACAACCCCTCACATACTTCCTTCCCTCGCTGACTGAGCTCACCGAACGCTTCATTGGCATGCCTTGACATGGCATCACTCATAGTCCCTACAGATTCATAATCATTGATGCTTATTGGACGATCCGGCTCTTCGAGCTCCTGCCAGTAAGTCCATGTCCTCATCATAGCATGCTGTAATACCCCGAGCTGATCTGTCCTGTCGCCTGTTTCATCAAGAATGGTCTCAACAAGATTCTTATCAATATTTGCCCCTGCATATTTTACCGGGCCCTCAATTGCCTGTCTGAAATTCTCCCTTCCCATCTGCGGAAGAAGAAAGTTACTGTTATTTATAAGCTGTGTAAGTCCCTGGAATTGTGCGCACTCATCTATAAAATCGGAGCGCATGGTAATGATTGCATGTATCCTCGAGTCAGGCTGACTGACAGCTTTGACTATCTTTTCTATAAACTCGGCTGACTGAACTCCCCCGGTTCCTCTGGCACTTTTTGTACTGAATCTGAAAAGCTCTTCAAACTGATCAATTATAAGAAAAATTTTTTCATTATCCTTTACCAGGCATCTTTTAAGAGCAGAAGCAATCCCATCGGAATTCAGATGAATATCCAGCAATAGGTTTTCGGTGCTTACCCCGGGCAATCCGCTCGCTTTGACATTTTCCGCAATTGCCATACCCAGGTTTCCGAGAGGGTTATTTCCCGGCCTGAACATTATTATTCTCCAGGCAGAGGGTTCCTTAAGTCCCATTTCTCTAACCTTTGGAAGTACTCCGCAGTAAATCAGTGATGACTTTCCGCTTCCGGATGCGCCTATTACAGTGACAAACCGGTTTTTAAGAAGTTTTTTCAGTACCTCTTCGCTTTCCTTTTCACGCCCGAAGAAAAAGTTGCTCTCCTCAGGAGCAAACGACCTCAGCCCCGGGAAAGGATTAAAATTCCGGACCTCTTTAATTGATCCCATAATTAGAAATGTATTTCATTATTTCAGATGACAATTCAGGAAACTGGTTAATAAAATCTTCAACCTTCTTCAAAGGAAGAATGTAGAAATAGCTATAACCTTCTCTTTTAAGAATCCACCGATCCATTAATTGGTGATCATAAATTATTTCAACATCGCACCCGGTATTACCGGGCCTTAAGGACCATAAAATAAATCCGCTCTCAAACTGTAAAGAATCCTGGTGAAAATCTTTCACATATATCATATTTTCAGCAAGAAACAATAAATATTCTTCATCAATCTCTGAGAAACAGGCTGCAAGGAACCTGACCTTTTCATAAAGCATTTCTTCGTCAGGTGTCTTACCGCTGATAATTTTTTCGAGCCGGTTTTTAACTTGTTCAGGTATTCTTGCTGATGCAGGTTTAAATAATCCTCTTCCAGACCTTGTAAGTAACATAGCCGATTCATCAGCGAGTAAGTTTTCGGGACTAAAGAGAAGAGCGACCAGGGACTCAGCCAGGTTTTCACTTTCAATATCAGGCATAATCCTCATAGCACATGCCCTTATCCAGATGCCCAGAAGGTTGTAATCGCGGTTGATAATATCTTCGATAAGCAAATTATGATCAGGTATTGCCCCGGGGTAATACTGGTGAAGACTCTTTACTTTCTGCTCGTCGGAGATGATATCGATGAGAGGTATTAATTTTGGTTTTAATGATTCATCTATAACAATATCGATAATTTCAAGTGTATAACTTACACTTTCAATTGAGCCATTTTCTGAATTTTCCCTGATCCTGTTTATTGATCTGCTGTCATAGGTTATTGAAAGAAGATCAAAAAGGAACTTATTCCATCTGGCGATCTCTTTATTTAACGCCTCAAGAAGCAGGGTATTACCTCCTCTTCTCAGAGTGATCCTGGCAGATAAATTCCAGGCCATTATTCCGATAATATCGGAAATCAGCTGTTTAAGCCGGTCTTTATCCTCGTCAGGTGCTTTGAAATCACAGGCCGTAAGACATCTGAGGGCGACTTCCTTAATCTGCCTTGAATTTGACCACAGACGGGAAAGCAGGAAGCCCTGGTTTTCCTTCCGGCAGCTCTCACCAAGAAGACGAAGCAAAGTCTTACTTATTTCTATATTCCCGGAAGATATAAGATAATACCGGATTAATTCGTCATCAGCATTGCTTCCAAAACTTTTAAGAACAATTGCTGCCTGAACCTCAAGACCCGGAATATTTAAACATTCGCATACTTCAGGAATCATTTCCGTCAGCCTGAATTTCCCGATCATATAAATTGCAAGCTTTTTTGACTCAATGGATTTATCTCTCAGAAGCCTTAATATCTGTGTTGTCTGAGGTTGCCTTGAATCGGCAAGGATCATCCGGGCATTCAGTATTTTATCATCTTTTGGCTGATCTGATGCAAAAAGCAGTTCCAGACTCTCAGCTAATCCGGCCGATCTTTGCCGGATTGCCTGGTCCAGGTTTTTGTCCGAAGCAATACTTTTAATGGCCGGCAATAAATTGATGTCCCCGTTAATCTGAGAATGATCAAGTATTTTATTATAAAACAATGCGTTGCGGTTCCTGGTCAGGCTTGTTTTACTGCCCGTTACAAGATTGAAATATTCATTTTTAAAGGTAAGCTCCGCAGCAAATCTGTTATTATAAATATTAGACTCCGGACCGGAGTCTGTTTCAGGCCGATTCTGCCCGGCACTTTCAAGAGTTCTCTTAACTGAGGTCTTGTATCCTGCATATAATCTTATTGCAACCAGTATCCATAAAATAGCTACAATAATAAGTACTATTGAAAAATGAATAAGTCTTACGAAGCTCAGCAGACCGAGTCCGGTAAGAATAAGCCCTGAAGAAAATGCTGCAATTTCATTTACGGTTCCTTCCAATGCCGACTGAACTCCGAAACGGATTTTCTTATCAATAACCTGATATACTAATTTAAATGAAGGCAATTCAATTGATTCTTTAAGCGATCTTGAGAAGAGACGGCTTAAGGCCAGCAACACAAAGAAGAGTATGAATCCGCCTGTTGCAGGAGTAAAACCTTTAAATATCCCGATAAGAACTGCAATGACCGTAAAAGCTGCGATAAGGACCGGAGATAATGCAAGAAAGATCCGGAGACTGTAATTACGAATTAGATAAGGGAAGATGAGAAATTTGATGATCAATGCAAAGATCATCATGCTGCCGGTAAAAAGTCCGAGAAATCGGGCCAAATCCTGTTCTGCCGGATATTGCTCCCTGGTGACTGCCATAAATGAATACTGAACAAAAAAAGCAGTCATTACAGAGAGAGCTACGAATAATCCCATTATCCTGATATATTGATCTTTACGGAATAATGTCAGTACCGATATCTTCTTCATGTTTTCCTCAGGTTCCGAGTCGCTATTTTCGTTATTAACCGGAAAGCGTTTCGCGATCATGATCTGAATTATGCATCCTGTTAAAACAGCTGCAGCACTGATGAAAAGGATATTATGCAAATTGAAATTCAAATAGAGTAATACCGGTATAGCAAAACAACTGATTATTATCCCTGTAATTAATCCTGTATTCATCAATCCGGATAACCGTTTCTCTTGTTGTATTGTGAATAAGCGTCGTGTTGTTCCCCGGAAACCAAGCATAGCAAGAATATTTAAAGGGCCAAGCATTATAAACACCAGGAATATCACCAGCCTGGACGGCACCACCAGAAGGAGAAACCACAGAATTAAAGTAATAGCTGCTACAAAGAACAGGTTCAGGATTGCGCAATTCCGGAAGTGCATCCTGTTCAGCATAAGAGCATAAAGCATGGTGAGGATAATACCTGTCAGACCTGAAATGACATATCCCCGCGCCATTATTTTTTCATCAAAAACTGACAGGAAAATAGAATGTGCACTGATATCAAATGTTCCGAAAAAAATGCCAAGAAAGACAGATTGGGTAAGGAGCATAGAGACTATTGACTCCTCTCCTGATTCTACTCCGGGAAGTATAAGCAACCTGCCTTTCATAAATATAGCTGCAGTTTATAGACCTTACTAAATTAACAATTTAATCTTATTTCAGGTAATGTAATTTCTTTTTTTGACTCAAAGCCAAAAAGGGAAGGGTATAAATAAAAAATTCTTTGTATTAAAGCTGTTCAAAGGCTTGAACCATCTTTAATAAACGTATGTAATAAATTGATATCCAAATTAATGCCTTCAATAATTATATTTGCCCTGGTGTACCATTTTTCTCTGACTGCCAGTTTTTTTTCGATAAAATCAAAAAGCTGGTCGTCAGGAATATTTTTTATCAGGGGTCTTTCTCCGGTAGATCCGAGCAGCCTGTTTGCAAGTTGTGCCGGAGTCATTTTCAGATAGACAACCAATCCGGTCTCAAGCATAAATTCCAGGTTATTACCGTGGCATGGAGTTCCACCTCCGGTTGAAATTACTGTCTCTGTCATGGAATTCATGATTCGCAGGACATCTGATTCAATTTCTCTGAAATGATCTTCTCCGTCCTGCGAAAAAATCTGAGGTATTGTTTTCCCTGCCCTCTCTTCAATTTTCCTGTCAAGGTCGATGAAATTCCAGCCCATGGAAGCTGCCAGCTTTTTGCCAGCAGTTGATTTGCCGCTTCCCATAAAACCGATTATATATATCAGGCTTCTTTTGGGCATCACAATTCCAGTTTCATTTGTGCAGGGTCGTCATGAGACGGACGTTGCTGTTCTTCATCATCTTCTTTCGCTTCAGGTACAGGAGCCTCTTTCTTTACAACAGGTTCAATCTCCTGAATATTGTCGACCATGTAGCTTGTAAGCCTCTTTCCCTTGGCTTTATAACTCTTTACTCCAATGAATTCAGCGACTTCAATAATCTCATTATTGCGGTTTTTGTTTTTACCGCCGAATTGTATTTCTAAACGCGGGTATTCAACTTCTGTAAGGCTTATGAGCTTCGATTCAGGATCCTCATTAATAAAGCATTGTGGTTTCTCAGACTCCTCAAGAATAAATCTCTTGACATAGTAAAATTTCTGATCAGCATCCCAGTAAACGACTGAATAAACTTTGCCTGGCTTGTATTTTTCAATAATCAGGATATTATCTTCAAAATGGTTCGAAAGGTCGAAACCTGTATGCCTGAAAAGTCCATTCTTTGTAATGACCAGGATCTTATCATCACCACCGAACTCACCAAGGAAATTGCCCCTCCCATCAACATTAAGCCTGAACACCGCATCATCAAACCATATCTTCCTGCCTCCAAGTGTCGACAATCCTTTCTCCTTCAGGGAAATTTTGTGCACAGCATTTTTTGTGACAATATTACCCATCGAGGATTTTCCCTTTATGGCAAGCTGACCAAAGTCAAATTCAAATTCAAGCTTTTTCAGTCGGGCTTTTGGTTTATGATAAACCTTTATCATTTCAGCTTCTCCGTTCGGGTTTACACTTAAATAGACAATTTTTGATCCGGCTTTTCCCCTGGTCATATTATATTCCTTATCGCGTGTCAGCCCTGTTATTGCACACCGTTTTGCAAGCAGTGCACCATCCTTTCCATCCTGGTATACAATATTATATATAGTGCGTTCGTCATTCTTCAGAAATACCTGTGCATAAAGGATATCATTCCCCACAAAGACTTTATCGGCCACCCTGGTGATAAGGTAAACACCATCTTTCCTGATTACGATTATGTCATCAATGTCGGAACATTCACAGACAAATTCGTCTTTCTTCAGACCTGTCCCAATAAATCCTTCCTTGAAATTAGCATAAAGCCTTGCATTATTGGCAACGACCTTTGAAGCCTGGATCGTATCGAAGCTTCTGATCTCAGTTTTTCTTTCCCTTCCCTTGCCGTATTTTTTCTTTATCTGTTTAAAATAATTGATCGTATACGGAATAATATTTTTCAGATGATTAATTACTTCTTCAAGCTCAATCTCAAGTCCCTTGATGTGCTCATCAGCTTTTTTAACATCATACCTCGATATTCTTTTAATCTTTATTTCAGTAAGCTGAATGATATCCTCACGGGTAACTTCCCGCAATAATTTCTTTTTAAATGGTTTAAGTCCTTTGTCGATGGCAGTTATGACCCCTTCCCATGTTTCAACTTCTTCAATATCGCGGTAAATTCTTTCTTCAATAAAAATCTTCTCGAGAGATGACATATGCCACTCTTCCTGCAGCTCAGCTTTCCTGATCTCAAGTTCGGCTTTCAGCAGTTCAACAGTCCGGTCAGCTGAGTGCCTGAGGATTGCGGATACTCCCAAAAATGAAGGTTTATTTTCAGCAATGACACAGGTATTAGGAGAGATGGAATATTCACAATCAGTAAATGCATAAAGTGCATCGATAGTCATATCGGGCGAAACACCGGGCATAAGCTGTATCACGATCTCAACGTTAGCGGCGGTATTATCATCGATCTTCCTGATCTTTATCTTTCCCTTCTCATTTGCCTTTATGATTGATTCGATAAGTGTGGTTGTAGTTTTGCCGAAAGGTATCTCGGTTATAACCAGCTCTTTCTTATCAATTTTATCGATTTTAGCCCTGACCTTTACAACTCCCCCCCGCTGACCATCATTATATCTCGATACATCAATCATACCGCCCGTCGGAAAATCAGGGTAAAGCACAAAATCCTTACCCTGCAGGTAATCAATTGTTGCATCAATAAGCTCATTGAAATTGTGGGGAAGGATCTTTGAGGCCAGTCCGACTGCAATACCTTCCACACCAAGAGTAAGCAGGAGTGGAAATTTTACAGGAAGGGTGACCGGTTCTTTGTTTCTTCCGTCATATGAGAGCTTCCATTCAGTAGTTTTTGAGTTGAAGACCACATCGAGTGCAAACTTCGAGAGCCTTGCTTCAATGTAACGCGGAGCAGCTGCACCGTCGCCGGTAAGAATATTGCCCCAGTTTCCCTGTGCATCTATCAGCAGATCTTTTTCTCCTAATTGAACCAGTGCATCTCCTATTGAAGCATCCCCGTGAGGATGGAACTGCATTGTATGACCGATAATGTTTGCAACCTTGTTGTACCTGCCGTCATCCATCCTTTTCATGGAATGAAGGATGCGCCTCTGAACAGGCTTGAGCCCGTCATTAAGGTGAGGTACTGCACGTTCAAGAATTACATATGAAGCATAATCGAGGAACCAGTCCTGATACATTCCTGAAAGGGCCGTCACAGAATGAAGCGCTACAGGTCCCTGCGGTATTTCCTCTCTGCCTTCAGGCTTTTCTGTTTCAAGTTCAAAATCTTCCATATAGCTAGCTGATCTTCCCTTTTCCTGTTACTTTTCCTCTTCAACTATATCTTCTTCAATCCTGAGGTTATCAATAATAAAGTTCTGGCGTTCAGAAGTATTCTTTCCCATATAGAACTCCAGATAACCATTTACTGCATCATTCTTTTTCATCCTGACAGGCTCCAGCCTCATATCCTTCCCTATAAAATATTGAAATTCATCAGGCGATATTTCTCCTAATCCCTTAAACCTTGTGATCTCGGGATTCGGGCCAAGCTGTTTTATTGCTTTGGCTTTTTCATCAGGAGTATAGCAGTATCTTGTCTCTTTTTTATTTCTCACCCTGAAAAGAGGTGTCTGAAGTATATAAACATGCCCTTTCCTGACAAGGTCGGGAAAGAACTGGAGGAAAAATGTGAGAAGAAGAAGCCTGATATGCATGCCGTCAACATCGGCATCAGTGGAAATAATAACGTTATTGTAACGAAGATCCTCAATATCCTCTTCAATGTTCAAAGCTGCCTGAAGAAGGTTGAACTCCTCGTTCTCATAAACGATTTTTTTTGTGAGGCCGAATGTATTCAGGGGTTTTCCCCTTAGGCTGAAAACAGCCTGTGTTTCAACATTTCTCGATTTGGTAATTGAACCGCTTGCTGAATCACCTTCGGTAATGAAAATCGTTGAATCGAGCTTGTTCGGATCGTTAGTATTATAATGTATTCTACAGTCTCTCAATTTTTTATTATGAAGATTTACCTTTTTTGCCCTCTCTCTTGCCAGTTTCTGAATTGATGAAATTGCTTTTCGTTCCTTTTCGGAATCCTGTATTTTCTGGAGAAGAATCTTTGCGGTTTCAGAGTTTTTATGAAGGTAGTCGTCGAGCTGTTTTTTAATGAATTCTGTAATAAAATTTCTTACTGAAGGACCCTGAGGAGCCATGTCTTTTGAACCCAGTTTTGTTTTGGTCTGTGATTCGAAGATCGGCTCCTCAACTTTAATGCTGATTGCAGCAATTATCGATGATCGTATGTCAGCAGCATCATAATCTTTTTTATAGAAGTCCCTTATAGTTTTGACAAGTGCTTCGCGGAAGGCAGTAAGGTGCGTCCCACCCTGTGTCGTATTCTGGCCGTTCACAAAGCTGTAATAATCTTCGCCATACTGCACTCCATGGGTAAAGGCTAATTCAATATCTTCCCCTTTGAGATGAATAAGGGGATAGATACCCTCCTTGCTCATGTTTTCGTTCAGCAGATCAGCCAGTCCGTTCCTGGAAAAGAATTTGTTGCCGTTAAAATTTATTACCAGGCCGGAATTCAGGTATACGTAGTTTTTAAGCATTGAGTCTACGTATTCTGAAATGTAGAAATAGTTGCCGAACATGGTTTCATC
Source organism: uncultured Bacteroidales bacterium (assembly GCA_963825935.1). GTDB lineage: Bacteria > Bacteroidota > Bacteroidia > Bacteroidales > VadinHA17 > LD21. The sequence goes on along the minus strand of CAWGUN010000003.1, from coordinate 120,994 downwards.
GGGTTGAAAGATAACCTCAACACCATTCTCTTCGGCTGATGGTCTTATCGGGTGGTCTTTAACTGTAACCCCATGTTCAAATTCGCTTATTTTAATCTGCCCATCACGTATTGACCTGATAATGAATCGGGAGGAGAGAGCGTTGACTGCTTTTACACCAACACCGTTGAGCCCTACTGATTTCTTGAAAGCTCTGGAATCATATTTCGCACCTGTATTCATTTTGGATACAGCATCGAGGACTTTGCCCAGTGGAACACCGCGGCCATAATCCCGGACTCTGACTTCCCTTCCATTGATTGACACGTCGATTTTTTTCCCGAAACCCATCATGTATTCATCGACGGCATTATCCATAACCTCTTTCACCAGAACATAAATACCATCATCCTGTGATGATCCGTCGCCAAGCTTGCCGATATACATACCTGGCCTGAGCCTGATATGTTCCCGCCATTCCAGGGTTTTTATATGTTCTTCAGAATATCCAACCACAGTCATTTTGCAGAAATTTTGCGCAAATATAATTATTTAGAGGAGTCTCTTACCGGCAATTTTTCAACAATGGGTTGAATTTTATTCCGGCCCGGGTGACAAAAAGACAGGAACTAAAATATTTAACTGATTGACCGACAATTGCATTGTCAGCCGAAATGTTAATAATTGGTAATAATTTATATGTTCCTAATCGGCCTTAAAAAAGAATTTCAACAACGTTAAAATCCATTTCTAAGCTTTTTAAGTTCTTCCGTCATCATAACCTGGAACTTCATTGCAAGCTCATCACAATTACTTGTTCCAAAAGAAGATGGTTCAACAGGATCGAGGACCCTGATTGAAATGTTATGGAATCCCCTGAAAATCCGGCCATGTTTTGGAAGCACTCCACCCGTTCCATCGAACAGCACTGGCAATATAGGCTTATCTGCAGAGATAGCAAGCTGAAATGCGCCTCTTTTGAAAAAGCTGATCTCGCTGTCGGCAGATCTCGTTCCTTCGGGAAATATCATTATTGAGATATCCTTTTTCAGACATTTATATGCTTCTGCCATCATTTTCTCCTTGCTCTCCTTGTTGCCACGGTCGACAGAAATATAATCTGCCATTTTAAGATACCAGCCCAGAAAAGGTACCTTATTTACCTCTATTTTGGAAATCCATTTGAACCTGTAACGCAGGCAGTTTATAAGTAAAATGTCAAGAATCGACTGGTGATTGGAAATTATAACATACGTAATGCCCGGAACTGCTTTTTCCCTTCCTTCAACCTTTATTTTCCAGATAGGCATAATATGAGATACAATAAGTGCCTGGTAAAGAAGCATCCAGTGAGTTACTGTGCGGTTTCTGTCAAAAGGAAGGACAATCAGCCATACAATAAAAGTAACCGGGAAGAATACCAGGATAAATGTAATTCCTATTAACCAGACAACAATAGATTTTAAAATATCCATAAACAAAAAGCTCAGAAGAATTTAAATATTTCTGACGGCGAAATTATAATATTTTCTTTTAAGAACACTTTTCTTAAATCCTCAGGCATATGCCGGCAGCTGATCAGCTTCACCCCTGATGCAGACATTTCCCCGGAACCTTCTATCTCACATTCCTGTATAATTCCATCTTTAACAAACAACCTGCATGAATGTGGTATTCCTTTGATTTCAAACTTGTTGCTAAAATGATATTCAGGACCATATCCAAAGTTCCACTCCCATGTCTGGAATTTTGTTTCTGCAAGATTTTTTACTTCAGAAATCTCTTCGGGTGACAGACCCATTGAAATATTTCCTGTCCGGTTAGCAAAGAACTCAACCATCTTCTTCCTGAAATCATCAAAATCGTTTATCCCTGCAACCTTATCCTTCAGATTCATTACTGAGGAAGGATTCGATGCGACAGCCCTTGTGGAGTAGCCTGACTGATCTTTTCTGATCGAGGCTCTTAAGGTATCAATTTTGGTATCGAAAAGCAGCGTTCCATGGTGCAGGACTCTCTCACGGTAAACATGTTCGGCATTCCCTGAGATTTTAAGCCCATTGACTTTCAGGTCGTTCTTCCCTTCAAAAACGGCAGCCACGCCAAGAGTGGACAGAAACTCAATAACTGGTAAAGTGTACTTTCTGAAATCAACCTGTTTGCCGTGGGTGCTTTTAGAAATAAAAGAGAAATTCAGGTTGCCCTCATCATGAAATACTGTTCCTCCACCTGAGATCCTTCTTATTACCGGAATATTATTTTCTGAAATGAACTTTGTGTCAGCTTCCCTGTGTGCAACCTGGTGCTTTCCTATAATCACTGCCGGGGAATCAACATATATAATAAAGTACTCCTCGCTGCTGTTCTTAAGAAGATATTCTTCAACTGCCATGTTGAAGAAAGGGTCGGTCGTTAAAAGGTTGATGCAAAGCATTATAGGTGACTGTACTCCTTTAACCACCCCTGACGAACAATCAGGGGGTAAAATATTCAATTTTCTGAAGGACCTTTTTATCAGTCGCTTCATAAAGCTTATAAACACCCCATCCTATCAAAGTTCCCAGCAATGAACCGCAAATAACATCACCGGGGTAATGAACGCCCAGATAAATTCTGCTGTATCCTATTATTGAAGCCCACAGTATAATGCTTATTGTATACCACCTTTTTTTAATGAACATCAGGCTCAGCAGGGCAACATTGAATGAATTTGTTGCGTGCGACGATACAAATCCATAAAGTCCTCCGCACTCACCCTTAACAAGATGCACCATTCCTGCAAGTGAAGGTTCATGACAAGGACGCAGTCGCTGGAACATGTTTTTAAAAAGCTGGACGGAGCCCGAGTCGGCAAGCGTTACTGCAAGGATGACAAATAACAGGATTACAAGAAATTTCCTTTTGTACTTAAGTCCCAGATAAATCAGGATTGCAAGGTATAGCGGTGCCCAGATGACTCTCCCGCTTATGGTGTACATTACTTTGTCCCAGAATGGCGAGTTGAGAGAATTCAGAAACAAAAAAAGCTGCTGGTCAAGATGCTCTAACATTCCTGAGGAATTAAAAATTTGACATTTCTTTCCAGAGCATATCCTTGAGAGTTGTAAGACCCAGACCTGTAATTGATGAAATGAATACACGGGGAAGATCAGGCAGATCCTTCCTGATCTCAATCATCAGCTCCTCATCAAGCAAGTCTGACTTTGAGATTGCCATGACTCTTTTTTTATCGAGAAGTTCCGGATTGTACATTCTCAGTTCATTTAACAGAATTTCGTATTCTTCACGGATATTTTTACTGTCGGCCGGGACAATAAATAAAAGAATAGAGTTTCGTTCAATATGTCTTAAAAATCTGATACCCAACCCTTTGCCTTCATGGGCTCCTTCGATAATTCCTGGTATGTCAGCCATGACAAATGATTTATTGTCCCGGTAGCTCACAATCCCGAGGTTTGGTGTAAGAGTTGTAAAAGCGTAATCAGCAATTTTTGGTTTTGCGGCAGACACGACTGATAAAAGAGTTGATTTTCCGGCATTTGGAAATCCTACAAGACCTACATCTGCAAGTATCTTCAGTTCCAGGACGAACCAGTCTTCAATACCAGATTCTCCGGGCTGGGCATATCGTGGGGTCTGGTGGGTTGATGATTTAAAATTTGTATTTCCGAGTCCGCCTCTTCCTCCTTTTGCAAGAATCTTTTCTTCTCCGTGGGCGGTTATCTCGAATATAAGAGCTTCATCTTCAGCAGCTTTGGCAACGGTCCCGAGAGGAACTTCAATTACAACATCTTTTCCGTCGGCACCAGTCGATTGCTGTTCTCCGCCTGCTCCTCCGTTTTCTGCAAAAATATGACGCTTGAACTTAAGGTGGAGTAATGTCCACATCTGGTTGTTACCCCTGAGAATAATATGTCCGCCTCTGCCGCCGTTGCCACCGTCTGGTCCGCCTTTGGGGACAAACTTTTCCCTCCGGAAATGTGCCGATCCGGCACCTCCGTTCCCTGAACGGCAGTATATTTTTATGTAATCAACGAAATTGGATCCAGACATAATTTATAGGATTTCTCTGTGGCTCTCTGTGCCATCTTTGTGGACCTCTGTGTAACAATAAAAAAATTGAAGAACTTACACAGAGAGACGCAGAGGAGACACAGAGTTACACGGAGGTTTAAACCAGCTTTTTCATAAAATTTGAAAGTCTTTTGAAAATATCCTCTATGCTGCCCATTCCGTCAACGGGCTGGTAGATGCCTCTCTTACGGCAATAATCGATGATGGGTTCGGTTTTTTCTTTATAGACATCAATCCTGTTTTCAATAACTTCCGGGTCTTTATCATCAGGCCTTCCGGAGAGCTCTGCTCTGGCAATCAGTCGTTTGACAAGCTCAGCATGTTTAACATCGAGCACGAGCATGCTGTTTATCTTCATATCCCTGTCATTGAGCATCTTCTCGAGTGCAATTGTTTGTGCCACAGTTCTTGGAAATCCATCAAAAAGGAATCCGGCACATCCTTTGGTGCTGTCTATTTTTGCTGCAATCATCTCTATAACAACTTCATCCGGAACAAGCTCGCCCTTAGACATTATTGAGCTCATTTTCTTACCGAGCTCTGTACCTGCTGCGATCTCAGCACGAAGCATATCGCCAGTTGAAAGGTGTGTAAGATTGAATTTTTCAGCCAGCTTTAATGACTGGGTTCCCTTGCCTGAGCCGGGAGGGCCAAAAATCAAAAAGTTTACCATGTATAAATTGAATTACGAAATATAAGTTTTTTAACTAATTAACAAGAGTATAAACAGATGGCAGGTTACGGCCATAACCGTCATAATCAAGTCCGTAGCCAACCACAAAATCATTCGGGATTTTAAAACCGATATAGTCAACCGGTATCTTTTTTTTGTAAGCTCCCGGTTTAAAAAGCAACGTTACAGTTTTTATCCTTGCAACCTTTCTTACCTTAAGTTCTCCCACGATTAGTTCTAAAGTATGCCCTGTATCTACAATATCCTCAATGATAATGATCTCCATGTCTTTAATATCTTCATTCCATCCGATCAGTTCTTTGACAGAGCCTGAAGATTTTGTTCCCTCGTACGAAGCAAGCTTCACAAATGAAATCCGGGCTTTCAGGTTGATTTTCTTAAAGAGATCTGCTGCAAACAGGAAAGCTCCGTTAAGTATGCCGAGGAAGACAACCTCTTTGCCTTCAAAATCACTGTTTATCTCTTTTGCCAGCTCATCTACCCGCTTGCTGATTGCATCACCGGAGATAAGCTCCCGGAATTTTTTATCCTGTATAACTGCTTCTTTCATAATGTATTCTTTTGAACTGCAAGCCGGTGCGAAAATATGAAAATAATAGCTTATTTTTGCCTTTATCAGGTAGTTAAATTTAAATAAATAATATGAACCCTCTTGTAAGTATAATAATGGGAAGCACATCTGATCTGCCGGTGATGGAAAAAGCAGCACAGATACTTAACGATTTCAGGATCCCTTTCGAAATAAATGCACTGTCGGCTCACCGTACACCCGAAGAGGTTGAAAAATTTGCAAAGGGAGCGGCAAAAAGAGGCATTAAGGTTATAATTGCTGCAGCAGGTATGGCAGCTCATCTTCCCGGAGTCATTGCTTCAATGACGCCGCTTCCTGTTATCGGAGTTCCCATCAAAGCTTCTCTTGAAGGACTCGATTCTATATTCTCAATCCTGCAGATGCCTCCCGGAATACCTGTTGCAACCGTTGGTGTAAATTCAGCCCAGAATGCAGGGATCCTTGCTGCCCAGATAATTGGTACCGGTAATGAGGAGATTCTTAATGAGGTGATTAAATATAAGGAAAGTCTGAAGGAGAAGATTGTCGAGGCAAATAAGGAGCTGAAGAAGGTTAAGTTCCCATATAAAACTAATTAACCCCCCAACCCCCACTGACGCTACGGTCAGTGCAAGCCTAAAGGGGAGCTATAAACCCATTTGAAATTTAAATAGAATCCAGTATTGGTTTCAACCCTCCTTCAGGGGGGTCCCGCTTTAGCGGGAGGGGGGTTGGTTCCAACAGCAGAAAAGTTTTTTAAGGTTACAACTTAATTAATTTAAGTCTATCCTATTTTCGGATTTTTTTTGTATTTTAGTGTTTTATACTGAAACACTTGTACTCGCTGCACAGGATATCTGTTTCGTATTTATTTATTTTCCTATCCTTATCTGCTTCCGGCGGAAATCCTTATCGCTTCTCAGCCGGTGCAACAGAGGCAGGAATGGGATCAGTTTGTATTATGAAGACCGGTTTCTGGACTTCATTTAATAACCAGGCTTCGCTTGCATATAACAATGCAATTTCTGCCGGTGTGAACTATGAAAACCGCTTTTTTATCAGTGAACTGGGAACCCGCACTGCAGGACTGGTCATTCCGGCCGGAAAATCTTCACTTGGCATTATCTGGTCGCATTTCGGGTATCCTGATTTCAGAAGGGATATGGCAGGATTTGCCTGCGGTTTGGCATTATCCGATAAAATAGCTGCAGGGGTTCAGATTGATTATTTCTTCGAGAAAACATCAGGTGATTATACTAATGACCAAAAAATAACATTCGAAGCAGGATTACAGATAATCCCATCCGAAAATACAAGGATAGGTATCCATATCTTCAATCCCGTCCCTAACTCTCTTAGAAAATCATTTTTGCCGTCGACGCTTACAGTTGGTGCCGGGACAGAAATCAGCAAGGTCCTTTTTGCAGGGGCAGAAATTGAGATGAGCTCGGGGGAAAAGCTTTTGCTCAGGACAGGCTTCGAATATGAAGCAGGAAAAAGTTTCTGGTTAAGGGGTGGGTTCAGCACCGAAAACAGTTCATTCAGCTTCGGACTTGGGTACCTTTTTAAATCCATTAAACTCGACATTGGTTTCTCAACACATGAAAAACTGGGAGTTACTTCCTCTGTTTCATTAATTTTTAAAATCCATTAACTTCTAATAAGAAAATCCATTAACCGCAAAGGACGCAAAGCACCCGCAAAGGGCGCTAAGGAAGAGTCACATAATCAATAACTTAAATATGAATGAAATGACTGAAAATGAAATCCATTAACCGCAAAGGACGCAAAGCACTCGCAAAGGGCGCTAAGGAAGAGTCACATAATCAATAACTTAAATATGAATGAAATGACTGAAAATGAAATCCATTAACCGCAAAGGACGCAAAGCACTCGCAAAGGGCGCTAAGGAAGAGTCACATAATCAATAACTTAAATATGAATGAAATGACTGAAAATGAATTATCAAATATAATAATTGGGCTTGCAATTGATGTACATCAGTCTCTTGGCCCTGGATTACTTGAGAGCGCATATAAAGAATGTCTGTATTACAGGCTTATTAAAGATGGATATTTTGCAGAAAAGGAAAAACCTATGCCATTGATTTATGAAGAAGTAAAATTAGAATGTGGATACCGGATAGATATTCTTGTTGAAAGGAAGGTTGTTATAGAAGTTAAAAGTGTTGAAGCGTTAAATGATGTTCATCTTGCCCAAACCTTAACCTACATGAAACTTGGGAATTTCAAACTAGGTCTACTTATAAACTTTAATGTTTCTCTCTTAAAGAATGGCTTAAAAAGAGTTGTAAACCGGATCTGATTTAAGGTGAAAATCTTCATTATAATATCAAAATCCTTCGCGTGCTTTGCGCAAAACTTTGCGCCCTTTGCGGTTAAGAATAAACTTATTTTATTTATCAAAATATTTGTCTTTGTAAATGGCTTATTAATTCCTTCTTTGGTTTTCAGTCAGAATGAAAACATTACCGAATTAATTTCAAATATCGCTGAGGAAATGGCAGCCGATGATTCTGATGCGGAAGCAATATCACTATTAATTGAGCAGCTCCAGGATCTATCTCTGAACCCTGTAAAGATCAATAGCAGTGATGAATCTGAAATCTCCCGTCTCTTTTTTCTTTCTGATTTCCAGATAAAATCAATCGCTGATTACGTAAAATCCTCTGGTAATATCCTTTCTGTCTATGAAATAGCAGGTATACCAGGATTTGACCGGCAGACATCTGAAAGGATGGTCCCTTTCATTTCATACAACAGCAGAACCTACGACAACAATGATTCAATAAACCGGAGAAATACTCTATTAACCAATCTGCTGATCAAACCCGGCGAAAGAGATACTGCATCACCGGGTTCACAACTTAAATTACTTACTAAATACAGGTTAACTGCAGGGCGATTTGCAGCGGGATTTACGGCAGAAAAAGATCCCGGGGAAAAAATTCTGACAGGTTCTCCTCCGCTTCCTGATTTTCTATCAGCATATCTATCGTATACCGGTAAAGGAATTATCAGGGAACTTATTGCTGGTGATTATTCCGCACGGTTTGGCCAGGGTATTAATATTAATACAGGAATAAGAACAAATCTTTCACTTACGGCTTCCGGATATATGCCCGGAAGGAATGAGATAAGACCATACACTTCAACAGATGAAAATAATCTGTTGAGGGGAGTCGCAGCTGAATTCTCATTGAAAAAATTAAGCTTGTCAATGTTCTGTTCTCAAAATAGAATTGACGCAACTATTGGAATATCAGCAGATTCAATGGATTATTTTGTGGAAAATCTTTATAAATCAGGATTGCATAATACAGAGTCACTTATATCAAAAAAAGATGCCCTGGTTTTTACTGCTTATGGAGTAAATCTTGTATATAATTTAAAATCTTTAAGACTTGGGGTTTTATGGGCGGAAGACAGGTTTAATCTTCCATTTCGTAAAGACCCCGGTAAACCCGGGGAGCTGTATGAATTTGAAGGTAAAAAGAATCAAATTTATTCAGCCTATTACAACAGCCAGATCAGGAGAATATTACTCTCAGGAGAGCTGTCGTTCAACGATGATATTAACTTTGCAATTGTCCAGGGTGTCTATTTAAGACCATCTGACAGGCTGACAGTAAATTTCCTTTACAGGTATTATTCCCCCGGTTTTACAACTTTTACAGGAAAAGGTCCGGGAAGTGGTACAACAACCAATAATGAAAATGGCATCCTGGGTAATTTCACTTTTGAAGCTGCAAAGCATTTGTTCATAAGCGCAGGCTGTGACATAAGCAACTTTCCATGGCTGAAGTACAGGTGCAGTTTCCCTTCAATGGCAAAAAGAGAGGAAATAAAATTGAAGTATCTGCCTTCTGAGAATCTTACTTTTGATTTATCCTTTTATATGAGATCTTCGATGCTTGATGATCAGAATGAAAATGGCATTGCAGCCATTGAGAGGACCAGAAACCGGACATTCAAAGGTCTTATAAAATATTCTCCGGATGAAAACCTGACATTTACTTCACGCGTAGATTACAAGATTGCAGATCCCTCAGGCAGTAAAGGTGTCTTGTTATCCCAGGATATAATTTACCAGTTCGGACAAATACCGGTCACTGTTTGGTTCAGGTATTGTATTTTCAACACAGAAGATTGGGATTCAAGACTTTACATTTATGAAAATGATCTGTTGCAAAGCTTCAGCATACCGGCTTTATCAGGGAAAGGGGAACGGAGCTATTTAATGGTAAAATGGGATATCAGCGATACGGCTGAATTGAGAATAAAATATGGGATTACTTCTTTGACAGGCGACGGTGTAATCAGGGAAAACAAGGATGAATTAAAATTACAGTTCAGAATCAGGTTCTAAAATTGTCGTGCAGGTCATGCAGGTCGTGCAAGTCCTTATTCTTGCCAACTGCCAACTGTTAACTGCTTATATTATACGGTGTCTTAATATCCCTGATATTCAACTGCAGGTTCCTGTTCCCACGGAATTCATTCATTTCTATGGAATAACAGATATCGAACGGATTACCTCCTTTGATATATTCAAAATGATTTGCCTGGCTGAACGCAATTGCCGGAAATGATTTCGTGGTTGCAGTCTCCTGACAGAGATCCAGCTTAAGATGCTCCCCGTTTGAACCGACCATTCTGCCGGTTCCGGTATCAGATACATTCCGTGAAATGAAAACCGGCGACATATTTTCCGGGCCGAACGGCTGGAACTGGCTCATTACTCTGAAGAACTCTTCATTTATTTCTGAAAAAGAGAGTTCGGTATCAATAAATATCCTTGGCATCAGCTGATCTTCGGTAATTGTATTGTTTACATACTCCTCGAATCTTTGTATAAAAGGCTGGATATTCTCCTTTTTAAGAGTCAGTCCTGCTGCAAACATGTGTCCTCCAAAGCTTTCAAGAAGATCGCTGCAAGCTTCAATTGCCTGGTAGAGATCATACCCCTGTACCGATCGTGCAGAACCAGTAGCAAAACCATTGGATTCAGTAAGGATAACAGTAGGCCGGTAATATGTTTCAATGAGACGTGAAGCAACGATACCTATTACCCCTTTCTTCCATGCAGGATTATAAAGAACTGTTGTTTTTGAATTTACTCTCCGCTGGTCATCTGATATCATCCGCATGGCTTCAGTTGTGATCAGCCGGTCGATACTTCTTCGTTCGATATTGAAATTATTTATCTCCTTGCTTATCCCTGTCGCAAGTTTTGAATCGTTTGAGATCAGAAGCTCAACTACCTTGCCTCCGGTTTCCATTCTTCCGGCTGCATTTATCCTGGGACCTATCTTAAAAACAACATCTTCAATTGTCAGTGCCCTTAATATTTCAGCTTCTCTTATAATTTCCTTCAGGCCGGTCCGTGGTGAATCATTCAGTTGTTTGAGGCCAAAATATGCCAGCACCCTGTTTTCCCCTGTGATAGGAACAATATCTGACGCAATGCTGACAGCGACAAGATCGAGATAGTGTGAAATTGCACTGAACGGTATGCCTTGTATTTTTGAATATGCATGAATAAGCTTAAATCCTACACCGCACCCTGAGAGCTCTTTATAGGGATAACTGCAGCCGGGTTGCTTTGGATCCAGGACAGCAAGCGCCTTTGGGATCTCGTCACCGGGATAATGATGGTCACAGATAATCACATCAAGTCCTTTGGACTTTGCATACTTAATCTTTTCAACAGCCTTAATGCCACAATCCAGAGTTATTACAACCTTGCAGTTGTTTTGTGAAGCAAAGTCGAGACCCAGAAATGATACACCATAACCCTCTTTATATCTGTCGGGTATATAGAATTCTACATTTGAATATTGTTCCTTAAGAAAAGAATATACCAGTGCAACGGCTGTTGTACCATCGACATCATAATCACCATAAACCAGTATTTTTTCATTTTTTTTGATGGCAACAGAAAGCCTTTCGACAGCAATATTCATGTCCTTCATAAGGAAAGGATCGTGAAGGTATTCGAGGCTGGGAGTAAAAAATGCATGAGCTTCTCCGGGCGAAGTGATACTTCTTTGCACCATCAGGTTTGCCAGTGATTCAGATACTCCAAGCGATCCTGCCAGTTGTTTTATCACAGCACTATCTCCCCTCTCCTTAATTACCCATCTCTTTTCCATCAGTTTATTATGTTGGTCCAGACCAGGTCAAAAACCTCTCTGAACTTTGTCCTTACAATCTCTTTAACTTCATTTATATCCAACCTTTTCCCCAACTCTTTTTCGAGTGATGTAACCCCTTTATCTGTATAGCCGCAAGGGTTAATATGGTTAAAATATCCAAGGTCCGTATTGACATTGAATGCAAATCCATGCATAGTTACAAATCTGCTGGCTTTGACACCAATAGCACATATCTTCCTGGCTTTCCCCTGTGTTCCGGGATCGAGCCAGACTCCTGTACCTCCAACGAGTCTTGATCCTTTAAGCCCAAACTCCCCGGCTGATTTAATGACTGCTTCCTCAAGCCGGAAGATATATTCCTTCAGACCAATTTTGAGAACCTCGAGGTCAAAAATCGGGTATCCGACAAGTTGCCCCGGACCATGATAGGTAATATCTCCGCCTCTGTCAATATGGTAAAATTTTGCATCATTTGCCTGCAACTGAATATAATCAATAAGAAGATTATTTTCAGAACCGCTTTTCCCAAGAGTATATACATGAGGGTGCTCAACAAAGATTAATGTTCCGGGATTATTAAGATTCTCCCTTATCAATTGACTTCCTCCCTCTTTCTTCCCGTCGATAAGTTTCTTAAAGATCGTCGCCTGGTAATCCCAGGTCTCTTTATAATCTTTCAGACCAATATCCTCATATTTAACACTATAACTCAATTGTAAAGCTTTATTTTAGCCGCTCTAATATAATTAAAATTATCCAGCCTTTACATGTTTCTCTGCATGAAAAGAAGAGCGGACAAGAGGGCTGCTCTCAACAAATTCAAATCCTTTGTAAAGGGCAGTTTTCCTGTATTTTTCAAACTTATCCGGTGAAATATAATCAACAACTTCCATATGATCCTTTGAAGGTTTAAGATATTGTCCGATTGTTAATATCCTGCATCCTGCCTTTACCAGGTCATCCATTGTTTCAATTATTTCCTCCTCTGTTTCCCCAAGACCGACCATAAATCCTGATTTGGAGACCCTTCCATGTTCCGATATATATTTTATTACGTTGAGGCTTCTTTCATATTTAGCTTTTGTCCGGATTACCGGCGTAAGTCGTCTCACAGTTTCGATATTATGAGAAATGACATCAGTTCCGGCATCAACTATTTTCTGGATACTTTCAGGTTTACCATCGAAATCCGGAATAAGAGTTTCAATTGTTGTCGCCGGATTTAGTTTTTTGATACTCATAATTACTTCAGCCCAGAAAGATGCCCCTCCATCGGGAATATCGTCACGGTCAACGGAGGTTATCACACAATGTCTTAATTTTAATGTCTTTACAGATTCCGCCAGACGATAAGGTTCTCCCGGATCGGGAGGAAGAGGTTTTCCCGTCCTGGTAGCACAGAATTTGCATGCTCTGGTGCAGATATCTCCGAGGATCATGAATGTTGCAGTGCCGGCATTCCAGCATTCACCAATATTCGGGCAGTTTCCACTGGTACAGATAGTATGAAGATGATTCTCTGTAACCAGTCGCTTTACCATGGAATAATTCTCCCCATTCGCCCTCTGCATCTTAAGCCAGGTGGGTAATCTCCTTTCCTTCTGCATCTGTAAATTTTAATGTCCAAATGTACAAAAACGAATACAAAGATTTAATTATATTTGTTCGTTCTCAAACTGAATAAAATCTAAAACTTAATTATATGGCAGACGAATTAAAAGTAAATCAAAACTATCAGACAGTTATCGGCGATTTTCCTAAAGTTGGCATCCGTCCGGTAATTGACGGCCGCATGAATGGTGTAAGAGAATCGCTGGAAAAACAGACCATGGACATGGCAAAGCTGGCAGCGAATCTTATTTCAAAGAACCTGAAATACCCTGACGGCAAACCTGTGGAATGCGTAATTGCTGATACATGCATTGGGGGCGTTGCTGAAGCTGCGATATGTGCTGAAAAATTTAAGAAAAACGGCGTTGGTGTAAGTCTTGCCGTAACTCCATGCTGGTGCTACGGCAGCGAAACTATAGACATGGACACTGATCTGCCAAAAGCCATCTGGGGATTCAACGGGACAGAACGTCCGGGCGCAGTATACCTTGCAGCAGCTCTGGCCGGGCATACAATGAAAGGGTTGCCGGCATTTGGCATTTACGGTCACGATGTTCAGGATGCAGGAGATCAGACAATTCCTGATGATGTAAGTGAAAAGATACTCCGGTTTGTTCGCGGAGGTCTTGCTGTTGCTTATATGAAAGGAAAATCATACTTGTCGATGGGTTCAGTATCTATGGGAATTGCAGGATCGATTGTCAGGGAAGATTTTTTCCAGGAATATCTCGGCATGAGGAACGAATATATTGATTCAAGTGAATTCAATCGTAGAATGAACGAGGGCATTTATGATAAGGAAGAGTACAAGAAGGCACTGGTATGGACGAAGAAGAACTGTAAAGAGGGGAAAGATCTGAATGCAAAACCTAAATCACGTACCAGGAAAGATGAAGAGTGGGAGATCGTTGTCAAGATGGCAATTATAGCACGCGACCTTATGGTGGGCAATCCAAAACTCAAAAAACTCGGATTCGGAGAAGAGTCTCACGGACATAATGCAATTCTTTCAGGTTTCCAGGGACAACGTCAGTGGACCGACCATATGCCCAATGGAGATTTTCTTGAAGCAATTCTCTGTTCTTCATTTGATTGGAACGGTATCAGACCACCCTATCTTGTAGCTACCGAAAATGATGCAATGAATGGAGTCCCGATGCTCTTCGGATACCTGCTTACCAATACTGCCCAGATGTTCTCAGACATCAGGACTTACTGGAGTCCTGAAGCTATTAAGAGAGTTACAAAAATCAAGCCTGCCGGTCTTGCTTCAAATGGTATAATCCACCTTATAAATTCCGGCGCATCAGCACTTGATTTTTCCGGACGGCAGACAAGCAAAGGCAAAGCCTGTATTAAACCATTCTGGGAAATAACAGGCAAAGATGCTGCAGCATGTCTTAAAGCAACTCAATGGGAACCTGCAGCAACAGGATACTTCAGGGGGGGTGGCTTCTCTTCACAATTCAATACGGTTGGAGGAATGCCGTTGACAATTTCCAGGGTCAACCTGGTAAAAGGGCTGGGACCGGTCCTTCAGGTTGCTGAAGGATGGACCGTTGAGCTGCCTGAAAAAGTTCATAAAATACTGACGGACCGTACAGACCCGACATGGCCCACTACCTGGTTTACTCCGCGGCTTACGGGAAACGGGCCTTTTAAAGACGTTTATTCGGTAATGGCAAACTGGGGTGCAAACCATTCTGCTTCAAGCTTTGGACATATCGGAGCGGACCTTATTACACTGGCATCTCTGCTCCGCATACCGGTCTGTATGCATAATGTCCGTGAAGATCAAATATTCCGACCGAGCTCATGGAACGCATTTGGAATGAACAAAGAAGGATCCGATTACAGGGCATGCCAGACTTACGGACCACTTTATAAATAAACACTTTAGTTATGGAAACCACTACCGAAACCAGAAAAATAGAAATTGAACAGGATACTCTGAAAGATCTTGACACTACACGAAAATGGACCATGTTTTTCGCCATCCTTGGCTTTATCGGAATAGGAATAATTGTAATTGTCGGATTATTAGCCGGTGTTTTTCTGACTGTCTTTAAAACCAAAGCCGGGGGAATTGGAATATCTGAAGGATTGATCTTTGCTTTTGTTCTGTTGGCTGCAGTAATCTACTTTTTCCCTGTTCTTTACCTGTTCAGGTTTTCAAAACATACATCACATGCCGTTAAAACCCTCGATAAACAGGAACTTCATAAAGCATTTAAAAACCTGAAAATTTACTATATGTATATGGGTATACTGGTTATAGTTGTACTCGTAATATATATTGTGGCATTTATCGCAGCAGGAGCATCTGTAGCGTTTCTGAAGGACCTGGGATAGAATTCTTAATCTTGACTTTGATTATCCTATTCATAATTCTTTTCAATGCCAAAAAAAGATATCGTAATTGTATTCGACTGCGGTGCAACCAATGTCAGAGTAATCGCCATAGATAGCAAGGGCATAATATTAGCCTCCGAATCGATCCCAAACAATACAAAACCGGATCCTTTCTATCCCACTTACAGAATATGGGATGCAGAAGAGATATGGAAGAAAATGTGTCATGCATCACAAAAAGTTGTCAGTAGGATAAATCTCAAAAAAATTATTGGAGTTACGGTCACCACTTTTGGTGTTGACGGAACCCTGTTTGACAAGTCAGGGAAGATGCTTTATCCCGTTATATCATGGCAGTGCGAAAGGACTAACAGGATAATGGCAGAAATTGATAAATATATCTCTCTCCCGGACTTATATAAAGAGTGTGGTGTTCTTCCTTTTACATTCAATACTATCAATAAACTTATCTGGTTTAAAGAACAAAAACCTGAACTGATTAACAAAAGCAGCAGATTTCTTTTTATGCCATCAATTTTTTCATTTTTATTGACCGGAGAGATGGTAAATGATACTTCAATGGCAGGAACATCAATGGTTACCAGGCTGACAACACGAAATTTCTCACGAGCAGTACTGGATAAGATTGGCTTTCCGGCAGACAAACTTGGGATTCCTGTTGAAGCAGGAACAATTACCGGGAAAATAAACAATAAAGCATCGTCAGAGACCGGGATTCCTCAGGGAGTACCTGTAGTGGCGACCGGTCATGATACCCAGTTTGCTATTTTCGGATCAGGAGCAGGTAAAAACCAGCCTGTTCTCAGCTCTGGAACCTGGGAAATTCTTATGGTCCGCTCAGAAAGCTACCAATCCGGCAAAGAACAGCTCGACATGGCAATTACAACTGAGCTTGATTCTAAGCCTGGCCTTTATAACATTGGCAACCAATGGATTGCATCAGGCATTCTTGAATGGGCCAGAAAAAATCTATTTCCCGATATTAAAGGCGATGTTTATGAGAAAATGATTTCCGGGGCGGAGAAAATTCCTTCCGGAAGCAATGGAGTAAAGGTTGTACCAAAATTTTATGAAGAGCTCAGGGGAAAACCGGGAGGCCAGATATTGGGACTGAAAATGGAATCGACACGTGATGAAATCTATCGTGCAATGCTCGAAGCTCTTTCTGAAAGGCTGGCTGAAGCGAAAACTGCCCTCGAAAAAGCCGGCGGTTTTAAAACTGAAAGTATTTTATGTGTAGGAGGAGGTTCAAAGAACAGGCTGTGGAACCAGTTGAGAGCCAATTATACTGGTCTCCCTATAAAGATCATAGATCAGAAAGAAACAACTGTTCTCGGGGCATCTCTTTTTGTCCAGGCAGCCTGCGGGAATGCCTCATCACCGGAGGAAGCAGTAGCTGGAATTGATTATAAAATGAAAGTTATAGAACCTGCTTAACCCCCCTGCCCCCCTGAAGGGGGGTTGAAACCCATTTCAGGCCTGGGATAAATTAGTACTGGGTTTATTGCCCCCCTTCAGGGGGGCCAGGGGGGTTGGTAAATTGAATCACAAATTATAATATATTAATAATTATCAGACACTTATGGAAACCGCCTATTTTAACGGAAATTTTCTGCCGAAAGACCAGATTCACATCAGTCCCGATGACCGCGGATTTCTTTTCGCCGACGGTGTTTATGAAGTAGTGAGATGGTACGAAGGTTTCTTTTATGATATGGCCGGACATATGGCCAGGTTAAAAAGAAGCCTGAAGGAAATCCGGTTAAGCTGGCCCGGATCTGATTCTTTTCCCGCCGTTGCCCTTGAACTTATTGAACAAAATAACCTCCAGAATCGTCCATCGCTTGTGTACCTTGAGGTCACACGAGGAGCAGCAAAACGCTCACATGCATTTCCCGGCCCTGATGTTCCTCCGACAGTTTATGCTTTCGCCAGGGGATTTCATCCTGAAAAAGAGGTTATTGCGTCCGGTATTAAAGTTATACTCCGGAAGGAAACAAGGTGGAGCAGATGTGATATCAAATCAGTATCCCTGCTTCCTAATATACTCAGCTTCCAGGAAGCGCGTGATCTGGATTGTTATGAGTGTATCTTTGTCAGGGATGGAATGATTACCGAATGTGCACATTCAAATGTGTTTTTTGTAATTGACGGGGTTATTTATACGCATCCCGAATCCGAGAATATCCTTTCAGGTATAACACGGAAAAATATATTGCGCATTGCCAGGGAATCCGGAATAAGTGTGATTGAGACACCTATTCCCGAAAATAAGATAAATGAGATAAGAGAAGCTTTTATAACTAATACTTCTTTTGAAATTGCACCGGTTATTTCAATAAATAATATTATCACCGGTGATGGCCGGCCCGGTTCGTTAACAAGGTCCATTCGTGAAAAATTCGATGAAGAAATCAGAACATTAAGAGGATAATCCGGATATATTCTGTAAGAATGAATTTTTCTATATTTGCACAAATCTAGTCAGGTCATGAGTAATACGTTATTGAGTGAACAGGAGCAGATAAGAAGAAGTTCTCTTGATGAATTAAGGAAACTGGGGATTAATCCATATCCCGCTGCTGAGTATAAAACAAATGTTTTTGCACAGGATATTCTTGACAATTATACCCCTGAAAAAAATAATTTCCAGGATGTATGTCTGGCCGGAAGGATAATGTCGCGGCGCATCATGGGGAACGCTTCTTTTGCAGAGCTTATGGATTCCTCAGGCAGGATTCAGATTTATTTTCGCCGCGATGATATATGCCCGGGCGAAGATAAGACCATGTATAATACTGTTTTCAAGCATCTTCTTGATATTGGAGATATTATCGGAATCAAAGGATTTGTTTTCAAAACCATGGTGGGTGAAACGACGGTTCATGTCAAAGAATTTACATTACTCTGCAAATCCATCAAACCTCTTCCTATAGTTAAGGAAAAGGATGGGATCCTGTTCGATGCAGTTACCGACCCGGAGATGCGTTACCGTCAGCGGTATGTCGACCTGATAGTCAATCCGCCTGTACGTGATGTTTTTCGTAAAAGAACAAAGATTATTCAGTCGATGCGCGAGCTATTCAATTCAAGAGGTTACCTCGAAGTTGAAACACCAATTCTTCAGCCGATACCGGGAGGTGCTTCTGCCAGACCATTTATAACACATCATAATTCCCTCGATATTCCTCTTTATCTTAGAATTGCAAACGAATTATACCTGAAACGGCTTATTGTCGGTGGATTTGAGGGTGTTTATGAATTTGCAAAGGATTTCCGGAATGAAGGAATGGACCGGACACATAATCCCGAATTCACGGTGATGGAAATTTACATAGCTTACAAGGATTATAACTGGATGATGTCATTCACCGAGGAGATCATTAGTAAAGTTGCAATGGACCTTCAGGGAAAAACTGAAATAGTTTTTGATGATAAGGTGATAAATCTAAACCCGCCTTATAAAAGGATCAGCATGCTCGACTCAATAAAAGAGAATACCGGTCTTGATATTTCATCTATGGATGAAGCAGAGCTCAGGAATGTTTGCAATAGTCTGGGAATTGGAAATGATCCCACAATGGGAAAGGGCAAGCTTATTGATGCTATCTTCAGCGAAAAATGTGAACATTCCCTTGTTCAGCCTACTTTCGTCATAGATTATCCAACTGAAACATCGCCACTTACAAAAATGCACAGAAGCAAACCGGGTTTGACAGAGAGGTTTGAGCTCTTCATAAATTGTAAAGAAATAGCAAATGCCTATTCAGAGCTTAACGATCCTGTCGACCAGCTGGAGCGTTTCCAGGATCAGCTGAGACTATCGGAAAAAGGCGATGATGAAGCCATGTTTATTGATTCTGATTTTGTCCGGGCGCTTGAATATGGTATGCCGCCGACATCGGGGATGGGAATGGGAATAGACAGACTGACGATGCTCATTACCAATCAGCTCTCAATACAGGATGTACTGCTTTTCCCCCAGATGAAACCTGAAACTCAAAAGTCGAAAGCCGAAAGTCAAAAAGAAGAATATTTAGCTCTCGGCATTCCTGAGGAATGGGTTGAACCGCTGAAGAGTCTGGGTTTTACAACAGTGTCTAAACTCAAAGAGATAGAGAAGGCCGGAAAGCTAGCAAATGACCTTAATGGTTATAACAAGAAAAATAAACTTGGACTTAAAGGGTTAAGTCCCGAAACAGTAGAGAATTGGCTTAAATGATTCATGAAAACCATTCCCTCTTTTTTAAGCAGCTTTTGGTCAGATCTGAAAAAGAACCATCTTAGTAACAGAAAAAGAGGTGTGTACGGGTATATGTGGGGGACTGGTTTAAAGATCATTATCCTCTATTTCCTGATAATGGTACCGCTGATTTTATTATTCAAGTACCTTGTTGACCTGAATCCAATTTTCAATTATATAGTCAATAATCTGTCAGATGCATTTATCCTGATTGTGTTTTTTCTGTCTGAATCCTTACTTGGAATGATACCTCCGGATATTTTTGTGATCTGGACCAGTAAATTCAACTCACCTCTCCTCTTTATAACGATCCTGGGCATCCTCTCATATATTGGAGGAATAGTGTCATACTGGATTGGTTACTGGCTTTCAACCAGACCGAAAATCAAAGCTTATTCCGAACGTGCCCTGAATAAGTATATATTATTGGCCAGGAAATGGGGCGGAGCTTTTATTATTATATCGGCACTATTTCCCTTCTCCCCCTTTTCAATGGTTGTTATTGCTGTCAGCTTATTAAAATATCCTTTCAGACTCTATCTGCTTTTCGGTATTTCAAGAATCATAAGGTTTCTTGTTCAGGGAGTATTCTATCTTAAAATTCTGAATGTGGATGCTTTCTTCGACATACTCAAATGATTAAACAAGAATTGATCGGATAAATTCACTCCTTTTTTTCTGATCGTGCAAACCGCATAGTCCCGAAGAAAGTGATTATTTTTTGTATAAGCTTGAAATACAGTATAACATATAAAAACAGAGTAACCAGCCATAAAACCAGTAAATTGAACAGGAAAGTATCAATTTCCTTATTCCCGATTTTCTTAAATGGTGCATAAAAATGAGCCCGTCCTGACTTTGATGTGGCTTTTGTATATCCGGGATTTAATTTTTGTATATACCTGTCAGGTGTTTTAATTATTCCTACAGTATTATCCAGTTCCAGAACAACATTTTTCAGTTGTTTGTTTTCATAGTTGTCCTGCAGGATTATCCTGCCTTCTTCCCCTATTGCACCCTCAAGCGAGTCTTGTATTGTTTTTATTGATGACTGGTGCCGCTCTGGTTGCATCCCGGAAATATTTTTTTAGTGAATCAAGAAATGCTTTAGTTTCCTTATCAATAACTTTATTAAATTCCTTCGCATTTAATGAAACTTTCCATTGTCCCGGGTAAATTTTTGTTAATTCTGAAAGTTCATCGATATGGTAATTTAATCTCCTGAAACTTTCTCCAACAATATCCTTATAATCAGCACGATTCAGATAGCTCCTGCATATCGATAAATCATTATCTAAGCCGGAATTAATCAGGTATGAGGCAAAATATAAGTTCTGGCTTTCATCCATGTGATATTTGAAAAAATGCTTTTCAAATTCATTGTCTTTAAATTGTTTAACCGCAACTGCTTCAAACGCCCATCTGGCAGTCATGAGGTCCCCAATTACCGGTACATATTCGCGCGAAGAATTGCCGGCAATATGAAGCTTATCAAATTTCACAAGTACTCCGCTGAACAATAACTGGGGTATAATAATGAAAGGTATAAGAATATAAATTGTGACAACTGAATTAAAAGCGGAGGAGATATTCAGCCCAACCAAATTTGCAAAACATGAGGTGGTAAAGAGAACAAGCCAGTAGCTTAGATTCATTCCTTTAATTTCAAGTATCTGATTCCCAATAAGGATAAAAGATATTGTCTGGATTGCCGAAAGGATGAACAATATCATAATCTTGGAGTTCAGGTAACTGAACCAGCTCAGATTAAGAAAGGACTCCCTTTTCAGGATCTTTCTGTCTTTCACTATTTCTTCAGAACTTATCATCAGCCCGAAAAAGAGGGGGATGATGGCACACACGAACATATATGCCGGTAAATTTTCGTTCTCGCTGAAGCTGTAAGTTCCTCCGGTACCGGATTTTGTAAAATAAGCAAGCAGGAAAGCAAGCAGGGGCGGTCCTAAAAGACTTATCAGAATGTACTGTTTATCAGCCAGTTTTGATAGAAAATCGCGGATAAAAAATATTTTTGACTGCTTAAATATTCCCGGAATGCTGTAATTACTTCCGGGAAGATTGCTTTTATCGCGTCGGATTCCGGTTGTTGCACCGGTAGAATGCTCCCGGAACTTTTCTGCCCATTCTTCAGGAGTCACTTTCCTTATGCGGGTTGCTTTTCCATGTTCATCTATGACTTTTGCTTCAATGATCTGGAGTATCTGATCAGTATTTACATTACCGCATTTTACACACTGATCTTCCTCTGGATTGCCATGATTTGTTATTGTTCTGAAATAGATAATTGCTTCAGTAGGATTACCATAATATATTTCGTATCCGCCTTTATCAATAATCATGACCTTATCGAACATCTTGTAAATTTCGGAGCCAGGCTGATGGATATTTATTATTACCAGTTTCCCCTTGTAAGTCTGCTCCTTAAGCAGATTCATCACTATTTCTGAGTCGACTGATGAAAGTCCCGAAGTAGGTTCATCAACAAAAAGGATTCTCGGTTCCCGAATCAACTCCAGGGCTATATTGACTCTTTTCCTCTGTCCCCCGCTTATTATCTTTTTTAGAGGATTCCCTACTTTTAAGTCCCTGACCTCATAGAGATCGAGATCAATAAGTGTCTTATTTACACTTTCAATTATATTGTCCTCAGTAAGATTATTGAGGCACATTTTTGCATTATAATAAAGGTTCTGATAAACAGTCAGCTCCTCAATTAAAAGGTCATCCTGCGGTACAAATCCTATAATCCCTTTAAGGGATTCCTTTTCATTCTGATCATAAAGATTGTACCCGTTTATAAGTATCTCGCCGCTTTGTGGCTTTAGTGTTCCGTTAAGAATGCTCAGAGTAGTTGATTTACCGACACCGCTTGCACCCAGAATACCCACTAATTTTCCGGATTCCTCATGAAAATTCAGGTTATGAATACCATTCTCACTGTTCCTGAAATTAAACGAAACATCATTCGCATCGAGACAAATTTTAAAATCGTATGCAGCTTCAGTTATCTGGCTGACAACTTCGGAATAAAATACTGTTTTAATACCGGGGCCGCGAATTGATGATCCATGATCAAAAATGTAGGTCTGCCCCGGAGAAACAATCTGTCCATTCAGATAAAGATCTTCAGCACCTGAATATCGTAAAATATACGAATTTGTGCTGGTAATATTGAGGAACTGAATACTTCCTTTAAGATTTTCATTTAATGAATGCTTAATCTCACTTTGTCCGGATGTCTTCTTATTGTCTATTACAAGAATCTTGTTTTTCTCCCCTACATTATTTATGGAATCCATAACGAAGCTTCTGATATTATGAAACTCCGTTTCAGGAATATAAAAGGCAGTTGAAACCGTCTGGATAAAATCAAGTTCGGTCTCGGTTATTTCTTCACCAAGGGAAATAAAGTCCAATAGCTGTACGAGTACATAAATTTTCTGTTTTTGCTGAAGCTCTTCGTTTATCTTTTCGCATATCGCCAGTATTCTCATGGAATTTAGTGAAATGCGTTTTCTGTCCGCAATAGTGCCTTTAGTAATGTTCTCTGAATTATAGAGTGTAAGGTATTCTTCAAACATTTTCATATACCTTGCAACTAATTCATTGTTAAGATGGCGTGCAAGGAATATTCTTACAATATTCTTACCCCTGCTGGTAAGAACCGTTTCGTCATGAATATCTCCAATTAGAGCAAAGAGTTTCACCAGCGCATCCAATACGGTTTCACTCATAAAATCTTATTATTTTTAATTGTTTCAGAAAATAAAATTATAGTAAATAATCTTTATATTAATCCTGAGATAAAGCTTATATTTGTTTAAACCAATTCAAGTTAAGATAAAATACTTACATAGAAAAATTTATTTGTGGCAGTAGTAAAGTCATAAAGTATAATATGACATTTAATATGCCATGTATTGTTTAGTTCAGGTTTTAACTGATACGTTTAAATATATGCCCGAACGGGGAATTCTTTTGGATTACGAAGGTTCAGTCGATCATAAAATTATTGATCACCTTTTGAAGAACCTGAAAAAAAAGAAGGAGTATGCAGGTCTACATAAAACTACCGGCAAAAGGGTTTATGCAATTACTGTAGAGTGCCTTGAAAATATTGCAAAGCATTCCATAAAGAAAATCCAAGGCAGCACTAAATCAAAACCTTTCATTTCAGTCGTAATTCAGGATAATAAGATCTTTATTAAAGCCGGAAATCCTGTATCTGAGGTTAAAACAAGCCAGCTGACAAAAAGGCTGAACAAGGTAAATCAGACCAATTTAGATTCTCTTATAGCTTTATATGAGAAGAGGATCAATAACGAAACTATGCAGGATGAAAATGGAGCAGGTCTCGGGTTCATTATTATGAGATTAAAGTCGGGTAATAAGATAGACTTCAGCTTTACTGATATCGGTGATGCTCTATCTTATTTCTATATACAAATTTCAATAAATAAATATATAATGAGAAAGTTAATTATTGAACAGACGTCAAGTTCGCCAAAAGTAATTCTCGATCCTGATAAAAATATATTTGAAATTTCGGGAGAATCGAGGCCTGCAGATGTTTCAACTTTTTACAAGGAAATTTTAAACTGGTTCGACGACTACTCATTATACATGAGCAAGGCAAAAGAAATAATAAAGCCAATGGCAATTAATCTTGATTTTGAGTATTTTAATTCTTCTTCAGCAAAATATTTACTTGATTTTTGCAAGTTGATTGCAGCTGCCAGGGCAAAGGGTCAAAGCATTACAATAAACTGGCACTATGAAAAAGATGATACTGATATGCTTGAAGCCGGCAGGGAGATGTCGAGAATTGCAAGGTTCCCTTTTGAATTTTCCCAAAAAGAGATAAATTAAGGTCTGCTCTGAATATATATATTCCACTGGAAAATAATATTTATGCCCGGAAATTTCACTCAAAAGGAAATTTTGAAATGGACCGAGGTCATTTATAATCCGGACCGCGAATTATTAGAGGATATTACTCTGAACTGGGAAAAGTATATTGAAAAATTCATTGATGAAATTGCAGAACATCTTTATAAAGATATACAGCGCACAAAGCATCTATTTGCATCACCATTTACTTTCAACAAAGAATTTGGCAGGCTTTCGGATGCTGAAAAATCTGTCTGGTATAATTTTGCTTCGGATATACCCAAAAAGCTTAAATCATTAAATCTATATATACGGCCATTTAAGGATTTTTGCAGGACATGTCTGATCCCTTTTGCTGATCTTGAAATGATGGCACGGGTTGATTTTGATTGTTATTGCAGGAGCCAGAAACCAGATAAACACGTCGCTGGTTTAAAAGGAGAAGCAGATCTGTCATTAGTCTCTTTTCAGAATCTGCCTGATAAAAATAAACGATTCTATATTGAGCTGAATCATTTAATGCCCATTGAGCTTAAAAAAATAGGGTATGAGATTATCAGACCTGAGGAGGCTGCTGAAACCAGTGAAAAAATAGTCAGGAAACTTGCAAAAGCCATTCATTCGAGGTATTTGCAGGAAATGAGAAAACAGAAATCCGAACAAAAGAAAAGTTTGTTTGCCTTTGGGTTTTTTAATCCCGGAGTCTCTAAAGGTCAGGACCTGTCTGAATTTGATGATCTTCCTGAAGATATAAAGTACTCCAACCTGGATAACGCATATCATATTCCGACTAAATTATTATCTGCGGGATATAAGATCAGGCTTGTTGAAAAAGGATTTAAACCCATTGCATTGCATCTTAGCACCGAAGAAATTGAAACAATGGCCAGGGTTGAACATATAAGATGGTGCTGGAATAAAATATTGAACGGATGGATATATGGCAAAATCAAAGATGATCGGAAAAAAACTCATCCTTCAATAATTCCTTATGAGGATCTCTCTGAATCAGAGAAAGAAAAAGACCGTGAACTTGTAAGATTGATACCTGCCTTGCTTCAGGATATTGATTTTGAAGTATGCCCGGTTAATCCTGACCACATTAAAAGACTATCCTACGCTATTAAACCGCACAGCAGTGTTCACAGACTGCTCGATAAAACACGTGAGATGAATGCCGAAATAAGTGAACTGGCACAATCTTCACCGGCAATAAAAGAAAAAGTAAGGATTATCAATAAAAAGATTGAAGAGACTATCAGCGAAGTCCAGGGTAATTATTTATATGCGCATCATATTCAGAAAGCTTTTTTGCCTGATGACCTTTATGTCAGGGAATGTTTTCCGGACAGTTTTGTATTATTCAGGCCTAAAGATATAGTGAGCGGTGACTTTTATTTTTTAAGTAAACTGGATCATAAAATAATTTTTGCTGCTGGCGATTGTACGGGTCATGGGATACCCGGAGCTCTTCTGAGCATAGTTGGGTATGGTATTCTTGATCAGGCAGTAAATGAATTAAAGATGACAGATCCTTCCGCGATATTATATCATTTATATTCCAAACTGCATAGATTTTTACGTTCTGATAATGAAAGCACCGGATTGTCGGATGATATGGATATTGCACTTTGCGCACTGGATATCCGGACAAATACACTGATTTTTTCAGGAGTAGGTATTCCTTTGTACGTTGTGACAAATAAGAATCTGGTCGAATACAGGGCAATGAATTCCAGCGAAACCTGTTTTGAGGACAGCAGGTATCAGTTTGCATCTGAAACGATAGTATTAAAAAATGGAGATATAATATATTTATGTTCAGATGGTTTTGCGGATCAGTTTGGAGGCAGGGATCATAAAAAATATCAAAGTGCCAGATTTAAGAATTTCCTTATGAGCATCCAGGAATATTCAATGCCGGTACAAAGCGACAGATTATTTGCAGAGATCGAGGAGTGGAGAGAGGAAAATAATGAGGATCAGACCGATGATATGCTCGTAATTGGAATCAGGATCTGAATTTCAGCTGATGATTGTTCTAAAATACGGAAAAAGGGATCCCTGCAAAATGATGAAGCTTTGCTATAGAATTAATAATTTTTTCTTTGTATTCTTCGTGTTTTGAACAGATGCCTTCCCTGTAATTTTTTAAGATCTCTTCCATAAGTATTTTATTCTGTTTCGACTCGAATATTCCGGATAGTTCTTTCATCGTATTCAGTAAAAACAAATTGCTTTCTGAGATTACATTTCTGACTTTACTGTGCAACAAAGAAACTTTCGGTGATATATCGAAATATTTTGAATAAACCGAGAAATAATTTCTTAACCATTTTGAATTATTTGCCAGACCGTCAGGATCTCCAAGCCATTCCATGAAACAATCTGTCACAAAATTTTGATATTGATTCAGTGATTCTTCATAAAAATCATAATCCAGAAAGCCTGGTCTCCCTTTAAGTCTTCCTTCTTCTCTGAGCATCTTTTCAATATCAGTAGCAAAATAAGGTAACATTTTAAGAAATACTGCAGAAGTGTACCCGTCGCCGCACATCTGCTTCAGAAAATCCAGATTATTGTTTATTGACCGGAAAGTTGACCAGGGTTGAAAAATCATAAATCCAAAATCAAATCCTATTTCCAGCTTTTTCAGGATGTTTATTCCCTCAATGTTTTTAGCAACTGTAATGTGTTTGTTTAATCTTTTTAAACCAGCGTCAGTACCATCTTCAACTCCTATAAAGACCAGATACAAACCATGGCATTTCATCATTTTAAAGTTTTCCTCATTTATTTCATCAGGCCGGCAATTTATTTTCCACATGATTTTTTCACTCAATCCCCTGCGTTTTAATTCTTTGCAGAACTTAATTATCCAGTCAGGTCCATGACTGGTCTTAACCGGGAAATCATCATCCTGGAATAAAAATACGGAACAATCTTTTTCCCGATATAGAAATTCAATTTCCTTCACTACATTTTCGGGCTTTCTGATTCGCTTATTAGGACCCGACGATTGTTCGTAATACTCTTTTATATTACAAAATAAACAGTCATGAACACAGCCTCTGCCGGCAAGGATTGTTGCAAATTTTCTGTCAAATGCATATTCGGCAGGACGAGATCGAACTGGAAAAGGAAATTTGTCAAGGTCATTTTCAAGAGGACGCAAGGGATTTGCAATAATTTTGTTTTTGTCTTTATACACAATCCCGGTTATTTTTCTCCAATCCTTACCTGAATAAATACATTTTACGAGATCAAGAATTGTATATTCCCCTTCAAATCTTACTATTGAATCAAATTCCGGGATTATTTTAAATAGTTCTTCATATCTTAAACTCGCATAGTGCCCTCCTGCTGTAAAGTGGCACTGAATTCCGTTTTTCCTTAAATAACTGATCAGTTCCTGGAACTTATAAATATGATGTTGAAAAATAACAGAAAATCCTGTAATTAAAGGATTGAGTCTTTTTAATATCTTAAGGATCTCCTCTTTCCCGTACCGGAAACTAATTAACTTTGTTTTATACCCTGCATCTGATAATTTTGCACATAAGTAACCTATTCCGAGATTATCAAAATCTTCGAAAGCAATAAAAACAACAGGAGATAAGAATTGGTTCAATATTTTATTTCTCCAAACTCTTCTCCAAATTCTTGTGCATTCTGTTAATTAGCTCTAAAGCTGTATTTATTGAAGCAATTTGTTCTTCAGCAGACTGTTTCTGCTCCTCCAGCAATTCAGTAAGGATTTTCAGAGCCTGAAAGGTGCAAGGTTGGTGAGTCAATTGATCCATTGCCCAATCTGATTGAAGAAATTCTTTAGCTTGTTCTGAAACTTTCATAGCTTTAATTTTTAGGTAAATAAATTCAATTACTATTTGTTCCTGATTTTTAGTTTCCAGGAAATTTTTTACGTAAAGTTTTAAAAGCCGGCTGATTCATCAATGGTTTCCATCCCGGATCGATCTGTAACAGATTTGCGGAAAAACCATTTGGAATGTTCAACGGCGGTGGTAATAAATAATCAATTGTGCTTATTGCCTGGTCATATTCCCCCACCATTGTATATATTCTTGCAAGGTTTAATATCATATCACTTTTATCCATGCTGTTAAACTTAACAAGGGCAACTGCTTTTTTACCTTCAGAGATGGCATTATTCTTATCCCCTTCCCCGGCATATGCAAGTCCGATAAGGCCATGGATTTCACTATTGTCCTTATCATTTTCAATTTCATTTTTAAAACACACAAGGGCTGAATCATAGTATACTCTTGCATTTTTTGAATTCTTTAACAGGTCATAGATTCTACCCAGCATCATGTACTTTTTGCCATTTATTCCAAAATCACCAGGCTGCGATTTTTCTGCCTCTTTTAATGCTTCAGCATATTCCCCGTCATAAATGTCCAGAATGATTTTAAATTCCGATAGATTATTCCCTGTTCTTATAACTGCAGTGTCGAGTAAAGTCCTTGCTTCGATTGTGTTGCCGTATTTCAGTATCAGGGCCTCGATCTTATTTTTATAGGGCGATACCCATGCAGGCATTACATCAATTGCTTTCTGATGAAATATCAGGGCAGAATCATATTTATGAAGATAGGTGTATGTTAATCCTATGTTTGTCAGGCAAAGAGCTTCCTGCGGATCGAGAATTATGATCTTCTTTATCAGATTAGCAGCTTCGTCCCACTTCCCCATTCTCCTGTAAACCATTGCAGCATAAAATAACGGTTCATAATCTCCGGTGTCCTTCCGGGCTGCATTACTGAAGAATTCGAGGGCTTTTCCCAAATCCTTTTTACAATAATAATAATAAAATCCCTGGGCAATCAGAGTTTCAGTCAGACCACTATTAATTTCACCAGCCTTTGTAATATCTTCCAGGCATTTCCCTATTTGTGTAGAGTCAAGTTGTCTGGTATAATAACTCCAGGCTCTTGCAGTTGCGCGCTTTGCATATGCCTGGGCAAACAGGGAATCTTCTTCTATTGCTTTATCATAAGCTTTTATGGCAGAAATAAAACTAACTGATTTCATATACTTATTAGCCATGTTAAACGACATCACGGCATCATATGAATTTGAATTTGCGATTGAATAATTCAGATTAGCTTCTGCGTTATGTGTTGGTTCAAATCCAATCTGTTTTAATGCTTCAGGAGTAAGCTCCATTTTTGAACACCTGGCAACAGCCTGTACAATCTCAGAAATGTTTTTGGAAATCATCCTGCTGTCCCATTTATATTCTTTGCTCCATAATTCCTTATAATCCTTAGTGGAGGTCAATTCAACCCATATTTTAATATTGTTCCCGTTTCGGCTTACAATTCCAACGAGGGAATAACTAACGCCAAGATCTTTTCCGATACTCTTCAGAGATCCAAAATTGTCTCTATACGGGAGTAGAGCACTTCTGGGCCTTACAATCAGTTTTTTAAGTGCCTTAAGATTCGAATGTGTATTTTCAGTATAAGCATCACAAATATTTTTCAGTGTGGTATCATTTTTAATGTCAGGCGAATAGAAGACAGCGATTGTCTTCCTGGTTTTAGCCATATTTACGATTTTGTAAGCTGCAAATGCCCCAATAATGCATATAATCCCAAGTAGTAATACTATTATCTTTTTTATAGTCTTCCGGCTGAACAGATTTTGAGAGGAGGATTCTTCTGTCATATAGTTCTTTGCGATTTTCCCCGGATACTCCTTTTGCCGGATTATATCCTTTGACGGCACCTTTGTTTCCGATCTCAATCCCGAAATGATCTCTTTAATTGCATTAGCCGTTTTATTTATCTGGTTTCTGTACCTGGTATTGTTTAGATTCTTTTCTTCATCATCTTCCGGAGTAAGCGGTCTGTTCACTCCGGGTTCCTTATAAACAAAATCAACTCCATGGAGCACATCTCCGAGTATTGATTCACACAGTTTTATATCAGTAACATCTATATCGTAAATACGAACCGGAAGTACCCTGTTTACCATGGTACCGTTTGCCAATCTTATTTTCAGGCCAAACTTATCCCGGGAGGTGAGATCAATAAATGCCTTAAATTCATGTTCCCATGCAAATGACCTGGGATCGCAATAAGTGCGCGAAATAACAGGGATAAAAATCAGGCATTTAAGCTTCTCTTTCAGTGAAGCATCAACATCGTGAGTATCTAAAAGTCCATCATGGGGATTGATGTCAAAATAGACATTGATCTCTTCTTTAAAAGTCGACTCCAGTTCAGTTTTTAAAGCATCAACAAATTCACTCACCCACCTGTCACCTTTGTTGTCTTTCTGGCGGTAACTAATGAAGATGTCGTATTCATAACCAGGGAAAAGACTTGCCATGGTATTAGTTCATGATGATAAAGTTACGAAAGCATTGGATGCAAGTCAAATAAAAATAAACAGAATGTTGCTAAATGGTTAATTAATTGACCTTTAATCACCTGCCATCTTTATTATGTAAATATTGTTGAATGAATTCTGTCGCCTGAATCTTTGTTTAACTTATTAAAGATTTTTTAGATAATTTTCCACTCCAAATCATATTTTTCTTTTAAATTTACTATTAATAGTATAAAATAGACCTGATATTAATCTGACCTCTATTTATTTAATTCTCCGGATAAGGTTTAATATTACCTGGTTAATACTTTCTGAATATGATTAAAAAGATTTTCTTCCAGGCTTTTCTTGTTATTTCTCTTGTTTCCCCGGTTATTGGTCAAACAGATAGTATCAGAGTCCAGTCCGCAATTCCCGGTACAACAGAAGTTAGTTACAGACTCTTTGAGGAGGAAACGCCTATAGAGATAACTCTTCGGTTCGATCTCACTTCGTATTTCAGAACTAAACCAAAGAAAAATTATTTAAATGCTAACATAACCTTTCATAACAGTAAAACAGATTCAATTTCTCAAAATATAAGAATGAGAACCCGTGGGGTATTTCGTAACCAATACTGTTATTATGCTCCTATTGAGCTGAATTTCAAAAAAGCTGATTTTGGGTATTCTGATCTGAACAAGATATCTAAACTAAAGCTGGTTCCTCAATGTAATGTTGGCAGCGAAAATGAAAATTATGTATTAAGAGAATATCTGATCTATAAGCTGTTTAATGTAATGACGGATACCAGCTTCAGGGTGAGGCTGCTTAATATTAACTATATCGATACAGAAAAGAAAAGAAAACCTGTCAGGCAACGTGGGTTTTTCCTCGAACCGGTTGAAATGCTGGCTGCCCGGACAAATTCTGTTCCGATAGTTTCACAGGCGCTGAATCAGAAAAGCATCTATCCTAAGGTGATGGACAGGGTTGCAATTTTTAATTATATGGTTGGAAATTATGATTGGGCTGTACCAAACCACCATAATATCAAAGTATTAAAACCCTTAATCGTTGATACTCTTCAGCTTGGAATTGCTGTTCCATATGATTTTGACTGGACAGGAGTTGTGAACGCATCTTATGCAATTCCTGCTGAAATTACTGGAACCCAGACTGTACGTGAACGCATTTTCCTGGGAGTATGCCGGAGCAAAGAGGTTTATTCGAAAGACCTGGAAATGTTTCTGGAAAAGAAGGAGGAATTCTACAGGGTAGTAAACGAATTCCCATATTTAAATAAAACAGCAAAAAAAGATATAATTTTTTATCTCGACGAATTTTTTAATCAATGTACCGGGAGAAAAGAAATTCTGGAAATCTTATTAAATAGTTGTAAACATTTTTAATCCTAAAATATCAAGCTTATGTTTATAGATTTTTTCAATCTGAATAGCCCTAATTTCTGGGCAATTATTGAACGGTTTATAATAAACCTCGTTTTTCTTTTCCTCCTTATCAATGTAGTTTATTACAGGTATTCGAAAAAAGCAAGGTATGTATTCAGCTTTTTTCTGATGGGCATAGTGATTTTCATTCTAGGTTCTATGCTGCCAATAGTATTCAACTCAGCCATGACTCAACTGGGAATGGCTATTGGCTTATTTGCCATTTTCACAATCATCAGGTTCAGAACAAGAAACCTGGACATAAAAGATATGGCATATACCTTTACTGTTATTGCTATTTCAGCAGTCAATTCATTTAAGTGGGTAAACTTCCCTACACTGGGGATATTTATCTTTAATATCATAATTATTCTCTCTGCATTTATTCTCGAGATGTTACTTGCCAAAAAAGTCCAGAAAGACAAGTATAATTCACATCCCATAATTTATGATAACCTGGAAATGCTAAAACCCCAGAATGAAAAGGAGCTCATAAAGAATGTCGCTGAAATTACCGGGCTCAATGTTAAAAAAGTCCGGATCAAAAAAGTTGATTATAAGAATAAGGTTGCTGTACTTGATATCTTCTATTAGAGATTAACATTATAATTTCTTGCATTTCTCAAGGAAGTGATCTATCAGACTCTCAAGGCTTTTTGGCTTTTCAAGCTGATCAAAGAACTGGTCGAGTAAAGTTATGATATCTCTTTTCGATGATTTGCCTAAATAAGGGTACTCATTTATTACGGAATAAAACTTTTCCTTTTTATTCAGAAATACCATCAGGTCTTCCTTAAAAACCTCTTTACTGCGACAAATTCCGAAAAACCGGCGATCGCGGTTATTTGCCAGTCCCAACTCGGGTGGCGGGATTGCATATTCTGCATTTACAATACCTGAGAGATCAAAATCAAATGGAACAGGTATACCCAATCCGATGACATTATATAATGAAGATTTAATTATAGCAACATTGTGCTGCCCGGGGATTGCCCAGTCCCAATTACTGATCATGTAATTGAAGATTGCAAGTCTGTCCATCATTTTCGGAATAATATCTCTCTGAGTCAGATTAGTTGGTTTCACAATTACTGAATTTGTTCTTTTTGCCAGAAGATCAATTGGCTCAATAAAAAATCCATATTGTGTGACCGGCTTTTTGCTTTTTTTTGTATCAATATAATTGACTTTAAGTAACCTGACCCTGAAACAGGTATCGGTAAGTACATTAAAAAGTTTATAAACCAGGTACTCTCTCATAATGTACTCTTCAAACAACGCTCCCCTCTCGCATTGATTAACCAGCTTCATTTTCTTTATCTTGTCCGAATCGGAACCCAAATGAAGCGATTTCTTAAAACTAAGCTGCATCGGCGGGAATCTGCAATTCTGAAAGCGTGATGTACCACGATATTTAATTGCTACTTTCTTATTTAGTGTATCTGTTACGCTAAAATGAAATGTCAGAACTCCATTAAACGATTTTTGTCTGGAAGTCTTTTCTAAAAAGTCACTGAGTTCAAAACGCAGGGAGATCTCAAGAGGTTCATCGCTGTCAAAAAGGGATAAAATTCTTTCAGGGGTTTTCGGTTTCTGTTGTTCCAGGTCAGTTGTATCAATCTGACCATAAGCCGGAAAAACTGACAGAATAAAAATAAAAAGTTGATTTAATATCAGGTTTTTTACACAATGGTTCTTAATAAATCTGTTCAGATTATTAATCACATTACCAGCTTCCTGAATAATCATATGGTACATTTATTTTAAATATAAATTGAAGATCTTCGCCCGGGTAAAAGCATGATTGGGAGTTAAGTATTAATTTCTTTTATAGTTGAATCTTAATAATGTGGGCTTTCCACTCTGTCCTTCATTTGATATCAGCATATCTCCATTTTTTAAGAATGTAATACCTTCGGGCATATTGAATATATCCGGATTTAGCTTTTCAATGTATTCAATAGTACCGTTCATATTAAAAACAAATAACATTTGTTCTATCCCTGATAAGACAAATAATTTATTTGTAAGAGGATGAATACCAATAGCAGAGGGCCTGAAACTGATGCCGGGTCCGGTTAACAGGGCTCTCTTTTTACTTTTTACAGTAAGAAAAACCTCATTATCTGAAGCAAATTTCCTTATAACTGATAAATCAAAATCAAATACAGGTTCTTCAATGAGTATTTCTGAATTAAGGTCGAAACCATAAATTGGGCGTTTCTCATTATAATCAGAACCTTTCCATACATTACTTTTGGGGGCGATCAAAAGCCGGTTATTTTTTTGGTCGTAGCAGAGTCCTTCATTATCGTCAGCCGGGATCCCGGTTGAAAAAATTCCTATTGTAAGACGTGTAGTTTCATAATTCAAAATTTTAAATAATACACCATCACTTCTCAATACATAAATTGTGCTGTCAACCCTGGTTATCCCTTCATAGTCACCGTCTTTATGAAAAAAGAATTGTTTTTTAATCTCATTCTTTAATATATCCAAAATAAAAACAATGCCATTTTCATCCTGTATGCAGGCAACAGATGCTGAATCAATTACCGTTATGCCTGATATTTCATGAAGGATATCCGGCAGGATAAGTGTCATATCCGGAGCAGATAAATTATAACCAGAGCTATTTACGCTTTTAATTTCAGCCGTATGACTGCCTTTATCATTAGAATTACTGCAGCTGAAAATGTTCATAAATAACACACATATAAAAAATGGAGCACTCAATTTAATATTGGTTTTTGCTTTGTTCATGTAAAATTAATTAGCTCTTTCCCCCGGACGAAATAATCCTGATATATCATTTGCAATTGTATAATAACTCATCAATAAGATTGTCAAAACTTTTTTGTTTCTGGAGCTGATTAAAGAACTGATCGAGGAATGATGTAATGTCTTTTTTAGTTTTCTCACTTATATACTGGAAGTCATTTATCTCAGCATAAAGCTTTTCCTTTTTAGAAAGGAAATTCAACAGTTCATTATGAAATACTTCCCTGCTCCGGCATAATCCGGCAAATTTTCGGTCGCGGGCTGTTTTTAACCCTGTCGCCTCTGAAGGAATTGAGTAATCTGCATTTACGACTCCGCAAAGATCAAAATCAAACGGAACAGTTAAACCGAGGCCTGTTGTAACATCCCTTCCTTTAAATATGCTTATATTATGCGGACCTGGAACAGACCAGTCCCAGTTAGCGATCATATAATTAAATATTGCCACCCTGTCATTCACCTCAGGAATAATATGTGTCTGGTTAAGGTTGGTTGCCTTCACAACTGTGGCGTGTATCCTCCCGGCTAAAATGTTAACCGGTTCGATGAAAAAGCCATATTGTGTAATCGGTTTCCGGCTCTTCCTTGTATCATAAAAAGTGATCCTCAGCAATCTGACCCTGAAGCTTGTATCAGTAAGTACATTATATAGTTTGTAAACAAGATATTCTCTCAATCCGTATTCATCATAAAGCTTACCGGGATCACAACGCGTGACCAGCTTCAGCTTTTTAATCTTCCCCGTATCTGAATAAGCATAAATTGGCTTTTTGAAATTGATCTCCATTGGGGGAAATGAACAATTTTCGAACCTGAATACCCCACGGTATTTGATAGTGATCTTTTTATCGATGGAATCATTTTCACCGGAATTAATAGTCATTATCCCGTCGAATGATTCTTCTTTTTTGGTCTTACGAAGAAATCCCGTGAGATCAAATCGTATTGAAATCTCAAGTATCTCATTACTGTCGAAGAGTGAAAACTTCTTCTGTATTGTATCCGTTTTTTCCTGTTGAACCCGATTTTCAGTTTGTCCAAAACAAACTGCTGATGTCAGAACAAGAGAAAAAATAAGGAAGAATGATTTATTATAATCCATTCGAAAAAATTTAGCAGGCAGAAGTGAAAGAATGAGGTTTGCCATAATTAATTATTCGTTGAAATAAAGTTATGAAAGTACTGAATAAAAAGCAAAAAAATAAGTTCAGCTAAGAAGTCAGTAATGGGATCCGATTGTTATAAAACAAAAGATAAGTAATCCGTAAATTAAATTTCCGGTTATCTTTGGGAAAACTCATTTTAATATGCTTAACCTCCTTAAACATCCGTTGCTGACACATAAGCTGACCCTTCTTCGCCGTAAAGAGACCGGTACAAAGGATTTCCGTGAGACTCTCGAAGAGATTGCCGGCCTGATGGCCTATGAGATAACGCGCGACCTGCCTTTAAGGAATATAACTGTCGAAACCCCGCTGGACAAATGCGCCACCCAGGAGCTGGCAAGAGAGGTGGTTCTGATACCTGTTCTGAGAGCCGGACTGGGTATGGTGAACGGCATTGCAAACCTGATACCTACTGCAAGGGTCGGACATATAGGTATGTACAGGGACCATGAAACCCTAAAACCCATCACATATTATTCCAAATTCCCTGATAATCTTGCTGATGCAGTTGTGATGGTGCTCGATCCCATGCTGGCCACCGGTGGCAGCGCAAGCGCCGCCATACAAGTGTTAAAGGATCACGGGGCAAAAACTATCAAGCTTGTTTGTGTCGTCGGTGCTCCGGAGGGAATTGAACGCATTACGAAAGACCATCCGGATGTTCAAATCTATCTGGCAGGTCTTGATGAAAAACTTAACAGTAAAGGTTATATCGTTCCGGGATTGGGTGACGCAGGTGACAGATTATTCGGCACCAGATAATAAGCAAATTACCTGAGGCTTTCCTGACTGTACCTTATATAAACATTGTTTAGTTCACAGAGACCCATATCTTTTA
Source organism: uncultured Bacteroidales bacterium (assembly GCA_963825935.1). Classification (GTDB taxonomy): domain Bacteria; phylum Bacteroidota; class Bacteroidia; order Bacteroidales; family VadinHA17; genus LD21. The sequence continues at coordinate 83,809 of CAWGUN010000003.1, read as the reverse complement.
CACTTATCTGCCCGTCGGACACAGCATACCACAGAAATTCAATGATCGCCGGATCAGTTGGTTTACCTAACGATCCTATTGTCAGTTCCCGGCAAAGACTTTCGGGATAAATACCCAGCCAAATGCTTCTGTGTGCAACTTCGATATTCTTGAATGGAGTCTCCTTCCTGTCTATTTTATTGTCAAAGTCAAGATCAAAAGGTATTATCTGAATATTTTCCGTTTTTTCTCCTGTAATGGCATCGAATGCGAAGGAGAAGTTACAGAATCCTATTGCAAGAGGATTCTGCTGAATACTTCTTATCATATCATAATCGCCGGTTACTTTTTTCCCCTTAAGATCTGAAGCTTTCCTGTAAAGAAATTCAGCAAACATATCAGCAGCACCTGATTCATCTGCTCTTGAATAAACATCTGCCTTTTCATTCCCTGTAGTATCAAGTACTTCTCCCCATTTCAGAGGAGTGTCGCTTGTGAAAAGTTTCTGCATTTCATCCGTGCTTAATCCCTGCCTCATAAGCTTACCCAGGTACGGATTATTTTTGTTTATAATGGGAGCCACACCATCCCTGGCAACCGGTATTACCCAGATACCGGCGTTTTTTTCATCAGCACTCAAAGGACGGGAGATCATAGCCAGCTGGATTTTCTTATCTATCAGATCAGTTATTCCCTGGCCAGTTCCTGTTTTTGTGACTTCAATTCTTACTCCCGGATGGATTTTCATGAAATCATATGCCCACTTTTGAACTGTAGGGTACAATGCAAACGCCCCGCTGATCGAGATATTTCCTGAGAGATTGCTTTTTGATGGTTCCCGATTAACATCCGGAGCTTTTTCAGATTTCCGGGGCTTGCAACCGAATAAAATTGTCAGGATCAGAAGCAATGACAGGATCTTATTTCTGCCCATTTTTTTTTAAAGTTACGAAAAAAAACAGGGTTAATTCAATTTTAAATTGTTAAAAACTACCTGCGGGGGTCTTTGTTTTGCCGTCATACCGTTTCACCGGCATACCAAAACAATTCTTATATTACAACTGTTTAATTAAAATATGCAAACAGGAAACGTAATTGAAGTAAAAGAAGTCTGGAAATCATTCAAGACCGTCCAGGCTGTAAAAGGAATTAGCCTGAATATACCTAAAGGGCAGTTTATTGCGCTTCTTGGGCCAAACGGGGCCGGTAAGACTACGCTTGTGGAGATGATAGAAGGTATCCAGAAACCCGACAAGGGCGATATTACTATAATGGGAAAACACTGGAAAGGTAACGAAGATGTGCTTCACAGGGTAATCGGCTTATCTCTCCAGGAGACCAGGTTTATCGATAAGCTAAGAGTTACTGAGACCTTACAGCTTTTTGCTGCCTTCTTTAACCTGGGAAAGGAGAGAGTCAATGAAATAATTGAACTTGTCGGTCTTGAAGAAAAGAAAAAGTCGTATGTTGTTAATCTTTCAGGAGGTCAGCGCCAACGGCTTGCTATTGGTATTGCCCTTATAAATACTCCCTCAATTCTCCTCCTGGATGAGCCTACAACCGGTCTTGATCCCAATGCACGACGCGAGATATGGGAAATACTTCAAAAGCTGAAAGATATTTCCGAGACTTCAATGATCCTTACAACACATTATATGGAGGAAGCTGAAAAGCTTTGCGATCATATAATAATAATGGATAACGGAGTCATCCTGCGTGAGGGTACAATTGATCAGCTGCTTGGTGAGCATAAAACTCTCGATGATCTTTTTGTCGCTCTGACAGGAAGGAGGATTTATGAGTAAGTTTCTCCGTTTAAATCAGCTATGGCTGCTTACCCTCTCTCTCTTTCGTGAGATAATACGGGAACCGGGAGTGCTTTTCTGGGGTATTCTTTTCCCCATACTTATGTCACTGGGCCTTGGACTTGCCTTTACAAAAAAAGCTGATGTTTTACGCAAGGTTGCACTTGTCAGCACTTCTGAATTTTCTGTTCATGACAGCTCTTCTGTATATAGTTTTCTTGAAAATAAGTGTGAAAAGAACACTTCTGGAGAAACTGATGATTTTCAGTGGAAGTACGAAATCAAAAATGAGAAGCTTGGCAACTCCATATTCCTGTTTTATGCCATGGACTGGGACAAAGCAGTTGTAATGCTGAAGAGAGGAACTGTAAATCTTATTCTCAAAGGAAGTGACGGAGGAACAGAATATCATTTTGACCCGATGAATTCGGATGCCGAACTGACATACATAAAGCTTAGCAGCATTATCGGATCAGGAGCTATATTGCCTGCCGGTAACACCGATGAAATTAAACCACTTACCGTCTCAGGAACAAGGTATATTGATTTTCTTGTACCTGGTCTTATCACAATGGGAGTTATGATGTCGTCGATGTGGGGTATAAGCTACGGGATCATTGAAAAACGGTCAAAGAAGCTCCTGCGCAGGCTTGTTGCGACACCTATGAAGAAATCTCATTTTCTGATTGCTCTTATAACTGTCAGGGTTATAATGAATTTCATTGAAGCTATCGTTCTTCTGTTATTTGCTGTTATTACTTTTAAGATGACGATCCAGGGAAGCATCCCGGCAATGATAATTTTGTTTATTGCAGGTAATATTGCATTTGCAGGACTCGCTGTTTTCGTTTCATCCCATACTTCCAACACAGAAGTCGGAAATGGTCTTATCAATTTTGTCGTTATGCCGATGATGGTACTGTCGGGAATCTTTTTCAGTTACCACAATTTCCCTGACTGGAGCGTGCCGGTAATCCAGAAACTTCCGCTGACTACGCTTACTGACGGGATACGCAGTATTTTCAATGAAGGAGCAGGATTCCCTGAAGTGGCGCTGCCTGTATTAATACTGACAGCAACCGGTGCTCTCTTTTTTACCGCCGGGCTGAAAATATTCAAGTGGCATTAATCCATTCTTATAACCTCTCCAGGTCACTGTTAAATTTAAAAGTCTCTCCTTTTTTTGTCGGAGAAGAAAACGCCTTATCCTTATATCTTAATGACAGCGGATAACCCGCTTCTGAGATCACTTTAAGTGAAGTAAGCTTCCCCTCTGCCCAGGAAAATTCCAGTTCAAATCCTCCGCGGGCTCTGATTCCATTAATATGCCCGTAAGGAATGCCGTCTGGCAGGGCCGGAAGAATATCAATCGCATCAAGATGGCTTTGCAAGAGCATTTCTACGATGCCGGCTGACCCTCCAAAGTTACCGTCGATCTGGAAAGGCGGATGTGCATCGAACAGGTTGGGATAAGAACCTCCTCCCGCCGAACCTCCACCTGAGGCCTTTCCGGAAGTCAGTCCCTGGGGCCTTAATAACATCTGCACCATTTTCCAGGCATGATTCCCATCCCTGAACCTTGCCCAGAAATTTATTTTCCAGGCGAGACTCCAACCAGTTCCCTCATCGCCCCGTGCAATAAGTGATGTCTTTGCTGCTTCCATCAGCTCCGGCGTCTCCTTCCAGTTTATCTCTTTGCCCGGATAAACGCCCCAGAGATGTGATACATGACGATGTTTATTATTCGGATCATCAATATCATCCATCCATTCCTGGAGCTGTCCGAATCTTCCAACCTGGTAAGGAGCAATTTCACTCAGCAACTTTTTCAGGGTTTCAGCAAATTCCTGATCCTTGCCCAGAATTTCTGATGCTTCAATACAAGCTTTAAAAAGACTTTTAATTATTTCATGATCCATGGTTGGACCAGAAACGAGTCCCCCATTTTCAGGCGAATTCGATGGAGCAGAAACAAGATATCCTGTTTTTGGATCTTTTACCAGAAAATCAGCATAGAACATGGCAGCACCTTTCATAACCGGCCAGGCTTCCTTCGACAGGAAATCTTTATCACGGCTGTACAGAAAATGCTCCCAGTAATGATGTGCCATCCAGCCGCTTCCTGAAACCCATATGCCATGATTTGAGGCATTTATAGGTGCTGCACCACGCCAGATGTCAGTATTATGATGTAATACCCAGCCGCGTGCATTATAATGTTCCCTTGCAACTTTTTCTCCGGAAGGTACCACTTCATCTATCATTTTAAAAAGAGCTTCGTGACACTCGGCTATGTTCAGCTCCTCAACAGGCCAGTAATTCATCTCCGTATTAATATTCACCGTGTATTTGCTGTCCCATGCCGGATCAAGCTTGTCATTCCAGATGCCCTGGAGATTAGCCGGATAAGTTCCCTGACGACTGCTCGACAGCATGAGATACCTTCCATACTGAACGTACAGGGCAGCAAGGGAGTTGTCCATTTTATCAGGGACTGCTCTTATCCTTGCATCCGTGGGAATATTTTCATCAGGCGAAATTCCAAGATTAATGGTGAACCTGCTGAAGTATTTCTGATAATCAGAAATATGGGCGATTTTTACCTGGTTATAAGATTTATTACCCAGTTCTGAAAGATATTTCAGGCAAAGATCTCCGGGATTTCCAAATACATTTCTCGGGTTAATGAAATTAGTTGCAGCTACCAGCCACAACGTAGCCTGGTTTGCTTCTTCTACATGCAACCTGTTCCCTTCAGTAGTTATCTTCCCTCCTTTGGCTGTAACTTTTACCATTGCTGTGCCGGAAAGAGCTCCATCTTTTACCTTCATCCTGACTTCAATGAAACCGTCGCTGGTCGCAATAACCGAAGATCCTTCATGGATAGAAGTCAAAACAATATCAAAGGTCAAAGCTTTTTTCTTATCGGAGGTAATGTTTATTGCAATAACATTATCAGGGAAGCTTGCAATATACTCCCTTGTAAAAGTTGTATCGTTTACTTTATAAGAAGTCCGGCATACGGCATTGGAAATATCGAGTTCCCTCCGGTAATCACTAACTGTTCTGTGTCCCTTAAAGCCGATCCAGAGATCTCCGAATGGCTGGTACTTCTGCTGACGGATAGGTACACTCATGAAATTTTCAAGGGCAAGCGTTTCGGCTTCTTTCTGTTTACCCTGCCATAAGAGCTCTCGTATTTTACCTAAATACTTATATGCCCCGGTATGCGAATAGTCATGGGGTTCACCTGTCCAGAGTGTCTCTTCGTTGAACTGTATATGATCTACTCCGGGAGCACCGAAGATCATTGCACCAAGCCGGCCATTCCCGATCGGGAGAGCCTCTTCCCATACTGCAGCAGGTTTCTTATACCATAATTTTAACTTGTTGTCTGTCTGGGCATTGCATAATGCAATTAATTGAACATTTAAGGCAAGGAGCAGTAGTGTTTTACCTGTTTCCATTTCATTTAATGTTTTCATGACAAATTACAAAGTTTTTTCCTTTTCATGCAACAATTATTTTTTCAATCTGTCTTTAGATTGAAAATGAATAAAAATTAATAAGGAAGAATATGAAAAACCTGAAGTACTTAACTCTCATCTTTCTCTGTCTGGGGATCACTGGATGTGCCGATGGACAGCTCCGAAAGACAGTTCACGGGGATCACAATGTTGTAAAAAAAGAAAGAAGTGCAGGATCCTTTACCGGGATTAAGGTAGGAACAGCGATTGATGTATTTCTTACCCAGGGTGATAAAATGAGCCTCGTTGTTGAAGCTGATGAAAACCTTCATGAGTACATTGTTACTGAAATAAAGGATGACGTTCTTCATATCTATTTCGATGCTAATGTACGTGATGCTGAAAGGAAGCGGATTTATGTGACCATGAAAGATATCAATTCATTGAGCACTACCAGCGCAGGTGATCTTTTAGGTGAAACACCTGTCAAAGCCGATAATCTGAAACTGTCAGCCTCAAGTGCCGGTGACATAAAGCTTGAAGTTTATGCAAAAGATATCGAATTAGATGCCAGCAGCTCAGGCGACATTACATTGACCGGAGATGCAGACAAGCTTGATGCGAACCTCAGCAGTGCAGGTGATCTCAATGCTTATGACCTTAAAGTGAGAGAGGCAGATTTAAACGTCTCCAGTGCTGGTGATGCAGATATTTTTGTTACTGAAAAGCTTACAGCGAGAGCATCAAGTGCGGGAGATGTCAATTATAAAGGTGACCCTAAATATGTCGATGCACATTCTTCCAGCGCAGGCGGGGTACACAAAAAGTAACTTATTTTTATTATATATATTCCCGTTATTATTGAAAACCGTCAGGAGACTCCTGACGGTTTTTTTTTAACTTTGTAACCTGACTTTATTTTAAAACTCCCTGATCTTATGAAAGAAAATATAAGTATCGATTTAAAAAATGCCGGCGGCTTTATCTCTTACGAAGAGATTCTTGCTCTTGCTCAGCAATCGGTAAGGCATCTGGAATCACTTAACGCCGGAACTGGTGCCGGAAATGATTTTCTGGGATGGCTTTCACTACCTGAAGATATTTTAACCCAATTCGACAAAATCGAAAAAACAGCTGACCATCTGAGATCTGTTTCAGATACAACTGTTGTCATTGGAATAGGAGGATCATACCTTGGTGCAAAAGCAGTTATCGAAGCTCTTTCTCATACATTTTCTCCTCTGCGGAAAACGAAACATCATGAAATGCTTTTCGCCGGTCAGAATATCAGCGAAGATTACATGTCGGATCTTCTGGAAGTCCTCGATGAAAGAAATTATTCCATAATAGTTATTTCAAAATCAGGTACAACAACAGAACCGGCAGTCGCCTTCAGAATTCTTAAAGATCATCTCGAAAAGAAAGTCGGGAAAACTACGGCAGCCGGCAGGATTATTGCAATTACCGATAGTTCGAAAGGGGCACTTCGATCCCTGGCCGAAACCAATGGGTATGATACTTTTTCAATTCCTGACAACATAGGCGGCCGCTACTCAGTTCTTACTCCTGTGGGGCTACTCCCGGTTGCGGTCAGCGGTCTGGATATCAGGACGCTTGTTAAAGGTGCTGCTGCCATGGAGGTTATTAGCAGAAAAAACAGGAATGCTTCATCTAATCCTTCATTAATGTACGCAGCTGCCCGGAATCTCATTTGTCAGAACGGCAGGCCTGTTGAAATTCTTGTCGGATTCACTCCGGGACTTCATTATTTTTCCGAATGGTGGAAACAGCTTTTTGGTGAGAGCGAAGGGAAAGAAGGTAAAGGGATTTTCCCTGCCTCGGTGGATTTTACAACCGATCTTCATTCGCTCGGCCAATATATACAGGAAGGTCAGAGGTTGCTCTTCGAAACGATCATCTCAGTCAGAAATCCTCGTAAAAAATTAACCATCCCTCTGGAAAAAGATGACTCTGACCAGCTGAATTATCTTGCCGGGAAAAGGCTTTCAGAGGTTAATGACAGTGCTGAAACAGGAACTATTCTTGCACATAACGACGGAAATGTTCCTGTAATAAAAATTGAAGTACCGCAGCTTGATGAGTTTTATATCGGACAGCTTATTTACTTTTTCGAGCTGGCCTGTGCAGTCAGCGGTTATATCCTTGATGTAAATCCATTCGACCAGCCGGGTGTTGAAGCTTATAAGAAAAATATGTTTGCCCTTCTTAATAAAGCAGGGTTTGAAGAGGCCGGAAAAAAGCTAAGGGAAAGGTTAGAATAAAAGACAAAAGACAGAAGACAAAAGATAAAAGTCGAAGCGAAGCGAAGATCCCGCTTCGGCGGGAATAAAAGACAAAAGATTCATAATAATTAAATGGAATAATAATGAAAATAGAACTTAAAAAAGATTTCACCTGGGCTCTTGTTGTGCCTACAAGCATGGGCGTACGTATTACTCCTGCAAACAGGCAGCCTGTTCATTGCAGTGATACATTTCATATGCAGGCTACCAGCGCCGAATCAAATGTCGCAAGTGTTTCTTCATATCTCGGCCTTCCGGTAAAGGTGCTGACAACCTTTGTTAAGGATAGTCCGATCGCAAGGTTCATCAAAGATAATCTTGCCAGCAGACATATTGTATATGAAGGTGTTGAAGTTGAGCAGGGCGACCCCTGGGGTTATCGTCATCAGTTTAATATCGCTGACACCGGCTTTGGCTCACGCGGCCCGAGGGTGCAGAACGATCGTGCCGGGGAAGTGGGTAGAACATTGAATGTAAAAGATTTCAACCTTGAGAGACTATTCGGGAAAGAGGGTGTGCAGATACTGCATCTTTCGGGTCTGATCGCTGCTTTGTCGCCTGAAGCCAGTAATTTCTGCCTTGAGCTTGCAAGAGCGGCAAAGAAACACGGGACCCGTATCTCCTTCGACCTGAATTATCGTGCTACTTTTTGGAAAAACCGTGAAAAAGAGCTTGCATCAATTTTTAAGGAAATCGCAGGTATCTCTGATATTCTTGTCGGTAATGAGGAGGATTTTCAGCTCTGTCTGTCAATAAAAGGTCCTGATGAAGGAGGAAAAGATCTTGCTTCCAAGATCGAAAGTTTCAAGGAGATGATCAGCAGGGTAAAAAAGGCGTTCCCTAATGCTTCCGTTTTTGGTACTACACTACGCCAGGTTATCAGCACCAATGAACACCTGTGGGGTGCCATTATGCTTGAAGGTGAAAACTGGCATGTTGTTGAGCCTCGCGAAATACATGTTCTTGACCGCATTGGTGGCGGTGATGGTTTTGTAGGCGGTCTGCTATATGCAATTCTGAAAGGATGGGAACCTGAAAAGTGGATCCAGTTCGGATGGGCTACAGGTGCACTTGCCACAACATTGATAACTGATTATGGTCAGCCTGCTGATGAAGAACAGGTTTGGAGCATCTGGAAAGGGAACGCAAGGGTAAGAAGATAAGGTTATAAATGCATGTAGATACGTTGCATGCAACGTATCTACGTGCCAATAAATAAATCTATTTTTTCTTGCTTTTCAGCTTATGTTTTTTCACAAACTCATCAATTACCTGTGAAAGGTTTGGATCACCTATCTCCTGCAGGTCGTAGTAAACCCTGGTATTTGGTTTCTTAATTTTGATAATCCTGTTAAGATCTATGGGTGTCGCAATGATCACACTGTCGCATTTTGTGTTATTAATGGTTTTTTCAAGATCATGAAGCTGCTGATCTCCATAACCCATTGCGGGAAGTAATGTCCCTATATTCGGATAGAGTCTGAATGTCTCGCTTAACCTGCCTACCGTATAAGGTCTTGGATCAACAAGTTCCGAAGCACCAAATTTACGGGCAGCTACGACACCAGCACCGATTTTCATTTCACCATGCGTGAGAGTGGGGCCATCTTCAACAACAAGCACTCTTTTCCCTTTAATCAGAGACGGATCATCAACTTTAATAGGCGATGCCGCATCAACCACAATTGCTTTCGGGTTAACCTTTTCAATGCTCTCACGAACTATCTGTATTCCTTCGGGAGCTGCGCTGTCCATTTTGTTTATTACCACAACATCGGCCAGGCGGAGAGTAACCTCACCCGGGTAATATTTTAATTCATGTCCGGCCCTGTGGGGATCGGTAACAGTGATCATCAGATCAGGCTTATAAAAAGAAAAATCATTATTGCCTCCATCCCACAGAATAACATCACAACCGGAGGGATCTTTTTCAGCTTTGCGCAGGATTGCTTCATAATCGACCCCTGCATAAATGACATTACCTCTTACAATATGAGGTTCATATTCTTCCATTTCCTCAACAGTGCATTTGTGTTTTTCCAGATCTTTAACAACTGCATACCGCTGGACTTTCTGGGCATTTAGATCGCCATACGGCATCGGGTGACGAACTGCAACCACTTTCAAACCTTTAGCCATCAGAAGCTCAATTACTCTTCTTGATGTCTGGCTCTTGCCGCACCCTGTCCTGATTGCACCGACAGCAATAACAGGCTTTGTACTTTTCACCATCGTATTGGCAGGTCCAAGAAGAACAAAATTTGCTCCGGCCGCATTTACAATTGCACTTATCGACATGACCTTCTGGTAGGTCACATCACTGTATGAAAAAACACAATCGTTAACTTTATATTTTTTTATAAGATCAGGAAGATTTGCCTCAACAAAGATGGGTATCCCCTGAGGATACAATTTACCTGCCAGCTCCTTAGGATATTTTCTACCGGCAATATCAGGAATCTGAGCTGCAGTAAATGCAACAACATTATAACTTTCATTATCCCTGAAACAGGTATTGAAATTATGAAAATCCCTTCCTGCTGCACCAATTATGATGACATTTTTTTTAGACATAAAACCTCCTTAGTTATAATTTATTTTTTGCTTTGAAAGAAATTTCATTTTAAAATGAACTAACAAATGTATAATTTGCATACCGGAATTCCGCACATTTGAAGGGATTTTTTTATATACCTATTTTATATATTAACATTCTGTATGACAGCCAATTAACTCAGTATAAATACTAACATAAAAACATGTTAAAGAAAATGTTTTAGTCATCATAAGTGATATGGCAAATTCTTTGTACTATTATAAAAAGATATGAATGTCCTCGCCCACATATATCTTTCCGGTGATTCTGATAAAATAATCATTGGGAACTACATAGGAGATTATGTGAAGGGGCGTGACTATTTGAATTATCCCGATCTTATCCGTAAAGGCATTACTCTTCACCGTCATATTGATGGATTTACTGACAGGCATCCTGTTGTTCACCGAAGCAAAATTTTCTTTTCCAGGAAATACCATAAATACTCAGGCGTCATAACAGATATTATTTATGATCACTTTCTCACGAAGGAATGGAATTTATTTTCAAGAAGACCGCTTGAAAGTGTTACCTACAACTTTTACAGAGCTCTCGTAAACAATTACGAAATACTACCGGAGAATGTGAGGGAGATGATGCCCTTCTTCATAATAAATAACTGGATTGAATCATACCAGTCATTAAATGGCATTCGTCATGTACTAAAGACGCTGAGCAAACGGACAACCCTGCCTCACGAAACCAACTTTGCAATGCGTGCACTGAAAAAAAATTATTACCCGCTCCAGGAAGACTTCCTTGAGTTTTTCCCCCAGCTTATTGATTATGTGGAGAAGGACTTCGGAATAGAAATATCACACAGGATCACTATTCCGTTCTGATCAAATGAGGTATTCTGCCCGGCCCGCATCAAACCTCAGGAAAATAAACAAAAGTATTGTAAATCCCCATAGAGAGCTTCCACCATAGCTGAAGAACGGAAGAGGAATTCCAATAACGGGAACAAGGCCTATAGACATTCCTATATTAATAAAGATATGAGTGAACAGTATTGAAATAACTCCATATCCGTATACCCTCGCGAATACTGAGCGTTGCCGTTCAGCAAGAATAAGGAGCCTTAAAAGGAGGAACATGTACAATACGATTACTGTAAGTGATCCCAGGAATCCCCACTCTTCTCCAACAGTACAGAATATAAAATCGGTGCTTTGTGCAGGAACAAATTTAAATTTAGTCTGAGTACCCTGCAGATATCCTTTCCCGGTAAATCCTCCTGAACCGACTGAAATAATCGACTGATTAGCATTATAACCGGTGCCATGCGGATCGGATTTGAAACCCAGCATTATCTCCACCCTTTCCTTCTGATGAGACTTAAGCAAATTATTGAAACCGTAATCAACTGAATTAACGTACAGAACACTCCCGAAAAGGAAAAGATAAATTATGAGGACCGTAAATGATTTCCTGATATAAATATGGTAGGCAAAAGCGAGACCTGACAGGATGATTGTGATTAACAGGACCATTTCGTTACCAAGAGATTTCAGGATAAAATGATCCAGTAAAAATAGTGCCCCTCCGATGGCAATAAAAATTACAAGGCCTGTAAAGCAAAGTTTCCATTTCCTTGTTGCGAACCAGGTCAGGATAAATGAAATTAATACCATGGATAATTCCAGGTAAAGATTATTAAAGAGAAGGGTAAAGAAAAATAAGACAAGCATTAGCAGTCCTGAAACAAAAATAATAGGGCTCATCCCTTCCCTGAATAGAACAATAAAAAAAGAGAAGAAGACAATTGTTGATCCTAAATCAGGCTGCAAAGAAGTAAGCAATGCGGGAAATAAAATAAGACCTACTGCCGGTACAATGACTTTAAGTTTTGTAAGTTCCTGCCTGCGGCTATTCAGGAAACTTGCAAGAACAAGTGCCGTTCCGAACTTTGCAAACTCTGAAGGCTGCAAACTTAAAGGCCCGAATTCGAACCAGCTCCTGGCACCATTTATCTCCTTTCCGAGAACAAGAACGAAGATCAGAAGAAGAATCAGAAAACCATAAATAAACCATGCAAAAAAGGTATAAAACCTGCTGTCTATAATTATAACAAAAACTGCAATTATAAGGGTAGCCAGTATCCATATGAACTGTTTTCCGTATCTCTGAGAGAGATCAAGTATCTCCTTATGTTCCTCATTATAGACAGCCGCATAAATATTGAACCAGCCCAGTGTTACCAACAGAAGGAAAAGTAAGATTGTTATCTTGTCAATCCCGTTCCAGATATTAATGCTTCGCTTCACTTTCTGTCAGTTTGTTAAGCAGATTAAGGTCAAGCATCCTTTGTTCCTGTGCCTTATTCGTTATTTTACCCTTCAGATATTTTTCAATCATCAGACTTGCCACAGGAGCTGCATAGGTCGCTCCGAACCCTGAATTTTCAACATATACTGCAATTGCTATTTTGGGATTATCCTTTGGTGCGAAGGCAATAAAAACAGAATGGTCTTCACCAAAAGGATTCTGAGCTGTTCCGGTTTTACCGCAAACAATTATACTGTCAAGGGCAGCTCCCCGTGCAGTTGCACCGGCTCCTCCGTTAACAGCAGCTTCCATTCCCAGAATGATCTCCTCAAAATTAGTTGAGTCGATGCTGATTTTGTGTCTTAAAGTAAACCGTGGATCAATACTGTGCTCCTCACCTATTGACTTAACAATGTGGGGAGTATAATAATACCCTCTGTTGGCGATAGCGGCGGTCATGTTGGCCATCTGAAGAGGCGTTGTTTCAACCTCACCCTGCCCGATTGCCATTGATATCACAGTAAGTGCTTTCCATCCGTTTTTGCCGTGATATTTATCAAAATATGCTGATGAAGGAATTGATCCGGGCAGTTCATTCACAAATTCAGTACCAAGCTTTCTCCCGAATCCGAATTCTGTCAGATAGCTTCTCCATTTCTCATATGCTTCTGCAATTGATCCATAAGCTGGGTTCTCAAGAATTCTCCTGAAAGCCTGGCAGAAGTATGAATTGCATGAGTTCATAACAGCACCTTTAAGATCGAGAGGAGATGAATGGGAATGACAGGCTACAAAAAGGTACCCGTTATTGCAGCCGAACGTTGTTGAGGGAACTATTACCTTTTCCTGGAGGGCGATAAGTCCGTTTACCGGTTTAAAGGTTGAACCAGGCGGATACTTGGCCATGTATGCCCTGTTAAACAGCGGTTTAAAGATTGTATCTGCCTGAAGCTTCGCAAAATTCTCGGACCGGACTCTGCCTACCAGCAATCCCGGGTCATAATTCGGAGAGGAGACAAGAGCCAGTATCTCTCCGGTTTTAGGTTCGATGGCAACAATACTTCCTGATTTATTCTGCATCAGATGCTCACCATATTCCTGGAGGTCAAGATCAATCCCGGAAATAATATCAGATCCATGTACTGCAACCGTATCCATTGCTCCGTTGGCATAAGATCCCTTTATCCGGCTGTATACATCAACCATATATATCTTGACACCACGCCTCCCCCTCAGGTCCTTTTCATAGGCTTCTTCGATACCAAGCTTGCCTATATAATCGCCCGGTTTATAATAAGGATCTTTTTTTATAAGAGCTTCATCGACCTCGCTTACATACCCGAGTAAATGTGAAGCTACAGGTTTTGAATATTTCCTGAGGGTTCTTGGCTGGACATAAAATCCCGGATACAGAAACATTTTTTCCTGGAACTTTGCGTAGGTTTCTGCTGATATCTGTTTAAGGAATACGGAAGGCGCCCTGCGCGAATAATTTCTGGCAGCCTTAAGCCTGTCAGCAAGTATTTCTTTGCTTATTCCAAGGTCTGTGCAAAACATGACCGTATCCATACTGCCGGTTTGTGCAGGAACAACCATCAGGTCGTATGCGGCCTGATTGAAAACTATCAATTTGCCGTTCCTGTCAAAGATAAGTCCTCGTGCCGGATACTGGGTTACATATCGTAAAACGTTATTATCAGCCGAAAGCCTGTATGTATCCTTAACAACCTGGATTATGAAGAGTCTGATTATAAGCAATACAGAAGCCAGTATTATCATCCCGATAATCAGATACTTCCTGTTGACATAAAAATCCTTCATAAACGGTCATTTATTTCCCCCGCCTGATGTATTCCAGGAGAAGTATAAAGGTTCCGGAGAAAAGTGAACTCAACAAAACCCTCAGGAGTGTCCGGAAAAAATCTGTAAACCTGAACACTTCAAGATAAAACAGAGCTGTATGGTGAAATAGTACTATTATAAATGTATAGATCAGGAACCATCTGAATCCATAAGTGATCATTGAGGGATCAGATCCGGGTTCATAACCGTCGCGGGGAGAAATTACCCTTAAAACAAATGGACGGACAAATCCTGCAAGCACAGTTGCCGCGGTGTGCATTCCGGGGGAACCTGAAAAGAAATCAATTATCAGACCTGTAAAAAACGAGATTATCAACAATAGCCATGCAGGTATTTCAACCGGCAAAAGCAGAATGAACATTATATAAATATAAGGATTTACATACCCGCTGAACCTTATATTATTAAATAACAGGACCTGAAGCAGGACCAGCAAAATAAAGATCAGGCTGAGTCTTAGTAACCTGGGTATCATTTAAATGTGTTTTCCAGTTCCAGTTTTTCATTTCTCTTCAGATTGCCTATTACATTGACAAAGTGAAGCTTTTTAAAATCAGTTACCAGTGCAACTTTAATCCTGTAAAAATCACCACCCGTTTTTTCAAGATCGCTTACGGTTCCAATTATCATTCCTTCCGGGAAGATGGCAGAATACCCTGTTGTTTCGACAGTATCTCCTACACCGAAAGTCACATGCTGCGGTATCTCACTTAAGACTGCATGCCTGTAGTCCCTTCCGTCCCAGCTTAATGATCCGTAATAACCATTCGATTTTATTCTTGCACTTAATCTGAAATCGAGGTTCAGAATTGACATGGCTATAGAATAATTTTCTGAACAACCGACAATTACCCCTGCAATACCTTCTCCGCATGTAACAGCCATATCAGTAGCTAAACCCTGCTTTTTACCTTTGTTCAGGGCGAAAAAATTCTTCTGACTGTTAACGGAATTTTCAATAACGATGGCAGCGGTATAAACATACTGCTGATGATATACTGTGTCAGAAACAGTTGAAAAAGGAGAATTTTCACTCGTGATCAGATGCTCAATTTTGTTCTTTAAAAGCACATTTTCCTGGGCGAGAGACTGGTTTATTTCCCTGAGATGAAAATACGACCTTGTGTTGCTGATTTTTTCTTCAATTCCGCTTGTGATTCCTCTAATTCCCCTGATTACCATTGAATTGTGATAATTATTCCTGGTGCTGAGTAAAAAAATTGCTATTCCTTCAAGTATAAGAAAGATGATAAGTTGATTGTACCTGGCGAGAAAATTCAGCAGATTTCTCATTCACAAAGGAAGATTATCTCATAAGGAACGGAAACTTATCGACATTTTTAAGTGCTACTCCGGTACCACGGGCAACTGCATGAAGCGGATCTTCAACGACATTGAAGTTGATATTGATCTTGTCGGTAAGTCTTTTATCTAATCCTCTGAGAAGAGCACCTCCACCGGCCATATAAATTCCTTTATTTACAATGTCAGCATAAAGCTCCGGAGGAGTCTGCTCCAGAATGCTGAGCAGGGCTGCTTCAACTTTTGTCAGAGATTTATCGAGGCAATATGCTATCTCCTGGTAAGAAACAGGAATTTCTATTGGAAGAGCAGTCATGATATTAGGCCCTCTGACTACATAATCAGCAGGAGGATTATCGATATCGGGTAGTGCTGCACCAACACCTATCTTGATATCTTCTGCGGTTCTCTCCCCGATCTTAATATTATGCTGATGTCTCATATAAGCCTGAATATCAGCAGTAAAACCATCACCGGCAATTCTGATTGACTTATTGCAAACGATTCCGCCCAATGCGATAACTGCAATTTCTGTGGTACCGCCACCGATGTCAATAACCATACACCCTTCAGGAGCTTCAACATCAAGACCGATCCCGATTGCTGCAGCCATCGGTTCATATATCAGATAAACATCACGTCCGCCTGCATGTTCGGAAGAGTCACGGACTGCACGAATCTCAACTTCAGTGCTTCCCGAAGGAATACAAACGACCATCTTTAATGAAGGTGAAAAAAGACGCGACCCTTTGTCAATCATCTTGATCATCCCCCTTATCATCAGCTCGGCAGCATTAAAATCAGCAATGACACCATCGCGTAACGGTCTGATTACTTTTATGTTTTCATGTGTTTTGCCATGCATCTGTCTTGCTGCCTCTCCTATTGCTATCATTTTCCCGGTATTCTTGTCAATCGCCACTATCGATGGCTCATCAACAACTACTTTGTCGTTATGAATAATAACAGTATTTGCTGTCCCCAGGTCAATAGCAATCTCCTGCGTTAAAAAAGAAAATAGTCCCATTAATGAGAAAGTTTATTTATTTATTATTAGTGCTTAAAATGTCTGATACCCGTAAATACCATTGCAACCCCGTTTGATGAACAATAATCAATTGACTCTTTGTCGCGGACTGATCCTCCCGGCTCAACGATGGCTGTTATCCCTGCCTTATGAGCAATTTCAACACAGTCAGCAAACGGGAAAAATGCATCTGATGCCATCACAGCCCCTTTCAGATCGAATCCGAATGTTTTTGCCTTTTCAATTGCCTGTTTCAGTGCATCCACGCGTGATGTCTGACCAATACCGCTTGCGCACAGCTGCCTGTTTCTGGCAAGAACAATGGCATTTGATTTACTATGCTTTACAATAATGTTTGCAAATACAAGATCATCAATCTCAGCAGGTTCAGGCATCCTTGTCGTAACAGGTTTCATCTCTTTACCTGTTTCAGTGCTGTTGTCGCGCTCCTGCCAAAGAACGCCATTCAGCAACGACCGGAAGGTGTGCCGGCTTTTTGATGGTTCTTTCCTTTGAAGTATTATCCTGTTTTTCTTCTGCTCCAGGATTTCAAGCGCCTGTTCTGTAAAGCCCGGTGCGATAATGATTTCGAAAAATATCCTGTCGATCTCAACTGCCGCATCATCGTCAATTATAACATTTGTAACAATTACACCGCCGTAAGCAGATACGGGATCACAGGCAAGGGCATCCTTCCAGGCTTCTGTTATATTCTTCCTGGAGGCTACTCCGCATGCATTGTTATGCTTTATAATAACTACTGTGGTTTCTGAAAATTCATCAATAAGGTTAAGGGCAGCTTCGATATCGAGAAAATTATTATATGAAATCTCCTTACCGTGAAGCTTGTCAAACAGCTTGCCCGGGTCACCAAAAAATAATCCTTTCTGGTGAGGATTTTCTCCATACCTGAGGGGATAAGAATCATCAATGCTTTCTCTGAAAACCTGTAATCCTGCTTCCCTGTTGAAATAACTGAAGATCGCAGTATCGTACCTTGAGGAGGTTTTAAATGCCTCAGCTGCATAATGCCTTCTTTGCCGTAAATCAGTTACTCCATTTTTCTCTTTAAGAAGGCTCAACAGTGCAGGATATTGTTCCCGTCCGGAAACAACCAGAACATCGTTATAGTTTTTTGCAGCAGCTCTGATAAGCGAAATTCCGCCGATATCAATTTTTTCAATTATTTCATTTTCGTCAGTTATACTTCTAACTGTTTGCTCAAAGGGGTAAAGATCTACTATCACAAGATCTATTTCAGGAATCCGGTATCTTGCAACCTGTTCCATATCCTCCCTGTTTTCTCTGCGTGCAAGTATACCTCCGAACACTGAGGGATGGAGCGTTTTAACCCTTCCTCCGAGTATTGAAGGATAGGTAGTCAGGTCTTCAACTTTTTCAGCAGGTATTCCCATCTCCTTTATAAAGTTGAAAGTTCCGCCCGTAGAATATATCTTTACCTTAAGTTCATGCAATGTCCTTACTATATTATCCAGTCCCTCCTTATAAAAAACGGAAAT
Source organism: uncultured Bacteroidales bacterium (assembly GCA_963825935.1). Lineage (GTDB taxonomy): Bacteria > Bacteroidota > Bacteroidia > Bacteroidales > VadinHA17 > LD21. The sequence goes on along the minus strand of CAWGUN010000003.1, from coordinate 65,679 downwards.
CAAAGCGCACGTGATTTTCTTCTCACTCATTATCTGATAATTATGATTTAAGGGCCAAGTTTATTCGGGCGTCTAAAAATATATATTTTTTTATTATCCTCAACATATTACTGCTATGATTCTCAGTAATTCTGCAAATAAGAAAAATTTCAATTGCGAACTTGTGATTTTTCTTATCTTTGAACCTCGGTTAATATTTATAATAGGGGGAAGATGTTTTTCAGGCTTTTAAAAGAGGGATTTCTTTTTGCCGTTAACTCAATAGTTGTTAATAAGTTAAGAACTTTCCTGTCACTCTTCGGGATAACAATCGGTATATTCTCAATCATTTCAGTGTTTACTGTTCTCGACTGGATGGAAAAATCTATACACGATACTATATCATCATTAGGGGAGGATGTGATTTATATTCATAAATGGCCGTGGGGTTTGAATACTGATGTTAAATGGTGGGATATAATGAAATGGCCTGCCATCTCAACAGATGATTATCAGGCTGTCCTGAACAGATCTTCAAAAGCAGAAAATGTCTGTTTTATGGTATCACAGCCGGAGCAGATAAAATATAAAAAGAATCTTGCAAATAATATTTATATTTCCGCAGTAACACACGAATTTGAGAACTTAAGATCATTTGAAATTGAAAATGGCCGCTATTTTTCTCCTGAAGAATCCGCTACCGGTAAAAATGTTACTATAATAGGGGCTGAATTAGCAAAAAGATTATTTGACAAAGCAGGTCCGGTAGGCAAACAGATAATAATTGAAGGTAAGAGAGCCAATGTTATTGGTGTATTTAAAAAGGAAGGAAAAGGTGGAATTACCGACAGCGGGATGGATGAGATTGCACTTGTTCCGCTTAATTACGGCAAAACTTTCATAAATATGAGGAACAATTTCATTGATGCCACTCTTATGATCAAGGCAAAAAAAGGAGTTCCTGTCGAGGAATTAAGCGATGATGCAATCATGATATTGAGAGCGGCCAGAAGGCTCCAGCCTGATGAGGTAAATAATTTCTCAGTAAACAGGGCAAGCCTTATTTCGCAGAGCTTTGAAGGTGTGTTTGCAGGAATCAATATCGGTGGCTGGGTAATTGGAGGATTTGCAATACTTGTAGGTGGTTTCGGTATTGCCAACATTATGTTTGTTTCGGTAAGAGAAAGAACTAATCAGATCGGAATTCAAAAAGCACTGGGAGCCAAAAGGGCTTTTATTCTTCAGCAGTTTCTTGTTGAATCTGTTTTGCTTTCAGTCATCGGAGGATTACTTGGAGTTCTGCTCATCCTGATTGGCACCTTTATAATTAATTACCTCTATGAATTGCATATGTATCTTACTTTTGCAAATGCATTCCTGGCTATTTTAATTTCCGGAATAATAGGGATTGTTGCCGGTTATGCACCTGCTTATTCTGCAGCTAAAATGAATCCGGTTGAAGCAATCGGTTATTCATTCGGGTAGGATCCTGTTTTCGTCGACCCAGTTTGTGAGCTTAATAAACTGAGCAACAGACAATTGTTCGGGTCTTAGTCCAAACTCCTCATAATCTTCTCTTTTAAGACTGAATGCCGATTTAACAGAATTACGTAAAGTTTTTCTTCGCTGGTTAAAGCCTGCTTTGACAACTCTTATAAACAGTTTCTCATCACATCCTAGATTGGTCACGTCGTTACGTATCAGTCTGATAACGCCCGATTTTACTTTTGGAGGCGGCGCAAAAACATGCTCGGGCACCGTAAAAAGATATTCTGCCGAATAAAACGATTGCAGCAAAACGCTCAATATGCCATAGGTTTTTGATCCAGGGGCAGCGCAGATCCTCTCGGCAACCTCTTTCTGAAGCATACCGCAGACCTCAGCAATCTTTTCCCTGTGGTTAAGCACTTTAAAAAGTATCTGACTGGAAATGTTATAGGGAAAATTCCCTACGATTGCCAATTTCTCAGTGAAAGCTGAATCAATATCCATTGTAAGAAAATCGCCCCTTATAATTTCTTTTAGTTCCGGGAAATTTTCCTTTAGATAATGTACCGATTCATTATCTATTTCAATAACCCTGAAATCAGGAAACTTTCTGTCAATCAGGTAACCGGTAAGTATCCCCATGCCGGGTCCTATTTCAAGTACAGAGGAATAACCTGACCCTGTAAGCGAACCTGCTATCCTTGAAGCAATACTCCTGTCTTTAAGAAAATGCTGCCCCAGATTCCTTTTTGGCTGTACTCTGCTCATTCAGATTGAAATGAGTTTTATATGAATTAAATCTGAAGAAGTTCGCGGCCGAATTTTCTCCAGATCGGTAATTTTAAACCTTCCAGAAAGATGATAAAACGGTTAAGGACATTATAATATAAAGTAACGAACAGGCCAAGGACCATTATCCAGATAACAGAAACGTTGAATGCTAAAGTTGAGATCTTAAGGCTTCCAAGTTGCTTGTATGGTGCATAAAAATGTGCCCTGCCGAATTTTGAACCCGGTTTCATGAATATCGGGTCAGATTTCTGGATAAACTTATTATCGGCTTCATATATCTGACGTGTGGAGCGCTGGTTAAGTACAAAATCTGCAAGCCGTTCGTTATCATTTTTTTCGCGTAATGCGACAAATTGATCTTTGCCAATCTGTTTTTCTTTCAATTTCTTAAGAGTGTCAAGCCGTGAAGTCTCTTCCCTTTCTTTTGTTCTGAAACAAATCTTGAGGCTGTCGAGAAAAGAAGTAACTTCATTTCCGATTATAGCATTAAATCCCTGATAATAGAGACTGCTGTTCCATTTTCCGGGTTTAATTCCTGAAATTTCAGAAAGCTCCTTAATATGATAATTGAGTTTCACTAAATTATTTTCAGAATATCCCCTGTACTCAGGATTTTTACTTGCAAATACGCACTCATTTACCTTCTTTTTCAGTTCCGGGATAAGGAAAGATGCATACCAGCTATTTTGACTTATCTCCATTTCATATTTGAAAAATGGCTTTTCGTACCTGTTGTTTTTAAATTGTTCCACACTTATAGCTTCATATGCCCATCGGGTAGTCATAATATCCCCGATCACCGGAACATAAATTTTATTGGTGATTGATTTATGAAGATCATCAAATTGTATCATTGCACCTCCGAGTATCAGCTGAGGTACAAGCAAAAGAGGTATGAGGATATAGATGCTGATTGCGGTCCGCATACCTGCTGATATATTCAATCCGAGAAGGTTGCCGAAGCAGGCTGCTGAAAACAGGATCAGCCACTGCTGCAGCATCATTCCCCTGACTTCAAGAATAGAATTAGCAACAATAACAAACGAAAATGTCTGGATTGCTGACATTGAAAACAAAAAATTAATCTTCGACAACAGGTAGCTTAATCTGCTCAGGTCCAGGAACTTTTCCCTTTCAAGTATCTTTCTGTCCCTGAAGATCTCTTCAGCACTTACAGTAAGTCCGATGAAAAGGGCCACAATAATTGACATGAAAAGAAAAACAGGGTAATTTATGTTGGCAGAAAAGAGGTAAATCCCGTTATCAGTGTATTTCGATATATATGCAAGGATGAAAGCCAGAAGGGGTGCTTCCAGCAGGTTTATTGTCATATATTGCCGGTCGGCCAGCTTACGGGTTATATTTCGCTTTATAAATGTCCTGATCTGATCGGCTTTTTTAGGAACTCTGAAATTGGATGGTGTCACCGGGTTTTTGTCAGGTTTTCCTTCAAGCACCGGCATCATTTTTTTCCTGTACTTTTCGTACCATTCTGTCGGACTGATTTGCCTCTCTTTTCCGGGGAGACCGTCATTGTCAATAACCTTGACTTCAACTATATGAAGGATATTATCTGTTTCGATATTACCGCAACTCGGGCATTCGCTCTCTGCCGCATTTGCCTGCGATGTTTCAGTCTTGAAATAGACCAGGGCTTCCACCGGATCGCCGTCATATATCATATAACCGCCCTTGTCGAGAAGCCATAGCCTGTCAAACATCTTCAGTATATCTGAAGAGGGCTGATGTATAATTGCAAAAACCAGCTTCCCGCTCAGAGCCTGGTTTCTCAGAAGAGCCATTACCTTTTCCGAGTCAAAGGATGATAAACCGGAGGTTGGTTCGTCAACAAACAAAACCACTGGTTCGCGCATCAGCTCCAACCCTATATTCAGACGCTTTCTTTGACCACCGCTCACCTTTTTATTTAGCGGGTCTCCAACCTGAAGGTCCCTTATTTCAAAGAGATCAAGATCGGTCAGTACTTTATCCACAGTGCTCACCAACTGCTCTTCTGTGTATTCGCCAAAGCATAACCGGGCATTGAAGTAAAGATTCTGAAAAACTGTCAGCTCTTCAATAAGCATGTCATCCTGGGGAACATAACCGATCATTCCCTTTATTTCTTCTGAATCGGAATTGATATCATACCCGTTTATATAAATGTTGCCTATGGTGGGTTTTATTTTCCCATGAAGAAGGTTAAGTAAAGTCGTTTTCCCGACACCGCTTCCCCCCATAATTCCTATCATGTTGCCCGACTCAACCCTGAAATTCATTTTCCTGACTCCATTTTCAGAGAACTTGAAGATATATTCAATATCATGACCTTCAAAAACCAGTTTTTCAGGGAAACCCCTTGAAACGAATTTCTTGTAAATCTTTGAATAATAGATCGGGTCAATCCCCTGCCCTTTAATATTGACACCGCGTTCAAGAAGGTAGGGTCTGCAGGCAATAATATCTCTCCCTTTGAAATAGAGAGCAAGAGGACCGTCATATGACAGGAGAAGGGTTCCGGTTGTTTCAATATGAAGCACAATAAGGTGCCCTTTAAACCCTTTTACTTTAATATGACGCCAGTTTTCATAATTCTTATAGATCTTGGCTCCCGATTCCTCCGGCTTATCGCTTTCAATAATAAGAACGCATTCAGTTGATATTTCATCAAATGTTCTGCCGATCATGAAAGCAGAAGCATTGTCATATTCTTTTTTTGATATATTGAAAGTCCTGGAAACAATATCAATTATAGTTTTTTCCTGATCGGAGATAAGGCCGTCTTCAAAAGCAAATTCAATCAACTGTAAAAAGACTATCATTCTTTCTTCCAGGAAAAGGCCTTTCTTGATTTGCCGGCATATATTGGTGATCTGGAAGGAGATCAGGGAATCTTCATCGGCAAGCTCGGCCTTGTCGACGCTTTTAAGTTCATTGGAATAAAACTCGAGGTTGTTTTCAAAGAGAGCATAATACTCCTCTTCAAGCTCCCTGTTAAGATATCTCCTGAGATAGCTGCGAAGAATTTTTTTGCCTCTTGAAGTGATCCCGACCGGATTAATGGTCGAGACGATGGCAAAGATATGAATCAGCGCTAATAATACAGATTCCCTCATAAACCCCGAAACTAAAAAAAAGACCGCAAAGTAAAAAGCTTTGCGGTCAGCCATTTAAAAAGAAATTATTTTACAATCTCTTCCCGTACTGTTGTTATTGCTTTGGTAATATCTTTAATATTCTGTTCTGTCAGACTTGTAGTGAGGTCTTTATAAACTTCCTTGATAGGATCAAGTTGTTTTACAAAATCGCTTACTATCTGATCACTTTCATAAGGCTTTGCAATTTCGAGAAAAAGATCAAAAGATTTTTTCTGTTCAATCAGATTTTTTGATATTCCTGCTACCTGGTAGGCGGCTTCTGAAACATGGGTGGTAAGGTACATTCCTTCAACCCATGCACCTCCCACTACAAGCAGTGCCAATGCCTGCTGATCATTTTCACTGAGAAAAGCATAAGTGTTATTAAATGCCTCTTCCAAAATCCTTACCAGCTCATCTTTGTTATCAAAATTCTGCTTTATTTTTTCATATAATGATTCATCGTAAATTTTCTGCATATTAAGCTCATTTGCAAGAGATCTGATTGCATCGAGATAATTAATAACCTCCTGGTTTATATTATAAAGTGTGGCATAGCTGAGATCGGCACCATAGACTCCCATATTTATTGCTCTTGCAGTACTGCTGAAATATTTCTTGGAATTCGCAACAGGATTCGATATTCCGAAGATAAACCCGACTTCAAGGTCATAAAGCTGTTTTATTACTTCGGCAGAAGTAGGCAGGGGATATATATTCTTTTCCATCTCGGTTTTAATCGTATCAACCTGTGCCAACTCGATTTTTTTCTGATCGCCGGCTTTTCTGTTCTTACATCCTGTGCAACCCGAAAAACTGATTAAAAGCATTGGAAGTAATAGAATTGCAATAGTCTTTTTCATACCAAATTATTTTAAATTAAAGATTCCATCCTGAAACCGCTTATAAAAGTAATAAATAATATTTAAAATATACAGTGACTACTGCCAAGTTAGATAAATTAGGTCAAAATAATTTCGGATTACGGATTGCGGATTGCGGATTTAAAACAATCCGAAATCGAAAATCCGGATTCCGAAATCTTTTTTCATATCTTTAAGCCCCTGAAATTATAGGCTTTTTGATGAACTGGAATTTTGACGAACATGTTTCAAGAGAGAAAACAGATTGTATCAAATATGATCTGAGAGAGGAGATATTCGGGAAAAAGGATGTAATTCCGATGTGGGTGGCAGATATGGATTTCAAAACTCCCGCATTCATTATTGAAAAGCTTCGTGAACGTCTTGGGCATGAAATATTCGGATACTCTTTTCGCCCTGATGCCTATTTCAGTTCAATAATAAAATGGACCCGGGAGCACCATAACTGGGATATTTATAAAGAATGGATTTGTTTCTGCCCGGGAATTGTTCCGGCACTCAATCTCTGTACCCTATCTTTTACCCGCCCCGGCGATTCCGTAATAGTGCAACCACCCGTATACTTTCCTTTCTTTTCAGCTGTTGAAAGTCATGGGCGGAACCTTGTTTACAATCAGCTTATTGAGAAGGATGGCAAATGGACCATGGATTTTGATTCGCTGATCTCTTCTGTGAACGAGAGCACAAAAATGATGGTCATCTCCAATCCTCATAATCCTGTCGGAAGAGCGTGGACACCCGAGGAACTCGACAAACTCACTGATATCTGTCTTAAGAACAATATTCTGATTCTTTCCGATGAAATACACTGTGACCTGGTGCTTCCCGGATTTTTACATACCCCTGTTTCAAAAATCTCTGAAAAAATTGCTGATATTACTGTGACCTGTCTTGCACCCAGCAAGACATTTAACCTTGCTGGCCTTTCAACCTCTTCAGTAATTATCTCAAATCCTGTTTTAAGGAAATACTTCAACAAGAAAATCGATAACCTCCATATCGGAAATGGCAATATCTTTGGTACAGTTGCTTCAATTGCAGCTTATTCTGAAGGTCATGAGTGGCTCGATGCACTGATGGATTATATCGACATAAATGTCGGGTTTGTTCAGAAATATTGCAGGGAGCTTATACCTGAAATAATTCCTGTTCAACCTGAAGCAACTTATATGATCTGGCTCGATTGCCGTAAATTTGCCATGTCAGGAAAAGAACTTCAGAACTTTTTTATAAACCAAGCCGGCGTTGGGATGAATGAGGGTTCAACATTCGGTCCCGGAGGTGAAGGATTTATGAGAATGAACCTCGGAACAACCCATGATACGGTAAAAAGGGCAATGGAACAAATTGAAAAGGCAGTTGCACAGTTAAGATAAACCGAAGTATGAACAATTCCGCAATGACGGATAAAATAAGTGTAAAACTTACACTTGAAGACGGAACAGTCTATTCCGGCAGATCGTTCGGAGCACCGGTTCCATCGGCCGGAGAAGTAGTTTTTAATACTGCAATGACCGGATATCCTGAAAGCCTGACTGATCCGTCATACCGTGGCCAGATCCTGTGCCTGACCTATCCGCTTGTAGGTAATTATGGAGCTCCTGTAAAGAGTGAAGAAAATGATCTGTACAGATTCTACGAATCTTCTTCCATTCATATTTCAGGACTAATCGTTTCTGATTATTCATTTGAATACAGCCACTGGAATGCAACAGAAAGTCTTGATGAATGGCTTAAGAGAAACAATGTCCCGGGAGTGTATGCCATTGACACAAGGGCACTTACAAAAAGGATACGTGAGAGAGGAGCAATGCTTGGCAAGCTTGAACCCGATGGAACAGATATCCCATTTTATGATCCCAACAAAGTTAACCTTGTGGCCCAGGTAAGCACTCATGAGAAAAAGATTTACGGATCGGGAAAATATAAGATACTGCTTGTTGACTGCGGAGTCAAGTACAATATTATCAGGAATCTTCTGAAACGTGATACAACAATAATCAGAGTCCCGTGGGATTATGATTATCACCAGGAAGAATTTGACGGGTTGTTTCTTTCCAACGGCCCTGGCGATCCGAAAATGTGTGTTGCAACAATCGAAAATATCAGGAAATCTTTCGGAAAAGAGACACCGGTTTTCGGAATATGTCTTGGTAACCAGCTGATGGCACTCGCTTCAGGCGCAGATACTTACAAGCTGAAATATGGCCACAGAAGCCATAATCAACCTGTAATCCTGGCAGGAACTGATAAAGCCTATATAACATCACAAAACCATGGATTTGCGGTGGATAATAAAACCCTTGGAAGCGACTGGGACCCTCTCTTTATTAATATTAATGACAATACAAACGAGGGCATGAAACATAAAAGCAAACCTTTTTTTTCAACACAGTTCCATCCTGAAGCGTCGGGCGGGCCCACTGATACAGATTACCTGTTTGATGTATTTATAGAGAATATCAGGAAATCTGTATAGCCCCCCTGCCCCCTAAAAGGGGGTTAAAACCCATATTGGATTCTATTAAATTTACAATGGATTTTTAGTCCCGTTATGCGGGATTTGAGGTCTCATTTCACATACCCCATCATCTTATCTGCCATTTCAGCGGCAGATTTATTTTTGAAGGTTTTCATCCTTTCATTAAAGATCTTTGCAATTTCTTCATTGCATAGATTACCAATGCTCCCTTCATGAGCATAATCTGATAATGTTGTCCTTGAAAAGGTGGAACTCTTAACCATCTCTGAAACAGCTTTATATGCATCTCTAAACGGAATTCCGTCTTTGACAAGACGATTAACCTCTTCAGTGCTGAATATAGTATTATATAAAGGGTTCTCAGTAATGTTCTTTCTTATATTAATATTATTCAGCATTAACAGCATGATCTCTATACATTCCCTGAGTTCATCAAAGGCATCAAACATCAATTGTTTAAGCAACTGAAGATCACGATTGTACCCCGATTGAAGATTAGATGTCAGCATTGCGATCTCATTCGGAAGAGTCTGTATAATGTTGGAGCGTCCCCTGATAAGTTCAAATACGTCGGGATTCCTTTTCTGAGGCATTATGCTTGAGCCCGTAACATATTCATCGGGAAAATCGATGAACCTGAATTCCGCGCTCATATACAGGCATATATCCATTGAGAAGCGCGACAGGGTCTGAGCAAGGGAAGCAAGCGCCGATGCAATTGCAAGTTCCACCTTACCCCTGCTCAGGCTTGCATAAGCCGAATTATAGAGAAGATCATCGAATTCGAGAAGCTCCGAAGTAAGTTTTCTGTTCAGGGGCAGCGTCGTACCAAAACCCGCTGCTGTTCCGAGTGGGTTCCTGTTATTGAGGGCTCTTGCACCCCCAAGCAGAAGAATATCATCAGCAAGGCATTCGGCATATGCACCGAACCATAGTCCAAACGAAGAAACCATGGCAGGTTGCATGTGAGTATAACCGGGCAGGAGGACTTCCTTGTACTGGTCGCTTAACGACTGAAACTTATTAAATAATTTACTGATGAGTACCGAAAGCTTGTCGATTTCCTCTCTCGTATAAAGCCTTATGTCAACCAGGACCTGGTCATTCCTGGATCTTCCCGTATGTATCTTTTTACCAGTTGTCCCAAGGATTGAAGACATCTCCTTTTCAATCTGGGAATGAATATCCTCCACATCTTTTTCAATGACAAGGCTCCCCTCTTCATCCCAGACAAACAGTGAGTGAAGTGCCTTTAGCAGGTCATTCTTTTCTTCATCCTGAATCAGCCCGACATCATTAAGCATAATCACATGCGCCATTGATCCGATAATATCCCACTTGGTCAGATGAAGATCTGTCTTCCTGTCTTTTCCTGAAGTGAATTCAATTATTGCAGGCTCGGGATTAATCCCTTTTTCCCATAGTTTCATATATTTTGATTTTAAAAGTAAATAGTCTATAAGAGTTGCTTGTTACTTTTTGCTCTCCTCAACAATTGCCCTGTGAGCCATCAGCCTTATAGCATTAATCCTTATAAAGCCCTTGCTATCGGTCTGGTCGAATCCACCTTCAATGTCCATGCTTGAAAGTTTTTTGTTATATAATGAGGATGGTGATTCACGACCTTCAATTATCACATTACCCTTATAAAGGCACATATGAACGCTTCCATCAATAAGTTCCTGGCTCTTTTCAATTGCAGCCATAAGGAAATCCATTTCGGGACTGAACCAGAAGCCGTTATAAATGATTTCTGCAAATTTCGGGGTAAGCATATTCACGAGCCTCATCACTTCCCTGTCCATAGCAATTCCTTCAATATCTTTATGTGCTATATGAAGTACTGTAGCTGCAGGAGTTTCATAAACACCTCTTGATTTTATACCAACAAACCGGTTCTCGACCATATCAAGAAGTCCTATTCCATTCTTCCCCGCCAGTTCATTCAGATAAACGTACATTTCATATGGATCTTCTTTAATAGTGCCATCTTCCTTGTTGACAAGCCTGACCGGCAGCCCGTTTTTGAACTGAATCACAATCCTCGTTTCACTATCAGGTGCATCCTGTGGCATAACCATCTTTTCGAGCATGCTTTTATGCAGCGTATACATCGGATCTTCAAGAACACCTGCCTCGTGACTTATATGCATTATGTTATCATCCTCACTGTATGGTTTGTCAATGCTTGCTTTTACCGGGATTTTCTTTTCCGAAGCATATTTCAGGAGATCTGTCCTTCCTTTAAACTGAGCAAGGAATTCTTTATCCTTCCATGGTGAAATAACTTTAACTCCCGGCATAAGCGCATAATAGCAAAGTTCGAATCTTACCTGATCGTTACCTTTCCCCGTTGCACCGTGGGCAACTGCAACGGCTCCCTCCTGCTTTGCAACTTCAATCTGTTTTTTTGCAATAAGCGGACGGGCAAGGGCTGTCCCGAGCAGATACCTGTCTTCATATATTGCATTGGCCATTATTGCTTTAAGAACGTAATTTTCAACAAATTCCCTTTTAAGATCCGAGATTATCACTTTCGAAGCACCAAGGAGCAATGCCTTATTCCTGCACTCTTCAAAATTCTCTGCCTGCCCCACATCTGCAACAAAAGCAATAACATCATAATTCTTCTCAATGAGCCATTTAAGTATCACAGAAGTATCCAATCCTCCGCTGTATGCCAGCACTACTTTTTCTTTCATTATTTTAAAATTTTAACTGGTAATAGGTTTTATTTATATTTTTATTGAATCATTTCTTTTTTACCTGGTTATGCAGCCCCGGTAGTATTATCTCGAGACATGTATGAACCTGGTGGTTCGTAATCCCGTCGCGCGGAATTATAAGTATTGTATCGTCGCCAGCAATGGTCCCGGCAATTTCATATCGTGAATTGTTATCAATATAAAATGCCGTGTTGCTCGCATTTCCCGGTAGTGTTTTAAGAATCAGCAGACCTTTTGCATCAACAATATCCTGTATTGCCGGTAAAACCTGAATTTTGGCAGTTACCGTGGCTATATTACCTGAGGTCTCAGGAAGAGAATATTTATATCCACCCTTGCCATCAGGTATTCTTCCCGCACCCAGCTGCCTTAAGTTGCGGGATAATGTTGCCTGTGTACAGCTTATCCCTTTCCCTTTCAGTTTTTTCAGCAGCATATCATGAGATGAAATGATTTCCCCGGCGATTATTTTCTCAATTGCAAGAAGCCGTTTTGTTTTTTGCATATTTATTCATTTATTTTGCAAATATATTCATATTTTATAAATTACAAATCCCTATTAAAAAATTTGTGTTAATTTTGATCTTCAAATCCGGCAGATGGTTGACGACATAAAAAAGGTAGTTATTCTGGGATCAGGAGCATTGAAAATAGGAGAAGCAGGTGAATTCGACTACTCCGGCTCACAGGCACTTAAAGCATTGAAAGAAGAAGGAATAAAAACTATCCTGATAAACCCTAACATTGCTACGGTACAGACATCGGAAGAGCTCGCAGGCAGGATCTATTTTCTTCCGGTCACTCCTTATTATGTCAGGAAAGTCATTGAAAAAGAACGGCCTGATGCAATACTTCTTTCATTCGGTGGACAGACTGCACTCAATTGCGGAACAGAATTATTTAAAGCTGGTGTTTTTGAAAAGTATAATGTAAAAGTCCTCGGTACACCTGTAAGAGCCATAATGGATACTGAAGATCGTGAGCTTTTCGTAAAAAAGCTTGATGAAATAAAGGTAAAAACACCTCGCAGCATCGCAGTATCAGGCGTGGAAGAAGCCCTGAAAGCTGCAGATAAGCTTGGATTTCCGGTGATTATCAGGGCAGCATATACGCTTGGCGGACAGGGCAGCGGATTCGCCTCCGACAGTTCCGAGCTTAAAGCTCTTGCTTCAAAAGCATTCTCCTATACAAACCAGATACTCGTCGAGGAATCGCTTAAAGGATGGAAAGAAGTTGAATATGAGGTAGTGAGGGACAGGTTCGATAATTGCATCACAGTTTGCAATATGGAGAACTTCGACCCATTGGGGATCCATACAGGTGAGAGCATTGTGGTTGCGCCCTCCCAGACTCTGACTAACAGTGAATATCATAAGCTCCGGGAACTTTCGATCAGGATTATAAGACATATCGGAATTGTCGGGGAATGTAATGTGCAATATGCTCTTGCACCCGATTCAGAAGAATACCGCGTAATTGAAGTAAATGCAAGGTTATCCCGGTCAAGTGCTCTTGCTTCAAAAGCTACAGGATATCCTCTTGCCTTTATTGCCGCCAAGCTTGGAATTGGTTACGGACTGCATGAACTTAAGAATTCGGTAACAAAAACCACAACTGCCTTTTTTGAACCTGCACTCGATTATATTGTCTGTAAAATTCCACGGTGGGACCTTAATAAATTTGAAGGAGTCTCCCATGTTATAGGCAGCAGCATGAAAAGCGTCGGCGAGGTGATGTCAATAGGCAGGAATTTCGAAGAGGCTATCCAGAAAGGGCTCAGGATGATCGGCCAGGGAATGCATGGTCTTACAGGCAACCGCGAATTGAATTTTCAGGATATTGAAAAAGAGCTGGCCGAACCAACCGACATGAGGATCTTTTCAATTGCTGAAGCACTCGAAAAAGGTATATCAGTCGATCGGATCTATGAGTTAACTAAAATCGATAAATGGTTCCTCTTCAAGCTCAGGAACATTATTAATATAAAGGATGAGCTTTGCAGGTATAAAACCCTTGAATCCATTCCCGTTGAGCTGCTTGCACATTCTAAAGTAAATGGATTCAGCGACTTCCAGATAGCAAGACATGTTCTCAGTTCAGAACTTTCCCGGATTAACGACGATCTGATGAAGGTCAGAATCCACAGGAAAGCATTGGGCATAGTGCCGTATGTAAAACAGATAGACACCCTGGCTGCAGAATATCCTGCTGTGACAAATTATTTATATCTGACCTATAGTGGAACAGAGCATGATATTCACTATGAAAATGATAAGAAGTCAATAATCGTGCTTGGCTCGGGTGCTTACAGAATAGGTTCGAGCGTGGAGTTCGACTGGTGCTCCGTAAACGCGATCGATACTATTAGAAAAGAGGGACTCAGATCAGTAATGATAAACTATAACCCTGAGACAGTCAGCACTGATTACGATATCTGCGACAGACTCTATTTCGATGAGCTTACTTTTGAACGGGTGCTTGATATTATTGATCTTGAAAATCCGGGAGGTGTTATCGTCTCGGTTGGAGGACAGATCCCTAACAACCTTGCAATGAGGCTCTTCAGGGAAAATGTACCAGTGCTCGGGACATCGCCGGTCTCGATCGACAGAGCGGAGAACAGGCATAAATTCTCTGCAATGCTCGATAATCTGAAAGTCGATCAGCCCAGGTGGAAAGAGCTTTCATCCATTGAAGATATTTTTGAATTCGTCGACAGGATAGGGTTCCCTGTTTTGATCAGGCCTTCTTATGTTCTTTCCGGTGCTGCGATGAACGTGGTTTCAAATAAAAACGAACTCACTCATTTTCTGGAACTTGCAGCCCAGGTATCGAGACAGTACCCCGTGGTGGTTTCGGAATTTATTGAGAATGCCAAGGAGATCGAAATAGATGCAGTTGCCCGTGAGGGTGAGATAGTGGCATATGCAATCAGCGAGCATGTTGAGTTTGCCGGCGTTCATTCAGGCGATGCCACAATTGTGTTCCCTCCTCAGAAGATCTATTTCGAAACAGTCAGACGAATAAAACGTATCTCACGCCAGATATCAAAAGAGTTAAATATTTCAGGCCCTTTTAATATCCAGTTTCTTGCCCGCGATAATGATATAAAAGTCATTGAATGCAATCTTCGCGCCAGCCGGAGTATGCCATTTGTTTCCAAAGTTCTCAAATCCAATTTAATAGAGCTTGCTACAAAAGTTATGCTGGGGGTTCCTGTTGAAAAACCTCGCAAATCAGTATTTGAACTTGATTATGTGGGTGTGAAGGCTCCTCAGTTCAGCTTCTCACGGCTTGCCAAAGCCGATCCTGTTCTTGGAGTCGACATGTCATCGACCGGAGAGGTCGGATGCATTGGGGAAGGCTTCTATGAAGCCATTCTTAAAGCAATGTTCTCAGTAGGGTACAGAGTGCCGGAGAAAAGCATTCTCCTTTCTACCGGTCCGGCAAGATCGAAGGTTGAACTCCTTAACAGTGCTAAAGCCCTTCGCGAAAGAGGTCACAAGCTTTATGCTACAAGAGGTACGCAGCAGTTTCTTCAGAATGCAGGAGTTGAAGCTCATGTAGCTTACTGGCCTGATGAAAATAAATCTCCAAACACTATAGAGCTAATAAGAGCACGCGAAGTGGACCTGGTTGTAAATATACCTAAAGACCTCAGTGACACTGAACTTGATAACGATTATTCAATAAGGCGAAATGCAGTCGATTATAATGTGCCACTTATCACAAACTCCAGACTTGCAAGTGCATTTATTCTTGCATTTTGCCGTATGAGCGAGGATGACCTTGTTATAAAAAGCTGGGACGAATATAAATAAGGCGGCAGGCGGCAGGCGCCGGTTTGGTTTTTAAAAATTAAAGTGTACATAGAACACGAATAAAATGGCAACTATACGAAAAGCAACAATCAACGATGCGACTTCAATAATTGATTTCCAGCTGAAAATGGCCTGGGAAACTGAAAAGATGTCACTTGACAAAGAAACAGTCACAAAAGGGGTAAATGCAGTTTTTGAAGAAAAATCCCGCGGAGAATACTTTATTGCAGAATCAGATGGCAAAGTAATTGCTTCACTGCTGATTACATTTGAATGGAGCGACTGGCGTAATTGTAATGTCTGGTGGTTCCAGTCGGTTTATGTAATACCGGAATTCAGGAGGCAGGGCATTTTCAGGAATATGTACCTGCATGTCAGAAATCTTGCTGAAAAACAGGGTATTGCGGGCCTCCGGTTATATGTTGAAACCAGGAACATACAGGCAAAGAAAACCTATGAGGCACTTGGTATGAGCTCTGAGCATTATTCATTTTACGAATGGATGAGGGAATGACCAATGCAATGGTTACTGCTCATACTGATAATACCATATCTATATGTAACTCTGAGAATTTACAGAGGTCTTGTTAAAATCAACCCTTATTTACCCGTCAGTTCGCCAGATTTATTTGTTTCAGTAATAGTTGCCTGTCGCAATGAAGAAAAAAATCTCCCTGCGCTTCTAAATGATATTTCTGAACAGGATTACAACCCAGATAATTTTGAATTGATAATAATCGACGATAATTCTTCCGATAAAACATTATCAATAGCTTCTTCTTTCAATAAGATCAGGAACCTCAAAGCGTTTAAAAACGACGGAAACGGAAAAAAGCAGGCAATAAGAACAGGGATGGCAGCTTCAACCGGCAATCTCATCATTGCAACAGATGCTGATTGCCAAATGGGGACAAAATGGATTAAAACTATTGCATCATTCTATGCTGAGAATATGCCGGAAATGATCATTTGTCCTGTCAGATTAGAAAGCAGCACAGGCTTTTTTCACAGGTTCCAGGAGCTGGAATATCTGAGTCTGCAGGGAGTTACTGCAGGTACTGCAGCAGGCGGAAATCCGGTAATGTGTAATGGAGCAAATCTTGCATTTACTAGGGAAGCATACAACAGACATTCCGGCAACCTGCATGACGAAATACCTTCAGGTGATGATGTTTTTCTTCTTCACAGCATTAAAAGAGAACCTGACAATAAAATCATGTGGCTCGAGTCGCAGGAAGCAATTGTTACGACCAAATCTCCTGAGACAATCGGCTCATTCATAAAGCAAAGGGTACGATGGATATCCAAAGCCGGAGCATATAAAGATACCTTTACCCGGGTGCTGGCAATTGTGACATTTGCTGCAATACTGCTTCAATATTTCTTATTGATCGCTGGGATTTTTCGTCCGGATTTTTTGCCAGTCCTCCTGGTCGCTTTTCTGCTAAAATCTATTCCTGATTATCTGATACTGCAAAATACAGCTGCCAGGTATGGACATAAAAGGTTGCTTGGCATATTTATTCCGGGACAACTGATCTACCCGGTATATGTGATTTCTGTATTTTTTAGCTATTTATTTTGCACAGTTGTGGAAGTGTGCCGTTGCACCTTTAGTTCCCCATTTCCGAGAGAAATTTGATTCTCATAAGACGTATTTCATCTTCTTCGAACTCATTCCCCAGTTCTTTGATTGCATCCTCCAGCGAGTCCGATTCAGCCTCTTCCCTGAAATATAAATAGATATCATGCTGACGCTCTTCATCAATCATCATGTTGATGTAATAATCGAGATTGATACGGGTGCCTGAATTGACAATTGCTTCAATTTCAGATATTAATTCCCCCATCTCAAGCCCTTTTGCTTCAGCAATATCCTCGAGCGGCCGTTTCATATCGATGCTCTGAATGATATAAACCTTTATACCTGATTTATTTACAACCGATTTAACAACCATGTCGAGTGGACGGAGTATTTCCTTCTCCTCAACGTATTTCTTAATGATCTCGACAAATTCCGCCCCGTACCTCTGTGCTTTCCCTGCGCCCACTCCTGAAATATTTTGCAGCTCGTCGAGTGTTATAGGATATTGGATAGCCATATCTTCCAGAGATGGGTCCTGGAATATTACAAATGGCGGAACATCTTTCTGCTTTGATATTTTCTTCCGTAAATCCTTAAGTATGCTGAAAAGCTCTTCATCGACAGCGGCGGTCTTTGCGCCGAAAGCATTTTCCTCATCGGCAGTATCGGCATAATCATGATCCTCTGCCAGCATAAAGGAAGCAGGATTCTCAATGAATTCCATTCCTTTCTCGGTAAGCTTCAGCAGTCCATAGTTTTCAATATCCTTGGTTAGCAGCTTTGCGATCAGGGCCTGCCTGATTACCATATTCCAGTATTTCTCGTCTTTATCTTCGCCTGCGCCGAAAAATTCAAGCTTATGGTGTTTGTATGATTTTATTGCGGAGGTCACCTTTCCTGCAAGGATATTTGCAATATGATCGGCTTTGAATTTTTCCTTAACAGCCAGTATTGTCTCGAGAACGTTTACAACCGAATCGCTGCCTTCGAACTGAGCTTTTGGATGGAGGCAATTATCGCAGGCCTCGCAGTTCTCCTTATCGTATTCCTCGCCGAAATAGTGTAAAAGAGTCTTCCTGCGGCAAACTGACGATTCGGCATATGATACAGTTTCAAGGAGAAGCTGTTTTCCTATCTCCTGCTCGGCAATCGGCTTCCCCTGCATGAATTTCTCAAGCTTTACAATATCGTTGTAGCTGTAATATGCAATACAGTTCCCTTCGCCCCCGTCGCGGCCGGCCCGGCCGGTCTCCTGGTAATAACCTTCCAGGCTCTTGGGCATATCATAATGAATTACAAATCTAACATCGGGCTTATCGATCCCCATTCCGAACGCAATTGTTGCCACAATTACATCAGCTTCTTCCATCAGAAATTTATCCTGGTTCTGAGTACGGGTTGCTGAATCCATACCGGCATGGTATGGGAGCGCCTTTATCCCGTTGACTTTCAGAACTTCAGCCATTTCTTCCACTTTTTTGCGGCTGAGGCAGTAAATGATACCCGATTTCCCGGGATTGTTTTTTATATATTTGATGATCTCCCTGGTAACATCCTGCTTGGATTTAACCTCATAATAAAGGTTTGGCCTGTTGAATGATGATTTGAAGACATTAGCATCGAGGATGCCGAGGTTTTTCTGAATATCGTGCTGAACTTTGGGTGTCGCGGTTGCAGTAAGTGCAATAATCGGCGACCTGCCGATTGTATCTATTATCGGCCTGATACGTCTGTATTCCGGCCTGAAATCGTGTCCCCACTCAGAAATACAGTGAGCTTCATCAACTGCATAAAATGAGATCCTGATATTTTTAAGAAATTCAATATTCTCTTCTTTTGTCAGCGACTCCGGTGCAACATACAGAAGCTTTGCCTGCTGGTCGAGAACATCTTTTTTAACCCGGGCAATTTCTGTTTTTGTAAGGGAGGAATTAAGGAAATGGGCAACATCATCATTGGTGCTGAAATTGCGCATTGCATCAACCTGGTTTTTCATAAGGGCAATAAGCGGAGAAATGACTATCGCTGTTCCCTCCCCCATAACAGCCGGAAGCTGGTAGCAAAGCGATTTACCTCCTCCTGTCGGCATTAGTACAAAAGTATCCCTGCCGGCCAGGACATTTTTTATTATATCTTCCTGGTTTCCTTTAAAAGTATCGAATCCGAAATACTTCTTTAAATAATCTCGTATCGTTGAATCATTAATCATTTTCCCCTTAAAAATAACCCCGATATCTGTAAAAAGTTTTATTCTTTAACAGTTTATCTAAATTAATCAATTTCCAAATCAAATACCATTTTTTTTAAAATTATTAACAAAAATGTTTTTCGTAAATCCAACATAACATATCACTGATATTGTTTTGCATAAGAAGATTTATCATCTTTACACGCTGAAATTTTAAGAAATAAATTTTCTTTACAAATGGCTTTTAGCTGGAAAAAAGGGAAGAAGGGAGAAGCTGAGATGTCGTTCCTCGAACATCTCGAGGAGCTCAGATGGCATATAATCCGATCAATACTTGCCATCGTGATCATGATGATTATTGCATTTATCTTTAAGAATATCCTTTTCGAAAAAATCGTTCTGGCTCCAAAAGAACCGACTTTTATTTCCAACAGGCTTTTTTGTGAATTCGGACACTTTTTAGCTCAGCAGTTTAATTTTAAGAATCCTGACATTTTGTGCATCAATACAAAACCATTGAACCTGGTAAGCCTTAAAATGTCAGGACAGATTACAACTCATATTACCGTGGCCATGGTAGCGGGTCTTATTCTTGCCTTTCCTGTTATAATACGTGAATTCTGGATGTTTTTCAAACCGGCTCTCCATTCAAATGAAGCAAAACATGCAAAGGGTGCTGTTCTTGCTTCATCTTTGCTTTTCTTCACAGGTGTCCTGTTCGGATATTTCCTGCTTGCTCCGCTTTCAATTCATTTCCTGAACTCGTACCAGATTAGCGCCACTGTGGTTAACCAGATAAATGTCAGATCATTTATAGGGACTCTGACCTCTATCTGCCTGGCGACCGGTGTTGTATTTGAGCTTCCCATAGTTGCATTTTTCCTTACAAAAATCGGGATCATTACACCCGCTTTCATGAGAAAATACAGAAAACATGCAATCGTGGTCATTTTTATTGTAGCTGCAATTATAACCCCGCCAGATGTCTTTTCCCAGACACTTGTTGCAATACCGCTTCTTATTCTTTATGAGGTTAGTATTTTTATCTCTGCCAGGGTAATGAAGAAGAAAGAGAAAGAGCATAATACATTTATGGATGATGACTCTTCGGTAAAAACTGAAACAACGACATCATAAATTCTCCGATGAAACTATATACCGAAAATCTGGTTAAGAAGTACCACAACCGAACTGTTGTTGATCATGTTTCCATTGAAGTGGAACAGGGAGAAATCGTCGGTTTGCTTGGACCTAACGGTGCAGGTAAAACAACCTCCTTTTATATGATCGTTGGTCTGATACGACCCCGTGAAGGAAAAATATTCCTTGATGATGAGGAAATTACAACACTACCGGTCTATAAACGTGCCCGCAAGGGGATCGGCTATCTTGCACAGGAAGCTTCAGTTTTCAGGAACCTGTCGGTGGAAGATAATCTTCGGGCTGTCCTTGAAATGTCGGGCTTCCCAAAAAAAGAACAGGCAGAAAGAGCTGAAATGCTGCTGAACGAATTTGGACTGCAGAAAATAAGAAAAAGCAAAGGAATACAGCTTTCCGGAGGAGAAAGGAGAAGGACGGAGATAGCCAGGGCACTTGCACTGAAACCAAAATTCATTCTTCTTGATGAACCATTTGCCGGGGTCGATCCGATTGCCGTTGAAGATATTCAGAGTATCGTTTCCCACCTGAGAAACAAAAACATCGGAATTCTTGTAACCGATCATAATGTTCATGAAACCCTTTCGATTACCGACAGGGCTTATCTTCTTTTTGAGGGAAGAATACTGAAATCGGGGACATCAGCACAACTTGCTGATGATGAACAGGTCAGAAATGTCTATCTCGGAAAGAACTTTGAACTCCGCAGATAACTCTTACTGTTTGCAATAATGATTTTTTTCTGTACTTTTGCACCGATTTTTGCGGATGTGTCGTAATTGGTAGCCGAGCAAGACTTAGGATCTTGTGTCTTAATGACGTGGGGGTTCGAGTCCCTTCATCCGCACAGGTATGACAAACCGCTCTTAACCTCTTTGACAGTGCGTTTTGGCGGTTTTTTAAATGTACAAACAATAAAAATATGAATATTACCAGAGAAAACATCGACGATCTGAATGCAGTACTGAAGGTAAATATCGTGAAAGCCGATTATGAGGAGAAAGTTGAAAGTGTACTTAAAGACCATCGGAAAAAGGCAAATATCAAAGGTTTCAGACCCGGAATGGTCCCCATAGGACTTATTAAAAAAATGTACGGAAAAGCCGTTAAAATAGATGAGATCAATAAAGTCGTAACTGAAAACATACAGAAGTTCCTTACTGATGAGAAGATCGAGATACTCGGAGATCCGATGCCAAAAACCGACGAGCAGGAGATAATTGACTTTGACAATCAGGATGATTTTAAGTTTTCATTCGAGCTTGGGCTGGCACCGGTTATCGAACTGAATATCAGCAATAAAAACAAGGTAAGCTTATATGAGATCGCTATCGACGAGAAAATGAAAAATGATTATGTCAGTAATTACACTCGTCGTTTTGGTGAGTTAAAAAAAGCTGATTTAACTGAAGAAAAGGATATTCTAAAAGGGCATATCGCAAAAATCGATGCAGAAGGGAACATTATTCCTGATGGAATTTCTGCTGAAGATGCTACACTCGCCATTGATATTATTAAGGATGAAGAGATCAAAAAGGCTTTTACAGGGAAAAATGAAAAAGAGCAAATCGATTTCGATATTAAAAAAGCATTCCCGAATGATAATGAAATAGCCGGTCTGTTAAAAAAGAAGAAAGAGGAAATTGAAGGCCTTGAAGGTAATTTCAGGTTCACTATCAGAGAGATAACAAGGTTTCATCCTGCAGAGATCGGACAGGAGCTCTTCAACAGAATATATGGTGAAGGCATTGTAAACTCTGAAGATGAGTTCATGAAGAAGATCGAAGAAGAAATATCCGCTAACCTTAAACGTGAGAGCGATTTCAAACTTATGCAGGATGTCAAGAAGTTAACTCTTGAAATAACTGATTTCAAACTTCCTGAGGATTTTCTGAAACGATGGTTACTGAAGGTGAATGAAAATACTACAACCGAGCAGATCGACCAGGAATTTGACACTTTCCATCACGATCTTAAATGGCAGCTGATCCGAAACAAGGTTGCTAAAGATAACAGTATGAAAATCAGCGAAGAAGAACTTCAGAAAGAGGCTGAAAAAATCACAAGGTACCAGTTTCAGCAATATGGTCTTTTCTATGCCACCGATGAGCAGATAGCAAATTATGCCAAAGAGACTCTGAAAAGAGAAGAAGATGCAAAACGAATAGCCGATAAAATACTGGATGATAAGGTTTTATCACATCTGAAAGAACTGGTAAAGGTTGAAGAAAAAAGTGTAACTGCAGAAGAATTCAATAAGCTTTTCGAATAGCTTCCGGGTGATCATTCATAATTTTAAATTTTATATCTTTGTTCCTTAATTTTAAGACCTGTAAAAATGAACAATATTAATGATTTCGGTAAGTACGCAAGGAGCAAGCGTGGAATCAGCGGCCTGAACCTTCATAAGTATGCTTTAGCACAGGGAAGTTACATTTCTCCCACCATAATCGAGGAAAGACAATTAAATGTTGCTTCAATGGATGTCTTCTCCCGCCTGATGATGGACAGGATCATTTTTCTGGGTTTGCCTATCGATGATTATGTTGCGAATATTATTCAGGCACAGCTGCTCTATCTCGATTCCTCAGATCCCGGGAAAGATATCCAGATCTATTTCAATACTCCGGGTGGATCAGTTAATGCAGGACTGGGAATCTATGATACCATGCAGTACATTTCTGCCGATATTGCAACTATATGTACCGGAATGGCTGCCTCAATGGGAGCAGTCCTCCTTACAGCAGGCACTAAAGGGAAAAGATCTGCCCTGAAACATTCAAGGATAATGATACATCAGCCGGCAGGTGGATTTGAAGGCCAGGCTTCAGATATAGAGATCCAGGCTCGTGAAATTATAAAGCTTAAAAAAGAGCTTTACGAAATAATAGCATTCCATTCCGGGAACTCTGTTGAAAAAGTTGAAAAAGATTCTGACAGGGATTACTGGATGACATCCCAGGAAGCAAAAGATTATGGTATGATAGATGAGATCCTCCAAAAAAGCGAACATTAATAGAAAATGGATAAGTGTTCTTTCTGCGGCAGAACGAAAAAAGAGGCCAATATGCTTATTGCAGGTCTCGATGGTCATATTTGCGATCATTGTATCGAGCAGGCTTATGGCATAATGAATGAAGAGCTTGGGTCCAAGAAAAATATTCCGTTCGATACTATAAATCTGCTTAAACCTGCTGAAATCAAGAATTTCCTCGACCAGTATGTTATCGGGCAGGATATGGCTAAAAAGATCATAGCCGTAGCAGTCTATAACCATTATAAAAGGCTGATGCAGAAACCTGACCCCGATGATATTGAAATCGAAAAATCAAATATCATCCTTGTCGGTGAAACCGGAACCGGGAAAACACTTCTTGCAAGAACTGTTGCAAAGATGCTTCATGTACCTTTTACGATTGTCGACGCTACAGTCCTTACTGAGGCAGGTTACGTTGGGGAAGATATTGAAAGTCTTCTTACACGTCTTCTTCAGAATGCCGATTATGATGTCAAAGCTGCAGAGAAAGGAATCGTTTTTATCGATGAGATCGATAAAATAGCAAGAAAAGGTGATAATCCTTCCATAACCCGCGATGTTTCAGGCGAGGGTGTACAGCAGGGGCTGCTGAAGCTGCTTGAGGGATCAATAGTAAATGTCCCGCCCCAGGGAGGCCGTAAACATCCGGAGCAAAAAATGATCCCGGTTGATACAAAGAATATTTTATTTATCTGCGGAGGGGCATTTGAGGGAATTGAAAAGAAAATTGCACAACGTCTTAATACTCAAATTGTTGGTTATGGAGCATCAAAGATAAGGGATAAAATCGATAAAGATAACCTGCTCAAGTACATTGCTCCCCAGGATCTTCGCGCTTACGGAATGATCCCTGAAATAATAGGCAGGCTTCCGGTTGTTACACATCTTGATCCCCTCGACAGAAAGGCTCTCAGAGCAATTCTTACCGAACCCAAAAATGCACTGGTGAAACAGTATATCAAGCTGTTCAAAATGGATAATATTGAACTCTCTTTTGCTGATGGTGTTCTTGAATTCATAGTCGATAAGGCGGTCGAATTCAAGCTTGGGGCACGGGGACTTAGATCAATCTGTGAAGCTATCATGCTCGATGCCATGTTTGAGATGCCGTCGCTTGGAAAGGATGAGCTGCTGATTACAATTGACTATGCGACCCATAAACTCGAACGAATTGATATGAAGGTGCTTAAAGCATCATAAAATTACAAAGCCTGATGAAAATACGTAGAGCCGTTGCATGCAACGGCTCTACGTATTTTATGATGCCTGCAGGAAGCCTCTATTTATCTGATTCCCCACAGCCTGTGCCTGAATTTCAGCATAATCTCTTTTGTCTCACCACCCATTGTGACAGTAGCAACAGCATCACAATCACCTGTCCCATAATTAATCTCAATAGGTTCGCGACCCTCCCTTTCGATTTTTACTACCCCGCTTACGACAAACCGGCAGACGCGTTTCCAGTGCAGCGGTGTTGTAATGGTATTAGTGTATGCAATACCCTTAATATTGACGCCTGTTGCTGTTCCTGTGATCAGGCACTCATCATCCCATATGTTCCTTGTAAGAAGCCCTGCAAGCCATTCTCTCTGATGCTCAAACGAGCGTTCAATAATTTTTCCGTCGGGAAGAGTCAGTTTCCCGCCCGTAAGGGTAACAGACATTACAAGGTGCTGATTATCATTGAATCCCATATTCTCAAGTTCTTTTGTTCCCTCAACTTTAATTCCATTGAAGAAATAGTTATCAAATGTCACGGTTTTTGTTGAACCTGTCGTCATTCTGGGGCCTGTTACAACCATAATTATTTTACCTGCTCTGGTATTTTCATACAAACCTTCACAACCGGAACCAAAATCAATAGTTATCGTTTTCGGCCATATTGCATCTGTAGGATGATCAATTGTGACAATCGGGCAGGAATCTGCAGCGATCACTGATTTTGCTGCATCCCCTTTTTGAAGTTTATCAAGTATAATATCTGCATTATCAACTGTATTGAATACGTCTTCATAAACAGCATCTATTACAGCATCATCATCTGCAAGGTTAAGGCTGGCCTCATCTATTGCCGGCTCTTTTGTACATGAAGAGAATGAGAAAATTGCAAGAGCTGCAATCATTAAGAAAATTTTTGTTTTCATAAGTTCTATTTTTAAATGTTTAATTCCGATCAACAACCTTTTAGATAGAGGCTGAAGAAAAAGGTTTAATCGGTTATCAGAATTTTTCCTAATATATTAAGCCTCATGCTTTCTTTTTCCATATATCACATATGTATAGGGTATCCCGCCTGGTTCAGTTGCCGTAAACTCTTCCTTTTCGACAACTTTCCATATTTTAGGATCGATTTCAGGGAAGAAAATATCAGCCGGCGCCTTCCTGTGCACATGGGTGATATAGAGTCTGTCAGCAATCGGCATGAACTGTCTGTAAACACTTCCTCCTCCCATAATGAAAACATCTTCTCCCTTTTCACATTTACTTAAAGCATCTTCAATTGAATATGCTGTAACTGCACAATCGAAGCACTCTTCAGGCTTGTCTGTCAGAACAATATTCTTCCTTCCGGGCAGAGGGCGTTTCGGCAGGGATTCCCATGTTTTCTTCCCCATTATAACACTCTTCCCCAGTGTTAGTTTTTTAAAACGTTTAAGATCTTCCGGCAGGTGCCATAATAGCTCGTTATCTTTTCCTATGCCCAGATCCTCTGAAACAGCAACAATTATTGAAATCATACAAAATGAATTACACGGAAATATCTCCCTTAATATTAGGATGTGCTACATAGTTTGTAAGAGTAAAATCTTCAAACTTAAATTTTAAAATATCGGTCACTGCCGGATTAATTATCATTTTGGGTAATGCGAAAGGTTCTCTCGTGAGCTGCAACTTTACCTGCTCAATATGGTTTTGATATATATGGGCATCACCAAGTGTATGGATAAAATCGCCGGGTTTTAGTCCGGTTGCCTGTGCAACCATAAGTGTAAGAAGCGAATATGATGCAATATTAAAGGGAACACCAAGAAAAATATCACAGCTTCTCTGGTAAAGCTGGCACGATAACCTGCCGTTTGCGACATAAAACTGGAACATTACATGACATGGAGGAAGAGCCATTTTTCCAATTTCGCCTGCATTCCATGCACTTATTATCAGGCGACGGGAGTCGGGCGACTTCCTGATATTGTCAATTACATCTTTCAGCTGATCGATCTTTCTTCCATCTGCTGCGGGCCATGAACGCCATTGGCACCCATATACGGGTCCAAGGTTCCCATCTTTGTCTGCCCACTCATTCCATATTCGCACTCCATTGTCATTCAGGTACTTAATATTTGTGTCGCCAGAAATGAACCAGAGAAGTTCGTGAATGATTGATTTCATATGGAGCTTCTTTGTGGTTAGCAGAGGGAATCCTTCGGCAAGACTAAACCTCATCTGGTAACCGAAAACACTGATAGTACCGGTACCGGTTCTGTCACCTTTTGGGGTACCATTCTTCAATACATGATCCAGAAGCTCAAGATATTGCTTCATTTAATGCTTGTACAAACAGAATTATTTTGATGATAATCTTGCCACCCAACCTCCTCCCGGGGCAAGAGCTATTTTAATCTTATCACCAGATTTTACACTGGTTACCAGATGTTTATAATCCTGGGCATGCCTGTCAGCATTTATTCCGTCCTGAAATATTTCCATCTTATATTCACCTGAAGGGAGAAATGAAAGATCGACCTCCATTTCACGGCTACTCCAGTCCGTTAAAGCTCCGATAAACCATTCATTGTGTGATTGCCTTGCAAGAAGCACATAATCTCCGATTTTAGCATTAAGCACTTTCAGATTGTCCCAGACAACCGGAATATTGACCAGAAAATCGGTACATTCCTGTTCCTTCATATAGTTTGAAGGAGAGTCGGCCAGCATCTGAAGCGGACTTTCAAATACTACATACAGTGCCATCTGATGAACCCGTGTGCCCTGGCTTGCCGGACGTGAAAACTGAAAATTGAAGTTTGCCCTGTCCATGTTGATCATCGCCCCGGGTGTATAATCCATTGGCCCGCTACCATTCTTGTAAATGGCATTGTCACATCATGCTCGGGAGTTATGTCTTTGCTCCATTTATTATGCTCGAGTCCTTTGACTCCTTCTCTTGTCAGGGCGTTGGGAAAAGTGCGTCCAAGACCATCCGGCTTATAGGAACCATGAAAATCAATAAGCATGTGATGGTCAGCAGCTTTCTTAGCAGCTTCCCAGTAAAAATTCACAACAGGCTGGTCGTCTCTCTGCATAAAATCGACTTTAACTCCTTTCGCACCCCATTTTTCGTACTGTGCCAGAGCCTGGTCAATCTGATCATAAAAAGTCTTCCATACAACCCAGAGGATAATACCGACATTTTTGCTTTCGGCATATTTGCAAAGCTCCGGAACATTTATAGTTGGAACCTGTTCAAGAACATTTCCCAGTTTGTACCAGCCTTCATCAAGAATTACATATTCGATACCATTTTTTGATGCGAAATCAATATAGTATTTATACGTGTCATTATTAATTCCTGAGCGAAAATCTACGCCAAAGATATTATTGGCGTTCCACCAGTCCCAGGCTACTTGTCCGGGTTTGATCCAATCAGTATCTGTAATCCTTGTCGGCGCAGCAAGCTTATAAACAAGATCGCTTTCAATCAGTCCGCCATCTTTCTCTGAAATGACAAATACTCTCCAGGGAAATGACCTGGTGCCCCTGGTTTTTGCGATATAATCTTTGGTCGTTACAACATTTAAATTGCGGTCCCTGTTAAGCTTTTCTGTTTCAGGGTATTTAGGCCACGTTCCCGTTATCATTCCTGAGCCTGCTCCCCTTAACCACATTCCGGGGTAATCTTCAATATCTGACTCAGTTATCAGAATGTTTGTTCCATTAACCTGAAAGAGAGAAGGCAGGCTCGCGAGATGTTTTTCATTAATGGTATCAAGTCGGGAATAGACGAACTGTCTTTCATTATGCGACATAAAGCTGTCTTCAAGAGGATACCATGCTGTTGAACCTGAAGGAAAACGGAAATCAGCAATTTCATTTTTTAAAGTAATGTCATTTTTAAAATCGGTTTCAAATCTGTATGCTGCACCATCGTTATAAGCTCTTACCTGTAAGGATAAACCTGACTTGAATGAGATAAGCAGGATATTGCAGTTGTCGGTAATCTCCGATCTTTTGTTTGCAACGACAGGTTTGATGATCTCATTGAGCTTGCTGAATGCTGCTTTCTTAACAGTTTCATTTTCACCAAGTACTTTGCCGTCAGATAGTACCATCCCGGCTTTAGCTGAGATAATTAATTCATTCCCGTTACAGGTGACCGACCAGTTAATATCTCTTCCAACACTTACAGTAACAATAATTTTCCCATCAGGAGAACTTACTTTATAATCTTTCGCAAAAGAAAAATATGCTGTATTTATCAGTAAAACAGCAATAAATATTACTTTCTTCATTTCAATATGCTTAATGATTTTTTTTCTTTCTCTTTTCAATCTCATCCCTTATAGAAGCAGCCCTTTCGTAATCTTCTGTCTTCACAGCTTCATCGATCATTTTGAACAGCTCTTCATCAGTGTAGGTTCCGTATTTTGAGCTGGATTCATGCTGACTATCCGGTTCATTTGTCAGATTCAGATCTGTATCTGACGGGCTATTTGTTAACTGAGCTTTTTCCAGAATATCCTCGTTTATGTATATCGGGCATCCGAATCTCAAAGCAATTGCAACCGCATCTGATGTTCTGCTGTCGATTGATAATTCTTTTTCTCCATTGTTGCAGACCAGCTTTGAATAGAAAACTCCCTCTTCCAGTTTATAAATCATAACTTCAATGACCGTTATGCTGAACAGGTCGGCAAAATTCTTAAAAAGGTCATGTGTTAATGGTCTTGGTGGCTCGAGATTCTCAAGTTTGATAACGATAGCCTGTGCCTCAAATCCTCCGATAATTATAGGAATCCGTCTCTCTCCGTTTTCTTCAATCAGCAAAAGTGCATAAGCTCCTGATTGAGTCTGACTGTAGGAAATACCCATCACTTTAAGCTTAATCCTCTTCATATCAATTATTTATGCACTTATAAATTCTATTTTCATATTGCCTAAGG
This sequence comes from uncultured Bacteroidales bacterium, assembly GCA_963825935.1. Classification (GTDB taxonomy): domain Bacteria; phylum Bacteroidota; class Bacteroidia; order Bacteroidales; family VadinHA17; genus LD21. Next base: position 36,241 of record CAWGUN010000003.1, on the reverse strand, counting down.
CAAATATAAAGATAATAGAAGTAACTGTCCGGACAACCGAATCCTTTTTTTTCAACAGTTTAATCCTTGCTTTTGAGCTGAATTTACTTATTTCAGTTATTATTTTTATTTAAACCTGGCATTATTACCTGATTAGTATTTCAATGAAAAAAATGAGGATATTGATTTGTATATTATCTAATTTGTATATCTTTGCAGTCCGAATTTGAATAATCCGCCGGGGCTCCGGGAAGTTATCTGACATTAAAGTTGCATACGCCTCACGGAGTAATATAATAAAGAAAAATGATGTACGCTATCGTAGAAATTGCAGGCCAGCAGTTTAAAGTTGAAGAAGGCAAAAAGATTTTTGTCCACCGTCTGGAAATTGAAGAAGGTAAAAAGATTAATTTCGAGCAGGTTCTGTTAATTGAGGATGAGGGCAAAATAACAATCGGTGAACCTGTTATTAAAGATGCTTTCGTTGAAGGAAAAATTGTTGACCACATGAGAGGCGACAAGGTAATTGTCTTCAAGAAAAAGAGAAAAAAAGGTTACAGGATAAAAAATGGTCACCGTCAGAACTTCACACAAGTTGAAATAGTCAGTATAAACGGCAAAATATCACCTAAGAAACAGGTAGTAAAAAAAGAAGCTCCCGTTGTAGTTGAAGAACCTGTTAAGGAGAAAAAGAAAGTCGGGAAAAAAGCTGAAGCAAAAAAACCGGTTGCAAAAACAACAGAAAAAGATGATAAAAAACAGGCTGCAAAAAAAACAGCAGAAAAGAAACCCGTTGTTAAGAAGCCGGCAGCAAAAAAACCAGCAAAAGGAAAAGCTTAAAATCTGATAATTAAAGAAATTAAATATTGACAACATGGCACACAAGAAAGGAGCAGGTAGTTCACGTAACGGTCGCGATTCTCAGAGCAAACGGCTGGGAGTGAAGCTATTTGGCGGACAGGCAGCCAAAGCTGGCAACATAATTGTACGCCAGAGGGGAACCAAACATAATCCAGGACTCAATGTCGGACTTGGAAAAGATCATACACTATTCGCCCTCACCGACGGAGAAATTGAATTCAAAAAGAAAAAAAATAACAGGATTTACGTATCGGTTAAGCCGGTCAGTGAGTAATCACAAATCTTAATGTATTACAGCTCCCGAAATTCTTTTCTTCGAAGAAAAGCATTTTCGGGAGTTTTTTAATATTTTTACAGCGGGCTGAATCAGTCTGCTTTTTTTATTAATCCAAATTTCAACATGCTTACAATAAACCTTATCCGTGAGAAAAGAGACTTCATATCCGAACGTCTTAAAGTAAAAAACTTTGATGCAAAAGATATTCTTGACAAAATTCTGTCTCTCGATCAATCGCGCCGCGAAATCCAGTCCAGAACAGATATGCTGCAGGGTGAGATGAACAGGATCTCAAAAGAGATCGGTTCATTTATGAAAGAAGGGAAAAAAGGAGAAGCTGAATCTGCAAAAGAAAAAACTTATAAACTGAAGGAAGAGATTAAATCCCTTTCAGATAAACTCATCCCTCTCGATATTGAACTGAGAAATGAGATAATTCGCCTGCCTAACATTCCGCATGAGTCAGTTGCCCCGGGACATGGAGCTGATGATAACGTAAAAGTCCGTGAGGGAGGCGTCATGCCTGTAATTCCTGAAAGTGCATTACCACACTGGGAGCTCATAAAAAAATATGATATAATTGATTTCGACCTTGGGATAAAACTTACAGGAGCTGGTTTTCCGGTTTATAAAGGGAAAGGAGCCAGGCTTGAGAGAGCTCTCATTAACTTTTTTCTCGATGAAGGAGTAAAAGCCGGATATAGAGAGGTTATGCCACCGATAATGGTAAATGAGGATTCAGGTTTTGGTACTGGACAGCTTCCTGATAAAGAGGGACAGATGTACCATGCCACGCTGGATAATTTTTACCTTATCCCTACAGCTGAAGTCCCGGTCACAAATATTTACAGGGATGTTATTCTCAGCGCGGAGGAGCTTCCCATAAAGAACGTTGCCTATACGCCATGCTTCAGAAGAGAAGCCGGTTCATGGGGTGCCCATGTCAGGGGACTGAACAGGCTTCATCAGTTCGACAAGGTTGAGATTGTACAAATTGCACATCCTGATCGTTCCTATGAATCACTCGAAGCTATGGTCAGTCATGTTGAGGGACTTGTTTCCAGGCTTGGCCTCCCCTATCGAATTCTGAGGCTCTGCGGTGGAGATATGTCATTTACTTCAGCCCTCACATATGATTTTGAGGTGTGGTCGGGGGCCCAGAAACGATGGCTCGAAGTAAGCTCAACCTCCAACTTCGAATCATTCCAGGCTAACAGGCTGAAATGCAGGTTTAAAGAAAAAGGTGACAAACAGACCCGGCTTGTTCATACACTTAATGGGAGCGCACTCGCATTACCAAGAATCGTCGCAGCTATCCTCGAGAACAACCAGACTGAATCTGGGATTAAGGTTCCGGAAGTGCTTATTCCTTATACCGGGTTTGATATAATTAATTAATCCCTTGAACCGAACCCGACTATCATACATCTATGCCGGGCTGGCAATTTTTTTCTGGTCAACCATTCCGACAGTTTTCAAAATCTGTCTTAAGGAGCTCCCTATTCTTCCGATGCTGACAATTGCATCGCTTACTTCAACAACAGTTCTGCTTATCATCCTTATCATAAATAGAAAAACCGGGCTTATCAGAAAGTCTTCGCCGAAGGAGCTGCTGGGCTCGGCCTTGCTTGGCTTATTAAATCCATGTGCCTATTACCTGTTACTCCTAAATGCATATCAGCTTCTTCCGGCACAGGTTGCGCAGCCTCTGAATATGATCTGGCCGATAGTTCTGGTTTTCCTGTCGGTTCCGATACTGAAACAGAAAATAAAAACCAGAAGCTTTATTGCTCTGTTCATAAGCTTTGCGGGTGTTTATATAATCTCTTCCCAGGGAAACCTGTTCAGTCCCGGGCATGCTGATCTGAGAGGAGTTCTGCTCGCAACTGGCAGCTCTGTTTTCTGGGCTTTCTATTTTATCCTAAATGTCAGGGATAAAAGGGATGAAGCTGTAAAACTGTTTCTAGGCTTCCTTTTTGGATCAGTATACCTAATTATTGCACTGTTAGTTACAGGTTTCCCGGGTTCTGAAATTTTTGGATTAAAGGGTGTCTCTGCAGCAATATATATCGGTATTTTTGAGATGGGAATTACTTTCTGGTTCTGGCTGAAGGCTCTTCAGCTGGCTATCACTACAGACAAAGTAAGTAATCTGGTGTACATCGGGGCTTTTCTTTCTCTTGTCTTTGTACACTTTATTCTTCACGAACCCGTTTATTATACAACACCAGTTGGCTTGTTACTAATTATCTCTGGCATATGGATCCAGAACCGCAAACCTTCGGGCGGATAAATTGTTATCTTTGAAATCAATAGAAACTGTCTATCATTCCAGATTATGAAAAAACTATTTTCTCTCCTGATAATTCTCATGACCCTTTTCGGATCATGCAAAAAAGAAATCACTCCTCCTGTTGTGGAGGTTACGCCTGAACAAGCCAGAGACTCATTATATTTTATTATGCAGGAAGTATATTACTGGTCCAGTCTTATGCCGTCAGTTAACAGGGAAAATTATCCTGATCCATATTCATTGCTTGATGCGATGATGTACAAAACGTTGGATAGATGGAGCTTTGTTGCTGATTATGACGCGTTTAATGCTGAAATGCAGGGAACTTTTGTCGGACACGGCTTCAGGATTGGACTGGATGAGAATTCGGTTGCCAGAATAGCAATGATATATAAAAACTCCCAGCTTTATTTCTTCGGGGTCCGTCGCGGCTGGATAGTAAAGAAAATCAATGGTACAGATGTTGCACCAATTCTGATTTCCAAAGACGGTGAGGCTTACAACAACCTGATAGGGCCAGCGACTGCAGGAGTAACCAATACTTTTATTTTCCAGAAACCTGATGGAAATGAGGTTACATTATCTGCCACAAAATCAAGCTTTACTGTAAATTCGGTATTACTTTATGATACAATTCTCCTCAAATCAGGAGAGGTGGCCGGGCATCTGGTTTTTGAATCATTTATAGAACCTTCAGAAGGTGAGCTGGAAACAGCTTTTTCATATTTTAAGGCAAAAGGTGTTAAAGAGCTGATCCTTGATCTCAGGTATAATTCAGGAGGTTATCTGTACATAGCTCAGGATCTTGCCAGCTACATTGCAGGTGACGGAAAAACGAGCACAAATTTTGCCACATTACAGTACAATGATAAATACAAGTCATTTGACCAGTCATTTAAATTTATCTCAACAACATATCCGCTTGCGCTTTCGAAGATTGTTGTAATTACCAGCCGTTCAACAGCTTCTGCAAGCGAAGTTGTAATGAACAGCCTCAAACCGTTTACCACAATTGTAAGTATCGGCGATACAACTAACGGGAAACCTGTTGGAATGAATGGTTTCCCTTGCGGGAAAAAATATATTTTCTCCCCTATTACCTTTAAAATTATAAATTCGCTGGACCAGGGAGATTATTTCGCTGGTTTTGCTCCCCAGATTCTTGCAACCGATGATATAACACATGATTTTAATGACAATAACGAGAATTGCTTAAAAGTGGCTATCCAATACCTTGAAACAGGAATCCTGCCAGGTAAAAGCATGCGTTCAAGGGATTTCAGCCGGTCTGCACAGTTTTCCGAAAAACCTTCATGGATGAATAATACATTTTTACAGAGGAATAAGTAAACAGTAATATTTCAGCCAGTTGAAAGGTAAAGCAAAAGAGAGGATTATTCTTGGCATAGATCCCGGGACAAATATTACAGGGTATGGTGTAATTAAGGTGTCGGGGAATAAACCTGAACTGATTACAATTGGTTGCATCGACCTGTCAAAATTCGCTGATCATTACATCAAGCTTAAGCATATTTTTGACAGAACAACAGGGATCATCGACGAATACCATCCTGACGAGCTTGCGATAGAGGCGCCGTTTTACGGAAAAAATGTGCAATCGATGCTGAAGCTGGGAAGAGCCCAGGGAGCCGCAATTGCTGCAGCCCTTTCACGATCGTTGCCTATTTTCGAATATGCTCCGCGAAAAATAAAAATGTCAATAACAGGACAGGGAGCTGCCTCCAAAGAACAGGTGGCTGCAATGCTTAGGAACATTCTGAATTTCAAAGAGACCACTGTCAGACTTGATGCTACTGATGGTCTTGCTGCTGCATTGTGCCATTTTTATCAGTCGAATAAACCTTCGTCTGAGAAAGCTTTTACCAGCTGGAAGGATTTTATGTCTAAAAATCCTGGAAGGATTAAATGACTATCCTGCATTCATACTAATGCAACGGCCAGTGCAGCTACACTTACTTTTATCCCTTCACTCTTAAGCAGTTCATTGGCGCACGATTCAATCGTTGAACCGGTTGTAATTACATCATCAACCAGAAGAATATGTTTCCCTTTTATATTTGTATCATCAGAAATATTGAAGATGCCTTCGACATTAATCCATCTTTCATATCTTGATTTCTTTGTCTGCGTTTCGGTGATGGTTATCCTTTTCAGAGATTCTTTATCCACAGGTAATCCTGTTGCTTCAGATAAGCCATCTGAGATTATGTCGCTCTGATTAAAACCCCTCAACCGTTTTTTAGATGAATGAAGAGGAACGGGAATGATAATATCAACTCCGTCCAGAAAGTCAGACCTGGACAAAGCCAGGCCGTATATTTTACCAAGTTCAAAGCCTATATCCCTGATCCCTTTATATTTAAGATTATGGATAAGCTTCCTTATGCGGCTGCCCCTGTTATAAAACGAAAATGCCGCTGCTCTCTCAATCATGCATCTTCCCCAGAAAAGCTGCTCTACCGGATTCCCTCCTTCAAGATGGTAATTGGTCCTGGGAATCAGGACATAACACTCTGTGCAGATTAGTCTTTCATTCCTTAACAGTTGATTACCACAGGCATAGCAAAGCCTTGGAAAGAGAAGACTTAAAAAATCGTCACACAGATCATACAGATAACTCATGCAGCGAGCAGAATTATACTATAAAGGTATGAAATTAAGTAAAAATTTAAAGGACAATCTTCTCCTGAATTTTTTTTGCGATTGCCTGAAATTCCTCAGATGTGAATTTGAGTTTAGGCTTCCTGAAGTTTATATCTTCCATGGAATCCATCGGGACAAGATGAATATGGGCATGAGGTACGTCGAGGCCAAGGATTGCAATTCCTATCCTGTTACATGGGAAAGCGGCTTTTATTGCTGCTGCAACTTTTTTCGAAAAAACAATAATCCCTTTCAACTGATCATCGTCAAGATCAAAAAAATAATCAATCTCCTTTTTAGGAACCACCAAAGTATGTCCTGCTTTCAGGGGATTTATATCGAGAAATGCAAAATAACTTTCATCCTCAGCTATTTTATAACAGGGAATCTCCCCCTTAATGATTTTAGTAAAAATGGATGCCATAAGATTTATTACGTTGAATTACAATGAGATAGAAATGATCTCAAAAGGAATTATCCCTGACGGAACTTTAATCTCAACAATTGCCCCTACCTTTTGGCCCATGAGGCCCCTGGCAATTGGAGAACTGACGGCAATTTTCCCTATTTTGAAATTAGCCTCACTCTCAGGTACAAGCTGATATTCCATGATAGAATTGTTTACCTTGTTCCTGATCTTTACCTTATTCAGTATTCTGACAGTAGTTGTATCTATCTTCGATTCATCAATAATTCTCGATCTTGCAACAATATCTTCAAGCTTTGAAATTTTCATTTCAAGCATACCCTGTGCTTCTTTGGCAGCAGAATACTCAGCATTCTCGGTAAGGTCACCCTTATCCCTTGCATCGGCTATTAACCTCGATATCATTGGTCTCTCAACAGTCCTTAACTGTTCAAGTTCGTCTTTCATCTTTTTAAGACCCTCTTCTGTAACATATAAAACCTCTGACATGTCCTCTTAATATTAAAAAATAAGAAGAATTCCGGGGTTTCCGGAACTCTTCATATCACAAATATAAAAAATCTTTTAATTAATTACAAAAATAATACTGAAAATTAATGCTTTACAAAACCCGGTAGTTGATATAAAACTTTACCTGTATTTCCTGCCTGCACTTCTGGTCCCTGAAGTGCTTTTTTTCTTTTTAGCTTTGTAATTGGCATCAGAATCTTTTATGTTCTGTTTCATACGTGCCTTGACCTCAGGCGTTTGTATCTCAATCGACCGTTTTTGATTATCCTTCACATACTTAGCAAAATCCTTTTTCTGCTTTTTTACTTTTAAATTAGCCTTTTTATTTGCTTTTTCAATTGATACCGGAGCTTTAATTTTTGGCGGTTTATTATTCCCGGATGGTTTGACGTTCAACCCTTTATTCGGGTTAGGTGATGACGGTCTTTTAACATTTTGAGCCTCACACAGAGCTATTGAAAATGATAGTATAACCGTAAATACAACGAACTTTGTGGCCGATAATTTACTCATTTCAGGGTAATTACAATAAATAGTTATTAGTCTCGTTACTTTCCAGTGGTAATGCTAATTTTGCATTGTTATTTTTCCCGAATGTCAACAGGATCAAAAATAAGATATTTTTTTATTTCAATTGTAATAGTCCTTTTGCTGTTTTCCTGCAAAAAGAATAAAAATGACGTGATACCTGATGTTGACATAGACTTCACAATGGATATCACCAATGACATTCTTTTTACTGATCTGGCTGCTATTGGCAATTCTGTAATTGTTACCAGCCAGACTAATAACTGGGGACGGTATGCTGCCGGATATGATAATAATGGAATAATTGTTCACAGAGTAATTCTCGATGAGTTTTATGCTTATGACCGGACCTGTCCACACGATTATTCAGTTGATGGTGCAAGTATAAAAGTAAATATCGATTTCATACAGGCTATCTGCCCCAGGTGCAGTACTTCATATTCACTTCCTACGGGTGGAAATCCTATTTCAGGACCCGGAAGATATCCGCTGAAAAACTATAAGACTAGTTTCAACGGACGTTATTTAAGAGTGTGGAACAACTAGTAATATCCTAGTATCTGTAATGTTCCGGCTTATAGGGTCCGCCTTTCGGTACTCCTATATAATCAGACTGTTCATCTGTAAGCGTTGTAAGCCTTACTCCAAGCTGATCGAGATGTAGTCTTGCAACCTCTTCATCGAGGTTTTTCGGCAGCCTGTAAACGCCAATCTTGTAATTATTCTTCCAAAGATCGATCTGGGCCAGAGTCTGGTTGCTGAATGAATTGCTCATGACAAATGAAGGATGCCCGGTTGCACAACCCAGATTCACAAGCCTTCCTTCTGCCAGGATAAATATTGCATGACCATCAGGAAAAAGATATTTATCGACCTGAGGTTTTATATTTATCTTTTTAATTCCTTTAAATGAGCTGAGGCCGTCAATCTGTATCTCATTGTCAAAATGGCCAATATTGCAGACTATTGCCTGGTCTTTCATTTTTTTCATGTGGTCGACAGTGATGATATCCCTGTTACCAGTTGCTGTAACAAAGATGTTTCCTTCATCAAGGGAATCTTCAACTCTCTTTATCTCAAAACCCTCCATAGATGCCTGAAGAGCACAGATTGGGTCTATTTCAGTAATAATTACCCTGGCTCCGTATGCTCTCATTGATTTTGCACAGCCTTTCCCAACATCTCCGTAACCGCATACAACAACAACTTTACCTGCTATCATGACATCAGTTGCTCTTTTTATTCCGTCAGCAAGTGATTCCCGGCATCCGTAAAGGTTATCGAATTTTGATTTTGTAACCGAGTCATTTACATTAATTGCAGGTACCAGCAATTCGTTATTTTCAAGCATCTGGTATAACCTGTGAACACCTGTGGTTGTCTCTTCTGAAATGCCTTTCAGCTCATTTACAGCCTTGTGCCATTTACCCGGCTCGCTTGCCAGCAGTTCCTTCAGGGTTGAATGGATAATCTCCTCCTCCCTGTTTGAGGGCTTTTTATTCAGGATTGAAGCGTCATTCTCAGCTTTATAACCCAGATGTACAAGCAAAGAAGCATCACCTCCATCATCAACAATAAGATTAGGGCCTTTGCCACCCGGGAATGAAAGTGCCTGTGCAGTACACCACCAGTACTCCTCAAGTGACTCACCTTTCCAGGCAAATACAGGGATTCCTTTTGCAGCTATTGCAGCAGCAGCATGGTCCTGGGTTGAAAATATATTGCAGCTTGCCCACCGTACATCTGCACCCAGCTCCCTGAGTGTTTCAATAAGGACAGCCGTCTGGATTGTCATGTGAAGTGAACCGGTAATTCGTGCCCCTTTAAGGGGCTTTTCAGAAGAGTACTTTTTCCTTATTGCCAGCAAACCCGGCATCTCTTTTTCTGCTATTTCTATCTCTTTCCTGCCAAAATCAGCCAGGGAAATATCTTTGACCTTGTATTGCATTTTATCTGTAGTTATTTTCATTAATAAACGGTTTTGAGGATGCAAAGTTAATAAAAAAAACAGTTTTTGTTCAGGATAGTAATCGCATGGTATTTGCTTTGTCAAGCTCCATCTGGTGTGAAAGTTGATCAACGGTATCAAATTTTTTCTCGTCACGCAGACGGTACCTGAATATCACTTTTATCTCTTTGTTATAAATATCTCTTTCAAAATTGAAAATATTAACTTCAATCGACCTTGAACCTTCAGTATTATTGATTGTGGGGTTTTTGCCTATGCTCAGCATCCCCGGCAGTATTTTATTATCTATTTGAACTTCAACAGCATATACTCCGTCGCAAGGAATAAGCTTGTACTCATATTCCGGTTTTATGTTAGCCGTCGGAAAGCCGATTTTCCTTCCGATCTTCCTGCCTTCTATGACTGATCCTTTAAGGGAATAATTGTAACCAAGCCATCTGTTTGCATCCTCAAGCTTACCCTTCAGCAATGCCTCACGAATAAACGATGAACTAATTGCACCTTCCTCAGTCTGAAGTCCCTGAACCTGATCAACATTAAAACCCATTGAAACAGCACAGGCTTTTACCGTATCGATATTCCCCTCTCCCTGATGTCCGAAATGATGATCATACCCGACGATCAGATGTTTTGTTCCTATTTTATTGATGAGAATTTTTTCAACAAAATCGCATGCACTCATTTTACTGAAATTGAGCGTAAATTCAATAATTATCAGATGATCTACATGTATTTCTCCAAGAAGCGCAATTTTTTCATCCATTGTTGAAAGGAAAGAGAGCCCTTCCCGGTTTTTTTCCAGCACCAGTCGCGGATGAGGGTGGAAAGTTATAACAACGGATTCTCCCTTAATTTCTGTTGCGCGTGACACGAGAGTGTCAAGAAGAGATTTGTGTCCGCGGTGCACTCCATCAAAAATTCCGAGAGTCACCACGGGAGAGATTAGTTTAAGATTCTCATATCCCTCATGAATAATCATAACTGAAAATTATGCCTGTAAAATTAGAAAAGCCCGGGAATATTAATATACTTCAGCAGAACATCTTTTGTATTCAGCATCAAGTATTTTACATATATTTAAAAAATCATGACTTTATTTATCCCCTGGTTTATAAACAATCAAATAACGGAATATATATTATATTTATAAATCAAATTTAGAATCAATTTATAGGACTATGCAAATTACTGTCACAAGAAAAGGCACTAAATTTCTCCCTGATCCCAGCAGGGTAATTGCCCGCTTCCTCTATACTTCTGATGAAAGAAGTAAAAACATTATTCGTAGTGTACTGGCTATGTCTGATAGTGTGGTAAATACAGCATTAAGCCAGGTGCTGAGAGGTTATTCCAGACGCCATAGGAATATTTCACTGATATTTGAAACGCATTTTAATAAATTAGATAAACTGTTTAAAGAACTGAAAATAAAGCAAAGCAAAATTGATCAGTCACGAAAGGCGCTTATAGGTTCCTATTTCACAATGGAATATTCAATTGAATCGGCAGCTTTCTTTAATCCATCCATTGTAGAAGATCCGGATCAGTCGGCATTGGCGCCGGATGAGAAAAGAGTGATTTTAAGTTTCAGGGCTACCGGGGAGGGGCATATTTCGTCCATTGTTTTTCGTTCTGGTGTTATTAATAAGAACAATGATCTTATTACCGAACCTGTCGGCAAAATGCTGGCAGAAGCAGAGCGAATAAAAAGGCATATTTACAATAAAAAATCATTTATAAAGAAGCTGGATGAAATGCGTGATTTCGATAATAAAATTTCTCCGGTCTTTGTTTTGGAAAAATTAGGCGACACCTTCACATATGGTGAATTGAAAAGAGCCGTGGAAGCGACAAGAAAATCACGTCGCCTTACAGCAAATAAAACTATAATCATTAATCAAATGATGTGGCTTGCCAAATCTCACTATGAACTTGAATTTTCGCTTGATTCGGCTATTTCTGAGAGAGTTATTTTCCCTACTTCCGACGCTGAAAGAAACGGAATTGAAGATGCACGTTTTGTAAAATTCACAGGAGAAAATGGTGAAGTAACTTATTATGCTACCTATACTGCTTATGATGGTATAACAATACTTCCAAGGTTACTTGAGACCAAAAATTTCTATCATTTTAAAGCATTGCCTATTCACGGCGAGCTCGCCAAAAACAAGGGAATGGCATTGTTCCCCAGGAAAATTAAAGGTAAATACGCTATGCTGTGCCGGATAGATGGAGAGAATAATTATATAGCTTATTCCGATAATATAAATATCTGGCGCGAAGCCCGACTCATTCAGAGACCAAAATTTCCCTGGGATCTGGTTCAGGTTGGTAATTGCGGCTCGCCAATAGAGACAGAAGAAGGTTGGCTGGTAATTACGCATGGAGTAGGACCTATGAGGGAATATGTACTGGCAGCATCATTATATGAACTGGATAATCCTGAAAAAGAAATTGGCCGGTTAAAGACACCTTTATTGGTTCCTAATACTGAAGAAAGGGAAGGATATGTGCCCAATGTCGTTTACTCCTGCGGTTCGATGATCCATAACAGGAATCTGATAATTCCTTATGGCATGTCAGACAATGCATCCACTTATGCTACTGTTAATTTAAATGAACTCATGAATGAGCTTAAGAATTCAAAATAGTGGCAGCAGTGAGAAAAGAAATTCAAAGAGAGTCGTCATTATTGTAGCTCACCCGGATGATGAAACATTATGGGCAGGGGGAACTATACTGAACCACCCTTCATGGCATTGTTTTATTGTTTGTCTTTGCAGAAGAAGCGATAAAGATCGTGCCCCTAAGTTCTTAAAGGCATTAAAGGTTTTGGGATCTGACGGAATAATGTGCGATCTGGACGATGGCCCTGAACAAAAACCCCTTGAAGAAAAAGAGATTGAGCGTACAATATTGCAGGTATTACCTTCGAAGCATTTCGATCTGATAATTTCACATAATCCTTTTGGTGAATATACACGACATATCAGACATGAGGAAACAGGTAAGGCAGTTATAAAACTTTGGCATTCAGGTATTATATCTGCAAATGAACTCTGGACTTTTGCTTATGAAGATGGTGATAAGAAATACTATCCAAAACCCATACAAACTGCTACTGTTTGTCACAAACTTACTGAACAGATTTGGCTGAAAAAATACAGCATAATCACTGAAACATATGGATTTGAAAAGACCAGTTTTGAAGCACAAACTACACCTCGGGCAGAATCATTCTGGCAATTTACAAATCCGGACGACGCTCAAAAATGGCTTAATAATGGAGGAGTTTTATCATGAAAGTATTATTATTGTACGACTACCCTGCTTCCCCGGGAGGACTTGCCACCCAGGGAGATTTGTTATACAAGGGCCTTCTTAAATTGGGAATTGATGCCCATGCGGTTAATTTTGAATCACCTCAGGAAAAAGAATGGTATTATCGCTGGTTTGACCCTGATATTGTTGTTGGGATAGGCTACTGGGGGCATACACCGCATCTGATTCTTCATCCTCAACGATATGGGGCTCTGCCTGTGCCCTGGCTGGTTGCTGATGGCTATATTGCAAACTACCAGGAGGTGCTTAATGCTCTACCGTTAATACTTGTAACATCAAACTGGGTCAAGGAGATGTATGTCCGCGATGGGATAGATGGTAATAATATTGAAGTGTTACCAGTTGGCTGCGATACTGATGCTTTTGCCCCTTGTAGTAAAGATGATCCGAAAATATTAGCCGTACGTGAATCGCTTGGTATTTCACCTGATCAATTAATGATCCTTACTGTCGGAGGCGATGCTGCATCAAAGGGTGCGCAGGAGGTAATGCAGGCCCTTGCAATAAATGATACTAAAGCGCCCGATTGGAAATATGTTTGTAAAGTATGGCCTCAGCCCCGTACCAAACTTCAGAACCTGGCTGATCTTGAACTGGCTACATCTTTAGGCATTGAGAAAAATGTCACTTATGCGACAAATATAATTTCACGGAATTTCATGCCTTTTCTGCTTGGGGCCTGTGATATATATGCAGCACCTTCGCGGCTTGAAGGTTTTGGAATGCCTCAGGTGGAAGCAGGAGCTTGCGGAAAGCCGGTTATAGGTATTAATGCCATGGGAATGCTCGATACTCTTGTGCATGGCAAAACCGCCTTCCTGGCAGGAGTAGCACAGAAAATCATTGTGAACGAAGTGATCCTTGGTGATGAATCCGGATTTGAAGACGAGCACAAAGTCGTATTTGATAATCCACGGACAGTGGATTATCGTGCAAGTGTCCATGATATTGCCAATTATTTGATGGATCTTATGACTGATGAGGGATTGCGTGAAAAAATGGGCAAAGCTGCGAGAAGGCGTGTGGTTAAATATTTTGACTATCGTGTAGTCGCAAAACGGTTTGTAAATATTATAAACGAGAAATTAGGAATAACATAAATTATTGAATTTATGCACAATGCAAACTGGCAGACTATAAAAGAGGCACAAAAAGCAGCCATTGAAGTGCTGCTTCATAATTCTCATGGATCATACGCCGGACTCCCGCGTACAGCAGGATGGGGATACCCCGAGCCCTATACAAGAGATTTGATGTTTTCAATATTGGGAATTGGCGTTTCTGAAAATAAAAAGTTAATAGAGAGTATGCGAAAGGTCCTGGAAACTCTGTCGGCAAATCAGACCAGCCGTGGTCACATCCCATCGTTGGTGCATGACAAGGAAGACCGTGGATCAAGTGATTCAACTCCTTTATTTTTGTTATGTACAGGAATATTCAGGAAAGTCACTGGAGAACATGATTTTCTTAAGAATGCTGTCCGTAAAGCCCTTACATGGATGGAATTTCAAAGCCCTACTGACCGGTACCTGGTTGCACAGCAGCCGACAAGCGACTGGCGCGATGAACAATGGGTGACAGGTTATGGCCTTTATGTCAATTCGATTGTATACAGTTACCTCAGGCTCCTGGGTCAAAACGGAAGGGCTGATATGATGCGGAAAGAAATTAATAAGTTCACAATCACTAGCGGGGTACAACCCCGTCATGTCCATGAAGGTTTTGTAATTAAATATAAGCCATACTATGCTTTTTGGACATATAAAATTCATAACAGCGAAAGGTTCGACCTGCTAGGTAACAGTATCGCCATTCTTTCCGGAATTGCATCCTCCTCACGGGCTGATGAAATGATTTCCTGGATTGAAGACGAATGTGCCGAGATGGCAAAAAGGAGGGAACTTGTTGTGGATCTGCCTCCTAATTTTTTCCCTTTCATTAAACCTGAAGATCCTGACTGGCTGCCCCGTTATAAGATATATAACAAGCCCGGCGAATATCATAACGGCGGCATATGGCCCTTTATTTGCGGGTTTTATGTGGCAGCTCTGGTTGCTGCTAAAAAGTACAGGCTCGCCGAGGAAAAGCTTTTTGCACTTACGCATATTATAAAAAACTCTCAGTTCCGGAAACATTGAATTTGGATTTAACGAATGGCTAAAAGCCCAGAACGGCAAAGCCATGGGGCAGGACTGGCAAACCTGGAGCGCCGCGCTTTATCTCTATGCTGCAAAATGTGTTGAAGAAAAAAGAACACCCTTTTTCGATAAAATACGGGGTTTTTAAACTGAATAGAGATTATTATTACTTATGCTATTGAAGGTTCGGTTGCCGGACCTGTTCTTATACTGTTTCTGGCACTAATTTATTTTTTCAAATTCCTCAAATGCCAGGAGTACTGTCAGGTGAGAAATCAAATAGGCCAGCGAACTCTCTGCACCCTGGTTACGGTTTACCCCATAACTTTCAAAGCCATCGCAACATCCTTTGGTTTCAAAATCAAACAGATTCATTCTAAGATCATTTTCGCCCAGGAACCACATGAAGCAGGAAAATAATTTTGTAAGGTATTCTTTGTCTTTTGTTAAATGAAAAGCCTGATGATACATCAATACCATGGCAAGTGTATCCACCGGTTGTTGAGCAAATATTGAACGTTCGCCTCCTTTGTTATACCATTTTTCATTTCCAATAGCTGAGAAATAACCATCTTTAAGTGTAGTTTCTGTTAAAAAGTTCATGGTTTTCAGACCAACCTCAGTTATTTTACTTTCCTTAAGTCTTTCTGCTGAATGCAGAAGGGCGAACGGTAACATCCCGTTATCGTAAGTTAACCAGGGTTCAAACCATTGCCATTCAGGAGAGCTGTTCTCTTCAAATTGTTCGATTAATTTATATGTGAGATTCCTCAGTCTTTCTATCATTGAATCATCAGATGGATTACTCATGAGGTAATAGCTGATACCTACTATTGTATTGGCAATACCCCTGACAGACTGAAGAGTCTCAAAATTAGGCGATGCATTAAAGAAAAGAGACCGGCCAGTCTGGTAATAAGCATCATTAGGTGCATTGTCAAGCAGGTATCCGAGAGCCCAGATGGTCCTTCCGAATGAATCTTCCGAACCTACTTCATCGAGAAAATTACGGTTGAAACTGAGATAATTCCTGAATGTCCCATCTTTGTTTTGCATATAGTTGATATAGCTTAGATAGATGGGAGATAAATCAAGGGCAAGAGAATTCTTCTTTTGCCTGAATGCCATCAGTACCATAAGCAAAGCCCTTGCATTATCGTCGAGGCAGTAGCCTTCTTTTAAATTTGGAATGCCAAAATTTGCATGTTGTATGATACCGGTATCGTCTGTTAACCTTTTAATATGAGCGAGTGAAAATGGAGGCAGTATAAGCGGATCGATAGTGATTTCTTTTTTTACTAATACTTTTGGCTTATACTCCAGAATTTTTTTAGCAACTACAACATATTTTTCTCCGGTTTTAGGCCATGTTATTTTTCTGCCATAATCATATGCTTTTTTCCGAAGATTTCTCAATTCGTCCGGATTACCCAATAATTCCAAAAGAATTGAAGAAAGTCCCTCTGAATCATTAAAGTCAAAAAGCTTTCCTCTTCCATCGGCTAGTAGTTCTGAGGCATGCCAGTACGGTGTTGAAACAACTGCTGATCCCACCCCTATTGCATAGGAAAGCGTACCACTGGTAATCTGAGCCTCATTAGTGTATGGTGTAATGTAAATATCAGCAGCAGATAAGTATTTAAACAATTCTTTTTGATTAATATATTCATTCAGGAAAAAAACATGATTGTTTACGTGAAGACTTTTGACTAAATGGTGAAGATAATTCCGGTACTCTTCACCTGAATACCGCAGAACATTAGGATGAGTTTTCCCTAAAACCATATATAAAACATCCGGATACTTTTCAATAACTTTTGGCATCGCTTTTATTACTGTCTCTATTCCTTTATTCCGGCCAATAAATCCGAAGGTAAGCAAGACTCTTTTATTTTCCAGATGGAACTCTTCCTTAGCCTGAACCTGGCTGAACTGAATATCCGGTACGCCATGGTCAGTAAATACAATCTTCTCTCTCTCAATATTATAAATGCTCGTGAGAAATTCAATTGCTTTATGGCTCATTACTATTATTTTAGTAGCCATTCTGCATATTTCCACTAATATCGCTTTTTCGTTATAGGAGGGAGCTTTAATAATTGTGTGAAGTGTCACAATCAGGGGAATTTCAAGTCTGTGCAGCAAAGAAAGGATATACACACCATCTTGTCCCCCAAATATTCCAAATTCATGCTCAAGAATGCAAAGATCCGCACCGCTGAGATTAATAAATTTTACTGCCGATAAATAATCTCTTTGATGCTCCTGCCTTATAGTAAATTTGACCTCTTCAGGATAATCATAGGTTTGATCATGATCGTTCATGGCTACAATGAATCCTTCAATGGAATCTTTAGATATTCCATTATTTATCACCATGGATTTATAAAGGTTCTTAGTAAAAGTACCAATACCGCATTCCCGGGGAGGATAGGTCCCAATATAAGCAAGTTTCATTTTTGCAAGATTCAGATTGAAACTACAGTAGTTGATTATTGAGATTAAAGATAGTCAAAATCTTATTACCTGCCGCCTGGCAGATGATTATAAAAATGATTTAGATTTTGTACTTTTATAGGAATATATTTAAATTACTGTTTCTTATGAATCCGGTAAAGTTCTACACGCTTGATCCCTGGCTGAAGCCATTTACCGGTATAATTGATGAGCGCATCAGCAAATGCCTTTTAAAAGAGAGCAACCTTGTCGGGAACGGGTCTCTGATTGATTTTGCCATGGGCCATCATTATTATGGGCTTCACCACATTGATGACCGCTGGATCTTCAGGGAATGGGCTCCAAATGCAAGTTCTATTTTTATAATCGGGACCTTTAACGGATGGAAGGAGAAGCCCGGCTTCATGATGCAAAGAATCAATAAGTATGGCGACTGGGAGTTAACACTTCCAAAGGATGCGATGAAAAACGGGGACCTTTTTAAGCTTTCACTTCACTGGGAAGGAGGAAAAGGAGAACGTATCCCGTCATATGCAAACCGGCTTGTCCAGGACGATATCACCAAGATATTCTCAGCACAGGTCTGGGATCCGGAAAACCCTTATAAATGGAAGATAAATAATTTTATCACCAGAGCTTCAACTCCGGTAATCTATGAGGCACATGTCGGGATGGCCACATCTGAAGAAAAGACCGGTACATACCGTGAATTTACAGAGAATATAATTCCCATGATTGCTGAAGACGGATATAATACAATCCAGCTGATGGCCATCCAGGAACATCCTTTTTATGGATCATTCGGCTATCATGTATCCAGTTTTTTTGCAGCATCATCAAGGTTCGGCACCCCCGAAGATCTGAAGGAATTAATCGATACCGCCCACAAGGCCGGACTGAGAGTGATCATGGATCTTATTCATTCACATTCAGTTAAAAATACAAATGAGGGACTGGGGCTTTTTGACGGATCTCCCGGTCAGTATTTTCATACAAATAACAGGAGATTCCATATAGCATGGGATTCCCTGTGCTTTGATTATGGTAAAGACAATGTTATCCATTTTCTTCTTTCTAACTGCCGTTACTGGCTTGAAGAATACAAGTTTGACGGGTTCAGGTTTGACGGCATCACCAGTATGATTTACTACGACCATGGTCTGGGAAAGAATTTTACTTCGTACGGAGATTATTTTGATGGAGGACAGGATGTTGATGCACTGATATATCTCTTTCTCGCTAATAAGATGATTCATGAATATAAACCGGGAGCCCTTACTATTGCAGAGGAGATGAGTGGTATGCCCGGGCTTGCCACTGACACCGCTAAAAAAGGTTACGGATTCGATTACAGGCTTTCAATGGGAGTTCCGGATTTCTGGATAAAGCTGGTAAAAGAGACACTTGATGAGAATTGGGACATGGGAAAGCTCATGCATGAACTCTCCCAACACAGGCCGGAAGAAAAAATCATTTCATATTGCGAATCTCACGATCAGGCGCTGGTTGGTGATAAGACACTAATTTTCAGAATGATCGATGCAGAAATGTATACAGGAATGACAAAGTCCTATCATAGTTTAACAATGGATCGGGGTATTGCGTTGCATAAAATGATAAGACTTTTAACTTTCAGCACAGCAGGCGGTGGGTATCTAAACTTCATGGGTAATGAATTCGGCCATCCTGAGTGGATTGATTTTCCGCGCGAAGGGAACAACTGGAGCTATAAATATGCCAGGAGACAATGGAACCTTGTTAATAACAAGGACCTTAAATATCAATACCTTGCAAACTTCGACAGGCTGATGGTGAATCTTCAGAATGATTTCCGGATACTCGACGATCTTTACATTAACAGGATTTATGAAAACAATTATGATAAGGTAATTGCATTCACAAGAGGCGATCTGCTGTTTGTATTTAACTTCAACCCTGTTCTTTCATTCACCGATTACGGCATCCCGTTAAAAGGCAAGTTCTCTGTTTTAATTGATACGGACGATCCCGCACTTGGCGGGTTTAACCGTTTTGACAGAAAATCAGTATATACCTCTCTGAAAAAAGCAGAAGGGCACAATTTAAATGTACCCTTCTACCTGTTTCTTTACCTTCCTTCCCGGACAGCTCTGGTATTTAAGAAAGAGTCGGTCAGAAAAGCGACTGATATTTAATCGATCCACCTCAGCAGGTAAAAATCCTGCTTATGAGGCAGATCTTTATGCTTCGGATAAATCCGTATCCCATAAAAGAATGTACCTGCTTTTTCGGGCACCATGTTAACCCTGTAAAGGCACTTGCTTCCCTTACTGCTTACTAATACGAATTCCTTGCTGGCAACAAACTCATGTTTACCCTGTTTGTCCATATGTGTAATAATAAATTCCACACCGACATTCTCTTTAGGGATCTTTTTTACATCAAGAGCAATTTCAGCCCTATAATCGTGGCCTGAATGATAAACATTTTCTCCCGGTTTTTCGAAACTATAGTTCAACACTTCTATATTATCCCATTCATCTTTCATTGTTTTTTTCCATCCAGCCAGTGCTTTTGCCTTTTCAAAATTATTCTCAGTAAGATATCGGCTTCGTGTAAATAGTCTGGAATAATACTTTTCATAATAATCATCCAGCTGGCGTTTCATTGTAAACTCGGGAGCAATTTTTACCATAGTGTTCTTGATAAGACTTATCCATTCCACAGGTACTCCCTGAGGATCGAATGAATAATATGCAGGAATTATTTCATATTCAAGCATGTTATAAATTGTCTCAGCATCAACATCATTCTGAAGCTCCTGATTTTCGAAGGTTCTTTTCTTTGGAAGAGCCCAGCCGGCAAATGCTCTGTACCCTTCTACCCACCAGCCGTCAAGAACACTGAAATGGATAGTTCCGTTCATTACTGCTTTTTCACCGCTTGTACCTGAAGCTTCTAATGGTCGTGTTGGTGTATTAAGCCAGATATCGACACCTCTGACCAGATATTTTGCCAATTCAATATCATAGTTCTCAAGGAAAATAACTTTGCCTGTAAACTGTGGCATCTGGGATATCTCAAATACCCTTTTAATAAGATCCTGACCTCCGCCGTCATTAGGATGGGCTTTCCCTGCATAGATGAACTGAACTGGTTTTTCGGGATTATTTACAATTCTTGCAAGACGGTCAAGATCCCTGAATAAAAGAGTAGCTCTTTTATATGTTGCAAAACGACGGGCAAAGCCTATTGTAAGTGCTTTTTCATCAAGATGGCTGCTGATATTCAAAAGAGTGCGGGGGCTTTCATGTTTGTCTATCATTTCAGACTGTAATCTTTTTCTGATGTTCGCAAAAAGATTCTTCTTCAGACCCTTTTTGATTTCATAGATCCTCTTATCATCAATAGTATAAAGCTTTTCCCAGAGGCTCCTGTCGGTCTGATCAAAATTGTCTTTACCGGTAAGCTCCGTATAAATTTCACGCCATTCAGGGGCAGTCCATGTCGGATGGTGAACACCATTTGTTACATATCCGATGAACAGCTCTTCCTTGAGATAACCAGGCCATAATTTATTGAACATGCCCTGGCTTACTTCCCCATGAAGCTTGCTGACTCCGTTCACTTCCTGCGACATACGCGTAGCAAGGAAGCTCATGTTGAACTTTCTGTCGACGTCGCCTTCGCACCGTCCCAGTGCCATAAGTTCCTCCCATGAAATGTTCAGACGGCTATGATAATGTGAAATGTATTTTCTCAGCAGGTCCTCGTCAAAAGCATCATGCCCTGCAGGAACCGGAGTATGGGTTGTGAAGAGTGTTGATGCTCTTACCGCTTCAGTTGCCTGATCGTATGTGAGATGGTATTCTTCGATCATGGTCCTGAGCCTTTCAAGGCTTATGAAGGCCGAATGACCTTCATTGCTATGATATATATCGGGTTTTAAATCCATAGCTGCCAGGGCTCTTATTCCACCGATACCGAGAATAAGTTCCTGACGCAGTCTGTTTTCAATATCGCCACCATAGAGATAATGTGTAACCGTCCGGTCCTCCGGTGTATTATCGTCAAAATCAGTATCAAGTAGAACCAGCCTGACTTTACCCACCATTGCTTCCCAGACACGTATTTTCACAGTTCTTGCAGGCCAAACCAGGCTTACAGAAAGATGATTGCCTTTTGAATCTTTTACAGGGTTGATAGGAATCCGCGAAAAATCTTCAGCTTCATATATTGTCAGCTGTTCTCCTTTAGAACCAAGTTTCTGCCTGAAATAACCATACCTGTAGAGCAGACCTATCCCGACAATATTGATGTTGGAGTCGCTAGCTTCTTTCAGATAGTCTCCTGCAAGGATTCCCAGTCCTCCTGAATAAATCTTCAGGCATGGATGGATTCCAAACTCCATGCTGAAGTAAGCTACAGTAGGCTTCTCAGCATCAGCAGGACGATTTATATACTCTTTAAAAGCCTTGTTCACCTTCTCAAGATCAGCAACGAATTCTTCATCATCCTCCAGAACCAGAAGTCTTTTGTAATCAATTTTTTCCAGAAGCACCTTCGGGTTATGCTTAACATCTTCCCACAGAGAAGGATCCATGCTTTTAAAAATTGCTTCGGCCTCAGTATTCCATGACCACCAAAGATTGTTGGCAAGGTCCTTTAGTTTAGCAAGTTTTTCAGGCACATCACTCTGAACATAAATATCTTTCCAGACCGGAACCTGGTGAGGTTTACGAACCTGCAGGCCGGGTGCTTCAACAAAACGGGCAAATTCTCTCGGTTCATCCCTCCTTTCACTGCTGCCTTCAAGAGCCTTTTCATAAGCAGTGAAATAGTAACTGACCAGAGAATCCCACATTGCTATCCGGGAAATCTCATGAGCTTTGGTTCTTGCCTCTTTTATCTCATTTTCAGAAAGCCCGATAAACATCGCCATGAAATTCCTGATATCCGTGACAACCACGGTTTCGTTATCGTCAGTCCTTTCAATTATTGCAATACCATTGCCCGGATTTTTAAAATAGTCTCTTACCCATAACCCAAAACCTGACAATGAGGTTGTAATGGTTGGAATTGAGAACATAAGGCTCTCCAGAGGAGTATATCCCCATGGCTCATAGTATGAAGGGAATACAGTAAGATCGAATCCGATCAGGAGATCATAATATGGTATATTGAATATTCCGTCGTTGCCATTTAGATATGAAGGGGCGAAGATTATTTTCACTTTCGATTTCTGATCATTCTGAAGGTTGTTGGCATTAATTCGCTGAAGAACAGGATCGGAAGACGGATAATGCAGACTATGGGTGAGATAATGGTCACCATTGTTCCCCGGTTTATTATTGTACAGAATATCAACCAGATCCTGGCGGGGACCTTTATGATAAGCCGGCATAAGAATGAAAGCAACACACTCTTTATTGAGTTTATCATTCTTATTCAGGTCGCCGAGTGAATCAATAAATATATCTACTCCTTTATTCCTGAATTCGTACCGGCCGCTGTTTGCCACCAGAACACAGTCATCAGAAAGCTGATAGCCAAGTACAGCTTCCGCCACACTTTTAAGCTTTAATCTGCCACTTTTTCTTCTTTCATCAAAAATATCGCTACCGGGTACGAATGAATCTTCAAAACCATTTGGGGTGACAATATCAACTTCTTTACCCAGAAAGTGGCTGCATTCCCTTGATGTGATTTCGCTTACAGTTGAAAAAACATCTGCTTCGGCGGCTGATATTTTCTCCAGTGATTGTTTAGCTATTACATTGAATTCACGTGCAATCTGTAACGGAACGTACTCCTTCATTTTGCCGTACAAAGGTCTGTTATTGCCGGCAATACTTCTGCCCAATACAGTTGCATGGGTTGTAAATGAGGTTGCGATCCATGGAGCCAGCTTCTTCAGGTACAATATTCCTGTACCTGTCATCCATTCATGGAACTGAGCGATAATGTTATGAGGCTCATGATAAAATGTTGTAAAGCTTTCTATCAGTTTGCCGGCGGCATATCCGAAAAGAGCAGGTTCGACATAATCCCATTGACCTGAAATACTATCAAGCTTATATGTTTCCCAAAATTTTGCAAAGATCTCATTTTGCTGACCGAAATAGGGTGTAAAATCTATCAGCATTACGATTGGCTTGCCGGCTATGTTCCAGCGTCCTGTTTTCACCCTTAAACCTTCAGAAGCTGCTCTTGCTTTCCATTCAGCAAAAAGAGATTCGTCCTGAATGAATTCAGGATTTTTTACATCTTCTCTCCATACATCCGGACCAATCAGTACATAATTATCTCCCAGCTCTTCAACAATTTTCAGCGCTTTTGTTGAGATTACCGTGTGAATTCCCCCCACCTTGTTGCATACTTCCCAACTGGTTTCAAAAATAAATTCAACCTTCATCTTAAGATTATAAGTTAATGTGGATTATCGTTATTTTGTTTTTTTCACTCTCTTTATAGTTGTTCCGGATCCACTCTTTTTTGAAGCAGGTTTCTTTGAAGCAGGTTTCTTTGGAGCGACTTTTTTCGTAACTTTTTTTGCGACTTTTTTCGTAACTTTTTTCTTTGGTTTTGCAACTTTGGAAGAGGATTTTACAGCAGGTTTCCTGTCAGCTGTTTCTTTCATAAGTTTATGTGCCAGTTCCTTCAATGAGGTAGCTGTCTCTTTATCAGGAGCAGAACGTCTTCCTGGTTTTGATTTTGATGGCTTCTTATTAAGTTCTTCTATTTCCGCAGCCTGTGTTTCAATGATTTTATCCTTTTCCTTTATCAGAGAATCGAGCTTTGAAATCTGCATCTGCTCATTTGTTTCCGGGAAAAATCTGTTCACCCTTATCTCAAAATCACTAAGCACGTTCATATAATTCATAAAAGCATCATAAGGGGTTTCATATGGATTGAAATAGGCATGAACAGCTCCATCTGAAAAGAATTTTGTTGCCATGTAATAAAAATGATCACTTGACTGAAGGTATTCCCAGTCTTTATTCATCTGTGGATCATTGCACTGTTTTACCTTGTCAGATAACTGATAAAGCTTATCAGTGGCGGCAACCTGCAATTCGTTACCCAGCCATGCAGTAATATCGCGTTCCTCGTCGGCCCAGGAAATGGGCGATGGGACACTAATAGCCGATACAGGCTGCAACGTATCTGCAATTTCAGAAGGTGTCATAAACTTAAACGGTGTTTTCTTCAGAATAGCACCGGGAAGATATTTTAGAAAATCAAGTATCCCGGTCTCTTTCCAGTTATGCTCACCGAATGTTTCATAATCGAGAAAGATATTGATAAGCTCACTTTTTGGTGCAAGCTTATTAAGCCATGAAGCATATTTGTCGGCAGTCAATGGCCATGCACTCCACTGCTTGTTAGAGAACCTGAAAGCTATATCGTCGCTCAGAACAAAGTTTCTCAGAAGAATTTTAAGCCTCGGATTTATGGCATTGCAGTACAGATAGTTAGGGCTCTTCCAGCCAAGCACATGCTTTGCCCCTTCAGTTAACATCGATTTGAATCCCATATCAGCAACCCATGATCCTATAATATCAGAATAAATCAATTCAGTATTACGGAATGATGTAGTTTCAACACCAAGGAAGTTCTTTATCATTTCCCGGTGAAGTTCAACCTGTTGTTCAAACTGACTTCTGCTTTTAAGCGATGAAAGTGAGTGGGAATCGGTTTCAGCAAGAAATTCGACCATCCCGGTATCAGCCAGCTGTTTGAAAGATTCAAGCACTTCCGGGGCATAAAGCCGGAACTGATTAATAACAATTCCCGAAAGAGAGAAAGTCACTTTAAACTTCCCCTTATTTTTCTGAATAAGATCAAGAATAATTTTATTGGCAGGGATATAACATTTCTCTGCCACTTTTTTCAAAATAGATTCATTCGAGAAATCATCATAATAATAATGATCATGCCCCAGGTCAAAGAACCTGTATCGCTTTAGCCGGAACGGCTGATGAACCTGAAAATAAAAGCATATTGCTTTTTTACCTGTTGCACTCATATCTTAATACTATTTATGCCAAATAACTCTTTCATAGATATCCCTTACATGCTGAGCTGAATTATCCCATTTCAGTCTTACTACCTCTTCTTTCCCGTTTTTAATGAACATATTGGACAAGGCCGGATAATTGAGAATGCCATAAATAGCATCCGCAATAGCATCAATATCCCAGAAGTCGGCTTTAACAGCATGGGTGAGAATTTCGGCAACCCCTGACTGCTTACTTATGATTACCGGTACGTTCGACTGCATTGCTTCCAAAGGTGATATGCCAAATGGTTCCGAGACTGAGGGCATAATATATACATCGCTCATTGCCAGCATAGTAAATACATCTCTTCCTTTTAGAAATCCTGTAAAATGGAAACGGTCTGTTATTTTGAGGAAGGCTGCCCGTCGAATCATTCTTTCCATCATATCACCCGAACCTGCCATTACAAACCTTACATTATTCATTACTTTCAGGACCTTATTGGCTGCTTCAATAAAATAATCCGGACCTTTCTGAAGCGTGATCCTTCCGAGAAATGTAACTACCTTTTCATCAAAACCCTTATTAACTGTAATATCATCTGAGATATTTACCTGTTCCACAGCATTATATACTGTTTCTACCTTATCGGGATTAATATTGTATTTGTTTATAACAATATCCCTGGTAAGGTTGCTTACGGTGATTATTTTAGAAGCTGCATCCATGCCGTTCTTTTCAATACGGTAAACATCAGGATTGACATTGCCACCGCTTCTGTCAAAGTCTGTTGCATGAACGTGAATAACAAGAGGTTTGCCGGAGATCTCCATCGCTGCAATTCCTGCAGGATATGCAAGCCAGTCGTGTGCATGTATTATATCAAATTCATTTTCTTCAGCAATAACAGATGCAACAACTGAATATTTATAGATCTCATCAAGAAGGTTTCTGTCGTACCTGCCTGAAAAATCGATCATTCCTTTATTATTAGTCTGAACAAAAAGCCGGTGACCGGTAATTTCTGATCCTATCACTTTCCAGAAATCCTCCGGATCGGTATATGGAACAATTTTAGAAGATATTTCAATTTTTTCAATAGGTGTTCTCGTTCCTTTATAATAAATCTTTTTATAAGCAATATTAACTTTATTAGCGCCAATAAGCCGGACCACACTCTGGTCTTCATCGCCCCAGGCTCTGGGTACAACGAAGATCACCTCCAGGTCATCCAGGGTTGCCATACCTTTTGTCAGACCATAGCTGGCAGTACCTAATCCGCCCGAAATATGGGGCGGAAACTCCCATCCAAACATTAACACACGCATATCCTACCCATATTATAAATCTGAATAATTCTTTTCAAGCAGATCAATTATTCTCAGAACTTCTCCAACACTCCATGCCTGAGAAATTGCTCCGCGTGGTGCATGAGGTGGATCTCCGTCGTGAATTTCCGACAGAGTGCTTATTCCGTGCTCACCCATTACTTCTTCAAGGCCGAATATAAGTTTCTTTACTTTCTGGACACCCTGCTTCCCGTAGACCTTAAGCCAACCTTCACAGAAAGGACCATAAAGCCATGGCCAGACCGTCCCCTGGTGATATGCTTTATCCCTTTCTTCCTGGTTGCCAACATAATTTCCCTTATATAATTTATTCCCCGGTGACAGAGTTCTTAATCCTCTTGGTGTAACAAGCTCTTTATCTGCAACATCAAGAATTTTCTTCATCTGATCCTTATCAAGCATTGTATATGGCAGAGAAGCAGCAATAACCATATTTGGCCTTACGAAATAGTTTTTGCCTTCTTCATCATTAACATAATCAGCCAGGTAACCTGATTTTTCATTCCAGAATAGCTCAATGAAAGATTTTTTGATCAGCCCGGGCAAATTTTCATACTCTTTTTTGAAATTTTTATCCTTTCCGGCTATTGCCATTTCAAGAGCAAAGCAGATTGCATTATACCAGAGAGCATTAATTTCAACTGCATAACCTCCCCTGGGAGTAACCGGAACACCATTTACCACTGCATCCATCCATGTAAGCGATTTCCCGGGAGCGGTTGCATAGACGAGGCCGTTTTCTCTCATGCGGATATTGTAGGCTGTGCCGTTTTTATACGCATTCAGAACAGATTTTGCTGCTTCTCCATAGCGTTCCCAGCAATCAGTTCCTCCAATTGCGAGGTATTGCTGAAGCGCCCAGAAAAACCATAAGGGTGCATCAATTGAATTAAAAGCATAATGACCTCCGAGGCCCATATTCGGAAACAATCCATCTTTCATCCGGTTAACCTGGGTATCGAGCACTTCGCGGAAAAGAGAAAGGCCGTGGCGTGCCAGTGCAATGCCGGGCAGAGAAATAAATGTGTCTCTCCCCCACGATCCGAACCATGGATAACCTGCTATAATCAGTGTATCACCTCCCCTTTTTTCTACAAATTGCTGTGCTGCATTCTTCAGACAGTTTATAAAGCTGTCCCGAGGTATTTTCCCCGCAACGGTTTTAGTAAATTTAGCTTTAAATCCTGATGGCTTTTCCTCATGCGTAGAAGCTGAGAAAACAAAACTGTCCCCTTTTTTTGCTTCCAGCTCAAAGAATCCGGGGGTAAAAAGATCTTCAGAGTAATCATACCCTCTCTTTTGTTCTTCAAGGTATTCTACTCCCCTGTACCAGTCGGGTACATGAACAAATTCGGCTTTTGTTGAAAACTGCATGTGCAAATACGGGAATCCTTCATACATTTTTGATTTTATCCCGTTTTCGATGACATCTATTTTTGTGTTTGCGTACAGGTTTGCATGGGTAAGCTCGTGAATGCTCCGAAATGCCAGAAACGGGCGGACCTGAAGCTTCATCGGTTCCGAAGCATCAAGAATAGTGTACCTCATAAGTAACTGTTCCTCATAATGTACCAGAAGTCTCTCCATCTTAAGCAAAACATTTCCGACCCTGAATATCCGCATCGGAATGCTTTCTGTTTCAAAGTCCTCAATATATTTATGACCTTTCGGACTGAAATAATCACCCTTATATTTTCGAATGCCAATATTGAAACTCTTATCATCGTTGATCACCGTTACGTCGAGAGCCGAAAGTAAGACATATCTGCCGCCACCAAGCTCATCCACAGGGCAAATGAGTAATCCATGATATTTCCGGGTGTTACATTCCACGATAGTAGTTGATGCGTAGGATCCTGCCCTGTTCGTCCTCAGGATTTCCCGTACCAGCGAAAATTCAAGATTTACGATCTGACCCTTTTCGAACTTAATGTAACTCATATAATTACTGTTTTGTCTGACATTAAAAACCCTTTAAGATAACAAAAAAATTTAAACATTGCAAACCACTCTTTCAGGGGCAAAATAATTATTAATTTTTACCGTTAATCTGCCGGTAAAAAAAAAGAATAACTTTGCAAATCAATAAAATTTAATAACCATCAATTAATATAGTTCCTGATGAATAAAATTCCTTTAATGTTTCTTTTTGCTTTATTGACAGTTACAGGTTGCAAAAATAACAATATTGAGGTTAAAGGCAAACTTTCAAATCCAACATCCGGAGATTATCTCTATCTCGATGAACTAAGGTCAGAAAAATTAGTTCCTGTCGATTCCATTTTACTTTCAGATGACGGTGTTTTTTCCTTTACCAGGCAAACAGAATCCCCTTCTTTTTACCTTCTGAGGGCAAACCAGACCAGTTTCCTGATGATGCTCCTTGAACCAGGACAGAATATCGAATTGAATGCCGATTTCGATTCATTGAATTTTCCTTCTTATATCACCGGATCGAAGGGTACTGAGCTTATGATCGGATATAACAGGAAACTTCAGGAAACCATAAAAAAACTTTCCGGGCTCTCTGAAATTTACAGGCAGAATCTTGGTTCCCCGGGCCTAAACCTTGTCATGGATCGTCTTGATAGTATGGCACAGACTTATCTGAACGATATTAATTCTTATACCAAAAAGTATATTAATGATAACCTGAACTCGCTCATAAGCCTTGTTGCATTGTACCAGCAGGTAGCACCCGGAGAATCAGTACTTAACCCTGAAAGGGATCTTAAATATTATATAAAAGTCGATTCTGCCTTATTGCATCTATATCCTGATTATGAACCTGTTAAATCATTGCACAAAGAGGTTCGGGAGCTGATTTCAAGATCCGATGCGAGGGATCTCGTTTCTCCGTTATCCATCCAGGAGGCAGAAGCTCCGGAAATAGCTCTTCCTGATCCTCAGGGTAATATAATTAAACTGTCATCAACAAGAGGGAATGTGGTTTTACTTGATTTCTGGGCATCATGGTGTTATCCATGCAGGCAGGAAAATCCAAACCTTGTCAATGCGTATAATATTTACCACAGCAGAGGATTTCAGATTTACCAGGTCTCTCTCGATAAAACGAGGGAAGCGTGGGTGAAAGGCATTGAAGATGATCATCTTGAGAAATGGATTCATGTAAGCGATATTAGATACTGGAGTTCAGTTGTTGTTCCGCTTTATAAAATTGAAGCCATTCCAACTAATTTTCTTCTTGATAAGGAAGGCCGGATAATAGCCTCGAATCTCAGAGGTGATATGTTACTTAAAAAACTGGGTGAATTATTTAATAATTAATAAACACATGCAAAAAACCGGCATTTTAACTTCTCTCTTTATGAAAAGATATCTGGCACTGCTAATACCGGTAGTAATTGCAGCCGGGTGCAAAAACAACCATGTTTTCACTGTTGATGGTTCTCTGAAAGATAATAAGCATAAATATATCTATATCAGTAAGGTTGATATAGACACCCCTGTCCTGATTGATTCATCAAAAATCAGCAGTAAAGGTATTTTCAGGTTCAGAATTAAAGCAACAGAAACAGATTTTTACGAGGTTGGCTACTCTGAAACTGATTTTGTAAATCTTCTGGTTGAACCAGGTGAAAAGATAAAACTTATTTTCAATAGTGAAAATCTCTACAATAATTATACAGTATCAGGGTCAGAAGGCTCTGAACTTGTGCAGACGCTTGATCTCAAACTTCTCCAGACAAGGAGCCGTGTCGATTCTCTGAATACAATTTATGGAATTGCATCTAAAGAACCGGATTTTCAAACCAGAGGACCACTCCTTGAACAGGAGTACCTGAACCTCCTTAAACAACAGCGCAAATTTAACATTGAGTTCATTATAAAGAATATTAACTCACTTGCTTCCATTAAGGCACTTTACCAGAAAATAAACGACCAGGTTTATGTTCTCTATGAATCACGCGATCTTCAATATCTGAAAATAGTGTCAGATTCGTTAAAGGTTCACTATCCTGACTCAAAGCATACGAAGGCGCTGGTAAGTGATTTTGAAAAAGAAATGAATCAGTTTTATGCCCGGCGACTGGAGCAACTTACAAGTAACATTCCTCCGACGACACTTGACCCTAAGTTGCCCGATATTAATGGAAAAAGAATTGCACTCTCATCCCTGAAAGGTAAATATGTGCTTCTTGCTTTCTGGTCTGCAGAAGTAAAGGATTGTATTATCGAGAACCTCCAGTTAAAAGAATATTACAAAATGTTTTACAGGAAAGGCTTTGAGATTTACCAGATAAACCTGGATAAGGATGAGTCGACATGGAAAGCTGCTGTAAAGTTCGACGAGCTACCATGGATCAGTACGAGGGAAGAAAATCCGGAAGATCAGAAGAATGCAAGACTCTATAATGTAAAAACCCTGCCGGCTAATTATCTTATCGATCCAAAAGGCGATATTATTGCATCGAACCTGCATGGCAAAGCCCTGCAGATCAAACTTAACCAGTTATTTAACTGATATCAGATTTGGAATCCCCGGGGAAAATATATTTCGCATCCGATTTTCATCTCGGATTAAAAGCAGGATCGCCTCCGCTCGACCGTGAAAAGAAAATTGTTGCATGGTTTAACAAAATTGTTCCGGAGGCAAAAGAAATATATCTTATTGGAGATATTTTTGATTTCTGGTGGGAATATAAGTATGTAGTTCCGCGTGGATTTACCAGGTTCCTGGGGACAATTGCATCAATAACGGATTCCGGTGTACCTGTCCATTTCTTTACCGGGAATCATGATATGTGGATTGGTAATTATCTATCAGAAGAGTGTGGTATAATAATTCATACTGAACCTTTAACCACTTCTTTCAATGGTAAAAAGTTCCATCTGGCTCATGGAGAAGGGCTTGGTACAACGGATAAAGGTTATCAGGTACTGCTGAAGATCTTTCGTAATAAACCTCTCCAATTTCTCTATTCCGTCCTGCACCCATCGATAGGGGTCGGTATTGGACACAGATGGTCTCTGAATTCACGGCTTGGAAAAGGGATCTCAACGGAATTCCTGGGTGAAGAAAAGGAAGATCTGATAAGATATGCCTACTTTGTTTCAACTGCTGAAAAAATTGATTATTTTATTTTCGGCCACAGGCATCTTGCTATGGCTTATAAGATTAAGAATGGAGGCGAGGTAATTTTCCTTGGCGACTGGATAAAACACAGTAGTTACGCTGTATGGGACGGAGAAAACCTTATACTGAATAATGCGGATTAATTCCTCATTTCTTCGACTGTAACAGTAATGGTATAATATGAATATTGATCATTGATCCTGTCGAATTCGTAAATCAGCTTTCTTCCTGATTTTCTGGCTATTTCAATGAGCCCCATATTGCCTGTACTGGTAGAACTTACACTCTGCCCCGAAAGCGATTTCCGGAACAGCTCCTTGAGTCCGGGTTTATCAAATTGATTTATTGTATCAAGCTTTCCCTTCAGATGATCTATATTCTCATTATTAATAAGGTTACCGGTTGAAAGAAAATATGTATTATTTTCAAATCTGATCATCGCAACCGGCATTCCATATTTTTCTGCTGCTTCACGACCGGGACTATGTTTTGCAACATTTTCAAGTATTTCGACAAGGATACTGAAAACTCTTTTTCGCATATTTGATTCAGTATCATCTTCATTAAGTTTTGTTTCCGTAAAAGAAATAACCTCCTTTCCAACGTCTGGTGTGATATGGCCTGACCACATAAGATAAATATCATTTTCAGCCATCAGTCTTTCGAGCTGAGCTATTTCTTTGCCCTTGAAAGGTTTTTCAGCATTTCCATAATGCACTCCGACTCCTTCTGAATCAACGGTTTTACTCAGTATATAATAGGAATTTTCGTCATCAAGTTGCTCGAAATCATAATCGAGCTTGTTTCCTGTTTTCTTTGCCATTTCGATAAGTCCGAGCCCGGCGCCTCCTTTACTGCTGAATTCGGAATTGCTTAACATCTGCCTGTAAACCTCCCTGATCTCTCCGGTTTGCAGGTGGTTTATTTCATCAAGGCGCTTTTTGAGATCATCAATGTTTGAAGTTGAAATAACATTCCCTGTTGTAACGGTATAACCTCCATTCACCTTGGAATATACTACCAGCGACATTCTGGTATGTTCATCACTATCACTGTGCCTTGAAACATTCTGCAGGCTTTCAAGCACAAACATAAATAGTCTCTTCCTGCCAATAAATCCAAATTCAGAGTTCTCCATCTCTTTCTCGAGGAGTAACAGAAGTGGAACGGAATTTTCATATGTAACAACGCCTCTGTAAACGAACATAAGGCGTTCTTTCATCATTTTGTCGCGAATCCTTTGTGTAAGATCCATGCAAAGAAGATCAGGTAGGTTTGAGACGATAAAATTAACAAAAATTAACTCTCAAGCAAATAAAACAATCCTTACTGCGACAGTAACTTAAATTAACATATTGATCTGTAACAACTTTCCTTCAATTGCCGGCAGAAATTTCCAGTCTGATCTCTGAATTATTTCATGCTGTTCAAGAATAAGACTTAATACCTATATTTTCAGTCGGTTTTTATTATTAAGTTTGTTTAAGAAAAGGGTAAAATAGTGCTTATTTAAATGTTTTCCAGATTTTTGAAATATATTGTTCCACCGTTTACTTTCAGGGTGTTTTTCAGACGTATTTTTTATTCAAATCTAAAGAAAGTACCGCTTGAAAAACCTCTTCTTTTTGTCGGCAATCATCAGAATTCTTTCATGGACGGAGTTCTTGTCGGATCTTATCTTCCCCAGCCCATTCATTTCACTATGAGAGCTGATATGTTCAGGAAACCGTTCGCCAGGTTTTGCCTTCGTGAGCTGAATGTATCCCCTGTCTACAGGATCGAGGAGGGTTTTGAAAATGTTCATAAGAATCTCGAAGCATTCACCGGTATTTATGAAGTATTACGCAGGAACGGAAATTTTATAATGTTCTCGGAAGGGATGTGCGTCCAGGAAAAGCGCCTTCAGAGGCTCAGAAAAGGTACGGCAAGACTGGCTTTCGGGGCTGAAGAAAAATTTGGTATTGATGTAAATATTGTTCCTGTCGGGATCAATTACACTTATCCTACAAAGTTCCGCAAGGAGGTTATGATAAACTTTTCTGATCCCTTCAGCATTATGGAACTTAAGGATGTTTACCAGGCACACCCTGCAAAAGCACTGCTTGCCTTTAATGAAAAATGTGACACCAGTTTGCGGAAAGAGGTGATAATAATTGAAGATCCAAAGAATGACGGGCTTGCAGAACAACTCCTTATAATGGAACGGCATAACCTGGTTCTTCCTTTCTTTCAATGGAGATTTGATACTGATGACCGGAGAATACTGGAAAAGAATCTTGCTGACAAGATCAATTATCTGGCAAACACTTCACCAGAGGAAACAGAAAAGCTAAAAGAGAAAGTTAAAGCATATGCCGAAATGCTCATATCGAGCAAGCTGAGAGATGAAAATGTGGCAAGGAAGCTTGACTGGGGGATGTTAAGATATCTTGCTGTTATTGTCGGATCTCCTGTTTTTCTTGCCGGATACATCAGCAATCTGATTCCTTTTATTTTACCCGGATATATATGTGATAAACTGATCAAAGATCCCAGGTTCTACAGCTCGGTTTATATAGGTTCAGGTACAGTCCTCTACCTTATCTATTTTCCTGTTCTTCTTATTCTCGCGGGTATTTTAGGCGGATGGACGGGTTTTCTGCTCGGGCTGCTGGTACCGCTGGCCGGATATCTTGTATTGTTTTACCAGGAAATTTTCTGGGAAAGATTCCGAACACTCCGGTTCACAATAAAATCAATTACAAATAAGCCTTTAATAAATGATCTGAAAGCCCGACGCCACGAAATTCAGAGTATCCTCGATAATATTAGAATCACAGACCTGCTTCCCTGAGCAGTGCCATATACCTGGAACCTTCAGGAATATAAATACGACTGGCTCTGAGCCAGGGGAGAAATGTGTCATGGTCTGTACAGGCTTTCTTTAACCATTCCAATGCCTTTTCTTCTTCTCCCCGGAAACTAAATATCATATAAAAAGATGCTGGAGGAACATACTCAGATTCTGACTTTTTCATTAAACTATCAAATAGTCGTTTTGCCTGTTCTTTTTTCCCAATTAGATAGTAACCACAAACAAGAGCTGCTGTCGCGAATGGATTACCATCTGAAAGATCAACTGCCTCCTCTATTTCAGCAATTGCCTCCCTGATCATTCCTTTTGCATAGTAAGCGTTCCCAAGCATTAGATGTACATAGAAATAATTCGGATTGATTGTCAGTGTCATCTGATATTCTTCTATCGCCTTGTCATACTGTCCATCATAAGAATATGCAAGGGCTAGTTCTGTGTTAATATAGCTTGAAAGAGGATCAAGCTCCTGGGCTCGTTTTGCTTCAGAAATAGCTTCCTCGTGACGTCCGGTGCATGTCAACAAAAAAGAATAATATATATGAATCAGCGATGAGTTTGGATTTATCTGAAGAGCATGCTTAAAATTCCGTTCTGCCTCCATCCAGTTCCAATAATAAAATGTATTAATATGACCAAGAATAGAATAAGCTTCAGCAAGAGTATTGTCGATTTTCAGGGCTTTATTTATATACTCATTTGCTTTGGGATAAGCTTCGTCTGGTGGAACATTTCCAAAAGTTGTGCTGACATTGTTGATTGCAGCCAATCCGACATAAACAAGGGCATATTCCGGATCCTTTTGGAGTGCCTGTTCAAAATATTCTGCAGCTTTTTTATACCCTTCAGCTGTTAACATTTGCCAGCAATAAGTACCTTTCAAATACAGGTTATAAGCTTCAAGATTCTCAGTATGCCGTTTCGTAATCATTGCTTTTTTTTCTCCCAAAAGTTTAACTTTCAGGTTATCCAGGATTGCCATAGATATTTCATCCTGTACGGCAAATACATCTTTCATATCACGATCGTAACGTTCCGACCAGATGTGGGAACCATCTGCAACTTTAATCAGCTGTGCCATTATCCGCAGACGATTCCCATCTTTCCGGATACTGCCTTCAAGTAATGTTTCAACATTAAGTTTCCGTCCTATTTCACGTACATCTATCTGCTTATTCTTGAATGCAAAAGCAGAAGTACGGGCAATAACTTTAAAATTTTTAATATGTACCAGTGCATTTATAATTTCCTCTGTTACACCGTCACAAAAATAATCCTGATCTTTCGCCGGGCTCATGTCAGTAAATGGCAGCACTGCAATAGAATTTTCCTGTTCAGCTGGTTTATTATCTGTCAGAAATCCCTCATCTCGTTCAGTAAATGTATCCAATGAATCTGTTTTCAATCCCGAAATAATCTCCTGAATGGCATTAGCAACCTTATTTATCTGGTTACGGAATCTGGTACCGTTTAAATTTTTCTTTCCATCATCCAGGCTTGTCAGCGGTCTGTTTAC
>CAWGUN010000002.1:0-691108 GCA_963825935.1 uncultured Bacteroidales bacterium | reverse complement strand
AAAGATGAAGCTGAGAATTGATAATATTGAAATAGATGCTGATGGTAATCAGACACTCCTGAATATTGCGGAAAAAGCCGGGATCATGATCCCGACGCTTTGCCAAAGGGATGGAGTTGAACCCTGGTCGTCATGCATGGTTTGTATCGTAAAAGACAATAAGAAAGACAGATATACCATCATGTACAGCAATTGCTGAGGATGGTATGGACATTGATGCATCCGGTAAGGAGGTGACCGGACTGCGAAAGAAAGCTCTTGAATTACTTCTTTCAGAGCACAGGGCTGAATGTGAAGCACCCTGCAGGGTTGTATGTCCCGGAGGATATAACATTCCTGAAATGAACAGGTTACTTTCCTCCGGCAATATAAAAGGAGCACTTGAATTATCATTGGCAGACCTGGATTCAGTGGAAATTAAATGTACCAGCTGTCCGGGTTATTGCGAAAACGCATGCCGCAGAAAAAAAATTGATCAGCCTGTTTCAATTAGAAATATTCAACTTTTCGTCTCTAAGAGTATCAATAAAGATAAGCAGGGTAAAAACGCAACAGATCAAAGTATTAAGAACATTGAATCTAATCAGACAATATTGAAAAAACGGTTTTCTTCACGTATCGGGAGACTTGAAGAAAATGAATTAAATGAATGGCTGAAAGAGTCTGCCGGATTAGAAAACAGAAACAGGGAAATATCAAATTTTATTTCTGCCGGAGCTGAAGCTGAAAGTTGCATGCATTGTGATTGCAGGGCGGCTGATAATTGTAAGCTCAGGGATCTTGCGGAACAATTTTCAGTGAAAGATCCCGTGGGGAAATTGATTAACGCATCGATAAGGAAGAAGATCAATTATAAAACCGGCCTGATTTTTGAAAATGCAAAGTGTATTAAATGCGGTCTTTGTGTAAGGATTTGTGAAGATAGTAAGGATGAACCGGCTCTCTGCTTCATTGACAGAGGGTTTGTGTCAATTATTTCTGAACCGCTTACAGAAGATTTTGAAAGTACAATGGCAACAAAAGCTGATATGTGTATTGAGGTATGCCCTACCGGTGCTTTGAGCCATTTTAAATAATTTTGTTTTATGAGGTATCTCATCAATATATTAATTCTCCTGTGGGTATCCGTGATTTCAGGAGCACAGACTCCCGGATCTGACTGGCCTGTTTTTCGCGGGAACAGTGATCTGACCGGGTATACAGGTTTTGAATTACCTGAATCACCGGTTCTCCTGTGGAGTCTGTCGACGGGAGTGAGAACCAGGTCATCGCCCGTGGTAAGTGATGCCCTGATATTTTTCGGAAACGAAAAAGGAACGCTGACAGCATCCGGAATTGACGGGAAGGTGAAATGGAAATTCGAAGCTGGCACCACTCTTGAAGCAGCCCCCCTTGTTTACACCGATAAAGTAATTATAGGTGCATCAGACGGGAACCTCAGGGCAATAGATAAAAATTCCGGTAAAATTACCTGGATTTATCATTCTGACAGCCAGATAGCAGGATCCGCAAATGCCTGGATATCAGGTAAAAAATCCGGGATCATTTTCGGAAGTTATGACTATTTTCTCCATTGTGTCGACCCTGTTTCAGGTAAACTATTGTGGAAGCTTGAAACGAATAACTATCTGAACGGAACCCCTGCCGTGGCAAATAACAATATAGTATTCGGAGGATGTGATGGAGTTCTGAGGATTGCTGACCCCTTAACCGGGAAGGAGAAAGATACCCTGGAGATTGGTGTTTATATTGCCGGCTCTCCTGCCCTTTCCGAACAGAAAGCCTGCCTGGGTGATTATGATGGCAACCTTTACTGTGTTGACCTGGTTTCAAGGAAAATTGCCTGGAAGATACCCGCAGGTGAGACTTCAGGTGCAATTATGGCGATTCCGGCTATAGGGAACAATTCAGTTGTCATCGGAAATGAGAATAAGTATCTCTATTGTTACAATTTCACGGATGGGAAGCTTAACTGGAAATTCAGAACGAATGGCACGATAACAGGTTCCGCAGTGGTTTCTCCGGAAAAAGTGCTGTTCGGAAGCAATGACGGGAATATTTATGTGGTCAGATTGAAGGATGGCAAAAAGCTCTGGAGTTTTAATGCAGGATCTCCAATAAGCAGCTCTCCTGCAGTGACTAAAGACAGATTTTATGTTCTTACCGAAGATGGAAGATTACTGGCATTTGGAATTAAAATGAAATGAGAATAGTATATCTTATAACGGGTTCAGGAGGATCATTTTACTGCGGTAATTGCTATCGTGATATGCTCTACCTGAAAGCTATACGCAAAGTTCCGGGTATAAATGCCTCGGCTATACCATTATATCTTCCCCCCGACAATTCAGGAATAGACACCGGATTCGACAGGAAAGTCTTCTTCGGTGCTATTTCAATGTTTCTGAGGGATAAGGTCGGATTCCTGAGGAATATGCCTGCATTTCTTGATAAATTCTTCGATTCTTCTTTATTTCTTAAAATGGCCGCCAGGCAGGCGGGTACAACACGAACGGAAGGTTTTGAACAGCTTACACTAAACATGATTGAAGGCGACAATGCTTTCCGCAAGAAAGAAGTTAACAGGCTTGTGAAATACCTTTTAAGTAATGGGAAGCCAGATATCATCCATTTATCAAACGCACTTATTCTGGGACTTGCACGGCAGCTGAAAAAAAGAGTCGACATAAAGGTTGTATGCTCTCTGCTGAACGAAGATGACTGGATAGATGAAATGAAAGAACCTTATCGTTCAAAAGCATGGGAGTTGATTGCACGCGAAGCTGTTTATGTTGACAGTTTTGTCACTCCAAGCAATTATTATAAAGATCTGTTCATCAGAAAGACAGGATTAAAGGGAGATAATATTCATGTGGTACCCCTTGGGTATGATCCTGAAGTTGGAGCAGCTCCGACAGTTCTTCAACGACCCCCGGCAATAGGCTATTTCAGCCGTATCAGCTATCCTAACGGCTTTGATAAGCTGGTTGATGCCTTTATCGACCTGAAGACAAAGGATCTGATTCCCGGACTTACCCTGAATGTATGCGGCGGTTATACCGGCGATGATAAACCTTTTCTTTCCCTTCAGATAAAGAAGATCAGGGATCACGGCTTACAGAAAAGCGTAAAAATATACCCCGGATTCCAGGGCGCCGGAAAAATGGAATTCTTTAATGATGTGGATGTTATAAGTGTCCCGGTCCGTAAATATGATGGATACGGATTATATATCCTTGAAGCTAATTGTTCCGGCATTCCGGTTGTACAGCCTGCAACGGGGGCCTTCCCTGAAATAGTTGAAATGACAGGCGGTGGCTTAATATATTCACCGGATACTGTTGATGAACTGTCAAAGACAATTATCAGAATTCTGACAAACGTAAATCTCAGAACTGACCTCGGCAAAACCGGAAAGGAAAGGGTATGCAGCCTCCTGTCGCTTGATAAAATGTCACAGGGATTATCGCGGGTCTATAACCTGATGAATAAGAAATAATGTACTTTTTACACTTCCTGCCATATGCTAATATTGACAGATATTTCAAAATCATTTCCTCAGCGTGGAATGGTTCTCGATAACCTTAAACTTGATGTGAAGGAGGGTGAGTCAATAGCAATTACAGGTCCTTCAGGTTCAGGCAAAACGACACTTCTGAATATAATCGGTTCTCTCGACCGTCCCGATTCCGGTGATGTTATTTATCAGGGAAAATCGCTTCTCAGTTTAAATGCGGATGAATCAGCATACTACAGGAATAAAAATATTGGTTTTGTCTTCCAGGATCATCTTCTTCTGCCATATCTCACAGTAAGAGAAAATATTATGCTGCCGCTTTTTGCATCCGAAATCTCAGAAACAGAATATGAAGAAAAAGTAAAATATGTGGTTATCCTGATGGAAAAAACCGGAATTGCATCTTTAGCAGACAAGTATCCATTTCATATATCAGGAGGTGAAGCACAACGGGCTACACTTGTAAGAGCTCTTATAAACAGGCCGTCAATCCTTCTTGCTGATGAGCCTACCGGATCACTTGACACCAGGAATGCGGATCTTTTAGGTGACCTTCTTGTGGAATTGAATAAGGATTTTGGTATCACATTGATAGCGGCTACTCACTCAGATATGCTGGCTTCAAAAATGAAATCTCATCTAAGGCTCGAAAACGGAAAGCTTAATAAATCATGAAGCAAGCCCTGGTTAAAATAGCTTTCAGGTCTCTCATTCATTACCGGAAAGAGACTATTTACCAGGTAATAATTATTTCAATACTTGCTGCTATCATAAGCGGCTCACTACTTACAGGTCACTCTGTTCGGCGCAGCCTTGACAGGACACTTTCAGAAAAACTTGGCAATGCTGATTTCCTGATCAGTTCAGGGGTGAGATATTTTGATGCATCATTGGCCGACCGGTTCACTGCAAAGAGCGGTGCAAAATCTGTGGCAGTTATTGAGACCCGCGGTTACTGCCAGAACTTCAGTACCGGAGCAACAGCGCTGAATACAAATATATACGGGGTCAAAAGCGATTTCTTCCCGTTCCAGGGATCTGCAGTTCCGGGTATTGAGAAGGGTTCAATCTATATAAACAAAAGCTTATCGCGAAAGCTCGAACTGAAAACCGGTGATGAAGTAATTCTTCATTTTGAAAAGATCACACCATTTCCCTCCAGCGCTCCTTTTGCGCCTTCTGAAGCGGCAACAGGATCAAAAGTATTAAGAGTAGCCGCTATCCTTTCAGGACAAGAGGCCGGAAACTTCTCACTCGGAACCAGCCAGGCAGACCAGTTGAACATTTTTGTAAACCCTGAAGATCTGGCGGATGATAAGGCGAAACAATCCAAAGCTAACAGGCTGTTGATCAGTAGCAATAAGGGGTATGACTCTCCTTCCCTATTCAGAATTCTAAGTGATGTGATTATTCCTGGCGATTTAGGATTGTCTGTAAGGATATCTCCGCGGACCGGAGAGGCAGAAATAATTTCTGAAAGAATATTTATAGACAGTGCAATTACTGAGGAGATAATCCGGCTCATTCCGTCATCCTCCCCGGTAATTACATACCTGGCAAATTCATTCCTAGTTAAAACAAAAACAACGCCTTATTCATTTGTATCTGCGCTTCCCACCACACTTTACAGTGAAATCGGTGAAGATGAAATTATAATAAACAGGTGGCTTGCTGAAGATCTTGAAGCAAAAACTGCTGATACCCTTAAGATGGAATGGTTCAATCCCGGTACAGGTAAGAGGCTTCAGGAAAAAAGCTGCAGTTTTGTGATAAAAAGTATTGCTGAAAACGACTTCCTATATTCTGATTCAACTCTTATGCCTGATTTCCCCGGAATTTCAGGAAGTGCAACATGTTCTGGCTGGGACGCAGGAGTACCTGTAAAAATGGACAGGATCAGGAAAAAAGATGAAGCATACTGGAACAGATACAGGGGCACTCCTAAGGCATTCATAAGCTATGAAACAGGGAAGAGACTCTGGGGCAACAATTTTGGTCCTGCAACAGCACTGAGATTCCCTTCAGGCCTGAATACATCCGCGATTGTGAAAAGATTGTCAGGGAACCTTGATCCGGCAAAGAGCGGATTGACAATTTCAGATCTCAGGACTAAAAACAGAAAAGCAGCATCAGATGGAGTTGATTTTGGAATGCTCTTCCTCAGTCTGAGCATCTTTATTATACTATCGTGCATAATTTTATTATCAATGAGTCTATCCCTGTTTCTCGATTCCAGAAAGGATCAGATAAAGACTTATCATGCACTCGGATTCAGCAACAGGAAAGTATTCTTACTTGTGTTTTATGAGACACTTTTTATTTCGCTTGTCGGATCAATAACAGGATTATTTCTTGGGTATTTAGTTGATGTTCTGATTATTAAAGCTCTTAATAGTGTATGGGAAGGGGCCGTGCAAACCAACGCTCTCTCACCCGGATTAAGCATTATTCCTTTGTTAGTTGGGTTTATTACTACAATTTTCATCTCAACATTGCTGGTCCGGATAAGGTTGAAATCGTTTCTCTCCGGTCTTGCCGGCAGTCCGGCAGGCATTTTTAAAACTCATGCTTCCCGTCAGAATTTAATATTTCTCAGTGTATCATTTTTAATTGCTGCTTTTATACTGGTTCTTTCTGTAATATTCAGGAACTATGCTACCATATTGGCGTTTGCCGGTGGTTCCTTATTGCTTATTGCTATGGTATTGGCGTTACGGCAATATTACATCGGGAAATCATTCCGGACGGGAACCGGCAGGATGAACTATTCACGCTTTTATTATGCCAGTTATCCATCACATGCTGTGACCCCTGCAATATTTCTCGCTGCCGGCATTTTTGCAGTAATAATTACAGGAAGTAACAGGCAGGTTATAACAGACAAGATGCTTCAGCGGGCAGGAGGCACAGGGGGGTATCTGCTCTGGACAGAGTCAGCAGTTCCGGTCAGGGAGAACCTTAATAGCCAGGAAGGGAGGGCAGCTTTTGGTTTTGATGAAAAAGAATTTAAAGAAATAAGCTTTGTCCAGGCTAAAAGACTCCGGGGCGATGATGCCAGCTGTTTGAATATAAGTCATGTTACTTCACCTCCGATTCTTGGAATTGACCCGGGAGCATTCATAGATAAGGGATCATTTTCCTTCTCAACCCGGGTAAAAGAGGCTAAGGATATCAATCCCTGGAATCTTCTTAATGAGTCGCCCGCAGACTATATAATATATGGTATAGCCGATCAGACTGTTCTTCAGTGGGGATTGAAGATTAAAACAGGGGATACTTTAAAATACCTGGCCGAAAACGGACAGCCTCTTAACATAATAATAGGTGCAGGTTTGAAGTCATCACTTTTTCAGGGTTACCTGCTCATAGGAGAGAAAAGTTTTGAAAGGTATTTTCCATCAGCCGGAGGAAGTTCAGTTTTTCTTGTGGATGGTGACAAACTAAAATCTGATCTATATACCAACGCAATAAATGAAAGATTATCAGAGTATGGAATTTCAGTTGAACCTACCAGGGAAAAGCTTGCATCATTTTTCCAGGTGACAAATACATACATAGATGTTTTTATGATGCTGGGTGCACTGGGTCTTATTCTGGGTGCCGCAGGACTGGGGTTTATACTTATCAGAAACTTTAATTCAAGGAAACGTGAATTTGCTTTGATGACTGCTGCCGGTTACACTGCCCGGAGGATCAAAAAACTGCTTCTGAAAGATCATATAATTATACTTGCCTGGGGTCTTTTTACAGGTTTGGCATCAGCATTGAGCGCAAGCTGGCCTTCAATTAAAAGCGGCAGTGATTTACCCTGGACCCTTTTATTAATAATGCTGGTATTGACCTTTGCAATAGGTTTATTTACCCTTTTAATATCAGTAAACCAGGTAAAGAAGGAAAATCTTATCTCGGAACTGAGAAAAGAGTAAATATTTTCTTTTGTTTATGTTCATAACACCTTCTCTCTAAGTCATTAGTAACTCCGGTATAAAGAACATTATGATGTGTATTTGTCAAGATATAAAATAATATACCTGAGTCCTCATTTAACTAACAGATTATTAATGACATCTATTATGAAGACCAAATTACAAAAAATCAGGAGATTCCTCGCTAACGCTCGGAATGACAGGGCGAGATTGTGAGGTATAGTGGGAAAGAAGTGGCGATTCGCAAACTTTATTTTGAACTCTTTCGATATTTTTCAACGAATCGCCACTTCTTTCCCCACCCCCTGTAAAATAATAAATTGTCATTCCGAGTGTCAGCGAGGAATCTTCTTATCAAATAGTTATGTTTTTATAGGGCTAAAAACCGCTCAAAATAGGAGAAGGATAATCTTATCCCGGAACTGAGAAAAGAGAAAATTACTTTTTCCCTACTGCAAAAAGATATTTTTGTGTCCTGAAATATATCATTCCGTCAGTTATAGAGGGGGCCGTCATGCAGATATCCTTAAGCGGGATCTCGTTAAGCACTTCAAATGAATCTCCATCGCGGATTATATAGATGGTTCCGTCTTCGTCGACAATATATATTTTCCCGTCTGAAGCAACCGGAGAAGCAATAAAGCTTTTTGCCTTTCCAATTTTCCCTCTGAATATCTCTTTTCCTGATTCCGGATCGAGGCAGACTACAGTTCCGTTCCAGTTTACATTGTACAAACGGTTATTGTACAGAAGCAAGGAATGCATATAGGATCCTCCTTGTGGAAGGCTCCATTTCACGTACTCGTTTGAAGTCTCCTTGTCTTTCAGGGTAATATTTCCTGTTGCATTGGTCTGCACAGCAATTATCGGAGAGTATTTGCCATGAGCGCTGTTAAGATAAATGAGGTTGTTTCCAATAACTGGCGTGGGAATAGGAATATCGCCACCGCCGGACATGTTCCAAACCTCCTTTCCTGTGGTGAAATCATATCCG
The DNA here is from genome assembly GCA_963825935.1 of uncultured Bacteroidales bacterium. Lineage (GTDB taxonomy): Bacteria > Bacteroidota > Bacteroidia > Bacteroidales > VadinHA17 > LD21. The sequence continues at coordinate 682,671 of CAWGUN010000002.1, read as the reverse complement.
CCTATATGTCTGAAGCCATTAACAACCACAAATGTTTTACCATTGTTCTGATAAATGTTCGGAGTACACCATCCGGGGTAGTCATTCCTTGGCGTTTTCCATAACTCTTTTCCGGTTCTGACATCATATGCAGCCAAAAATGAGTTTTCAAGCACATCACATTGAATTATAAGGACACCGTTATATATAATCGGGGAGCTGGCGAATTCCCATTCAGCATTTTTCATTATAAAAAAAACAGATTTAAGCACGCCAAAGCTCTTCTGCCATTGGAGTTTACCATTCATATTATAACAATAGAGGCCTTCAGAACCGAAAAAAGCCACTACATAATTGCCATCAGTTGCAACAGAGGTGTTTGCATGAGTCGATTTTGGGTGACGTTTCATAGCGGGAATACCAATATGGGAAGTCTGCTCCCACATTTTCTTTCCTGTCAGTTTATTCAGGCAGATAACTTTCCACTCATGAACTGAAGAGTCTTTTACAGGTTCCACATTGCCATACATTCCAGGTTTATAACCTGCATTGTCCTCCTTGCTTATCGCAGTAGTAATAAACAACCTGTCGCCCCAGATAACCGGGCTTGAAAGTCCAAGACCTGGCATATCAATCTTCCACCTGATATTGATCATTTTATCCGGATCAAGCGAATCAGGCAAGTTGGCGTTATCGAGCACTCCGGATGACAAATATCCGCGGTAAGCCGGCCATTGACGTTCAGGTTTCACCTGGGCTGAAACGTCAGCTGCAAATATGTTAAGAATTATTATTGTCAGGAGGATAGCAGTTTTTTTCATTTTTAAGTGAATTGAAGATTAAGGAATTCGCAAGATTATGCGATCAAAACTATGTAAAATATCTTGTTAACGTAAGGTTTCTTCTGTAAAATATACGGGTAATTATTAACAAAGACCTGACCAGTTAAACAAATTGGTCAGAGTGGTTGTTATAAATGCATTCCTGGTTCAAAACCAGGTAAATTCATGCATGCAATTATAATTTAAATGAAAGAGAATTCAAACAAAAAAAGATTAAGAGTTTTTTTACCGCTCGGAATAGTGATTTTAGCAGTACTGACAGGTTTATGGTACTGGTACAGAGACTATTCAAGATATATTTCCACTGATGATGCTCATGTAGATGCAGATAACATAACCATCAGCTCTAAAATACTCGGAAGGATCTCAGCAATTCATGTTGATGAAGGTGACAATGTTCAGAAGGGAATGCTTCTTGCAGAGATTGACAGCTCCGATCTCATTGCACAAAAGAATCAGGCAATTGCTTTAAGAGCACAGGCCCTGGCAAATAAAAACCAGGCAGTGATTAAATACAGTTCTGATGAGAAGAGTCTTAAAGTAATTGAAATAAATTTTGAGCGGGCTTCTGAAGATCTTGAAAGAGCCGGGAAGCAATCCACGGGAGGGGTCATTACTGAAGAACAATTTGATCATATCAAAAAAACCAGTGAAGCAAGTGCGGCACAGGTTGATGCTTCAAAGGCCCTGCTTTCAGTTTCACGTTCGCAGATAAATTCCGCTTCAGCGGCTGTAATGACTGCTGATGCGCAGATAAAGGTTATTGAAACCCAGCTGAAGAACACAAAGCTTTACTCTCCTTCAGAGGGGATCATAGCAAGAAGATGGCTATTGCCCGGAGATATAATTCAGCCAGGCCAGTCAGTGTTTACCCTGACCAATAATAAAAATAAATGGGTGGTTGCATATCTTGAGGAAACAAAGATCTCAGAGATATCTGATGGTAAAGCTGTAAAATTCACAATTGATGCATTCCCTGAAGTTAAATTCTTCGGGAAGATATTCCTTACAGGTTCCAGCACCGCTTCAGTTTTTTCTCTGATACCTGCAAATAATGCCTCCGGTAACTTCACAAAAGTAACTCAGAGGATCCCTGTGAGGATATCAATTGACAGCGTCAGCGGTGGAAAAGGATTAAATTCTTATAACATTTTATCAGGCATGTCTGCTGTTGTAAGAATAACCAGGAATAAATGATGGACAAGCGGAGAACACCATTCCATAGCATGCGTAATCTGGTAAGAAAACCAGATTCAGTTTTTCATCCCCGGCATAAATCTTATAAATGGTTTCTGCTCGCAAACATAATGGTTGGGACTTTCATGGCTGTGCTTGATGCTACAGTTGTGAATGTCGGACTCCCGAAGATCATGGCCTCCTTCGGGATAGGGCTTGATAAAGCTGAATGGATCATTACAGCTTACATGCTTGCTATGGCTGTAATGTTGCCGACATCCGGCTGGCTGGCGGACAGATACGGCTATAAAAAATTGTATTTCATCGGATTACTTCTTTTTACTTCGGGATCAATGTTCTGCGGTTTGTCAACAAACGAAAATATGCTGATAACATCGAGGGTATTACAGGGCCTGGGTGGGGGCATAATACAGCCTCTTGGCATGGCTATAATAACCCGTGAATTCCCATTGAAGCAAAGAGGAATTGCATTGGGATTCTGGGCTATTTCAGCTGCCGCATCCGTATCCTTCGGACCATTAATTGGAGGTTTCCTTGTTGACAATTTTAACTGGCAGCTCATATTTGATATAAATATCCCGATCGGAATTCTTGCCATGATATTCACCATAATAATCCAGTCTGAATATAAGAGTCAGGAAATCAGAAGATTTGATCTGGCGGGATTCCTTTCAGTAACGATTTTCCTTCCTTTGACTCTTTTTACTTTATCTGAAGGGAATACTGCAACAAATTCTGCTGGATGGCATGCTCCCTATATACTGTTTTGCGCTTCAATTGCCATAATTGCATTGGCTGTATTTATTGTAGCTGAGCTGACTGTTAAGGATCCGCTCATTGACTTACGGCTACTTAAGAACCACAATTTCGGACTTGGAAATATTATAATGATCTTCTTTAGCATCGGGATGTTCGGGAGTACATTTCTTATGCCGGTTTATTTGCAGAATTCAATGGGTTACACTGCATTACAAGCAGGATCTGTTTTCCTTCCTGTAGGTATAATTCAGGGTACAGTTGCCCCTATTTCCGGAAGAATATCCGACAAATTAAATCCCAAATATCCTGGTATGGCCGGAGTAATACTTATGGCTTTTAGTTTTTATCTGAATTCAAGGCTCTCATTTCTCAGTGAATTGCATTCAATCATGATTTCCCTTTATATCCGCGGATTAGCTATGGGATTATTATTCACATCACTGAGTACTGTAACGCTTCTCGAAATACCGCGTGATAAGATGGCTCAGGCTTCCGGTATAACCAATTCGATCAGACAGCTGGGCGGCAGTCTGGGAGTTGCACTGCTTGCAACTCTCCTTACTACGCGGGTTAATTATCATGCACAGCAATACGGCAGCTCCATTAGTGCCACATCCGAAGTATTCCATCAGACGACAGAAAAAATCAGGTTTCATTTACAGCATGATGACGGAAGTTCTCCTTCCGACGCAATCAGGCAGGGGCAGTCTATTTTGCTTTCCAATCTTAATAAACAGGCATATATACAGGGAATCAACGATGATTTTCTTCTGGCCGGCATTATTACGCTGATTGGCGGAATACCTATCATTTTTCTGCATACTAAAAAATCAAAAACCGAAATCATTCCTGCACATGAATAATTTATTAAAACTCAGAGCAATAATCCTTATTCCTGCATTGCTTATTCTCTTTTCAGGAAAGATCAAAAGTCAGGAAAACCTGAATTTTACGCCGGGTTCATTTGTTGATTCGCTTTCATTGAAAGGTGTCATAGAGGCAATTATTAAAAATCATCCTACCGTAAAGAGTGCAGAAGAGGCTCTGATCAATGCCGATGCCAGAATTGGTCTGGCAAAAACCGGGTACTATCCTGTGATTGACATGACAGCTAACTTCTCAAACCAGGGACCGGTAATAAAACTGACAATTCCATCACTGGGGACCATTCAGTTATTTCCTGAAAACAGCTACTCGGCATCGGTTAATTACAGGCAGGTAATTTATGATTTTGGAAGGACGCGGCAGAATCTGAGCATTGAAAATGGAAACAAGCTGCTGGGAGAACAGGCACTTAAACAGGTAAAGCAAAAGATGGCAATGGCTGCAGTCAGTAACTTTTATACTCTGGCATTCCTTCAGGAAGCTATTAAAATAAAGGATGAAGAGCTCTTGACTCTCAATGCCCATCTTAAATATATCGAAACAATGAAATCGACTGGTTCAGCAACTGATTACCAGTTGCTTTCAACTAAAGTTAAAATATCTTCCGTGGAGAGTCAGAAAGTCGACCTTATTTCATCTCAGACCATTCAGCAATCATATTTAAACAGCCTCCTCGGAAATGATGAAAAAAGTACTCCGGTAGTAAAAGAGGAACTTTATGTCAGCGCACCTGTAATTTCGGGAGATTCCCTTATAAGTTTTGCATATCAAAACCGTGATGAGATTGCGATGAGCCACGAAAAATCGAGCCTTGCAGGTCTGAGATATGAACTTGTTAAATCCCTGAACAAACCAATTATAAGCTTCATGGCAACCGGAGGTGCTAAAAATGGTTTTGTCCCCAATCTGAACCAGGTGAGGCCAAATTATGCACTCGGAGTGGGAATTTCAGTTCCCCTCTTTGATGGAAGCAAGACAAAATATAACCTGCTCCAGGCAGAATCGGCAATAAACACATTAAGATATGAGACTGAAAATGCAAAAAGGAGCATTACTTCAGAAGTAAAAGAAGCTGAGGCTTATCTGAAAAGTGCAATTCAGAAAATAAACCAGTTTGAACTTCAACTGGAGCAAGCTCTCAAAGCTTATGCACTTGCTGAGACAAGCTTTCAGTCAGGAATTATTACTAACATGGAACTTCTTGATGCGGATACGGCTGTTTCCGAAAGCCGGCTGATGCTGTTAAAGGCAAGGATAGATTATGCGGCAAGTATATACAGACTGAAGGAAGCTCTTGGTGAAAGACTCTATTAGTACGATAGAAACAGATGTGTATTACCCTGTTTTTCAGAACTTAAGGTTATAATTGATCGAAATAATATTGATATCATCGATATTTGGCAGATAATCACGCTGGAAAATATATTCAGCTTCAAATGAATGTTTCTTGGATAAGTTGTATTCTATTCCTGCTGAAAACCGGTTTTTCTCAATTGTCCTGCCTGCATCAGTAAACACCGGGAAGAATAATTCTGCATAAAAATAGGGATCAACCGGAAAATTCGGAGTACGGTATATTGCTTTTAATTTGATCCTTGTGGTATAGTCAGGAATCTTGTCTTCAACATACACATAATATGTTTTTATTCTTGTCTGAAATCTAAGGCGGCCGGAAAATGTAAATTGTGCCACGTTAATTTTGCTCTTAAAATCCAGGAATAGCTTATGTTCCGGATGATATTTTGAATCCTGTTCAAGCTTTTCTGCAAACCTGTAAGCTCCTCCGGCTGAAAAATAATCATTGAATTTGTATTCCAGCCCTGTTTCAAGAAATCCCTGGTCTATGACTGATGCATTTTTGTTCGTTCTGACAACAGCGGAAACATCAAGCTCAAGTTTCTTTAACAGATCATATTTTAGATTTGCATTGTACCAGATTCCGAAATCTTTATTCTGACTTAATGCTGAAGGTACAAGAAACAGAAAAAGCAATCCTGCGAAAATACCTTTAGCCCTCATCGTCATCATCTCTGACATTATTTCCGGAATGACCTGAAACAACTATTTTATTCCCGGTATCTTCATAAAAAATAGTCAAAAGACATGTGTCTTTAAGAAGATCTATTTTACCTATTTCAATTCTTTTAATTTTCATGATTCCGGTCCTTTCCTGTAAATCCCTGATAAGATCATTATAGTTCTCAGGCTTTATCAGGTTAAGCTTTTCATAGTTGATTATCTTGGATGATTCGTGTTTGAGGAGAAATGTCTTTTCCAATGCATATGTTATTGCAACTATAGCAACATTTGTAAACAGTATGTCAGCAACACTTGACTCGGTATCTGCAAGAGCATTGATCACTGATACAGCGATAATAATAAAAAGGTAAGTCATTTCCTTGATCGGCATGGCATCTGTCCTGTACCTGATTATTCCGAAAATCGCAAAAAGTCCCAAAGCAAATCCTATCTGAAGTTTAACACTTGCAAGGAGATAACACAATAGAAATACCACGCAGGAAATAAGTATATAGGTAAAAAGATAATCCTTCCGTCGTGCAGTTGTATAGTAAAGCCATCTGACAAGGATCAGGATTACAATCAGGTTTAATGCAAATCTCCCAACGAGCTCAAAAAAGCTGGCGAAATCAATGATTTCAAGGCTTCCCCATTTAATTTTTTCAGGAGAAACTAAGTTAAGAATATCCATTTTCAATCTTATTTAGTAAGAGTATTGTAGGCTTTAAGATGTTTTTATGCGGCATATCCATCAGCAGAACACTACCGACACAGTATTTACTGAAACTGTTCGGACGTATTCCGATTTTCCTGGCAGAAATTATAAATGGTGTCTGACCGGAAAGTCTTTCACTTTTTCGTTCAGCTATTGCCAGGAAGGGAATCTCGACAGATTGTCCGTTCATTGTTGAAAAGCTGATGTTATAGTCGAAAGTAATTCTTTCCCTTGTGTTGATACCTGCCAGAGTAATCCTGATGAATTTATTTTTAAGGACAGGCCGCAGGGGTGATAAGCAGTATGGAATGTACTTTTTAATGAATAAAGATACTTCTCCATTAAAATAATCACTGTTAAAATCGTTCGCGGTGCGCCATTTTTTGGTTCTGCCTTTATTGGTCTTTGTTTTAATTTCGAGAAACTCATCTCCGGTATCTTCATATCTTCTGCATCTGACCTTATGCCTGGCAAGTTTGCCTGTGACATGCTGATTATAGAATAAAAATTCAGATGTATCCAGATATCGGGTGTTATATGGAAAGGATCGTTGCTGGCCTATGTCCAGAATTTTATAGCTCTCTGAAAGATTTTCAAGCAAGACGGGTAACAACCCAACCGGCAAAAGGAACTTCGTGTCAGTACGATCCATAAGCCTGACACTGTCCATCTCCTCCAGGCTGACAGGATTAAAAATATTTAACAAAGGTTGAATACCGGAAAGTAACATATACTAATAAGTAGTATAGACGTATGTCTTTTTTGATTTAAGCTTGCCTCCGGAATCATATACTTTTTTCTCTATCCTGAGGCCTTTGTCATATTTATACTCACTGGATTCAGCCACTTTACCTGCAGCATTAAATTCTATTTCCTTTATCTTATTATTGTCTGAATCATACTGATACTGGAAATGTTTATCAACTTTTCCTTCCACATACTGGATATCTTCAAGGATATTTCCATGTAAATCATAAGTGGTTTCCGTATCTTTTACCTTTTTGGAAACGAGGTTATTATATTTCTCCTGCCAGACAACAACAGTTTTTACTTTTGGCGGGGTGCTTATTTCCTGACCTGACAGCAGTGCAGGACTTAGGAATAACAATATCACACAAATCAGTGCTGCTAATTTTTGTCCTTGTACCATAATTAATAGATTTAAGAGTTATTAATTTGTTTCATTGGAAGCGTTGAATGTAGGAGTCTGCCAAATAAAGGAACCTGTTCCGTCAGGGTTCCTGGAGAATGAAATTTGAAGGGACTGTGCCGGATATCTGACTTCATCTATAATAAGCTGATCCGAATTTAAAAAAAGGAGCTTCTCCCCTGCTGATGAGAGCTTGAAATTTGTATGAAGACCGTTCTGAAGTGTATCACCATCAGCCCATATTATCAGAAATTTATTTCCGGATATTAAAGTTCCTGATGGCATTTTCCATTTTTTAAGGTTATTCTTGTTATCGGTAAGGTAAAATCCGGAAAGGTCGACAGGTAAAGATGATCTGTTATAGATTTCAATCCAGTCATCAAATTCTCCGTTCTGATCAGCCACTATACTTGTATTTACCGGCATCAGTTCATTTATTGAGAGGTTCAATTCAGGATACCGGCTCTTCTTTACGCACGAAACCATAAAGAGTAAAACGACAAAAAGTGCTGTTGATAACCTGGTATAGTTCATATCTGTAATTTGGTCAGACCGAGATTCAGAGCGGGTTTTACCGCAGGATTCACTGAACCAAGAATGACAAGTGCAGCTCCAAGAGCAGTAGCATTATTAATTTCAGAAGTATAAACATTCTTCATAGAATATGCCCTGGAAATAAGATTCAGTAAAAGCGGATTCTTTGAGAAGCCCCCTGTGATGTAAATATTCTCTATGTCATTATCAGCAGGAAGAACAAGGTCAATAGCCTCAACTGTGAGTTCTGTCAGCTCAACCATGAGCTGATGATATCCTTCTTCAAAAGTTTTGAATTCAAAGAAATCATATTTTTCCTTTAGCTTTCTGGAAAATGGCAAAGACTCAAAGAAAAACCTCTTCTCCCAGTATTTCTTCCGTGATTTTTCAATTAACTTGTTATCAGGTTTTATGGTTTTGTAATAGTCACCGGAAGTTCTGAAATGGTCATTAAGCTTGTCAAGTGCAACTTCATGCAGATGACCGAGAAACAGGCGCGAAGATTTGACAGGTTGTTTTGTTATACTCATATAACACAGGCAGTCACGATCAAGTTGTTCTACGGTCAATCTTTCAGTATTGAATGGATTCATGTTTATACACCAGGTACCGGTCGACATAAGAAGAAATTTGCCTTCACTTCCGGTAAAATAAGGTGCAAGAGATGAAGAGCTGTCATGAATGCCAATTCCGACAAACAGTTTCTTTCCGTCAATTTCAATTTCATTAACAGTGCTTACATCGGATGGTTCAGGAAGATTAAGTCCTTCTTCTTTTGTCCACCGGTGGTAAATCATGTTATCAAAATCCCAGAGAGCAGTATGGCAACCGATAGAAGTATGCTCTGAATAGATCTTTCCGGAAAGCAGGTATGAAAGGTATTGCGGAAAATGAAGGATGGTGCTGACCTTAGCAAAGGTCCCGGGTTTGGAATCTTTGAGCCATAGGGCCTGCATGCCCGAATTGAGCATTCCAAGTGCAGGTGTTGCGGTTCTTCTGCTGAATTCATCCTGACCGCCATTTTTCCTGTAAATCTTTTCAGGTATCTTATCGTCAATTGGTTTAAGGTAATTATATACAGGTGTCAGTCTCTTGCCGTCTTTTCCAAGATATGCCAGAGTTGCACCATATGTCGCAAAGTTTACAGCAACCAGATCGTATTTATCGGAATGAACAAGATTTCTGACTGACTCTGATATCCATTTTTCAATTTTTTCGATATCATCACATGCAAAACCATCGTCGTCAGTAATTTCAGGAAACCGTTCTTCTGTTTCTGAAACTATATTGAGGTTGAAATCAAAAAGAAGAATCTTCTTATTTGTTTTCCCGATATCAAAAATTGCTATAATCCTCTCTTTCATCTTCTTATCAGTACATCATTCTCGTAATCTCTGATATTCTCTATATAATCCTGTCCTACCGGAACATTATTGATCAGGCAATAGTAGTCCCATACTGCACCAAAAGGTTTCGTTTTAAGCAATTCGAGCATTGCAAGCCTTTCGAAGTTTCTGCCCTCTTCCTCGAACCTGACCAGAGTTTTAAATGGTTCAAGAAGAGCAAACAAAAATGCAAGCTGTACAGCTCTCGCCCCAACGACATATGCACCTATCCTGTTGAGACTTGCATCAAAATAATCGAGACCGATATTTACCCTGCCCAGAGCTTTAGCCCTAACAATTTCCTGAGCAATCAGGGATATTTCATCATTGAAGGTAACAACATGGTCGCTGTCCCACCTTACTCCTCTTGTGAGGTGAAGAAGTAATTCATCAACACTCTGCAGGCACGACGAAATTTTATCCCCTACCTGTTCTGTAGGATGGAAATGCCCGTTATCCAGAGTGATCATTATATTGTTTTTAGCAGCATAGCCAAGGTAAAAATCATGAGATCCGACTGTCATTGATTCCAGGCCCATACCAAAAAGTTTACTTTCAACTGAATCTTTCAGATATTTCTTTGGATATTTCACTGCGAAAATTTCGTCAAGCGATTTTTTAAGAAGCTTACGCAGAGTATTCCTGTCTACAGGAGTATCTTTTGAACCATCCGGTATCCAAATGTTATGAACTGACGCGGTTCCGAGCTGTTTGCCCATTTCAGCGGCTATTGCGCGGCATCTTTTTGTATGTTCAACCCAGAATTTTCTGATTTTTTCACTCTTGCTAGAAAGCGTAAATCCATCATCAGCATAAGGATGAGAAAAGCATGTACAGTTGAAGTCCATACCTATCTTTCTTTTTTTTGCCCAGTTGATCCAGCCCTGAAAATGCTTCACCTCTATTTTATCTCGGTCAACAACCTTACCTCCGAACTCGCCATAAATGGCATGGAGATTAAGTCGCTGTTCTCCCGGAATAAGCGCCATTACTTTATCAAGGTCATCACGCATTTGTTGGATTGTCTGAGCCTTACCCGGGAAGTTGCCTGTAGCCTGGATGCCACCACCTCCAAGTTTAGCCCCCGGTTTTTCGAAACCGCCAACATCATCAGTCTGCCAGCAATGAAGACTGATCTTTATTTTATTCAAGTCTGTCAGTACTTTATCGGTGTCGACCTCCAGCGCTGCATATTGTTCTTTTGCAACCTTATACGACTTTTCAATATCTGCTTTTTTCATTTTTATAATTATTAAATATTTGATGATCTTGTTCTTATTATTTACACCCCCCTGGTCCCCCTCAATGGGGGAAGGGACTATTCCATGTAAAATACCTGTTCCAACGGTATGGATATCGGAGAATTATCCGGATTTGTTTCCATAATATCCGCCATATATTTCCACCATTTCTTAACAACATCAGTTGTTCCAAGATCCTGGGACGAGGCCCTTCCCGACTGTTCCTGGTAAGCAAACAGGGTATTGGTTTCTTCATCGAGAAAGATTGAATAGTTGCCTATTCCTTCCTCTTTTAACAGTCTGACCAGCTCGGGCCAAATCTCACTATGGCGTTTTCTGTATTCTTCCTTGAAACCAGGATACATTTTCATCTTAAAGCCGAATCTTTTTGTCATATCGATTAAGGTTAACCAAGTTTTACTATAAAGGTAGAGAGGATCAGAACCACTATCCCGACCAGAAGAATGACAATAGTTTTCCTTTTTGCACCTTTCCATTCATTCAGCAAAATCCCCCAGATATTACTTATGGCAATATTCAATGCCATTAAAATGCTCCATCCGAATACTGCCATTCCGGCAGGCAATTTGCTTGATCCCATTCCATAAAAATGGAACTGGAGGAACCAGAGGAGACCGGCAAGAAAAGTAAAGAACAGGTTATTCAGAAGCACACTTCCGGATACTGAAAAATAATCCTTATAAGTTTTGTTCTTTATATTAAGAAAACCGCAATAAACAAGATTTGTGATAAATCCGCCCAGAAGAATAAAAATAAGCGACGTATTCTTTTGGAAGAGAGGATTTGTGCCATGTGCAAGGGCAATGTTCTCAATTGGTTTTCCGGCTTCAAACCCAAAGTTAAAGCAGGCACTCATTACACCTGCGAAGATCGCTATTAAGATACCTTTTTTCAAAGCAAATTCCTTAACTGCCGCCTTCTTCTCCTCTTCAGTCATGTCTTTGCTCTTAAGTGATCCGGCATAGCCTATAATAATAATTCCGGCAACTGTAATAGCAACACCTGTTATAGTCAATACCCCTGCAGTTGATGAGAGAAGATTTTCCCCGGCTATGATTGGCGGGAGAAGGGTTCCGAAGGCGGCACAAAGACCTAATGCTATACTTTGTCCAAGCGCAACACCCAGGTACCGAAGACTCAAACCAAAGGTGAGTCCTCCAAATCCCCACAAAACACCGAAGAATACAGCCATCAGTTTTGCAGATGATGGTGCTTCTCTGATAATAGGAAGCAGTTCGCCCTTTGGAATGAAAATGAAGGCAAAGATCCATGGAATTATGATCCATGCAAAAAGACCCTGGGAAATCCAGTACGATTCCCAGGCCCATGATTTTACCTTCTTAAAAGGAACATAAAAGCTTGCAGCACCAATACTGCCAAGTGCGATTAATAATATACCTGCTAATGGATTCATCTGATTTTTTTTACTGATCCGCAATTTATAAACTTTCATGAAAGGAAATGCCTTTTATTCTGTTTTTTTATTCATACTTTTATAACCCTGAGTTTAACTTCTAAATCTTCATATTATGAAATCATTTAAGTTATCGATCATTTTAATTTGCATATTCGGGTCTGTTTATTCACAGGATATTTCAGTGAAGGGCCTGAGTTGTGAACATAAAAATAATCCAGTCGGAATTGATATCCTGCAACCCAGATTTTCATGGAAAATTTATGGTTCAGGAAATAATATTCTGCAAACAGCATATTCAATCCGGGTCGCGACAGATCAGAAATTTTCTGCCAGGAAAATAGTCTGGCAATCCGGAAAAACAACCAGCAGCGAATCTGTTTTACAGACATTTAAAGGCGCCGGTCTTAAATCAGGTCAGAGATATTTCTGGCAGGTTAAGATATGGGATAATAAAGGAAGGGAATCAAAATGGAGCGAAACTGCATATTTTGAAATGGGATTGCTTTCTCCTTCGGACTGGAAAGCCGTATGGATCGAAATGGAAGAGGACACTAACCGCTACTCTCCTTCACCCCACTTCCGGAAAGAGTTTTTAGTTTATAAAACTATTACCAGGGCTGTAGTCTATGTCACATCACATGGTTTTTATGAACTTCAGCTTAACGGGAAAAAAGTAGGTGATCAGGTTCTTACTCCGGGTTGGACTTCATACGGGAAAAGACTCCAGTACCAGGTTTATGATGTTACAAACCAGGTTGTTAAAGGTAAGAATGCAGTTGGTGCCGTTCTGGGTGACGGATGGTACCGTGGGACACTTGGTTGGGGAAATAACTGGGCAATTTACGGAAAACGGCTGGGCCTCCTGATGCAGATTAAAATAACCTATTCAGACAGAACCGAATCGCTTATAACTACTGATGCAACCTGGAAATGCAATAATGATGGTGCCATCAGGATGAATGATATATATAATGGTGAGACATATGATGCAACTAAAAAGCTTTCTGGCTGGAATCTCTGGGGTTATGACGATTCGAAATGGAAAAATGTTCAGACCGGGAATTATCACAATAATCTTATTGCCTCAGAAGGAGTTCCGATAAAAAAAATCCAGGAAATCAAGCCGGTAAAAGTCTTTCGTTCACCGAAGGGAAGCCTTCTTGTCGATATGGGTCAGAATATGGTAGGATGGATCAGGCTGAAGGTTAACGGTCCGAAAGGAACTGTTGTAACTTTGCGTCACGCTGAAATTCTTGACAAATACGGCGAATTCTATACGACCAACCTCAGGGTTGCCAAATGTCAGCTTACATATACTCTTGCCGGAACCGGCAATGAAGTTTATGAGCCCCGTTTTACATTCATGGGATTCAGATTTGTTGAAGTAACAGGATTCCCGGGGGATCTTACTGCTGATAATATAACTGGAGTGGTTGTACATTCAGATATGCAGCCGACAGGAACATTTGAATGCTCTAATCCTCTCATTAATCAACTTCAGCATAACATTACCTGGGGACAGAAGGGTAACTTCGTCGATGTTCCGACTGATTGTCCCCAGAGAGATGAACGCCTCGGATGGACGGGCGATGCACAGGCATTCAGCAGAACGGCTGCCTTTAATTTTGACGTGTCAGCTTTCTTTACGAAATGGCTCAAAGATGTTGCACTCGACCAGAAGCCAGGCGGTGAAGTTCCCGATGTTATACCAGATGTACTGAACAGGCAGAATGCAACATCCGCTACTCCATCTGCAGGCTGGGGTGACGTTGCGGTTATAGTGCCATGGACAATGTTTACAGTTTATGGCGATAAAAAACTTCTTGATAATCAGTACCCAAGCATGAAAGCATGGGTAGAATATATCCGCAAAAAAGCAGGAGACACCTATATGTGGAAAGGCGGAAGCAAATATGGTGACTGGTTATTTTATCACCCGCCTGTAGAAAACCATACAGCTGCTGACGGATATACAGAACCTGACTTTATTGCAACCGCATTTTATGCATACTCCGCTTCCCTGCTTTCTCAGGCAGCAAAAGAACTTGGTAAAACTGATGATGAAAAATATTATAATGACCTTTTCAATAAAATTAAAAATGTATTTATACATGAATATGTTACCCCTGCAGGAAGGGTTGGAACAAATTCACAGACATCATACATCCTGGCTCTGAAATTTAATCTCCTGCCGGATGACCTGAGAAAAAATGCTGCCAGATTTCTTGTTGAAGATATAAAAAGCAGGCGGAATCATCTTTCGACCGGGTTCCTTGGCACAGTGTATATCTGTCATGAGCTTACCAGTGCCGGTTATACCGATGTAGCCTATGATCTGTTATTGCAGGAGACATATCCTTCATGGCTTTATCCTGTAAAAATGGGTGCAACGACCATCTGGGAGAGATGGGATGGCCAGAAAACTGACAGCACTTTCCAGGATGCAGGTATGAATTCATTCAATCATTATGCCTATGGAGCAATAGGTGACTGGATGTACAGGGTATCTGCAGGAATCGAGACAATGACACCAGGCTATAAGAATCTCATGATTCAACCTCATCCTGCAAAAAAACTCAGCTTTTCAAAAGCAACTTTTGAAAGCCCGTATGGTACTGTTGCCTCTGGATGGGAAAGAAAGGAAAACAGAATTATTGTAAGGGTAAATATCCCTGCCAACACTACTGCAACTATTGTTCTTCCAGTGAATGATGCCGGCAAAATAACCGAAAACGGTAAGGTCATTACAGATAATTCAAATTTTTCGGATATCCGAAAGGACGATAATTCAGTACGTTTTGAATCAGGATCCGGTGAATATATATTTGAGTATTCCGAATAAGAATTTAAAACCGGAAAGAATATGAAGGTTCTGGTCCGGAACCATATGCCGGAAATATTTGTATACCCGGCATATGCCCTTCTCGTAATAACAACATCGAGCCTTCCATTCTTCTGGGATACCATCCAGCTTGCCTCCTGGCATGCAGATTTCTTTTTTAATGATAATTTCCGGAGCATTATTCTGCCAAACGAAATCGACAGTGGAAATATTCCCGCCCTGGGAATATATATAGCTGCGGTTTGGAAAATCTTTGGCAGGTCGCTGTTTGTAAGCCACATTGCTATGCTCCCTTTTGTACTTGGAATTGTCTGGCAGATATCCAGACTTACAAAGAAGTATATTCCTGAGAAATGGCAATTAGCAGCAATGATAATTTTACTGCTCGATCCTACCCTGCTGGCGCAATGTACCCTTGTTTCTCCTGACGTACTGCTTGTATTCTTCTTGCTGATGGCTTTGAATAACATGTCAGGGGGAAAAAGAATATATTACGGCATTGCACTGGCAGGATTAATACTCTCAAGCATGAGGGGAATGATGTGTGTTGCCGGATTATTCTGCGCAGATATGATAATCAGACTTTATAGCGGAAAGCAACAGATAAACATCCGGAATTTACTCTCTTCGTTTCGCCGGATCATAGTATCATACTTCCCTGCTTTACTGGTTGCATGTTTGTTTCTTGGATGGCACTATTATAAAACAGGATGGATAGGGTATCACAAAGATATGCCCTGGTATGCTTCTTTTGAAACTGTTGATTTTAAAGGGGCTGTTTACAACTCTTTGATCCTTGGATGGCGGCTGATTGATTTCGGACATTTATTTATCTGGATTACTGCTTTCTTTATTCTCAGGCACTTTTACAGCCAGAGACCATTGCTCCCGCAGTCATCTGTTTACTTGTCCATAATTTTAATCACCCTATTCCTTTCAATAGCACATTCATTTATTCTTCACAGGAATCTGTCAGGGCACCGTTATCTTCTGCCTGTATATATTGTCTTTGCTCTCCTGGTCCTTTATTACCTTTATAATTTTACAGGTGAGAACTTTCCCCGAAAATTTTTTACGTGGTTTCTGATCATTGGACTGCTGAGCGGAAATTTCTGGGTATATCCTGACAGGATTGCCAAAGGATGGGATTCCACGCTTGCATATATCCCGTATTTTCCCTTGAGGAAAAAAATGATGGATTTCATGGAAAAAAACGGTATCAGTCCGGAGGAAACAGGAACTTCATTTCCTAATACAGGAGTGATTGACCGGTTAGAACTGAACGGAAATATGGGGTCATTTGCTGAAAAAAATTTGCTGGCCAATAATTACATATTCTATTCAAATATCTTTAACGATTTCTCTGATGATGAATTACTGCAGCTTAAGGAAAACTGGCAAATCATTAAGGAATTAAGGTTAATTCAGGTGAAAGTTATATTGTACAAAAATCCGAAGTGGCCGGTCAAATGAAAAATTAGTTTCTGATGGAATTCATCAATGAACATTATGGTGAATTTGCTGCCCTGGCGACAGCAATTTTCTGGACGATTACTGCACTTGCATTTGAATCAGCAAGCCGGAGAGTAGGATCGATTGCAGTCAATATTCTAAGGCTGGTTATTGGTTTTACATTTCTGAGCATATTCAACCTGATACGCAGGGGTATGTTAATCCCAGTTGATGCCAGCACAGAAAACTGGATATGGCTTGGTCTTTCCGGACTTGTTGGCTTTGTTTTCGGCGATCTCTTTCTTTTTAAATCTTATACAATAATCGGGTCCAGGTTCTCTATGCTTATAATGACCCTGGTCCCGCCGATTACTGCATTAAGCAGCTGGATCATTTTAGGGGAAAGGATGGCATTGTTTCATTATCTTGGAATGACACTCACTTTTTCAGGGATTGTTATTGCTATTTTCAACCGGAAAGGGAAAGGTGAAAAGTTATCACTAAAACTTGCCCCGATCGGTATCCTTTATGCTTTCGGTGGAGCTGTCGGACAAGCGCTTGGATTAGTCTTAAGCAAATTCGGTTTAAGAGATTATGATCCTTTTGCAGCCACTCAGATAAGAGTCATTGCAGGGATTGCAGGTTTCTCTTTCCTCGTTACCATAATGGGAAGGTGGAACAGCATAAAGGCTGCAGTAAATAACAAGCCCGCAATGAAATCACTGTCCCTTGGCGCTTTTTTTGGTCCTTTTCTCGGAGTTTCATTTTCACTGATTGCCGTAAAATACACTGAAGCAGGCATTGCGTCAACGATTATGGCGCTTGTCCCGGTATTCATAATAATACCTAGTGTATTAATTTATAAGCAGAAGGTCACCATTCCGGAAGTAATCGGATCAATAATAAGCGTTTGCGGAGTAGCATTGTTTTTTATTTAGATATTTTTATGATTGCAGAAGAACTGAAAGCAAGGATCCCATCAGGGGAAATAAAATTCTCAACATCGAGAAGCAGCGGACCCGGAGGTCAGAATGTTAATAAGGTCAATACAAAAGTTGAAGCAAGACTAAATGTAGTTGAATCTTTCTTCCTGACACAGAAAGAAAAAGAGAGAATACTTTCATCTCTTAAGAACAAAATCAACTCTGACGGTGAATTGATTGTTGTTTCTCAATCGGAAAGAACTCAGTTTCTGAACAGGAAAAGAGCTGAAGAAAAATTAATTAAAATTATGGCTGCTGCACTTACAGTGAAAACTGCAAGAAGAGCCTCCTCTCCCACAAAAGCCTCAGAAACAAAACGACTCGAAAAGAAGAAGATACATGGAGCCATTAAGAAACTTAGAAGAGATTCAGGATATGATGATGACTAATTGACCGGAAATAAGAAATTATTATGAAACAAGGATCCGGCATTCGGAGCACAGTATCGAATCACACTACCTTCAGCTTCCATTTTCCTCTTCTGAATATTATGTAAGCAGAAATAGTCATAATCGATTCTGCAATGACTATTGCGATGCACACACCATTTTCATTCAGTCCTGACTTTATAGCAAGTATCCAGGCAAGCGGAATCTCGATCAGCCAATAAGCTGCGATATTAATTTTCAGCGGTGTAGTGGTATCGCCTGCCCCGTTAAATGAGTTTACAAGTACCATTCCAAAACCATAGGCAATAAAACCAATGCTCACGATGCGGAGGCAATCTATTCCGGATTTAACAACAGCCGGATCCTGGATAAATATTCTGATAAATGGTCCGGGAATGATAACCATCAACAGGCCGACGATCCCGAGCAGAATCATATTCACCCAGCCGGTTATCATTACAGACCGTTCGGCCCTTTCGGGTTTTTTCGCACCCAGACTTTGTCCTACAAGTGTCGATGCCGCGTTACTTATTCCCCATGATGGCAGTAAGACGAAGCTGATAATTCTCATTGCTATTGTATAACCTGCCACTATTTCACTTCCGAAGACGGATATAATTCTGACCAGTACTATCCAGCTGGTTGTTCCGATAAGATTCTGCCCGATGCTGCCAATGGAGATTTTAATAAGCCTTGCAATAATCCTGAAATTTATACCAAGGTGACGCCGGGAAAGCTGAATTCGTTTTCTTCCGTAAAAGAGAAGATAAAACTGGTAAAGGACTGCAATGCCTCTTCCGGCAGTTGTTGCGACAGCTGCACCCGTGACTCCCATTTCCGGAAATGGCCCGATCCCGAAAATGAGGCAGGGATCAAGAATGATGTTGATTATATTACCGATCCAGAGAACTCTCATTGCAATAGCCGCATCGCCGGCACTACGGAATATGGCATTTATTATAAACAGCATCATGATTACAATATTCCCTGCAAGCATGATCCTTGTATATCCGGACATGCTGCTTATTATTTCCGGAGATGCTCCCATTATATCGAGAAGCTTACCTGAATATATAGAGCCAGGTATAGCAATTAATAATGATACAATTGCACCCGTAAGAATAGCCTGGAAAGCCGTCCTCGATGCCTTATCAGGATTTTTTTCTCCAATACGCCGTGATACCATGGATGTAGTGGCAGTTGCAAGTCCGAGTGAAATTGCATATACAAGTGTAATCAACGATTCAGTCAATCCAACTGTTGCAACAGCATTGGCTCCGAGCTTTGAAACGAAATAAATATCGACAATGACAAATATCGATTCCATAATCATCTCGAGGACAGAAGGTATTGATAATAAAAGTATTGCACGACTCAGTCTGCCTTCGGTAAAATCCTGCTCGGTACCTGATACAGCTTCCTTCACATCTTTGAAAAAGGATCTGACGTAATGCTTTTTATATTGACTATTATCACGGTCCATTGATTTATACGCTGCCAGTTTTTCAGGAAATACAAAAATATTTTATTTTTTTTTATGACAATGGATAATCTGAAACGATCTGGCATCATTATTGTAATTCAGCATCACTAATATTTTTCAATTAAAAGAAAAACTTAGAACAGCTTTTACAAATAGAAAAATTTAAGATGAGCCGGCAAAAGAGAAGTCAAAAAAATACCAATCAGCCCGTCAGAAAGAACAGAGAATGTAATATGCGTAATACGTTAATTAACAGCAATATAAGTGACAATGAATTTGACCATGAAAAATTGGTTGTTAATAAAATGATATCTATGTTAATATTTCTGATGGTCAGATGATACAATGTATTTATAGAATATATATTTTCGCACCAATTAAATTTATTTAACTATTAATAATTTAAAACCAATTAAACTTAAAAAGAACGATGAATTTTTTCATCATCTGCTATGAACGCTAACAATAATGAGGTTACGGCACTCCACGGTGAGAGCCGCCTCGTGGGTTGCTCTTCAGATGAAGAGCCTGGCGCGAAAACCATGATTTTTTCGCAAAGCGAAATCCCAATTGAGTCAGTTAGCAACCGAAGTTCGGAGTTCATGCACCGCTACTTCCCCCTGACAAGTATCGATTCCTGGAATGATTGGAAATGGCAACTACGGAATACTATAACAAGTATTGACGAGCTAAAGAAAATCATGAAATTATCCGAAAAGGAGATTATGGCTATTAATAATCTAAAGGGCCGTCTTCCAATGAGGATAACTCCGTATTTTGCCTCACTCATCCACGAAACAGGCTATTCGCACCCTCTGAGGCGCAATGTGATTCCTGTCGTTGAAGAGCTGCTTCAGCACAGCACGGAGCAGTCCGATCCTTTGCACGAGAAATCATTTTCTCCCGTTAAAGGTATCGTTCACAGGTATCCCGACAGGGTACTGTTTACAGTGACCCAGGTTTGTTCAAATTATTGCAGATACTGTACCCGTTCTCACTCAGTCGGAAAACTTGACAAGCTCGGAAGACAGGATTTTGAAAAAGCATTCGCATATATAGCTGCCCATAAGGAAGTAAGGGATGTTCTAATCAGCGGAGGTGATCCTCTGACACTTAATGATGAGACCCTGGAATACATACTTTCCAGTATCAGGAACATCGAACATGTTGAGATAGTCCGTATTGGCACCAGGATTCCTGTAGTTCTCCCGATGAGGGTAACTGATAACCTGGTTAAAATGCTCAGGAAATATCATCCTCTTTTCATCAGCCTGCATTTTTCACATCCGAGTGAAATAACCGAAGAATGTGCAAATGCATGTACAAAGCTTGCCGATGCGGGTATACCCCTGGGAAGCCAGACGGTTCTTCTTAAAGGCATAAATGATAATGTCCCCGTCATGAAGGAGCTTATGCATAAATTACTGATGATCAGAGTACGACCATATTATTTATATCAATGTGACCTGATTCCCGGCTCCGGCCATTTCCGGACTACGGTTAAGAAGGGCCTTGAAATAATAAAAGGTTTAAGAGGTTTCACAAGTGGTTATGCTGTACCGACATTTGTTGTCGATGCCCCCGGCGGCGGTGGAAAAATTCCCCTGCTTCCGAATTATGTGGTAGAACACAACAGTGAAAAGATTGTACTGCGTAACTATAAGGGTGTTCTGTGCGAATACCCCGAAAAATAACTTTTAAATGAGGATTGGTTTGACCTACGACCTTCGGTCATGGTATATTGACCGTGGTTATTCTATGGAGGATACCGCTGAATTTGACAAGCAGGAGACTGTTGATTCAATTGATGCATCACTCCGGAAGATGGGGTTTGAAACGGAACAGGTTGGTAATTGTTTCCAGCTTATCGAAGCCCTTGCCGCAGGCAAGAAATGGGATCTCGTATTTAATATTGCTGAAGGGCTTTATGGTGACGGACGTGAATCAGTAGTACCCGCTATTCTCGATCAGTATAAGATACCATATGTGTTCAGCGGACCGGTAATTTTAGGCATATCACTAAATAAATACCTGACAAGGCTTATAGTTTCAGCAGCAGGTGTTCCGGTTAGTCCCGGAATGCTTATATCGACAAAAGACGACATTAAAAAATGCAATCTGGAATATCCGCTCTTCATTAAACCTGTATCGGAAGGAACCGGGAAAGGTATTAATGAAAAAAGTATGGTAAAATCCCCGGAAGAACTGAAAGAGATGGCAGAATGGATACTGGTGCGGTTTGATCAGCCGGCGCTGGTTGAAGAATATCTGCCCGGGAGAGAGTTTACTGTAGGGATCATTGGTGCCGGTGACGGATCAATAGCCATAGGTGGAATGGAAATAGAGTGTAAGGATAACCTTCCCTATTCAGTTGAATTCAAGGAGAATTACCAGGAGTTCTGCAAATATATCCCGATGGCTAAAGAGTTTTCAGAAGAATGCAAAAGAGTTGCACTAAATGTCTGGAAAGCTCTTGGAGCTGTCGATGCCGGAAGAGTCGATGTTAAAGCTGACAGGAACGGAAAGATCTGTTTCATGGAAGTCAATCCCCTTGCCGGTCTGCACCCGATCCATTCTGATCTGCCTATTCTTTCAAGGATGACAGGAATCGAATATCAGTCACTGATGGAGATGATAATGAAATCGACTATTAAAAGACACAATCTGACTGTATGACCAGAAATAGATGCTGTATTTTGTTTAATCAACCCCTTGAGAACGCACTGCCTGATGAACTGGATGTTCTTGACCAGGTGGAATATATCGAGAAGAATCTGAATGAGCTGGGGATAGAGACTTACAGAAAAGGCATTACTGTAAATTTTATGGTCGAGGTAGCCGAACTGGCTGCAAACAGACCTGATTTTGTTTTTAACCTCGTTGAATCCATCAACAATAAAGGAGAGTTATGCTATTTCATACCGGCGCTTCTCAATATGTATTCCATACCCTATTCAGGAAATCCGGTCGAGGCAATGTTTATCACCACAAGCAAGGCTCTTACAAGTCAGACTCTCAAAAAAGCAGGCATTAATAATCCCGGCGGCTATTTTCCATCTCAGTCAGATAAGCTCATTCCCGGAAACACCTACATTATTAAACCAATCTGGGAGGATGGTTCTTTAGGCATTACCGGTGAATCAGTATTTACCTTTACTCCTGAATACAAAGAGAAACTCAAATCCTATAAAGATACCCACTGGATTATCGAGGATTTTATTGACGGAAGGGAATTTAATATAAGCGTTCTTCCCGGCGAAAACGGACCTGAAGTTATGCCTCCTGCCGAAATGGTATTTCATAATTTTGAAAGTCATATGCCCAAGATTGTAGATTTCAGGGCTAAATGGGAAGAGGGTACATTTGAATATGAGAATACAATCAGGGAGTTTCCGGGTGAGAAGCTTAACAATTTGCTCAGGGACAGGATAATGTCCTCAGCTCTGAAATGCTGGCATGTTTTTGGTTTGAAAGGATATGCAAGAGTTGATATGAGAATCGACAAAAATGATAACCCTTATGTAATTGAAGTCAATGCAAATCCTTGCCTGTCGCCCGATAGCGGTCTTGTTGCTGCGACTATTGCGGCAGGAATTCCTTTTACTGAAGTTCTGAAAAGGGTAATAAATGATTTAAATATTTAAGAGATGCCGGAAATATCTGCTGGATTAACAGCGAAAGACAGGAAATATATTGAAGGGATACTGAGGTCTTCAGAGTTTTTTTATGAATTTGAGATACAGACAGCTCTTGAAATTGCCGATGAGACAATCTCGGAGGGAATGAAAAAAAGCGGATATTACTGGCTCAAGATCACCGATGAGGATGGCCTGGTTGCTTTTGCCAATTAT
Source organism: uncultured Bacteroidales bacterium (assembly GCA_963825935.1). Classification (GTDB taxonomy): domain Bacteria; phylum Bacteroidota; class Bacteroidia; order Bacteroidales; family VadinHA17; genus LD21. The sequence goes on along the minus strand of CAWGUN010000002.1, from coordinate 659,527 downwards.
GGAAAGGATTCCTTTTCGGTGCATTCCTGGGATCTTTACTGGATTGCTGTACATCAGGCTTCGCGGCACAAAAAACTGGGATCAGCGTTGTTAAAAGCTGTTGAAGAGGATGTCAGAAAGCAGGGAGGTAAAATTCTATGGATAGATACATCCGGAAGACCTCTGTATGCTTCGACCGAAGCCTTTTACTTGCGCAATGGTTATGAATTACAGGCAAGCCTGAAAGATTTCTATGGCCCGGGTGATCCTAAACAGATTTATTCAAAAGTGCTGCGCTAAAATGTCCTGTAAATTTCTCTTATAGAAATTGAATCACCTGATAAGATTGGCGTTATAGTATTCAGGTTTCCCGGTAACCTCCTCCCCCAGCCATTCGGGTTTTTCGAATTTTTCGGATTCAGAGGAGAGTTCGATCTCAGCAATTATCAAGCCTTCGTTTTTATCATGAAAAACATCAACTTCAAAAGTATGATGCCCCGAGGGAACAAGGTATCTTGTCTTGTCAATCTTACCAGGCAGACATATCTTCATCATTTCATGAGCATCTGAAACAGGAACAGCTATTTCCCATTCATTCCTGGAAATTGAATTTGGTTCAGGTCTGCCTTTGATCGTAAGAAATGCTTTATCATCTGCAATTCTTACCCTGATTGTTTTATCCCTGTCAATTGATAAATATGTCTGGATAATCCGGATATTTTTGATAGCCAGATGTTTAAATTCACCTTTTACAAGGAATTTTCTTTCAATTTCTTTTCCCATCTGATTGGTCTCCCGGAAAGCCAAATTTCGATAATTTTTGTCATTTAAAACTAATTAATCAATCTAAAGAGATCATATTTAAAATTTCAGAGTGCAGCAGATATAATAAATTTCTTATTTTAGATGACCATTAATATTTTTCCAAATGGATGTCAGAATAGAGCCAAGCTGGAAATCCAGATTATCAGATGAATTTGTAAAGGATTATTTTGTCCGGCTATCTGAATTTATAAAGGAGGAATACAGATCAAATACTATTTATCCTCCGGGAAGCCTCATTTTCAATGCTTTTAATCTGTGTCCCTTCGATAAAGTAAAGGCAGTTATAATAGGTCAGGATCCATATCATGGACCCGGACAGGCCCATGGATTATGTTTTTCAGTCAGGGAAGGGATTGATTTTCCTCCCAGCCTGGTCAATATCTATAAAGAAATTGAATCTGACCTTGGATATAAGACATCAGGAACCGGAAATCTTGAAAGATGGGCTTCACAGGGAGTACTTCTGCTGAATGCAACTTTAACAGTCAGAGCGCATATGGCTGCATCGCACCAGAGAAAAGGGTGGGAAGAGTTCACAGATTCCGTAATAAATATCCTGAACAGCGAAAAGAAGAACCTTGTATTCTTTCTCTGGGGTGCTTATGCACAAAAAAAAGGAGAATCGATCGACAGGTCAAAACATCTTGTACTCGAATCAGTCCATCCCTCACCTCTTTCCGCTTCACGAGGATTTTTTGGGAATAAACATTTTAGCAGGTGTAACGATTATCTGGTTCAAAACGGAATTGAGCCGATAGACTGGAGATAAAAAACCCATCTCCTAAAGCGGGATCTCCCCCGGAGGGGGAGAAAAAATCTATTATATTGATTCTAAGGCTTTTGATAATGTCCCGATCAGTTCTTCAGTTTCTTCAAAACCAGATGAGAGCCTTATCATTCCAGGTTCCGGATATTTTGCTCCCCAGACCGATTCAACAGGCATGAGGATAGTATGAGGATCTCCAAGAGTTGGAATGAGTTTTATTTTATCAGAAACCGCTTTGATAAAATCGTCCCTTCTCTTCCTTTTCTCAATGCCGGATTTTCCTGCAAAATCGAATGTGACCATACCTCCGAATCCCTTATTTTTGAAAAGCTTAACTGCTTCCTCATGACTGGAATGCCCGGTCAGTCCTGGATACCAGACTTTTCTGACTAGCTGCGATCCGGCAAATAAATCAGCAACCTTTGAAGCATTCATACATTGCTGCCTGAACCTGAGACCGAAAGTCTGGATCTGTGTATGAAGCCTGTAAGCATCATCGGCTGAAAGCATGTGCCCGATTAACTTTCTGTATTCAACAGCGCTTTTCATAATTTGCGGATCATTTCCACATAAAACACCGGCAGTCAGGTTCCCGTGTCCTGAAAAATATTTTGTTGCACTGTGAATAACAATATCAGCGCCACTTTCAAGAGGTTTCCAGAGAGAGGGAGTCGCAAATGTATTATCAACGAGAACTTTAGCTCTGTACTTCTTGGCAATTTTAATAACAGCTTCAGCATCCGGAACAATAAGCATCGGATTTGAGATCGCCTCAATGTAAACCAGCTCCGGATGAAGAGTTTTCATAGCAGCATCAAATTCAGCCAGATCGTAACGTTCATTTACCGGGGAAAAGCTGTGTATATCGAGACCTCTTCTTTTCCTTAAAATTGAATCTGCAAACGATATTGTGCCGCCGTAGATCTCACTGAAAAATAACCAGGGTTTTATGGTTTTGCCTTCCTGGAAAATAGAAAGTGCGGTTTCTATTGCTGACATTCCTGACTGGGTAAGAAGAGCCCAGGCAGATCCTTCAATCTTCATTACCTCCTCTTCAGCAGAAACAACAGTCGGGTTGCGGTAACGGGAATATATGTATAAATCCGGTACCCTCTCATGTGCTGTCTCTTTGCTGAAAGCTCCGGAAGTCGTCTCGGCGTCAAAGAGTTCGAAACCTGCATCTCTGTAAACAGGTGTTCTTGAACTGTTAATTTCTTTTCTTTTCATTAGTGTCGGATTAATAGGTAAGTCATATTCGTGTCATGGATTTTATGTTAACAGGTTCAAAATCCAGATAGAACAAGATTCTGTCAATCAATTCTCCTGTTATGAAGATAATGCTTATTACAGCACCCGGATATGAAATACCGGTAAAAAGGGAAGTACCGGAAATTAAAAGAAGTGCTGTTCTCAGAAACCTTAAACCAGGTTGTGAAAGGTTGTCCCTGGCTGAATAAATATTATAAATGACTGATATTATTTTAATTGCAGCAATAAACAGGAAAGGATATATTAAACCTGAAAAGAATGAAGCCATCAATAAACCTGTCAGAAAAGCCTGCCCGCTGTGAAGAATAATTTTGGCTCTGTTGTCCGGAACAGTATAGACCATATCAATAACTGCAAGCAAAACCAGACCGGTCACAGAGGCAGCCAGGATTATACCGGGAGTTTCTGAAAGAAGCGCCCATGCTGAAATAAAAAGATAAACGAGGTAAAAAGCAATCTCCCTGCTTAATGGAGAGCGGACTATATTCAGGATGGATCTCCATGCCCGTAGTTTCCTTTTAAGATGAAACAGCGAGAATAATCCGGATAATATTAAAAGCGGTAAGATTAATTTAAATACAGGAAGCTTTCCAACAATTAATGCAGAAATAAATAAAGAAACTGACAGAGTTAACAGGAAACTGAATGCAATGAGACTCCATTCGCCAGAAATATTCTTTTCAATTTGTTTTGGGACTGAGTAACCGGGATCAAATAATTCCTCAGGAACAATTCTAAGCCTTGAAACCTCGCTCAGTGTCCTTATTTCAACAGCCGGCTTGAGTCTTTTTTGGAGGGACCTTTCCGGCCAGTCGCTTACTGTTGCTTCAGCTATTTCGCCATAGCTTAATGCACCTGTCGGACAGGAAGATGAACAGGCAGGCATAAGCCCTTCCTTAATTGCGGACAGGCAGAGGTTGCATTTTCCAATTAATCCGCTGACCGGATCAGTTTTAGGGGCATCGTAAGGGCAATTCCATTTGCAGTAGTTGCAGCCTAAACATTTTTCTTCATGGACTATAATGGCATTTGTATCCGGATCCCTTGAATAGGCTACTGCAGGGCAATTGGTGAGACAAGCAGGTTTTTCACAATGATTGCATGCCATTGAAAGGTTTAAAATTGCGGAATACGGAGAGGCTTCAGGATTGATCCGGTAAATGGTACGTGGTTGGAACTTCCAGCCATTTTCAAGAATGCATGATGCTATGCAGGCTCCACAGTCAACACATCTGTTCTGAAAAAAGATAAAACCTTTACGCATGGTTAATCTGCCTTTTCAATTTCAACTTTTGCATCATGAAAAGCGGCACCAAATCCGATATCTGTTTCAACCGGGCCGATAAGCATATTTCCACCTCCGCCTTCGTTCAGCCAGAGACCATTTGGAAGCACCACTAATCCTGACGGAACCATGTTTGTGACCCGTGCAACTGTAAATATTTCACCCAGATTATTAAAGACTCTGACCCTGTCGCCTGATGAAATATTGCGATCAAAGGCATCAGGATTGAAATCTCCAGTGCAGGTGACGGTATAACCTCTTTTATAATATCGAGATTACCAAACTGTGAGTGGATACGGGAACCAGTATTAGGGGTAATAAAAGCCAGCGGGAATTTATCAACTGCTTCGGATTGCCTTAATGGTACAAATTCGGGCAAAGGGGATACTCCCCAATTTTTTTCAGCCTCAGAGGAATACAATTCAATTTTACCTGAAGGTGTGGCAAAATTCATATCTTCCCATGCAATCTCCTGAAGACCTGGTGCAATGACCGGGCCTCTCTTCAAATCATTAAGTGTCAGATCAGAGAACCCTCTGATCCTGTTTTCCAGCCATCGTTCAATATTGTCATTTCCCGGTTCCGGAATAAGTGTACTGAGTACATTTAAATTAAGACGTTCTGAAATGTGGAACCAGATTTCGCTTTCCGGCATTATTTCGCCTTCAGGTTCAAGAATTTTAGGTTTGAACTGGACGTATGGTGACCAATAAGAACTGATAATATCTGATTGTTCAAATATATCCTTTGCAGGCAATACAATGTCTGCAACTGATGCCGTGTCTGTCATGAACTGATCAACGACGACTTTGAATTCCAGATCCGAAAATGCCTGAATAACTTTTGCTGAATCCGGTGATTGTAAGATAGGATTTCCTCTCTCGATCCAGGCTGCTTTTAACGGAGGTTCAGACTGTTTAAGCATATCAGTTCCAAGCTTGGCCATTGAGACAGTCCGTCTGAAAGGTTTGTCATTCACGGGATCGGGGAAATAAGACAGAGGCTCTTTGACATTATCATAAATGTAACCCTGGAGATTTGCATAGTTAAAGCCTGCTCCGCGTTTTCCGATATTTCCTGTAAGCACTGCCAGAGCAAGAATCGATCTGACGGTCTGACCGCCGTTAGAATGACGCTGCAATCCGTACCCGGGAAGGAAAGTCACTGGTCCTCCGGTTCCGATATACCTGGCGATTTCAAAGATAGAATTAACGGGAATGCCGGTTATCTTTTCCGCTTCAGCTGCAGTCAGTTTCAGATTGCTGTTTAATTCGTCAAAACCAATGACATACTTTTTCAGAAAATCATTGTCTGTGAGCTTCTCGTCAATCAGAATCCTGGCAATTGCAAGGGCCAGAGCCCCGTCGGTGCCTGGCCGTGGACAAACAAGGAGGTCGGCTTTTTCAGAAGTCTGAGTACGCCTGAGATCGATCACAATTATCCTGCATCCCTTTTCCCTTGCAGCAGCAATAAATGCCATTTCCTGTATATTGGTCTCAGCAGGATTTTTCCCCCATATAACAATCGTTCCTGCATTTTCAAGGTCCCAGGGTACATTATGCTTTACGGAACCTAAAGTAAGCCGAACTGCCTCAAGGCCTGCAGGCCAGCAAAGATTTCCGTAAGTGGTTGTAACACCACCGAAAGCTCGCCAGAAATTAGTTCCTATTTCATTTACAAGTCCTGAATTTCCGCTTCCCCGGTACCATAGAATGCTGTGAGATCCATAACTTTTTTTAATATCTGCAAGTCTGGAACAGATATGTTCAAGGGCCTCATTAACTGTTATTTGCCGGAAACTACCATGTTCGGTTCTTATGAGCGGATGTCTTATTCTTTTGTCAGAATGAGCTCTTTCGATATATGACAAACCTTTAATACACGGGCCTTCAGGAGTAGCAAGGTTGTTTTTAAATGGAAGGATTCTTATTATCCTGTTATTTTCAACCTGCACTTTAAAAGAGCAGGTGCTGTAACAATTTCTTGGGCAGGCAGTTATGAATTCTTTCATTGAAAAACTTTCATAACAAATGTAGGAATATCATGGATAAAAAGAAAGAGGCTTTCAGAGCCTCTTGTATATGGTAAGAAACTTTTTCAGGGTAGAGGCCCTTCAGGAATTACATTATTGATCATAAGTACTTTATTGGTCATATTGGAAATATATACTTCATAAGTTATCATCATCTGACCCTTATAATCCATATATGTACTGTTAACCGGACCTGTAGAAAATGTCACTCCATTGATTTTAGCGGTGATCTCGGCTTTAGAAAAAGCAATTTTAAATCGTTTGTATTCAGATTCTTCTCCCGGGAGGATCGTACCAAGTTTCTTAATATTTCCGACTGTATCCCTGCCTCCTGAAGTGTTTACTACCACTTCAGTGAATGTATAATCACCTTGTAAATTTCTGACCCTGACATCTGTAGGTCCCTGAGGCTCAAACTTGATCTTCTTACATGCGATAACCGCAACAAGTATCAGAAAAATCAAAAGATACTTCTTCATAGTCAGGATAAATTAGTTATATCAACTTATATCTGACCAGAAAGATAGCAAATAAGTTGCAAAAAGGTTAAATAATTTCCAGACAATTTGCAGGGACCCAACCCTTGTTTCCATCAGAAAGCCTTATTTCAAACCACTCTCCGACTTCATCTTCAACTAATACTTTAGTCCCCTCATGAAGGACAAAAAGGTCAGTTCCGCTATTATCAGGAGAGCTTTTTCCGTTTACCACCGGACTAAAAATGATCGCTTTATGACTATCACCGACCAGGGATCTGTTCCTGACTGAGAAAGTCAGTGAGGCTAAAGATATGATTAACAAGCTCAGAGCCAGCCAGAATCCTAAAACCTTCATCCTGTACCTGGAAGAATAAAAGTATATTGACAGAAATATCAAACAAAGCACAAAGGAGGTTATGCTGATCTTAGCCCAGTTATTTGTTGAGATCAGAAGCGCCACGAAGTTATACCACCTGACAAAAAACAGTTCCGGGATCTCTTCAAACCGGTCAACAACAAGTGTTCTTGCTATCTGGAGGTTGTAGCTGATATCTTCATCGCCAGGCTTAAGCAGATGCGCCCTTTCGTAAAAAAGGATTGCCCTGGGAATATTATTTAGTTTGAAACAGGCATTACCTATATTATAATCGAGTTCGGCCGAGCGATACCCTGTATTATAAAGATCAATCCATTTTCCAAGGGCTTCTTCATATTTTGCTGAAGAGAATAGATCTGCACCACTTTTAAATCTTGTCTCCTTTGATTCCTGTGAAAAGCAAATTGAAGAAAAAAACAAAATGAATATAACAGCTGATATTTTAAATGTTTTCATAATCATCTCCTACCCTATTGAGTTCTCAACTGACCGGATAAACCGGGAGGCAGCTTCATAAATTTCTGAAGCTTCTGTTCCTGATGATGAAGGTGCATACCTGGCATATTCACATTTATCAAGAAGCTCTGTAAGGCTTTTGATTTTTTCATCACTTATACCCTTTTCCGTCAGCGATTCCACAGCGTTATTTCTTGTGAGATCTGACACAGGGATATTCAATTTATCACTGAGATAACCCCAGATTGATTTCAGAATCTCTTCATGGAACCTGTCTATCTCGCCACGTTTCAGACATGCAGATGCTTCCCCGAGTCTTTTAACAGCTACTTTCCCAGCCTTTCGGTTTTTTACAACTGCCAGATCAGAATTGCGCCTGATATGTTCTCTCCTGACAAACAGAATTGCCAGGAATAATATTAAAGCGATTGCATAACAACTTGCAAATGATCTTTTTGATATTATGATGTTTGTTGATTTCGAAAGATTTCCAGGATCAGTCTTTATGAACCTTATATCTTTTCCAACATATTTTACATCTTCCTTTGAAACACCTCCGTAGACTGTTATACCGGAAGCAGTTTCGCTCCCCTTGCGGGCATGTAAATGGAACTCCTCTGTTCTGAAGCGTTCGTACTTACCGGACGATGTATTAAAGTAAGAATATGTTACCGGAGGTATCGTAAAATCTCCGTTATGACGAGGAATTAAAAGAAAATCGAAGGTTTTTTGCCCTGATGTTCCGTTCATATTGTTCTTTAAATTGTCGGTAATCTTAGGATCATAAACCTCAATATCAGGAGAGAGCTTAAGTTTGGGGACTTCAGCAAGCTTCAGATTACCACTTCCTGAAACAGTAACTTTGAAATTGACAGCATCATTGACATTTACCGAATCTTTGCTTATGCCTGCTTTCAGATCTATTATACCTACAATTCCTGAAAAATCATCCGGCTTCACACCAGGCAACGGTTTTACATTGATTATGACAGGTTTACTTTCAACAGCCCTGGGAACAGATTGATAAGTTGCAAAGAAATCTCCGAAAAACGGATCACTTTGCCCCGTCTTTTGCTGAACCAGAACACTTATTTGAACCGGATCGATCGTAATTTGCCCTGTAACCTGCGGGTATAATAAAAACTGCTGAATTATTCCAGTACCGTAAATTGTACCATTAATACTCTCCTGCCGGAGAGAATTGAGAGGAGGTGTATCAAGGTCGGTTTTCAGGAATTCATTGAAAGCAGGGTATTTTATTTCGTTGATACCTGCGAGATTAACTCGAGTAAAGATTTTTACGGCAGCAACAATATGTTCTCCTATATAAACATTTTTCCTGTTAAGGGAGAGATCCAGAAAGATATCCTTTCCACCTGTTTCAACATTAGTATTAGTCTGGTCACTATTTGAACCCTGTTGTGATACTGCCTGCTTAACACTACCATTTATCACCTCAATATGCATTGAATCGGAGGGGTAAGTATTATTTTTTAATTTAAAGACCGCAGGAGAAATAGTAAATTTCCCCTCCTTAACAGCCTGAAGGTAATAAAGATAAGTGTTGGTTATCTCATGAGACATCTTGCCATTAATAAACTGCCTGCTGTCGCTGTAGGAAGTCTGCGGACCCATAAGCTTAATGAATCCTTCAAATGAAGGAGCTGAGAATTCACCTCCTCCGGCATTAACTGTCCAGGAAACACTGAACTGCTGACCTGCTTCGACAGTTGAAGGATATTGTGCCTGAACCGTTACATCCTGTGCATGCATGGCGATGGATGCAAAAAAGATAATGCTATATATTATTATTTTCTTCATTTAACTGTCTTCAGATTACCAGTTTTTAACTGTTCTGACTTTTGCTTTTGTTGCTTTTGCAAGTTTAACTTTTTCCTGGACATTTTTCTCATCATTTGCAAGGGCATTCAGAACTCTTTCAGCATCTTCTTTGGATATTCCCTGCTGCTGTTGCTGTTGCTGTTGCTTCTGATCGTTATTCTGATTCTGGTCCTGTTTCTTATCCTGGTTCTGATCTTTATTATCCTGTTTATTCTGCTGATCTTTTTTCTGGTCGTTTTTTTCCTGATTCTGTTTCTGCTGACCCTTTTGCTGCTGTTGCTGCTGTTGCTTTTTTAACAGATCCTGGGCATAAGCCAGGTTGTATTTTGTTTCCATATTTTCAGGATCAATCTTTAGAGAGCTTTTATATGCATCTATACTCTCCTGCACTTTATTTGCCATAAGAAGTGAATTTCCCAGGTTATAAAGGCTGGCGGACTTTTTATTCTTATCTTCATTCATATTGTGATTCTGAATGAACTGCTTTCCGGCATCCTCAAACTTCTTCTGCTTATAAAGAGCATCTCCGGCATTGAACACAGCATCGGCTGATTCTTTATTTTTGTCAATTGCCCTTCGGTAGGATATTTCGGATTCGGAGAATTTACTCTTTTCATATTCCCTGTTCCCCTGCCTGACGAATTTCTTATCAGCCTGGGCAAAGGTCCATCCTGCAAATCCCAAAAGGAAAACAGCAATCAGTAAAACTGACCTGTACTTATGCTCCATATAAAATGATGATCTATCCACCTGTTTTACAATATATTATCAAACTTTAAACTTAAACAATCTTATATTTAAAAGCTTCCTGTTTTTTCTTTCCATTATAATAAACTCCAGCAGAAGGAAAAACAAAGCAAAAACAGCAAAAATCTGGAACTGATCATTATATTCAGTGTACATTTTGCTTTCCAGATCCTGTTTTTTCATCTTTTTTATCTCGCCGAAGATCTCATCCAGTCCTATGTTTGTATTGCTTGCCCTGACATAATTACCACCAGTAGCAATAGCAATTTTCTTAAGGATCTCTTCATCGAGTTTGGAAATTACTGTATTACCATCCTCATCTTTAAGGTAATCTTTTTTTCCATTGATTGTTAAAGGTACCGGAACACCTTCTGAAGACCCTATTCCGATTGTATGAATAATAATTCCGGCTTTTGAAGCCTCTGAAGCTGCTGAGACCGGATCATCCTCATGATTTTCGCCATCAGTAATTATTATCATGGCTTTGCTTATCCCTTCACCCGGACTGAAGGATCTCATTCCCAGGTTTATAGCTGAACCTATTGCAGTACCCTGCTTCGGCACCATGTCGGGATTAATTGCAGAAAGAAACATTTTTGCTGATATATAATCAGTTGTGATTGGAATCTGTGTATAGGCATCACCGGCAAATACAATCAGGCCGATTTTGTCGTTATCGAGATTATCAATGAGCCTTGTAAGCGCCTGCTTAGCCCTTGTAAGCCTGTTTGGCTGAATATCTTCGGCAAGCATTGAATTACTGACGTCAAGGGCAATAATAACCTCCACTCCCTCCTTTTTGACCTCTTCGAGTTTCGATCCGAACTGTGGTCTCGCAAGTATGATGACGACACATGAAAAAGCCATAATAAAAAATAAGAATTTCAATGCAGGTCTTATCCATGAAAACTCAGGCATCAGCTTACTTATAAGTGCAGGATCACCTAATCTCTGTAATGCTTTTTTCTTCCTTAAAAAATTCAAAATCCATAGAAATACTATGACCGGAAGCAGAAGCAACAGGTACAAAAAATCCGGATTTTGAAATCTAAAAAGCTGCATTGTCTCTGTCTTATGTAATATTTTTATATAATGTAAGCCTCGATAATACTTCCAGTCCGATTAAAATAAAGGCAATAATTGCCGGAAGAAGAAATTTCTCTTCTTTCCTTATAAACTGTCTTACATCAATCTTCGATTTTTCAAGTTTATCGATCTCGGCATAAACCTGAACCAGTTTATTGTTATCAGTTGCCCTGAAATATTTACCACCTGTTTTCGAAGATATCTCTTTCAGTATACCTTCATCGATTTCCACGGGCATATCCTGGTACTGTATTCCGAAAGGAGTCTGAACCGGATAAGGAGCCATACCCTGGGTACCGACACCAATTGTATAAACTCTTATGCCATAGGTTTTAGCAATATCGGCAGCAGTAGCCGGAGCTATTTCTCCGCGATTATTAACGCCATCAGTAAGGAGGATAATAACCTTGCTTTTGGCTTCAGAATCCTTAATTCTGTTGACGGCGGTTGCCAGACCGTTCCCAATTGCAGTTCCATCTTCAATCATGCCGCTTTGTACTTCGCGCATGAGATTGACAAGAACAGCATGGTCAGTTGTCAGCGGGCACTGTGTGAAGCTTTCACCGGAGAAGACGACAAGCCCCATACGATCGTAAGGACGGCCTGAAATAAATTCAGTTGCAACATTTTTGGATGCTTCAAGCCTGTCGGGTTTAAAATCGCGGGCAAGCATGCTTCCTGAAATATCGAGAGTCAGGATAATATCAATCCCTTCGGTTGAAACATTCTGGAATTTGTCGGTTTTCTGTGGCCGGGCAAGAACAATAATGAGTAGAGTTATTGCTAAAGCGCGAAAAGCAAAAAGAACATGCCGGAGCCAGATACGGAAAGTTTTGCCCGCTTTATGGAAAGGTTGTAAACCAGGCATCTGCAGTGAGGCAGATGTTTTTTGCTGCCTGAGTATATAAAAGACTATTATCCCCGGTACCAATACCAGCAGCCAGAGAAAAAGAGGTTCGGCAAATATTATATTTGTCATGACAACTTCTCCTTCTTTTCATTAAGATCAGCCGATGCTGACGTTTCTTCCTTCACTCTGGTGGTCTCAACAAACTTCCATGAATTCTCAAAATGAATTTCATTTTCAGATGGTTCAGGCTTATATTTTGCAAACTTCACAAGGTCTGAGCCATTGAGAATTGTTTTAAGATCAGAGTATGTCTCATCTTTCTTAAAACCTGTCCTGACCAGCGCCTCAAGAGTCTCAGAGGTAGTCATTTCCAGTGAATAAACGCCATATCTGTTTTCAAGATACTGCCGCAATATTTCTGTCAGGCGGGAATAATACATTTTGACTTCCCCCTTCTGCCAGAGCTGTTCCAGCTTCAGCTTTTCCAGATCGCGGAATGCTAGAACATGCGCAGGATCAGGATTAATTATGGGTTCAGGGCTTTTCTTTGATTTTTTTAGTTTCCGGATAAGGATCATAATACCCCAGACAAGTGCAGCTGCAATAACTCCGAGAAGAGCCCATGGAAGAATTTCGCCTAAAGTAACGGGTGCTTTGTAAGGTTTGATTATATCAAAAATCTTTGCCGTTGTATCGTTAGGCGCAATTTTTACCCTGATCACCTCAAGAGGTGCATATCCTGAATAGAACCGCCTTATTCCGCTCTCATTTTTAATTTCTGCATATGCCGGAGGAACCTGATAAAATCCGGAATCGAAAGATGTAATCAGGTACTTACTATTGATTCTGAGTCTGTTATTGCTGGAGACTGCAGTATCAAGCCGCGGACCTGAAACTATTTCTATATTTTTACATAGAGTGTCTTTCAGGGGCAGTAGCTGAAGCTTTATGTCTGAGGGTTGATCGATTGTGATAGTATAGAAAATCTGATCACCGATATAAATTCTTGAGGTATCAAACGAAGCAGATACAGAAACATCCTGAGCTCTCAAAAAAGAGATTGCTGACAGTAATAATAATATTGAGAGTTTAAGCCTCTTCATTTCTATCTGCTTTCAAATAATTTAATAAGAGGTTTTACATAGTCTTCCTCCGTGCTGATATATGCTGAATCGACTCCGGATCTTTTAAAAACACTTCCTGTTTCTCCAATATGACCTTCCCACCATTGCTGATAAGCTCTCCTTGATGAGAGTGATGAAGTATCAATCCACCTTTCATCGCCTGTCTCAGAGTCAGCAATTTTTATCATGCCGATATCCGGTATCGAGGCTTCAACCGGATCAAAAACTTTTATTGCCACTACATCGTGCTTGTTTGATGCGATACGCAACGCTTCTTCAAATCCAGGGGCAATAAAGTCGGAAAGTATAAAGGCAGTACATTTCTTTTTAATTGCGTTGGTAAGGAACCTCAACGGTTCATCGAGATTCGTCTTCCGGCTTTCCGGCCTGAAGGTCAGGAGTTCCCTTATGATTCTTAGAATATGTTTTCGTCCTTTCTGCGGCGGAATGAATTTTTCGACTTTATCGGTAAAGAAAATTACCCCTATCTTATCATTATTGAATATTGCCGAGAATGAAAGCACAGCTGCTATTTCGGTCATCACATCGCTCTTAAAGCTTTTCCTGGTTCCAAAGCTTCCTGATCCGCTTACATCTATAAGAAGCATCACAGTAAGCTCTCTTTCTTCTTCAAAAATCTTTATAAAAGGATGGTTAAAGCGCGCAGTCACATTCCAGTCAATGCTCCTTATATCATCACCGTACTGATATTCCCTGACCTCGCTGAAGGCTATTCCTCTTCCCTTGAAAGCACTGTGGTATTCACCTGCAAAAATATGCCTGGTCAATCCGCGTGCTTTAATTTCTATCTTCCGGACCTTTTTTAATAACTCAGTAGCTTCCACTTTTGCTCTACTCTTTCTAAACTAGTTAGATACTCAGTTTTTACCCCCTTGGAGACTTACCCCCCATCCCCCCTGAAGGCTTACCCCCCAACCCCCCTAAAGGGGGGCTATAAATCCATAGGTTACTTTATTAAAAAAGTAATGGGTTTCAACCCCCCTTCAGGGGGGACGGGGGGTAAAATTCTCTACGGTACTTCAACAACATTCATTATTTCAGCAATGATCTTATCCTGGTTGACATTTTCTGCTTCAGCTTCATATGTAAGGCCAATCCTGTGACGCATGACATCCGGGCAAACGGCTCTTACATCTTCAGGAATAACATATCCCCTGCGGCGGATGAAGGCAAAAGCTTTTGCAGCAAGCGAAAGATTTATCGAAGCTCTCGGAGATGCTCCGTAGGATATCATATTTGTAAATGCCGGAAGGCCGTATTTTTCAGGGTTACGGCTTGCGAAAACGATATTCAGGATATAATTTTCGATCTTCTCATCCATATATACCTCCCTGACAACATCTCTTGCCCTGACTATATCTGAGGTCTTAAGCACAGTCCCGGTTTTCGGAAACTCCCTGGCAAGGTTCTCCCTGATAATAAGCTTTTCTTCGTCCATCGAAGGGTAATCGATCAGTACTTTCATCATAAACCTGTCTACCTGGGCCTCAGGCAATGGGTATGTTCCCTCCTGCTCGATGGGGTTCTGGGTTGCAAGTACAAGGAATGGCTCATCGAGTTTGTATGTTGTTTCACCTATTGTGATTTGCCGTTCCTGCATTGCTTCAAGTAAAGCGCTTTGAACTTTAGCCGGGGACCTGTTTATCTCATCGGCCAGGATAAAATTTGCAAAGACAGGTCCTTTTTTAACAATAAACTCCTCCTTTTTCTGACTGTAGATCATTGTCCCGATAAGGTCAGCAGGAAGGAGATCGGGAGTAAATTGAATTCTGCTGAATTTTGCTTCTATGATCGAAGCAAGCGATTTGATTGCCAGCGTTTTTGCAAGTCCGGGGACGCCTTCGAGAAGGATATGCCCATTAGCAAGTAATCCAATCATAAGACTGTCAATCAGATGTTTCTGACCAACAATAACTTTGTTCATCTCCATCCTGATGATATCGACAAAGGCGCTTTCTTTTTCAATTTTTTCATTCAATAACCTAATGTCTGTTGTCTGCTCCATATTTAAATTTTTAGGTTGCAAATATAATAAAACGAATCTCTGTTCTTCTTCATCAAAATTTACTCAAAAAGAAGTTTACAAAAGAAGCCTGAGATTTTATAAAATGGTGTTAATAAGTGTTAAAGTTGTGTTAAAAAGTATCTACTGATAAAGGATTCCGGCTGAAGCCGGCTCTCGCAGAAGTTCGAAGCATGAGAATTAGCAATAGAGGGATAAAAGCCTGGTTAAATGCACGGGGAACAATTAGCTGAATGATAAAAGATAAAATGCAGAGAAAGAATACTATTCTGAACCACCTGAACCACTCTTTGTTCAGCATAACAGATGCAAGGCACAAAATAACAAAGGGACTGAGCCATATAATGTTCATGTTCCATTTCATTTGCGGATGGTCGGTAAAAAAACTAAAAAAGATCATAAGCAAAGAAAGAAGTGAAAAGATTGAAAAGATAACAATATCTGTAACTTTTACAGTAGCTTTATTTCTGTTTAAGGCATAGAATACAACTAACAGAATAAAGGCTGATGAGAATAAAAAGACAGGGGAGACAAAGAACCGCTGTTTAACAACAGGTGTTTCAAAATCCAGTATTATTTCCGGATTCTGTAGCAGCGGGATCAGCCTGCCGTTCCTGTTTATCAAAGCTTCAGTAAGTCCTTCCTGCATGTCGAGAGGCAGAAACATTTTGTCGCGGATGGAAGCTTTTTTCTCCCCGGGTGTGCCCATTATCAGATCCACACCTAACTTCAGCCATGGAAAGGGTCTCTGGTACTTTCCGACCATATCCCTGAAGGTAGGAATATTCTTTCTTTCCTCCGGAGGATATTTAAGTATGTTTCCTATAGATTTCTCGAGCAGATCACGGATTCGCGTAGAACAGTCATCATAGAAAAAATCGTACCTGTATTTCAGGTTTTCAGGTTTCAGATTTTCAGCGATAAGTCCAAAAAGGATATTTGTCTCACCGGGTTCAAGATTTATTTTCTGTGATTGAATCCATCTTTGTTCCAGGAAATACTCCTCCTGGAACCTGTCAAATGATATTACCCCAAGTTTATAGTCAAGACGACCCTTTGCAAACTTCCATACAAAATTCGGAGTGGCGAAATCAAATACTCCCCAGTTGTAAACCAGGTCGCTGTTTCTCTCCGGAATAACAATTCGCAATGCGCTATGTCCATAAATAGAATATGTAGCAATCCCGGGTCCGCATGTTATAAGGTAGACCGACACATTTTCAGTAGCTTGTGAAAAGAGGTTTGCAAAACTTGCCAAAATGGTAAAAACCAATGCAAATAATATCTTTTTCATTTTTCTTACCTTTCCTGAATATTAAAGATCAAAAATACGAAAGTGCAAATAAGTCCGGAAATAGAATCCATTAACCCTGTTTTTTTTGTTTTTATTATTTTAGACACATATACTTTTCTAAGAATTAAGCTATGATGAAATCCCTGTTACTGACTCTGGTATGCATCCTGCTGCCACTTTCTTTTATTTTCGCGCAAAGAGACCGTAAAACTTTAGTTGAAATCCGTGGTGACCAGTTCTTTATAAATGGAAAGGCAACATATGAAAAGAGGATATGGAAAGGATTAAAAATAGAAGGTCTGCTGCTGAATTCAAGGATGGTACAGGGGATTTTTGATGACCTCAATCCTGAAACAGCCGGCATATGGGTATATCCCGACACAAAGAAATGGGACCCAAACAGAAATACAGATGAATTCATTAGAAACATGAAAAAATGGCGAAAGTACGGACTGCTCTCATTTACAATAAATTTGCAGGGAGGAAGCCCACAGGGATATTCTCAGGCACAGCCGTGGTACAATTCAGGTTATACTGAGGATGGTTCGCTGAGACCCGAATATCTTAAGCGACTTGAAAGAATCCTTGACAAAGCCGACAAGCTTGGAATGGTGCCGATTGTCGGGTTATTCTATTTCGGACAGGATGAGCGGCTAAAAGATGAAAATGCTGTGATAAATGCAGTAAATAACATAACAGAATGGTTGTTTAAAAAGGGATACAGGAATCTCCTTATAGAAATAAACAATGAATGCAATGTGAGATATGATCACGATATATTAAAGCCTGCCAGGGTTCATGAACTTATCGATATTGTCAAAACCAGAGAACATGGCGGACATCGGTTTTACGTGGGGACAAGCTATGGAGGAGGATTCATTCCCCTTCCGAACGTTGTAAAATCATCAGATTTTATACTCATCCATGGCAATGGAGTTTCTGATCCTGCCAAAATCACCGATATGGTCAATAAAACCCGAAATATTAATGGATATACCTCAAAACCGATTTTATTCAATGAGGATGATCATTATAATTTCGACAGTGAGGAAAATAATTTCACCTCGGCCATTAAAGGTTATGCATCATGGGGATTCTTTGACTTCAGGCAGAAGGGAGAATCATTTGAAAACGGTTATCAAAGCGTTCCTGTGGACTGGGGAATAAATTCGGAAAGGAAAAGAGAGTTTTTCAGGCTTTTAAAAGAAATAACAGGTCATAAATAGAACAAGTTGTTTCCATTGTCAATTAATCAGATCGCTAACCAATAATTTTGCTTTACTTTGAGTAATTAGTTAAACAGGTTCAGATGAAGATCAAAAACTTTGTACTATTTCTAGCTGTTACCTTAATATCAATGAGTTGTAACAGGACTAAAGAATTCCCGATCACAGACCTTCACATACATTTGAAAGGCGATTTCTCAATTAAGGATGCTGTAAAAAAGTCGAAAGCAGAGAATATAAACTATGGAATTGTTATTAATTGCGGGCTGAAATTCCCGGTCCACCAGGACAGCCAGATCGATTCCGTTCTGCTTACTCTCAAGGATTATCCCCAGTTTTATATTGGCATGCAGGCAGAAGGACGGGAATGGGTAAACCTTTTCTCGAAGGAATCGATGAAGAAGTTTGATTACGTCTTTACTGATGGAATGACCTTTACCGATGAAAAAGGCAGAAGGAACAGGATATGGATAAAGGAAGAGACATGGATTGATGATGAAGAGGCTTTTATGGAATACCTTGTAAACACAATTGTGAAAATTCTGAATGAGGAACCTATTGATATTTATGTAAATCCCACATTTCTGCCGGCACAGATGTCGGCCAGGTATGATATATTCTGGACACCGGAGAGAATGGACAGGGTGATTAATGCCGCAAAAGAGCATAATATTGCTATTGAGATCAATAACAGATACAGGATTCCATCAATTGATTTCATAAAAAGAGCAAAATCAGCAGGGGTCAGATTCACAGTAGGGACCAATAATACCAACAGCAATTTTTCGGGTGCCCAATATGCACTGGAGGCCATCAATAAATGCAAACTGACGCAGGAAGACTTTTTCAAACCGGTAAATAAAAGACAGAATGGACAGCTTTGACATAATCAGAACCCTCAAATGGCTACCGGGAATTATTCTCGGTCTTACAATACATGAATTCAGCCATGCTTATATAGCAAACAAGTCTGGAGATTCAACATCAAAAGACCAGGGCCGGGTTACAATGAATCCTTTAAAGCATATTGATCCCCTTGGATTTATTCTGCTTCTTTTTGCAGGATTCGGATGGGCAAAACCCGTTCAGTTCAATGAAAAGAACCTGAGAAACCCTGAAAAAGATATTATGAAAATTGCCGTAGCCGGTCCAATTTCAAATGCTCTTCTGGCAATTGTACTTTCATGGGTTTTTGCTCTTATTTTCAAAATCAATCCCGGAATATCTTATTCTGTTACAGCAGAGATTTTCATTTATGCAATTTATATTAACTGGGGATTATTTATTTTTAACCTGTTGCCAATTCCACCTCTTGATGGTTCCCATCTCCTGTTAAACTACTTCAGAAAATACCCGGCATTGTATGCAGGGCTTTATAAATACGGATCCCTCCTGCTGTTTGCCCTTATAATTGGTACAGTGATGTCAAAGAAGAACCTGCTTCCGATATGGCCGGTAATCGAGTTTCTGGGGAAAGGTTTTCTTTCACTCCTGGGCGTGCAAATGTAGCGTCGTGAAAATCTTGCTGTTTATACAAATTCTCATTATGACAGGTTTTTTTGAGCCTCAGGCTGATAAATTTGAATCCCTCAGGAACCGGATGGTGAAAACCCAGATCATGGACCGGGGAATTAAAAACGCTGCAGTTCTGGATGCGATGAAGAAAGTCCCGAGACATCTTTTTGTTCCTAAAGAATATGAGAATGAAGCATATAATGATTACCCTGTTCCAATAGGATACGGCCAAACAATTTCACAACCATATATTGTTGCATATATGACTGAAGCTGTAAAGCCGGCAAGTAAAAAGCGGGCACTTGAAATCGGAACCGGATCAGGGTATCAGGCGGCAGTTCTTGCAGAAATAACAGAAAAAGTTTATACAATTGAAATTGTGCCTGAACTGGCAAAAGAGTCAGCAGAAAGGTTCAGGAAGCTCGGATATAAAAATATTGTATCCAAATATGGTGATGGTTATCTGGGATGGCCCGAATATGCTCCCTTTGATATAATTATTGTCACTGCAGCTGCAAAAGTGATCCCTGAACCGCTTATTGATCAGCTTGCCGAGAACGGAAGGCTTGTAATACCTGTAGGCCCGCCATCAGCAGTACAGGAGCTTCAATTAGTTGTGAAAAGAAACGGGAAGACCGAAACCAGGCGTTTGACTTTTGTCAGGTTCGTACCATTTATAAGGTTATAAACTATTCTTTAAAAATATGGAATATTCTAAAGCACTGAAACTTAAGGAAGAATGGGGTAATAAACCCTGTGATCATCCAAAGCTGGAAAAGGTCTATTATTCCGGAGCATATCTGATTAATTACGTCTGTACAACCTGCGGATTGGAGTTTACCATTTCCCAAAAGCTGGAGATCGACGAGATCAGAAAAGAAAAAAAGGCAACCATTCAGGCTGCCTTTAAGTGATTCCGGCGCGAGTCGAACGCGCGACCCACAGCTTAGAAGGCTGTTGCTCTATCCAACTGAGCTACGGAACCAAATTACGGGTGCAAAATTACATTATTTTTCAAATGAAACAAGTATCCGTTGTCTGGCAACCGGTAACCGGTGACCGGACGCCGCGAGCCGTTAAATGTTTAAAGGGATTTCATATAATTGACAAGTCCTTTTTTATCAATTATCTGTTTCAGCCTGTCAGGCAGCGGCTGGAAATAGAATTTCTTCGAGCCCACCAAAACCTCTCCCCTGTCGAAGCTTATATCAACTTTATAGCCGGGATGATACGATTCAACAGCCTCCCTGTGCACTATAAGAATAAGACCCTGGTTTATTGATGACCGGTAAAAGATCCTGTTCACTGATTTTACTATGATGGCTTTTATACCTGCATGTGCCAACCCGACCGAAGGATGTTCCCGTGAACTGCCGCATCCGAAATTTTCGCCAGCAATTATAATATCACCCTTTTCGACCTTTCTGCTGAAAGAAGGATCAAAATCTGCAAAGAGAAGAGGTAATATGGCATCAGGATCAGTACTTAAAATATTATAGGTGTGTTTGCCGGCAAACATCTGGTCGGTATTCAGATTATCTACGTCGGAGTAATTCCAGACAGATCCGGTTTTTCTGTCTTCTCCCTGTTTTATTTCAAAGACCTTGCTCTGGACAGGCATAAACGGATATTTTTCCTTGCCAGGCTTGTTCCTGGGATCAGTAATAAATCCTTTAAGTGCTGATTTTGCCACTGTTGCAGGCGATGCCAGGTAAATAGATGCTTCCTTGTTTCCCATTCTGCCTAAAAAATTACGGTTGGCAGTCGAAATTACCGTATGTCCGCTTGCAGGGATGCCCTGACCCGTTCCAAGACATGGTCCGCATGATGGAGTCAGTACATTTGCTCCGGCTTCGATAAGGTCGGTTATTATACCTTCACCGATTGCTTTCAGAAATATCTCCCGTGATGCCGGGATGACATTCAACTGGAAACCCTCCTTTATTTTATTTCCTTTTAGAATTCGAGCGGCAATCCGGAGATCTTCTATTCTGCCATTGGTACATGTGCCAATAAGCCCTTCATGCACAACCGTTCCTGAAGCTTCATAAACAGATTTAATATTATCGACATAATGAGGAGCAGCCACAACCGGGAAAACATCATGTAGGTTTATCTCAATTTCCCTTATATATTTCGCACCATTGTCAGCCCATACCCCTTCTGTTGTTATGCTGAGAAAATCATTGAGGACTTTGTCAGCCGGGAAGACTGCATTTTTTGCACCCATTTCCGAAGCAAGGTTTGCAATTGTCATCCTGTCGGAGATATTGAGATTTTTTAAACCTTCACCATGATATTCAACAGACATGTAGCTGGCACCGTCCGAACTGATCATTCCTATAATCCATAATGACAGGTCTTTGGCAGACACTCCTTCCTGCAGATTGCCTGACAGGATTATTTTCAAAGACTCAGGAACCCTGAACCATGTCTCACCCCTTTTCCATATTCCTGCTGATTCGGTGCGGTCAATACCTGCTGCAAAAGCATTAAATGCACCAGCCGTTGAAGTATGGCTGTCACTTCCGACTATCAGCATGCCTGGCCTTGCATGGTTTGACATGAGCTGGTGACAAATTCCAAGGCCCGAATCGTAAAATTTACTTATCCCCTGCTGCGTTACGATATCCCTGATATCCTGGTACTGAGTTGCCAGCTTAGCATCAGCAGGAGGAGCATTATGATCAAGCACAACAAGCATCTGATCAGGATCTGCAACTTTCTGACCACCCATCTTCTGGAATGTTTTATAGATGCTTAAGGTATTATCGTGGGTAAGGATAATATCGGGCCGGGCAAACACTATTGAGCCAGCCGGAGCCTTGAATATCTTTTCAGCGAATGTCAGGTGTTTCATTTACCTTTAAATGTAAGACTTATTATATATGGTCAGTTCAAAAGACCACCATTCTGATATATTTCAAACTGTACCTCTGAAAATGGCGATGCAGATGTGTTTTTATTATTACTAAGATTAAGGACTTTACCTGTTTTTAAGTTTATCTCTACATTGTCACCATCTTTTAGCTCCAGTATGTTTAAAGAATTACAGGTAATAACGGGAAGTGCAGCATTTATTGCGTTCCTTTCATAAATTGAACCAAATGATTCGGCAACTATACATTGTACCCCAAGTGATAAAAAGCAATCAACAGCCTGCTGCCTGGAACTGCCGCTTCCAAAGTTCTTTCCTGCAATAATAATATCACCTGGTTTAGCCTTTGATGAGAATTCCTCGTACCCTTTAAGGTTATTGAAGGTATATTGCCCCATTTCATTAATATCTGTGATTGACAGGTACCTGTTATGGAAAATCATATCAGTGTCAACATTGTCTTTCTTTATAAACCAGATCCTTCCTTTCAAAATAATAGATTTCTCCAGCTTGTTTTCACGGACTTTTGAAGTTTTGTCAGATTTTTTTGACTTGGCAGGAGAAGAAAACACAGATGATTTTGCAGGAATTCTGTCAGGGGTTGTAATAAATCCTGCAATTGCGGATGCTGCAACCACCTCCGGCGAAGCTAGAAAGACATTTCCTTTACCCTGTTTACCGGGGAAATTCCTGTTCCCGGTGCTGATTGTAACTTCACCGGGTCCGTTTTGTCCCACCTGGCCGGCAGCACAGCCGGCGCAACCTGCATTTGAAACCAGGGCTCCTGATTTTTTAAAAATACCAATAATACCTTCATCCAGACACCGGTTCCATATCTTATCCGTTGAAGGAACTATTTTAAGCACAACTCCGGGTGCTACTTTCTTGTCTTTAAGAATGGTGGCTGCATTATACATATCTTCCATTCTGCCGTTAGTACAGCTCCCGATGAAAGCAGAATCGATCTTCTGACCATAAGCTTCCGTTACACCTACTGTGTCATGCGGTTCTCCGGGGCGCGATACCATCGGAATAAATTTTGTCACATCAATTTCTATTTTTTTCTCATAGAAAGCATCAGGATCGGCAGATAATGGCTTAAATTTTACTTTTGACCGGTCTGAGCAATATTTTGTTATTTCCTCTGAAGGAGGAAACAGAACAATTATAGCACCCATTTCTGTAGCCATTGATGATATTGTGATTCTTTTATCAAGGCTCATTTTATCGACAGTTGGACCATAGATTTCCACGGAATGGCCAAGCAGTGAATTTGCTCCGAATATCTTCAGAAGATTCAGTATGATATCTTTCGCAGTGACTCCGGCCGGGATTTCACCATCAAGCTGTATCCTGACCGACGGAGGAACTTTAAACCATATCCTGCCCTTATTCCATGTGGCAGCTATATCCATATCACCCATCCCCTGTCCGAAAGCTCCGACAGCTCCAAGAATATTGGCATGTGAATCTGTTGAAACTGCCGTTGCGCCAGGGAAAACAAGACCTTCATCAATAAGTATATGGGTTCCGATTCCGGCATCTATATCGAAAACCCTGATGCCGTTTTCACGGGCATAGACGCGGCAGATCTGCTGGTTTACCGCATATTTCTGATCAGATCCCGTGGGATTACAGTCAAAAGTAAACAGAGTCTTATCCGGATTTTCTACTGTTAATCCGAAATCCCTGAGGTTTTTTACCACGTTTGCACCTCCGAAGTCGCGTGCAACCCTGGCATCAATATCAATATCGATAATTTCTCCCGGACTTACGGATTTGAATTTTGAATGAGAAGCAAGTATTTTTTCGAGCAATGTCATTGCCATGATACTGTAAGTTAGTGTGAAAATTAAATCAGAAGGTTAAGATCAATTAAACTGTGCCCTGTAATCGCGCGGAGATATACCTTCTGTTTTACGGAACTGTTTATTAAAATTTGATATAGAAGCAAAACCGCATTCAATTGCAATATCATGAACCTGGTATTCTGTTTCGCGAAGCAGATAACATGCTTTGTTTGTTCTTACACGGTTCAGGTATTCAACGAAGCCGGCTCCGCAGTTTTTCTTAAAGAACCTGCTGAAGGTGAAAGGGCTCATCCTTGCTATCTTTGAAATTTTTTCGAGTGATATGGGCTTAAAATAATTTTCTCTTATATAAGTGTAGACTTCAGCCATTTTTTTATTTCCTCTCTCGTCATATGCCTGCTTATAGTTTTCAGAACAAAGGAGTACTTTCTTTTCAGCACTGCACATAATTCTCAGGACATTGAAAAAATCAATCATTTTATCAATGCCCCTGTTATTAATCATCTGCACAAGAAATTTTTCTGTTTTTTTTGCATCCTCCACTGAAAACCCGATACCTCTTTCCGCCTGGGCAAAAAGTTCCCTGATACCGTGCATCTCATGCTGGGCAAGCAGAGCATCACCAAGAGATGCATGCCTGAAATGAACCATAATTCCGTGCTTTTCCGGAAGCTCCTTCTCGCTTTTATAATAGTTCCATGAATGCGGGATGCTTCCGGCAATGAGAACCATATCATACTGATCAAATAATTCAACGCTGTCGCCTATTATACGGGTACCGTTGCTTTTAATATTCAGGACAAGCTCAAATTCGGGGTGGAAATGCCATAATCCTCCGGTATCGGTGATATAATCGGCTGTGAATCCTCCACCCTCCTCAGATGATATCTGTTCAAGTTCCGCAACCATAGTATCTTGATTTAATCGCTGTACGATCAAATTTAAGCAATTTTTTTCTTAAACTCCGACAAGAATATATGGTAATATTTATTAAGAATAATTTGAAAAATTAATTTTATTGTTTATATTTGTTACCAAGCTCATGCTATTGGTATAAGAGGAGATGAGCAAGGGTTGGGAGTGAAAATCAACAGGATTGTATTGCAGACATTGACTTTCACATCTGGAACCTGAGGTATAGCGCCAGCTAACCATGGTTCCATCCTTTTATCAGACAGTAGACACGGGAATTATTTCAAAAATAACCCCGCTCCCTGATTTTCACAACCACCCTTCCTCCTCTTATTTTTTTTTGTATATACTCCATTGTAAATGAAGACATATATAAGGAGAAGGGAAAAGAATAATCAACTTGTAGTTCTATACGGCAGCTGGGGTACAGACGAGAACGTTTTTACTCCTTTGTGCAATGATGAATTTGATTTTATTCTATTCTACGATTATTCTGCAGATGAACCTCTGGTACTGCCAGAGATGAAGACCTACAAAAAAATCACTCTTATCGGATGGTCTCTAGGTGTATGGGCAGCTGAATATTTGCTTCCAAAAACAGGTATTGTTCCTGATATTACAATTGCAGTAAATGGCACTCCGATACCCGCTGATGACAAGTACGGCATTCCCCTCAAAATATTTGAAGGAACACTTAATAATATCACTGAAGAGAATATGGGAAAGTTCTATCTCAGAATGTTTGGAGACAAAAGGACTTACAGTTTGAATATTGACAGGGTGCCACATCGTTCACTCAAGTCACTGCACGATGAACTGAGATGGCTTTACAACAGGATTATGGAGCAGAAAGAACCAGGATTCAGATGGGATTATGCAGTTACTAGTGAGATTGACAGAATATTCCCAAGTGAAAATGCAAGAAGCTACTGGGAAAACCAAAAAACAACAAGGCATATTGTTGTTCCGCTTCCTCATTACTTTTTCCACAAATGGAAATCATATATCGAATTTATAAGTTTTGTGGAGAAACACAGAAAGAAGATTCCCTATAAAAGCAGGGTAAAAACGGGAGTTTTTAAAGATCTTTGATCAGAATATTTGAATCTGATTTTGCAATCAGCTTGTCAAATTTTTCAAGCATCGATATCACTCTGTCGTATTCTTTATTCTTAATGACCATCCGCTGCTCAATACCTTTCTTATCCAGCCGCGATAAAACAAAATTCACGGAAATCTTATTTATATCTATCGCAGGTTGATAAAACCTCTCTTTTTGTTCATTCTCATGAATTACTGACACAAGATCCACGTTGGTAAGGTCCTGGAGTATGTCATTAATGAGCCTGGCTGGTATCTTAAGTAATTTACCAATTGTTTCAGAGCTGATTGGTTTTTCACCAATTGCAAAATTCCGGATTATCATATTCATTACCATCAATACAAGTGCCCGTTTCTGGAAATGGCTTATATTCAGAGCTTCAGATTCAAACTCGTATCTCGAAATATTCTGGTTGGCAAATGAAAGTTCAGCTCCAAGAAGGATAATAATCCAGCATGTTTGCATGAAAATAATTAATAATGGCACTGCTGCCAGCCCTCCATAGATTGCACTTAACTTGTAAATCCCAAATTGTAGATCGAGGTATAACCACTGCAAAATATTAAGGATTGTGCCTGCTATAATTGCTGAAATAAGAGCCGGCATAAACTTCACCCTTGCATTTGGCATTACAATAAATAACAGGGTCAGCATAACCCACGTAAGAAAATACGGTGCAAACTGGATCAGAAAACTTATTATCCATTTAAAGGAGGAGAGAATGGGCGCTTTCTCCATAAAATCACTCAGTTGGGTACTAACAAAGACAGTAATGCTGCTCGACAGGACCAGGAGAATAGGTGCAATCAGCATAATTGTCAGATAATCAGTAAATTTTCTGTGCCAGGGTCTTGAAGAAGTAATCTGCCAGATATGATTGAATGAACTTTCAATCTGAGAGAGCAGGGAAATTACTGACCAGAAAAGGATTATTACTCCCACACCGGCGATATATCCTCCCCGCGTCGCCTGCACAGTGAGCTCGGCTTTTTCAAGCAAGGGAGTCAGGGTTTCTTTATATGATTGAAATTCTTTTGAATTTGTAATTGTATCTACCAGATTTTGATCAAGTCCGAATCCTTTGGCTATCGCCAACCCGATTGCTACGATGGGAATTATAGAGAGAAGAGTATACAATGTCAGGGAAGCAGCACGCAGTTGCACCTTGTCATTCAAAAAACCGCGGCCGGCCAGAACAATGATCCTTAATTGCTTGATAAGGAATATCTTTTTTCTGGATAATTCTGAAAGTGAAGTATGCCATATGGCATCATTCAGCCGCTTAATCTGATCAAGTGCCCACGATACAGGATTTGCCATTGTCTACAACTTATTTGCCTGGAGTTATTAGATTAACAAAACTCTCATTTCAAATATACGAAAACATTAATAATTATTATTTTCACCTTAGATTTAAGTATTATGGAAATTGAAGTCCTGGAATTTGTAGAAGGTGCAAAGAAAGCAAAGGGTGTTGCTGTAATTATTGATGTCTTCAGGGCTTTCTCAGTAGCCTGCTATGCTATTGATTCAGGTGCAGTAAGAATCATTGCGGCTGCAGAAGCAGAGGCGGCATTTTTTCTGAAGAAAAATTACAGGAATTGTGTTCTTGTGGGTGAAAGAGATGAAAGAAAAATTGAAGGATTTGATTTTGGAAACAGTCCCACAGAGATTATCAGGACTAATCTTCAGGGCAAGACAGTAATACAAACAACCACAGCAGGGACGAATGGACTGATTAATGCAACAAATGCAGATATCGTAATTACAGGAAGCCTGGTTAATGCGGATGCTGTTGTGAAATATATAAGATCAATAAATCCTTCTCATGTATCCCTCGTCGCAATGGGTTACAGGGCAACAAAATCAGCCGAAGAAGATCTGCTTTGCGCTGAGATTATAAAACTCAGGCTTGAGGGTAATCACGGTAGTTTTGAAAATAGAATAAATGATCTCAGGCTTGGAGCCGGACTCAGATTCTTTAAACCTGAAAATCTTGATTTTTCCCCTCCTACCGATTTTTTTCTTTGTACAATGGCCGACAGGTTTGATTTTATACTGAAATGCGAGAAGAGACCTGATGGCAATGCAGATCTGATGAGAATCGATGTCTGACGTGGTTCTTAAAAAAAATAATTAAAATTTGGGAAGAATATTCTTTCTCCCGTGGATTTCACGGAATGTACAGAACATGCTCATCTTATAAAAGCTAAAAAGCCATAAGGGCGGATTTGCCGAATCGAGTCTGATTTCCATTCTTTCCCTGAAGCGGATGAAGTATCCGGCAAGAATGAGTGTTATTCTGAAGATCCGGAGAATATTGTACGTACGCAGAAGCTTCACACATGACATAAAGGTTCTCTTATCTGTAACACTGTCATAGAGCATACTCAGGTTTTCGATCCCCGATTTTGTTTTATTAAGGAAATCCCTGTTTGATTCAAGACCTTCATGAATAAGCCCATTATCAATATGAAGGATTTCTATCCCCGCTATTTTAAGCTGGTAGCTGAAAAGAGTATCTTCATAGCCATAATGAATAAGCTCCTCCCTGAATCGGAATTTCTCAAATATTGTCTTGTCAAGAAGGACATTAAAAGTTGAGAATGAAGAATACGGGTGCTTATTTCTTTCAGAGGCTTTGATCTGTTCCTTTTTCCTGCCGATTTTCCACCTGAGGATTTTATCCGGATCGCCGACCGGAGATTCATGGTAAAGAATTCCACCGCAAGTTACTCTTGATAACGACATTGCCGGGATCCATTTCTCAATGTACACTTCTGCCGTCCCTGGGACCATTGCGTCAGCATCAATGAAAAGAAGAAAATCACCCTTTGCTTCCAGTGCAAGTTTGTTTCGGATTGCTGCCCTGCCAATGTTTTTTTCGGATACAACAACCTTTACTCTCTCATCTTCAAGCGATTTGTACTTTTCCCTGTTTTCAGCAGTCGAACCATCATCACCGATAATTATTTCAACAAACTCAGGAATTTTTTCAATGCAACTTTTCATACTATGCACAAGAGCCACAATGTCATAATCACATACAGGAATAAGTAAAGAGATTGTCATAAGATATTTCCCCGGGAATTAACATATCAAAAATACAATATTTCTTAATATAGTGTTGTTGTGATTTTGGCAAAGAAATTGCAATGACTAATTTTGTCAATCTTTTATAATCCGGATCATTAATGAAAAAGAGAATTCTCGGGCTTGTTTTGGCAATGATGACCTTTTCAGCCTACAGCCAGGTCAAAAGCAATTATGAAATCTCACTTACAATATCGGGACTGGCAGACTCTACCGTTTACCTTGGTTATCATTTCGGTGATAAGCAATATGTAAAGGATACCCTTAAGCTCGACAGCAGGGGGCATGGTGTTTTTGCAGGTAAGGAATCTCTTCCTCAGGGGATATATATGATTGTGCTCCCCGGCAGAAACTATTTTGAGATTCTTATTTCAAACGATCAGCAGTTCACTGTAACATGCTCATTCAGTGATTATTTTAAAACTCTTAAATTCACCGGATCAGATGAAAATTCAAATTTCATTGAGTACCAGAAAAAATGGACTTCTATGCAGCAACAAGCCACCTCAATTGCCCGGAGAATTCAAAACAATAAACAAAACAATGATTCCCTCAAATTACTTACTGACAAGCAGAAGATGCAGGAAAAGAACATGATAATTTACCTTAAACAGGTATTAAATGAGAACCCTGGCAACCTGCTTTCAGCTCTGGTAAAGTCAATGATCCCTCTTGAAGTTCCTGAATTTAATATACCTGCCGGTACACATAATCCTGATTCTGTAAGATGGCTATTAAAATATAATTACAATAAAGACCATTTTTTCGATAATATTGATTTTACAGATGAAAGATTGCTCCGAACACCGATATTGCAGGCAAGGCTTAATGCTTTCTTTACAAACGTTGTAATTCAGTCTCCTGATTCAATTGACAGGGAGATTGATAAACTGATTGTAAAATGCCAGGGTAACTATAAAATATTCCAATTCGTAGCCGTATTCCTTTTCAATCATTTCCGTGAAAGCGAAATAATGGGGCATGATGCTGTGGTTGTTAAGCTTGCTGATGATATTTATTTATCCGGTAAAGCTGACTGGGTTTCAAAAGAATTCAAGGACGATCTTCGCAAACAGGTCGATTTGTTAAGACATAACCTGATCGGCATGAAAGCTGAAAACCTTGTTATGAATTCATATAAGGGAGTCTTCGTTTCGCTTTATGATGTTGAAAAGGAATTTACAATACTATATTTCTGGGAGCCAAACTGCGGACATTGTAAGGAAGCAACTCCCAAACTTAAAGCTTATTATGAAAAAGCCAGAAATGAAGGTATTGAAGTGTTCGCAGTCTGTACAACCTCCGATAAACCTGCCTGGACAAAGTATATTGAAGAAAATGGCCTGACATGGATAAATGGATGGGACCCTGACAGAAGCTCGCATTTTGATTATTTCTATAATGTACAGACAACCCCAATGATCTATATACTTGACAGAAACAAGAAAATAATTGCAAAGAAGCTTTCTGTCGAAGATATTTCGTCTTTTATAGAAAACTACAGGAAGTATTTCAAATGATTTTGTTTATCTCCTTTCCAGTCAACCCTGCCGGTTGAAGGATCAAATTTAATTTCTGAAGATTCGAATAAATGATCAAATGAACTGCTTCGAACCAGGTCATCAGGTGAACCTTGCAGCATTTCATCCTTCAGAATCAGCCAGATTTTATCGGCCATATTTAAGGCTATATTGAGATCGTGAGTGGAAAATATAATTGTCTTTCCTTCCCCAGTAAGCTTTTTTAACAGATTGACTATGTCATATTTACCGGCAATATCAAGGAATGCAGTCGGTTCATCCATTATCAATATTTCAGTGTCCTGTGCCAGCACCCGGGCGATCATTGCTCTCTGACGCTCTCCGTCAGAAAGTTCTGTAATGTATTTGCTGCCAAAATCAGCCAGTCCTGTCTTATATATTGCATCCTCAATAGCCAGTTGGCCATTGTGATCTATTTTACCTATCCAGTTGGTATGAGGAAACCTGCCAAGCGCAACGAGGTCATAAACACTCATATTGCTGACCCTTATAATCTCTGTTGAAATATAACCTATTATCTGAGCCAGATCAAGCCTTGGAATTAATGTAATATCCTTACCCTTTATAAATACTTTCCCTCCAAGTGATGGTTGCAGTCCAATTATTGTTCTTAGCAGTGTGCTCTTCCCTACCCCGTTCCTGCCAATAACGGCTATAAGCTCCCCGGTACCGGCAGTTACCGTCAGGGGTGGCAACAGTATTCTTGCACGTTTCCCGGACGAATAGCCGATATTCAGGGAATCAATTGATAATATTTCAGAAATGTTTTTGCACATCAGAATAATCCTGAATTTCTTTTATTCCTCAGAATAACCCATATCACCACAGGTATCCCGATCAAAGCGGTTATTGAATTTACGGGAAGGATGCTGCCGGAACCCGGCATCTGTGAAATAATGTCGCTTACAAGCAATAAAGAACCTCCTAATATAATCGAACCCGGGACCAGAATTATATGGTCTGAAGTTTTAAATATATTCCTTGCAATATGAGGAACTGCAATGCCTATAAACCCAATAGGTCCGCAGAAAGCTGTTACACTGCCTGCCAGAATGCTTGTACATGCAAAGATTATAATCCTTGAAAGCTTTACATTCAGCCCTATGCTTGCAGCATAATTTTCACCCAGCAGCAATGCGTTAAGCATTTTTATAGAAAAAATGCTTATTGCGACACCAAATGAAACTGAAATTATCAGAACCTTCAGCTGCCCTGCTGAAAGATTGCCAAGGCTTCCCATTGTCCAGATAACATAAGCTTTAAGCATAGTCTCATTGCTGAAATACTGCATAATGCTTACTACTGCAGATATCCCGCTTGCCAGCATTATCCCAAGGATAAGGATGGTCATTATATCTCTTACTCTTGAGGAAATAAACATAATAAGTACCATTACTGCGCCTGCCCCGACCCATGCTGAAACAACAAGGATCCAGTTACCCAGGTTATGCAGGTTTCCCGGAGCTATGCCTGCAGAAAAACCCAGTATAACAATAGCAACACCCAGACTTGCACCTGAACTCACTCCCAGGACATATGGTCCGGCCATCGGGTTCCTGAAAACAGTCTGCATCTGTAAACCACTTAATGATAATGCAATACCGACTACCATTGCTGTAATGGCTTTTGGCAGACGGTACTTTAGTATAATGGTACTTATATCAGAATTTCCACCGTGAAAAATGGCTTTCAGAACATCCGTTATTTTAATACTGACAGATCCCAGGAAAATATCAAGAATAAATACGCATATCAGAATTATAACCAGTGAAATAAAAAGATACCTGGTATATCCGACAGTAATAGCCTCTGTAATATTCTTTTCAGGTTTCACCAATGTAGTGTTATTCTATTTTCCTGTAAAAAAACAATTCATGATCACTGAAAAGATCCGGATGCAAAATAGAGGCAATATCCTTCAAAATCAGGTGAGGGTAAAGGGCACCACTTTCCCAGTAATCATTTCCACCCTCAGGAGTAATTCTTTTATTGTTGTTAAAGAGCTTACCTTCCCGGAAACATGGAATATCCTTTAGCCGGGTGTCAAAGGAGATTATTTCATTCTTTGAATCAGCACTTCCGGTATTAAGCCAGAATTCAGCTTTAAGTGACTGCAGGTAAACGTTTTCAAGGCTTAATGGCATAGAAACCTGAGATTCAGTATCCTGCCAGAGGTAACTTCCACCAGCATCCTTAATAATCCGGCTTATATAAGAATTCCCGGGCGAGACGAACCATGTGTCTTTAAATGGAAGACCCAGCAGAACGCCCGGCCGTGAATCCGTATTCATACTGATTAAAGTCTTGAGTTGTTCATAAGATTGGCTGACAGACGAAAAGATGCTATCCGCAATTTCCTCCTTGCAAAAGAGAGCCCCAAAAAGTTTGATCCACTCTGCTTTTCCCAGGGGGTCTGTTTCCAGATAGTCGGCATTAAACATCACTTTTATTCCCAGTTCTTTTATCTTCCCTACATAGCCGGCAGATTCGCTTCCTACTCCGTATACCATTACAAGGTCGGGTGCACTTTTAATTATGAGCTCACTGTTCATGCCCGCTTCATACCCGACATCGTTTATAAATCCCTTTTTAATCCTTTCTGAGATGCTTTTATTGTACACATACCCGGCACCCGAGACTCCCACAATTGCATCTGTTTCTCCCAGAGCCGCGATCATTGCCAGGTGGGTGGTTGACATACAGATTATTCTTCGGAGCGGAACATAAATAATTGATTCAGAATCAACTTTCAGAGGCAGAATATTTTCTTTTTTTACAAGGTAATAAACCTGGTTTATCCCTTCAGCTCCCTGCCAGGGATTAATAATTGTCACTACTGTGCAGCTGTCAGTTTCTATAATTGAGAAGCGCTCAGCTTTTGAGACCAGTGAACCTTTAACAGAAGCTTTTGGATCAGGAATATTAACCTTCCTCCTGCCACATGACCCGGTAAGAACTATAAAAATTACCAGAAGAAAGGTTAACGTGAACTTCATGCACTATTTTTTAAACCTGTAGGAAAGCATAATAAAATATGACCTGCCGGGTTGCGGATAATAAGCAATTGTCTGATATGACACATTAAAAATATTTTCAATTTTACACCTGAGGTCGATAATATTATCATGAAAATTTAATTTTACACCTCCTGTTAAATTATTAACAGTGTAGCCATTGAGGAACCCGGTGTTATCTGGAGTTATATAAATCCGGCTGCTGAATCTGGTCAACCAGATTGTATAAAAATTTTTGTATGCGGCATGAATAGATGCATTTGCCAGGTGTTCAGGAATATATACCAATTGTTTCTGATTTGCCACAAGCTCACCGTCATTAATTCCGACAGCCTTAGTATATGAATATCCGCCATTCAGATTTAACGAAAGATCGTCCTTTCGGTATTTAACCGATAAAGATGATTCCAAACCCGATGTATTGACGCTTCCTATGTTATCAGCCACATAGTTTGAGAAATTATCCGGATGCCACTGTATCATGTCCCTGATGTAATTTTTGAAGTAATTCACTTCTGAACCTAACGACAATCCCGATGAAATCTTTTGATCAAGCTTATATCCGATTTCAAAGGAGAAGGCATGTTCGTTCTTAAGGTCCGGATTCCCTCCCGGATTATAGTAAAGTTCATTCATGGAGGGAATCCTGGTATTTCTTGAAAAGTTGATTTTAAGAAAATGCTCTTCTCCTCTTACAACCCTGAATTCAAATCCTGCGGAAAAGTCAGGTACAAGGAATGATTTATCATCAAGAGTTTCCCTGAGCAGTAAAACTGCACCAAATCGCCTGCCTTTTTTCCTTTCGGCAGACAATGTGATTGTTGCATTGTTACGTCGGACAGTATCCTTAAATAAAGTGGATCTGATTGTATTTAATTCGTCACTAAGTATAATTTTAAGACGCGAAAATTTGCCTAATGGAGTTGTCGTTCCCCCCTTAAGAACAAGTGTATTGACATTACTCCTGGAATCATAGATTGGATAAAGCTGGTTTGTATAGTCCAGATTAGTATGCATCCACGCAGCTGTTGTAAAATATTCAATCTTCCCTTTCTTACCATCATAGCTTAAAATTCCCCGGAATGATTCGTCAGCCTGCTTCTCACCTGAATTACCCCAAAGAGTTGAACCCGGGAGATCGCGGGATCCTGACTGGTACCAGAATCTCGCGGAGAGAACATTATCTGATTTCCTCAGATAAAGCTCCTGCATGAAGCCTTTAATAAAAGTCTGGTTATTATCTCTCGTTTTCCATTCCGGGGCAGCCAAAGCTACAGTATCGAGCCACC
The DNA here is from genome assembly GCA_963825935.1 of uncultured Bacteroidales bacterium. Classification (GTDB taxonomy): domain Bacteria; phylum Bacteroidota; class Bacteroidia; order Bacteroidales; family VadinHA17; genus LD21. Next base: position 624,692 of record CAWGUN010000002.1, on the reverse strand, counting down.
GGAAATTATTCCTTGCTGAATTGAAATAAAACTTTGTAGCAGACTGAAAATGCCCGTTTCCGGTGTTAACTTTTGCCAGCCCAGTATATCGTCCGAAGCTCCCGATTCCGGGGGATACGTCAATAGAGGTTTGTTTCTTCCATGAGGGTTCATTTTCAAGGTTTATTATTCCTCCGATAGCTCCGTTCCCAATATCCATCGAAGCTCCCCCGAAGCTGATCATAATATTATCAGCCATGCCTGAAGGAATCAATGAAAAGTCGGACTGCCCGAGCATCGGATCGTTTATGTTGATACCGTTCCATGTTACCTGTGTATGTCCGGCAGAGGTTCCCCTGAATGAAGATGTTGAAGATCCTCCTGAACCATAATTTTTCATGAACAAAGGAGTAGTCTCATTCAGCAAATCGGTAAGCGAAAAAATCGAATATTCATTTAATTTCAGGGAATCGATATTGTAGAATTTGAAGCCGGGCTGCTCTGAACTGATCTGTTTTCTTGTTATTACCACTTCCTTAATTGTAAGGGTATCACGCTGAAAAGAAAATTGTCCGTTCAATTGTAAGGAAAACAGGCCTGAGATTAATATAAAGCCAGCTCCTGAAATGGATTTCATAATTCCCTGTCTGAAAAATTTCTCCATAATAATATATATCATCAGTTTTGATAACCTTTATCCGGAGCTGACAGGAGATTTAGTAAGGAATCACTCGATGATCCGATGCTTTTTTTCCCGAAAGCTTTGAATATGGTTATATCTGGCAGGTCTTCTGACTTGTCCCGGTTTTCTGAAGCCTTCCCATCCCGCTTTTTGAAGCAAAAAGCGGGACAGTGGCAGGTTATCAAAAAACCATCATCGTTAGAACGATCGGGCATCACAGCAGCGGGTACTGTCGCGGATTCTGACCGCATTCCCTTTTCATTGCACTGATTTTATTTCAGGGCAACACCAAAACAGGACAAATATACACTATAAATTATTCATGCAGATTATGGAGAACTTATAAATATGAAGAGATATTAACAGGCTGAAAATGATTTGCAGCTAAAACATTACAAGGGTTACAATGTTTCCTGTCAAATAGTTCCGCAGGAATTCCTTATTACCAGCTCCGGAGAAATATTTACAAGACGTTTGAATTTTCCCTTTCCTGAATTTTTGATTTCCGACCAGATCATATTGGCAACCTTGATAGCCATTCCCGGTAAAGGTTTCCTGAGGCATGTGACTGGCGAAACCATAAATTCAAAACCTGCTCCCTCCTCCATTGAAATTAACGCTATATCCTGTGGAACACGAAGTTTCCTCTTCCTGAAAAGTCCCATTACCGGGTAAACAAGGTTTGAATGCAATACAATAACAATTTCGGAGCGGAACGGAGGCCTGAGGAATGTTTCAAATTGTCCGAAATCAATATCAGCCTCAGATGTCTGTTTTTCCAGCTCAATGATTACGGGTTTATTGATCTCAGGAATCAGAGACAAAGTATTTTCGAGCTCATCAATGAGTGAATGATCCTGCCTTGCTGATTTATGATCAGAAGCAATGAGAATATTCTTATAACCCAGCTTTTTTATATGTTCCGTAACGAGCCTGGCACCAACTGAGTTATCAGTGCAGACTGAATTTATACGACCTGTTTTTAGTGTTTTCTCAAGTGTGACAAATGGGTAATCAGTTGCCCTGAGAGTACGGATTGTAGAATCATCGGCTGCTTCACCGACCAGAATTATTCCGCTGAAAAATTTTCTGAAGGCTCCGATCATCCGGTCAAATCGCTGATCATCAGGATCTTTTGTAATAATAGAAAATCCTATCCCAATACTGGAGAATGCTTTTTGCAGGAATGGAGTTATTCCGGTTACTAACTGATCGCACTGAGACGGAACGATCATTCCAATTATACCCGGAGTCTCTTCGACAGGTGAAGGAACACTTTTATCGTTCAAAGTATTAAAATATCCCATTTGCCTGGCAAGTGCAAGAACTTTCTCCTGGGTATCTTTTCGTATACCATGCTGATCCGCCTTATTATTAAGCACAAGCGAAATAAGTGTACCTGATACACCTAATTTAGCAGCTAAATCTTTATTCTTAAATTTTTTCCCCATCTCCCCGTTTCTGTGAAAATTAAATTTAGTTTATTTTTCACATGTGAATAGATTATTAAGGATTTTTAACTATAAAAAAGAGATATTTTAAAAGCCACCACCTCCAACAGATCCTCTGGCTTGTGAACGGGATACTCACCGCCTAATCGGGAGGTATCCTGACCGGAAGGTCAGGAGGGTGTGGTTTAAAGCGTTTTCAGGTTAAACGCGATTATCTTTTAGGAGGATTAATTCCTCTCTGCTTAGCTGCAGCTTCAAGACGCTGCTGCCATTTTGATTTTTTGACAGGCTTTTTCTTATTTTCCTCAAGTGTCGCCAGCACATGGTCCTGATTAATAAATCTCTTGGAGATTATGTTCTGCAGCCAGGTAATCATATTAGCAAGAAAATAGTAATATGTAAGACCTGCAGAGAAATTATTCAGCATTACCATAAACATAACCGGCATCATGTACATCATAAGCTTCATTCCTGGCTGATCTTGTCCCGGAGAAGAGCCGGTCATCTTCATTGTGAGAAGTGATGATGCAGTCATCAGCAGGGTAAAAAGGCTTACGTGATCACCATACGCCGGTATTTTGAAGGGGAGTGTAAGGATTGAATCATAGGTTGATAAATCAGTTGCCCAGAGAAAATGAGCATGCCTTAATTCAATGGAAACGGGGAAGAACCTGAACATGGCAAAAAGTATCGGAAACTGGAGCAGCATTGGCAGGCATCCGCCCATAGGGTTCACTCCTGCCCGCTTGTACAGGTCCATTGTGGCCTGCTGTTTTTTCATTGCATCTTCCTTCTTCGGGAATTTCTTACCCAGCTCATCAACCATTGGTTTCAGTACCTGCATTTTTGCAGTTGACTGAAACGATTTAAAGGTGAGAGGAAAGAGAACAACTTTTATAATAATTGTAAGTATCAAAATTATCAGACCATAACTGCTGATATATTTTTCGAGCCAGTTGAAAATGGGGATGATCACAAACCTGCTGATCCAGCCTATAACACTTCTGCCAAGGAATACAATTTTTTCAAGCTGATATCCCTCTTTTTTCAGGGTTGAAATATGATTCGGCCCAAAATACAATTTCAATTTGAGCTTGGTATCAGCACCCGGAGTAAACGGAACGCCCATCTCCGAAGTGAAATAACGAATATATTTTTTAGAAGTAAGTGTTCTGGTTGATGAAATAGAACCATTCAGAAAATGATCCTCATTGATAACAATACTGGAAAAGAACTGGTCCACAAATGCTACCCAGCTCAGTTTCATTGGAATATCTGCTTTTTCCACCTCTTTTTGCTGCCTTTGTTTCAGCCACTCGACATCACCCTGGTAATATTTGTATTTCATATCAGTCCCATAATTCTCCTCATTGCTCCTTCCTTTTTCTTGCTGGGGAATGTACATTTGCCAGTCAAGCATTATACTGGTCTGATTCTGAGGGAGTATACCCTGCATATTTTTAAAAGTAACATCATATGTCACACTGTATTTGTCGGGTGACAGGGTATATTTATATTCGATATATTTCCCGGTATCGGCATATAATCTGAGATTTACACTTAAAGGTTGAGAGGTAACAACAAATGATTTTTCATCAGATACAGGTTTGAAGTAAAGATTGTTAGTCCGTATAGCTTTATTGTCGGCAGTAAAAAAATTAAATCCGAATACAGTTGAGTCGCCTGAAAACAGGATTAAAGGAAGAGAATCCCAGGTAACGTAGTCTTTAAGACGTGCAGAATAGACTCTCCCTCCTTTCAGGGAGATCTTCAATTCGAGCTTGTTATTTTCGAGAGTGATAAAATCCTCCTCTCCTTTCGCAGCACCTGAAAATATTCCATACTGACCCGGATCGCTTGATTTTTCTACCTGAGCAGCTGGTATAACAGCCAGAGAATCAACCTTAGCTCTTGTTGTATCAGTTACTTCCTGACCAGGTACAATTCCAAGTTTTATGTTCAGCTGGTTAATCTTATCAAGTACTTCCGGATTGTTTGGCTTAAACCTCAGAGCATTTACATATTCTGTTCGTGCCCGCTCGAAATTACCATTCACAACTTCAGTTTCAGCGGTTTTGACAGCTGCTTCGAATGCTTTATTCTGTCTGTTATTGTTGTATATGCTGAAACCGATAAATATCGCGAAAATCAGAATAATGCCTGTTATTGTATTCTTATCCATTCTTTAATTATGAGTTTTAAAGATCATTTTATTTAACACTAATCCTACTTCTTAATGCATGCCTTGATAAACTGAACAAACAGAGGATGTGGATTAATGACAGTACTGCTGTATTCGGGATGGAACTGAACTCCGACAAACCATTTAAGGTTACTTATTTCCATAATCTCCACAAGATTCGACTCGGGATTTATTCCAACAGGGATCATTCCATTCTTGCTGAAATCGTCAAAATATTTATCATTAAACTCATACCTGTGACGATGTCTTTCAATTATCTCAGTTTTGCCATAAGCTTCAAAAGCCTTTGAATTCCGGCTTATAATGCATTTAAATCCTCCCAGTCTCATAGTTCCGCCCTTATCTATGATACTCTTCTGCTCCTCCATCAGGTCAATGACGGGGTATGGAGTTTTATGATTAAATTCGGTTGAATTAGCTGCTTCCATGTTCAGGACATTACGGGCAAATTCAATTACAGCACATTGCATACCCAGGCAGATCCCGAGAAAAGGAATATTATTTTCACGGGCATACCTTGCCGTGAATATTTTCCCGTCAATACCTCTCGATCCGAAACCCGGAGCAACAACGATTCCATCCAGTCCCTTAAGCTTTTCAACAACATTCTTTTCAGTAATATCCTCTGAATGAATATAATCAACATCCACATTACATTCATTAATTGAACCACTGTGAATAAATGATTCGGATATTGATTTATATGCATCAGGAAGCTCAACATATTTACCGACAAGTCCGACCTTCACGGAATGCTTTGGATTTTTCAGTCTTCTTAAGAATTCCCTCCATTCAGTAAGAGGGGGCTCATTATCAATAGGGAATCCGAGTTTTCTCAACACTGTCTGATCGAGTTTTTCATTAAGCATGTTGAGAGGAACTTCATAAATCGTTGAGACATCAACTGACTGGACAACAGCACTTTCTTCAACGTTGCAGAAAAGAGCGACCTTTTTCTTAATATCATTATTAAGGTTGCGTTCTGTTCTGAGTACAAGAATATCGGGCTGAATTCCTGTTTCCAGCAGTTCCTTGACAGAATGCTGTGTTGGTTTTGTTTTTGATTCACCTGTTGCAGAAAGATACGGTACAAGTGTAAGATGAATAACAATACAGTTCTGAGCACCCAGCTCCCATTTCATCTGACGAACTGATTCAATATATGGCAATGACTCTATATCACCTACTGTACCGCCAATCTCGGTTATTACAATATCATATTTATTGCCGGAGCTTACAAGCTTTATTCTCCGTTTAATCTCATCTGTTATATGAGGAATAACCTGAACGGTCTTTCCAAGATAGTCGCCTTTTCTTTCTTTATTTATTACTGACTGATAGATCCTGCCTGTTGTAATATTATTTGCCTGGCTTGTCGGAACATTGAGAAATCGTTCATAATGTCCGAGATCAAGGTCGGTTTCAGCTCCGTCGAGTGTTACATAACATTCACCATGTTCATAGGGATTCAGGGTTCCGGGATCGACATTAAGATAAGGATCGAGTTTTTGAATTGTCACAGAGTAACCCCTCGACTGCAATAATTTTGCGAGGGAAGCGGAAATAATACCTTTTCCAAGAGAAGAGGTTACTCCGCCGGTCACAAATACGTATTTTACGTCTGCCAAAGCAAAAACAATTAATTGTTAAATTATCTGATCTTATTCAATTATTCATCGAGGCCAGACAGGTCGATCATCTTGACCTTTTCCTCCAGTGTTTTAATCAATTTCTTCGCATTTTCAATCTTATCTTCAACTTCGCGGATCATTGTATCTGCGTTGGTCGATTTAGCGAAGAATCCTATATTATTCTCCCATAGAACAATATCACTCTCAAGCTGTTTGATCTTTGTGAAGAATTTTTCGCGTTCGTTCCTGACTTTCCTTGATGCTTTGGGATTTGCTTTAAGATTATCAAGTTTTGTTCTGTATTTCAGAATGCTCTTGTCTTCATCATTAATTTTCAGCTTGTCGAATTCTTTGTTAAGAGCATCACGATACCTGTTTGTAACCTCATCTTTTTTATTGAAAGGAACGAACCCTATTTCAGTCCATTTTCTCTGCAAATCTTTCAACCTGTCGAAAGCAGCCTGGACGTCAGCACCAGGTTCAAAACTTTCAAGCTCCTCTATTACAGCAAGTTTTGCTTTTAAATTATCTTCATATGATGTATCCAGTTCAGCAAAAAACTCAGATTTCCTGTTGAAGAACTGATCGCATGCTTTCCTGAATCTTTTCCAGCATTTTTCTGATTGTTTCCTGGGAACAGGACCTATTTCCTTCCATTCCTTCTGGAGTTTGATAAGAGCATCGGACGTAGATTTCCACTCTGTGCTATCCTGAAGAGCTTCCGCCTGAATGCAAAGTTCAATTTTCAGTTGAAGGTTATTCTGCTGGATCTCTTTATTATCGGCATAAAACCCTCTTTTCTTTTCGAAAAAGCTGTCGCAAGCATCGCGGAATCTCTGATATACTTTATTATTTTGTTTCTTGGGTGCAAAGCCTATTGTTCTCCACATTCTCTGCAAGGCAACAACCTTGTCGGCTTTCTCATCAAAATCCTTGAAATTTTTAATCTCAAGCAGATTAACGGCTTCAACTTCTTCGCAGAGAGCTATTTTTGCTTCAAGGTTTTTACGCTGCTCATCTTTCTGATTCTCAAAATATTCATGATGTCTTTTGTTGATCTGTGAAGTTGCTTCCTTGAATCTCTCCCATATTTCATTTTTCGATTCCTGAGGAACAGGACCAATTTCCCGCCACTGATTATGAAAATCCTGTAAAAACCTGAAAGCATTTACCGGATTAGGTTCAAGTAAAAGCTCTTCGGCTTTTTCGCATAACTGAACCTTTAACTCCAGATTCTTCTTCAGGTCAAGGTCTCTTAGCTCTTTATTGATCTTAATGTAATCATAAAAGATTTCAACATTATGATGGTAATTTTCCCAGAGATCTTTCAGCGAGCTTTGAGGTACAACACCTGTGGTGTGCCATTCATTCTGAAGAAACCTGAATTCATGGAAAGTCTTGTTAATTGATTCCTCGCGGTTTACCAGCTCTTTTATTTTATCAATTATATCATATTTCTTTTTAAGGTTTTCGTACTTCTCTGCTTCCTGGACCTTATTATAGTCTGTCTTTTTCTCTCTGTACTTCTCGAGAAGGTGCTTTACCTTTGCCTCTGCCGGATCGACCCAGGCTCGATATTCTTCCGTTTTACCGCCACCTTCAAGAAATTTATTCTTTCTCTCTTCGCCTTCCTGCTTCAGCTTTTTATAAAAGAAAACCTTTATGCGGTCAACGTCATTTCGTATTTCGGCAGGAGGTCTGTTTTCAATTATCAGGCCAAGCGTCTCGACGAGATCATTTTTTGAATATCCCGAATAATCAACAGGAGGCAGAATAATATCATCAAGATCGTGGCTTTCAGGTGCAGCTTCTTCGCCCTCTTCAGGGGATGCCGGACGGGCTTTAACCGATCTCTTTCTTAATTTTGTTTTGACCTCTTCCTGAGCTTTTACGGGCTTCTGCGATTCATCAGAAGGGTCAGGTTCCTGCGCTTTTTCAGCTTTTGTATTTTCCTCAGTTCCGGCAGCATTTTCATTTGCCCCGAATTGTTCTTCACGAACAGAATCATCCGGATTTTTCTCAATCATATTCAATCCTTTCTTATTTCCGCACTTATTAAGTAATATGCACCATGGCACACCATGGATTTTTCAAGGTACGAAAATATTGAAATATTTATTAAAACTCAAAGTTTTACATAAATAAATAAGAGTTATGAAAATATTACGGATTGCGGATTTGTGATCAGGATATAATATCTTTACAGCGAATTATACAAAAACTAATTTTGCATTCAGGAATTAATGTTAAAGGTGTAAGAGAATATATATTATGGACAAGAAAGATATTATGCTATTTGCTGCCATCTTAATTGGCCTGGCTTTTAGCTTATACAGGAAATATATTAAGAAGAACCAGGAGAAAACAGGTAAGGGCCCTTCCCAACAATCAGGTTCACAATTCTCATCAACATCTAAAGATGATGATTATGAACCATATTCAAAAAAATAATAGTTTCAGCGTTTGTTTTTTGAAATCAGATGCCTGAACGGATTGATTATTTTCTGAAGAAGTCTTAAATCGTCTGTCAATATCTCGGCCGTACCCTGCATATTCTGGGTAAATTCAAGTTCCCTGCCATATAATGTTTTAAGGCCTGATGGAAGCGAAACTTCAATAACATACTCATTCCCTGAAGGTACAAGAGATTTAGTTCTGACTGATCCCCGAACCATACCGTATTCAAGATACGGGAAGCCACTTAATTTGATATTAATTATCTGCCCGGTCTTTACTTTACCTGATCGTTGCATATTTAAAAATATCCTTCCAATATAATCGCCGGCATTTTCAGGAACAACGTTAAGGACCGGCTGATCTGTAACTACAGACTGATTCGAACTCCAGAACTTGGTAAATGCTACTGTCCCATCGACCGGTGAAATTAAAAGATATTTATTCTCCCAGATTCTGATCTGTGCACCGAGATTCAGGAATGCTTCATCGAGGACTGAAAGCAGTTTCATTTTTTCCTCTTCCCTGTTAATCCTGTAATCCTGAAGTAATTGACGTTTTTCAGCAAGCTCAATTATTTTTGCTGATCTGTCAAGGCCTACCTGCTGAAGTTCAAGGTTCATGAGATTGAAAGATTGTCTGGATTTTTCAAAGTCACTTTCTGAATAAACCTTACCGGCAAAAAGCGCCGAATCTCTCTGATACTTCCTGCGTTCAAGAGTCAGGTTATCAGAAACAAGTTTTTCCTTAATACTCATCCTGTTGATATACTCCTGCAAGCCTGCAATTTCCTGGGAAATCGAAATGATTTTACCTCCGTAAAAGTCGTTGCTCACGTATGTTACATAATCTGAATGTGCCTTCAGGAATGTGGCATAATATGGCTGAAGTTCACCCAGTTCAGAAAAATAAGGAAGTCTGTCTGAAGAGAGTTTCTCAGGATCCTTTACAGTGTCGATTGCTGCTTTCAGCTTATTGATTTCATTTATTGAGGCAGCTGTTTCCATAACTGCAAGCAGCTGACCTGATGACACTTTAGCGCCATCGGTTACATATAATTTATTTATACGTCCTGTAATTTTCGTAGAGAGGGTTACCGGGGGGTTTACAGTGGTTATTTCAATGGGTGCCGGTATGATGTCGGGATATTTGATAAGCCATGCAAAAAGAATCAGAAACAGAAAAACGGTAAAAATCATCGCTGTACCCCATCTGATTATTTTCCGGGGCGGATTGGAAATAATCTCATTTACATGATCAGAATATAATATTTCAGGACGCCTGTTTTTCATAATTTATCAGGTACCTAGTTCGAGCTGGTTTTTAACGAGGTTAAAGTAGGCTCCATTTTTAGCTATAAGTGATGAATGTGTTCCGGTTTCAATTATTCTGCCATTATCCATAACAACAATTTTATCGGCATCGCGCACCGTACTTAGCCTGTGTGCCACTACTATCACTGTCTTCCCTTTAAAGAAGCCTGATAGGTTTCCGACAATTACTTTTTCAGTTCCGGCATCGAGAGAATTTGTAGCTTCGTCGAAGATCAGAATTTCCGGACTTTTATAGATTACCCTTGCGATCAGTAATCTTTGTTTCTGTCCTTCACTCAGGCCATGACCGCTGGCGCCGATCTTTGTGTTATAACCTAACGGTAATGACTCAATGAAACCTTTTATATTCGCGATATCAACAGCCCTGACTAATCTCTCCTCATCAATTGCTGTACTTCCCGGAGCGATATTCTCAGCAATAGTTGCCGGGAACAGGAATCCATCCTGCATAACAGCTCCAGTTTTTTCTCTCCATATTTTTAAGCTAAGGTTTGAAAGCCGGGTATCTCCTATAAGAATTTCGCCATCTACCGGCTGGTAGAATCCCAGCAGCAATTTCAGCAATGTAGTTTTGCCGCTACCGCTTGTACCGACTATTGCAGTAGTTTTATTCTCCTCAAAAAAGAGATCTACATTCTTAAGTACAAATGGTGAATGAGGCCCCTCATACTGATATGATACATTATTTATAAATATATCTTTCCTGTCGGGAAGCTTTCTGACTTTCATTTCAGGATCAGGTTCCTCATTCTGCATCTCATGAACTTCTGATAGCCTGTCGAGACTCATTTTGGCATCCTGAGATATTCTGAAAAATCCAATAATCTGGCTTAATGGTACATTCATCTGACCAATAATGAACTGAACAGCCAGCATCATACCGAGAGTCATATTTCCCTTCAGAACTGAGGTTGCCGCAATGATCGTTATACCAAGGTTTGTGACCTCATTGATGAATGTAGCACCTGCAGACTGATACTGAATTATTCCCAGTCCCTTAATCTTCAATCTGAAGAGCGACGCCTGAAGTCTTTCCCAATCCCAACGCATGTTTAATTCACTCTGAGTAAGCTTGATCTCCTGCATACCGTTAACTATGGTTATCAGCTTGTTACCAGACTCAGACATCTGTTTAAAACGCTGATGATCGAGTCTCGCTCTGGATTTCATGAACAGGGATATCCATAAAATATATAACAGAGAGCCTGTAATAAACAGGGCAAGTATCTTTAAGTTAAAAATAGCCAGAACAATTCCGAAAATCACAAGGTTGAAGAATGAAAAAAGGATATTGAGACTGGTGGAAGTAAGAAATTCTTCAATCCTGTTATTATCTTCAACCCGCTGAAGAATATCGCCCGTAAGTTTGGTATCAAAAAATGCTATAGGCAGCGACATAAGTTTCTGGAGGAAGCCTGAAATTACAGCAACGTTTACTCTTGCTCCGATATGCAGAAGAAGCCAGCCTCTGATAAATTCCACTGACATACGACCTATCACAAGAGCCAGTTGGGCAAAAAGAATAAGGTATATAAAGCCAATGTCGTTATTATTAATACCTATGTCAATTACCGATTGTGTAAGAAAAGGAATAACAAGCTGAATGCAGCTTCCCAAAAATAGACCAAGTATAAGCTGAAAGAAATACTTTTTATAAAGATGAAAATATTTAAAAAGGAACTTGAATCCACGGGTTTTTTCCTTGTCACTCTCCTTTTCAAACAGAGCAGGTGTAGGTTCGATGATCAAAACCAGGCCGGCCGGTTTATCATCAGTTAGAGTAAATGCCCAGTTGTGCAGGAATTCTTCCTTTTCAAATTTAACAAGGCCGATTGCCGGGTCAGCTGCCCATATTTTGTCTTTATGTATCCGGTAAACAACAATAAAATGCTTTTGCCGCCAGTGAACTATGCAAGGCAACGGGACGTTTTCGGTCAGCTGTTCAAAAGGGATCCTGACACCAATGGTACGAAATCCTAAGCTATCAGCAGCTTCCGAAAGGCCAAGGAATGAGACACCCTCCCTGGTTATAAAGCATTTCCTGCGAATAGTTTCAAGAGAAAAATTCTTTTTGTAGAACCCTGCTACCATCTTCAGGCATGCCGGTCCGCAATCCATGGAATCAGGTTGTTTTACAAAAGGGAATGACATTTTGCTCAGGAAATAGGATATAATGAGTAAAGATATTTATATTTTAATTAGGACATTACAGCGAATTTATAAAATTGATCGGAGCATTAATAAATAGTTTTCCTATATGGAAATACTATATTTACCGTCTGATTTGGCATTAGCACGGGGTTGTTTAATAAAATATCAGATAAAAGCATTATAGCGGGTATTAAAAGTCAGGACGATAAAACCCTGAATTGGCTGTATGATAATTATTTTCAGACAATCAAAAAGCATGTTATTAATAACAGCGGAACCAACGCCGATGTTTCGGATATATTCCAGGATACGATAATAGTGCTTTACAGCCAGATAAAGGATAATTCACTGAAGCTGACCACCGACCTTAAGGGATACTTTTTCGGAATAGCCCGGAACCTCTGGAAAGCACAGTTAAGGAAAAGCCAGGAGACTATTGAGCTTAATATCGACTTTGCTGAGGAACCTGAGGCCGAAGAACTAAGTGATCCGTTGTTTGAGAGAATTTTAAGCAGGGCTTTTCAGAAGCTGAAACCTGATTTCCAGAAAATACTTACCCTGTATTCGGACGGCTGTTCCTATGAAGATATAGCAATTGAGATGAATCTGAAGAATGAAAATTATGCCCGCAGAAAAAAATACCTCTGTAAAGAGGCGCTAATGGACATGATAAAAAACGATCCTGAATATCAGGAATATCTGCGTTTCAGGAAATAAAAGAGCAGTGAGGCAGCAATAATAACGAGGGCACAGATTCCCGGAAAAAGGGTTTTCCATCCGGTGAAGACGGGTGAATTATCCCCATAAACCACCAGCGTAGACCAAAAATAAGGATGAGATCTCATTTGTCCCGCATTTTTCAGATAATCATGTCTGGCTTTCTTTAAGGCATTGCTTTTTGATTCTCCTTTTTTCAGATGATCATAAAACATTTCAACGATATCTGTTCCTGATTTATCTTCAATTTCCCACATTGACATCACCACCGACCGGCTCCCGGAGTACAAAAATCCACGGGCAAGACTTAATATTCCCTCTCCGGTTGACAATACTCCGCTGCCCGTATTACATGAACTGAGCACCACCATTCGCGCTTTTAGCGGGATACCATAAACTTCGTAAGTATGAAGCAATCCATCCTCAGAAGCATCGTCAGAAAGGGCAAAAATCATTGCTGAATTCATCGGGTTCTGATCGCTAAGAAAAGTATGCATTGCCAGATGTATGATATCGTATTTACCGGCTTCCGTTTTAAACACAGATTCCCTGGCCTGGTCATTCAGGTAAAGAGTCCCGTGCGATATGCCTGATACGTATTCTGCTTCCTGCCTGGCATAAGGAAGATCAAATAGAATTCCCCCTTTTGACTGTCTTTTCATTAATAAGGAATCGGGATCTAATGCTCTTGTATATACAGGTGCAAATGCAATGAGATCTTTCATTTTAGAATACTTCCTTTTTACAATCTCTTCCATAAATGTTGCAGAATAGGTATAGGAAATTCCGTAATCATTCATGAGATAATTTAATTTCCGGTATAATATGTCATCGCCCTGGTATTCTGAAGTTAACAGAGTCTCAAATGGCAGATAGGAAAGTATATTATCAGGTGAGATGAGGAGATTATCCGAAATTAAATATTTGCGAACCGGCTCAATAAGAGTTTTAAACATATCAAAACCAATTCTCTGATAATTATCAAACTTTATTCTGGCGTTTTCCGATACAGCCGGATCAGAAAGCAGAAATCTGAAATCTTTCAGATTTCTCATAAAAAGAGAATCTATTCTGAATGAAAGTAATTGTTGATGTTTATGGTTTACAAGGAATATGTACAGCATTGAATCAGAAACAACATAATTGAGATAATTGGTGTTTCTACCGGCAATTATGGGGACTTCACTCATTGTGAGTGCTCTGTTATTATATTTAAGCGTAAAGTACCCCGGGTAATTTTTTTCAAAAGTAATCACCAGTGAATCACGTACCTTAATGGCCTGCAGAAGCTCCTTCTTAAGCAGAGAAATCTGATTATTATCAGGATTTTCTTTATCATTTTCGATCGAGATCTTTGAATTATAAGCGCCGATTTCCCGTTGAAGCGATTTTTCAAGCTCTGCAATATCCGGCGGAATATGAAACTGAATTGCGTTAAGTTCACGGGTTGCTGCAAGCAAACCTGCAACTTTACTTTTTTCTGTAAATTCAAAAGCCTTTTCCAGATATTTCCGATCGCCTGTATTCCTATAGCACAGTTCAAAAGCGCGGATTGCATGAAGATATGAATCTCTGTAACGGTCTCCGAGTATAATTCTGCTTTCTTCTTCACTTATATTGATCCTGATCTTATCAATCAGCGAAATCATTAATTCTGAAGTGGCTGCAGCTGCCTCCAGAGCTGACCGGTCAGATGAATTCGAATATTTATGCCACAATATTTGGTATTTGAGACGCAAAACGGTCAGATATATTTTATTAGCTTTTAATGAATCAGGGGAAGGATTTATATAAATATCACTGACCGGTTTTTGAATATTTCCTTTAAAAAGCAATTCCTGAACCGTCTGAAGAGCTTTATCCGATTCTCCACTCCTGTATAAAGCATCAGCATAACCGGTTAATGTACGTTCCCGTAATGAGACATCTTCCTTATGCCTGTTCAGGTAATCGACGCATGTTGAATAGAGCCTGACAGCTCCCGGAATGTCATTTTTATAAATCAATAAAAAATCTGCATAATTTCTGAGCACTTCGATATAGTAACGGGAATTGATTCCATATTTCTTTCCTGGCCTTCTCAACAACACCTGCAAGAAGAGCCTCGCCTTTATTAATTTTACCTGAATTCCCAAGCCCTATAACATAGGTATTAATCATGTTAAATGCTATGTATGAATTATTTGTGACTGCAAGCTCTATTCCCTTGTCAAAGTATTCTGCTTCTTTTTCAGCCAGTCCGAGCGAACCATACACAACTGCAAGGCTGTTTATGATGTTTATATAATTTTCATCCTGTGAAATACGGTTCTTATTTTGCATTGATTCGGCTTCTTCAAAGTAAATCCTGGCCTTTGCCAGATCACCCATTCTAAAATAACCGATTCCTATGTTATTATAGAGTTTAGTCAGAATATGAGGATCAATATTTTTATCATAATTGTTCAATGTCCCCAGAGCCAGAATGGCAAACTCAGCAAACTTTTCATAATCATATAATTCAAGTTCAGTTGCAAGGAGGGTTGAATAACCGTCGATCAATTCAGGACTCTTTTCTCCGTATAATTCTTTACCTATTCTGATATATTCCAGCATATAATAGCATACCATATTATAATCACACAGATAATTATAAGCAACTCCGATATTATATAATCCCTTCCCGTAATGGTCGTCAACAATATTGAGATGTTCTTTCAGGCCTACAGAGAGCTTCAGCCACTTCAAAGCTTCTTTATACTCCAAAACAAGTAACTTGCAAACACCTATATTATAATATAGTTCAGCTATAAATGAACTATCTTTCTCCATTCTGTTATTCAGGGATATGGTAAGGCTGTCGGAAATTGATCGCAATCCTGAAGCATTACCGGTCAGACTCAGAACCCTGATCTCAGAATTGATTTTCTTTAATGAAGCGGATTTATCATCAGGATCTGAAGTTTCTTCATTTCTAAATTGAAAGACAGAAAGAGGTTCTATGGTAACCTTTATCTTTGATTTTGCGTATACAGGGTATGAATGATCTGAAATAAGAACAATTAATAACAGGCACTTTAATATGGAAGTTTTCCTGAGCATTCTGAACTTTGAGTATTTTCCCCCTCCGATATTTAAGAAATTTGTATCGGATTATCAAATTTAATGATTTTTGTAAAAAAAACCACATTTCTAAGTGCTTGATATTCAGCATTTATGAAAATAATTGAAAAATAATCGTTTTTTTTGTGTCACAAAACTGGCAAAAACGACATGTAGTATTGTAAACTAAGAATTAATTACCCTGAATTAGTAACAATACTTAAAACAAAAAACTATGAAAACCCTGAATTTCGAAGAAACAAGAAACATTTTTGCTGAGTTTGCATTAACAAATGAAGAAATGATTTATGTACGTGGTGGCAGTGGTGAAGGTGAACCCACTTTGATTTTATTTCCTCCCACCGTTAAAATCTGAAAAATAGTGTTTCTGTCTGCAGAACAGTGAACATATAAAAATAGTTTCTACTGCTAAGTTTTTATTATTGAAGTGCGGCGGGCTTAAAAGGCCCGGATGGATAAGTGCAATATGGACAAATAGTATTAATTGACTATATGTTTGATATACAGATACATATTAATTTGATATGATTTGAATAATTTAAAAATATTAATAAATATTAGATTATGAAAACAATTGATTTTTCATATTTCATCGAAAGGTATAATGCCGGTGAGATGAATGAAGCAGAAAAGAGCTGGTTTCATAAGGAACTTGATGGTAATGCAAAGCTTCGTGAAGAAGTAGCTCTTCGGAAAAAAACCGATTTTGCGCTTAAAAGCCACGATGCAATTCTATTGCGTAACAGGCTGACAGAAATTGAAAAAAGAAGAGCAGCAGAGGTTCCTGTAAAAAGCCAGCGAAAGCATGTAACACTAAGGTACGCAGCATTAGTTGCCGGATTAATCATTATAAGCAGTATAGCCTTTTTCAGTAACAGGAACCTGCCGAAAGATGAAATCATTTCCAGGTACTATAAGCCTTATGAAGGGATTTCAACTTCACGATCGCAGCAAAGTGTAAGTAATACTGATTATTCAATTGCGCTTGAGTATTATAATGTACATGATTACAGGAATGCTGCCCTCTATTTCAGCAAAGTCCTCAGCAGCGATCCAAAATACATGGAATCAACTATGCATTTTGGTGTATCCAATTATGAAGAAAAAAACTATCCTGAGGCTAAAAAATCCTTTATCAAAGTTATTGACAACAATGATAACCTTTTTATCGAGGATGCCCAATGGTACCTTGCTCTGTGCTATATTCAGACAGAGGAAATCAATAAAGCTGCTGATCAACTGACTCTGATAAAAAAATCTGAGAGCATTTACAGGAAAGATGCAGCGAAGATTTTAAAAAGAATAAAATAATTTATTGATTATAAAGGATAATGGTGGACTATACCTTACATACTATGGGGCAGAGAGCAGAAAATATTACGGTTGACAACAATAGTAAGGAAAGTATTTCATTGAATAGCAATATGATCAACTGTCTGACAGTACTGACCGGAATGTCACATGAAGTGAGAACTCATATGAATGCAATTGTTGCGTTTTCATTTCTGATGAACAGGAACGGCTGCAATGAATCAGAAAGAGAGGAATTCAGCAACCAGATTCTCTCCTCCTGTGAGCAGCTGATAGGACTGTTTGATAATTTTCTTGATTCAGCAATTATAGAAACGGGTAATTCAAAAGTTTATAATAAAATATGTAAACTCAGTAATATTCTTGATGAGCTTCTTTCCGAATTCAGGGAAATATTAATGAAAGAAGCTCAGAAAGATGTGATTTTGGTTGCAGAAAACAGCATTACCGACGATATGGAGGTAATTATTGATTCCGACAGGTTATTCAGGGTAATTCGCAACCTGTTTCAGAATGCACTAAAGAATACCAAATCAGGGTATATAAAAATTGGTTACTATTTCAGGGAAGATAAATTAACAATTTATGTTCTTGATTCCGGCCAGGGTTATTTCAAATGCAAAGAATTTCTTCATACGGAAGATCTGAATGAATCGCTTTCCAAATATAATGACACCGGTTCTGCGATTAATATTACCCTGGCCAAGAAGCTTATTCAATTACTGGGCGGTTCAATGCAGATTGAATGCAACGGACTTACAGGAACAGGTATCTATTTTTCAGTTCCTGTAAAAGTTGCCGAAGGCCCGGGAATCTCTATAAACAAATATGTAAACTCCATGATTGCGATCTGATAATCGCATCAAAGCAATGTCTGAATTGTAATTAGCATGGGAGAATAAATGGCCGCTATACCAATAAGCGGCCATTTTTATGGTTTACTTCCAACGATCTTGGCTTCTGTTCTTCTGTTAAGCTTTCTGCCTTCAGAGGTGATATTATCTCCAACCGGAGAAGTGTTTCCATAACCCTTATACCTTAGCCGGTCAGCGAGTATTCCTTTATTAATAAGATAATTAACAACTGAGAGAGCCCGTTTCTCTGATAAAAGCAGGTTATACTCATTGGTACCGGTAGAATCAGTATACCCACCAATCTCTACAACGAGGTTTTTATTATATGAAAGAAGGTCTGCCAGATTATTTAATTCTTCGACTGATTCTTTTTTCAGTTCCCAGGAATCAATCTCATAAAAAACATTTGCCAGCAACATCTTCTCTCCCACCCTTGCCTGATTCAGTAAGATTCTTTTAATAAGAGGTTTCATTACTGTATGTTGTCCTTCGAACATAAAATTTTCAGAAAAGAACAGATAGCCGGTTTTTGTAACATTAATACCATAATTATAACCGGATGGCAGGCAAACAAGGAAATTACCCTCTTCATCAGTATTACTCTTGACAGTAACCCTGTTTGTTGACAGATTTATTAATTCATAATCAGCTTTTAATAATTTGCCTGTCACTTTATCGATTACTTTCCCCTTAAGATATGAAACCGGGTCAGGACGGACAGATTCATCAACTTTAAAATAAAAAATATCTTTTCCGTTCTCATTATCCCGTTTTGAAGAGAAGAAAGCTTTTTGTCCCCCTGCCTCTATGACGAGGCCCATATCATCACTGGAGGTATTTATCGGATATCCCAGGTTTTGAGGTTGGGTCCATGTCGTATCATTATTCATTCTGGACATATAAATATCAAATCCCCCCATTCCAGGCCTGCCGTCTGATGCAAAATAGAGGGTTTTTCCATCGAAATGGATAAAGGGCGACATTTCATCTCCTTCAGTGTTAATTGTTTTGCCAAGGTTAACAGGTGGCAACCATTTTCCTTTGTCAGTGGCAAAAGAGACCCAGAGATCCTTTCCTCCAAATCCACCTGGTCTGCTGCTTGAAAAGAAAAGCATATTACCGTCAGCACTTATAGAAGGAGTTGATTCCCATGAAGAAGAGTTTACTGGTGCACCTATATTATATGGAATTGTCCATTGTCCGTTGTTAAATGCTGAAAAATAAATATCACAGCTGCCCTGACCTCCTGGTCTGTCGCATGCTGTAAAATACATGTAGTTGCCACTCGATGACAGAGTTTGAGCACCTTCATTGTTTTTTGTATTAAGTGGTTCACCAGCATTAACAGCCTTCCCCCAGCCACTATCAGACAATAAGCTGATATAAAAATCTTCCTGTGCAGGACCAAACGGCCCGTTACCTGCATAAATCTGGCGTGTGAACATTAAAGTCTGTCCATCAGCCGTTATCGAAGGCCAGTATTCATCTTCAGCAGTATTAATTGTACTACCTACACTTATTGGATTGAAAGGAACGGGTTTCTTCAAAGCCTCAATAGCAAACTCACAGTTCCTGATATTTTTAACAGCAAGCAGCCTGTTTTTTTCCGAATTTCCCTTGTATCTCAGGTATGTTTTATAGTGATTAAGCGCATGGTGATAGTCACCTGACATCAATTCGGCATTAGCCAGGCTGAAAAAAACAGGTTTGTAAGATGTTGAGTCAAGGTTAACAGCAGCAAAATAATTAGCAGCGGCTTCAGAGAACTTCTTTTGTTTTGTATATAATTCTCCAAGCATCATGTATGCCTCATAGAATTCAGGATCAGAAGAAGTAGCTAACTTTAACAAAGCTTCGGCTTTTTGATAGTCGAGATAATCATAGGCCTCCATTCCTTCATTGTAAGCTTTGACTGCTTTATTTGAGGTTGAATGCAAACCCTGTGAATAGCTGTTCCTTGTTACAGAGCAGGAAGTAAATAATAATGCTATTATAACCAGGTATTTCATAGTAATTTTATGGAATATGCATGTATTTATGGACCTGAAGTGATATTCTCCACTCATTGTTTTTTCTGACATAACTGACAATTTCAGGAATGACGGTCTCAAATCTGCCCCATTCCGGTTGCAAAAATAACCGGCATCCGGAATTAACAAGGCGGCGATATTTTTCAGCCCACACGAGATCACTTTTATCTTCAATAATTACTTTAAGTTCGTCAGCTATGCTGCAAATATCATCAACCGGCGGCATATTTTTTTTTGGCGAAAGACATATCCAATCCCATTTTCCGCTAAGAGGATATGCACCGGATGTTTCAAGAAAAGTACAAATATTGTTCCTTTTTAATTCAAAACATAAATAATCCAGATTCCACATCAGTGGTTCACCACCTGTAACAACTGCGGAATCGGCTCCTGAGGCTTCAACATGTTTAATAATTTCATCAGTGTCGACCAGCGGGTGAAGGTCAGGGTTCCAGGAAAAACGGGAATCACACCAGCTGCAGCCTATATCACATCCTCCCAGCCTGATAAAGTATGCTGCCCTGCCGCTGTTGTAACCTTCGCCCTGAATCGTGAAAAACTCTTCAACAAGAGGTAATTTTCTGCCCACTTCTTCATTGATAGATTTTTTGCCCATATATTACCCGGAGGATACTTAATTAAAGTTACAAGTCTAAAAACGATTAACAAAAAGATTTATTTTTGATTTTCAGCATTATAAATGCTCCTTTTTATTCCGAAAAGGAGTAAATACTCACGTTCTGCAGCAATTTTAACCCAATTTTCCGGTACAATTTTCCAGTTATTTAATGGAACCGGTTTTATAGTTTTCTTTGCCTCGATCGATTTCAGTATGTAATATCTTAAATCGCGGTCCGTTGAGTATATAACCCTGGAGCGCAGCTCATCCATCTTTATACCGGCGCCTTCTGTAAAATGTCCTCCACCCCCATTCCCCCGGTGTGAATTGACAGCAACTTTATAGGTTTTCATCTTATCAAACGGTCTGCCATCTGTAAAGGATTTAATTTTTAGTCTGGATCCAACAGGTTTGCTGACATCGACCACATAATCAATGCCTGCCGCTGAATCAAAATCATAGGGTTGATTCTCAAGCCACGCCTTACCATCCCTGATAACTGGTTTCCCTTCTTTATCAAGTCTGAACTTAAGAAGATAATCATAAGGACCTTTCATTGTATTCAGCCATTCAGAATAAGAATACTCAAGGTATTTTTGAATCTCATTTCCTGACATAGTCATAGTATAAAGCATATTCTCAAATCTGTAAAGCTTAAACATGTCGCCAACCGTTACTGGTCCTTTAGAAATCTTAACATCAAAAGATAATGGTGAAGCGAAAGAAACATCGGCCCCTGTTATTTCCAATTGTATAGAATGGATCATATCGATAAAGGCAGATGATCCGAAATAGGCATCTCTTGAAGAAATTGTAGCTGTTGAAGTGCCGATTACTTTGTTTACATAATTATTTATTACTGTATTCTGAGTTTTAAATTTTTTAATGAACACAGGATCCGCATCATAATCCTTAACGCCAACTATTTTACCGGATACAGCTTTATGTCTCTTCCCCTTGATTTTTTCAGAAAATATTGTAACATCAGCACGGGCAATATCCTCCGATCTGCTTCCTCCGTTAAGAATAAGTATAGTATCACCTGCAGAATTAACAAATTTTTCGTTTGTTACTCTGTGATCATGCCCTGTAAAGATGATATCAAAACCAGGGACATTAAATGCAACTGCAGCAGATCCATTTTCATCTAATGGAGCTGCTTTCCTGTATTCCTCGTCTTCACGATTCCACCCCGAATGAAATAGTCCTACGATCAGATCAGGTTTTTGATTAAGTATTTCAGGCATCCAGAGTTTTGCAGTTTCAACCATATCCCTGAATTCAATTCCTGAATAGAGCTCCTCAGGAAGCCATTTCGGGATTGCAGGAGTTATCATCCCTAATACTGCTACCCTGATGTTTTTCCTCTCAATAATTACATAGGGTTTGAAATATGGCTTTCCTGTTCTCGTATCGACTGCGTTCGCCGCAAGAATCGGGAAATTATATTCCTTAATTAATCTGTCATAAACAGAATGCCCGGTTTCAATATCATGATTACCTGCCGTACCTGCATCATAACCAAGCCAATTCATGGCCTCAGACATGAAATGAGGTGAGACTGTATCAATAAAATTATAATAATAAACCTCGGGTTGTCCCTGAAGGTTGTCTCCATCGTCAAGCAGAATTACATTTTCTTTTTCTTTTCTCAGGTTTTGAATATATGTGGCTGAATTGGCAAGTGAAGCATCAAGATTTTTCTTTTCAATAAAATCAAAAGGTAGTATTACTCCATGGAGATCGGTTGTTTCGAGGATAGTAATTTGCTGCTTTCCTGCTTCTTTACATGATATAGCTACCATCAGAATCAGCAGACCAGGCAGGAAAATATTTACGGATCTGAATTTCATCTTTTTAATTTTTTCACACCATAAACATAGGAAAGAATATCGATTTTCAGTAATAATAAAGAATGTTAAAGATCAACTCCTTTTGTATAATGATATATTTGTGTTCTTATACTGAGAATGGTCCAAACCGGTCTTGAAATAATACAAAATAATCTTCCCTCCCTGCTGAAAGGTAAAAGGATCGGCATATTATGTCATGCTCCAAGCATTACAAGTGACTTTACCCATATAACAGATGTTTTTTTTAAAAGGAAAGAGTGCAGTTTAACAGCAATCTTCGGTCCCCAGCATGGAGTTTTCGGGCAGACGCAGGATAATATGGTAGAATGGGAAGGCCATTTGCATCCCTTTTACAAGATTCCTGTTTTCAGTCTTTATGGAGAAAACAGAAAGCCCACTATAGAAATGCTCAGAGAGATTGATGTCCTTTTAATAGATTTACAGGATATCGGAGCCAGGCTTTATACTTATATATGGACCATAAAACTCTGCATGGAGGCTTGTTCTGAAGCAGAAATTCCGGTCTGTATCCTCGACCGTCCCAATCCTATTGGAAAGATGCCTTTCGATGGCCCGGTATTGAAGAAGGAATATTTTACATTTGTAGGAGGAGCATCAGTGCCGCTATGTCACAGGATGACCATCGGTGAAATGGCACTGCTCCTGAAGGAGAACTATTTTCCTGGTTGCAAACTTACTGTAATATGGATGAAAGGATGGAACCGGCATTCGTTATATACAGAAACAGGTCTGCCATGGGTTCTTCCTTCTCCCAATATGCCGGCGCTTAAAAGTGCAATGGTATATCCCGGAACTGTTCTTATAGAAGGGCTGAATCTTTCAGAAGGCAGGGGAACTACAATTCCGTTTGAACTTTTCGGAGCTCCTTTCATTGATGCCAGGAAACTTAAAACAAATCTTGACAGAAGGAATATCCCCGGAAGTGCATTCAGGATACATAATTTCATTCCAACATTTAATAAATTTACCGGTGAATTATGCTACGGTATTCAGATACACATTACTGATCCTACAAAATATCAGCCTGTTGCAACCGCAATGGAAATATTTGACGCAGTAATTGAGACCACTCCTGAAGGATCTTTAAAATTTAAGAATCCGCCTTATGAATATGAGAATAAGCTGATTCCTTTTGATATTCTGTCGGGTGATTCCGGTATGAGAACTGCGCTGATAAACCATGTACCCGTAAAAACAGAAAAGGAACGCTGGGAAAATGAAATTGAAGAGTTCAGGCAGGAATTTAAACGGTTTTCTGCTTATCCGGAATAAGAAAAACCGGATTCAAAAACCAATATTGCTTCATTTAAAGTAAGAGGAGAGTTTTTCAATAAGTTGACCGGAGTATATCGGTTTAATAATATAATCATCAAATCCTGAAGCAATTAAATTTTCCGTATCTCCGGAAAGACCATAAGCGGTCTGTGCAATAATCTTAATATTGCTTCTGATCTCTTTTATTTTTTTTGAGGCAACATAGCCATCCATTACCGGAAGCTGAATATCCATCAGAATTATCTCTATATCCGGATCTGCAACTGCAGCATCAAGCGCCTCTTTACCATCGCCGGCATTCAGAAGTACAGCTCCTGTCTTTTCGAGTATCTTATTCAGATATAATCTGCTGGACAGATCATCTTCGACAATCAGAATTTTTTTCCCTTTCAGTATTTCATCTGCCATGACAAAAATTATTATTCAAAAAGTCCGTTATCGCGAAGGAGCAGTAATATAGCAGATTGCGGGACTACAATATACTTTTCTTTATTGAATTCGATCTCAATAGCGCTGTTCTGAAGATAAACGGCCTGGTCTCCCTCCCGTGGCTGCAACGGGACATATTTAGGTTCATCAGTCCTGTTTTTCCATGGCTCATCTGTATCATTCACCGAAGGTATAGGATAACCCGGACCTACTTTCAGTACATATCCGATCTGAACTTTTTCATTTTCGTTAACCCCCGGAGGAAGAAACAATCCGCTTTTTGTTTTTGATTGAGGGATCTTGGGTTTTATAAGTATCCTGTCACCAATAACAATTAGCTTCTGAAGATCTTTTTCGTCTAACAAAACGCCCATATAGTCTGCAAATATGAACAAAAGTAGGATTTTTTACGGAAACCGGTAAATGGCAATCAGTTTTAATTAATATTGTATCAAAGAATTATTGAATCCAGGTATTTTTTTCCCATGGAATCTGCCGATACTTATAAAACCATAAAGTCAGTCTCAAATGGCCTGTATAAGGAAAAGGGCAGCAAATTCATTTCCGCTGCGTTTCCGGTTTTTGATGAAGCAGAGATTAAGAATATCATTGAAGAAACAAGGAAGGAGCATCACGAAGCAAAACATCACAGTTATGCTTATATGACCGGAAAAGAGGGAAAGAAATGGAGAGCTAATGACGACGGTGAACCTTCCGGAACTGCCGGCAGACCTATTCTGGGGCAGATAAAATCTTATGGACTTACAAACGTTCTGATAATTGTATCGAGGTATTTCGGAGGAACACTTCTGGGTGTCAGCGGATTGATAAATGCGTATAAATCAGCTGCAGAATCTGCCCTTGCAAATGCAGAAATAATCGATCATATCATTCATGAAACTTATGAAATAACTTATCCTTATCAGGCTATGAATGATGTAATGAAGATACTGAAGGAAGAAAATATAAGCCAGTCAGATCATAAGTATGACCTTGAATGCAGGATTTTAATAAGTTTCAGGTCGTCCGCAACCGACCAGATATTAAAACGATTTACCAGAATTGAGGGACTTGTCTGGAGGTTTATTTCAGCTGGATAGATTCTGGCAGACAACAAAAGTTTTTAATTAATTATTAACACCTGACCAGGCTCTGGTTAATCTGTAGTAATTTTGAAAACAGACCAGTCATATATATCCAAATGAGCCAATCCAATGAAAAACAGAAGCTTAGTTTCAATTGATGATTTCTCAACCGAAGAAATACTTAACGTACTCGACCTGGCTGAAGAATTCGAAAAACAACCTGTAAGGAAGCTACTGGAAGGCAAGGTAATAGCAACTTTGTTTTTTGAACCTTCAACCCGCACACGTCTGAGTTTTGAAAGTGCAATTAACAGGCTCGGAGGTAAAATTGTCGGATTTTCAGACTCATCCAGTTCAAGCGTCGCAAAAGGCGAAACATTACATGACACAATAAAAATGGTCAGCAGCTATAGCGACCTTATTGTTATGAGGCATCCCATTGAAGGAAGTGCCAGATTCGCAAGCGAAATAGCCTCAGTTCCGGTAATAAATGCCGGTGACGGGGCTAATCAGCACCCGACCCAGACTCTGCTCGATCTATATTCCATCAGGAAGACCCAGGGAACACTCGATAATCTCAACATTTTCATGGTAGGCGACCTTAAATACGGAAGGACGGTTCATTCCCTTATGATGGCAATGTCGAGATGGAAAGCGACTTTCAATTTCATTGCTCCCGAAGAGCTGAAAATGCCTGATGAATTTAAACTCTACCTTGATAATATCGGACTTAAGTATTATGAGCATACTGATTTCACTGATATAATATCAAAAGCCGATATAATCTACATGACACGTGTTCAGAAAGAAAGATTTTCCGATCCCATAGAATATGAGAAAGTAAAAAATGTATATGTTCTCAGAAATTCAATGCTGAAGAATACCAAATCCAATATGCGTATTCTGCATCCCCTGCCGAGAGTCAACGAAATAAATACCGATGTTGATTCCAATCCAAAGGCATATTATTTTGAACAGGCACTGAACGGTGTGTTTACACGGCAGGCGATACTATGTACTTTATTAGGAATTAAATAAGAAAGGGCCGAAATAATGAAGGAAGCAAAACAAATGGTCGTCAGTGCAATCCAGAATGGAACTGTCATTGATCATGTACCTGCGAAGAACCTTTTTAAGGTAATTTCTATCCTTGGACTGGATCGCATTGAAAACCAGATCACTTTCGGGACAAATCTTGAAAGCAAGAAGCTTGGAAGAAAGGCAATAATAAAGATATCCGAAAAGTTTTTTGAAGATGATGATATTAACAGGATAGCCCTTGTAGCCCCTGATGCCAAGCTGAATATTATCAGGGATTATGAAGTGGTGGAAAAAAGAGTTGTCGAGGTTCCGGATAATATTATCGGTATTGCCAGATGCATGAATCCTAAATGCATAACCAATTTTGAACAGGTCACTACGCGTTTCAAAGTTGTTTCTAAAAAAAATGTGGCACTTAAATGCCACTATTGCGAAAAAATAACCACCCAGGAAAACCTCCTGATAATATAATTACGCAATAGTAGAGACGTAGTATACTACGTCTCTACTAACGTAATCTGTCATAGGATTTTACGATTTCATCATCTTTCTTTATTCCTCTGTAGGCAAGAATTGAAAAAATAATCGTAACAATAGGGATAAATGTTTTAATTACCGGGACTGGAGATACATTATTATTTTGAATGAATGTCAGGGTATAATAAACTATAGTGCCGACTAATAAAACCTCCAGTACTATCAGTACTAATGCAGATTTAATCTGAACTTTTCTGTTTTTATATAAGAAAATTGTCAGTAATGAGATAAATGGAATCAGCACAGAAACCACGGTCAGAGGGATTGTTTTACCTATAAGCTCAATACTGTTTTCTTCTGTTGTCTGATATATCCCATTGAATCTCATGAAAATATCGGATATTCCTCCATTTGAAATTTTTAAAAAGTATCCATTAAGGAATAAACCTGACAAAATAGTTGTCAATAATAAATAAACAGATTGAATACGCTGTATCATATATAACTGGTTTTTCAGAAAGTCAAATTTAAATGCTTTTGATTAATAATGGAATTTTTTAGAGTAATAGCTTCACTATATGATTATTTAACATAATTTAATAACCTCTATTCACATCAAGATTTATAATTTCTCTACATTTGTGCTTTCAAATTTACCGGCAATAAATTTGATTCTTTGCAATATGCTTTATATCAATTGTTTATAATAATAATTTGATATTAATCTAATATAAGTTTTTAATCTGATTATTAAGTAAAAGATGAACAAAAAACTACGGACAACAATTACAATACTTATAATAGTTTTTCTTGCAGGAATTGTTTTTTATCCAAAATATAAACCGTTCCTGGCCAAAAAATTGAAAAGACAAAATAATGTTCAGGAACCTATACGACAGGCTCAACAGAAGCTGAATGCAATTGGTTATGTAATAGTTCCGACAACACTGAGCGAGTTAAGGAATTCTACTGGGACACTCAGGCCTGATGAAGAAGTTGATCTCTCATTTGAAACTTCAGGTAAAATTGTAAAAATTAATTTTACTGAAGGGACACGTGTGAAAAAGGGGGATCTTCTTGCAAAAATCAATGACCGACCGCTGCAGGCGCAGCTTGAAAAGCTTCAGGTGCAGTTAAAAATGTCAGAGGCAAAAGAATTCAGGGAGAAAAGCTTGCTCGACAGGGATGCAATAAGTCAGGAAAGTTATGATCAGATTCAGACAGATGTTCAATCAATTAAAGCAGATATAAATCTTATAAAAGCCCGTATTTCCGAAACTGAATTAAGGGCCCCTTTTGAAGGAATTATTGGACTGAGATATTTAAGTGAGGGAAGCTATGCAACCTCTTCAACTAAAATTGCCAGACTGATTAAAAACAGTCCGATAAAAATAGAATTCTCCATTCCTGAAAAGTATGCTTCTGAAATCAGGATTGGTTATCCAATAACCTTTACTATCGATGGCAGCGATAAGATATTTAAAGCTTCTGTATATGCAATTGACCCCAAAATTGATATAGACTTAAGAACCATAGTTCTTCGTGCTTTATATCCTAATACGGGAGAAGAACTTAAATCCGGAAGGTATGCAAGTATTACGTTGGAGCTATCCAGAATAGATAATGCAATTGCGATTCCAACGGAGGCTCTTATACCTGAGATGGAAGGAGAAAAAGTCTTCATATATAAGAATGGGAAAGCACAATCTGTAAAAGTAAATACAGGTCTCAGAACAGAATCAAAAATCCAGATCACTGACGGTCTCAAATTCGGTGATACTTTAATCACCTCAGGTATATTGCAGCTGAGACAAAATCTGCCGATTATACTTGATACTTTAATTTTAAACAAATAACCGGCATTATTAAATATGAGTCTTTCATCAGTAAGTATCAACAGGCCGGTCTTAGCAACAGTATTTGCTATAATAATCCTGCTTTTCGGAGTGGTCGGGGTCACATTCCTTGGAATTCGCGAATTTCCCAGTGTCGACCCTCCGATCATTTCTGTAAGAACAGACTATCCTGGTGCAAATTCAGATGTCATTGAAACACAGATAACTGAGCCCCTGGAACAATCGATTAACGGAATTCAGGGCATCCGTTCACTGACCAGTGTGAGCCGGCAGGGAGGAAGTGAAATAACAGTTGAATTTCAGCTCTCTGTTGACATGGAGACAGCTGCCAATGATACCAGGGATAAAGTTTCTCAGGCAATGAGGATGCTGCCGCGTGACTGTGATCCGCCGGTTGTTGCGAAGGCAGATGCGGATGCAAGCCCCATTCTTCAGCTTACAATTGAAAGCGATAAAAGATCACTTCTTGAGCTTTCAGAGATAGCCGAACTTACATTTAAGGAACAGCTGCAGACTATTTCAGGTGTAAGTGCAGTAATGGTCTTTGGCCAAAAGAGGTATGCGATGCGTCTGTGGCTTGATCCTGTCAAACTTGCAGGTTATCAAATGACTCCACTTGACGTGCGAAATGCAATTTCACGGGAGAATGTTGAGCTGCCATCCGGAAGTATTGAAGGGAACACAACCCAGTTAACAATCAGAACTCTTGGTCTTATGTCGACTCCTAAAGAGTTCGATGATCTTATAATTAAACAAACAGGGGATCAGATCGTACGCTTCAAGGATATTGGCAGGGCTGAACTCGGGCCTGAAGATATCAGAGGAATACTTAAACGTGATGGTGTACCGATGGTAAGTGATGTAATTATTCCTCAGCCAGGTTCAAACCAGATAGAAATCGTCGATGAAGTTTACCGCCGGCTTGAATATATAAAGAAAGACCTGCCCGATGACATCAGAGTTAAACTCGCATTCGATAATACACAGTATATAAGAAGTTCCATTAAAGAAGTACAGAACACAATATATATCGCATTTGTACTGGTGGTCATAATTATTTACTGCTTTTTAAGAAGTTGGCGGGCGACACTTATTCCGATTCTTGTAATACCTATTTCATTGATCGGTGCATTCTTTATAATGTATCTTGCAGGTTTCTCAATTAATGTTCTCACATTGCTTGCTATTGTCCTCGCAGTCGGAATTGTTGTCGATGATGCAATTGTTGTAATGGAGAATATCTATGTAAAGGTGGAAAACGGATTACCACCAAAACTTGCGGGGCTTGAAGGATCCAAAGAAATATATTTTGCTATTATTTCAACAACAATCACACTTATTTCCGTATTCTTTCCTATTGTTTTTCTTCAGGGAATTACTGGAAGACTTTTTCGTGAGTTTGCCATTGTGATGGCCGGAACCGTAGCTATCTCAGCATTTCTGGCTTTGTCTCTTACGCCAATGGTCTCTTCAAAATTGTTACGGCATGAAAAAAGACACAGTTGGTTTTTCAGGAAAACAGAAAAATTCTTTAATAATCTTAACGATGCCTACCGGCGCGGACTTGGTTCGTTTCTTAAACACAGAAAGATTACATTCCTTGTACTTGTTGTCGCGCTTGGCCTGATATTTTTACTTTGGAAATCAATACCGGCAGAAATGGCTCCTCTCGAAGACAGATCTCAGATCTCGGTTAACACTACCTCACAGGAAGGAGCAACATATGAGTTTAATCTTGATTATATTGATGATATAGCCAAAACTGTCAACGAGCTGGTCCCTGAACGTACCGGAGTTATTTCGATGATCAGGGGCGGCGGAGGAAATGTAAGAATTACACTTGTAGGTCCGAAGGAGAGAAAACGTTCCCAGCAGGAAATTGCAGATCAGCTGAGCTCAGTTTTAAGAAAAAAGACCAAAGCAAGGGCAATGGTTATGCAGCAATCTACATTCGGAGGCAGACGTGCAGGTATGCCTATTCAATATGTTTTGCAGGCCACAACTATCGATAAACTGAGAGAAGTACTTCCTGCTTACATGACAAAAGTGATGGAAAATCCTACCTTCCAGATGGCTGACGTGAACCTTAAATTCACCAAACCGGAACTCAGAATTCATATCGACAGAGAAAAAGCAAGTGCCCTGGGAGTATCAACACAGAATATTGGTCAGACCCTCCAGCTTGCACTCAGTGGTCAGAGATTCGGATATTTTTTCATGAACGGGAAACAATATCAGATATTGGGCGATCTTGCGCGGAATGATCGTAATAAACCTTTGGACCTTAAATCATTATATGTAAGAAATAATTATGGCAATATGGTTCAGTTCGACAACCTGGTCACACTGTCAGAAGAAACCGCACCACCCCAGCTTTACCGTTACAACAGGTTTGTGTCGGCGACTATTTCTGCCGGGCTTGCTAAGGGAAAAACCATAAGCCAGGGTCTTGATGAAATGGATAAAATTTCAAAAGAGGTACTTGATGATACATTCAGAACGGCACTTGCAGGCGACTCTAAAGATTTCCGCGAAAGTTCCTCAAGCCTGATGTTTGCTTTTGGCCTTGCATTGATTCTGATATTTCTTGTGCTTGCTGCTCAGTTTGAAAGCTTTAAAGATCCGATTATAGTTATGGCCAGTGTACCGCTGGCACTTACGGGTGCTCTTTTATTTATGTGGTATTTTAATGTCACAATGAACATATTCAGTGAGATCGGTATTATAATGCTTATTGGACTTGTGAGTAAAAACGGGATTTTGATGGTTGAATTCGCCAACCAGAGAAAAAATAAAGGAATGTCTAAAACAGAAGCTATCAAATATGCTGCCGCAGCACGCTTCCGCCCTATTCTTATGACCAGTTTTGCTACAATACTTGGTATTGCTCCCCTGGCTCTTGGATTTGGCGAAGGTGCACAAAGCCGGGTATCAATGGGTATTGCAGTAGTTGGCGGAATGATTTTTGCAACTTTTCTGACACTCTTCGTTGTCCCTGCCATATATACATTCATTTCAAGCGAATCAAAAATATCTGAAAATGAGGTTCAAAAATCTTAGTTTAATCGCTCTCTTATATTTGTCATATACTTCTGTCGATGGACAAAAAGTGTACGGACTTAAGGATTGCATATCCGTAGGATTGGAGAGAAATTTTTCAATCCTCATTGCAAAAAACGACGAGACTATATCAAAAAATAATTTTACTCCCGGAAATGCTGGATTTCTGCCTACCATAGGTCTCAACGGAAGGCACAGTGGAACTCTGAATAACACTACTACGAATCTCACCGATGGCACTCAAACCATCTCAAACGGAGTATTCAATACAAACTCAGATGGCTCGGTAGCTCTCGGGATGACTTTATTCAACGGATTCAGTGCAATTACTACATATAAGAAGCTTGGAGAACTTAATCTGGTCGGACAATTGAATACACAGCTTACAATAGAAAACCTTATTGCAGATATCGTGTCAGGCTATTATAATTACATCCTTCAGGTTCAGCAGATGAATAATCTTAAATATGCCTTAACTCTTTCGAGAGAAAGACTTAGAATCGATGAAGACCGTTACCTTTTGGGTTCCGGCTCAAAACTGGAGGTATTACAGTCTCGCGTCTATGTCAATTCTGATAGTTCTAACCTGTCGAGACAAAATGAGGTTGTCATATCTGCGCAGATAAGGCTTAATGAAATGATGGCTTTGGATAATCTTGATAATGAGTTCACTTCAAAGGATACATCTATAACTGTAAATCCCGATCTTATTTACGCAAAACTTCTTGAAGAGACCCTTGTCAGTAATACAAATCTCCGTATTGCCTCAAAGAATAAGACTATTTCAGATTATGATTACAAATTGGTTGTTTCAAGGTCCTATCCATATCTCAATTTCACGGGAGGTTACAGTTATAATCTGAATACTTATACAAAAAACCCCAACAAGAGTCAGATTACCAACGGAATGAACTACGGTCTGACACTTGGAGTTAACCTGTTCGATGGAAATAATCAGAGAAGAAGCATTCATAATTCCTCTATTGACAGAGACAGCAAGGAATTAAGGTATCGTGAGGTAGAACAGGGAGTGAAAGCCGATCTGCTGACAATCTACAGCGCGTATAGCAATAATTTGAGGCTTATATCACTTGAAGAACAGAACTTTAAGACTGCAACTGAAAACCTTGATATAGCACTTGAGAGGTATAAGCTTGGCAGCCTTTCCGGTATAGATCTGCGGGAGGTACAAAAGAGCCTTCTGGATGCAAAAGAAAGGTTGATCTCGGCTCATTACCAGGCAAAGCTCGCCGAAGTCTCTCTCCTCCTTATTTCCGGCAGGATAATGAATTATTATTAATAGCTTTTGATATTAATAGCTAAATTTGTTCCTCAATTTTTCCTTATGCAAAAGAAAACTGAACTTATTACTAATAGTGATGGGAGCATTTTCCATCTGAATCTGCTTCCTCAGGATATTTCTGATAAAATTATTATTGTCGGTGACCCGGGACGTGTTGATATGCTTGCTTCATTATTTGAAAATATCCGGGTCAGAAAAGAAAACAGGGAATTCCGGACTGTGACAGGAAGTTTTGCAGGCCAGGAAGTAACTATTATATCATCGGGCATTGGAACTGACAACATCGATATCCTTATCAATGAGCTTGATGCACTTGCCAATATTGATCTCAATACTGGGATCAGCAAAGAAGACCCCGTTTCACTTACTTTCGTAAGGTTAGGGACATCAGGAGGATTAAGAAGTGATATTCCTGCCGGATCGTGCGTCATGGCTGAAACTGCAATAGGATTTGATGGTCTGCTTCATTTTTATGAAGGTTATGATTGGCTTCTTGATACAAACCTTTCTGATGCCCTTGTGCAATATCTGGAATGGCCCGATACCCTCTCCTACCCTTATGCTGTAAATGCAAGCAAAGAGCTTATTCAGATTTTCCAGACAGAAAATTTTATAAAAGGAATAACTGTTTCTGCTCCGGGTTTTTATGCCCCACAGGGCAGAAGCTTACGGCTGAATACTTTTGACAGTGAAATAAATAAAAAGCTTTCAGAATTCTCATTCAGGGGAAGAACAATAAGCAACTATGAAATGGAGAGTTCGGCAATTTATGGATTATCTGGTCTGCTCGGGCATAAAGCGCTGACAATATGTGTTGTGATCGGGAACCGGGTTACCGGTGAGTTTATAAATGATTACAAGCCTATAATAACTAATCTGGCGATGAAAGTATTTCAAACTTTTCTGATAAGTGCACAGGTTTTGAAGAAACCATTATTAGTTCTTAATTTTGTTTAGACTAACCAATCAACAATTCTAAGATGTCTGAAAACGAATCTAACAGAAGAATATTAGTAATGATGAAATTGATCTGCTGGATTTATTTCGCAGAATGGGAAGAACAATTGCCAGAATGTTCAGGTCAATCGGTAAAGGAATCTTAATTATCAGTTGTTTTTTTATGTCGGAAATGGCTATCCATTGATCTTAAGTGTTATCTTAGGGTTGGATCCGTCACTATCTCTTGAAAATGTAGCAACACCATTCTTCTTATACCCGGATATGGTCCTAAGAACAAATGCTGACATCTCCATCTGAGATGATTGCATATATTAACAGGCTACATACTTTCTGTAAAGAAAAGAACATCATTGCACTATCGAACGCATTTCTGTTCCTGAGAAAGTGTAAAGAACATCATCCGATATAAGTGCATTCTGGATAATTGATAACGGTAGGGATGGAGTCCCTGATTTAGTTGATTATTCAAATACACGCACAACGTATATGATACGATAAATATAAGGATGCAGGACACGGCTTGATGATAAGGGTTAAAATTAAAGACCCGCAGGAGTTGAAGAAAAGTCAAAGATGGTATTATCAGTTTCATTCTAAAGCTGATTCTCTGTTCCAGCAAATGAACCGGTTAAGACTTAGAAAGAATCAGGAGAACCTGACAAGAATTAATTATGATATTACTTCAACTAGACAGTTTACAGAAAGTAAAATATTTTGAAGAGACCCGGAATATGCAACCAAAAAATGGAGGCCAGATGATTTTCCTCCAGGAACACAATACACAACTGATTTATACAGATATCTATTCACTGTTATGAAAGAAGCAGGTAATTGAGTCTGAACAAGTATTGTATAGCGATATTACAACTGTCTTAAGCGAATTCTCTATCCCCGTAATAAGGACTAACGGAGGTAGCTATTATGCCGTCAGAATAGTTCCAATCTTCTTTGGACTTACCTTATTGATCCTGATATTCCTGGCAAACAGGAAGAATCTGGAGGAAGTCTTCAAAAAATATTAGAAATAAGAAAGGGAGCCTGATCGCTCCCTTTCTTAATAATAGAAGATTCAGGAATTATTGAACGACTTTTCTATTCTTAAGGATTATCTCCTTATCGATATTAGATTGATCATGAGCTCTTATTGCCTTTATTATACCCTCATGCCAGTCCCATTTTTCCTGATTTGCGACTTTTAGATATACAAGAGTTGTGAGAAATATACTTATAAGTAATAATACCAGACCAAGCCACAAGATCCCGATACTGTCAAGCAGGTAAGCAAGGATGATCATCATAATGTTGCATAGAGAAATCAATAAAGTAGCCTGGAGATGAGAAAAACCAGCCCTGAGAAGCATGTGATGTATATGCCGATTATCTGCTCTGAAAATATTTCGTCTCCTTACTATCCTGACAACCAAGACTCTAAGTGTATCAAATAACGGAACAATAAGAATTGCTATTGAAACCGACGGGGCAGAATGCAATTTAATTAAAGAATTCTCTAATGAATTGATTTCATTAAAATGAATGGTCAATACCACAAGGATGAAACCAACGGTTAATGAACCCGTGTCCCCCATAAATATCTTATTTTTTCCATTTGAAACATTAAAAAAGAGGAATATTAGCAGTGAGCCGGTCAGCGCAGCAGACATAACTGCATATCCAAAATCATTGGATATAAAGAACCAGTATCCATATGCTGTACTTGCAATAATACCAATTGCTGAAGCAAGCCCATCAATTCCATCAATGAGATTAAATGAATTTACAATCACCAGAACCAGGAATACCGTAACCAGAAATGAAATCCAAAGAGGTATCTCATGTATTCCCAGCAGTTCATGAAAGTCAGTGATTCTAATATTCGTAAAAATGCATAAGATGATTCCGGAAGCAAGCTGGGCGCTAATCTTTTTTATTGGTGAAATTGAAAGAAGATCATCCTTTACACCAATAAATAATAAAAGGATAACTGATAAAAAGAAAGGTCCTACATATTCCATTTGAACATTTACTGCAAGCAGGAAGCCAATGGCGAATCCAAGGAATATTGCAATTCCTCCAAGGGTGGGCGTAGCATCATTGTGAATTTTATGAGCTGAAGGCGTATCGGTCAGATGTTTATTTCTGGAAATCTTGTTCACAATCGGGATGGAAAACCATGTAATGAAAAAGGCACTTAATAATGCCAGAAGTACTGCTGGCAGACCAGAGGGGATGACAGGAAACATATTTTTCAAATCTTATTGTTTCATTTCTTTCATAAAAATTACCCTGCCATTTTTATCTAATTTTTAATACCCGAGGAACATAATTTCCCAAAAGATACAATTGCCAATGAAAAAACCAAATTGACTTTCACAACAGATCAATATTAGATCAAATTTACTATATTCTAAGATATTTTAGCACACCTACAGCGGTTTTATAGTATCAAATAGCTTGTGCATTTGTTGAATTGGATAATCTATTTTCCTTAACATTATTATCGGGCAAAAGCATACAATAGAAAAGAACAAAAAACATGATTCCCCATTGCCGGTTGAACATTGATTCGAAAATAAGAAAGAACGAAGTGAGTCCTATAAAAGGAAGAGAGAGTCCCTTGAAACGGAGCCTTTTCCTGAATATTACAGGGGTTAGGAGCATCCATAATAGAGATAGTGTACCTGTGACACCGAATGTCATCTGCGCTTCAAGGAATTGATTATGAGCATTAAGATTCAGATCAGCTTCCTCGTTAAATCCGTTTTTCCGGTACATTTCAGCCATTTTAGAATCAATTTCAACAATTCCAAACCCTGTCATTGGTTTTTCTTTTATAAGCTCAATGGCAGTATACCATTCGCGGGTTCGTTGATCAAGGTTTTTCCAGTCAAAATTTTTCTGTGAAAATCCTCTTTCTGTATAAACGATAAAGTAACTGAACCTTACGATGCTTTTAATTGACAAATAGGTAATTAACAGAACTACAGAAAATAGAATAAAAATCAAAATTGTTTTCATGGATTTTCTCATGAAGGTGCGAATGAGAAATATAATTACCAGTGATAACCATGCAATCATTCCTGCCTTTGATGCCAGCATCAGGATTGTAAATGAAAACAGGAGGATAAGAAACAATTTTACTCCTTTTAATATCTTCCAATCTTCTGAAAACCTGAAAATCAAAATTAATGCAAACAGCACCTTCAATGACAGATATGACGGGTGTTCTAAAATTGAGAATCCATATGAAAAAAAGTTTGGATTATTCTGATAGAAATATTCTGATAGCGTCATGTCGGAGTGAAATCCGCTGAGTATCACATAAAGAATCCGAATAACCAGGAAAAGGGAGATCACGGAAATTCCCAATACAAATATTTTTAAGATAAGAGCTATTTTTTGATTCACATAGTTCTGTTTAAAAACGGAGATCCCAAATAATGGAATAAGGAGGAACATAAGCCTGCTATTTAGCAATGAGAGATTGCCATTCTGAAATATCAGGCTCACAAACTGAATAATAAAATATAATAATGGTGGCAGTATCAAATACAAGTCGGAAATGAATGCCCTTCCAGTCTCCCTGAAATTTATTATCCACAAAATCAAACCACAAAACAAAAATAAGCCAAGGGTATACAATGAAATGAATCGCGGAAAAGAGATTAGAAAAAGCGTTGCTGCCAAAAAAGCAAATCCGGCTTTCCCAAGAAAACTATCTAGCCACACTAAGTTTAGTTTCATGAAATTATTTTGGATTCCTTATTTGATAAGTATACCGGCTGACGATTCAAAAACCTTAAGGCGTGAAATAACGTCGTCATGGGTAAACAGAACATTTACATATCTGTACAAAATATTATCAGTCATTCCTGTAATCTTGATAAGTGAATATATAAAAAAGCAGGAGACTAATACAGCCTTATTATTTCTATTCTGAATTACTTCAACCAGTGCCGGGAAAAGGATCCAGTATGAGAAAGAAAAAAGACTTCCGACTCTGACGGGTATAATCTTCATTTCTGAGAAATAAAAGAAAATGATAAAATAAAGTATGAAGCAGTTCAGAAAAATCAGATTGATACTATTCTTCTTAATTAGTTTTTCATAATATATTATAATCAGGGTAAAAGTAACAATTCTCTCAAAAAGTCCTATTGTAATCCCATACCCTGTCGCAAATGATGGGTTTTCAAGATATTTATTAATCAGTTCAGCGAAGCGGCTGTCAGAACCTGAACTGATCCAGGCAAGAAATGGTCTTATATATTGTATTCTAAGCAGGAAAATTGTCAATCCGGCAATAAATATAATAATGACAGTTTTCCTCGAAATTTTTTTGTTTAGAACAAAGTACAGAGGGAGGAATATTACAGCACTTATATGGAATAAACAGGCTGCGATATTCAAAAGGTAATAAGGTAGTATCTTTCGTTCCTCTATGTATTTTACCGAGAGGAGAAACAGCATAATGCTTTTGGCACCCCTGAGTAGGTCAGTTTCGAGATAAAAACCCCCCATGATTATAAAAAGCAGGCAGGAAAATGAAAAGCTGTATTTTGAATACCTTTTAAGAATCTCATTCAGGATTAAAATGTCGATAAGTGTGCTTATAAATACGAAGAAATGGTAATTACTCCATATGGACTTCACAGCAGCCATTAATACCACGAAACCATGTTCAAACCTGGTTGAAGTAAATAGTCCGGCTCTGAAACTTAAAAGAGGTGGAAGATCTTTGTAAGCCGGGTAATATAAAGTCCAATCCCATCCTTCAAAACCTCGCAGTCCAAAGAAAAAAATAAGTGATATAATTGATATCCATCTTATTATCTGCATGTCAACCGTCAAATTACCTTGCCTTTTCATAAGAAGATGCTCGGTCACTGTCAACATAATGAAAAAAACTATCAGCAGAATCCAGGGTACAGAATATATTGGACTTTCAATTGGCATTACCAATTCATTTAAAAAAATGTACTTTAAAATTAATTTTACTTATTATTCATATATTATTTTCTTTCTTTCAGGGTAACCAGAGAAATAGCCAAATTTATTCCAGAGTTTCAGATGACTTAGTAAGAATATCTTAGAATAAGTGCCTGGTTCTCTGTTCCTTCTCGATCCGGAAAAAAGCACCCGCATCATGGGATAATATACAATTTCATACCCAGCTTCCCTGATCCTTATACACCAGTCCATATCTTCTGCGTACATAAAGTATTTCTCGTCAAGACCTCCCGTCCTCACTAATACTTCGCGCCGAATCATAATAAATGCTCCAGCCAGCCAATCGACAGTTTGTACCAGTGAATGATCTAATCTTTTTTCCCTGACTGGAATTTGCCTGAATGATCGTCTTAGCTGACGGAACAGAAAGGATTGAACACTAACATAATTACGACAGTTATCCTGAATATTTCCGTCATTATCAAGCAACTGTGGACCGATAGCTCCCACCTCATTATGTTTGTTCATGAATTCTATCATTTTTTCAAAACCTTCAATAATCACGGCATCCGGGTTTGATATAATCAGGAATTCGCCCTTAGCCTTTTTTAATCCCTGGTTCATACCATAAGCGAATCCTCCGTTTCTGTCATTAAATATCCATTCTGCCTCAAAAAACCTAGATTTTGCTAATTCCTTCATTTCTTTATCGTAACAGGAATTAGATGAAATAATTATCTCGAAATCAAGCGAAGGAAGATTCCTTTTTATACCATTTATAGAAGCTTCTAAATCATCAAGGCAGAAGTATTCTATAATAATGACAGATATAAAAGGTGTTTTCATTACAATTTTGGTTCAAAGGTCATATAAATACAAATTCAAATGGATTTACTCATCCTTGCCCCCTACAAATGAATTAACCCATGAAGATATATTACCATTCATATATGAATTAATAAAAAGTCCTTTTAGTTTATTTTTATCAGCAAGGCTGGTGTAAAATTTATTCACCGAAAGTATAAATTCTTCCGCATTATTTGCCTGATTTAAATAACCTGAATATATTTCAGAAACTCCCTCGAATGAAATATTTGTTCCGATAACGGATGTTCCGCAGGCAAGTGATTCGATTACCTTTACCTTTATCCCGGCACCCGTGAATAATGGAGATATAAGCGCCCGGGCATTTGATATGATCGGATAAGGATCGAATAAAAAACCAAGGTATTCGATATTTGGATACTTCTCAATCCTTACCAAAATTGAAGCAGGTAATCCTGATCCTATTATCCTGAATCCAATTTTGTCATCAATATTTGGATAGACATTCTTCAGAAACCATTTCAGACCCTCAGAATTATCCGTTCTTCTCCAATTTGCAAAAAAAACAAAGTAATTGTCAACAGTAACTGGATATGACTGTATCGCGAATTTGTCAATAAATACGCTTGTTATCTGGGCATCTGCATTGTAAAGATCTGAAAGAAGTAATTTATCTTTTTCGCTTGGACAGAAAATCTTTACATTTTCAGTATTAAGTACATATTTTTCCGATAACCTTACAAACGGAGCAAAAGCTCCATGATAAACTCTGGAATATCGTTGGGCTATAACATCATCGCAATAGAACAATTTGGTTATCCCTTTTATGAACTTTGCATATAAAAAGGTCTGATTAAAATCGAAAACAATCAGAGAATACCTTTTGTTACGAATCACATTCTTAATATAGGATAATCTAAAAAAATTAAACCGGACTGTGAACAGAGGGAAAATAACGGGAAACATTAAAAAATTAAGAACCTTGACAGATTTTGAATTTTTAAAGACTTTTAAGACGTTAACATTAATAGATTCAGCATGATAATTCTCGTCAGATGCGTACTTGAAGTAAATCAGATCCACATGGGAATTTACTGAGATCTCATTAATGAACTGGCGCGAAAAATTTTCTCCTGCGCCAGTTCTCCCTGGTACAAAGGCTGTTATATAAAGAATGTTTTTCATAAATGATCTTCTTGTTCAAGAATACCTATTAATCGGTTTCTTCCTGATTCAAACGAAAAATTTTTCTCATATATATTCAGCATCTCGTTCCTTTCAACTTTTATTTTAACAAGTCGATCAACAGCAGATTTAAACGATTCCACAGAATCATAGACCAGTACTATTCCCTTTTGAACTAATCCTTCATAACCTCTTGATGAAACTGCATGGGAAATAACTGGTATACCAACGCGTATTGCATCCAATATTCTTAGTTTAAATCCGCTTCCCTTATCGACCGGACAGATATAATAATTACACTCTGCAAC
This sequence comes from uncultured Bacteroidales bacterium, assembly GCA_963825935.1. Lineage (GTDB taxonomy): Bacteria > Bacteroidota > Bacteroidia > Bacteroidales > VadinHA17 > LD21. Next base: position 583,549 of record CAWGUN010000002.1, on the reverse strand, counting down.
AATTCCACTTATATTTTGGGGATTCGGAATAAGCCGAATATCCTTGAATTTTCTGGACAGGGATTTAAGTTGTCGTGATGGATCTTTGCCGGTAATTATGAGTTCACTGTCTGATCTGCATTTCCTTGCAATCGGCCAGTATGTACTAATGAATAACCGAACGCTTAAATCGGTTTGGGGGAAGGAAAGGTTTCCGGTAATCACAAATTTAGGATGGCCAGATGCGCCTGCAACCTGTGACGGGACCACTGATTCCGGCAAGCATAATGGTTCGAATACTCCGGAGGTTGCAATCTCATTTTCGGGTTCATATAGCAGCGTCAGTCTTTTCCTGTCTGAGTCAGTCAGGGTAAGGTTAAGGTTACTGATTTTTACAGCGTCTCGCTCTGCCTTAAACAAGTGGTATCTATATGCGATACGATAAACCAGTGGACGCGGATTATCCTGCAAATAATCACGTTCGACATTATGGTGAATCGTAATTACGAATATTCCTAGCTTTTTTGCAGCTCGAATAAGCTGATACGATACAATACTTGTATCATATATCACAATATCAGGCTTTTGTGTAAGAAAAATATTCATTACCAACTTCCTGAATCTGTGAATCTTTCCAAAATAGATTCCAGCTCCTTTCACCCATGTTGCTCTTTTATCGTCGCATGGAACCTTTTTAATCGACGGTATGAGCAAATTTTGATTATTGTTTCCCTTATCGGGGAATACGAGGGTGCAATCCGTAAAAACTGAGGCAAATGCATTAACGTAAGCAAGGGATACAATGGTGCCCCCAGCTGTATTATCGAGGTAATGGTTTGTGATTATTAATATTTTTTTCCCCTTATTGACCACCCCTTTTTAAGATTTATAATTTATGAACCTTTTTTTTGCGATATTGAAACGTTAAATCCCGGAAATGAGCTCCTTAAAAGCCCCTGCATACACTTTCCATCTTTTAAGCTTATTAACGTTCCCTGTGATGGAAAACAAAATTATCCTTGAATAAATGGTTAACCAGATTGTGAAATTCAGAAGAAACCTGGTAAACACACCGAAGTTTTTTTTATAATAAACCTGTTTCCCTTTCATATAATTATGAACCTGGGGCAATTCAAAATCGAAACTTAACCCTTCAAGGTGGATTATTTTCGCATCCGGTATGTTCATTACCTTTGATTTAAGCTTTAGAATCCGCAGGCAGAGGTCGGTCTCCTCGAAATAAAGGAAAAAATCAGGACTGAATGAACCTACCTTTTCAAAAGTGCTTTTTGTAATCATTAAGTCGGCTCCGGTTATATAGGCTACTCTTAGCGGATTTCCGGTGTTATTAAAATGCCTGTTTTTTCCAAACAGTGCCTTTTCCGGTATTGAAAACAACAAATCATTAAATTCCCAGAACAGGGAAGGTGTGAAATGCCTGAAGGAATATGCCGGTATTAAGTTCCGGGTATAGAGATTTCCTCCTACTACGCCAGTATCATAATGATTGTCAAGGTAATCCGACAGTATCTTAATAGCGTTATTTAATAAAATCGTATCGGGATTAAGAAAAAGAATATTTCTTCCCCTGGCAAGGCGGACTCCTTCATTATTAGCCCTTCCAAAACCTACATTTTCTGAAAGCGGAATAAGTTTAATCTTGTCGCTATATTTTGCCTGGAGGGAATCACAAGAATTATCAGAGGAGAAATTATCTACAATAATTATTTCATAACCAACTGATATTGTCTTGCAAAATACACTGTCGATGGAGTTGCATAAAAGGCCTGAAGTGTTGTAGTTTACATAAATTACAGATACATCCGGTTGAGATCCGCCATTCAAATTCATAAAAAATCAAATTAATTTATTTAGCGATTTCTGACCAGTCATTTGTTTTATAATAAACTTAAAGACCAAAGCTTAATCATTTAATATCTATAAACCTCCTCCAGTCAATTAACGGAGAAATAAATCTTTTCTCTCCGTGGGTCGAGAACCCTGGCACTGGAGAGATTAGCTTCCTTGATTTAAATTTTTCAAGTATAGTAAAGATACGGTAATCATTCGGAGTTCTTCTTTGCTGGAATTTTCTCAAAAACGCAAGGCGCGTTTTGATAATGCCCACGGTGAAGAACCTGAAAATGAAAGTGTCCTTTTGCAAAGTGGAGACTTTTGATGCGAATGTCATTGTAGTACTATTGGTAATTTTCCAATGCGATGATTTAGTTAAAAATACCTTGCTCCTTTCACCTCCATCCTTTACTCCGGGATTAATGCCATCAGTATATTTATCAGGATGATCATATAAGGTCACATAGTCGGCAATCATTAATCCTTCAATTAAAGCAGACAAAGATTCTGGCCTATGGATATAATCATTTTCCACAAAATACACATAATCATCTCCTGGCAGATCCAGGGCAAGGTTATACGCAACCCAAAAACTTCCTGCATTTCCCAGGCTTGTCCTTAATATCTCTTTGAAGCCATATGTTTCAAGCCACCTCGCTGTATCATCTTTAACATTGTCTGCAACAACAGTAATATTACCGGGAGGAAATTCTTTAATGAAATTTTCAAGACAAACTTTATTGTCTATATAGTCCAGGCGTTCCTTATTCTCGCCCTTATCACTCAGGCGATAAATCACATGCAAATTAACATCCATAAATACTCAAATGTCAGGTATTCAAGAGCAATATTTAACTGCGATATTTCACTTTTCAGCCAAAATTATAATATCCATTGCTAAAGAAGGGAAAACTGATCCTGTAAATGATAGCCATGGGGCTTTAATGTCATCAGTAAATTTTTGAGGAATAAAGGGGACCCAGTTTCCTGTCGTCTTAGTTATCTTAAAGCCAAATGATTCGAGCTGGCGACGCAATATTGATGGAGTATAAGCCCTGATGTGGCCTGATCCCCGGAGTCTGTAATCGACCCAGATCGGGTATCTGCCTAAAACAGATCTTAACCTGTTTTCAAATGAAACCAGATTAGGTGTTGTTAATAATAAAAAGCCACCATGCCTGATACATCGGTATAAATCCCGAACAAACCCATCAGTGTCAGTCAGGTGCTCAATTACTTCTCCGGCGAAAATCAAGTCAAAGAATTTATCAGGAAAAGGAAGGTTATCAGAATTCAGATCACAATAAGATGTCTTGATCCCCTTTTCTTCAGCCTCCGTCAATTGATCCCTGTTTATGTCGATTCCAAAAACATCCCAACCATTTTTTATCCAGTATTGCCCCCATTCTCCAGTAGAACAACCAATATCCAACAGGGCGCCCTTCTTCAGGCTGTTAATTATCTTAATACATTTTTTTAAACGTGTTTCTTTAAGTTCATATAAGAAATCTCGTTTGGCATTATATTCAGATATATTCTTCATTTTTCGAAATGATATCACAGAACTATCTCCATCAGGTCAATTTTTTTGACGCAATACAAACAAATTGTTCATATTTCATATCCGACTGAGAACCAAAAGTAAGAAAATTGAGCAATTTTAGTTTCCAGGAGGAGTTCGCATTAATACCTTCATGTTTAATAATATTATATCCTGAATCTTCAAACATTCGCTTCATACTGGTTTTAGTAAAAAACCTCAGATGTGTTGTATCTAAAATTCCATAATCTTCGTATTTCCAATCCTTTTTAACAAGCAATTCATATAGGTTGTGATAGAATCTGACATTTGGAATGGATGCAATGATGATCCCATTCTCAGTAAGTTTTGCTTTCATCATTCTCAAAACATCACCAGGTTGGATCAGATGTTCAAGGATATCATTAAATGTAATGCAGTCAAAATAATTGTCTGGAATTGAATTAATTAAATCCTCCACCCTGCCATTCAGAATATTATCTACCAGATTCTTTTCAGTAATCCCAGACACCAGTTCGATACCCCATGTTTCAGCTCCTGTCTTTTCTTTTGCTAATTTAAGAAAAGCGCCTTGTCCGCAACCAATATCAAGTATCCTTTCAATATTATCCGGTAGAAAAGCAGATACTTCTGATCTGGCTTGGCTATAATATGAAATTTCTCTCATTGATTTTTGTTGTTTTCCCCAATACCATATTTATGATCAAATGAATGGCCTTTTCCGCAATACTTGAAATATCCCAGAGTGTAATCTTTAATTCTTTAAAAACAGTAATAGGCCATTTCCAGTTTTGATAGGTCCCCTGGACGAGTCCAGGCGCAAGTATCAAAGCCCATGTTCCTATGCTTGAGGTCTTTAGAAAAATAAGTAACAATAGTACTGTTGCAACTCCTGAAATAATAGCCGCTTTAAAAAATGGCACTTCATTTTTTGAAAGCAAAATGGATCCGGCAATACTGTGATTGTTTTCCAAAAAAGAAATGAAGATTGCTGAGACCAGAAACCATTGGGGCATTAATGATGTTTTACTTCCAATAAAAACCAGTGCTTTCTCACCTAAAATCAGGAGCATAATCCCTCCAATAATATAGGATATCAACAAAACAAATTGTCCTTTCAGATAAAGATCCTTTATTGATTTAATATCCTGTAAAACTCTCAATTGCGCTATTTTGGGTTGGTATGTCCCGGTATATATCCCTCCCAATCCGGCAATAATGGAGATAAGCTGCATCGAAATACCGTATGATGCGATATCGGTCAAAGGAAGAAATAATGATCCAATTAAAATTGCCGATCGTTGAACCATAAAACCTCCAACAGAAGTCAGACCTATTTTTACTGCATTTGGATAAATAACTCTAATGACCTCTCTATTCGATGGAATTAAAATAGAATTTAATTTTTGCTTTATTTTTTTTGTAAAAAATGATTTATATGAAAACCAGCGTATTAGAATGACTGAAACGGCCTGTGCTGTTACAATTGCCACAAGCCCATAACCTTGTAAAATTAGAATTGATGCTAAAACCAGATATATTGTCTGGCCAGCTATTATAATCTGCTTTGACTTTTTTACTAGTCCATAACCCATTAGTAATGAATCATAATATAAAGTATATAGGTTATATGTGTTTATGATACAAAGAATTACCCAGGCAATGTAAACCTCCTGATGATCTCCGGTGTAGTTACCTAATAAAGAATGAATATAATATGTGCCTGCTGTTGCAAGCAACAGAAATAAAACAATAGCCATTCTGGAGTAAAACCAGCGCATCGCATTAATTGTACCTTTCAACAAGCTGTAATCCACTTCAGAATTTTGGACATCGACAATCTCAAATCCATTGGTTTTTAAACTCTTCACACCACTGAAAATATATGTAATATTACGGCTGAAAGAGGGACCAAATCCGAAATCAAGTAATGTTGTAAAAGCAGTCAGGGTCATGAAGACAGACCAAACACCGACTGTTTCAGAAGGTAAGATCTTTAGGATGAATGGGAGCAGTAATGCAGATGCAGCAATCTTCAGAAAAGTTGCAGCGTAACTCCATAAAACATCTTTTTTTGTGATTAGCATTATCCCTGATAGTGAAAATTCCTGTAATTTTTCATGCTTCCGCCTCGTCAGTTACATTTATAGAAAATTTTAAATGTCTGATCGACAGGTCATTATTTCAATATTGTAATATTTGTTACAAATTTTTCAAGTACCATTCAACGCATTTCTCAAGCCCTTCACGAACATTTTCCTCCGGTGCGTATCCCAGAAGTCTTTTTGCCTTTTCAATCGACGCCAGCGAATGTGGTATATCTCCTGCCCTTGCAGGTCCGTAAACAGGTTTTATTTTAAGTATCTCACTGTCCGACCTTCCTGCAATTTCCTGAATATAACTAAAAAGCTGATTCAGGGAAGTCCTCTCACCATGAGCAACATTATATACCTGGTTAATCGCTGCCGAGCTGGTCACAATAGCTGCAAGATTATTTGCCTGGATGACATTATCAATATAGGTAAAATCGCGCGAATATGTTCCATCCCCATTTATGACCGGAGGTTCATGATTCATCAGCGTCTTCACAAATTTAGGGATCACCGCGGCATAGGCTCCGTCAGGATCCTGGCGCCTTCCGAAAACATTGAAATAGCGTAACCCGATTATATCTATCCCATAGGTTTTTGCAAAATTCGAAGCATAAAGCTCATTTACATATTTTGTGATTGCATAAGGGGACAAAGGCGCTCCGATCTTTTCCTCAACTTTTGGCAAATCAGGATGATCACCATATGTTGAGGAGCTTGCAGCATAAATGAACCGTTTTACACCGGCTTCCTTTGATGCAAAAAGCATTTTAACGAATCCCCCGATATTTACATCAGTTGTTGTTACAGGGTCTTTTATTGAACGGGGAACTGAGCCCAGCGCTGCCTGGTGAAATACATATTCAATACCTTTTACAGCATTCTCGCAATCGCTGTAATTGCGGATATCCCCTTCAATAAGCTGAAACCGCGGATTTGCAATAAAACCTTTCAGATTCACTTTCTTACCTGTCGAAAAGTTATCGAGACAAATAACATTATTGCCATTAAGCAGCAATGATTCAACAAGATTGGAACCAATGAATCCTGCTCCTCCTGTTACCAGCACCCTGCTGTTTTTCAGAACCTTTACCATATATCAGATGCTTAAATAATATAAATACTTATATATTATATTTATTTATATATTTATGTTGCTTATATATTTATGTTGCTTATATATTAAAAATTTATGAAGATATTTTTTCAAACATCATCATTATCTCTTTCAGGATGAATTCTGCTGTCTTTCCATCACCATAGAAGCCAGGATATTCAAGATCCGAACCATCATTCATGAATCTTTTAAACTCATTCCTTATCTTTTCAGGATCAGCATCAACCAGTACAGCTGTTCCATTATTAACAAGTTCAATCCATTCGGATTCTTTTCTGAGCACAAGACATGGTTTCCTGAAGAAATGTGATTCTTTCTGAACACCTCCTGAATCAGTGATAATTATCTTTGAGGTTTTTTCAAGTAAGGTCATTTCGAGAAATGAAACCGGGGGAATTATGATAAGTGACTTGCAGTTTAGCAGATCATTATAGAATGATTCAAGCCTGGTCTTAAGAGTGATGGTTGTCCTCGGATGCAAGGGCATTACGAATTTTATGGAATATTCTTCCGACAACGATTTCAGAGTTTCAAGTATCGATTTCAGGCGGGAAATTTCGTCAGTGTTTATTTCGCGGTGAATTGTTGCAAGAATGAATTTATCTCTCTCAACTGAAAGAGTTTTAAGAAATGATTCCTTTTTCTTTTCTGCAAGTGAGGCAAAAAAGAGTGTGTTATCGTACATTATATCACCCGTCAGATAAATTTTCGGATTGTCGATTGTGTAAGGAGGACTGTTTTCCGGTTTGAATCCCTCGCGCATGAGGTTCTTGAAAGCTGCATTGGTGGGAGCAAATAAAAGTGTGGAAGAATGATCGCTCATGATCCTGTTAAGCTCTTCCGGCATACTTTTGTTAAAAGACCTGAGTCCTGCTTCAATATGAACCACAGGGAAATGAAGCTTTGATGCAGCAAGAGCACCGGCAAGAGTCGAATTCGTATCACCATACAAAAGCACACAATCAGGATTCTCCTTAAGAAGGACATCTTCAATACCGGTTATCATCATTGAAGTCTGTCTCCCGTGCCTTGCTGAACCGACACCGAGGTTATGGTCAGGTTTACGAATCTCGAGCTCGTCAAAAAAAACTTCCGAAAGCTCTTTATCGTAGTGCTGTCCGGTATGAAGAAATATCTCCTCGATCTGGTCAGAAAAATAATTCCTTATAGCCCTGCTTATTGCAGAAGCTTTAATTATCTGAGGCCTTGCTCCTACAATATTTATGAGTTTTATCTTCGACATTGCTAATGTTTAGTACGGGAACCCAAAGTTAATAAAAAATATAAAAGTAGGGACGTTGCATGGAACGTCCCTACAATAATTTCAATAAAAGAAAATTACATTTATTATTTAGCGTAATTTACTGCCCGTGTTTCACGGATCACAGTGATTTTTATCTGACCCGGATAGGTCATTTCGTTCTGAATTTTTCTGGCAATCTCAAATGATAGTCCTTCAGCTTCCTTATCAGTTACTTTCTCCGCTCCTACAATTACCCTCAGCTCCCTTCCTGCCTGGATTGCATAGGTTTTCATTACACCGGGATACTGAAGGGCCAGTGATTCGAGCTCTTTAAGACGCTTAATATATGATTCAACTACTTCCCTGCGTGCACCCGGACGGGCGCCGGAAATAGCGTCACAAACCTGTACAATAGGTGCGATAAGCGTTGTCATTTCTGTTTCATCGTGGTGGGCACCTATAGCATTGCATATTTCAGGTTTTTCCTTGAATTTTTCGGCGACTTTCATACCCAGGATAGCATGCGGAAGCTCGGGTTCATCATCAGGTACTTTGCCTATATCATGTAACAGTCCTGCTCTTTTTGCAAGTTTGGGATTTAGTCCAAGCTCTGCAGCCATTATCGAAGCAAGATTCGCTACTTCGCGGGAGTGCATAAGCAGATTCTGTCCATAAGATGATCTGTACTTCATCTTTCCTATAAGCCGGATGAGTTCAGGATGAAGTCCATGTATTCCAAGGTCAATAGTAGTTCTTTTTCCTACTTCAAGTATTTCCTCCTCGACCTGCTTTTTTGTTTTTTCAACTATCTCCTCGATTCTGGCAGGATGTATCCTTCCATCCGTAACCAGTTGATGAAGGGCAAGCCTGGCTATTTCCCGCCTTACAGGGTCGAATGCTGAAAGTACTATTGCTTCGGGAGTATCGTCGACAATTATCTCCACCCCGGTTGCTGCTTCAAGAGCACGGATATTACGACCCTCCCGGCCAATAATACGCCCTTTCATTTCATCTGATTCGATATGAAAGACTGTCACTGCATTTTCGATAGCGTTTTCTGCAGCAACTCTCTGTATTGTTTGTATTACAATTCTTTTTGCCTCTTTGTTTGCAGTCATTTTTGCTTCATCAAGTATTTCGTTGATGTAAGACATTGCTCCAGTCTTTGCTTCCTCCTTAAGAGATTCGATAAGGTGGTTTTTGGCCTCTTCGGCAGAAAATCCGGAAATTGATTCGAGCTGTTCCACCTGCTGACGATGGAACTTTGAAAGCTCTTCATTCTTTTTTTCAACAAGTTCGAGCTGGGAATTCAGGCTCTCACGTATAGTGTCTGCCTCATTCTTTTTTCGCTGAGTCTCTTCAAGTTTTTGTGAAAGAGCAAGTTCTTTCTGCTTAATCCTGTTTTCAGCCTGAGCTATCTTGCCGGTTTTCTCATTAATTACCTTTTCATGCTCTGATTTGAGCTGGAGGAACCGTTCTTTTGCCTGTAGTATTTTTTCTTTTCTTATTACTTCTGCTTCTGCTTCTGCTTCGGTGATTATTTTACGACTTTTATTTCTCAGTGCCCGTTGCCAGATCAGGTAAGAGAGGCCGAATCCGATCACAAGCGCTGCTGCACAAAAAGCAATAATCAGACCGCTGCTTAGTGTTCCTATTAATAGTGTCATCATTTATTGTATTATTTAATTTAAAATAAAAAACCCGCAAAGTTCCTTCAGCTTTTATAAAACCCCATATCTTAATGGTTGAAGCTACTAATTCAGTTCGAACTTCCACTGTTCCGCCGGCTGGCGGAAGCCCGACGAATCGGGATGAGGCCTGTTCTAGCCGAACTAAGGATCGCTCCAAAGTTTTAACTGTTGAGTTTCAAAAATGAATGAAGAAACAATGCGGGCAAATTTTTGCTATATTAAAGAACGCTGTTACTCTTTTGTTTCAAGAACTGATTCGATTTTCTGTATCAATTCTTTAATGGCATCCGGGAGGTAATCATTCTCAAGTTTCTCTTCTTCCTCTGTGAGTTTTATCACATATTGCAGGGCCGCCATTGCCAGAAAATCCTGAACATCTTTATCGGTGTAGCGCTGTTTGTATTGCAACACCTTTTCGTTGATCATCCTGGCCGCTTTCCTGATCTTCTCTTCATTTTCCCGTTCTACCTTCAATGGATAATACCTGTCCGCTACATTAACCCTGATCGAAAGCTTATCATCCATTGGTATATTTTATCTGTTTAAAAGAGCAACACATCTGTCAATTTCCCGCACTAATTCTGTTATCTTCTTCCTTGCTTCCGAGGCATGTTCGCCTTCTCCCAACAGTGCTCCTGATAATTTAATCCTTTCGTATTTACCTTCCAATTCTTTTATTATGGCATCCCGTTCCTGAAGCTTAAATTTTAACGCCTCATTGGCGGTTTTAAGTCCTGAACATTCGGTCTGCTGGTTATTATATTTCTTAAACAATTCATCAAGTTTTTTGTTCAGAATTTTTAATTCTTCATAACCCTGACCTGACATATCCAAATCTTTAGTACAAAGTTAATATTGTTAATGATATTTTCAAAAAAATGGCTGAAATAGTTTGTCTAACCCGATCAGAAGTATAGTTTTGCAGATCGAAAAAACTTAAATCAACATATTAATGTTTTTAAACAGCCTTTTAATAATTAGTTTATTGTTTTTCAATACATTAGATGATAACCCTAAAGACACGTCTCTTTTCATATCACCGGTCAGAATACCTCTTGCTCTCTCGGCCAATTTCGGTGAACTAAGGATTGACCATTTCCACTCTGGACTCGATATCAAGACTCAGGGAGTTACGGGCAAAGAGGTTGTTTCTGCTGCAAGCGGGTATGTATACCGGATCAGCGTATCACCAGGAGGTTTCGGTAAAGCATTATACATAAGGCATCCCACAGGATACTCAACAGTTTACGGGCACCTGGAAAAGTTTATTCCTGAAATTGAAGATTATGTGACTAATTCTCAATATGAGAAAAAAAGTTATCTGATTACTCTTTATCCCCAGAAAGATAAATTTCCTGTAAAACAGGGCGATCTTATTGCTTACTCAGGAAATTCCGGAAGTTCAGGTGGTCCTCATCTTCATTATGAAGTAAGGAAATCAGATGCTGAAATTCCTGTCAATCCACTGCTGTTTAATTTCGGAACAAGCGATGACATAAAACCGGTCATTGAAAAACTTGCGATTTATCCCATCAGCGGCAATACATTAATAAATGACCAGAACAAGATCAGAAAAATAAATGTAGAGGGTGGTCATGGCAATTATTATCTATCTGCCGAAAACATGATCACGATAAGTGGTCTGGCAGGCTTCGAAATTAAATCTTACGACCTTCTGAACGACAGTTATAACAGATGTGCGGTTTATTCAATTGAGCTTAAAATTGACAGCATCACCAGGTTCAGTTATATTATGGACAGCTTTTCATTTAATGAATCGAGATATGTCAACAGTCATATTGACTATGAGACATATCAGAGGGAAAATACATATTTTGAAAGGATGTTTATTCTTCCCAATGATAAATTAACTGTTTACCATGATGCTCCTGACAGAGGTATATTCGACTTCAGGGATGACAAGGTACATAGTATTGAAATTATATTGACAGACGCGAATAAAAATAAGGCTACTCTTGATTTTAAAGTCAGAAGTAAGCTGCCTGCAGCGCAATATATTACCCATCCTCCGGAAAATAATGTGATCAGAATGCCATATGCCAGATCCAACAGATTCCGTGCCGCGAACATTTCAATCTCAATACCTTCAGGAGCGCTTTACGATACTATTGATTTCAGCTATAAGAAAGATACCGGTACTCCCCAGATGCTTTCTGATGTCCATTACATACACAACAAATTCACTCCGGTTCATAAAGCTTATACCATATCAATAAAACCCACAAGCATTCCTACAGGGAAAGAATCAAAGCTGTTGATTATTCAGTTGAGCGATGATTTTATCAAGAGCGCACTGAACAGCACATTTAATGAAGGGTATGTCAATGCTGATGCCCTTTCATTTGGTATGTTTTATGTAGGCATAGATACAATTCCACCTGATATCTTTCCCAACGGACTTTCATCAGAAGCTGACCTGACTGACAGAAGCGAATTAAGAATCAGGATAGTTGATGAGCTCTCGGGAATTAAGTCATATGAGCCTCTGATCGATGGCAAATGGGCTCTGTTCGAATATGATCAGAAAAATAACGTACTGATTTATAAGTTTGACCCAAAACGCATCGCAAAAGGTACCAGGCACAATCTGACACTTAAGGTATCAGACAACAAGGATAATCAAAGATTTTTCAGCTGTGATTTTACCTGGTGAAATCTAGTAGATGCGGGCAGGATAGACCCCATTACGTATCATTTTTTTGACACTCTCTACAACAAATGGCTTGTCTTCGCGGTAAGTTACACCAAACCACCTTTCGTTGGTGTTAAGTATCTTTATCGTAATATCACCGCTTTTTACGAATTTATCGACAGATGTCGGAATATCCAGTTCCGATTTGAGATCCATTCCATTCTTGTCAATAAAATTTTTAAATTCTCTTCCCAGAAAATCATAACATGATGGTTTGAAACCCCACAGGTTCATTGAAACAATTTCATTACCTGTAAAATGCTGTTCTTTCCCGTCGGATCCCGGAGCTTTTGCCCCATCATGCGTTTTCTCAATCTGCCGGGTCTCAACTATATTTTTAAGCAGTCCATCAGATCCCACTTTACAGACTCCCCTGTTAACATTTCCATGATCAGACAATGTATTTCCAAGTTTATAACCGACAATGCTGTAACAATTTGGATCCTTATCATTGACAAGAAAATCATAAAGAATCTTAAATGAGTCAACTCCATAGTAATCATCGGCGTTAATTACACCAAAAGGCTCACTGATCTTTTTCCTGGTTACAAGAATTGCATGGCTGGTACCCCAGGGTTTTTGTCTTTCAGGAGAAACTTTTACACCTTCAGGGAGATTTGTAATCTCCTGGAAAACGTAATCGACTTCAATTTTATCCCTGAGCCTTTCAACAAATCTTTCTTTTACCTGCTCTTCAATATCGCGCCTGATTACAAATACAATTTTACCGAAGCCGGAACGGATTGCATCATAAATTGAATAATCAATAATAGTTTCACCGGACGGACCAACTTCATCAAGCTGCTTGTTACCGCCATAACGGGTTCCCATTCCTGCTGCCAGGACCAAAAGAGTAGGTTTCATATTTTTCAAGAATTGCTATGCACAATTATAAGTAAAAAATTATTACTTTTATTAAAATCCGGAAGAAATTGATCATGAATTTTAGGCTTGAAATATGTGTCGACACTATTGAATCTGCTGTTAATGCCCAGGTTGCTGGAGCCGATCGTGTTGAACTTTGCAGTAACCTGTCTGAGGGTGGAACTACTCCCTCATACGGGACAATTTCCTCAGCACGGGAAAACCTTACGATCGGGCTGAATGTGATAATCAGACCCAGAGCAGGAGATTTTTTATATACAGATCAGGAATATGACATTATGCGCCGGGATATTGACAAATGTGGCGAATGTGGCGTTGATGGAATAGTAACTGGCATATTATGCTCCGATGGCACAATCGATATTAATCGTACTGCTAAACTGGTTGAGATGGCAAAGCCTATGGCTGTAACCTTTCACAGGGCTTTCGATATGAGTTCAAATCCTGTACAGGGACTTGAAGATATAATATCAGCTGGTGCATCGAGAATTCTGACATCCGGTCAAAAGAATAAAGTTCCTGAAGGGGCCGTTCTTATCAGCAGGCTGGTTAAACAGGCAGGGTCAAGAATTATCATTATGCCGGGGGGCGGACTTGATGAATCAAACATTGCAGATACAGCCCGTATTACCGGGGCACATGAATTTCATCTGACCGGGAAAAAAATCGTCAGCAGTGATATGCAGTTCAGGAGAGAGGGCATCGCAATGGGCAGTGTCGCTGATATTCCGGAATTTTCAAGAAAAGTGGCTGACTCCGAGAGGATAAAAAATATCATTTATATTCTTAAAATGATATAATATCACTTTGAAATTATCCTCGTCTTTTTACCTTTGCAGGTTCAATAATTATATTCAGTTAAATCAATTATTTTTTAAACTGTCATTATGAAAAAACTATTAGGAATAGTACTTATAATTTTAATAACAGGCTTGTTGTCCTCACGGACATCAAAAGCCTGTACAAATTTCCTTATAACAAAAGGAGCTTCAAAAGACGGATCAGTGATGATCACTTATTCAGCTGATTCTCACGTGCTTTACGGCGAGCTTTATTACTGGCCGGCCAAAACATGGCCCGCAGGAACAATGGTTGATGTCTACGAATGGGATACAGGTAAGTTTTTATGCAGAATACCCCAGGCATCTCATACATATTCAGTCGTCGGGAATATGAATCAACACCAGGTTTCAATCGGCGAAACAACTTTCGGAGGCAGGCCTGAACTTACAGATTCAACAGGGAAAATTGATTACGGAACCCTGATATATTTTTCTCTGCAGAGAGCAAAAAATGCCAGAGAGGTCATTTATACTTTTTCACAGCTGGTAACCGACTACGGGTATGCAAGTGTAGGCGAATCATTTTCGATTGCGGATGCTAATGAGGCATGGATACTTGAACTTGTTGGAAAAGGCCAGGGCATAAAAGGTGCTGTCTGGGTTGCCCGCCGCATCCCTGATGGTTATATATCGGGACATGCAAATCATCCCAGAATAACAACTTTCCCCCTCGCCGACGGGGTAAAATCAATCACGTCGAAGGAACTAAGCAAGATATATAATCCTGAAGTCGAGACAGTTTATGCTTATGATGTAATTGATGTTGCCCGCGATTTCGGATGGTACACCGGGGCTGACAAGGATTTCAGCTTCAGTGATACTTATGCTCCTCTCGATTTCAGCGCAGCCAGATTCTGCGAAGCAAGGGTATGGTCAGGATTCAACATGGTCAGCAACCAGATGGGACAATACCTTGATTATGCAATGGGTGAAAACCTTAAAAACAGAATGCCTCTCTGGATCAAGCCGGACAAAAAGATTGGTGTCGAGGATGTATATTCAATGATGAGAAACTATTACCAGGGTACGCCGATGGACATGACAAAGGATCTTGGTGCAGGACCTTACGGAAGCACAGTCAGGTGGAGACCGATGGAATGGAAGCTCGATGGTAAAACCTATATTTTTGAAAGAGCAATTTCTACGCAGCAGACCGGGTTTTCATTTGTAGCGCAGAGCCGTTCATGGCTTCCTGACCCTGTCGGCGGGATATTCTGGTTCGGTGTTGATGACACAAATTATACAGTATACTCACCGATGTATTGTGGGATAACACGCGTCCCGGAAACATATGCAGTAGGAAACGGAGATATGATGACCTTCAGCGATAACGCCGGCTTCTGGGTGTTTAACCAGGTTTCAAATTTTGCTTATACACGTACCAACCTTGTCAGGACAGATATTCAGAATAAGCAGAAAGAACTTGAGGATAAGTATTTTAAAGAGACAGTTGATATTGATAAAACTGCTGCAGATCTATACAGGAAAAGCCCTAAAAAAGCAGTTAAATACCTTACAGAATATTCGGTCAAGTCGGGAGATAGCACTGTAATGCAATGGAAAGAGTTTTACAAATTTCTGTTTACAAAGTATGTTGACGGTAACGTTAAAGAGAAACGGCCTGTTCCGGCAGGATATAAATATTATAATCCAAAACTCACTCAGCCGGGTTATAGTGAAGATTGGTACCGGGCTATAGTGAAAAGCACCGGGGACAAGTTTCTGGAGAAATAGGTCAAGGTACAAGAGTGTAGGAGGTAAAAATCTTTTTATCGGTGATTGCGGATAATCAAAATTTTATTCGTAAGTTTGCGACCGGATTTTTTAAACCAAATTGAGAATACAAAATACTTCGCGAGATGAACTTAATGAATGTTGTAGAGAAAGAATTAGCGGTAAAAAATGAATATCCGAAATTTATTGCAGGTGACACAGTTACAGTCCACTATAAGATAATTGAAGGTAATAAAGAGAGGATCCAGCAATTCCGCGGTGTCGTTATACAAAGAGCCGGAAGCGACCATACCGAAACTTTTACAGTAAGAAAAATGTCGGGCAATATAGGTGTTGAAAGGATTTTCCCTTTTGCATCTCCGTTTATTGACAAAATAGAAGTAAATAAACATGGCAAGGTGCGGAGAGCAAGGATTTTCTATATCCGTGATCTCACCGGCAAAAAAGCCCGGATACGCGAAAAGAAATTCTAAATAAAAAAGCCATCGGGAAGATGGCTTTTTTTTGTCTTGCATGTCTTGCAGTCTATATCTTTAGTAACAACTCTTCCTTTTTAGCTTTAGCTTCATCCAGCAGCTTAGTTGCCTGAGTATCTGCTTCAGTAGTCAACTTTGTTGCTTTCTTTTCTGCCTCATTTTTAATGGCATCTGCTCCCCTCTGAGCTGCCATTTTTGCAATTGTTCCCTTTGAGGCAGCACCTTCAACCAGCTTTTGCGCCTGGACATCTGCCTCCTTGCGGATCTTTACAGCTGCTGAATCAGCTCCATCACGTAACTGCTTTCCCCTGGTTTCTGCTTCTTTTATCAGCTTATCTCCCTGTGCTTCAGCTTCTTTACGAAGTTTTTCCTTTCCTGTATCGACAGCATTACCAACGACCTGTTTAACATTCTCCTTTGCGGTTTCCTTCAAACCTCCTGAACTCTCAGCTGGTGAACTGCCAAAATATGGTGTGACTACCGGTTTACCGAAAACACCGGTGACCTTAACATTTACTTTAAGGACATCAGCAGGCTTATAGGCAATACCGAATGCGGCAGCCGAGGCTGATAAATTATCAATAAGAGAATTAATTGAACCACCCAAGTCGGATCTTGGAATTTCGGTTTTTACAATGTAATTAAGTGTCTGATCCAGCCCCTGATCGCCGCTGATATTCATTTTAATATTTCCAACTTTTGCATTGAACGGACTTACGTAAATCCTGCCATCGTTCATCTTAAAGCTTAAGTTCAGGTCCTTGAATGTATTACTGTAATTTTCGCCAAGTTTAAGCACCTCTTTCATCTTATCAAATGCCGCTGACTTAATCAGGGTAATGGCATCCGACTGAAGCTTTCCTCCTCCGCTCATAGTACCGATAATGGGCATCATGTTGCTGCCGAGCAGACTCTGGTACGTAAGTTGCACATTAACTTTTCCGTCAACTCCTGATGCAGCAGGTGCAAGCTTCTGTATCGTATTAAAAGTTGCAAATGCATCTTTTACCCATATATTCTGAATGCTTAAAGCAGCTTTTACCACCGGTTTAAGGGTGTCACGGGTATCATAATCAGCATTCATAGTGATCAATCCCCCGAGAATATCCATCCCGGTATCCTTAAAGCTCAGGACGCCATTCCTGACAATGATATGTCCCCGGACTTTTTTTGCATTAACCTTATCATAAATCAGATTGCCGATCTGTGCATTGAAATCGAAGTCTATATTTTCCGGAATCTTTATCACTGTAAGTGAAGTAGTATCTTTTATAGTAGTAGTATCGGATCCCATTTTTGACATTATTTCCGTAACATCTACCATTTTTGAGGCCAGAGTCAGATTACCTTTTATTGTCTCATTTTTAAAAAAGTATGGAATATAGTTTTCAAGCTGACCGGATATATTGAAATCGCTTTTCCCTCCCACATTCAGGTTTGCACCTGTCAAGGCAGCATATGCCGGAGTGAACTCGAACCCTGCAGCATTTATTTTTAATTCCGGATATCCAGTCATTTCAACAACCATATCCCGGATACCCATCTTTCCTGAAGCCTGAAATTTATCATATTGTTCCTTCTCGATCATTGATAGTTTCCCTGCCATCTTTACTGACATATCAATAACCCCTGAAAGCGTAATACTATCCATAGGTACAGCTTTAGAGAGTGCTGTGAGATCAATTTTCCCAACCATTGAACCCTTAAAGTCAGGATCGCTGTCAGGAGTTTTAAGCGTAAATGTCATGTCAAATGGATTGCCAGCAAGCTCCATGTGGAATTGCCCGATATCAACAATTGTTTTGTCAAAATCTTTTCCGTCAACGAAAAGGTCAGATTTGAGATTTATGTTCCTGATTTTTTCAGGGAGTGCCGGATAGTCTACCAGACCATTGCTCACCACAATATTGAGTGCCACATCAGGCATAGTACTGTCTGCATCACTGTACACGCCCCTGGCAGAGCCATTTAGAGTAACTTCACCTGTTGCCGATAAACCTTTATAATCGCTCATATAAACCGCAGGAACAAGTGACAATAATGATTTGAAGGAAGCTTTCTCTGACCCAAACTTAAGGTCCGTTTCAATATCATCGCCTGGCATAGCGACCCATCCTGTGAAATTTACTCTGAAATCATTAATAGCAAGATAGTTTTCCCGGAAGGTAAACTTCCAGGTATCGAAATTTGCAAGCATATCGATCTTTGAATCTGCAACTGCGCTATTTAGATATTTTATTCCATCCATAATGAAAGTAAGCATTCCTGTGTTTATAGATATCTGCAGATCAGTTTCACTGGATGTCATATCACCTTTCAGACTAAAATTCGTATCTTTCAGATATGTCTCAATTGCTGAACTCAAGTCAATATAAGAAATCGAGCTGTTAGTCACTTCGACTTTTTTGAGAAGTATCTTCATCGGGGAAGAGGTAGTCTCTCCTTCAGCTGTAACGGTCTCTGTAGTATCTTTCATTATATTCCAGTTTTCGGAACCATCTTTAAGTATTATTGCATTTACAACAGCTCTGTCAATCAATATGGATTTCACTTCATAACCTGATTTTTTCAGAAGACTGGAAAGGTTAAATACAAGGTTGAATGATTTGACACTTGCAAGGGTATCATTTTCGAATTTGTTAATTCCGACTACTGATACATTATTAAGCGAGAAAGCCAGGTTTGGGAAATCCTTAAAGAATCCGAGCTTATAATCATCAAATTTCACTTTTGCGTTAACAGATTCATTGATCACCTGTTCGACTTTTGTCCTGATTTTATCTTTGAAGAGAACAGGAATAGTGAAAAGCAGTATAAGAATCAGCAAAATTAATCCAAGTAATATTTTAAGGATAATACCAGCTATTTTTTTCATACCAACAAGTTTAATATCAGATTATCAACAATATACACATGCCAGATAAGCGCAGAATCTGACAATTAAAAGTAATTAATATTCCTGAAAATAAAAATATTGTTATCTTTGCGATCGTTGCAAAAAACAGGACCTGTAGCTTAATTGTCCGCCGGTTGGCGGATGGCTACGGACCAGGGAGTAAGAATAGGACCTGTAGCTTAATTGGATAGAGCATCTGGCTACGGACCAGAAGGTTGGGGGTTCGAGTCCCTTCAGGTTCACTAAAAGGCGCTAAAAAGCGTCTTTTTCGATAAAAGGAGAAAGTATATATCTTTATCTGATATTGACATTCCCCATTTACCCTGGAAAAGAACCTTCATATCATAACTTTAAACGTCCCCTACCCTCCTGATTACGGTGGTGTAATTGACATTTTCTACCGGATAAAGGCTTTATCCGGTCTGGGTATCAGGATTCATCTTCATTGTTTTGAATATGGCAGGTCTCATCATGAAAAGCTCAAAAAACTTTGTGAATCAGTGAATTATTATAAGCGAAAATCAGGTTTTTTGAAGCATCTGTCACCACTGCCTTATATAGTCTCTTCAAGAAACTCCGAAGTTTTGCTTAAAAATCTGACATCTGACGATTATCCAATTCTTTTTGACGGACTTCACACAACTTACTATCTGGATCACCCTGCCTTAATGAACAGGAAAAAAATCGTACGTGTAAGCAATATTGAACACCGGTATTATAAATCACTCGCCGGAAGTGAAAAAAACATTTTCAAAAAAATATATTATCTTATTGAATCAGTTAAACTTAAGCGCTATGAGAAGATTCTTAAGAATGCTCATAATTTATTAGCCATTTCGAAAAATGATCAGGAATATTTTAAGAAAAAATACCTTAAGTGCGAATTGATTTTCCCGTTTCACCCATTCGATCAGGTTCTAAGTCAGCCGGGATCCGGGGATTATGTGATTTATCATGGAGATCTTTCAGTAAACGAAAATGCTAAAATTGCTGACCGCCTGGTGCAGGAAGTTTTTTCCCGGGTGCCATTCACGTGCATTATAGCAGGGAAGAAATCTCCATCCTATCTGATTGAAAGAATCAAACCTTATAAGAACATCAGGATTGTACAGGATCCCGACCAGGCTGAAATGGCCCGGTTAATAAAAGATGCCCATATCAGTCTTTTACCTTGTTTCAACAGTAACGGATTCAAAATAAAACTTCTCTTTTCACTATTTACAGGCAGACATTGCATTATAAATAGTATGATGGCTGAAAGCACTGATCTGGGTGCTTTGTGCGTGGTTGCAGATTCCAGCGAAGCGATAAGAGAGAAAATAAGCTATTTATTTCAATTGCCATTTTCGGAGATGATGGCAACAGAACGAGCTAAAATCCTGCAATTACATTTTAATAACAATGTCAATGCAGAGAGAATAGCAGCACTTATTTTTACTGAATAATTATTACAATCTACCTGAAAGCCGTAGTCAAAGATTTGACAATTTCCCCGGATCCGGCAACCACAGGGAAATTCCTTGCGGGCAGGTCATCTCCGATCTTGTACGTTATTTCATTTCCATAAACATCCAGCATCACACCCCCAGCTTCTTCAATTATCAATCCGGGAGCAGAAATATCCCACACTTTAGTGAAAAGGTTTATGCATCCTCCGAATTTTCCCTCGGCCACATAAATAAAATCTACAAGTGAATTTGTCGACCGTATGTTCCTGGAACTCTGAATAATATACTTAAACACTGAGATCCCGTGTTCAAGAAACTCATCATCCTCTGTATAATCAACTGAAAATGCGATAAGTGAATCTTTAAAACTTTTCTCTCTCATTTTTAATTTAATGCCATTCATGGTCGCACCCTTCCCTTTTTCAGCAATATAAATGATATCAGTGACAGGAAGATAGGCCCCTCCTAAAATGGGTATATTATCTTCAAATAGCGATATAAGGACCCCAAACCATGGAATTCCGGCAGCAAAATTTGATGTGCCGTCAAGAGGATCTATTACCCAGGTGAATCTTGAATTATTATTTCTGAAACCGCTTTCTTCCGAAATAATATTATGTTCGGGGTAGCTCTCCCTCAAGAGGTTTAATATAATTGAATCGCTCTTCAGATCAGCTTCAGTGACCACGCTGCTTTGCGATTCTTTAATTCTTACCTTGCCGGGTTTCGTAAAATACTCAAGAAGAGATCTCCCGGATGTCTTCAATGCAGAAATCAGTATATCCTTCATATCCTTTCTATAATTAATCTGATATCACATTTTGTTTCATTTCAGGGAGATAACGGAGCAAGCTCCCGGATTGTAATCTATTGTGACAAGCCCGGTGCCTGCAAATACCTGTTTGGACTCATGGTCAGAGCTGAAATCAGTTCGCCGGACCAGCAAACTGTCACCAAGGATCAGTCCCGATATGACAGGTCCAGGTTTATCGGGCACATCAAACGTAACTGGAATTCCCTGTTCAAGGAATCGACCATATTTCTGGGCATCAGCATATACTTCATGCAGAAACTTCACCTCTTCAGGAAATTCATCCTTTTCGCTCCACATAAAGAATGCATCAGTTCCCCTGAGAAGCATATGCCAAAGCAGCTCCTGATAATTTTCTTTGCTCAATTGATGTATTGTACTATCCTGCGAACTGCCTTCAAAAATTGTATGCCAGTGTACGAAGCTTATCACCGGGACGCTCTGAGGCGTGCTTCTACCTGCGTTACTTGCATTAAGCAACATATTATAAAACCAGCGGTAATCTCTATTCTCAAAATTGTACCAGTTATAAATTCCAGACCAGGGATAAACAACTGGCATAGCAAAAGTGAAGCCTGTCAGAGGAAAATCGTTGTACCACTTCCTGTATTTTGCTTTCTGCTCCTCTTTGCAAGGCTGACCATCAACGTAATATTCAAAATAATCATACCAGTAACGGTAGCCATCATTTGGATATACAGCATAATTGCCAACCAGGGCATGAGGAAATTGTGAAAGCACCGGCTCGCTCAGGGCATAATTTTCAAGATAGGATCTGATTTCACGCATTTTCTTCTGAAATTCAGGGAAAGAGAAATTTCTTCCGAGATACCGTTGACAGGTTGTGCATTTTGAAGAAGCGTCAAAGGCGCGATTTACTTCCAGAGGACCATCAACTTCCCAGTCGGTAAAAATAAAACCTACAGGTAATCCTGCATCCTTATATGCCCTTACAAATTGATCAATGTGCTTGCGGATTTCTTTTTTCCGTTCATTAAGAGCGAATGGGCAACCCATTTTATGATCTCCGAAGCTGGTATCAAAAAACGGATTGCCGCTCTCATCAATGTGAGCTGTGCTTTCATCTCCATTAAAAAAGGAATACATAAGGTCTGAGGCATTGATATTAATCAGCTGACCAAGCTTTTTCTGGGCACGCGCAATTGTTATAGAACGTGACATCACTTTTGCACTGTCTTCCATGCTCCAGGAGCAGATGATACCTAAGCCACGCTTGTCAAATTCCCTTACAAGTTTTTCAGCATCAGCATCGCTTATATCACCCGGATCAATTGCAGGCCAGAGATAAAGAGGAAGCCGGTTACCATTATCATACTTAAGCTCAATGGTGTTATCCAGAATTACCTGTATTTTTTCCGGCCATTTCTGGTTATTAGAAACAGGGGAAGAACATTGCAGCAATATGTAAGCCGTGAATATTAACAGTATTTTTGTTTTCATAAATTGTTATAATGGCAAATATTTATTATTTTTATTAAGATGTAAAATAGTCGTAATTAAAAATAGTAATAAAATGACAAAAAGAAGAGACTTTCTTAAGAAAAGTGCATTGGGCTCAGCAGGAATTGTCATTGGTGGTATGGGGTTCAGTCCCAGGTCATATGCTTCAATTGTGGGGGCAAATGATCGGATAATTATGGCTGTAATTGGTATCCGAAATCAGGGAAGCGTTCATATTAATTCGTGGTTAAGTCTGAAAGACAGTCATAATATCTTTCTGAAAACTCTTTGTGACACCGATGAGCTTCTTTTCGAATCCCGTTTAAAGATGGCAGCTGAAAAGACAGGCATGAGACCACAGGTTGAATGGGATATCTATAAAGTGCTTGCTGACAAAGACATCCATGCGGTGTCGATTGCAATTCCCAATCACTGGCATGCTCTTGCAACAATTCTCGCATGCCAGGCCGGCAAGCATGTCTATATTGAAAAACCGGCTTCACATAACATTTGGGAAGGACGTAAAATGGTTGAAGCTGCCCGAAAATATAATCTGAGAGTGCAATGCGGTCTCAATAACCGCTCATCTGAAAATGTAAGGGAAGCAATTCAGTTTCTGCATGACGGCGGCATAGGCGAGCTTTATGCAGCACGGGCACTCTGCTTTAAGGCACGCGATTCATATGGCCTGGCAAAAGACAGCACTCCTCCTTCCACCTTCCATTATGAAAGGTGGCTGGGTCCGGCACCATGGCGCCCTTACAACGTAAAACGGAGTCACTATTGCTGGCACTGGTACTGGGATACAGGGAACGGAGATACCGGCAATACTGGTCCTCACCAGCTTGATATTGCCCGATGGGGACTGAATAAGAATGAACACCCAGTTTCAGTTTATTCAGCGGGAGGCCTTTATGGGCTTGACCACGATGAAAAACCCGAAAAAGACAGAACTCCGGGATTAATGGTCTATGGAGATGTGGAAGCTTACGGACATAACAAGACCACCCAGGAAACACCAAACACCCAGACTGCAACTTTTAAGTACAATGACGGAACCCTTCTTGAATTTGAATGTCGCGGAAGATATACCAATCATGAAGGCAGCAAAGGCCAGGAAGTGGGAAATATCTTTTACGGATCTGATGGCTGGCTCGAAATTTATGGTGATACCTGGAATGCATTCAGGGGAAGGGAACGAGTGCCATTTGCATCTTCGAAGGAAGTCAGGAAGGACCAGGATGCAAATCACTGGGCAAACTTTGCTGAAGCAATACGTGCAGGAAAAGATGATGTTTTACATGGCGACATAAATGAAGGATTTTACTCCTCATCCCTCCCTCACCTTGCGAATATATCATACCGGGCAGGTCGCCAACTGCGATTTCTCGGCGAAAATGAAAAATTTGCAAATGATCCTGAAGCAGATATGATGCTGACCAGAGAGTACAGATATCCATATATCGTCCCTGAGACAGTGTAAATCACTCCGGTAAGCTTTCCAATTATTCATTTATTAGAATAATTGGGTTCAAAAGTTAGTTCGGGGATAATATCCTGACCTTTTTATATATTTTACGTCACCTCACAACAAATTCCCGTATTATTTCTTTCGATTTATCGTCTTTAACAGCCCTTACAATTATCCGGTTGTTTCTGAGGGATAAACCGAATTGTTCAAGAAAGAGACCATCATCATTTACCGGGATCTCCTTTCTGTTTATAATAATTTTTGTTCCCGGCTCAGTCCAGCCATAGACTTCAATAGTCGATCCTGCTGTGAGAGCAGACCCTGCGATTGGATTTGTCTGAACATAAATGCCCGGGGATTTGTCAAAATCCAATATTTCATTGATTAATTCTTTTTTTGCATTATAAAGAACCGAAGGATCTTTAGTCCGTTCCGCAAAGTTCGTTACTGCTTTACCTGAAATTTCCACACCTCTCTGCCTTGGATCAATCCATAAAAATCGTGAGCCCAGTGAATCCTTAAGTCTTAAAATTTTGTTTTCCAGGAGCCTGAAACATTCATAATCCTGGATACCATTACGCATCTCCTCCCATCTTAATGAATTCAGAATACCGTCTTTAACAGGATAGACATGCCACCCATCACCAAGATGCTGACCAACTTCATTGTACGGATCGTCAGTCCAGCTGTTCCATCCCCAATGCTTGATGCCGCTCAGGTTATATTTGTAGTTCAGCCATGGCATTATCCTGCTGTCCATAACAGGCAGATCGATAGTCTTATCAGGATACCTGCTGCCCTGATAAATGCCAACAATATAATAACAGATTTCTGTACCCTTTTCCTGTGCTTCCTTAAATGAATCGTACCAGGTAGCAAGATGATCCAGCTTCGGACCCGGTATATCCAGTCCACCATACATGGTTGTTTCAATTGACTCAAATTGCTTCATGTCAGGTGCCAGCTGGTGGAAATAATCAGAAAATTCATCATATAGCACTGCATTATGGACCGAAGGTTCGTTTCTCACACTAAGGAGCGTTTTCTCAAGCCATCCCTTCTGGCGCAGGTGCCTTTCAAAAGCAGGCAGAAGAAAAGGCACCACATCTTTTCCAGGAAGTGTAACATCTACACTTTTTCCCTCATCCCTGACAATCTGATCACTTAGTTCAATAACTGTGCTGAACCAGTCATTCTTGCCAAACCTGGTAAGTCCGTAGCCAGTTTCAATGAAATCCATTTTTCCGGTATTCATGAAAACCTGAACAATCTGATCGAAACGTGAGAAATCAAATTCAAGTTCACCTTTTGCCGACCTGGTTATCGCTATTGCATCCATAGGAGCCTGCATTACATTCTGGCGGTGTTCAATCATATTATCGGCATATTTTCTGAGCATTTCGAACCAGCTGTCAGAGTACTTTTCACTGATCCCATGGTACTTGTCAAATTTATTAACCGAATACCGAACGGCAATTTTAAGATGCCTGTCCGATGGAAGGGTCAGCTGGTAAATTGTAAGCTGCAACGGTATTGACTGAGAACCTTCTTTACTGTTAACACTTAGCACTCCTGAATACATACCCGCAACTGCGCCTTCCGGTATTTTTATTGTCAGCCAAAGAGGCTGAAATTTTCCCTTGTCAATATTTATCCTACGCTCCTGCATCAGATAATCCGGAAACCTTGCCGGTGCCTTTCGCTCCACCACATCTACCGGCTGATTGGGAGCATTTGTCGGCAACAGAACGCTTCCCACAAAGTTCCATTCAATTTTTTCCGGCGGTATTGAGCTCCCGGTAGTTTTATTTTCGAGGGAACCAATTTCCACTGTGACATCGGTAAGCTTTTTTAAAGCATTTACAGATACCTGTGCGGAAATGATCTCTCCCCTTATACCGAATATTTTAACAGTATCAGACTTTGCAGGGAACAGGAAACCATCGTCGTAGATTCGCGAAATATCACTTACTCCGGCTATCTTAAGTGGCTGTGAATGAGATATATTTATTAAGGTACTTTCAATTAAAAAGAAGAAGACACCGATCTTCACTATTCCCGGTATTTTCATGGCAGGTATTTTTAGATTATTTTACAGAATACGCACGTACTATTTTCTTGGCTCCTTTAGGACCTGTAGCCTGGACCACTATTTTATTATCGGATGGATTTACCTGAAACTGTTCCACGAAGAGCCCCTGGCTGCTTACAGGCAATTCCTGCCCGTTTACAATGATCTTTGTTCCAGGCTGTGTCCAGCCAAATACTTCAACAGTTGAGCCCATCGTCATTGCCGTGCCTTCAAGAGGATTAGTCTGGACATAAAGCGATGGTGATTTATCAAACTCAAGAAGTTCACTGATCAGCTGCTTCCTTGCCCCATCAAGAACAACAGGATCATTTGTACGTACTGCAAAGTCATGGATAACCTGTCCTGCAATCTCCTTGCTTCTTTGCTTCGGATTAATCCATGAGAACCTTGATCCCAGTGAATCCTTTAATGTTTTTATCTTGTTCTCAAGCATCCAGAGGTATTCATAATCCTGAATCCCGTTGCGCATTTCTTCCCATCTGAGCGAATTCAAAACGCCGTCGCTTGAAGGATAAACATGCCATGCATCACCAATATGCATTCCCGGATCCTCGAAAGGCTTTTCATTTCCCCACTGGTTCCATCCCCAGTGCAGGTAACCTGTTGCATCATATTTATAGTTTAGCCAATGCATAATCCTTGAATCGATCAAAGGCACATCGATGGTCTTGTTCGGGAAAAGGCTGCCCTGATAAATTCCAACAGTGTAGAACCAGAGCTCATGCCCTTTCTGCTGCCATTTTCTATAGGTATCGTACCAGTTCGAGAAATGATCGAGCTTGGGAACAGCTATTTCAAGCTCCTGGATTACATAAGTCGATTCAAGGGCGTTGAAACGGATGAGGTCGGGGGCATATTTATGCACATATGCTGAAACTTCCCTGAAGGATAGAGCATTATGAAGAGAAGGCTCATCTTTAATTCCAAACAAAGTTTTATTCAGCCATCCTTTTTCCCTGAGATGGCTTTCAATTGCCGGAAGAAAGTATGGAAGAACATCCTTCCCCGGGATGGTCACGATCTCTCCGGTTGAAGATTTTTTAACCCTGTAATCCTCAAGACTGATCTTGGTGCTTGCCCACCTGTCCTCTCCGAAAACACCAACTTCTCCTGTCTCAAGCAGGTCCATTTTACCTGTATTCCAAAAGACCTGGGCAATCTGGTCAAAATGTGTAAAATCGAAAGAGAATTCCCCATTATCAGCAACAGATATCTGGATTGCTTCCATCGGACAGCGGAAAGTATTCTGCCGGTGTGCCACGAAATTATCTGCATATTTCTTAAGCATTGCAAACCATTCAGGTGAATATTGATCCTGTATCCCATAATACTTTTTGAAGCCTCCTGTGCTGTACCACTCCACGACTTTCAGATGACGATCCCCCGGTAATATCAATGGAAAGACAGTCAGACTAACCGGCAGAGACTGTGTCTCCTGACCACTCCTGACCGTAACTATTCCTGAATAAGTGCCGGCAGAAGCTTTTTCCGGGATGCTCACTGTCAGCCAAACAGACTGCCAGGTTTTCTCTTTAACATCGAGCTGCCTTTCATTCATCAGGTATTCAGGAAACCTGGCCGGAGCCTGACGTGTGAGAGCGCTTACAGGCTGGTTTGGCGTATTCCTGGAAAGAGGAATACTTCCGACAAAGTTCCATTCTGCAGCCGATGAAGGCATACTGTTGCCCGTGGAGCTGTTTTTAAGTTCACTCATTTCAACAGTCACGCCAGCAAGATTCTTTTTGGCGCTGATTACAAACTGCCCGGAAATAATTTCACCCCTGATTCCAAACAATTTAATTGAATCGTACATCTGTGGTAATTTATATCCGTCTTCAAATACCCGCACCATATCACTGGTCCCTGATATTTTAAATGACTGAGCGGATATTGTCTCTCCCATGCATGAAACAGCAAAGAATATTATTGCTGCTGCAAATGGTTTCTGAAGGTCTTTGAAATTTCTGATCATTGGTTTAAGTTTTAAATTATTCAGTATGTTATCAATACGTTACATTAAAATTCCTTGTAATAACCTTTTCATTATTACCCTGTTTTACTTTTATCTGGAGCTTGCCCCCGACAAATATCAGGTATCTTTCCATAAAAAGTCCGTCTGCAGTTACAGGTAATTTTGTTCCATTTACTGTTATTTCATTGCCCGGTTCTGTCCATCCAAGAAGCTCTACAATCCCGCGGTTTATTATTTTACTGTGCTCAATCGGATTAGTCTGGACATAAATCCTTGGCTCTGTATTGAAGTCAAGGATTTCTTTAATCGCATCTTTTTTGGCTTTGGCCATTAGCTCAGGGTCATCCGAATGTTCTTTCATTCCCATTATCACCTGACTGATTATCTCTTTCCCTCTTTGGGTCAGATCAATCCACGAGAAGCGTGAGCCAAGTGAATCTTTCAGGCATTGCACCTTACTTTCCAGGATTTTGAAACATTCATAGTCCTGAATGCCGTTTCTCATTTCCTCCCAACGGAGGGAATTCAGCACACCATCTTTTAAAGGATATACATGCCAGGCATCACCGACATGTTCTCCAACATCCTTGTAGGGATCCTCATTCCACTGGTTCCAGCCCCAGTGCAGGTAACCGGGCAGGTCATACCTGTAATTGATCCAGTGCAGCAGTCTACTGTCTATCAAAGGCATATCAATAGTTTTGTTCGGATAGAGGCTCGCCTGGTAAATTCCTACAGTATAGAACCACAACTCATTGCCTTTCTGCTGCTCCCTGCTGTAAATACCGTATCCGGCATCGAGATGATCCAGCTTTGGTACTGCGATTTCAATATTTCCAAAAAGAAATGAAGTAGTTACTGCATCAATTCTCCTTAAGTCAGGTGCATAATGATGAATGTATGATGATGCTTTTATCCAGCTTAAGGCATTGTGATGACTTGGTTCATCCTTCACGTGAAAAAGCGTTTTTTCAAGCCAGCCTTTCTGGCGAAGATGGCTCTCGAATGCCGGAATAAGTGAAGGAAGAACTTCATCAGGAGGCAATGTTTTCATTTCACCTGTTCCCGATGTTTTGACCTGAAAATCCCTGAACAGGATCTCGGTGCTTGCGAAACCTTCATCCTTGAACTTTGCAAGCTCGCCTGTCTCAAGATAATCCATCTTTTTTGTATCCCAGAAGACCTGTGCTATCTGGTCAAACCTTGAAAAATCAAAATCAAGGCGGCCTCCCTGAGATTTGCTTATGCTGATCGAACTCATTGGCACCTCAAAAACATTTTGCCTGTGCTCCGCCATATTCTCAGCATATTTGCGAAGCATTGCGAACCATTCAGGAGTATACATTCCCGAAATACCATGTAATTTTTCGAAATGTGATGTGGTGTACCATTCTGTGACTTTAAGATGACGGGTCTCCGGCAGGTTTAAAGGGTATACAGTTAAGCGCACTGGTAACTTCTGCTCACCCTGGCTGCACCTGACAGTAACATAACCATTATAAGTTCCGGCTGAAACTGTATCCGGAATTTTTATAGTAAGCCATATTGCCTGGAACTTTCCCGCACCCAGAGCGAGTTGTTTTTCTGCCATGAGATAATCGGGAAACTTTCCGGGTGCTTTTCGTATAAGTATATTATCAGGCTGATTTGAAGCATTTTTCGGAATAAAGACACTGCCGACAAAATTCCATCCGGCTGCGTCACGCGGAAAAACTGACCTGTCCGAGCTGTTTATTAGAGTCCCTGTCTCAACAGTGATCTTTTCGAGACCTTTAACAGCATTTACTACAATCTGACCGGAGATGGTCTCTCCTTTTAAACCAAATACCGAAAGTGTGTCCGACTTCTGCTTCAGGTTGAATCCATCCTCAAAAACACGTACCATTTCACTTACCGCGAATAGCCTGAATGGCTGCTCTGTGACAACGGGCTGACCCAACATTAATACAAATCCAATGGCGACCATATCCTTTGAAAGGAAACCTTTTAGTTTTTTAAAATTAAATCGTATCATTTTTCTTAATTTTTCTTTTTATAAATTTCTCCAAAGTATTCTGAATTTAAAATCACCGGATAACAAAATCGCGGATAATTGTTTTTGATCCGTTTTTTCCTATAGCCTGAACTGTAATTTTATTTCCAAGGTGCACCTTTGTCGAATCAATAAAGTCACCTCCGCATTGTTCGAGGAAGAGACCTTCAATGCTTACGGGTATTTCAATACCATTTATAGTTATTTTGGTTCCGGGCTCAGTCCATCCGAATACTTCGACAGATGAATGCTCTGTCAGGTTTGTTCGGGCAGGAGGATTCGTCTGCACATATAGTCCCGGGGACATATTGAATTCCACCAGCTCACCGATTATTTTCTTTTTTGCGCCGTAAAGAACATTAGAATCATCAGTATGTTCCGCGAAGCTTTTAATTACTTCTCCTGCAATTTCCTTGCTGCGTTGTTTCGGATCTATCCAGGAAAACTTTGAGCCAAGTGAATCCTTTAATGCCTTAATTTTATTCTCGAGCATCCACAGATATTCGTAATCCTGGATACCGTTACGCATCTCCTCCCACCTTAGCGAATTAAGAACGCCATTTTTTGCAGGATAGACATGCCAGGCATCACCTATATGTTCTCCTATCTTGTTAAAGGGATCATCATCCCACTGGTTATAGCCCCAGTGAAGATAACCGACAGCGTCGTACTTATAATTCAGCCAGTGCATTAATCTGCTGTCAATCAGTGGCATGTCAATGGTCTTATTCGGGAACCGGCTACCCTGATAAATACCCACAGTATAGAACCAGAGCTCATTGCCCTTCTGGGCCCAGGCTTTGTAATTATCATACCAAGTGGCAAAATGATCCAGCTTCGGGCAAGCGATCTGTATATCATCAAGCAGAAATGTGGTTTCAATAGCATCTCCCCTGATAAGATCCGGACCATAAAAATGAATATAATCAGACATATCCTTCCACGCCAGGGCATTATGGACTGACGGCTCATCTCTCACGTGAAAAAGAGTCTTGCTCAGCCAGCCTTTCTGGCGTAAATGGCTTTCCATTGCCGGAATCAGAAAAGGAGCAACCTTCTCCCCTTTCAGCTTTATCTGTTTTCCTGTTTTTGAATCAGTTACATTGAAATCCTTCAGTACTACCTCTGTGCTGAACCAGTCTCCTTTTCCAAAATTTGCCAGGAAACCGGTCTCAAGCATATCCATTTTTTTTGTACCCCAGAATACATTTGCAACCTGGTCGAACCGTTTGAAGTCAAACGAGATGCTGCTGTCAGCAGATATCTTAATTTCGATGAAGTCGACAGGGACCTGGAAGATATTCTGACGATGCGACACCATATTATCAACGTATTTTTTGAGCATTGCGAACCATTCCGGTGAATACATTTCCTTAATTCCGTGGAATTTGTCAAAGCTCTCGGTAGAATGCCATTCAACCACCTTAAGGTGCCGCTTTTCAGGCATATTTAATGGATATACTGTAAGACTCACCGGCAGGGAGTGTTCTTCACTATTGCCTTTGACTGTTATACTCCCGCTGTAAGTACCAGCCTTTGAATCTGCAGGTATGCTTACAGTAAGCCAGATCGCCCTGTATGACTTGGCTTTCATGCTGATTTCTTTCTCTTCCATAAGATATTCGGGAAATGCGGCGGGTGCAGCACGAGTAATGACATCGGGAGGCTGATTTGGTGTATTCACATTCAGCTGAACACTGCCTACATAGTTCAATTCGACAGCTATGGCCGGCAATGCCTGCCCGCCTGTTCCCTGCTTAAGAAGCCCAATGCTTGCCGTAACTTTATTAAGAGGTTTCTTCGTGTAGATCATTAGCTGCCCCGAAACAACCTCTCCGAGCATGCCAAAAACTTTTAAGGTATCTGTAGTCTGCGGCAATTTATATCCGTCTTCAAACACCCTGGAAAGATCGGTTACAGCTGACAATCTGAATGACTGTGAATTAACATCAGCACATATTGCAAAAAATAGGATTGCCAGGCACATGATTGCTCTGAAAATTCGTGAATCTGTTCTGCTCATATCCGAAGTTTATAGTTTGAGTTAAATAACTTTGAAATTATATCAATATAGCTGAATTTGGCAGTTTAAGCTAATATTTTTTTGAACAGATTTAAGTTTTATTAACCTATTTAATAGTTAAAAATCTATAATTTTAATATAAAATTGAAGTGTATGGATTTGCCGGTCCGAATTTTGCCGGTGACCTGTTTAGTCCGGCAAAATGTTTAATAATAGGAATGCAGAATGAACAAGTATAAGGACATTATGAATAAAACACTGTATACAATTTATCTGGTTATTATTTTTCTTGGATTTTTTTCACCGATTCTCCAGAGCCAGGAAGCTGAATTCCCGCTGAGAAGCGCGATGAGGACCCTGGAATTAAGGAACCTGGGGCCGAAGACATACAGCGACATCGACGGAACTCCTTATTATTCAAAGGATTTTATTGACGGTGTCGTCTTTCTGAGAAATGGAAACTATGCATCGCTACCGCTTCGTTATGACCTGTTCGCCGATGAGATGGAATTCAAAAAGGACAATAAGACTATGTGGCTGTTAAAGAAAGACATTAAATATATCAGGTATGGCACTGATATGATCTTCGTTTCATCTGCTGACGGTGATACCGCGAAGCTTGGCTATTATTTTTTAAAAGACAACGGAAAGATAATGTTGTTCTTTAAAAGAGTCGTATCCTTTCATCCGATGGTTGAACCCAAAGGCTATTCCGCTGCAATACCTGAAAAGTTTGTAATGGACAAGAATTTGATATATATAAAAAAGGAGAAAATGGCCGCAGAGAAGATCCTCACAAAAAAGGACCTCACATCCTTTTTCTCTGATGACCCAAGTGCTATGGAATTCATAAAAAAATATAAAGTAAAGCCGGATGACATAGAAGCGCTTCATCAGCTTATAAGTTTCCTTAACAATAAATAAATCCGACCCTTTCAGATAAGCTCTTAAAACCTTTTTTCATTTGCTGTTATTCGCTGCTCGAAAAGAGCAGCATCGCTGAATATCCCGGCTTGTTTTTCCCTGTCAAACCCGCAAAGTGATTGCAGCACTGAGCTGATTCCTGTTTTATAAAGACGGAAGAATTCTTCATCCTCCTTCAGCATCCTCCCATTTTCATCCTTTGCCTTAAAATGACATGCGCAGACCAGGGCAAGTAATATTTTATCGTAAGGCAGTTTAAATTTAAGAGCCGCCCAAATTGCTCCTGCAAGGCGATCTTCAGGACCAAGCTTCCGCTGAAGATCACAGCCCACCCTGAATATTGTATCACCCAGCGATTTATTCCTGAATCTTTCCAGCAGATCATCAATATGATCTTCCAGAGCCCTTAAAGTGAATTCACCGGGGTATGCGGCCATCAGTACAGCAGATGCCTGGACCATTGCAGTCCTGGAAAATGCGAATATTTCCGGTACGGCAAGCGCTTCATGAAGGTAAATAATCTCAGGATTGTATAAGAACCCTTTATAGGCAGTTGCGGAATGACCAAGGTTATGAATAAAAAGTTTGCGGTCAACCCAGGCTTTCATGTTTTCTTTTGGAGCAAGGCCTTCAATTGGTGGAATAGGATTTTTAAATCCTTTTTTGTTTAATATCAGGGTGTTATAAGGTTCGGCGAATATCTGAAGGATATCCTCTTCCATGTCTTTCTTTTGCATAATGGGTACCATCTTTCCGATGCTGGTCTCGACCAGGCCAACCAGCTGTTTTAATGGATATGAGGCTGGAAGAAGTGCGGTAAGCTCCTGATTGAAGAAAACATCCGCATTGCGCATATTCTCAGCAATGATAATATCGAGAGGATATTGATTATCTATCCTGAATCGCTCGAGCAATCCCTTTGCGAGCAAGGGAAAAATTCCTTTCAGCCCGCTGAGTCCCACTGAGACCGCCGATATACCTGCTGTGGCAACTTCTTTAATAACTTCCTGTTCGTCCGCTGCCCAAATCCCTCTTACATTCCTGATGTTGATTATCTCTTCCCTGTCAGATTTGATAATGACATTGTAGTTCCGGCGCTTATTTAGCTCGTCAATGACAGGTTTATAAACATCCACAAATACTATTTCATATCCACCTATGCTAAAAAGCTGACCAATAAATGAACGGCCTATTTTCCCGGCACCAAATAAAACCAGTTTATTTTTCTGAATCTTACCACTCATTTTCTGATCTGGATTAGATATTCCTGCTGAAGCTGACGGACCAGCCTAAGTTTTTCGCCAGGTGATTTTTCAATATAGGTTCCCCCAATTGTATAGCATGAAAGTCCTCCTGAAGCTACTCCCCATGATACTGCTTCTTCAAGATTATGCTTCTCATGCCTGTTTTTTTGCAATTGCATCGCAATTGAAGCAATGATGCCTCCAGCGAAATTATCTCCGCATCCAGTGGTGTCGCCCTTCAGATCAGAATTCGTCCTAAGGTCATCAGTAACCTTTGCAGAGACCGGGAATTGCAATATGTCGGTTTCTCTGAAAAGTGATCCGCCCGACCAAGCAAACAGGTTGTTTGCACCGTTGGTGATAATGAACGATGAAACACCTGAATTAATATAATATTCAACGGCCTTTTCAATATTAGACTGACCGCTTATCTTGAATGACTCATCGCGGTCCATAATAAGAACATCGATAAGTCTGAAACTTTCCCTGCTTTTGCCAAGCGGCCATGGAAGTCCGGGATTCATTTTCTCGTTGCGGAAATCAAATACAGTATTTACAAGAGTTATACAACCTCTGTCTTTTGCTTTTTTAAGTGCTGAAGTCAGGTCATCATGGATTCGGGGGACCAGAGCGGTTCCTCCGAAACAGACAATATCGGATTCATAAAAACCCGCTTTCAAAAATTCAGATCTGTATTCCCATGCTGCACCGATATTGTTTACAAAAGTCCTCTCTCCATGACCGTTATCGTAAAGCGGATCCGAAAGCACATCGGTGAAGGGCGTCCCCTTACCTTTTGCAGTCAGGTAATGATCAATATGCAGCGGCGTTTTCCGAACAATACTGAATATTTTTTCTCCTGTTTCATCTTTCCCTGCAGTACCATAGAAACAAATCATATATTTTTCAGGGTCAAGTATTTGACTTGCATGAATCAGAGATACAAGTGAAGGTCCACCCACATTAAATCCTGCAGGAGCTTTACCTCCGGTGATCTCATTTAATATGCTGCTGTAATCACATCCTGAAAATTTTTCAAGCTCTTCAGTAAATACCAGCCTGCCAGGATTTAATCCGCCGTCACCGTCATTCTTCGACTGGTACTTTTTGAATGCGTTGCTGGTGAATGAGGTATTAGTATACAGGAAGTCTGCGAGGG
This sequence comes from uncultured Bacteroidales bacterium, assembly GCA_963825935.1. Classification (GTDB taxonomy): domain Bacteria; phylum Bacteroidota; class Bacteroidia; order Bacteroidales; family VadinHA17; genus LD21. The sequence continues at coordinate 547,852 of CAWGUN010000002.1, read as the reverse complement.
CGCAGCCTGTTCCAGAAATGATTATTTTTCCTGAATCCATATCATTTGTTCATTTCCAAAAGATCCGGCCATATCTTTTATTGTTAAATATTTTCAAGGATCTTTTCTTTTTTCATATTGAAAAATTTAAAAGACAAGTTCCTAAATGAATCTTATTTTCCCGAAGAACCGTGGCAGATGAAAGTCAGGAACCGGATTATCGACCCTGGTCCAGGTAAGGTAATGCGGGTTTGAATTATTTTCAGCGATCTTAAAGAAATTTACTTTCCATTCAACACCAGGTCCGGGGGCAGTTATTTTTGAGTATTTCTTAAGGAAACCCAACGGAATGCGGCACTCTACATTCCAGTTAACCGGTTCTTTTATCTCGGGGTCTATTTTTTTTGGCAGAGTATGTGCTATTTCAAGGTTTTTAATTTCGGAAGGATCCAGCGGATTGATCTTCTCCCTTGCCACAAGATTATAGTGCATCAATGGAGTCCCGCCGCAATTCATTTCAAGATTAAAATACTGCCCTGGCAAAGCGGTATCCGGGGCAAAGAAAAATTCCACACAACTGTCCTCCCAGACCGGACCATTGATATCACTGGTGATGCATCTGACAAACTGATCTTTCACCCGAAAGATCAGCCAGAGGTTCTCATCATCGTACATCATTTTGGAACTTACTTCCGGAAAAAACCGGGGAAGTGATCCCATATGATTTTTGATCTCAACAGCCCTGATGTTCTTCCACTCATTTTTTGACCAGTCAGCATCAATTTTCATTACTCCAGACGCCTTGCGCACTTCATAAATAAATTCTTTTGTCTTCATTTTTATTCTAATTATCTAATTATCTGCTTTTTAAAAAAAACTTAATGCAGATTGGGAATTATCATTCTGAAGTTATTCAACTCCCGTTACTTTAAGCACCCACGCATACTGGCAGGGTACCTCGGGATAGGATATAGGAGGAATGTTCACAATTATTCCGTCACCACTTTTCTTACAGCTCAGATTTTTATTTAGTCCGACAAATGTCACTTTAGTTCCTGATGAGACGTGAACGTCCTTGATCAGGAGAGTGCTGCCCGGGAACTTCGGGAGGATAACATAAAGATCCTTACCCTTCCTTGTAAAGAACATCTCTTTCACGGCCATTCCGGGTTCAGGGTTTACTGTCTGCTTAAGAATGAAATCGCCGCCCAGGTAACGGATATTATGAAGTTTTCTGTATTCTCCGGCCTCTACTATTGTTCCTTTGCTCCACTGGACAGGATTCTTCCATTGATGTGTCCCATAAATGGCTTCTCCGTTCACTTTGAGCCAATCACCTATTTGCAGAAGCCTCTCCTCCATTATTACAGGTATCTTCCCGTTTCCGTCAGGACCTATATCAAGGAGAAGATTACCACCATGGCTGACAACATCGACCAGAAGGAGGATCAGGGTCTGGGCTGAATTGTAATCCCATAGATCTTCATTTCTGTTATAACCGAAAGAGATCCCAATTCCGCGGGTTTCTTCCCATGGTCGTTTAATATTACCGGATCCTCCGTATTCTGAAGTAAGAAAGCTTCCATGAGTTCTCCGGACGTCCTTCCCCCAGCGGTCATTTGCAAGGATCTTGTCCGCAACCGGCGATTCATTATAAAGCCATGCCAGGAATTCGGGTGCTTTCCAATCTGCGGCATTTATTTCCCAGTCACCGTCCGCCCAGAGGATATCCGGTTGATATGTGTTTACAAGATCTTTTATCTGAGGCAGGAAATGTTCATCAACATATCTCTTCTTATCTTTAAGCCACAGAGGATTATACCATTCGTAAAGGGAATAATACAGACCGAACTTTATATCCGTTTTACGTATCTCTTTTTTAAGGTCTCCAATCAAATCGCGCTTTGGACCATTGGTTATGCTGTTCCAAGGGAATCCCCAGGTTTTGTCAGCTTCCTTGCTTGGCCATAAGGCAAAACCATCATGATGCTTTGAAGTAAGGACGATATATTTAGCCCCTGCATCTACGAATAATTTTGCCCATTCCTCAGGTTTGAAATCCTCTGCTTTGAACATTTCACCAAAGTTGTAATAAGAGAAATGCCTCCCGTATTTCAGATTGTGAAACTTAAAGACACCTTCCGGATCAGGATTATTATTACCTGATAAATCTCTTGTTTCATACCAGTTCTGGTACCATTCCGAATATACTCCTTTGGGTGCCCAGGCCGGGACCGAATAAGGACCCCAGTGAATAAAAATGCCAAATTTTGCATCAGAGAACCATGCAGGAATAGGGCGACTGTCAAGTGATTCCCAAGTCGGTTCATATTTTTTCCCCTGTCCGTATGCCAGAATTGGAACAATGCTTAAAATAAATACACTGATAAATTTCATTTTCATTTTCTTATATATTTTTGGATTCCACGTTAATCAACTCTGATAAATACCGGCAGGATATTAAGTGGTGCGGGGAATTCAATTGACTGACTACCCTTTATGACTTTTCCTGTCCAGAAATCAATCCATGTGCTTCCGGGAAGATAGATCTTTCTTGAAACAGCCCCCTTCTCAAGCACAGGGGCTATCAGAAATCTCGCCCCCAGCATGAATTCATCCTTTATTAGGAAGGTCTTTTCATCTGTCGGGAATTCAAAGAAGAGCGGCCTGACAATTGGTGAACCGTCGGTCACAGCTTGTCTGGCAAGCTCATAAATGTATTCACCCAGGGCAACATGGAGGTCGGAATACTTTCTGCATATTTCGATATTTTCAGGCTTCAGTTTCCATGGAGCAAGAGAATATTGCATCATCGGCATGAGAGCGCTGGCTTCTGCCCATCTGACAAAAAGCTCTTCGTCAAATTTATATCCCTTGCTCTTAAATCCCTCATCAAGACCGCCACCGATCATATCGGGACAAACAAACGAATAACCTATAAGACTGGAAGTCAGGGCATGTGGAATCAGGCTATTGATGCCATCCACAGGACTCCAGTTCGGTCCCTTGTCCCTAAGCCGCTGAATAAGTCCCATCGATTGTGATCGCCAGCTGACTCTGAGCTCATTTGCTTCAAAATGGGTGCCCAGTCCGGCAAACAAATCAGTGTATTCATTTGCTGTTATTTGGCCATAGGAAGAAAAGGGCTTTCCCAGATATTCAGCATCGCCGGCATCAAGCTTGAATCCGTCAACACCGAATTTCTTGCGCAGATTCTCCATCATTCCAAGGTACCAGGAATAGGCAGCAGGATTAGAAAGGTCAACAAGTGCAGCCGTTCCATTCCACCATTCAGTAAAGTATGGAGAAGCACCTGCCGGATCCATAATAAGGTAATGATTGTCTGCAGCATACTGAAAATTCTTTGCTTTCTTCTCAATGAAAGGTGTCAGCCAGAGAGCAATTTTAAAATTTCTCTGATGAAGGAAGCTTATCATTTTTTCAGGATCAGGAAACTTTTTAGAATCAAATTCCGGATCACCGTATGTAAGAGTCCATTTATCGTCGATTATAAAAAGCCTTGAGGGAAAATTATTTTTGCCGATCTCTTCTACATATTTCAATATCCCCTCCTGGTTCACATTTGTCATGAACTCAATCCAGGTATTGAACTGAGGATAAGCAAAATACTCTTTTGGCGGAGCAACCGAAGGTTTGCCTGTTCTCTCCGTCAGCTTATAAAAAGCATCCCTGATATCTTTTCCTGCTGCAATCTCCAGGTCAAGCCTATTGTCGTTTTTTGAATATACCTCGAAAATCCCTTCCTGCGGATCATTGAAGCTGTACCCCATTGTACTGAAGGTATCAGCAAAGAGTCCTGCACCTGCAGAAGTATACCAGACCGGCGATACCTGGTTGCTAGTTGCGAAGAATGGATCAACCTTAAGCTTCTGGGCTTCAAGCGGCCACATATGGCCTTTTACAACAGCTCCGCCAAACCAGTGACCCGATGTTTTTGTATCGAACCTGAAACCGATCCTCGGGCAATTCATCCTGTCGGCAGAAAGAAGAGTTATCTTTAATCCATTATCCTTAAATGAAATATTTACTGAAAAATATTTACCGGTATTACCTGAGACTGTGAGATGCAATCCCCGATTTTCATGGGAGAAGCTGGTAACCTTCCAGGTATTTCCTTCAGATTCCTTATCTGTTACAATTCCAATAATTTTAATTATGTCATGGGCATGATTATCAACCAGGACCCGGAAGGGCGATTTAACCACACGGACTGAATATGAATTTTCCTCGCAGGTTAATTGATCCTGCTCTCCTGAAACCGGGATCTGAGCTTCCATCGGCCGGCAAAGGGGAGATATCATCGAAAGAAGAATTAATGTCCTGTATATTAAGACTGACCTTAATAATTTATGAACTGATCCTGCCATTGAAAGTTGTTTTTCAGTGCATTTCTGTTTCGCAAACGCCTATTCCTCCACGATAATAATTGAACTGGACGTTAGGATGATCTGCGAGTAACGACATTGGTACGGAGCTGTCGGTGATCTTCTTCCCGATCATCAGCGCAGTAAGGCGCTGACCAAAGGGATTATCATGAGCACCAGCCTGCCAGATAGAAACTTTTTCGGCTTTCCATGTCTGGACCGGGCCGACAGTAAGCGCCTGCCTGGGTACACCGGTTACCACACCACCCGCACTGGTCCTGGCATTTTGCATACAGGTAATCGGGTGCAAATCAACGACTCTGGTTGTAAATTTTCTAAATTCCTCAGGTGACGGAGGCTGATCCTTGTATTTCCCTTCTCTCTTTACAGGGTCATTAAATGCCCAGTGCTTTGTATCACCCTGTCCTCCCTGCATTACAAGGCAGCGTACTCCGCTTTCCCAGCTTTTAATATAATCAGCAGTATCAGCTTTTGGAAAATGAAGGTTCGAATCAGGCATTACAAGCTTCCTGTTAATCCTGTTAAAACATAACTCCCTGTCAGCCTTTTCAAACGATAAAGGATGTGTAGCGGGAACTTCCCTCCCATCAACATACCACTCATCCATACCCCAGAAATGAGCATTTGACAAATTGAGCTTTAATTCATTTACCAGTCTGGCCACCAGAGGAAGCTGTTCTGTAGGTCCAATAGGTCCACAAATTCCGGCAGGATTATCTGATGTTGCCTGTTTCCAGGAGGTAACATACTCAAGGGCTTCTGCCAGATAGAAATCTTCAAGAGTATCATAGAATACTACTTTGAAACCTTCTCTTGAAAGATGTAGCATGTCATCAGGAGTCAATCTGGCAGCATCGTTCAGCAATTCATTGTCAAGAGTGGTAAAATCCCACCAGTCGGGAGCAAGCATGCTTAGTTTACGTGTCATAATTACTTGTCATTATGTTTATTAGTTTATTTTATTGTAATATATTCCGAAAGCAGCTCTTTGAGAATATTGTTTTGCGGATAACCATGTCCCAGGTTTTGTCTGAATCCTTCTGCATATTTTACATTAATCTCTTTTCCCCTTTTTTCTGCAAAACGTCGCATTGCCAGAAGATATTCATTTCCCTGATGATGGGCCTTCAGCCAGTCGCTCTGACTGACATGGCAGGCAAGCATTTTCTCCTTAAGGTCTATCACTGTGGTGATATCGACATGCATCGAAGGATTTACCGGATCTCCAAACTTATCTTTACCTTCCAGCGGATCACTGTAATATAAATAGGGCACAGGTTCAAATGGAGCTTTATCGACTTTCATATTTTTAATGCCGGCTGAGAAACATGCTGTCTGAACGATTTTAGATGTAATTTCATGATCAACCATATAGTCATTAGGGCTTGCTGTGATTACAATCGAAGGGCATATTTCCCGAAGTAAAGATGTTGTTCTGTTAATAGATTCACAATCATAGTGAATGTAAACATCCTCAAATTCCAGGCAATTGTACGATCCTTCCAGCAGTTTAGCCGATTCAGCAGCCTCAGCTTTCCTTATACTGCTGATTTCTTCTCTTGTATGTTCAGTTGAACCTTTATCTCCGGGAGTCATAGTTGCAATATGGATTTTCCAACCTGCTTTTCTGATTAACAATAATGTCCCTGCGCATACAATCTCTGCATCATCAGGATGTGCAAAGATTGCCAATAGTGTTTTATCCATTTATTTGTCGATTATTTAATATCAATTGTTTTTCCGGATTTAGCTGATTTATAACAGGCTTCGAGAACTTTTTGACTCTGCAAGCCAGGTGTGAAATTATTCAAGGGTTCTCTTTTTTCCAGTATTGCACTGCTAAATTCTTCTATTTCTGCTAGATAAGTATTTACAGGATCAGGGTTAATAAGAATACCGTCTCCCGCATTCCTCTCCTGTGTTGCATTGTAGCCTGCAGCCTCACCCTCAAGGTAAGCGATCATCTCTCCGGAAGGAGCCTGTCCAATTGTTCCTTTGGCAAGTATACTTCCTTTTGATCCATAAAGCTCAAGGGCATTCTTACTACTGTTGTCAGGAATGCAAAAATAAGTATCGACAGTCCCAATGGCCCCATTTTCAAAGAAAAGAGAAACAACAGCGCTGTCTTCCGATTTGTAATTATGTACACTATTATTAATGTAACAACTTACGCTTTTTACTTTTCCGAAAAACATTTCAAGAAGGTCGATGCAATGGCTTCCCATATCCATAAGTGATCCACCACCTCCTAAAGCGGGATCCTGTCTCCATGCTCCCGGAATCGGAGGATACCAGCACGAGAGCTGTGCTCTTCCATAAACCGGCTTCCCGAGTTTCCCTTCTTTGATCATTTTGAGCGCTGCCTGATGCTGTGCAGCGAACCGCATCATCAATCCCACGCCGAGAATAACACCTTCCTCCTTACATATCCTGATCATTTTTTCAGCCTCTTTAACAGTCATTCCCAGGGGTTTTTCACATAAAACATGCTTTTTCCCTTTTGCACATTCGATTGCCTGTTCAAGATGCATATTAGCAGGTGAAGAAATGTAGACAGCGTCAATATCAGAATTAATCAGATCCTGAATACTTGGAGCTGCTGATGCATGAAACTGATCTGCAACAGCTTTATTGACCTCCTGATTGATATCAAAAACTGAAACCAGACCAGCATGTTTAGCATTAGCAATTCCTTCAGGAATAGTTCTCCGTCTGGCAATACCTCCGGAGCCAATAACTCCCCATTTTATTTTATTTTCCATATCTTTTGAATTAAATTTTAAGCTTTATTCACCACATAATTTTTATGGAGTGGCTGCATTAATTTGACTTTTCTTACTCATTTTATAATCTGCTATAGTGATCAGCAAAGTAGAACACAACACAAGCACTCCACCAAGAATAGCCTGACTACCAAGCGATTCTCCAAGCCATAATGCTGCAATCGGTACACCAAAAAGTGTAATCAGATAATTGGATAAAGCCACCTGCATAGCATCAAGCACCTTCAGAGCTGTAAAGAACAGTACCATTGAAAGAAAATTATGAAAGATTGTAAGAAGCGACATTCCCGTCCAGGTCTGCAAGGTAAATGAAGGGATCCGCGCAAAAACATCATGTTCATAATAAAGTACAAGCGGAGAAAGAAGAAGAACAATTACCACATAAGTGTAAAACACCATTTCAATTGCACTGTAAGATGAGGAAATTTTCTTACAACCGACATTATAATAAGAATTACCGAGAATGGCCAGGAAAATCAGCAAATTGCCGATTGCATATTTTGAACTGAAGTTCAATTGTTTAATATCACCGGAAGAGATAAGTACAACTCCGATTATGGCAATGATGAAACTCAGCCACCTCACTCTGTTCATTTTCTCCTTTAGAATAAGAAATGCAAAAATAGCAGTCATTACCGGCAGAGTGAGAGTCAGAATTGCTGCATTACTGGCAAGTGAGTACTGTGTTCCCCACGTCATCAGCACCTGAGCCGGAAAAGCTCCCAGCAATGCAAGCTGTACGAATATAAGTACATCCTTAAGCTTCTTCCCTTCCTTTTTAAAGCTGCGCAGGACGAACGGAGCTAACAGGAATACTGAAATAAGCATTGGGGCCCATACTGTAAAATAGGGTCCTACCTGGTCCTGGGTAAGCTTAATGCATGTAAACTGAAGAGACCACATCAGGTTACATGCAAAAAGCAGCGCCCATGAAATAATTATTTTCCTCATATAAAATTATAGATTCGCTTAAATAAGTGACATTCAGCCACTAAGCCATTTTATTTACGAACCTTTTTTGCTGTGTTTTTTACACCTTCAATTATCATATCGAGATCATTTTTCGTCAATCTGGGATTCATTGGAAGGTTAATCTCCCTTGCATAAAAGAAAGCTTCGGCATTCTTGCATAATTTATCAGGATAATTGTACTTTTTCTTTAAACCTGTAAAATGATAAGTAGGCTGATAGTGCAGGATACCCTGAATACCCTCTTCCTGATAAAGGACTCTCAGAAACTCGTCCCTTGAAGCTCCCAATATCTCCGGTTCAACACAAAGTGTGTAGAGGTGAAATGCATGAATAACGTTTGGATCTTCATACGTAGGTGTTACACCTTTTATCCCTTTAATCCCTTCATTAATGTAATGACCATTAAACCTGCGTTTTTCGACCAGCATATCCAATTTCATCAATTGTGCTCTTCCAACTGCAGCCTGAGCTTCATTCATACGATAATTATTACCCCACTTGCCATCATCATCGATAACATCAAAATGTGAAGGTATCCAGTAGTCTTTTTCACTTTTCTTTTCAAGTCTGTGGCCACCGAACTCCCATTCAGTCTGACCCGGAGCCCAGTGTGTAATACTCATAACTCTCATTCTCTGAATTTTATCTACCAGGGCATCATTATTACACGTTATCATTCCGCCTTCACCCAGTGTTACCATATTTTTCAGAGAATGGAAACTGAACACACCTACATCGCCAATACTTCCGGCTTGTCTTCCTTTATATTTGGCACCATGAGCGTGCGCACAATCTTCAAGAACAAACAGCTTATGCTTTCGGGCAATCTCCATTATCGGGTCCATATCGCACATTTGTCCACCGTAGTGCACAACATAAATTGCCTTTGTCTTTTTGGTTATCTTATTTTCGATCTGTTTCGGATCGATGTTGAAAGTACGCGGGTCAACATCAGCATAAACCGGTTTTGCACCTTCCTTGAGAATCACAAGTGATGTGGCAATAAATGTGATCGGAGTGACGATCACTTCATCTCCTTCTTTGATGCCCAGCGCCTGTGTAGCTGCGTGCATACCTGTTGTACAGTTCGAAGTTGCAAGAGCATGCTTAACTTCAAATTTTTGTGCAAATTCCTTCTGGAACAAGGCTACCTGTGGTCCCATTGTCTGTGATTCCTGCTTAAGAACTGCCATAAGAGCTTTCTCCTCCATCTCATCATAAATGGATCCGAAGAAAGAATAAGGCACCTTTAGCTTAACTCCATCATTCATCTGATATCCTGAAGTAATTCCCCCTTCAGTATCAGAACCCGTAAACATTAATTCTTTTTTGCTCATAAGATTAAATTTTTTAAAGGTTGTTATTAATAGTAATTAAAATGTATTCAAATTTTACCTGATATTTTCGGCTTTAGGGATATATGGTTCTCTTTTCTTCACTTTGCTTAATCCTGCCAGTATTATTGCATTGCTTTTCATTGGAGCATATTCCGGTTTGCCATAATCGGTCTGAGTAGCCTGATAATTAACAGTACCGCACAAATTTACTTCTTTAATCTTCTTGCCAAACCGGGGATTGACCCATTCAAAGGCGAAAAATGTTATTGGGGCTGGTCCTGAAGAGCAAACAACAGGATCGGCATTGTAACAATAAATATTCTGAGCTGACCCTGTTTCCCCTTCATTTTTATCAAGGCGATCTTCTCCCCCCGGGTTCCATTCAAGAATATTGACCCCGTACTGAACAGGCACAGTGATTTTGTATCCGTCATCATAGACAATCTCATACCATCCCAGGAGATCCGAAGTATCAAAAAAGTCCGGGACATTAAAATATGCTTTCTGATTTTCGGATGGGCGTGCACATGCGTGAAGAAAAATTAAACTGCTGACATCCTCATTCACCTGGATACCGCCGATCCGGTCCGGAAGCGGATTTTCATCCTTCCCTTTTGATCCGACAGCAACTGCAAACTTACCAGAAACATCAGCAGGGATCATGAGATCGAACTTCTCTCCTTGATTCTGCACTTTCCCCGCTTTCAACGAGGTCATATCCATATTAAAAATTTTTGAATCTTTTGATAAATTAAATTTGGATGAAATATCAATTGATCCAACAGGATCTCCGTCTTTACTTGGGATCCTGCTTATATTCAATTTAGTCCTGACATACGGGAGCTGCTCCGTTACTATTGCAGCCAGCTCTCTCTGATTTAAAGTATGTCCTGACCAGATAAAGTTTGCACACCCAAGGAAGTCAGATATAAGGTCTTTCCCAAAATTAAATTCATTGGTTGAAGCCCATGATGATGGGGCTCCGCCCTGAAGGTTTATCTTTTTGACCCTCTCCTCCCAGTTGCTGATATTGGGAGTGAAATTCCCATAGATCTGCTTGAAGCCAAAATTCTGAAGCTCCATCTCCTTATCCTGGTCTTTCCAGAACCAGTTAAATACGAGTATATCTTTTGGAACAGTTGATTTGACAATCTCGGGACTCACAGCACCAGGTGTCTGATATTTCACGCCAGTCGATGAGGTTCTTTTCTGGACACCCTTTTCCCTGACGCTTTCAAGAAGGTAATCGCCCCACATTGCGACTTTTATTCCTTTTGAAGCCAGGTAGTCATGAATTTTCTTCACATCTCCCGCATAGAGCTCGGAATAATCCTTGTCCTTGCAACGGGGGCAGACACCCATCGGCGCACCCCACCATTCGTCATGACCTATATGGATCATCTTCGGATGTATAACTTCGATATATTCATCATAAACATCGAACATCAGCTTATATGAATCAGGATTTGAAGGGCAATAAGTATCCGGCCATTTATCGCCCGGATATTCAGCCAGCTCCGGGTGACGTGTAAGCAGCCAGTATCCATGTGTAAGCGAGGGTATTTCAGGGATCACCTCCAGGAAATTCTCATTTGCATATTCAACGATACTCTTTACATCACTCTTTTCAATTATAAATCCATCGCCGCAATCAAAATGACTTGAGTTTTTTTCTTCGCCCCGGATTCCCTCTGTTGAATTCGACCTTGAATATTGGAGCGATTTTGAAAATTCGATCCAACCGGCATTCACTTCAGGATGCTTGTCGAGGCGCATACAATTGAGCTCGATTATCACTTTATTGTATTTGTAAAGCGACATAAAATCGCGCATGAACCTCTTGAAAAAGGCAACATTCTCAGGTCCGGGGACGTATAATCTAATAGCCCTGAACGGAAATGCCGGCCAGTCGGTGACATTAACACCCTGAACCTTTTTACCGTTACCTGCATCTATAAGCTGGCGAAGCGACTGCAATCCGTAAAATGCGCCCGCGTCATCGCTGCCGGCGATAACTATTCTGTCGGATGATACCTCAAGAGTATAGCCCTCAGATCCAGGAACCTTCTCAGTAACTCCAATGTGGCTATTTTTAAGGTATCTGCTTACCAGAGGATTATCAAACCTGCCCATGAGCACGTACCTGCCGCTTGCCGGTATCTCATTAACCTGCTGGATTTTTGTTGCGATGCTGTATTTATCGCTAAGCTCCCTGACCAGAAAACGTGCAAGGAAAAGGTCATTTTTGCCAGGTTCCAGAGGGACGACAATTGTCATTTTCTCATCCAGGGGAAATGAACTGGAGGTTACCTGCATTTTCTGCGGTAACGGGAATATCAGTGTCTTTTCAGCTGCAGTTATCTTAGTTGCAGATAAAAGAGCTGAAGCAAAAAATGCAAGGAAGAAAATTATTTTGCAGGAACTTGAGGATTCTGTTTTACACATAGTCTTATAATTTTAATATTTCTGAACACAATGAGCATAATGATCTGTCACATATACAAATCCGTTTTTCGGTGCCACAATACCAAGGGGAAAATGCTTGCTATTGTCCATCACACCTGAGGTGACCCACATGTTTGAAAATTCTTCGGAAGAAGTGAATTTCTGGATACGGAAATTATAACGGTCGCAAACTAACAATTCACCGTTGTCATTTACCGCAACACCATGTGGTTCACTGAATAGTCCTCCTTTGGTCTCCTTACCCTCTCCAAAATCTCCAAACCGTTTAACCAGCTCACCGTTTTTGCTAAAAACTGCTATACGGTGATTTTGTCTGTCGCTAAGGACAATATTTCCATCTTTAGCAACAGCTAATTCATGTGGCATGTACAATTTGAATCCAATGGTTTCCTGGCTGCCCCATTTTGAAATGAATTTCAGGTCATTATCAAGTTTTTGAATTCTGTAATTAAATGCATCGATCACATACAGAACATCGTTTTCATCAATTGCAATACCATATGGATATTTAAACTGGCCATCGCCTGTTCCGTAGGTACCTACTGCTGAAATAAATGAACCTGCCGGAGAAAACTTCTGGATTCTGTTGTTATTCATATCAGTCACAAAAACATTGCCCTTTGAATCCAGCGCAATGCCATAAGGGAAATTAAACTGACCCGGTCCCTCGCCCTGGGATCCCCACATCAGGATAAAATTTCCATTCTGGTCAAACTCCTGAATTCTATGATTGTGCTGATCAACAACGTAGATATTGGAATTCTTATTAGCTGCGATCATTGTCGGGTATTTGAATTGTCCGGGTTTGTCACCAAATTCACCCCATTGCATTTGCATCGCCGGTCCATTCTGAGCACAAAGCGGTACTCCTGACATAATAATAATCAAGGTTAATAGAAGTGGATAACAAATTTTAAATCTTTTCATATCAGGTAATCTTTATTTATTTTGCATCAATAGTAAATGAATCTATAATCTCTCCGGGCTTACTGCATACCTTCTCTTCCAGCGGCATATAATCAGGTGTCGGATTGATCGAGTTCACAGAACAATCAAAATGGCCATGAATGACATCGTCTGAAAAATCAAGAACCAGAATGCCATAATGGATTGCACGAAAAGCACATTCCGGTGGCTTAACAGGTGTCTGCCAGCCTTCATGATAATAAGAACCTGTCGACATGTTAACAACATAGGTCATACCGTCTGGTAACAGATATCGTTCATACTGATGATTATGACCAGAAAGATCAAGTACATATTTTGCATAAGTATCATGTAACCGGGTCAGAATAGTTCTCAGTGATATTTCTCCGGGGCTTCGCCGGAAGGTGCTTGTATAAGCAGATCTGTGCCCGAAGGTCACAATAAATCTGATATCAGAATTTTGCTGTGCATCCGAAAAAATCCTTTCCGCCTGCTTTTCCCATTCAGGCCGGACTGACGATGTCCATGGCTCAGGCAGGCTGATGAATCTTGTATTGCCATAATCGAACCATCCCCAGTCTTCTCCGCAGCAGCTTATTGAAGGAGAGCCGGAGATCGTCCCCGGATTTGGAATATCAAACCGGCCTTTAAGTGTCCGCAGGTCATCAATAGTGTCATATTCCCAGTCATGATTTCCCCAGGCAGGCATCCAGGCAGCACTCTGGGACCATACCATTGCATCATGGAACCTTTCGTCAACGTCTTTCTGCCCATCAGGTCCTGCACCTGTGACATCGCCTGTCGTAATGACAACATCAGGCTTTAAATCTGCTATCTGAGCGAACATAGCCTGTGATTCCTGTGACGTTTCGTGCATATCCGAGGTAAGGCAGACCCTGAAACCGCCTTTTCCATTCAGGGGTGGTGTTTTAAATTCATGAATCTGCCCGCTTTTACCTATTTTATAATAATATTTTGTGCCTTGCTTTAAACCTGTGATCTTTGCCTCCCAATATGGGCCCGGATCTGAGACCCATGGAGTGGTCACAGGCAGGAATGCCGGATGTTCAGCTCTGACGGAGTTTTTAAGCCTTCCGGGTTTTTTGCCAAAGCTAATATAGTCAGCTGTTCCTACCCAATCAAAAGTCATGGCTGTTCCGTTTTTGACTGAAAAATGTATCTGGTCAGCATTATCAGAGACATTCTTTCCCCGGTATTCTGAATCAGGAGTAAAGGTGAATGCCAGCAGAAAAAGACTTGTGAATATTATATTTATTTTAAACTTCTTCATTATCTCGGAATAGTTACATGGGATAGCAGTTATTTCGTATAATCGAGAACTGTTATAAATTCTTCAATTGCCTCTTCAGGTCTGGTTTGGGACCTAGGTATTCCTTTCTGACTTACATGTTTATTAAGGGCTTCATACTTAACTGATATGAAGTTGGCGACCTTAATATGCACATCAGGTTTACCTCTTTTGGCTGGTTTCCCCTTAGCATCAAGAAGCCAACCTTTGGGTCTCATCCATAATTTTCCGACTGGCACTCCTTTCTGCGCTGCCTGCTTAAACGCGAGGTACATGATATACGCACTGTTGCCATGATCGTGCTTATCTCCGCCCAAAGTATGGATTATTACAATTTCAGGAGAATACTTTCTGAGAAGATCGACAAGATATTCAACATTACCACTTTCTTCTTCAGCAAGGCTTACAGCCTGCCTGCCAGGGGGATCAAACTGAGAATACTGCTCTGATCCGAGGTTGCACCTTTTCCTTCCCTGCCAGAAGATTCCCTCCCTGAAATCAAGAAATACAGGGGTAGCATGGAATACTTCCGCTGCATTTTTTGCTTCTTCAGCACGAATCTGGATAGTTTCGAGAGCATCAGCCGGATATGATAATGTTGAAGAGGAAACGGTGAACAGCGGCTTTAAAGCTTCCGGAGGAGGTGTGGTACCGCCCCCTACCGATTCTATGCCGCAGCCGGCCAGGTTATTTATTACACAAACATATATTCCTTCATAACCTTCAGAAATATATTTTGCAAAGGTTCCGCCGGCCATAGGCTCCACATCGTCGGCATGAGCACCAAAGACCATAATGCATTTCCGTGGTTTGGCATTCCCCTGTGAGAAGACACAACCTGCGGTAAGCAATAACAGAATAGCGGAAAATAAACTCTTTCTCATTTTGTCAAGATCATTTAAATCAGTTCATTGAATTTATCAGGTAAATAACTTTTCATTCCATATTATCAATTACAGTAATGAACTCCTCGATTTTTTCCTTTGGCTGGGTTTCATTTCCAGTTACATACTCCCGTCCAAGTCCTCCATTCTGGCTGACATGTTTATTTAAGGCTTCATATTTTGTTTTCAGATAGTCTTTTACATCAACATGTACATCTGGTTTGCCCCTGCCAGTTTCCTGGGCGGGTTTATCAAGGAACCAGCCCTCAATATACATCCACAGCTTCCCGACAGGAATCTTTCTGGCCATGGCTCTTTTAAAAGCCAGGTACATCATATATGCACTACCCTCATGATCAAGCTTGTCACCTCCAAGCGGGTGAATTATCACTATTTCAGGTTTATATTTATTCAGAAGTTCAACTACCACATTTACATCTTCACTGTAACGCGTGGCAAGGTTAATCTGCCTCCTTCCCGGAGGATTGTAATTCAGAAAATCCTGAGTCCCGTAAATTATAACTTTACGTCCGAAGAAAACTTCCGGTTCATCGAAATCGAGAAATACAGTTTCAGCTCCATAAACAGCTGCAGCAGCTTTAGCTTCTTCAGATCTTATCTGCTGTGTTTCCAGTGCATCACAAGGGTATTTAAAGGTTGAATTAGAAACTGTGAATCTGGGACCCGGGCCCCATGGCGTCTTCTCAATATTGCAACCAGCAAGATTATTTGTAACAGAAACATAGACTCCCTGGTAACCAGCTGCAGTGTATTTTGCAAGTGTGCCTCCTGCAATCTCGTCAACATCATCAGCATGGGCTCCGAAAACCATAATTGTTTTAGTTGGCATATCTTTCCCCTGACCTGAAACAGAATTATAATGAAGGAGGGAGATTAGGATCAGGAATAATATAATCGGGAAATTTTTATTTGCCTGTAATGATTTTAAAGCTTTCATTTCCGTTTTATTTAATTGGATGTCATAACTAAATATATTTTTGCACAAAAGAGGCTCAGGTTAATGTTTTTCCTGATCTGTTTTGAGTTCACCCTTTAAAATGGTAAAATGGTCCCATATATGACTTCCCTTTTCATTTATCTCATCGCACAGAAAGTTTACATCCAACCTGTTCCTGTTTACGTCTATCACAAGAGAGCCTTCAACCTTGCGGGCACTATAATACACAGGGAAAACAGGATAATGGACAAAATTCTTTGAAGGATTTGACACTCCGCCTGCAGCGCAGGTTATGAATACTGTTCCCTTCCCCGTACCTGTCTTTTTATAATATGGTTTGCCTTCATCTTCCCTGCCCAGACAGGTGTCGATCTTATTTTTCGCAGTAACCTCCATGGCTTTACCTACAAGATTATCAACCATGTATGACCGTTCATAAATATGGTTATGGCCCTGGAGGATCAGATCAACACCATGAGCAAACAGCAGAGGCAGCCATTCTTTTCTTCGCTCCTGGGTGGATTTATTTTCATCTGAAGGATGATATCCGCCGCTGTGAAAGGGCTGATGCAAACATGCAATAAGCCACTGCTGATGGTTCTTCTCCAGGTCTTTCTTAAGCCACTCCGTCTGTTTCTTCATACCTGTGCTGTCGTAAATCTCTGTGCAAAGAACCACCACATGGATATTCGAATAATCGAACGAATAATATTTTTCAGTTCCTGATGGAGCTCCGCCGGCTTCAGCATTTGCCGGCAAAGTGAAGGTTCTGAGATAATTACGTAAAGTGTCATGATCGTCATGGTTTCCGATGGTGGTATACAAGGGAGAGTTTATCAAAACATTCTCAACCTGGTTAAAGAAATCATGCTGGATCTGGTAAATTGCATCGTCCTCCGACTGATCGCCAATTGAAAGCACAAAACTTGCATG
This sequence comes from uncultured Bacteroidales bacterium, assembly GCA_963825935.1. Classification (GTDB taxonomy): domain Bacteria; phylum Bacteroidota; class Bacteroidia; order Bacteroidales; family VadinHA17; genus LD21. Next base: position 530,898 of record CAWGUN010000002.1, on the reverse strand, counting down.
GGTCGAATTATTGTTGAAGGTATCCCAGCGGGCGACCGTCTCTTGTCTTCTTGGATTCTGTTCTGAACTTGTCTGTCCGAAATCAGAAATAATCCATATCCTCACAGGTACAGACTTCCCGGGCAAAGGAGGAGTTATAAAATACAGATCCTTATTTCCACGCTGCGGACCAGCCACCGAATAGTAATACTTTGTTTCAGGCTGCAGCCCTGTAACCTTAACCTCGTGATATATTCTCTCGACTTCAGGTTCAGGTGCAGTCTGAACCAGTGCTAAAGGTGAGGTTCCATAGTACAATTTCCCAATAACGCCAGTTCCAGTCTGCCAGCGAACAACCATGCTTGTCGGGGTGGGGATCTGAAGATACGGTTTGCGTGTCACCTGTCCTGCTGCGTCAAGGCAACAGAAAATTGTAAGCAGCCAAAATATTTTTACTATATTATATTTTCTTTTCATAATGTCCTGTTTTTTAAATCATCATCAGTCAGTTTTACTGACGTCCTGGTAGTGGAAATATACTTTTGATAGTTTCAGATTCGAATTTTCTCCAGAGGGCAATATTTCAAAATCAACCATTTTGTCTTCAGGATATTCCTTTAGCAGGGTTATAGGCGCCCAGCCCCAGTCATTCCAGCTTACAGTATATTCCTGGGTTATCCCGTCAAATTTCACAAGGACTTTTTCCGGAATAGCTGAGCTGTTCAGCATAAGGAGGCACATCTGCAGTGATCCCCTTTTTGTCATATTCATACTGAACTTAACAGGATTATCCCTTAAGCTGGCAGCTGTTAGTCCTTTTACAGTTCCTCCTTTCCCGACAATGAATTTCAGGTCAGTCTCGAAATCCTCAAAAAAGCTGGCATCCTTAAGTGCAGGAAGGTTTGATATTTCTCTCTGGCCTGAAAGAATAATATTGCCTGTAAGCTTCAATTGGACAGATCCTTCCGTCTCAAATAAAGGACCTGCTGAACCGATCAGACGGCAGAATTGGGCAGAAGCATCTTCCATGTTCCTCAAATGAGCCAGAGGCGCTGCAGGATTTCTCACCCGGGCCCTGACAGATGTAAGTTCCAGGTCGTTAATCCTGTCGAATACAAGAGGCGGCCTGGTCTCATTTTCAGCAGCATACATCGTAACATTATCAAGGTGAAGTCCGTCAACATTCCTGCAGTAAATACCAAATGCAGGAAGGTTTTTGAAGTAACTGGCTGCCGGATATTCGAATTCCTCAAATGGTACTTCGTTATATGCAACAGGTTTCTGAGCCACACCACTCCTTACTGAATAATTGCTGATTACAATATTCCGGATCTTCTTTGAATTAAGCCCTATGATACTGGATGGAAGCTTTGAGTTCAGAACAATGATGTTATTAAGATAAATATCGCTGACATCATCCTGATGATCTACATATTGACCCGATTTAAAGGGGCGGGCACGATTCCCGAGCCTTATAAAAAAAGGTGTTGCAACATTTTCCATTGTGATGTTCTCGATCACAATATTCTGCATTATACCGCCATCTACGGTCATCAGCTCAATTCCTGCATGTCTCGGAATGTCCCTAAGGACACAGTTACTGACCGTAATATTTTTAAAACCTCCGTTAGATTCTGTGCCGGTTTTAACCGCGGAAGCATCAGTACGGATAACACAATTTGTAATTGTAATATTCTGACACAGGGTGTCATTTGTGGCTTTCATTACAATTGCGTCGTCGCCTGTAAGGAGCCTTGAATCAGAAATAGTGACCCTGTTGCAGGCATCAACGTCGATCCCGTCCCTGTTCGAATCAACGTGATTTTCGATCACGATCCCGTTGATATTCACATCCCTGCATCCTAGAAGATGGAGTGTCCAGTTTGCAGACTCAAGAAGATGAACATCGCGCAAGGTCACATTATCACAGTTGACCAGCCTTAACATGAATGGACGCAGGTTCTGCGGATTACCTTTCTGGAAGTTCTGCAGTCCGTTGCCATCTATTATCCCTGTTCCTGTGATGGAGATATTCTTTGCATTTTCGGCAAAAACCATAAAATATTTAGCATAGAGTCCGTTTGTCCGTGACTCATATTTATGAATAATCTCCAGATAGTCCTTATAATCAGGACTTCCAAGGATCCTTGCCCCGGGCTCAAGATGCAGCTCCACATTGTCCTTAAGGATAATCGTCCCTATCAGGTAAGTTCCTGACGGGACATCAACCACTCCTCCGCCGGATTCGAAAGCCTTATCTATTGCCTGCTGAATGGATTTGGTATCCAGTGTGGTACCGTTGCCTTTAGCACCGAAATTCTTCACATTGAAATCAGAAGAAGCACAAGAAAGCAACGACACCAGGACCGTCAGCAAAAGCACCGGAAATATTCTTTTCCCCATTTTCTTATTGTTAATTAATTCACAATAAAGATCAATTACTTAAATTATTTTGCCATCGGAGTGAGCACAAACACTTGTGTTTCATGCGATTTCATTTTTACTGTTAATGCACCAGCTGGTTGCGAAACAGCTTCATGTTTCCAGACATCGTAAACCTTATAATTCACAGCAGGATCAATTTCCAGCTGTTTCAATGAAGCCGTTAATGATCCTTCCTTAGAATTCCTGTTTAGAAATGCAACCGCAATCCTGTTTCCTGAAAGAGGTTTTTTCCATGCTTCGATGCCATCGTTTCTCATTACGCGGAAAGCCTGTTTACCCAGCTGATCCTGATCAATGGCTATAATATCCTTATTCAGAAGAATGGTTTTAGTGTCTTCGGTCATATTGTCAACAGGGCAACCAAGCATCAGGGGAGCTGAAAACATGCTCCACATGCTCATCTGGGTCCGGTATTCCTCAAATGTGCAGCCACCGCCTTTTATAAAACCTGAATTTTTAAGGCCGATAACAAGCATATCAGGGTCGTTCCATCCTCCTATACTGCTGAATCTTTCAAGATCACACATCACATCAATTGCTGTAAGAATTCCTATCTGGCTCTGTTCATTACGCGGCTCATCCCATTTGTCACCTACATCATAAGAAACACGCCAGAGCTGGCCTCCGACTTCCCTTCCCCACAGCCAGGGAGAGCGAGGACCCCATTCACAAATGCTGAATACTATTGGACGACCTGTAGCTTTAAGAGCATCACCCATAGCCTTATAGCGTGCTATAGCCATTTTATAGTCATTATTCTGTGAACCGTAATCCGGGCAGTGGCAATAATCATATTTTACGTAATCCGCACCCCATTCAGCAAACAGCTTCGCATCTTTCTCCTCGTAACCAAAGCTGCCCGGCTTTTCGCCACAGGTGAGAGTACCGGCATCAGAATAGATCCCAAACTTAAGACCCTTACTGTGGACATAATCTGCCAGGGCTTTTATTCCGGAGGGAAATCTGACTGGATCAGGATAGAGCAGCCCGGTGGTTGAATCTCTTCCGCCCTGCCAGATGTCATCAATTACAATATAAGTATACCCGGCATCTTTAAGTCCCGAGCTGACAAATGCATCAGCTGTTTCCCTGATCACTTTTTCGCTTACGTTTTCACCAAAGGGATTCCAGCTGTTCCATCCCATAGGAGGGGTAAGTGCCAACTGCGGCATTTCAGCAGTTGGTGCGGGCTGCGCGGCCTCTTTTTTTGTATCCGTTGAACTTTTGCATCCGTTGACCCAGATCAGGAGAAACAGGATCATTCCGGGGAGAATGGCTTTTTTGATTAATTGTGTCATGTCAGTTTTTTTAATAGTATCTGGTTTCAATTTTATTCCATATAATAGTGGACTAATGATGGCTGAATGAAGTCGGTTTCTGAGCTTCATCGATAAATGCAAGCATATTTTCCAGCGGAACATCTTTCTGCAGTTCATGCGAGGGAGCAAGAATATACCCGCCATTTTTACCGAGTACCCTTTTTAGCGACCTGATCTCTTCCCTTACATCATCCGGCGTTCCGAAAGGCAAAGTTCTCTGGGTGCTGAGACCTCCCCAGAATGTCAGATATTTACCGTACTCTCTTTTAAGGAAATCGAAATCGAGAGCTTCTGCCTGGAGCGGCATAATCATATTTACCCCAATTTCAATGAGATCCGGTATTATATCTGAAATATCACCACACGAATGGATCGAAACAGGCAGACCTGCTTCATGAACAACGTCATACATCTTTCTCAGCCGCTTCTTGAATACAGAGCGCCACATATCAGGATCAATTATAAGGCCATGCTGCTGGCCCCAGTCATCCCCGAAATGGAAGGCATCAACTGGGAAACGGCACATCCGTTTTGTAATAACCAGGTTGAAATCGATGATCCTGTCAAAAAGCTCCTCAATGAACATGGGATTCTCAAGGAAATCGAACAGTATTGGCTCTATTCCCCTTAATATCCAGGCACGTTCATAAAGGGAGAACCCTATAGCCCCGACAATAAACCGGTCCGTATTCTTTTCAATAAAAGAAGGTATTCCGTCGAGCTCCATTACTTTTTCAGGATCAGGAAATTTGTATCCTTTCAGTGTAGGCTCTTTAAGCGGATTGCTAATCACTGAGCCAATATCTTCATTGGGCTTAAGCTCCCAGACTGCGCCAAATGCATCCCTGAACTTATTACCTTCGAAGTCTTCGGTTTTGAAAAGAGAATAATAGCTCGGCTCGAACATTGCAATATGATTTCCAATTGCCTCATTCAGGTCCACATCGCCAAAATGGTCCTTTAGCTTTTTTTCAGCTGCTGACAGACAATCCATCTGGTATGGAAATATATCAGTCTCCTGATGGTTCATTGCCGCTATGACTCTCTCTTTCCTCGTCACCTTAATTACCTGTATTAGAAGTTAATACAAATACTTTGCTTTCATGCGGTTTCAAGCTGATTGTGAACTTGCCCTGAGGCTGATCTGCATCCGCATGTGTCAGAACATCATAAACTTTAAATCTTCCTTCAGTCTCCATTTCGAGATCCTTATAAGAAATTGTTACTTTCTTATAAGATGAATTACGGTTAAGGAAGGCAATGGCTGATCGATTACCAGAGATCGGTTTTTTAAATGCTTCAATACCATCATTCCTGTAAACCCTGAAGCCTTGTTTACCAAGAGGATCCTGGTCAATTGAGATCAGATCCTTATTAAGGAGAATGCTCTTTGTTGTTTCGTCCATGCTGCGTACATCGCACCCGATCATCAAAGGTGCTGAAAGCATGCACCACATGCTCATCTGGGTGCGGTATTCGATCTCATTGCAGCCGCCTCCCTTTACATTACCTTTGTTTTTAAGTCCCACCACAAGCATATCCGGATCATTCCAGCCACCCGGCCCCGCAAATCTTTCAAGGTTTGCAGCAACGTCAATTGAAGTAAGGATGCCAATTGGGCTGATATCGTTCCTGGGCTTATCCCAGAAGTCATGTACGTCATATGATGTCCTCCATAAATGACCGCCGACATCCCTGCCCCAAAGCCATGGGGCCCTCGGTCCCCATTCACATATACTGAATACTATCGGTCTTCCGGTTGCTTTAAGAGCGTCGCCCATTTTTTTGTACCTCTCAATTGCCATTTTAAAGTCGTTGTTTTCCGAGGCGTAGTCATTGCAGTAGCAATAATCATATTTAAGATAATCAACTCCCCACCCGGCAAATAGCTTTGCATCTTTTTCCTCATATCCGAAGCTCCCGGGCTGATCACCGCACGTCTGGGTGCCAGCATCCGAGTAAATCCCGAATTTCAGTCCCTTACTATGGACATAATCTGCTACTGCCTTCATGCCAGAAGGGAATCTAACCGGATCGGGATACAACAATCCCGTAGCAGAATCCCTGCCCCCATGCCAGTAATCGTCAATAACAAGATAAATGTAACCGGCATCCTTAAGCCCGGAGGTAACAAAGGAATCCGCAGTTTCCCTTATCAGCTGCTCGCTTACCTTTTTCCCCAGCCCGTTCCAGCTGTTCCATCCCATAGGAGGTGTTTGTGCAAGGTTTTCCCATCCTGCAGGAACCTGAACCGTTTCTGAAGCTTTAAGTTCCGGAGCTTTGTTTATGCATCCACCGTAAGAAAAAACAACTACTAATACCAGGTATACGTAAAGAAATTTATTTATCAATTTTGCCATATCAGTTTCTATTATCTTTTTATACACTTTGAAGTTAATTGGGGACCACCCTGAGACTGTGTATTCCGAGACCGGCCGGAATCACTATTTTTTGAACTGTTGACAGGCCAGTGGCAGCAGGTCTCCCATCAATATAAATCGAAGCAGCATAGCCAAAGCTTTCCCTGTAACTATCTGATAATTCAAGTGTCCATGTAGAAGGTTTGCTTTCAAAATATTTGCAATAATGTCCATCATAGCTGAATTCAATTCCAAGTCCACTCTGACCTGCATTTGAAATTCCAGAATGAAGATAGGCGCATGTTTCATTGAATCCCATCCAGTACTTATCTTTTCTTGACTCAATCCAGTTCTGACTATCATGCACATTCAACCTTCTGCCTCCGGCTATTTTTGAAGCCATCAATTGCTCAGTCGACAACTTCAATAGCTTATCCCAGCCTGCTTCTGTCTCGTCGGCAGGATAATTTGTTTGTGCAGTAAGGTCGAGGTCATGAAATGTGAACTGTTCCGGCATCATCATCCTGAATTCAATTGTATGATCAAATCCCACATAGCACTCACGGCTGACCCCAAGTCCTGCAATAGCAGCGATACGGCCATTGTCAAAGCCACCTGGTTTTCCAGCCTTAAGTTCTGCTCCCGGACGCACTTCGGCTGCCAGAGCAACGACACCAAAAGATTTCTTTACAGCGTCAATTCCCATCTTGTAAATAAATAGCAGATCATTAGATGGAACTGCTGCATTATCCCGCCTTACATCAACCACTTCGTTATACCAGTCGGTCTTTCGCATTTCTCCGTCTGCAGGCCCCCAGAAAGGTCCGGGAGGAGATTCGAGATCCCAGTTCATATGTGACCACGCTCTATGAGGCTGGATCTCAAAAACACCCCGGCGAAGTCCTTCATCAAGTCCCTCTTTCGTTGATCCGAAATCCTGCCAGTTGCCGAAAATATCAGTAAACGGTGGGATGCTCCAGGATGACTCAATCATTTTTGTTTTTGGATTGGCAAACCCGGGAGTAATATTCTGAACCATCATAAATCCATATTTCTCCAGAGGTTCAATGAGATACTTAATAAGAGTATCCTTTGCAGGTGTTGGATAGTGCCATGTAAGGCTGTAAGAGTGTTCCGCACATCCCACATCATCCATAATACATATAAATCCGTTCTCAAAATTATCATTAAAGACGCCATAGCCAATTGAATAGACAAGTGCTTCCCTGAATATTCTTCTCATAACCGGATATTTACGGAACCAGTCATGGCCTCCACCAATCCAGATAGCTTTAGTGTCGTTGTTAATATCCCTTACGACTAGCTGAGGCGTTTCTCCTATTTTCCCAAGTACTGTTGCTGATCCGGCAACAGTACAGTTAACCATGTTTATTGTAGCTACATCTTCCTGTGGTTTAGTATTTTCCACAGTAATACCGTTTGCTTCAGGTATTGTTGAGCCGGCTAGCTGTCTGACATCCGGCAGATTCAAACCTTCAGCTCCGGAAGTAATAAAATGATTTCCTTTAACAGCAAATTTTTCACTATTACCTCCAAGCTGCACCTGCTTCACATTTTCGAACTTAACACCAACCAGGTTTGCTACTGCATCTGTCTTTATATAGTCAGTCAGGGCAATCAGGCTGATACCATATTCATTAACTGCCCTGGCAAGAGTTTCATAATTTGCCGAATATCCCAGAAGCTTATCAGGGTTAGCCATCCAGATAATGCAACCATAGTTAGGTTTTGCAACACCGTCGAGGAAGCGGTTAATCTGAAGTCTCTGCTCATCAAGCCGCAGTATATCAAAGGGGACTCCCCAGATTTTAAGCATTGTAACAACATCGAGGAAATCTTCGTCCTTTACCCTTGTCGGGTCAATACTATAGCTCATAGGATCGGTCCACTGGTCACCAATGATCACCAGGACACGAAATGGTTTGACGATTATGTTAAGTGCCTTCCCATCCGGGCTGGAAGCTGATGAAGGCTTCTTCTCTGCCTGCGAACAGCTCATTATTCCTGCAAGTATGAACAGAAAAAATGAGATTATCAGAACGGATCTTTTATACATATTTGTTGTCTTTATATACATAGAAAAAAGTACTATTTTTCATTTAGCTATCTATTTGTAAAAGAGTTTTATGTTATGCATACCTGCTCCTGCCGGGATCTCTACTTTCTGCTCCGGTTGCAGAGCTGTAACAAGGGTTTTTCCGTCAACTGATACCCTGGCATTACCTCCTGCCTTCTTTCTGAAACCGTCTGACAATTCCAGTGTCCAGTATGAAGGATTCTTCTCAAAATACGCGCAATAGTGGCTGTCATAATAGAGGTTTAGTCCACCTTTGGGATTTGTTATTTCAGCATGCAGATAGGCGCACATCTCATTGTAACCCATCCAGTGTTTATCCTTTCTTGATTCGATCCACTCCTCGTTATGAAGGTTAACGCTCCTGACACCTGCAATCCTCGCAGCAAGAAGCTGTGCTGTTGTCAGGGCTTCCAGCTTTGGCCAGGCGACAGACCATTCTCCCATCTCATCCGCAGGATCATCAGTCCTTACGGTGAGGTCAAGGTCGTGACAGGTAAACTGCTCGGGAAGCATCATTTTAAACTCTATTGTATGATCGATCCCGACATATGAATCCCGGCCAACACCTAAACCGGCAATAGCTGCTATTCTACCATTATCATCGCCTGCATGAGTACCTTCACTCAGATCAGAACCAGGATATATTTCTGCATCAAGCGGGATAACGCCAAAAGCTGTTTTAACCGCATTTATGCCTGATCTATAAAGAAAAAGAAGATCATTAGCTGGTACCGGAATATTTCCACGGGTTACATCACTTACTTCATTGTACCAGTCGTAATTTTCCTTTCCCCCCTCAATATTACCGTTCCAGATTGGTCCAGGTGGTGATTCAAGGTCCCAGTTCATATGAGACCAGCCACGATCATGCTGGATCTCAAATACTCCACGTTTTATTCCTTCGTCAAGCCCTTCTTTGGAAGATCCGTAGTCCTGCCAGTTGCCGAAAATATCCCTGAATGGTTTCACCGTCCACGGCGGGACGATCATTTTTTTGTCAAGTTCAAGGTACCCTGAGGTAATGCATTGGACCATCATTAATCCGCGCTTTTCGAGAGGTTCAATAAGATACCTGATAAGAGTATCTTTCGGTGGAGTAGGATAATGCCACTTAAGCAGCCATGAATGATCCGCAGCACCAATGTCATCCATTATAAAGATGAATCCATTCTCAAAATCATCATTAAAAAGGCCATATCCCATTGAATAGACAAGTGCCTTCCGGAAAATTTTCCTCATCACCGGATATTTACGGAACCAGTTCCTGCCACCACCGATCCATACTATTTTTGTGTCATCATTAATATCATTCACAACAATTTGCGGATTACTGCCGACCCTGGCCAGCACTTTTGCAGATTCATTGACAGTGCAGTTCACAAGATTAACAGGTAAAATATCTTCTGCATAATCCCTACCTGCAAGATTTGTATCGGCAAGTTGTTTTTTATCAGGCAAAGAAATATTTCCTGCATCCGCAGTTATAAAATGATCTCCGTTTATAACGAATTTATCGCTGATTTTGGCGGTCTGAATATTTTTTTCATTCTGCAGATTGATACCGATAAGCCCGGCCACCTGATCCGTTTTAACATAATCGAACAATCCGATCATGCTTATGCCATATTCATTTACAGCCCGTCTTCAGCGTCTCGTAGTTGGCAGAGTAACCGGTAAGTTTCGCCGGATCGGCCATCCATATCACGCATCCGTAATTGGGTTTAGCTTCTCCATCAAGGAAGCGGTTTATCTGGAGCCGCTGCTGGTCAAGACGAAGGATGTCAAACGGTACTCCCCAAACCTTAAGCATGTTAATCACATCAAGGAAATCTTCGCTTTTAACCCGTCTTCCATCAATCGCATAGCTCTGAGGGTCTGTCCACTGATCACCTATTATAACGAGAACACGAAAAGGTTTGACACTGATATTTACCTTTTTATCTTCTGTAACAGCAATTTTCTGCCCGGACCTGCCACAGCTAAAGGCTGCTAATGCCACAATGAGGCAGATAACAAAATTAAAAGATAATTTCTTTGGCATGTTCTTTTAAATCTTCTCTTACAGATCTTAATTCAATAAATGTATTTTGTACACTATACTTTAATAAAGGTCTTGTTACGGTACATATAATAAAGAATAAGCCAGATCACGGCCAGGGCGGCTGAAGCTTCAACAAAATTTGCCCAGGGTCCCAGCCATCTTAAAAGTCCGCCAACGAAAACATTTCCGATCTTTGTAAAGTCAAACAGGTGGGTTGCTACATAAACTGCTATAGCATTCATACCGATTACTACAAAAAAGAAAGACCATTTCTTATATCCCCAGACGTCGATCACAAGATAGAAAAGTGATAAAAGAAGGAAACTGAGTCCTGCTCCAAACAAAACTAATGTACTTGTCGTCAGGTGATGAATGATCGGGAACCATATTCCCCAAACCTTCGCAACAATGATGCAGCAGAGGCCGGTAAGAGCCAGAAGGCCTGCTTTCTTCATCGCAGCCCGGTCCGATTGAAGAATATAACCGGCAAAAACCCCTATCATGATTGAGGGAATAAAGTTTATGCTCGTAAGAATGTATGTCCAGCCCTCACCCTCCTGAAAATGCCCTAATAATGCATTATCAACATAAAGAGCAAGGTTCACATTCCGTTCATAAATACCGGCTCCATGTCCGGGTACAGGTACCAGCGCCATTATGACCCAATAGAGGATCAGAAGGAACGCGGATATGCCTATCTGCCATTTAATCTTAAGCTCCAGGATCATCACAGAGCCCACCAGATAACCAAAAGCTATCACATGAAGGACGTTTGTGATCAGGTGAATCTTCGACAGGTCGAAGGAGAGCAGCCGTCCTGAAGAAACAAGTCCAAGGATATACAATACTATGACCCTCTTAATTACATGTTTATATATCTCCCTTTTTGTCTCTCCCCTTTCCATACGTTTCCTGAAGGAGACCGGCATAACAACACCGACTATAAAGAGGAAAAGCGGCTGGATCAGGTCGTAGAAATGGAACTGCCCCCATGTATGATCAAAATTCACAGCCATATTGCTGAGAAATCCAATACCTGAAGCTTTGCAAAGTGAGACCAGTACCTCTGCACCGCCTATGATCCATAACATATCAAAGCCCCGGAGTGCATCTACGCACATGAGTCTCTGTCCGGTTACTGGTGATTGAGTTTGTGATTCCATAGATTAATTATTAAGATATAGTTTATTCAACTTTGTCAATCAGGATTAAGTCGTATTCCATCAGCATATGCCGGTAAGGAGCCTTATATATCACTGTTTCTTCCGACTTTTTATTCTTCTTTTTATCCCAGACAACCACATGGATACTGGAACCGTCGGCCATACCAGGAATTGTCATGACAAGCTCAGTAGTCTCTATTGCCAGGAGTGCAGTTACTTTATTTCCTGCAATACCCCATACATTCGACGATGGTAATATACTATAACCCGAAAGCAGATCGGAAACCGGGTAAGCTACTTCCCAGTTAAGAGTAGTTGCTGTTACGACAAATTTTTGGTCTTTGCCTGTAATATATGGTCCTCTGCCATAAGTTTTATTAGGAGTACAATAAACTGTACCACTGATCGCATTTTTTGGAATAACAGTTCCTGATCGCAAATCCATTCCACGCTGCACATCAGACCCGGTAAACCTGAGGTATATATCCTTATAATAACCCGTATAAGGAATTTCTGATTCCTGGTCAGGAGGCAATGATCCTTCCGCTTCGGTATCCATTCCTCCTCTGTTGCTGAACATTTTAGTACCATCTATACCGCATTTTTCAAGCACGGTTTTCCAGGTGGGAGTCATTTCCTTTCCACTTGGAATAAAACTGCCGCACTGAATAAACACAGGTTTCTCGGTGCTGAAAAGGGCTACCACATCTTCCGGAAGCACATCCCCTTTTCCTCCGCTGGCATAAATCCAGTAAGCATCTGCTGGTAAAACTTTATCACTCACAACAATATTATACCCGGCATTCATAGCTCCGGATGTGATGGCATCGCCTGAATTGAACAGGCGGTTCCATCCGGGATCACCTGTTTCACTTCCGGAGTATTCTATTTGTTTCTTAAGCAGAACTACTATATTAAGAGTAGGTCTGTTTTTCTCCTGTTTATTAACGTATCCTTTTATCCATTCCTGTGTTGCTATCGGGTCAAATGTGTTTAAACCTCCAAAAATGATGAAATTATCTAACCTGAACTGAAGGGCTCTTATCATGCACAGATAAGAGATCACAGCGGGAGAATAGTCACCCGGAATCCCCCAGTTGCGATTCACAGGCGAAATTAATGAGGTTGGTTTCCCCCAGTACTTTGCCCATCCAAATCCCAGAGATCCGTGCTGTGCCAGGGTAGCAGTATTGAATATTTTGTCGCGCTTGAGATAATAATTGTAAATGTCAATAATGCTGGTTTCGGGCCAGAGCGATGAGAAATTTGCTTCACGCAAAAGCATCGGGTCGGTTCCCGAAACATAGTCGACGTTCTTACTTTTCAACTCCCTTGCAAGTGACACAAAAACATCAGGTTTTACTTCGAAGCACTCTTCAAAAACTCCATCTACGCTATCGGCAGCAAGGTCATCAGCCACAGCTTTAATATTCTCAGGGGTCCATTGATTTTTTTCCCAGTGGTAAGGGTTAACACCCTCCATATTGATCATAACTCCGATCCCCTTTTTATGTGCTGCAGTTACCAGAGGTGATAGTCCGTCTCCCTTAAAAACTGCCCAATCCTGTTTTTCAAGGAATGGCGATTTGAAAAAATAATTCATTTTTGCACCATCACGGTCAGCACCCCAGAAAAATACGCCGTCCCATCCCAGGGCTTTTACATTATCGATTACCCGGGTAAGATCCTTTCCTGAACCTCTGACCTCTTCATCATTTTTTTCATAAATGCCTTCCAGCCAGTATTTCGGGGAATATTTTTCCTTTTCAGAATTGCTGATCTGAGAGGTATCAGACTCCTGCACCTTTTTTGTTTCGCCACCACATGCTGTAAAAAGGCACAGCATTGAAAAAGAGCCCAGTATGATTGCTGACCTGGTGAATAAATTCTGAGATTTATCTTCCATAGTATAGGGTTTAGGATTTATTTCTTAATTTCATTATTGCCTTTCAGTTCCCTTTGCAGCTTCATCTTTTGTATTTTCAGTTAAGCTGAGACCAAGTAGAATGATAGCATTATCATTATTCTTTCCATAATCCACCGATTTTAAGTTTACTTCCTTAATCGTTTTTCCCAGCCTCGGATTCACCCACTCAAATGCGAAGAAATTCACCGGATCTGAATCTGCCGGAGAGCATAAAACTGCCGGTGCCTGATAAGCATATTGATTCTGACTGTATTTGTTATACTTTGGATTTTCAAATGCTGCAATTCTATCCTGCCAGTTCCAGTCAAGGATATTCAATCCATAGCGGACCGGGATAGTCACAACAAAGCCATCGTCGTATTTTACTTCGTACCAGCCCAGCAGTTCAGCAGTCTCATCGAAATTACTGATAATATCATAAGCTTTCCTGTTGTATCCCTCACGGGCACATGCGTGCAGGAAGATGAGGCTGTTTGCATCTTTGTTTATTTGAATTCCACTGACTGAAGCCTGCCTTGTCTGAACCTTTTGAGTAGCGGTGATAACCGCACAGTGGTCCCCTGATGATTTACCGAGATTGAAAAAGATATTGCCGGTTCCTACCCTTCCCTTAGTTATACGATTACCCGGAATGCTGTCAATGCCTGACGAAAGGTCAGAATTAAAATTAGCGGATATATCTACGGGTGCCACTTTTGCACCGGCTTCGCTCGGTAGAAAATTACCCCTGAACCTGAAATAAATGCCGCTGATAAGAGGTTCTGAAATAAAAACAAGCCTTTCAAACGGTAGGTATTCCTTTGACCAGAGGAGATTCGAAGCACCAAGGAAATCGATCAGCTGATCCTTACCAAAATTTTTCTCGGTTGTTCCGGCCCACGATGAAGGGGCTCCACCCAGCAATCCCTTGATATTCTGTCTTTTCTCCCAGTCATTAATATCAGCTCTGAAATTGCCGTAAACCTGTTTGAATCCAAAATCTGATACCTGTCTGTCATTACTCAGCTCATCCCAGAACCAGTTGAAAACAAGAATATCCTTCGGGATAAGCTTGAGTACCTGTTCCGGTCGTAAAGCACCAGGGATCTTATACTGATAACCTGAGGATGATTTCCATGTCTGGAATTCCTTCTCTGTTACCGATTCAAGAAGATGGTCGCCCCATAATGCAATCCTAATCCCCTTTTTTGCAAGGTAGTCATGGATCTTTGTAACATCCATGGCATATAATTCTCCGTAATCTTTTCCACGGCAAAGGTCGCAGAGATCTTTTTCCATGCGCCATTCATCATGACCTATATGGATTATTTTCGGATGAATAACTTCTATATATTCATCAAGAACATCAAAATATAACCTGTAGCTCTCAGGTTTCAGCGGACAATATGTATCTGGATATGGCTGAGCAAGATTTTCTGCCAGTTCTCGATGCCCCCAGAGCAGGTAATAAGAATGTGTCAAAGATGGCAGCTCCGGAATCACTTCAATGTTGAATTGTCTCATATAGCTGACAAGATCAGCAACTTCTGCTTTTTCGAGAATCCCGCCATCAGCATTATCCTGGTGAGATGAGTTCTGGTACTCCCTGTGAACCCCGGGAGGCCTGTCAAGCCTGCTGAAACTCAAATGCCGTTCAAATTGTACAGCCCCTACATTCAGCTCAGGGTGCCTTTCAAGACGCATATTTGCGTTGAGCTCCAGAATTATAGTGTTGAATTTATAAAGAGCAACAAAGTCCCTGATAAATCTCTTGAAAAATGTAATATTTTCCCTTCCTGGCAGATAAACCTTTATCCCCCTGAACGGATACCTTGGTGAATCCTTAACTACCAACTGAGGCAGGCTGAGAGTTTCCCCGTTTTTCGAAATTATCTGCCTCAGAGATTCCATTCCGAAGAGAGCTCCGTTTTTTGTATTTGCTGCAACCACAGCACCTTTTCCGTTACAGATAATATATACCCTTCACTGCCAAGTCCGGTGAGCGTGGTCAGAAGATTGTTATCCATGCAGTATTTCTTCACAAGCGGATTTGAAAGATCTCCCATCAGGAAATATTTCCCGTTGGCCGGAATAACTGCTGCCCGTTTTATTAAAACAGGCTGCTCAAACTTATCAGAGAATTCGGCGAATAAAAGATCGCCCAGAAAAATATCTGATTTTAATGGTTTTTCAGGAAGAAAAATAAATGTTGACTTATCAATAATAAAATTTCCGGCTTTTATCCGGATATCACCAGGAATTGGAAATATCAATGGTCTCTCATCTGCTGACGAATAAACCTTTATCCATTGAAGATTAAGAAGAATAATCAGCAATAAACACCTTAAAATTATTTTCTTATTCATAGATCATAAAATATTTTCGATTACAGTCCTTCAAAGTTTATTTAACCTGTCTTTTGCAATAGTCACAGTTTCAGAAGCAGGAGTATTTTTAAGCTTAATAAGATTAAAGGGGCATAAAATCTCATCCAGTTCATTATTTCCCTTGACATTTCCGGTTTTGGTGAATTCGTCGCGCAGGATCCTGATCTTTTCAAAGTCCTGAATTCCTTCGATGAATTTTTCAAACCTTATTGAGCTTCTGGGTCCGGGATAAATCTGATAAAGATCGCCTGCTGGCCAGGTGCGGAAACGTGAATCAAGGAGCGGATCCTTCACCCAGTTATTATATGCCCAGCGCAGGTAACCTGTAAATCCTGCCGAAGCAGCATACCAGCTTATCCATACATTTTCCGCAGGGCCCGAATAGGTAAATCCGTTGGGGATATCGGTTCCGCAGGCGGTATAATAAGTACTTGGTTTTCCTGCCTTTTTCCTTCGTTCGAGCTCCTTCAGAGGGAAAGTCTGGCCGATATTAAGGCAATAATCATACACATCCCTTACAATCTCAGGATGATAGTCGCCTGCCAGTGCAACCTTCCATTGTGGATCAATCTGACGAAGGAGACTTATTACAGCTTTCATGCTCTCCATATCCCTTTCATCCATCGCGATCGCTGTTTTTCCAAACCATCCTTTTTCCTTCAGATGAGCAGTAAAGTCCTTTAGCATCGGGGTCCAGAAATTAGTATACTCTGGTGATCCGGGCCTGGCATTTTTAACAGTATCGACTGTTCCTGAAGCCTCGTTAAAATAGATAAACGAGAGATCCCAGGTGACCATCGTATAACAGTTGATACGCTTATCTATGCCACAGTTCATCAATGTCGAAATATACCTGTCGAAAAGATGGTAATCGTACGACCAGCTTCCGTCTTTTCTTTTGGTCCAGTAAATAAGCGTCGGATCATCATGGTAAACATGTCCTTTCCCCCAGGGCTGATCAATAATGTTTGCAGTGATAGGTTTCTGTCCTGCACCTGCAAGAAGCTTAAAATAGGGACCCATAAGATCGAAATGTTCATCACTCCACAATACTACATTATGCACCTTGGCAATTGAGGCAGCACTTTGCCACAGGTCAAGATCATATTCCCATTCAGCGGGGGGCGGTAATAAATGATCGAGAACATTCACTGAAACTTTCAGTTCGTACTTTTTAAAGGCATTTATAGTAATTATTCCCGTATAAATACCTGCAGGTATATCGCCGGGGACCTGAATGCTGACCCAAACAGGCTGAACAGTATTGACACTAACATCAATCTTACCAATTATATCTAAAGGATCTTCCACAAGTGATGAATCATATTCGGTGGTTTTACGTTCACCGCATCCCCGTCCGAACTCATCAGTCATGACATACCGTACAAAGGCCGGTTTAATATTCCCTTTGCTGATCCGGTTTCCTTTCTTATTTACCAGATCATGCACTTCGAAGCTCATGCCTGATATTTCCTTCTTTGTCCATATAAGAATCTGGGTATGCACCTTCTCTCCTTTCCAGGCAATGCTTTTCCAGGAGGTTGAATTAATTCCTGCGGGAACTTTTTCTTTCGCATACCTTATATTACTGCTGGCAAAACTGACATTTACATCTTTTGGAAGTTTTGACCATTCATCAGCAGATGTAGCTTTTGGATTGACCGTCTCCTGGTAAAAATTTTTACCAGGCTTGCTGAAGCTTACATCCTGGGCAAAAAGCACTCCACCATAAAACAGGATAACTGGAATTAATATTATTCTCATCTTTTTTATTAATGTAAATACCGGGTTACCATATAGTTATATCTTGCCTACATAAATCCTTTTAAAACTTATTTAAAATCAATGTTGCATTTTCAACAATCTGTGCCGCCGGAACAGTTTCCAATTTTCCAAGTTCAAATTGCGATAATATTATATCCAGTTCTTTCAGTTTTTCAGAATTTCCTTCCTTAATGAACTGTTCTCTTAAAATCCTGATTTTCTCACTTGCCTGGATCCCCTCGATCAGCTTCTCAAAACGGATCGAAGAACGCGGACCCGGATAAAACTGAAATAACGAGCCTGCCGGATACCGTCTCCATCTTGCATCAAGCAAGGGATTTTTGACCCATGTATTATAAGCCCACCATAAATATCCGGTATATCCTTTTGCAGAGGCGTACCAGCCTAAAAATGCACCTTCTGCCGGAGGGGAGAATGCATATATGTTGGGATGGTTCTCAGGACAGGCAGTGTAGTATGTTGTCGGCTTTCCAAGAGCTTTCCGATGTTTCATTACCTCATCGTCAAATTTAAGATATGAAGCAAGGCAATAGTCATAGATATCATTTTCTATTTCAGGATGATAAGTGTCTCCGGCAAGGGCGATCTTCCATGCGGGATCCTCCTTTTTGAGCAGGTCGATTACTATTTTCATGCTTTCAACTGGCCGTTCATCCATGGCAATTGCAGTGATCCCAAACCATCCTTTTTCTTTAAGATGCCGTGTAAAGTCCTTTATCATTCCAGACCAGAATGCAGAATATTCATCTGTTCCGGGTTTCAGGACTATAGTGCTGTTTTTCCCTGATTCTTCATCGAAATAGATAAATGAGAGGTCCCAGGTGATCATTGAATAACAATTGATCCTCTGTTTTATCCCGCAGCTCATTGCGAATGAGATATACCGGTCAAACTGGGTATAATCATATACCCATGTTCCATCTGTCTTTTTGATCCATTTAATAAGGCTGGCGTCATCAAAATGAACATGGGTCAAACCCCAGGGCTGCTCAATTATATTTGCTGTAATTACCTTTTGCCCTGCATTTGCCAGGGCTGTAAGATATGGCTTCATCAGGTTGTAATGCTCATCACTCCAGAGTGGAACGTCATGTATCCTTGCAATTGGTGCAGGATACTGCCATAGATCGAGGTCATATTTCCATTGACCGGGAGGAGGTAAAATATGGTCAAGAACGTTAAGAGCTATTTTCAGCTTGTGCTTTTTATCAGCATTGATTATTATGCTACCGTAATACTTACCTGCAGGAATATCAGCAGGAACCCTTATGCTCAGCCATACAGGCCGGACTGAATTTGCGGGAACAGGTATTTCCCTTATTATGTCTATAGGATCAGAAACAAGTGTTGAATCATGGGTTTTTGGATTTTTCTGACTGCATCCTTCGAAAAAGCCGTCCGACATAACATATCTCACAAATGCAGCTTCAATGCAGTTCTTGTTTATTTTTTGACCTTTTTTGTTTTTCAGGTCGTTCACGACAAAACTGACAGATTGAATATTTACCCTGCTCCACACAAGTAACTGAGTATGTACCTTTTCACCTCTCCATGCCGTAGCTTCCCAGGTCCCTACGGATGAAATGGCAGGCACTTTTTCTTTTTCATACCTTACATTGTCGCTTGCATAACTGACATTTACCGGTCTTCTGACCTCATCCCATTCATTGGCATCAGCCTTCACAGGATTAGCAAGCTCCTGATAAAATTCATTGCCGGGCTTGCTGAAGCTCAGATCCTGTGAGAACAACGGATAGGATCCAAAACATAAAGCAACAATCAGGATTCTTTTCATTATGTTATCAGCTAAAAATGCATTCACTCAGGAAAGATGGCTTATATCCGTTATCAGAAGCCCACTTGATTGCTGTCATTACTTTCTCGCGGAAATCGGGCT
Source organism: uncultured Bacteroidales bacterium (assembly GCA_963825935.1). Classification (GTDB taxonomy): domain Bacteria; phylum Bacteroidota; class Bacteroidia; order Bacteroidales; family VadinHA17; genus LD21. The sequence continues at coordinate 511,518 of CAWGUN010000002.1, read as the reverse complement.
GGTATTCATGGTAATCCGGATAAAAATACTGTTCATGGATCATCAGATCAATGAATGCCGATTTAAGCTTCTCTTTTTTTATCTCATCCAGCTTCGCGACAATCTTATCCAGCTTCTGGTTGTTAATAACCATGTGAATCTTCTTGTGCATAATTCCTTCTTTAGTATCGCACCATATGGACCGGTCGGTAACATGATTTGTTTTTTCAGCATCGAGGTAATAAGATACTACCGGTTTCCCTTCTTCCACGTTATAATATCCAGTGAGCGCTTTGTATCCGCAATCTCTCAGTGCCCTGCAACCTTCAACCCTGGCTTCGCCCCAATGAAGCGTTGTTACAGGACCAAGCAGCTCATCGCCTGCAAACCGCCTGATCTCCTTCATTACCATTTCACAATCCTTTTTTACATCGTAGTAACCAGCATAGAGGTATGGCTTATCTGGATCGTTCTGCAGAGCATGGAAGCTCAGTCTCAGCCAGTCAGAATTCTTCCTCCACTCAGGCTTGAATTTATCAGTCATCTGTGACAGGTTGAATCCTTCGGTCTGGTAATAAATATTTATGTGGATTTTAGTTCCGAATGTATCATGCACCTCTTTCAATAATCCCAGGTACGGGTTTTCAAATATTGAAGCGTATTTTAAAGAATTTACCGAGATATCCTTAAGAAAGCGGATATTGTCATCCAGTGAGAAACGGTATCTGTCAGTGTAATTCCTGAGCCAGTAAACAACTATGCTTTGAGGGTTTACTCCACCCCTTCCTGTAATTTCAATTACGTTTTTGTAATCTTTCAGCGGTATTTCAGCCTGGTAAACGCCATCGGTGTAACGGGCTTTAACTCCATTTACTTTCAGATGCATTCCTTCCGGTGCTGACAGGCTGACAATTGTATATAAACAGCTATCCCTCACAACGCCATCAAATTCGGTAAGCATATCGCCGTCAATTGGACCTGCAAATTTTATTTCTCCCCTGACCGATGCACATGATGATAGTCCGGCAATAAACAATCCTGCGCCGACACTCCCTGTCAATTTTACAAAATCTCTTCTTGTTGTATTCATTTTGATTTTATATCTGCCAATTACTTTACATTCTTTATTTTCCGTAAACTATATCTCCGGATTTATGACCCGACATCTTATTATTTCTCTCAATAATTGGCGGCGAGCCTTTTTCAATAAAAATCGCAGCTTTTTGATTACCTGATTTATTATCCCTTATTATATTGTTTTCGATAATAAGATCCTGTGCATTTCCATTGATATCAAATCCATAACCCCCTTTCAGAGTACCGTTGTTTTCCACCACATTATTAATAAAAGTATTGCGATGAGGAGAGTTTTTTGAATCTTCATCTCTGAAGTAGACACCGTTTACCCCGTTTTCGAAAATATGGTTACCGTCGAACGTCACGTCAGAATCTTTATGTCCTGTACTTATCCCGCAGTCACTGTTATTATGAAACTGATTATTTTTTACCACACTGTTTTGCACTCTCCAGCAGATAAAAAGTCCAACATTATTATTATGGCTGTCATTACCTTCGATTACCGTTTTTGGCGAGCCGGTGCCAGGATGCAGACCCATGCCGGCACAACCGCTGATCTCAGAGTTTCTGACGGTCACATCTTCAGTTATCTGCCATGTAATGCCTTCACCATTGCAATCCCTGACTTTAACATTATCAATTGTCACCCCTTTTGACCTCATAACAGCAATTCCGCCACCGTTGCATCCGTCAAGGGGATCATTCTTTGATTTATTGCCGTCGATTGCAAGATCAGAAATGAAAACATTCACATCATCGAGCACAGAGATGCATGAACCGGCGTTGGTCACCATTCCATTCTTCTCTGAATCATAATCCCTGACAAGATGTGTATCTATATATAATGTATTACCGGAAATATTTGTGATTACGCCTGTCGTCACGTCCCAGCACTCCTTATTATCGGAATCAGTCACCTGGAAACTCATCCCAGTAGAAAAACCGGATGGATCTTCAACTGTCAGCTTAAGTTCTCCGTAATCGGCATCAACAATGTACTTTGAATGAAAACCATTAATCCGCTTAAGAATTGTTTCAGGACCGGATCCTGAAAGTTTTACATTCGATTTTAGCCTGACTGGAGCTTTAATAGAAAATGTTCCCGGATTCAGTTTTACCAGGCCTCCGTCTGCAGGTAATGCGTCAACTGCGATCTGAACTGCTTCATTTGTAAAACCCTGAATATCTGCATTCTGTCCACCAACAGTGATTACCTGCTCATGTCTTTTCGGAAAAACCAGAGCATCAACAACATAATCTTTATTTTGAGCAAAAAGAACATCAGGTATCAGAATAAGAAACAGAAACAATTTTTTCATTTTATATCATTTTAATTATTCAATGAAGATTTCAGGCCGTTTATTTAACTGATTTAAGGTTATTTTGCTGAAGGGTGTACATTTCAGTAAGAGCCAAAAGCATTAATCCTGCTCCGTGCCGGTCTGTTTCGTTTATGTTCTCGGCTGGTCTTTCATTGTAGTAATTCAGATCGGGACCTATAGATGTACTGGCGCATACTCTCAGAAGTTCGCCCTGGTCAGTTATCCTTGATGTGTCAGACAAAGCAGCCAGGGATCTTTCAACCACAGGAAGATAAGATTTATCAAGCCAACCTTTATTAATTCCCCTTGCTATTGCATAGGTGAACATAGCACTGCATGTTGTTTCTGTACCCCATGGTATCTCAGGGTGATCAATTACCTGGTACCATAGGCCTGAAGAAGCCTGGAACTTTATTAATCCGTCAATATGTTTTTTAAAGACATTGAATACCTCGTTGTATCTGGGATGTGTTTTTGGCAGTACTGATAATACTTCAGCCTCGGCAACAGCCATCCAGCCGTTCACACGTCCCCATTTGCAGCAACTGTGCTTCTTCTGATCGACAAAATATGCATGGAACATCACTCCGTCTGCATCCTGCAGGTATTTGGAATAGTTAATTATCTGTAATGCCGCATCATCCAGGGCTGAAGGATCATTTTTATATTCAGCCCATCTGATCAGAAAAGGAAGACCCATATAAAGGTCATCACCCCATATCGTTTTTCCGTCAGGAGAGTCTGGTCTCCATAAGGTACCATCAGGAAGACGCCATTGTATTTTCGTAATATAATTTCCGATAATCTCAACCAGTTCATTCAGCTGAGGTGTGAATTGTACATTATGCCGCAGGTTCGTTTCGAGTATCCCTGCTCCCATCGCGCCGCAGTCATCCAGCATGCTTAATCTCCAAAGCTTCTCAAATCCTTCAGTGTCATAAACAGTCCCAAACTGATTCTTCTGCCAGCGAAGATAAGCATACTGATCAGCCGATATCCGGATGTTTTTAACAATATAATCCATAAGCTTTTCATCATGTGTTATATCGTAAACCCTTTGAAAAGCAAGTGTGGTAACTCCTGTAGGATATGACCAGTAAACAGCTTTGGGAGCTCTTGATTTTTTAATCGTTGCCCAATCACCTCTGATGTACTCACCATCAGCTATGGGATTTTCAGTTATAAAACTGTTGGTTATAAGGGTCATCAGCTCAAGAGGCGAACGAAGCGTTACTGTCTCCTTTACCGCGCTGACAGGTGATTTACTTTTTTGTGAATGTATCTGCTGAACCGTCAGCACCTGTGCAAGCAAGGCTATAGCCAATATTTTCAGAACAATTCCGCCTTTCTTTAAGAATCTTATCGTTCCGACTCTTTCCATCTGTAAGCTATCCATATCGCGTAATATTTTTAAAGTAGTTTCATTAATAAGAATTATTTGTTGTTCTGTAATTACCGAACCAAAAGAACTGTATCTTTACCAAATTTATTAAATTTATTTCAAACAGATGTCAATATTTTATTAATAATTCATAAAGAAATTAAAATAAAAATGTCCTGTAATATTAAAATCACAGGACATTATGATTATTAATACTTTATGAAATTTACTGAGGATTTTAGATCATATTAAATCAAAACTCAGGTTTGTAGATTTCGGAAGTAATTATTTCTTTTTCGAGCAGCCTGAGATTTTCATATGCAGTTCCCTTTTCATTATACCGCTGTTCTTTTATCAATCAGTACACCCTTAAATTACCGGGGAATCCTTGATCATCCTGTTAAGAATGTTTGATGTTATTTTCTGGATATTTGGCTGAACACCAAATGTGTGCATTTCAGGATTATATCCGGCAGGAATATGTCCCGGAGGCTGTGAGAGCGCGTCGGCCCACCAGATTGTTCCGGCGTTAAAGACCCAATTACCTTTTGGACAGGGGTAAATTATTCCTGAATGGATTTTCTTTTCTTTCCCCGGCGCAGAAGCAGCCGCATCACCGATTTGCAGCACTTCAGTCCTTGCTACTTCAACCAGTCCCTCAACATTAAGGAACGGCGGACCATGGTATTCCCATCCTATCATGGCAGGGATGATATCTCCGTCTTTAACTCCGGTACCATCATAGATCCAGTGCCCTGAATTCTTTATAACCCAGTCGCCATATCCGGGTCCGTACGATTTGACCCCCATCAGCTTCTCTTCATCATTAAAATGTACATTAGGTGTTTTTGAATATACACGTCCCGGCACACCAAGGAAACTGTCAAAGAACTGTATCTCACCGGATACTGAATTGCCTGAAAGAAATGCGAAGCTTAATCCGTTGTCACGGGCTTTAATGGTTTCCTCAAACATCTTCCTCGACCAGTATTCATCATGCCCAACGGAAATAAAGACTTTGCTTAAGCTTAATATTTCAGGATCAAAATGAAGATCAAGATTAGAACAATAGGTAACATCATACCCTTGCTGTTCAAGCCAGTATGCCAGTGGATGTTCCCAAAGCAGAAACTCACCTGAGCCCGATGAAAGCGCAGCATCAACAACCTGGCAATACTTGGCATAAGGGCGGTCAAAGCTTACCCTCACATTCGGTCCGGTATACCAGACTTCAGGAGTACCATCATCGTAGAGAGAATCCCTTCCCGGCCATTTGTTATAAGCCTGCCAGGTAAGGTCGCTTACCTGACATAAGATATCTGATTTGCGATGTTCCTTAACAACAAATATCACATAGCTCTGAGGTCCGTGCACTTCATCGCGTGTTAGTTTTCCCAGGTAAACCCCGCTTGGCCAGTCTTTTGGAATTGTAAAAGTAGTTGCAATGTCCCAGTTGCATTCCCGAAGCCTTTCAACGGTCATCATGGGCATCGCCTGAGTGCGACCCTGGAAAGAGCCAAGCCTGGCCATGTGACGTCCTCCTTTGCCTCGATAGTAACCCATTCTGTAAATATCAATATAGAATGACACAGCAGGGTTTGTGCTTACCAAAAAATTGATATCCTCACCTGGCAATACACTGGTTTTGGAAACAAAACCTTCGATCATTGAAGATCTGACATTCCGTATAAGGGGGTTAGAGGCCAGGGTTATAGGATCGTCGAACCGGGTATATTGAAGCTGCCATTCAAGAGTACCAGGTTTACTATTCTCAATTTCGATCAATCCGGCCTTCCTGGAAGGCTCTTTTTTTGTAAAGGCAGTCAAAGGAGAAACTGCACCAGCCAATCCAAGAAGAGATGCATTTTTAACCATTTCGCGTCTGGTTATTGGTTTAATCGTTCTTCCCATTTTTTGAATTTTAAATTATTTGACAATGAAAATTATCACATTCCAAAGGGTAATAAAGGATCCTTTAAAAACAAAGAAACAAAAATGTTTCAGTCACCAGGGTAACTATGAATATCAGAGGCAAAACATAAAGTATTGGCTGGGGCCCCTGGAAATTTGATTTAATCACCAGCCTGCGTATCACTTTAAAGCTTATAAAGACACCAGCAATCAGGGACGATATCAGTATAACGATAAAACCTGTATCAGTCCAGGAGGGCATCTGCGGTATTCCAATCTGCCTGAACAGTATAGCTTTTATGGTTTCAACGCCTTTTACATCACTGAGAATATATTTATAATAGGGAAATTTCGTTCCAATTTCCATTATTGAGAGACCAACGAAAAATGCCGCAATTACAGGAAGAAAAACAAGACTTGTATATTTCTCATAAACACCTGCCGAAATACGCATGCCGGCTAATCTTATCATGATGTAGGGCAATAGCCACAGCACAGCAGGAAGAATCAGGAATAAGCTGATTACCAGCATGATATTTTTCAGTATCCCCTCTGATAATCCCAAACTGGCAGAGATCCTGCCTGTCGTGATCAAGGCGCTCAGGTCTGACAGGGTCTTAAAATGAGTCATCTCAAAGATCATGGAGCCTGTAAGGAGAAAGAGAAAAACCCATTCTGCCATCCGTAATGGTTGCAGTTGCAACAGATCGTCAGCAAATCCTGTTTTTGTCAGAACAGGATTCGGGCGTGATGAATTATTGTTTGTCGATTTATATGTCTTGCACGTTTTCAGGCATCCCCCGCATAATAGGCAATAACTGTTGTTATTAATTTCAGCCGGGACCAGATCAACGCCGCAGCTTTTATAGTTCAATTGATAGGTATAACTGCTGCTGACACATGATTTGTCTTTACAGGCATCACACACATATCTGTTTTTCACACGCCAACCCCATAAAGCCATTTTTGAAAAAATGCCCAGCATATATCCTACCGGACAGATATATCGACAAAAGGTGTTTCTCTCGAACAGAAGGCCTGTTATTATTGAGACACCCATTACCAACAGCAAATAATAAGATGTGTACTTTGGATTCAGATCTATTTTCAAAATAGTAATACCAGCTATGAGGACGACCATATAGAAAATAGTTATGATCCATCCTGACAGGATCCATTTCGGTCTTTTCAGCTTAAAACCAATCCTTGCAAAAAAAGCTGTAACAATTTCAACCGGGCACACCATGCACCATATGCGGCCAAGTAAAATAGCTGATAAAACTATCATCGGCCACCAAAGCCTCCAGACAAAGCTGGTAGTCAGATTCGTTTTGCTGAGCTGGTTGATAAAAAACGGGTCCTCTGTGGGTGATGAAAAACCTATGATAACCAGTCCTGCGAAAGCGATCAATGTTACAATCCTTAAGGAAATGGGGAACCATTTCCTTTCAAGTAACCCGTTGATCGCTTTTAACATATATTCCTTTATTTAAAGCACATTTGTAATCTTCAGCACATACGCTTCCCGGTTGAGCCATTCGCCTATCAGCAGGAGAACAAGAAATAAAATCCGTTTCATTCTAATGCATTTTATGTTTATACACAATTTAATTCCAATCCCGGATATTTACAAAGAACATAAACTTTGTAGCTATATTATTAATAAGACAAGATTAAGCTTTTTGTCATCAAAATAAAAGGGATTATTTTAATTTTTATACAAAGGTCAAAAAATTCAATATGTTTGTTTTAAGATTTTTTCAGAATAGAAAAAGGTGAAAGCACTCAGGATCATATCGGTTATTTTAATTGCTTTTCTAAGTGGTTACTATACTATCAGCTGCATAAAAGCCGGAGAAGTATCCTTTACTCCTGTTGAACGCGAGCCAAAAATTGAACCGGATTATTCAGAAGTGACTGTTCCTTATAATATAGCCCCAATGAATTTTACTGTGAAAGAAAAGGGCAAAAATATCTGGATAGCAGCCAAATCTGCTAACGGGTCTGAGACTGAGATTAAAGTAAAAGATGGAATTGCGAGGTTCACTTCCAGAACCTGGAAAAGACTGGTCGACGAAAACAGAGGCGGGAAAATTGAGATAACTGTTTATACACGGGATAAAGAAAAGAAAGTTATCAGATATGCCCCTTTTAATATATACATTGCCAGCGAATCTGCTGACCCGTATCTTTGTTACCGGTTACTGTATCCGGGCTATGAATCATGGTCAGATATGCAGATTATCCAGCGCTCAATATGTGATTTCCGGGAGAAATCTGTAATTGAAAATCAACTCCTTGAAGATAACTGTGTCAATTGCCACACCTTCCTGAAAAATGATCCGGGTAAGTTTCTGATCCATGTCCGCGGCTTAGTGAAAGGAACATATTTTGTAAACGGAGGCCAGGTGACAAGAAGAGAACTGAGGACAGGGAAAATGACCGCAAACGCAGTTTATCCTTCATGGCATCCGTCAGGCAGGTATATTGTATTCTCATCCAATGAGATAGTCCAATACTTCCACATGTTGCCAGGCAAGAACACTGAAGTCTATGATCAGTCTGCCCGGCTTATAAAGTACGATTGCGGGAATGATGAAATTTCAGCTGTTCCTGAGGAGGATACTATTAAGTACATTGAAACTTTTCCTTGCTGGTCTTCTGATGGAGATTTCCTTTACTATTGCAGAACCAGGCAAATTAAAAGCAGCTTTGATTACAGAAATATTAAATATGACCTCATAAGAAGACCCTTTGATAATTCATCCGGATTATTCGGAAAGGCTGAAGTTGTGTACAATGCACATGATAAAGGCAAAAGTGTCAGTTTTCCAAACATTTCCCCGGACGGTAATTACCTGATTTTTACCCTTCATGATTATGGGACTTTTTCAATCTGGCACAGGGAAGCTGATCTTTATCTCCTCGATCTTACCAATGGGAAGGTCGACAGCATGAGCCTGAACAGCAGTGAAACGGAGAGCTGGCATTCATGGTCATCAAATGGCAAATGGATAGTATTCAGCAGCAAGAGAGTAGATGGTCTTACGGCCAGACCGTACCTGGCATATTTCGGGTCACCAGGTAATATCGGCAAACCATTTGTCTTACCGCAAAAAGATCCATCCCTTTATAACAGGCTGGGTAAAACTTTTAACAGGCCGGAATTTGTAACCGGAAGGATAATCGCCAGTCCGCGGGATTTTGCCCGAGCTTCAAAAAAAGAGTCCATCAAAGCCGGATGGAATGACGCAGGAAGATAATATTTGCGAATATTAAGAGCTGGATATAAGTCTTTAAATAAAAAAAGTAATTATCTGATGTTTCAAAGTACACTTCATACATCAGGAAACAGATCCTGGCGGACTGCCTTAATGGTTTCGTCAACATTACTTTTTCTTATCTCGTTTATCTATTTTTACCGGTATAGAAATGGCCTGTTTTTTCTCCAGGAGAAAGCATCTCTTTTCATTTTTTCAGGAGATTATCTTTATGGTTTTTTAATGAAGCCGGGAGGACTTCTTGAATATGCAGGGAACTTTTTAACGCAGGGATATTTCAGCAAGGTATACGGATCACTTGCTGTCTCCTTATCTCTTTTGCTTTTCTTTGCATTTTACATCAGGATAAACAAGCTTCAGTCAGTCGATCATGCTTACTCCCTGCATCTTGCATTGATTGCATCGTGTCTGCTTATACTTGTGCAGGTAAGAGAAAACCACTTTATGTGCCATACCCTGGGTTATTTGCTCACGGCCCTTTATTTTCTGGCTGTATTAAAACCAGGAGGAGGCAGGTACAATTTTCTTATTCCGGTTTTGTTTCCCCTGTTTTTCTATCTTGCCGGCTCTTTCGCATTGCTGTTCGCACTTGTTTATATTGTTTATTGTCTGACATTTAAAAATGGGATTCAGAAGTATCTGAGTCCGGGAATATTGATATTAACTGCCATTGTCACTTTTATTGTTTTTAAAGAGATCATTTTCCTCCAGCCTGCTGACAGACTTCTGAGGTATCCTTTAAACATAATTGATATTAATGACTTAAATATCAGTGACATATTTCTGTCTGTATACATGGTATTATTCTCCTTATTAGTCATGATCACTGGTAAAATAAAAATTAAGAAAAGAATCTCATTATTCATTCCTCAGGCAGGCGTGATAATCATTTTTTCTGTATTACTTTTCTTTTTGGCACTGCAGTATGATCCTGACTGTGCGAATGACCTTAAGATTGAAGAATTCTTTTATGAACAAAACTGGGATGCGGTGATCGGCCAGCATGAGAAGGTTCCTTCAAAGAGTGCAACCGGGCAATATCTTTATAACCTGGCATTGACTGAGAAAGATCAATTGTGTGAGAGGATGTTCTTTGGCAAGCAGGATCATGGCGTCAATTCAATTGTGCCTCCCATGATTACTGAATATAAAAGAAGGTTATCTTACTTTTATTTTGCTGTCGGACTGATAAATGAAGCCCATCACCTTGCTTATGAATCGATGGTAACGGAAGGATGCCGGTCTGAAAATCTTAAAATGTTGATTAAAACCGATCTCATAAATGGATATTATAAAATTGCAGAACGGAACATTAATATTTTAAAGAAAACTCTTCATTACAGGAAATGGGCGGATAAATACCAAAAAATGCTTTTTAAACCGGATGCTGTTTTTACTGATCCGGAACTGGCAGGAAAGATAAAATTGCTGCCAGGAAAAGATTTTTTCATAACTCCTTTTTATGAAGAAAATATCGATTTAATACTCATGGCAAACCCTGACAACAAAAAAGTATTTGAGTACAAAATGGCCTGCTTATTGCTTGAGAAAGATTACAAGGCCGTAATGTACCAGGTAAAGAAGATGAAGGATATGAAATATACCCGTATCCCCCGTCATATTGAAGAGGCAATGATGATTTTTATAAACCATGGGGACGAACTGCCTTACCTTGGTGATTTTGAAATAAGCTATGAAACCAGAAATAACTTCAGCAATTTCCTGAAAGATATGCAACGGCTTAAAACAGATAATCTGCAGGAGAAGGAAAGATTTATGAAAATCAGGTGGGGAAATACATTCTGGTATTACTTTGAATTTAAATGATATACAAATTCAGCTATATGAAAGTCAGCAAATACTTATTTTTATCGGTATCTATTTTAGTCTTTTCAATATCCAGTGTCAGTGTATATTCACAGGAAGTCAGCAGGCAGGACAAAAAAGATGCTTCAGTACCAAATGATGGAAGTATAAAATACGGAGCACTTTCAATAGACCGTGGAAATGGATTCTATTTCGGATGGTCGGCTGACTGTGCTTCTCTGTCCGAAGCTGAAAAGAAGGCGATTGAAAATTGCACTAAAAAAGGAGGAAGATGTACTGTCGTTCTCTCCTGGTCAGGAACTGGCTGCGCAGTCTATCGCTTTATTACCGGGAATGTGGGTATGGGGTATGGCTGGGGTTTGGCCAAAACAAAAGAGGAAGCCGATATAAAAGCAAAAAAAGAATGTGCCGAAAGAAGCTACGGTTTACCGGCACCCAATATGGTATGGAGCTGCAACAGCATAAATTCCGGAGAGCTTAAAGAGATCTATAATGCTCACGATGAATTGAAAGGCCTTCAACCCGGAGCAGTTATAAATTACTGAAAGATGCAGTTTTTTACCTGTATGTATTCAGTAATTTAATTACCTCGTCGCAGCTTTTTACCGTACCTTCCGGGTACTTCTTTTCCGGGAAAACTTCAAGATCCGACCTCAGGAGAAGATGAACATTGCTTTCGTTTATCTTGCCATATTTATCTATCATGTTCTCAAGCTTCAGGCTAAGGTGCTTGGCCATGAACTTGTACATTGCACATCGTTTTGTATAACCATAATCATGGGTTTCATTTTCGAAGTGAGCATTTTCGACGTTTTTCTCAGCTCCGAACATTCTGTAAACATTCTGGATATAAGGAAATTCAACATTTGGCACATTATGCGTCCAGTCATCGCCATCTGAGATCAGAAGCTGTGGCTTCGGTGCGAATGAGGCGGCAATCTCAACATTGTTGGTTTCAAACTTTGCGCTCTTGTGGATAGGCATTCCGCTTTCACAGATGCATCCTCCGTAGAAGTGCGCTGAAACCTGGACAACAGGGACAGAAACATCTAATCTGTCGTCAGTTGCGGCAAGCAGGAATGATTGGGTACCTCCTCCCGAAGCTCCTGTAATCCCAAGACGTGTTTCATCCACGAAACCAAGGGAAAGAAGAAAATCCAGGACCCTCATGCTGTTCCATAACTGGATCCTCAAGGCCTCGGGAGATTCATGAATACAGGGCTGTGACTCACCATAGCCTACCATGTCGTAGGCAAAAACTGCTGCACCCATTATGGCCAGAGTCCCGCAGCGATACTGCATATCATTGCGAAATCTTCCGTAGTCAGCGGGATTATCCCAGTGTCCATGAGGACACGCTATGCCCGATATCTTACCGGTGAAAGAAGCCGGCAGATAAAGATTGCCGGTAACATAAAATCCCGGCAGACTTTCAAATGCGACATTCTCAACGGTATAACCGTCAAATTCCTTCTTGTCGGACCGTATCGGGTTCAACTGGCAGCGTCCAGGCAGAACGTCAAGCTTTGCCCCCTTAAGGATCGTTTCCCTGATAAGTGCGGCACGTTTTGTCCATGATGCCTGGTCAGAATAAGTCTTTGCAAATTTTACAAGATTTTCCTTGCCTCCCTCTTCAGTGGTGTAATCACCCTGGCAAAGATATGAGGTCTGGGATTTACAGCTTATGAAGATTGAAAGGCTGATGATAATAAAGATCGATTTGATTTTCATATGTGATTCAATATATAGGTTTATTAATATTCCGAAAGGCTTTTTGCTGTTGTCATATATGCATCCATATTTTCTTCAGGGATCATTCTTGGATTCATCTCACCCGAATTAAAGATAAATCCTCCGCCATCCTTGCATATTTTCATTATTCTCTTTACATCGGCAGATATTGATTCCGGATTTCCCTCAAGCAGAATCCTTATTGGATCCAGATTGCCGCTGATAGGCTGAATGCCTTTCGTTGCATTACGTATCTCCTGTATATTCCCCTCAGGACCGATGCTTTCAAAACTGACCCCCAGCGGCAAATGCGAAAGGACATGTTCCAGCTCGGTTTCACTGTTATGCATCCATATCATAATGTCAAGTTCCTTTTCACAATAATTGACCAGATCCTTTGTAACGGGAAGAATATGCTCTACATACTGAGGTACAGATACCATTGAACTGTAAGCGTTGCAATCACCCAGCCAGATGGCATCTGCTCCCGCATCCTGCTGTGCTTTAATATACCTTTTATAAAACTCTTTCCAGTAATCCATGGCATCATGAAGGAATTCCGGATCGGTGTAAATCAGCAGCATCGACTCCTGGATGCTGAAGGTAAGGCCAATTGCTGAGAAGGGAGCTGCACATGAACCAACGATGACTACAGAGTCTTTGAAGTATTCCCTAAGTCTTCTTATTGCTTTCAGTTTTTCCGGCATTCGGCCATCTTTTAACGGATCCATCACAGGTAGATTCCTCAGGGTTTCCCTCGTTACCGGGAGATACCCGTAGGTTGCACGCAAAATATTCCCGTCACCCTTAACCCTGACGCCAACTGGTTCAAATTCAAAGCAATCATCTATCTGAAGCCAGGCCCAGTCATAATCAAATCTTTCAATTGCAGCTTTGCAGACTTCAAACATTTTGTCTCCATCCTGACAAAACTCCTCATAGGTGTATTTGCCATGCCACCTGACATCAAATTCTTCACTGCCTGTTACAACAGGAACTCTGCGGGGAACTTTGTTTTCCCTGATCTTTTGAAAATCTTCAAGCACTCCAAAATATGCCATTTAATCTTGATTTATTATCTTTTGCAGGTATCATTTAAACTCCAGATAATACCATAAAGTATTTCCGAACAACTTATTGACTTTCTTGTCATCCGCATTCAGCATAGAAGCCGCTGACTGAAATTTCGAAAAGCGCGTTATGGTTTCATTGCTGACTGTCAATCCCCCCAGGTCGGAAATCTGTCCGGAAGAGGCGCTGAAATAGACTTCAGCTTCTTCGACATGACGTGGTATGCGTTTATATCCCATTTCCTTCATTTTTGCAATTTCCTCGCAGACATTCTCCACATTTTTTTCCAGCATGAACCAGGCTATCATATATTCAAATGCTTTCCTGTTTCCCTGGTTTGACTCCAGCATCAGAAGAACATTATCCTGCTGGTCTTGTAATCTTATTAGGAAATCTTTGCCTGGAAGAAGCCTTAGTTTTCCTCCCAGTTCAGCATCTGAAGCAATCAGATCATGGTCGTAAAGCATTTTCTCATATTTTTTTGCAACGCCCCTGTAATTAATAGTTCTTTTCAGAACATCAATATATTTTTTTGCAATCTTATAATGACCGCTTATCAGCTCTGTTTTAATAAGCATCCTGATATTCTCAGGACGATACCCCTGTATGACCATTGATTCAAAAGCCCAGCGATGAGCTTCGTTTATAAGGCCTATCGTATAAAAAAAATATGCTCCACGGAATATCTGATTAATATTTGTTTTTGAATCCCATTGCACCATAATTGATTTTGTCCCGAAATCCTGCCTGCTGCTGAACATCCTGTCGCATAAAAGATCTTTTTCCGCCAAAGAAATATTATAATAGTATTGTGCAACTACATTTCTCATTTGCATCTTTTCCTGGAATTTTATCACATCTCCCCATTCCTGCCGGCAGAAAAGTTTTTCGAGCTTAAAAAGATTTTCAATTTCGGGATTATAGATCCTTGACTGGGAAAAGATTGTCAGGACAAGGATAAAAATGGCCATGTAGGTCGAAAGACTTCTTACATTTGAATCCTTTACCTTCAGGAGAGAGGTTCCCTTCAACAGCATCGGGTAAAAAACAAACAGACCGTAAAGGAGGTAAAGCAAAACAGGATATCTGAATAATGATTTTTGCGGCAGCGGGCTTGTTAAGAGCTCATTCAAAGGCTGAAAAAAAATGATCTTCTTAAACACCAAAATGGTAATAAAAGCAAGAACCAGTAAATACGCCGGGTATTTTATTCTCTTATTGATCAGGCTGTGAATAATATACATACCTCCAAGGATCCACGCAAAAGCGCCGGCGATGTAATAAAATAAAGGGAAGAGGGTAAGAATAAGGAAGATAAAAAGCTTTTTTTCAACTCTTACCAGAAACAGAAAACAGACCAGGACAAGCAGAAAGCCGAGACTGTAGACCGGAAGAGAGTTAAAATCCGCGTGAAACATGATGAGCAGACAGGCCGGAAAAATCATGAACGACATAAGGAACGGATTTTCCGGATATATTTTCTTGCCAATTTTAAAAAAAAGAATTGCAACGAGAGTAATTAAAGCGGAGAGAATAAGGCTCCCGGTCAGAGGATTATAATACCCCTGGAGGATAAAATTGCCGGCATATTGAAGAAGGCCTCCGGATATTATTGCAAACTGGTGAAAGTAATCTCCTGAATAAATGAACAATGCCTGGTTTTCCTGGTAGAAAAAGACATGACTTCCGAAGAATAAAAAGTACAATGCTGAAATAATAAAAACCAGTGAGAGAAAGATATAGTGGTCATATCTACCAGATCTTTTTGCTTCCGAATCTGAAATATATTTATTATTTTCCTTTTTCTTTTTAATACTTTCCAACCCCGGTATATTTAAAGTTCATTGTTTTGAAAAATCATTTTTGTGGATTTTTACTGCCGATCCAGATAGCTTTAACAGCTACATTCTTTGAAGCTTTTTCAAAATCACGCGGACCCTCAGGGATCTTCCCGGTCAAGAATTCGGGTTTGTTAAATGTTTTGATCATTCTCTGGTACAGTTCCGGATCTTTCTGTGGAAGGATAAATGGTTTTCCCACATTCTCAGGTGATCCAAACCAGGCAAAATAGGGCCTTGCTGTAAGTCCATCTCCCCTCTTGCTGCTGAACACCAGCCATTTCCCGTTTGACGACCAGCTATGGTAGCTCTCTGTCTCATTACTGTTGAGTGTCATTTTCTCTGCCTTACTGCTTTGAATATCAAGGAGATATAAATCGGATTCTTTATGCCAGATTGAAAAATTGCCAAAATTGTGAAGGGTAAAGACAAGATATCTGCCGTCCGGCGAGATCCTCGGGAATGAGACACTTTTAAATATGGAGTGTGCATCAAAAACAATCTCGGCAGGACCAAATGACCTGGCAGTCTCATCAAAAGCTTTCCTCATCAGGTCATATTTAATAGTGCTGAAATCGGAGCCCTCTTTATACTGGGGAGCCCTGCAATAATAAAGATATCTGCCGTCAGGTGACCATTCCGGAAATGTTTCCATATATTTTGCAGTATCCTTCTCACCTATCGGGGAGATTTCATTCGTTTTTGTATCGTACAGTACAAGGGAAGAAGAAAGATCAGTGACTTCAATATTTTCCTCCGGGGCAGCATGGAAACTCTGCATAATATTATTAGAGGAAAAGGCAACATACCTTCCTCCCGGGTGCCATGACGGATATACTGCACCTGAATTCATCTCCTCGGTTTTAAGGTTAGTCCTGGTTATATTTTTACCATCGATGAAATATGTTCCTCCTTCCGAACCACGTATCTGAATGAGGAATCTTTCAGGATTGTTCTTATTGAAAGAATGACAGTTAACACAGTTGTTCTTCAGAAGCTGATTCTCGATTACCGGTCTCTCGGTGAAATCCGAGAGCGATCTCTGAATTATTTCTATACGAAGGTAAGTCTCATAACCCGGGTAAAGAAGACGGTAGCAGATGAATGGATCGATAGGTTCATCAGCAACATCGATAACTAAAGGAGTGTATTTTTCCCGGGATCCGTCATCGCCTTTTGAAATAACTTCTATTGCTATTTTCCCGTTCTTCGAATTCTCAAGCAGCTTTTGCCATGGACGCACGGGGAAGCGTACCTGATTTCCCGAAGCCTTTATTGAGAAATGTCCCCCATTTGAAGAGACTATATTAATTTTGAATGAGTTACCTTTCTCATTTATCACGAAGTTCATCGGAGCAATATTCGGTGGAACAGTGACCCCTGAATAATCCGGCTCAATAACAGGTTCCCTGCCGGATTCCTTTAAAGCTTCAGATCTGTCCGATTCACATCCCGTGACCAGAATGCTAAAAAGAAATATTGCCGTTATCCGGGTTAAGAATGTCCTCAGGTCCATACCTTATTATATATAGACCGGTTTTATTAATACGGTCCGGGACTAAATTATCTATTAAATTGTTAAAAACAATTTTTTTGGTTAAACATCAACTTTTGTAATCGACTATCTCCTCTGTTTCACGATTCCAGTAAAGCTTTTTACCCTCCCGGTATGATCTGGTCGCCATGATCGCAGCAACAGAGTTCCAGAATCCAGTGTGAATATTTCCGTTAGTATTATGATTCCTTGCCCGCATACAGTCAATCCAGTTATCGAGATGGTATTTGCTGTCGTCACTCTGGTTTACAGGTGGCAGTTTGTTTTCAAATTCAGGTGTAATTATCATCTCTGCTTTCCCGCTTTGTATCGCTGCCTTCATTCCTTCATAGAAATCAAATCCTCCCGGCAGGTGCTGATGTTCAGCAATAAAAAACCAACGGGGACTTCCTTCTCCCCCATGAGCAAATAAGGTTCCTTCTTTCCCCCGGATGCAAGAATAGTCCCCAAACATGCTTCCAAAGTTCGTTGTATATGAATGGAGAAATTTTGCACTATCATAGGTTGCAAGAGCCTGGAAAGTGTCAGGATTCTGCCTGATATCTGGCCAGCCGAAAATCCCTCCGTTTGCTACCATAGAATCCGGTATTGCTGTATCGGTATAGAAATGAACGAGTCCGCATGCATGGCTCATCCACTGCGACGTTATACCTCCAGAGTATTCACGGAATATCCTGAATTCAAAGTATTTCCACGGATCAAAAGGGACATATGGCTTTCCCAGAAGCCACCTGTTCCAGTCAGTGTCCTCTTCCCTAATGGCAGCAACATCGGGATCTGTCGCTACATGCCAGCGAGGATTATTATCGTTCCATACCTGTTCAATCTTAGTGATTTGCCCAAGTTTTCCGGAACGAACAATCTCCCTTACTTTTATCTGCTGCGGATCGGACAACCACTGCGAACCGTTCTGGACAACCTGCTTTGACTCCAACACAGCTTTTCTGGCAAGTTTTGCATCCTCCAGGTCCGTGGCCATTGGTTTTTCACAATAGCAGTCTTTGCCCGCACCGACAACTTCGGCAAGAAGCTTAGCATGCTGAAAATCTCCTGTTGCTATCATTACACCATCCAGCTCCGGCATCTTAAGCATATCCTCGGAATACATGAATTGTTTTACATCCGTATTGAAAAGCTTTTTGCAATTCGCAGCTGTTTTCTCCCTGTTCAGTTTCCAGACATCGCATACTGCAACCACGCCAAGGTTTTTGTCTTTCTCCGACATCTTGACCATGGACTGATGTCCGCTACTCCGGGCACCACATCCAAGGAATCCTATATTGATGCGGTCGTTTGCTCCTTTTATTCTGGAGTAGGACCTTGCATTCATCGCAAATGCGGCTCCGGCAAGACCAGCAGTAGTCTTTCCTATAAAAGTTCTCCTTGACAACTCATTCTTTTTCATATCATTAAGTTTTTGGAGTGATCAATTAAATAATTTTAACTAATTGGCCATTGAAGACTTTCAAATCTAATTATAAAAATAATATATCTTTAAGGCCATACGGAGAAATAATTAATTATATATATGACAAAGAAAACTGTAATTCAATCATCGAGTGCAATTGTTCTCTTAATACTGATGATGTTGGGTGCCTGTTCCGGCGGAAAACAGCACCTGGTTAAGAATGCTGTTGAAAACGGGGGTTTTGAGAAAGATAAATCTCTCATAACAGGATGGTCCCTAAAAGCGCTTTGTCAAAAAACGGATTCGACAGGAAAAGTGACAGGTGAGCCGTCTGTAACAATCGCTGAAGAAGGCCATACCGGGAAACAATCTCTGCACATATTCCTTGATGTTCCCGAATCAGACATATGGGGCCCCTGGTGGACCCTTACAAATAATACAGTCTGCACAGTTAAGCCCGGCGATGTTTTTACAGTTACCGCCTGGATGAAAGGGACCAGCGGATTCCGTTGTGGAAAAGTCTGGATGGAAGTAATAGGACTTGCCGATAATAAAGTCGTGAAAGTTGGTATTGGAAAAGATATGCTGAATGCAAGAAGTTACTGGATGCCATTTGAGGCAAAAACCGTAGTACCTGAGGGTTGTAACCAGATGCAGGTTCGTTTTACCGGGGGTTTCCGAACAGATCTTTTCCTGGATGATGTTCAGATATCTGCCGGTCTTCCGGCACCGCATGAAAGGGCTGTGAAGCCTCTTGTTGAAGGATTTGCCACAGAACGTGTCACTGAAAAACTGAACCGTGGTATTGTTGCTTTGCCCGTTGATAATAAAGAGGTATACGTTGGGTGGCGTCTTTTGGATACAGATGGTGATGAGGTAGCATTTAATATCTACAGGGTTTCCGGGAACAAACCTCCTGTACTCCTTAATGAAAAACCTGTTACAAGTACAACTGACTTCATTGACAAGAGTCCTGTGAAGACAGGAACTTCTTCATATTTTGTACGCACCATTATTAATGGAGCTGAAGGGGCATCATCTGAAAATGCTAATATGACTTTACCTGGTGGAAATGATTCTTGTATAGTAGTTAAACTGGCGGGGGATTACGGTGCAAACAAGGCTGCTGTTGGTGATCTGGATGGTGACGGGCAATATGAATATGTAATTAAGACTCCCAACAAAAGTTTTGATCCCTGGGCTGGAGACGGAACACCGGGAAGGGGTTTCTGGAGGCCAAGTCCTGAAACCTATAAACTGGAGGCGTATCGCCTGGATGGCACAATGATGTGGCGCTATGATATGGGATGGGCAATTGAAATGGGAGGATGGTTTTCTCCTTATGTCGTCTATGATTTAAATGGAGACGGATCTGCAGAAGTCGCTTTAAAGGCGGGTGAGGGTGATCCTCGTGATCCTGATGGCCACGTTACGACAGGATCCGAATACCTGATGATCCTTGATGGTAAGACAGGAAAAGAAATAGCGCGAACCGACTGGATACCCAGGGAAGGATATGATTCACACGAATCTTTGAACAGGAACCAGCTTTGTGTGGCATATCTCGATGGGAAGACGCCATGTATTATTGTTGAAAGGGGAACTTACGATGTCATCGCTCTTGCTGCTTATCAACTCAAGGATGGGCAGCTCCAGGGACTCTGGAAATGGAATGACCGGGAAGAAGATGGACTTTCGTATACTGCTCAGGGTGCTCATTGTGTTCATGGAGTAGATGTGGATGATGATGGCCGGGATGAAATAGCAATTGGTTCTGCTGTTATTGATGATATTGGTGCAGGTCTCTGGACAAATGCTGCATGGCTAAGACCAGTCAGAGGTGGCGGCAGTACCTACGGCTATAATGGAGGCAGCGGCCGTGGACACCCTGATAAGCTTGTTATTGGTGAAATGGATCCGTCCCGTCCCGGACTTGAAATGTATTTATGTATTGAACCCGGAATGGAAAAGAATGCTGCCTGCCAGGTTGATGCAAAAACCGGTGAATTACTATGGGGGCTTGATACAGTTTCAGCTCACCTGGGAATTGGCCTGATAGCTGACATTGATCCCGCACAGCCCGGAGTTGAGTTCTGGGTAGGCGATGAAGAATTTAATAAATACTGGTTATATAATGCACAGGGCAAGCTGCTTTCGAATAAAGAAAACAGAGGTAATGCATTTTTCTGGGATGGAGACCTTCAGCGTGAGATACTGGACAGGGGAAACAACAGTCTTATTAATTATGCCACTGGTCATAAATATAATACTAAATTTCCATCCGGTCCCCTTGTAATAGCAGATGTGCTTGGAGACTGGCGTGAAGAGGTAATCCTTTGTGTTCCCGGAGAGTTGCGGATATATACAACTACTATTCCAGCAAAAGACAGGCGTGTATGCCTCATGCGGGATCCGATTTACCGGATGGATGTGTGCGAGGAGTCATCGGGATATTTTTCGCTGCCTGCATTCAGGAAGAATCCGGGATTTTGAACCCCTAATCCCCGCTAATAGACGGGGACCAGGGGGGTTTCTCCAACAGTTATGAAGGCCTTTCCTTCAACTGCAACACCTTCAGGGGTAAGTCCAAAACATTGTACGAGGTAAGTTCCTGAATTATCAGGAGTCATAAAAGATACTTCAGTATTACCCGCATCGTCTGTTGTAATATGATGTTCAAAGAAGAGCATATTCCTGTAAACCGGTATCGTGGAAGCAGTATCCTTAACAGGCAAATATCCGATTACGGATACATCACTTGCAATACGCATAAAATTATAGCGGAAAGTTCCTTCGGGCAGAGTGATTGAGGCTGCATCACCTGTGTAGGTTATAATGTCAAGTATCCCGTCAAAGATCTGGTTCCTGAGAAAGTATTTGTCCCTTACCACTCTCACCAGCCGGACCTTTTCGGGATTAAGGCCGATAACCACTGAAGCGTCTGAGACCGGAACGCCGTCAATCATTATCAGGGGATTAGGTCCTATCCTGGTGAAAGTCCTTTCATCAATAATATTTATTACATCCTGCTTATTCTCCCGCGCCGAGACAACACCCTGTATTATTTCAAATATAAACTCCTTCATATTAGGGAGCTTTGCATAATCGGAGAATTTATATTCAGTGTAGAAATCGCCATAGAAAGCAGAAGAATAAGGAGTTACTTCAGTCGGCTTCATTGCTGTTTCTGCAGTGAAAGCATCCGCAACCTGAATATTTATGAATTCTTTCTTAATAAGGTCAATATCTTCCTTCTTAAGCTGAAGTGCCACCCTGGGCAAGGGGATAAAATCAGGATAGAATTCATCGTCAAGTACAATGACTGTCTCCCTTTCAGGCTTCACAGCTTTCAGTATCAATTCTCCGGCGTTCCTGTCATCTCCGGCTGAAAATACGAAACTCCCATCCTCACCGGTTGTGAACGATTCAATATTTGCTGACCTCCCGGTGAAAGACTGAAGCACTTCGATTCCTATTGCAGGCTGATTATCCCTGTATAAAAGCTTGCCGGATAAAAGGTCAGCTTTCATTTCAGGTATAAATGTCAGGGGAAGTTTGCCATTTGGATCCACAGGCCCGGCGGAGAAACGGGCCAGATCAGATCCCGGTGAACGCTCCAACAGTTCCTGTTCTTTCAACTCTTTTTCGAAAAAAGGAATTTCATCCCGGATATTACCATTGAATATCGCCACAAACAATGAAAGATCTGCCTTTACCGGTTTGTTTTCAATATTTCCGGAATGGATTTTCAGCATGACTTCTTCCCTCTTACCAAAATACTTTTTCCCGGTTTCCAAAATAAGGCTTGCTTTTCTGAAATGCCTTTCCGGAAGCTGATCACTTTTCGAATTATTAATCTGATATTCAGGACTTGTTTCTTCAGAATGTCCTGTTGTATCAGGAGTATAACTATAAAACGGATTGACAATTTCAAGCCTCTTCAGATAGAATTGCCTGTAGCCGAAGTATTGCATATACCTGGTATATGCCCGCAGGTAATAGTAGTCTGTTGAAATTGTTCGTGGAATCAGAATGCTGCCATAACTTTTTCCGTTCTTTATGAGGAATTTGCCTTTTGAGATTACACTGAGATCCTGACTGTAAAGCTCCACATAAAGAACTGAACTCAACGAAACCGGCTGCATCCATCTGTTTTCATAAGTAAAAGCTGTGAAACAGATATTCTCACCGCATAAATATAATTCCCTGTCAGTTTTAAGAAGAACTCTTTCATCAATCAGGATTCCTTCAACCCGTCCTGTGTCTCTGATGCTACCCGTATTTGTTCTTCCCTGCCCTGAAATACGGCCAATTCCTGCAATTGCTAAGCATAACATTGCAAGGATCCTGAAACCATTTGCCTTCAGAAGATCTTTGAAACAAATATATATTCCTTTACAATGGGTCATTTCTCATCCCAATAATCCGGTTTCCTGATATCACCTTGTGTCCTGCAGTCAAAACATGATCTGGAAGTGACCAGACCTATTAAGATATCATTCCCGATATCATCGTAAATTGTATCCATAACCACCCAGCCGGC
This sequence comes from uncultured Bacteroidales bacterium, assembly GCA_963825935.1. GTDB lineage: Bacteria > Bacteroidota > Bacteroidia > Bacteroidales > VadinHA17 > LD21. The sequence goes on along the minus strand of CAWGUN010000002.1, from coordinate 488,594 downwards.
AATCAGGAGGCTGTCTATCCGTGCATGATTGTGTATCATGCTGACGAGATCTCCGTCGCAGTACTCATATTCCGGCCGGACTGAAAGCTGTGGAGGCAGATCTGCAGCGTGGATAAAAATCCTAGTCTCAGAAGCACCTGAGACCTGGAAATTGCCAAGTACAGGCTGATCCGGAAACGATTTGTTAATCAGGTTGCCGATAAGTATAACAGGAGTCCTGTCAAAAAGAGTTCCGGTATTTTCATTGATCTCTTTGAGTTCCCGGTAAAATTCGTAAGTTCTCTCTGTCAGGACGTATTGCTTTATCAGGACCGAATACTTTATTGACAACCGGTTGGTTGTATTATCAATGAAATATAGCGGGTAACCGATAACCCGGTCGTCAGAATAGTCTTTTGTGGTTTGGATAGATAGTTTTCTGGATGAATCATGCCTGTAGCATACCTTCATCTCAGGAAGATAGATGCTCTCTGACTGGAAAGGGACAGCGAATTCCCAGGTCTCTTCATAGTCCCATGAATAATAGAAAGATTTTTTCAACGGATCGTGGGTATCCAGGTAAACCTGAAGGCCCTGGAGTCCGTTACCTTTATCTATGAAAGTGTAATAAATATTGTCAATATCGACAGGTTCCCTAAGCTCTTCCTGGTATGATTCACAGATCTCTCCTCCGGCTGTTTCAATATGAACCTTATATTCCAGTCCAGCTATACCGTAGAACAAACTGTCTTCAGGGAGATACAAGCCATTTCCATTATCTTTAAGCAGTGTTTCATTTCCCTCGTTATCAATAATCAGAACCCTTGCACCGGTTTCTATTGAATCCGGCTTTTCATCGTATTTATATGTACGCGATAACCTTACAAAACAGGTTCCCGGGATATTAGTCAGGAGGCCATCAATAACAAGGACATTCTCATATTTTTCAATAAAAGGATCAAAATTATAAATGCACCTGTATGTTATCAGCAATAAAACTGCAAATATGATAGTGACCCAAATGGTCAGTCGCGGGATCCGTCTCATATTAAAACCTGAAATCATAAGTTACCGTAATAATAGGCTGCGAAAATACCGACAGCTTATAGCCTTTAACACCTTCCCTCTGATCGCTGACAAAGAATATCGAATAAGCATTATGCCTGCCGGTGATATTGTACACAGAGATCGACATATTATTCTGCCACAGCTTCACTCTGTTAAGTTTCCCTTCAAAATTTACAGCCATATCCCACCTGAAATAATCCGGGATACGGTATTCATTGCGGTTTGAATAGTGGAGCACTTCACGATCACGTATACGGTACAAAGCTACAGGATAAGTGATTGGTCGTCCTGTGCTGTATGTTATGGTTGAAGAGATGCTGTGAAGCCGCGAAAACCTGTAATTTGAAACAAGTGTGAAATCATGCGGCTTGTCATAATTGGACGGGAAATAGGCTCCCTGGTTGATCTGATCTGCAAGGTACTTGCTATCTGTCTTTATCAGGCTCCGTGAATATGTATATGATATCCAGCCATTAAAAGCACCGTAATCCTTCTTCAGCATAACCTCTACACCATATGCTTTCCCCCGGGCTCCGAGAAGATCGACCTCAAGGTCAGGATTCATGACTATATTTGTTCCTCCCCGGTACTCAAGAATATTTTTTGATGTTTTATAGTAAACCTCTATAGATGAAAGCACCTTGTTTGCCATGATATACCGGTAATATCCTGCTGATACCTGCCTGCTTCTCTGGGCTGGCAGATTGGGACCGCTTAACCGCCAGATATCGGTAGGGCTGATAGCAGTTGTATTGGACATCATCTGTAGGAACTGGTTCATATTCGTGTAGCTCAGCTTCACAGAAGATGAAGGGCCAGTCTTGTACCTTAAAAGCAATCTCAGCTCAGGTCCTCCCTCAAAGTCGGTTATCCGGTTTTTTCCATAATAAGTAGGATCGTTCCTGTTGAGTAATGATCTTGGTGCATCAGATGGATAGTTGTAAACTAATGATGGCCCGAGGGAGAAAAATCCCGAATATCTCAACCCTGCGCTCACTGAAAGGGCATTGGTGAAATCATATTCATCACTTATATACAGCCCCGTTTCGAATGCATTTTCTTCCGCAACTTTCTTCGGCATTATTAATGATTCAGCACTGCCGGGGATCAGGGATCCGGGATTGATTCTGTACCTGATGACACTTGCTCCAAAAGTCAGCTTTTGCTTATTACCGGAAAACCAGGTAAAGTCCGTCCTGCTTTCAAGGTATTTGATATTGTAGTCAAGAATGAATGAATAAGGTACCCTTGAGAAGCTCGAAAGGTTGTAGGCATAGTTACTGTAAACTTCTGAGAAGAGGCCAAACAGCTTATCTGAAAAAGTATGCTTCAGGCTGAGGGAAGCATTTATATTTCTGTACTTATAAAGGGTATCTGAGTTCAGTCTGAACTGGTCAGTGCTGTAGTAAGCGGATAATGTGATATGGTTTTTTTCATTCAGGGTTACGCCGATCTTGCCATTCAGATCAATAAATGAAGCATCACTGTTTGCCAGTGAGGGAATTCGTGTTCTGTGCAAAACCCAGTCGGAGTAGCTTCCCCGGGCGCTGACGAGAAATGAAGCTTTGTCCTTTATTATTGGTCCGTCCACCGTAAGCCTGCCTGAAACAGGACTAATTCCTCCGTAAACTGACAGTTTCTTCAGGTCACCATTCCTGATATTCACATCAAGCACTGAGGAGAGCCTTCCTCCGTATTGTGCCGGTATCCCGCTCTTGTACAGGCTGAAATCCCTGACCACATCAGGATTGAAAACAGAAAAGAAGCCAAACAGGTGTGAGGAGTTGAAAACCGGGGATTCATCCATGAGTACAAGGTTCTGATCTGTTCCCCCTCCCCTTACATTGAATCCTGAAGCACCTTCTCCAACTGTCTTCACACCCGGCAAAAGTAGTGCAGTTTTCATAAGGTCGCCTTCACCTAATGTTGAAGCCATCTGCTTAATTGTCTGAATATCAATCTTTTCAAAACCTAACTGAAGCCCCCGCACATTAAAATCCCTGTCAGCATTGATTACCACGCCTTTCAACTCAAGGATCTTCTCCTCCATGGAAAGATCAAGTTTGCCGTCACCTAATACATTAACACTAATAGACTGGTCCCTGCGTCCGAGGAATTTAAGGTCAAGGTTGTGCTTCCCCAGGGGCATTATCAGAATATAATAGCCGTACTGATCAGTCAAGGTGGCCCGGTTAATATCACTCAAAGAAATGACCACACCGGGAATGGGTTGTCCTGTCTCCTGTTCAGTTATTATGCCAGATAATCTTGCATTACCCTTTGGGCTTATTTTACCGGGGACTCCAACTGTTATCACTCCGGGATTATATGTTTTGGATGCCTTTACAATATTCTCATTTTTTTCGACAAGGAAAGGGATTGCCTCTGGTTGAGCATTCCCGGGCACGACAATCTTTCCGGCATTTATAAATGATTCCGGGAGGTCGGGCTGTATCCTGTACCGGTATGTCAGGATTATGTTTCTATGATCCTCGAAAAAGGTGATACCTGAATTCCGGAGACTTTTCGAAAGAATCGCTTCAAGCGTGGAGGGTGCAGAATTCTGGATAACCATAATAGTGTCGATCATTGATCTGCTGAAAAAGAATGAGATGCTGTATTTATTCTCAATATATTTAATAAAGCCTGGCAGGGGTTGCGAATTAAAATTCTGATCAACGGAGACCTGAAGAGTCTGCGGGGTAAGACTGGATGATGCCAGCACCAGTAATAAGATTAATGACAGAAGTCGTTTCATCTGATCTTAAAGGCTGTCGAAATACGCAAGTACTTTGACTGCGTTCTCCTTATTACGCGGGGAAAAACGAAGCCTGTTCGTTTTGATATAGGATCTTATTTCCTCCTTATGGTCACTGAGAACATTAATAAGGTCTTTATTATCCCGTATTAAATGATATATCCCTTTCTTTTTCAGAAAACATCTGATCTCCAGGGGATATTCCGTCAGCAAGGTAAGCTTGCTGATTGCTTTACTTTTCATCCATCTGACATAAAGTCCGGTAGTGCCATCGTACAAAACTTCATAATAGCCCGGTCTTAGGTCCTTCTCTCTGTCCTGAAAGTCATCAAGGAATGAAAAATGGTGGCCGTTAATATAAAATTCCCTTACTACGTCCCTGTTAATAGATACAGGATACGAAGCGCCCCTGAAACGAAGCATTATTATCACGTTATCGGTGACCAGATCATATTTAATAATCTCGTTATCGGAGAAGGTGCCGGAAAAATATACTGTCCCCTGTACCCAAGAATTGTCAAGAAAGAAAGGGTGGTTAGCAGGGTCAGGGACCAATGTATATAATTTCCCGTTATAAAGATCCTCATGCAGATTGAAGAGTGAATCGGACAACCTTTTGAATCCTGAAATCTGTTCACTTAAAAGTCCCTCCCTGGTTGAATTAACCTGTGTCTGCCCTTCAAGGTGCAGGGGTATTGTGATTAGGAACATTATTAAAACCAGGTATCGCTTCATAGGTATTCTTAAATGGGTTGTTCCTGCTTCCGGATTCACACCACAAACCCTCGAATACGATTTTGTTATCTTTATTAATGTGTGCAAATAAAGTGAAAAATCAGTCGAAATCAACCAGTTCAGTTAACATTAAGAAATTAGATGCGTTAAATATAATTGTATAAATCGAAGCTCTAATTTAAAATCATTTTAAATTACAAATTATTTAATAATATTTAACAGTTGTTTTTGTCTTTCTAATAACATATTACTATTTTTGATAGCAAATCTAACCAACCTAATTTCCGTGCCTATGACCTATTCACTTAAAAATCAATATATCACCTAAAGTATTTATTTTTTGGAACGGACCATTATATGGTAATCTGCCATGTTTGGTTCTTTTATTTCAGAACAAAACGGATACACTAAAGAACAAATCTATAAAAACAAAACCATACCTAATTGATAAAATTATGAATGAAAACCTGAAAATTTTGTTAATAGGAAACTCCGGGAAGCAGGTTTTTCGAGGGATTCTTATTAGATTATTTTTGGCAATAGTAACTATCGTTATGCTTGCCGTTCCAGGTAATCTGAATGCCCAGGGCGGACAGAGAATTACTATTACCGGTACAGTAAAGGATGGGGCAACCGGAGAAATGATGCCGGGTGTTAACGTTGTCGTTAAGGGAACTGCCCTGGGTACCATGACTGACGTGAATGGCAGGTATACAATTGATGTGCCGAATGACCAGACTGTTCTGGTATTCACATTCATTGGTTATACGCCGCAGAATATTACCGTAGGAAGACAAAGACAGATCTCTGTTACTATGAACATTGAGGCAAAGACTATCGATGAGATTGTAGTTATAGGGTACGGTACCCAGAAAAAAGAGAGTGTAGTCGGAGCCGTGACCCAGGCAACCGGGGACCTTGTAAAATCCACAACACAGGGAGCTGATCTCGGTAATGCATTGACAGGCGCCTTGCCGGGCCTTGTTACTATATCCACAACAGGGGTTCCCGGAGGCCAGGATGAGGATGACGACTATGCTCTTATGTACATCCGCGGACAGAAAACCTGGAATAATGCAATGCCGCTTGTAATTGTTGATGGCGTTGAAAGACCCCTCCAGAACATCAACCCTTATGAGATCGAAAAGATCTCTGTCCTCAAGGATGCTTCAGCGACAGCTGTATTCGGGGTTAAAGGTGCTAATGGGGTTATCCTGATCACAACATTAAGAGGCAAGGAAGGCAAGCCGGTATTCAATATCGACGTGACCGGTACTGCCAAGACAGTTTCAAGGCTGCCTTCGGTTGAAGGCTCCTACATAGGAAACCTTGTAAAGGATTACACGATACTGAACGAGGTACCTGTTTCGGAAACATCATGGCCCAGCGTGGTACCTTTCAGGTGGGTTGAATTGTACAAATCCCAGAAATACCCTTATTATCTTCCGGATGTTGACTGGAAAAAAGAGTTCTTAAATAAGTACGGTTATGACAAGAACATAAACCTTAATGTTTCGGGTGGAACAAAGTATGTCAAATATTTTGGCTCACTTGGTTATACCAATGAAGGTGACGTATTTAAAATCCAGGATTACGGACAGGGTTACAGTCCCAATTTTTCTTTTTCCCGATATAATTACAGGAGCAACCTCGACTTTGATATCACCAAGTCAACCAGGTTCAGTGTTAACTTTTCGGGTTACTTTTCTAACCAGGCACGTCCTGCCGGTGATAAATACCGTGGATTCTCCAACCTTTATTCACAGCCGCCAGACCTTTGGCCTGCACAATACGCTGATGGAACATGGGGAGATTATGCAGGCTATGACCGTTTTGCAAATGGTATCCTTGCATTTAATTTCTATGGTCAGAATTTCACTAAAAGAACCAATATCAATACAGACTTCATACTTGACCAGAAACTCGATTTCATAACCAAGGGACTTTCGATTAACGGCAAGCTGTCTTATGATAATACTGCAGCATCGGGAGGCCCAAATATTGTAGGTTACGGGCAGATTGCAAAATGGATCGATCCGGCTATTATTGATGACCCTGAGTTTAATGATAATCTGACCGCAGCACAGCTGGCAGCCCTTGAACTTAAAGTTAACCCTTCAAATGGAAAAGTATATACAACCTGGAGGTTCCCTGCCAGTGAGGGCCAGTTCATCTATACAGGATATAACTGGGTCCCCCTGCCAAATACATATTCTACAGAAGGCGGTGACAATCTCAGTACCTACCGTAATATTTATTATCAGTTCTCATTAAACTATGCCCGCGACTTCGGCAAGCATTCGGTCTCCGGCCTTGGCCTTATGAGCAGGCAGATTCAGGCAACAGGTTCAGAATTCCCAAGTTACCGTGAAGACTGGGTAGGCAGGGTTACCTACGCATATGACAGGCGTTACCTGTTTGAATTCAACGGTGCTTATAACGGATCAGAAAAATTTGCACCCAAATACCGTTTCGGATTCTTCCCGTCAATGGCATTCGGCTGGGTAGTATCCAATGAACCTTTCTTCGAACCTGTTAAGAGAATTATAAGTACGTTAAAGTTTCGTTATTCTGACGGCAAAGTTGGTAGCGATGAAATCTCGGGCGATATCAACCGCTGGTTGTATTTAGGCAGCTGGAATGTCAGGCCAACCTCCACTTCCAGCTCTTCCGAAGATGTATCGCGTTTCGGTTATCCGACATATCAGAATGCTTATCCACTGCGCTACGAAGGTACAATACCCAACCCGGATATCCACTGGGAAACAGCTCATAAAAGGGATTTCGGAATTGAAACGGGTTATTTCAAAGACCAGCTCAAGATTAATTTCGATTACTTTACTGAAGACAGGACAGAAATCTTCATGGTTGGTACAGACATAGTAGTCCCGGCATATTTTGGTGCAAGTCCGGTCTCTGCAAACCTTGGTGCAGTTAACATGCATGGATGGGAGTTCGAACTGAACTTTACAAGAACTACACTCTATGGACTTACTTTCTGGTTCAATCACTCCTGGACATATGCAAAAGATAAGATCATAGCAAGAGGAGATCCTGAGCTTAAGCCGGCTTACCAGAAGCAGGCAGGATATCAGATTGGCCAGCCAAGGGAGACTGTAAACACGTCAGGGAACCCGATGCAGACATGGAATGATATTTACAATAACACTATCGGCACAAGCAACCAGTACCTCCTTCCTGGTGATTATGCAATCGTTGACTATAACTCTGACGGTATTATCGATTCAAATGATGATATACCCTATGGCTATCCTCAGAGACCTCAGTACACCTATGCTCCCTCCGCAGGGATCTCCTATAAAAACTGGAGCACCAATGTCAGGTTCTATGGTGTATACAATGTTGAGGGAGAAGCCGGGACCTATAATGGCACATTCGGTTACCAGTTTACCACACTCTGGCCGAGGGATATGGAAAGATCATGGTCACCGGAACTGAACAATACTACAACAGCCATTCAGCCCGCTGTCAGATTTCAAACCAGCAGCAGAAGCGGATATATACCAACATCCCGTGCATATCTTAAGTTACAACATGCAGAGATAGGATACAATATCAAAGCTGATTTTCTGAAGAGACTGGGTCTCACCAGGTTCCGTATTACGGTAAGCGGTGATAACCTTGCATTATGGTCAGACATGACAGAGGACCTTGATGCAGACCGTCCAACAACACAAACTAATACGAGAAGAACTTATCCTAAGATGAAAAGATACAATCTCGGGATAAGCCTTGGATTCTAAGTAATAATGTAAAATATAATATTATATAATTATGAAAACGATCAGGTATCTTTTTTTCATCTTTACTGGCATAATGCTTTTTGCAGCATGCGAAAAATTCCTTGACAGGACGCCTGCTGCAGCAGTGACCGATACCCAAATTTTCGGAACATATGCAGATTTCCAGGGATTTATTGATCCCAATTACTTTGAAATACGCAATTATATAGGCCATTACCAGTCAACTACTCTGGATGCAGGCGGAGAGACACTTAATAACTTCATTTCATGGTCGCCTGCATATACAGTATGGTCAGGGGAATACGTGCATTATTTTGCAGGTGCTGATGCCGGAGGCTATACCGACGGAACATCTCTTTTCTCAAGCCAGGGCTATGGCTATGGAGTAAAAGCCAGTTCGGGCGCAGGGATCTGGACCGGAGGCTGGCGGGGTATAAGGGTTTGCAATGTCGCACTAAAGAATTATGGCCTCTTATCACAGGCAACTCCAGAGGAAAAAAACCTGATCCTTGGACAGATATATTTCTTCAGGGCATGGTTCCACCAGCAGATCATTGATGCTTACGGAGGGATGCCTTATCTCGATACCATATTGTCACCCAGTGATGAAATGAAACTGCAAAGGATCACCTACCAGGAGGATGTTGAGAAAATTATTGCTGACTATGATAAAGCGATTCCGTTACTTCCCAAAGACTGGGATGAAACCGAAAATGGTCGTAAAAGCAAAGGTACCAATACAGGAAGGGCAACCCAGGGTGTTGCACTTGCTTACAAAGCAAAAGCACTCCTTTATGCAGGCAGCCCGCTGATGAACGGATTCTCAGGACATGATTTCACTTATAATGTTGATTATTGCAAGAGGGCTGCAGCAGCCGGCTGGGAAATGATCAAGCTGGTTGATGAAATAGGAGAAAACTTAAAGAAACGCTATGAGCTTGTTCCATGGGCAAATTATTCGGATAATTTCTGGAAAAGGGATGGGAATGTGGTGTGGACCTCTGAGACTATCTGGTCAAGAATTGACAGGTCATCCGCCAGTACCAACTACGGATTCATCCAGAGGCAGAACAGCTTTCCAAGGTTCGGTGGAAGATATGGCGAAGGTGTAAACCAGTTGTTTGTCGATAAATTTGAAATGGCTGATGGTACCCGGTACATCCCGTCCCTGTATGATAACGACAATGCAAAGCGATGGGATTTCAGGGACCCAAGGTTCAGGAAAGCTATCCTTGTCGACCGTGATCAGCATGGGGCAGATTCAAGGTCAATCATTAATCTCTATGAAGGGTCCGGAACTGACAAGACGATAACCCAGAATATTGCATTGCCTTACCTCCTTAAAAAATTCTGGCCTGCCGGCGCAAATGGATATGACAATAACACCACCAACCTTAAGAGAACCAATCCTCTGATGCGTCTTGCCGAAGTATATCTCGACTACGCTGAAGCAGTTACGGTAGCATACGGACCAACAGGCGCTGCTCCCGGAGCCACATTAACAGCAGTTGATGCAATAAATATTGTTCGTGCCAGGGCAGGAATGCCTCCTGTCACAGCTGCTGCCACCGGGTATAGCAGCTTTTTGGAGCTTGTCCAGAACGAAAGAAATGTAGAGCTTTGCTTTGAAGGGCAATACTTTTTTGATATTCGCAGATGGTATATCGCACATCAGCCTGAGAACATGATCTGCGTCGACCTTAAATTTGACAAGGACTGGACAAATTTCACCAGAGCCACCATTAAAAATAAAGTTTTTGAAAATCCAAAGCACTACTGGCTGCCAATTAACAGAGACCAGACTCTGCTGTACCCCGGTTTTTTCCAGAATCCCGGATGGAATTAGGATTTTGATATGGTCAGAATTATTAAATTATGAAACAATCTGATATGAATAAAAAATATATAAAGATCATAGTCGCTCTACTGGCTCTTAATATGCTGTTTCAGGTTTCAATTCTTGCGCAGAGAGTAGTTGTTGTTAAAGACGAAAGCGGCAATCCTGTTCCGGGTGTTCAAGTCACCATAGGAGAAGGATCAAAACCTTTAATGACAAATGAAAGAGGCGAATTTACTCTCAAGACCGAGGGGAAGACTCTTGTCTTATTTGAAGCTCCCGGCTTTGAACCTCAATATATTACAGTATTTCCTGCTGTTGAACTCGGAAATATTGTTTTAGTTAAATCACCATTAATGATGAGTTCAAAAGACAAGATAAAAGTTCCTTTCGGTGTTTTCAAAAAAGGGCAGATCCCAGGCGCTGTAACAGCTATAAATACTACCGACCTTCTTACTTATGACCAGGGAAAGGATTTTTACAGTGCCATTCTTGGGAAGGTGCCGGGATATTTCGGCTCAGATGATAACAGGGGACTTGGCACTCCCCTGATAGTTATCGACGGAGTACCACGTTCAGGAGCGGATTACAATCTGCAGATGATCGATCAGATAACTGTTGCCAATGATCTCTTTACCTCAATGTTGTATGGCGGACAGGCAAAGAACGGAGTGGTCTATATTACAACAAAGAGAGGCTCTCCTCTTAAAAAGAATCTGAATTTCACTTTGCAGGGAGGAATGAATAATCCTATCAGCTATCCGAATTTCCTGTCATCTGCCGATTACATGACATTATACAATGAGGCTCTTACAAATGACGGTTTAGCTTCCAAGTACCTGCAAGCTGATATTGATGCCACAAGATCAGGTGCAAATCCTGTTAAATATCCTGATAACAGCTATTATAATTCAACCTATCTGAAAAGTGCATCCACCTATTATAATTTTGTGGGTGAAGCCAACGGAGGTAATGATATAGCCCAGTATTATCTTAATGTAGGATTGAACCGATCGACAGGAATTATTAAGCTCGGAGAAGGCGGGAATGAAAGGAATGACCGCATCAATGTCCGGGGCAATGTCGATTACAAGCTGAACAATATAGTTAAGATCAGGTTTGACGGAGCGGTTATTTTTAATATCCAGAATCAGCCGCGGTATACAACTGCCGGAACCAATTTCTGGACACTCTCTTCATCGCTTTATCCGAACAACGCACCGGTGCTTATCCCCTCCTCTTTGATGAAAGATAAGGCTCTGCTGGGTGCTGCTCAGTTGATTGATGATCAGTATCTGCTTGGCGGGACCAGCGAGTATCTCACGAACATATATGGGGAACTTAAAAAGAACGGACCTGAGGTGGTCAACCAAAGGCTCCTTGAAATGAATATAGGTCTTGATTTCGATCTTACTCCTGTTACTGAAGGATTATCGGCATCGGTCTTTTTCACCTATGACCTCCAGAATATATTCAGGACTGATATTCTGAACAGTTATGCGGTATACAATCCAACCTTCCCTGCCGGCCAGGATACGGTAAGTAAATGGGTAAAGTCAAATACTGATGTCAAGGTTAATACACTGACACTTGCTGATGTCTCATTCTCCAGAAGGAACGGTCTGTACGGGAAGATAGATTACCACAAGGTATCAGGTGACCACGAGATCACAGCCAATGCTCTCGGATATTTTGACCAGTATACTATTGAAGGAATACTTCAGCCTACCAAACACCTTAACATGGGTCTGAGGGCTAATTACATTTATAAGCAAAAGTACATAGCTGAGGTTACCGGTGTTATTTCCGGGTCAACCAAGTTACAGGAAACAGCACCATGGAGTTTTTCACCCGGAATAGGACTCGGATGGATACTGACAAAAGAGAGTTTCCTGGAGAACAGTTCCGACATTAACTACCTGAAACTCAGAGCCAACTTTGCGATGACCAGTAACGATGAAGGACTTAATGTCTATTTTCCCGGACATGACCTGTATCTTGCCAGCAGTGCATATCCATACAATAACGGCGGAGGCACCGGTAACTCTTATCTTATCAACCTTGGTAATTCAAACCTCGGACCAGAAAAACGGATAAATTTCAATCTGGGATTTGATGGCCTGCTTCTGAATAATAAACTTGCCCTGGAGGGATCATGGTTCTATTACAAAACTTCTGATGTGATCACCCAGCGGACAAATTATCTTCCCGCCTATTTTGGCAGTTACTACTTTGAAAATTATGGAAGTTACTCCAATACCGGAGTTGAATTCGGAGCAGCATTTACTGAAAACATAGGAGATGTAACCTTAAAGATCGGATCCAACCTTACCTATGCCCGTCCGAAGACACTGGTAATAGATGAACTTAACTACAATGAGGATTTCCACAGGGCAACCGGTAAACCATCTGATGCAATGTTCGGATTTGTTGCCCTCGGACTTTTTATTGACCAGAACGATATTGACAATTCAAAACCTCAGACTTTTGGAACAGTAAAACCCGGTGACATCAAGTACGAGGATCTGAACAATGACGGAACCATTGATGACCTTGATCAGAAAATGATCGGGAATTCGCACCCCAGGGTTGATTACTCATTCAATCTGAGCCTGAAATACAAGGCATTTGAATTATTTGCACTTGCAGACGGACAAGCTGGTTCGAACACTTATTTTAACAGTCCCTATTACTGGGTCTATGGCAACCGGAAATACTCGGATGTCGTTCTCAACCGCTGGACATCTTCGACTGCTGCAACAGCAACCTATCCCAGGCTGACAACGTTCTCAAATGAAAACAACTTCAGGAATTCAACCTTCTGGCTATACAAAGAGGACTTTTTCACCCTGCAAACAGCTCAGCTGACCTACACCCTTCCGGTGAAGACATCAGGAATAAAAGAAGCACGCATTTTCGCAAGGGCCAACAATCTGATGACTATCTCAAAAATCAAGGACAAGCTGCAGCTTAACGTAGGTACTGCACCTCAGACTCGATTCTATTCTCTGGGAGTTTCCATAATGCTATAATCAAATAAAACCAGATAAAATGAGAAAATATATAACAATATCCGTTATCATTATTCTAAGCCTCGGTATCATTTCCTGTGAGAAACTCATAGAGCCCAAGCTTGACAACGGTATTACAAAGGATCTGCTGGAGGCGAATCCGATATTCGCCGAAGGAATCCTGATGAGAGCTTATTATAATTTGCCCAATGACTACCTTTTCGAGACTGATATTGCAAGCGATGATGCTGTGTCGAATGACCCGGTTTCATCTTACAGGAATATGGCGACCGGAAGCTGGAGATCGACCAACAATCCTATATCCCAGTGGAACACCGCAAATGAAAATATTTTCTACCTTAACCATTTCCTGAGCATTTACCAGGATGTCAACTGGTCAACAGATCCTAACCTCTCAGCAGCAAAGAATATACTTCGTAACACGCTGCACAAGAAACGGCTGAAAGGTGAAGCATACGGATTGAGAGCCTGGTACAAATGGCGTCTTCTGCAATATCATGGCGGTATGACAGAAGACGGACGTCTGCTTGGCTTCCCGATCATTGATGAATATATTACTCCATCAGATAGCTGGACAATACCACGCGGTACTTTTGCGCTATGTGTTAAAAGCATCTTCAATGATCTTGATACCGCTATAAAATATCTGCCTGCCAAATATGTCACGCTGGCTGATGCCGATGCCAATGCAACCAGCGGCGCAAGGTTTGTGAACAGGATTAACGGGAATGCAGCCATAGCATTAAAAGCAAGGGTTGCTCTGCTTGCAGCCAGCCCTGCATTTTCAGCTTCAAGCGGCGTTACATGGGACCAGGCAGCTACTTTTGCCGGTCCTTTATTGAAAACCCTGATGCCACTTGATGCAAATGGTGTTACATACTATACAGTAAGAGACAGCAAGGAGATCATATGGAACAGGTCAGAGCTCTCGAAAAGAACCTGGGAACAATCCAATTTCCCTCCTTCCCTCTATGGTTCCGGCCGCACTAATCCTACCCAGAACCTGGTCGACTCATATGGTATGAAGAATGGTTATCCGATTGCTGACCTTGTAAACAGCACATATGATCCAACCAAGCCATATACCAACAGAGACCCAAGACTGGCCAAATATGTTGTATATAACGCAGCCACATTTAAGGGTGGGCCTATCAGCACATATTCCGGCGCTGCAAATGATGGGATAAATGTTCTTCTGACGTCAACACGTACAGGTTATTACCTAAAGAAATTCATGAATGAAAACGTGAAGCTTGATCCCAGTAGTGCGCTTAGTCAATTACATAACTTCGTCCTTTTCAGGATGACCGAGCTGGTTCTGAATTATGCCGAGGCTGCAAATGAAGCCTGGGGACCAGATGGAGATCCAAATGGCAACGGATTCACTGCTAAGACACTTATTGCTGCGCTGAGGACCCGGGGAGGTATTACAACTGATGCTTATCTTACCTCTATTTCAGATGCGGCAGGCTTAAGAACCCTTATCAGAAATGAAAGAAGGATTGAACTCTGTTTTGAAGGTTTCAGATTCTGGGATATACGCCGCTGGAATGATATCACTGCAATGAAAGCTCCGGTATCAGCTGCAATTATCACCAACAATGCAGGAACTTTTACATACTCATACATACTTGTCGAAGAGAGAAAATTTGAAGATAATATGATCTTTGGCCCTATTCCATACAATGAGACTCTCAAATACAATTTGGATCAGAATAAGGGCTGGTAGATAAATGAATAACCTGATTAAATAATTAAAAATACAGATATATGAAAAAAATATTCATTTTGATCATTTTAGTCATGGGGATAGAGGCGTGTGAAAATCAATCATGGAATTTCCCGGATTATAATCTTCAGGCAGTCTACTTCCCGGTACAGACTCCTCTCAGGACCCTTTCGATGGGAGAAGACAGGATCGTTAACAGCCTTGATAAAGAGGGCAAGTTCGATATCGGGATAGTTATCGGCGGAATGTATTCAAATAAAAAGGACTGGACTGTGGATTATATCCTCGATACTACCCTGTTGAGGAGAGTCTATCTTTACGCAAAACCTCAGAATTTTACCCCTTCTGAAAAGTTTCTTTGGCTTCCTGTATCATACTACACCTTGACTCCGGCTCCCGGATCAAAGGTTACAATACCGTCAGGCAGCATCAACGGACTTATCCGCGTTGAACTTAATGATGCATTCTTTAACGATACACTTTCTCTTTTGGGCAGGTATTGTATTGCACTAAAGCTCACAGATACCTCTGCTGACAGTATCCTCCAGGGGAAAGCAATAGTCCCCAATGCAGATCCGAGAATTATCAACAACTGGAATGCAAACCAGAGCCCCAAGGACTGGGTGATGTTCGGTATCAATTATGTAAATCCCTATCACGGGACATGGCTGCACAGAGGTCAGGATATCAGGACCAACATATCAACCTCAGTTGTTGAAACAATAACTTTTCGCACAAAAGATGTCGAGAAAAATCTGTTGATGAAGCTGACAAGTACGGGAAGAGATAATGTTATCACCGGTACACTTGGCAACCTGAGTGGCGCAAACTTATCAATGCTTTTGAAGTTTACCAACGATAAAGGCACCCCAGGTAATATAACAATCTCAAAATCACCGATATCCACTTTCACCGTCACAGGTACCGGACATTACCAGGATATTGCAACAAGCACAGAAAAGCTGATTGGGCTTACCGTACAGTCAATGTATCTTTCGTACAATTATGACGATGGGACTTATACTCATCAGATTAAAGACACACTTGTCTTCAGGGACAGAGGAGTGAAATTCACCACAAATACAATAGTTGTTAAACCTTAGATTGGGAAAAGGGAGACCATTTCCTGGTCAGTTAGTTATTGAGGCTGTCAAAAAGAGTACTGACAGCCTCTTTTTATTGCCACTCCGCACGCAATCCGGAAGACTGACCAATACAGCACCTTAAGAAAGGACTAATTTTTCCCCGGCTTACCTCTGAATGTCTTAATAAATTCCATTTCTTCATTATTTTTCCTGATACGCACAAGAATGAATCCGTCATCTTCATCACTGGTTCCGTAACTTGTAGATCCTCCTGAAAGGTAATAGGTCCCGTGATAGTATAGGTTCATATAGTAATGGGTATGGCCTTCAAGTACTATTTTCAGATTATACTCTTTGAAGAGATTCAAAACCGCTTCAGTCTGAGGTGACATTACCCGAGTGGATGTGGTCACGGCATGAGGGTTTATGATAGGAGAATGAATTGAGATTACAAGCGGAATTTTCTTATCAGTATAATTGAGTTCACTTTTTATCCATTCAATCTGAGCAGAATCGACACCCTCTGTATAGCCTTTCTGATCCGGAAGAATCCTGATCCCGTCCAGGACGAAAAACTTCCATCCATTATAGATAAAAGTATAGTATTGCCTGCCATAACGTTTGATCCACATCTGCTTGCCCCAGTTAGGATTTGATTTGTCAATCCCGGTATTTCCTTCAATACCTACGTGCTCATGATTGCCGATAGTGTAATACACAGGCATCTTAAAAAGTTTGAATTCCTTATCCATCAGATCAAAGAGGACTGCAGCCTTCTTATCATCCACAAGTTTGGCAGTATAAATCATATCGCCTCCGGTAAGGACAAAGTCGGGATGAATCTTATTCACCTGCTTTACCACCCGTTCAAAACTTGCTTTAACAGCGGAATCAGGTTGTAAATGAATATCTGGTAAAAAGACGAATGAAAAATTCTTCTGGGCACTTAAAAGTGTTACCTCAAGAATCAGTAAAAGACAAATTAGTATCTTTCTCATTGTAACATCATTAGACAATTATTAAAAATTATTTTATCATATCGTACATTATTGCCATTGCAATGAGCGGATTATGCCCGAGGTAATCTTTGCAGGGAGAATTCTGTTTTGTCTGAGGTTTACGTTTCAGCTCTGAAAGATTGCCGCCAAACGGATTATAAAACTCCCAGATAGTACCTGTTTCCCTGAATTTTAGCGCAGAGTCATCAAGCGCTTTTTCGAGAAGAATTTTTGCTGCATCTTTTCTTCCATATGCCAGACATCCCCTGGCCACCCAATAGGTCATACTATTCCAGGCTGGACCTCTCCACATTCTCAGTTCAAATTTAGGATCATTTCTACCAACTGTAGAGACCGGATGTTCAGTCAGAAATATATCAGGATTTAAAATATATAGATCGATCAGTTTATCAGCCTGTTCCTTTGTAGCTGCTCCCACTATCATCGGCCACAAATTCTCAAACGCAATGTTGCGTAGCGAAGGATCTTTGATAGCCCAGATATCAAAAAACATATTTCTGTCTTTTGCATACAACTTATTTTGAATGAAAGTCTGAAGTTCGCTTTCACGTGTTTTAAAAAATCTGGAATCTATTCCTAATTCTTCAGCCCATAAGGCAGCGTAATGGTAAAGCTGAAATACATGACTTGTAGCATCAATACATGCCCATTTGCCCATTCCGGTGTTATCAAAGCGAATTCCTTCATCTACCCCGCTCTCCCACCGTTTCAAAAGAATATCATTATAAAAAAATCCTTCCTCCTCAGCTTTACGACTGTTTTCAAACCATGTAATCTGTCTGACAACCGCACTGAAAAAATCTTTCAAATAAGTTTTATCGCCTGTCAGATCAACATAATCCTGTACGGCAACCACCCAGACAGGAGGATGTCCTTCTTCAAGTTTGCTCCAGCTTATAGCATCTCTTCCCGATGGCTGACCGGGCATATATATAGAACCTGGCAACATGCCACTTGGTTCTTGATTGTTTATATCATTAAGTAATTGATGAAGAGCATGTTCAGGGTAATACTTCATCACATCAAGAGTCTGGTGGACAATATCCCAGTGTCCGAAAGCTGGTCCATAAATATAACCCGGCCCAATTTCTTCCCATTCATAATTAAAAGGATAGGTCGCAGGATGTGTGCTTTTTCTGTGAAGATCAGCAACATATTGTAACATTTGCTTCCATTCAAATTTCCCCGTTTCGCCTGCTTTGAGAAAAAGGTTTTCCCAACTGCCATTCCCGGCTTCCTTGTACCACATGGCAATCTTAGGTACATCATTAATATCATTTGCGTCTGAAAAACGTTCATGATTATGTGTGTTGCCCCGAAACCAGTATCCACCTCCAGAGGCAGTTATTTGAGCATTTGCTTTATAACTTAAAATCAGGATATTTAAACCCGCAACACTCAGAAATAATAATATAATCCTTCTATAATTACTATTCATTGAAGTTGCTATAAAACTATTTTTCACCATTTTATTAGTGTTTTTTAATTGATCCATAATTATACTGAAAAAGAATTCTGGATTCTTATTATATATTTTGTCTATTACCTCCATGGAAAATTTGCATCAATCAAGGATTTTCACATCAGTTTCCGGCATTAATCTTATAAGATCAGGCATGTCGTAGAATTTCAGAACATTAGGGACAATTATCCCAATATTGTCAGGCTTAAAATGTGTTTTTACAATAGCCTCCCATGAAATAGGGGAATCCTTAAGATAAAGACTTGAAAAGCCGCCATCAATAAATGAAGCATGGATCGCAGCCGGGCCAACTTGTTCTGATGCAAGCAGTTCGATATTCCGCACGGGAATGACATCTTTCAGGTAATTTTTAACAATAATCAGGTCTTCAGCCCTGAAACCGAGCAATGTCTTCCCTGCATAAGTGGCCATTTTTGCCACTGAGAATTCATAGCTGATATTGCTGCCATTCTCCGGAGTTCTCAATTCCCCCGTATTGCTGACGTCCACGATCATGACAACATAACCTTTCCTAAGTTTCTGATTAACGAGCTCTCTGTTGCTAACAAGCTCATTCATTTTTCCGAAGCACCCTGCGAGAATGATTGCTGAAGATTTTCCTCTGGTTTTCTTATCGGGTTTTATTATCAGGGCAGGAAGGCTAAAACCTCTGTCACGGCTGATCAGATGCTTCTCTATTTTCATTCCTTCCCATGTAAATGATCCTTTTAATTCGCCTCCTGTTATTTTGCTAACATAATCAATACCTGTCAGTTCCATTACTTTTTTCTTCAAATCAAATGGAGAGGCAGTGGAAAGGAAATCTGTCCTTGAAGGTTTCAACTCTTCCATTAATGCTACACTATAATCGAGGATACTTTTCTCATTCTTAAAGGATGTAAGCACCTGCCCGGTTGAGGTTACATATGTTTGCTCAAGCGGCACAAAATCATTTGTCAGGGTATCATGTACAATCCCTGTTGAATCACCTTCGAGCCACCAGCTCATCCATTTAACGTTTGCATTTAATGATCTGTATGGCATACCATGTTCGCCAGGACCGGCAAATTGTTCAGCCCTGTTTCCAATACCAAGTACCTGATACATGCTTTTCAGTTCTTTCACCGCTATGCGGGAACCTTTATAAGAAAAGAAGTCATCAAAAGTTGACAGGACAAGTATCGGCATAGGCACTGCCATAAACAGAAAATCCTGTTCTTCGATTCCAAGCTTTCCCTCTGACCAGAGCTGCTGGCACCCATCCTGGCTTCCGATAGTCTTATATTTTTCTTCTGTCGTGGCAATATAGCTGCTGGGTGCTGAGGCTTTTATTCTTGGATCAAGAGGTATGAGGTAGGTTGTCTGTGTTCCTCCGCCTGAGAGGCCTGTAACTCCTATTTTTGTAATATCAACCTCTTTACGGGAGCAGAGATAGTCGATGCTCCTTATATTATCCCATGCTTCCCATGCAACAACACTTGAGCCAAGAAGCTGAAGCCCCTGGTTATAGAGTTCATGCTGGCCGGTAGTACTCTGAGCCATAGGATTTCCGTTTTTATCTGTATATACCTGGCTTTGGTCCTGAATAATCTGGCAACGCTCACCCTGGGCGATAGGATCGACCTGAAGGACTACAAAACCGTTAAGGGCAAAGTAGCGTCCGATCTTCTGGTAAACATCCCTTCCCTTTGCAGTGAAGGAATGACCAGGAATATGGAGTATTGCCGGAAACGGACCTTTTCCTTCAGGAATATAAAGAAGGGCGGTAACATGATGATCAGGCCTGCTTTCAAAAGCCACTTTTTCGATTAAATATTTATCTTTTTCTATCCTCCCTGTAATCACCGGATTAAGCGGTGCTTTTTTCGGAAAAACTCCGAGAAGCTTTAGATATTCGCTTCTTATCCTATCAAGATGAAGCAGAAGTAATTCACGCGATTGAAGTTCATTATTAAGTTTTTCACGCCGGGCATCAAACTGATCCTGTAAAATTCCGTTAAGAAAGTATTTATACTGCACCGAATCAAGCTTTCCGGAAAACAGGTACGATTCCCTTACAGGGACAAGGTCTGGAATATTTTCAATTTTCTTCTGACCCTGCAAAGACAGAAAAAGAAGTGAAAAGAGGAAAGTGAACAAGATGTTTTTCATAATTCTGTTTTAATTTCATAATGATCTTTCCTTTGTCAACCTGAGGGTCATTCCCAGGTAGAATGAACGACCGAAATCAGGATATCCGACAACAGTGGAATATATTTTATCGGTAAGGTTTCGTATTCTGAAATAGATCCTCACGGGTATCTTTCCTTTAAGGGTATACCCTCCCGTTAAATCTAGTGTAAAGAAATTTCCTAGAGGCTGAGGCCCTGCTGATTTAGGCGCAAACCGGATATTCTCAAAAGAAGATACATACTTGCAGAATATATTGAAATCAAATTTGTTTTTATCAAAATAAAGACCGCCACTTGTGATAAGAGAAGGATTTTCCTTGTTCAAAACCATACCGCTGTCAGACATCATCTCCGATTTCATAGCGGATAAATTAAAAAATGTCTCTAAACAGTTGAAGATACGGGGAGATACAACTTCAAACTCAATACCGTACTGTTTCTGATCACGGTTCAGATATAACTCTCTTATCACACCGGCAACCACGTCATTATAAGTTGTTCCGCTGAGAACAATAGCATTTTTCTGGATCACCCCAAAGGCCGATAGTGTTATTTTTCCTGAATTCCCAAGCTGTTTTACTCCGCCAAGGTCAAATTTCAACCTGGTTTCATTTTCCGGCACTTTAAGATTCACATCAAGTGATCCTTCTCTTGGTTTGACCTGACCTGCGGCAGAATTAAAATTTAAGGAAAAAGCGTTTCCTAAGTTGTATGACACGCCAAAACTTCCCTGCATAATTGCCGGTTCCCACAAATCGTGGATTGGGGTAACATTCTTAAACTGAGCTCCATCGCCCTGGATGTTAAATGCTGCATAATCAATCAGATAAGTTTTGGTCCAGCGGAAACCTGCATCAATAGTCACTGGCCCAAGACGTTGCTCATCAACCATAACTCCTGACAAGGTTTCAGTGTTACACTCTTTACCAGTATAAAATCGTTTTCCGTTGGGTGCAATCCAGTGATCATATAATCCACCAATCCTCAGAGTATTTGAGCTGAGAAGTGCGAGCGACTGCATAAAATTTAAGCCCCATTCAATATCCTTTTCACTGGTGGAAGTTCCGGCTACTTCGTCATTAAACTGTGGATTGCGGTAAGAATAGAATATCTGAAGCTCTGAAGATAAATTCTTACGCGGACGATAAATCATTTTCAGGTTTGAAAGAACTGACCTGTAAGGATCAAAATTCTGCAGCATATTGATATATTTTATATCTGCCGGTGGCTGGGCAACAGTCAATTCTCTCTTCCCGTCAAGATAATATATATTAGTCAATAAACTTATTCTGTCGTTCACCTGCCAGCTCACACGCGAGTATAATGTGCCCATTGATTCTTTCGAATGCAATCCTGATGGTCCGTTTGTCCTGTCATATCCTATTCCTGCTGCATATGCCAGATGACCAATCCTGTTGCCATTTGATAAATGTGTATGAATGCTGTTAAATGATCCGTATTCCATTTCCAGATCTGTTTCCGGCTGTTCGTACTCACGGGTTTTGATATTTATCACTCCTCCTATTCCTGAAAGACCTGTAAGAAGTGCTGCGCTTGATCTTACAATTTCAATCTTTTCAATATCAGATGCAGAAAAAAAGTAGGGTAATTCTTCAAATTCCTGCTGCCATATCCCGTTTAATGCATAATCGGGATAAGGATATTTCTGTCCTCTTACAGAAAAGAACTGTTTTACCTGCCTGCCCCGCGTTTCGGTCAGACCTCCAGGTATATAATTAATTGCATCGACCACATTAATAGCTCCCTGCTTTTGAATATTATTTTTAGTGACAGTACTGATGACCGGCAAAAGTGAAAATGGCTCAGTGTACGGTTCTTTTAGAAGGCTTCTGTATTCTTTTGGTGCAGTAATATTTACAGAATCGATCTTAATGGTTCCCGAAATATATCCGGGATCCTGAGCTTCAGCCATTACTGAGCCCAGAAAAGTAAAAATAACAGAAAAATACCTGAAGGTTTTCAATCTCATATCAATTTCCTTTCAATCAGAAATATTTCACAACAGCATAAATAAGTAATAGTATTTAATATTCAATCTATTTTAACAAAATTTAGTAATTTAAAATATTAAATTTGACCGGATCCGGTTATTTTTATACGCTGCTTATACATCTTTAAAAATGAAACATAATCTTTTTTTAAAAACTGTTATAATACTGGTTTTAAGTTTCGGTTTCCAGACCATATATTCTCAGCATTCCGACTGGCCAATGTGGAGATACGACTTTCACAGATCTGCTTCGACTCCTGAACAACTGGCAGATTCTCTTTATCTGCAGTGGAGTGTTCATTATTCACCAAGGGTGCCGGTATGGGACGATCCGCTGAACCAGGATCTGATGAAATTTGACAGAATATTTGAACCGATAGTTGCAGGTAATAAAATCTTTATAGGATTTAATGACCAGGACAAGGTAATTGCTCTGGATATTAATTCCGGCAAGGAATTATGGCATTATTATGCTGATGGTCCTGTAAGATTGCCCTTAACATCAAACAACGGTAAAATATATTTTACCAGCGACGACGGATTTCTTTATTCTCTTGATGCTGAGACAGGGACAGAAATATGGAAGATATTGCTCGCTCCAGCTTCAAATAAACTTCTTGGCAATAAAAGACTTATATCAATGTGGCCGGCACGTGGAGGTGTTGTAATAAGAGACAACACTATTTACACTGCCGCAAGCATATTTCCCATGATGGGAACTTTTATTTATGCAATAAATGCCGAAAACGGTAAAATAATTTGGAAAAATGAAGGTACAGGCAGTAACTATATACTTCAGCCTCACAGATCTCCGGCATTTGCTGATGTTGCCCCACAGGGAAGCTTTGTACTAAGCGGTAACAGGCTTCTTGTTGCCGGGGGACGCACTGTTCCGGCAGCCTTTGATGCAAATTCGGGGGAAGAACTTTATTACCTTCTTGCAGCCAGCGGAAAAACCGGCGGTGCATTTACCTGCAGCAACGACAGGGTCTTTTTTAATCATTACCGTAAGAGAATGACTTATATGTACGATAGCAAAACCGGGAATAAATTACTTTCAAATGCCGGTGAATACCCGGTAGTTGAAGGAAATGCAATTTATTTCTCAGGAGAAAAAATAAGTGCTGCATTTCTCGACCCTGAGAATAAACTGAATCCTTTGTGGAGCATTGATATTCCGGCAAAAAATGATCTGATAAAAGCAGGGAATACTCTTTATGCTGCCGATACTACAGGGATTTATGCTGTAAAGATAGAAAAGGATAAAAAGCCTGTGCTTATCTGGAAACACTCTTCAGATAAGAATATTTGCCGTCTTTTAGCTTCAAATGGCAAGCTTATCGCAGTTTCTGATGATGGTGAAATTCAGGTGTTTGGAGATAAACCAGTAACTGTGAGACCTGATCACATAAATAAAGTACCCGAAATAAGTACCATTTCATGCAAGGCAAGGAAGGTAATCAGATCAACCAGGTCAAAAGAGGGTTATGCACTGGTTTTCGGCACTGATAATATTAAGCTTCTGAAGGGGCTCCTGTCAAAAACTTCCCTTTCAATTATTGCTTATGAAAAAGACAGGGATAGAGTGACTTACCTCAGGGAATATTTTGATGAACTGGGAGTAAAAGCGGACCGGCTGTGCTTCCTGCAATATGGTAACAGTTATCCATTGCTTCCAAAATATTTTTCATCGCTTACAATTGTCTGTAATAATTCATTCATTAATGACTATGACAAGGATATTTTGAATATGATATATGAATCCACCCGTCCTTTTGGCGGGAAAATAGTATTTCTTACGGGTCCCGGTGAGCAAAAGCCTCTGGTCAATGCAATTAATGAACTTAAACTATATGGAGCAGAACTGTCATCTGCAAAGGGATTCACCATTGTTTCAAGAAATGGTTCACTTGAAGGCAGTGACAACTGGACACATAATTACGGAGATATAGCCAACACAGTGAAATCTGATGATAAGATAGTGAAGGCTCCTCTTGGTATACTATGGTTTGGCGGTAATTCAAATCTTGATGTACTTCCAAGACATGGCCATGGTCCTGGTGAACAGGTCGTGGATGGCAGACTTATAATTGAAGGAATCAGCAGTTTAAGTGCACGAGATGTCTATACCGGCAGGGTGCTCTGGAAAAGAAACTTTGATAAGCTCATGGATGACTCATGGCTTGTCTATTACGATGAAACATATGATGGTGAAAGCCCCCTTGATACAAAATATAATCAGGAACATCTGCCCGGATCAAATTCAAGAGGCACTAATTTTGTTGCCACTAAAGAATACGTCTATCTTATTGAAGGAGATAAATGTCATTTTCTTGATATAAAAACAGGAGACCTGATTAAAACAATCGCAACCGGAGAAAATGGTAAGAAGCTGGGGTATATTGGTGTATATGAAGATCTTCTTATTCTGGGGAATGGTTTTACGGATTACCCCGACCTTGAAACGGATTCCCTTACCCTGAAGGAACCTAAATTTGCAAACTACGATCGTTCAGCAAGCAGCGAACTTGTAATACTCGACAGATTCAGCGGTAAAAAGTTATGGAGCGTCCCCGCTAATTTCGGATTTATTCATAATTCCATAATAGCCGGTGATGGTATACTGTTCTGTCTCGATAAATTACCCCAGTATCATGAGACTAAACTCAGAAGAAGAGGAGAACCTCTTCCGGAAGGATCGAGACTGCTATACCTGGATATAAGGACAGGGAAAAAAATCTTTGAGGAGAATAAAGATATATTTGGAACCTGGCTGGGATATTCAACTGAACATAAGCTTCTATTGCAGGCTACTCGTCCCTCAGGCGACATGCTGAATGGTGAGGAAGGGAACAGGATGATCGTTTATAATGTAATTACCAAAGAAAAAACCTGGGATAAATCTTTGAGATATAACAACCCGCCGATAATCTATAATGATAAAATAATTATCAATGGATCAGGTTTTTATCTTTTATCCGGGGATCCCATCCTCGAAATGGATCCGATAACGAATGAAGAGTTAAAATGGAGCTTCAAACGCGAATATGGATGCGGTATCATTGCTGCAAGTGAGCATCTGTTAACCTTTCGGTCTGCGTCAGCAGGTTTTGTTAACCTCGATGTATTTGAAGGTACAGGGAGCCTTGGGGGCTGGAAAGCAAGCTGCTCAACTAACCTGATAGTAGCTGACGGAGTGCTGAATTCACCCGACTATACCAGAACCTGCCAGTGCCCCTATCAGAATCAGACTTCACTGGCATTGATTTATATGCCATGGATGTCATACTGGACAAACAGCAATTATAAATGGAGCGGAAAACAAATAAAACAAATAGGGCTTAATATGAATGCTCCGGGAGACAGAACTTCTGACAAAAACATTCTCTGGATTGAATTCCCCAATGGTGGAGCGGCGGCATCTGATATACCAGTTAGCATCGATACTGTCGATTATTTCACTATCAGAAAAGATCCCACATCTGTTATTTCAGAAAGCACACCCTGGGTAAGTTCCAGTGCCGTCGGAGGACTCAGGTCGCTGGAAATCACTTTATCAAAAGAAAAAGATGTCCCTGAGTCCATCTATAGAGTTAACCTATATTTTTCTGAACTCGAAAACAAACAGCCTGGTGAGCGTGTAATTAATTTAAAGATCCAGAACAAATCATTGCTTGAAAACTTTGATATCGTGAATGAAGCAGGTAAATGTGATAAGGAGATCATTAAATCGTTTTATGGAATTAAAGCAGGAAAGACTCTGAAAATTGATCTAAATCCCGTGAAAGGCAATACACTTATATCAGGTATCGAGATTATTCAGGAAAAAATTGCATTACAATAAATATTCCGGTGATGAAAATATTGTTGGTTAAATTCTTAATTCTTTCAGGCCTGGCAGGTCTATTCTGCACCACAAAAGTTTCGGAGTGGGTACTGCTTAATACAGTGCCCGGTCAATATACTCTCGTATATTATTACAAATCGCAATTGTCGGAGGAGTCAAAACAGATCAGTACAAGAATAAGTAACAAGGTAAAAACAGCTAATATTCAGGTCAGGACCATATTAAAAGAAGATATCGATAAGCCTTTTTATACTTTAAATTATAACAACCGTCAATTCTCAAAATATACTGACGAAAAAGATCTGGAAAATCTGACTGTTTCCCCCCTTCGGGAGAAGATTGCAAAAGAAATAATGTCCGGAAAGCTGTGTGTCCTTCTTTTTCTTAAAACTGACAATGCCATCAAGGATGAACAATATTTACAGCTTGTAAAAAAAACAATTGGCTCCTCCCCTTTCGGCGTCATCATATCTGAAGTTGAACTTAGCAGGAACAGCAAGGAGGAAAAACATTTTGTATCAATGCTCCTGAATGTTGAAAGCGACCTTAAATTCATAAATGAGCCTATGCTTTTTGGCATTTTCGGAAGGTTTAAAGCCCTTGAACCTTTGGTGGCAAAGGGCATTACCGAAGAAAATATAAACCTCATGATCAATTTTCTTACTGCTGACTGCAGCTGTCTTATTCAGGATAATCTCCCGGGTACAGATATTCTCTTTACCAATGACTGGGAAAATCCATCACCCGCTCTTGTAAACAAAATTCTGGATGAGAACCCATCATTAATTCATCTCTGAAATGGAGCAGGATACATTATCATATGATTCACTTTCAACAAACAGGCCTTTGCCCAAATGGCTTACTGACCAGCGTGACGGATTGAATACATATCAGCCGGTAAAAACAGAGATAAAAGATGATAAATCCTTAGCCATCTCAGTTACAATTACCGGAACAATTATTTTATTGACTGTTGCATTATTGACAGTTTATTTTCTCCGCAGAAAAAAGAATCATTAATTATGAATCCATTAAGGTTAGTCATAAAAGAATTATTATTCCGTAAAGGAACGTCTCTGATTATATTAATAACCGCAGTGATAGCCAGTACCGTTTCGGTAGCAATTTTTACTTTGAGCAAGGCTAGTGAAAATGAGACAAGAAAGATAATGCGGGAACAGGGTCTCAACCTTTACATTTTTCCAAAAGGCACGAACCTTATTGACTTTTTTTCAATTAATAACACATTATCATTCCCTGAACAATACGTGGATTCCCTGGCGGATTCAAAAACGTTTGATGCAGTACGACACCTCACCGGTATATTACAACTTAAATATCCGGATTGGATTGATCCTAACGGGTCTTCACATCAGATTGTGCTGCTGGGTTATAAAGATGAGGCTATGCAAAGATTCCTTCCAATGCAGGAAACTATGGGATTTGATGTACAAAAGAACAGTGTTCATATCGGTGCCCTTATAGCCAGAAATATTCCGGAAAATATGCCTTTTACAATAAAAGGAAAAGATGGAAAACAGTACAGTTTTAAAATATCCGAAAGGCTTGAAGAGGGTCAGGGAATGATTGATCAGGGTGTTGCATTCAACCTGGAGGACCTGCAGAATCTGGTGGGAATGAAAGGAGAAATCAATAAGATTGAAGCTCTTGGTTGCGTATGCAAGGACGGACGGATTAAAAATGCAAGGAAACAGGTACAGTTGATCTTCCCCGATCTGGAGGTAACGGAATTGAGCAGCATTGCAGATGCCCGCGAAAATCAGCGCCTGATGATGAATAAGTACGGAGCATTTATTATCCCATTCGTCGTGATTGCCTGTCTGTTTATAACCGGATTATTATTCTATCAAAACATAATCTTAAGGCGATATGAAATTGGTCTTCTAAAGGCTATGGGTACCAGTACAAAGAATATTCTTTTTATGATACTTTCAAAAGCATTTATTCTGGGCCTCGCCGGAGCAATAATTGGCTTTTTTGCCGGCAGTTTTGTTGCAAAGTATTTTGGGAGCGTGATTTTCAGTTTTACAGCTTTCAGCATCAGGCCTATCTGGCAGCTTTTTTATTACAGCATAATTATTTTCCCTGTTCTCTGGATGTTGAGCGGATGGATTCCGGCACTTCTCGCTTCAAAGATGGACGCTGCAAAGATTCTTGGTGAAGAATATTAATTTCATATTGAAATGATCGAACTAAAAGATATTTCGAAAATTTATACAAAAGGAACTAAAACATTCACTGCACTTAAAGACATCTCCCTTAAAATTGAGAAAGGTGATTTTTGTACTGTCGTGGGATCAAGCGGGGCAGGTAAATCAACATTACTTTATATTATCGGGGGACTTATACATCCTGATTCGGGAATGATATTGTACAGAGGAAATGAGATATATCATCAGTCTGACAGGAGTCTGAACCACTATAGAAGGAAGGATCTTGGTTTTATGTTTCAGCAATTTTATCTCATGCCCTATCTTACTGTTACCGATAATATCAAGCTTGCCTGTTATGACAAAAAACATTTTGAAAAAATAGATTACTACCTGGGTAAATGCTCTCTTTCTGAAATGAAAAGTAAATATCCGTCAGAATTAAGTGTGGGTGAAAAACAAAGAACAGCTTTTATAAGGGCAATAATATCAGATCCTGAAATACTTCTTGCTGACGAGCCAACCGGAAACCTGGATCCAGTTAACAGCACAATATTATTATCCCTTATAAACGATTTTAATGCAAACAAGGGAACCGTCATACTGGTTACTCATGATGCAAAGATGTCGGATTTTGCAAACCGGAACATTATTCTGGAGAAAGGTAGGATACTGGAATAATTTTTTTCCCGGGCAGAAAAGAAACAATTAAAGCTCCAAAAAGTGCAACGCAAATTAGGACAATAAATCCAATAGTATAGGTATTGCCTCCGGCCTTATATAACCAGCCTACGAGCATAGGCATTCCTGCCTCTGCTATACCGTCGGCAACCAGAATTATACCCATAACACGTCCGAGAACACGGATACCAAAAAGATCACCTGCGATCAAAGGGATAATCATGTAGTCTCCTCCCAGACCAATACCGAAAATAACTGCAAAAACATAAAGTCGTCCCGGGAAATCGGGAAGCAGAAGCAAGGGAATTCCGGTACCGACAAGGAGATAAATAAAAATCATTACGTATTTACGCGGGAACAGATCCGCAAGCCATCCCATCAGCACTCTTCCAAGAAGGCTCATAATTGCGACAAGAGAAATGACGTTTGCAGCCTGTGCCTGTGTAAAACTGAGGTCGCGGAGATAAAGTTTAAAATGCTGATTAATGCCTCCGACAGCCGCTATCGATAACATACTACCAACAGCAAGAAGGTAAAAGTTCGGATTCTTCAGAATGCTTTTTATATTCACACCCGGTTTCGGTTTAATAACAGCAGATACCTGACCTGATGGAGAATCCTTTATAAAGAACAGAAGAGGTAGCGCAATAATGACTATCAAAAGACCAAGAGATATCAATGCAAGGCTCCAACCAACATTCTTTTCAAGTCCTGCGGCTATCTGGGGAACAATTGCAAAGCCTGTACCAATACCAAGGTATGCAATTCCCATTGCCTTGCCCCTGTTTTTAGTAAACCATCTGGATATAAGAACCTGGCATGGTAAGGGACCTCCGAAAACATATCCTATTGCAACAAAAACATAACTGAGGTAAAATAATCCGAGCGACTTCATCTGGCTTAGTCCTACAAGAGCCAGACATGTTAAAAAAGCACCGGCGATCATCATTCGTCTTGGACCATAACGGTCTATGATCCAGCCCGCAATGAATCCGAATAATGGAGCTACAAGAATTTTACCAAAAGCGTTCCCGGATGTTACAACAGTACGTGACCATCCAAATTCCTTTATATAAAAATCATAAAAGAAGGGAAGTCCGTAAAGTGCAAAACCAACTATTGCCAGGAGCGAAAGAAAGGCGGCTATTATTATAACCACCTGGGATTTACTGTTTTTTTTAGTATCAGTTATATTTGATACAATTGCGTTCATTTTATTTTCAAAGATTATTCTGGCTTTGCAAACCTTGAATCAGTCCACTTTATTTCTCCCTTATAATGAGATAACCAGAGTACCATATCCCCAAAGTGATTGACAAGTCCTGCCATATTTTCAAAATCAAACAAAGAAGCTTCATCTGACGGTGTATGAAGATAGGGGGCCATAGTACTGGTGGCAAATGTTCCACTTGGAACTCCTGTTGCAATACCTCCGGTGGCAGATATTCTTGAAAATGCTATATTGTCAGAAGCATAGAAAAGACTATTCGCCATTGTTATGGTATCAACCAGTAGAAAATTCGACTTTTTGTCATTTTCTTTTATTACATCATCCAGATTGGATACTGAGCATCCGGTCATATAATATTTATTCCTGCCAAGGTATTCGGAGTGCCCGATCATTTCGAAGTTGATATCAGCATAGATATCCTTCACAGGGACAGGTGAATTTGCAACAAAATATCTTGAGCCTCTCATCCCATATTCTTCGCCGCTGAAAGCAGCAAAAACAATAGTTCTGCCAGGATTTAGTCCGGATTCTTTAATTGCTTTGGCTATACCTATCAGAGCACATACACCTGAAGCGTTATCATCAGCGCCGTTATATATCGAATCTCCTTCAACTGCTCTACTTACGCCAACATGATCGAAATGTGCGCTTAAAACGATATACTGATTTTTAAGGTCCGGATCTGTTCCGGGAATCACTCCTATTACATTTCTCTCATTAATGGTTCTTTGCCTTGCTGTTACAGAATAATTCTGAATATACTCCCCGTCTTGAGCAAATGGTTTTACATCCTCTTCTTTAAATTTATCCGTTATCCAGAAAGCCGCTGTTTTCATTTCTGGAGAACCATTGGCACGGCCTCTCATTGCATCAGAAGCAAGAAAAGATATCCATGCTTTAAGGTCTGATGGCTTTACAGGTTGATCCTTTTGTATCACTTGTCCATATACCGGAAAGGAAATGGTCAGAATAAGAATTACAAATAAGGTATTATGTTTCATGTACGGTTAAAGTTCAGTGGGTATCTGGTCTGGCTTAA
Source organism: uncultured Bacteroidales bacterium (assembly GCA_963825935.1). Classification (GTDB taxonomy): domain Bacteria; phylum Bacteroidota; class Bacteroidia; order Bacteroidales; family VadinHA17; genus LD21. The sequence continues at coordinate 456,975 of CAWGUN010000002.1, read as the reverse complement.
AAAGGGTTCACTTTATTTGTTGAATTCCTTAAATTGAATTCCCGGCAAGTCTCAGCATGCTGTAATATGCGCTGCCCAGAAGTGAAGCGTTAAATCCAAGTTTGGCTCTTTCTATTCGTACCTCCGACCTGCAGTTTTCAAGAGAATTGGCAAAAGCACTTTCTTTGATCATTTCAATATATGAATCCCTTGCTTCAGCCATCCCTCCACCAATAACAATAATCTCAGGTGCAAAAATGGTTATGAGATTGGCAAGTCCTATTCCGACAATTTCTGCATTTTCCTTTACCGCTTTGACGGCAGCCTTTTCATTTTGATAGCTCAGTTCAAAGATCTCCTTGCATGATGGTATTTTATGGCCTGTTGAAGCAGATTGTTTAATTATCTCTGTATAACGTCTGACCAGGGCGGTTGCGCAGGCAAAATGTTCAAATGATCCCCTTATTCCTTTATCGCTCAACCCATCGCGATAATTAATAATCATCTGTCCAATCTCTCCCCCTGCATTGTTGACACCTCTGTATAAATTGCCATTAATGATAATTCCTCCGCCGATCCCGGTTGTTCGCAATCCAACAAATACAACGTTATTAAAATCTTTTGCAACGCCAAACCTGTGCTCGGCAATTGTCATCAGGTTAGCATCGTTACCAACATAAGTCGGAAGTCCTGTCTCTTTATTAATGATTTTCGAAAGAGGCACATTTGTCCATCCTTTAATACCATGATCGGGACCCAATACAATGCCGTCATGATGGTCGATAAACCCTTTTACGGATATCCCGATACAAATAGGATTTATACCTAAAGTCGCTACAGATAATCGAATTCCTGCAATAGCTTTAACAAGTTTTGAAATCAGGGAATCCTTAGTATTGGCATGTTCGAAAGGAAATGATTTTCTGGTGATAACCTCGCCTCCAAAGTTAACTACAGCCACGTCAAATGAAAATCTTCCGATATCAGCCCCGATTGCAGCAGTGTGTCTAAACATATTGCAAGTTAAAGAATCATGACAAAAATATAATATCTTTTTTTATAAAAGTGATCATACATGGAAAACAATTAAACATTTTAACATTGATTTTTTAATAACTTTAGCAATTATTTAGTTATAAGTCATCCATGGAAGAAAAAATCAGGAAGATATTTAATACTGAAGCATCAGCAATTAATAAGATACCCGTAACAGAAGAGTTTTCAAAGGCAATCGAAATTATCCACCAGCATGTTCATCAGAAAAAAGGGAAACTGATAACTTCAGGAATGGGAAAGGCTGGTCAGATAGCCCATAATATTGCTACAACATTCAGTTCAACCGGTACACCTTCCGTATTTTTACACCCAAGTGAAGCACAGCACGGTGACCTGGGAATATTACAGGAAAATGATGTACTGCTTGTAATATCTAATTCCGGCAAGACAAGAGAAATTATTGAATTAATTGATCTGAAAAATAATCTTTACCCATTGATTCCAGTGATAGTAATGACAGGTAATCCTGAAAGTCCCCTTGCACAAAAGGCAGCCAGTTTTATTCTGACCGGGGCACCGGCAGAAGTTTGTCCCCTCGGACTTACACCAACTACTTCAACAACTGTTTTTACGGTAATTGGAGATGCGCTTGTTGTTCTTATGATGGAAAAAATAGGATTCAATGCAGGTGACTATGCAAAGAGGCATCACGGTGGGTATCTTGGAGCTAAATCAAGGGAAAAGTCCCGTACTACACAGGAACCACAATTGGATATGTGATATATTCATCATTCAGACCCTCCTGAAAATTGATTATTCGATTGATTCCTTTTTGAGGTCGTTCATTACTTTTTCCAGCGCCTCCTGAAACAGGTTGGCATTTTCGATCCATGTCAGGATTTTCTCATTAACATCAGGATATTCCGGGGTTCGCATCGAAACGGTCCTGAATGCATAGGTTTTAAGTTCCTTTACATTTTCAATGACTTTCTCAAAATAAATTCGGAAGAATGAGTCTGTAATAAAAAAATATCTCTTTCTGTCTGTCGAGAAAGTTTTATAATCAATAATTTTATTATGAAGCAGGAAGTTAAGAGAGTTGCTTATGGAGCTCTTACTTGCTTTGAAATATTTCACAAGCTCATCAAAAGTCTTCTCAGGTGGATCACTTAATGTAAAGCACGCTACAACCCGTCCCTGCATAGGTGTAAGTCCAAATTTTTCAAAAACCTTACCGGTTTCTTCTATCAGTTCCCTGTTTCTTTTATCCTGGGTCATCATATTTTTTGTCTAATATATTTAAGAAGTACAAAATTAAGAAATTTATTCTAAGTTCTATAAATTTTGAACTAAAAAAACAACTAAGTATTTCTTTGCAGCATTAGATAAAAACATTAGATTTGAATCCTTCACAGAATAATTAATTCAGAAAAAGTTTCATTATGGCAACCAGCACCACTTCGGACATGATAAGCAGGAAAGACTACATCTTTTCAATAACTATCATCGGACTTTTCTTTTTTATTTTCGGTTTTGTCACCTGGCTCAATGGAATTCTAATCCCGTTTCTCCGGACTGCCTGCGAATTAAATGACTTCCAGGCATATTTTGTGACCGCCGCTTTCTATATCTCCTACCTTGTGATGGCTCTGCCTTCATCGGCTCTTCTGAAAAAAATAGGATTTAAAAATGGAATGTCCGTAGGATTATGGATCATGGCAGTGGGTGCGCTAATTTTTATCCCCGCTGCACTGACAAGGACTTTCGGACTCTTTCTTACAGGTCTTTTCATTGAGGGTACAGGGATGGCACTTCTTCAGACTGCATCAAACCCTTATATTACGATTATCGGTCCACGTGAAAGTGCTGCAAAAAGAATCAGCATAATGGGCATTGCAAATAAATTTGCCGGAGCAATTGCACCCATAATACTTGCCAGCATTATTCTTAAAGATTCACATATCCTCGAAGAGAAACTTGCACAGGTTGCAGATGCAGCTTCGAGGTCCTTAATTCTTGATGAACTTGCTCTGAGAGTAATTATGCCATATATAGTTATGGCCATTATTCTGGTTGTTCTCGGTCTGCTGCTGAAGTTTGCCCATCTTCCGGAAGTTGACACAGATTCAGAGGATGAGACTGTCGGGGAATCAAACATAAAAAAAACAAGTATCTGGCAGTTTCCGCATCTGATCCTGGGAGTTATTGCCCTCTTCTTTTATGTTGGTGTTGAGGTGATCGCCGGAGACACAATCATCAGGTATGGGCAATCACTAAAAATACCGATGGAGTCGGCTAAGTATTATACATCACTTACATTACTCAGCATGATACTCGGATATCTGATGGGTATTATTTTTATTCCGAAATACCTTAAACAGGTCACAGCACTTAAAATATGCACAATACTCGGAGTTATATTTTCACTTGGTGCGATACTTACCCCAGCGGGGAAGGTTTTCACTATGCCATTCATTGATCTTGTCACGTTCCAACCCCTGCAACTTGTACTTCCGGTCACAGTTTTGTTTGTCGCTTTCCTTGGTCTGGCCAATGCACTGGTATGGCCGGCAATGTGGCCATTGGCTCTAAATGGGCTGGGCAGGTTTACAAAAACCGGATCTGCTCTTCTGATAATGGCAATTGCAGGCGGTGCAGTGCTTCCCCTTCTCTATGGCAAACTTGCAGTCAATTTCTCAACCCAGACAGCCTATTGGATGTGCATTCCTTGCTATCTGGTAATAATGTATTATGCTTTTATAGGACATAAAGCAGGATTAAAAAATGGATCATAATCTGAAAGAGATATTTGATTGCTTCAAAACCGAAGGTACTTTTTCAAAAGGGGAACCTTCAGGCAGTGGACATATTCATGACACTTTCCATATTGAAACTGTTGAGAAGGATAAGGATGACTATATCCTTCAAAAGCTTAATAACAGGATTTTCAGGAATATACCTGAACTTCAGCATAATATCGAAAGAGTTACTGTTCACCTGAGAAAAAAGATCAGCGCGATACCTGGCTCGGATATTAAAAGAGAATGTCTCAGATTAATTCCGGCAATTGACGGCAGAAGCTGGATTGTTGATAAGACAGGTAATTACTGGCGGATGTACTTATTCATTTCGAATCACCATTCATACAATATAGTTGATACACCTGATAAAGCTTTCGAGGGAGGAAAAGCAATAGGACGGTTTCAGGCTATGCTTTCCGACCTTCCGGGAGAACCGCTTTACGAAACAATTCCTTTCTTTCATGATGTTGAAAAACGCCTTGAAACATTTTACAGTGTTGTAAAAGCAGATCCTGCCGGAAGAGTAAAAAATGTTGGTAATGAAATAGCTGCCGTTTTAAAAAGGGCTGATGCTATGAAAATTATTCTGAAGCTTGGAAAAGAGGGTAAGATACCAGTCAGGATAACTCATAACGATACCAAGTTTAATAATATTCTTTTTGATGAAAATGATAAGGCTTTATGTATAATTGACCTCGATACGGTGATGCCCGGGTATGTTCATTATGATTTCGGTGATGCAATAAGGACTGCAGCAAACAATGCAACCGAAGATGAAACAGACCTTACAAAGGTAAAAATGGATATCAGGCTTTTTGAAGCTTACGCATTGGGTTACCTGACTGAAACAAGGAGTACTCTTAACAGTGTTGAAAAAGAGTATCTTGCATTTGCACCGCGGCTGATAACCTATACCCAGGCTCTTCGTTTTCTCACCGATTATATTGACGGTGATAATTATTATAAGATCCATCATGAGCACCATAACCTTGAAAGAACAAGTGTCCAACTTACACTTTTAAACAGCATGGAGGAGCAGTATGGGCAGATGCAGCAGATAATCCGGAACATGATCTGAAATGGTATGAGGTGTGAGGTCTGAGGTTTGAGGAAAACAAAGCAATTTAAAAATTATGGATTGGACCAAAGATGAAATTAAATTCCTGAAGACTCTGGATAATCCCGATAAGATACAATCGTTTCTTGATTCAATCGATTATAATCCTAATTACGAATGCAGGTCGCCAAGGTGGGTGATGAAGAGCCGCTCAGCTCATTGCTTCGAGGGTGCACTGTTTGCATCGGCTGCGTTACAATTCATTGGATATAAACCTTTTATTGTCGATATGAGGGCAGTAAATGACGATGATCATGTTATTGCAGTTTTTAAAGTGGATGGGCACTGGGGAGCAGTCGCAAAATCGAATTTCACATCCCTTCGATTCAGGGAACCTGTATACAGGTCTCTCCGTGAACTTATCATGTCGTATTATGATTTTTTCTTCAATATTGATGGCGAAAAGTCACTCAGGTCCTATTCTCTCCCGTTCAATCTTACATATTTCAGTTCACGCCACTGGGAAACTACTGATGAAGACCTCGAATATATCGGTGATAAAATTGAATCTCTTCATCACTTTCCGGTAGTTACAGGTAAAATGATCAAAAAACTTTATAAGGCAAGCGATTCGATGCTTAAAGCAGGCTTGCTTGGATCCAGGGCAGAAGGACTCTACAAACCAAAAAAGACCAATATCTGAATAAATGGAACAAATTCAATTGTCAAAGTACCGCTGGGTAGTTCTTTCGGCCCTTATGATGATCACAATGATGGTACAGGTACAGTGGCTTACACATGCACCAATTGCCAGGGCTGCTGACGTTTACTATAACGGAAAATTTAATCCTGCATCATTCTTCAATGTCGATTTTCTGGCCTCTTCTTATATGCTGATTTACCTGATCGTATGCATCCCGGCATCATATTTTATTGATACTTATGGAATTGTAAAAGGAGTTGGTCTCGGTGCCGTACTGATGATTATAGGCGCTGCATTCAAGGGACTTTCCGGCAATTCTTTTTCAATGGTTCTGATAGGCCAGATTTTTCTTGCAATGGCGCAACCATTCGTAATAAATGCATCAACGGCAGTTGCAGCACGATGGTTCCCTGTAAAAGAGAGAGCTATAGCAACCGGACTGGCAACACTGGCGCAATACATAGGAATCATGGCTGCTATGATCATTACACCAATGCTGATAGTTTCCTCTTCTTCAGATCCTGGTTATGGCAATGGGATCGGCAGCATGCTGAAGATATATGGCATAATTACAATCGCTGCCTCAGTGATTGGAATTCTTCTGCTTAAAGAGAGACCGGCAAACCCGCCTTCAGATGAACCGTGGGTAAGGATAAATTTTATCCAGGGACTTAAGCATATTTTCCGCCTCAGGGATATGTGGGCAATGATCATCCTGTTTACTATCGGTCTCGGAATATTCAATGCCATAAGCTCGATGGTCGACTCTATTGCAAATTATCTTGGAGTAGATGATTCGGATGGCATGATAGGCGGTTTGATGCTGATAGGAGGAATAATCGGAGCAGTAATTATTCCTATTTTATCCGACCTTTATAAAAAAAGAAAACTATTTCTGGTAATATGCATTTCAGGAATGATTCCGGGTCTTGCCGGGATAGCATTTGCACCGTTCCTTACCGGAGGTTATGGTGTTAATCCACATGCTGCTTATACAGTTGCATTAATCTCTTCCTTTATACTTGGTTTCTTTGTAATGAGCGCCGGACCAATAGGTTTTCAGTATGCAGCAGAGGTTTCAGCTCCTGCACCTGAGTCGACGTCACAGGGTCTGCTTTTATGGGTCGGGCAGGTCAGCGGGATGATTATGGTTACAGGTATGAGTATTAATAATAAAATATATTTACCGGTTTTTCTTATTGCTTTTGTAGTCCTTTCATTTGCAGCTTTGGCTTTTGTGATAATGCTGAAAGAATCAGCACTTATAAAAGCAGAATTAAAGAAGAATCAATAACCTGAATATTTTCCGTTCGAATTTGATATACTTATATTAGTCTGATATTCTTATATATATAAAATATTTCTAATATCCGGTCGAAGTTTTTTTTGGAATTGCTCATGGATTGACTATTTTTGAACCCTAAAAAATTCCGGGGAAAAAGATATCTTTCATTTTGAATATTAACTTTTTTCTGATATTTAATTAAACATCACAGGATATGGATCTCTCGGGTAAGAGTTATAAAGCTTTCATTGAACGGCAGGAAGCATTAAAAAAACAGTACAGCCGTAAACAGGCAGAAAAGCAACATTCAAAAGGTAAGCTTACAGCTCAGGAGCGTATAAACCTGCTTTTCGATTCCGGAACATTTGAGGAGATTGATGCTTTTGTCACACCTGCCAACATGCCGGTTGAATTCGGCACTGTGGAGCGGACGTATGGTGACGGTGTTATCGTTGGTCATGGAAAAGTAAACGGAAGGCTGGTATTTGCCTTTGCCCAGGATTTCACTATAATGGGCGGATCACTTGGTCACGTTCATGCGAAGAAGATAGCAAAGATACAGGAGATGGCCCTTAAAATGGGTACTCCGATAATAGGTATGATGGATTCCGGAGGTGCAAGGATTCAGGAAGGAGTTGCAAGTCTAAGTGGTTACGCCGCTATTTTCCATAACATTATCCATTCTTCCGGCATCATTCCTCAGCTATGCGTAATTATGGGACCCGCAGCAGGCGGCGCAGTTTACTCCCCTGCCCTCACCGATTTCGTTTTCATGGTTAACCATACCAGCTACATGTTTGTAACCGGACCCAATGTTGTCAAGGAGGTTCTGAATGAAGATGTTACACTGGAGGAACTTGGTGGCGCTGAGGTCCATGGCCGAAAAAGCGGAGTGGCTCATATGATCTATGATGATGAGGAGAATACAATCCTGGCCCTGAAGAAATTTCTGGCTTATCTCCCGTCAAACAACGTGGAGAATCCTCCGGTGGTTGCCGATGACGGTTCAACTCCCGACATTAATGAAAAATTACGTGATATTGTACCCGATGATCCGAACAAGGCTTATGATGTAAAAGACATAATTAATCTTATAGTTGATAAAAACAGCTTTTTCGAAACGGCAGAACTATATGCGCCAAACCTTGTTACGGGATTTGCAAGGCTAAAAGGAAAAACAATAGCTATAGTTGCCAACCAGCCAAAAGTTCTTGCAGGCGTCCTCGATATTGATTCATCAACAAAGGGCGCCAGGTTCATCCGGTTCTGTGATGCATTCAACATCCCCATACTGACACTCGAGGATGTTCCGGGCTTCCTCCCTGGTAAGGATCAGGAGCATGCTGGCATAATACGGCATGGCGCAAAATTACTGTTCGCTTATAGTGAAGCAACAGTCCCAAGGATAACAGTCATTATCAGGAAAGCCTATGGCGGGGCATTTATAGTTATGAACAGCAAAAGTCTTGGTGGTGATTTCAGCTTTGCATGGCCTACAGCTGAAATAGCAGTTATGGGACCTGACGGAGCTGTGGCAATCCTCTATCGCAAGGAGCTGGCCGAATCTAAAAACCCGGTAGAAATGAAGAAAGAGCTGGTGAAAAAGTACCGTGACAAAATAGCAAATCCATTTATTGCCGATGAACTCGGCTATATTGATGAGGTAATAGATCCGGCAGTTACAAGGAAAAAGATAATCTCTGCCTTCAGTGCATTAAGCAACAAATGGGTAAAGGTGCCATCAAGGAAACATGGGAATATGCCATTATAATGGCTACAACGGTATACGGCTACAGGTGCAATGGAATAAAAATCCGATTCCCCTCCCTGGAGAGCCTGCCCGCGACGGCGGGGGGTTAAGACTGGGTCAATGATAAAATACAGAAAAATGAAAATTAAAAAGATACTAATAGCGAACAGGGGCGAGATAGCGATACGGATAATGAAAACAGCCCGACTGATGAAGATCAGAACTGTAGCTATTAAAACCGCGGTTGAAGCTAACGCAATGTATCTTTCATTTGCCGACGAGGTATATGATAACAGTGAGGACATTTCCGAAATACCGGTATTTCTTGATATAGATAAACTTGTTGAAATAGCACTAAAGACAGGAGCAAATGCACTCCATCCGGGTTACGGCTTTCTTGCTGAAAATGCTTATTTTGCTGATAAATGCATTGATAATAAAATTATTTTTATCGGGCCTTCTCCTGATTCAATTTATAAAATGGGAAATAAAACTATTGCCAGAAGAATAGCACTGGCAAACAAAATCCCTATGGCTGTAGGTAGTGAAGGTAATATTTCCGATGAAGAAGAGGCTGCAGCAATAGCAGACAAAATAGGTTATCCGGTAATAATAAAAGCTGCATCAGGTGGCGGAGGAAGGGGAATGAGGATTGTACGGAAACCTGAGGAGATGGAAAAAATGTTTGTTATTGCCAGCAAGGAGGCTGAGAAAGCTTTTAATGATCCTTCAGTTTTCATCGAAAAGTATATTGAAAACCCTAAACACATTGAATTTCAAATACTTGGTGACACAAAAGGTAACGTAATCCATCTCGGTGAAAGAGAGTGTTCCATTCAGCGTAAACATCAGAAGCTCCTCGAGGAGGCACCCTCCGGCGCCCTTGACGGTAAGCTCAGAAATAAGATGGGTAAGATGGCTGTTCAGATTGCAAAGAGTGTTAAATACTACTCTGCAGGCACAGTGGAATTTCTCCTTGATTCGGATAAAAATTTCTATTTCATGGAAATGAATACCAGAATCCAGGTTGAACATACTGTTACTGAAGTAGTAACCGGAATTGATCTGATTGAGCAGCAGATAAGGATTGCCAGCGGTGAAGAATTGAAAATGCGTCAGGAAGATATTAAGTTTACCGGCTGGGCCATAGAGTGCAGGATTAATGCCGAAGATGTACAGGCCGGCTTTGCTCCTGTCCCGGGACGTGTTGAAAACCTCTACATGCCGACTGACTCATACGTCAGGGTCGACACCGGGATACAGGCAGGATCCACAATTCTATCAAGCTATGATTCCATGATTGCTAAACTTATAGTCAGCGGGAAGGATCGGAAAGAAGCTTTGAAGAACTGCAAGCAGGCTCTCGATAAAGTATGGATAAAAGGGACAAAAACAACCCTCCCCTTCTTCAGGATGCTTGTCCGCAACCAGAAATTCCAGGATGGCAATTTCACAACAGCGTTTATAGAAAAGGATCTTGATAAATATTATTTCAACAGTGAATATGAGCAGATGCTGGCTGCCTGGCTGGCGACAAAGCTGTTTGTTGAAGAGAATCTGCAGGAAGACAGTATAAATGTTGATTTTGAAAACGGTAAGGAAATGAGCCCCTGGCTTCTGAATAAACGAATCAATCAATTTTAAATCAGCGGAATATAATGAACGATAAACTCCGGATAGATAAGCTCTATGCCCTCTCTTCAGAGAACAGAAAATTCAGTTTTTCTCTGCCGCTGAAGAATAAAATCCGAATCGGTAAAAGGGATTATATAGTACAGCTTAAAGCTGATGAAAAATTCGGCACCTATATTCTGTGGAAAAACCGTAAATACCCGGTAGAAATTGTCAGATCGCGCCAGAATAAATATGAAATCCTTTTTAATGATATCAGCTATACTTTCACTGTGGAGACTCCCTTTTCACTTCAGAGAATGAAGGTTCTGAGCACAAAAAAAGGCAAAATTGAACAGGAAATAATTAAAGCTCCTATGCCCGGTAAAATCATAGATGTCCTCGTGAGAGAGGGATCTGGTGTTTTGCGCGGAGAACCTCTTGTCATCCTTGAAGCGATGAAGATGCAAAATGAGATACTGTCGCCTGTAAACGGTAGGGTAATAAAGGTTACAGCGAAAGCTAACACCAATGTTATGAAGGATGATGTGCTGGTAGAAATAAAAGTCGATTGAAGACCTCATCCCCACTTGGAGTGAGGTAATTTATTTTACCGGTGCCTGTTTCAGCGTTTCACACAAAAAATCATAGAATTTCTTAACTGAAGGGATGTTTACTTTTTCATCCGGAGAGTGAGGAAACTTGATTGTAGGTCCGAATGATATCATATCGAGGTTCGGGTAAACACCACCCAGTAATCCGCATTCCAGTCCTGCATGTATAGCCTTTATTTCAGGGGTGTTTCCGAATTTTTTCTTATAGACATTACTTGTTACCTTAAGGATGGCTGAATCCATATTGGGTTTCCATCCGGGATAACTTCCTGTCATGGTTACTTTAGCATCAATAAGCTGAAAAACTGCTGCAATTCTCCATGCTGTTGATTCCTTTGAAGAGTCGACTGAACTGCGTGTCAGGTTGTGAGCTACAAATTTACCACCCATGCATCTGACTATTGCCAGGTTATTTGATGTTTCGACCAGTCCTTTCATCGCCTGGCTCATTCGCACGACACCATTGGGACAAGCAAAAACCGCACGGATGATCCTGAACTGATCTGCCTTGCTCATTACTTTTACAGGAGTATCACACTTTTTACAAGTGAATGAAAGTGTTGGTTCGGTCTCTGCAAATTCTGCCTTATACATTTTATCGTAGCCCCTGACAAACTTTTCAAATGCTTTAGCTTTTGCATTTGCTACCAGTAAAACAGAATATGATTCGCGCGGAATAGCATTACGGAGGTCTCCGCCAGCCGCTTCAGCCAGTCTGATGCCAAAATCTGATTCAGCCTGCATAAGAAACCTGAACATTACCTTGTTTGAGTTTGCCCTGCCAAGATGGATATCAACTCCTGAATGGCCGCCTCTTAAACCTTTAGCAATCACCCTGTATGCCGTCATTCCCCGTGGAGCTTTCTCCTCTGTATATTTCTTGGAAATACTTACATCAATTCCACCGGCGCATCCGACATAAAGTTCACCTTCATCCTCAGAATCGAGATTCATGAGTATATCTCCTTTCAAAAGGCCGGGCTTAATACCAAAGGCTCCAGTCATACCGGTTTCTTCATCAATCGTAAAAAGTGCCTCCAGCGGACCATGTGGAATATCCTTTGAAGCCAGGACTGAAAGTGCAGCTGCCACCCCGATGCCATTATCTGATCCGAGAGTTGTACCGTTGGCCTTTACCCAGTCACCGTCAATAATGGTTTGAATAGGATCCTTTTCAAAATCATGTTTCTTGTCGCTGTTTTTTTGAGGAACCATATCAAGATGAGTCTGGAGTATAATTCCTTTACGCTTCTCCATTCCCTTTGTTGCCGGTTTCCTTATAATTACATTACCTACTTTATCAACAATGGTTTCAAGCTTATGCTCTTTGCCGAATTTTACAACAAAATCTGCAACCTTTTTTTCCTTTTTCGACGGATGCGGAATCTGGGTTATTTCGTGAAAGAAATTCCAGAGCTGTTTTGGTTCAAGTTTTTGTATGTCGCTCATATTCAATAGGATTTAATTTAACATTTATGAATTTATAAAATTAAGACAATTTGGATATAAAAATAGTGATTAATGGTAATAAATAGTCACCTGTTCAATACTTTTCAGGAATGTTGAAATCGTTCCAATAACTTAATATTCTATCATTTTGAAATATGTTCTTCATTAATTACTTTTGCGACACCTGATTAAAGTCATATTAAACATAAACAGAAAGAAATGAACATCTTATCATTTCAGAATAATAAAAATCCTTTCGAAATAAACCATTATTAATATCTGAAAATGACATTTTTATACGTAATAGTAGCATTGACACTCGTGTTTGATTTTATTAATGGTTTTCATGATTCCGCTAATTCAATAGCTACAGTTGTTTCAACAAAAGTGCTGTCACCACTGGCGGCAGTTACTATGGCTGCTTTTTTCAATTTTATAGCTTTTACAGTCTTTCCTATGAAAGTTGCGACTATGATTGGAAAAGGTGTTGTAAATCCTGATGTTATTAACCTGACCGTCATCGGAGCGGCTTTAGTAGCTGCCATTACCTGGAATCTTATTACATGGTGGTGGGGATTCCCGTCAAGTTCTTCCCATACTCTCGTTGGTGGACTTATAGGTGCAGCAATTGTAAGTTCAGGACCCAGCGCTGTCATTTCTGCTGGTGTTATTAAAATTGTTGCGTTTATATTCATTGCACCGCTGATTGGTATGATTTTATCTTATATTCTTTCTACTGTAATAATGTGGATATTCCGGAAATTATCTCCTTTTAGCGTTGATAAGTTATTCCGGCGACTTCAGTTAATATCGGCTTCAGCCTTCAGTTTAGGACATGGTGGTAATGATGCTCAGAAATCAATGGGAATAATCTGGATAGCAATGGTCGTTTCAGGACTTACCACAAAAGATGAACCTATTGCATTCTGGGTTAAAATATCATGTCAGACTGCAATAGCTCTCGGCACTATGTTCGGAGGTTGGAGAATTGTAAAAACTATGGGACAAAGAATAACTAAAATAAAGCCGTTTGAGGGATTCTGTGCTGAAACTGCCGGTTCACTGACTTTATTTGGCTCGACTTACCTGGGTATACCTGTAAGCACAACACATACAATAACCGGAGCAATTATTGGTGTTGGTGCAAGGAAAGGCGCCTCCGCAGTAAAATGGGGAGTTACAACAAAGATCTTCTGGGCATGGATATTAACAATTCCTGTCTCCGGGATAATTGGTGGCGTTATGTACTTTTTCTTTAACTGGGCATTTTAATTTGTTAATCTTAATAATATGAACATAGATAAAATCCTTAAATTTTTTGTACCGAAGGATCATTCCTTTTATCCTCTTTTTGAAGAAGATGCAAAAAACCTTGTGAAAGCAACTGAACTGCTTAGAAAATTAGTGTCGAGCACCGACACAGAGGTTCATGAAAAAATACATAAAGAGATAAAGGAACTCGAGCATATTGGTGACGAAATCACCGACAAGTCATTTCAACTTTTAAATAAATCATTCATAACTCCCTTCGACAGGGAAGATATCCAAAAATTAACGGCCAATATCGATGATGTTGTCGATTCAATAGATGGTGTAAGCAGGAGAATATGCCTTTACAAACCAAAGAAACTCATGCCTGTTTATAAGGAAATGGCAGAAATGATTTATTCTGCTGCGGTTGAAATTCAGATTTGTATTGAATCGCTTAATGATGTTGCAGCGAACAAGGAAGAAATTACCCGCGCCTGTGACAGGGTAAAAGACATCGAACACAAAACTGATGAATATTATTATATCGCCGTTCAGGAACTTTTTGAGAAAGAAAAAGATGTTGCAGAGCTTATGAAAAACAACAAAATTCTCGAGATTCTTGAAAGGACCGTTGATGAGGAAGAGGATGTGACAGATATTATCAGGGCGTTACTGATAAAAATGGCATAACCGGTAACCGGTAACCGGTAACCGGTAACCGGCAACTTCAGGCTTTAATCATAATAAGCACCATCTTGAATTTCTCCACAGCTTTTACTGCATGCGGGATATTGGCGGGCATTATGATTGTCTGACCGGTCTCAAGAATATTGGACTTCCCCCCTATTATAACTTCACCTTTGCCGTCTACAACCTGTATCACGGCATCAAATGGTGCTGCATGTTCACTAAGCGCTTCCCCCTTGTCAAATGAAAAAAGAGAGATGTTTCCGGATTCCTTTTTAAGTACTGTCTTGCTTACGATCCCGCCTTCAGAATATTCAACTGAATCATTAAAGCTGAAGGTTTTACCTTTTTCGAATTCGTTGGATTGCATGTCTATTTTTTAATATTAGGAAGCTCAAGTCCGTAGCCTTTCTTCTTATCCTCCCTTTTCAAAAGGAATGCAAATATAAGAGCAAGAATCCCGAAACAAGTAAATATCATCATCGGGAGTGTGTAGTTGTAGTTTGAAACCTGAACGCCATCAAGCAGACGGGTACCGGTTATACAATATTTATTAAGCACCCATCCTATAAGTAAAGGAACGAGAGAAAGGCCTATATTCTGGATCAGGAATATAAGAGCATATGCTGTTCCAAGCTGTTTCTCAGGAATAATTTTAGGTACAGAAGGCCACATTGCTGACGGAACGAGTGAAAATCCGATTCCAAGGATGATAATGAGCATTATTGCTATCGGGGTTGCCTTCAGGAAAGGAATGGAATACATTGCATGTACAAAAATCAGTAATATTGCTCCAATAATCATAATTGTCGCACCCTTGCCCTTACGATCATAAAGATTACCGAAAAGAGGAGTAAGCAATATTGTTCCGAATGGAAGAAGTCCGGGAATTATTCCTGCCAGTTCCTGATCAACATGAAACTTGTTAACCATAAGGTCGGTTGCATATTTAATAAACGGGAATACTGCCGAATAAAACAATACACACAAAATTGCTATATACCACCATCCTTTGTTTTTTATAATGAAGAGTATATCCTTCATACGGAATGAATCCTCTTCCTCTGAGGATAATGCCTGACCTGCTGCTACAACGGACTTATCAAGTTTTTTATCCATGAAAGTATAAACAATGAATGATATCATTCCAATGCAGAGCATAATAAGACAAACAAGAATCGGCTTTGATACACCATGAAGTGCTCTCGCAATAGGAATAGAAGTTGTCATTGCCAGGGCGGTACCTAAACGGGCTGTAGCCATCTCAAGTCCCATAGCCAATGCCATCTCTTTTCCCTTAAACCATTTTACGATTATTTTGGAAACGGTAATTCCCGCTACTTCGACGCCAACCCCGAAAGTAGCAAATCCCAGACCGGCAACCACCACCTGCGATTTCATTCCAAGGAGTAAATGACCGTCGAGCGAATGAGTTGAAATAGCCCAGTACTTTATGGCAGTACCTATAACCATAATTGATGTTGCCATAACCCCGGTGAATCTGACCCCCATTTTATCAAGGATAATTCCTCCCCACAGCAACATCAGCAGGAATACGTTAAACCAGCCATAAGCACTTGTAAAGAAGCCATATTCAGCACTATTCCATAGTAGTTCTTTTTCAAGCAATGGTTTAAGCGGTGCCATTACATCCGTCAGATAATAACCGCATAACATGGTAAAGGCGACCACTCCTAAAGCAGTCCAACGTGCTGCCTTTGAGTCGCGTAAGGTTTTTGTTATTGCTTCCATAAAAATGTTTTAATGAATTTCCAGGGCGGTAAATTTAAAAAATAAATTGAAGGTAATACCTCGGTTATATCACTTTTATTATACATAATTTGGCTTGATTGTTGCACATGTCATATGCGGATCATAATTGTCGCATCCGGAATATTTTATATTTTTGCGTGAATTTTTATATCTGTCTGAATTAATATGAAAAGAATTGTACTTCTGATAATAGCTTTAATTCCATGCCTTCAGGTATTTCCCCAGAGTTCAACATTGCCGGGCGCTGAGAGCGTAAAATGGTATACAATTGAAGAAGCTGAAAAGCTATTAAAGGAGAAACCCAGACCATTATTTATTGACACTTTCACTGACTGGTGCGGATGGTGTAAAAAAATGGACAGCGAAACATTCACAAATTCAGTGATAGCTGATCTGCTCAATAATAAATTCTACCCCGTTAAATTTGATGCCGAAAGCAAGGAGAGTATAAACTTCATGGGACAAACCTTCGTCAATGACGGCAAATTCGGAAAGACTCATCAGCTGGCCGTTGCCCTTCTGCAGGGGCAGTTGTCATACCCTACGGTTGTCTTCATGCTGAAAAATGCGGACAACAAATTTGAAGTCGCTCCGGTACCCGGGTACAGGGCAGCAAAAGAAATGGAAATGTTACTGAGCTTTTTTACAGAAGATAACTACAAGTCTAAAACCTGGGAGGAATTCCAGAAAGGTTTTGTCAGCAAAGTGAAGTAAGCTAAAATTTATTTTCCGATGATATAATTTGCAGGAAGCTGCATAATTTCACCAAGCTGGTAAACCAGTTTTCGTGAATTATATATTGTTTCTTTGCCCATTATAATTTTCAGACTGGCTACATCAGGAATCCTGTAGTAGATCTTATCATTCTTCGGGGCTGATGGATCAGGTTGTACCCTGGAAATAATTGTAAGGTCTTTAGTTTTTTGCTCTGGTTTCATTTCAATGACAACCGGAGTGCCGTTCGCTGCAGATGCTTCCACTGGTCCCAAAGTCTCAGAAAATCTGAGAAGTACAAAAGGCTTATCAATAAGATCTTTACGTGGAACAAAATGGTATGTAAATATCCGGTTTTCTGTGAAGGTTTTTCCCACAAACAATTCCGTATATTCCTTTTCCATCCTGTTCAATTCATTAATGGCAGCTTCATTTTGAGGAAAGACATTTGCTTCACCCGTCAGAATCAATATCTTTCCATCGCGTAACTCCAACAACCTTTTCGCTGCTCTATCAGCAAGCTGATCCACAGTCAGTTTCTTTTTCTTTTCAACAGTATATGGTAACCGGATAAACTGTGCATCGACTTTTACGCGCTTGAATGCCGTATCCGTCTGAGAAAGGTAGTATTCATCTGACCCAAGATCATATGATCTGAATTGACTTATATTTACCTCTTTACCTTCCCTGGAATTTTCACTTTGAACATTCGATCCGGAATTCAGATCAAGAATTAATCCGTCTTTCTTCAAAGCCAAAACGTTTGTCTGGAATAGTGTATTGCTTTCAATAACATAAAATTCCGATGGATCAATTTCTTCGTGCGAATTGACTGTAACACCCTTTACCGACCAATGCTCTTCCTCATTCATTATAATATTACTCAGGCCCAGCAGATCTTCTGCATATTTGGCATATGGGCCGGGTAACTCGATGGTTCTTTCCATTTCTAACTTAACTGTAAAAACAGTCATGGGGAGAGCATAAACCAGGCTTCCGTCCCTCATTATAACTGTATCTGAGAGAGGTGTAATGATCCGTTCCGGTTGTTTTTGCTTTTTAAAAGTCATGCATGAAGCAGTACAAATTATCACCAGGAATAGTGAAAGCTGAGCGAATCTTTTCATAAGCCTGTTTTTAAGAGTCATTAGGTCAAATTTCATGCATTTATTTATAAATAACGTCAATCTGTTCTTCTTATTCTGTTAAAGGCTTTACCAATCCTTTTTATAATATCGGAAGCAATTACTGATTCATAGCAGGATTTCTCAACAGCAATATCACCCGCAAGTCCGTGCAGATAAACTCCGGTTACTGCAGCAGTTTCCGGATCATAACCCTGGGCAAGCAGAGAAAGGATCATTCCTGTAAGCACATCGCCACTGCCGGCTGTTGCCATTCCGGGATTCCCGGTGCTGTTGAACCAGACTTTGCCACCAGGGACAGATATTGAGGTATGTGCTCCTTTGAGGACAATTATGCAACTATACTTTGTCGAAAACTCAATCTGTTTTAATAACCTTTCAAAACCTGAAGAGGTTTTTCCTGCTAATCTTTCGAATTCCTTCGGATGCGGGGTAAGGATTGTACCAGGTTGAATCGATTGTAGCCATTTTTTATTTTCCGAGAGAATATTAAGAGCATCCGCATCGATCACAAGAGGTTTTCTGAATTTCGTCAGGAACTGATGAAGAGCATTTTGTGTTTCTTTTTCCGTGCCAAGACCAGGACCGATACCTGCAGCATCAAATCGATCAGTAATACAGATCTCTGAAATGAATTTTTCAGATTTATCATGATCTATCATGGCTTCCGGAATTGTACTCTGTAAAATCATATCGCCGCACGAGGGTATATGGCATGTGACCAGGCCGATCCCGGTACGAAGAGCAGCTCCGGAGCCAAGCACTATCGCCCCCATTTTCCCGTATGCCCCACCTATCAGCAATCCGTGCCCGAAATTTCCTTTATGGTCAAATTTATTACGCTTTTTAAGCATTGGCCTGACCTGACTTTCTTCGATATAAACAAAGGGAGTTTCTGTATTTTTAATAGCTGCCTGATCAAGTCCGATAGGCAGAATACTCCAGTCACCAGCGAATTTTTCATTTTCAGGGAACATGAAAGAGAGTTTCGGGAACTGAAAGCTGAGAGTAAAATCAGCTTTAACTATACTTTCCGGGTCATTGGAACTATTGTCTTCACCAAATAATCCTGAAGGAATATCAACAGAAATTACAGTCGAACCGGAACTATTTATCCGTCTGATCACTTCAGAGACCAATCCGGATGCCGGCTTTGAAAGCCCGGAGCCGAAAATGGCATCGATAATTACGCTGCCAGGTATAATTTCAGGGAATTGATCGATACTGCTTATTCCATTAAATGGAACCCTGGTCTCCTTCTTGAGCCTGTTGTAATTAATTTCCCACTCTTTTGACCTGTTTGTAGCAAACTTAATGAAGTGAATTTCAGGTTTATACCTGTTTCCATAAAGCAGCCTGGCAAAAGCAAGTCCATCACCTCCATTATTGCCCGGACCTATAAAAATGAGGACAGGCTGTAATCTTTCAAACCTTTCAATATACCATTCGGCCAGCTTTCCGGCAGCCCGTTCCATAAGGTCGATGGACGAAACAGGTTCGTTTTTGATGGTATATTCATCAATTTGTTTTATCTGGTCAGAGCGGAATATCTTCATTTAGACCTTCTCATTATTCTGCAAATTTAAACTCTTCAGCCGTTAATAAAAAAAGATTAATATATTTGTTTCGGTCATATGATTATTACTTCCGGTGAATATACCAAAGAGATATTATAAAGTGACCCCATTTGAATTTATAAATTCAAACTAACTATAAAGATTATGCTTAAGAATCATCCCAAGGGATTACTGGTAGCTTTTTTCTCCAATATGGGCGAAAGGTTTGGTTTCTATACAATGATGGCCATACTTGTTCTTTTCCTGCAGGCAAAGTTTGGCCTCTCCGCTGACAAGGCCGGAGGCATTTACAGCTGGTTTTACTTCAGCATATATGCACTTGCCCTGTTGGGAGGCATACTTGCAGATTCCACAAAAAAATACAAGCTGGTAATTCTTACCGGTATCGTAATAATGTTTGCCGGATATGTTATCGTGGCTATACCGGGGATGACGCTGACCATAACCATAGTCGGACTTTTCACAATTGCCCTGGGGAACGGTCTTTTCAAAGGTAACCTGCAGGCAGTTGTGGGTCAGATGTATGATGATCCGAAATATTCGAAGCTTAGGGATAAAGCCTTCATGATCTTCTATATGGGAATCAACATAGGAGCCTTTTTCGCCCCATTCGCAGCAAAAGGAATGAAAAACTGGTGGCTTAAGGTTAACGGATTTATTCCCGACGACACTCTTCCTTCATTATGCCATCAATATATTAACGGGACAATGACTGACACTAATTTAATTCAACAATTCCATCAGCTTGCCGATAAAGTGAATATCAGCGGTCCTGTTTCTGATCTTTCAGCATTTGCTAATCATTACATAGAAGTATTCTCGAAGGGATATAATTATGCTTTCGGAGTAGCTGCCGCGGCGATGGTTATTTCACTTCTTGTTTACATTATATTCAATAGGCTTCTTCCCAGCAAAGATAAAGTGAAAGTGGCGGAGGTAAAGACAACTGAAGTCGCAAAAGAAAAAATAGAATTCAAGCCTGCTCCTATTCTTGCTGCAGCCATTGCTATGGTGATAACTGCATTCGGTCTGCATTATATCAGGCAGATTGGCTGGGCTAATGGATTTGCAATAGGGTTGTTTGCGGCATTTATTACATGGATACTTATGACTTCCAGGAAGGAGGAGAAGGCCAGGATTACAGCCCTGGTGCTGGTTTTCGTTGTAGCGGTATTTTTCTGGATGTCATTCCACCAGAACGGACTTACGCTCACACTATTCGCCAGGGATTATACAGTCAAGGAGGTTAGCATTTTCACCAATATGTTCTTCACACTTCCGTCCATGCTTGCGGTTATAGGTGCAATAGCAGGAATAATCCTGCTGTTTTCCATGAATATGAAAAGGAATGCAAAGATTGCCGGAGGAGTTCTGCTACTTATTTCATTTTGGTTCATAATGTTTTTCACTTATGGATTTGATCCGACTACAATACTCAGCAAGGTATTTGGTCTGACAAAATTCAGTCCGCAGAATGCGATATCACCTGAGGTTTTCCAGTCGTTCAATCCTCTATTTATCGTAGCCCTTACATTTCCTGTTATGGCTGTGTTCACATGGCTTAACAAGAAAGGAATTGAGCCATCAACACCAAGGAAAATCGGCATTGGATTAATCATTGCCGCATTCGGATTTTTAATTGTGCTAATTGGTTCTATCGGAGCTCCGTCACCTGCCTCGCTCCAGGGATCACCTGTTCCCGACCCGAACAGGGTATCACCTTACTGGCTTGTAAGCAGTTACCTGATACTGACAGTGGCAGAATTATTCCTGAGCCCGATGGGCCTTTCATTCGTTTCGAAAGTTGCACCTTCAAGATTCCAGGGACTGATGCAGGGAGGCTGGCTTCTCGCAACAGCTACCGGAAACAAATTGTTATTTGTCGGTTCACTGCTCTGGGTAAAGATTAATCTGAGCACGCTCTGGCTGGTATTTATAATTTGTTTGCTGCTGTCGGCTATATTTATCTTCTCTATACTTAAAAGACTTGAAAAAGCAGCATCGAGTTGATACCTCACCCCCTCCCTTCCCCAGCTCCCAGGAGAGCGGTTGAAGGGGTGCATTTTTTTTAAATTTACCGGGAAATGAAAGTCCTGAAATTCGGCGGATCGTCTGTCGGTACTCCTGATCGTATCAGGGGAGTTAAACGGATAATTGATAAACAGCCTCTACCCTGCGTGGTTGTTGTATCTGCTTTTGAGGGCATTACAGATCAGCTTAACCAGGTATCAGAGATTGCATCAAAAGGAGAACCAAATTACAGCGATCAGCTCGAAAAGATCATTCTAAAATATAATGAATTTGCTTCTCATCTGATTGATGAAGAAATTAAGCTGAAAAAAGTAAAGGGCCTGATCGGTGAGATTTCAGGAGAACTCAGGGAGACTTTAAAAGGAATATTCCTTTTGCGTGAAATAACCAGACATTCACTGGATCAGGTTCTTTCAAGCGGAGAAAGAATTTCTTCTTTCATTCTCAGCAATATGATTGATGGAAGTGTTTTCGAAGACTCACGCGAGTTTATAAAAACTGAAATAAGGGAAGGACAGACAATAGTTGATTTTAGTGTTACAAATACACTTATCAGGAATAAGATAGGAAACCAGTCTCACCTGACAATAGTCCCGGGGTTTATATCAAGTAATTCGAGAGGAGAGACAACAACCCTTGGCAGAGGCGGATCTGATTATACAGCAGCAATTATTGCTGCTGCTCTTGGAGCTGATGTTCTTGAGATCTGGACTGATGTTAATGGTTTTATGACTGCCGACCCCAGGAAGGTTGAAAAAGCTTATACTATAGAAAGCCTTACCTATTCTGAAGCGATGGAGCTTTCACATTTCGGGGCAAAGGTCATCTATACTCCCACCCTCAGACCAGTCTATAAAGAGAACATTCCGGTTATTGTCAGAAACACATTTAATCCGGAATCAAAAGGTACATTAATCGGTCATAAATCAACTGATGGCAGCCGTAGCCCTATCAAAGGCATCTCCTCGATTGATCACATTGATCTGATAACTTTACAGGGGCCGGCAATGGTTGGTGTAACAGGTACTTCTGCAAGACTTTTCGGAGCCCTTGCAAAACATGAGGTCAACATAATCCTGATTACACAGGCTTCATCGGAGTATTCTATAACTTTTGCAGTAAATCCGGCATATACAGGTGCGGCATCGGAAGCTATTTACAGTGAATTCGACCGCGAAATAGCTCAGAATAATGAGCTTAAAATAGTTGTCGAAAAGAATCTTTCAATTATTGCCATTGTCGGTGAGAAAATGAAGAACACTCCGGGGATCTCAGCGATACTCTTCAGATCACTCGGAAGAAATGGAATTAATGTAATTGCGACAGCACAGGGTTCGTCGGAACTAAATATTTCCGTGGTCATCAGAAATGAAAACCTGGGTAAAGCACTTAACGTAATCCATGATGGATTCTTCTTATCTACTTATAAGGAGATGAACCTATTTATTGCAGGCGCCGGATTGGTGGGCACAAGTCTGCTAAAACAGCTTCAGAAACAGAATGAAATATTATTCCGGCAACATAGTCTGAAGATCAATCTCATGGGCATTACAAATTCACGGAGGATGCTCACTGATAATAAAGGGATATCACTTGATTCTTGCAGGGAAGCTTTAAAAACGGAGGGCGATAAGGCTGATATCTCAGAGTTCATTCAAAGGATAAAGAAAATGAATCTGAGGAATTCAGTATTTATCGATTGCACTGCTGATACAAAAGTTGCTTCACGATACCTGGAGATTCTTAATGGCTATATCTCGGTTGTTACAGCAAATAAAATTGCATGTTCCTCTGAATATGGTTATTATCAGCAACTTAAGGCGGCAGCTAATGAGCGGAGTGTCCGGTTTATGTACGAAACCACTGTTGGAGCCGGGCTTCCGATAATAAAAACAATAAGTGACCTTGTTCTCAGCGGAGATAAGATAATTAAAATAGAAGCTGTCCTTTCCGGAACACTCAACTTCATCTTTAATGATATAAGCGCTGAGATGCCGCTCAGCAGGGCTATCCGCAGAGCAAAAGAGAAAGGATATTCAGAACCGGATCCCCGTATCGATCTCAGCGGAACTGATGTAGTCAGAAAAATATTGATACTTTCACGCGAAGCCGGGTACAACATTGAAAAAGAGGATGTTGAAGTAGTAAAGTTTTTACCTGACGAATGTTTCGAGGGAGATATAAATGATTTTTACAAGAAAGTAGAAGTACATGACTCCGTGTTCGAAGAAAAAAGACTGGAGCTCGTCAGTCAGAACAAAAAATGGAGGTTTTTTGCTACACTGAATCTTGGCAAAGCCAAGGTTGAACTGGTGAGTGTCGGTCCGGAACATCCCTCATTCAACCTTGAAGGAAGTAACAATATAGTACTTCTGACGACAGAGAGGTACCGTGAATTACCTATGGTGATTAAAGGTTACGGAGCAGGGGCTGATGTTACTGCAGCAGGAATATTTGCAGACCTGATGAGAGTTGTAAACGTATAAAATGGAGGCGGAAGGCGAAAGGCGAAAGGCTGAAGGCATCTGGATGGAGGTTACTGGTTATTAAAGAGATTAAAGAGATGATTTAATAGTTTTTGTTTAATTGAAAAGTAATAGTATAAAATATTATTCTACAAATCTGAAGTCACCCAAGGTAAGTTTCAGGGAGGCTCTATTGAACGGACTGGCTCCTGACGGTGGATTATACATGCCTGAAACTATTCCGGAACTTGACAAAAATGAGATTGAAAGCTTCTGTTCGAAAGATTATTATGAGATTGCCCATACTGTACTTGACAGTTTCTTAAATAAAGAGATTGAAAGTGAAAGTTTAATGGTACTCTGTCATGATGCTTATAATTTTGACGTTCCGTTAGAGAAAGTACATGACCAGAATTATTTATTAAGGCTCGACCGGGGACCTTCAGCATCGTTTAAAGATTTTGCAGCAAGGATGATGGCGAGGCTTATGAACTATTTTATATCATCAGAAAATCTTCATTTCAAAATACTTACTGCAACATCAGGAGATACAGGAAGTGCAGTAGCCAGTGCATATCATGGTTTTAAAAATATTGAGGTCGTTATTCTCTTCCCGTTAAAGGAGGTCACTGAGATACAACGGAAACAGATGACTACCCTGGGGGAGAATATTAGTGTTATCGCTATTGATGGAAAATTTGATGATTGTCAGAACCTTGTTAAAAGAGCATTTACTGATCCTTCATTATCAAATCTTTCCCTTACCTCGGCTAATTCTATCAACATCGGCCGATTACTCCCGCAGTCAATCTACTATTTTTACTCATGGTCAAAGCTGGCACATAGCATCAATGACCAGATCACATTCAGTGTGCCTTCGGGTAACTATGGCAACCTGATGGGTGGAATTATTGCCAGGGAGATGGGTCTGCCTGTTAAGAAGCTTATAATCTCAACAAATCAGAATGATGAAGTGCCCAAATATCTGAAATCCGGCATTTATAAGCCTATCAGTCCGTCAATTAACTGCATATCCAGTGCAATGAATGTCGGCCATCCAAGCAACCTGGCCAGGATCATTTCATTATACGGTGGCATGATGAACGAAAAAGGAATTATCATTAAGGAGCCTGATCTTGCAAGTATGAGAAATGATTTTTATGGTGTAAGCATTTCAGATGACGAAACGAGGAATACCATTGCTGATTTCTATGCGAAGTACGGGCTTATACTTGAGCCGCATGGTGCCGTAGCATGGAAGGGTATTGGATGTTATCAGGAAGAAATAAAACAGGAGATTTCCAAAAGTCAGCTATTTATCTCACTTGAAACTGCTCACCCTTCAAAATTCAGGGAAGAGGTTTTTAATGTTCTTGGAATTGTACCGGAAGTGCCTGAATCGCTTATTAAGATTGAAAATAAAAAAGAAGATTACATTATACTTGAAAACAATTATAGAATGCTGAAGGATTATATCCTTAAGCTCTGAAATAAAACATAAAATATGTATATAGTTTGTTCTGACCTGGAGGGAGTTCTTGTCCCGGAAATATGGGTAAATGTTTCAAAGCACACCGGAATTGATGAATTGAAACTGACAACACGCGACGTAAGCGATTATAATGTTTTAATGAGACGCAGACTTGAAATCCTGCGGCAAAACAAGCTTACTATACACGATATCCAGCATGTAATTTCATATATTAAGCCATTACCGGGTGCTGCTGAATTTATATACTGGCTTAGAAAAAAAACACAAATAATTGTTGTCTCAGATACTTTTACTGAATTTGCCGACCCTCTGATGGAAAAGCTTGGACGCCCCACTCTCTTTTGCCATCATCTTTCTATCGATCATCTCGGGACCATCCAGGATTATATTTTAAGGCAACCTGAGGGGAAAATGAGAGTTGTTGAAGCTTTACAGAATCTTAATTATAAAGTAATTGCAATTGGTGATTCATATAATGATATTGCCATGCTGAGAAAAGCCGAAATTGGCCTCCTGTACAGACCTCCTCAGAATGTAATAGATGATCACAACGATCTTAGGGTTGTCAATTCATATGAGGAACTAAGAGATCTTATTGAGAAATACATTGAGGAAGAGTGATATAATTACTCCTGCATAAACTTCTGCAGAAAGCCGATACTTATCACAGAATTGATCAGGTATCTAATTATTTTTTATATTTACTGATACCGAACCGGCCAAATCTTTCAACCTATGAAATTACCTTCTACCTCAAGGAACTGGATAACAATTATCGGAGCATTAATTTCAGGTCTTAACCTTTTGCTCATTATCGTATTATTCATTATTTCAACCATATTCAACAAGAGCAACACTTACCTTGGATTATTTATCTATATAGTCCTGCCGGGATTCTTTGTACTTGGCTTAATAATGATCCCTGTGGGGATGGTACTGACAAGAAAGAGACTTAAAGGTGCTTCGGAAAAAGAAAGGAAAAGATTACCGGTAGTTGACTTAAATAACCCGCAACACAAAAATGCATTTATTATTTTTACCATAATTACAATAATTGTATTGTTCCTCTCTACTTACGGAAGCTTTGAAGCCTTTCATCTTACCGAATCTGTTGAATTCTGCGGAACACTGTGCCACAAAGTTATGGAACCTGAATACACGGCTTACCAGAATTCCCCTCATGCAAACGTGACATGCGTCGAGTGTCATGTCGGGTCAGGGGCTTCATGGTATGTAAAATCAAAATTATCAGGTTTGCACCAGGTATATGCAGTCCTTACAAAAACATATCCCTCTCCTATTGGAACACCATTGCATGACCTTCGTCCGGCAAGAGAAACCTGCGAAAAATGTCACTGGCCGCAGAAATTCTATTCAAGGACTCTTCAGACTAACAGATATTTTCTTGCAGATTCGCTTAATTCAGAATGGGATATCATCCTTCAGATGAAAATTGGTCCGGAATATAAGGAGCCCGGATTTAATGAAGGTATTCACTGGCATATAAATCCATCAGTAAACATTGAATATATTTCAGAGAATGATAAGCGGGAGGTTATTACATATGTTAAGTACTCTAATAAAAAGACCGGAGAAGTGACAATATTTAAAAATCCTGATGTACCTGTTTCTGATAGTCTGATCACTGCCTCAGAGAACAGAACAATGGATTGCATTGATTGCCATAACAGACCTTCCCATAACTATAACTCGCCTCCTGTTTATTTCGATAAGTCGATGCTTACAGGTAATATCCGGAAAGAGATTCCTTTTATTAAAAAAACAGCTATGGGAATTCTAAGGAATACTTTTACAAGTAAGGATACTGCACTATTACAGATTAAAGACGGAATAGTAAATTATTATAAAACAGACCACAACGATTTTTTTAATGCTCATAGTGCAATGATCAGTGAATCAGTGGAATCAATTCAGAACGCATTTAGCCAGAATACCTTTCCAGGAATGAAAGTGACATATGATGCTTATCCTGAGCACATCGGCCATCTTGAAACTGAAGGGTGTTTCAGATGTCATAATGATGCTTTTACATCAGAAAACGGTAAAAAGATCAGCAAGGATTGTAATCTTTGTCATACCATAATGGGACAGGGAAAATCCGATAATATGCAATATTCAGCTGTCAGGGGAACTCTTGAATTCCAGCATCCTGTCGACATCGGAACCGCCTGGAAGGAAGCAAATTGTTCGGAATGCCACAGATATTTATATTAAGGTTTGGAGTTTGGGGAGAATAATCAGATGTTAAACAGAAATAAAAAAAGATAATATGATCCGTGAAATTTCAAAAAGCAAAGTTGCGCAGGCTTCGCTGGCTTTATTGAGAATTCTTATTGGCTGGCATTTTTTATATGAAGGACTTATTAAGCTGTTCGACCCCAACTGGTCTGCCAGAGCTTTCCTCGAGGGATCAAGGTGGATTTTCGGGGATATGTTCCGGTGGATGTCATCGGGTGATACCGGGCTGCAGATAGTTGATTTTCTAAATGCATGGGGACTGACATTTGTCGGGCTCGCCCTGATTCTCGGAATATTTACCAGGCTAGCATCATTGGGAGGTATTACAATGCTCTTAATGTATTATCTGGCCTATCCTCCTTTCGGCGGATATAACTATGGCGCTGTCAATGAGGGAAGTTATCTTGTAGTTAATAAGAATCTTATTGAGCTTGTTTGTCTTCTTGTCATCGCATTTACCCGTTCAGGCCAGTATTTCGGTATTGAACAGCTTTTAAAAAAGAAGAAAACAGAAAATGAACCTGTTCATGAAGCACGGGAAGAATCACAGCTACCTGAGATCAACCGGAGAAGGGAACTGATAAAGGGACTGGCAGGGTTACCTTTCCTGGCAGGTTTTGTCGGGCTATTCCTTAAAAATATGTCGGAACCACTTACTGATGCAGTTTCAGGTGCCACAACCCCCAGGGTTACCTATAAACGAATTTCAGATCTTAAAGGGGAACTTCCGAAAGGGAAACTTGGTGGATTCGAAATCACAAGAATGATAATGGGATGCAATCTGATAAGCGGTTATGCCCATGCCCGCGACCTGATTTATGCCAATACTTTGTTCAAAGCTTATAATACTGATCAGAAAATTCTTGAAACATTCCATCTGTCTGAGATGGCAGGTATAAATGCAACATTTATTACAAATTCAAACTTTCTGCTTTTTAATAAATATCTCAAGCTTTATGGCGGGAAGATGCAGACAATTTGCCAGACCTATCTTAAACCGGATGATTTTTATGGTGATATTGATCTGGCCATCGGGAACGGGGCTACCACTCTATATATCCAGGGCGGTGAAGCTGACCGTTATGTCAGGGAAGGAAAAGTAGCACAGCTTGCATCAGCCATTGAGTACATCAAAAAAAAGGGCTATCTGGCAGGTGTCGGTGGGCATGCACTTGAGGTTGTAAAAACCTGTGAACGGGAGAATATCCCGGTCGATTATTATGTAAAAACATTCCACAATGATAATTACTGGTCAGCGCATCCTGAATCGCAGAGAGTCGAATTCAGTGTTGATGCAAAGAGGTATGCAGACCATAATATGATACATGATAATATGTTTGATCTTTTCCCGCTCAAGACTACCGAATATATGAAGGAGGTCAAAAAACCATGGTTTGCATTCAAGGTCCTTGCCGGTGGTGCAATTCAGCCAGAAGATGGCTTCCGCCATGCCTTTGAAAACGGAGCTGATTTCATCTGTGTCGGGATGTTCGACTTCCAGATTGTAGATGATGTTAATACGGTCTGTAAAATATTATCGGATATTAAAAACAGGCAGAGGCCCTGGTACTCCTAATGCCTTATTTCAGGATGTCTCCTGATTTGAGCGGTTTTAAGTTTCATTAAAGTATAACTATTTGATTAGTAGCAAATAACAAACTTATATATAATAAATATGGGTGTCTCGCACTTGTTGATAATACGACTTCAGGAGATTCCTCATTCCTCCGCCAGCCGGCGGATTCACTCGGAATGACAGGTTTGTTATTGGAAAGTAATGGAAGAAGCGGCGCTTCGCTTCTTAATTGCCGAAAGCTGAAAAAAGCCTTTGCGAAGCGCCGCTTCTTCCATTATCCTTAACTAATTATCTGTCATTCCGAGCGTTAGCGAGGAATCTCTCTATCTCAAAATAGAATAATCTTATTTAACCGCAAAACAATCCTATTTAATAGAATATATTTGATATGATCGGTTTATCTAAACTTTGGGTGTCTTTCGCGTAAAAACAGGCAGAGGCCCTGGTACTCTTAATGCCTTATTTCAGGATTTCTGAGGTATATTTATCCGCAATATCAGCCTGGTCTTTTGCCAGTCCTGAAATAACTACAATCATGTCATTCTTCCACGACAGGAATACCGTTCCATTATA
Source organism: uncultured Bacteroidales bacterium (assembly GCA_963825935.1). Lineage (GTDB taxonomy): Bacteria > Bacteroidota > Bacteroidia > Bacteroidales > VadinHA17 > LD21. The sequence goes on along the minus strand of CAWGUN010000002.1, from coordinate 427,187 downwards.
ACCGTCTGCAAAAACATATTTCCCGGTATCAGACGGCCCGGCTTCTATGCCAGCCTGAGTAAGATATGCTGAAGATGTTTTGAAAGCTTCCGCCGGAGAACTGAACTTCATCAGGAAAACATTAAAATTGTCATTTCCTATTGTATATACAGCTTTATAAGCTTTATTCAAAAACTGATGGCCAAGAACACTTTCGCCAATGAAGGACTCCTCATTGACCTTCTTCCCTTCATCAGGGAACTCAGAGAGAAGTCGCGGCATTTCCGTCGAGCCTTCAAGCATTCCTGCAACTTTCATTGCCAGAGATTCTTCAGCCTGAAGAGTCTTTGGCTTTGCTGACCATGTTCTGAGCTTAACATAGTAACTGCCTTTAAAAAAGTTGATAGCTCCCTCTTCTATATATCCCTGGCAACCAATGTTCCTGAAACTGAATGATGGAGAGCGTTCTGATGCATATATCCCGAAAGCCATTGTATGATCGCTGTGCCGGTATATTTCAAGCTTAATTACCTCTTTCCCTTTTTTATATTCCGCTACATTAAGATCAACAAATCCAAGAGCCAGGTAAGCATCTGCTGCACCGTTAATAAAGTCCCAGAGGTTATCCGGGGTAAAAACAGGATATTTTGATACTTTTTTAAAACCATTCAGTTCAGGAAATGTAAAATTCTGAGCCCCTATAACTCCTGAAAGGATCATAAATAAAAATCCGGCAATGAATCTATTTTTCATCAATATGATTTTAACAGCAAAATAATTATGCAAGAAAATCAGGTGGTACATTAACCAGCCTGGTGATATCGGTAATTTTTTCCTTTAGTCTGAAGTTCCCCGAACACCTAACACTGCATGATCCGCAGCTGCTGCATGGATTATCTGATATTCCAAGTTCCCCGAGAAGTGTTTGAGCCATTGATGGCATGGAATAACCATATGCATACATATAAGCCCGCATAAGTTCAGGTATCGGCAGGTTTTTCGGACAGGACTGCACACACTGGTTGCAGCCTGAGCAGAATAGTCCCGGCAGAGAATTGTCAGCAAGAAGGTCGCTCTTTTCCTTGTCAGAGAGACTGATATCAGCAAGAATTTTCGAATTAAGTTCAAGCTGATCAAAGGTTGTCATCCCGGGAATTGTGGTTGCCACGTCAGGATTTGATAAAACCCACTTGATTGCTGCAGAGGTATTCAAAGGTTTAGTCCTTTCTCTGTCGAGGAATCCACCCGCCACTGTCTTCATTGCAACGATCCCAATACCTGCTGAGGCAGCTTTTTTTATAGCATTGTTCAGTTCTGTGATGTATGCCAGCCTGTAATTATATTTTGTAAGAATAACATCCCATGTATCAGCATTGGCAGCTTCAATTACAGCAGGTTCATTCCTGTGAGTCGAAAATCCCATGAATCTTATTTTGCCATCTTTCTTCAGCTTCTTTATTGTATTTACCAGCGGCTTAAATTCAAGAAATTCAGGATTATTTACATCATGAATATAAAGAATATCGACATAATCCATCCGGAGCCTTGAAAGACTGGTATTAAAAAGTTCAAGAAATTTTTCCGGTGAAGTCTGATCATTTGGTTTCCCCTCGCTGTCTCTTGAAGGTTTCACCTTGGTTGCAAGAATAAAAGAATCTCTTTTAAATTCTTTGAATAAGTTGCCGAGCATAATTTCATTATTTCCGCCCTGGTACCCGTTTGCCGTATCAAATAATTTTATTCCCTTGTCAAAAGCAGCCTTGCAAAGGCTAGGATTATCGGAATTCATTACCCCGAAACTAATTACAGGCACTTTTAATCCGGTTTTACCCAGGGTTCTGTATAATATATTATTCTCCTGTACTGAAGGAGATGACAGCAGCGAAGGAGATATTGCGACCAACCCTGCACCAGCAATTCCTGTTTTAAGGAATCCTCTTCTTGATATTTCTCTCATTCTTCGACTATTTTAAATTTCTGATTCGTACAATTATATCTGTGTCTTTTAGCAATTTAACCAGTTCATCAGTGTTAGTATCTCCGTAATGGTAAGGATAGAGAATTTTCGGCTTAAATGCCCTTGCAGCATCAGCGACCATTGCCGGAGTCATTGTATAAGGAAGGTTCATTGGAAGGAAAGCAACATCAATATCTTTTAATGCTTTCATTTCAGCTGTGTTCTCTGTATCGCCTGCAATATAGAACTTTTTATCGCCGATAGTCAGAACATATCCGTTGCCAACTCCTTTGGGGTGAAAAGGCTGACCCGGAGAACGCATATTTACAATATTATAAGCTGGTACAGCTTCGACAGTAATATTGTTCATAATTTTCCTGTCACCGGCTTTCATTATCTGAGCCCAGGGAATTTTAGCTGCGGACTTTTCATTACAAAGCATAATTGTCTCTGGTTTGCGAAGATCATTTATCAGATCGGCATCCAGGTGATCTCCATGCTCGTGTGTAACAAGAATAAGATCGGCTTTGGGGAGGTTTTCATAACTTCCGGAAGACCTGACAGGGTCAAAATAAATAATATAGCTGTTCAATTTGAACATAAGTGACCCATGTCCGATAAAATGCATGTCAACTGTCCCTGCTGAAGTAATTATTTTGTCGACAGCAGGATTGTCCTGTGAATAAGTTGGAACTGCCATTGCAATAAAGGATAATAGTAAGAACATTTTCATATGATACTTTGTTATTTCATGTAACAAAATCAACGACTAAAATACGAATCTTATTATTTTAATCAAATTTATTATTTCTCCAATCGTTATATGTTGAAATTTTAATAACTTGCTTCGGGAATTTAGGTACAGCGTTAATTAATTAACACTGATGCGTTTAGGGAAAGGTAAACAAGCTGAAGTTCTGGCTGTTTTTCTGTTTTTTACTTTGACTGCTGCCGGTCAGCCGGTAAAAAATTACAAGTACCAGTTAAATGGTGATTTGCAGAAGAATATTGTAGTTTCTGATGATCACACTATTACCATAAACTATTCAGTATCAGAGCTTAACTTTGAAAGCCTGGCCAATGATAATGGCACTTTTTACCGTCTCTCAATTCCCGGACATATTCCTGCTTCAGATATTGGTAAGCCGGAATTACCTGTCCTTAGCCGGCTCATAACTGTTCCATCTGGCTATTCGAGCAAAGTCAGAATTACCGGTGTCAGATCAGCAAAAATAAAACCTTCAAATAAAAAGATAGAAGGAATTTTGTTCCCTGCTCAGGAAGGAGAGACCAAGGAACCTCAGAAGAAAAAACCTCTGTTTCAGATAGATAAAGCCACTTACGCTGCAAACGAATTTCTGAAATCGGATACCGTCAGGATCGAACCCCTGGGAACGGTAAGAGGGAAGAATCTTGCAAACGTATATATATCGCCTGTTCGTTATAACCCGCATTCAAATATCCTTGAAGTTATTACTTCGATGAAAATTGAAATAACATTTTCGGGATCCGGCAATAATGAAACAAAAGCATTATTTCCTGAATCACCACTGTTCAGCAAAACACTTGAAAAAGGTTTGCTGAATTACAGCCCTGAAGATCTGATTCCCGGATATACTGATAAACCTGTCAGAATGGTCATCCTTACCGACACTTCGTTTACAAAGCTGCTCAAACCGTTCATCAAATGGAAAACCCAGAAAGGATTCAAACTGGATATTTTGTATAAGGGAGCCGCCTATGCAGGAGATGACTACACTGCCCTTAAGGATGCGATTACCTCCATATATAATTCCTCCTCTGCAGATAACCCTCCTCCGGAGTACTTGCTGATAATCGGCGACGTTAACAAAATTCCATTCTATGGAACAGGTAATATAACTGATCTGTATTACGGAGAATTCGACGGAAATGGTGATTTCTTACCCGATATGTTTATTGGCAGGCTGCCGGTTGCCGATACTACTGAATTGAAGGCTGTAGTTCGAAAGATAATCCAGTATGAAAAATTTGAGTTTGCCGATACCAATAAATTCTATTCCAACGCATTGATAACTGCCGGGATTGATGCAGGACATGCAAGTACAATGAATGGCCAGGTCAAATATGGTATCGATAATTATCTGACTCCGGCTAATAAAATCAAAGAGTATCATTATTATGCTGAAAACATAAATGGGACTACAAAGACTTCAATCATCAACCATACCAATAAAGGTCTGTCATTTATAAATTATACAGGACACGGTCAGGCGACAGGCTGGCTTTTGCACAGTACATCCACCGATACTGCTAATATATATGTCTCAGATCTGGCGCGATTCAGGAACAAGAACATGTATCCTTTCATTATCGGGAATGCCTGTCAGACTGCAAAGTTTAACGCCGGATCTCTTGCCAATAAAATGGTGGTGTCAGGTGAAAAAGGTGCTATCGGCTATATTGGCTGTTCAAATGACTCTTACTGGGATGAGGATTTTTACTGGTCAGTTGGAACCGGAACTCCCTCATCAAATCCTACTTATGAAACTACCGGGCTGGGTGCGATCGATCGTTTATTTCATACCCATGGAGAAAAACCCTCTGACTGGTATATCACTATGGGTCAGGTAAATTATGCCGGAAATCTTTCCGTAAGCAACAGCACCAGTTCACGGAAGAAATATTACTGGGAAACTTATAATCTAATTGGTGACCCAAGCATAATTCCAATCATCGGCACGCCTGATTCTTTCAATATTGCTCTACCTGATACCCTGCCAAATAATCTTAAATCATATTCATTTATTGCTGACCCGTATTCATATATTGCTGTATCACACTTCGATACTCTCTGGGATGCATCCTACGCAAGCCCTTCAGGGTCTGTAACTCTTGAAATGCCGGGATTATCTGAAGATTCATGCCTGCTCGTAATAACCGGGCAGAACAAAGTTCCGCTGATAAAAACAATATATTTTTCAGCCAGCAATAAAGAATTCATAAATCTGACTAAAACCGGGATCAATGATGTTTCGGGGAACAACAACGGGCTGGCTGATTTTGGAGAAACGTTTTTCCTCAACCTTACAATCAGTAACCTCGGACTTGCTGATGCCGGCAATCTTTATGCAAAGATATCATCGGTCTCGGACTGGGTTACGATTGTCAACGATTCCGTGAAGATTGGCACTCTTGCCGCCGGTAGTGCAAAAGTTTCTGACCACGACCTGCTACTTTCGATTTCAAAAAACATTCCTGATAAGGGAATCATTACTCTGGATCTTATTTTGAAGGATGATATTGCTGTAAAACATTATAAAATTGATATTACTGTGCATGCACCCAAACTTGATATTATCAGTTATATAATGGATGATTTTGAAACCGGGAACGGAAATTATGTTGCTGATCCCGGTGAGGTATTCAAGCTTATTTTCAGAGTTCGAAATTCGGGAAGCAGCAATACCTCAGGAACGTTAAATATCTCCAGTCCGAATTCAGAGATTTCGGTCCTTGAACCAAGTAAAAGTTCAGGTCCTCTTGAATATGAAAAAATCACTGATATACCTGTTGTTGTAAAATTATCGGAAAATGTACCGTCCGGTACTACTATAAACATTTTGTCGATGCTTGACTGCAACCCGTATTTTGTCAACAAGGATTTTTCATTCAGGGTAGGACGCGTCAGAGAATCCTTCGAAGCTGCATCGTTCAGACTATTTCCCTGGATCAATATAAGCTCAAAGCCGTGGAAGATAACTACATCGGAATCATACGATGGTACTCTCGCCGCCCGGTCAGGAGAAATTTCGCATAATTCAACTTCAACCCTTGCAATAAAAGCTATATACGCAGCTTCTGACTCAATTAAGTTTTATTATAAAGTCTCTTCAGAGAATAATTATGACTGCCTCATTTTCAAAATTAACGGGACTGAAGTATTCAGAAAATCAGGTGATATTCAATGGGAGAAGATAGCAATTCCGGTGCAGGAAGGACTGAATAAGCTTGAATGGATTTATAATAAAGATCAGTCAATATCATCGGGGCTTGATTGTGCAATGATCGACAAAATTGACTTTGCCGGAACCGGGTCAGTCTTTTATATTCAAAAGGATTTAGTTACAGCCAGGATAGTATCACCTTTCATTAAGGAGAATCTTGAATTCGAACCTGTTACCATAAAAGTATTGAACATCGGACCTGACACAATAAAAGGATTTAACCTTGCTTATACTGTTAATGACGGTGTTCATTTCCGGCAGCATTTCAATCAATCCATAATTCCGTTCGGAGATTCGGTTACAGTAACATTTGATTCAAAAGCTGACCTGTCACATTACGGTGAATACAGTCTCACGGCTTACAGTTATGATAATGATGACGATTATCTTTTAAATGACACGTTGAAAGTCAGTATCAAAAATGATGAACTTGACGGACCTCTCCTGGTATTCCCGAATCCTTTCAGAGACGAACTCAACCTGGTAATAAACTCTAAGTTCAATGCTGTTGCATATATCTCTTTAACCAATTCTACCGGGAAGAAAATAATTGATTTTAAACAGGAGATTATTGCTGGAATCAACGATGTTAAGATTAATGATCCTCGGCTGGTTCCCGGAGTCTTTTATCTAAAGGTTGAATTCCCGGGCGTGTCGCGAACCATTCCGGTAGTAAAAATAAAATAATGACAACATTAGAACCTACCCGTGACGCAGCACTTGCGTTATTTATGAAATATAATAAATCGGAAAGTCTACTGAAACATGCACTTGCTGTTGAGGGTGTTATGAGATACATGGCAGTAAAAGCCTCTGAAGACCCCGACAAATGGGGAGTTATAGGGTTGATCCACGACCTGGATTATGAGATGTATCCGGAACAGCATTGCATAATGACAAAAAAAATTCTTGAAGAAAATAACTGGCCTGAGGAGTATATCAGGGCTGTTCTGAGTCATGGCTGGGGACTCGCCTCTGATGTCGAACCATTAAGCCGCCTTGAGAAGACTATTTACGCAATTGATGAGCTTACGGGACTTGTCGCTACCAGCGCCCTTGTAAGACCAACAAAAAGTGTTCTCGACATGGAAGCAAGGTCAGTAAGAAAGAAATGGAACGATAAAAGATTTGCTGCCGGTGTGAACAGGGAGGTTATCGAGAAGGGTGCTGCTATGCTGGGTGTGAACCTTGATGATCTGATAACAGATTGTATAATGGGCATGAGGACGGTTGCTGAAGAAACAGGGTTAAAAGGGAACTATATAAAACATATAGAGCCAGGTCTGATACCTGGCTCCACATTGTATTAAATAACATATTAAGGAATTAATTTACATTTCCTTAATTTTAATATTCCTGAACCACACATCGTTGCCATGGTCCTGGAGCCCAATATAACCCTCTTTAGCGGTATTGATGAACCATGTCCAGTCTTTGAATTTAGAATCAGCGCACATCTTTTTCCAGGCGTCTGTCCACAGGTGAAATTCAACAACATTTGCACCATTCTGCTTGAACACTACTGTTCCCTGGTAGCAAAGAATTCCAACCTGGTTCCATTCACCAACCGGCTTAGTGTTTTGCGGAACAGCAGGTATAAGGTCGTATAGAGAACCTGCCATACGGTTTCCGTTTACACCAAGCTTGGCATCGGGATGCTTTTCATTATCGAGGATCTGCATCTCAGGAGCGGATTCATAGATAGGAATATCAGGAATCTCCTGTCCAAGGATGAAGATGCCGCTGTTCCCTCCTTCTGAAATCTTCCATTCCAGAGAAAGTTCGAAATTGCTTAATTTTCTGTCATAGATTATGTCGCCACCGTTTCCGGCTTCACCTGTGCCTGATCCGATACAATGCAATGTACCATCAATGACCTCCCATCCTTTCTCAGGGAATGCGGTTTTATTATATCCTCTCCATCCGGTAGTGGTTTTACCATCGAAAATAGAAACAAAGCCGTCATCTTTCACCTTTTTTCCTTTTGACTTACATGAAGTGGCGAGGCCAATGACAACAAGGCATGCTAAAAGAATATTTATAATTTTCATAAGAAATATAAATTTAAAATTTATTCATTATGCAGGCATTTCAGGCAATGTCCAGCCTTTGCGATAGGTATGTTTAACCATCTCAGCGGCAAATTCTTTAGCATTCATTGTAATGTTCGGTCTGTCGAATTTAGGATCACCATCGATAATTGTAAAATTATCCGAAATTGTCAGTCTCACTTTGTCGGTATCACTAATATTTGTGAATTCCATTTTTTCTCCGTTCCATTCGAGTTCTTTATTGAGTCCCTGGAGCCTGACAGCAAGTACACCCATAACAACCATTTCGTTAAAAGGTCCGGCTTCAGAAAAGTCTGATTTTGAAGGAACTCTGCTTTCCGGGCTTTCTTTACATGCTCGAACCCAGTCCATTTCATGTTTGCCACCCTCAACCCTTCTTTCAGTTTGCGGAACTACAGGAACACGTCCTGATAAAAGCCAGGGGTCACGACCATAGCAACCACAAACGAGTGTATCCTTTGTGCCATGGAATAATACGCCACCACCTGCATTATTCATATCTTTTCCGGCTGGCCAGCCAGCTGGCTTGGGAGGTTGCAAACCACCGTCATACCAGGTAACCTCAACCTGAGGATATTTGATCTTTGAACCTTTAGGAGCTATTCTTTCCGGATAAGTCAGTTTAACCATTTGTGCGTTTGGAGCACAATCGGTCAACAGCAATGTTGAACTTCCCTGAGCTTTTATCGGGTACTGGAGTTTCAGTCCCTTGAATACAGGATGAAGAATATGGCAAGCCATATCACCAAGAGCACCTGTTCCAAAATCCCACCAGCCGCGCCAGTTCCATGGCGTATACAGACTATTATAAGGACGCATTTTTGTCGGGCCTATAAAAAGATCCCAGTTGAGTGTGTCAGGTACCCATTCACCTTTAGGTACATTAAGACCTTGCGGCCAGATAGGACGGTCGGTAAATGCTTCAACTTTTCTTACTTCGCCAATCTCACCGTTCCGGATCCATTCAACTGTCAGATTTACACCTTCTCCGGAAGATCCCTGATTACCCATCTGCGTTGCCACTTTTTGTTTTGCAGCAAGCCTGGTCAGCAATCTTGATTCGTAAACGGAATGTGTCAGAGGTTTCTGGACATATACATGTTTACCCATGGTCATAGCGTTTGATGCGGCAATGCAATGTGAATGGTCGGCAGTCGCAACTATTACTGCATCGATCGATTTTCCCATTTCATCATACATCTTTCTCCAGTCCCAGTATGCCTTGGCGCCAGGGTTCTCGGCAAAAACCTTTTTTGAATATCCCCAGTCGACATCGCAGAGGGCTACTATATTTTCTGTTCCTTTAACTGCTTTCAGGTTTGAATTACCCATACCTCCGATTCCGACTACGGCAATATTCAGTTTGTCGCCTGGAGCCCTTTTACCGAGTCCACTGATAACCGAGCTGGGAAGTATTGTAAAACCTGCAGCTACCGCTCCGGTGGTTCCGATAAATGACCGGCGCGTAATGTTTTTTGATTCTTCTTTCATTTTCAGGTAGATTTAATTTTAATGATCTATAAAAATAGTAATTTCAAATTGATTCCGGTTTCAACAGTTTATTTTATTTCCCCTCCTTGAAAAAAAAGAATATATTGGCAGAAATGAATTCAGATGGAAAAGAAATATTTTTTGCTTGAACCAAAAGAAGATTCGCGGATAGTCAGAATATTCCAGATAGTTTTCGGAATTTTCTGCATTTTAATTGCACTCTTCTGGCTGGTATTCAATATCAGGTCAGGAAAGAGTGCAAGCAGCCTTTGGATAACCTTAATATTCCTTATCGGTTTTGGTGCCTACCAGCTTCTTGCAGGATTGGGGAAAACAAATAAATATATTGAAGTGGGCCCTGATAAGATTGTAATGAAACAGAATTCATTTCTCCCGATGATTCAACTAAAAGCTGCTGATATTAAAAAGATTGACTTATTTCCTCTAAATATAAATTTTTTTCTTGCAAACAAAAAGAAAATTAACCTCATGTTTGGCATGACTTATACCGATTTAATCAATCCGGTGAAAGAGGCAATAACCGAGTTTGCTGAAATAAATAAAATAGCCTTCGAAGAAAAGAGGGAGGAGATATAAGAAGGGCGGAAGGCAGAAGGCAGAAGGCGGAAGGCGGAAGGTCGGAAGGAGGAAGACGAAAAGCAAGAAATAAAATTAAAGGGAAACAATCTCATCCCATAATTTCAGATTCACGGGGATACCTGATTCCATATTCTTTTTCCGCACATTCAGAACATTCTCACCAGGGTACCGTATTGAGCTGTTTTCATTTTCCGGTACCGACTGGTGAAGAAAATCTATGATCTGCCTGGTTGTTTCTCCTATTGAAGGGTAGTTATGGAGCTTTTTCGGGTTAATAGCTATAAAAACCTGTGAAACGCCATACTCAGCCCCGGTTTCCATTTTGCTCTTTGTAATTTCTGCTGTAGGACGGCCTCCCGAGAGAATAGCAGCAAGGATATCAAGCAAAAGTGCAAGTCCTGCTCCCTTCCAGTACCCAATAGGCAGAGCTCTCCAAGACAAGAGGATCTCTCCGGGATCTTTTGTAAGTTCTCCCTTCACGTCAAAACCACCGGGATACGGAAGCTGCTTATCTTCAGACTTGTACAATTCCATCTTACCGTATGAGAACTGGGTCATTGCAAAATCCAGTACTATTGCTTCATCCTCATATGGCACGGCAATCACAAAAGGATTGTTCCCCAGACGGGAATCAACAGCTCCCCAAGCTGACATGTTTGCTTCAGCATTTGTCCAGGCCAAAAAAACATATCCCTTCCGGGCTGCATGCCAGCCATAATAGCCTGCGCGCATCCAGTGATTTGTGAAAGCCAGTGTCACAAGACCGATTCCATTCTGATCTGCCAGTTCCCCTGCTCTTTCTGTTGCAAAGACAGCATTCAGCGGACCAGGACCTAAGTTACCGTTCCACTGTTCAAGCGAACCGGCAGAATGAATAAGTGAAGGCTCTGCATCAGCCTTAAAAAAACCATCCTTCACATTGCTGACAAACCTTGGAAACCTGTTTACACCATGAGTATAGATACCATCAATGCTGTTGGAGGTAAATATTTCTGCACATTTTTCAGCTTTAGGATTCTGTAAAACCGATCTTTTTCAGTATCCTGGTGAATTCGGAACGCATCACTACGGAGGGAACAATGATAGTATTTTCCATATAATCTATTTCCAGACAACATCAGCAAAATTCATGAAATAGTTCCAATCCTTCAGCAGCATATTATGAACTCCATCCCTGATATGGAATCCTGCTTTGCCTCCGATAACCTGTGTATTTAAGGGAGGTATGGTTTCAGGTATATCAGATCCGGTATTCAGAAGCCTGAACACAGGCAGGGAATTATAAAGAGAAATATAGCACCCTTTAGGATCGCCCCATAAATCATCGCTTGCGCAATCAATATAGAGAGCACGTGGAGCAATGAGTGCCAGCAGCATGTGCATATCAAAAGGCATAGCATTTTCATTATCAGAGTACTTTCTATAATTTAAACAAAACCAGTGAGGGAAAGCAGTATTGATCCTCGCGACAGTCTCCCCAAACCTCCTCCTTGCTATCGCAGCACCACCGCAACCTGATTCATTTGAAATTACCATAGCAAAACGCTGATCAACAGCTCCTGCCCACAATGCTGTTTTGCCACCACGGGAATGACCAACGACTGCTACTCTCTTTTTATTAATATCTTTATCTGTTTCAAAATAATCCATGCATCTGCTTGCACCCCAGGCCCATGCAGCTAAAGATCCCCATGCATCAGGAGGGCGGACACCTTTATCGAGCAAACCGTGAATCCCGTTTTTAAAATCATCAAAATTATCAGGATCAACATCCGAATTGCTGAAAACAGCTATGGCATACCCACGGGCAATGACCTCTTCTGCAGGCCAGAACTCACTTTTCACCTTCCTTTCAGGATCTGTATTTGCAGGCCCTCTATTGTCGATCAGAAGGAAAACGGGAACTGGTTTTTTTACATTATTAGGCACAAATAATGTAAGATGAATGGGGAGCGACTTTCCTCCGGAGGAGATGGTTATGTCAACCTGCTTAAGAGTTGCAGCTCCGTTCATTGCATTCATATCTTTATTTACCAGTTTAAATGATTTATTATAGGGTGTAGCAGGTACTTTCCCATAAACATTTTCACTGAAAAGTTCAAGTACCTCCTGCCGTCGTACTTTTGTCCACTCCTTTGCAGAAGTAATTTTCTTACCTGCCGAATTGACCAAAACATCCGGTAATGTATATAGAGGAACCTTCTCTTCGTAATAATTGAATTCGGTCCTCGATTTCGACAGCTTTTCAACTGTCTCAGGAGATGCCTGCCATCCTTTCTGAGGTTGAGCTGAAATAAATGGTTGAATCATTACCAGAGCTGTAATTTGTGCAATTAACTTTAAGTGTCTTGTATACATTTTTAAAAGATTAAAATAAATTATTTGAAGAAAAGAAACTGATGATAAAAATAGTGATTTTAAGCTACAGTGAAACAGGCAACCCGATTCGAAAATATTCATGACTTTTAACTTTTTTAACCTCTAAATTAATAATGTAACTTTGGAAGATCAATTATCAGGATAATGATTGTGCTTTCAAGGAAAAGTGAATCGAATGTTGAATGCCTTCTCTGCCCCCATTTCTGCAAGCTTGCTGACGGCAAAACCGGGATCTGCGGGGTAAGAAAGAGCAACGGGGAAACAATCGACCTCCTTACTTATGGAGTCATTTCGGGTTATGCGCTTGATCCGATTGAAAAAAAGCCCTTATATCATTTTTATCCCGGTACCAATATTCTATCCCTTGGTTCTTACGGCTGCAATATGCGCTGCGACTTCTGCCAGAATTATAATATATCCCAACGGGTTGCAGCAGGATTAACGCAAAAAACTGAACCTGAGGAAATCATCAGGGATGCCCAGTCAGCCCTTCATAATATTGGAATTGCGTTCACTTACAACGAACCGATAATATGGTTCGAGTACATCCGTGATGTTTCACTTCAGGCAAAAAAGAAGGGTTTACGTATAGTTCTGGTCAGCAACGGATTTATAAACAAAGAACCTCTTGACGAAATAATTTCATTCACAGATGCTTTTAATATTGACCTGAAAGCTTTTAACAACGATTTTTACCGAAAGCTTACCGGAGCCTACCTCGAACCGGTTAAAAGAACACTTAAGCAGATAGCCGGATCCGGGAAGCATCTTGAGATAACCACCCTCATAATACCTGGGCAAAATGATAATGAGAATGAAATGGCTTCCGAGGCTGAATGGATTGCCACGGAACTCGGAAAGGATATTCCTCTTCACCTGAGCAGGTATTTCCCGATGTATAAAAGAGAAGACCCTTCCACTCCGCATGATATAATCAGGAAGCTGGCAGCTGTTGCCTCAAAATACCTCAATTATGTATATATAGGAAATCTGGTTTCTGATAGCGGGCAGAATACAAAATGCCCCAGGTGCGGCAAGATTGTAACAAAGAGATCAGGGTATAATATAAAACTGCAGAACCTCGACCAGAAAGGCAAATGCACCGGTTGCGGCACAAAGATTTACCGGCACTTTACTTCTTTTTCTTCTTCGATAAAGAACTGAGTCTTTCAAAGAGTTTATCTGTACCTGTATTTAGATCTTTATTAACCAGCTGATAATGAGCCTTTATTCCTTTTGGATCGGCTTCCCTGTCCGGATTATTCACCCTGAGTATAAGATCATTCCTGAGATTACATGCATCTGAGATGATCTCTGAAATCTCATCAGATTTATTGTCCGGGTGAAGCGCTGAAAATGTAAAACAATCGGAAAGAACCTCATAAACACGTGAGTCAATCTCTTTTTTAAGCTCTCTAATACTTGCCATAAAAATTAATTATTTTGTTATAAAGGTAATACAAATTCAGCATGTTTATACTGACGGGTATGACCGGAAGTGCGTAATGCTCTGTTCAGCTTTCACAAGATAAAGCTTGCGCAGCTTTTCAATCAGCGGCACCCTGACATTAAAAGGTTTGTCATCGATACAGTAAAAAGGGAGAACAATCGGAGAAGTACCCGACATAAAAACAGCTTCGTAATCAGTGATCACTTCTGCTTTCACGCATTCAAAGATTATTCTGATATTGTTCTCAGCGCAAATATCAATAATGTGCTTCCGGGTTATTCCATTGAGTATTGTCCCGTCGGGAGCAGTAATTAGTGTACCATCTTTAAGAAAAAAAATATTCGATCTGCTTCCCTCAGTTATCTGCCCCATTTCATTCACAAGCAGTGCCTCATAACCACCATCAAGTATGAGCTTGTGAAATATTGATGATCTCAGCTTATGATTGATAATCTTTGAACCTGGGTCCTTTCTTTCAGCATAAAAAAGAATTCCTTTTACACCACGCCTGTACTGTTCTTCAGATGGATAAATTGGTTCAATAAAATAGAGAAGATAGTTAACCTGGTCTTTATTATAATTAAAAACAATCTTAAGGTTTGCTTCTTTTTTCCTGTCTGATTTCGTGAGATTAATGATATCTCTTTTCAGAACCGGGACTTCAGCCAGCATCTTCTTATTCTGCAATCTGACACTCGATGCCAGCCGTTCCATATGATCACTGAAAAAAACAGGACTGCCTTTCACCATCCTTATGACCTCATAAATAGAATCCCCGTCATAGATCAGTGAATTATCAAACATTTCAGCCGATTCCAGCTCCCCGTTAAGTATGAATTTCTTCCCGAAACATTCATTCATGTCGTACACTCTTTGATAACAAAATTACAAACTATTAATCACTCTGCCCGCTTTTCTGATTATATTCGTAACTGCTTATTTAACGGAGATTTTGAGAATGTTCGCAATAGTCGACATTGAGACAACAGGAGGCAGTGCAAGGCTCGAAAAGATTACAGAAATTGCTGTATATCTCCATGATGGTGAAAAGATCACCGGGGAGTATGTATCGCTGGTAAATCCTGAACGTAATATACCATATTTCATAACAAACCTTACCGGCATCACGAATGAAATGGTTGAAGATTCTCCCCGCTTCTACGAGATTGCCAGGGACATCGTAGAACTTACTGAAGGCAGGACATTCGTTGCCCACAATGCAAGATTCGATTATTCATTTTTAAGACAGGAGTTCAAATCACTCGGATTCAACTTTAAAAGGAGTGTCATTGATACAGTTGCACTTAGCAGGAAGCTTTTGCCAGGTCATCGCTCCTATAGCCTTGGGAACATTTGCAAAGATCTTAAGATTGAAATAAACGGACGTCACAGGGCAGCAGGTGATGCACTGGCAACTGTAAAGCTTTTAGAGATGCTTCTTGAAAAGGACCTTGAAATCAATGGCATGAGATCAAATCTTATAAGAAATACCCGGATTTCAAAGCTTAATCCTAAGCTCGATGTCTCCAAAATAGAGGCCATTCCTGAGGAACCCGGGATTTATTATTTCTATGACGAAGATGGTGAACTTATTTATATTGGAAAAAGCCGCAACCTTCAACAAAGAATAAGTACACATCTCTCAAACAATACTACTAACCGTGCTATGGAGATGCGCGATCTGATCGCCGATATTGATTATGAACTGACAGGCAGTGAGCTGATAGCACTCTTAAAAGAATCTTTTGAAATAAAGGATAATAAGCCATTCTACAACAGGGCACAGAAAAGATCAGGCTTTCAGTGGGGAATATTTGCCTTTACTGATAAACGGGGATATTTTAATTACAGGTATGGTCTTATCGATTCTGATGAAATTCCCCTCTCCGTTTTTACTTCCAGGGAAAAGGCAAAATCAAAACTTTCTTCGCTTGTAGAAACTTATAACCTGTGTCAGAAACTTACAGGTCTTTATGAGACTACTGGACCGTGTTTCCAGTTTCATGTAGGAATATGCAAAGGTGCTTGCTGCGGGAAGGAATTGGCTAAAGAGTATAATGTGAGAGCAGAAAGGGCTGCGGAGGAATTCATTTTTACCCGACGAAACTTCTTTATTATAGACAAGGGCAGGGACGAAGAGGAAAGAAGCGCTGTAAAGGTAGTTAACGGTAAATATGCAGGTTATGGATACTTTAATATTAATGATATGGGGTTCGGGCTGACAGCTGTTCATGAATGTATTAAACCATCCCCTGATAATCGTGATATTCAGGTTATTCTGAAGCAATATCTGAGGTCAAACAAGGTTGAAAAAATTATTGAGTTTTAAATTTGTTCACATTAAATTTAATCCTGAAATTCTTATATTTGATATCCGGTCAACCAATAACTAATAACCAATAACTAATAACTAATAACCTAATAATATCATGGCAGTATTTACCAGAACGACTAAAAACCTGATAATTAGCATTGATGAATTCTTTGATAATGTTGAACTTGGACTGCTTGTCTTCAGAGAGGGAATCAAGTCGTACCTCGACAAGGATATGGAAGCATTTGAACGGCATCTGCAGAAAGTTGATATTCTGGAAGGCAATGCTGATAAACTGCAGCGTTCAATTGAAAATGACATGATAACACATTCAATTTTACCACAGCACAGGGAAGAGGTAGTAAAGCTCATGGATGAAGTTGATGAGATAATTGATTCGGTGAAAAGCTCACTTAACGAGATCTATACTGAGATGCCTGCAATTCCATCCTCTCTCAATAAGGATCTGATAAGTCTTTCCGAAACGTCTGCAAATGCGGCCGAGGAGCTCATACCTGCTGCCAGGGCCTATTTTAAGGCACCCTACACGGTCAGGGAGAAGCTGCTCAAGGTTTATTATTTTGAAAGTGAAACAGACAAGATATCATTAAGCATTAAAAAGTATATTTTCCAGGAAATGGATGAAATAGATCTTGCACACAAAGCGCACCTCAGGTATATAATACATCATATTGAAAGTATTTCTGACCTTGCCCAGAAAGCCGCTGATCTGTTGTCCGGAATGGCAATTAAACTTATGATATAAAATGATAATCTTCTTTCTGACAAGCGGCCTTTTCCTCGGGTGGTCACTCGGGGCAAATGATGCTTCAAATGTTTTCGGTTCAGCTGTAGGTTCAAAGCTGGTAACATTCAGGAAAGCTGCAATAATAGCCTCTGTAGCAGTGATATTGGGAGCCGTAATTCAGGGTGCAGGAGCATCTCTTACCCTTGGCAAGCTTGGTGCTGTAAATGCAATTGGCGGTTCATTCACCCTTGCGCTCGCTGCAGCAGTCACAATATATGTGATGACAAAGTTCTCACTTCCTGTTTCAACAACACAGGCCATTGTCGGTGCAATCATCGGCTGGAACTTTTTTACCGGAAACAGGACTGATCCCAGTACCCTTTCAAAGGTCGTTGCAACATGGATTTCTGGCCCAATTCTCGGAGCTTTCTTTTCAGTACTGCTGTACATAATTATTATTCGTATAAAAAAAGTGTCACGTGTACACTTAATCACCTTTGAATCATTTATCAGGAAAGCTCTTCATTGTCGTAGGAGCCTTTGGCGCTTACAGCCTTGGAGCCAATAATATTGCCAACGTGATGGGGGTCTTTGTACCTGCTTTTAACCTTGAGAGCCTCGATCTTGGTCTGTTTTCTCTTTCATCAAGTCAGCAGCTGTTCCTGATCGGAGGCATTGCTATAGCTGTGGGAATAATAACTTACTCAAAAAAAGTAATGGAAACGATCGGGGGTAATATAGTTGAGCTCACCTCAGAAGCCGCAATGGTCGTCGTGCTTGCCCAGTCACTGGTACTCTTCATCTTCTCTTCTTCAGGTCTGTCAGACCTGTTCGTCAGAATCGGACTTCCTCCGATACCGCTTGTACCTGTTTCAAGCTCCCAGGTAATAGTAGGATGTGTTATAGGTATCGGACTCTATAAAGGAGTCAGAAATATAAACTTCAGGCTCCTCGGACAGATTGCATTAGGATGGATCGCAACTCCTGTTATATCGGGGCTTCTTGCATTCATTTCTCTCTTCTTTGTAAAGAACATATTTAATATTGAAGTCGGACGTAAAATTGCTGCAGGTTCACTGTCACCTGATAGTTCCATGGCAATGGCCGATTCCATCAATATCAGCAATTATCAGATATCTCCTTCTCGGTGTGCTGGTTGCTGGCACTATTCTTATTCTTTATTTTTATCTGCTCGAAAGGAAGAAAAAGCGGGAATTACGGCTGTCAGAAGAAAAATTCTGGAAGAATATTAAATGATCCTCCATATTTTAAGCTGATTCCAATTATCAATTCAGTTATTGAACAAACAAATATCATCGATTATGGATAGTATAATTAAAAGTATCAGGGCCGAATTAATCCGTAATGCTGATGAAAAGACCCGGCTCCAGGGAGAGAAATTCTTTAAGGAGAATATAAAAATCTATGGCCTGAAATCAGCACAGCTCACAGGATCAGTAAACGGTTGCTATAAGACCCTGACTGATAAGACCAAATCAAAGATATTCTCTCTTTGTGAAGATTTGTGGAAATCAGGATTTATGGAAGAAGCCGGCATTGCATGTATGTGGTCATATAACGTAAGGAAGCAATATCTCCCCGATGATTTCACTGTTTTTGAAAGATGGGTAAATAAGTATGTCAGCAACTGGGCTGCATGCGATACTTTATGCAATCATACGGTAGGAACCTTTATAGAAATGTATCCTGAATTTCTTTCAGATCTGAAAAAATGGGCAAAATCGAATAACAGGTGGGTAAAGCGTGCATCTGCCGTCTCCCTGATAGTGCCTGCCAGGAAAGGTAAATTTCTGGACGACATTTTTAAAATAGCTGATATTCTTCATTCCGACAGCGATGATATGGTTCAGAAAGGTTATGGGTGGATGCTTAAATCAGCAAGCCAGGCTCATCAGCATGAGGTTTTTGAATATGTTATAAGTAAAAAGGCAACCATGCCAAGAACATCTCTGAGGTACGCAATTGAAAAGATGCCCCTCGAATTAAAAGCAAAGGCAATGGCCAAATAGTCTGTCGGGTTTTTTTACCTTTGTATTATAATTTAATTAAGATGAAAGGATTTCTTTCCTTTTTATTTCTGGTCCTGCCTGTCATTTCTTTTTCTCAGGACAGGGTAACAGGACATGATTTTGCGACCAGGTCAGAAGTTATTGCAAGGAATGGAATGGCGGCTACCAGTCAGCCACTGGCCACTCAGGTAGCACTTGATATATTGAAGAAGGGAGGCAATGCTATTGATGCTGCTATAGCCGCAAATGCTGTCCTGGGACTAGTCGAACCTACAGGTGCAGGAATCGGTGGTGATCTTTTTGCACTTATCTGGAGCGCCGACAAGGGGAAATTATACGGGCTTAATGCCAGCGGAAAATCGCCCAGATCGCTAAAGCTTGAATATTTCAGTGAAAACGGATATGAGTTTATCCCGGCTTATGGACCGCTACCGGTATCTGTTCCAGGGTGTGTCGACGGATGGTATGAAATGCATGACATGTTTGGCCGGCTTCCAATGAAAGATATTCTTCAGCCGGCTATAACTTACGCTAGAGAAGGTTTCCCCGTTTCAGAGGTCATTGCCTTTTACATTGACAGGGGAACTCAGATACTTAAGGAATATCCGAATATTAAAGAGGTTTATATGCCAGGTGGGAAAGCACCCGCTAAGGGAGAGATATTCAAAAATCCTCTCCTGGCAAATACACTTGATAAGATTGTCAAAGGAGGACGAAATGAATTCTACCGGGGATCTATAGCACGCGATATTGCATCATTTATGGCAAAGCAGGGTGGATTCCTGAATTACGACGACCTGTCGCGGCACCATTCAGAATGGGTCGAACCTGTCAGCACAGATTATCGCGGATACAATGTCTGGGAGCTTCCTCCGAACGGACAGGGTATCGCAGCTCTCCAGATACTGAATATACTTGAAGGTTATGATATTGCTTCAATGGGATTTGGATCAGCAGATTATATACATCTGTTCACTGAAGCAAAGAAGCTTGCCTTCGAAGACAGGGCAAAATATTATGCCGATCCTCTTTATTCAAAAGCGCCGGTGACACAGCTTATTTCGAAAAAATATGCTGCAGAAAGACGTAAGCTGATTAACATTGAAAAAGCATCCAAAATCTATGAGCCGGGAATAATTGAAGCCGGAAATACTGTTTTCCTGACTGTAGCAGATAAATTTGGCAATATGGTTTCCCTTATTCAAAGCAACTACAGGGGAATGGGTTCGGGTATGTGCCCGACAGGTCTCGGGTTTGTTCTGCAGGACAGGGGTGAAATGTTCAGTCTTTCACCAGGACATTCAAATGTTTATGCACCCGGTAAAAGACCTTTTCATACAATAATACCTGCATTTATCACCAAAAACAATAAACCATGGATAAGTTTTGGTGTTATGGGCGGCGACATGCAACCACAGGGACATGCCCAGATTGTTATCAATCTCATTGATTTTAAAATGAACCTCCAGGAGGCAGGCGATGCGCCCAGGATTCATCATATCGGTTCATCTGAACCAACAGGTCAGCTGATGACCAATGGAGGCATCTTGCTGCTCGAAAGCGGCTTCCGGACAGAAGTCATACAAAAGCTGCTGTCGATGGGACACACTATCCAGTGGGACCTTGGCGGATACGGAGGCTACCAGGCTATTATGAGGGATGATAAAACCAAGGTATTGTATGGCGCTTCTGAATCAAGAAAAGACGGACAGGCAGCGGGGTACTAAACCGGCTACCGGCTACCGGCAACCGGCGACCGGCAACAGGATTCAAGCGTCAGACAATTTTTATAAAAATTAACCATTCAATAGATAACCTATGAAAAGAATTCTACTCATTTCAATGTTTATCACGCTTATTATTGCCACCTTTTCCTGCAAGCCAAAACCACAGAAGGAGTATCTAAATGAGACAAAGGAACAGACTGATGCCCGTATGAAATGGTGGCATGATGCCCGTTTCGGAATGTTTATTCACTGGGGTATTTATTCGGTCCCGGCTGGTATATATAAAGGACAGGATGTGCCGGGAATAGGTGAATGGATAATGAATACTGCACAAATTCCGGTTGAGGAATATGAACTTTTCGGTAAAGCCTTTAATCCGGTAAAATTCAATGCTGCTGATTGGGTTAAAACGGCAAAGGATGCAGGGATGAAATATATTGTAATAACTTCAAAACATCATGATGGTTTTTCGATGTGGAATTCAAAAGTCTCAAAATATGATATTGTCGATTTCTCTCCCTACGGTAAAGATGTTCTGAAGGCACTTTCAAAAGAGTGTAAAAAACAGGGCATCAAACTCTGTTTCTATTATTCTATTATGGATTGGCACAACCCTGATGCCAACGCTGACAACTGGGAAAAATACCGTGAAAACTATCTTAAACCTCAGCTGAAAGAGCTCCTTACCGGCTATGGCAAAATCGGTGTGCTGTGGTTCGATGGCGAATGGATCAAAGAATGGACCGAACAGCAGGGAAAAGATCTGTACAATTTTGTACGTAATCTTCAGCCGGATATTATCATTAATAACAGGGTCGGAAAAGGGCGACAGGGAATGCAGGGAATGGATAAAGACAGTTCTGCTGCGGGCGATTTCGGAACTCCTGAGCAGGAGATCCTGTCAACATCAACTGCTTTACCCTGGGAATCGTGTATGACCATGAATGATACCTGGGGCTTCAAGACAAATGATACAAACTGGAAATCGACTGAAGTACTTGTTAAAGACCTTGCCGATATAGTGTCAAAGGGAGGAAATTTCCTCCTCAATGTCGGACCAACTTCTGAAGGACTGATACCGGCAGCAAGCGTTGAAAGGCTAAAAGAGATAGGTGAATGGATGAAAGTAAACAGCGAAGCCATCTACGGGGTTAAGCAGCTTAAGAATTACAAAGAGGGTGATAATATAAGGTACACTTTGTCGCCTGACGGAAAAAACGTTAATGCATTCCTGTTTGCCAGACCTGCGAAAGAAGTCATTATCAGGCAGATAAAGCCAACTGAAGGTTCAGCTATTAAGATGTACGGGATGAATAGTGACCTTACCTGGAAATGGGATGAAAAAACCGGATTGACTGTGGAAATTTCAGATTCTCTAAGCCTTCCATGCAAGTATGTATGGGTTCTTAAAATTGAGGGCACGGAGATCTGATCTACTTCACATTCAGCTGCATTTCAACTTCAGTTTCTTTTAATTCAAGGACATTGGTATTTCCGCCTGTTTCGAGATTTATTCCGTGAGGTATATTGGTTTTCCATGAGCCGCCAGTGTAGTCAGGAACATCTATCGATTGCGACCGGTTGGCAACTGACCACTCACTCAGTGGGGCTATAGAGCTCCATGCTGCACCATCATAAACATCCTGGTCGAGAGGCAGTCCATTCCTCAGACAATCAATTAATCGCCAGTCCATTATAAAGTCCATACCTCCATGACCTCCTACCTTCTTAGCCATCTCTCCCATCCTTTTTAATATCTCAGGTGTATGCTCTGCCCAGGCATTAGCCATCTTTTCATCATTTAGCCAGCTCTCACCAAGTGCAATGAGCTGCTTTGGGTATTTCACTGCCATTCCTTTAGTCCCTTTAACAAGATGGATTCTTGAGTAAGGATGCTGTGAGGAGACATCGTGCTGAACCATGATGGATTTTCCGAGAGCGGTTCTTATGATAGATGTATTGAAATTGCCTCTGAATTTTGAATCTTTCCATTGTGCGTAAAAGGGATCAGTAGCTACAAGTTCTTTCTCTTTTGGTGCCATTGTGAAATCGTTTGTTGAGACTGATGAAAGGTACTCCATCCTGTCACCGCGATTAATATTCAGCACCTGACAGATCGGTCCAAGACCATGAGTGGGGTAAAGATTGCCGTTCCGTGTCGCATTTTCCTTCAGGCGCCACATGTCAGTGTAACCATTGTCAGTCTGTTTGCTGTCATCCGGTTTATTAAAGTTTAATCCCATCAGGTTATGAATATAGGCTCCCTCACCATGAATTATATCACCAAACATACCCTGGCGAGCCATGTTGAGAGTAAGAAGCTCGAAGAAATCATAACAGCAGTTCTCAAGCATCATGCAGTGCTTCTTCGTTCTTTCGGAGGTCTCGACAAGCTGCCATGCTTCATTGATTGTTCTTGCAATCGGGACTTCTGATGCAACATGCTTTCCATGCTCCATTGCATAAACACATATCGGAGTATGCAATACCCAGGGAGTGCAGGTGTAAATAAGGTCAAGATCAGGCAACTCGATAAGTTTTTTCCAGCTCTCCTCTGAACCAAAGAACTCCTGTGCAGCAGGGTGGCTAATACTTTGAAGATACTTCTGAGATCCTTTGACTGCGACTTCTCTTTTGTCGCATAATGCTTTTATTTCAACACCTTCAATAAATGATAGCCTTTCGACTGCACCGCTTCCGCGATCACCCAAACCGATGATTCCTATTCTTACAACAGGAAGCGCGGGAGCAGAATATCCCGACATGTTAAACTTCTGGTTATGAGTCCTTTTTACGGATGCCAGTATCTCAGCAAGCTCTGTTTCGGTCATTTTCGGTGCACATCCTGTCAATATGCTGCCTGCCATTGCACCTGCTCCGGCAAATGATGCAGTCTTTAAAAAATCGCGGCGATTGCTTATCATAATGAGAGTATTTAAGGTTTTATAACTGTAAAACATCCAGGTTTTAGTACCTGCAAATTAATACTTTATTTAAAACCACCTTATAAATGAATAAAATATAATAGGTATGTTTTTCAAAGACCTGCACTGCAATGTGACATTGATTATTTAACTTTAAGATTTTAATCGTGTCTGATAAATGGAGAT
Organism: uncultured Bacteroidales bacterium; assembly: GCA_963825935.1. GTDB lineage: Bacteria > Bacteroidota > Bacteroidia > Bacteroidales > VadinHA17 > LD21. The sequence goes on along the minus strand of CAWGUN010000002.1, from coordinate 403,344 downwards.
CAACAAGTTAAACTTAAGAAATTCAATTAATAAAGCTTACCTGAAAGTTAAACCAAACCGGACCCGGATTGAGACTTTCAAGAAGAACATTACCAACCTCTTTGATCAGATTAAAGAATCTGAATCCGAAGAATTCCATAAAAATATTATATCGGAGTTTCTTAAGAATACTTATTATTCTCCTGATCATTATATAAATACCAAAGGAAGAGCCGACCTTGTAGTTCATCTGGGGAAAGATAAAAATACTCAGGTTGGCGTGCTTTTTGAAACAAAAAAGCCGGGTAACAAATCCGATATGCCGACATCAGACAAAATCAATTCAAGAGCCTTTCATGAATTGATCTTGTATTTCCTGAGAGAGAGAATTAAAGGGAACAACCTTGAAATTAAAAATCTCATTATCACAAATATTTTTGAATGGTTCATCTTCAATGCCGCCGATTTTGAAAAACTTTTTGCTTCCGACAAAAGTCTTGTTAATCAATTCACAGACTTTGAGGAAGGCCGGCTTTCCGGCACAAATACAGACTTCTTCTATAACCAGATTGCCAGACCTTTTGTCGAAAATCATGAATCACAAATATCCGTAACATACTTCGATATAAGAGATTTCGAGACTATCATCAAAAACAGCGACACACGGGACGATATCAAGCTGATTGCCCTGTATAAAATATTTTCTCCCGAACACCTTTTAAAACTTCCATTTGCAAATGACAGTAATAACCTCGATAAAACTTTTTACAATGAGCTGCTCCATATTATCGGACTCGAAGAGACAAAAGAAGGAAGTAAAAAGATAATAGGAAGGAAGAAGTCAGAAAAGAGAAACCCGGCATCACTTATCGAAAATGCTATAACCATCCTGAAATCAGAAGATTGTCTTAACCAGCTTCCGAAACGGTCCGAATTCGGGAATGATGTTGATGAACAACTCTTTAATATTTCCCTTGAACTGGTAATTACCTGGATTAACCGGATCCTCTTTCTGAAACTGCTTGAAGGACAACTAATCAGATACAACGACGGAGATAAGGCATTCCGGTTTCTAAATGTTGAAAGAATTCATGATTATGATGAATTAAATAGGTTGTTCTTCCAGGTTCTCGCGGTAAAAGAGAGTGACCGGAGTGAACCGGTAAAACAAAAATTCAGCAACATACCATATTTAAACAGTTCCCTATTTGAACCGGGTGATCTTGAACATAAGACAATACGGATCAACAGTCTTGAAGATCATGGTAAACTTCCGGTACTTACATCTACTGTATTAAAGGACAAAACGGGCCGGAAACTGACAGGAGAGATTGATCCTCTTCAATACCTTTTTGAATTTCTCGATTCCTATGATTTCTCGAGCGAAGGTTCGGAAGATATCCAGGAAGAAAATAAAACACTCATAAATGCCTCTGTATTAGGACTGATTTTTGAAAAAATAAACGGATATAAAGACGGTTCATTCTTTACTCCCGGGTTCATTACAATGTATATGTGTCACGAGACTATACGCCGAGCTGTGGTACAAAAGTTTAATGAAGCCAAAGGGTGGAACTGTGAAACAATTAACAGTGTTTTTAACAAGATTGAAGATATTGAAGAAGCCAATAAAATAATTAACAGCTTAAGGATCTGCGATCCGGCAGTCGGATCGGGTCACTTTCTTGTATCGGCGCTGAATGAAATAATTTCAATAAAATCGGAGCTAAAGGTTCTTACCGACAAAGATGGAAAAAGACTTAAGGAGTACACCACTGAAGTAATAAACGATGAGCTTATAATAACCGACGAACAATCAAACCTGTTCGAATACAACCCGAAAAGCAAGGAGAGCCAGAGAGTTCAGGAAGCGTTGTTTCTCGAAAAGCAGAGGATAATTGAAAACTGCCTGTTCGGAGTCGATATAAACCCGAACTCCGTAAAGATCTGTCGCCTGAGATTATGGATCGAGCTATTAAAAAATGCCTATTACCGGTTTCCGGCGACGGACAACCGGCGACCGGCAATACAAGAACCGCGTGCCGCCAGCCGAATACCGCACATAGAACTCGAAACCCTCCCCAACATCGATATTAACATAAAGTGCGGCAACTCACTCATAAGCAGGTACCCGCTCGATGCCGACATTAAAACAGCCCTAAAATCAAGCAAGTGGACCATAGATAATTACCGGGAGGCTGTTATGACCTACCGCAATGCGCAGTCGAAAGACGAAAAGCGGAGCATGGAACAGCTTATCAGCAGAATCAAAAATGAATTTGAAACAGAGGTATCAAAAAACGATAAGCGATTCCTCAGACTAAATAAACTCAAAGGAGAACTTTTAGGTCTCACAGGTCAGTCGAGTCTTTTCGAACTAACAAAAAAACAAAAAGACGAATGGAATAAAAAAGTTAAGAAACTTAATGAGGAAATAAAGAAATATGAAACTGAAATAGAGGAAATTAAGAGCAACAAGATTTACGAAAATGCATTTGAATGGAGGTTTGAGTTCCCGGAGGTGCTGAATAATGATGGTGATTTTGTGGGGTTTGATGTGGTGATCGGGAATCCGCCATATGTTTTTGGTGGAAATGAAGGCATTCCTAATAACGCTAAAGAATTTTTTAAACAAAACTTTAAAAGCGGTTCGGGTAAAATAAATTTGTTTACAATTTTTATTGAAGCAGCATTTAATCTATTAAAAAACAATGGGAAATTTTCGTTTATTATTCCAAACACTTTTTTACGTGTAACCTCATATCATGAATCAAGAAAACTATTAATTGAGAATCAACGTATTTACAATATTTATGATTTCGGAAATTCCGTTTTTGAAGATGCAGTAACCACCTCCATTGTTATCATCGCTGAAAAAGGAAAGGTGAATGGACAGCATAAAATTTCAATAAATAATGTTGGTGTAGAAAACGAAATTGAACAAAGTACGATTGCAGATTCCAATTTTCTCATTTCAACAAATACTGACCCTAATAAGCGAAAAATAGTACAGAAGCTCAAAAGAAATTCTATTAAATTAGGTTCCATATGTAAAGAAATGATTTTTGGAGTAGTTATTACAATAAATAAAGATGAGGTAGTAAGTAATAATCAATTTGATGGATGGAAACCATTCTTGGAAGGCAAAGATATTGGGGCTTATTTTATTAAACCCGTTCATAGCTATTTACACTATGAACCCAAACTGTTACATAGAGCTAGAACAAAGGAAATTTTTGAAGCGACAGAGAAATTGCTTGTACAACGTATAACTGGAGGCTCGCACCCATTAAAAGCTGCTTACGATAACTATCAATATTACAATAAAGAATCTATAAATAACATAATTCTTAAGGACAATTGTGTGTATGATGCCAAGTACATTTTAGCTTTACTTAATTCGACATTAATAAATTGGTTCTATGCAAATCAATTTACAAATGAATCTATATTGACTGTTAATCTATCAAAGGAATATTTGTCACAAATACCAATTGCAGTAGTTTCTAAAAATAAACAACAAAACTTAATAGAATTAGTTGAAAAGATACTTGCCTCAAAACGATTTGATCTCGCTTTAGACACCATTGTCCTTGAAGCCGAGATTGACCGTCTGGTTTATGAGTTATACGGGTTGACGGAGGAGGAGATAAGGATTGTGGAAGGCAAATGATTGCGCAGGGCGCAGGGCTCAGGGCTGATGGATCAATAAAAGAAAAATTGCGGTTCGCTGAACCTTTGACATCCTTCAAAATCTTTTAGCTACTGACCAAAATTTAATTTTATTCTAATACAATATTTATCTTAATATAACATATTATGTAGTTTTAAGATCATTATATTGATTTTATTTATATATTTGTTGAATAAATAATATTATATGACATTAATTCCACTTTCAGAAGATCAGGTGCTTGACCGCTTAAGACAGGAAAACCCCTGGTGGGCCACCGGACAGATTGATGAGGATTATAATAAGATGCAAAGACGGTTGTATTTTGAAATTTTCTACCCATTGGTTGAAGATATCGCTATCAGACGTGCTGTTATACTTATGGGGCCAAGAAGAGTTGGAAAAACTGTTTTGCTTCACCATGCAATAGCAAGCTTGTTAAAAAACAATATCTCACCACATAAGATTGCTTATGTTTCAGTAGATAATCCATTTTTTAATAAGATGCCCCTTGAACAACTTTTTAAGTACTGCCTGAAAGCCACCGGTCAGGATGTACCAAAGGATTGGTACATCTTTTTCGATGAAATACAGTATCTAAAGGACTGGGAAATACATCTTAAATCACTTGTCGATAGTTATCCTCATGTAAAATTTGTCGCAAGCGGATCTGCCGCTGCAGCGCTTAAACTAAAGAGCAATGAAAGTGGCGCGGGTCGTTTTACCGATTTTATGCTGCCACCCCTTACATTTAATGAGTACATCCATTTGCTTCACTTGCAATATCTGATTATACCGGCAAATATTGATTGGGATGGAAATACAACAGAATTTTTTGGCACCACTAATATTGCCCTGCTTAATGAGCATTTTCTGAAATATGTAAATTACGGAGGTTACCCCGAAATAATTTTTTCTGAAAAACTTCAGTTCAATCCTTCACGGTTTATAAAGTCTGACATTATCGACAAAGTTCTATTAAGAGATATGCCAAGTTTATATGGAATACAGGATGTCCAGGAACTTAATTCACTGTTTACAAATATCGCATATAACTCCGGGCAGGAATTTTCATTAGAAGCTCTTAGTCAGTCTTCAGGTGGTGTAGAAAAGAATACTATTAAAAGATATATTCAATATCTCGAAGCGGCATTTCTTATTAAGATAATTCACAGGATTGATCACAATGCAAAAAAATTCTCCCGGGCAAACTATTTTAAAATTTTCCTGACCAATCCTTCCCTTCGCAGCGCATTGTTCACCCCTCTGCAGGCTACAGACAGGTTAATGGGAGCAATGGTAGAAACAGCTATCTATGCACAATGGCTGCAAAGAGAATGGTTTGAACCATGGTATGCTCGATGGACTCAGGGCCGTTTTCAGGGGGAAGTTGATATGGTAGGATTATCTCCACAAAGTTTTAAACCTCTCTGGGCTTTGGAGATTAAATGGAGTAACAGGTACTTCGAAAATTGTGAAGAATTAAAATCCCTGTTAACTTTTTGTGAGACCAATAATCTAAAATCTGCATTAGTCACTACTATTGATAAAAGCGGAAGTAAAGAGATAAAAGGTATTAAAATACACTTTACGCCTGCATCATTATACGCTTATACGATTGGTAAGAATACAATATTGCATAAACAAAAACGAATCAAATAATAACAGTGTATAATTTATTTTAGGCTAAAGGCAATTTAAGTAAAGATGTAACGGTACTACCATTCTACGGTACTTAGTTAACAGGAAAATAAAATCTTCGTAAATCATAGTGATCATCAGAAATTTAGAAAGATTTTCCCACAGAAATCACAAATCTACTCAGAAAAATCCTTGTCAACCGGACAAGTGCAAAATCATTCGCTCTTCTCCTCCAATTCTACTTTATCATTTTTCTTCCTGACTTTCAGAATTATATCATTCAGGATGCTTCCTGCAAGTGAACCTATCAATGATCCAGAAAGAGTACTCCAGTACCAGACAGATTTAATGGGGCATGTGCCTGACTGGCAACCAATGAATTTCCAGTACAAAAATCCACCGATTCCACCTGCTACTGAAAAAATTATAAGTAACTTATGTTTCTTTATGAATTCCATTTTTAATTATTTTATTATAAAATCCTGTGACCTTGACAGCTTCCTTTTCCCAGTTCAGGGAAGCCGAAGCATTGACGGCATTTCGCTTCAGCTTATTCAGCAAATCATTGTCATCTCTCAGTGATATAATTGCCTTGCTTATCTCTTCAGGCGTAATGGATGGAATTTTGATCCCGCAATTATATGCCAGGATTACCCTGCTGATCTCCGGAAGGTTACCGGTAATAACAGGTATTCCCGCTGATATGTAATCGAACAGCTTATTAGGCAGGCTAAACCTGTAATTCAGGTTGGTATCCTTTTCGAGACACATTCCTGCATCAGCTGATTTTGTGAATCTCATAAGCTCTTCCCAGGGAACTTTTGGAATGAATTTTATCCTGTCGCCAATATTCAGCATATCCACTTTTTGCTTCAAAACAGGAAGAACATCACCCGAACCAACGATGAGCAATGAAACATTTTCTGTCATATTCGCGGCATCTACCAGCTCCTCACCCCCTTTATCAATATTAATGCCACCTCCCTGGAATATCAGTAACAGATGATCTTCGCTTAATCCAAGCTCTTTGTGTGAATAAGCTGAAATACCTGCAGATGATCCTGAGCAATTCCTGATTGTCACTGGGCGTTTATTATATTCATTTTCATATAGTTCTGCTATTGCCTCACTCACTGTCATTACATATTTAAGTTGAGGGAAGATCCTTTTCTCGACAGCTTTCCAAACCGATCTTACAAACGGTCTGTCTATTAGTTCCGGCAGACCCGTAAAATATTCATGTGAGTCATACACAAGAGGTATTCTTTTCAGTTTTGAGACAAGAAAATTAGGAATTAAGGTATCCAGGTCGTTAGCAACAAGAAGATCGTACCTGTGAAACAGAAGGAAAAAGAAGAGACGGATATTAAAGAATGCGTAAAAGAGAAATCCTCTTTTGAAAATCATCCTGAATCTTTTTGTTTTGAAGGGTACAGAACCTGCGTCACAACAATCACCAAGTCGCCTGCCGATTATTGTAATGTCGCAATTCAGGCGATTGACAGTTCCAGCTATCTTCAGCACCCTCTGATCGAAGCAGATGCAGTTAATTACTGAAAAAGCAACGTGTTTGTGTGTTAGTCCGGGCACGTGATAAAAGTAGTAAAAATTGCACTATTGTACGATTCCTATAAGATCCCGGGTTTGATATTCTTTTCTGCCAGACTGATGAGCTTATCAATCCTCCTTATGCGTGTTTCCGGCTTTTTAGAGCTGTTCAGCCATCCGATATAAATCCGGCGAGTGGATTGAGTGAAATTCAAAAAATTATTTAATGCTGTTTTGTTTTTTCTTAATTCACTCATAAGATCCTCAGATACAGCAAGGTCACCATTCGCTCTGTTATCGTAAATAAGTTCAGGCTTTTTGAGCACTGGTTCATATACCTTTAATCCGGCTTGTGTCATCCGGTCTTCCGCTATAAGTCTCTTAACCCTGTCAATATTGTATTTCGACCAGCGGCTGCCAGGCCGGCGGGGAGTAAATCGCTGGATATAATAATCCTCGTTTATCCTTTTGATTTTCCCATCGATCCACCCGAAACATAATGCTTCCTCAACAGCTTCAGCATATGGGATACGCGGTTTGCCTGAAGGTTTCTTGTAATATATAAGCCATACTTCATGTGCTTTCAAGTGGTTTTTTTCAAGCCATTTACGCCATTCTTTCCGGGTTGTCACGTACAATTCCATAAATACTTCACTTAAAGTAAAGTTAACAATTATGTATTATTTTTACAGAAAAACAGGATGCTGATCTGTAAAAATATTTCTCTTAAAACATATAACACCTTTGGTCTTGATTATAAGGCGAATTGCATGGTTCATGCAAAAACCGAAAAAGAAGCTGCATTCCTTTTAAGAAGGGAAATTCCGTGGAAGGGACCTTTGCTGATCATGGGTGGAGGCAGTAATCTCCTGTTCACTTCTGATTTTAGCGGCACAATTCTCTGCCCAAAATTGGGAGGAATCAGGATTAGCAAACAGGATGATAGTAATGTTATTATCTCTGCCGGAGCTGGTATCAGCTGGGATAAACTGGTTGAATGGACAGTCAACAAAGGATTCGGCGGACTTGAAAATCTTTCGCTCATACCCGGTAATGTCGGGGCAACGCCGGTTCAGAACATCGGAGCTTATGGTGCCGAGGTGAAAGACACTATTGTGAAGGTTGTCACACTTGATGTAAAAGACGGTTCCAAACATGAATTCAGTAATAGTGAATGTGAATTCGGATACAGGTCGAGCATTTTTAAGAAAAAATATAAAGGCAGGTATCTGGTGATACGTGTGTATTTCAGATTAAGTGTAAATCCCACACTTAATTTTAATTATGGTTCTCTGAAGGAAGAGTTACAGAAAATTGGAGATGTCACTCTTAAGAATGTGAGGCAGGCAGTGATCAATATCAGGAGAAGTAAGTTACCTGACCCTGAAATTATTGGTAATGCCGGCAGTTTCTTTAAGAATCCGGTAGTCGCCCATGCTGTTGCTCTTAATCTTAAAAAAAGTTACCCAGGACTGCCCTGCTTTGAGGATCGGTCAGGAGGTACTAAACTGGCAGCCGGCTGGTTGATTGAACAATGCGGTTGGAAGGGTAAAAGGATTGGTGATGCCGGTATTCATGAAAAGCAGGCCCTGATACTTGTAAACCATGGTAAAGCTACCGGAAAAGAGATTTTCGACCTTTCAGAAAAAATCAATTCATCTGTTTCGGAGAAATTCGGCATCGTACTGGAACGCGAAGTTGAAGTGATAGGAACTATCTGAAAATCTTCCTTTTATTAAGCTCTCTCTGATATTCTGCCGCATACCTGTTATGCTCGGTAAGAGTTCTTGAAAAATTATGATAACCTGAAAAATCAGCTTTTGCGGCAAAATAGAGGTAATCATGCTTTTCAGCATTCAGAACAGCACCTATACCTTCAATTGTGGGGCATCCTATCGGACCAGGAGGGAAACCATAATGTTTATAAGTGTTGTAGGGTGAATCTATTTCCAAATATTTCTTCAATACTCTTGTAATTGTAAAATCGTTCAGTGCAAATTTAATTGTAGGACAGGCTTGCAAAGGAATTCCTCTTTTCAGCCTGTTGAGGTAAACTCCGGCGATCTTCGGCTTTTCATCAGGTTTTCTGACTTCGTCGTCAATTATTGAAGCAAGAATAGCCACCTCGACAGGGTCCAGATTTTTTTCTTTCGCTTTAGCCAGCCTATCCTCATTCCAGAACTTCCTGTACTCTTTCAGCATTCTTAAATAGAGTCCTTCAGCAGAGGTATTCCAGAAAAACTGGTAAGTGTTGGGGATGAAAACTGAAATTACGTTATCTCTCGTAAAACCGTCTTCTGAATAATTTTCGGGATCAGACAGGTAATTAATTATCTGAGAAGAATCAGCTTCAATCTGTGGTCCTATTTTTCCAGCAAGATCGTTTAGTGTACGGATATTATTAAAAGTGATATTTACAGGAGTCTGTCTGCCTGATCTCAGGAGATTAATAAGGCCTGTGTAACTTAGGTCATTATCAATTACATATCTTCCGGGTTTAACGAGGATTGGATAGTTTTTCTTATCGGCGACCCATTCAAGAACTTTCAGGTTTTTAATCTGAAGGTTAGTCTTGACCGAGTCCATTGCCTGAATATAAGATGCACCCTCAGGAATATAGATAATAGCTTTCTTCTCTCCTGTTTTAATATTCAATCCGTAGAATAACCTGTAAATGAACAGGAAGCAAATCAGTACAATAAACCCGGCTACAAATATTATTATTAAAAATCTTTTCTTTTTCATTGTCTTATAAAGAACAGCAAATTTAGGGAATTTGTATACAAGAACAAACAGGCAGGTCAGGGAATCGTGCAATCATGCGATCGTACTGCGCAGGAGGCTTTTTGTCTAAAGATATTGACCTATGAGATTTCGCTATTAATTCCTATTTTTACAATCATCTATTAACAGTAATCATTAAAATGAAACCTGCTATGTCTGTTTCAATGTTGCTTCTACTTCTCCTCATAGGAGTAATTACCGGAGTAATGGCCGGTATGCTTGGGATTGGCGGTGCTATAATTATGATCCCGGGTCTCGTTTTTTTAATGGGCTTCAATCAGCAGATGGCCCAGGGAACAAGCCTTGCCGTTATGCTGCCTCCAATTGGTATTTTTGCAGCATACAATTACTGGAAAGCCGGCCAGGTTAATATTAAGTTTGCCTTAATACTAGCAGTGGCTTTTATAATCGGATCATATTTTGGCTCAAAGATTGCCCTTAATATTCCACAGAATATATTGAAGAAAATATTCGGTATCCTTCTATTGCTGGTCGCAGCAAAGATGTTGTTTTCGAAATAAAAAAGGTCATCCCGCATCTGCAGGATGACCCTATTTTAAATATTTTCAAATTATACTATTCTAAAACATTAAACCAATGCTCATGAGGAAGGCGTTCGGCCTGTCATCGAGAGTAACGTTTCCAAGCTTATTCTGGTATTTGGAAAGACCCCCTTCATACCTCAGGTCAATAGTAAGTTTCTTAAGCAGATCAAGACCCACACCAGCCTGATAACCAAATGTCATTGCAGCATAAACTGCTTTAACATCGGGATCAGCTATAAGCTCTTTTGGAGAACCTATTCTTACTGATCCGACCGGACCGGCATTTATCCTTATCGGGCCAAATTTTAATCCAACCATGACAGGAATATCGAGCTTATTTAACACTTGCTTTACTGAAGCTGAATCAACAACAGTTCCTATCTTTTTAAAGGTATATTCATTCGACCTTGTTGCAAAAAGCAGTTCCGGCTGAATATAGAGCTTCGAAATATTAGCCCTTACAAAAATCCCCAGATGAATTCCATAATTAGCTCCTTCAGCTTTATCCAACAAATATTTGGCGCCGCCGGTTGAGGTAATCTGTTTGGCGTCATTCATGGTTATTGATGTAGTGCTTACCCCTGCCTTAATTCCAAAATTTAGCTGAGAAATAGCCGGCAGGGAAATGAATACTGCTAATAAGATTACAATTAGTTTTTTCATAATCGTTTTTTTAAGTTTCATAAAATCAGTTAGTTGAGAATTTATTATTACAAACATCCTATATATAACGGTAAAAACATCCAAAAGGTTGCAGAAGCGTGTATCTTTTTAATGCCTGCAATGTACTGTCAGTGTAAATATAGCAATACTTATAAAATATAAATTCATTAAAAATATTTACTTTTAAAACTGAAAAATAAGTCAAATGAAAATAATCAGATATACATTTTGTCTGGCAATGGCAGCGTTTCTTAACACAGGAATATCGCTGAGCCAGGATATTGAGGCTACTGCAAAGTTGGGTCTGTCTGCAATAAACGAAGAAGTTATCAAAGCCCAGCTTGGATTTCTTGCCTCAGACTGGACAGAGGGAAGAGAAGCCGGGGAAAAAGGGGAATTCCTTGCATCCGATTATATTGCAAGCATGCTTCAGCTTTATGGCGTCAAACCTGGAGGAGACAATTATCAGTCCAGGGGTTTCCAGGGGAGTCAGATGTCTTCCGGGAGGACCTATTTTCAAAATTTTGTCCTTTTAAAAACAACACCGGGAAACGAGCAGGTTTTCAGGGTAAAAACAGTTACAGGAAGTACAACAAGGACAATCAATTTTACTTATAATGTTGACTTTACACTGAGACCATCATATCAGTCTGTTGAAATTGACGCTCCGGTAGTATTTGTCGGATATGGCTTTAAAGATGATAAGATTAAATTTAACGATCTCGGCAAGGTCGATATTAAAGGAAAAGTCCTGCTGAAGATTTCAGGGGTTCCTGCATTTGCACAGGAATCGCTTCCGGTGACTGAATTGTCAAATTCAATCAGGGATGGAGAAGCCTACGCCAGAGAAATGGGAGCCGTTGGCATTATTGAGTTCAATCCATCTTTAGCTGTAAGGGGTAATCCACCTCTGAAAGACTTTATGAATATGTCACCATCGGAAGGCAGAGCATCGACCGGCAGGCCATATGCAAGATATACCATCCCGGAAAAAACAATCTCCAACGACCTGATCAGGTTAAGTATTTCTGCCAGGGCTGCAGATGAGATATTAAAAGGGACCGGCATTTCAATAGATGATTATATTCAAAAAGCCGGAGCAAATCAACCCTATACCATCCCACAAATAACAGGTAAATCAGTCTCAATAAAAACAAGCTTAATAACCTCACAGATATCTGTCAGAAATGTAATAGGTATAATTGAAGGAATTAAAAAAGACCAGGTAATTGTGCTTGGCGCACATTATGATCATATGGGATCAGGAAATGGCTATTTATGGAACGGAGCTGATGATAATGGTTCAGGCACTGTTGGTGTGATGACTGTTGCCAAGGCAATTAGTGCGACCGGAAAGAAACCCGAGAAAACCATTATTGTTGCATTATGGACAGCTGAAGAAGAGGGGCTTTTAGGATCGCGGTATTATGTCAGCAATCTCTCATACCCGTTAAAAGATCTGCGGCTTAATGTCAATTTTGATATGATATCGAGATATATCGCCGAAGATAATCCAAAAAGCGTTGCGATGACATATACCAAATCTTTTCCCCGTTTTAAAGAAATAACGGAGAGCAACCTTAAGAAATTTAATATCGACCTTGTTGTCGACTTTCAACCTTCGGATGATCCGCCCGGAGGAACCGACCATAGGTCATTTGTTGAAGCAGGAATTCCTGTAATGAGATTTAAACCCGGGCATCGTGAGGAATATCACACTCCTTATGATGAAATTAATACAATTGACTGGGATGTCATGGAGAAGATCATCCGGATCAGTTTTACCAATGTATGGGAGCTGGCCAACAGTACGTGGTAGATATATTCTTAACACAGTTAAACGGGAATCGCAGAAATGTATTCACGTTTTTTATTGGTAATCAAGATATTGACTATTCTGTTTTAATTCGAGGAAATCATTGTCCAATTCTCTGTAACCAAATTCGAAGCAATAATGGAATTTCCGGCCTCCGGATGATTCTATAATATGGGTAAAGAAGCTGAAATTATATCCAAGTGCAAAAAGGGCATCTTTATGAACCTTCAGCTTCCCGTCGCTGTATAGATCAGCAAGTATTCTCCTGTTCTTTCTCAGTAATCCGTGAACATTGCGGACAAAATTATTTGTATCGCGGTTCAGTCTGTTGTTGTAGTTATTCCTGCACTGGTCAGAACAGAACTTTTTATCGGTACGGCCACGGATAGGTTCGCCGCAATCGAGACATTTCTTTTCCACAGCACTAAAGTTTTGATAAAGATACAAATAATCGTTTTCAAACGGATACAAACGACTATAAATGATTGCATACCGTATATAAGCGTTTAACAACCGAAACAGGTTATCAGATGTGCTTAAGTTTGTCATGAAAATTTATTTATGTCTCACTAAAAACTGAAGTCATGAACACATTAAGAAACAGAGTCAATCTGATCGGAAATCTTGGTCAGGACCCGGAAATGAAAACCCTTGAAAGCGGGAAGAAAGTGGTACACTTTACACTTGCAACCAAAGATGGTTACAAAAGTGCCGATGGCCAGAAAGTGGAAGAAACAACATGGCATAATATTGTTGCGTGGAACGGTATTGCTGAAGTAGCTTCAAAATTTCTGAAAAAAGGCAAAGAGGTTGCCGTAGAAGGACGAATCGTGTACAGAAGCTATGAGGATAAAAAGAACGGAGGAACAAAGTACATTACCGAGATTGTCCTGAATGATCTTCTCTTATTGCGTTCCTCAGCAAAGGGGAAAGCAAAAGACGAGGAATAGCCTGTATGCAATCGCTGCGTTTCAAATGAAGAGGCCGTCTCAAAATATGAATGAGACGGCTTTTTTTATTCATTTTTTTTCACCGGATAGACAAAAACTTTGAGCAAAGAGTTATTCTGAGGTTTTTAGGATAAAAAACGGGGTTTTCCCCTAGTTCCTCGAAGCAATTTTTCTCAGGTTGTGAGATAAAGCCAATAATCCTACCTCGATTTCCACCTTATCAAGCCCACGGAGTAAAAATTTTCTATAGTTTCTGTTTCCCTTGATCATTCCAAAAACTGCTTCTACTTCAACCGGCCGCTTGCTTCGATATTTTATTCCCCGTTCACTGGTAAGTCTCTCTCTTATAATTGATTTATAATGATTTAATTTTGGATTGATTTCTATTCTACGGTTCCATTTACTTTTATTACAAGCTTCCCGCATAGGGCATCCGTTGCAGTTTTCTGCCTGATATATCCGTTTTACCTGTCTGAACCCATTGTCAGTTATTTTAACTTTTTCTCCGATAAAGTTCATCTTCTTATCCGCCGGGCAGGTATAACTATCATCGTCCTCATCATACGGTAAATTCTCAGTCCTGTATGGATCTTCTTTCCACTTTTTAGTTTGCTCCATATGAAAGTACTGGTATTTTACGAAAGCCTCGACATCATTTTTTTCCAGATATTCATAATTTTCCTCAGATCCATATCCGGCATCAGCTACAAGAGTATCAGGCATCTTGCCCAGGTTATCATTTAAAGATTCCATATGTGCCTGAAGAGTAGTTGTATCATTGGTAGTTTGATGAATGGTGTACCCTAAAATGTATTGGTTCTCAGTGCTGATCTGCCAGTTATATCCCGGCTTTAAGTGTCCGTTTAACATGTGATCCTCTTTCATGCGCATGAAGGTAGCATCAGGATCTGTTTTTGAATAACTGTTGCGATTGCCCAATGTCTTCTCCTGCTGCTCATACTTCTTGAGATTTTCAGGCCAGTTCTTACGAGCATAGTTAAGCTTCTGTTTTACTTTCTTATCTATCTGCTTTCCCTTCAGGGCTTTATCTATGCTTTCTATTGTTCTCAGAACTGATTCCTGATCGATCTTTTCAAAGCTGGTCGGTTCATTGTTTTCAAGCTCGTCTCTTGCTACAGATTCTGCGTAGTTCCATAGCTCATCCAGCTGTTTCTTTATCCTCTCCTTGCTTTTTGTTATGCTGCGGCCCCAGACAAACGTATACTTGTTGGCATTGGCTTCTATCTTGGTCCCATCAAGATAAGCTTCTTTAAGGGTTATTATTCCCTGCTCAACAAGCAATAATACTACCTGGCTGAACACTTCCTTCAGAGCTCCTTTTAACCTCTCACTTCGGAAGCGGTTGATCGTGTTATGATCCGGATAGGTCATCCCGCTTAACCACATGAAGTGTATGTTCTGTGTCACAGCCTGTTCGATCTTACGACTTGAATAAAGATTGGTCAGATATCCATAAATAAGGATCTTGAGCATAAGCCGCGGATGATAGCTCGAACAGCCTCCTCCCTTGTATTTCTTTATTAATGCATCGATATCAAGGCTGTCAATGACCTGATTTATTACTCTAACCGGATGGTTCGGATCGATCATATCTTCCAGCGAAGGTGGAAGAAGTAAAATCTGGTTGGGACTGTAATCTTTAAAGACTACCTTTGTTCTATTACTTTTTTGCATACCTCAAGTTACATAACCTGAGGTTTTTGGAAGGGGGAGGCATCCCCCTTCTTTTCATTAGTTATCAACAACTTAAGTGTTTGGATTGTGCGAGGGCTAACCGGAAAAGGAGCGAATCGCATCCTGTTTTTTGGAGCGGGAAATGGCTTTGCGCAACTGGCGAAAAACAGGTTGCGGTTGTCTTTTCCGGCCTCCTTTTCTTTGGTTCATTTCTTTTGGAGGAGCAAAAGAACCGAAGCGAAGCGGAGCTCGACGAAGTCAAATGAACATTAATAAAAAAAGAGGGTGCCCCTTTTGAGACACCCTCTTTTATTTTATTTTTTAACCTGTTCTTTCGGCTTTACAGGAATAATCGCGGAAGCAGTCCAGTTACGGAAAAAACCGGTGACTTTTTTCTGGTTATACCCATCACCCTCTTCAAGTAAACCGCTGTCCTGGATATGGAGAACCTTGCCCGTTCCATCAATAATTATGAATACCGGAAAACCAAATCTGACAGGATTCCCCAGAAAAATGTTTGCTGCATCATTTTTGTTTTCAGGGCTGTAATTCAGATTGATTCTGATATAGTTTTCTGATAATAATTTTGATATTTCCTGATCAGCTTTACAGAATGCATCAAATTTAATACACCATGAACACCAGTTACCTCCATACTGAATAAGGACCTGCTTCCCGGCCGATTTAGCAGAAGCAACAGCTTCCCTGATCTGTTTCATTCCGTCGATAGTTGGATCATATAACTTTTTTGCTTCCTGTCCATTGGAATTTCCAAAAAGCACAGACATTAAAATCAATACTGCACCAAACTTCTTTATAATCTTTTTCATACTGATCCCATTTTTAAAATTTCAAATTTTTAATTCAACAAAATAAATCAAAATATTCTTAAAAAAAGAGCATCTTCATGATGTTTGAGAATAAAGTGAAAAAAAAGAGTTTTTGAAAGGATGGTCAGAATATTAGTTTTACTTTTGTTTTACTCAAAGAAAATTATTGGAAACTTTACATTAAATGAAGAAACTTCCCTATGTTCTGGTTGTCTCATTAATTATTTGCAGGGCAGCTTATGCCCAGACAACAGGATCATCAGGTAAGCCTATTGCGGAGATATTTACTGATTTCCATTTCAATTTAAACGATACGGCAAAGCATACAGGTTTTGACCTTAACAGGGCATATCTTGGATATCAGTTTTTCCCCGGAGGAAATCTGTCAGCAAAAATTATTGTAAATGCCGGATATCCTGATGATATTGCAGCAGGTTCCACATCACGCAGGTACGCATTTTTCCGTGAAGCATCTCTCGCCTGGTCAAATGACAAACTCACTGTCACTATGGGAATGACCGGCACCAGGATCTTTGAGTTTCAGCAGAAATTCTGGGGTAAGAGGTATGTTGCCAACACCTATCAATCAATCAACGGGTATGGTTTTGTGGCAGATATTGGAGTAGCTGTCGATTATCAGATAAATACAATCTTTAAGGCAGATATGACCCTGATGAATGGTGAAGGTTATTCATTCCTTCAGTCTGATGATCATTTGAGGGTTTCTCTCGGGATGACGATCACTCCCAACGAAAATTTAGCTATAAGAATTTACGGTGATATTCAAAAGCAGAAAGAATTATGGCAACCTCTCGCTATCGGATTCATTGGATTTAAAAATGAACATCTGACCATAGGCGGGGAAGTAAGCTATAAATCGAATATCGATCTGAATAAGGGACACCATGCCTGGGGTGTCTCCGCAACCGGGGGTATAAATCTTACAGAAAAAATAGAGGTTTTCGGCAGGTACGATTATTCTTCCTCAGTAACTTTGACTGGCGATCTTCTGCCATGGAACTATTTGAATGACGGAAGTTTTGCGATTGCAGGTGTTCAATATGCAGTTAGTCCGGACATAAAGTTTGCTCTGAATTACCAGGGAACATTTCCTTATACTGCCTCAAGTATGAGTACAGATTTGATTTATCTCAATGCTCTTTTCAGATTCTGATATGGTTACTTCCCTGCGAAACTTCGTCCTGCTTTCAGTGCTTCCAGATTCATATTTACGATTTCTTCCCCTTTTCGCGCAAATAGTTTCCTGATTGCATTTTCAAGGCTTACAAATGACATGCTGATGTGAGGAGAGGCTGCTCCAAGAACGACGATATTGCCTGATCGGGCTGAACCGATCTCCTTTGCAATAGCATCAGCATCAATAATAATATTGTTCTTTATCTTTCTGATCTCATTAAGTATCTCATCTAGAGGCGGATAATCTGGTATATTAATAAAGGGACATAAGTTTGTAACAAGCCATCCCTGTTTTGAGAGCCAGGGAAGATAACGGAGTGATTCCATAGGTTCAACAGAAATTATAAGGTCGGCTTTCCCAAGCGGTATTAAATCGGAAAAAACTGGTCTGTCTGAAATCCGTAAATGTGACTGGACATCGCCACCTCTCTGGCTCATGCCATGAACCTCCGATTGTTTCAGATGCAAATTGTTATCAACAGCAGCAAGTCCGATCGCTGCTGCAATGGAAAGGATACCCTGCCCTCCCACTCCTGATAAAATAATATCATTCTTCATAAATACTATTAATGTTACTCATCAGAGGTTTTAGTTTTTTTTCTCCTGGTTGCAGTCTGGATACACTCCCGTGAAGAAATGATCACCGATACACCTCTGAACCCAAACTCCTCATTCATTATATGCACATTATCATCATGATTCTTACGTAATGGAACTATCTCCCTTATATGTTCAGGGGCAACACCAATTCCTGCGCATATCTGCTTTAACCTGCCTGTTGCCTGTGATTTCTGACCTCCTGTCATTCCGGTAGTGGAGTTATCTGTAATAATTATAGTGACTGGTGAATTTTTTACAACCGCATCAAGCAGTCCGGTCATACCTGAATGAGTAAATGTCGAATCGCCGATTACTGCAATTGAAGGAAATAATCCGGCATCAGCTGCTCCAATTGCCATTGTGACTGAAGCACCCATATCAACACATGAATTTATTGCATTATATGGCGGCATCGCTCCAAGAGTGTAACAGCCAATGTCTGAAAACACCCGGCCGGGGCCAAACGGTTTGACTGCTTCTATAAGGGCATTGAACATATCAGCATGACCACAACCTTTACAGAATGAAGGTGGTCTGGTTTTTACAAGCAAAGGGATTTCTTTTCCATAGCTGACATGCATCCCGAGAGCTTTTGCCACAATGGAAGGATTAAGCTCACCATCGCGGGGGAGTGTTCCGTCAAGCCGTCCATGTACCTTATTTGTATTATCAGAAAATCCTCTCAGTAGCTCTTCAATAAGAGGGTAGCCCTCCTCTATAATCAGTATTTCCTTGCACCGACCTGTTATTTCCCTTATCAGATCATCAGGAAAAGGGTATGCAGCTATTTTAAGGACAGGATAATCCTTCAGCGATCCGCTAATATTTTCAAGAAGGTAATTATATGCAATCCCGCAGGTAATAATACCCATATCCCTGTTTCGGCTGTCTTTAAAAGAATTATACTTTTCTAATCTTGTATCATATCTAATTGTTTCATAAGTTGATAATAATGCCTTGTATTTTTTTCGTGCGATTGCAGGAAGCAGAACAAACTGAACAGGATCGGAAGGAAGTCTGAGTTTCTTTTCAGGATCCGGCTCCTCCTTCATTTCAACGCTTGATCGTGAGTGAGCCATCCTTGTAGTTATGCGCATAAGTACCGGTACCCTGTATTTTTCAGACAATTCAAATGCATCAAATACCATGTTGTATGCTTCCTGCTGATTTGTAGGCTCAAAGCAGGGCACAAAGGCAAATTTTCCATAGAACCTTGAATCCTGTTCATTCTGTGATGAATGCATTGAAGGATCATCAGCCGACACGACAATAAGTCCCCCGTTTACTCCGGTCACAGCAGAGTTAATAAACCCATCGGCAGCCACATTAAGACCCACATGCTTCATTGCAACCATTGCTCTTTTACCTGCATAGGACATTCCAAGAGCCGCTTCAATAGCGGTTTTTTCATTCGACGACCACTCCCTGTGAATTTTTCGTTCAGCTGCTATATCTGACGATTGAATATACTCCATGATCTCAGTTGATGGTGTTCCCGGATATGCGTACATTCCGCTTAATCCTGCATCAATTGCCGCCTGAGCAATAGCTTCATCACCTAAAAGAAGTTGTTTCCTCATACCCGTGAATTGAAAAAAGTGAAAATAATTAAAATTTAGTTAAATGTTTTACCGTTACACTCAATAATGTTTACTTTGCAACACTTTAAGATTAAATTAGGTATTACAGTACATTGGTTACAATTGAGTAAGTTTTTCTATACAGCATTTCTGGTCATTCTGCCCCTTATTCCTCTTAAAAGTCAGACGAATCGACCAGAGAGATTCATCCAATTAAGCGGGATCATTACTGATATATCCTACAGACCTGTTCCGGGAGTTACAGTAATTTCAAGGAAGCTTCACAGGGCTGCCACAAGCGAAAGAACAGGAATTTATTCTATAACGAGCACTCCCGGAGATACAGTGTATTTCAGGGCTCTTGGATTTAAAAGATATCATACAATAATCCCGGATCCCTACGAAGGAAGGCATTGTACGGTTGATATTCTCCTTGAGATTGATACAATCCCGATTGCTGAAGTCACCATCCTTCCATGGAAGAATTATAATGATTTTATAAAAGACATTACAAAAAAGAATCCGGTTGATCCCAAAATAGTGAACATGAACGAAAATCTTGCTTCCATCTATGTTGCTGTGACAAACCAGACAGGTGTAACAATCTCACCTGAAACTGGTTACAGGTATGCTATGGAACAGAATTTCAGTGCAATGGCCACCCACAATATGTATCCGGTCAACAATCTCCTGAATCCTTTTGCATGGTCCAAGTTTATTACAGGAATAAAACACGGACTTCTGAGAAACCACTCATTTAAAAAGCCGGAACCTGCAAAAGTCATCAAAAAGAAGAAAAAACCGGAAAGGAAATGATCACCTCATTAAGTAACTTTACGCGCGATGAGGAAATATAATGGCACGCTTGTCGGAATTCTCGGGACTGTAATAATCCATCTTATTGCAGCTATAATCTTTATGTCATTTAAGTTAGGGTCGATAAATAAAGAGATTGCAACCAACTACATAGTTGAGATTGCACAGGTGGACGAGACTGAAGATGTTAAAGAGCCGGAAGAAAGTAAAAAGAAGGTTGAGCTGCCGGCTACCCGGATCGAACAAGTCCTTAAGGGTGATGAAGACCTGTTGAACATTGCCAGGAATCTGGCCAACAAACCCACTGAGATAGTAAATCCTGCTGACTATATTGATAAAGTAAAGGAAGAACTGATAAAGGATGGAAAGCTTGGAACTGATAACTATATCGACGAGCAGAAAAGGCTTAAAGAAAATAACAGCGGGGATAACCTGGCAATTGAAGATAAAGTGAATAAGCCAAAAGAAGAGAAGCCCAAAGAGTCGCAGGAGATGGCTGCAAATTACCAGGGACCTACCCGGATATACTATGATCTGGCGGGCAGGAACCATTCTTATCTTCCCATACCTATTTATAAATGCCAGGGTTCAGGTAAAGTAGTATTATCAATCCATGTCAACCAGCAGGGAGTTGTAGAAGATGCTCAGGTCATTCCGGGTGTAAGTTCAACTTCCGATCCCTGCCTTACAGAAACAGCAATCGCAACTGTAATGATATCCCGGTTCAATCCGGATATAAATTCTCCTAAAATTCAAACAGGGACACTCACCTATGAGTTTGTGGCGCAGTAAAAAGGTGTATGGTGGTGTGAGTGGTGTAGTGGTGTAGTGGTTTAATGGTGTAATTTGTACACTAGATAATTTGGGGTCAATTAATATCGACGTCGTACCGTCAACTCTTTTCCCTGGCACCTTAAAATAACTGACTGTCGGATTTATATGAGTATGGTTTTATTACTTCCGGAGTATTACGATTCTCCGACCTGCTGTTTACAAGCGGGCTTATAGTATGGGCTTTCAGAGCGTCTGAAGGGCATGGTTTAAGCATTGCAAGTGCCTCTGCAGGGCTTAATGAAAGATCTATCCATCTCTTTTCAACAGATCTGTCAATTATAGCAGGCATGCGTTTCTTTGAGTTATGCACTTCTGCCATCAAATCATTTGCATCTGTCGTAATTATTGAGAAGGTGCTAATTATCGCTCTGCTTTCGGGATGGGTCCATTCACTGTATAAACCTGCAATTGTCAATATCTGGTTATCTGTGCTATATATATACCAGGGGATCTTTTCTTTTCCGATATGCTGCCACTCAAAGAAACCTTTCACAGGAATTATGCACCTTTTTGATTTAAAGGAAGATGAAAATGATGGTTTTGAATCAATACTTTCAGACCGGGCATTGAAAGTTTTCAAACGGATCTCATCTGCGTCCTCAGCAGTTCTGACCCATGAGGGTATCAAGCCCCATTTAAGAAGCCTGATTTGGGAAGAATTATCTGAGCAAATTGCCGGAATTTCCGGCAATCCGTAAGCATGATAATAATAGCTTGGCTCATAGCGATATTTATCGGGGAAATCAACACCGTATCTCTCCTCAAGTTCTTCCTTAACCAGGTTGACATTTACTGAGAAACACATTACTATTTTGTTAATGAATCAGTCAGGTCATTTTTCAGGGGCACAGGAAATGAAAACTCCATAAGGTCATTTTCAGGCCAGTGCTTTACCTGGGCTAAAACCCTGTACATCATATTGTTGATATATGAATAAATTTCAGGACCGTTCCAGGCACTTGAATTGAAAAGTACAACCCATCCGTAGCCATCTTCCTGTCTCTTAATCATACCGGCACTTCCTGGAAAAGACCCGGTTCTCCACCAGGTCCCGTTGCGGATTGTTGATTTCCATCCTACCGGAGCAAAACCGTTTTTATTATTTGTCATGAAATCAATGCTTTCCTGAGAAAGAATATCCTGTCTGGTTGAGAACCCGTCTACGGCCAGCATCAGGCGCATCAGGTCAGGTGCGGTTGCCAGCCAGGCTCCTGCACCACCCAGAGCTTCAATATCGTTACCACCGTAGCTTGGTTCAACCAGTTCTCCGGTCCCGTAAATCGAAGGTTTATGAACAACATCTAACGGTTCATAATACGATACTTCAAACGGAACTTTTTCCGTAATAAGATTATGAGCAAGAACCATATCGTAAATCCCAAGAGGTTCCAGAACAGCTTTTCTGCAATACTCACCATATGGCATTCCTGAAACCTTTTCTACCACCAGCCCGAGTATGCTGTATCCGAGATTTGAATAGGCTTTCCCTGTTCCCGGAGTGAAATGAAGTCTTTTGTCAAGAGCATATCGTAAAATCGTTCTGGTATCAGCAGGTGGTTTGACACCCATTTTATCAGCAATAACCAGCGGCATGAACATCTGGTCGCCCCATCTTTGTGTCCACCCGCCTTCGTGACTTAACAGATGTGCTACAGTAATACTAAAGACTCTTTTATCTCTGGGATTGCTGAAATATGGATCATTAAGGATACCATCAGGTCCGAAAACCCTGTCATTCAGAGTGAGTTTACCTTCCTCCCTGAGCTTCATAATAGCAACCGCTGTAATAAGCTTTGAAATACTTGCAATGCGGAACCTGTGATATGGTTGTGTTTCCTCATATGATGCAGTGTCTGCAAAACCAAATCCTTTTGCATAAACTAGTTTTCCGTCCTTTGAGATTGCTATTGAAGCACCGGCTATCGACCATTTACGCATAAATGAATTTATAGTCTTTTCTGCTGCTGCATACTCCTTCCCGGATGATATACTATTTGTCAGCCTTACATTTCCCGGAATAAGCTTATCAGTCACAGCGTTATTCTTTTCGATGGCACCAGGATTGTAGTTCACAAGTGAGGCCAGCAAGGTGACGAGCAATATTTTCTTTATACGAGTCAGATAAATTATCTTTTTCAGGTAGCAAAAATAACAAGTATTCTTTTCTACTTTACAAGAAACGCGTAAAAATTAAAGTTATTAGCGTGTTGACGGTTTAAAAAAAATTATAAACTATTACCTGCTAATTAATTCAAAAAAAGAATCAAAAAAATTAACTTTGTATTTATGGTGATGAAGAGAGTATCAATTATTAATATACTGATCACATTTCTTATTCTGTGCTATCCCGGAAAATCAAACGCCCAGGAAGCAGGGATAGACACTTCCGGATATTTACCATTGTACTATGAAGGGGCAACTGAATATAATCTACTGATAGCAGCTTCAAAGGGATATAGTACAGAAATTGAAAGGCTGATATTAAAGGGGACAGATGTTAATGTTGAAACAACTGAAGGAGCAACACCGCTGCTCCTGGCCATCTCCAATTTCAAGCTAATGGCAGTAAAAACACTTCTGAAATATAACGCTGATCCGGATAAAATTACACCTGATAAGCTTACACCTCTCCTTATTGCTGTGAGAGAACAACAGACAGAGGTAGCAAGAAATGAGGGAACAATAGCATATAAACGGGTAGGTTCAGAACTGGTTTTTCCATATTTAGATATTATAGAAGCCCTGATAAGATATGGTGCAGATATAAATTTTCAGGACAGTTATGGTGCAACCGCACTAAACTTATTCTGCTATTTACGGAGATTTCGACCTTGTTGATCTTCTTCTATATTATGGAGCAGACATTGATCTGAAATCTTATGACGGTACTACTCCGCTGATGGCAGCCATATGGTCGGGATATGATGATATTGCAGATCTTCTGATCCAGAATGGTGCAAATCTGGAAGCCAGGGATAATGAAGGATTCTCCCCCTTTCTTGTTGCTGCTCAGAACGGGGATACCCTGATTATGGATTTACTTATGAAAAATGGTGTGGATATTTATGAGAAAAATATCTATAACTGGGATGCTCTTTCCCTTACAATCAAATCGAACCAGATAGAAGCAACTGATTTTCTCCTGAAAAAAGGTAATAAATGGAGCGATCCGGAAAGAAAAGGAATAAACCCTTATAGTGTTGCAGCAAAGTACAGGAGAAAAGAGATTTTTGAGCTTTTGAAAAAAAGTGATTACCCTGCGAACTACAAACCAGGAATTGACCAGATGGCGCTATCGGTATCGTCGAAGTTTAACCCGATGGACTATTATACGGGGATAAGCTTTGCTTTTAAGGAACCTCTTAAGAACATGGGAATACTTGCCGGTTTCGACACAAAACTATGGTACACAAAAGTTTTTGTTAAAAGTTCCGAAAATCTCGATTATCAATTTATGGATAAAAGCTCTTTGGTTTATGCCGGAGTCTTCAGAGATTTTCCTTTGACGGATAATATTTTCAGGAGCAATATTTATTTTTCAGCCTCATTATCAGCTGGTTACTCATTTGGAAATAAGTATAAGGGAACTGAGAAAGCTCCGGAGAGCAAATTCAGATTAATCCCCGGGATAAGCTTTAAATGGTCAAAAAATAATTTTAACTTTATTACAGGAATCGAATATATGAATACCGAATTCCATTGGATATGGCCGGTATGGTGCAGGCTTGGCTTTTCCTATAATTTCTTTTTTGATATTGACAGAGCACCCGGGAAAATTATCAAATGGTACTAAAGAAAAACATAAAAGCCGCATCAGGTGTAATTCTGTTCCTGATTATAACAATCTGTTTTTCATGTGAAAAGCCGGGTTACTTCATAGTTGACTGCACAGAATGCTTTACTGATGAACCCAAAGATGCTACCCTTGAAATAAAGCTGGAGGTTTTTTCCAGAGTAACGAATGTGCTGACTGTGCTAAGGATTTATGAAGGCAATCTTGAGGACAGCCTTCTTTACAGAGAATATAGACTAAATGGCTCAAGTACAACTGCAACGGTTCCTGTAAATAATGATTATACACTGACAGCCAAATACTATATTGGCGGCAGATATTATATTGCAGTCAATTCTGTAACTCCCCGGATAAAGTACGACAAAGAGACCTGCACTGATCCCTGCTATTATGTTTACAACAAGAAGGTTGATCTAAGATTAAAATATTATGCTTATTAGTAGCCTGGGTTACCTTTAACCCTGGTAGCTGAACAGAGGATTCCATGATGAAATCGCGTCTTTTCATTATTCTTCAGATTAAAAGATTATATCTTAATTAAGGGGCTGGTATGGTAAAGTATATCTTCCTTCCTGTAATATACTTTTTCAAGGAACAGCCCGCTGGGCGGAGCTGTAAGTTTTGCAGGAATATCTGTATTCCCTTTAAAAAATGTTGCTACGGTTTCGGGAGATAATTTGCCTCTGCCAACCTCAACAAGGACACCAGTCATGCGGCGGACCTGCTTCCAGAGAAAATGAGAGCCAACAACATGGTAAATTATCAGATCACCGTAATCCTTAACTTCAGCATGAATTATTTCTGTTTTTGTGGATCCCTGCTCCTGCTCACTATCTGTGAAATTTCTGAAATCTTTAAGTCCAACAAATTGTCTGGCAGCATTTTCCATGTCATGGACATTTAGCTGATCCTTTATCCACCAGACATATTTTTTGCCGAAAGCAGTCCTGCGCCTGCTGATCTGGTAAATATAGCTTCTTGCAACTGCGTCGTGACGGGCATGAAACTTTGCATCCACCGGTTCAACATTAAGAATACAGATGTCCGGGGGCAAATTATCGTTTATCCCATATTTGATTCTCAGGGGAGTTAAATCAGTTTCTATGTCAAAATGAGCGATCTGACCAATAGCATGCACACCACCATCAGTACGGCCGGCACCATAAACATCAGATATTTCAGTTTTAAACAGTTCCCTGCATGAATCAATCAGTGCACCCTGGATTGTCCTCCCTCCTTTTTGCATCTGCCAGCCTGAGTACCTGGTACCATCGTATTCTAAGGTCAGTTTGAATCTTGACATATATATAATCAGTATAATGTGACTAAATTACTACTATAAATTTACAGGTACAAGGGATAATTTTCAAATGTTTTTATTTATGTTTCGGATTGTACTGACGATTCAACTCAAAATTGTAATTTAAAGTATATTATAATATATTAGTCTGGTAAAAATTAATAAGTAAAATCGGAGGTCGTATGATTGATTCCTCGCTGTATAAAAACTGGTTCTGGTGGGGTCTTGACCTCATTGCTGATGGCCTTGTACTGGTTTTTGTAGCAGGTACATGGTACCTCCTGGCAACCATGATCAGCGGGAAGCCACTCTTTATGCAAAATATTGCCAGGGCTGCTTTACTTGTTGAACTGATAGTTTCATGGACCGTATGGTCACATCATCTCCTGTCTGACCAGGCCCAGCCAAACATTCTGAAAGTCATTTCTGGTG
Organism: uncultured Bacteroidales bacterium; assembly: GCA_963825935.1. Taxonomy (GTDB): domain Bacteria; phylum Bacteroidota; class Bacteroidia; order Bacteroidales; family VadinHA17; genus LD21. Next base: position 376,668 of record CAWGUN010000002.1, on the reverse strand, counting down.
CCATCTGACCGGAGGTATAGGCATGGGAGCGTTCATGGGGATGGCAGGTCTGAACGGGATGCTGCGAAGATCAATTTACATGAATGGTGAATTCAACATTTATATGATACTTGCAGCATTGTCAGGGACACTTATCCTGACAGGCTTTCTCACATTCTTTTATAATATTGTAATGAGTGTTGGCATAAAAGGGGTCATCGGGATCTTTACTCCTTCAAAGATCAAAACAAAAGATCTGACTACGGCAAACTAAGAAAAGGGTTTTACGGTTTTAAGGCATTAAGGCATTAAGGCTTTACAACCCTAACGCCTTGATACCCTTGTACCATTACACCTTTATATCTATATTTGTTCCCATTTTTAAATCTGTTATCATGGAAACTTCCTTCTTTGATTCGAATCTTTTCAGCTATGTTTTTATGCCGTTGCTGATCTTTATTGCACGCATATGTGATGTATCAATAGGTACCTTGCGCATCATTTTTGTTTCAAAAGGAAAGAAAAATATTGCTCCGATCCTGGGCTTTTTTGAGGTGCTTATCTGGATAACGGCAATCAGCAAGATCATGCAAAACCTTGATAATTATATAAATTATGTTGCATATGCTGCAGGTTTCGCGACAGGTAACTTAATCGGAATGATAATAGAGGAAAAGCTGGCAATGGGGATTCAGATGATCAGGGTCTTTGCAAATGAAGGAGGGCATGAACTGGTGCAGACCCTTAACCGCAATGGCTACGGAGCGACTGCTGTGGAGGCACAGGGAGCAAGGGATAAAGTGCATCTTATCTATACGATTGTACAGAGGAATGAACTCGATAAAGTGCTCAGTGTTATTGACCGCTTTAATCCAAAAGCATTCTATACGATTGAGGATATAAAAGCTGTGAATGAAGGTATTTTTGCACCAAGAAAGAATGATACATTTTTCCCGTTCAGCAATATATTAAGACAGTGGAGAAAGGGAAAGTAAGGTAAAGAGTATCAGCAGTTTTCAAAAACGAAATAATTTATTAGATTTGATAAATTTAAAAACAGAATAGCATGGAACAGTTCAGCAGCCATCCGTTGTTTCGAAAACATACAATTGACAGTGTAATGAGTTCATTCTGGGAGTTTTACAAAAAGAAATTCATTGTACTGTTTTTATCTTCTTTTGTAATTTCTCTTGCAATACAATATATATCTTCCAGCATTAATTTTTCAGATCTGCAGTCTACAACCGACCCATTTGAAATGATCGGTAAAATGAAGGAATTTGTATGGCCGGTGATTTATATTATGCTGATCAGCCTGGTTTTTACTGTAATTCTGAGTTATTATATCATCTATAACCCTATCGACAATAATGTCAATATATTTAATTCGGCATATAAATCGCTTAAGTACTTTATCCCTTACCTGATCATAATGATATTGTTTGCATTTTTCGGATCTCTGGCAATGATCCTGGGTCTTTTCGTTTTGATAATAGGTATGTTTTTCGCGATTCTTTATGTGATGACATTGTATCTTTTTGTACTTCCGATTTTAATGGTTGAAGGACCAAATATAGGGAATGCAATCAGCCGCACATTTACGCTGGGACACAGGAAATTCTGGTCAAATATCGGGTGGGTTGCAATATTCGTAATTATACTTTTAGTTATCTCATTTATAACCTCTGCAATAGTATTAATTCCTTTTTCAGGAAGTTTTCTGAAAGTATTTACCAATCCTGAGGAAGTGACTAATCTGCTTACTTTTACTTCAAATCCGATATATATTATTCTGTCAGCGCTCGTTAGCGCACTCTATTTCCCTATGATGCCGATCTTAGGAGTGATACTCTATTTCAATGGTAAGGCGAGAGAAGAGGAGACCCCTGTTCCGGTTACGATTAACGAACCTGACAGGGTAAAGGTAGAAGACCTGTACGCAAAACCCTATTCAGAAGATCATCCGGATAATCCGGATAAGAAAGTCTAAAGATCGTTTTCGCCTTTCACATATCCGAAATTGGCAAGTATCCCACCGTCAACAAACAGGATATGTCCATTGACAAAATTGCTTGCTTTTGAAGCAAGGAACAATGCTGCATTGGCAACATCATTGGGTTCACCCCATCTCCCTGCCGGCGTTCGGGTCATTACGAGGTCGTTGAAAGGGTGACCATTTTCGCGGATCGGACCCGTCTGTGAGGTAATAATATATCCGGGACCTATACCGTTAATCTGAATACCATATTTAGCCCATTCACATGTCATATTCCTTGTAAGCAGCATTAAACCACCTTTGGCAGAGGCATAGGCTGAAACGGTATTTCGCCCGTAAACACTCATCATGGAGCACATGTTTATTATCTTTCCTGCTCTTTTTTCGATCATTTTCGGAACGACACGCTTTGATACTATCAGGGGTGCAACCAGATCGACTTCAATTACCTGTTTATAATCAGCCACTGCCATATCAAGTATTGGAATCCGTTTAATAATCCCGGCGTTATTAACAAGAATATCTATCGGTCCCACATTTTTCTCGATCATTGAAATTCCCTTGTCTACATCTTTTTCATCAGTGACATTGAATTTCAGTGTATAGACTTCAAGACCCTCTTTTTTGTATGCTTCCTTGCAGCCCTGAAGCTTTTCATCCTGGAGATCATTTATGCAAACCTTTGCACCGGCTTTTGCAAGTATAATTCCTATTGCAAGGCCTATACCATGTGTACCACCTGTAACAAGCGCAACTTTTCCTGATAAATTAAATAATTCGTTTATTTCTTTCATAATTCTTTATTTTTTATCTCCGTGGAGCAGTGGTCCAGGGCACTGAGAGACACTGAACAGGTTTTATTTAAGCGTATCCGGTTGACGTGTATCAACATCTCCATAATCCATGTTCTCTCCGCACATGCCCCATATAAATGTATAATTCGAAGTACCTGCGGCGCTATGAATGCTCCAGGAAGGTGATATAACAGCCTGTTCATTCTTCATCCATATATGGCGTGTTTCATCAGGATCGCCCATAAAATGGCATACTGCCTGATTCTCCGGAACTTCAAAATAAAAATATACTTCCATTCGCCTGATATGTGTATGAACCGGCATGGTGTTCCATACGCTTCCCGGTTTTAATTCAGTCATACCCATCTGAAGCTGGCATGTAGGTAATACACTGGTATGGATAAGCTTGTTTATGGTTCTGTAATTGGATTCTTCCGGACTTCCCATTACAACCACAGCTGCATCTTTAAGGGTAATTTTTTTGGATGGATATTCCTGATGAGCAGGTGCGCTGTTAATGTAAAGCTTTGCCGGATTTGCCGGATTGACTGACTTGAAGACTACATCCTTTGTGCTTTTTCCAAGGTACAGTGCTTCCTTGTGACCTATGTTAAAGACCGTACTTGTCGGCCTCAATCAATGCTTCACCACCAATGTTAATGATGCCCAACTCCCTTCTTTCCAGAAAAAATGATGCTTTGACCATCTCCACTGATTCAAGTTTCAAAGCTTTCCTGACAGGCATTGCACCACCTGCTATTATCCTGTCATACATTGAATAAAACAGATTAATTTCATCCGGAATAAATACCTTCTCAAAAAGAAATTCCTTTCTTAGTTTCTCAGTATCGTATTTGATTACATCTTCAGGATGCCCCGAATACCTAAGTTCTATTCTCATATTATTTTCTATTTAATGTATATTCGTTTTCGCTAAGGCTTCGGCTGGAAAAGCGTGGCTTCCGGTCATTTATTTCAAAAAACTCCTTTTTCAATCATCTTATAAATTTGGGTACCTGCCATCAGGAAACCTCCGACACCGTAAACCTCTGTCATTTCCCTGGTGACTGCTTTTGGATCGGCACCAACCGGTTGTATGAATCCTACCTTACCGTCAGGCCAAACAGATTTGACCATCGATTTCCAGCCCTTGACAACAGCCGGGAGGTATTTTTCTTTTTCAAGATATCCGTTGTCGATGCCCCATGCCATACCGAATACAAAGAAAGCTGTTGCGCTCATTTCTGGATTAGGATAACTTGCGGGATCGAGAAGACTGGCATGCCAGGAGCCATCAGGCTGCTGCAGTGACAAAAGCTTTGCTGCCATTTCTTTATAAATGGTGACAAAGTAATCTTTATGTGAATATTTTAAAGGTAACTCCCTGATAATTATAGGTAACCCGGCAAATACCCATCCGTTTCCCCTTCCCCAAAATACTTTGGCTCCGTTAGCTTCCTTCCGGGTAAAGTAGTTTGAGTCCCTGAAATAGAGATCTTCATCTTTATCATACAGGTAATCAGTTGAGGCTTTGTACTCCCGGTACATAAAATCGAGATATTTCTTTTTATGGGTAACATTTGCCATTTTCGCCCAAACGGTGGGGCCCATGAAAAGAGCATCGCACCATGACCATCTCTGGGTTGACCAGTAATCTTTCGTATTTACAAATAAAAGACCTCCAGTGGCAGGATCTTTAAGGATTTTATCGAGATATGCACGCATTGGCTGAATCATCTTTTTATCGCCATATTTCCGGTAAAGTTCAACGTACATCTGCCCAATACAATAGTCATCTGCATGATATCTCCTGAGGGGATTATCATGGATATAATAAGTCCAGGAATTTTTATCCCCTATTCCTCTTAGCCACTCATAATAGCTGTTATCACCTGAAATTTCTGCCCAGTCAGCCATTCCTGCATAAAGTGCTGCATTAGTCCAGTCTGCAATATGATGAGTAAGAGGGGTCCTGACCTGCCAGTCGGCAACAGCCTTAAGCACTGTTCTGACATCACTTTTATTCAGGCCATCCTTAAATGGAGAATCAGACTGTTCCTGGGCGAAACTTGTTAATCCTGTAAGAATTAAAATTGCTGCAGAAATAGATTTTATATTCTTCATAATGAAAATTGTTTGAATTTGTAAATTTTTTTCACTTCAAACAAAAGTACAATCTTTGGCTGGAAACTCAATCAAAACATAATCTTCTTTTTCGAAGGGAGAATTTATTCCTAAAATATTTACGGCCTATTATTTCCATGAAATTTAATTGTTATTCCTATTTTCGTGATCGTTAACGAAATTATTTTTGTAATTTTAAACGTCAAAATATTTCCTTATAATATTATCAGTATGAAACCATTTATCCATGATGATTTTCTTCTTGGCAACAAAACAGCATCAAGATTATTTCATCAATATTCAGAGAATCAGCCTATAATTGATTTCCACTGTCATTTATCACCGGCTATGATAGCTGATGACCGTCAGTTCAGTAACCTGACACAGGCATGGCTTGAAGGCGATCATTATAAATGGCGTGCAATGAGAACTAATGGCATAAATGAAAAGTACTGCACGGGCAATGCCTCAGACTCTGAAAAATTTATCAAATGGGCTGAGACAGTACCTGCCACTGTCGGAAATCCTCTCTATCACTGGACTCATCTGGAACTTGCCCGGTATTTCAATGTATTCGAACTGCTTTCACCCGCAACTGCTAAAGTAATTTATGATAAAGTAAATTCCTTATTGGAGACTAAAGAATTCAGCATTAGAGCTCTATTGAAAAAAATGAAAGTAGAAGTTGTCTGCACTACTGATGATCCGGCAGATGATCTTGAATTTCACAAAAGACTGAAAGGTAAATTTGAGATAACTATTCTGCCAACTTTTCGTCCTGACAATGCAGTTAAAACTGAAGATCCCCTGAAATTCAAAGAATACATCACGAAGCTCGGAAAGGCATGCAATTTTGAGATAAAAGACTATAATAAGCTTATCGAAGCCCTTGACAGCCGGCATAAATACTTTCATGAAATGGGCGGCAGGCTATCCGATCATGGTCTTGACCGTTTCTATTATGCATCATGTACGGCATCCGAAGCTGATAAAATCTTTAAGAAACTTATGAAAGGGGATACTCTTTCATCCGAGGAATCTGAAAAATATAAGGCAACTGTTATGGCTGAGCTTTGCAGAATGAATCAAAAAAGGGGCTGGACGCAGCAATTTCACGTTGGGGCCATGAGAAACAATAACCTCCGCATGTTCAGGCAAATGGGACCTGATACAGGGTGGGATTCAATTGGCGTGTCACAGGATGCACTGAAAATGTCAAAATTTCTGGGAAGCCTTGATGATACTGATCAGCTTGGCAAGACATTACTTTATAACCTCAATCCCGCCGACAATGAAATGATGATTACAATGGCAGGCAATTTTAATGATGGTTCCTCAGCAGTAAAAGTCCAGTACGGAGCTGCATGGTGGTTCCTTGATCAGAAATCCGGGATGGAAAAACACCTGCGCGATCTGGCTTCCCTCGGACTTTTAAGAAGGTTTGCAGGGATGGTTACCGACTCCAGAAGCTTCCTCTCCTACCCTCGTCATGAATATTTCAGGCGCCTTGTATGTAACTATGTGGGTGAAGAAGTTGAAAAGGGATCTATCCCGGATGAAGATGAACTTCTTAAACCACTTATAGAAGGGATATCGTATAAGAATGCCAAAGAGTATTTCGGTTTTAATAAATAACTATTTCAAGATATGAACGAATTAAATCTAAAAAACAAGGTAGCAATTATCACCGGCGGTGCCGGTGTCATCTGCTCCGAAATGGCAAAATCACTTGCTGCCCAGGGAGTCAAAACAGTTATTCTCGATCTCAATAAAGATGCTGCTGTAAAGGTTGCACAGGAAATTGAAAAGGAATATAAATCTAAATCTATTGGCCTCTCAGCCAACGTACTGGAAAAAGATTCACTGGAGCAGGCGAAAAAAGAGATCCTGGAAACGCTTGGCGGGATTGATATCCTTGTTAATGGTGCAGGAGGTAATTCACCTGCAGCAACTACGAAAGTTGAGAAAATGGAAGGAAGCGAAAATCCTGAAGATACTTTCTTTGGACTTCAGATCGAAGGATTTAATAAAGTCTTTGACCTTAACTTCAAGGGTACCCTTCTGCCATCAATGGTTTTCGGATCAGAAATGGTTAAAAGAAAATCAGGAGTAATTATCAATATCTCTTCAATGAATTCCTACCGACCACTTACAAAAATACCTGCTTACTCAGCTGCCAAGGCTGCTATAAACAATTTCACGCAGTGGCTTGCAGTCCACTTCTCAAAAACAGGAGTCAGGGTAAATGCTATTGCTCCAGGATTTCTGGTTACAAATCAGAACAGATTTCTGCTGTTTGATGAGAAGACAGGTGAGCCGACGGCAAGATCAAAGAAAATCATTAACAGCACGCCAATGGAAAGGTATGGTTCACCTGAGGAACTGACCGGAACACTTCTCTACCTTGTTTCGGATCTGTCGAAGTTTGTAACAGGTATAATTATTCCGGTCGACGGAGGATTTAGTGCATATAGCGGGGTGTAATTGATGAAATAATGACTCCACAGGAACTATTGACAAGTCTTAAACCGGAGAAAGAATTCTTTATAGGGATAGATTCAGACGGCTGCGCTTTTGATACAATGGAAATAAAACAGAAGGAATGCTTCTGTCCGAACTTCATTAAATACTATGGGCTGCAGCCAATCTCAAAATATGCCCGTGAAACATGGGAATTTGTAAATCTGTATTCAACAACAAGAGGCTGCAACCGTTTCCTTGCTGTAGAAGAAACATTGAGACTACTGGCATTGAGGTCTGAAGTGAAAGCAAGAAATTTTACTGTTCCATCGGCAGCGCCTCTGATAGTATGGACAAAAAAAGAGACCAGGCTTGGTAATCCCACTCTGAAAAAATATGCTGCTGAAATCAATGATCCTTTCATAAACCTGACTCTTGAATGGTCTCTGAAAGTAAATGAGGATATTGCTAATCTTGTTTTCGGGATTACACCTTTTCCTTTTGTTAAGGAATCCCTACAGAAAATGAAACCCCTCGCAGACATTATTGTTGTCTCTCAGACACCCCTTGAGGCATTGAAACGTGAATGGGAAGAGAATGAAATAGATCAATATGTCCGTATGATAGCCGGGCAGGAACATGGCACAAAGGGGGAGCACCTTAAATATGCAGCAAAGGGGAAATATCCTGATGATAAAGTACTTATGATAGGTGATGCAAACGGGGATCTTAAAGCAGCAAAATCAAATGGGCTCCTCTTCTTTCCGGTTAATCCGGGGAAAGAAGAAGAATCGTGGAAAAGATTATTTACAGAGGGGCTTGGCAGGTTTTTTGCGGGTACTTTTAAAGGTGAGTATGAGGAGAGTCTGACAGGAGAATTTAAGAAATACCTGCCGGAGCATCCGAGTTGGAAATTAATATAATTAACAAAATAATTTAGATTATGATTTATTATAAGTCAGGTTCTGAAACCACGGTAATAAGTCCGAACGAGCTCGAATACGGGCTTTATTCAGCACTTGTAAAGCTTGGACCCAGGAAAAAAGTCCTTGTCGTTCCTCCTGACTGTACACGTTTTCATTCAAGAGCAGGTTATATTACTACCCTTATTTATAAGTATTATAAAGAAAACCTTAAAGATATTCTTCCAGCACTGGGCACCCATACTCCTATGACTGCCAATGAGATTGATGAGATGTACAAGGATATTCCTAAAGAGCTTTTCAGGGTTCATGACTGGAGGAAAGATGTTGTAACCGTCGGAACTGTTCCGGGGGAGTACGTCTCTGAAATCACAGAGGGAGCTGTGGACTATTCGTGGCCTGCCCAGCTTAACAAGCTGGTTTTCAACGGTGGCCATGATCTTATTCTTTCTGTCGGACAGGTTGTTCCCCATGAAGTCGTAGGGATGGCGAATTATAATAAAAACCTGTTTATTGGAACCGGTGGACCCGAAGGAATAAATAAAAGTCATTTTATTGGCGCATCTTACGGGATGGAACGTATGATGGGAAAGGCAGATACTCCGGTAAGAAAATTGCTTAATTATGCATCAGCCAACTTTATAAATCATCTTCCTGTTATATATGTACAAACCGTAATTGGTCGCGACGAGACAGGGAATCTTGTTATGCGCGGTCTTTTTATAGGTGATGATGAAGAAGTGTTCAACCTGGCAGCTGAGCTTTCAGTGAAGGTTAACTTCATTGTAGTTGAAAAACCATTGAAAAAAGTCGTGGTATTCCTTGATCCTGCTGAGTTCAGAAGTACCTGGCTCGGAAATAAAAGTATCTACAGGACACGAATGGCAATGGCTGATAATGGAGAGCTGATTGTCATTGCACCAGGATTGAAGGAGTTTGGCGAAGATAAAGAAATTGACAGGCTGATACGAAAATACGGATACAGGGGAACCCCTGCCACACTTGCCGCACTGAAGAATAATGATGAGCTGATGCAAAATCTTAGTGCAGCAGCACATCTGATTCACGGCAGTTCGGAAGACAGGTTTTCAATCACATATTGTCCGGGACACCTGACACAACAGGAAATTGAATCTGTTAATTTTAAATATTCGGATCTGGAACAAACTTTAAAAAAATATAATCCCGCAAAACTGAAAGACGGTTTCAATATATTACCTGACGGAGAAGAAATATATTACATTTCAAATCCTGCTGTCGGATTGTGGAGCTCCAGGGAACGGCTTGCAAAATGATAAACTGGGGTATCATAGGATGCGGTGATGTCACGGAAGTTAAGAGCGGACCTGCTTTTAATAAAGTGAATAATTCCAGGCTCATTGCGGTAATGCGACGTAATGCCACACTTGCAGAAGATTATGCAAAAAGACATAATGTACCAAGATTTTACAGTGAGGCATTTGACCTTATTAATGATCCTGATGTAAATGCTGTTTATGTGGCTACTCCTCCGGGAAGTCATGCTGAATATGCAATCATGTCAATAAAGGCCGGGAAACCGGTTTATATTGAAAAACCAATGGCACATAATTATGCTGAATGCCTGAAAATTAATAAGGCTGCAGAAAAAAATAAAGTCCCTGTCTTCGTTGCCTATTACAGGAGAACTCTTCCAGGGTTCAGGAAAGTTAAGGATCTTGTTAAGAACGGATCGATAGGCAAAACCCGGTTTGTAAAGGTTCAAATGTTTAAATCACCATCTGAAGAGGAAAAATCCGGTAAACTTTCATGGAGAGTTGATCCTGAGATATCGGGCGGCGGGTACTTTTTTGACCTTGCCTCGCACCAGCTTGATTATCTTGATTTTCTGTTTGGCCCGATACAGAAAATCAAATCTTTTGTAATTAACCAGGCTGGTCTTTACGAAGCAGAAGATTTTGTATCTTCATCATTTCTGTTTTCAGATAATATTCCAGGGAACGGAACCTGGTGCTTCAGCGCATCACCGTTCAGTGACAGGGATTCAATAGAGATTATTGGTGAAAAAGGAATTATAAGTTTCTCCTGCTTCAGTTTTGAACCAATAAAACTTGAAAATGAGAACGGAAAACAGGAGTTTATTAATGAAAGACCTGAACATGTCCAGTATTTCCTTATTGAGCAGGTCGTAAAAGCACTTTCCGGTGAGGGTGAGTGTGTAAGTACAGGTATGTCAGCAGCAAGAACGAGCCGGGTAATGGGGGAAGTTGTGAAAGAGTATTATAAAAGATAAAAGTTGAGTAGCTGAGGAACGAAGCTACGAAATCCCGCTTCGGCGGGAACAAAAGACCCAAGAAAATCCCCTCCTGGGAGAACGAAGCGTAGCGAAGATTCCGCATTAGCGGAAGCTTGCTCCGCGAAGCGGAGGGTTAGGGGTGGATAAAAAGAATATATATTATAATTACTTAATTATGAATAAATTATCAGACATTGGATTAATAGGGCTTGCAGTTATGGGTGAGAATCTGGTTCTTAACATGGAAAGCAAAGGATTCCAGGTAACTGTTTTCAACCGGACAGTACAAAAAGTTGATGCATTCCTGGCCGAAAGGGCAAAGGGTAAAAAGATTGTCGGGGCTCATTCGATTGAAGAACTTGTAAAATCACTCGCACGTCCAAGAAAGATAATGTTAATGGTAAAAGCCGGCAGTGCTGTTGATGATATGATCAATACACTTATACCTCTTTTGGATAAGGGTGATATAATAATTGACGGTGGCAATACTCATTTCCCTGACACCAACAGGCGGACAGCTCTTGTAGAAAGCAAAGGTCTTCTATATATCGGGACGGGAGTTTCCGGAGGTGAAGAGGGAGCATTGCTCGGACCTTCAATAATGCCCGGTGGCTCAAAAGCTGCCTGGCCGGAGGTAAAACCTATTTTTCAGGCAATAGCTGCCAAAGTTGAAGATGGTTCACCCTGCTGCGAATGGGTGGGGGAAAACGGGGCCGGTCATTTTGTAAAAATGGTCCATAACGGGATAGAATATGGTGATATGCAGCTTATATGTGAAGCTTACCAGATAATGAGGGACCTTCTTCATATGAGCGCTGATGAGATGCACCTGGTATTCAAGGAGTGGAATAAAGGTGACCTCGACAGTTACCTGATTGAAATTACCAGGGATATTCTCACACACAAAGACAATGACGGAAACCCGCTTGTTGACAAAATACTTGATACAGCAGGACAGAAAGGCACGGGAAAATGGACTGCAGTTGCTGCCCTTGATCTGGGTATTCCTCTTACTCTTATAGGAGAGGCAGTATTTGCCAGATGTCTTTCAGCAGTGAAAGAAGAAAGAGTAGAAGCTTCAAAAATACTTCACGGACCGGATACTTCGTTTAAGGGTGACAAGGTAAAATTCATCAACGATCTGAAGGATGCTCTTTATGCTTCCAAAATTGTATCTTATGCCCAGGGTTATGCGTTGATGAGAGCTGCAGCAGTTGAGTATAAATGGGATCTCAATTATGGAGGGATTGCCCTTATGTGGCGTGGTGGATGCATTATCAGATCAGCTTTCCTTGGCAAAATAAAGGAAGCATTCGACAAGAATAAAGATATCAGTAACCTTCTTATTGATCCGTTCTTTAAAGATAAGGTTGAAAAAGCACAGAAAGGGTGGAGAAATCTTGTTTCAACAGCAGCGTTAAACGGTATACCCGTCCCTGCAATGTCTTCAGCTCTTGGCTATTATGACGGCTATCGCTGCGAGAGGCTTCCGCAAAACCTCCTTCAGGCACAAAGAGATTACTTTGGCGCACACACCTATGAACGCACCGACAAGCCCAGGGGTGAATTCTTCCATACAAACTGGACAGGAAGAGGCGGAACGACAGCTTCATCTACGTACAATGTATAATAACTAAACCAACCGACAATTTATGACAGAAACACAAAAATTCAGTAACTACAGATGGACTGTCTGCGCTCTGATCTTCTTTGCAACGACAATCAACTACCTCGACAGGCAGGTGATCGGCATACTAAAACCCCTGCTGGAGTCGGATCTTGGCATAGGCGAAAAGGCATACTCTCATATAATCATGGTCTTCCAGCTATGCTATGGCTTCAGTATGTTCTTTTTAGGACGTCTTATAGACAAATTCGGAACAAAGATCGGATATTTTGCCTCCGTTCTCTTATGGAGTATTGCAGCCATGGGACATGCCCTGGCAAAAGGTGTTATAGGCTTCGGATTCTGGAGAGGTTTCCTCGGAGTAAGTGAAGCCGGCAATTTTCCATCATCAATTAAAGCTATAGCGGAGTGGTTCCCAAAGAAAGAAAGGGCTTTTGCCACCGGCATTTTCAACTCCGGCACCAATGTCGGAGCAATCGTGGCGCCGCTGGCCATTCCTGCAATTGTTGCCGCATGGGGATGGCAGATGGCATTCATCTTAACCGGGGCACTCGGTTTTATCTGGTTAATATTCTGGTTCATATTATATGAAGTTCCGGAGAAACAGAAAAGAGCCTCTGCAGCAGAGGTGGCTTACATAAATAGCGATGTTGATGAACAGTCCGAAACCAAAGAAAAGGTTGACTGGCTGAAGCTTTTTAAATACAGACAGACATGGCTCTTTTTTATTGGCAAAGGGATGACCGACCCGATCTGGTGGTTTTACCTGTTCTGGATACCGGGCTGGCTTGCAACTGTCAGGGGTACAGGCCTCAGCGTTTCATCATTCGGATTACCACTTGCATTCATTTATACGATGACAACAGTTGGAAGCATTGGCGGAGGATGGGTATCGGGTTATTTGATAAGGAAGGGAATGACTCCCTTCAAGGCAAGAAGAGTGACGATGCTTGTATTTGCACTTCTGGTTGTGCCCATCGTATTCGCCCAGTCAAAAGGGATCAGCACATGGGGTGCAGTATGCCTTATTGCCCTTGCAGCGTCATCGCACCAGGCATGGTCTGCAAACATTTTCACAACCGTTTCCGATGCATTTCCGAAGAAAGCAGTCAGCTCAATAACAGGAATCGGGGGGATGGCAGGTGCTGTCGGCGGTGCGTTTATTTCTTATATAGCAGGTGGTATAATCCAGCATTTTAAGGATCTTGGACATATTGAAACAGGCTATGTTGTGATGTTTAGCATTGCAGGAAGCGCATATCTTCTCGCATGGATAATCATGGCTGTCTTCAGACCCAGGAATCCTAAGGTCCAACTCGACTGATCATGCCCCCGAAAAGAGCAAGAATTAAGGATATTGCCGAACTGGCTCATGTTTCAATCGGCACAGTCGACAGAGTCTTGCATAAACGGGGAGAAGTGGCGGAAAAGACGAGGGAGAAAATCCTGAAGATAGTCAAGGATCTGGACTATTCTCCCAACGTCATCGCCCGCGCACTTAAGGCAAAAAAGAAGCTTCACCTGGTTTCTTTGTTGCCAGAACCTACTGAGGAGAGCGCATTCTGGAAAAAGCACCCGCAGGGGATCCAGCGGGCTTTGAACGAACTCGACCCGTTCCCCCTGACATTGACAGAGGTTCACTTCGATCTTCTTGATGAAATTGATTTCCAGAAGAAAACAATGGAAGCCATGGACCTCAATCCGGATGGGATAATCCTGGCTCCTATCTTTAAAGCAGAATCAATTACTTTCTGCAATCTCCTTTATAAGAAACATATACCTTTTGTTTTTGTAGATGGCTTTATCAAAGAGACACGGTTTCTTTCATATACCGGTGAGGATATTTTTCAAAGCGGCAGGGTAGCCGGTCAGCTTACTGATCTGGTAACACAACCTGATAAAGACATTTTAATAGTTAACATTGCAAGAAACCTTCAGAACGTTCAGCACCTTAATTTCAGGACAAAAGGGTTCTTAAGCTACTTCCCGGAATCAGGAAGAAATAAGGGGGGAAAAATCAATCTGACTATCGAAGATCCTGTTCCGGAAAACATCAAGAAAGAAATTGATAAAGCACTTAATAAAAATCCTGATATCAGATCCATATTTATATCCGGTTCCAAATCTTTTAAAATAGCCGATTATATCAAATCAGAGGGAATAAAATCGATAAACCTTATCGGATATGACCTTCTTGATAAGAATGTTGAATATCTTAAATCGGGTGTTATAAGATTTCTCATTGGGCAGAGACCTGAAGAACAGACATATAGAGGTGTCAGAAAACTATTTGACTTTCTGTCTCTTAACAAAGTACCGGAGAAGATGGAATATCTGCCTATTGACGTCGTTACTTCTGAAAATGTAAAATTCTTTATATAAATAATATTTAAGAAAAAATTAAAACCATGAAAACGCTTGGAAAATATTCTATCGGAATGGGCGACCGATTCGGTCATCAGGGAAGTGCACAGCTTAAAGCAATTATAGAAGCCGGTAAAAAAGGTATAGAGATAACTCCTGTCTGGAACAAATCGAACAGGGAACATGTAACAATCGGTACACAACCTGGAGATGTCAGGAAAGAGGCTGATAATGCAACTAAAAAAGCCGGTTTCAATAAGCCCTATTTTGTTGATGCAGATCATATTAATCTTGATACCGTAGACAGATTTATTGAGAGTTCCGATTTTTTCACAATAGATGTGGCATCATATATCGGGAAGAAAGCCGGTGAAGATGAAATCAAGACCTTTGTCTCAGGAGCTGAAAAATATACCGGTGAATTAAAAATACCGGGAATCAAAAAACCACTGAAAATATCAAAACAACATATCACTGAAATTGCAGAGAAGTATTTATTTGCCGCAATCAAAGCATGGGAAATATTCAGAAAAATAGAAAAGGTAAAAGGCAGTGGAAATTTTGTTACAGAAGTCTCGATGGACGAAGTACCCGATCCTCAGACACCTGTTGAACTTTTTTTCATTCTGAAGATGTTGGGAGAAGAGAGCATTCCTGTTCAGACAATAGCTCCTAAATTCTCCGGAAGATTTAATAAGGGAGTAGATTACGTGGGCAACCCTGAGAATTTTGCTGAGGAATTCGAATCAGACCTGATGGTAATCGATTTTGCCATTAATGAGTTCGGCCTGCCCGGGAACCTGAAGATGAGCATCCATTCAGGTTCTGATAAATTTGCAATATATCCTTTCATAGGTTCAATAATAAAAAAACATAATAAAGGGATTCATCTTAAAACAGCCGGAACCACCTGGCTTGAAGAGGTCATAGGTCTTGCAGAATCAGGAGGCAACGCTCTGAATTTTGTGAAGGAAATTTATTCTAAATCGCTGGAAAAGATTGAAGAACTATGTGCACCTTATGCTGACGTTATCGATATAAATATCTCAAAGCTCCCTTCGAAGGATGAGGTTGCAAAATGGAGCAGCAGCAAATTTGCAGATTCGTTAAGAAATATTCCGGGGAACCGGGATTACAATCCGAATATGAGACAACTTGTGCATGTGGCATATAAGCTCGCAGCTCAACAGATGGATGAATATGTCCGTCTTCTTGAAGGAAATGAAAAGACTGTTGCACAATGTGTCTACGAAAACATGTACGACAGACATATCTGCAGGCTGTTCTATATAAGTTAGTTTTACCTTCAGCTGGAATTAAGAACTTACACAGAGATGCACTGAGAAACACAGAGTTACACAGAGAAATAGACTCAGAGCATCTCTGTGATTCTTTGTGTCGCTCTATGTCACAAGAAGAAATTCAATTAGAAACTATTTATCCAGTTCTATTGCAGCAAGAATAAACGGGGCCACTCCTTTTGTATCGTTGTCAAAACGCTTCTCGTTTATATAATATTCATAACTGCCATCCCTGTATGGGTTTCCACCGAGTCCGCAGCCACCGCAGATATTGTGGATGGTTACCGTTCCCTTATCATCCAGGGTAACTAGTTCTTTTACAAAATCATCGAAAGCGCTGTTTGCGATATCCCTGTATTTTTTATCGAGATATCCCAGGCGGGCTCCCTTTGCAAAGACGTAAATAAACATTGCAGATCCTGATCCTTCAAGATAATTGCCTTCTCTCCCACCCAGGTTCAGAACCTGGTACCAGATACCTGATTTCTGATCGCGTACTTTTAAAAGTGCATCACAGGTCTTTTGAAGTATTGTTATCAGAGCACCTCTGTCAGGATGATCAGCAGGCAGATAATCAAGAATATCGAGAATAGCCATTGTATACCAGCCCATTGCCCGGCTCCAGGGATAATGGGATTGCCCGGTTGCCGGATCACACCATTTCTGCTTACGGCTTTCATCCCATGCATGCATCAGAAGTCCGGTCGACGGATCAAGAGTCTTTTCATAAATCATTTTTGTCTGGGCAGTTGCAACATCAAACCATTCAGGTGCATTAAATTCCTTTGCATACTGAGCCATATATGTCGATCCCATGAATATCCCGTCAAGCCACATCTGCCAGGGGTAAATATTCTTATGCCAGTACCCTCCCGAATTTGTTTTAGGATGTGTTTTTAATTGTTCAATAAAATTATCCAGGGCAATCTTATATTTTTTTTCAGGATTCCTTTTATAGACCGTTATTACGTTTCTTCCGGGGAATATTCTGTCGAGATTATATTCTTTCAGTCTGTAATCTGTAACTGAACCGTCAGGATGAACAAAATAATTCACCCAGTCTTCCATATATTTTGAATACTTCGGATCAACATTCCCCAGCCTGTCAATCGCCATCCCGAGGAAAGCAACATCATAAGCCCATTTCGGAGTTCCACTGACATAATGAATCAGGCTGTCGGATGTGGACAGAACTGAATTTGCCATTCTTACTGACCACTTTTCAGAGAAGTTATTTGTTTTGCTTTTCTGTCGTGATACACTGCATGAAAGCAGTATAACGGAAATGGTTCCAAAAATGAGTGCAGGAATAATTTTACGGTTTGCCATGATATCTTTGATTTAGCCCTCTGCGTTGTAGTTTAAAAAGCCCACCACCTCCCCCCGACGTGCCGTCGGGGTACTCCTCCTCATAAGAGGAGGAGAAAGTTAAAATATTGAATTTCAAAACTTTCCCCTCCTTCTTGAAGGAGGGGTGTCATGACCTTTCGGTCATGACGGGGTGGTTAACAGAATTTTTAAACATCCACAGAGGTTTATTTCTTGATAATGTTATTGTTAAATAAAATATTTTTCCCTTTATTATTTGTCAATGATAGTACAGCCGGAAAAATATTATTTGCGACAATAATATTTTCAGTTTTTTCATCTTCATTAATCAGGAGCGAAAATGGTTCCGGCTGAAAGCAGTTCGTTACGTTAACACCATTGCAGTTTGTAAGTTTTAATAAAGGCTGATCAGTAAGTGTAGTGGTAACACTTATTCTGTCCCAGCTTATTTTCTTTGAATCTTTGGCTTCAAGTGCGCTGCCTTCCTTTATTGTCATTTTCATATCATGGAAACTTATATCTGATCCGTTTTCTATAAGGATCCCCCTTCTGGTGTCAGACTCCATATTACTAAATGAGATCTGTGCCACATCTCTCTCCTCAAGGCCATAGATGGCAACAGGTCGCTGACCACCCCGTACAATTATATTCGAAATACGAACATTGTTACAGGCGGGAGTGCGTTCCGACAGTGGTTCGGGTTTTGTTGCCTGGTACCTGAGCGTAATGAGGACCCCTTCATTTATCATATCTTTCATTACAATATTAGAGACAAGAATATCTTCAATAACACCACCTCTGCCTCTCATAGTTTTAATCCGGATCCCACGGTCTGTTCCTTCAAAAACACAATTCGTAATTGCGATTCTTTTAACATTCCCGCTCATTTCACTTCCGATTACAACACCTCCGTGACCTTTGAGCATTGTACAGTTTGTTATTGTGATGTTTTCTGTAGGCTTTGCAGCTTCCCTTCCGTCTTCATCCCTTCCTGACTTAATTACAATGCAATCATCCCCGACGGTAATATGGCAATTGGAGATATGAACATTCCTGCATGAGGAAGGATCTATCCCGTCAGTATTCGGCGAGCCGGACGGATTCTCAATAGTAACACCGGTGATTGTAATGTTATCGGTGAAGGCAGGCATGATTGTCCAGAAAGGAGGATTTGAAAAGCTTACCCCTTCAATCAGAACATTTTTACATTCATATGTCGTTACCATCGGTGGCCTGAGAAAATTATTCTTTGGTCCCAGGTATGCATTCTTTGCCAGTAGTTCGGCATTTTCCTGTTTAAAAATTGTCTGCCATTTGCTTTCAGGCTGCTGTTTTGAAGCAGCAGTTCTCAAAAAATCCCACCACTTTTTACCCTGTCCTTCAAAATGTCCCCTGCCTCTGATAGAGATATTCTCGCATTGATATGCATATATCTGTGATGCGAAATTTTTAACTCTCACATCTTCCCACCTCGATTGTACCATAGGCAGATAATCGTCGAAGTCGTCTGAGAATTTAACAACAGCGCCAGCATCAAGCCAAAGTGTCATGTTGCTTTTCATAATTATTGGCCCTGTCAGATATGTGCCGGCCGGAAAGAAAACTGTTCCTCCGCCTTTTGAGGATAGTTCACCGATAATATCGCTTATTATCCTGGTGCATTTAACATTTCCCGATGGATCTGCACCACGATCCTTTACATTTGTCCAGACCGACTGGGATTGAGAAAGTGCTGCACTTAAAAGCAGAACAAGTGTGATTAATGATTTCTTCATATTTAACTATTTAATATTAAACTTCCATCGCAGGCACTCCGGTTATCGGTTTAGGCTCAGTCTGATGGAGATCAAAAATTATTATTTCGTTCAACCCCTGCCGTAAAAATGATCTGGGGCAGTATAGTCTTTTCTGGGGACCAATTTCCCAGAAACGGCCAAGATTATGGCCATTTACCCAAACCATCCCCTTCTTATAGTTAGAGACATCAAAATAAGTGTCTCCCAAAGTGATAAGCGAAAAATTTCCTTTGAAAAAGATTCCGGGTTTATCCCCTGATTTCCCGGAAGACCTCAGGTTATAAATAAATTTATTATCCAGGGGTAAATTAAAAATCTTCCAGTTCATCAATGTCATTCCGTTCAGGGTAACTCTATCTGTAATTCCCTTCCTGTCAATAAGATATTGACCAAAATTAATTCGGCCCATCCCTTCAACAAGAATTTCAAGAACAGGATTTGCTACTTTGGTCTGAGGAAGATCAATTGTATTAATACCTTCTCTTCTGTCGAGACGTCCAATATATTCACCATTTAAAAAAACAGTTGCATAATCATGAATATCTGTTACCGTTAGTTTTCCGCTTTTATGACCAATAAGCTCGGTCCGGTACAGGATCATACCATAATCCTGACCATATGCCTCAAATGGTTTTGGTGTAACTGAGTTAACAGATTGAGGAAGGTTATCCCAGATTGAAGTGAATCTTTCGGGGAAGAATAACGGTATTTCTATTGCCGGAACCGGATCGGGCAGAGCTGGAAGCTTTTTGCCTTTTGGAAGGTAAGATCCTATCAGCTTTCTCAGTGCAAGATATTTTGGCGTTGCCACTCCCTGCTCATTAACAGGGGCATCATAATCATAGCTTGTAATATCAGGTTCATACCCTTTATTACCGGAGTTGGCTCCTGCAGTAAAGCCAAAATTAGTTCCACCGTGTATTACATACAGGTTAAATGATTTTTTATTATCCATTAAAAATTTAACCTCCTTAAGAAGCTCTGCAGTATCAGGACGGGCCCACTCTTCGCCCCAGTGAGTAAGCCATCCGGGATAGGTTTCGCTGCTGAAAACCGGTACGCCGGGATTCATCTTTGCAGCCAGTTCAAAATCGGCAGGAGAGCTTCCTGAATCCAGACCTACTGCACTTCCCTTAAGTGAACCTGCTTCAAGCATATAGGCTGTAGGACCGTCACCCGTAAAAGTGGGGATATCGATACCGGCGGCACTCCATACCTCTTTCAGTCTTAATAAATAGTTGCGGTCGTTTCCAAAGCTGCCATATTCATTCTCAATCTGAAGCATTAGCAACGGGCCACCTTTTGTGATCTGGAAGGGCCTGATCTCTTCTGCAAGCCTGACAATATAGCGTTCAGCAGCAGCCATATACCTTGGATCCATGCATCTTAGCTTTATATCAGGAATTCGAAGAAGATATGGAGGAATGCCACCGAGTTCCCATTCGGCACATACATATGGGCCCGGACGTAAAATGAGCCACATATCTTCATCCTGTACTGTTTTTATAAATTCACCAATATTATGATTTTCAGTAGTAAAATCATAGATCCCCTCTTCAGATTCATGATAATTCCAGAAAATGTATGCAGCTATTGTATTGCAGCCCATTGCTTTAGCCATCTGGATCCGTTGCTTCCAGTATTCAACCGGAATCCTCGCAGGATGCATCTCGCCGCTGATTATCTGAAAAGGTGCATCATCAAGCAGGAATTCAGTTTCGCTTAATTTAAAAGTATGTTTAACTTTCTGGGCATTAATGGAAGATGATACAAGTAAAAATCCTATCACCATTAAAATCAAATTGCATCGCTTTATCATCCTTAAAATGTTTAAGATTAACTAATAATTTCTTTTTCAACACCTTCAACCTGCTCACTGTCAAATCGCCTGAAAACTATGCAGTTTTGCATAGAACCCATCCTTTTTATTCATAAGTTCAGAATGAGTACCTGTTTCAACGATCATGCCGTCATTCAGGACAACAATCAAATCAGCATGTTGAATTGTTGACAGACGGTGAGCTATCACGATTGATGTCCTGTTCTGCATTAACTTAAGTATTGCATCCTGAACAGCGCGTTCCGATTCAGTATCCAGGGCAGATGTAGCTTCATCAAGGATAAGAATAGGAGGATTTGCCATAATGGCTCTTGCAATACTTATCCTCTGTCGTTGTCCTCCACTCAGCTTATTCCCGGATTCACCTACAGAGTAATCATATCCCTCACCTGTTTCCATTATAAAATCATGAGCATTTGCAATACGGGCTGCATTTTCAACTTTGCTCATTTCAGGAAGATCAACACCAAAGGCTATGTTTTCCGTGAAAGTAGTGTTAAATAGAATCGGCTGCTGGCTTACAATACCCATCAGGTAGCGGAGGTCGGTTGTTCTCAGATTCTTCACATCAACACCATCTATAAGTATCTGGCCTTTATCGGCATCGATGAACCTGGGAAGAAGGTCAACAAGTGTTGACTTCCCTGCTCCCGACTTCCCGACAATTGCGAGTGTCTGTCCTTTTTTTACAGTAAGATTGATATTTTTAAGTACCGGTTCACTGTTATAAGCATACCAGACATTTTTGAATTCAATTGTATCGTTAAATCCTTTTACGGGCAAGGCATTTACCTTCTCTGTGATTTTTTCTTCTGCTTCAAGTACCTGATCGATCCTGTCAATAGATGCCATACCTTTTTGAACACTGAACCAGGCTGTTGTTATGTTTTTCGCCGGCTGAATAATCTGGGAAAAGATAATCACAAATGCTATAAGCTTATCAGGTGTCATATGTCCATCGCCCTTTAAAGCCAGCAATCCTCCCACGTACATCAGAATTATAACAACTATTGATGCAAGTATTTCACTCAGAGGAGAAGCGAGATATGCCTTCCTGATCACCCTTTTAAAAATCTTAGTATAGTTTTCATTTGAAGTGCTAAACTGCTCCTTCATTTTCTTTTCAGCATTGAAACCCTTTATTATCCTTAATCCTGAGAGAGTTTCCTCGACAATTGAAAGAAGCTTGCCGAGGTTTTGCTGTCCCAGAAGTGATGAAGATCGCAGAGTGCGGCTTACACGTCCAATAAGCCAGCCGCTCACCGGAAGCAATGCAAGAGCAAACAACGTAAGCTGATAGCTTGTAAGGAACAGGTATATAACAAATATCAGGATGTATATCGGATCCCTGAAAAGCATTGTAAGTGATGACATTACAGATACCTCAATTTCCTGAACATCATTTGATATCCTTGTCATAAGATCGCCTTTACGGGCATCTGTAAAGAATGAAAGGGGAAGCCGGAGTATTTTGAAATACATTTTTTTTCTCAGATCGCGCACTGTACTTGCCCTGATATAGGCCATACTGTTATTTGCCAGGAAGATGAATAGATTTTTAAGAATACTTGTAACTAAAAATACCAGGCTTACAAGCATAAGAGCCCCCTCCGGTCCATATTTATCAATAAAATGTGACAAATAATATCTGGCAAGCTGACTGATGTAATCAACATTCAATCTGAATTCGCCCGGAGATGGTATTACTTCTGAGCTTTTAAAAAGGATATTAAGAAATGGGATGATGAGGGTATAGGAGAACAGAGCAAAAAATGCACTCAAAGTATTATAAATGATATTCTTAATTGCTGACCATTTATAGGGCAATATATATTTCATCAGCAATTTAATCTTGCTCATCTCTTAAAAATCAGATTAAAAACCGGTGAAGTTAAACGGTGTTATTGCCTTTAATTCAGCTTTCACCGCCTCGCTGACATCCAGGTTTTCAATGAAGGAAAGAATAGATTCTCCTGTGACTTTCTGATTGGTACGTGTAAGATCGAGCAAAACTTCATAAGGTTTAGGATAGCCTTCTCTTCTGAGGATCGTCTGAATTGCTTCCGCAACAACTGCCCAGTTGTTTTCCAGGTCACTTTTTATTTTGTCGGAATTAACTATAAGCTTGCTAAGTCCCTTAAGGATAGAATTAAAGGCAAGAACTGAATGACCAATCGGAACACCAATATTCCTGAGAACAGTCGAATCAGAAAGGTCGCGCTGAAGTCTTGATACGGGAAGCTTTTCTGAAAGATGACCAAAAATTGCATTGGCAAATCCGAGATTACCCTCTCCGTTTTCAAAATCAATAGGATTAACCTTATGCGGCATTGCTGAAGATCCTATTTCGCCTTTTTTGATCTTCTGTCTGAAATAATCCATCGAAATATATGTCCAGAAATCGCGGACGAGATCAATCAGTATGACATTTATCCTGCGCATATTGTCAAATAATGCGGCAAGGTTGTCATAATGCTCAATCTGTGTTGTCGGACTTGAGCGCTGAAGGCCGAGTTCTTCATTTACAAAATTATCGGCGAATGAGATCCAGTCAATATCAGGATAGGCAACTTTATGGGCATTCATATTTCCTGTTGCGCCTCCGAATTTTGCAGAATAAGGGATCTGCCCGAAATATTTCGACTGTTCGTCTATCCTGGCAATAAATACTGATATCTCCTTCCCAAGCCTGGTTGGTGAAGCAGGTTGTCCATGGGTTCGTGCGAGCATAGGGATTTCTTTCCATTCATCAGCAAAAGCGGCAAGCGCTTCCCTGAGCTCAAAAATCAGAGGGAAATATACATTTATAAGTGCATCCTTCATCGACAAGGGGATGGCAGTATTGTTAATATCCTGCGAAGTAAGTCCGAAATGAATAAACTCGCTCCATTTGCCCCAGCCCGAATGAAAGAATATTTCCTTGAGGAAATATTCTATAGCCTTAACATCATGATTGGTAATTTTTTCCCTTTCCTTGATTTTTTCGGCATCAACAATCTCAAAGTCCTCATATATAGAACGAAGAGCCTTGTAATTTTCTTTTTTAAAATCGCTCAACTGGGGAAGCGGAATATCGCAGAGGGCAATAAAATATTCAATTTCCACCATCAGACGATATTTAATAAGCCCGAATTCAGAAAAATAGAGATCAAGCTCATTCACTTTCTGTCTGTACCTTCCGTCAAGAGGAGAAATGGCAGTAAGAGAATTTAATTCCATTGTTAATCTATTTGTCTTTTCAATTGTTATAACAGTACATACAAAAATAGTATTTTAGAAGTTGTAAAAAAATTGAATTGAGCTTATAATTTCATTCTGAATAAAAACCGAAATGTTAAAAGAAAAAATAAGAATATCGGCAGTGGAATTTGCCAATACTTATCCCTTCATCTATGGATTAACAGAGACCGGGTTTGATAAGAAAGTAATTCTTACAACCGACCATCCGGCTCAATGTGCAGATAAGCTTATAAATGGGAAAGTTGATATTGGACTTATACCTGTTGCCGCTTTCCCGCTACTTAAGGAATTTCATATTATTACCGATTACTGCCTTGGAGCATATGGCAAAGTCAGGACAGTGATGTTACTCAGCAACTGTAAATTTGATAAAATAAGAACAATAAATCTTGATTACAGATCGAAGTCATCCATCAACCTTGCAAAAATCCTTGCTAAAAATGCATGGAAGAGGGATTTCGGGTGGAATAATACAACTGAATCTTTTGATTTTATTAATATACCTGAAAATGAAGCTGTTGTTTTGATCGGAGATCGATGTTTTGAATACGAAAACCGATTCACTAACAAAATTGACCTTGCCGAAGAATGGTACAAATTCACCGGACTTCCTTTTGCTTTCGCATGCTGGACAGCAAACAAAAAGCTGGATAAAGATTTCCTTCAGGAATTCAATGAAGCACTTGGAACCGGCGTAAAAAATATTCCTGCGGTTGTGGAGAAGTATGGACATAGTGGTATTATAAGAGGTGAAGACCTCAGAACCTATCTTACTAAGAATATGAATTTTGATCTTAATGAAGATAAACGAAAAGCGATTAGTTTATTTCTTGAAATGATGAAGAAGCTATGACAGAATCTGAGATACTTGATAAATTCTCCTTCAGAGTATACAGGAAAGGCGATTTCCCCGGAGTGGTCCATTTATGGGAATTGACCGATATGGGTAGCCCCGAAAGGGGAGATAATGAAACTACAATCGAAGAAAGTATTCGCATTGGCGGCAATCTGATTATTATGGAAGAAAAGGATTCAGGCAGGATTTGTGGAACTTCATGGATGACCTATGACGGACGAAGGGTCCACCTTCATCATTTTGGTATTATGCCGGAATGCCAGGGAAAGGGACTTTCAAAATTCCTCTTAAAAGAGTCACTGAGGTTTGTCCGGGAGAAAGGAGTTCAGGTAAAACTTGAGGTTCATACTACAAATGAAAGGGCTATCAATCTGTATCAAAAGTATGGGTTCAAGCATCTTGGTAACTACAATGTATATATAATCAGGGACATCACAAAAAATGAACAATTTGATTTCTAAGTTTATTTTATTATAAGTATCTTTGATAGGTGGTATAGATAATTTTATTCATGGTTAAACAAAAAAATAATATCATGGCAAAGACAATCACTTTTAATGAGCTCAGGAAGCTCAAAGATCAGTTGCCCTCCGGTAGTATGAAGAGGATTGCAGCGAAACTGGATATGAATGAAGAAACAGTTAGAAACTACTTCGGAGGGAGAAATTTTGATAAGGGACAATGCGTTGGTATTCATTTTGAACAGGGACCGGGTGGCGGGATAGTGACATTTGACGATACAACTATCCTCGATATTGCCGAGGAGATGATCAAGGACTGATTTTAACCTTATATGACCTGTTCAAAAGCAAAAGGCATGGTCTTTTGCTTTTTTTTTGAAATTATGAACCTTCGAAATAATATTCTATCTGCTGAACAACGGTTTCAAAAATCTCTCGAGCAGTTTTTCAAGTCCGCATACGAAGAGAAAAATCTCATATCCCATGGTATAGATCATCACCGTCGTGTCTGGAATTATGCCAAAGAGCTCCTTCTATCTGCCAATAACCAGGACATTATTAACCAACCAGTCTTTGCTGAAAAACTGATAATTGCATGTTATCTTCACGATATCGGAATGTCTGTCGATCCGGGAATACGACATGGCCATTACAGCAGAGATCTCTGCAGTCAGTTTCTTAAAAACAATCTCCTCAAAGAGTCTGATTTCCTGGATGTTTTAAGAGCCATTGAAAATCACGATAATAAAGAATATACCGATTCGGCCTTCAGCGATGATCTTCAGACCATCCTTTCCGTTGCGGATGATCTTGATGCTTTCGGATATGTTGGCATTTACAGGTATCTTGAAATATATCTTACCAGAGGAGTTAATCCGGCCGATGCAGGGAATGAGATATTAAGGAATGCAAGGAAAAGGTTTGAGAATTTTAAATCGACTTTCGGATATTCAGATAAACTGTTAAATAAACATAAAATAAGGTTCGACCTTCTTGAATTATTTTTCAGAAATTACAACCTGAATGTTACCGACAATCCATTCAAAAGCTCCAATCCTGATGGTTATTTTGGCATTGTCGATATTATTCTAAGCATAATTACCGGAAAAAAGGAATTTGAATATTACATAAATGAGATTGGAAATTATTCTGATGATCGGGTAATAACTGATTTCTTCGCTGCCCTTAAAGATGAATTATCCTGATAATTTTTACAATTTCAAAAGCTTTTGAATCACTGTTATAAGAATAACAGTAATTTACCTCCTATCGTACCGGTTGCCTTATCAGTCAGACTTTTCTTAATTGGTCAATTTTCATAGGAATATTCTTTTATTTATCTGATTATCTTGATGTCAACGCATTAAAACTGGATATCAATCTCAACGGATCTCCACTAATTTCGTATTAGAATCATTTTAAAAGCGTACACAGAGTAACTGTATAAGCATACAGGAGGATATGCATAAATACCAATATGATTGCAGCATAATTGCTAATTATTAGTCAGGTATCCGGTTTTACATTTGTTTAAAACCAAATCAATTTCAGATGCTGGATATATTAATTAACAAGCCCGGAGAAAAAGAACCCCCTAAGGGAATTTTAAAAGTCAGTGACCGGGCTGATAAACCTATCAAAAGCATAATTAAATCTCTTTCATGGAGAATGGTTGGTACTCTTGATACAATGGTCATCAGTTATTTCATCACCGGCAAGATAACAGTGGCTGTTTCTATTGGTAGTGTTGAAGTAATCACAAAAACTATCCTTTACTATTTCCATGAAAGGTTGTGGGCACATATTCACAGGATCAGGCTAAACTTTTTAAACAAATCAAATGCACGAAAATTTGAAGTTAAACGAGCTGAGTAAAATTCTCACTGGAAAAACTATTGATGAGTCTCTGAAAACTCTTGTATCACTTTGGCCGGGAGAAGTGATTTTTACAACAAGTTTCGGAATTGAGGATCAGGCAATAACTCATATGATCTTTGATAATAACATTCCAATTGAGATTGCCACACTTGATACCGGAAGATTATTCCCTGAGACTTATAAAGTCTTTAATGAGACAATTAAGAAATATCAAAAAAAAATCAGTGTCTGGTTTCCTGATAATGAAGGAGTTGAAAAAATGGTAACAGAAAAAGGCCCTTTCAGCTTCTATTATTCAAAGGAGAACAGGCTGGAATGCTGCAGGCTTAGAAAGGTTGTTCCGCTTAACAGGGCGCTTGCAGGCAGGGAGTGCTGGATTTCAGGTATCCGGGCCAGTCAATCAGATAATCGCAATAAGATGGATTGGCTTGAATATGATAGTGATAAAAAGCTGTTCAAGTTTTACCCATTATTTAACTGGTCATTCGAGGAGGTCAAAAATTTCATTATGGAAAATAATGTTCCTTATAATGTATTGCACGACAAAGGATTTGTCAGCATCGGTTGTGAGCCATGCACCAGACCAATTATGAAAGGCCAGGATTTCAGGGCAGGCAGATGGTGGTGGGAAACAGACGGGCCTAAGGAATGCGGGTGTCACCTTAAATGAAGACAAAAGACAAAAGACAAAAGAAAAAAACCTGATGAAGATAAATGATGAACATCTGAAAGAGCTTGAAGATGAGGCGATCTTTGTAATGAGAGAGGTTGCTGCCCAGTTTGAGAAGAAAGTTATTCTCTTTTCAGGCGGGAAAGATTCAATTCTTCTTGTACATCTGGCAAGAAAGGCATTCTGGCCGGCAAAGATGCCATTCAGCCTTATGCATATTGACACCGGTCATAACTTTGAAGAGACACTTAAGTTCAGGGATGACCTCGCAAAGGAACTTGGTGTAGAACTTATTGTCAGACTGGTGCAGGATTCAATCGACCTGGGAAAGGTGGTCGAAGAGACCGGAATAAATGCGAGCCGTAATAAAGCTCAGTCCGTTACCCTCCTGGATGCCATCGAAGAATTAAAGATCGACGTAGCTATCGGAGGAGGACGTCGTGATGAAGAGAAGGCAAGAGCCAAAGAAAGGTTTTTCTCTCACCGCAATGAATTCGGGCAATGGGATCCTAAAAATCAGAGACCTGAATTATGGAATATCTTCAATGGCCATAAAAACTTCGGTGAGCATTTCAGAGTATTCCCAATAAGCAACTGGACAGAACTGGATGTGTGGCAATATATTTTGAATGAAAGAATATTACTTCCAGGACTTTATTATACCCATAGACGTAAAATCTTCAGAAGAAATGGAGTTTACCTGGCGTGGGCACCCTTCATGCAACTGAAACCATCTGAAAAAGTTTTTGAGACGGATGTCAGGTGCCGTACAATCGGAGATATTACATGTACAGGTGTGACTTTATCAAATGCTGACAATCTTGAAGATATTATATCCGAAATCGCGGCAACAAGGGTAACCGAGAGAGGCGGAAGATATGATGACAGGCGATCTGAGGCTGCAATGGAAGACAGGAAGAAGGTGGGATATTTTTAGTGTAATAGTTATTAGTTATTGGTTATTGGTTATTGGTTATTGGTTATGGGGATTAATGGGAAGAATAAATACAAGAGCTTGCTGAGGTTTACGACTGCAGGAAGTGTGGATGATGGAAAAAGTACGCTTATTGGCAGGTTACTTTACGACAGCAAGTCGATATTTGAAGATCAGATGGAACATATTGTCGAGTCAAGTAAACGACTTGGAAAAGAAGATGTTGATCTGTCGCTTCTGACTGACGGGCTAAGGGCAGAGAGAGAGCAGGGAATAACTATTGATGTTGCGTACCGATATTTTGCTACTCCGGTAAGGAAATTTATAATTGCAGACACGCCGGGACACATTCAGTATACCCGTAACATGGTCACCGGAGCCAGTACTGCCGACTTAGCGGTAATACTTATTGATGCACGAAAAGGAGTGCTCGAACAGACTTTACGGCACTCTTTTATTGCAGCTCTGCTTGATATACGCCATATTATCTTCTGCATCAACAAAATGGATATGGTTGATTATTCCGAATCAGTCTATAATAACATAAAAAATGAGCTCATCAGACTGGCAGAAAAATTAAATATTGAGGACACCTGTTATATACCAGTCAGTGCAAAATTTGGCGATAATGTTGTCGATCCATCTGAAAAAATGAGATGGTACTCAGGGAAGACATTTCTCAGGATGATCGAGACAATAGAGATAAAGAAGGATAAAAATTCTCAGGCAGCACGGTTCCCGGTACAAACAGTGATAAGGCCATTATCATCTGAATATCATGATTTCAGGGGTTATGCCGGAAGAGTTGCCGGTGGTACCTTCCGACCGGGTGATAAAATTACTGTCCTGCCATCATTTATAAAATCTAATATCTTATCTGTTGATTTAATGGGTAAATCACTTTCTGAAGCATCTGCAGGAGATTCTGTAACTATAACCATTGATGATCCTATAGATATCAGCAGGGGAAATATGATTGTAAAATCAGGTGATTTACCACAATCAGGTCAGGACATAACACTAATGACCTGTTGGTTTAATGAGCGGCCATTGAAGATCGCGGGAAAATATCTTATCAGGAACAACAGTAACGAAACTGCCTGCGTAATCAAGTCAGTAAATTACAGGATGAATATTGATAATCTTGAAAAAGACACCTCTGACCTGACAATAAAGATGAATGATATTGCAAATATCACTATCCGGACTGCTGAACCATTATTCTATGACAGTTACAAAAAAAATAATATTACCGGCAGTATGATATTTATTGAGGAAGGGACTAATGAAACTGTTGCTGCCGGAATGATAGAATAATTGTGTAATTTTGTACAACAATTTCAACAGATAATTGTTTCTATATCAGCATGAAGACATTTTTATCCATACCGCTGACTATCCTGATTCTTTTCTCCGGGACAAATGTGTATTATGCTGCTCATTATTGCGGAGGCTCACTTATTGAGACAAAGATATCGTTATCAGGCAAGCTGGCCACTTGTGGTATGGAAAGCACATCAGATAATAAATCTGCAGAGCTTCTTTTCAAATACCATTGTTGCGATGATGTTACAGCATGTTATGCTATCAGTAATAAGTATCTTTCATCATCATTTGATATTAAGGAACCAGGACAAAAGGTTATTTCTTTAACCTTTATTCCGGTGGATTTTATAAGGAATCAGGAAATCATTAACACTGATTTTTGTACAGACATAAAACCACCCGGCGCTAATTATCCTAATTCAGTTGCCCGTCCTTATTTATGCATTTTCCGTATCTGATCTGATATTAAACTAATTACAGACTTAGCTTTGCTTTGTCTGTATCTTTATTTATGTTTTTTAAATCCATAAACTTAATTTTATATTATGAAAACAATGAAATTATTTTTCGCTATTGTACTGCTGACGGCTTTTGGAGCAAGTGTTTCATCCCAAACTGTAAATAAAACTTCAGTCCTGCAGAAAACAGAAACATTTAAAGTCTGGGGTGCCTGCGGAATGTGCAAAACCCGTATTGAAAATGCTGTGAAGACAGAGGGTGCGACCACTGCAAACTGGGATGCAAAGACTCAAATGCTTACAGTAGCATTTGATCCAAAAAAATCAAGCGTTGATGCACTCAGCAAGAAACTCGCTTCAGTTGGACATGATACAGAAAAGTATAAAGCTGCTGATGATGTATATGCTAAGCTTCCGGGTTGCTGCCATTATGAAAGAAGCAAATAGCAGGTATTTTAATTACCGGGTCTGAAACTGAAACAGGTATCTGACCCGGTTAAACTTTTCTCAGTATGTTCAACCGACTGGTAAAATATTTTCTTGAAAACCGGCTCATCACTTTTATCTTTCTTATCGCTTTTGTGGTAATGGGATTGGTGACGATGCCTTTCAACCTGAAATCAGGATTTTTACCCCGTAACCCAGTACCAGTAGATGCCATTCCGGACATTGGAGAAAATCAGCAGATCGTTGCAACAGAATGGATGGGCCGCTCTCCTAAAGATATACAGGATCAGATAACCTACCCCCTGACAACAGCGTTACTTGGCATTCCCGGCGTTCAGACAATCAGGAGCACATCAATGTTCGGAATGTCATTTATTTACATAATTTTCAAAGACAATATCGAGTTTTACTGGAGCCGCTCAAGAATACTGGAAAAGCTGAATTCTCTTCCACCGGGAACCTTGCCAGCAGGTATACAACCTTCTTTAGGACCTGATGCCACGGCCCTGGGACAGATCTACTGGTACACTCTTGAAGGGCGCGATCCGAAAACCGGAAAGCCTAACGGAGGCTGGGATCCATCAGAACTTAAAACCATTCAGGATTTTTATGTCAAATATTCTCTTTCAACTGCTGAGGGTGTTTCCGAAGTTGCATCTGTCGGAGGATTTATTAAGGAATACCAGGTAGATCTCGATCCCAATGCGCTTAAGGCATATAATGTTTCCGTAATGGATGTCATGAATGCTGTTAAAAACAGCAATCTCGACA
Organism: uncultured Bacteroidales bacterium; assembly: GCA_963825935.1. Lineage (GTDB taxonomy): Bacteria > Bacteroidota > Bacteroidia > Bacteroidales > VadinHA17 > LD21. The sequence goes on along the minus strand of CAWGUN010000002.1, from coordinate 344,819 downwards.
TTGGAGCTGAAACCATTGAACTTAATAATGTTGAATATATCATTCGCGGTTTGGGTTATGTAAAAACTCTGAATGATCTTGAATTATCTGTTGTTGCTGTTCGTAACAACGTTCCTGTACGAATTAAAGATGTGGCACATGTGGCTTTTGGTCCTGCCACCCGGCGTGGTGGTCTCGATAAAGCCGGATCAGAGGCAGTTGGGGCAGTGGTTGTCGCCCGATATGGTTCAAACCCGATGGAGGTAATTAATAATGTAAAAGATAAGATAAAGGAAATTGAAGCCGGATTACCACAGAAAACATTGCCGGATGGCAGCATTTCAAAAGTCACTGTAGTTCCCTTCTATGACAGGACAGGACTAATTAAGGAAACAATAGGGACACTTCAATCTGCTCTGTCTCACGAAATTCTCATAAGCATAATTGTGATCATTATTCTGGTAATGAACCTCAGGGCTTCACTCATTGTCGCAGGATTATTGCCATTAGGTGTATTAATTACATTTATACTTATGCGGTTTTTCGGCATAGATGCCAATATTGTGGCACTATCCGGTATTGCAATAGCAATTGGTGTTATGGTCGATATTGGTATCGTTGATGTCGAAAATATTCTCAGGCATCTCGAAATGCCTGAAAATCATGGAATACGCGGCAAAAAGTTAATGCAGGTAATTTACCAGGCTACAACAGAGGTAAGAGCTGCTGTGGTGACTTCCATAGCAACAACCATTGTAAGCTTTCTTCCCGTATTTGCAATGCAGGCCCAGGAAGGAAAAATGTTTCACCCTCTGGCATGGACAAAGACCTTTGCTCTCCTTGCGGCATTTATTCTGGGAATAGTTGTACTGCCAACGCTTGTACATATTTTCTTTAATATCCGTTTCGACACTAAGAAAATAAGGAAGATATGGAACGGCGTACTTATATTAGCCGGTATATTCTTTGCAATTCTATGGCACACATGGCCTGTACTTGCCATAACAGCTCTGGGAATAAATAACCTGGTTGATCACAGATGGTCTGAAAAACGTAAAGAATTTCCAAATTATATTAATATAGGAATCACTGTGCTCGTAGCAACATGGTATCTTTCTGTTGAATGGCTGCCACTTGGAGCACACAATAGCGAGTTTATAAACTTTTTATTTGTAGCTGGAATTGTAACGGTAATTCTGATTGCCCTGATGTCGATGGTTCATTTCTATGAAAAAATACTTCGCTGGGCATTACTTAATAAATGGAAATTTCTTATTATCCCGGCGTTTACCCTGTTCTTTGGCTTATTGGTCTGGCAGGGTTTTGATAAAATATTCGGGTTTATCGCAACAGGAGCTGAAAAAGCAGGATGGAAAAATTTCCGTAATACAGCAATCTGGAAAGGTCCGGTTAAAACATTCCCCGGCACAGGCAAAGAGTTCATGCCATCACTGAATGAGGGTTCATTCCTGCTGATGCCAACAAGTATGCCCCATTCAAGTATTGAAAAGAATCTGGATTATATAGAAACTCTCGATAAACGTCTTTCAACGATACCTGAAGTTGAAGTGGCAGTCGGTAAATGGGGACGTGTAAATTCCGCTCTTGACCCCGCTCCTATTCAGATGTTTGAAAATACAATCAACTACCGTTCTGAGTATATACTCGATGAAAACGGACACCGGATGCAGTTTAAAGTGGATAGAAAAGGCAACTATTTATTAAAGAACAATACCTTCTATAATCCTCAGACAGAGGCATTCAGAGTTATTCCTTCCGATAGCCTTACCCCCGATAAGAAAGGAGAATATTTTCGTCAGTGGAGGCCGCAGATCAAAAAACCTCTTGATATCTGGAACGAGATCGTAAAAGTGACGGACATACCCGGACTGACCTCAGCTCCCAAATTGCAGCCCATTGAGACCCGTCTTGTTATGCTTTCAACTGGTATGCGGGCACCAATGGGGCTTAAAGTGTATGGTCCTGACCTTAATACAATTGAAGAGGCCGGGATGATGTTTGAGAAAGCTTTAAAGGATGTGCCTTCAATAAAAGCATCAGCAGTCTTTTACGACCGTGCCGTTGGAGCACCTTATCTTGAGATAAAGCTTAACCGCGAAGCAATGGCCCGTTACGGAATGACGGTGAGCAATGTTCAGGAAATATTACAGGTTGCTGTCGGTGGTATGACTCTTTCAACCTCGGTGGAAGGACGCGAAAGGTTCCCGTTAAGAGTAAGGTACGCCCGTGAATTGCGCGATAATCCTGAGGATTTAAAACGGATTCTTGTTCCTGCGATGAATGGAGTCCAGATCCCGCTGGGAGAAATTGCAGATATTGATTATACCCGCGGTGCCCAGATGATCAGGAGCGAGAATACTTTTCTTGTGGGATATGTCATTTTTGATAAACTTGAAGGAAAAGCAGAAGTTGATGTGGTAGAAGAGGCCACAAAGGTACTAAAGGGTAAAATTGACTCGGGCGAAATAATGCTTCCACCCGGAGTTACTTACAAATTTGCAGGGAATTATGAAAATCAGATAAGAGCTACAAAGCGACTTGCCATGGTTATTCCGATCAGCCTGATATTTATATTGCTTTTATTGTATTTCCAGTTCCGGACTATAACAGCATCATTCATCCACTTTTCAGGTGTTTTTGTTGCTTTTTCGGGAGGTTTTATAATGTTCTGGTTATATGGGCAGGATTGGTTCATGAATTTTTCCGTTGCCGGATTAAACCTTCGTGATATGTTCCAGATGCACACTATTAATCTGAGCGTTGCGGTCTGGGTTGGATTTATTGCCCTTTTCGGCATCGCTACAAACGATGGTGTAATAATGGGTACTTATATTCACCAGGTGTTTGAAGAGAAGAAACCCACCACTGTTCATGATGTCCGGGAAGCTGTTGTAATGGCAGGGAAAAAACGTGTACGCCCGGCTATGATGACTACTGCGGTGGCTGTAATTGCGCTGCTTCCTGTACTTTCATCCACTGGGAAAGGAGCGGATATTATGGTTCCGATGGCAATACCGATGTTCGGTGGAATGATAATACAGGTAATGACAATTTTCGTCGTTCCCCTGTTTCAGGCTATGTGGAGAGAAGGAGCCGTAAGTCATAAAAACATTGTGGCTGTCCAAACTGTTAATAATCAATTGGAAGATAAAAATGAAAAAGACAGTATATAAAATATTACTGATAACCTTTATTGCATCAGGTAGCTGGTTTACCGGTAATAGCCAGCAATATCCTGATTCGCTTTTTCAATATCTCGAGACTGCTGCTAAAAACAATCCAACGGTCCGGCAAAAATTCAATGAGTATCAGGCTTCTTTGCAGAAAATCCCGCAGGTTGGAAGTCTCTCAGATCCTGAATTAAGTCTTGGTGTATTTCTGAAACCTATGGAGTTAATCAGTGGAAAGCAGGTGGCAGACATCAGATTGATGCAGATGTTTCCCTGGTTTGGAGTTCTGAAGAATGCAAAAGATGAGATGAGCCTGATGGCAAATGCAAAATTTGAGCTTTTCCGTGATGCAAAGTTGCAGGTTTTCTATGACGTACAGCGAACATGGTATGAATTATATAAGATTCAAGAAGGATATAGAAGTTTCGGAAAAAAACATTGATATTCTGAAAGTCATCGAACGTCTTGCGCTGGAAAGATTTAAATCCGCGTCAATGGGTTCATCATCAGGCAGCTCAGGACTTGTAGATCTGTACAGACTTCAGATTGAATCCGGAGAACTAGAAAATAATATCGACTTACTGAAAAATCAGGAACAAAGCTTAATTGCCCGGTTTAACAGTTACCTCAACAGGCCGCCTGTTGCTCCGGTTTTCATTGACGATACTCTGGCTGCTGATTCCCTGGAGTTATCACTTTTAGCTATTTCTGACAGTGTACTTGCAAAGAATCCAATGCTCAGCATGCTTGAATTTGAAAAGCAATCTCTTGAAGCCAGGAAGAAAATGGTTACCCGCATGGGATACCCTATGATGGGACTGGGATTAAACTATTCAATCATCAGCAAAACTGAATTCCCGATGGGAATGCCTGCCATGAATGGTAAGGATATGGTCATGCCAATGGTTACTATAACATTACCGGTTTACAGGAAAAAATATAATGCAATGGCTAAAGAAGCCGATCTTTTGAAGAGTGCCACATCTGAAAATTATCAGGCAACGGCAAATTCATTGCAGACAGAGTATTATCAGGCCGTTCAGTTGTACAAGGATGCACAACGCCGGGTAAAACTATATAAAAATCAGTATCAACTGGCTTCAAAATCACTTGATCTTATATTAAAAAGCTTCTCGACATCTTCATCAGGACTTATCGATGTTCTGCGTGTCCGTCAGCAAACGCTTGACTATGAACTTAAACAGGTCGAAGCTGTTGCTGATTTAAACACATCAATTGCATGGTTAAAACGACTTATGGCATTATAACAACCAGAATAAAACAGAAACACAATGAATAGAATTAGAAAATTTAAAATATTCTTAACTAAATCCGTGAATAAAACATTCCCGAATAAATACGTGAATTATGGTCTTTTACTAATACTTGGCATCTTTTTAGGCTGGCTGTTCTTTCATTCTTCCGTAAAAACCGTACAGAAGTCTGATCAGATTACAGAAACAACAAAGAGTACAATCTGGACGTGTGCGATGCATCCGCAGATAAGAATGCCGGAACCCGGAAAATGTCCGATTTGCGGAATGGATTTAATACCCCTGGTTCAAAGTGGTTCTGCCTCAATCGATCCCGCATCCATACATCTTACACAGGATGCAGCTCAGTTAGCCAACGTTCTTACTACAGTTGTATCGAAACAAAAGCCTGTAAAGGAAGTCCGTCTCTATGGAAAAGTCCAGGCTGATGAAAGATTATTGCAGAGCCAGGTGTCATATGTGCCGGGGCGGATAGAAAAATTAACTGTAAACTTTACCGGTGAATCCGTTGTAAAAGGGCAGGTACTGGCACAGATATATTCTCCCGAGCTGATTAATGCACAGCAGGAGTTGCTGGAATCGGCTAAAACCAAACAGGCACAACCTGCGATTTACGAAGCTGCTAAAGAAAAACTTCGCCAATGGAAACTAGCTGATAGTCAGATAGCAACTATTGAAGAATCGGGGTCGGTGCAGAATACGGTTGATGTTTTATCAAATTCTAATGGTATTGTGATGGCAAGGCGGGTAAACAACGGTGATTATGTCTCACAAGGTACAGTCTTATTTGATATAGCAGATCTCTCGAAAGTGTGGGTAATGTTCGATGCCTATGAAAGTGATTTGGGATTTTTGCATAAAGGAGAAAAAATTTCATTCACACTTCAGGCATTACCCGGTGAAAATTTCACAGCCAATATTGTTTTTGTTGACCCTGTAATTGATCCTGTTACCCGCGTTGCTAAAGTAAGAGTTGAAACAGAAAATCGATCAGGGAAGCTAAAGCCTGAAATGTTTGCTACTGGTATAGTTTCTTCCGCACTTGACGGATTCCAAAATAATATAATTATACCCAAATCTGCAGTTTTGTGGACAGGCAAGCGCTCAATTGTATATGTAAAGCAACAGGGAACAGATGAACCTGTTTTCAAACTGCGTGAAATTGGTTTGGGCCCGATGCTTGGCGACAGCTATGTTGTTACGGATGGTCTGTCTGAAGGTGAAGAGATTGTTACAAGCGGGACCTTCAGTGTAGATGCTGCAGCCCAGCTTGAGGGCAAACCCAGTATGATGAATCATCGCGGAGGAAAAACTTCTTCAATGCCTGGAATGGAGATGCCTGGTAATACACAAATACAATAATAAAAGAAATTATTATTCGATGAAACATACATATTCAATTTCCGGTATGAACTGTAATGGTTGCCGCACGCATGTTGAGGAGGCACTTAAGAAAGTTAAAGGTGTAACCAGTGTCATAGTCGATCTTGATAAAGCTGAAGCTGTTATTGAGATGGAATCACATATTCCTCTGGAAACATTTCAGGAAGTTTTAAAAAAGAGCGGCGGAAATTATGGAATATATCTGCCCGGAGACAGTGCAAAAATGCATGGAGAACAAAAACCTGAAGCTAAATCAGTACAGTTAAGAAAGGGATCGGGGGTATATTATTGTCCCATGCATTGTGAAGGAGAAAAAACCTATGACAAGCCCGGCAATTGTCCAGTTTGTGGAATGGACCTGGTGGAACAACCTTCGGCTAATACTGAAGAAGAAGACAAAACCTATAAAACACTTCTGTATAAATTTAAAATTGCAACACTTTTTACACTGCCGGTATTTCTGATCGCAATGTCAGAAATGATCCATAATAATCCTTTGACAAAAATAATGCCCTGGAAATACTGGAATTGGGTGCAGCTTATATTATCGCTTCCTGTAGTATTTTATGCTGCCTGGATGTTCTTTGAACGGGCATGGCGTTCAGTTAAGACATGGAATCTGAATATGTTCACTCTTATTGGCATAGGTTCAGGTGTTGCATGGCTTTTTAGCGTGACCGCCTTGCTTTTTCCCGGAATTTTTCCTGACCAGTTTAAAACACATGCAGGTACCGTATACGTTTATTTTGAAGCCACAACTGTCATTTTAACACTTGTATTATTAGGCCAGCTTCTGGAGGCCAGGGCACATGGAAAGACCAACAGCGCAATAAAAGAGTTATTAAAGCTTGCTCCAAATCAGGCAACGAGGATTGTTGAAGGAAAAGAAGAAATAGTTGCAATTGATGATATCCAGAAAGGAGATTTAATACGTGTCAGACCGGGTGAAAAAATACCTGTTGACGGATCCATCCGGGAGGGAGAATCAACTATTGATGAGTCAATGATTTCCGGGGAGCCTGTTCCGGTTGATAAAAAACCCGGAGATAAGGTAAGTTCAGGTACCATCAACGGCAACAGAACATTTGTGATGATTGCAGAAAAAGTAGGATCAGAAACACTGCTTTCACAGATTATTGAAATGGTCAATACTGCAAGCCGGTCCAAAGCTCCAATTCAGAATCTGGCTGATAAGATTTCAGGGTATTTTGTACCGATAGTAGTCGGCATTTCGGTAATTACTTTTATAATATGGGCATTATTTGGAAATGAACACGCTTATGTATATGCACTTGTAAATGCTATTTCTGTACTTATAATAGCCTGCCCGTGTGCTCTTGGACTGGCAACTCCAATGTCGGTGATGGTCGGAATCGGGAAGGGTGCACAATCAGGAATACTCATCAGGAACGCTGAATCGCTGGAGAAGATGAATTCAATTGATGTGGTAATCATAGATAAAACAGGAACTGTTACAGAAGGAAAACCTTCTGTAGAAAAAATCATCAGTACTACCGGGGGTTATTCAGAAAACGACATCATCCGAAAGATTATTTCACTGAACAGCAGTAGTGAGCATCCCCTTGCACGTAGCAACCATAAGATTTGGAAAAGAAAGGAAGATAGAGCCACTGCCTGTCTAACGACTTTGAAGCGGTAACAGGAAAAGGAGTTACAGGTTTACTCGGAGATCAAAAGCTGGCTCTGGGTAATGAAAAGCTGATGGAGGAAGTCAGGGCGGGTATTTCATCTGAAATTAAAATGCAGGTTGAAACAGAGCAGAAATCGGGCAAAACAGTATCTTATTTATCTGAAGGGAATAATGTAATTGGCTACGTAGTTATTTCAGATAAAATTAAGGAATCAGTTAAGGAGGCAATTCATAACCTGCAGAAAGATGGGCTTAAAGTGATAATGTTTACAGGCGATAATGAGCAAACAGCCAGGGCAGTCAGTCAGGCATTGGATCTTGATGGATATAAAGCTCATATGCTTCCGGAAGATAAGTTGAATGAGGTAAAAAAGCTGCAGGCTGACGGTAAGAAAGTAGCTGTTGCGGGTGATGGTATTAATGATGCGCCTGCATTGTCGCAGGCTGATATTGGAATTGCAATGGGAACAGGAACAGATGTAGCGATCGAAAGCGCCGGAATTACACTAGTAAAAGGAGATCTAAAGGGTATTTCCAAAGCAAGATCATTAAGTCAGAAGGTCATGAAAAATATCAAAGAGAATCTTTTCTTCGCCCTTGGTTACAACACCCTGGGAATTCCAATTGCAGCGGGAATATTATATCCATTCTTCGGGATATTACTTTCGCCGATGATCGCAGCTCTGGCTATGAGTTTCAGCTCAGTATCAGTTATATCAAATTCGTTGAGGTTAAGAGGCGCAAAGCTGATATGACTTAATTATTCCTCGGCTTGCTCATCAAACAGATAGAGCTGGTGGTCGCCAAAATCATCTGACTCGAGATTTGATACAGTAACTCCCAGCAATCTTATTTTGTTACCCTCAAGATGAAGGGGTTTTCTGATCTCAGTAACTTCCCTGTGCAGGGTTTCAAAATCGCGTATGTAATGCTGCAGCGTCCTGCTTCTTGTTATCTGCCTGAAATCAGCAAATTTTATCTTAAGGGTAATAGTTCTGCCAGTGGTACCCGAATGTTCAAGCCTTTCCATCAGTTCCTTTTCAACTTTATAGAGTTCTGCGACAATTTCAAATCGGGTGGTGAGATCTTTTTCGTAAGTAAGTTCGGTACCTATTGATTTCCGTTCATTTTCAGTCTCAACAGGACGATCATCAATACCTCTGACGATGTCAAAATAGAATTTTCCAACTTTCCCGAAATTTCGTATTAATGATATCAGATCCCATTTTTTCAGATCATACCCCTTATGTATCCCAAGCTTATGCATCTTGTCGGCAGTCACCCTGCCTATTCCATAAAACTTCTCAACCGGAAGTTCTTCAATGAATTTCTCAGCATCTTCAGGAGCGATAAGAAAAAGACCGTCAGGTTTTTTGATTTCGGAAGCTATCTTTGCAAGGAATTTATTGAAAGAAATGCCGGCCGATGCTGTGAGTCCTGTCCTTTCCTTTATCTCCTTCTTTATCTTCCTCGCAATTAATGTTGCCGATCCAATGCTCTGCTTATCGGTGGTCACGTCAAGAAAAGCTTCATCAATCGAAAGAGGTTCAACAATATCGGTGTACTCTTTGAATATCTCAATCACCTGGTCTGATACCTCATTATACCTCTCAAACCGGTGCTTAACAAATATCAATTCCGGGCATAGTTTTTTTGCTGTCACTGATGGCATAGCTGATCTTACACCGAATTTTCTTGCCTCATAGCTGGCAGCAGCAACGACGTGCCTCTCCCCGCTTCCACCAACAGCAACAGGCTTTCCTCTCAGCTCCGGATTATCGAGCTGCTCAACGGATGCAAAGAATGCATCCATATCAATATGGATTATTTTTCTCATATTGAATTGACTAAAGTGCCTAAAGATAAAAAAAACCGGCCTCAGCCGGTTTCTTAAAGACTTTAGTAATTATCGCGTTCTACATAATGGGTATGCAGCAGCTCATGAGATACATGGCTATTAGGCTTACCAAGGAACTCTTTATAAATAGCAATAACATCAGGATTCTCGTGCGATTTGCGGAGTACCATATGCTCATCTTCCGAATAGATTGCTTTCATACGTTTCTTTCTTATCTCCATGCTCGTAGGAATTGGTTGACCACCACCCCCGATACATCCTCCCGGGCACGCCATAATTTCAATAAAATGATAAGGCGATTTACCCTCACGGACTTCTCTCATTAACTTGTTCGCATTAACCAGACCGTGAGCAATTGCTACCTTCAGCTCTGCTCCTTCAAGGAATTTCCATTCATCTGCACAGCCTTCAATCTTAACTGTTGCTTCTTTCACACCATCCATACCACGGACAGGATTGATATTCAGGTTTTTGAACGGGACTTCGCGTCCGGTTACAATTTCATAAGCAGTACGTAAAGCAGCTTCCATAACTCCACCTGTTGCTCCGAAGATAACAGCTGCGCCTGTGGAATCGCCCATAATTGAATCATAATGAGATGCTTCCAGGTTTCTGAAGTCGATACCTGCCTGCTTAATCATTACAGCAAGTTCACGGGTAGTAAGAACATAATCTATATCCTTGAACCCGCTTGACCTCATTTCAGGCCTGTCTGCTTCATATTTCTTTGCTGTACAAGGCATTATTGATACTGAAACAATCTTTGAGGGATCAAGCTTTCGTGATTGAGCATAATATGTCTTTGCGAGTGCCCCGAACATCTGTTGCGGAGATTTACATGTCGACAGGTTGGTAAGATACTCCGGATATTTATGTTCAATGAATTTAATCCATCCCGGGGAGCATGAAGTGAACATCGGAAGGGTAGTTTTTTTATCTCCGTCAACCAGTACTTTTTTCAGACGGGTCAGGAGTTCAGTACCCTCTTCCATAATGGTAAGGTCAGCAGTGAAATCGGTATCAAGTATTGAATCAAAACCCAGCTGACGAAGTGCCGTCACCATTTTCCCTGTAACCCTTTCGCCCGGATCATAGCCAAGGTCCTCTCCAAGGGCAACCCTTACAGCAGGTGCTGTTTGTACTACTACGTGTTTTTCGGGATCATAGATAGCGTCCCATACCTGGTCGATATAAGTTTTTTCGACAAGAGCACCTGTCGGACAACGGTTAACACACTGTCCACAGTTTGTACATACAACATGGCTCATTGGCCTGTCGTGAAATGAAGATATCTTCTGATGAGCTCCCTTATTTGCAACTGCGATTGCAGAAACATGCTGCAGCTGTGAGCATGTACGGACGCAGCGCTGGCAATGGATACATTTACTGTCGTCTTTGGTAAATGACGGTGATGATCTGTCGATTGAGTAATGGTGGTCTTCAACAAGATCAAGGAAGATCGTATCACCGAAAGCAAATTCATTAGCGAGAGCCTGAAGTTCGCACTTCTGGTTTTTATAGCATTTCGTACAATCGGACCTGTGTTCTGAAAGCAGAAGCTCAACAATATGTTTGCGGGCATTCCTTACCTTTAAAGTATTGGTATGGATATCCATACCTTCTGAAACGGGCATTGAACATGCCGCAATGAGTGTCCTCGCACCTGTTTGTTCAACTACGCAGACTCTGCAGTTACCTGCCACGCAAAGGTCGGGGTGGTTGCACAGAGTCGGTACATTGAAATTCAGTTTCTTCGCAGCTTCAAGAACTGTTGTCCCTGCCGGAACCGAAACTCTCTGGTTATTAATATTCAGATTTATCATTATTTCTGTATATTTTAATTGTTAGTAAATGATCTCTTCCCTGAAATTCTCAACAATAGTTCTGAAGGCGTTGCCTACTGATTGCCCCAGCCCGCATTTGGAAGCGATTTTCATTGTATCGGCCAGTTTTATTAGCTCATTGAGATAAGTAGATTTAACTTCTCCCTTTTTTACCTTTTCAACACCTTTAAGAAGCTGCTGGCAGCCTACTCTGCATGGAGTGCACTGTCCGCATGACTCCTCGGCAAAGAAATCGAGGTAATTATGGAGAACATTGTACATTGATCTTGAACTGTTGAAGAGCTTCATTGATCCACCGGTCGGGACACCTTCAAAACCTATTATGGTATTCTGGAATTTTTTTCTCGGGACACAAAATCCTGAGGCGCCACCTACCTGGACTGCTTTGGTATCTCCGTCGCCGAATTCATTTACAAATTCCTGGACAGACATTCCAAGCTCAAGTTCAAAAATTCCTGGTGTAGGCGTATCTCCTGAAACAGAGAAAACTTTCGAACCACGTGAGTCTTTTGTTCCAAGCTCATTGAATTTTGCAGCACCATGTTTTATTATCATCATGGTTGTAACAAGGGTCTCCACGTTATTTATTGACGTTGGTTTCCCGAACACACCCGAAGTGGTCGGGTACGGAGGTTTGTTGCGTGGTTCTCCGCGACCTCCTTCGACAGATTCAAAAAGAGCGCTTTCCTCACCGCATATATATGCTCCGCTTCCAAGACAATAGTTGATTTTAAAATCATATCCTATTTCACCAATCATTGTATGAAACTTTTCAAGCTCTTTCATAAGCTGGGGAAGAAGAAACCTGTATTCTCCGCGCAGATAAACAATTCCATGCTTTGCGCCGATAGCTTTGCCGGCGACGGCCATCCCGCCATAAACTTTATAAGCCACCCTGTCAAGAATCTCCCGGTCTTTGAATGTCCCGGGTTCACCCTCATCAGCGTTACATACTATATATTTTTCCGATTCTTTTTCAGCAGCTGTATATTTCCATTTTAATCCAGTCGGGAATCCGGCACCACCACGACCTTTAAGCCCCGAATCAAGCATCTCCTTAATTATGTCTCCGCTGCTCATTTTAAAAGCTTTGGTCATAACCTCTTTTGGGTCTATTGTCTCAAAAATGAGATCTACCTTTGTTAATCCTTTCTTTTCCATTTCTTTCAGGGTATTATTTCTTTTGCAAGTAACCTTTAATTATCTCAACGGTCTTTTCAGGTGTAAGCTCAGTATACGGTATTTCATTTATAAGTATTGCAGGAGCTTTATGACACCAGCCGATACAGTTTGTTTCTATGAGACTGAATTGTCTGTCAGATGTCGTTTCACCAACTTTTATTTTAAGCATATCTTCAAGAGTTTGAATTATCTCACCCTTTCCTTTCATGGAACAAGTTATTGTCTTACAGATTCTTATTACATATTTGCCTCTTACATTCGTATCAAGAAAAGTATAAAACGAGGCAGTTCCATAAACTTCTGCTGCAGAGATGTCCAGTTCTCTGGCAACCTCAACCATGGCTTCATCAGTAAGATAATTATGCTTATCAACTATTCCCTGAAGTATAGGCATAAGACTCTCTCTTTCACGACCATGCTTGTCGGATAATTCCTTAACAAGATTTCCTACGTTGTACATTACTATTTGATTTTTAGGTAATTAAATAATTATTCTACAATAAAAAGCATCAAAAAAAAGTGCTGTTAAAATAATAACAATACTTTTTAAAAAAAACAATATATATCATTCTTCCTAATTTAGAATGAAAATAAACAATTTGGAGGTTATTGGTTATTGGCTATTGGTTATTGGTTGTTTTGGTTATTTGTTATTGGTTATTTGTTGTTGGTAAACTATTGCAGGTTCAGGGTAATGTGGAAATTTGTATATTTGATTGGAATTAGTCTCGCTGACATGATTCTTGAAGATTTAGAGGTATATAAGCTTGCATTTGATATTAGCAGACTGGCATGGGAAATCTATAACAATTTGCCTAAAGAGCACAGGTTTACCCAGGGACGCCAATTTCTTGAAGCAGCAGACTCAATTGGAGCTAATATAGCCGAAGGTTATGGAAGGTTCCATTATAAGGATTCTCTTAAATTCTACTATAATTCAAGAGGATCATTATTAGAATTGAAATATTGGAATATCTTATTCATTCACAGATTCCGGGAAAACATTGACAAATTTGAGAAAATGACAAATCTGGTTGAAAAAGAACATATTAAGTTAAATAGTTTTATAAGCTCAATAAAATCAAGAACCCAAAATTTGAATCCTAATAACTAATAACAAATCAGTAGTGTCCGGTTAAAAATTCAGTTCTATCGCTTATCCTGATCAAATTTTAAAATGATGTCTGATAAACGATAATGAGGAGAAAATCAAGTGAAATAAATTTTTTCTCAGACAAAGGGATCCTTCACTTCGTTCAGGATGACAGGGACACTTTGGTTCTTTTGGGGAATGAAGCGGCGCGTTCTTGCGGAGATCCTATTCAGAAATTGAAGCAGTCAAAACGCGCCGCTTCATTCCCCTTGCCTCCTCAATGCATTTGTCAATCCCGAAAGAGTCAATCCTGAGCACACCCTTCTTTTAGAACGGCCTTAACCGTACAGGTATAATAACTAATAACTAATAACAAATAACTAATAACCACTAACCACATAACTCCCCTTTCCTGATCCGACTAAATTATTGAATGATGCTCCATTAACAGTAATAATTACAGGTCCCTGATGTTTAAGGTTTGTAAATTTTAGATGAACCGGATCTTTCCCGTTGAAATAAACCCGGGAATCCCAGAAAATTGTTGACCTGTTCAGAAGCATAGGGTCAAGCTCCATGACTGAAGCTGAAGGAGAATAAAACTCAATACCCGGCCGATATAAGTTTATAGGCAGGAGCATCTTATCTTTCGAATTTTGTAATTTCCATTCTGTCCTTAGCTTCTGTAATGACGGATCGCTGCTCCTGGTATTAATAAAAATGACCCCTCCGGCTGCCTGCATTCCATATCTGAAAGAGGCCTGACTCCCAAACAAAATGGTAAGTGAAGTAATTTCACCAGGACTTAATGGTTTTTGCAATCGGCCATCCTCCGGAATACAAAGGCATTCCATCAAGTACAACCATGGCAGGAATACCTCCGCCAAGAATTGATCGCGGAGGCCTCAGGACTATATAGTTGTCGTTCATTATATATGGACTGACCATCCGGCGCACTGCATCAACCATAGATTGAGAAGACCAGAGAAGCTTATAATCGAGACTCCGTACATTTGCATATTGGTACAACTCCTCATATTTATCATGATAGACCCTTTTACTACCTGAATTACCTTTGATAGTAACTTCAGGAATCTCAATAACATCTTCCCCCGGAAATGAATTCTGAAAGTTCTCAGGGATCATTGAAATCATTCTTTATAATTATTGGCTGGTCTTTCAGAAGCAATTTGCTTTTGATGTACTTCTCATTATATGGAATACTTAACATTGCCCCTGTTACCCTTTTCTTATTTTGCGGATCAGGCATTAAGGTAACTGACCTGGTGATGCCGGGCAGGGAATCGAGCGGTAAAGAGATCTCACCCTGAGAGTCTGTAAAAAGATGTTTTACCGATGGTCCCTCCAGAGATACCATATCCAGCCGTCTGTCAGATCTGTGATTTTTCCCCGCATACAGGATCTTCATTTTCAGCAGATCATAATTAATAATATCTCCGGTCATAGTTTTTACCTGGTTGAAATCCCAGTCATACCTGCTCCAGCCATATACCATAAGAAGTATGTCCCGATCTTCATCCGAAATGTTTCCGAGCCCCATATTCAGAACTTTTGAGGGAAGATTAGCCGGAAAAAACGGGTTATAATTATAGGTATACTCAATTCCAGGCATAAATATCTGAGCATCGTGCCCGGATAATGAATCAGAAACTGAAATCGAAAATACACCTTCAGCAGGCTGGCCCTGACCATCAGTTACTGATATAGTAAGTTCAGTCTCCTGTCCGGGACGGTATAAATCAGATCCTGTTGATATGTTGAATTTTAGCTGCCTGTCAGAGTTTACATAAAACAATCGTTCAGCTACCGGGCGCATCTCCTTTGTAAAAAGTGTCACCTGGGCAATTCCTGAAGGTAACTGATCAGTATTCACGATAATACGCTGCTTTTTATCAAGTATTAATTCCTGGTAAAAAATCTGGATCATATTCATGGATCCTGATACGATTACTTTCTCACTTTTGTAATCAGCAGACTGAATTTCGACAGCAAATGATCTTTCACCCTCTTGCTTAACACTTAAACTGGCAACTGCATTAACAGGATCAGGCAATCGCCAGAGATTCTCAGTTACTGTCCCCTTTGTTACCTCCAAATACATACCAGGCCGGGGATTGCAGACAAAATATCCGGGTCCATAAGGGCCCGACTTTATTGTGTCGAGAATTAATCCTGAAGTGTCTTTTAATAACGCTTCAAACCAGACAGGTTCACCTGAAATATTAACAGCATTAAATCCTATCCTCTGCTCCACTCCTTTGACTAAGTTACCACCTTCAGGTAAAAATCTTAAACTGAAAAAGGTGTCTTTTAAAAGAGAATCCGTTGATATGGAATCAACTTTTAAATCAGTAATTTTTTCTTCCTCAGCATTTCTCCTGATTTTTCTGATCTTCAGATCGACCTGAAAGGCATCAGCAGGATCAAAATTTTCCATCAGACCGGTGAAAGCAACAAAATGGTATTTCCCTGGTTCCGTTGCACGGGGAACAGTCATCCAGCCTGACGACATTGAATTCTCTATTTTAAACCGTGAACTGTCAATAGTCATTTGCCTGTCGTTAAACAGCATGGCATATAACGAGACACTGGTTGTTTCAAATTCATTTGTAAACCTGTTTCTTATATAAGCCTGAAAATATAATGTATCACCGGGTTTATACATGTTCCTGTCGAGCTGAACAAATACCTGGTCATCGCTTATGGAATTTTTTTCTGAAAGAAGGTATTTTTCAATTTTAGATTGCGTCGAATCAGAATCAACAATTTCAATCTTGTTTTTATAAGGCTGATAGTCATAAGGAAGCATATCAGCTATTCTTTCATTAGCCATCTCGCCTTCCCAGGTCATTGAATAGGGGTTGTCATAGAAACCATTTGAATAAACCATCACTGTATCGGTAAACAAAATTTCACTGATGACTTCCTGTGGTTGAAAACCTGAAAGACTTCCGGAAAGCTCAGGATGATCGTCTTTAAAATAAATCATTACAGGCTTTTTATAAAAGATGGTTGAACTGTATCTATTATAATCTAACCTGAGATCACTGGCCTGCAATGGCCTATTTAATGCCAGCTCATTTTTAGCAGTATCAACAATTTCATATTCAAAGATTTTATAATTCTCTGGTATAAGTGCATCTGAAAACAGAGATCTCATAAAATGCATTCTTGAACCGAAATAAGCACTTAACCTGTTCCTTGTCCATTTCTTTTCATTTCCTTTTTTAGCTCTCATCGACTCGAAATAGTTATTCCCTGAAAACCTTAATAATCCGCTTTTGAGATTATAACTAAAGTCGGAAAGATCATATATAACAATGTATCCCAGAGCCCTGTTTTCAATGCGGAGTGGTTTGAAGGAAAATCCCTTTAAAGTTTCCCCGTCGGAATCGATATAAAGACGAAGATCTTCAGGATTGACTATTTTGCAAATCTGAGAGTTATCCGTTTCTCCGAGGAACATTTTGATAAAATGAGAATAATTGTTTATCCTGTTCCTTTCCTTAGATCTTACCATAACGTTTTTTAGAACGACCGGATTGACAAACAACCTTACATTGATACTCTGCTTAGTGCCCTTAGCATAGATCACCTGTGAATGAGTTTTATAGCCAACGCTGGATACAATTAACTCATATACTCCATTTTGAGGGATGGTGATTAAATAAGTTCCATTATTATCAGTAATGGTACCCATTGTCGTTTTCGAAAGATAAACCGAAGCAAAGGGTAATGGATGGTTTAATGAATCGGTAACGATCCCTGTTATCACAGTTTGTCCGCTCAGATCAGAGAACAATTCCAGGAAGATCGAAAAAAGGAGGATAACGTACCTCATTTTTATGTTTAAGAAATATTTATGATCCTGAAATGTTCGCTCTTAATTAGCCTTAGCAACAAGTATCGAACTCAATAGTGAAATACTCTTTACATTTGAATAATCATACTGGTACAATCCATTTTCACCGATCAAAACAAGAACCGCACCAATCGGGATGACATCATATGCATTTATATTTGAATATGTAAAGACAAGATGACTTGTGATCGTCTTTGGATTCGATGCATCATAAATTTTTAGTCCGGCACTCCCATCACAAATGAAGAGAAGATCGCCGTCTTTTCCCAGCCCATGAGGATTAGTCATGGCATAAGTCATTACCAGGGATGGTGAATTCAGGTTTTTAATGTTCACAACACTTAATGTGTTCTGAGTGCCGCTGCAAAGGGTTCCGGTCCGGAGTGTTATATAAGCCAGAGTGTCATCAACAATTACAGGGTCACAGCTCCTTGCATGCGTAAAGAAGGTTTTGGATCTAGGTGAAAGTGGAATAGTAATATCATATATTACCATTCCTGTGGTTGTACCAAGAAACATTGTGTTTTCAGTAAGGAACATTGTTTCAGCTGACCAGCCGGGGAAGATATCGGTTACCTTAACCGGGATGTCCTTGGTGGTAATGTCAAATACCTTAAGTGTATTCCTGTCGAGAACATATAGCACATTGTCCTTGATCCCAAATCTGGCCATCGATCCTCCCACTCCAACTCCGCTTCCGCTTACTCCGGACGATGCTCCGCTTGCATTTACCATATCGAGATAAACTCCTTTATCCCAGAAAACTGGATAAGGATTATACTGCTGGTTCACTTTTTCTTTTATTGTTTTGAGCTCCCATTCAATTACAACCCCCTTTTCCTGATCAACATAAGACAAAGGATAGGTATTACCGGCAGGCGGAACAGTGTAAGGAAGAATATTTTTTACCCGGTTGACTTCATGGATTGCATTTATATCCTGGAGATCTAACACAACCAGGTCCACAAAACTGTCAGCATACATCACAGATCCGGATATAGAGATATCTATGACTCCCGGAAGCTTTATAAAAACTTTACTTACCGGTGAGGCAGGATTTGTATTGTCGTATACATGAATTCCCTTAAGTTCCTCGACAATGAAGATATAATTATCCTTAAAATATATTTTACCGGGATTTTTAAGAACAATATTCTGTTCCAGAGTTATTGAGGTTCTTAAGTTATCATACGACATGTAAACCGGCTTGTTACCCAAATATTCTTTATATGTCGTATCTTCACAAGAGTTAAATAATATGAAGGAAAGTAAAGAAATAAATGGAATGATTTTTGCTTTCATGAGGATTAGGTTTAGTCATTTTTATCAAGACAAAAATCATGCTAAACTTTTAACCCTTTAATAACCTGATCATGAAAAAAAATTCTATTTTAATTATTGCATTGATATTCATATCATTACAATTATCTGCACAAAAGCAGAAAGATGTCTTATACCTGAAAAACGGGAGCATTATTTATGGAAAGCTGGTTGAAATATCCGAAAATCAATACAAAATTAAAACATCCGATGGCAGTTTGTTTATCTATAGTAATGCTGAAGTCGAAAAATATGCAAACGAATCAGTAACTTTTGACGGAAGAAAGAAGGAGGGAACCGGAATGGCCCTTGAAGCCGGATTTCTTGTCGGAGCACAGAGTACTGATTATCATGCACCATTCAGTTTCAATTTCCTGATTAATTATACTTATAACACAAAAAACATCTTCAGTGCCGGTTCGGGTGTTGAATTTATCGGGGTTCCATTTACCCCATTGTTTTTTGAATACAAATACCTTATATATGACAGAAAATCCACTCCCTTCCTTTTCGCAAGAGCGGGCGGATTACTCCATCTGGGTGGAGAAGACGAAATAACTGATGTCAATTACCAGTACACCAAAAATAATTTTAAAGGTGGTTTTTCCGGAACATTTGGAACAGGAATTTCATGGGCGGGTGACGGAATTGAACCATATCTGAGCTTCGCCTACAGGTACACAACATCCAGTTATCATCAAAAGAACTACAACAACATTGATGAAACTTTTAAAAGTACCTATAACAGGCTTGAAATAAAATTCGGATTTAAATTCTAAGACCTGATGGATTACCAGGCAACCCTTAAAAATCTGCATCTACATTTGTCTTTGCATGTTTATCACCTCCTTTGAAGCTAATTTTCTGTATTTTATGAACTTTCTAAAAAGACTTCTCCTCAGGCTCCTCGGATTGGAAAACTATCTGATTCTCGTCAGCAGGCTCTTTTTTATTTTTTTCGAAATGGGATTTCTTAGGAAAAGGAAGTCTTTTTCATGCCATTATTTTGTTAAAAAGCTGGTTAAAAAAGGGGATATTATTATCGATATCGGGGCCAACCTTGGATATTACACCAAAATTTTTGCATCCTTAACGGGTGAGAATGGAAAAGTTTATGCTGTGGAACCCGTTTCCCTGTTCAGGAAAATTCTGGCTAAAAATATGCGCAGGTATCATAATATTGAGATTGTACCATATGCACTTGGAAAGCAAAATGGCATTACCCTGCCGATGGGAATACCCAGGCCATCAAAATACCTAAGTCACGGAAGAACCCATATCATTGATAATTCAGAGCTGAATGATTATTATTACACTACTGAGGTAGTAATGCAAAATCCTTCCATACTTTTAAAAGATCTGACAAAACTTGATTATATAAAATGTGATATTGAAGGTTTTGAAACAGAAGTTATTCCTGAATTATCGGGATTAATATCAAGGTTTGGTCCAATAATTCAGATAGAAACGACCGGGGAGAGCAGGAAACTTATTTTCGGGATGCTGATTAAGATGGATTATCAATGTTTTTGGGTTGATAAAAACAGATTGGTGAAAATGAATTATGCAGGATCATTTTCATACGGCGACCTGATTTTTATTCCTGGTCCGGTCGAAAAGAGATTATTAAGTACAATCTTGTCTACATAATAATCTGATCCTGAATCCACTTATACCAACCTTCAAGACCATCTCCCCTGGTACATGATATTTCAAACAGCGGTATTTGTGCATTGATCTTCCTCAGATCAGTTTTGAAATTCTTACTATTAAAATTTGTATAAGGGATCAGATCAACCTTATTAAGAAGAACTGCTTTTGCTTCCCTGAAGAGCATCGGGTATTTTCCGGGTTTATCATCTCCCTCTGTCGTGCTGACTATTGCCAGCTTAAAATTCTCTCCAAGATCAAACTGTGACGGACATATCAGGTTACCAACATTTTCAACGAATAAAACATCCAGGTCATCCAGATTGAATGAATCCAGCACCTTAGAGATACTATGTGAGTCGAGATGGCAGCCTCCCTCGGTATTTATAACAACTATCGGAATATTGTACTTTTTCAGACGTTGAGCATCTCTGTCGGTGGTAATATCTCCCTCAATCACCCCAGTCCTGAACTTCGGCGCTATTTCACCGAGTGTGCGCTCAAGCAGTGTGGTTTTCCCTGCTCCGGGTGAACTTATTATGTTTACCATCAATACTTTTTTAGATGCAAGCATTGTTCTTACTTCATTAGCTTTATTCTGGTTCCTGTCCAGTATATTCTTCATGATTTTAATTTCCATATCTACTCCCCTTCTATACTTTTAATAAATAATTCTTTTCCATTAATAATACTTACATCAGCCGAACCGCAGACATTGCATGTAAAGTTATTGTCAGCCAAATGAAAATCGGTTCCACAGCTTTTGCACCTCATCTTTACAGGGACAATTTCAATATTGACTTCTGCTGCACTTGCAAGTGTATCTCTTACACTTTCTCTGAATGCAAATTCAAAGATATCAGGAACTATCTGCACCAGCTGTCCGAAACTAATATTAACTCTGGTTACTCTAACCAGATTCTCCTCCCTTGCTGCCTGAAGTACAATGGCTGAAAGATCTTCGGCAATTCTTAACTCATGCATAATAAAATCTGTTAACAAATTCTGGGTAGCTGAATACCTGACAGGTTATCAAGAATGCGTTTTCCTCCGGTAATAGTGTTTAAAACCACTCTGTTATTTTTATCCGGTAAAATCTCCCCTACTATCTCAGCTTTTTCTCCCAGCGGATCTGATCTCAGGATCTCCAATACCCTGTCCTTTTCCCCATTCCCTATAACTATCAGGAATTTCCCTTCATTAGCAAGATATAACGGATCAAAACCCAGCATTTCGCATAAGCCTTTTACTGGATCTTCAACAGGAACCGATGCCTCATTGATTGAAATACCCGGACCGATCATTGAGGCAAGTTCATTCAGAACCGCTGCAAGCCCTCCCCTTGTAAGGTCGCGCATAAAATGAACTTCCCCGCTGCCATCCAGAACCTTCTTGATTATGTGGTTCAGGGATGCGCAATCAGAAACAACAGGAGTTGTGAAACTCAGTTTGTTACGGGCACCGAGCACTGCTATGGCATGGTTCCCGAGCGGACCATTAATGATGAGCTTATCTCCCGGCCTGATGTGTTCTCCCGTACTTATATGCTCCAGTCCCGGCTTCATGAATCCAATACCGGAAGTTGTTATGAACAGTCTGTCGCATTTTCCTTTTTCAACTACTTTTGTGTCGCCTGAGACGATTTTCACTCCTGCAATTAAAGCCTCCTCAGCCATCGACTCTGATATCCGGATCAGGTCATCTACCGGCAACCCTTCTTCTATTATGAATGAGGCTGTAAGATACATAGGAACAGCTCCTGAAACGGCAAGGTCATTTACCGTTCCGCATACTGCCAGCTTTCCAATGTTACCTCCCGGGAAGAAAAGAGGATCCACCACAAACGCATCAGTTGTAAATGCGAGGTTTTTTCCTGAATCTCTGACAATGGCAGAATCGGTAAGCGGTTCAATGATACCAAATCTCTTCACAAACACTTTTTTTATCAGATCCTGTGATTGTTTACCTCCGCTTCCCTGGTTAAGAGTGATAAAGTCATTCATCCGTTCTGTATTTAAACCACGTATTGCAAGCTCCTTCATTTGAAACCATACAGGCACCAACCGGATTATCCGGAGTGCACAAACTGGCAAAAAGAGGACACTCTCCGGGAGCTTTTTTACCTCTCAGGATTTCTCCGCAGATACATAAACTATCATCCTCTGCGGGTTTAATCTCAGGAGAAAATATTTTCTCTGCATCAAATCTTTCGTATTTATTTCTTAGTTTAAGTCCGCTTCCAGGGATAATGCCTAGTCCGCGCCAATAAGCATCACAAGGCTCAAATACCTCCGACAGATATCTGAGTGCCATTTCATTGCCATTTTCAGTAACAACCCTGCTATACTGAATTTCGACTTTTGGTGCATCAAGGTTTTTCTGGTTAATAAGCATCAAAACCGCTTGCAGAATATCGACTGGCTCAAAACCGGTTATAACACAACCAAGCTTATATTTCCCGGAAATAAAGTTAAACACAGAAGAACCTGTTATTGCAGCTACATGACCGGGACAGATAAAACCGTCGATATTCACACCATCCTTTATTATGGCTTCCATTGCCGGAGGCATTACTTTATGAGCACTCAGGACCCAGAAATTATTTGTCTTATCCTTTTCTGCCTGTTTTATTGTGACCGCAGTTCCCGGAGCCGTGGTTTCAAAGCCTATTCCCGGGAAAATGATTTTCTTATCCGGATTCATCCTTGCTGTTTCAAGAGCTTCAAGGCAGGAAATCACAATTCTTACATCAGCTCCTTTAGCCCTCTCTTTTTCAAGAGATGATGAGGATCCCGGTACCCGTATAAGATCTCCGAAAGTGGCAATGACAACATCCTCCATCTCCGAACATGCGATAATTTTATCGATAAAATCCTTTCCTGTAACGCATACAGGGCAGCCCGGACCGGAGATCAGCTTTATTTTGCCGGGAAGCAGAGAAGGAATTCCAAACCTGCGTATTGCGTTGGTATGTCCCCCACAGACTTCCATAAATGTATACTCACGGCTGGCTGATTTACCAATCTGTTCAGCCAGCTTAATTATCAATCCCTTATCCCTGTATTCATCAATGAATTTCATGTTTCATAGACCTTTCAGTGAATCCTTCATTTCTTTGATTAACTCAAGCGTTTCCGCAGCTTCACTCTCGCTGATCTTCTGAATTGCAAACCCTGCATGAAGAAGTATATAATCCCCGACTTTTGCGTTTTCCAACATATGGAGGCCTGCCTTAAAAATAGTTCCTCCGGCAGAAACTTCTGCCATGTTGCCATTGACTGATATGATCCTGGCTGGTATGCTCAGACACATTATCTTCGGATTTTAGATGCAATTATCAGTTGTCCAAGGGAAATTCCCCCGTCATTGGATGGTACTAGGTGATTTGTATAAACTTTGAACTTTTTATCTGACAGAATCTCTATTGATTTTTCAAGGAGATACTTATTCTGGAATACTCCTCCCGACAATACAACTTTATCAAGGCCCTTTTCTTCTCTTATACGTTTTGATATTTCAAGAATTGCCTGCGCAACAGTGTTATGGAATTTTGCTGATATAAAAGAAACACTTTTCTTATGCATATCTTCCAGAATGGCAGTAAATGTTTCTGAAAAATTCAGGTTCCCTGCAGCGCTGAACGGATAGAATTCTTTTGTTTTACAATCAATTGCAGACTCAAGACGCATTGGTGCCTCAGAATCGAAAGTTTCAAAGGAACAAAGGCCAAGTATTGCCGAAACGGCATCAAAAAGACGACCCGCTCCGGAAGTAAGCGGAGAATTTATCTTTTTAGTTATCATTTCTTTCAAAAATATCAGTTCGCGGTCATCAATTGATCCAAAAGAAGGGATGGACCGGAAATCAAAACTATCACCAAAATATTTATAAAGATATGAAAATGCCATCCTCCATGGTTCAGTAATTGCTTTATCTCCTCCGGGCAGCGGAACATAATCAAAATGTGCATAGCGCTTAAATCCTTTCAGATCTGTAATTAAAAATTCACCTCCCCAGATATTTCCGTCTGATCCAAAACCAGTTCCGTCGAAGCTTACGCCAATAACTTCCTGGTCCATTCCATATTCTGCCATGCAGGAAGCAATATGGGCATGGTGATGCTGTACTCGGATCACCGGGATATTGAATTTTTTCTCCAGAAATTCAGCATGCTGAGATGAAAAATAATCAGGATGGAGATCGCAGGCAATTAATTCAGGTTTGAATCTGAACAGCCTTGAAAATTTTTCAATAGTCTCTTTAAAAAAATCACTTGTTGCTGCATTTTTCAGGTCGCCAATATATTGACTCAATACAGCCTGGCGACCTTTGCCAATACAAAAATTGTTTTTCTGCTCTGCACCCAGAGCAAGAATCCCATCAACATCAGATTTAAGATCAACGGGGCGTGGCACATAGCCTCTTGACCGGCGGATTAATGACGGTTTATGATCTATGATCCTGATCACGGAATCATCGGTTCTGTTTTCAATCTGCCTGTTATAGCTTAACAGCGAGTCAGTTACCTGAAATAACTTTTTTTCAGCCAGGCGATCATCAATTATTATCGGATCATCAGAAATGTTCCCGCTGGTAAGTACAACAGCCGGCGTATTTATTTTTCTGAACAGCAAGTAATGAAATGGCATGTAAGGAAGCATAGCTCCTGTCGTTTTTAAACCATTGCTGACAGCGGGAGATAAGATATCTTTCTGACCGAGTATAAGGATCGGTCTTCTCCATGAAGTTATTTCTTCCTCTTCTGCTTTATTAAGAAGACAGAACTTCTTCACGGAATAGAGATCCCTGAACATCACGGCAAAAGGTTTTGCATCACGGTGTTTTCTTAGCCGCAGTTCGTTTACAGCATCATTATTCAAAGCATCGCACATCAGGAAATATCCTCCGATTCCCTTGACAGCCACTGACTTGCCTGAGGTAATCTTTAAAGAAACTTCAGCGAGAATCTCCTTCATATTTTTGAGTTTCTTCCCAAAATCTTTATAACTGTAAACCGGTCCGCAGGAATTACAGGCAATAGGTTGTGCATGAAAACGGCGATCAAGAATATTATTATACTCCGAACTGCATTTTTCGCACATCCTGAAGCTTTTCATTGTAGTGTTTGGCCTGTCATATGGTAATCCCTGAATAATAGAAAATCGCGGACCACAATTGGTACAGTTTGTAAATGGATATTCAATTCTTTGAGGATCATTTTCCATATCACTAAGACAATCTTTACAAACCGCAATATCCGGACTTATTTCAGTAATCAGATTATCAACAGATTTACTCCCAACTATATTGAAACTTTCAAATCCTGGAAATTTTATTGGATTGATCTCAATTGATTTAATGTGTGAAGCAGGGGGTGCTGACTGAAGTATATCATTGCTGAACCGGTCAATTGTTTTAATATCCCCCTGAACAATCACATGAACACCGTCGGTTCTGTTATCGACTTCTCCCAGCAAACCATGTTTTGAAGCAAGCCTGCAGATAAAAGGGCGGAATCCCACACCTTGAACCAGTCCCTTTATTAATATTTCATATCCTTGTATAATAGCTCAAGATTTTTAAATCCGTCTACTTTCAGCTGTTTGTGAACATAATAAATTACGCTTTCCAGTTCATCACACAGGTTCACATTATTTATGACTACATCGGGAGGGACTTTAAGCAGTACAGGTGCAAAATTAACTATCCCCTTTATTCCATGCCTTAAAAGCTCATCGGCAACCTCCTGTGCAGAAATTTCAGGCACTGCAAGGATAGCGACCTTAACTTTGAATCTGTCAACAATTTCCTTAAGGCGGCTCATAGAGTATACTGGTGTCCCGGATCTCTGCTTCTGCTTGAAAGGATCAATATCGAAGGTAGCAACAATATTCATATTCCGCTGGACGAATTTGCTGTATTTTGATAAAGCAAGACCCAGGTTTCCCATTCCAATAAGTACTAAATTATGATCCTTGTTCCGATGAAATAATTCTTCCATTTTTTCAAGCAGATCATTTATTTCATAACCGCCGCGTTTGTTCCCTTTAATATTATACTCTGAGAAATCCTTTCTGACCTGCTCAGACGTTACGCCTGTCTCGTTTGCAAGCGTATAAGAAAAGACCTTTTCAACACCCATCAACTTCAGTCTTACAAGGCATGCCCTGTAAAGAAAAATCCTTTTCAGACTGTTTTTTATTACGTATTTTGTGATTTGTTTCACATCAACTCATATTAAATATTTTCATTATGCAAGTTATGTAAATATTTTTTAATTTAATATATATTTTTATTTATCTGATATTCTGTATGTTATTAAGTTAATTAGAATATAGTCTTAAAATATACCTTTTTTTTATTGTCTTTTATGCATTCTGATTTTAATTTTATATGTGAATCTTCTCACATAAATGCAATACCTCAGCATAAAGAAAGAAGAGTGGGATAAAATAGTAGAGAATCTGTTATCGTCCCATACCATTTTTGCAAGTGTTATTAATGAATTTGGCCAGGATTATGAAATGATCAGGCCGGTTGATATCCCTTCAATTTCCTATAATAAGCCTAAGCCTGCTACTCCGCTTAAAAGTTTCTTTCTTCCGGTAAAGGAGAATGTGACGTCCGGCAGAACAGCTGAAAAGCCAAGGATCATTATTGGAACCCCGAATTGCGATATTGAAGCATTATCTCTTCTTGATGAATTCTATCTTGATGAAGTATTCCCGGATATTCATTACAGGGAACGTCGTGAGAATACTCTCCTGATATCAACAGATTGTATCGGAATTCTGGAACATTGTCACTGCATGACTTATAATATAAAACCTTATCCGACAAAAAATGCCGATCTCGCTGTCATGCTTTTTGAAGAAAATATAATTTTCAGAATTATTACCGGGAAAGGAAAAGAATTTATAAACAGAATTTCTTCTGCCATCCCGGTTGAAAATAAAGAAATTAATTCCGCAATTGAGAAAGAGCATAATTCTACTGAGGCATTACTGGCAGCTGCCAATAAAGGTTTACCGGATTATGAAACCACAGGTAACCTTGTGAGAGATGCAAAAGTGGATATCTGGGAAAAATATTCAAGCACATGTGTCTCCTGCGGTGCATGTACAACAATTTGTCCGACTTGCACATGCTTTCTTCTTATAGACAAGCCGGGGTTTGAAAAAGTAAAACAGTTGGATGCCTGCCAGTATCCTGGCTTTGAAAGGGTTGCCGGAGGTGAGGATTCTTTGCTTGACCTGCACACTCGCTTCAGGAACAGGTATATGTGCAAATATGTATGGAAACCGGAGAAATTCAAATCTCTTGCGTGTACAGGTTGTGGAAGGTGCATTGAAGCATGTATCGGGAAGATCAACAAAAATGAAATTTTCAGGGAAATAGCAAAATAACAGGTATGCCGGATAACAGGAATATATATAAACCTCTTAAAGCAAAGCTGACAAATGTTATTGATGAATCACCTTTGATTAAAACATTTGTACTTGTACCTGAAGAGGAGTTCGCTTTTAAAACCGGTCAGTTTATTGAATTATCCGTTGACGGTATCGGGGAGGCTCCCTTCACTCCTTCCTCTTCGCCTCTCATTACCGAAAAGCTTGAAGTGACTGTTATGAAAACAGGATATGTCACTGAATATATGCATTCCCTGAAGCCGGGAGTATTCATGGGAATAAGAGGACCCTACGGCAGAGGTTATCCTATTGAGAAATTTTATGATAAAGAAGTTCTTATAATTGGAGGCGGATGCGGGCTGGCTCCTATCAGATCATTGCTATATGCACTTGAGGGTATAAAGGATAAACTTGCCAAAATTACTCTTTGCTATGGATCCAAAACAGCCATCGATTGCATATATAAACCATTGTTTGACCGTTTAAACACTATTGAAAAGTTTGAGGCTTACAGAACTGTAGACAAACCAGATGAAAATTGGAATGGTTCCGTGGGTGTTGTTACCACCTTGCTGAATAAAATTAAAGTTAATATAAAGAACTCTGTTGCAGTGGTTTGCGGACCACCGATCATGATGAAGTTCGGAACAATCAGGCTCCTGGAAATGGGGTATCAGGATGAACAGATATACCTGTCGATGGAAAAAAACATGTCGTGCGGTTTAGGTAAATGCGGGCATTGTATGATGGGTGAGTTTTTTGTCTGCAAGGATGGACCGGTCTTTACATACGATGAACTAAAAGCAACACCGGATATCTGGAAGTAAAGAAATTACCTGGATTATGAAACGGTTCAATTTAAAAGAAAAATAAAAGCTGGAGAAAATGAAACTGACACCGGAAGATTTAATAAAAGTAAGGTTTTTTGATCATTACAGCGATACGCAACTGGATACAATCGCAAAGATGAGTCAGTTGAAGGAATTCGCAGTAAAACAAGTATTATTTGAACAGTACGATGAGCTTTCTGAAGTCTTCGTCCTTGTGGAAGGTTCTCTGTCTCTTGGCATAAGCCTTGCAAGCGAAAAAAGGATACACCTAGGCACTATAGAGGAAGGCCAGCTCTTTTCATGGTCTGCTGTATTTAGTCCCTATATCTCGACAGCCTGGGTGATGGCAGTTACACCGGCAAAAGTCATTTCGATTGACGCAAAAAAGCTTAATGCGGAGATTGAAAAAGATTGTGATTTCGGTTTTAAAACAATGTCAAAAATTGCACAGACTATATCACACAGGCTTAGTGATACGAGGTTCCAGCTTATGAACCAGATGACAATATAAAATGGCTCAAAAGATACTGATAGATATGATGAAGCTTCGGACAGCAATGGCTGAAAATCCGGCTTTTGCTTTACCGGAAGGCTATTTCTATCCATCAGAAAATAAAAACGGCCTCAAGACCATCCGGGAGCTTGCTGTTTTCAGCTATACCTGCAGAAAATGTGAAGATGCACCCTGCATAGCCGTCTGCCCTGCTGAGGCTCTTGATAAAGATGAAGCCGGACTGATAATAAGGTACACCAATCTTTGCGTATCATGCAAATCATGCGTTACTATATGTCCATTCGGAACAATGATGACAGATTTTTTCAGTCACCACAGGAACAGAGACCTGTTCTACGATCTGAAGGATGAAAAAGATGTAGAAAAATTCATTAATGCATGTCCGGAAGGTACGGTGACCCTGACTGAGGAAAATGAATCACCTGAAAAACATATTTACTCTCTTAACGAGAAGGTACTGATAAAAGAGTATTTGTATATTACTGAAAAACAATAAAAAATACGAAAATGGCAGTTAACCTGTTTTATTTTCTTGTCTTTCCCGGATTGCTCTTCACTGCAATAGCAGGAGCATTTCTGTCATGGTTCGACAGGAAAATCTCAGCCAGGGTTCAGTTTCGCCAGGGTCCTCCCCTGTTACAGCCGTTTTATGATTTCTTCAAATTGTTGCTTGTAAAAGAAACAATACTTCCTAAGCAAGGCTCACCTCTGATATTCCTGCTTGCGCCACTTTTTGCTGTTTTCGGAGCAACTATGGCAGGAGTATTTATTCTTCTTCCCCTGTTTAATATCACCACCGGGTTCAAAGGTGATCTTCTTGTTATTTTCTATCTGCTTACAATCCCGTCATTTTCATATATAATCGGTGCTCTTGCCTCAGCTAATCCGCTTGCTGCTGTGGGGGGCTCAAGAGAAATGAAACTGATAATGAGCTATGAAATGACATTTCTTCTGGTGATTGCAGGTGTTATTATGAAGAGCGGACAAAAATTTGATCTGTACTCAGTTATTCAGACACAACAGGCAGCTGCTCCTTTCATCGGAAGCATCTCGGGTGTCATCTTATTTATTGTGGGTATATTTTGTGTCCAGGCAAAACTGGCGCTTGTCCCTTTCGATATGCCGGAAGCTGAAGCAGAAATAACCGAAGGAATTTTTATTGAATACTCCGGATCTGCGTATGCAATGATAAAACTTGCCAAGTATATTATGTTCTTCATTCTTCCGGCATTGCTTGTAGCACTGCTGATGAATGGTTTCAGACTTGATGGTATTCATATCCTTTGGGCAGTACTGAAAGTACTGGCGGTAGTTCTTATAATTACTTTGATAAAGAATACGAATCCCAGAATAAAAATTAAGCAGGCTATCAGCTTCTTTTATATATGGATGAATCTGCTTGCTGTTATTGCACTTGTACTGATTGCGTTTGGTTACTAAATATATAAAGTCGTGGGATTTAAAAATTATTGCTTCAAAAAATCACTTTGGGTCTTTCACTTCGGAGGAGCCTCATGCAATAATTGTGATATAGAGATACTTGACTGCCTTACTCCAAAACATGATATAGAGCGCTTTGGTATTCTGCTGGTGGGAAGTATAAGGCATGCCGATGTTCTTCTTGTGAATGGTGTAATCAATACTCATGATAAGGAGAGGCTGATAGAGATTTACCACCAGGCCCCTAAACCAATTAAGGTTGTTGCAATTGGAGCCTGCGGATGTACAGGAGGTTTATTTACTGAAAGTTATACGTTCGCCGGACCAGTTGATAAGGTTATTCCCGTTGATGCTTATGTCCCGGGATGTCCCCCGAAACCTGAAGCTATTATAGCAGGAATTGTGAAGCTCGTTGGAACATTATAGTTATGTATACAGATCTGATCATAGAAAAACTTAAGGTAGAATTCGATTCTGAAATTATTGAAATTACAGAAAAGAATCAGAAGCGTATTATTATAGGTATACGACCCGATTCAATTATAAAAGTCTCTGATTTTCTGTACAAAACAGAAGGATTCAGGTTTATCATTGCATCAGCTGTACATACAAAAAGAGGATTTGAGATTCATTATCATTTCAGCAAAGATGCTGTAGGACTTATACTTAACTTACATGTAATACTGGATAAAACCAATCCTCAGATTGAATCCCTTTCCAACATGTTTAATTCCTCAAACTGGATAGAGAGGGAGATGCATGAGCTTTTTGGCATCAATTTCCTGAATCACCCCAACCAGGAAAAACTGATCTCAGAAGGCAACTGGGCAGAAGGTGTTTATCCCATGAGAAAAGAGTTTAAGTAGTTACATGAGATTTCTAAAATGAGCAAAAAAACACTCATACCGATCGGTCCTTATCACCCTCTTCAGGAAGAGCCTGAGCTATTCAAGCTCTACTGCGACGGAGAGATTGTTAAAGACATCAAATGGGAGACAGGGTATAATCACCGTGGCATAGAAAAACTTAGTGAATCAAAAACCTATGAGCAGATCTTTTTCCTGGTCGAGCGTATTTGCGGCATTTGTTCAACTTCACACCCTTTTGCTTTTGCAAATGCTGTCGAGGAGATTGCCGGAATTGAAATTAGTAACAGGGCAAAATATATAAGATCAATAATAGGAGAACTTGAACGCATTCACAGTCATCTGCTGTGGGTGGGACTTGCAGGTCATTTTCTCGGTTACAATACTGTTTTCATGTGGGCCTGGAAGTACCGTGAGCCTGTCCTTGACCTTTTTGAAATGATCTCCGGAAACAGGAACAGTTATGCCATGTTTAAGGTGGGTGGTGTCAGGAGAGATATTGAGATGGTTAAAATTCCGCTCATTCAAAAAGTTCTTGATGATGTAAAGAAGAAAACTGACCTCCTTACCGGAGCAGTTATGGATGATCCCGTAATTCATGCAAGGACCAAGGGTGTTGGCATCCTTACAAAGCAGGATGTTATTGATTACGGAGCAGTTGGACCAACTGCCAGAGCTTCGGGCCTGGCTATCGATGTACGTAAAGATGATCCTTATGCTGCTTATCCTCTGGTTAACTGGAAAGTAATTACTGCCCAGGCAGGCGATGTTTTTGCCAAAGCAGAAGTAAGGTTACTCGAGCTGTACGAATCAATTTCAATTGTCCAGCAGTGCCTCGAAGGTCTGAAGAAGGAAAAAGAAGGGGATATTGTTGTTAAAGTAAAAGAGATACCGGAAGGTATCGGAAATGGCCGTGCAGAAGCACCCCGAGGTGAAGTATTTCATTTTGTGATGTCCGATGGCTCAAGTTCACCGGTAAGACATAAAATAAGGGCGCCTAGCTATGTTAACATTGCAACTTTCAGAAAATCATGCATAGGCCAGACTATAGCAGATGCTACAATTTCACTGGCTGCAGTCGACCCCTGTTACTGCTGCACTGAAAGAATGGCAGTTGCTTATGATCTTTCCTCAGGTGAAAGAATTATGAATGCAAATGAGCTGATAAATGAATCAGTCAGGCGGACAAATGAAATAAAGAAAACCAGTAACAGCCAGCAATGAAAGAGAATCTTTTCATAATAACTCTGCCTGTTCTGATCGGCCTGCTGCTTTTCCTTGTTCCGGAAAAGCTCAGAACTGCAAAAGGCATAGCGGCTCTTCTGGTGAGCATCGTTACTGGTTATGCGACGATTGTGATTTACGGTTCAGACAACCAGATGCTGCGACCAGATGAAATGGCTTCCGGTTCAGGATTTTCTGTTTTAGGAATAGATCTGCCTGCGAGTGCCGGCAGATATCTCGCATTAAATTGCGATAACCTGAGCAAACTCATTATTTTGTTTATAAGCATATTTACCTTCCTGATCCTTTTGTATTCCATAGTTTATATTAAAGCCGGAAGAGTTAAAAACTATTATCCATTTTTTCTCATTACCCTGGGTTGTTCTTACGGCGCTGTACTTTCTGATAACCTCCTGCTTTTCATTACATTCTGGGGTGTGCTTGGACTGACATTATATAAACTGATTCAGGGTAATGATGAAAAAAGTTCGGCAGCTGCCAAGAAGACACTTATTCTTATAGGTGCATCCGACAGCATAATGATTATCGGTATTGCAATATTATGGAAGGTTACCGGGTCGCTCAGCATGGGCAGCATATCGTTGCCAACTTCAAATACTTTAACTGTTGTTGCCTTTCTTGCTTTGCTTATTGGCAGCTTTACAAAAGCAGGAGCATTCCCGTTTCATACATGGGTCCCTGATTACGCAGCAAAGGCCCCTGCAACTTCTTCTGCTTACCTTCCTGCATCGCTTGATAAGCTCCTGGGAATATATTTTCTTGCAAGGATAACAACCAGCATGTTTATCCTGAGTCAATGGTTAATAATTCTTCTTTTGTCGATTGGCGTAATTTCAATTATTACTGCAGTTATGATGGCGCTTGTGCAGCATAACTACAAGCGATTGCTTGGATACCATGCCGTGTCGCAGGTGGGATACATGATCCTGGGTTTTGGACTCGGTTCCATGATAGGTGTTGCGGCAGGTTTGTTCCACATGTTGAATAATGCTCTTTATAAAAGCGGACTATTTCTTACTGCCGGAAGTGTTGAATATCGTACTGGAAAAGAGAATATTGATGATCTCGGGGGGCTATCAAAAGCAATGCCTGTAACATTCTTTGCTTCCCTCATTTTTGCAATGTCAATTTCAGGTATACCCCCATTCAATGGATTTGCATCAAAATGGATGATTTACCAGGGAATTATTGATTTTGGAGCCGGAGCGGGTTTGGCAAATAAACTGTGGATATTATGGCTGGGACTTGCAGTATTAGGTTCAGCTCTTACGCTTGCAAGCTTCATTAAGCTGATCGGAGGTATATTCCTCGGTCGAAGGAAGCCTGAGTTTGAAAATGTCAGGGAAGTTCCAGTAATGATGTGGGTACCATTAATTGTTCTTTCTGTACTATGTATCTTTTTTGGAGTCTTTGCAACAAATCTGGTAGTCCCGAAGCTTCTGATGCCTGTCTCGGGTACATTTGAATTTCCGGGATTCTGGAATTCCTCATTTGTATCATTGCTTGTCCTGATCTCAATTATTATTGGAATAATAGTCTATCTGGCTCTCAACCTTAAGAAATTCAGGACTGAAGACAGCTTCATAGGAGGCGAAAAAATCCAGGAACAGACTGGTTATGCCACTCCGGAATTTTATAAAACCATAGGAGAATTCGGATTTTTCTCCTGGATGTACAGGAAAGCTGAAGAAAAGTACTTTGATATTTATGAACTGTCGAAACAGTTTGTTCTCTGGTGCAGCCACCAGCTCAGTGAAGCGCATACCGGTGTTTTATCTGCATATGCAATCTGGATTTTTGCAGGACTTATTATTATGCTCCTCATTATGATATAAATAACAAAAGCTAAATGGAACTGGCAATATCTATTATAACAGGATTAATGATTTTAGGGGCCTTGTATGCTATCCATGCAAGGGATCTGCTTTCCTCTGTAATTGCCTGTGGTATTGTGGGATACAGTCTGGTAATATGTTTCCTGTTGCTGAAAGCGCCTGATCTTGCTATTGTACAGATAGTCGTTGATACAGTTACCCTTATAATAATGGTGGCAGTGGTTCTCGACAGCTCCAGGGAGGAAAAATATTCAAAGCTTGATACCCAGGGATATGTATCTGCCGCTACTGCAATTTTATTGATGTTGGTATTGCTGTGGTTCTTTTCTCTTTCGATTCAGCAGCTTGATGAACTGGGGAAAAGTACTTTAAGAATGGCAGGTCCCTATATTGAAGGTGCTGCACAAAAAACAGGAAGCGCTAACCTTGTGACCGGCGTTGTTTTTGACTTCAGGGGTTATGATACTATGGGAGAAGCGGTTGTACTGGTCACTGCAGTATTGGGCGTGCTGACAATTTTAAGACTCAAAGGGAAGAAATAAAATTAAGACAAAAGACACAAGTTGAGGAACGAAGTGACGAAATCCCGCAAAGCGGGAACTAAAGACAAAAGATAAAAGACAAAGATGAAAGGGATGACCCTCATAGTAAAAAAGACTTCTCAGCTTATAGCGGGGATGATTTTCATGTACGGAATTTATGTCATCGTGCATGGCCATCTTACTCCCGGTGGCGGATTTGCAGGAGGAGTTGTAATTGCAGGATCACTTATACTTATCACGCTTGCAAATGGAGGTGATTTTATGAAGCTGATAAAAGAAGAGGCAGGAACAACAATTGTTGAAAGCATGGCTACCCTTATGGTAGTAATGGTTGCCACAGGAGGTTTCTTATTCGGGGCCCATGTCTTCTTTAATAACTTCCTGCCAAAAGGTGTTGTCGGGCACCTAATAAGCGCCGGCGTTCTGCCACTGTACAATATTTTTATCGGAACCGAAGTCGCTGCATCAATATTTATAATATTTCTTTCACTGATAATCTTTAAGGAGGAATCACCACAATGATCGCTTATATAATGTGTTTCATACTATTTCTGGTGGGATTGTACGGAGTGATTACAAGAAGGAACCTTGTAAAGATAGCCGTTTCACTTACCATCATGGAGATCAGCACCTTCCTCTTCTTCGCATTAATAGGTTATATCGACGGAGGAGTTGCGCCAATTGTTGATCCTGCTGATCCCGTAAAAACATATGTCGATCCTTTGCCTCAGGCTCTGGTTCTTACAGCCATTGTAATCGGACTGGCAACAACTGCGATGCTGATGGCAATTATAATAAGGCTTTACCGGAAGTACGGGACGTTCGATATAAGAGAGATTAAAAACTTAAGAGGATAGAAGATGAATCCATTGTTGCCATTATTTGTTATTACACCGCTGGCTGCTGCTTTCCTGATAATGATCATCGGGCGGTTCGTCAGTGAGTTTAACAAGTACTTCACATCCCTGGTACTTCTGTTCCTTACCTGTCTCAGCTTTTATTTCCTCTTCACTACAGGAGAGAACCAGTACGTTTATAAAGTCGGGGGCTGGGAGCCCATAAATAAAATTCCGATCGGAATTTATATTGTTATGGATGGCTTCACTGCAATTATCGTATGTATAATAAATCTTATCGGCTTTTTAGCTGCTTTCTATTCAATCTCCTATATTAAGAGATATACTGCCGAAAACTATTTCTACGCTCTCTTATGCCTTATGATTGCCGGGATGAATGGGGTTGTTATAAGCGGTGACCTTTTTAATATATTTGTTTTCCTCGAAATATCAGTTATATCCTCATATGCTCTGGTTGCCTTCGGTGTAGAAAAGGAAGAGCTTGAAGCTTCATTTAAATATCAGGTATTGGGAGGCCTGGCATCGTTTTTAATCCTTATCGGGATAGCATTGATTTACTGGAAAACCAAAACACTGAATATCGCCGACATTAAAATTGCGTTCAGCAATGGTTATGACAAAACGTATTATACTTTTGTTCAGATACTTATACTAAGCGGCTTTGGCCTTAAAGCTGCTATAATTCCTTTCCACGCTTGGCTGCCGGATGCACATTCATCTGCGCCCTCATCTATTTCAGCAATGCTGTCGGGCGTATTCATAAAAGCGGTCGGCATATATGTGATCATAAGATTATTCTTTAATATGTTCATTGTAAGTGAGGGAATTGCAATTCTTATTACCACTCTCGGGACTTTGTCAATGGTAATTGGCGTCTTCCTGGCTATAGGTCAATGGGACATTAAGAGGCTTCTTGCTTATCACAGCATAAGTCAGATGGGGTATGTTGTCCTTTCTGTCGGAATGGGCATGATCCTTGTCGCCAGAGGAAGCAGACCCGAAGTAGCCGCCCTGGCTATAACCGGAGGAATTTTTCACCTGATTAACCATGCGGCTTTTAAGGGATTATTGTTTCTGAATGCCGGGGCAATTGAATATGCTATCGGCACCCGAAATCTTAGAGAGATGGGCGGACTTGCGAAAAATATGCCTGCAACCTCAGCTGCCTCATTCATTGCTTCAATGTCCATATCGGGGATACCGCCATTTAACGGGTTTTTCAGCAAACTGGTCATCATTATTGCTGCTGTAATGGCTCGGTTTTATCTGCTGGCAGCGTTGGCGGTTATAGTCAGCATTATTACCCTGGCATCATTCCTGAAATTCCAGCGATATGCATTTTACAATAAATCAGATATCAAAAGAGATAAGGTAAAAGAAGTTCCGTTCCCGATGGTATTCAGCATGGTTGTTCTTAGTATTTTATGCGTGATCCTCGGCCTGCTGATCATACCCGAAGTCAGGGAAGCAATCTTAACGCCGGCTGTACATATTCTTACTGACCCGTTAAAATACACAACAACCATAATTGGACAATAAGATGAAATATATAACACTGTTTATATTATCACTGATATTCTGGATGTTACTTACCTTCGAGCTCACAGTTGCCAATATTATTGTCGGAATTGTTGCATCAATTATCACCGCATTATTCTTTGGACGGTTTTTCATTACAAATGTTTATAAGCTTTTGCAACCCCGCCGCTATTTCTGGTTCATTATATACCTCTTCGTTTTCATCTGGGAATGTCTAAAAGCCAATATAGATGTTGCTTACAGGGTGCTTCATCCGGCAATGCCAATTCGCCCGGGCATTGTGAAAGTCAAAACCACATTGAAGTCAGATATGGCAAAAATGCTGCTTGCCAATTCAATTACAATGACACCCGGGACTATATCGGTGGATATTATAGATGATTACCTTTATATCCATTGGATCTATATAAGTTCCGAAGATCCTGAAGTTTATACAGGTATTATAACCGGAGCTTTTGAAAAGTATATTAAAAGAATAATAGAATGAGCAATTACCTGAACATATTGCTGTATGTCCAGATAGGATTAAGCGTTATCTGCATGTACAGGATAATCAGAGGGCCGACAATTCCTGACAGGATGGTAGGAGTTGATATATTCGGGATACTTGTTGTAGGCATCTGTGCCATAATAGCCATTCAGACGGAACGATCCTGGATTATTGATATAGGCATTGCATGGATAATTCTCAGTTTCATCGGGACTCTAACTCTGGCAAAATACCTGACCGGAAAAAAATTAAACGAATAAAATGGTAAGCTTAATATTCATAACTATCGGAGTACTTTTTAACCTTTTAGGATGCATTGGAATAGTCAGGCTTCCTGATACCTATAACAGGCTTCAGGCAGCCACAAAAGCAGTAACCCTGGGTTGTTGCAGTATCCTTCTGGGAGTATTGTTCCATTTTGGATTTAGTGATGCGGGCATCAAGGCCCTGGTTGCTATCCCGATCCTTTTCTTTGCTTCTACTGTAGGAGCACATGCTCTTATCAGGGGGACATACCATTTCGGGATAAAGCTTGGAGAAAAGAGTGTGAAAGATGATTATAAAGATGCTGTGAAATGAAGTATCCAAAGATACGTGAATT
This sequence comes from uncultured Bacteroidales bacterium, assembly GCA_963825935.1. GTDB lineage: Bacteria > Bacteroidota > Bacteroidia > Bacteroidales > VadinHA17 > LD21. The sequence continues at coordinate 306,343 of CAWGUN010000002.1, read as the reverse complement.
AAAAGAGGCCGTCATCTCACTTGTTACTCCGGCTTTTACGTCGAAATTTCCTAAGGAGCCACATATTCCTTTTGAGAAGTTCAGAGGAAAACCGGTTGTAGATGATGAGAATTGTGTCGGATGCGAAACCTGTGCAAATGTATGTCCGCCACAGGCAATAACTTTTGCTGATAACAAAGAAAAAGGTACCAGGATAATAAAAAGAGATTACGGCAAATGTATCTTTTGCGGTCAGTGCCAGGATCATTGCATAACTCAGAAAGGGGTGAAATTATCAGATAAAATTTACGATCTGGCAGTATTTGATAAATCAAAAAATGTTGAATACCAGGAGAAAGAGCTTTTGATCTGTGAAAACTGCGGTGCAGTAATTACCACTAAGGAGCATTTGCATTTTATGCACAGGAAGCTCGGCCCGAAAGCATTTTCTTCAATTCTGGATCTCAATATGCTTAACCAGAAACTGAGGCTGGCTGCAGGGCAGGATATAGATATAGAAATAAAGGACCAACTGAAGAGAAAGGATATGTTCAATATCGTTTGTCCCAATTGTCTGAGACTCATCCTTATAAAATACTTGTACAAAGGTGTTTGATGGACTGAATAAGCTGCTTGAACGAAAAGAAAAAAAATTACTTTTTGTCGGAATAGGCAATCTCCTTAAAATGGATGATGGCGTTGGCGTTTATATAAGCAGTAAAATAATAAACACAGGACATATATCAGCTGTCAATGTTGAAACAAGCATTGAGAACTATATTGGCAAAATAAACAGCCTGAATCCTGATTTGCTCGTTCTCATTGATTGTCTTGAAATGAATGCTTCTCCGGGGACATGTAAATTATTGGATATTTGCGAGATAGAAGACCTTACATTTAACACTCACAATATTTCAGTCAGACGATTATCCGAGTTTTTTGATATGCCGGTTTTCATATTGGGAATCCAGCCAGAAAAAATTGATTTTGGTGAAAATATCTCGTATCTTGTAAAGAATGTTGCTGACCAGATTATTAAACAAATAAATAAACAGGAGGTACATCATGGCTACTGAGTATTTATGTAAAGTTTGCAGGGGACTTCTGAATGTAAAAACTTCTATTGTCCTTGCTGCGACAAAAGTTAACAGTTCCGATAGAGGATTAATTTTCCTTAATCCCGAGATAGGGAACTACTTAACCACTACTCATCCTTCATTCAAAATTGAAGAAGGGGAAGAATATATCTATACCTGCCCTATCTGTCACTCACAGTTAAACAGTGCAAAGTATAAACACCTTGTGCGAATAATTATGATTGATGATAATAAGAAAGAGTATAATATTTATTTTTCTGGTATTGCCGGCGAAAAGTGCACTTTTAAGATCAGGGGAAACAAAATAGAAGAAAAGTTAGGTCCGGATGTCAAGGTGTACGATAAATATTTCGAAGTCCCGGAGGAGGATAGAAAATATCTGTAAATCAATAAATAATTCTATTTTTGTTACCGTATAAATTAAAAACGGTAAAAAATTCCCAATGAATATTGATGTAAACAAACTGGCGGCGGACAATATCCGCATTCTTGCCATGTCGATGGTTGAAAAAGCTAAATCTGGTCACCCCGGAGGTGCTATGGGTGGTGCTGATTTTATTCATATCCTTTTTTCAGAATTCCTGAATTTTGACCCTTCCGATCCCACCTGGATTAACCGTGACAGGTTTTTTCTGGATCCCGGGCATATGTCGCCAATGCTTTATTCGATTCTTACACTTACCGGACATTTTAAGGTTGATGAGCTGAAACAATTCCGGCAATGGGGAAGTCCAACTCCCGGTCATCCGGAACTTGATGTTACCAGAGGAATTGAAAACACATCCGGACCACTGGGGCAGGGACATACAATGGCTGTCGGATCGGCTATAGCGGAGAGATTTCTTGTTGCCAGATTCGGCGACCTTTTTGCTCATAAAATATACACATTTATATCAGATGGTGGCGTTCAGGAAGAGATCTCTCAGGGAGCCGGCCGCCTTGCCGGTTATCTTGGTCTCAATAACCTGATAATGTTCTATGATTCGAATGACATACAATTATCGACTGAAACAAAAGCCGTTACCCGCGAAGATACTGCAATGAAATACCAGTCATGGGGCTGGGATGTCATTACAATTGAGGGCAATGATCAGGACCAGATAAGAAAAGCGCTGGCTAAAGCAAATACATCAAAAGATAAGCCTGTAATAATTATAGGCAAGACTATTATGGGTAAGGGTCTGGTCGATAGTGAAGGAAAAAGCTTTGAAAGAAAAACATCAACACACGGAATGCCTGTAAGTGAGGCTGGCGGATCATATGAGAAATCACTGGTAAACCTTGGCGGAGATTTAACTGATCCTTTTAAAATTTTCGATGAGGTCAGGGAACATTATAAAAAAGTTCTTGAAACAAAAAGAGGATTTGTAGCACAATGGAAAAAGAAAAAAGCCGGATGGGCAATCAAAAACGAAGAGCTTGATAAAAAGCTTCAACTATTCTATTCAGGTAAGTTTCCCGAAATAGATTTCAAAGCTATTCAACAGAAAGAGGGATCTGCAACCAGGGCTGCATCAGCAGTTGTTCTGGGTGTCCTGGCAAAGAAGATTGAGAACATGGTAGTTGCATCAGCCGATCTTTCAAATTCAGACAAGACAGACGGATTCCTTAAAAACAGTAAAGCATTTACCAGGGGTGATTTTTCAGGAGCTTTTCTTCAGGCAGGTGTATCAGAACTTACGATGGCAGCAGTTATGAACGGAATGTCTCTTCATGGAGGGTTAATTCCTGCCTGCGGTACCTTTTTCGTTTTCTCCGATTTTATGAAACCGGCTGTGCGTCTGGCATGCCTTATGGAGTTGCCGGTAATTTACATCTGGACACATGATGCTTTCCGGGTCGGAGAAGATGGCCCGACTCATCAGCCGGTTGAACAGGAAGCTCAGATAAGGCTAATGGAACACATGAAGAACCATCACAGCGAGAACAGCATACTTGTTCTCCGTCCTGCTGATGCCACAGAAGCTACAGTCGCATGGAAAATGGCTCTTGAGAACAGGAAGACACCTACAGCACTTATCCTTTCGCGACAAAATATAAAAGATCTTCCATCCGAAAATAATGACAGATTTTCAGATGCTCTTAAAGCGAAGCATGGGGCTTATATTGTTCAGGATTGTCAGGAGAAACCTGATGTTATTCTTGTCGCCAGCGGTTCAGAAGTTGCTACTCTGGTGGAAGGAGCACTCCTTCTTAAAAATGATAACCTCAATATTAGAATAATCTCCGCTCCTTCTGAAGGAATATTCAGGGGCGAACATGAATTTTACCGTAAATCGGTGATACCTGATGATATTCCGGTATTTGGTCTGACAGCAGGATTAGCCGTGACATTACAGGGTCTTGTTGGTCCAAATGGCAGGATTTGGGGAGTCAATACATTTGGGTATTCTGCTCCCTATAAAGTGCTTGATGAGAAATTTGGCTTTACTGCAGAGAATGTTTACCGTCAGGTAAAGAAATACCTGGCTCAATATAAAAAGTAAACATTATGATCATTCGTTGAAGGCCGCCTCATCAGCGGCCTTCTTATTAAAATTTATTTAATGAATTACGATATCCATCCCGGTGTTAAAGGACTCATCTTCGATCTCGACGGAACACTCGCCGATACAATGCCTTATCATTTTGATGGATGGAAAAAAGCCTGTAACAAATACGGAGCAGATATTGATCCGGCTTTTTTAAGACTTCATACTGGCAGTCCAGGCTGGATTATTGCATCTGAGATTATCAAGAAATGCGGACTTGAAGGCAAAGTCACTATTGATCAGATCATTGAGGAGAAACTTGATCAGTTCTATAAAGTTCAGCATAATGTAAAAGCAATCGAACCGGTTGCATCTATCGCAAGAAAATATTTCAGGAAGCTCCCTATGGCTGTCGGGACCGGCGGCCACCGGGAAGCAGTAGAACGTACCCTTGAAATAACAGGTTTACGACAATATTTTGATATTATTGTCACAGCCAATGATGTCGACAACTTCAAACCTCACCCCGAAACTTTCATCCGATGCGCCGAACTGATGCATGTGGATCCTGTTCATATTGAGGTTTTTGAAGACGGAGACCATGGTCTTGAAGCTGCACGAATGGCAGGAATGATCGCAACTGATGTCAGGTCGTGGTATGATTCTGACTGGTAAGATATATGACCTTAGCAGACAGCTCAGGATTGATTTTTTTAAAAATTTAATTACAGTTTTTTTCATAATCAACAATATTAGCCCCAAACTCGACCTGAATAGTTGCATGTTCTATCCTGAAGCGTTCATGCAATTGATCCTGAATGGCTCTGATAAATGAAACGTCGGTTTGGTTGTGAGTTGCAAGATGTACAGTCATAGCAGCTTCACTGGTGCTTAAAGCCCAAATATGAAGGTCATGAACACCTGATACTTCCGGCAGGTTTGCAAGATATTCACGGACCTCCTCTATATTAATATTTTCAGGTACTGCATCGAGAGCAAGATTAACTGAATCAATCAAAAGGTGATAAGAACTATATAATATTACAGCAATAATTGCAAACGAAACTAATGAATCAATCCATTGGATTCCTGTAAATGCAATGATAACACCTGCTACCACAACTCCCAGGGATACCAGGGCATCAGCCACAAAATGAATAAATGCGCTACGGATATTAAGATCGTGTTTCTCCCCCTTCATAAATAACCATGCAGTAAAAGCATTTACTACAATACCAATAGCTGCAACAATCATAACGCTTTTTGCATCAATCTTCACCGGATTATTTAGTCTCTGGACCGTTTCATAGGTAATAAAGGCAACTGCTCCCAGTAAAAGGATTGTATTAAGCAAAGCAATTAGTATAGTGGAACGTCGAAATCCATAAGTGAATTTAAGAGTAGGTTGTCTGTTAGATAGAATAACAGCAATCCATGAGAAAACCAAAGCCAACACATCAATCAGGTTATGGCCTGCATCGGCTATTAAAGCCATGGAGTTTGAAAAGAAACCAAAAAGGGCTTCTACAGCAACGAAAATGATATTGATAGTAATGCCTGCTTTAAAAGCATTACCAAGATTAATATTATGATTTTTTGAATGGTTATGCTCCATAACTTCTAACTTCTGATTAACATGCCATCTCACCGGCATTTTTCTTAGCCGAGAGAAGATTATAAGCGCCTTTAATGACAACCTTTGCGGTATTGATATCAATCCCCTCAGGAAGAATTATTTCTGTATAACCTGACGATGAAACGCCTTTTTTAACCTCGATGATCTTATATTCTGTCATAGCTTTCCCGGCTTCTTCCTTATCTTTTTCGAATGCAAAGATATAATTCTTGTCATCGAAACTTACTACTGCATCTGATGGCAGCGATGTTACTTTCATATCAGATTCTTCAATAAGTGCATTCACATACATTCCCGGTAAAACGGTTTTGCTGGCACTGAGAACTGAAGCATAAGCTATGAAGGTTTTATCTTTGCTGACTGCTTTTCCGGTATGAGTAATCACAGCCTCATGAACATCATTTCCATTGTTAACAAAGAACCTGATTTTCTGCCCCGGAGCAACTTTATCTGCATCTTTTTCAAAAAGCGTAAGTTCCAGAAACAGCTTTTCATTGTTGACGATTTCAAAAAGAATATCATTTGGTGAGACATATTTACCAATATTAACATTGACCTCTTTCAGAAATCCACTTATCGGGGAGACCAGATTTACTGTACTGCTGATATTTTCTTCATTTAGTTTCTCAGGATTGATCCCGATCAGAATAAGTTTTTGCTCAAGAGATCTAACAAGCGCTTTAAGGTTCTTGTATTCCACAGTGACCTGCTGAAGATTCGACTCGGAATAAACATCATTTTTATACAGATCAGTATGTCTGTTATATTCTGCTTCAGCGAAAAGGAGCCTGTTTTTTGCCTCAAGGTAACTCTGTTGAATGTCCACAAATTCCTGGTTTTCAATTATTGCCAGTGTTTGTCCTTTATTTACTCTGTTTCCGGGAAGCAGAGTTGTATTTTTAATAAAACCTCCCAGTGGCATGCATACAGTTGCCAGGTTCTGCGGAGCAACGGTAATAATTCCATTAACCTTCAGATTGCTGCTTAGCGTCCGCATTTCAATCATTCCCATTTCGACACCTGCAAGTTTGATCTGGTCGTAGCGCAGTTCCACAATATCTTCCGGAATGATCTCAGCCTCTACGGTACCTGCAACTTGTTTATTGCCATTTGTACAGGCAAATAAGGATACGATTGATCCAAGCAGTATTAAAGTTGTTTTATAATTGAATTTAGCCATGATAGTAATTGTTAAAATATTTTACCTGTGATATATTCAATTGAAATAATTGTCTGGTTGAAATCATTAAGTGCATCAAGATAGTTCTGTCTTATAGATAATGCCCTGTTAAGAGTAAGTACATAATCGAGGTAATCCAGGGCTCCGGCTTTATAACTCAGCGATGCCTGTTTAATTATCAGGTCAGCTTCAGGAACGGCTTGTTTTTCATAATAATCGACACTTGAGATATATTTATTATACTCATCGATTAAAGATTGGAAACTGCCGGTAATAGACTTTGTATAGTTTTCAGCATTTGTCCTTGCTATGTTTTCAATAATTTTTGCAGCTTTTGCTCTTGATGTATATGGAGAAAACCATAAAGGGACAGATATACCGGCCTGAACACCTGTAAACCTGAAATCCCTGCCAAAACTACGGGGGACACCATTAACATCCTGCGTTCCGGCAATTGTCTGACTGAAATAGCCGATGTTTAAATCAGGCCACAGCTGACTTCGTTCAAGTCTTTTCTCAATTTGTGAAACTTCGACTTGTTGCTTTATATAGCCCAGAAGTGGATTCTGTCCAACTGAAACACTATCAGAATTAAATCCAATATCTATCCGGTGTACTTCTTTAACAGAAGGCATTAAAAGCGATTTGCTATTCAATAGAACCATTAGTTTACGACTGCTGATTGCTATATCTGATGTAACCTGATATAACTGGTTTTTTATTTCAAGGCTTTGAGAACGGGCAGTGATCATTTCCAGCCGGTTTGTTTCTCCGGCTTTTGCTCTTAATTCCGCTGCTCTTAAAAACCCTGAATAAAGGCTGTCCTGGTAAATAAGTAATTTTTGCTTTGAAGACAGAAATACAAATTGCCAGTAAACCTGTTTAACCTGTGTAGCTATTTCAAGTTGAGAAACCATGTATTGCAGTTCACTGCTTTTAATATTTGCATTGGCCAGCTTATATCGGTTGACATACACTGAAGGGAATGCAAATGATTGAGAAACAGCAATACTGTTGTCGTTAGTATATGAGTTGAACTGGCCATATTGCCCGTCAATAACTGTTTTTGGAAGATCAATGGCAGCACCCCTGAGAGCCTTCTGCATATCTATTGATAAAGCAGCAGATTTTACAGAAAGGTTACTGTCCAATGCCATCTGAATTGCATCATGCAGATTAATTATCCGTGATTGCTGTCCGTTTAAGTTATTTAAAACTGATGTGACACCAAACAACAGAAAAATAGCCGCAAGTTTTTTAGCTGAACCACCCTTTAACCTGAATTTAAATTTATTTGATGAGAAATAAATGTAAAAGACAGGAAGGATTATCAAAGTAAGGAGAGTCGCTGTAATAAGTCCTCCAATAACAACCGTCGCAAGTGGTTTCTGTACTTCTGCCCCGGCAGATGTTGAAATGACCATTGGTAAAAATCCTAAAGCCGGAGCGGCTCCCGTCAAAATGACTGAACGCAGGCGATTACGTAAACCTTTTTTCACGCGTTCGGTAATATCTGTAATACCTTCCTTCTCGAGCCGGTTAAACTCAGCTATCAGAACAATTCCATTAAGAACTGCAACTCCGAACAATGCAATGAATCCGATACCGGCCGATATTGAGAAATTCATTCCACGGAGCCACAGTGCAAAAACGCCGCCAATGGCCGACATTGGAACTGCTGTAAATATCAGCAGCGATTGTTTTACCGAATGAAATGTAAAATAGAGTAACACAAAAATCAGAAGCAGTGCCACAGGAACTGCAATGGATAACCTTTTTTGAGCAGCCTCGAGATTTTTAAATTGTCCTCCGTACGACACATAATAACCTGTCGGGAGCTGAATTTTTACATCCACCTGAGCCATTACATCTTTTATTACACTTTGAATATCACGGTTTCGGACATTAAATCCGATTGTAATCCGTCTCCTGGTATTCTCTCTCGAAACCTGCGCCGGGCCTGATTTAGCTGAAATGTCTGCCAATTGTTCAAATGGTATCTGATGACCATCAGGAAGAGCTACTGTCAGATTTTTTATATCATCGAGATTCTTCCTGTAATCTTTATCAAGGCGTACCACCAATCCAAACCGTTTTTCTTCATCAAAGACTACACCAGCCTGACTGCCGGCAAAAGCAGCGCGCAGCAGGGAATTTACATCCTCTACTGACAGTCCATATTGTGCTAAACGATCACGATTATATTCAACCTGTATCTGAGCCAGACCTGTAACTTTTTCTACGTTTATATCCACAACCCCGGAAATTGTCCTGATAACCTTCTCAACTTCAGATGCCTTTTCTGCGAGAATGATAAGATCATCGCCAAATATTTTAATGGCGATATCCTGTTTTGAACCAGACATTAATTCATTAAAACGCATTTGTATCGGTTGCTGAAACTCAAATTTCACTCCTGCAAGTGCAACCAGTTTCTCTTCCATTTTTCCAACCAGTTCTTCACGTGTTTTTGCCGAAGTCCATTCATCTTTATCTTTTAGAGTTATAATATAATCACCTGTCTCCATTGGAGTCGGATCAGTGGGTATTTCACCAGCTCCTATTTTGCAGACTGCGTGCTTTACTTCAGGAAAATTTTCAAGTAATATCCGGTTTGCAAGAATTACTTTATCAACTGTATTTGTAAGTGAACCTCCCTGTAGAGTCATCACACCCGAAGCAAGGTCTCCCTCTTCAAGCTGCGGAATAAACTCGCCACCTAAACGACTGAAAAGAAAAAGACTGAACACAAAAAGAGATATTGCAGAAACAGAAACAAGAAATTTATGTCTGAGTGAAAAGCCAATAACCGGGTCAAATGCTTTCCTGATCCAATCCATTATTCTGTCAGAAAAATTTGTTTTGTGTTCTGTCTTTTTACTCAGAAACAAAGCTGAAGCCATAGGTACATAAGTCAGCGACAAGATTGCTGCACCAATAAGTGCAAATGTAACTACCTGTGCCATTGGACGAAACATTTTCCCTTCAATACCTACAAGTGCCATAATAGGGAGATATACAATCAGGATGATTATCTGGCCAAATGTTGCTGAGCTCATCATCTGTTTTGATGAATCGAGTACATTTTCATCCATCTGGTCCTGAGTCAGTTTCGCAACACCCTGATGATGTTGTCTGCTCAGGAATATCCTATGGACAACGCTTTCGACAATAATAATAGCACCATCGACAATCAGTCCAAAGTCTATGGCCCCCAGGCTCATAAGGTTCCCTGATACTCCGAGAAGGTTCATTACTGATATTGCAAAAAGCATTGAGAGAGGGATTACCGAAGCCACAACCAGGCCGGCACGCACATTCCCAAGCAATAAAACCAGGATAAATATAACTATTAAAGCTCCTTCAATAAGGTTTCGTGAAACTGTACCTATCGCCCTGCCTACAAGGTCGGAGCGGTTCAGGTATGGTTCTATCCTGACCTCTTTGGGTAAGGACTTCTGAATTGATTGTATGCGTGTTTCCACATTATCAATTACTTCATGAGCATTTGCACCTTTCAGCATCATTACAACTCCGCCTACAGCTTCAGTTGTATCTACAACAAACGCTCCGTACCTTGTGGCACTTCCATATTGAACCGTTGCAATATCCCTGATCAGAACCGGAATGCCTGTGTTTGTTGTTTTGACAAAAATCTTTTCAATATCCTCTATTGATTTTACCAGCCCGATACCTCTTATAAAATATGCTGTGGGATTCTTATCGATATAAGCGCTCCCGGTATTTTCATTATTCTTTTCAAGAGCATTAAATATATCGGTAAGGGTCAGGTTCATTCCCCTCAGCCTTTCCGGATTAACTGCTATCTCGTATTGCTTTACAAATCCACCATAACTGTTAATGTCAGCAACCCCGGGAGTACCAAGCATCTCTCTTCTCACAACCCAGTCCTGGATTGTACGCAGTTCCATAGGATTATATTCTTTTTCATACCCTTTCTCAACAGCCAGGTGGTATTGGAATATCTCACCAAGACCGGTCGAAATAGGTGCCAGTGATATCTGTGCCAGGCCTGAGGGAATTACTTCTTCAGCTTCTTTAAGACGTTCACCTAACTGTTGTCTCGCCCAGTAAACATCAACCTTGTCTTTAAAAACGACAGTTATGACGGACAATCCGAGCCTGGAAATGGACCTGAGCTCAATGATATCCGGAATATTTGCAACAGCTACCTCGATAGGTGCAGTAATGAAACTTTCAACCTCCTGAACTGCCAGTGACGGGGCAAGCGATATGATCTGAACCTGATTATTGGTAATATCCGGGATAGCATCTATAGGCAGTCTGGTCAGGGAGTATGTTCCCCATCCTATAAGTGCAAGAACAAATAATCCTATAATGAATTTATTTTTTACTGAGAAAGAAATGATCCGGTTTATCATTTTTGCTATAGATTGTAGATTAAATTAGAGATTAACCTGTACCTGTATTATATGGTAAAGTATTCAACACTAATACCTTCGAAAAAACAGGATTCAAAACTTATCCATGTTTAATTCAAAAGTAATGCGGAAAGGATTAGCAAAATGATGGAGGAGCCCTGAAAGGTGATGATGTAAGAGGAAAAAGATCAGGCAGTTGATTCTGAATCTCAGATAGAATTGTACAGTATGTTTCAGTTACCAGACAGGTATAATCTGATGTACAGCCCTGAATAATATCATGATTTACCAGTTGCTCCGGAATGAAGTATTTTAATGCCTTTTCTGATGCAAGATCATTTAGTGAATTGCAATGTATCGGGATACCGGGTCCGTGACCCGTGCTCTTTTCTGAGGAAGGACATTTATCACCGGAGTTTGAATAAATATCATACAAATGATGATCATGCGGAACAACCGTGTGAGCAATGATTGCAAATCCGGCGAACCACAGGAATAAAACAGGTATTATTTTGATGACCTTGCGCAAAACACGAAATACTGATCCTTTATTTAAAAATCATGCAAATATAATTAATTAAAGTAATTGCACATCAAAGTCGCTGACATTTACCCTGATATGCATGATCCTATCTGTATGCCAGGTATAATCGGGAGACTTAAACCAGTATTTTTGTTTTCAGGTTGGTAATGCTTGTCTGAATATCATCAAAGATTATTCCATCCCTGCTCTGGTCCTGCTCCACAACCATGTATTTCATTCCTGCAATTTTTTTGACTGCAAGAATCTCTTTAAAGTTTATTACGCCAGCACCAACAGGAGCAAAGTCATGGACCCCTACTGTTGTGTAGAATGGTGCCTCTTTTGTGTACATGTCTTTCATATGAAAAAGCTGGAACCGGCCAGGGTATTTTTTGATAATGTCAACAGGATTCTGTCCTGCCTTGGTGGTCCAGAAAAGATCAAGCTCCATGGTAACGAGATCCTTGTCCAGGTCAGCAAGCATCACGTCAAAATATGGCACTTTCCCTTCAACAGTATCGAATTCAAAATTATGATTATGATATCCGAACTGCATTCCGAATTCTTTCATGACCTTTCCTATCTGGTTCCAGTTTGCGGCCATTTTCTGGTAGCTTGCGATTGTCGTACGCATCTCTTCAACTATCCATGGTTGCAGACAATATTTCACTCCAAGCTTTGCATGATCCTCAGCCATTTTCCTGGCATTGTCGAGTGTAACACCAGCACCTTCAACCTGTGTGTGGCTGCTGAGAATTTCCATTCCGAGACCATTCACCATCTTTCTAAATTCGGGCGGTTCATAACCATAAAACTTCCCATCAGCATATCCTGCCAGCTCCAAGTATTTATAGCCGATATCTGCAACCTTTTTTAGCGATCCGGGAACATCTGTTGCCATGGCATCGCGGATAGTATAAAGCTGAAGTCCTATACCGGGCGCAGATTTACAACCATAATTTGAAAGAACTATTGCCCCCAGGGTACCTGCAGCTGTCACTCTCAGGAATTCCCGTCTTGATTGTTTTTTGCTCATAGTTAAGGTTATTATTGTTTATGAATTCCAAATGATATCCGTAAAAATCAGTAATAAAAATAATACAATTATTTTTAATAATTTTATTCTGATTATTTTCGCAATGAAAGCAAGAATAATAATTTGTGTTTTTCTGCTGTCATGTTTAAGGTTATTACAACTTCCGACGGATCTCATACTTTATATGTTCCCGAACTGGACGAACACTATCACTCCATTCATGGTGCTGTTCAGGAATCTGAATTCATATTCATAAAAAACGGATTTGATTTTTGTGGTGACGATCCTCTGAATATTTTCGAAGTCGGATTTGGTACCGGTCTTAATGCCCTTCTTACAGCTATAAAAAGCAGCAAAGGGAAAAGGGAAGTATTTTACACATCTGTCGATAATCATCCTCTTGATGATGATATTACCGGCTCTTTAAACTTCCCAAAGTTTACCGGAAAAGACGGTAAAAGGATATTTGAACTTATTCATGCTGCAAGTTGGGGAGAAATGCAGAATATCTGCAGCAACTTTCACCTGAGAAAAATAAAAGCGGATATAACAACATATTCTGCCCCAGGCTCTTTCAACCTGATATACTTTGATGCCTTCGGTCCCGATAAACAACCCAAAGTATGGAGTATCGAAGTTTTCAAAATGATATCGGATATCACAATTAAAAATGGAGTACTTATTACATATTCATCCAAAGGCGACGTAAAAAGAAACCTTAGAGCATCTGGTTTTAAGGTTGCGCGTCTTCCGGGTCCCCCGGAGAAGAGGCATATACTCCGTGCAATAAAAATCTAAAAAAAAGTATCACAGGCTTTTTTACTTTACTCAAAGTGTTATCTTTGCGGAAATTTAATTTAAAACTAGTTATATGAAAATTAAGGGATTAATTGTTTTGACTGCACTAATAGCTTTATTGGTAGGCTCATGCGGCCTGAACTCGGTAAAGAGTGCAAAGCTTAAGACTGAAAATGATACACTTTCCTATGCAATTGCTTCAAATATTTATAATCAATTGGCCGTGGATAGTATAGCTCTCAATCCGGTAATAGTGGCCAAGGCTTTTATTGATTCAAAAAATGGTAAATCTCTGATGACAGAGGAAGATATAAATGCTTTCATGCAGAGCTATGTAGCAAAAAGACAGCAGGCCCAGACAGAAAAACAGGCTGAAACAAATAAAGTGACGTATAAGGAATGGATCGACAGGAACAAAGATTTCCTTGCAAAGAATAAAGATAAAGCTGGAATTATTGTCACAGAAAGCGGGTTGCAATACGAAGTAATTAAGATGGGAACAGGACCAAAACCGACAACTGAAAACACAGTTAAAGTTCATTATGTCGGAACACTTATTGACAGTACTGAATTCGATTCTTCATTTAAGAGAAATCAACCTGCTGAATTCCCTGTTTCAGGCATTATTCCCGGCTGGACAGAAGCACTGAAGCTTATGCCTGTAGGTTCCAAATTCAAACTTTATGTTCCGGAAAGTCTTGCATATGGAGCCAACGGAGCCGGAGAACTGATCAAACCTTTCTCTACACTTGTTTTTGAAGTTGAGCTTCTCGAAATTGTAAAATAATGAGAACTGCTGAAATCAAGACTGCAAAGGGGATAATGAAACTCAATTTCTTTGAGAAAGATGCCCCGGCTACAGTCGAAAATTTTGTTACCCTGGCAAAAAAAGGCTTTTATGACGGCCTTGCTTTCCACAGGGTCATCCCCGACTTTGTTATCCAGGGAGGATGTCCGTTTTCGAAGGATATGAGCGATCCCAGGATTGGCACGGGCGGTCCGGGGTATAAAATCAAATGTGAACTCGATGGCGAAAATCAGTACCACGACAGAGGTGTTCTTTCAATGGCTCATGCCGGAAGGAACACTGGCGGTTCACAATTCTTTATCTGTCACTCAAGAACAAATACAAAACATCTCGACAGACAACATACCTGCTTTGGGAAAGTATCTGAGGGATTGGAAGTAATTGATATGATAAGCCAGGGTGACAAAATTGAAAATATCATCATTCACGAAGAATAAAATCAAATGGCATTTGAAATAACCGGTAAAATCATTGACATCTCACCTGTGAATCAGGTTAGTGACAAATTCAAAAAACGTGAATTTGTTATTGAGAAAAAAGAGTCCGGAGGCCCTGCGGTCTTCATAGACTATATCAAGTTTCAGCTTATTCAGGACAAATGCGATCTTATTAATGAATCATTTCTTAATGAAGAAGTTAAGATCTGGTTTAACCTTAAGGGGAATAAGTGGGAACGTGATGGTAAAATAAATTACTTCACTAACCTCGATGCATGGAAAATTGAAAAAGTATCTTCCCAGGGGAGGGAACAAAATGCACCTTCACGTCCTGTGCTTGAAGATATACCGCCGGATAATGATGAGCTGAGTGATTTGCCATTCTAAAAAAATTGCTGAAAAGAAAAAAAGAGACTGAAACAAAAATTTAGTCTCTTTTTTTATCCTGGCGAATAGTTTAATAATTTCAGCATTACCTTTACAATGTGGAATTAATTAAAACAGTATGATGAAAATAAAGAATTTTATTCTGGCTGTTCTCCTTATTTCAGCCACAATTTCACAGGCCCAGGTTTTAACGAATCAGCAGTTGGAAAGCTCGCGCCGGATCCAATTGCCTTATAACAGGCTGATTCAACCTGCAGGTATCTCCATTGTCTTTGGTGATGCGTCCATGGAAAATCACGCTCTTGATGCTGCTTTATCTCCTGATGGAAAATGGCTGGCTGTTGAAGAAAGATATAGTATTGTGTTTATAAGTACCTCTGAGAATCAGGTGAAATTCGTACTCAGAAATAATGAGCATGTAAATCTCATAAACGGGATGAACACATATTCCGGAATTATCTGGCATATTGGAATTAACGGTCCTGAAGTATATTGGAGTGTTGTTGGAAGGAATGACAAGTCATATGTTGTATCTGCCGGATGGGATGGAACGAAAGCCGAATTCAGCAGGTTAATGGAATATAAAACGATACCTCCCGCAGATATGGCTCTTCCAAATGAATTGCTAATAACCAGTGAATCATCCAAAGATTACATTTATGTTGTCCTTAATGGAAATAATTCAGTCGTGAAGCAAGACCTGAAATCAGGAGATACCATCTGGGTTGCTGATCCCGGTGTGGCTCCATATGGTCTCACCATGGCAGCAGGAAAGTTATATGTAACTAATTGGGCAGGAAGACATCCTTCAAAAGACGACACTGAAGTTGCAGGTGTTCCATGGGGGCTTGCCAGAGTAAATAATAAGAGCGGTGGCGCAACCAGGGAAGGCAGCGTTGCAGTAATTGATCCTGAAACCGGGAGGGTAATGAAGGAGATTATTGTTGGGCTTCACCCGAATGAGATCATCAGTGATGCAAAAGGGAAATATGTTTATGTGACAAATTCCAACAGCGATAATGTCACTGTTATTAATACTACCCGCGATGATATAGACGAAACTATAAGTGTCAGGTTACAGCCTGATATAAATCCATTTTTTGGCGATTCCCCGAATGGCTTATGCCTTTCAGTTGACGGCAGATACCTGTTTGTTGCAAATGGAATGGATAACGCTCTTGCTGTAATAAGACTGAAAAGTACTGATTTGTCAAAACGTAATATTCTTAAAAGCAGTGTAGAAGGTTTTATACCAACCGGCGCTTATCCCTCGGCTGTAACCATGTCAGACCGTGGCATTCTTTATGTCTCTAACCTTGAAGCATCAGGTGCCCGGATGCCAATGCGTCATTCAGCAACCCCAAACCTGATTTATAATTCTCATAATATGGAAGCATCAGTATCGGCTATTCCTTTTCCGGATAATAGCAGGCTGGCTGCATATACCGATACAGTTATTGCCGTTAATAATCTTTCAAGGGCCACCATGGCAAGAGAAAAACCAAGGGAGTCAGTACCGGCCAGGCCGGTTCCCGAAAGAATAGGAGAACCTTCTGTATTTAAACATGTCGTTTATATAATTAAAGAAAACAGGACATATGATCAGATTCTTGGTGATATGAAACAGGGGAACGGGGATCCTGGTTTATGCGTTTATGGAGCTGAAGTTACACCAAATACACATAAGCTATGTGAAGAATTCATCCTTCTTGACAATTTTCACGCATCAGGAAAATGTTCCGCGGAGGGTCATCAATGGACCGATGCATCGATCGTTACAGATTATATTGAAAAGAATATGAGAGCATGGTTCAGAAGCTATGCACATGTCCAGACTGACGCTCTTGTCTATGCTCCGACCGGATTCCTGTGGGATAATGCATATAAAAACGGGAAGTCGGTCAGAATATACGGTGAAGCTTCTGTTCCTGTACTTGATAATAATCTGAGCTGGACCGATATATATAAGAAGTATAAAGCAGGGGAAAAAATCGAATTTTATAACCACACAACTATTGAACCCGTTAAGAAAATTCTGAGCCAGACGTATCCTTCGTACGGGAATCATGAATTCACCGATGCAATGCGGGCAGATGCACTTATTAAAGATATCACTGATTTTGAAGCGCTTCCGGGTGATAAGCTCCCTGAATTAATGATCGTGGCCCTTCCAAATGATCATACGGCAGGAATACGTCCAGGGTACCCTACCCCGAGGGCAATGGTTGCAGATAATGACCTTGCACTTGGACGGATTGTGGAAGCATTCACTAAAAGCCGTTTCTGGGAAAATACGGTGATCTTTGTGGTTGAAGATGACTCGCAGGGAGGATGGGATCACGTATCAGCATACCGTACAGTCAGCCTGGTAATAAGTCCCTGGTCAAGATTAAGAAGTGTAAATCATACATTTTATACTCAACCTTCGATGGTCAGGACAATTGAACAGATACTTGGGCTTCCACCGATGAATATACAGGACGCCATCGCTAATCCAATGGCCGATTGTTTCAGTGGTACATTCGATAAAACACCTTTTAAGTCAGTTCCCAATAATATTCCGATCGATGAGATAAATCCGCAGCTTCTGTCACTGAGCGGTAAAGCTCTTCATTACGCTAAGAAAAGCATGCTTCCGGAATTTGACGGTGTCGATTCAGGCAATGACGATCTGCTTAACAGAATACTATGGTTTGCGGAGAAAGGCAATACACCTTACCCGTCTAAATATGCAGGTGCAAAAAGCTATAAGGATGAGGATGAGGGTGAAAAAGATTAAAAGGCAAAAGTCAAACATTTAAAGAAATGATTAATCCTCTTCTTCAGGAATGGAAAACACCATTCAGCACTCCTCCTTTTCAGATAATTGATATTGCACATTTCAAACCAGCGATCGAAGAAACAATTAAAAATGCTACAAAAGAGATAGATGTTATTGCTGAAAACAATGAACCTCCTGACTTTGAAAATACTATTGCTTCACTTGACCGGGTCGGCGAACGTCTCGGAGATGTAACTGCAATACTTTTCAACCTTAACAGCGCTGAAACTAACAAAGATCTGCAGGCTGTCGTCCAGGAAATATCACCTCTACTCACTAGGTTTTCGAATGATATAACTCTTAATGCAAAACTTTTTGCAAGAGTAAAATCGGTTTTTAATTCGAAAGAATCTGCCGGTTATGATACCGGGCAGATGATGCTCCTTGAAAAGAATTACCGGAACTTTATACTCGGTGGAGCAGGTCTCGGCGAACAAAAAAAGCTGCGGTTCAGGGAGATATCGGAAGAATTGTCAAGGTTATCAGTCAGATTTGAAGAGAATGTCCTGGCTGATACTAATTCATTTGAGCTTCATATTACTGATAAAAACGACCTTGCAGACCTGCCCGAAGGTCTTACGGAAATGGCGGCTATGGAGGCAAAAGAGAGAAAGAAAGAGGGATGGATCTTCACTCTTCACTTCCCAAGTTATGTTCCTTTTATGAAGTATTCTTCCGTCAGGGAGCTCAGGGAAAAGATGTTCAAAGCATATTCTTCCAGATCATTTCACAACGACGGACACGATAATCAGAAACTGGCTTTCACTATAGCAAATTTACGTCTCGAAATTGCTGAGATATTAGGCTTCAGTAATTTCGCCGAGCTCACTCTTGGTGATCGTATGGCTGATACAATTTCTAAAGTAGAATCTTTTCTGGCTGAACTTCATTCAGCTTCCAGTCCTGCAGCACGAAGAGATTATGAAGCTGTTACACGATTTGCTTCAGAGAATGGACACAATGGAGCTCTTGAAAGATGGGACTGGGCATACTTTTCGGAAAAGCTTCAAAAAGCTAAATTTGATATCGACGATGAAGTGCTAAAGCCCTATTTTGTCCTGGAAAATGCTGAGAGAGCAGTTTTTGAACTTGCCACTTCACTTTACGGAATAAAATTCATTCCGAACCATGAAATTCCGGTTTATCATCCCGAAGTAAAAACCTGGGAGGTCTACGATTATGATGGTATTTTTCTGGCAATTCTATATATTGATTATTTCCCCAGACCCGGCAAAAACGGTGGTGCCTGGATGACCAGCTTCAGGGAACAGAGATCAGATTCAGGAAAAGATATCAGGCCATTTACTTCCATTGTGGCCAATTTCACAAGGCCAACCGGGACAAGGCCTTCACTTCTGTCCTTCAATGAAGTAACAACATTTCTTCATGAGTTTGGCCATTCATTGCACGGGATGCTGACTAAATGCAAATATGAAAGCCTTTCAGGAACCAGTGTTGCCCGTGATTTTGTAGAACTCCCATCACAGTTTATGCAGAATTATGCATTTGAGAAGGATTGGCTTTCAACCTGGGCCCATCATTACAAAACCGGTGAAATTCTTCCAGATGTATTGATTGAAAAAATCAAAATTTCTTCCACATTCAATGAAGGATACGCATGCAACCGACAGCTTGGATTCGGGTTCCTCGATATGGCCTGGCACACAATAACCGCCCCGGTTACAAATAATATCACTGAATTTGAATCCACTGCAATGGCAAAAACAGAGCTCTTCTCTCCTGTCGAAGGTTCAAACATGAGCGTCTCCTTCACTCATATCTTCGGTGGCGGATATGCTGCTGGCTATTACGGTTATAAATGGGCCGAAGTTCTTGATGCAGATGCTTTCAGCATTTTTAAGGAAAGAGGAATTTTCGACAAGGAAACTGCTGCATCTTTCAGAAAAAATATCCTGGAAAAGGGAGGGACTGAAAAGCCCATGAATCTTTACATAAAATTCCGCGGGAAGGAACCATCTATCGATGCATTTCTTATTCGAAGTGGTCTAAAATAATTCTCTCTGTGGATCTCTGTGCCCCGATAGCTATCGGGACTCTGTGGCTCTTTGTGTAAGTTTTTATTTTTGTTACACAGAGATACTCAGAGCCGACACAGAGTTACACAGAGATATGTAAAACAAGTATTATATTTACTTCATAATAAAACAATTTATTCATTGAAAATATATTATTCTATATCAATATATTAACTCTATTATTATGATTCTCTTCTTCGAAACCGTTACTAAAAATATAATTGCAGCAGGGACACCGGAAAAACTTCCTCGTAAAGAAATCGAAAAACTAATCTGGCTTTTTGGCAATGCTGTACTAATTGAAAAAGCTAAAATAGAAGGCATTTTTATCGGTCCGCGGAAGGAGATGATCACTCCCTGGAGCACCAACGCTGTTGAAATAACCCAGAATATGGGTATCAGCGGAATATCAAGAATAGAAGAGTTTCATAAAGCTCCGGAAAAACCGGGATGGGATCCAATGCTTCAGGCCTTATATAAGAATCTCGATCAGCATATTTTTACAATAGACAGGCTGCCGGATCCTGTCATAAACATTGATGACATCGGTGAATATAATAATAAGGAGGGACTTGCCCTGAATGAGAATGAGATCGGATATCTTGAGAAACTCAGTGCGAAAATTGGAAGGAAACTGACTGACAGTGAAGTCTTTGGTTTTTCGCAGGTAAACTCTGAGCACTGCCGTCATAAGATCTTTAACGGAACTTTTGTGATCGACGGCAAGGAAATGGATTCCACTCTTTTCCAGCTTATTAAACAAACAACCATTACAAATACCAATAAGGTTGTTTCGGCATATAAGGACAATTGTGCTTTTATCCAGGGACCCATAGTTGAGCAATTTGCACCTGTTACCCAGGATAAATCAGATTATTTCAGGATAAAAGATTTTGAATCGGTCCTTTCATTGAAAGCCGAAACCCATAATTTCCCGACTACAGTAGAACCTTTTAACGGGGCCTCTACCGGAACGGGCGGCGAGATAAGAGATCGAATTGCCGGCGGTAAAGGTTCATTTCCTATTGCAGGTACTGCCGTGTATATGACATCTTATCCACGGTCCGATGGCGACAGGCAGTGGGAAAAAGGGACAAAAGAGAGACCCTGGCTCTACCAGACCCCTGAAGATATTCTGATTAAAGCATCCAACGGAGCAAGTGATTTCGGAAATAAATTCGGACAGCCTCTTATCTGTGGCTCTCTCCTGACTTTTGAGCATTTTGAAAACCTGAAGAAATACGGATATGATAAAGTAATAATGCTCGCCGGAGGTGTCGGAGTAGGAAAGAAAAAGGACAGTGAAAAAGATATTCCTGAAAAAGGGGACATTGTCGTACTGCTTGGAGGAGATAATTACAGGATCGGCATGGGAGGAGGTGCAGTTTCATCTGTCGACACTGGAAAATACAACAGTGTAATAGAGCTGAATGCGGTTCAGCGTGCAAACCCGGAAATGCAAAAACGGGTATACAATGCTATCCGTGCTTTAAGCGAGCTTGACGATAACCCTATTATATCTGTTCATGATCATGGCGCCGGGGGGCATCTTAATTGTTTATCTGAGCTTGTTGAAGCTACCGGAGGTATTATTGACATCAGCAAGCTGCCTGTCGGTGATCCTACCCTTTCTGCCAAAGAGATAATAGGAAATGAATCGCAGGAACGCATGGGACTGGTAATGAAAAAAGTGTCAATCGATTCTTTAAGAAAAATTTCTGAAAGGGAACGGGCACCTTTATATATAATAGGTGAAGTTACCGGCGATCATCAGTTCACACTTATCAACCCTGTCACCGGAGAAAAGCCAATTGACCTTAAGCTTGAATCTCTTTTCGGAAAACCTCCGAAGACAGTAATGAACGACGTCACTGTTAAATCCGCATTTAAAAAGCTGGAATACACCCGGGAGAAGATCGGTGATTATACAGGAATGGTTTTGCAGATCGAGGAAGTCGCCTGCAAAGACTGGCTTACCAATAAAGTAGACAGATCAGTAACCGGGAGGATAGCTAAACAGCAATGCGCTGGTCCGCTTCAGCTGCCTTTGAATAACCTTGGTGTAATAACACTTGACTACAGGGGAAAATCCGGAATGGCCACCTCGATAGGCCATGCCCCGGCTGCCGGACTGATAGATCCTGCAGCCGGTTCAGTGCTATCCATTGCCGAAGCTCTGACAAATATTATCTGGGCTCCGCTCACCGATAAGCTTCAGAGTGTTTCGTTGTCAGCAAACTGGATGTGGCCTTGTAAGAATAAGGGTGAAGATTCCAGGCTCTATGAAGCTGTTAAAGCTGCAAGCGATTTTGCAATCAGCCTTGGAATTAATATCCCTACAGGCAAGGACAGCCTTTCGATGACCCAGAAATATAAAGACCAGGTGGTCTTCTCGCCGGGAACTGTTATAATAACAGCATCTGCTGAAGTTAAAGATGTGAGAAAAACAGTTGAACCGGTAATCGTCAACGATCCATATACCAGCCTCCTTTATATCGATATGAGCCATGATACCTTTAATCCCGGAGGGAGCAGCTTTGCTCAGGTAATAAACAGATTAGGAGATTCGGTTCCGACAGTTAAAGATCCTGCTTATTTTGCAGAAGTCTTCAATACGATTCAGGCTCTGATCTTAAAAAATAAAATTCTGTCAGGTCATGATATCTCAGCAGGCGGTATGCTTACTACGCTTCTTGAAATGTGCTTCTCAAATACTACAGGAGGATTGACAATAAACATATCAGCTCTCGATGAAGAAGATACCGTTAAGGTGCTTTTCAGTCAGAACCCCGGGATTATTATACAGGTTAAAGATGAGGATGAGGTGGCTGAAATACTTCTTGAAAATGGTATTTCTTATTTATCAATCGGACATCCGGTAAATGAAAGGTCTCTTCATATCAGCAATGGTGATTTCAGCAGAAATTTTGATATCGATGACCTTCGCGACAAATGGTTCAGGACTTCGTACCTGCTCGATCGCCGGCAGTGCGGACCGGAACTAGCAAAAGAAAGATTTGATAATTACATTAAACACGAGCTTACCATAGATCTGGGTGATTTCGCAGGAACGTTTAAATCACTGGGGATTTCACCCGATCGAAGAAAAAAGAGTGGGACAAGAGCTGCAATTATCAGGGAAAAAGGAGTAAACGGAGATCGTGAAATGGCATATGCGCTTTATCTTGCCGGGTTTGATGTTAAGGATGTCCATATGACTGATCTGATCTCCGGAAGAGAAACCCTTGAGGATATAAGTATGATTGTTTTTGTAGGCGGCTTTTCCAACTCCGATGTCCTGGGTTCTGCAAAAGGATGGGCTGGTGCTTTCAGGTATAATAAAAAAGCAAAGACCTCTCTCG
Source organism: uncultured Bacteroidales bacterium (assembly GCA_963825935.1). Lineage (GTDB taxonomy): Bacteria > Bacteroidota > Bacteroidia > Bacteroidales > VadinHA17 > LD21. The sequence continues at coordinate 283,369 of CAWGUN010000002.1, read as the reverse complement.
AAAAATTCTATGCGAGGAGCAATACTTTATCACTTGGTGTCTGCAACGGATGCCAGCTGATGGCTGAGCTCGGGCTGATTTACCCGCAACATAAAGAAATACCTAAGTTGCTTCACAACAAATCAGGAAAATTTGAATCGGCTTTTCTCGGATTGAAAATTATGCCCAACAAATCGGTAATGCTCAGTAATATGGCAGGAATGGAATTAGGTATCTGGGTTGCACATGGTGAGGGAAAGTTCAGCCTGCCCTATTCTGAAAAAAGATACAATATCCCGTTAAAATTCTCCCGGCATACTTATCCTGCAAATCCCAATGGTTCTGATTTTGATGCTGCAGGATTATGCTCCGATGACGGAAGGCACCTGGTAATGATGCCGCATCTCGAACGTGCTTATTTTCCATGGCAATGCGGTTATTATCCTTCCGACAGGCGTAATGATGATGTTACACCCTGGATCAAGGCATTTATCAATGCGAGGAAATGGATAGAGGAAAAAAAGAAGTGATTATTACCTGGTTTCCGGAGTCAGGTACACTGAGATGAGTTTTGAAAGCTCAGCTCCTGTAGTTTCCTTCATTTTGTAATCCTTCGGCAATATCTGCTCGCTTATTACCTGAACATGGAATACTCCTGTATCCTGGATATACATTGCACCCATAAATGAGTCGGCACGGAACCATGGATAAGTTACATCGCCTGAGTGCAATATTATTTTATCACAAGCCGGGTGCGCTTCAACATTCTCGTCCTGTACACTCACCCTGACTTTATCTTTATACCTGAGATCTGTTGTATCTCTGGTTGCGCTTGAAATCCAGACATTATAACGGCCTGATTTAGAAACGACAACGTCCCATTCAGCAGTATTGCATGTACGATTGACCATATCGCTGTAACGATCGGCTTTATCAAGGTTTAATGAAATTGTCCCATCCTGCTGTTGCATAACTTTAGTTCCAATCCTGTTGTCCCCGGCTTCTGTGTTTTTTGATGATCTGCCGCAGGAGCAAACAAGCCCCATCCCTGCTACAAGCATAAATACAATTGTTTTTCGTCCCATTATTACTTATATAATTTCATTTAACGTATTGATCATAAAACGTACCAAAAATAAAATCATTGTTCAGTATTATAAAAATTATAAAATAATTTCAGCTTATCCAATAATATGAGTATATGAAGCTGAAAAAGAAATTTAAATTAGTGTACAAAGTACAGTTATTAAGAACATTAATGATAGATACTTACAGGTTCTTTTAACTTGAAAAGTGGATCATGCATGTTTTTTTTTAACTGAGGGAGGATCAAAGCCTCCGCAACTAATTCAGAAATATCAGCAACTTTTGTTTCTGTTGCTGATGCCAGTGTTTTCTTGCACAAAGGGCAAGCTGTTGCAAGGATATCCGGATTGCTTTTTGTGAGAAAAGCTGCAGTATCACGGGCAATGAGGCTTTTCGTCTTACTGCTCATCTTCATGTTGCCAAGGCTTCCTCCGCAACACAATGAGTTTTCGTCTTCATAATCTGTATTCTGAAGACGTGTTACATGTTTCAGAACAATCTTCGGTTCTTCATATACTCCGGAGCCTCTTCCCAGTTCGCAGGGAGTATGATAAGCAACTTTTTTGTGCATGAAGTTCAGCTTCAGTGAACCATCCTCAATAAGCATTTTAATGAACTGGGTATGGTGCATCACCTCGACATCAAGATAATAACTCTCTTTAAATACTTTATAACATATCGGACATGATGTAACAAGTATCTGAGCACCCGCTTTCCAGATTGTCTGTGAATTATGGTTTATAAGCTCCCTGGCTTCCCTGTCCTGACCGGCAAGCATAAGAGGCCGGCCGCAGCATGCTCCACCTTTTTCATCCATGAATTTATAACTGACTCCAGATGCGTCAAGTATTTTGACCATCGAGTTCTTTATTGAGGGTGTAAGGTGCGTCATGCAGCCTGCAAAATATAAGACATCAGCTTTCTCTGTTACAGTTTCAGGAAGGAAGCTGTATGAAAGTTTTCCGTCAGGCTTTACCGGTTGTAATTTCAGGCGGTCTGGGAAATATCTTTTCCAGAGGCTTCTTTCTATCGTCTCAGTTTCCCCTGCCCTTCTGCGTATCATCCTTATTGGTGTAAGCTCAATTCCGACCGGACATTTCTGATCGCACCGGCCGCACATCATGCAATTAAAAGCTATATCACTGACATTCTCATTATTGCGAATACCTTTTAAAAGGTAAGCTGACTGGATATTGGTAATACCTGCTGAAAAATTCATTTGACATGCATCGATGCATATCCCGCAGGATGAACATGAATATATCTGTATTTCTTTAAAAGCACCTGACTGGTCTCCGGTAGTAATTCCTGAATTTCTTGCAAAAATCAGGAAGAGCTCCGCTGGAATGTGCATATATCTTGTGAGCGGAAGTAAGATAAAGAATGTACCCAGAGATAATGAATAGAGCCACCAGAAAGGATATGCCATTTCCTGGGCAGGAAGAAAAGATGCAAGCAGGGAACCAAGGGAACCTGTAAGGAAGCTTCCGGTTTGATATGCTCCGCTGGTAAAACTTTCAGCCAGAAGACGGCTGGGGAAAATAAGCCATAAAGAAGTAAGAGCTATTTTATCAAGCGTTCTCAGCTTTGTACTTTTTTTCATCCCAACGACCCTTGATGAGAATCTTTTGACAATTGCCAGCACAAGACCCAAAAGAATAAATGCAAGAAGAAAATCCATCAGAAAAGAATAAACTGCTTCAATACCTGATCTTCCATGTTCGGGATTAAAAAACTTAAAGAATATAGCTTTATATGGTTGGTTTAGGTGGCTTGTCCCGAAGACATCCGCTTCGATTGTACCAAATAAAATAAGCAGGAACCATCCGAATGCAAGACTCATGTGCATAAACCCCAGACGGAAATTTGTTTTAAGGATTTTCCTGTGAATCAGGCTCTCAAGGAAGATCTCCTTTATGCTCTGTCCGAAGGATTTTCCGAAGAATCCGCGCTGCAGCCTCAGCTTATCAGGTCTGGAGAGATCCTGAAACCAGCGGACACTTCGTATAACTGCATAAATAATTATGAAGTAGAGTCCTATATTAAACGGTATGACAAAAGGATCAAACTGCATTTTTTAATTTCTTTTGAAAAGCCTCACGTATTATCATTACCACGTTGCGGGTATTGACACCGCGGGGGCACACAAGGGTGCATTTACCACAAAGCATGCATTTCTTAATATTCTCACCAACCTGTTCATTCTCACCTCTCTTCAGGAGAATCTGAAGCTCTCTAAGGCTGAATCTGGTAAAATTTCCCGTTGTACAGGTTGCTGAACAGCAGCCACATTCAATACATAACCTGAAACTGGGTTCACGTTCAGAAACATATTCGGCAATACTCCTGTCGTTGGCATTATAGTCGATCTGCCTCCCTTTGGAAATATCAAAACCGAATTTGTCCATTATTCCCTGTTTGTATTAAAATAATCCATTACTTCCGAAACAACTGCCCTTGCATGAGAAATTGTTTCGGTAATATTCATAGGGGCTGTGCATGTGCCGGCATAGAATATTCCTTTTACATTACTCAGGTTACTTCCAAAATGGTGATCTGCAGGTGAAAAGAACTTGTTCTCTCCGGTGCTCAGATTTCCGAGACTGGCAATCTTCTTCCCTCCTTCCGACATTTCCATTCCGGCCATGAGAACAAGCATGTCGAGCTCCATTTTCAGAGGGCGTCCTGCAAGAGTATCTTCGACTTTTACAATTACTTTATCATTAATGGATTCGCTTACTTCAGAAACTTTACCGCGAATAAAATTAACTCCCCATTCTTCCTGTGCTTCACGGTATAGCTCTTCATAATATGCTCCGCCCATTCTCATATCCATGTAAAAGCAAAAAACCTTCGATTCAGGGAGCTGTTCCCTCATTTCAATGGCCTGCTTGACAGCAGTGACACAGCACAGTTTGGAACAATACAGGTTCCCGACCTTTTCATCGCGCGATCCTACACAATGAACTATCCCGATCGTTTTTGGGGATGATCCATTGGTTAAAATGATTTTTCCATTCCGGAACATCTCTTCAAGATCAGCTGATGTGATGACATTATCATATATCCCGTATCCATACTCTTCCTTTCTTGCACTCTTAAAGAGGTCAAAACCGGTAGCTACAACAACTGCATCTGCAGTCAGATCCTGTCCATTGGCAGTCGATAGAGAAAATAAAGATTTATTATGATCGAGCTTTCGGATGGACGTATTAGTCATGATTTTGACTTTATCACCGGAAACAAGCTTATCAAGGTATTCCTTAACATCAGAAGCGGGTCTCCTGTCCGGAAAAAGTTTATACCAGTCGTTGAGGTGTCCCCCGGTCAGATTCTCTTTTTCAATAAGACTTACCTGGAATCCTTCCCTGGCAAGCTGCCCGGCTGCTTCCATTCCGGCAACCCCACCTCCGATAACAACAATATGCTTAGCCACCGTTCAAAAAGTATTTACAATACTATGATTACTGCTGCGAATTGGCTCACCTTTAGTCCTGTATTTGTCTTCAGGAGAATATTCAATCCCCATTTTATCAAGAACCGGTTCACAATCTGTCTGATGCATCTGAAGGCCTAGATCCCAGGGATTATAGCCAAGAACAAGCCCTGCGACCTCCTCATAAGTGAATACAGGTATTCCTTCTCCGTCAGGTCCATAGGTCTTACCCTCAATCTCATGAATCACATATTGCCATCTGTCAAGAAACATAGGACACCCGGGACAGTTTGTTATTATCATATCTGGTTTAAATGGCTTCATCGATTCGAATTTCTCCCTGGAACAAGCAACCGAAAAGCCTCTGTTTGCCTGAACAAGATACTGCCTGAAGCCAAAACCGCAGCAGTGCCTTCTTTCGGGATAATCTACAACCTGACCACCCCACTCTTCCACCATACCTGCCAGAACATAAGGATATTCAGCTCCACCGACTCCCTTTGAGGGGAACATCTTGGCATAATGGCAGCCGATATGATCAACAACTTTTAAAGGTTCACCTGTATTCTGATTGATCAGTTTGAATTTTGCTTTCTGAGCTATTTCTTTTCTGAATTTATATATCACATCGCTTGCATGAGCGAGGTATTTTCGGTTTACTGAATTCTCTGCCTGTTGCTTTCTTAAGCTGTTCACTAATTTTTTCCTCTACTTCCGGAAAATGGTGCCATGTATCAAGAATTTCAGTATAAAGTCCGAATGAAGTTATACAGGAAGGAAGAAGGTTTTCATATCCTGCCTCCGTCATAAGTGCAAACTGACGCGCAACTACCGTCATTGTTGTTTCGAGCGGTACTATATCACTGTGATAACCAATTCCTGTGCATGTTGTATGACATGGATGTTCATAAACATCTTTATGAAGCTCTTCACGCATTATCTTAAGAAATGCTGTTTCAGATCCCGGGAAAAAATTCTGCCGTACACAGCTTCTTACATAATAGAATTTATCATCAGCAATCTCCTTCTGATAATCTTTCCAGATAGCTTTTTTTCCTTCAATTTTCATTCTTTACAGAATTTTATCTCGTATGACAATTATTATTTGTTTTATATATATGACGGAAATATTCATTTTCAATTCCATCATCTAATGACAGATTCATTTCCTCTGCTTTTTTCTTTGAAAATTTTTCAATGGTTTCAAACCGTTTGTCGCCTCCGGTAACTTCAAAAATTTTTCTTATCTCATCCATGGCTTCTTCGGGTATCTTTCTGAGAATCCCGGGACCATCACCCTTATAATTTGCACCCAGTCGCTTAAATAGGTCGGTCCAGTTGTCCTGAATCCAGTCCCACACCGGACCCTGTTCGGGATGTAAATTTGTACCAACACCCTCAAGATAAAGGCAATAACCATGTTCAAGTATCCACTTTCCAACTGTCCTTTTAAGAGCAAGTTGCTGTCGGCCTTTTTCTGATTCAACAAAAAATCCAAGATCCTGTGAAAGTGATCTCTAGGGCAATAATAATTAATCCGGGAGCATTTCCTCTTGGGCAGCGTGTCTTGCATGACATACATTCACCGCAATACCAAATTGTTTCGGATTTTAAAAGTTCCTCAATCTCATTATTGTCACCTGACTGAACAATATCAACAATCTTCCGGGGATCATAAACATAAAATTCGGCAGCCGGACAGATAGCTGTGCATACCCCGCAATTCATGCATGCATTCAGTCCCTCTTCAAACCTGATATCCTTCTTCAGCATATCATAATAATTCTCCATCACCTGCTTTTTACTCTGGTTACTTTACTGACAACAAAAGTACAGGTAAGTATCAAAAGATGGAAGGCACTTAAAACCTATTTAAATGTGGTATTTATACTTATAAAGGCACAACGGTATAATCGGCGCAACGGCACAAAGGCAAAACGGCTCAAAGGCTTAAAGGCATAAAGGTGAAGTTGCAAAAAAGGATGTCAGGTTAAGTATTTCCTGACCGGAGAATCGCATGATTTATTTATTTGGGACAATTGCAAGGTTTTATCCTCCTCTTCGGATTCAGTTTCTGATTAATCTTATAGGTAAGATAAGCTGACCCGGCGCCGATAATTGCACCTGCGAGCACATCCGAGGGATAATGTACTCCCAGATCCATGCGTGAAAAACCGACTGTCCCGGCCCATAAATAGGATGGCGCTATAACGTACCATTTCGGATAAGCCAGGCTCAATGAGGTAGCTGCAGCAAAAGCACTTGAAGTATGTCCTGATGGGAATGAAGGAGTTCCGGCTTTTACCTTTTTTTACAATATCAGGATATGTCACAAACGGGCGATCGCGATTGATTGTATATTTCAATGCCAGAGAAATCCCTGAATTAATTGCTGCTGCAGCCAATGTTACACCAGCATTTCGTAGCATATCCTTATCATGTCTGATAAGTCCTGCTGTTGCCAATCCAGCCGGAATACCAAGTGCAAAATATACTTCCGAATTTGATACAAATCTGAAAAAATTGTCAGAAGGAAGTGTTGCAGATGAATTGATCGATCTCAGAAGCCTGATATCAATATTCTGTGAATTAAGGCTGACCGGAACAATTAAAAGAAAACATATTAAAAGCCGCTTTATCATAAGATCAAATTTACCTCAACCAGTCTTCAGGTACGTATTTTATTTAAGTTTTGTTTTAATAGAAACTAATTTTTTTACTATTTCAACATCCGACAAATCTCTCATTACTGTTGACACAGCTCTGATGGCGCCGTACTTCTTTGCAGTTTTAAATTCGCTTTTGATTCTTTGAGGCAGATCGCTTGCTTCAAGAACAGGTTCAGCTTTGTCGCCGAAGTAAAATGTTATACGGAAGGTAGCTTCAAGTTCAAATAGACCGCTCCAGAAAATGGTTTTCTTTTTCCGGACCATTTTAAAGAGCCATTGGTTTCCGTCTTTGTAAAAATTCCAGTCACCTGAAGCATCAGGATAATCGTTCTTCAGATAGTTCATTATCTCCTGCCATAGTATCTTTTTTTCACCTATGATTGAAAAAATAAGCTTCTCATCCGGTTTCACCAGAGGATCAGACAGAGCTATGTTCCTTTTTAAGGTCATATCAGTCAGATTTTAGTTAATATGATTAGTTTGATTTTCAGCCTGTGAAGCGGGATTATTTTTCTCCATCAGCGCTGTAACGCTTCCGTACCTCCATGTTTTCAAAAGTATTTTTAAAAAGAAAAGAATTTGTGATGAGAGGAAAAGTAGAAGTACTGTTCCTGTATTTCCGGTTTTCCATCCTGGAATTATCTTTAATACTACCCATAAGAACATAACCTGGAACAGGATGAGAACAATCATCAAAGGAAAAGATGACCAGAATCTCTTAAAAGTCTGTCTGAACCCGAAACCTAATGCACTGAAACAGGCACTTTCTTCACGGGCAGCCTGCCAGGCCCGCGCATAGTCTGCCACAAGAAAAAGTATAATCAGAAACACTAAGAAAATGGAACCTGTAATAACTGAAATTCTTGAGGGCGCTGCTTCTGAAGCACTACCTGATCCTCTCGAAATTATCACTGGAATACCGATAATAATGAACATCAGAAGCAGGATAATAGCATAAATAATAATTGAGATGACAAGGAAGGACCAGAAATTTCTGGCCCCGCTCCTGAAAAACTCAGAAGTCGAAAATTTATTTTCTGAACTCTTAAGTGAATTAAAAAGTCCCCCTGAAAAAAATACGTTCATTAGAAAACCTGTCAGTAGAACAAGAAAAAATCCATTGGTTAAATATGAAATGAAGCCTCCCATTGTTGCAAACAGGTCCGACATGATATCAAGATCAAAACCTTCGGCCAGCTGCTCTGCAGCCATGCTTCTCCCTAACCCGTGCTGCAGGACACTTTTGACCGGGGATGCAATCAGAGTAATAAGCAGCAGCGTAAAGAACCAGATGATCAAAACGCCCCTCCATGACTTCAGGGACCTGCAGGTGCCTGATATTAACGCGCTTAAAACTTTCATAATAAATGAAATTACAATGAAATGAAATTAATTAAGAATTGCATAAATGATACCAGTTTGTTCTTCATGCGTCTGACAGGAACAGGATCGGGAAGCGATGTCATTGAGTTATTGATATAATTGACATCCATTTTTATCTTATATTCAGGATCTATCTTCACCCAGTCGACTCTGCGCTTGCCGGTAAAAGAATAATCCCGGTAAGTTGCCTTGCCATCCCAGTTTTCCATTATTTCATCACCATTATCAAAATGTATAAGCACTTCAACAGGAAGCTTAATATCCCCTATTCTTACCAGCTCGATAACTGCTTTATACAGAGAATCCTGAGTGTTTGAATCATTCTTCAGAGAATCTGCATCAGTTGCTTTATCCCATGTTCCTTCTACCCTTGAATTTTTAAATCCTGCTACTTTATAATCGCATATTCCTGTTCCGTAAAGTGTCTGGTCAAAAAACCAGTTCATATCGGATCCCAGCTTTTCATCCTGCTTCGCTGAAATAACATCATTTACAACATTTACAAAATCCTTCCCCGAAGGATGCCTGAACGACCATTGCCTGTAGTATTCCCTGAATATCTCATTCATGGTCTCCTCTCCGATTATTCCCATAAGGGTTTGCATCCAGATAGCTGTCTTTTGATATGACATTACACCATACGTACCGCGAACATAATTCCATGAATATTCATTGTTTGTTGTGGTCTGACGGTCAGGGGATCTAATATAGCTGAGCCTTGCTGTGGTGACATCAGAAACCTTCAGGAGAGGATGATCAAGCATTCCTGACTTTTTACCATAATAATGGTCCATGATCCGTTCTTCCCAGAAAGAGTTAATACCTTCATCCATCCAGGGTTCCTCAAATTCGTTACTGGCAAGTATTCCCATGAAATAGGCATGGCCGAATTCATGAACCGTAACCATCTCCGGAATATGTATGAATCCCGGTATATAATATGATGACATTGAAGTGAAAAGTGTCGTATATTCCATGCCGCCGCTATGACCTGTTCCTGGCGGAGGATCAACAAAAGTCAGATGTGACCAGGGGTATGGCCCAACATTTTCTGTCAGATATTCAAGAGCATGTTTAACTGCAGCAAACTGTCTTTCAACCTGTCCTGCCCTCTCCTTCGGAAGCAATAAAATAATCTTAACATGATTCCACTGGTCTGTAAAAATTTTATATCCCGGCCATGCGGTCCAGGCGAAATCAACTATGTCCTCAGCACGGTATGTAAGTGTTTTACTGTCTCCTTTTTCACTCTCATTTAGCATAAGGCCACCCGAACCCACAACATACTCTTTCGGAAGTGTTATTTTCACATCATAAACACTGTGGTTGGAATAAAACTCGGAATTGGCATGGAACTGGTGACAGTTCCAGCCGCCTTTAACAGAATAACGCATCCCCGGAGTTTCATAAACCCCAAATTTAGGGAACCACTGCCCGACAAAGAAAAAATTGTTTTTGAATCCGGATCTTTTTGTTCCATAAGCATATTTTACACCAAAATCAGGAAGCTTGGTTTCAAACTCAGCTTTAATGAACAATGTATCACCTGGTTTTACAGCAGCCGGCAGGTTAACTTTCAGGACACTCTTATCGTCAGGATTTCCATCGTCCGGACTGATAAATTGCATCTTACCGGTTAGATCGGTCCCATTCCTGTCGGTCATCGAAGTTATCTTAATCCAGCCATAATCAGATTCTTTAGTGCCGGGCGAGCTCTGATTCTCCCTGGAAAATGTTGTTTTGCTGCTACTGTAAGCATTCATGTACATGTGAAGCCGGGCATCAGTGACCAGATCGCCGGATTTGTTTACCCAGAAGGCATTCATTGATCCATATATAACTTTTAAAGCAGGGTCAAGCCTTGCATCGATCTGGTATCCGGTTATCCTCTGGCTCAAAGGCACCCTGTTAATAATCTGGGATTGCAATGTACCTGAGGTAAGCAGAAATGAAATAAAGAAGATAAACAGTTTTTTCATCAGCAATTATTGGATAGGTGCTACCAATGAGATAAAATTAATATAAAACATTCAAAGCATGAAGATAATCTGATTTTTTGAACTGTTCACCAGGAACATAAAACATCATAAATATCATATACATCTATATAAATCAATATATAAAATATTTTTGTGCTGTTAATTAATTAACAGTAATAAAAAAATGAAAAACCTGATAATACTTGGAGCCGGAACAGGAGGTTCAATAATGGCTAATAAAATGCGGAAAAAGCTTTCCGTCACCGACTGGGCTATAACTGTTATCGAAAAGGAAATGAATCATTTTTATCAGCCCGGATTCCTGTTTATACCATTCGGGTACTATCAGAGAAAGGATATTGTAAAACGAGCCTCCGGCTTCATACCGAAAGGAGTTGATATAATAAACAAGGAAGTTGACAGGATCGAAGCATCTCTGAACAAAGTTTTTTTAAAAGACGGAGGTAATTTAGATTATGATATTCTGATAATTGCAACCGGAACAAGGATCAGCCCTGAAGACACCACGGGATTAAAAGGGGAGCAATGGTATAAAAGCATTTTTGACTTTTATACAATTGAAGGAGCTGAGGCTCTTGCAGGTTTCTTTAAAACATGGCAGGGAGGCAACCTGGTGATCAATATCGCCGATAATCCTATCAAGTGCCCGGTTGCTCCTTTGGAGTTTGCATTTTATTCTGATGATTTCTTTACAAAAAAAGGAATCCGTGATAAGGTGAATATAACTTATGTCACTCCGATGTCAGGAGCTTTCACAAAACCGAAGGCCTCAAAGGTCCTTGGAAACCTGCTTGAAAGGAAGAATATTAAAATGGTAAGCGATTTTTTTATTGGAGAAGTCGATAATGTCAATAAAAAAATACTCGATTTCGGAGGCAGAGAGGTACCATTTGATTGTCTCGTTTCGATTCCTTTACATACAGGCGATCCGGTCATTTCAAAAAGCCAGCTGGGTGATGAGTTTGGATTCGTAAAGGCTGACAGGAACAACCTCCAGTCAGTTCTTTATAAAAATGTTTTCGTTATTGGTGATGCGGGAAATTTTCCTTCCTCCAAAGCCGGGTCAGTTGCACATTTCCAGTCCGAAGTTCTTGAAAAGAACATCGAGGATTTCATTAATAATAAACCACTTTCAGCTTCATTTGACGGGCATTCCAATTGTTATATAGAAACCGGTTACGGGAAAGGTATTCTCATTGATTTTAATTATACAACAGAGCCTCTTCAGGGAAAGTATCCCCTGCCAGTAATCGGTCCCTTTGCCTTGTTAAAAGAGACAAGGATAAACCATTACGGGAAATTAATATTTAAATGGATTTACTGGAATATTCTCCTGAAAGGCAGAAGATTACCGGTAACCAGTCATATGTCGATGGCAGGCAAAAAACAAGATTGACGATTTTAAAAAAAAATATAAACCAAAATTAATTTTTATACCATGGCACAGAAGACTTATGCAGGTATTACTGTCGATGTAAATGAAGAGGGTTATCTGACAAACTCTTCACAATGGACAAAAGAAATTGCTGTTGAAATAGCAAAAGAAGAAGGTCTTGTTCTTACTGATCAGCACTTTGCGATCATTGAATTCCTTCGTAATAAATTCAACAGCGGCGAATTACTCTCGATAAGAAGTATTAATCATTCCGGTGTTCTTGATGTTAAGACTTTTTATCAGCTATTCCCGGGAGCTCCTCTCAAGAAAGCTACTAAAATTGCAGGAATACCTAAACCATCCAGTTGTATTTAATCCTTTAATCAAATAATTATGAGCGCAGATCAGAAGTTTCCAATAAAAAAAGTCAACATCATTTGTGCCAAAGGCGCAATTGAAGATGTATTCGCTACACTTATTTTAGGCAATGGTGCAGTCATGGAAGGCATTGAAACAAACCTGTTTTTCACCTTTTTCGGACTCGATGCTATTATAAAAAACAGGATGGACAAACTCCATACAGCTGTTGTAGGCAATCCTGCTTTAAGATTACCCGGAGGACTGAGAATGCCTACTCTCCTGGGTGTTATTCCGGGAATGGAGTCGTTCACGTCGTGGATGATGAAAGGTGAAATGACCAAGCTTGATATACCTCCGGTAAGTGAATTTCTTGATCTTATCACAGCTGGTGGAGGAAAAGTTTATGCCTGCAAAATGGCAATGGATATGTTTAAATTCAAAAAGGAAGACTTATGTGAACATGTAAGCGAAATCCTGACTGTTGGAGAGTTTTATGAACATGCCGGAGGAGAAGGTTCACATATCATATTTACCTAAATCACTAAAAGCCTGAATCCCAGTAAATTTACAAGCTTCTGGCCGGGACAGAATATTTTATAGGCAGATGGCCATACCTTCGAAAGATATTGGTCCTGCTCTTTACGTATAATTATTGCAAGTTCATCCAATACCGGTGAATTTGCAGAGCTGGAGTATTTATATTCAAGCGTATTGATCAACTGGGCAAGATCATTATACTTCCCAAGATTCTGAGTCATGCTCTCCAGTTTTTTCTCAAGAGCTTTTATGACTGAAGGATTCAGCGGTCTGAAAAAGTAGAGCTGGTAAAGAAAATCCTTTGATCTTTTCCTGAATTCGTGAATGCAGGCAGGCTTCAGATTGTTCCTGCAGGTAAGGTATTTATCGACAACAATATTATATGTTGCATCAAGCTCTTTAATAAGCAGTCTGGGGTCAAAGTCAGCCATGTCCTGAAAACGGATCCGGAACCCAGCCTTGCTTAGCAGCTCTTCTATCTTTTCAAGGTCTTCCTTAATATCCGGAGAAGGTTCTGCCGGAACATCATACTTCTTCATCAGGGTCTCCAGCTTCTCATTATCCCTGAGCATCGAAAAGATTTCCGGGTACTCCTTTTTCAGTTCCTTAAGCGTTTTCCTGTGCACTGAACTTTCGCGCCATAAATGCGTTGTCTTTCCAACTTCACGGAATGCATCATAATTCCTGGTATATGATTCCTTATCAATCTGACTGCAAATCAGACGCACTACTGCACGCGATTTCTTCATCAGAACCCTGACATCATGGATAACCTTTTCATCAGGAACAGGGTTCTGCTTCAGTAGCAGCTGTGCTTCTTTTATATAGCCTGAAAGCGCTGGTTTAACTTCCTTCAGTTTGACGTAATCAAGTTCCATTTATAAGATTCAAAGTCGGCTAAAATTACATAATATTAATTGTCAATACAAAAACCGCTGAAAAAAGCTAAATTTGCTGATAGCTAAAACAATAATGCATAATTATATTCTCTAAAGATTAAATAAGAGAATAAAAAATCCCTTCTGTAATATATGAAAAAGATAGTTTTTGTACGTCACGGGAGAGCCGAAGATCTTGCAACAGGGATCTCTGACTTTGAAAGATCGCTAACGGTGAAAGGTAAAATTATATCGAGACAGATGGCACGCCGGTTCATGGAAAAAGAGAATAATCCGGGACTAATGATCACAAGTCCTGCCTTCAGGGCTCTGGAAACCGCTTATATTTTTGCCGGTGAATCGGGTGTAAAACCTGATGATATAAAGGTCGACAGCAGTTTATATTACAAAGCAGGCATGAAGGCACTTTTTGATATTTTGTCAAAGGTTGACGATGGTATCGGGATCATTACACTTTTTGGCCACAACCCCTCCTTCACCGAGATGCCTGACAGATTGTGTGCCGATGGCTGCGAATTTCTTACTAAAACCAGTGTTGTCTGTATCTCATTCCAGGCTGGAAGCTGGTCAGAGATCAGGCCTGACAGCGGGAAGCTGGAATATTTTCTTAAACCTGAATAATAGTTATGAGCAAGACTTACATTCCAAAGGAGATAAGCTGGCTGTCGTTCAATGAACGAGTCCTCCAGGAAGCTGAAAATAAAGAGGTTCCGCTGATTGAGCGTTTTAAATTCCTTGGTATATATTCAAATAACCTCGATGAGTATTTCAGGGTCAGGGTTGCTACACTGAAAAGACTATCACAGTTTGTTTCAAAAACAAAAGATGTTTTGGGATACAACCCGAAAGCAACTCTTAAAAAGATCAACGAAATTGTACTATCGCAAAATATAAAGTTTGAAAAGGTATATTCTTCCCTTATCCAGGAGCTTGATAAACATAAAATACACATTATCAACGAAAAACAGCTGAATCAGGAACAGGCTGAGTTTGTCAGGAACTATTTTCTGAAGGAAGTAAGGACCCGGCTGATGCCATACCTTATCGAAAAGGATTCTGAACTGCCGAATCTTACCGATGATGCAATTTATCTTGCTATTTACCTGAGAAAGAAAGAAACCGACAAGAAAAGATATGCACTTCTTGAAATTCCGACTGAAGTACTTCCACGTTTTATAATTCTTCCCGAAATCGGTGATGATAAATACATTATCTACCTCGATGATATAATCAGGTTCGGACTTAAGGATATATTCTTCCTGTTCGACTTTGATGAGTTTAATTCCTATGCCATTAAACTGACCAAAGACGCTGAACTTGAAATAGTTGATGATATTTCTGAAAGCTATATCGACAAGCTTTCCCGGAGCATTCACCAGAGGAAATGGGGTTCGCCCGTAAGGTTTATATATGACCACCGAATGCCTGACGAACTGCTAAAAATACTTACCAGAAAGCTCAGCTTCGGGCCCGACGACGCTATCATACCTGTTGAAAGATACCAGAACCTCAAGGATTTCATGCACTTTCCAAGTCTGGGAAAGAAAAAATTCTATTACGAACCTCTTGTACCGATCTCACACAAGGATATACAACCGGGGAAAAGTATCCTGTCGGCTATCAAGAAAAAAGACCTTATGCTTTACTTTCCATATCATTCATTTGACTATTTTATCGACCTGCTGAGGGAAGCTTCTATCGATCCGTATGTAACATCAATACAGATAACACTTTACAGGCTTGCCCGTAACTCAAGTGTGATCAATGCACTGCTGAATGCTGTACGAAACGGTAAGAGTGTTACGACGGTGGTTGAGCTGCAGGCAAGATTCGATGAAGAGGCAAATATTCTTTGGGGCAACAAGCTCATGGAAGAAGGTGTTAAGGTTATTTACGGAGTCCCGGGTCTTAAAGTCCATTCCAAACTGCTGCTGATCACCCGTGTCAAAAATGATCTTACTCAGCGTTATGCAGCAATTGGTACGGGTAATTTCAATGAGGATACAGCAAGGATATATACCGATCATCTGCTTCTTACGGCAAATCTTAAGATTACAAATGAAGTTTTGAAAGCTTTCAACTTCTTTAATGTAAATTATAAGAAGGACAATTATTATCACCTTATCCTCTCTCCTTTTGCACTCCGGAATAAAATGATACTCCTTCTTGAAAATGAGATAAAGAATGCACAGGCAGGTAAAAAAGCATATATCTATCTTAAACTGAACAATTTAACCGACACTGAAATCATTGATGACCTTTATAAGGCAAGCCTAGCTGGTGTAAATATTAAATTGTTAGTAAGAGGCATGATTTCGCTTGTTCCGGGAATGAAGGATATAAGCGAGAATATAAAGGCTATCGGTATTGTTGACCGTTTCCTTGAACACAGCAGGTTCATGATTTTCTGCAATGGAGGAAATGAGGAGATCTATATATCTTCAGCGGATCTTATGACAAGAAATATTGAGCACCGCATTGAAGTAACCTGTCCGGTGTTCGATAAATCAATCAGAAATGATCTGAAAAACATTTTCGATATACAGTGGAACGACAATGTGAAAGCAAGAAAAATTGACGCTACCCTTTCAAATAAATTTGTTAAACCGGGCAAAAAACCGCTTCAATCACAGGTTGAAGTGTACAATTATTTAAGTAAATCCAAAACAAAATAATAAAAAAAAATTAATTACTCTTTTCTATCTCTGTACCTTTGCACCATCGTACCCTCACACCATTACACCATTACACCATTACACCATTAAACCATTATACCATTCCCTATGAATTACCTGGCATTACTAATCGGAACAACACTCATAGTCCTTTTCTCATGGTTCTTTTCCATAAAAGAAAAAAGATATCATGGCATTGCAAGGTTCTTTGCCTTTGAAAGCATTTTCATTCTTCTGCTTCTGAACGTCAAAATATGGTTCAGGGAACCTTTTTCCTGGCACCAGGTGATCTCATGGATTTTGCTGATCTCTTCAATATATCCGGGACTGGCCGGATACCTTCTGTTAAAACGTAAAGGGAAGCCGGAAAAGAGTATTGAAAATACAACAACGCTTGTTAAATCAGGCATTTACGGCTATATACGTCATCCGCTCTATTGCTCCCTTTTCCTGCTGGGCACAGGAATAATGTTCAAGGATCCGGGAACTTGTCAGATCATTTTTGGAGTGATCAATATTGCGGCATTATTTCTGACTGCCAGGATTGAAGAAAAAGAGATGACAGCAAAGTTCGGCCACCAGTACATAGATTATATGAAGGAGACAAAGATGTTCTTTCCGTTTATACTCTGAGGGCCTTCAGTTTTTTACTTCGACAGCCATGCAATAACTTTATCCGATCCGGGCTTTTCTCTCGTGTAAATAACATCAACAAGTTTCCCGTTCTCATCAATAAGGTACTTCTGGAAATTCCATTTCACTTCAGAATCCATAACCCCGTTCTTTTCTTTAGAAGTAAGCCATTTATAAAGCGGATGCATATCATTGCCTTTTACGGAAATCTTTTCCATTATCGGGAATGTAACACCATATTTTTCCGTGCAGAACTGCCTTATTTGCTGTGCATTTCCCGGTTCCTGGTTCATGAAGTTATTAGCAGGAAATGCGATAATTAGAAGCTTCTGTCCATATTGTTCGTACAACCTTTCAAGATCTTCATACTGCGGAGTGAACCCGCATTTTGAAGCTGTATTTACAATCATAACTTTCTTGCCTTTAACGGATGCAAAGTCAAAATCCTTACCTTCTAGAGTCTTAACCTTAAAATCGTAAAATCCTGATGATTGGGCAATTCCGGTCAGAACAGACGTTGCAAATATTAACATTAAAGAAAGTTTCTTTGTTTTCATGTATTTTTATATTAATTCATGACAACAAACAACAATCCGGACAGAATGTTCAAAAGTCAAATTGACTCAACTCTCTCCGGATAAAAAAACAAACTGATTATCAAAAGAATTGGTATTCAGGTGAGAAAGTAAACTGCCTGCTATTTTTGAATTTCTTTTGATGTAATTATATCCATCACAACGGGGAAAGACATACTCTGGTCGGGAATTTCGATATTACCTGTCATTCTTGATGTTTCAGTTGCTTTAACATAATAACCTCCTGATATGTCAAAGTACAGAACAACATTGCCGGTAAATGGTCCGTCGATAATGACAGACATTCCCTGGCTCTGTGTCGTCATTTTTCTTGTACCGCTCTCTGCTGCAGAAATTTTTGCACACTCTATTCCATTAACAAGTTCAATTCCTTCAAATTTATATTCTGCTTTAATAGGCATCCAGATTGACATTGCAGGAGACTTGAAATCAGCAGTGTCAATGGAAACCCAGGTGTCGCCAATTTTAATAGTACCGGAGGGAATAATCGGGAAAAATCCTAAAAATGTTTGTGTGGCATTTGTTTCACCGCTCCCGGGAACATTAAATACAATTGAAGCAGCCTCAGAGATATCAACAGGTTTACCATCGGGAGAAATCACCATATTAAACGTTTTCCCTTTTGCGTCGGCTACTCCTCCACCGGCGGCTCCCTGTGGGGTATCAACTGTCTGAGCTACAGTATCGATCTTTATCTCTAGCTTAAGATCTTCTCCCTGTTTGCCGGTTGCCTTCACGTTGCACCCGAAATATGAGGATACGTTAACAAGCATCGATTCCCCATTGACATTCATATTCTGAATTATTTTACTGGTGCTTAAATATTTAATAGATTTATCTGATGGATAATTGTAAACAAGCTTTACAGTTCCTTTTTGAGGCGATTCAACAAGTTTCTTTTGGGAAAATGCAAGGTTAAAAACTCCGCTGACAATCATTATGGCAACAAGAGAAATAAGTTTTAGAAAGCTTTGATGTTTCATTGTTTTTTGGATTTATGAACAGATAGTTTTATTTAGCGGATATAAATATATGAAAAACAAAAAAGAAAATCAGCCTTGCCGTTCCGGCGTTGCTGTTTTTTTGACAGGGTTATTTATGATACTGGCCCTGATTTAATCAAAGAATCCCTTTTTTTATCAACTATATTAACCTGTTAGTCAAAATCTGACTAATTAAAAAATTCTGAAAAAACTAACAGGTATACCTGTCTATCTGTCTGATTATATGTGCGTTTAATCTAATCAGGGTATCAGAATATTCATATCTCTACGGTTCATTCATAAATTTAGTACAGTATTTGACAAATGAACAATGATTGGGTATTAATTGTCTAATACAATAAACGACCATCCGTATTTCAATGACAAAGGATAATCAATTTCGTCGCATTTCCCCACTAATTGGGTTTTTGACGCTTGAAAAGTATACTAATAAACTCTACTTTTATCTGACAATTTAAACACACTAAAGATGGAAGATGTTTCGATTTTAAACAGATACGATTTCAATACAGATAGAAGAATTATGACAAGTTTCAATAGAACCAATATTGCCCCGGAAAGAACTAAAATTAATCCTTCAATCGATTACCTTATTTCTGAAGGTGGTGAATTCTTTTTGCAATACCTCAGGTTCCTTGGTCTTGAAAATGAACCCAACATGCTGGTGCTCTCTTCAAATCACCATTATTATTATGATTTCAACGAATTAAAAGGCGTGACGACCCTGATAAATCTGAAAAAGCTGAACCTGATGAAACATTTAGATAGTTTTTTACATACTATCTATCGCGGTCTGTCTGCGAAGACAAATTTTATCGGATGTTTCTATGACAGGAATACTCAAAATGGCGAGGGATTGCCTTCAAGGATGTTCAAGGGATTCATTAATTTTCTGGATTCCAGGATTGATAACGATCTGAATAAAAATGAAGTAAGTGAAATTCTGGAAACGCATGGATTTAAAATTATCAATATGAAGGAGATAGACGGGCTTACATTTTTTTACGCACAGAATATCTCCAATCCGGTTGAATCAGCCTGATAAAATAAATTGATCATAAACAACTGATAATTCATTCATTTCAATTCATTTGAACATGATTGTATGAGAACTTTCTACCGGATTACTTCACAGGAATTTGGAACAGTCTTACTCAAAAGAAGAAAAATAGCCAAAGCTCTGCGCCGGTGGTTGAATGAAAAGGGATACCCTTACACCTATGACTATTATTTAAAATAGCGACCCGTGTTGTAGTTGTTTATATTAACTTTAACGTCAACAAGTATTATCAAATTTCTTAAATCCTGCCGGATGAAAAGAATATTCCTTATAATTATTATTACTTGTGTATGCAAAATAATATTGGCACAAGCTCCTGAATCATTTAGCTATCAGGCAATTGTGCATAATGTCGCAGGAGAAACTGTAACGTCCCGACCTGTTTCTTTCCGTTTTAGCATCTTAATGGGTAAGGTTTCCGGGATGCTGGTCTATAGCGAAACTCAAAATGTTACGACTGATCGGTATGGAATGGCAACCCTTGACATTGGAGAGGGAATTAATAAAACCGGTAATTTAACCACCGTTCCATGGGACTCAGACAAATTCTACCTGAAAGTTGAAATAGATGTCACAGGTGGCAATGCTTTCATTGACATTGGCACGACACAATTGCTAAACATCGCTTTAGTGTTACCTGTAGAAAAATCAAAAAAAACTTCTTTTACCGTTGAAGAAGATGAATTATTTGTTATAAGAAAATATGTTGGCAGCTTCAAGGATTTTCGTCATACAGGTATTGAGACTTATGGAGGTCCTAACCTTATCTGGATCAAGACATCCATGGAAAACACCTTTGGCAAAATATCGGCATATGGAAAAAATTGCGAATTTTCTGTTGGAGATAACTTATATTTAAAAAGAACATATTACTCACCAGGCGGAGTTTTTGGATATTGGGTTTATCAGATTGAAAATGATTCTTCCATTTATTACAGAGTGACTGATTTTCAACATGATAAAAAGGTTTTTGTTGAATCATGGTTTAAATAGTACACTTCTGACAATCAGGAATAAAATATTCTTTAACAGGTAACATAATTGATTCCGGGCCGCTTTTGCATTGGCAATCAAATTATAAAATCATTGTATTAAAATAAACTTGCCTTTGTCTTAAACAAGGTTTAGCTTTGTTATAATATTCGCTAATAACATAATAATTTAAAAATCTGCAACATGAAAAGAACTCTCCTTATCGCACTGTTCCTTTGTGGAATATTTACCATTCCGCTGACAGCTACCACCTACCGGGTGAACAACAAAGTCACGGATAATGCAGCTGCGAAGATCTACTCCACTCTTGATAAAGCTCAGGAAGCAGCTTCAAACGGTGATACAATTATGCTGGAAGGATCTCCTGATGTCTATTCGACTACTACTTTAAATTGTACTAAGCGATTGATAATCAAAGGGCCGGGGTATTTTCTGGATGAAAATCCGGGGATCTCAGCCAATAAATTATCTGCACATATAGCTTACATTAATTTTAATCAAGGATCGGAAGGATCTGTTCTTATAGGTGTTTCTATGGGTAGTGTAAACATTAATGCAGGGGGCAACGATATCACTTTCAGGAGATGCTGTTTTACCTGGTTCAATGTCTATTCCAATTGTGAAAATATAGCATTTGCGGAGTGTTATTTTCACGCAACTAGTTCTCTTAATACTTTATCCTCTGGGACTTATACTATGACTAATCTGGTCATAATGAATTGTATTTTTGATGATGGCATTATTAATATTGGCCCTAATAGCACCGGGGTATTTCTCAACAACGTTTTTAATAACGATTATATTACAATACCCACAGGTTTTGATATGAAAAACAATATCCTGTTTACTACGGATAAAATTAATGTAAAGTTGCCCGCTCTGCCCGATATTGACATTTGCAATAATATCTCAATATCTGATCATTTCGGAACAGCAAATAATAACAAGGCAAATGTTGCTGAAGGCTCATTGTTTTTGGGGGCACTTACAGCAAGCACCGATGGCACATGGCAGCTTAAGGCAGGCAGCCCGGCTATCGGGGCCGGTGTTGGCGGTATTGACTGCGGCGCCTTTGGCGGGCTGGGGCCTTATATCCTGTCAGGTGTGCCAACAGGTCCTGTCATTTATCAACTGAATGTGAGCAGTCATTCCACTTCAGGAAACAAGCTTCCTGTAACCATCAAAGTCAAAAGTTACTAGCTATGCGCCCGTTATTTACTCTTTTGTTACTTGGGCTGGCATTAAAAGCCGTACCGCAGGTAGTAAAAGCGGAATATTTCTTTGATAACGCCGCTGTGGCCTATGGACAGGGTATGTCTTTGACAGTACCTTCCAATACTGGCGATGTTCAGATAGCGGCAGACCTGCCGGTCATCGGTTTATCCCCTGGATTTCATCAGGCTTTTTTCAGGATTAAAGATGCCGTCAAAGGCTGGTCTACCCTAACGCCGATAACCTTTTTAAGACTCAATCCTGTGGAAATGTTTGCTGGGTTCAGGTATGGTTTTGATGTACAGACAGATGCAAATACATGGACCTACCAGGCTTTTCCATCACCATCAACTAATGTAAGCATGGATGTTGATATTCCCCTTCCCAGTTTGTCTCCTGGATTTCATCAGATTATTTTCCGGGTTAAGGATGCAGCAAGGGAGTGGTCCCAACTTACACCCAAAACCTTTCTGAAACTCAATCCCCACGAAATGATTGCAGGATTCAGATATTGTTTTGATGCAGGAACAGAAGCATGGATATACAGGGCATTTCCGTCACCTTCAGCAGATGTAAGCCAGAATGTCGAACTCGACCTTGGCACTTTACCAAAGGGAATCCACTATTTTCAAGCCATGGCCAAAACGGTAAGCGGTGAGTGGACACCGATCTCGAGGGGTACCTTCTTTAACATTTATACAGTGCCGCTTAATATAACCGCACTCGAGTACTATTTTGAGGATGAAAGCGGAGTTGCAGGTTCCCTTCTTAAAGTAAATAATTTCACTCCATCTCCTAACGTGACCCTTGATTCCATGACGTTTTCAATTCCTGTTGGAACACTTGAGAATCTGAAAAAGTATTTCGTTTATATAAGGGGCGTTGATGAGGCAGGAAACAGAGGATTCTACATGAAGGATACAATTGTGTATCATTCAGGTACCACCGGGATAAAGGATCTGATACATCTCACACCCAAAATTATGGTGTACCCGAATCCGGCGTCTGAAATGGTTAATTTGAAATTCGTCCCGCTGGAAAATCAGGGTGATCTTATAATAAGGGTATTTGATGGAACTGGAAAGATTGTGGCTGAAAAGAAGTTTTCGTTTATGGAGGCTGATCATTATACTCTAAGTACCTCTGAGTTGATTCCCGGGGTTTACAGGATCGTCATTTGCACAATTGCCGGTAAACCTGTGGTCAGGTCGATTTTTGTAAAAAAATAAGAAGTTACCGGAAAGATAAGATTTCCGATAGGATTTATACGGATTAAACTGATAATCTCTGCAGGAGTTAAATGCTTGTTGTTTGGTGATTATTGTTATTTGCAGAGTGATTACTGATATTCAGGATTAAGTATTCTTTTCTTCATTTTTCCTTTTTTCAACTACAATTGTACAATCAGTAGCCAAAGCAGCTATTGCACCTATAGCTGCGAAAATAGGGGCTAACACAATCCCAATGGCACCAACTGTCAAAGGAAATTCCATTATGGTCACCTCTTTTTCGTTTTTTATAATTATTCTTCTTGCATTTCCTTCTTTTATAATCTCCTTAATCTTTGAAATAATCTCATCGCCGGAGACTTTAAAAGATTCTTCATATGATTGTTTATTGTCTGTCATTTTTCCCTCCTTTTGATTAAATATCTCTGAAAGTTTGTTTAAAATTAATCAATTTCTTTTATTTTCTTGGTGGTCTCTGAAGTGGTTGTCTGATATGACTGTTCGAATGAGGCGGATGATACTTATGGACGGAACACGAATAGTCTGGAAATAATAACAGGATAGAAAATACTATTATTAATATTTTAATTATGATTTTCTTAGTCATAAAGTTCCCTTTTCAAAATAACGTTTTTAAAGGATGAAAAGTGTTTTAATAAAAACATTTATCCGGAGCGAGGGTATGTCTACGGAACAACATTTATCAACACAAGTATCCTACACACTTTTAATAAGATGTGAATAACTTGAAATACATTTCTACAGTATATTAAAAGATAGTTATTACTATTGTCTTTTCCCAATTAAGAAATATTAGTATAATATTAATCTTCAATGAAAAGGTTTCTCTTAATTATTTTCATCTTATCTATTTCTATCAATCTGATTTTCAGTCAGTATGGTCCTTATAAAGAAAGTAAATATTTAATTGGATTTAATTTGCAATTTCCCAGGGGAATGGTGCCATCGACTGCATTAACAAACAGTAGTCAGTCAATTAAAAGGAGTTTTGGATTTGGATTGATCATTCAAAGAAAGCTGACGCAGAGCATAAATATTTTCTTTGATATAAATGCTTATAATTATAATATTTTCCTTGCCAGCCAGGGAGCAGATGTCCAGTCGATTTGGACTGTGGCAGAAAGTGCAACGCATAGTAATGATCCTGGTGCACCCCAGGTACAATATGTAAATAACCTTCCTTCTGATGTTTATTTTGATATGCAGGCTACTGGTTTAAGGCTGGGGGCCAAATATATTTTCGGAAAGAAAAAATTCCATCCATGGGCAGGTGCTGCTATTGGTTTATATGATTGGGAAGCTAATTATTTTGACAAGAATAAAGATAAAACATATGGTTGCAGCAGAGGATATATTGCAGGTCTGACATTTCTTGCCGGTGTCGATTTTAAAGTAACTCCAAACAGGGTAATAACTGCCTTTGCTGATTTGGGTTCTCCTTTAGTAAAGTACTCAATTGACGGATTGTTTTATCCGCAATGGAATCTCAAAGATTGTCAGACCCGTATATTGGGGCCCTACAGATTAGGTTTGACTATTTCGTTTGCGCCCAAAGGTTCAATAAGAAGGAAATAAATTATTATTAAAGTCCTCTGCCCACCCTCGGAAATATTCTTTTTTGTTAAATTGGATTTTGATGCCAGACATCTTTACTTTTTTTGTTTTGCTAATTGTCTTTCTCTTAAAAGTGACTTTTTCGTCGTTCTTTAATTAGTTTCCCAAGATAAAAGTCTCAGAATTATGCTTTTGGGATTAAAGCTTGTCCTTTTAAACCTTCTGTTTGTCAAAAAAGCAACTACCTGAATATTAAATAAATTACTACTCTATAATTCAGATAATTAGCGATATAGGATACTACATAACTTAGAAATCCCTATCTCTTCTTGATTTCTGATAAATATTGATCCATTTTTGACGAATAACATCATTTTGCCTCTTAATAGTTTTTAATTATAAATAATCCATCAGATTTCATTGACCAAGAACTCATAGAACACTCTTATTTCTCCACTAATTGTATTTTATCTCCTTGACAGGTATCTTCTTACGCACTACTTTTAATATATAATTTAAAACGCAAAATGATGAATAGTTTGCAGGACAAATGATATATCGACCAACAGAAGGAGTTAATTGGTTCCCGAATGTTATTTAATTATTGCATACGAAATAACTTTTGAAAAGCAAATAAAAATAGAAATGAAAACCGCAAAAGAAATGGTCGATGAACGACTGACTATACAGGATGGTTATCTAAAAGGAGCAAGAATAACGATATCTGAATCACTCGCAATAGAGTTAATGGAAGATTATCATTCTCAGTTTAGTCAGGAGATAGAACTATTGTGTGAAAAGGAATCAAATATATTTGATTCGCTTAATGCTGATTCATCTAAATTAGCATGGCTACATCTTTCGGACATAGTTTTGTAACTCATGCCTGAATCCTTCTCCCGGTTTTCGACTTAAACATAGCTGCAGGTTGGAATGGACTTTTCGAATGTATTTGAACTCCCCGGAATCAGTTCTGGTGGCTTTTTGTTTTCTGATGTCAAATAAAACGATTTCCGGTATTATCTCTGCCTCAGCAGTATCAAGTCTCGGGTTTAAAAACTTGCAAAAAATTTTGACTTTGGCTTAAGCATATTATAACTTTGTTTGAAGATTGAAAGTAATTATTATGGAAAACTATCGTTTTCCTAAATGGAAATTAAATTTACAGAAGACGATGAAAATGACTAAACGCTGGTTGCCTTTAATCTTAATTTCAGTGTTGTTTTTTGCAGGTTGCAAAAAGGAAGATATACTTAAGGAAGAAGAGGTAAAAGTGCAGGCTCCGGCACTGACTCAGAAAATAAACAGCTTTATAAAGGAGGTGATGACTGACGTTTATCTCTGGTATGATAAAATACCGGACATTGATATAAGGTACGAAACCGACTCCAAAGCCTATTTTCAAAAGCTGCTTTTCAGTGAAGACAGGTGGTCTTACATTACCGATGACATTACCGCCTTTGAAAATTCGCTTCAGGGAGTTGAAAAAACATACGGTTACTCGCTGGCATTCGGCCGGTTTGTTGATGCCACAGGTGCTCCTACCAGCAATTATTTCGCCATCGTTGAATATGTTTACCCAAATACTCCTGCTGCAGAAGCGGCTTTCATAAGAGGTGATATCATAATAAAACTCAACGGGGTGAGCATTACAAAAGATAATTACGAAGACCTTTTTACATCCAACTCAATCACAGTCACAAAGGGAATCCTGACTAATAACGGTATTTCTGCCGGAGTGACGGTTTCCCTGGTTGCCGAGCAACTGAACCTCGATCCCGTTCTTACGTATAAGATCATTGAAACAGACGGACACAAGATCGGTTATCTTTGTTATCTTCAGTATATAACAAGTTATAACAATACCAGTTTGTACGCAGCACTTCAGAATTTCAGGGATAACCAGATAACAGACCTGGTACTTGACCTGAGGTATAATCCAGGGGGTCAGACATCGGCTGCTCAGTATCTTTGCAGTTCCATTGCACCCCTCGATAAAGTGAATGGCAAAAGTACACTGGTTAGTTTTCAATGGAATGACAAATATCAGAATTACTGGATTTTACATGACTACCAGAGTCAGCTCGGAGTTAATTTCGACTCCCAGGTCCCGGTTAAGCTAAATCTCAATAAAGTGCATATTTTAGCAGGAAGGGGGACTGCAAGTGCTTCGGAATTGACAATTTGCGGACTTGAGCCATATATGGATGTTTCCATTATTGGCGATACTACTTATGGGAAATATACCGCATCTATCACTGTAAAACCGGAGAGCTGGTATACAAATGTGTCAGATTATGATGGTTTTAAAAACTGGGGATTACAGCCAATCGTCCTACGCTATGCTAATTCCCAGGGACTTACCAATTTCAAGAATGGATTTATTCCGGATTTTATTGTTGATGATGAATTAATGCCTGCATATCCACTCGGAGATCTCAATGAATCGCTTCTGAAAAAAGCAGTTGAAGACATTATCGGGCATGCAATATCATCACCGAAAAAGGCACAAGTGCCCGTTAAATTTGATGTGATTGACCGTCGCTTCTCAAAATTCGATCCGCAGAAAAGGAATTTATTTATTGAAATGCCACGGAATTTTCGGAAAATCGAAAAATAAGGAAGCCTGACTATATAAGACATTTTAACTGAAGCAAAGGTCTTTTTTGCCCGCTGTTTAAAGGTTTAATTAAGCATATCTAATATACTAGCAGCCCCCGGAAATCAGCATTCGGGGGCTTTTTTATTTGTCAGATGGCAGGATGACTCACTCACTTCGTTCGCTCGTGATCCTGGTGGGGAGGAAACTAAAAGAAAAAGCCCTTCATTCGCTCCGCTCATTAACGGGCTTTTTTGTTTGCTCCAAGCATCAGGCAAGCCTGAGCTTGTTTCAAACAAAAAAGCCCGGCACTTACGTGCAGGGCTTTTTCTTTTGTCGGGGTGGCAGGATTCGAACCTGCGACCCTCTGGTCCCAAACCAGATGCGCTAACCGGGCTGCGCTACACCCCGTTTTATACGCCGTAGCCTTGGCGAAGGCGTAAAGGAAGCGCAAAAATATAATAGTTTTTATTAATTCCATTATATACCAGGAATTAATTTGTCAGATTTGTCTCAAACGCCTGATCTGTTGGGTTCTTAAGAAAAGTTGTACTTTATGATTAATCAAGATTCAAAATAATTTGAACCTTATTGCTTAACGAATCGTTTTAAAACGACAATGGTATTATTCTCTATTTTTATTGTATAGGTTCCTTTCGTAAGTCCGCTTACATCAATCTGATTTTTAATCAAGCCAGTACTTAAAACTGTTTTCCCCTGTGAATTGATAACTGATATTTTTACATCCTGCATTAAACCTGAAATAAAGAGAGTATTTTTTACCGGATTAGGATAAACAATAATGTTTTCATCCTCAGTTTTATTAAAGTCGCCTGTAAGTCCCGCCTGTACAACTGCTATTGTCTGAGTTTCCACTCCGGAACCTGATACTTTTAATAAAGTAGTTCTGGGTGAGCCTGTCGTATTCTGTTGTGCTGTCAGAGTAATTGCTGCTTCACCGGAACCACCTGGATTACTAATTGTTAACCATGGATCTGAGCAGGATATTTTCCAGTTTGAATTTAAAGAACTTATATTGAATGTTGCAGTACTGTTTTCCGCCGCGTCCAGCGATAAATTATTTGTTGAAACATTCATAAATATCATTTCTGATATAAGTCTTCTCCATACTCCGGATGAAGAAGCACCTCCAAAAACATAGCTGCCGCATACTGCTAATGATAATATTTTATTCCCCGATAATCCATTATCCACTCCTATCCAATTACTTCCATTATCTGCGGACAGGAAAACTCCACCTCCGGATGTACTGGCGAATATTTTATCGCTGCTTACTGTTATTGAATTCACATATAAATCACTGACAGACAATCCATTATTAATTGCTATCCAGCTGGTAGCTGTTTTTGTTAATAAATAAATTCCACCTTTTGTGCCGGCAAAGATGTTATCTCCATTTACTGCTAATGATGTCACACTTTTTCCCAGGCCTGATAAACCATTATTCACAGCTGTCCATGAACTGCCATCATTAATCGATAAATAGATACCTCCGTCACAGGTCCCTGCAAAAACAGAGTCGCCTTTTATAGCTATTGATGCCACACAGTATTTTAATAAACCAATGTTTTTTGGAGTCCAGTTGTCGCCGTTATCGGTCGACAGATAAATACCATCCCCCATAGAACCTAAATAGATGTTATTTCCGTCAACTGCTATTGATAAAACAAATTTGCCCAAAATTGATAATCCATTATTCTTTTCTGTCCAGCTGAAACAGCCGTCAGTCGATAAATAAACGCCTTTGGTAACCTCCCCTGCAAACAGGTTATTCCCGCTTGCAGCAACAGCTTTAAATTCTCTGCTCGGTAAAATGTTAAGTAATCCGGACCAGGAGCTTCCGTAATCAGCTGATAACAATATGCTCCGGCCAGAAGTACCAACTAATAGCTTACTTTCACTGACAGCAAGGGAATTCGCCCTTAAACTTAATATTCCTGAGTTGACAGAGGTCCAGCTATTTCCGTTATTGGTTGATAAAAATATGCCATCTTCAGTTCCTATAAAAAGATTGCTACCGGTTGTGGTTATGGAATTCACGTACAAAACATTTGACAGGCCGTTATTCAGGGTTGTCCATGAGCTCCCTTTATTTGTAGATAGATAAATTCCATTACTTTGAATTCCTGCATAGATATTGCTCCCGCTGATGGAAATTGTTCTCACACTTTTAGCTGGCAGATCAGAATTTGCTGCTACCCAGCTGGCACCGTAATCAGTTGATAAGAAAACGCTCCCGTTTGTTCCTGCATATATATCAGTGCCATTTACGGCAAGAGATGACACGTATAAAGCTGTACCTGCTAACCCATTGTTTACAGCAGTCCAGTTGTCTCCGTTATTGGTTGACTTAAAAACTCCGCCGCCACTTGTCCCGGCGTAGAGATCACTTCCGCTTACTGCTAACGATGTCACATATAAATTCGTACCCAAACCGGAATTTACAGTTGTCCAGTCACCTCCATTGTTGATTGATCTGTAAACTCCCCCGCCGGCAGTCCCGGCAAATATATTACTCCCGCTTACAGCTATATCTATTACATTTAACCCTGCACCCGATAAACCATTATTTGCAGCAGTCCAGCTGCTGCCCTTGTTTGTCGATAGGTAGATGCCGTTTCCCCATATACTTATAAACATATTACTTCCGCTAATTACAATATCCGGTACATTATGAGCAGGTAGCCCGTTATTCAATGCAGTCCAGCTGGTTCCATTATTGACCGAAAAGAAAATGCCGCCATAATCCGATCCTGCATAGAGATAATTTGTTGACTGATCAACAGTAAGTACATTAATATATCCGCCAATTTCGCCACAGGCAGGTTGCCATTGAGCAGATCCGCTACATAGCAGAAACAGGTCACATACTAATATTAATATTGTTTTTCTCATTAAATGGGGAATATTTAAAATGAACCAATTCTGCTACTGACTAACTAATTGCTAATTTAATTAATATTCTGTTTCATATTACTTCATAAATATTATACGGGTTGAATAAGTAGTAAATGGTCAATCATAATATCACCTTTTACATGTAACAATTATTCTGATTTTGCGTTTATATTATAAATTATTCTATTTAACCAGGTACAACTATTTAAGTTTTTTTATAGTCTTAACTGTATTAAATACCTAAATAATCAGACAATGAAGAAGAATATTTTTGTTATTGCAATTGCGGCCGGTTTATTGGCCTGGGGTTGCTCAAAGGTTGATTCAGATTTCAGCCTGAAGCAATCTGTGGAAAAAGGTGTAGCGGATATTAATAAAGCAATTAGCAGCATTTCTGAAACAAAAGGATACCAGATGCTTACTCTTGGTGGCGATGCTGCAAAGAGCGATGATGGTTTCAATGACAGTATAACACTGGATCTTGTTGCAGGTATTTATGACTTTCAGCCCAGTCCTGTCATGACACATCATTTTTATTATCCTTACAGGTTATTCAAAAAAACAGGGACAAGCGACAAAATGATTGTTAACATGCCGGAAAGGCTGATCTTCCATCCGAAATACCTTCGTTATTACACACCGGCGGATACAGTTCCCATAAAGAATAA
This sequence comes from uncultured Bacteroidales bacterium, assembly GCA_963825935.1. Lineage (GTDB taxonomy): Bacteria > Bacteroidota > Bacteroidia > Bacteroidales > VadinHA17 > LD21. Next base: position 252,482 of record CAWGUN010000002.1, on the reverse strand, counting down.
TTTTACTATCAGCGCTACCGATTACCATGTTTATTATTCATGGTGGAATAACTTTGATTACAAGCTATCGGCTGACTTTATCCTTGATGCTAAAGATGCAGGGAGCATTGACGTTGCTGTTGTTGAAAAATCATGGAGAGATCACTCATACTCCTCAAAATTTAAATTTACAGAAGGATACAGCATCGCATCCGAATGGCAGACCGGCGATACTACTGTATCATCATTTGTTCTTTTAAAAGAGTCTGACATACTTCTGAAAGAGACAAGGGTATTCATCTGGAATGAACATCATAAAGGTGAAAAACAGTATACCCTGACAATCGGTAAGGTTGATATTAAAAGGATGAGCGGGGTTGACTCAATACAGGTATACCTCGACAAAGTCCTTCAGAAAAAGGCTGCAGCCTTCATAACCGACAGCTCTGACTCTACCGGTACTATCTGCCATAAAAGAGATATACTTCTGACTTACGATGATGGCACAACGGCAAAACTCAGCGAATTAATAAATCCGGCATTAACTTCCTTAAGAACTCTTATTGATTCACTGCATAGCATGTATTTCGCAAAGAATATTGTAGATTATATAGCAGTAAGCATTTACTTTAACTCCAGGTGAGTTGGCTCATAATTTTTGGAAAATTAATTTCAACAAAAAACACCATCCGGAAAGATGGTGTTTTTTGTTGAAAGATTATTTATCTGCAGTCGGGGCAGATCAATAAAGTTTCTTCTGTTTTGCTGACAATAAATTCCTTACCACATTTTTCACATTTGATCCGTTTAGCAGATTCTGCTAATAGCCTGGTTACGATTGCTTCGTTAAATTCCTTGGCCTGGACGTCCCGGGTGGCGGAATATTTATCTCTGCGCATATTGGCAGCAACAATGTCCTCCTCTTTAAGAAGTGGAATTTCTATTTCATTTTTCATGATGCAAAGATACAATAAATTTTTGACTTTATTTATTCTCCTTCCTCTGGCTGTTCACACTTCGGCCCATATAGGCATACGTTACGTCAATGTTGAGGTCAACAACATTGCAATCGATCTTTTCATTAAGTTGAAAGATTAACTATTTTTATAAAATAAATATAACCCATGAAGATCTCACTGTCCTTTATTATTTGTGCCCTGATCTTTTTTTCATCAGGATGTAAAACCGGAACGGATTGTACTAAGTTATATACTGATCTTGAACGGAAGTTCGACTCGGGATATTTCAAGGAAGCCAGCAGTCTGGCGGATTCAATAAAGAATAATTGCCTGAACAATGGAAACCTGATCCGGAAGTGTGATTCACTAATTGATATTTCGGAAAGAATCAGACTTGATTTTTCTATGCGGCAGGAGCAGTTTCTATTACAGGCTGAAAAATCTTTGGGTAAAATTACTGATTCCATGATGGCTGAATGGGACAGGAAAAAGTGGACTGAATGGAGAATGATCGATGGCGAAAAAAGGTATTTCAACAGAGCAGCATCAAACCTTGTATTGCTGAAAAGGTTTTATGAAGAAAAAGAGAAACAGGATAATATGAATGCCTCCGATCCCCAGATGATCTTCAGACTAAAGCATACAGGGGAGATAATAAACCAATCAGAAAGCAGATCAGATCCTGTTGTGCCTGTAGACATGAAAATCACATATACTGTCACTGTTCAACCCGATGCCGTTCCCGATGGAGAAAAAATCCGTTGCTGGATGCCCCTGCCAAAAGAAAATCACCCCCGTCAACAAAATCTTGAATTGCTGTCGACGTCATCGGCTGAATATATAATAGCTCCCGACTCAGCAGTTCACCGTTCCATATACATGGAAGGGAACTCCCGGAAAGGATTTCCTGCAGTTTTCAGTGTGTCGTACAGGTACAGGTCCTCCGGCCAGTATTTTAAACCGGAAGCGCTTAGGATGCTCCCCTATGACAAGACATCAGCCATATTTAAAAAGTATACTTCCGAACAATTGCCAAATATCTGCTTTACTGAAAACATAATGAATCTGGCAAATGAAATAACGACTCCGGATGATAATCCTTCCGAAATTGTCAGAAAAATATATTTATGGTTCAAGGGAAACATCCCATGGACAGGCGCCCAGGAATATTCGATAATTCCCAATATCCCTGAATATGTTTATAAAAACAGAAGAGGCGATTGCGGAATGCAAACATTTTTGTTTATGTCTATGCTCAGGTACAAAGGGGTACCTGTAAGGTGGCAGAGCGGATGGAAGGTGCCACCGGATTACAAAAACCTTCACGACTGGTGTGAAGTTTATTATGAAGGGCCCGGATGGGTGCCGGTAGATGTTTCGTATGATCTTCAACACTCAGATAACGGCCAGTTAAAAGAGTTTTTCATTTCAGGAATCGACTCATACAGGCTTATAGTGAATGATGGGGTTGCAGGACCGCTTTACCCCGTAAAAACCCATTTCAGGAGCGAGCCATTCGATTTTCAGAGAGGTGAAGTTGAATGGAAAGGGGGCAACCTTTATTTTAACAAATGGGATTATAATATGCAGATTGAATATCTGAAATGACCTTCCGTATCAAATGATGCCTCCTGTTCAACCATGGAACCAGTACCCTATGGCCTTCCTCCTGTCGCCTTTTAATCGACTTTAACTTTTACTACTACTTTCCTCACCGGGGAATTGTCACCGTCTTTCAGTCCCGGTCGGTGTGCATCTTCAGGGAAAAAGATAAAAAATTTGTCTGGTGTAGCTTTGTAATTAACAACTTTGGCAACAGTAAGGAACTCAATATCTTTGGTTGCATCATAAGGCACAAGCACTTCTTTCTTTTGCGACAATGGTGCGATGCCAATAAGTTCTTTGCCGCTCACAACATACTGAATGTCAATATATTTCTGATGAGCTTCATAACGGGCATCCTCTTCATTTTTAGTAAGATATTCACTTACAGGAGCATACAGATTATTACCGTCAATATCATAACGTTTCAATTCAAGGCTTTTAAGATCGTTACCTTTTAAAAATGTAAAAGCTTTGTCCCATCTATCTTTATTTCTAAAATAAGATATCACAAAAGCTTTCCTGTTAATTGAGGCATCGGGCTTTACGGTCCATCCATTAAGCCATTCACCCTTTTCAAACCATTTATCGATCTTTTTGCCGCTCCAATTTGCCGGATCATTTGATCCTGAACAACCTATTATACCTGATAAACTTGTTAAAACCATGATCTTTATGTATAAATTTTTCATATCTGTTTGTAATTAATTCCTAAAAATGACTTTGCCATATCATGCCTAAAGTTATTAAAAATGTCACGATTTATACTCTCCAGCCTGCTGGTTTTTTTCAGGATCTAAATATTGTCTGAGTAAATTGGTACAGTCATTCCAGAAACGGTCTTCAGCGAGGGAGTCGATTTCGGGGATCTGCTTTTTTCTTGTTTTAATGTCGTAAATGGTTCCATTGGTGATTTCATTGCCCTGAATCAGTAAGGAAAGGACATTTGCCACCTTTTCAGGACTTCTCATAAATGGTGCAGCTATTCTGTAGAGAACCCTGAACAATGGAGCCCGCATCCTGAAAATACCTGAACTGAATACACCGGGATCAAAGCAAATGCATGTTAATTTTAAATTCACATATTTGGCTTGAAGGTATTTGCACAGTAGTGCCAGATATAGCTTTGATTCTGAATAAGTTTTGAATGAAATATAATTTTTTTCATCATTTTGAAAGGCAATATCCCTTCTGACCAGCTTATAAACAGGGGACGTTATTGCAGCAATGATGACGGGATCGCCGGTTTTATGATTATTGAGAATTATCTCATTGATAAGAAGATGTGACAGAAAGTTTACCTGGAAAGTATATTCCAGCCCGTCATTGGTTGTCGTAAAGCGTCGCGGACTGAGGACTCCAGCATTATTTATTATTACGTCGAACCGGTACTTTTCGCAAATATGCCTGAACACCGCGGCGGTCTGCTTAAGATCATTGAAATCTACATATACTAATTTAAGCTTGTCCTCAAATCCCTTAATTTCAAAAGATTGCCTGCCTGTTGCCACTACCAGGTAACCCATATTCAGAAACTGTTTTACTAGTTCTTTGCCAAGTCCTGATGTTCCTCCGGTTATAAGAATTGTTCTGGTTCCGGAAGGATTCTTTGTCATAAAAATCATGTTTAAGTAATCAATCAAACTTAATAAAAAGAAAAATGGCAGCGATAAGACAGAATAAGAAAACTTACAGCTTTCTTTGTCGTAAGTTAATACATGTAAACCTATGAAGAAGCTTGTTATTCTGTTTCTTTCATTTATATCGGTTTTAAATGCCCATTCGCAGAAAACCAGCCTTTATCAGACAGGGATACTGGGCGAGGAGAATCTGAAAGCTATTGCTAACCTTAATCCGAATTCCACAGCTGTTTTCGGATTTGACACAAGGTATGAAGGCATAAAAGGTTCAGCGATGCTGTTGGATACCCTTACAGATTCATTTCTCCTTGTAAGAGGAGATGAGAAATATATCCGGTTCAAAAGCGATGTTAACCTTGTTAAAAATAGTGTGGTTTTCAGGCATCCTGTTTCAGGAAAACTATTGGAAATATCTTCTGATATTGTCGACGAATTGATTTTTAACAAAGATGATAAAGAGCTGTCTTTCAGAACTACCAAAGGGGTAAATTTTGATAAAGAGTTCAGGGAAATTAAATTCTACCAGGTTCTGAAAACAGGCACGAATCAATTTATCAGGATGCCGTTAAAAACATTTATAGAAGCAGATTATAAAGGCGGGTACAGTAGTGACAGACGATATGATGAATATGTGACAAGCTATAAGTATTATATTCTGGGAACTGACAACATTTTTCACCAGCTTCTGCTCACCAGAAAATCAGTGGGTAAAATGTTTCCCGGTAGTAAAGCATTAATCGACAAGAGCTTCCGGGAAAAACCTGATGGGGACCCCCAGGAGATAGTCAAATCTATTCTTGAAAATCTCTGACCATACCTGTTTTAAGCTCATATCCCGGTCTGATGCCTGGTTTTAACACTTTTTAAGGCAAAACATGATTGAAATTATCTGTATTTCAAGTATTTTTACTTACCATAATATTTTGAGCCCATGAAAAGAAATAGATTGATTATTGGTTTTGCATCCATTATGCTGATCTTATCAGCAGAATTGTATTCCCAGGACTGGTCGCAATTCAGGGGTAATGGCCGCGACAGCAAGGTAACCGGTTTTAAGGCACCTACAGCCTGGCCTTCAGAATTGAAACAGCAATGGAAAGTTAAAGTAGGTACCGGCGATGCAACTCCTGTTCTTGTCGGAAAGAAAATATACCTGCACACACGCCAGGAGGGAAATGAAGTAATTCTTTGCCTCAATGCAGCTACCGGAAAAGAATTGTGGTCCGATAAATATCCTGTCGCACCTGCAACAGGTCCTGCAAGTGCACATCCCGGACCAAGAAGTACTCCTGCATTGGCAGATGGCAAACTTATCACTTTCGGAATTTCCGGAATTCTTTCATGTCTCGATGCAGCTACAGGAAAATTAATCTGGAGGAAAGAAAATCCCACTAATGCAATTCCCCAGTTCTATACCGGAATGTCGCCATTGATAACAGATGGAATCTGTATTGTACATGTTGGTACTAAAGATAAAGGCGAAGTTTTAGCTATCGATATAAAAACAGGTGCAGAAAAATGGAAATGGACCGGGGACGGACCAGCATATGCTTCATCATCAGTTATGACAATAAACGGAAAGAAGCATATTATAGTTCAGACAGAGAAAAACCTTATGGCACTCGATTTTTTAACAGGTAAGCTTTTATGGCAGATTGCAACACCTGTTCAGCAGCGGTTTTATAACTGTGTTAGCCCGTATATCGATGGCAATAAGATCTATTTTACAGGTCAGGGCACAGGTACAAAAGCCATTGAGGTTTCTAAGCAGGGCGACCAGTTTGTGACAAAAGAACTCTGGAGCACAACAGAAATAGGTGCAAAATGGAATACACCGGTTCTTAAAAATGGATTTCTTTATGGTTTTACCGACCAGAGGAGAATCTACTGCCTGAATGCAAAAACAGGTCAGACAGGTTGGATCGATAATACAACAAACAGCGATTTTGCAACAATTGTAGATTGCGGCCAGGTTATTATAGGATTGCCAAGTACCGGAAATCTGATTGTTTTCAAACCAGATCCTAAGGCATATGCCGAAATTGTAAAATATAAAGTTTCTGATACACCGGTCTATTCATTCCCGATAGTAGCAGGAAATATGATTTATGTGAAGGATGCCGAATCGCTAACGCTTTATAAGATCAAATAAAGATTTATAGAAATACAGCCGGTTGCCGGCAGACTTAAACCGGTAGCCTTTTTTACCATATCTTCTCCATCAGCAGAATGTTTCTCAGCTCATTCTGATTCAGGTTTGTACGTATTTCACCGGCATCGGCGACTGATATCCAACCCGTCTCTTCTGAAACGACTACAACAAGCGCATCAGTATGTTCCGACATTCCTATTGCTGCCCTGTGCCGCATTCCGAAATGGGGTGGCAAGGTAAATTTATCTGTCACCGGCAGGGGGCATCGAGCTGCAAATATCTGTCCGTCTTCAATCATGACAGCACCATCGTGAAGAGGTGTATTTTTAAAAAATATTGTTTCAAGAAGCTCGGCACTTATCCGGGCCATCAGTATTTCGCCACCTTCAGTGAAAAGATCAAGCCGGCTTTGCCTTCCTATTACGATTAGAGCGCCAATCTTTTTTGAGGCCATCGATTCGGCAGCCCTTACAATTTCCTCTGTAATTGCCGGTCCACTGGGTTCATCTTTGACTGGTGAAAATAATCTCCTCAATGAGAACCGGTTATTTTTTATATACCTGTTACTTATCACGAGAAGAAACCTTCTTACTTCCTGCTGGAAGACTATAATAAGAGCAATAACCCCGACGCCAATCACCTGTCCCAGTAATGAACTGATCATCTGCATATTCAGAGCTTTGACGATCAACCAGAACAGGTAAATAAAAAAGACGGCAATAAAAATGTTGAAAGCTGCTGTACCTTTTATTATCCTGTACAACTGGAACAGGATAAATGCAACAAGTACAATATCAATTATATCAAGAACTGTAATCGGAACTATCATTACTTTAGACTGGTTTTATTCATGTTTTATTTCCTGCTGCTTTTAATTGTTCTATAAGCTGTACTGCCTGTACTGCCTCCTTTACATCATGCACCCTGAGGATGTCAGCTCCATTAAGCAATGCAACAGCATTCAAAACTGACGTGCCATTTAGTGCATCATCTGGGCTGATGCCCAGGGTTTTCCAGATCATTGCCTTTCTTGAAACTCCAACAAGAATAGGTAATCCTGCAATAGCAAAATCTTCAAGGCGTTGCAATAATTCAAAATTATGGCTTGCGGTCTTGCCAAATCCGAATCCGGGATCTAAAATTATATCCTTTACTCCGGCAGAGTGCAGCATCAGAATTTTTTTGCTGAACCACTGAAGGATATCAGCTACAACATCATCGTAAACGGGATTATCCTGCATAGTTGCAGGAGTTCCTTTCATATGCATCATTATATAAGGGATGTTGAGCTTTTCTACAACCAGAAACATAGCTTTATCAGCTTCACCTCCGGAAATATCATTGATAATATGCGCATCGCCTCCGGTTACTGCTTTAAATGCAATTTCTGACCTGAAAGTGTCTATGGAGATAATCGCCTCAGGCAACTCTCTGTGTATAAGGCGAATTGCGTTTAAAACCCGTTCTTCCTCTTCCTCTGATGAAACAACCGTAGCTCCGGGGCGTGACGAATAACCTCCGACATCAAGAATATCGGCGCCCTCTCCGATCATCCTGACTGCTGTTTCAATAATCTCTTTCTCCCTTGTTACTCTGCTTCCCTTATAAAAAGAATCAGGTGTAACGTTAATAATTCCCATTACCTTCGGAACAGAGAGATCGAGGAGCTTTCCCCTTATGTTGATATATGAAGGTTTTTCAGACAACTTAAATAGTTTAAACTTCCGAATTTAATGAAATTATCAAAAACCTCCTATACATTTTCATCTTTGCCCTGCGCTTATTACATTTGTACTAAAAGTAATAAGTGAGAGATGAAGCTTTTTGTTATTGAGGGAGTTGATGGTGCCGGCAAATCGACCCAGATAAAGTTGTTAAAGAAATACTTTTCACAGAAAGGGTACAGATGTGAGTATCTTCACTTTCCAAGGACCGGAGAGCCATTTTTCGGTGAACTTATTGCGAGATTTTTAAGGGGTGAATTCGGATCACTGAATGAAGTCAGTCCCTGGCTGGTTGCAATGCTTTATGCCGGAGACAGAAAAGATGCATCCGATCTTATAAGCGGCTGGTTGAAAAAGGGCAGTATCGTTATACTTGACAGGTACACTTATTCAAACATAGCTTACCAGTGTGCAAAACTGCAGGAAACCGACACACGTGACGCTCTTATGAAATGGATACTCGATCTTGAATTCCGGCATTTTGGTATTCCCCGTCCTGACCTGAATATTTTTCTTGATGTTCCCTTTTCATTCACTGAAAATAAACTATTATCATTAAGGAAAGGAACTGACCGTAGCTACCTTAACGGTACAAGAGATATCCATGAAGAATCGCTTGCATTCCAGAGAAGAGTCAGAGATATGTATCTCAGGATAGCGGAATCTGACAATCAGTTGTGTGTAGTTGATTGCAGTGACATTAGAGGGGACATCCTGCCTCCTGAAAATATATCTGCCCTAATTATTCAACTAATTACAGAAAGGAAAATGCTGTAAAATGAAGATATTAAAATATATAAGCAGAATAATAATTGGCATTGTCTTCATCTTCTCAGGTACAGTCAAGGCAATAGATCCTTTGGGAACTGTTTATAAACTTCAGGATTATTTCCAGGCTTTCAATATCGGTTTTTTAAAGCATACAGCCCTTTTATTCACAATACTTTTATGCACTGCCGAATTTATTGCCGGCTTTTCCGTTTTATTCAATATGAGGCAAAAGTCAGGTATCTGGATTGTGATGATAATGATGATGATATTCACTCCGCTCACTTTCATACTCGCACTTACACATCCGGTTTCTGACTGCGGGTGCTTCGGTGATGCTATTCATCTGACCAACTGGCAGACTTTCGGGAAGAATATCATTCTGCTGATCCCGGCAGTTTTTCTTTTTGTTTCAAGGAAAGAGCTATCACCTCACCCGGGAATTACACGGGAATGGGCAACTCTGTCAATAATGGTAGTTTTCTTTGTTCTGTTCATTTTTTACAACCTCAGATATCTGCCAGTTATAGATTTTCTTCCATACAAAACCGGAACCCATATCACTGATAAAATGACAATACCGGAAGGCATGCCTGGTGATAAATATGAAACTACTTTCTTTTATGAAAAAGCCGGACAGAGAAAAGAGTTCACTCTTGAAAATTACCCGGCAAACGATTCAACCTGGAAGTTTGTGGAACAGAAATCAGTCCTTGTTTCAAAAGGATATCAACCTCCTATCCACGACTTCAGCATTACGTCCATTAATGGTGATGATCTGACACAGCAAATATTAACATCAAAAAATTATACACTTCTCATGATATCCAGAAAGCTGGATCAAACTGAACCAGAATTAGTAAGGAAGGGGTTTGAATTGGGATATTACTGCATGGGTAACCTGATCGATTTCCACGTGCTCACTGCCTCTGGATCAGATGAAGTCAGAAAATTCAATAACGGCATTAATTTTTGTCTTGCTGATGAAACAACCCTTAAGACAATGATCAGGGCAAACCCGGGTTATATGCTTTTAAAAAATGGCACGATCATTGGAAAATGGTCATGGGCAAACCTGCCTGTAAAAGAGAAAATAATAGAAATAACCACTAAACAATAATTACATTATAACACGTTATTTTATGAGAAAAAAAATCGTTGCCGGAAACTGGAAAATGAATATGAGCCTGGAGGAGGGTGTAAGATTTGCAAAATCAATTGATAAGTATTTCAGGGAAAAACCTTCAGGGAAAGCAGAAGTAATACTATGCACACCTTTCATACATCTTCCGGGTGTCGCAGAAATTGTTAAAAATGGGAAAGTGGCACTAGGTGCTCAGAACTGTGCTTCTGAAGCATCAGGTGCATTTACTGGTGAAATTTCTGCATTTATGATAAAAAGCACCGGTGCACAGTATGTCATAATAGGACATTCTGAAAGAAGATCATATTATCATGAGGATGACAGGCTATTGAATAAAAAAACAGTTCTGGCCATTAACAGCGGCTTAAAGGTAATTTTCTGCTGTGGGGAAGTAAAAGCTGAGAGAGAAGGCGGAACACATTTTATCATTGTCAAACGTCAGTTGGATGAAGGGTTATTCACTCTTCCTGTTGAAGAGATGAATAAAATTGTCATTGCATACGAACCTGTTTGGGCAATCGGTACAGGTCTTACAGCAACTCCGGAGCAGGCACAGGAGATGCATCAGTATATAAGAGGACTTGTGAAAGAGAAATATGGAAACGATTGTGCAAAACAAATGCCTATACTATATGGTGGCAGTTGTAAGCCGTCAAACGCCGCGGAGCTTTTCTCAAAACCGGATGTTGACGGAGGACTGATTGGCGGCGCCTCCCTTAAAAAAGAAGATTTTATTGCTATAGTGGAAGCTATCTGAATATGATAAAGAAACTGACCATCATTTGTCTGATTATCCGGGTATCTGTACCTGCAAACCTGTATTCCCAGGCCAAATCGCCATTTTCAGGCGATCCGTCAAAATATAAGGCCGAACTCACAATATTAATGGGTCCGAACCTTAATGAGGTGCAGAAAGCCAACCTGAATTCATTCTTTCTAAAATGGGACAGTACAGCTTTCAGTAATGATAACATGACCCGGATTATCGATCTTTCCAGTCAGTTTTATGGCAGGGCAATGAGACCGGTCCCGCAATTCAATGATTTACTGGTTTCTCTGAATACATTTATTAACAATCAGCACAAAAATGAGTTTATAGGCTCTTGGCTTACCGGGTTGAGTGAGTTAGTCTTTAATAAGCGGGTTACAAATGAAAGCATCGACCGGTATATGAAAAATACCACGTTAATGATTAAAGACAACATCCTTGCTGAATCACCGTCCATAAGATGGAAAGTGAAGAACTCTAAAATGGAGTTTCTTCATGACACAGTTTTCTATGCCATTATAAAAAATGCCACAATCACATGCTATTCGCAAAAAGACAGCACTGAGATTTATAATGCGTCAGGTATCTATTTCCCTGAAATTCAGCAATTCCATGGCACATCAGGTAAAGTGACGTGGGAAAAAGCAGGTTACTCAAATGAGGATGTATTTGCAGAAATTAATAATTATACAATTAATACATCAAAAAACAACTTTACTGTCGATTCAGCACGACTTACCCATAAAACATACTTCAAGTCGCCGGTTTACGGGGTACTTACAGATCAGGCTATTACTTTCAGGAACAAGGAAAGGGCTAATTTCCCAAAATTCGAAACCTATGCCAGGGAATTCAAACTGAATAATATTTATGAAGGTGTAAATTATGAAGGAGGTCTTGCTATCGAGGGAGCCAGCATTAAAGGAACCGGAACGAAAGAGGTACCTGCAAAAATCACTCTTTTCAGGAATGATACACTTTACCTGAAAATCAATTCAGTGGAATATGACTTTACCAGGTCAGGCCTGGCAAGTGCTGAGACATCAATGACACTCTATCTGGATAAAGATTCGATTTACCACTCAAATCTGGGATTTTCATATAATGCCCCCACGAGGCAGGTTAATCTTTACAGCGGGAATAATAATGTTTCTAAAAGTCCTTATTTTGATTCTTTCCACAATCTCGACATGTATTTTGAGATGCTTTCATGGAACATGAAGGAGTCAAAAATATTACTTACCAGAGCCAGGGGAGCAGCACTCGGGCAGGCGCAGTTTGAATCAGCATCATTTTTTGATGCAAATTATTTTATGAAGCTCGCCGGTATAGATAATTCTCACCCTCTGGTTGAGATGAAGGAATTCGCCGACTGGTACTATTCTGAGACATTCCCTGTTGAAGAACTGGCTAAATGGATGGGAAAACCCGTTGAATCAGTAAAGGGAATGTGTATTGATATGGCCAACAAGGGTTTTGTGTTCTACGACCGAAGATTTAATGAGGTCACTCTGAAGAAAAAGGTGACCGACTTCCTTAAATCTTATGCAAAAGAGAAAGATTACGATGTATTATACATAACAAGCGAAACAAAAGCCCCGCTTGATAACGCTATCCTTGATCTTAAAAATTACATGTTGACAGTAAATGGTGTCTCAAGTGTCTTTTTAAGTGATTCTCAGCGGGTTGCCATTTACCCGTACAACCGTCGGCTGGTAATCGGGAAAAACAGGAGTTTGGAGTTTGATGGTGTTGTGGAGGCAGGCCTCTTCACTGTTTTCGGCCATAATTTCTCATTCAGCTACGATACTTTCAAAATCAGGCTTCAGAAAATCGATTCCATAAAAATTGCAGTCGAGACAGAAAAGAGAGACGCATTAGGAAATCCCGTGATAAAAGATGTGGATAACCTCATACAGCTGGGAACTGCTGAACTTTATATAGATGATCCTGATAATAAATCAGGACTTAAAAGTCTTAAACAATACCCTATAATTAACTCAATAACCTATTCGTATATCTTTTACGACCAGATACCGGGACTGGTGGGTGTTTACCCGCAGAAAGATTTTTATTTCAGGGTCGACACTTTTACATATGACAATATAGATCACTATACCCACTCCGACATGAACCTGGTCGGAGAATTTCATGCCGGGAATATCCTACAGCCGATGCGGCAGTACCTGACGATACAACAAAACAATTCACTGGGATTCAACATGACCATTCCTGATGAGGGAATTGAAGTCTATGGTACTAAGGGTAAATTTTATGAAAGCATCAATATGAGCAATGAAGGGCTCATTGGCAGCGGCACTCTTAAACACCTTACTTCCACTACAAAATCTGAAGAGTTTAAATTTTTCCCCGATTCAATGCTAACACAGGCAACCACATTCACCATCAGTAAAGACAGTGCCGGCATTTTCCCTCTTCTGAACAGCGAAAATGTTAAAGTCAAATGGCTAACACAGAAAGATGAGTGGCTGGCTACAAATGCTGAAGGAAAAACTTTCAACATGTTTGATAACGGGACAGTCCTGGATGGTACCCTGAAGCTTACACCTTTAGCCCTTAATGGATCAGGGATCGTAAATACGACAGATTCCAGGATAACCTCCGATCATTTCAGGTTTACTGTAAATTCGATAAAGGCTGATACTGCAATTTATAATCTCAAGTCTACTTCGACAAACGGTTACGCATTTATTGCAGAGAATGCTGCCACCGACATAAACTTCGATACGAAGATGACTCAGTTTCACCTGAACACTGATACATCAGTCGTCAAATTCCCTGAGATCCAGTATATCTGTACTATGACAGATTTCGAATATAATATGGGAACAAGAGTACTGAATATGGAACAAAAAGGTAAATCAGACAAGGACCTTCTTACTCCGGATAAGCTTATTAGACTGGATTATAAAAAGCTCGATAAACCAACATTCTTTGCTACAAATGTTATAAGCGACACTATTGCTTTTTCATCCTGGAAAGGGAGCTATCACCTTAATGAAGAATATATTGAAGCTGATAATATCAACTACATTCATATTGCTGATGCGCTTATACAACCTGAAAACGGAAGAATCATCATTGATCGCCGTGCAAAAATCAGACAGATGCAAAATGCCTATGTTGCAATTAACAACAGGTACATTCTGCATTCGGCAAAAATTGATATTGAATCCACTAAAAGATATTCAGGCAGCGCGGTCTATGATTACATTGATGAGAATAAAGAGATCCAGCAGATATCATTCCCTGAACTTACAGTCGACACATTAAGAACCAGCGCAAGAGGATTCATACCTGTCAGTCAGAAATTTATGCTTAATCCTGCTTTCTCATATTCAGGAGATGTCAGGCTTTTTTCAGAGAAGGAGCTTCTTGCCTTTGACGGAGCAGCCGGAATAGTAAACACCTGCAGTTCAATTAAAAGTTATCCTGTCAGGTTCAAATCTTATATAGATCCGAAAAATGTGATGATCCCGATCAATGAAAAACCCAGGGATGTTAACGATAACATGGTATTCTCCGGATCTTTTATAAATATCGATTCAATACATATTTATCCTGCATTCCTGTCAGCACAAAAATCATGGACAGATGCCAATATAGTAAACTCAAAAGGATTTCTCTATTATGAAAAGGCAAAAGGTCGCTACCTCATAACTTCACTTGGAAAAATTGCTGATCCCTCTATTAATGGCGAAATGATCGCTTTTGACAATAAATACTGTGTACTGTCGGGTGAAGGGAAACTTAATTTCGGTACAAATTTCGACTTTGTGAAGTTCACGAGCGCAGGTAAAATTATCCACTCCCTTGACTCAGGAAAAGTTGATATACAAGCTATTATGGCTTTCGACTTTTATTTTTCGGAAGAAGCGCTGAAAATAATGAGTGATGAAATACGTATGATGCCTTCACTCAAACCGGTAAATCTTAACAGTGAAATGTATAATAAGGGAATGAAAGATCTTCTTGGTGTTGAGGTTGCCAATAAGGTAAAAGAAGAGGTTGACCTTTTCGGTACATCAAGAAATCTTCCCAAAGAATTTAATTTCGAAATCCTTTTAAATGATGTAAATCTTTACTGGAATGATGCTTCATCGTCCTTCAGATCAAAGGGGAAAATTGGTGTCGGGTATATAGGAACCCAGCCCGTCAATGTTTATGTTGATGGTTTTATTGAGATCCAGCGCCGGCGATCAGGCGATTTGTTCGACATATACCTGAAAGCTGATGAATCGACTTATTACTATTTCTCCTATGTAAGGGGAACCTTAATGACTAAGGCAGGGAACAACAGTTACAATACCTTAATTGCCAATATTAAGGAAAAAGACAGGAAACATCCCGATTCTTCTGTAAGACAACCTTATATATATGTAATTGCTGTCGAAGACAGGCTTGGCAGATTTCTTCAGAGGATGACTGCAGGTAATAAACCTGAACCGGAGGAACAGCCTGACCTCAATGGCCTTATAAAATAGCCTTGCCCCTCTCCCCCAGTTCTATCAGTTTCAGATCATGAATATTTTTATCATCGATGCTGAACATGATGGCTGTCATATATTTATGAAAGCCCTGATATCCTGCTGATCCGGGATTAATGAACAGGAAGCCTGCTTTTTTATCATACATTACTTTAGCGATATGGGAATGACCGCAAATAAAAAGATCTGGCGGATCATCATATAGACCGGGTATTAATTTGCTTGTATAATGACCTGGTGAACCACCTATGTGCGTAATAATCACTCTTATTCCCTCTGCAGTAAAGTCAAGCTGCTCCTTAAATGCCCTTCTGACCATTGCATCATCGATATTTCCATAAACAGCTCTCAGCGGCTTAAAGGCTGAGAGCTGATCGGCTGTTTCAATATTCCCTATATCGCCAGCATGCCATATCTCATCAACCTCTTTAAAGAGTTCAAAGAGCCGGGGATGTATCCATCCATGAGTATCTGAAATGATACCAATATTCATAAAATAATATTTTTTGCTCCTTCGTGATAAAAAATTTGACCACAAAGGAACACAAAGGTTTTCACAAAGAAACACCAGGGATTATTCAAAATCCCTAATTTTGTAAAAACTTAATTCAATGCAGGTCTTTTATGCTCCTGATATAACAGATGAAAATTATACCCTTGATGAAAGAGAATCGAGGCATACTGTAAGGGTTCTGAGAATGGGTGAAGGGTCAGAGATTAAACTAATCGACGGAAAAGGAAACCTCTATGAAGGTATCATAAGTGAACCCGATCAGAGAGCCTGTAAAATAAAGATAATCAATATCATTAAAGGTTTTGAGAAGCGTGATTACAGGTTTCATATTGCAATTTCTCCCCTGAAGAACCCTGAAAGATTTGAATGGTTTGTTGAAAAAAGTGTTGAGATCGGAATTGATGAGATCACTCCTCTGATTTGTCGCAATACAGAAAAACTGGGATTAAAAACTAAGCGGCTGGATAATATTATTATCTCGGCCATGAAGCAATCACTGAAAGCAAGCTCAACTAAACTGAATGCAGCCTGTAGTTTCGATGATTTTGTAAGTTCATCTCATTCCGGCATCCTAATGATTGCGCATTGCAATAATAATGATAAAAAGAAAGGTATTCGTGAGGTCTGCTTTAAGGGAAATGATGCTTTAATACTTATTGGTCCCGAAGGAGACTTTTCAGAAGAAGAGATCAGCAAAGCGGGAAGCTTGGGATACATCCCGGTTCACCTCGGGAAAAGCAGGTTAAGAACAGAAACGGCAGGCGTTGCTGCCTGCCATTCCATATACTTTATAAATCAATAACAGTATCGTCAGGTATTTCTCTTATTTTCCATCTGCCTGATTTTCGAAGAGCCTGATCGAGAATGTACTCAATCTGTCCGTTTGTACTGCGGAATTCATCTGCAGCCCACTTTTCCAACGCTTTCAGCTTCCTCTGGTCAATCCTGAGAACAAATGGTTTTTTATCACTCATATCAAGAATGTAAAGTCCCTGTGTTTACAATTGGTGTAGCATCTTTATCGCCGCAAAGGACCACCATCAGGTTACTGACCATTGCAGCTTTCTTCTCTTCGTCGAGATCGACAATCTTTTTCATGGATAACTGTTCCAGAGCCATTTCAACCATTGAAACAGCTCCCTCAACAATCTTAAACCTGGCTGCAACAACTGCTGTAGCCTGCTGTCTTCTTAACATAGCGTTGGCAATCTCTTCAGCATAGGCGATGTAGTTTATTCTTGCTTCTATCACCTCTATTCCGGCGATTTTAAGCCTGTCGCGGATCTCTCGTTCAAGTTCCTCGTTAATCTCTTCGCCCCCGCTTCTCAAAGCGATAACTGCTTCATGATCCTCAAAATTATCATAAGGGTAGAGACCTGCCAGCTTCCTGAGAGCTGCATCACTTTGCACCAGTACAAAATGTTGAAAATCATCAACCTCAAATACGGCTTTATAGGTTTCCTGGACTCTCCAGACAAGCACGAATCCGATTTTAATAGGATTACCTATCTTATCATTTACCTTTATGGGCTCACTGTCGAAATTACGTGCCCGGAGTGATATGTGGCGGGTCAAATAAAAAGGGTTTACCCAGAAGAACCCATTTTCCCGTATAGTACCTTTATATGCACCAAACAGAACCATAACAAGAGCGCCGTTAGGATTAACCACCTTGAAACCGACCATGGTAAAGACAAAAAGCAGAGTAAGAAGGCTTCCAAGCCAGATTATATTAAATGCAAATCCGGCAATTGCACCGCAGATAAACAAAAATGCCATCAGCACTGCAAAATAACCCGAAATGGGTTTTACTGTAAATTCCTGTTTCATTTGATATGATATTAATTTGATATCACAAAGATATTATTTTAATTTTGAATAAAACAAAAAAAACACAGAAAATTTTTCCTGTGTTAATAAAATACATTGCTGACGCTCAGAATAACATGGTAAAGCGGCAATATTGTTAATGAGATTTCTCGCTATCGCTCGAAATGACACAATACATTAGGGTAACAAAGGGGGGGAGAGAAGGTGGAATGCAGCTGGCATTCCACCTTCTCTCTCCTATCCCCAATAAAGTCATGGTCATTCCGAATGGAGCATAGCGAAATGAGGAATCTCCCGGTGATTTAAAGTACAATTAAAAGTTATTTTTCCGGATAGCTTTTATCAGCCGGCGTGTCAGCCGTTTTGCCGGAACAGGTTTTACCTGTTTCAGAACATCAATCACATCGCTGAACTGAGGATAAAATCCAAATGCATCTTCAAAAAGGTCTGTCTCGTCAGTATTAATTTCGCGATATGAAAGAAAAGGAGTAGAGTTTAAACCCATAGGCGTCATGTTTTCTATTTTCTTGAAAACGGCCTATGATAAATAATATTGTAAATGAGGTTAAATAATTGTAACCCCCCTTCAGGGGGGTTGGGGGGTCGCTGCTTAATTAAGTGTCAGACTAATCTTCTTCTCCTCCATTATCTTCCGCATGTTTATAAGCGCATACCTCATCCGGCCAAGGGCTGTATTAATGCTGACATCGGTTATTTCAGCAATCTCTTTGAAACTCAAACCGGCATAATGCCTCAAAATAACTACTTCGCGCTGATCGTCAGGAAGCAGGGTGATCATTTTTCTGACATCTTTCTGTATCTGTCTCTTAATCATATCATCCTCAACAGTTGAATCAGCAAATTTTTTCGAATTGAACAGATCCGATTCATAATCGTCATTTGAAACTGTGTTCATCTGCTTTATTCTCCGGAAGTGGTCAATAATAAGATTATGGGCTATTCTCATTACCCATGAGATAAATTTACCGTTATCCTGGTACTTGCCAGCTCTGACTGACTGGATTACTTTCATAAAAGTATCCTGGAAAAGATCTTCTGCCAGAGCCTGATCGCGTATATATAAGCTTATATATGCGAATACTTTATTCTTATGACGGTGGATTAATTGTTCAAAGCACGACTGCTCACCTTTTATGAACCTCTGTATCAGTTCATAATCGGACATCATTTTCTTCATAGCTCACTCTTTTAGTTAACAAGAGTAGAGTTGTTTAATAGGCAGTCCTCCTTTTTATGATGTTTATCGTATCACAAAAGAAAACAATTTTTTTCAATTTGAAAGTATTACTTTTGAATTTTAACAAAATTTTGACCAGAAAATTACATAAATGACCACAAATTAAGGATGAACGGCAGTATTGAAATCAAAGGGGCAAGGGTTCACAATCTTAAAAATATAAGTCTTAAAATTCCAAGAAACAAACTGGTTGTCATTACCGGAGTATCCGGTTCCGGCAAATCCTCTCTTGCTTTCGACACAATCTATGCTGAAGGGCAGAGAAGGTATGTTGAGAGCCTTTCGTCTTATGCCAGGCAGTTTCTTGGAAGGATGAATAAACCGGAGGTTGATTTTATAAATGGTATACCACCGGCTATTGCGATTGAACAAAAAGTGAACTCCCGTAATCCACGTTCTACCGTTGGCACATCGACTGAAATATATGATTATCTAAGACTTTTATATGCCAGAACAGGAAGGACTTTCTCTCCCATCTCAGGGAAAGAGGTAAAAAAACACAGTGTTGATGATATTGTCGACTTCCTTGCAGCACTGCCTTTAGACACAAAAGTAATTATTACCTCATCGGGAGAAATACCTGATAAAATCAAAATTTCAGAATACTTTTCATTCCTTGATAAACAGGGATTCAACAGGATAGAATCCGACGGAGAACTGGTCAGAATTGATGAATTAAAGAATTTTGAAAACTTTAAATCCGGCCAGCAGATCAATATTGTGATTGACAGGCTTGTAATTAGCCATTCAGCAGATAATTTCAGCCGGGCGGCTGATTCAGCGCAGACTGCTTTTCAAACCGGACAGGGATACTGTCAGGTTGTTATCCCGGGTGAAAAAAGAATCCGCAGAGAGCGTTTCTCCAATAAATTTGAAGAAGACGGAATCATGTTTGAAGAACCCTCTGAATACCTCTTCAGTTTCAATAACCCTATTGGAGCATGTCCGGTTTGCGAGGGGTATGGCAAGATAATCGGGATAGATGAGAATCTTGTTATCCCGGATCAAAACCTTTCGGTTTATCAGGATGCAATTGCATGCTGGAGAGGTGAAACCATGAAGAAGTGGAAAGAGAGGTTAATAGCCAATGCTGAACAATTCGGATTCCCAATACATAAACCTTATTATCAGCTTACTGATGATCAGAAAGAGCTCATTTGGAAAGGGAACAAATATTTCTACGGGCTGAACAGATTCTTCGAGCATCTTGAAGAAAAAAAATTCAAGATCCAGTACCGTGTACTTTTAAGCCGGTACCGCGGAAAAACGATTTGTCCTGAATGCAGGGGATCAAGATTAAAAAAAGAGGCCGGATATGTAAAAGTCAACGGAAAGAACATCCAGGAACTGGTTTCAATGCCTGTAGATAAACTATATGGATATTTTTCGGATATTTCGCTGCCACCGGACGAATTTGCAATTGCTGAGAGGATTCTTAAAGAGATCACTATCAGGCTCAGATTTCTGATTGATGTGGGTCTTCCTTATCTTACTCTCGACAGGCTCTCATCCTCATTATCGGGAGGCGAATCCCAGAGAATTAATCTCTCAACATCTCTTGGAAGCAACCTTGTCGGCTCAATGTACATCCTGGATGAACCCAGCATCGGGCTTCATCCGCGCGATACAAATCTTCTTGTCAGGGTGCTTAAGGAGCTGCGCGACATGGGGAACACTGTTATTGTTGTTGAACATGAGGAAGAGATAATTAAGGCTGCTGATGAAATTGTGGATATGGGTCCGGAGGCAGGTAGACTGGGGGGAGAAGTTGTTTTCCAGGGTGGATTCGATCTTACTCCGGCAAATAAATCTCTTACAGCCGGTTATTTAAGTGGCCGTCTGTGTGTTCCAGTCCCCCCCACAAGGAGAAAATGGAATAGCTTTATCGAGGTAAAAGGGGCCAGGGAAAATAACCTGAAAAGTATTGATGTCCGGTTTCCTCTGCATATAATTACGGCAGTTACCGGCGTCAGCGGATCAGGCAAGTCGAGCCTCGTTTCGGATATTCTTTACAGGTACCTTTCTAACCGCATAAACGGGAATAACCTGAAACCAGGACAGTTTCGTGAGATTACAGGCGATATCACAAGTCTGACAGGCATTGAAATGGTTGACCAGAATCCGATCGGCAAGTCGAGCAGGTCGAATCCTGTTACCTATCTTAAGGCTTATGATGAGATCCGTAAACTTTATTCAGAGCAGCAGGCCTCTGTTCAGAATAATTTCAAAGCTTCTCATTTTTCGTTTAATATTGAAGGCGGGCGATGCGAGGAGTGCCAGGGAGAGGGGATAATACATGTGGAAATGCAATTCATGGCTGATGTGGAGCTGACATGTGAAGTCTGCAAAGGGATGAGATTCAGAAAGGATATTCTCGAGGTCAGGTATCATGGGAAGAACATCTTCGACATGCTTGAAATGACAATTGATGATGCAATTGAATTCTTTAATGCACATCCCGGAAGAAGCGAGAAAAGGATAATCGAGAAGCTGAAACCATTATCGGATGTCGGACTCGGCTATATCAAGATGGGTCAATCATCAAGCACTCTGTCGGGAGGTGAAAGCCAGAGGGTCAAACTGGCATATTTTCTTAGCCAGGAAAAAGGCACGGGACACATTTTATTCATATTTGATGAGCCTACAACCGGGTTGCACTTCCATGATATAAACAAACTGCTGAAGTCAATTAATGCACTTGTCGATCACGGACATTCGGTAATCATGATTGAACACAACCAGGAGGTTATAAAGAGTTGCGACTGGATTATTGATCTCGGACCTGAAGGTGGAGAAGAGGGGGGTAATGTTGTTTTTGAGGGGAGACCGGAAGAGCTTACAAAATGTAAAAAATCGTATACAGGTAAATATTTGGCTCCCAAACTATTTAAAAAATTTGTAGGGACGATTTAAAAAATTGTAGGGACGTTGCATGCAACGTCCCTACGAATATTATTGATTTTAATATTATTTCTTCATTTTGAACCCGAACATTATTGCAACGCAGCCGTTTGCAGGATTTTCGCCGGGCTGGTTAAACGAAGAGACTTTTACAATAAGCTTAAGCTGCTGGCTTGATTGCAGCTTAAAATCCCATGTTTTAGCAAAATCCTTGTCTTTATTAGTATAGAGAACATTTTTATTTGCATCAAGGATCCTGAATTCAACAGCCGGAAGTTTGCCCTCTCCCACTATTGCAACCCTGTACTCCATGTCGGAATAAAAAGTTTTATATAACTCTGCCTCCTCACCCTCTACCAAAACAGCTGCATGGTAGTTCCCGTCGTGTACATAAGAACCAAGCTCCGGGAGGCACTCTTTCCTTGCAAATGCTTTGCACTGCGCATCTACTGACCCGCTATATGCAAAAACAAATAATGCAATTAATGATATACTTTTAAATAGTCTCATATCTCTTCTTATTTTACAAATGAATTCCTGATTTGAGCAACAACTGCTGTAAGTTCCATGAATACTTCCATCGTCATGTCTGTTTTAACTTCTGATTTCAGAATGGTGGAATTTGTTGATTTGTCATATTCCGTACTGACAGGCCCGGAATCCAGTTTAATTTTATCAAAAACAGCTTTTAGTTTTGATACCTCAACCATGATTTCATCAACGGCCGGATTTCCTTTGCTCTCTGCCAAAAGGTTAAGAAGTATATCTATTGAAAGCTTTTGATCAATGATCCTGCCAACCAGTTTATTACCGTTAAAATCTTTCATATCAATCAGCTGAGTCGAGATATAGAGACCTTCGACCCATCCTCCGACAAGAACTATAGCAGCAGTAGCCGGCTGACCATTATCCTCAAGAAATGAGTTTGAATTCATAAAGGTCTTGGAAACAATGTCCATAATGACTTCGCTGTTGTTTATATTCTCTTCAAGTTTATCGATATCCGCCTGTTCAATCGCTTTCAAAATCCCAAGTCCGTCTGCCATCTTCTTGGCAGCATTCATATAATCGATTAAAAGTTGGGTTTGTTCATAAAGGCTGGCAAAACTGAGATCGCAGGTATAAACACCGAGGTTGAGTGCCATTGACTTGTTGGTCAGATAATTGTTTACACTTGAAACAGGATTCAGAAGCTTGCCTTCGAATCGCGCTCCTGCCGATTTTATGAGCATTGCTGACTCAAGAGGAGAAGGTAATGCCTGGAATATTTTTTCTGCCTGCTTAATGTCCTGTAAAATAACCGCATTATCCTTTGGAAGATCGACTGTTGCATTATTATCAGGCGCTTTTTTCCCGCCTTTACAGCCGGTAAGCAAACTGATTACAAGTATTAAAACCACTATAATACCCGAACCGATTCTGTACTTTTTATCCATGTTTTAAATATTTAATTATCAAACGTAATCCACGACTAAATTAGTATTTTATTTTTATTTTTCAAAAACAGCTACAGGTTATTAACTCTATTTCTATTTTTGTCGAAAATTTTAACACTGTGATCAGGTCAGAAAAGAAACTAAGGGAACTATCAGCTACCCTTAAAAAGAAGAACAGCTTGCTGATTTCCGAGGCAATAAAACTGCTCAGAGATAAGGAACCATTCGAAGGAGCAATCGGATTGCTTGCTTCGTTATATGATGAGACGAAGGAAAAGCCGGTACAACGGGCCATTGAAGAATTCTTCAACGACTTAAAAGACCAGGCGGTGCGCCCTGAAGTAGTTACTGAGATCAGGAAACCATGGAAAGCACATACTATAAGTATGTTAGTTGCATCATGCTGGCAATCCGGACTCGACTATTCAGATTATCTTACCGATATGGCCAAAGTCTTCCTGAAAGGTGATTATGCTACAGCTATTGAATGTATGACAGTCATAGAAGAATCTGTCCATAGCAGCAGCAGGGCCCGGAAAGATGAAATAATCAAAATAATACAAGATAGCCCGCTGGCGGGGACTAATGAGAAATCTGATCTTACCCTTGAATTAATTTCTTTACTGGAAAGGTAAAAGAAGCTACTGTATCAGTCATATCACAAAAGCCACCCCTGATCTCGTACACGCTGTGTGCAAGATCACAGAGTGAGTTCCACGGTTCACAGGTGCTTTTAACACAGCTTTTGATCAATCTTCCGACGAAAAATACCTCATAAACTGGGTTCTTTCAAAAACCTGAGGTTTTTCGTAATTACTATAATTCAGTTTACCCCTGAAATCAGATATATTGTTGAAATGCTTCCTGTCCATCCATTCCCGGATCTGATTATTCATAGTTTTGAGATACGGAATGCCTTTATCATATAAAACTGAACAAACCTGAACAGAATCAGCTCCCGCAAGCAGGTATTTGACAGCATCCTGGCCGCTATGGACTCCTGTTGAGGCGGAAATATAAATCTTGAGATTTTGTGCACTGGTCATCCCTATCCACCTGAGAACATAGCGTTTTTCAAATTCCTTACTGAAAATTGAAGAGGGGATAACTTCCATCTTATTAATATTAAAATCAGGCTCATAGAACCTGTTAAACATTACAACTCCTTCGACACCTCTCATGTAAAACTGGTCAACCATGTACAAAATATTGGAAAATCTGAAACCAATTTTTATTGCAATAGGGATTTTAACTGTTTTCTTAAGCTTCTCAATAAGATCAAAATAGACTTTCTCACATTGTGCCGATGATTTTTTTCTGTCTACCGGCAGGAAAAAGACATTAATCTCAATCGCATCGGCACCTGCATTGGCAATATTTTTAGCAAATTCTGTCCATCCGCCTGATGAATAGCAATTTATACTAGGAATTACCGGAATACCAAGATTTTCCTTTGCTTTTCTTATCAGAGAAAGATAATTATCGACTGATTGTGATTTAGTATAAAATGAAATATAATCATCAGCTTCAGGGTATCCCTGTGAAGAGGTTAAATTTCTGATATGTGACACTATCTGTTCTTCGAAAAGCGATTTCAGAACAACTGCACCGGCACCGTTATCTTCCGCTTCTTTCAGGTATCCCAACGTTGAAGTAAGTCTGCTGCTGCTAACGATCAGCGGGCTTTTAAGCTCTAGCCCGAGATATTTTACTGAGAGTTTTTCCATAAACTTCGGAACTATAATTAAATTCTTTCACCAAATATAATACTTCCAATCCTTACGATCGTGCTTCCCTCTTCAATTGCTATCCTGAAATCACCTGACATTCCCATTGATATTTCTGCAAAATCTTTGCTTTCCGTGAAGTATTTTTCTTTCAGTGTCCTGAAACTGCCGGCAAGGTACCTGAACTCATCACGGACCTGTTTAGTATTATCGGTAAAAGAAGCTATTCCCATTACGCCGCAAATCCTTACTGAATCCAGCTCTTTGAATTCCGGTGATTCGATCATTGCGATGACCTCCTCCATGCTGAAACCGAATTTTGTCTCTTCCTTTGCGATATGGAACTGAAGCAGGCAGCCTACTTTCCTGTTGATTTCCCTGGCTTCAATATTTATGACTTTCATAAGCCTGAAAGTATCCACCGAATGAATCATGCTGATAAAAGGCACTATATATTTCACCTTATTGCTCTGAAGATGCCCGATAAGATGCCATTCTATATCGCCGGGAAGGTGATCCTTTTTTGAAAGAAGCTCCTGAACCCTGTTCTCGCCAAAGATCTTATGACCCGTATTGTATGCCTCAAGAATATCGCGGACCGGTTTTGTCTTCGACACAGCAACCAGCCTGACAGAAGGTGGGAACTGTCGTTTTAAGTCACGGATGTTCTCGGCAATACCAGGCATTTGTGAATCATTATAATTAGATTCAGGTCAATAAATGTATCACCAGTCCGCTTCGGAGTTTCGGTTCGAACCATGTACTTTTAGGCGGCATGATATTCCCTGAGTCAGCGATTGTTATGAGCTGCTTCATGGATACCGGGTAGAGTGCGAAGGCAACCATCATATCACCGCTGTCAATCCTCTTCTTCAGTTCTCCAAGCCCTCGTATCCCTCCCACAAAATCAATGCGCTTCGACCTCCTGAGATCCTGTATATCAAGTATTGGCGCAAGCACCAGGTTTGTCAGAATAGTAACATCAAGAACACCTATCGGGTCATTATCATCATAAGTACCTTTCTTTGCTTTAAGGTTATACCATTTACCATCGAGGTACATCGAGAAATTGTGGAGTTTACGCGGTTTAAAGATCTTTGTGCCTTTCTCCTTTATATCAAACCCCTGTCCAAGTTTTGCTAAAAATTCTTCAACCGACAGACCATTAAGATCTTTTATGGTTCTGTTGTAATCAATGATTCTTAACTGATTGTCAGGGAAATGTACAGCAAGGAAAAAATTGTACTCCTCGCTGCCATTATGATGAGGGTTGTTTTCCCGTTTTTCCTTTCCTACCAGAGCTGCAGCTGCAGTTCTGTGGTGTCCATCGGCAACATAGGTAAATGGTACCTTTTCAGCAAAAAGATTCTCGATCTTCTTATTTGTTTCAGGATTTCTTATTACCCAGAAATGGTGACAGAATCCATCCTCAGAAACAAAATCGTACTCCGGTTTCTCTTTCCTTATAATTCTTTTAACAATTGTATCTAGCTCTTTTACAGCGGGATATGTAAAAAATACCGGTTCAATGTTGGCATTGTTTGTTCGGACATGCACCATCCTGTCCTGTTCCTTATCGGGTCTTGTAAGCTCATGCTTCTTTATTACCCCATTAAGATAATCATCAACAGATGCACATCCGACAATCCCGTACTGGGTTCTTCCTGCCATGGTCTGAGCATAGATATAAAACCGGGGATTCTCATCCTGCACCAGCCAGCCCTTTTTTTGCCACAAAGCAAAGTTATCGGCCGATTTTTTATATACTTCTTCAGAATGAGTGTCGATTCCTTCAGGCAGATCAATTTCTGCCCTTGTTATGTGAAGTAAGGAGGTTTCTTTACCCGCGGCCATAGCCTTTGCCTCATCAGTATTCATAACGTCATAAGGAAGACACGCCAATTCTTTAACTATTTCACGGGGAGGTCTGAGTCCCCTGAAAGGTTTAACAACTGCCATCAGAAATCCTATTAATTCTACTTATTTACCCTGAATTTTTCGTTCCCCGTTTTGAAATAATCTACAATTTGCGTTGCTGCAGCAACACCTGAATTTATATTAGCTTCCTCGGTCTGAGCACCCATTTTCCTGGCAGTGAAAATGAATCTTCCCTTATATTTTTCCTCAAATACAGCTTTGCAATCGGGTTCAACATCGGCAAGATATTTGAAATCCGGCCTCTCTTCAAAGATCTTCAGCAGACCCTCTTCATCTATAACTTCTTTCCTGGCCGTATTAACAAGCACTGCATCTTCAGGCATTTTTTTCATAAGGTCATAACCAATCGATTTTTTCGTTTTATCGTTTGCAGGCATGTGTAGCGAAACATACTGGCAATTCGAATAAAGATCTTCGACCTTTTGGCAGGTTTTTACTCCTGATTTCTTCATAACATCCTCATTAACAAATGGATCGAATGCATAAACATCCATTCCGAATCCTTTTGCAATTTCTGCCATATATTTTCCGACATTACCGAACGCGTGCAGTCCCAGAGTTTTGCCCCTGAGCTCACTGCCCGATTTTCCGGCAAATCCTCCCCGTGCCTGGTATAGCATCATTTCATATGCCAGTTCAGCAACAGCATTTGAATTTTGTCCGGGAGTGTTCATTGCCACAACCTTATGTGCAGTACAGGCAGGCAGGTCCAGATTATCATAACCTGCTCCGGCACGAACGACAATTCTGAGTTTTTTGGCAGCGTCAAGAACCTGTGGTGTCACGAGGTCGCTCCTTACAATCATGGCATCAGCATCAGCAACTGCGGTAAGCAGCTCTGAAACATTCTTATAGTTTTCCAGTAACGCAAGCTGGTGACCGGCGGAGTCGATCACCATGCGGATCTGTTTAACAGCTATAGGAGCAAAAGCCTTTTCTGTTGCGACAAGGATTTTCATATTAATTGATTTTAATTATTCTTTTCAAATTCCTTCATTACATCAACCAGTGCCTGAACACTTTCCTTAGGCAGGGCATTATAGGTTGATGCCCTGAATCCGCCCACAGAACGGTGTCCGGCAATTCCAAGCATACCTTTCGATTTTGCGAATTCTCCAAACGGAACTTCCAGCTCTTTATACCCGTCAGCCATAACAAAGCATATATTCATAAGTGACCTGTCGTCTGGATCCTTAATTGTAGGGACAAAAAGCTTGTTCCTGTCAATTTCATCATAAAGGATTTTTGCCTTTTCTATATTCTTTTTCTGAATAGCCTTAACTCCGCCAAGCTCTTTCAGCCACTTAAGAGTCTGTTGAGCTGCAAAAACTGCAAATACAGGTGGAGTATTAAACATCGACTCAGCTTTTATATGAGTCCTGTAATCGAGCATTGTCGGTATCGGACGTGTCACCTTGCCAAGCACAGATTCTTTAATTATCACCATTGTAACACCTGCAGGAGCCAGGTTTTTCTGTGCACCTGCATAAATAATAGAATATTTTGATACATCAACGGGCCTGCTGAAGATATCTGATGACATGTCGGCTATCAGCGGAATTTTTACATCTGGATCATTCTTTAGCTCTGTACCGTAGATGGTGTTATTTGTCGTGATATGGAAATACTCAGCATCATCAGGGATAGAGTAGCTTTTCGGGATATAATTAAATAGTTTATCCTTTGAAGAAGCAACTTCTACAGCGTCGCCAAAAAACTTAGCCTCTTTAATAGCTTTGCTGGCCCACTCACCTGTAACCAGGTATGCAGATTTTTTATTCATCATATTCATCGGTACCATTGCAAACTGCAGACTGGCACCTCCGCCAAGGAAAATAACCTGGTAGCCTGAGGGTATCTCAAGCAGTTCCTTAACAAGTGCAATGGTGTCGTTCATACAAGCAATAAACTCTTTGCTCCGGTGCGAGATCTCAAGTACAGAAAGTCCTGAACCGGCGAAATCCTTAATTCCTTCAATTGTCTTATCAAGTGTGTACTGAGGAAGAATTGAAGGACCTGCATAAAAGTTGTGTTTTTTCATGGTAAATATTTTACAATTATTAATAGATAAATCGATTAACCAGTTACACAAAAATAATATAAAAAAGAGACCCTATTGTTAATTAATTAACACAATAACTCTCTATTTATGAAATATTATCAACAAGAATTCCATTTTTAATTAAAGGTATCTTTTCAGTAAAATCGGGAGTCAGGCAAAAACCAATACAGTCATCAAGGCCTTTGTTACGGAGCCGCGAACGCTGTGCCGCTTTCTCGATATATCCTTGTAGATTGTCTTTTGCCATAGTCCATAGGTCCATTGCAGCATTAGTTGAATCGCATATCGTCGAATAAAGTGAGCTTTTCATAAGCCTTTCGGCCAATGCACCTGCACAAACTGCATCTTCGAGGCTGAACCTGTTCTTCCACCCGGCACAGAATAAGACTACATCCTTTTCCTGTCTGGTCAACCATCCTGTAAGTGCCGTGATATTCAGGAATGAACCAATTACTAATGTGGATGATGAGGAAGCCATTTTTATTATCCCGGTGCCATTTGTGGTGCTGTAAACTATTGTTTTTCCCTGAACTTTTTCGCGTGTGAAATTGAAAGGGGAATTGCCGAAATCGGCAAAATCGAGAACATATCCGTCACGTTCAGCAGCAACTAAAAAGCCACGGTTTTTGTACTCCCTGGCCTCATCAACACCTGCAACCGGAATAATTGATTCAGCTCCATTCGCAAAAGCAGTGCAGATAGCTGATGATGCACGCAGAATATCAATAATTACAACTATTGAATCTGAATGCAGCTCAGCTTCATACAAAGCCGGTGAAAAACATGTCTCAAGCTTTCTCTTCCCCATCAGAGTTTTAATTTTTCATGGCATTAAGGCATTAAGGCGTTAAACCCTTTACCACTATACCACTACACCACTATACCACTATACCACTATACCACTATACCACTATACCACTATACCACTATACCACTATACCATTATACCACTGTACCACTTCACCCTACTTCTTATAAAATGGCATATTGACAACCTTTGCTCTGAGGTCTTTATTCCTGATGCGGATAAAAATCTCAGTACCAGTCTTCCAGAATCCCTTTGAAAGATATGCCATACCGATCCCCTGTTTCAACATTGGTGACATGGTACCGGAAGTGACCTCTCCTATTTTATTACCTTTATCATCAACCACTTCATAATGCTGACGAGGGATACCGCGATCGATCATTACAAATCCCTTAAGGCTTTTGTCAACACCTTCGTTCTTCTGTCTGAGCAGAAGGCCCTTATCAATAAAATCCTTTGAATCAGTAAATTTAGTGATCCACCCTAGTCCTGCTTCTATAGGTGATGTCTGGTCATTAATATCATTCCCGTAAAGACAATATCCCATCTCAAGCCTCAATGTATCCCGGGCACCCAGTCCTATCGGCTTTATTCCGAATTCCTCACCTGCTGTAAATACAGCGTTCCAGAGTTTCGGACCATATTCATTTTTAACATAAATTTCGCACCCCCCGGCTCCGGTATAGCCGGTTGTTGAAAACAAAACATCGTTTATTCCGGCGAATTCAATCAACTTAAACGTATAGTATTCCATATCGCTAACAGTCGATTTTGTGAGCTTTTGCATTGCTTGTAAAGCCAGGGGTCCCTGTACAGCAAGCTGAGCCATCCAATCTGAAGCATTTACGAGGTCTATCCCAACCCTTATCCCAAACTTTTCTGCGTTCTTTACGCACCAATTCCAGTCCTTTTCAATATTTGCCGCATTGACAACCAGGAGGTACTTTTCAGTATTGAACCTGTATACCAGGAGGTCATCAACAATACCACCCCTGCCATTTGGGAAACAGGAGTACTGCACTTTCCCGTCAAACAAAACAGTCACATCATTTGAAGTTATATACTGGAGGTACTTTTGCGCCGAAGGTCCTGTAACCCAGAATTCACCCATGTGGGAGACATCAAAGACACCAACCTTTTCTCTTACAGTTATATGTTCCTCGTTAATCCCTGTATATTCCACAGGCATATTATATCCTGCAAAAGGGACCATTTTTGCTCCCGCCTCCTCATGAAATTTAGTAAATGCAGTATTTTTCATCAGATTCTTGTTTTAATATACTCTAATCAGAATTCAAGAATTTTAAACTCCACCCTTCTGTTCCTGGTCCTTCCAGCAGCCGTGGCATTATCGGCTATCGGCTGAAGTGAACCAAATCCTTTGTATTCCATGCGTGAGGGATCAATCCCTTTCTGGACCAGGAAATCGACAACAGCTTTTGCCCTCGCTTCTGAAAGCTTAAAGTTCAGAGGTTGGCTGCCAGTGTTATCAGTATGACCTGAGATCTCTATTTTCATTTTTGGATCATCCTGCATAATATTCAAAAGCCGGCCGAGCTCGGTATAGGAACTTGCTGTAAGTACCGATTTGCCAGTTTCAAAAAGGATATTATTGAGTACTACCTTTTTTCCGACTTTAATCCTGACAAGAGGGACATCAAGATTATAAACTTCTTCTTTATAAGTTTCAGGTATATTAATGCGTTTCATATCCGAAAGGAATCCGGTGGCACGCAGATCAGCCATATATGATTTTTTTGCAGGCAGTCTTACTCTATATGTGCCATCTGCGTCAGAGCTGGCAGTGGTAGCAACCACAAGATTTGTTTCAAGGTCTATTAAATCAATTTTTGCTATTACGGGATCGCCGGTTTCAGAATCCTTTACTTTCCCTATAAGATACAAAATCAATTCCTTCGGAGGTTCAGGAACAGGTTGGGCCACAGGCGGAGGTGGCGGTGGAGCCTGGATTATCTCTTTTATAACCACAACAGTATCCCTTATTACAACAGTATCAGGTTTAAGGGGAGCCGGAGGAACAATTATTTTTTCAGGAGGCATTATTCTTCCCTGAAAAATATCAAGACCGCCGATGCTTTCACTGTTGTTTGATACAAAATAGAATGAGCTGTCGTTACCACGCTCAGGAAAATAGAACAGTTCATCCCATGGGGTATTCACCGGATATCCATAGTTTACAGCCTGACTCCAGATGCCGTTAGTATCTTTCCTGCTGTAGAATATATCAAATCCGCCAATTGTATTATGTCCTGCTGAACTGAACCAAAGTGTATCACCCTGATCTGAAAACCTCACAGATTCCTCATCATACGGGGTATTAATTGCCGGACCGGCATTTACAGGCTTTGACCATTTGCGTTCGCCCATCTTTTTGACCATATAGATATCCTTGCCTCCCAGTCCAGCTTTCCCTTTATCAGATACAAACCAAACTTCATTGCCATCCGGAGAAAAGGTCATTGATGTTTCCGATCTGCTGCTATTAATTTTGAACGGGACTGAGGAAGGTGTCCTCCACTTGCCATTTTTCTTCATCGAAACTTTAATATCTCCCCCGTTCTGATAACCTGCATAAACATAAAGCTCCTCACCTGAACCGTTTAGATACAGAGGAGCTTCGCACAGGCTGGTTGCAAGTGCTTTCCCTGCTGTGGAAGCAATACCCCATTCTCCGCTATTTATTGTTGAAAAAAAGATATTCTCGTCATATTTCGTATCCTTATAGTAAGTGCTTGATTTTGAGAGCTCACGACGTGAAGCAAAAAACATTGTTTTACCATCAGCAGAGAGAACTTCCGAATAGTCATCAGCATTTGAATTAATCCCAGAGCCGACAGTTATAATATTTATTCGAAGGGTGTCTTTAGTAATAGCTATTGCAGAGTTGCATTCGTCAATGCATTTTTTAGCCGTCGCAATATTTTTTTCAGTCTTTTTACCTGTCGCATTCAGGTATAGATTTAGTTTTTCAATCGCTTCCGGATATTTTCCAGCATATTGAAGCGCCCTTCCGGTAAGGAACATAATATCTTCAGTAAGATCAGGTCTCTCTTCGATCACTTTCTGGAAATATTTTGAAGCATCTTCCTTATGATCGGAATAAAGAGCTGCTACCCCAATTTTATAATTGAGCTCAGGATTCACAGCATTATATAAAATTGCTTTCAGATATTCATCATAAGCATTTCCAAACCATACACCTTTATCTTTATAATAAAGATTACCATCAGTCACATTTTTCCAGGCAGTTTCGAATCCGGTCCTGTCGTTTTTGAAATCTTTTTTGCGGATTGTTACGTCAGTCTGTGCCTGCAGCAGAGCCGGAATGAACAGAAACATTACAACCAGGTAATTCATAAAGTGCTTCATGGTATCTGATTTTTCTCACTATAAAAATAGCACTAATTTCCCTTTTTCAAAAAAACCTTTTTAATCCCGATTGATTTTACTTCATCAGAAAAATATATTTATATTTGTTTAATTCTTTGCATTCAGAAAACAGATATCAGATCTTCATTCACTATGAATTACCAGTTCATTAATACTGAATACCTCGATTCAGTGTCGGGGGGCGATAATGAAACAATCCGTGAGATTGTTATATTGTTCAGGCAGCAGGTTGTTGAGTTTTATAATGACATGAAGAACAACCTTGCCGAAAAAAATTATCACAATCTTGGGATGCTTGCCCACAAGGCAAAATCATCAGTTGCAATAATGGGTATGAGCAGTCTTGCAGAAATGCTGAAAACATTAGAACTTCAGGCAAAAGAGGAAAAAGAGACAGAAAAATACGAATCTTATGTAGAAAGATTCAGAAATGATACAGGGGAGGCAGTGAAAGAGCTTGATGACCTGCTCAGTAACAAGCT
Source organism: uncultured Bacteroidales bacterium (assembly GCA_963825935.1). Taxonomy (GTDB): domain Bacteria; phylum Bacteroidota; class Bacteroidia; order Bacteroidales; family VadinHA17; genus LD21. Next base: position 218,870 of record CAWGUN010000002.1, on the reverse strand, counting down.
AAAGCAGAATTAAATGATCAAAATTGAGAAACGAGACAAAATAGACATCATAACCTTTACTGCTGATAAAATCAATGCCCTGATAACCGACGAAATAAGGGAGCAGATCGGTAAATTATTCGGGATAGGAAATTCGAAAGTAATTATAAATCTGAAGGGTGTGCAATATATTGACAGCACCGGTTTTGGCTGTCTGCTGTCGATCCTTAAAACAGCCCGTAATAATTACGGTATTTTAAAGTTTGTCTATCCTGAACCCGCAGTCATGAAGGTGCTGGAAACCCTTAACCTTCATACTGTTTTTGATATTTACGACGATATTGATGTCTGTTTAAGGTCGATGAGGTGACCGGTGACCGGCAACCGGCTACCGGCTACCGGGTTACGGAATTTTTAATTAAAGGATAGTTTCCCACCTTTTACGGAGACTTTTATAACTGAATCCTTTGCCACTTTTCCTGCAATTATCTCCTTTGAAAGTTCATTAATTATCTCCTTCTGAATCAATCGTTTTACAGGTCTTGCTCCCAACTGGGGATCATATCCTTTTTCTGTAAGCCACTCTATTGCCTCATCGGTAATATCAAGCTCTATATTATGATTCTTCATCATACGTGCGACTATGTTCATCTGTATCCTGACTATCTCTTTAATCTGCTCAATATTAAGCGGTTTAAACATAACTATTTCATCGACCCTGTTCAGAAATTCCGGTTTCAGGGATTTTCTGAGAAGCTGGAAAATCTCATTTCGGAGATTTTCTTCTTCTTTTTCAGGCATTTTGTTATGCCACTTCTCCATCCTGTCTCTTATTATATCAGATCCAAGATTGGAAGTCATGATGATGATCACATTCCTGAAGTTTATTGTCCGTCCTTTATTGTCGGTAAGTCTTCCTTCATCAAGGACCTGAAGCAGAAGATTAAAAAGATCAGGATGGGCCTTTTCAATTTCATCAAGCAGGACAACTGAATATGGTTTATGCCGCACTGCTTCAGTAAGCTGGCCACCCTCCTCATAACCAATATATCCTGGAGGTGCACCAATAAGGCGCGACACTGAATGCCTCTCCTGGTATTCCGACATATCGATACGTGTCATAAGATTTTCATCATTAAAAAGGAATTCTGCAAGCGCCCTTGCCAGTTCGGTTTTTCCAACACCGGTAGTCCCTATGAAAATAAATGATCCTACGGGCCTCTTCTGGTCCTGCAGTCCGGCTCTCGATCTTCTAACAGCATCGGCAACTGCCGTTATGGCTTCATCCTGACCAACCACTCTTTTATGAAGCTCTTCCTCAAGGCGCAGCAGTTTTACTTTTTCGCTTTCCATCATCCTGGAGACAGGTATACCTGTCCATTTAGAAACTATCTCTGCGATATCCTCTGATCGAACCTCATCCTGAATAAGAGAACCCTTCTTTCTCTTTTTTTCTATCTGGTTTTTCAGATCGGCTATCTCTTTTTCAAGCTCTATTATTTTACCATATCTGATTTCAGCTACTTTTTCATAATCACCAGCCCTTTCTGCCTGATCAGCTTCAAAGCGGAGCGTTTCGACTGCCTCCTTTTTTGTCTGCACCTTTCCGATCATTTCTTTTTCTGATTTCCAGGAAGCATTCATTTCGTTCCTCCTGGACTGCATATCAGCCAATTCACGTGAAATATTATTCTCTTTGTCTTTGTCTCCGTCGCGTCTGACTGCTTCTTTTTCAATCTCAAGCCTTCTGATTGTACGGTCTGCTTCATCGATCTCCTCAGGCACGGAATTCATCTCGAGCCTGAGCCTCGAAGCTGCTTCATCAATAAGATCAATTGCTTTGTCGGGCAGAAACCTGTCGGTTATGTACCTTGTTGAAAGATCAACCGCTGCAATTATTGCCTCATCTCTGATTATAACCTTATGGTGTGTTTCATATTTTTCGCGTATACCTCTGAGTATCGATATCGTGTCATCTCTGTCGGGTTCATCTACTATCACTACCTGGAATCTCCTCTCGAGAGCCTTATCCTTTTCAAAATATTTCTGGTATTCATTCAGGGTGGTTGCACCTATTGCACGAAGCTCACCGCGCGCCAATGCAGGTTTTAGAATATTGGCAGCGTCCATGGCACCTTCAGATTTTCCGGCACCGACAAGTGTATGTATCTCATCAATAAAAAGAATTATTTCGCCGTTCGATCCTATAACTTCATTTACGACTGATTTAAGCCTCTCTTCAAATTCACCTTTATACTTGGCACCGGCTATAAGTGCACCCATATCGAGAGAGTAGATCACTTTCGATTTAAGGTCTTCCGGAACATCGCCCTTCACAATTCTATGAGCGATACCTTCGGCAATGGCCGTCTTTCCAACCCCCGGTTCACCTATCATCAGCGGGTTATTTTTGGTGCGTCGTCCAAGTATCTGGAGTATTCTGCGGATCTCATCATCGCGACCGATAACCGGATCAAGTTTCCCGGATCTTGCTCTGTCATTCAGGTTTACCGCATACCTGTTCAGTGAATCGAAAGTTTCCTCGGATGTCTGGCTGTCAACCGTGGCGCCTTTTCTTAATTCATCAATTGCTGATTTAAGCCCTTTCATTGTGACCCCGTGATCTTTAAGTATTCCCGACACTTTGTCATTAGTTTCAACGATACCCATCAGTAGATGTTCGGCTGTTACGAATTTATCTTTCATCTTTGCAGCATGGTCGTTGGCTTTCCTTATCGTTTCCGAAAATGATGATGAGACATAAGCTTCGGCCCCGGATACTTTTGGATATGAATCAATTAGCCTGTCAATATCGCGCGATAATGGTACTGTATCGATACCCAGTTTTCCGAAGAGAAAATCTGTAATACCTTCTGCTTCGCTCATTATACCCTTAAGAAGGTGAGCACATTCAACAGCCTGTTGCCCTTTTGATTCAGCAATATTAAATGCCTTCTGAACAGACTCCTGAGCTTTCAGAGTGAAATTATTTAAGTTCATATTACAATGTATTTCAATTTGTTGATCAAATATACTGCCAACATGAAAGCGGAGACTTTTTGACATTTAAATCAGATGTAAATATGTCACTATGACTTTAATGGTGGCTGATTATTAAATGTATCTTTAACACCAAATTCTTTTACAATGAGCAAGATTCTCTGGAAGCCAGGTACGATGATCTATCCTTTGCCGGCTGTAATGGTAAGCTGCGGTGCAGAACCCTCTGAATATAACATAATTACAGTATCATGGACAGGAACAATCTGCACCGATCCGGCAATGTGCTATATTTCTGTCAGACCATCGCGCCACTCCTATGAAATAATAAGAAAGAACGGTGAATTTGTCATCAATCTCACTACAAAATCGTTAGCTTTTGTGACGGACTGGTGCGGAGTAAATTCCGGAAAAGACCATAATAAATTTAAGGAGACAAAACTGACGCCCATTCCAGCATCAAAAGTGAAAGCACCACTCATAAAAGAATCGCCTGTCAACATTGAATGTATTGTTAAAGAGGTAAAGGAGCTCGGATCGCACCATATGTTCATCGCTGAAGTGGTTGCAATTAATGCGGATGAAGATTATATTGATAAAAGAACAGGTGCATTCAGGCTTTTTGATGCCGGCCCTGTCTGCTATTCACATGGAAAGTATTATGAGACAGGAAAGCTTATCGGGAAATTCGGCTTTTCGGTTGAGAAGAAGAAAAAGAAAAGAAAGAAATAAAATGTCTGATATACCTGTATGATAATGTTAAATATCTACAGGTTTTTTTGGTGGTGAGATGGAGGTTTTATAACTTCAGATCGAATTTATTTAAGTGATCTTATATGAGTGAGAGGATCCTGGAGACCCTGATGCAGTTATTTGCAATTATTGCAAAACCGCAAAGCAATGACAGTGAAAGACGGGGAGTTGTTGAGTCTTTCCTGAGCCGGTTGCTTAACCAGGAGCTTGTAAAGGAATACCTTGCTAAATATGATGAGGCTTTCATCGAAGCCCGGAAAAAGCTGGAAAAGAGTACGACTGAGCGTCGTGAAGGTGCCATTGCCATAAGGATCAGGAAACTATGCAAAGAGATCAACGAACAGGGACAACTTGACCAGCAGCAAAGAATTTTCGTTGTTATCCAGGCACTTGAATTTTGCAAATCAGGAGGGCAGGAAGTAAGCAATCTCGAACTCGGATTTATAAGCACCCTCGCTGAAGGGCTCAATATTTCCGAGGATGAATATGGATCTATTGAAAGGTTCGTACTTAATCCATTCAATTCTATACCTGATAATCAGAATATCCTGGTCATTGATGGCATCAAGAATTTTAATCTGAAAGAAGCTAAACACATCTTTAAAGATATACTGAAAGGCCAGATATGGATACTGTTTGTTCCTTCCGTGAAGCTATATTTCGTCAGGTTCAAAGGTTCGGGAGAATTATCAATGAACGGCCAGCTCCTCCAGGAAGAAAAGGTTTATCCATTCAGTCAGGGATCATCAATAAAAGGTTATAAGATTAAACCAGTTTATTACTGGGATGTCACGATGCAGTTCCTCAAAGAGGAATTTAAGGCTTCGAGGGTTGTTTATGAAGTTAACAATGTTGAATACAGGTTCAAAAGCGGCCAGGTCGGTATCCACCATATGAGCTTCAGGGAAGAATCCGGAAGAATGGTCGGGATAATGGGTGCTAGCGGTGCTGGTAAATCAACTCTCCTCAGCGTTTTGAATGGCACAAATCCTCCTTTTGACGGTGAAGTTCTTATTAACGGGGTAAGCATACATAAAGAGAAAGACAAAATAAAAGGTCTCATCGGCTATGTTTCGCAGGATGACCTTCTGATTGAAGAGCTTACGGTTTTCGAAAACCTGTATTACAATGCAAAACTCTGCTTCGATAACCTCACCGATAATGAGATAATTGAAAGAGTGGATGGTGTACTTAAACACCTCGGGCTCCACGAAATTCGCGAAATGAAAGTAGGCACTCCGCTTAACAAGAATATAAGCGGTGGCCAGAGAAAAAGACTTAATATTTCTCTTGAACTGATCCGTGAACCGGCAATTATGTTCCTTGACGAGCCTACATCCGGACTCTCCTCCCGCGACTCAGAAAACATTCTCGACCTATTAAAAGACCTTGCAAGAAAGGGTAAGCTGCTTTTCATTGTGATCCACCAGCCTTCGTCCGAAATATTCAAAATGTTCGATAAGCTGATAATACTTGATACTGGCGGGTACCTGATATATAATGGTAACCCTATTGAATCGATCGAGTATTTCAAAAGAAAGATAGAACAGGCAAATTATAATGAAAGTGAATGCTATGTCTGTGGAAATGTGAACCCGGAACAGATATTCAATATAGTTGAAACAAGGGTCTTTACGGAAAGCGGGCAGCCTACAGATGTCAGAAGAATTTCACCTGCCGACTGGAGCAGTCATTACAAGGCAGAAAAGAGAGAGGATATTATTGAATCAGGAGGTCCTATCCCCGAGATCAATTTTAAAACGCCAAATAAATTTAAGCAGCTAATCGTTTTCACTAAGCGCGATGTTCTTTCCAAGATAGCTGATATCCAATATATTCTGATTACCTTGTTGGAGGCACCGCTACTGGCATTTGCTCTTTCATTCCTGATAAGGTATTTTGATGAAAGTGCAAGTGATCCGAAATATACGCTCTATTCAAACAGCAACCTTCCTGTTTATATTTTCATGTCGGTTATTATTGCAGTTTTCATGGGACTCACCGTGAGTGCTGAAGAGATTATTAAAGACAGAAAGATATTGAAAAGAGAGGCATTTCTTAACCTGAGCTGGAACAGTTATCTCCTGTCGAAAGTATTTGTCCAGCTAAGTATTTCTGCAATCCAGGCTTTCACTTTCGTAATTATTGGCAATAGTATAATCGGCATTAAAGGTATGTGGTTTCAGTACTGGCTGGTGCTCTTTACCTGCTGGGCAGGGGCAAACATGATTGGTCTTGTGATTTCCGACAGCTTTAAAGCTGTTGTTACAATTTACATTCTGATTCCTTTCCTGGTAATCCCGCAGATTATCCTCAGCGGGATAATGGTCAAGTTTGAAAAGCTCAATCCGAATCTTTCCTCACCTGTTGAAATTCCGATTTACGGAGAGTTCATAACCGCCCGATGGGGTTACGAAGCCCTGGCTGTAAAACAGTTTAAAGACAATAAGTACGAGCAGCAATTCTATCCTTATGATTATGCAAAGAGCAAGGCAAGATTCAAAAGAGATTTCTGGTATCCTGAAATGAAAAGCTACCTTGATAATATCAGCAACGATCTGAAAAAAGGAACAAGAAGTAAGGAATTCGACAAAAATCTGCTTTTTGTCAGCAATGAAATAAATAAACAAAATGCCATTACTCCCGGTTATCTGTTTAAATTTACTAAGGACCTGACTCCCGCGAAAATTTCCATCGAGGTAGTAACCGAAGCGTTGAAATATCTTGATATATTAAAAAGTGCGTATATAAAATACTATAATGATGCTGTCGGTATGAGAGATGCTCTGGCTGCTAAAATCAATTCCGCCGACCCTAAAGCAGTCATTGAGCTCAGAGATAAGTATGGAAATAAATCACTGGAAGAGTTTGTGACAAATGAAAGTGAAATTGCAAAATCCATTAAGTTTAATAATGAGCTGATACAAAAGCTTGATCCCGTTTATATGGATCCGAAAAGCAACTTTATTAAAGCACATTTCTATGCTCCGGTAAAACGCATATTCGGAAAAGATGTCGACACATTTATTGTAAACGTGGTGGTTTTATGGTTGATGACAATAATTCTGTATTTTGTTTTATATTTCCGGCTTCTTAAGAAACTTCTCGATTCGGGTGAATCGGTAATGGGAAATAAATTAAAGGTACCTGAATAATTTTGCCACAGGGGGATTCAACAAATGCCGAATTTAAATAAGCTCCCTTTTAGGGGCTATTAATAAAAGAGGGGCTTTTTGCAAGAGCCCCTCTTTAGTTTTTGGAACAACCGATCTGATACTGATCAACTCAATAATTTGAATTATTCTACAATTTCAATCATTTTAAACGGCACCCTGATGATAGATTCGTAATCTTCACCGGCTTCGAGCATATCTTCATCATCCTCTTCATAATACCAGTTTACCTCAACATCATTTTTAGCCTTATGGATGGCTTCAAGTTTCTTAAATACATCAAGGATGCATTTAGAGGAGCTTGTGTTAAAATACTCCAGCCTGATATTAACAACTGTTTTTGTCAGAGGAGTTTCTTTATAACTGTCGAGCCAGTCAACAAGAGGTTTGTAAAATTCAACTGAGTTTTCAGGAATTGAACGTCCCTTAATTTCAAATACACCTTCTGCTGAGTCAAATTTTACAGTAGGGGTTTTTGGTGTTCCTTCGATAATGATCGGTTCCATTTTATTCAGATTTAATAGTTTATTTATTGTTTGTTATAATTGCTCTCTTTCGTCAACTAAAATATTAAGGTAGAAGAAAGAGTACTTATCATTGTATTCTTTAAAAGTATATTCAAGTTTGTTGCCTGTTTTCCGTGCTATATCGACAAGGCCCAGTCCTCCGCCACCTTTGGCAGAAATCCTCTGATGATTAAGGATAAATTTATATAGTTCCTTAATCTCTTCGTGGCTTGACCTGTTGATTCTTTTAATCTTTTCTTCGAGTTTTTCAATATTATCAGAATGTACAAAGTTCCCGGTAATTATTTTATAACCGTAGTCGACTTTCTGAACAACAAGCATACCAAATTTTTCAGATGTCTGATCTTCGAAATCTTCAGGTACTTTATCGACATGATGATAGAGATTCTGCAGACTTTCAACCAGGACATTATAGACCTTTTTCCTGAGCTTAGACTGCTCATTTACTTCAACCATTTTATCCTCAACAGTGTCCAGAATATGGTTAATGACATCCGAATCAACATTGCCTTTATAGGAAAGGACAACATTGTTCTTCGCCTGGTCAGTTACGTAATTCTCGATATCAAAGCTCATTTAAGCTTCTATTTTGATAGGGTCTAATTTTTCCAATAACAAATATAATAAAAATATGAAGTTACCAAAATATAACATCTCCGGATACGGTTTTTAATAATTTCAGGAATTTTTTGATAAAAGTAAGTAATTGTTATGATAAACACTCTCAATACGATGATTTCAGCTCTCCCTGTGCTTTTTTGTACCTTCGTACATCTCATATCCCGCAAGAATACATTCCAGGGCACCGTTAAACAGAATATATTTTGATTTTGGCTTCAATCCGATATTCTTAAGATATTCTTTCCCCGATGTTATTATCCAGGCTTTATCCCCTGCAAAATTGTGTTTCAGTGTGGTGCCAATCATGCTGTAAAGCTTGTCAATCTCATCAGGCTTTAACCTTTGCCCATATGGAGGATTCATTACGACAAATCCTTTATTATCAATTGATTTGAGATCCTTAAAATCAGAAACTTTTAGGATAATCCGATCAGTGAGTCCTGCTTTAGAGATATTTGCAGCAGATTGTCTGACAGCCTGTTCTGATATATCACTTCCGAAGATATTGACACGGGGATTCAATCATCTGATTTTCACATTCCCGTTTTACTTTTAGAAACAGTGACTCATCATAATCTTTCCACTTTGTAAAGCCGAAGAGACTCCTGAATTTTCCCGGAGGAATCCGGCTTGCAATCAGCCCGGCTTCAATCAATAAAGTTCCTGAACCGCACATCGGATCTGTCAGTGTTGCTGATGCATCCCACCCTGAAAGCATCAGGATACCTGCTGCAAGAACCTCATTCAGAGGGGCAATACCCTGTTCTGCCCTGTAACCCCTTTTATATAACGGGATTACTGATGAATCTATAGAAACTGTCACACTCTCATTGCTGATATGCAGGTTAATAAGGATATCAGGATCACTTGTATCAACAGAAGGTCTTTTTCCTGTTTTGTTCCGGAAATAATCAGCAACTGCATCTTTCAATATAAGTCCGGGATACCCTGAATGTTCAAACAGTCCGGAATTTACAACCGGGACAACCGAAAATGTAGACTCGGGATTCATTATGACGGACCAGTCAATTTCGGAGACTTTTTTATAAAGGTCCTCTTTTGATTTTATCATAAAATCAGCAACCGGCACCAGGATCGAAAGTGCTGTCCTTAAACAGTAATTCGTTCTGTACAGCAACTCCATGCTCCCGCTGAATGATACTGCCCGGTTCAATGTTTTTATCCGGGTTGCACCCATCCCTTCCAGTTCCACCGCAAGGACATTTTCAAGCCCGTACAAAGTCTTTGCTACAAATTTCATTTTATAACCTGATGATCAAAATTAATTAATTACCACTATAATCAGATTTTTTACGAAATCTTTTATTAATAAATGAAATAGGTTGTTATTTTTGTGGTTTCCTGGAAAAACAGAAATCTTTTTGATAGAAATATAATTCAATACATAATGAAGAAATTTAGTCTTATTCCGGTTGCACTTTCAATACTATTATTCCTTACAATAACATCCTGCAAAAAGGAAAAACCTTTAAATGAGGCAATAATAGGTAAATGGGAAGTATTTGAAAGAACTGTTGTTATGTACCAGAATGATATAAAGAAGGAATCTCATACAGAATTTTTGGGAACTGGTGAAATGGTATATCAGTTTGTTGAAGGGGGATCCGGAATTTATTCTGAAGGTACAAATGACTACCTTTTCTCCTGGGTATTAAATGGTGTCACTATTACTATTAGTCAATTGTATGTTAACGATCTGGTAACTGATGTTAATATCGATGGAGCTAATTTAGTTTTATCGTATAAAGAAACTGACACAATTGACCCTACAAAAAAATACGAATACTTTCTTACAGCTAAGAAAATTTAACAGTATAGTTAATTATAACCCAGTATCCTGTTGTAAGTCTCTTTATCTGATATGACTTTCAGGGCTTTGTCAATTACAGGATCTTTTTCCTGTTTTGAGCGGTTTTCAGCTTCATTAAAGTATAACTATTTGATTAGTAGCAAATAAGAGATTTATTTATAGAAAATATGGGTGTCTCTCCATTGTCCATACCATGAATCCAGTAGATTACCTCCGGTGAGGTCTAAGCGGGACAAGGCATCTCTGATTTGTGATTGTTTGTCTGAATAACTGAAGGTGAATGTTCACGCGAGCCGGGGATTCCTCGCTAACGCTCGGAATGACAATTTATTATTTTACAGGGGGTGGGGAAAGAAGTGGCGATTCGCTGAAAAATATCGAAAGAGTTCAAAAGTGTAAATTGATATCAGGATTTAATTATTAATCTGTAAACTTTTTTTAGGACGAGTCAAAATAAAGTTTGCGAATCGCCACTTCTTTCCCCCTATACCTCACAATCTCGCCACGTCATTCCGAGAGCCAGCGAGGAATCTCCTGATTTTTTGTAATTTGGTCTTCATCATAAATGTCATTAATAATCTGTTAGTTAAATGAGAACCCGGGTATATTATGTTTATATCCTGACAAATACATATCATAATGTTCTTTATACCGGAGTTACTAATGACTTAGAGAGAAGGTGTTATGAACATAAACAAAAGAAAATAAAGGGATTTGCACAGAAATATAATGTTGATTAACTGATTTATTTTGAAAGGTTTGATTCAATTGATTCAGCAATAGATAGGGAAAAACAGATTAAAGGGTTTTCCAGGGGGAAAAAACTGGCACTTATTAATCAGTTTAATAAAGATTGGAAAGAATTATCACATACTGGATTATTCAAGACCTGTTAGTAAATGTATTAATGTCAATTATGAAAAGTTTATTGTCTTGTCTGTCTATCTTAATTATGGGTGTCTTTCGCACAAAACAGGAGAATTTTTGGGAACTGGTGAAATGGTATATCAGTTTGTTGAAGGGGGATCCGGAATTTATTCTGAAGGTACAAATGACTACCTCTTCTCCTGGGTATTAAATGGTGTCACTATTACTATTAGTCAATTGTATGTTAACGATCTGGTAACTGATGTTAATATCGATGGAGCTAATTTAGTTTTATCGTATAAAGAAACTGACACAATTGACCCTACAAAAAAATACGAATACTTTCTTACAGCTAAGAAAATTTAACAGTATAGTTAATTATAACTCAGTATCCTGTTGTAAGTCTCTTTATCTGATATGACTTTCAGGGCTTTGTCAATTACAGGATCTTTTTCATTTATGATCTGGTAATATTCATTTAACTGCCAGATGTTACTTGCTACAAGAGCCTTAAGCGCAAGAAGTATATCACTTTCAGATGTCCTGAACTGGCTTTCATTATACTTGACTCCTGAGTCTTCCCCCCTTTTTATAAAGGATTTGATATCATCAGCAGAAAACTCAAACCGATTCTTAAAATCATCAAAAGTTTTGAATTCACTGTTTATCCTTGACCTGTTTTTATCGGCATATTCAGTTACAAACAAACCAAAAACAGTTTTCCTGGCCAGTGATTTGTAATAATCCGTGAAGTTGGCTGTATCAACTGCAACAAACACGTCGGGCATAATACCTCCGCCGCCATAAACAGTACGCTTATTTACGAGGGTTTTATATCTAAGGGAATCCGGAAAATGGACACTGTCAGCGGATATCATTTCTCCGTCAGTAAATCTTTTATAAAAGTTCTTCATATACTTGTCATAACCCTCATTATAAGGGCTTTGAATTAATCGTCCAGTAGGAGTATAATATCTGGCAACTGTAAGTCTGATCATAGATCCATCGGTAAGGTAAAATCCATTCTGCACAAGTCCTTTTCCAAAGGTTCTCCTGCCGATAATAATTCCGCGGTCCCAGTCCTGGATAGCACCGGCAAATATCTCGCTGGCAGAAGCAGATCCTTCGTCTGTCAGAACAACGACCCTTGCTGAGGTAAGGTCACCTGATCCTGTAGATTTATATTCCTGCCTGGGCGTTTTTCTTCCGATCAGGTAGACAAGAAGTTTCTGATCTGTAAAAAAATGATTGGCCAGATCAGTCGCAGCTGTCATGATTCCGCCTCCGTTGGATCTCAGGTCAATAACAAAATTTCTCACGTTGCCCTTTCTGAGCTTTACCAGTGCAGTTTTAAACTCTCCATCAGTTGTTGCAGCGAACTTATTTAACCTTACATAGCCTGTCTCGGCGTCAAGCATATATGCTGCGTCGAGGCTGTTTATGGGAATCTTATCCCTGATTATGGAGAAATCAAGGGTATTTTTTTCACCTTTCCTGAAAACGATTAAATTAACAGTTGTTCCTTTTGCCCCCATCAGCCGTTTCCTGACTCCATTGGTTGTGATATTTACTCCTGTAACTTTTTCACCATTGATGGTAAGTATCCTGTCGCCCGCAAGCAGACCTACCTTTTCTGATGGTCCTCCTGCCAATGGCTCAATAACTATTATCGTATCATGAAGGAGATTGAACTGAATCCCTATGCCTTCAAAGTTTCCAATAAGCGGCTCATTCATATCTTTTACATCCTTTGCAGAAATATATGTTGAATGAGGATCGAGATCCTGTAAAAGACTGATTATCACTTTTTCAGTGAGCCGGGAGATATTTGTGGTATCGACATAGAATGCATCAATGAGCCCCAGGGTTCTTCCGATCTTGAATGTCTCTTCACTTAAAGCCTGGGAATGAATCTGCAAACTGTTTGCCAGCAGCAGAAACACAATCAACTTACTTTTTAATAAATTCTTCACTTTATAATTATTAATTTCTAATTTTAAAATCCGGCATTTTGATAATGATACGCCCAAATTGGGCGTCTCTCCTATTCCCATTCAATTGTTGATGGCGGTTTGGAGCTGATATCATAAACCACCCTGTTTATACCTTTGACCTTATTTATTATTTCATTTGAAATTGTCCGCAGAAATTCATGAGGAAGGTACGACCAGTCTGCAGTCATACCGTCAGTTGAGCTGACAGCTCTCAGAACAACGGCATTCTCGTATGTTCTTTCATCACCCATCACTCCGACGGACTGAACCGGCAAAAGGATAGCTCCTGCCTGCCAGACGGAATCGTACAGGTTATACTTCCGCAATCCTTCGATAAATATTTCGTCGGCCTCCTTAAGCATATCAAGCTTCTCTCTTGATATCTTATCAATAAGCCTGATGGCAAGTCCGGGGCCGGGGAAAGGGTGCCGTTTAATTATAAAATCAGGCAATCCGAGAGCCTGCCCTACTCTCCTCACTTCATCCTTGAACAGAAGCCGGAGAGGTTCTACTATCTTCAGGTGCATTTTCTCAGGCAATCCACCCACATTATGATGTGATTTTATAGTTGCGGAAGGTCCGTTAACTGAAACAGATTCAATTACATCGGGGTAAATCGTGCCCTGAGCAAGCCATTTTACATCCTTTACTTTATATGCTTCTTCTTCAAATACATCAATAAATACTTTACCGATTATTTTCCTTTTTTTCTCCGGATCGCTGACTCCTTCCAGCTGATCTAAAAATCTGTCGGCAGCATTTACACCAATTACATTTAATCCAAATCCAATGTATGATTCAAGAACATTATGAAATTCATTTTTCCGGAGGAGACCGTTATCTACAAAAATGCAGGTCAGATTTTTGCCTATCGCTTTACTGATCAATGTACCAGCAACAGAAGAATCGACCCCGCCTGAAAGTCCAAGTAAAACTTTTTCGTTACCAAGCTGATTTTTAAGGTTTGTAATTGTTGATTCTGCAAAAGAATCAGGTGTCCAGCTGCGGGAACATCCGCATATACCGGAAACGAAATTCTCAAGTATCTGTTTCCCTTCAGCAGTGTGATATACCTCCGGGTGAAACTGTATTCCCCATGTTTCTTCACCTTTAATGTGAAATGCTCCTGCACTTACGTCTGCAGTTGATCCTGTGATTTCATAATTACCGGGAACTTTTGCAATTGTATCGCCATGCGACATCCACACCTGTGTTCCCTGTGTAACTTTTTTAAATAAAGGATCTCCTGTGTTTATTGATATCAGGTTTGCCCTGCCATATTCGCGCGTTTCTGAAGGCATGACCTCTCCTCCAAAACCATGTACAAGGTACTGTGCACCATAACAAATGCCAAGCAGTGGGATATGACCTTTAATTTTTGCCAGGTCAGGAACCGGAGCATTCTTATCGCGGACTGAAGCCGGGCTCCCCGAAAGGATAACACCTTTAACACTACTATCCGGGGCAGGAAACTGGTTATAAGGATGAATCTCGCAATATACATTCAACTCCCTTATTCTCCTGGCTATCAACTGAGTATACTGAGATCCGAAATCGAGTATGAGTATTTTATCCTGCAACCTGATTAAATTAAGTGTAAAAAGTTTTCAAAGATAGAAATTCTTTTATAAAGGAGAGCTTACATTTCCTACCTCATAGGAGCAACCGTCTATAGCCGGAAAAGTTAACGGGAAGAGAGCTCTCGCCTCCTCGACAAGAGGGGTTAAGTTCTTGTATCTTGCTGAAAAATGGCCAATTAACAGTGCTCCCACTCCTGCTTCAGAAGCTGTCCTGGCTGCGTCAGCAGTTGTTGAATGGCCGGTTACCGAAGCAAGTTCCTCAAGGCTTTTATCGAATGTGGCTTCATGATATAACAGGTTTACGCTTCTGACGAAAGAAGAAAGCCGTTTAAAATACCTTGTGTCGCTGCAGTATGCATATGAGAGAGGTTCAGGACCGGGAAGAGTGATTTCTTCATTTTTTATGGTCACACCTTCTTTTGTTACAAAATCTTCTCCTTTTTTAATCGCTGGTATTCTGACCTGAGGAATATCATATTTCCCGATATATTCTTTAATAATATTTCTGTCATAGGGCTTTTCCCTGAAAATAAATCCGAACGCGGGTACCCTGTGCTCAAGAGGAAATGCGGTTACTGTCAGGTATTTATCATTCAGAATATTAGCAGGGTCATTTCCAGCAAGTGGATTGAAATCAATATCAAAACTGAGGTGGATATCAAAATCACTCAGGTGTGAATGGAGCATATTCCTGAAGTTTTCAGGAGCATAAAGATGGAGTGGTAAAGTTCGTCCCATCAGGCTGAATGTGGATAATAATCCATAAAGTCCGAAAACATGGTCACCGTGAAGATGACTGATGAAGATATGGTTTATCTTGCCTAACCGGATTTTATTTTTGCGGAGCTGCATCTGGGTTCCTTCTCCGCAGTCTATTAAAAACAACCGCTCATGTGCATTAAGCACATGAGCGGAGGGAAATCTTTCTGATGTTGGCAATGCAGAACTACTGCCAAGTACTGTTAATTTCATCGGCAATCTGCAGTGCTGTCTGCTTCAGGATATCATTTTTTCTGCATCAGCTACTGATCCTGTAATTGTCAGGACAGTATCGAGCTGAGAAATAGTGATTAGACGTTCAACTGCTTCATTTAGTCCGCATAGAACGAAAGTACCACCAGCATTTTTGCATAATCTGTTGGCTACCAGGATAGCACTCAGACCTGATGAGTCGCAGTACTGACACTTTTCAAGGTCAAGGATGATATTTTTTTCGCCCTTGCCTGAAACAAGCACAAGTTCAGATTTAAGTGCAGGAGCTATATGAGTATCCAGCTTCTCTGACTGTATCTGAATTACCGTGCAGTTATTCCGGCTTTCAATATTGAAATCCATAGTAATAAAATTTGATAGCCCTAATATAAAGAAAATTTCTATTTCTTGGAAGCTTTATTCTCTTTTTCTTCCATTTCTTCTTTTAAAGCGGCAAGCTGTGTGATATCGCCAAGTGTTGTTTTTTCAGCATTCGACTTGGGTTTTCTTGTTGATTTCCTGGGAGTATCACTTTCTGATTTCTTCGCTGGTGCTTCTGTAGCCTTCTTCTCATCTTCAAATATTCTGCTGTGCGAAACAATAATTTTCTTTGAAGATTTATTGAATTCGATTACTTTAAACATCAGTTTTTCATCAACTTTTGCAATGGTTCCGTCTTCCTTTACAAGATTTTTGGGAGTTGCGAAGCCTTCAACACCATAAGGAAGAGCAATAACTGCTCCCTTATCGAAAACTTCCATAACAGTACCTTCATGAACTGAATCGACAGTAAAGAGACCTTCAAAAACATCCCACGGATTTTCTTCCAGTTGCTTGTGACCGAGGCTGAGGCGCCTGTTCTCCTTGTCAATTTCAAGAACTACCACTTCAATTTCTGCATCGATAGCCGTGAATTCAGCAGGATGCTTTATTTTCTTAGTCCATGAAAGATCTGAGATATGTATAAGTCCGTCGACACCTTCTTCAATCTCAACAAAAACTCCGAAGTTGGTGAAGTTCCTGACTTTGGCTATATGTTTTGAACCTACGGTATACTTTTCATCAATATTCTGCCATGGATCAGGTTTGAGCTGTTTGATCCCCAACGACATTTTCCTTTCAGTCCTGTCGAGGGTAAGAATGACAGCTTCAACCTCGTCGCCCACTTTCATGAATTCCTGGGCGCTGCGCAGGTGTTGTGACCAGGACATTTCCGAGACATGAATAAGACCTTCCACTCCGGTTGCTATTTCAACAAATGCACCGTAATCTGCCATAACGACAACTTTGCCTTTTACTTTGTCGCCGATCTTCATGTTGGGATCAACTGAATCCCATGGATGCGGGGTAAGCTGTTTCAGCCCGAGAGCGATTCTCTTTTTATCGTCATCAAAATCAAGAATAACGACATTGAGCTTCTGGTCGAGCGAAACGATTTCTTCCGGGTGATTGACTCTTCCCCAGGAGAGGTCGGTGATATGTATAAGTCCATCAACACCACCAAGGTCGATGAACACGCCATACGATGTAATATTTTTTACGGTTCCTTCAAGAACCTGTCCTTTTTCAAGCTTGGCAATAATCTCTTTCTTCTGCTGTTCGAGTTCAGCCTCTATAAGAGCTTTATGCGATACAACTACGTTTTTGAATTCCTGGTTAATCTTAACTACCTTGAATTCCATTGTTTTACCAACATATACATCATAGTCGCGAATTGGTTTGACGTCAATCTGTGACCCCGGCAGGAATGCTTCAATACCGAAGACGTCAACGATCATACCGCCTTTTGTGCGGCACTTGATGTAACCGGTAATTATTTCATCTTTCTCAAGTGATGCATTAACCCTGTCCCATGAATTGATTGCACGCGCTTTTTTGTGTGAAAGCAGAAGCTGACCTTTCTTATCTTCCTGACTTTCGACATAAACTTCAACTATATCACCTACTTTAAGGTTCGGGTTATAACGGAATTCATTCAGGCTCACTACACCCTCTGATTTATAACCAATGTTGATTACAACTTCGCGGGGAGTCATCTGAATTACAGTACCTTTAACAACTTCATCCACAGCTACTGTGGAGAGAGTTTCATCGTACAATTCTTCGTATTCCTTATGCTTCGGAGAGTTTTTCATCTCCTCGCTTTCAAAACTATCCCAGTCAAATTCTTCATTCGATGTAGTGCTCCGGGATTCAAATTTGATTTTGTTTTCTGATTCAGCTTTTACTTTCTTGGGTTTCTTTTCCTTCCTTATCTCAGAAGCCTTTTCCTCAGCCTCAGCAATCTCAAAAGCCTTTTCAGATTCATCAGCTATTACCACTTTTACAGGTTTTTCAGCAATTTCTTCGTTCTCTTTAAGAGTTACTTCTTCAAGTGCCTCTTCAATAAGCTTTTCTTTACTCTCTTTAACCTTAATCTTTTTAACAGGTTTTACAGTGTCTTCGGTTTTTTCAACAACTTCTTTCTTGGTTGTTTTCTTCTTGCTTTCAGTCATAATTGGAATTTAAAAAACTAATAATTAATAAATTAGACATTATTTTGAAAAAAAATGGTTCGCAAAGATAGGATTATTTTTATAAAAAGCCACAATAAATGGAAGATTTTCATGAGGTTACCACCCCATTTTTTCAGGTATCACATGTACTCACGCGTCTAAACACCATTTTGCTTAACCGGATCACACGTACTCATCCCCCAAACCCTCTTCTCTGCTGTCGCAAAGAAGGAGGCTTAAAAAGCCATTATGTTATTAATATCAGGTATTTGAGTGATTAATGCTTTTATTTTAATAAGGACGGCAGAGATATCCTGCAACTCTTCATTTTTTATTCTTAAAACATGAAGCCAGACGCCCGACTCCAGTTGCATCAAGAGGAATTTCCGATATTCACAGGTTCTATTATCTTTGCATTTAACAGAATTTAATTCAGAATAAAAAACATCTATGAAAATTGCTGTAGTAGGAACCGGATATGTTGGACTGGTCACAGGAACCTGTTTTGCAGAAAGCGGGGTAACAGTCACCTGTATTGATAATAATAGCAGAAAAATAAAGCAGCTGAACGATGGTTCGGTCCCTATTTATGAACCCGGACTTGAAAGCATGATTCAACACAATGTCGAAAAGAAACGGTTGTTCTTCACCTCCAACCTGAAAGAGGGGATTAAGGACGCTGAAGTGATTTTTATTGCAGTAGGGACACCTCCCGGAGAAGATGGAAACGCTGACCTGAAGCATGTTAAGGAAGTTGCCGCTGAGATTGGGGCTGCCATGACAGGCCATCTTGTGGTTGTTACAAAAAGCACCGTTCCGGTCGGTACATCTGAAAAGGTAAGGAAAGCTGTTCAGAATCAGCTTGATAAACGTAAATCAAAGATATCTTTCGACGTAGCTTCCAATCCTGAATTCCTCAAAGAGGGAGCTGCTGTTGAAGATTTTCTCAAGCCTGAAAGAATAGTGATCGGTATCGATAATGATGATGCAGCCGCAATTATGAAAAGGCTTTATATGCCATTTGTGCTGAATAACCACCCGATCTTATTTATGGATATAGCATCTGCTGAGATAACCAAGTATGCGGCTAATGCTATGCTGGCAACGCGGATCAGTTTTATAAACGAAATCGCAAATCTTTGCGATATCCTCGGAGCTGATATAAATCAGGTGAGGAAAGGGATCGGCAGCGATTCAAGGATCGGAAGCAAATTCATGTACCCGGGTACAGGTTATGGCGGTTCCTGCTTCCCAAAAGATGTCAAGGCCATCATTAAAACTGCCCACAACCATGGCTACGAGCTGAAAGTAATCAAGGCAGTCGAAAATGCAAATGAGTTCCAGAAAAATGTCATTTTCAATAAGATGGCAAAACTCTTTAATAATAAATTCGCAAATAAAACTATTGGCATCTGGGGATTATCCTTCAAACCAAAAACCGACGACATTAGAGAATCATCATCAATTTATTTAATTGAAAAGCTTCTTAAAGAGGGAGCCAGGGTTAAAGCTTACGATCCTGCAGCTATGGATGAAGCAAGGAATAAGCTTGGTAACTCAGTTGAATTTACAGATGATCCCTACGATGCCCTCACAGGTGCAGACGCAATGGTACTTATGACAGAATGGTCTGAATTCCACCTCCCCGACTTCAGCAAAATGGCAGAGATTATGAAAGGTAAAGTCATATTTGACGGAAGGAATATTTATGATCCGGCCGAAATAAATAAGCTTGGGTTTAAGTATTTCGGGATAGGAAGAAGATGAGGCGACAGGCGACTGGCATCAGGCAACGGGAAGAAAGAATTCCCCGATACCTGAGGCCCGACGCCTGAAGCCTCTGAAAAATTAAGACAAAACTTAAACAATTATAATTTTAATGAAAGGTATTATTCTGGCAGGCGGCTCAGGAACGAGACTTTATCCGCTAACAAGTGCAATATCGAAGCAGATGCTGCCGGTTTACGATAAACCAATGATTTACTATCCGTTATCTGTCCTGATGCTTGCAGGTATAAGGGAAATTCTCGTGATCTCCACACCCCGCGACCTGCCTGGTTTCCGCGACCTTCTTGGCGACGGCAGATCGCTCGGAATGAAATTAAGCTATCTCGAACAACCTTCACCCGATGGTCTTGCCCAGGCATTTATACTCGGTGAAAAATTCATTGCAAGTGATCCTGTTTGTATGATCCTGGGCGACAATATCTTCTATGGTCACGGGTTTGGAGATGTTCTTCTTAAAACTGCTGAACTCAAAAATGGAGCATGCGTATTCGGATATTATGTCACTGATCCTGAACGTTATGGTGTTGTAGAGTTTGATAAAAACCGGCGGGCTATCAGTATCGAAGAGAAACCATCTGAACCGAAATCAAGTTATGCTGTAACCGGACTTTATTTCTATGATAATACAGTTGTCAGGAAAGCTAAGTCCCTCAAGCCATCGGCCCGAGGTGAACTTGAAATTACCGATCTCAACAGGCTCTACCTCGTGGAGGGCACCCTCGAAGTCAAACTTATGGGAAGAGGAATAGCCTGGCTGGATACAGGAACTTATGAAAGCTTGCTGCAGGCAGCCAATTTCATTGCAACCCTCGAACAGAGGCAGGGGTTAAAAGCTTCATGTATTGAAGAAATTGCTTTTAAAAGAGGATTTATAGATAAAAACCAGTTGATCGCACTCGCTGAACCTGTAAAAAAGAGCCAGTACGGCAAATATCTTTTAAGGATTGCTTCAGATGATATCAGCGTTTTCGAAGGCTTAAAATAACATGTGTCTGGTATGGAAATAATTGAAACAGGATTTAAAGGTCTTCTGGTGATAAAACCGGTTGTATTCACAGACAGCAGAGGCTATTTCTTCGAAAGCTTCAACAAAGATGCTTACCACAACGCAGGAATTTCATTTTCGCCTGTTCAGGATAACGAATCGAGATCATCCATAGGAGTTATCCGGGGCCTGCATTACCAGCTCAGACCTCACGACCAGGCAAAACTCATTAGGGTTATTGAAGGAAAAATTTATGATGTTGCTCTCGATATCCGCAAAGAATCAGCTACATATGGGAAATGGTTTGGTATAGAACTAGATTCGGAAAGCAAGAGTCAGCTATTTATTCCAAGGGGTTTCGCTCATGGATTTTCTGTTCTCAGTGATATTGCCATCATACTGTACAAAGTCGATAACACCTATCACCGGATGGCAGAAAGAGGTATTGCATTAAATGATCCTGCTCTTGGTATTGACTGGAAAACCGGAGATGTAACACCGTTAATCAGTGAGAAGGACATGAGAAATCCACCTCTTAAAATTGCTGATAATAATTTCTAAATACCCTGAATATTTATGGCTGTAATCCTTATAACAGGCGCAAACGGGCAATTAGGCAATGAGCTGAAAGTAGTATCGAAAAACTATTACGGCTACGATTTTATCTTTACCGACATCGACAAGCTGGATATTACCGACGAGGAAAAAACGGCTGACTATATCCGTAAAACACGACCCGACTGGATTATAAACTGCGCTGCCTACAATTTTGTGGATAATGCAGAAAATGAGAGTGATAAAGCAATACTGCTCAATGGAAATGCAGTAAAATATATATCGGAATCTATCAAAGGATCGGAGTGTAAATTAATTCATTTTTCATCCGATTATGTCTTTGACGGAAAGTCTAATGTCCCTTATGATGAGAATTCCATTCCGTTTCCTCAGAGTGCTTATGGCCGCTCAAAGCTTGCCGGTGAAAAAGCTGCACTTATTCATAACCGGTCAATGATCATCAGAACAGCCTGGCTTTACTCCTCCTTCGGATCAAATTTTGTAAAAACAATTCTTGCAAAAGCAAGGGAAAATGATACTCTTAGAGTGGTATTCGATCAGACCGGAACACCAACCTATGCTTACGATCTGGCTGAAGCTGTCATGACAATCATTTCGGGTGTTATAAGAAACCAGATTGCTTTTAATGCCGGTATTTATCATTATTCAAACGAAGGAGTGTGCAGCTGGTACGACCTTGCAGAAGCAACAATAAAGGAAGCCGGCTTAAAATGTAAAGTAAAGCCAATCCTGACAAAGGAATATAAGACTCCGGCTGCGAGGCCCTATTATTCTGTTCTCGACAAGAGCAAGATAAAGGAGAATTACAATATAGAAATACCTCACTGGAGGTCAAGCCTGAATAAATGTATCAAACAATTAATGTAATAAGTATCAATATGCTATCAATCGACGATATCAGGAAGAAAGCTGGTGTATGGCTTGGAAATGAATTTAATGAAGCGACCCGCAAAGAGGTCAGGGAGATGCTTGAGAAAGATGAAAAAAAACTGATAGACGCTTTTTACCAGGATCTTGAATTCGGTACCGGTGGTTTGAGAGGTATAATGGGCGCCGGGACCAACAGGATGAATATATATACTCTTGGAATGGCAACCCAGGGGCTGTCAAATTATATAATCAAAGAATGCGGAAATAAAGGAATAAGTGTTGCTATTGCTTATGACTGTCGTAATAACAGCCGGCTGTTTGCAGAAAGTGCAGCAGACATATTTTCTGCAAACGGATTCCAGGTATTCCTCTTCGAATCGCTCAGACCTACTCCTGAGCTTTCATTTGCGATCAGACATTACAAATGTCAGAGCGGGGTGGTGATCACAGCTTCTCATAACCCCCCTGAATATAACGGTTATAAGGCATACTGGAACGACGGTGGGCAGGTAGTGGCTCCTCATGATGACGGTATCATTGATGAAGTTCGTAAAATAAAATCAGTCAGTGAGATAAAGTTTAACGGTAAAAAAGATAAAATTAAGATACTGGGAAAAGAGACTGACGATGCTTTTCTGGGTGAAGTACTAAAAATGAGACTTAACCCCGATGTGATAAAAAAGTTTTCTGATATTGGCATTGTCTATACACCTATACACGGTACCGGGGTTAAATTGATCCCCCCGGCTCTCAGGCTTTTCGGTTTCACTAATATTATAAGTGTTCCCGAACAGGATAAGATCGACGGAAATTTTCCCACAGTCAGGTCGCCAAACCCGGAGGAGCCCGATGCACTGAAAATGGCTATAAATAAAGCTGTTGAAACAGGTGCTGCCCTTGTAATGGCCTCCGACCCCGATGCCGACCGGCTCGGGATTGCATGCAGGAACAAAAAGGGTGAATTCATCCTTCTTAATGGCAACCAGACAGGAGTAATTCTCATCTGGTATATTCTTTCACAATTCAAAGAAAGAAAGAAATACAAAGGGAATGAGTATATAATTAAGACAATCGTGACAACAGACCTAATGGACAGGATTGCTGAAAGTTATAAGGTTGAATGCTTTAATGTATTAACGGGCTTTAAGTTTTTTGCGGAGACTATCAGGAAATATGAAGGAAAGAAGAAATATATAGGAGGCGGAGAAGAGAGTTATGGATTTCTTCCGGGTGATTATGTCAGGGATAAAGATGCTGTTGCATCATGTGCTCTTGTGGCAGAGGTTACAGCCTGGGCAAAAAGCAAGGGGAAAACACTTTATGAGCTTCTTATAGATATATACATCGAATATGGTCTTTATAAAGAGAAGCTTGTTAACATTGTCCGCAAGGGATCTGAGGGCGCCGAAGAGATAAAAGCAATGATGACTGGCTACAGGAATAATCCGCCAAAAGTAATCAATAGCAGTAAGGTTCTGAAGATCAACGACTATGAAAATCTCATCTCAACAGACAGCATTACAGGCAAAAAGACTACGATCGATATTTTAAAGTCAGATGTGCTCCAGGTATTCCTCGAAGATGGGACTAAAATCTCGGTAAGGCCTTCAGGTACAGAGCCAAAGATAAAGTTCTATTTCAGCGTGAATGCGAAACTTGAATCAGCATCCAAATTCGAAGAGACAGAGAAGTTACTTGATCAAAGGATTCAGGGTATAATAACAGATATGAAATTGGTTTAGATTTCTGTTATTCTCCTATTATTTTAACCAGTACCCGCTTCCGGCGTTTACCATCAAATTCGCCGTAGAATATCTGTTCCCAGCGACCGAAATCCAGTTTTCCGTCAGTGATGGCACAAACTACTTCCCGTCCCATTAATGTGCGTTTAATATGGGCATCTGCATTATCTTCAAATCCATTATGCCTGTATTGCGAATAGGGTTTCTCAGGAGCCAGTTTCTCAAGCCATGCTTCAAAATCGTGGTGCAGTCCTGCTTCGTCGTCATTAATAAAAACAGAAGCGCTTATATGCATAGCATTCACCAGTACAAGGCCCTCTTTTATTCCCGATTCATTCAGGCATTTTTCAACCTGGCCGGTAATGTTTACAAATGCTCTGCGGGTCGGAATTTCAAACCAGAGCTCCTTACGGTATGACTTCATATTTTTTGTTGGAAAGTTAAATGAATTATCTGAAAAATTCATCTGAAAAGTTAACAAGGTAAACTTTGTCCGTTGATCTTGTCAGCGCCGTATAAAACCATCTCAGATAATCGATGGTAATCTCATTTCTGTTAAACATCCCCTGGTCGATAAAGACCCGCTCCCACTGACCACCCTGAGCTTTGTGACAGGTAACAGCATATGCAAATTTTATTTGCAATGCATTGAACCATGGATCTTTACGTACAGCTTCATATTGCTTACGTCGCGATTTAATGTGCTGATAATCAGCAAGCACATTCTGAAACAGTTCCCTGTTTTTCTCTGAAGGAAGTGACGGTGTATCAAGATGAAGTACATCAATTATCACCTTTGAATCCACTTCAAAATCATAGTCAGGAAACCACAGGGTCATTTCAGCAAACCTGAATCCATACCTTTCCTCATTTTTCCATATCTTCTTTACTTCCGCAATATCCCCATTTGCAATAAATCCGGGACCCTCTTCATTTTCCTCGAGAAGGGAATAGTTGTTTTTGACAATCATTACCATATCACCCGGACTTATCTCCTCCTCTCTGAAGAATATCCTGTTCCTGATGCCCTGGTTATATCTGTTTGCCTGTTTGTTCGAATTAACAACTATTATAGTTCCTTCCAATCCGCAGGTCCCGTACGATGTCGATATTTCGTCTATCAGATCTTCCCCGCTTAACCTTATAACATCATTATAATTGATACAATCCATTGATGGATGGACGAGATCATTTTCTAATATCTGTAATCTGACTCGTGTTGCATTCATCAGGACTCCCGATGTTTCACTCTGACGCACTACCTGCTTCAGTTCGGTGGAAACCAGTCCAAAACCATATTCCCCCAGTGCTGAAGGGTCAAGAGCAAGGCTTAGGGCTGACCCAACCGGAGGCAACTGGGCACTGTCTCCCACCAGGACCAGCTTGCAGTCTGTTCCCGAATATACATACTCAATAAGATCGTCGAGCAATTTTCCGCTGCCGAAGAGAGAGGTATCCGGGGAAGAATTTGAGATCATAGAGGCCTCATCTACAATAAAATAAGTATCCTTGTGCAAATTCCTGTCAAGTATAAAGCTGCCCATCCCATCTTTAGAAGACTTTTGCCTGTAAATCTTTTTATGAATTGTAAAAGCCTGTTTCCCTGCGTAGGATCCGAGCACTTTTGCAGCTCTTCCCGTAGGGGCAAGCAGAACGGAACGCATGCGTAACTGGTCAAGTGTCCTGACCGCTGAGCTGATAACGCTTGTTTTGCCAGTGCCGGCATATCCTTTCAGAAGGAAAATGACATCATTATTATTATTACATATATAGGATGCAATCTTATTCAGAGCTTCCGACTGATCATCAGTCGGAGTGTTTCCGAGGTTTTTGCAGAGGTTATTATATATTATAGTTTCCCGCATAATTCTTTTTAACCGCAAAGCACGCAAAGTACACCTTAGCTAAAGCTTCGGTATATGAAAAAACGCAAAGTACGCAAAGGTTTGAAATTTATCAATAAGACTCTTTGCGACCTTTGCTAAAACTTTGCGACCTTTGCGGTTACCTTTTTCAATTAATTTTTGTGTTACCTTTAGTTAAATTATATTTGTATTAATTAATTCTGTTTATGCCTTTTCTGGAACTTTTTGATGAGACGCTTGATATTAACTCGACTGAGAATTATGAATTATCGGTTCAGTTGAGTTTTGACGGATTTGCATTTTCGGTCCTCGATACCATCAGGAATAAATATGTACTGCTGAGATCGTCAGAACCGGATGAAAATAAATATTTTGCAGCTGATAATATAAGCGAAATCATCAGTAAGGATGATTTCCTGACAAAAAAATACAGGAAGATAAACATAGTAATCCCCTCACCAGGATTCACCCTCGTTCCTGCTCCACTGTTCGACCCCGGTAAAAAAGAGGAATACTATACCTTTAACCTTATCAGGAGTGAGAACGATGTAATATTATCAAATAAGATCCCCGATCCGGATGCATATTTAGTATTCTCTCTGCCTAAACCGCTTTTTGATGTTTCAGCAAAGTTTTATCCGGCAGTATATCCCTTCCATCATATCAAACCTCTTTTGAACCAGGTTTCACATAACAGTAAAAGCATTGATGGTCAGTATATTCATGTACATATTGAGAAGGAGTTTTTCAATATGCTGATATTCGATCATAATATTCTGAAATTCAGTAATACCTTTAATTACAGGAATATTTCAGATATTCTCTATTATGTTCTCAATGTATTCAAGAGCATGAGTATAAGCCACGATGAGACTATCCATTTCAGCGGACAAACTGAAAAATACGATGATCTCTATTCTAATTTTGCATTATATATCAGGAATCTGAAATTTACCGATCCATCGGGTAATTTCACTTTCAGTTATGTATTTAATGAAATAGAACTCCATAGGTACATTAACCTTTTCAGCATAACCAATTGCGAATAATCGGAGGTAAATACAGGGGAAGAAGGATTGTTCCGCCTCCAGGGTTTAAGGCCAGACCAACAACTGACTTTGCCCGCGAGAGCCTCTTTAATATCCTGAACAACAGAGTCGATTTTAAAGAAATCAGTGTGCTTGACCTTTTCTCCGGAACAGGAAGCATCAGCTATGAATTTGCATCACGGGGAGCTAAAGAGGTTCATCTTGTTGAAATGGATATGAAGCATATCCTGGGTATCCGGAGGATAATTAAAGATCTGGGGATAAATAATATAAAAACGATACATATAGATGTGCGGGCATATCTGAAGACCTGCTCAGTCAGGTACGATGTTATTTTTGCCGATCCTCCTTACAAGCTGTCATGGCTAAATGAGATCCCTGATATTGTTGTCAGCTCGGGTATTGTCAAAGAGGGTGGCTTCTTAATTTTGGAGCATCCGAGAGACATGAGCTTTAGCAGTCATAAACTCTTCTTTGAACACAGGAATTATGGCGGGGTTAATTTCAGCTTTTTCAGGGCCCAATGATTAAACGTACATATCAGAAATGCCGGTAACTGAAAGATCGTACATCAGTTCGCTAAGCTTATTTACAACTGCATTAAAGAATTTTTCGCCTTTAACAGGATTTGCTGCTGAAGGATCGCCTATTCCGGTATCTGATGTAACCATTGTCCATTTGCGCTCTGTCCAGGCCCATTTCTCATTTAATGCCCCCACCCTGAATTTCCTGCTATTTCCCTTCCCTGCTTCCTTAAGCGGAAGAATCATCTCCGGAGCAAGATAGAGCATTAGACTGGTCTCCATCTCATCTGCATGGCCACCACCTTTTTCAAAATAATCAGCCGGATCAACTGCCTGATACCAGTTGCACATTCCGAAGAACATTGACGGATATAAAACTCCTAATTCCCTGATAATTTGCTTGAAATCATTACCTCCATGTCCATTGACTATTAAGAACTTTTTAATTCCTGACCTGTTAATGCATTCTGAAATATCCTTCAGAACTGAAAACTGTGTACCCGGGTTCATATTGATTGTCAGCTTAATATCAAGCTGTCCTGTATTTACACCGAAAGGAATCCCTGGAAGTACAATGAGCCTGGCCCCCTTTTCGGAAGCTTTTCCTGAAGCTTCAGCAACAATTCTTTCCGTTTCAATATTATCGGTGCTGTAAGGCAGATGAAAGTTATGTGCTTCAGTAGCTCCCCAGGGTAATACAGCAAGCTCAAAATCAGTATCTTTAACTGACTTCCAGTTGGTTTCTGACAGAATATATTTTTTCATAACAATATGCTTGTATAAACTTTTTTCATTAACCTGTAAATGTATAGTAATTAAGTGAGTATCTTCAAATTTATAAATACCATAATATCATCTCTGTTATAAAATTTTGTTTCTATTTTTCAATTTTATAAATTTATATTCTAATAATCTCCCTTAAAATCATGAATATATGAAAAAGGATCATTTCTTAATTGAGCTAATAAAAAGTCCGCCTTTTAAAATTCTTATTATCCTGGCGATAATTATTATACTGGGTATAATAATCGCCAACCGGAGGGAAAGGATTGTAAAGATGAAGGAGGAAATATTATATATATCACCCGACAAATAAGATAAAAAGCCGTACAAAAGTGCGGCTTTTTTTGTAACAGATTTTCAAATAAATTACTTTACCCGCCATAACCTGATCATTACTACACCGTGAGGGGCAACAGTGGAACTATATTTTTCTTTAAAGATTCCCAGATCCTTCTGTCTCCACAACTCCCTGGCTTTTTGTTTCCCGCTAATCCCAAGGTCGGACCATAATGCAGTAACCTTTGTTTTTACGTCACTTCTGTTAAAAAGACCCACAGCAAGCGATCCATCCTCCATTGGTTTCATCCAGACTTCAAGGTTGCCGGCTTTTGAAATTCTGTAACCAGGTTTACCCAGTGGATCCTGGTCAACTTCAATGATCTCATCATTTGTCAGCAAACCAAGAGTAAACTCATCAAGCCTCGTTATATCACCACTTAATATCAGCGGAGCAGCCTGAAGGCACCAAAGGGAGACTTGTGTATACTGTTCATCTGGAGTCAGTGGGGTGGGCACTGTTTGCCCTTCCCAGTTACTCAGGTATCCAAGTAAAAGATAATCAGGATCGTTCCATCCCCCTGGACCTCCATAACGCTGAAGCTCATTATCTGTGAAAACATCAAATCCGTCTCTGAAGAGAGCTGTTCCTATTTCTTCAAATGAACCACCAAGATCGCCTGCTGTCCGCCAGCTATTGCCCCCGACGCTTTTTCCCCATTTCCATACATCACCCATTCCATACTGACAGAGGTTCAGAACTATATCTCTTTTTTGCCTGGCAAGTAATCCGCTTATAAGAAGATATGGCTTCTGTAATTCTGGCAGAGAGTCATTTTTTGCCACCCTGTTATAAGAGCACCAGTCGTACTTGAGAAAATCATAACCCCAATCCACGAATCTCGCGACATCTTTTTCCTCATAATTCCAGGCAGCGGTATATCCTGCGCAGGTCAACGGACCGGGTGAGGTATAGATACCGGCTTTCAAACCAAGAGAATGTATATAATCCGTTAATGATCTCATATCAGGAAATCTCCTGTTTGAATTTACCATCCCGTTTATATCACGAGGGTCACCAAGGAGACTTGAATCTTTTGAATTTGCTTTGACTGACCAGCAATCATCTATATTAATGTACATATATCCATGGTCTATCATACCGGAACTTACCATAGCCGCCGCAGAGGCACGCATAATACTGTCAGTAATATGATTTTCCCAGACGTACCAGCTGTTCCATCCCATATGTGGAGTAAGTGCAATATTCTCTCCGCAAACGATCCTGAACTCTCGCTCTGCCGTTCCTTTAATGTTTGTCACCTTGAAGGTAATTTTATATTCTCCCGGAACTTCGATCATTCCGGTTATTCGTCCTGTAAGTGCATCACAGGTAAGTCCTTCCGGCAGTCCCACAACTTCGTACTTTAATGGTTTTTCGCCGGTGGCTGGGATTTTAAAAAGAAATGGTGATCCAGGTCTTACGCCGAATATCCTTGTACCATTGATCCTGGGTTCTGCACCGGGCTTTGGAGTCAGTACTTTTCCAGTCTCGTTTGAACATGATATCGTTATTACTGAAACTAAAATCAGCATAAACATCTCAATATTAATAAGTAATCTGTTCTTCATATTACCCGGTTTTAATTTTTTTCCGAATAGATTTACTGCAATTCAGAGATGATAAAATTAATTTAAAAAATAGCTTAAATTGTCACAAGAAAACCAATGTATGACATAAATGATCTGTCTTTGGTAAAGCTATGACCAAATGAATAAATTAAATGAAACTGATTACTGAAATTAATAAGACCCCCTAAATTGAAACCTGCAACAGAATTGCTGCCGGTACTTGATGCTGTCCTGTAAAATAGCTCACCACCCAGTGTAAAACGCTCTGAAAAATCATATTGTACTTCCCAGCCAGCGTACAACCAGTTTTTGTTGTTGCTTCCTGTATTTATCCAATACCCGCATCCACCATAAGTAGTCCACTTTTTCCACGATTTTTGTACCCATATCGGAAGAAAAACCTGAACATTGTTGTCGAAATTTTTATTTTTTATGGTTGGGATCTCAAAAATAGGGAACACCCCTATTTGTAATGACTTATCTTTATTTTGAAAAAATCTGTATTTGAATCCTAATTCAGTATTGGAATATCCATATTTGAAATCCCTGGATTGAGTTAAATTGTAATTCATTGGTAATTCCACATGAAATTGCCCGTTAGGAATGATTCCATAGTTCATTTCGAAATGAGGTAATGTACCAGTCATGAAACCAGGTTGGACTAAATGCATTGTAGATAAATAGTATTCCCAGTGTTTAAATCCAACCGGCTCAGGATCGTCTGTATTGAAAGGTGGTCCTGCCTGACAAAATTGAATAATCAGCAATAAAATGAAAAGCGTTAAAACTTTTTTTAGATTAATCTTCATTCCGGCACTTTTCTTATTTTCCCTTACTTACCTGTGCTTACAATGGTCTTATCTCAATTTAACTATTAATTAAACACTTAAAAGTATTTTTAGTTCTCTTCTCAGTTATCAAAGTTATAACCTGTTTAATTTAAAGTCAATTTTATTTTTGCAGATTTAAAAAGTTATTCTGAAATTTGATTTTAGCAGCATTCTATTTCATTCCTGCAATAGCACAAGTTGGTAATATAGCAAGACATATTTTTAATCCATATAGTAGATGCAGTCTTTTTATTGTCGGCGAGGGGATTGTATAAAAATATTGATTTTAAAACTTGAACTAAATAAACATAAAGGGAATAATATAACAAGTAAAACCTACAAACCATGAAATTGTCAGTCCGTACAAGAGTTGCTTTATTAATGATCCTGTTATTTATAATTATTCTGGTACTATCTGTCTTTTCAGGCTATCATTTGAATAAGCTGTCAAATAAAACAAGTGCAATCCTCAAAGAAAACTATTTATCTGTTGTTTATGCCCGAGAAATGTCAGAAGGCATAATGATCATAAACCAAGAAATCGCAAGTTGTTTCTTATCGAACAAAAATCCAGATAGCTTGATTATTACAAAAGAGTTAAGCTTTATTGATAATTCACTTAAATTAGAGAAAAGTAATATAACAGATCCTGGCGAAGACAAACTTGTATCTGGAATTGAAACTGAGTACACTGAATACCGTAATAATGTTATAAAATCTATTTACTTACCACAATCTGCTGGTAATGTTCTTTCCCTGCAAAATATATCCGGCGAACTTTACCAGAAGTTGGTTCTTTTATCCCAGATGAATGGGAAATCAATTGAAAATAAAACTGATGATGCAAAAGCTTATGCAAAAAAGGCATTTGCACAAATGTCAGTACTTGGAACCTTTGGCTTTTTGATTGCGCTGGTATTCATGTCGCACTTTGCCAGATACTTTAATGACCGTTTTTTTCAATTA
This sequence comes from uncultured Bacteroidales bacterium, assembly GCA_963825935.1. Taxonomy (GTDB): domain Bacteria; phylum Bacteroidota; class Bacteroidia; order Bacteroidales; family VadinHA17; genus LD21. Next base: position 187,192 of record CAWGUN010000002.1, on the reverse strand, counting down.
CATAATGGAATAAAAGAATTAGTTTCAAGCAATTATGGTCAAAGGTTATATTTTGAAGGAGAAGACGAATTTTCTGAAATTGCACTGGTTTTTAACGAAATGGCTCAAATGCTTAGTAAAAACATACGAAATATACCATTAACATTAAAAAAGGAAAGTGAAAAAGAAATAATTCAATATGATGTACAAGAGTTGAAAGAAATTTTAGCGCGTATAAAAACTATTGAGGAACAAGTTAGCGGATTAATATCAAAACTTAAAACAGAGTAGGTTATACGGTAAAACCTTCAAAAATCATTATCAAAAATATTGCTGCCAATCTCATGCATTTCTTTCGGCAGGTATTTATAAATATATTCCTTTGGTGATAATTCACCTGTTACTTTCAGCATATTGTTCTTCGAGTTTAAAATCTTATTATTTGCATCAGTAATTATATCTTGCTTTGTACGTAACCTTTTAGAATGCGCTTGTATAAGAACATCATAAAATCCACTGATGACATTTAGTTCGGCTTTAAGAATTTCTATGTTAGCCTTTACATTTATAGCATTTTCATAGTCAACATTTTTCTGTATAGTTTTATAAGTGCCCCTGTCACTTTTGATTAATCGTCCCTTATCTACTATCTCTTCCTGATTCTCAATAATAAGTTCTGCCTGAGAGATTAGTTTATTATTATCCTGTATCATTAACTGGTATCTCTTTATTTCAGCTCTGTTTGTCCAGCTCATCAGGATATCTAATACAACGTTAATCTTTGATTTCATAATTGTATATTTATCTTAAAAGTAGCTAATATCTACCAGAAAATAATCACATTTATAAATAGAAAGTTTATAACAGCCACATTTGATACTGTGTTATAATCCTCTGTTTACGAAGTGAATTGGTAGTGCAGTGGTCGTTCAAACAGACCATATTTAAAAAGCAAAACCGCTGATTTACAGCGGTTAAGCATTTTAATTCGGCGGTGCGGACGGGACTCGAACCCGCGACCCACGGCGTGACAGGCCGTTATTCTAACCAACTGAACTACCGCACCAATATTTATAGCGCTGCAAAAATAAGGAAATTTTGTTAATGAAAAATAATTTACTGAAAAATTAAACTACACAGGAAATTCATGTTTCTGCTTTGTTGAGAATTTTGTCGGATTGATCGCAAATCACCGTCATATAAATATGCTGATGGCGGATATAGTTGTTATATTCTTAACAACTTATTCCTGTTTAAATATTTTTGTTTAATTTTAGTATCGCATGTGGAATAATATCCAAATATGTGTGAAATATAACCAAACTTATCCAAAATGAAAACGATCATCTCTTTCCTGTTTTTCCTGGTCTGGACTACTGGCCTCATTGGGCAGCCAGTTCCATTGAATCCCGATGTTTTATATGGCAAGCTTGATAATGGTTTGACATATTATATTCACAAGAACAGCTTACCAAAAGAGCGGGCTATGTTTTATCTTGTAGTAAACGCCGGAGCCATAAATGAAAATGAAGACCAGAACGGACTTGCACATTTTTGCGAGCATATGGCTTTCAATGGCACGAAAGCATTTCCCGATAAAGGAATACTGAATTACCTCCAGTCGATTGGAGTTTCATTCGGAGGAGGTCTCAACGCATATACCTCAAGCGCCCTGACTTGTTATACACTCAATAATGTTCCAACAGTAAGAGAGGGATATGTCGATTCTTCTCTTCTGGTCCTGCGTGAATGGGCCTCAAATGTTACCTATTCCGATGATGAAATTAATAAAGAAAGAGGTGTAATACATGAGGAATGGAGAACAGGCGGAGGTGCCAGTCTCAGGATGAGCAAGATTACAAACCCGGTTCTTTATGGCGGATCAAAATATGCGAATCATAACGTGATCGGTGATGTTAAAGTCATTGACAATTTTGCACCCGATTTTTTGCGTAGCTATTATAAGAAATGGTACAGGCCTGATCTTCAGGCTGTAATAGTTGTTGGTGATATTGATAAAGAAGCTATTAAGAATAAAATTGCAAAACTTTTTTCTGATATCCCGAAAAATATGACAAAACCGGAAGATGTTAAAACGCTTGTTAATGATAACAAGGATCTCCTGGTAACGATAGCTACCGATAAGGAAGCGACGAATCTCACAATTCAAATGATAACCAAGCATCCCGGAACCGAAATAAAGGATCTTAACTATGTGAAGGGCAGGCTTGTCAATAATTTATATAATATGATGTTATCCGACAGGTTCAGTGAAATAGTGCAGAAGGAAAATCCTCCGATGTTATCAGCTGGCTCAGGTTACGGAGGTCTGACAAAATACCAGGATTCTTATTCAGTTTATGTCCTTGCACTTAACACTGATCCCATCAGGTCATTTAAAGCTGCGCTTACTGAAAATGAAAAGGTTAAGAGATTCGGATTCACGGCAAATGAGCTGGATCGTGCTAAAAAGAGAATGCTCGTATCTTATGAAAATTCTTTTAATGAAAGAGATAAGCGGCTTTCTAATTCTATTATCAGTGAGTATCTGAGCAATTTCACTTCAGGGTATCCTGCACCAGGCATATCATATACCTATGATCTGGTAAAAACTTATCTCCCAACCGTCACACTGGAACAAGTCAATGGTCTGGCTAAAAAATGGATGACAGACGGGAACCAGGTAATTGTAGTTACAGGTCCTGAAAAAGAAGGGGTTAAGATACCGACCGAAAATGAATTAAGGAGCGCCAAGGCAGAAGTCATGAGTTCTGTAATTGAGCCTTATGCTGAAAAAGTACTGCCTTCTACTCTTATCACCAGGGGAATTGAAAGGATCGCCGGTTGTAAAAGAAGAGCATATTAAAGAGTTTGACGGAACCAAATTTACGCTGGCTAATGGTGCAAAAGTATGGCTTAAATACACTAACAATAAAGCCGATCAAATTATTATGCAGGCATTTAGCAATGGTGGCACTTCCCTGATATCAGCTGAAGATCTTCCATCTGCTTCACTCGCTTCCACGGCAAAAAACATGTGTGGCGTGGGGGACTTTTCTTATCAGGATCTCAGGAAATTCATGTCAGGTAAAAATGCCAGTGTATCCGCCTTTCTTAACAATCTTGATGAAATGATACAGGGATCTTCTTCCGTCAAAGATTTTGAAACGATGCTTCAACTTACTTATCTGGTATTCACACCTGTAAGACATGATGATGAAGTATTGAAATCATCAATTCAAAGGAGCAAAGCAAGCCTCGAAAACAGGAAAGCCAATCCCAATTCTGTCTATTCAGATACCCTTTCAATGCTTATGAGCAATTACAGTAAAAGGACTAACCTCCCAACTGCTGAATACTATGACAGAATGGACAGGGAAAAGGCTTATGCAATTGCAAATGACCGTTTTAAAGACGCTGGCGATTTTAATTTCGTTTTTATCGGGAACATTGATGTACCCACAATGAAACCACTCATTGAAAAATATATAGGTTCAATTCCTGATGACAGCCGCGAAGAATTTTGGGTTGACCATAAGATATGGCCAAAGAAAGAGCATTTTGTTAAAAAAATATATGTTGACATGAAGGACCCGAAGGCTATGAATTATGTTCATTTCTTCGGAGAGATGCCCTGCACACCGGAAAATATTGAATACCTGAATGCAATCAGGTATATACTTAACATGCGTTATGTAGAGTCGATAAGAGAAAAAGAATCAGGAACTTACGGAGTTGGTGTTTCTGCATCACTTACCTCCAGACCTGTAAACACTTTCAGGGTTTCGATGAATTTTACCTGTGACCCGGCGCGGGCCGATTATTTGAGAGGTTTATTGCTTGAAGAAGTTACTAATCTTAAAAATAAGGGGGTTACAGAGGAAGAGGTGAACAGAACACGTGAGAATTTCATAAAGGATGATGCAGAAAGGATGAAGAATAACTCCTATTTAATGGACCGGATTCAAAACTTCATCAACAATGGCGTTTATACACCATTGCCTGAGAATTCAACTGAGATATATAAGAGTCTGGATGGCAAAAAGATACAGGAACTTGCTAACAAAGTATTCAAGGAAAATTATTTTGAGTTTGTGATGATGCCAAAGGCTTTACAAACAAATTAAGTAGAGTTCAAAATGAAAGAAAAAAATATGTTTATCTGAGTGTACACCGGAACTGAAGTAACCGTAATTCTGGTTAAAGGCAGATTAGAAGAAAAAGGTAAGCATAACAGGATCGTTATGGACAACTGCGATCGGTAAATTTGACTAATTGGGACAACGGTTATGATCAAATTTAAAAACGTTGACGAGTATATCATTGTTTTTCCAGAAGAGACTCAAAAAATTTTGGAACAAATTCGTGAAACTGTCAAAAAAGCTGCACCAGAAGCAGAGGAATTAATAAGTTATGGAATGCCTTCATACAAACAGAATGGACGGCTGCTCTATTTTGCAGCATTTAAAAATCATATCGGGTTCTACCCAATGACAACGGGGATTGAAGCATTTAAGGACAGATTATTTGGTTATAAATGGGCAAAAGGGTCAATTCAATTTCCTATAGACAAGCCAATGCCCCTTGGACTAATTGCAAAAATTGTAAAATTCAGAGTTAATGAAAACTTAAAAAAATCAAAAAACATAACGAAAAAGTTATGATAATCAAGAACAAATTAGACAAAACATTTGGCCCATTCGGAACTTCTACCGGTTTCTTTATGCTTCTCGGTGGAATTATCGCATCTTATTATTCATTAATTGGGCTGTTGATAGCCTTTGTCGGGGCCTTCGTTGCCTTTACATCGACAAGTACAATAATAGATACCGAAAACAAAAAGGTTAAGTATACGGATAACCTGTTTGGGATATTTCCTGTTGGAAAATGGATGGATATCAAACCTGGCATGAAATTAGGATTGAAAAAATCTCACAGGGGATATGTAGGATATGTAAGGGGAACCCAACCGGTTGAAATTCACAATAAAGACATTAGAATTTTTTTATATGATTCTAATAATAAACAGATTATGACAATTAATAAATTTAATTCCTACGAATCTTCAAAAAAAGAAATTGACAACTTAAGTTCTGTTCTGGGATTAGAGATAATTAATCTGAAAACATAAAAAAGCAATTGGAAAAGTTTAGACAGGATCTTGAACTTCCGGTGTCTGTTGTAAATTTTACTCTCATTTATGGTCATCCTAATGCAATGGACGTTTTTTAAGCATCCCTCCTTTTGCTGAGCCAAGTTTGTGAGCTACATAAAAGACATTTTTATCAATCTGTTCTACCTCACGTTGTAATTTAGCCAACTCTAATTTTGTAATTACAACAAATAAAATATCCTGATCATTCAAGCCTTCCCTGTCTGCAGTTTTGCCAATAAGACCTCTTTTCCCTTTATAGACAGTTACACCTCTGTTTAGTTTCTGGATTATTACCTTTTTTATTTCTTTGCTATAGTCCGAAATAATTGTAACGCCGATGTACTCTTCAATTCCCTGCGATATGTAATCAACAGCCTTTGAGGCAACAATATAAGTTAAAATAGAGTAGAGTGCTGTCTCGAGATTAAAGGCAACTGCTGCGACGCTGAAAATTATGATATTAATACCAAGGATGATTTCTCCGACCTGCGTTGCAAATTTCTTGCTGAAAAATAATGCCAATACTTCAGTACCATCCAGAACACTGGCACCACGCATAGCAAATCCGGTGCCAGCACCAAGAAAGAACCCACCGAATACAGCTATTAATAATTTATCCTGAGTCACAACCGGGAAATGTATAAATTCCACCGCAAGTGATAATGCAACAATAGCAATGAATGTTTTCAGACCAAACTTCCAGGAAATCTGTTTAACTCCCATTATGATAAATGGAAAGTTAATCACGAAAATCAGGACAGAAAGATTCCAGTTAAACAGTCTTGACAATAATAAGGATATTCCTGTTACACCGCCATCCAAAAGTTGATTGGGAACCAAAAAGCATTCTAAACCAATACTGGCACAAAAAACACCGATAATAATCATTAATGCATCTGTTAAACCAGCTAATATTCGGGTTTTGTAGTTAATGTGCCTCATCTCTGTTAATTATGGTCGTTAATATCCCTTCATTTTTGATCTTGTTCAGTCCAAACCAGAGTTGAAACATTATAACCTAACCCCTTCGCAATATTAAGATATGATTGTTTTGTACTCTCGGGCATAGTTGTCTCCCTTGATAAGAGCCAGAGGTATTTAAGGTTTTGCCCTGCCACAAGGGCATATTTATATTGATCATCAAGAGCAATTACATTATAACCAGAGTAAAAGGGACCAAAAAACGATACTTTCAGCTTTGCTTCATCCGGATCTCCTGCTAATTTAGCTTTTCCAACAGCCTGTTTCCATTCCCTGGTCACATAATCGAATCCACGATTATCGACTTTAATATTACCATTTTCTTTAATTGAATAATTTGCAGTAACGTTATTCAGATTACGTTCAAAACGGAAATCCATGCGGGCTATTTCGTACCATTTACCCAGGTATTTCTCTTTATCAAATGGCTTTATTGCCACTGCTCCCTCAGGAATAGATGCGCATGATCTCAGAGTTACAAGTACTACCCCTGTTAAAGCTGCCATAATAAGCGATCTTTTCATATTTATAGATTATTATTGTATAATGTAAAACTAACAAAATTCAGTATAAAAAGATTTGCCCTAAGAAAAAATAATAACCTATTCATAGAATATTTATGGCTTCATTCAGGCAGATGGCACCATACGACTGGACTGCGTTGCGGAAATATATAAACAGGGAATTGATACTGGCGATGCAACATTCCAGCAGGTTCCTACATGGGACGAATGGGACAAAACGCATATAAATACCTGCAGGATTTTAGCTTAAGATAAAAAACATGTTGTTGGTGGGCTGCTTATTTCCGTCTCCGGAAGATCAGTTTATTCAGGAGTAGCAGAAGTCAGTGTATATGTTTCAACTGATTACAGAGGTAAAGGGATTGGTTCTGAGCTTCTCAAAAAGCTAATTTATGAAAGTGAAAAAAAAGGTTTCTGGACCTTGCAGGCTGTAATTTTCCCTGAAAATAAGGCAAGCCTGAAAATCCATAAAGATTACGGCTTCAGGGAAGTAGGGTACAGGGAAAAAATCGGCAAAATGAAAGGAATCTGAAGAAATACAGTTTTACTTGAAAGAAGAAGCAAAATTATAGATTAATACAATCGTTCCGGTTTTTCCCCGGGCAGATCATTTTTAAAAGTTTACTTATGACCTTATCTCCTGTTTATTAAACGATACAGGATAAGGAGAAGGATAGCACCGCCCGTAGCAATAAGAATACTGACAAGATCAAATCCTTTGACTGATCCGATTCCCAGCTTAGACCCAATATAGCCACCCAGGAAACCACCTCCGATTCCTATAAGAATAGTGATCAGAATACCTCCCGGATCCTTTCCGGGCATTATAAATTTCGCAAGCAGACCCACTATCAGGCCCATTACGATCCATGATAAAATTCCCATTTTGACCTCCTTTTATAATTAGTAATTCAAAACATAAATTTAATATTTATAAGATTATTTTACTTCAGGTTTAAGATAATTAAATGCAATCCCGGAAGTTTGTGAATCTTAATTTCGGAGCTACCGGTGACGGAATTACAAAAATTACAATAGCTATACAGCAGACTATTGACCGGTGTCGTGTACTGGATGGCGGAGAAGTGAAATTCCCTTCCGGGAATTATCTGACAGGTGCTGTTGAATTAAAATCCAATGTTATGCTGCGGCTTGAAAAAGAATCTGTTATTCTGTCTGATTATTCAAGATACGTATACCCGTAAAGTCCCGAACGGTAATTTGACAGGAATTCTTTGCCCTCTTCAAGTGAAATTATGCCGGCTTTAACTGAAGTTGTAACCCATGATTCAACCGTTCGCACCAGTCTTTTTGCATTGTACTGAACATAATCAAGAACCTCAGCAACCGTTTCACCATCAATTATCTGATCTATCTTATACCCATTATCATCGACAGAGACATGCACCGCATTTGTGTCGCCGAAGAGATTATGAAGATCGCCAAGTATCTCCTGGTAAGCTCCTACGAGAAACACACCCAGATAATAAGATTCTTTTCCTTTAAGGGGATGCACCGGCAAATGATGCGATGAATTGCGGGTCGAAATGAAATTATCAATCTTACCGTCTGAGTCACAGGTCATATCCTGGATAGTTGCCGATATATTTGGCTCCTCATTAAGCCTGTGAATAGGCATAATCGGAAATATCTGGTCAATAGCCCATGCATCGGGAAGGGACTGGAAGAGTGAAAAATTGCAGAAATATTTATCAGAAAGGATTCGCGATATCTGCCTTATCTCATCGGGGACATGTTTGGAAATATTGGCAACCCTGTACACTTTGCGGGCTATTGACCAGAAAAGCATTTCAATCTGGGCCCTGGTCTTCAGATCAATAAGGCCAAGGCTGAATCTGTCAAGGGCCTCTTCACGGATCTGCTGGGCATCGTGCCATGTCTCAAGCATTTTCGGCTGACTGAAAGTATCCCATAAGCTGAACAGCTCCTTTACAAGCTCATGATCATCCTCATTTGGGATATCCTCAGGATCCCATGAAGGCAAAGTCGTTGTCTCAAGCACTTCAAAAATAAGCACGGAATGATGAGCCGTCAGAGATCTGCCTGATTCAGTAATTACATTTGGATGGGGAATGTTGTTTTTGTTGCTTGCATCAACAAATGTGCTGACAGAGTCGTTGACATACTCCTGGAGCGAATAATTGACACTGCTTTCACTGTTTGCCGATCCGGTACCATCGTAATCAACTCCCAGTCCTCCGCCGATATCCACAAATTCAACATTAAAGCCCAGTTTCCGGAGCTCAACATAAAACTGTGAAGCTTCACGTAAAGCTGTCTTGATACGCCTTATCTTGGTCACCTGGCTGCCTATATGAAAATGGATCAGTTTGACGCAATCCCTCATCTTATTCTTCTCAATAAAATCAAGCGCCTCCAGCAGTTCACTTGAGGTAAGTCCGAATTTACTGATATCACCTCCTGAATCTTCCCACTTTCCGCTTCCAACACTTGCGAGTTTTATACGTATTCCAAGGTTGGGTTTCACTTTCAATCGTTTTGAAATCGTTGTAATGAGCTTAAGTTCATTCAGCTTCTCAACGACGAGGAAAATTCGCTTCCCCATTTTCTGAGCGAGCAGAGCCAGTTCAATATAATCTTCATCTTTATAACCATTACATATAATAAGCGACTCCGGATCAGTATTTATGGCTATCACAGCATGAAGCTCAGGTTTGGATCCAGCCTCCAGCCCTATATTGAATTTCTTGCCATGACTTACGATCTCTTCAACAACAGGTCTCATCTGGTTCACCTTTATCGGATAAATTATGAAATTCTGAGCTTTATACTCGTATTCCTCCGAGGCTTTCTTAAAACATGTTGAAATACTGATGATACGATCGTCCAGTATATCGGGAAACCTGATCAGAACAGGAGTCGAAACATCTGACAGCATCAGCTCATCCAACAGCTCCTTCAGGTCAACTGAGACCCCGTTTTTCTGAGGAGTTACTGTGACATTGCCTTTCTCGTTAATCGAGAAATAATCCACACCCCATCCTTTGATATTGTATAATTCAGCTGAATCTTCAACACGCCATTTTCTCATGATCAGTTATTTATCGCGGTTTATAGTACAATAAAGATCAGTAAACTGATTTTTTTTGCAATGTTATTAAAATAACACGAAACAGGGATAAGAAAGATTGTAAATTTGAATAATAAATTCTAATGAAATGGGAAAATTAAATCTGGGAAAAAATAACATTGGTTTTTTATTGATCTTCTTATCTGTTTTCTCTATGCACACTTCCAGGATATCAGCCCAGAAGTATGCAATTGGAGCCGACCTGTCATTCCTGAAGAGTGCAGAGGATCGGGGTTTTGCTTTTAAAGAAAATGACAGTATAAAGCCCGGACTACAATTATTCAAAGATCATGGGTATAACTGGATAAGGCTTCGCTTATTCCATACGCCGACCACACTGCCCAATAATCTTGATTATACGATTACTCTTGCTAAAAAGGCAAAAGAGATGGGATTCAAATTCCTCCTCGATTTTCATTATTCTGATACCTGGGCCGATCCAGGGAAACAGTTTAAACCAAAAGCCTGGGAAGGCCTTACCCATGAGGATCTTGTAAAAGCGGTATTGAATTACACAAGAGAGTCTGTAGTTGCTTTTAACAATGCCGGAGTTCATCCTGATATGGTACAGATTGGCAATGAGGTAATTAACGGGATGCTGTGGCCTGATGGTAAACTACCTGAAAACTGGAACAATTTTGCTGATCTTGTAAGCGCAGGTATTGAAGGTGTTTTTACAGGTTCAAGAGCTGATATGATCCCTGCGATAATGATACATATTGACCAGGGGGGAAATATGGAAAAGACTAAATATTTCTTTGACAAGCTTCTGTCGTACGGTATTAAATTCGATTACATAGGACAGTCATATTATCCCTGGTGGCACGGCAGCCTGCTCGATCTTCGCAACAACATGATCTTTATGGCGAAAGAATACAAAAAACCTGTTGTCCTTGTTGAAGTTGCCTATTGTGCTTCTCCAACTGAATATAAAAATAAGCCTGCTCCATTCCCTGAAAGCCCCGAAGGGCAGAAAGAGTTTCTTGAAGAAGTAAACAAGATAGTGCTTAACACACCTGATAATCTTGGTGCCGGAATATTCTGGTGGGAACCGGCTACCCAGGGCGGCCGTTCAACCCGGGATTTTTTTGACGAAAAAGGCAACGTATTGCCAGTTATTACCGTATTTGATAAATATACACGGCATTAATTATTGGTTTTCAATTCCGTTTTGTTTATTATCTTATACACCGGATACGTGATAATATCCCATTCCCCACTGTGGTACCAGGTAACGGTCGAAGAAATTCCATGTCATGAGACCATCATTCGACTGGGGTTCAAGCAAATAAGCTGCCAGGTTTGCCAGGGGCTGGGCTGTTCTCACAACAAGAGTCCCCGAAGGGAAATCAATATTCTCTCTGATATACTTCCCATTTATTGTATTTGTGTAATGACCCTGATTAAGACGGGTTGCCCCTTTTAGCTCAGTTATTTCAAACCTTTCAACTTCAATCTTTGAAGCTTTATTTAGTTTTTCAATTTTTATCCCATGGGCTTTAAGCAGGTTGATAACCTGCTGGTCATTAATAGTAATAAGATATGCAAAAGGAAATTTCAAATTTCGCACCGGATAATAGTCGATATAATAAGGAATTGTGACAATCTTCTGACGATCACTCCTTTTAAAGCTTCTTCTTCCGTTTGGATCAGTTACCACATCAGCTTCATAAGTTTTTATTGTCACCGGCTGAGGTAGAGGTCTGACACTATATTCAATTGCAAATGAATCCGTTGCAGCTGGATTCAACCCGCGTTGAATTGTTTTTGAATCAACTTCTTTCAGTATATTTTTTATTTCTGACTGGTGTGCAGTTACATAATCAGTCAGAGATTTAATCAGAAAATAGCAGCCAAGTACACGTGATTTGTAATCAGCATATACATAATTCTCATTCAGAATTCCAAGCCGGTTTCGCAGACCAAAGTAATTGCTCATATATCGCGGTTCTGCAGCATCATAGAACCATCCGTTTTCCGGTTTCATCATATCATTGAATTCACCATAAAAACAATTTTCAACTTTGTATTTATTAAGGAGCGTCCCTGACATCTCGGGGATCATCCTGTCGCGCATGTAACGAATAAGTGAGTTATCGCCATTCGGATTGACCATCCATGTGAATGTTACAGGTTCAACATGATAGGATCCATCAGTTGTATGACAATCCATGAAAATTGCCGGATCCCATGCATTGAACACTTTTGTGATCACTCCTCTGACTTCCGGTGACTCAGCCTTCATTGCATCACGGTTAAGATCGAGGTACTGGCCGTTATACCTTACTCCCACTCCGTTTACCGGTCCATTTTGATAAGTCCTGTTCCCGGGACTTATTTTTTCATTACCATCGGGATTAAAGTTTGGACATATCAGAAGCACGACATGTTTAAGAAGCTCAGGATTTTTTTCTGCAAGAAGATCACGTGTAAACATTAATGTAGCCTCCTTGCCTTCGACTTCACCAGCATGAATGTTTGCCTGGATATACACAACAATTCTTTCATCACCTTTCATCTGTTCAGGAGATTTGGGAAGTGGATTCCCGATAATCATTAGAGGAACACCTCTTCCTTCCGGAGAGGTTGCAATTGTTTCGACCCTGATAAGCTTTGATGATTTTTTCAACTGGTCAATGAATTTCATCACATCTTTATAATCTGATGTGGATTTGAAATCAGAACTTTCTGCAGTTGTCAGAAATCCGGGTTGTCCCGGTAATTGAAAACTCACGAGAAATATTGCCGTGAAGAGAATAATAATACGTTTCATTATGTTTTTTTAATATTTATGAGTTTAAAAGTAAAAATATTATAAAATGTAAATAATTATATGTATTTTAGCGCCCTAAATTTAAAAACAGAATACAATGAACAAAGGAACAGTAAAATTTTTTAATGTATCAAAAGGATTCGGATTCATTAAAGATGCAGATTCAGAAAATGAGTATTTCGTACACGTTTCTGGTTTGATAGACAAAATCAAAGAAAACGATGAAGTAACTTTTGAACTTGCAGAAGGTAAAAAGGGAATTAATGCAGTAAACGTAAAACTGGCTTAATTGTAAAACTTTAGATACCGAGGCCGTCATAAAATGACGGCCTTTTTTGATTTATTAATCCAGGGATTACTTAAAAAGCAAAAAAAAAACTTGCAGGACATTTCTGACCTGCAAGCTAATCAGTCAAAAGCCGATTACTTTAAAATATTTTCAAACCGGTTCTATCTCTTTTCGGCTTTTTTTGCTTTTTTGGCAAGACGTTTTTCTTTCAGTGATTTTGTCGGCTGTTTCTTGACCTTAGCCTGTTCTTTTGCTTTTTCGTGTGACATGGCTTTATAATTTTTAATTCAACATGTATTCAAATATAGAAAAATCAACTTAAACAATATTTTAAGTTTTTAACAGGTAATTGCTTATCTGATAAACTCACCTGCCTTTTCATCAAGCAACCAGGTTAATTTACCATGAGACGGAGCAATAAACGCTGCAGGGAACTTCACAGATTCTGCATCCTTATTGAAAATGCTCCTGACAACAGAAGCTTTACTGCTGCCGGTTACAATGAAAATTACTTCAGAGGCATTGTTAATAACTTTTCCGGTTATAGTAATTCTTTTCTGTGCGGAGACAGGGTGAACTGTTGCTTCATAAACCCGGCTACTATTTAGCAGCTTTAAACTTCCCGGGAAAATTGAGGCCGTGTGACCATCCTCACCTATTCCGAGAATGATAAGATCGAACATCGGTATCATATTTTTTGACTTCGTGTTTGCAACTATCTCGTCAGAATATTTCTTAGCCTCATTATCAGGATTTTCCTCACCTCTTATCCTGTGGATATTATTTTCAGGTACTATTATATTGCTGAACAAAATCTGGCGGGTCATTCCGTAATTGCTTTCCGGATCCCCCGGAGGAACACATCGTTCGTCGACCCAGAAGAAATTCACAACGCTCCAATCAACTGATTCCTTATAATTATCAGCAAGAATCTTAAACAGTAATTTCGGTGTATTACCTCCAGAGAGTGCAATTGTGAAAAGGCTTTTTTTCGTTCCCGTACTGTTAATGCGGTCTGCAAGGTCGGAGGCAAAGGTTTCGGCAAGTTCCTGCGGTGTTCCGTATATCTTAACTGTTCTATTCAAAATGAATCCTTTAATTAATTGAATTTAAATACTTTGGGCACTTCATATTTCAAGCTCCTGACTCCAAGCCTACAATTCACAATATAACCCGTCATCTGTCAGGTTCTTGCAAGGATAGCGCCAGGTAAGTCCGCATCCTTCAATCAGGTTGTTGGAAACGGAGGGTCCCCATGTTCCTGCCGGGTAGCCATACATCTTTATATCAGGATTATTTACCCAGGCTTTTTGTATCGGTTCAATGAATTTCCATGCCATTTCAACTTCATCATCGCGCGAGAAGAGTGTTGAATCACCCATCATTACATCATAAAGCAATCTCTCATAAGCTGAAGGAACCCTTACATCGGCAAGATCCCTGTAATGAAAATCCATATTAACATTTTTCACATTAAATCCTGAACCCGGTTCTTTCATATCAAACTTCATCAGGATGCCTTCATCCGGCTGTATCCTGATTATCAGCTGATTTGAAGACTCTATACCGGTTTCTTTCTGAAACAGGTGGTGAGGAGTTCTCTTAAAATGGATAACAATCTCTGTAACCCTTGTAGGTAGCCGTTTTCCAGTCCTCATATAAAAAGGAACTCCACCCCATCGCCAGTTATCAATAAAGAATTTTATTGCAACAAAGGTTTCAGTACGCGAATCGTGCGGAACACCCTTCTCGAACCTGTAACCGGTTATACATTCTCCCCTGACCGTCGATCCGGTATACTGACCCCTGAGAACATGCTTTGGGACATCTGTTTCTCTTAATGGCTGGAGCGACTGGAAAACTTTAAGAACTTCATTTCTGATTGCATCCGGTTCAAGTGATGAGGGGGGCTCCATTGCCGTAAAGCCTACCATCTGGAGAAGATGGTTCTGAACCATATCACGGAGTGCTCCGGCAGAATCGTAATAACCTCCCCGATCCTCAACACCTATGCTCTCGGCTGAAGTAATCTCAACCCTGTGAATATAATTCCTGTTCCATAAGGGCTCAAAAATACCGTTCGCAAATCTCGTAACAAGCACATTCTGAACCGTTTCTTTCCCAAGATAATGGTCAATCCTGTATATCTGGTCCTCAGTAATAAGCTCATGAAGCTTTCTGTTCAGCTCTCTGCTTGAGTTCAGATCATAACCGAATGGTTTCTCTATAACAAACCTTCTGAATCCATCTGACTGATCAGAGAATCCTGCTTTTGAAAGGTTTTCTGAAATGACCTCATACATACTCGGGGGTGTCGCCATGTAAAATATGTAATTGACTACACTGGATAATTCCTTGTCGGTTTTGATAAGACTTGTTTTCAACTTCTCATAATCCGAAGCCGAAGCGCTATCCATTGACAAATAATGCAAATATCCGGTAAACTCTTCAAGTAGTTTTTCATCAATATTCTTTTCTTCAGAATAGGATTTAATGCTCTCTTTCATTTTTTTTCTGAAGCCCTCATCTGAAAGCTCTGTGCGCCCGGTACCAAGAACAGCAAACTTCCCTGGCAGCAGATTCTGGACTTTTAGGGAAAAGAGGGCAGGTATAAGCTTACGTGCAGTAAGGTCGCCTGATGCGCCAAAAATGATAAAGATGAGATTCCCGGGGTTTTCCATATCAGTATCTGAAATTTAACCTTCAAATTTATTCAGAATAGATAGTCTTAATATGCAATAATAATTAATTAAAAAGACAATTTAATAATTAAAAGCTGTTGATCGATAAGATAAAAAAGATATTCAACTATAAATAATGAATGAGAACCATGGATGAATTCATGACTATTGAACTAGTACGCCTCCTGCGTCAGCCAATAAATATTTTCATTACTAAATAGTAAATTGTTCTAAAAAGCATCAATTGCCTATTGTTAATTAATAAGTTTATAACTTTTTTTTAACATCTTTATAATTTATTAAATATTTTATCGATATTTGCAACATATTGAAAGAATTAATAAGATATTCGCAACGAATTATTAAGAAATGAGCAGAAAGGTTTCCATATTATCATTATTCTTTATTAAGAGGTTCATTGGATTAGGGTGAGAATGGTATATGGTTTCGGATTAGGGAAAGCCGTTCTCCTGGAAAACAGAGAACGGCTTTTTTATAAAATTGAATTAACCGAAAACAATGTTAATGATGAAATCTGAACGGCCCGGAAGCCAGGGATTGTACAGACAGGAGTTTGAGCATGAGAACTGCGGGATCGGTTTTGTGGCTCATCTTAAAGGCCGGAAATCCCATTCAATCATCAGCCAGGGGCTCGATATCCTCCGTAATATGACTCACAGGGGAGCTGAAGGCGCTGACAGCAAAACAGGTGATGGAGCAGGTGTTCTGATACAGGTTCCACGCGATTTCTACCTTATTCAGGGATATGCCCTGCCCCCTGAAGGACAGTTCGGAACAGGTCTTCTATTCCTGCCAAAAGAGGACCATGATGCCGCTGGATGTGAAGAAATTCTGTTTAATATTATTAAGGAAGAGGGAATTAACTTTATAGGTTTCAGGGAAGTTCCCCGGAATAATTCCGTCCTCGGGGAAATTTCTCTGGCAGCTGAGCCAACAATAAAACAGATCCTGTTAAGCGCGGATATTCAACAGGACGAACTTGAACGTAAGCTCTATATAATAAGAAAACGCACTGAAAGAATTATACGCGATTCAGATTTAAAAAATAAAAACTTTTTTTACATTCCCAGCCTCTCCACCAAAGTACTGGTTTATAAGGGAATGCTGACATCAATGCAGCTAGGGGAATATTTTACCGATCTCAGTGACGAACGGCTTCAGAGCGCTATTGCCCTTGTTCATTCACGTTTCAGCACAAATACTTTTCCCAGCTGGGATCTTGCTCAACCCTTCAGAATGCTCGGACACAATGGCGAGATAAATACTATCAGGGGAAACAGGCTGTGGATGGAAGCACGGGAATCGATACTTAAATCGGACAAGCTGGGGAATCTTTCAAAGATATACCCCATAATTGAACCGGAAAAGAGCGATTCAGCTTCACTCGATAATGTACTTGAGTTTCTTGTGATGAGCGGGAAATCTCTTCCTTACGCAATGTCAATACTCATTCCCGAATCGATAAATGCAAAAAACCCGATCTCAACAGAACTCCGGGCTTTTTACCATTATCATTCGACTTTTATGGAACCCTGGGATGGACCAGCATCCCTCATCTTTTCAGACGGAAGATATATCGGAGGCATGCTTGACAGGAACGGCCTGCGGCCATCAAGGTATCTCATAACAAACAACGATCTTATTGTGATGGGATCTGAAGCAGGAGTTCAGACATTTCCTCCTGAAGAGATAAGGGAAAAGGGACGGCTGAAACCGGGTAAGATGCTCCTCGTTGATACAGAAGCGGGTAAGATTTATTACGATAATGAGTTAAAATCGAAACTTGCCGGTGAGTATCCGTATGGGGACTGGATACAGCAGAATATGGTTAATCTGGAAGAGATAGAGGTTGGCCAGGTTGTAACTCCTGATATCGGTCCGGATTATCTTAAGTACGTCACTTCCTTTAATTATTCGATGGAAGATATCGACAGGATAATCAAGGAGATGGCTGCCACAGGTAAGGAACCGATAGGTTCTATGGGCAATGATGTTCCGCTGGCAGTACTCTCAAGAAAACCGTACCGGCTTTTCAATTATTTCAAACAACTGTTCGCACAGGTTACAAATCCCCCTATCGATCCTATCAGGGAGGAACTTGTAATGACACTTTCAGGCTACCTTGGATCGCTTCAGCAAAACCTTCTGGAAACCTCGCCAGATAAGGTTAAAATGGTGAGGTTCAGGAATCCTGTGATATCAAATACATATTTCCAGGTTGTTAAAAACCTGCGGTACAAAGGATTCTCAGCAGCCAGTCTCTCAATGCTTTTCGATGCAACAAAAGGAGCGGAAGGCCTTCAGAAAGCTGTAGATAAGCTTTGTCTTGATGCAGAAAAAGCTGTTGATGAGGGTAAAAATTATATTATCATTTCAGACCGCGGTATTGAACAGAATTTTGCCCCAATTCCGTCAATTATGGCAGTCTCTGCCGTTCATCATCATCTGATCAACAAAAGAAAACGGATGCAGATTGATATAGTTGTAGAGAGTGCAGAACCAAGAGAGGTGATGCATTTTGCGCTTCTCTTCGGGTATGGGGCAAGCATAATTAACCCTTATATGAGCTTTGCTGTAATAGATAAGCTGGTTAAAAACAAAGCTATCCAGCTCGACTACGAGAAAGCGGAAGTCAACTATATTAATTCCATTAATAAAGGGATACTGAAGATAATGTCGAAAATGGGAATCAGTACTCTGCGAAGCTACCGGTCCTCTCAGATATTTGAAGCAGTTGGCATTCATCCCGATGTTATAAACAAATATTTTGCCGGCACCATCTCCAGGATCGGCGGATTGGGTATGAGCGAAATTGCTGAAGAGGTTCTTATCCCGCACAGGAAGGCATTTATTGCCGAACAACAACCTGAAATTCTGACTGAAGGTGTCTATTCTTACAGAAAGAATGGAGAACATCATGCCTGGAATCCGGAGACTATTTCCTTGCTTCAGTGGAGTACTAGAACAGGTGACCGCAGTAAATTCAAAGAATACAGCAGGCTCGTTAATAATGATACGAAACATCCCGGATTCATCCGCGGGCTGTTAAAGATGAAGAAAAATCCAATTCCACCGGATGAGGTTGAACCTGCGGAAAACATAATGAAGCGTTTTGTCACCGGTGCAATGTCATATGGTTCTATAAGCCTTGAAGCGCATGAAACAATGGCTATCGCTATGAACAGGATTGGCGGAAGAAGCAATACCGGTGAAGGCGGGGAGGATCCTGAGAGGTTCAGACCTCACCAGGATGGTACTCTTACCAGAAGCGCAATAAAACAAATCGCAAGCGGTCGTTTCGGAGTTACCACAGAATATCTGGTAAATGCCGACGAGATACAGATAAAAATTGCTCAGGGTGCCAAGCCCGGCGAAGGAGGACAACTTCCCGGCAACAAAGTCGACAAAATCATTGCAAAAACAAGATTTTCAATCCCGGGAATAACCCTGATTTCTCCTCCCCCTCATCATGATATTTATTCAATTGAAGACCTTTCGCAACTTATTTTCGACCTTAAAAATGTAAACCCGAAAGCCAGGATCAGTGTAAAGCTGGTTTCTGAAGGAGGTGTCGGCACAATCGCTGCCGGTGTTACGAAAGCAGGAGCCGATCTTATAACAATAAGCGGATATGAGGGAGGTACAGGTGCAAGTCCGTCATCATCGATAAAGCATGCAGGACTTCCGCTGGAGCTTGGGCTCGCAGAAACACAGCAGACCCTTGTAATGAATAATCTCCGGCGTAAGGTAATGCTGCAGGCTGATGGTCAGCTGAAAACAGGATGGGATATTATAATGACTGCCCTGATGGGCGCCGAGGAATTCGGATTTTCAACAAGTTCACTCATTGTTCTCGGGTGCGTTATGATGCGTAAATGCCATCTTAATACCTGTCCTGTCGGAGTAGCAACACAGAATCCTGAACTCAGAAAGAGATTCATGGGTAAAGCTGATCACCTGGTAAATTTCTTCCGGTTCCTTGCAGAGGATGTACGGGAATACCTTGCAGAACTTGGCTTCAGGAGCCTCGAAGAGATAATCGGAAGATTCGATCTTATCGAACGAAACACTGAAGTCGATCACTGGAAAATAAAAAATCTCGACCTGTCAGGATTTTTTGCAATGCCTTCAGGATATCAGAGGAATGCTTTGCATTGCATCGAAAAACAAGAGAACAAGATTCTAAATATTCTTGATTTTGAAATAATAGCTGAAGCTGAAAAAGCTATTACAAATAAAGAACCTGTCCTGATAAGCAGGTCTATACGTAACACTGACCGTACAACCGGAGCTATGTTATCAGGTAGAATTGCGACGCTCTATGGTTCGGCAGGTTTGCCTGACGGGACAATCAGGTGCAGATTCAGAGGATCAGCAGGTCAGAGCTTCGGAGCATTCCTTTCCCCGGGAGTAGAGCTATACCTCGAAGGAGATTCAAACGATTATCTGGGCAAAGGACTCTCAGGAGGAAGAATCATTGTTGTTCCCCCTGATGGTTCGAATTTTGAACCTGATAAGAATATTATTATTGGCAATACTGTCCTTTATGGTGCCACAAGCGGAGAAATATATATTTCCGGAATTGCCGGTGAACGTTTTGGAGTAAGAAACAGCGGCGCCAATGCAGTTGTTGAAGGTGTCGGCAACCATTGCTGCGAATATATGACCGGAGGAAGAGTTGTTGTATTAGGAACGACAGGAAGCAACTTTGCAGCAGGAATGAGCGGCGGTATTGCTTATGTATTAAATGAATCAGGAAATTTTGATTATTACTGCAATATGGGAATGGTCGAATTATCACTTGTCGAAGACCTTGCCGACATGACTGAACTCACCGGGCTCATCTCGCGTCATTATAATTTTACTCAGAGCAAAAAAGCAAAAATGATCATTAATGATCCTGATAAGTATTTTCCGATGTTCATAAAGGTGGTGCCATATGATTATAAAAAAGTACTTCAGGAACAGAAGCTCGAAGAGCTGAGAAAGAAAATTGCTGATGTTGAAATGGATGTGGAATTCGGTCCGGTGGTTTAACCGACGGCCAGGCAGAAAATTATAAATCGTAGCATTATGGGCGACATAACAGGCTTTTTGAAGGTAAAGCGAAAGGAAGCAGGTAACAGGCCTCTTCATGAAAGAATATGCGATTTCAGTGAAGTTGAACAGGTCCTGAACAGCGAGGACAGGATGCTTCAGGCATCCAGATGCATGGATTGCGGAATCCCTTTTTGCCATTGGAGCTGCCCGGTCGATAATTTAATTCCTGAATGGAATGATATGCTTTATAAAGGAGACTGGAGAGCAGCCTGTGAAAGGCTGCATGCCACGAACAATTTTCCCGAATTTACCGGCAGGATATGTCCTGCCATCTGCGAACATGCTTGCGTACTAAATATAAACCAGGAACCTGTAACTATCCGTGAAAATGAGGTGGCTATAGTCGAGAAAGCTTTCACTGAAGGCTATATAAAACCAAACCCTCCGAAAAAGCGTTCAGGTAAAAAAGTTGCCGTAATTGGAAGCGGGCCGGCTGGAATGGCAGCAGCGGATCTGCTGAACAAAGCAGGCCACCTGGTCACTCTCTTTGAGAAGGATGAAAAGGCAGGAGGTATGCTCAGGTTTGGGATTCCCGATTTTAAGTTGAGTAAAGTTACAATCGACAGGAGGCTGGATCTAATGATTAAAGAGGGACTGTTAATCCAGACCGGTGTAACTATAGGTAAAGATATTTCCGGAAGTGAACTGACCGATAAATTCGATGCTGTATGTATTGCTATCGGAGCTGGC
The DNA here is from genome assembly GCA_963825935.1 of uncultured Bacteroidales bacterium. GTDB lineage: Bacteria > Bacteroidota > Bacteroidia > Bacteroidales > VadinHA17 > LD21. Next base: position 165,887 of record CAWGUN010000002.1, on the reverse strand, counting down.
TATCCTCGTAGTCTGCCTGTCGAAGGAACTGAATTCGCGGGTATACATTTTGCAATGGATTTTCTTACAGCGCAAAACAGGATAAATTCAGGCCAGTTATCTGCAGCTGAAAATCCCATTAATGCTGAGGGAAAAAGAGTTCTGGTTATCGGTGGTGGAGATACAGGTTCTGACTGCGTAGGTACATCGATACGGCAGAAAGCTTTAAGTGTTACACAAATTGAGATACTCCCGAAACCACCTCTGACAAGAGGCACAGATAATCCCTGGCCCTACTACGGAAAAGTTCTGAAGACCTCCACCTCTCATGAAGAAGGATGTGAAAGACTCTGGAATATCCATACCTTAAGGTTTGTAGGTGATGGTAAAATTACAAGGGGTGCAGAGGTGGTAGATGTAGCATGGGAATATACTGATGGTAAAAATATTATGAGACCTGTACCGGGAACCCGGAGGGTCATTGAGACCGACCTGGTACTTCTTGCACTTGGTTTCGTTCATCCTGTACTTGAAGGACTGCTCACAGAGCTGGGTGTAGAACTGGATAACCGGAAAAATGTTAAAGTCGACAGTTCCCAGTCTACAAGCATCCGGAAAGTGTTTGCTGCTGGCGATACAATCAGCGGTGCTAGCCTGGTCGTAAATGCAATTGCTTCAGGAAGAAGGGCCGCTAAAGAAATAGACAGGTACCTGAAGAATAACTTCCACTGAAAAACAAAAAAGAGAATTGCTGACCAACGGATATCGGTCAGCAACTCTATAATTAAATCCTCTGATTTTAATTTGAATCGGAAAGTTTCCTCATGTCCCTGACCGTTGATATCAGTCTTATAAGTTCAGATCTGTAGCCGTCTTCATCATCACCACGGGCCGATTTTGCCAGCCTGGCAGCTCCCTCAAGAGTGGAATTTCCTTTAAAATCCGATTCTCTCAGTATCATTCCGAACTCAGCAACAGCGGCAGCAAACCTCATGTTCTCTGATGCATAGTCAATTTCATTTTCACTTTCCCTGACAGGTTTTTCTAGAAGCTTGCTGGTACTGCCATCAGGTCTTTTATACCTTACTTTGATGGTGAGGAGCTCATCTGAATAATATTTTTCCTTTATTTTATGGGAATCCTGGTATCTAAGAGGATCTACTGATGGTATTCTCTCATCAGAGCCTGCAGGAACAATCTCATAAAGAGCTGTCACCATATGACCTGCTCCCATTTCACCTGCATCCTTTGTATCATCATTAAAATCCTCATCGTTGAGCAACCTGTTTTCATAACCGATCAGTCTGTACGATTCGACTCTGGCAGGATTGAACTCAAGTTGGAATTTGACATCTTTTGCAATTGTAAAAAGAGTACCTCCGAATTCGCGAACAAGTACCTTTCGAGCCTCCTGAAGATTGTCGATGTAGTAATAATTACCATTGCCTTTGTCGGCGATTATCTCCATTTTGTCGTCTTTGACATTACCCATTCCAAAACCGAGCACGGTTATAAAAACTCCAAGCTCACGCTTTTCCTCAACAAGCCTTTCTATACCGCCATTGCTGGATTCCCCGACATTAAAATCACCATCTGTGGCAAGAATGATCCTGTTGTTACCACTTTCTACAAAATTCTTTTCAGCCTCCCTGTATGCAAGTTTTAAACCTGCTCCGCCGGCAGTCGAACCTCCAGCTTCAAGATTATCTATTGCACTCATTATTGCTTCTTTCCTGTTTCCGGGTGTCGATGCAAGCACAAGTCCTGCTGCTCCTGCATAAACAACTATTGCCACATGGTCCTGAGGACGAAGTTCATTAACAAGAAGTCCAAATGCTGATTTTAGAAGAGGAAGCTTGTTCTGTGAACTCATGGATCCTGAAACATCGATCAGAAATACAAGGTTTGAAGGGGGAAGTGAGGATTTATCAATACTCTTTCCGCGCAGGCCCACCTGCAAAAGCTGGTGTCTTTTGTTCCAGGGACAGAGTGCTGTTTCGGTGTATACCGAAAAAGGATGTTCTCCCCTGGGTTCAGGATAGTCATACCTGAAATAATTAATCATCTCCTCAATTCTGACGGCATCAGCCGGAGGCAAAGATCCGGTGTTTATAAACCGTCGGATGTTTGAGTAAGATGCATTGTCAACATCTATTGAAAATGTCGATAAAGGATTATTTTTCACGCTTTTATATCCGTTTTCATTGATTGAAGAATATCCTTCAGTATTAAAATTGTTATTATAACGCTTAAAATATGCTCTGGAATCATGAACCGCTCCTGCTGCCATTGGAGCTGACGAATAAGCCTTCTCTTTTTTAGCCCCGTAATCTACAACTACCTTATCTTCTGCTGCAACTATTTCCGGATTCATTATCACATTGATTATGCTTCTGTCTCCGATCGTCTGCTCAACAGTTGCATAACCAAAAGAAGAAAAAATAAGGACTTTGTCCTCCTGGTTTACAGTGATCTTATAGTTTCCTTTCAGATCAGTGATGGTCCCGGTCGGAGCCCCTTTTACCGATACATTTACACCAGCCAGCGGTTTTCCCTGCTCGTCAGACACCTTACCTGTAATATTCCTTGATTCTGTGAATGCGATTGCTGCGGCTGCAATGATCAGTATTACGAAAATTTTTAAACTGTTTTTCATTTTTCTGGAATTTTAGTTAAACATTTTTCTATAGGATGCAGTAAATGCACAAATTCCATAAACCAGGTAGAATTTTATATTTTAGCTATCTTTAGGGATGATTTTAAAGTTCTCCGGACATATATCACCACATAAGAGTGATGAAGAACTTGTAAAGGAATTCAGCTCTTCAGGCGATCTTGAAATTCTTGGTGAAGTATATAGGAGGAATATGCACCTTGTTTACGGTGTTTGCCTTAAGTATCTAAAGGATAGGGAAGAATCAATGGATGCCGTTATGGCTATATTTGAAAAACTTATAATAGAAATCCCAAAACAGAATATCGACAATTTCCACAGTTGGCTTCACGTTGTAACAAAGAATTATTGCCTGATGCAACTAAGATCAAAAAAATCAAACGACGCAAAGTTAAATGAATGGATGCTTATTCCGGAAAATTTTATGGAAGACAGCTATTATCTGCATCCTATTGATGCACAGGAACCGGATAAGGAAAAAGTGCTTGCAGATTGTATTGAAAAGCTGAAGGATGAGCAGAAAGATTGCATCCGACAGTTTTATTATGAAAACAGATGCTATAGCGAGATCGCAAAAAATTTTGGTGGTGATGAAAAAAAAGTAAAGAGTCATCTTCAGAATGCTAAAAGAAATCTGAAACTTTGTATTGAAGAGAAAAATGAAAGAAAAAAACAAAAACAGGAATGACACTCTCTCTGATTTTATCCGCTATACAAGGGGAGAAATGTCAAAAAGAGAGGAGAATTCTTTCCAGAGGAAACTCCAGAAAGATCCTTTTGCCGCAGATGCTGCCGACGGGTTTTCAGAAATCTCACCACGGGAAACAGGTAACGACTTGAACCGACTGTGGAAAAAACTTAAACGCAGGACCAGGCCCGGACAAAGAAAAGTATATTACCGTATTGCTGCCTCCGTAGCAGTGCTTATGATTATCTCTTCAGTATTTTTATATGTAGAAAGAAATAAACCTGCGCGGCAACTCAGCCAGGAAGCTGTCAAACAGGCTCTGCCAGAAAAAACAAAAGATTCAAAAGATTTAGTAGCTGCCCCGGAAAAGGTAGCTGAACAGCAAGTAGCAAATGATACGAAAGATGCCGCTATTCATGATGAAATAGTAAATCCTTCAGTTTCAGAAAAGACAGAGGCTCTTGCCCTGATAGAAAAAAAGGATACGCTACTTAATTTTGCAGAAAATAAAATTTCGGAGCAGCCAGTTGCGGCCGCCAAACAGGATAATGCTGCATTAAATGAACCGAAAGTGAAACCTGATACTCAATTATTGGCTGCAAATGAAGTGGTTACGGTCGGTTATGGTGCCGTAAAAAGTTCAAGAGCAATACCCGCTGCAACGGATAAAGCTGATAGTGCAAGTGCTTCCTATATTCCTTCCCAACCTGTTAACGGGAAGACTAGCTTTGATAACTATGTCCGGGAGAATATTCAGAAACCTGCTGTTTTAGCTGCCGGACAAACAGTCACAGTTTTTGTATCTTTCATTGTTCGGAGCAGCGGGACAATTGACAGCATAAATGTTATCACAAGTCCAGGCAAAGAGTATTCTGATGAGTCAGTGAGACTTATCAGGGAAGGCCCGTCATGGAAACCGGCAGAAAGAAATAATGAAAAAATAGATGATTATGTACGATTGCCAATTGTTTTTAAATGATAGAGGATAAATTTTAAAATTTCTGATGATTAAAAAAGTATTTTTTTTTGTTTTCCTGATTATTCCGGCCACTCAAAAAACAAATTCACAGCAAATTGATTCTTCTTCATTCAGAATAAATACCCGGCATAGTTTTTATAATTGCGAGAAAAATGACGAGGTGCTTCTGCATGTACCTCAAAATCTGATATACAATAACTTAGAAGTCTCCCTGAGAATTAACGGTTTGCCAATCGCCACCTGGAAAGGAAAACCGGGAAAGAAACTGGTCAGGATCCCCTTTACAATTAACCTGCAGCCTGCCTTTTATAAAATATTTGCTGATATTTCTGTTTCCGGAAGCAAAATTAGGTACACTGCTGATGCTGATCTTATTATCATAAAATATAAGTCTAACGAGGTTAATACCGACAGGCTGACAGGCGGTCTTATTGTAAACAGCAGGATTTTCTTTCCTTTCGGATTCTATTGTTATTCACCTGTTCATCCTACCCTTCCGGAAGAGGAGGTTGTTAAAGGATTTAACCTGATATCGCCATATCAAAAGATCGTTCCTGAAACACTTAAGGAAAGAAAAGGATATATGGATCGCTGCGCCCAGCTTGGGATGAAGGTTAATTACAATCTTCTCTCAGTCTCCGGCGGAGGAGGAGTTGGTTCAATGATTGAAGGACTGACATACCAAGAGAAAATGGCACGGCTCCTGAATGAGATAAATACTTTCAAAGATCATCCGGCTCTTCTTGCCTGGTACATTTCTGATGAACCTACGGGAAATAGGATCCTCCCTGATTCACTTATCAAAATCTATAAGATAATTAAGGAGATTGATCCCTGGCACCCTGTTTCAATAGTGTTTATGGTACCATTCATGTCATCAAGAAAATATACCGATGCTCTCGATATAGTTATGGCCGATCCTTATCCCGTCCCGAACAGTCCGGTTACAATGACCGGTGACGCAACTGCTTCGCTTTCAGAAGAATTTCGGGGTACAAAACCAGTCTGGATAGTTCCCCAGGCATTTGGTGGAGGTGAGTGGTGGGGACGAGAACCATCACTCCAGGAGGTAAGAGCTATGACTTACCAGTCAATAATAAAAGGTGCTCGTGGTATACAATATTTTGTAAGACAAGGACTTAACTTTTTTCCAAAATCTACAGGCACCTGGAATGAATGTGGCAGGATGGCTGTTGAAATAGCAGAAATTACTCCATGGCTCCTCTCAGATGAAGAGACTATCGCTGTAAGATCAGGATCACAGAATATTATGGTAACATCTGCTCTTCATGATGGACAACTTCTTATTGTAGCAGCAAACAAAATGAATTCCCCTCATCGGGCTGAGTTTTCGATTCCACGGGCATTTTCCGGCAAAGCCAATCTTCTTTTTGAGAACCGGAGTATCCAGGTCAGTGGCGGGTATTTCTCAGACTATCTGTCAGCTATGGGCACACAGGTATATTTAATAGACCTTAAACCACGAAAAGATTCAATAAAACCCTGGTCGGACAATCTAATTAAAGATCCGGGATTCGAGGATATCTCAAGTCCCGGGGTGCCTGCATCATGTTACGCTCGCAACGGGGGCGACAGGGGAGCCACATATTTCCTTGATTCGCGCGAACATATCGAGGGCAACCATTCAATAAGACTGGTTACTCCCCGCGAGAATGGAAGCGCAAAGCTAAGGTTCTTCCCCGTGAAAGTTCTGGATGGTAAATCATACTATATTTCAATCAGGGCAAAAGCCGGTCTAAGTGCGGATTCATGCAACACAAAAAACATTGACAAACCCAGGTACTTTGAAATATCATTTGGAGAATATGGTTCTAATAGATTTAGGCTTTCTGAAAAATGGCAGGAATCAGTATCGATTGTTAAAATTCCATACAATAATGATCTGCCTCCCGGAACAAATGTTATTTTGCAAATGCCATCTGCTGGTACAGCATGGTTTGATATGCTGCAGGTATCAGAAGTGAAGGAAATAAAACAGTGCATTAATCCGGAATTAACTGAAATCAGTTTTAACTGAAATAATAAATCAATTTGGATATGAAAAAATTAATTGCTTTATCTCTTGCTCTTTCTATAATAATCTTTTCCGGCTGTACCGGGAAAAAGGAGAATGTGAACTATAAAGGGAATCCGGCACCACTAAAACAAAACGCATTTATTAAACTGCCGCTTGGTTCCGTTAAACCTGAAGGATGGCTCAGATCGCAGCTTGAAGCACAGGTAGCGGGGCTGACAGGAAATCTTGACGATTTCTGGCCCGATCTTTCCAATAATGCATGGCATGGAGGTACCGGCGATGCATGGGAAAGAGGTCCATATTTCCTCGACGGGCTTGTTCCTCTTGCCTACCTGACTGATAATGCTAAATTGAAAGAAAAAGTAAAAAAATGGATCGAACCGATCCTTGCAAGCAGCAGGGATTCAGGATGGTATGGTCCTCTAAGAAACAAAGACCGTTGGCCACTGGCAGTTGCCAACAAAGTGCTGATGCAATATTATGAGGCAACTTCAGATTTACGTGCACTTGAGGTTCTCAAAAAGTACTTCAGATTTATTCATGATACTCCTCCCGACTGGCCTGATAAAGACTGGCGTGGTGTGAGGGCAATGGAAAATGCTGTGACAGGTTACTGGCTTTACCGTCAGACTGGCGAGCCATGGATACTGGAAACAATTGAATCGATACAGAAAAATTGCTTTGACTGGACTACCTATTATGAGAAATTCCCATGGGATTCGGCAGCACTGGCTGATAAGAAGATACCTGTAGATTGGAAGGAAGGCGGGCTGACCGCTCATGGCGTGAATAATGCAATGGCAATCAAGTATCCGGGTTTATGGTACCAGCAATCCGGTGATGAAAGATATAAGAATGCAGTTTTTTCCGGCCTCAGAAAATATGACCTGAATCATGGTCAGACTGGCGGAAGATTTTCATGTGATGAACATCTCTCCGGTAAAAGTCCTGACCGCGGAACTGAACTTTGCTCTGTTGTTGAAGAAATGTTTTCGCTTGAGGAGCTTTATGCAATTTTTGGTGACAATACTTTTGCTGACAGACTCGAACTATTGACATTTAATTCATTGCCTGGTACTACAACTCCTGATTTGTGGGCTCACCAGTACGATCAGCAATCAAACCAGATTCTGGTTACAGGTCAGAAAAGAACATGGATATCCAATGGAGATTATTCCAATATTTATGGCCTGATGCCAAACTTTGCCTGCTGCCTCGCTAATATGCACCAGGGATGGCCAAAATTTACTGAGAGCCTCTGGATGGCAACAAATGATAACGGTCTTGTTGCAGTTGCATACAGTCCTTCAACAGTTAACGCTAAAGTCGGTAAAGGATATGAAGTAACTATCAAAGAAATAACTGATTATCCCTTTAAAGGTAACATCACATTAAAGATCAGTACCTCAAGCCCTGTCAGGTTCCCGATTTACCTCAGGGTTCCTGGCTGGGCTGATTCAGTTGTTTTCAGCTTCAATAGAAAAACAGAAACCAGAAAAGCCGGAGAAACTGTCAGGCTAACTGAAAATTGGAAAGATGGCGATGAGATAACCTTTAATCTTCCTATGAAATTAAGGGCAGAGAAGAGATTTAATAATTCAGTGGCAGTTCTAAGAGGACCTCTTTATTTTTCTTTAAGAATCGATAAAGAGTACAAGAGCGTGAAAATCAATTATGATAATTTCGGTTACAAGGGAAGTGTCGACTGGGAGATATACCCTAAGAGTGCATGGAATTACGGATTGATGTTTGACAAACTGAATCCTGAAAGGGGTATTGAAGTTGTTGAAAATCCCGTAACCACCTATCCATTTGCAGATAGAGGAGATATGATATGGTCAGCAGATTCAGGCAAGTATCTTACCTGGGATAAAGAGGCTGCAGTTATAATAAAAACAAGAGGCATGAAAATCGCCGGATGGACACTCAAGGATAATTCGGCTGATATTCCTCCGTTGAGTCCTGTCAGACCGGAAGGGACCCCTGAGGTCATCGAACTTGTGCCATATGGAAGCGCAAAACTGAGAATTACTGAATTCCCGGTAATTGATGTTAATCAGATGTTTGATGTTATAAGATAATATTACTCTCTGTGTAACTAAAAAAATTAAAAACTTACACAGAGAGACCCTGAGGAGCACAGAGTACACAGAGAAAACAAGATATTTAAAGAGTTTCTGTTTTTTGTTTCAGCCAGAGTTTCTCATCATTTAATAAATGAGGACTCAGTTTTTCGTAAACTTCTGAATGATAAATATTCAGCCAGGCAATCTCATTTGGATCAAGCAGAGATTTCTCTATCAATTTCGCATCAATATAGCAGAGAGACAAAGTATCAAATTTCAGGAATTGACCGAAGTCGGTCTCCTCTTCCTCATAACAGATGACAAGATTTTCGGTCCTGATTCCATATTCGCCTTCCCTGTACAAAGCCGGTTCATTTGAAACCAGCATACCTGGCTCAATAATAGTCTTATTATCAGAAGGACTTATACTATGAGGCCCTTCATGAACATTCAGGCAATATCCTACCCCATGGCCTGTCCCGTGACCATAATTCAAACCATGCTCCCAAAGCGCTTTGCGAGCCAGTATGTCAAGCTGGTAACCTTTTGTTCCATGTGGGAACTTTGCAAGCGCAAGGTTAATATGACCCTTAAGCACAAGTGTGAAATCTTTTTTTTGATGAAGCTTAGGAACACCAATGGAAATGGTTCTTGTGATGTCGGTTGTACCTCCCATATACTGACCGCCTGAATCTACAAGTAATATACCACTCTCCCCTATTTCCAGGTCGGTTTCGCTGTCAGCAGAATAATGAGGAAGGGCTGCATGCGCTTTATATGCAATTATTGTTTCAAACGAGGGACCAAGAAAATCCTTATTATAAGATCTGATCTCCTTAAGTTTCACAGCCAGCGAAACTTCTGTCATCGGGACAATTCCAAGATTATGCTCAATAAAGAAAAAGAATTTTGTAAGAGCGACTCCATCTTTAACCATCACCTGTGATATATTCCCGATTTCTGTCTTATTCTTAATTGCTTTGAGGCGGGATGGAATACTAATATCTTCAATAATTCTGAGTTGTGCCGGTATTGAATTAAAAAGGGCTACAGAAGTTGTTGCCGGTGTAATCAGGATTGATGAGCCTTCATCCAAAGCCGATAACATACCAGCTGTCTCTTCATAAGGAAGCATGACAATACCAAGCTTATCAAATTCTGTTGCCAGGTTCAGTGGAATTTTATTATCATCAACGAACAGGAGGATCTGGATCATTCCTATTAAAGCAAAGGATGTCAGCAAGGGAGAATAAACAACATCATTGCCTCTGATGTTCAGCAGCCACATTATATCATCAACTGATGTGATAAGATGAAAATCAGCACCCTGATCTTTCATGTGTTCTCTGACCTCAGCAATCTTTAAAGATCTCACCTTTCCTGAAAACTCTAAAGGATGATCCCATGCCACTGATGTTGGCATCATGGGACGGCCCGTCCATAATTCGCTTATCAGATCACAATCATTTATAAATCTTATGTTCCTCCCGGCAAGCCTCTTTTCCATTTTTCTTGCCTGGCTGATTGAAAAGATCGTTCCGTCAAATCCTATCGTGCATCCAGGTTTGATATTCTCGGAGAGCCAGTCGATGTAATCAGAAGCCGGGAAAGATCCTGGTTTAACAAGAATAAATTCTGATCCTGTAAGCTGTTTTTCAGCCTGGATAAAATATCTGGAATCGGTCCATAGCCCTGCAAATGAATCAGTTACAATAAGAGTTGCTGCAGAACCGGTAAAACTTGTCAGCCACTGAATAATCTTCCAGTGTGCCGGGATATATTCTCCAAGGTGGGGATCAGATAAAGGAATTATATAAGCATCTATGCTGTTCTGTTTCAAAGCAGCCCGTAGCAGAGCAAGCTTTTCATCAGAAGCTTTCATAAGCTTTTCACCTCGTTTACAAGATTCTGCAATGTAATTTTTGCATCACCGAAAAGCATGCGTGTTTTTTCGTTGTAGAAAAGCATATTCTCGATTGCAGCATATCCTTTTCCCATGCCGCGTTTCATTACAATGATATTTTTTGCATCGCGTACTTTAACGATCGGCATTCCGAAGATCGGGCTCGAAGGATCATCTTCTGCAGCAGGGTTTACGACATCGTTCGCCCCGATTACAACCACAACATCAGTATTTGGCAGGTCGGGATTGATTTCATCACTTTCAATAAGCTGTTCATAGGGAACATCAGCTTCCGCAAGCAGCACATTCATATGACCCGGCATTCGTCCTGCTACCGGATGAATAGCATATTTTACCTCCACTCCTTTTTCCTCAAGAACCTTATCGAGCTCATGACATATATGCTGAGCCTGAGCAACCGCAAGCCCGTAACCCGGAACAATAACAACTTTTTTTGAATAACTGAGTAATACTGCAGCATCTGTAAGTGAAATCTCTTTAACAGTTCCTCCTGTATTAATATTTGTCTGTCCGCCTCCCCCAAAGACTCCAATGATGACATTAAGAAGCGATCTGTTCATTGCCTTGCACATAAGTACGGTAAGAATTGTTCCTGCCGAACCGACAAGGATACCGCCGGTGAGCATAGCCTGGTTATTATAGAGGAATCCTCCCATAGCAGCTGCCACACCTGTAAAGGAGTTGAGGAGTGAAATAACGACTGGCATATCGGCTCCTCCTATCGGCATAACGAAGAGGACTCCGTAAACAACTGCAATAGCAAACATTATATATATAAAAGGTGTAAGCTCTGAGCTTGCCTGCACATGCCGCGTCATTATAAAAACAATGAATCCAATGAGAATTGCTAATATGGTGAAGTTCACATACTTCAATGCCTTAATCCTCAGGTCGCCGATCCATCCATCGAGCTTGCCGAAAGCGATCATACTTCCTGCCCAAGATATCGTTCCGATCATCAGTCCCAGGAGAATAGCCAGCACATGACCATTAGCCATTCCATGTTCAGCGATAAGCCCGGGTCGTACATGAGGAAATTCCATCATAGAGATTAGGGCAGCGGCAGCGCCTCCCATCCCATTAAAGAAGGAAACCAGCTGAGGCATTGCGGTCATCTTAACCTTTTTTGCTATCATCCATCCGATAAGTGTACCTATTACTATTGCGGCCAGGATCCAGGGAATGTTGCCGATCGGTTCTCCGTCTTTCTTATGAAAAAGAATTGTTGTAATGATAGCTAAGCCCATACCAAAAGCAGCCATTATGTTCCCTCTGCGTGCAGTAAGCGGATGGCTTAACATTTTCAGTCCGAGTATAAAAAGCACTGAAGCAACCACATAAGTTATCTCCAGTACTGAGATGCCATAGGGAAATTGGGATATTTCGTTCATTATATTGATCTTTTGTGTTTTACACCCGGATTAACTACTTCTTCTTTTTGAACATCTCAAGCATCCTGTCGGTGACGACAAAACCCCCGACGACATTAAGCGTTCCAAGTACTACTGCCAAAAAACCCAGGATCATAGATCCGGTCGTTTCAGCATGTCCCATAACAATGATTGCACCTATAATCACTACTCCATGAATTGCATTGGCACCTGACATAAGCGGTGTATGAAGTATCGCAGGAACATGGCTTATGACCTCGATCCCCAAAAATATCGACAATATGACAATAAAGATTGCTTCCCTGTGTAGTAAGAAAAACTCTAATATTTTCTCCATGACTGATTCTATTTGATATTAAGCATTTGTTTAACTCTTTGGCTGACATACTCTTTTGCATGAACTGCAGTTGTCCCGTTTATTATTTCATCCTGCAAATTGAGCGAGAGATTACCATCTTTGTCAACCATTATCTTCAGGAGGTTATTTACATTGCATCCGAACATTTTACTGGCATCAGAAGGCATATCAGATGGATAATCGGATTTCCCGATTATAGTCACACCGTTGACAGCAACGCTCTTTCCGTTCTGCGAAAGTTCACAGTTACCTCCTGTTGATGCCGCAAGATCAATAATAATTGACCCGGGCTTCATCGAATTTACTGTTTCCTTATGTAGAAGCACTGGTGCTTTTTTGCCAGGGATCTGAGCAGTTGCAATTACAACATCAGCTGCAATTGCACGCTGCTGAATCAGCTCCTGTTGTTTTCTTTTAAATTCCTCTGTCTGTTCAACTGCATAACCTCCTGCGGCTGCATCTTCTTTAGCTCCTTCTACCTCTATGAACTTCCCTCCAAGGCTTTTTACCTCCTCCTTTACTGCAGACCGCACATCAAATACCTCAACTACTGCACCAAGCTTCCTGGCAATAGCGATAGCCTGCAAACCTGCAACGCCTGCCCCGAGTATAAGGACTTTGGAAGGTTTGATAGTTCCGGCAGCTGACATAAACATCGGGAAGAACTTCGGTGAAAGAGATGCTGCATGAAGCACAGCTTTATATCCTGAGACAGTGGCCATCGAAGAAAGAATATCCATTGCCTGGGCCCTTGTGGTTCGTGGTACCAGGTCGAGTGCAAGTACTGTAAGCCCCTGCAATCGAGCTTTTTCAAGCCATTTACTGTTCTCCACAGGATTAAGAACAAAACAGAGTACCTGTCCTTCCCTGCATGAATTCAGATCACCTTCAGGCACCGGATTTACTGATAAAAGGAGATCTGCTTTTGTAAAGATATCTTTCCGTGATGCAGTCACAGCTCCTGCTGACTGGTAGTCTTTGTCAAAAGCAAATGCTTTTGCACCTGCATCATTTTCAACTATAACTTCAACTTTCAGCTTCTTAAGTCCTGTAACTTCACCCGGAAGCATTGCAACGCGGCATTCGCTTCCAGATTCTTTGAGTATTCCTGCAATCATAAAATCCGGTTTAATTTATGCCCCAATATAACAAACAAAAACAAATAGAGGAATGACTGATTTTATAAATATATCTGCTTCTTATTTTCTTAATCACTTTCCTGCTTCTGTAAAAATCATCGTATTGCTTCCCTTTAATACCGGTTTTAGGAATTCCATCCTGATACGGGTGACGCCTTCAGGCCAATAGCGCTTCAGTGTTCGGTCGTTTACTTCCTTGAAGTCCAGAACAGGTGCGACAACTTTCGGATTGTAACTAAAATTCAGCCTGAAACCTTCTCCATCGAACCTGAGTAGTCCGGGTTTAATCTCTATTACCTTGCAGCTGGTTATCAGGTTCGAGCTTGTAACAGCACCCGGCTTTAATTCAGAAAACTCAAATTTATCGCTGATAACAAAGCTTTTTCCGCGATTAAGTGTATAGCTTCTTACCCAGCTTTTTATTTTAGCGTCGTCGGGGTATGCACCTGAAATTTCACTTGAGAATTTTGCTGATTTTGTATTTGCGGTAAAGGAAGAGTTTCTGGCCTTGAACCTTGCTCCGTCTTTCTGCTCAACACCGTTTATAACCGGCAGATTGTGATAGCCTGATTGCATGGTCCATATCTCATAACGCCTTGAACTGAAAGTTTTTGCAATATATTCTTCGCGTCCCAGGTCAATCAGGCAGGGCTTACCATCGAAGTACATAAGACATGAACCCACATCGTTATGGTTATGGCTCTCGGCATTGAAACCACCTTTTGCGCCAAAGAAGAATCCGTTAAAACTACCCTCCTTATCACGGGCTCCTGCAACCTCGGTATCGGGGAACCAGAAATCGGCCACTAGGGCTTCCTTGCTCTCGCTTGTACGGATCTCATTTATCAGTCCCAGATCTCTGATCTGCTCTCCGATTTTTCCGCCCATTGCACTTTCACCCCAGTTTCCAAGTTTTGCCAGGTAAGCTCCAAATTGCTGCATTTGGGTATCTTTTATTGCTTTACCATACCTGTATACAGCCGAGGCATCGCCTCCGGTCTTTGCATCTGCATCAGCAAAATTTATAAAATAAGGAGCATGTATATTGACTTTATAAAAATATTTCCCGATGTTCTGAATAAGAGGATCATCAAAAACATCAAATTTACTTCCTGTTGCATCTTTAAGGATTTCCAGACTTTCATATAAAAGAGCGCCGGCGGCACCCCAATATGATGGACCTTCATCGCAGCCTCCGTCATCAGAATAACCGTTTAGGAATTTATCAAGTGAATTAATAACTTTCTGAACTTCAGCCACTTTTTTGACCGGATCGGTTTCAACAAGCAGGTAGCTGTTAAGCATGTTGTAATTAATCCATGGATTCCAGTTGTTTGGTCTGCCTCCCTTAAATCCCATATAACCCCAGTCGTCCCTTGCAAAATAGGGTATCAGGGCTTTATTCATAATCTCCTGTTTAAGCCGCTTTGAAATAAGAGGATGCACTTTATCGAATTGCTCTTTAAAGAGGAAGAGAGTCCATGACAGGTTGCTGGTAACCTCTCCTACTCCCAGATCAACATATGGTTCATTGACATCAGGAAGTCCTGATCCGGCTTTCTGTGCACCCAGGTGGGCTGACCATCCCCACCAGGTTTGTTCACTGAAATACCATACTGCATTTATTATCTGGTCTATGAATCGGCCTTTCCCTTCCACCAGCTCACCCATTACAAGCGAAATCAGTGCATTGCTGCAGGCAGAATATACATTCTGACGTCTGTCACCGGAACGAATGAACTCGAGATAATCAGTGGCTTTGACCACGGGCCAGTTATAATTCAGGTACCCTTCAGCCTTTTCAATATACTCCTTTCTGATATTTAGCGGCAGTCCATCCCAGAACTTCCTGCTCTTATAATCAGGCAGAATATTCCATGAATTATCCGTAATCAGCACTTTTGACAGATCAATGGCTTTTGCTTCGTTGGCAAGTATGTTCCGTTCCTTAGGTTTCAGTTCACCATTAGCCTGATGCGACATCAATAAGAAAGCCATCGCCAGTCCGGCAATGGCTGAAAATTTCGGACTTCTGCTATTCTTTTTCATTTCTATTAATAATCTTACTTTAAACTCTTACTTTCCGAAGAAGTTCTGAAGCCAGAATTTATTTGCCTCATTCCGGGAATGAGTAGCTTTGGCTCCTCCCCAACCATGGCGTCCATCAGGATACAGCATAAACTGGAATGACTTACCCTCATCTTCAAGTTTTGATATAAGGTAAATTGAGTTTTGCATATGAACGTTATCATCCATGTCTCCGTGTGTCATATATAATTTGCCTTTCAGATTCTTTGCAAAAGTGAGAGTTGAACCATCTTTATAACCTTCAGGATTATCCTGGGGTGTATCCATGTACCTCTCGGTATAGATATTGTCGTAGAGCCTGTAATCAGTAACTGACGATCCTGCAAAACCATGTGTCCAGTAATCAGCGCCTTTTGTAAGTGCAAGGCAAGTCATATATCCACCATAGGAGCTGCCTGTCATACCCATTCTTGTACCGTCAACATATGGTTTAGCCAGAAGCCATTTTACAGCATCTTCATAATCAAGGATTTCCCATTTTCCCAGAGATCTGTACATATAGTCAAGACCTCTCTTGCCAAACTGGCCTGAACCCCTGTGGTCCACAGTGAATGTAATTATTCCATTCTGGGCGTACCATGCAGGATTAGTACCCTGCCACCTGTTTGAAACATTTTTTGAGTCAGGTCCGCCATAGATTGTAAATATCACAGGATATTTTTTTGAAGGATCAAAATTCAGCGGATATGTGATAATTGCCGGCATATTAAAGAGACCATCAGCTGTCATGATCTTTACAAATTCTGGCTTCGAATTTTTTGCAGGATCATAAACCGGCTGCTCAAATTTATAAATCTCTTTCATCTGCTTACCTTTTCTATCATAGGCTATTATTGAACCAGTACTGTTTATACTGTTCCATGTGTCGATAAAATAACTTCCTTTAGGTGAGACGCTAACATTATGTGAACCGTTCCCTTTTGTTATCTGAAGGAGGTTTTTCCCATCAAGCCCGACCCTGTAGGCGTGACTGTCAGTTGATTCTGTGCCGGTTGCAGAAAAATAGACAACCTTCATATCTTCATCAACCCTGTCGATTGAAGTAACTCTGAAATCAAGATTTGTCAACTGTGCTATTTGCTGCCCATCCCATCCTATATAGTAAAGATTTTCCCATCCGCTCCTGACGCTTCTTATAATAAACCCTGTATTGTTTTTCAGAACATTGATATCCTCATGGAATTCAAGCCATGTTTTATACGTCTCTTCATAAATCTGTTTATAGTCACCGGTTGCAGGATCAGCAAGTATTATTTTCAGATCATTCTGGTCGCGGTTTACAACCTGAATGGCAAGCTTTTTACTGTCTGGCGTCCAGAAAGGCCATGCAATATACTGATCAACAGCATAATCAGTTTTTACCCAGGTTGTTTTAGAACTGGAGATATCGGCAATTCCCATCTTAACTTTTGGATTCGGATCACCTGCTTTCGGATAGTGAACCTGTTCCAGCAGTCCATGAATTCCGTCTGGTTCATCAAGCCTGTTAAGAGTGAAAATCGGAACATCACTTTCGTCGAAACGAAGGTAGGCCAGTTTGTTTCCGTCGGGTGACCACCAGAATGCTGCATAACGGCTTGGCCGGCCAAGAATTTCCTCGTAATAGACCCATGCTGCATAACCGTTATAAACATTTTCGGAAGCATCGGTCGTGAGCCTGATCTCTTTATTATTGACAAGATCGTAAACATAAAGATCCTTGTTTTTTGTATATGCAATTTTTCTGCTGTCGGGTGAAAAACGTGCATTTACTTCAGCAGTTTTGTCATTTGTAAGCCTTTTCAGGTCCTTTTCTCCTTTAACAAAATAGAAAAGATCATTTTCTTTATTGAAAAGTGCGCTTTTCATATCGGGGCTTATCAGATCATTCATTCCAATTGAAACCCCGGCAGGAAGAGACTCGGTGAAAAGTTCCCTCTCTGATTTTGATGCAGGGACAATTATACCTTTTCCGGTTTTTATATCAACACTCTGAGTCACAAGGTTTTTACTGGCATCAAAATTCCGGATCAGGTAATGAGTGTCATCTGTCCAGCCAATAACTGCAACCTGGTTTGAACTGCGAAAAGGACCCTGCCCAAATAGCT
This sequence comes from uncultured Bacteroidales bacterium, assembly GCA_963825935.1. Lineage (GTDB taxonomy): Bacteria > Bacteroidota > Bacteroidia > Bacteroidales > VadinHA17 > LD21. The sequence goes on along the minus strand of CAWGUN010000002.1, from coordinate 148,476 downwards.
GAAAGCCTGTAAATAACAGGATTAATTGCAAAATAATGCAGGATTTAAGGAAGCTTATTTTCTTCATAATATGGATTTTGAATAATTTACTTTATCATTTATATTCAGACAAAAATAAGAATTTTACTATAAGAATCAGGATGGAGCCAGAACAACATTTAATAAGATATTTACAAACATTTCATACTTTTACAGGACAAAATGGATGGGAAGGGTATCGAAAAAAAAACATTTCAGGAGAGAGGATGGCTTAAGCTTGACAATGCAGCTAAGCTATTCCCGGCAATAACTTCAGGTGAACTGACTTCAGTATTCAGAATAACTGCCACGCTGAAAAAACCTGTAAAGTATTCTGCTGCCAGGGAAGCTGTTGAGATAACCTCAAGGAGGTTTCCCTATTACAGTGTTTCGCTGGGAAGCGGATTTTTCTGGCACTATCTTGAATTTAATAATAAAACGCCGAGGATCCAGCCTGAAGAAAAGATCCCCTGCACTGCCTTTGCACTTAAGAGAAAAAACGAGCCATTGTACAGAGTTCTGATCCGGGCTAACAGGATCTCTGTGGAATTCATTCATATACTCACTGATGGTGCCGGAGCAATGGAGTATCTGAAATCATTGCTTTACACTTACTTCAGGCTTACTGGAAATTCAATCAGAACCTCAGAAGGAATAATTCTTCCGGATTCTCCGATATCTGAAGATGAGGCCGAGGACAGCTACAACAGATTCTTCCAAAAGCTACCTCCTCCCGAAAAAATATCAAAAGCATGGCATCTTCCGTTCCGGCTTAATGAAAAACCCAGACTCAGGGTACTCCTTGCTGAAATGAAAGTCGATGAAATACTCGAATTATCACATAGGTATAAGGTATCTTTGACCGAGTACCTTGTTTCTGTTTATCTTTTTTCACTTCAGAAGATTTACCTAATTGAAAAGGAGAATGGGATAAAACCTCAGTTCAATATTTTACGAACTGAAGTGCCTGTTAATATGAGGAATAAATTGCCCAGCAGGACCATGCGCAATTTCTCTCTGTTTATTATGCCTGAAATTGACTTAAGACTAGGAATTTACGCTTTTGAGGAAATCCTTAATAATGTCCACCACTATATACAAGCCAGGTCGGATATCAAACAGATCGCCAGATTCATGTCATCCAATGTGGGACACGAAAAGATGCTTGTTATAAGAGTACTGCCTTTGTTTATTAAACGGCTGGCTATAGCAGCTATTTACAGGGGACTCGGATCGAAGAGATGTTCAGGAATATTCACTAATGTAGGGGTGGTAAAGCTACCGGAAGAAATGGAAGAACTGATCGATTCTTTAATGCTGGTTCCAACTCCCCCTAATACACGGGTCAAAGTGAACTGTGCAATTGTCTCATTTAAGGACAAAATAAGGATGTGCTTCGGCAATATCACGGAGTCAAAAGAACTTGAAAGAACCTTTCTAAAGCATCTTTCAGATTCCGGAATACATATTAAAATATTGAATAACAACTAAATAAGCATATCATGAATTTATGCAGCAATTGCGGTGTGGAACTGGAGGAGAATATGAATCAGTGTCCTCTGTGCGGAAAGAACCAGAAAGATCCGTACGACAGGAAAGCTGAGACCATGAATTATCCATCTGATATAATTCACCTTCAGAAAAGGGAGACCAGGAAAAATATCTGGGAATTAAGCGGAATAATTGCATTCTCGGGGATTGCTGTCTGCACAATTGTTGACCTGGTTATCGGAAAAGGGGTTAAATGGTCACTCTATGCTGATGTATCAATAATATCAGCATGGGTATTCCTGACATTTATACTTCTAAAGTTCAGAAAACCTTGGATATTGATACCTGGATTTTCGGTGACCATCCTGTTTATGCTTCTGATGTTTGATCTCATCTCTGGAAAAGCGAACTGGTTTGTCCCTGTGGGACTTCCCCTCACACTGGCTGCAGCTTTTTTTGTCTGCGTGATTGTTGTATTGTACAATTTCGCCCGTTTTAAGGGTTTTAATATTCTGGCAATTATCTTCCTGTCTGTCGCAGGATTTTGCGTGCTTACCGAAATAATACTTGATAAGCATGTCAGAGGTTCTGTCGATGTACACTGGTCTCTGCTGGCCGCAGTCTCCATATTGCCTATCGCCCTGGTCCTGCTATTCGTTCATTACAGGATGAAAAAAGGTAATAAGCTCGACAGTTTTTTCCATGTATGACCCATATTTTCTAATCATTATATTTTAGATATTTCTGATAAATTATTCCCAATCGTAAGGATTTAGTAAACTATAGACATAGAGTTTAAAACTAGAATGTTTTTCAGCTAACACTTCTTTGTTTCCAGATGAATAAATCTTGTAATTTAGAAATATTTTAAATTAGTGTTAATTTATTAACAATGTTATTTATTTCACAGTTAAAATATTACTTTTGCACTATAATTCAAAACAATAATTGAATTATACTATTATACACTTGTAAATCAAGTAAATATGAAAACGATTAAATCACCGGCCGCTCTTAAAAAAATAAAAGAGGAATTCCGTGAAAAGATGTCCGCCAAAGAAAAAATAAGGGTAAGAGTCCACATGGGAACTAGCGGACAGGCATCCGGAGCAAAAGAAATATATGAGTTTCTTAAAGTGGAACTGGAAAAAAGAAATGTCGATGCTACAGTCATTAGTACCGGTGATATGGGCTACAGCTTTGCCGAACCTACTCTTGAGGTAAAACTTCCCGGCAAAGCACCCGTGGTCTTTGGGAATGTCGACAAGCTCAAAGCTGACGAGATTATCGAAAGATATATCAGGAACGGTGAGTTAGTTGACGGGGTACTTCCTTCAAACTTTCGGACCATTTAACCGCGGAGGATAAAACATGGCAAAAGAAAAAATGCAAATTATGGTATGCGGTGGTTCAGGATGCTCAGAGAAACACAGTGAAGCATTGCTTGATAATCTGAAACTTGAACTTGAGGCAAATGCACTTGAAAATGACATTCATGTAATCAGAACCGGGTGCTTTGGTCTTTGCAACCTTGGCCCAATCGTCAAAATAGTTCCCGGCGATGTGATCTATACCAGGGTTACACCGGAAGACGCAAAAGATATTGTTACCGAACATATAATGAAAAACAGGAAAGTTGAACGCCTTCTGTACGAAGATCCGGTAACAAAGAAATCTGTCACTACCGAGACTGAGATAACTTCATATAAAAAACAGCTCAGGATTGTCCTGAGGAATTGTGGAATAATTGATCCTGAAAATATTGAGGATGCCATCGCGCACGAAGCTTATGAAGCTCTTGGCAAGGTGCTGACAGAAATGAAGCCTCCTGATGTTGTTAAAATAATCAAAGACTCGGGTCTCCGGGGCAGAGGGGGTGGTGGATTCCCAACAGGTCTCAAATGGGAGATTGCATATAAAAATAAGTCTGATAAGAAATATGTAGTCTGTAACGCCGATGAGGGCGATCCCGGAGCATTTATGGACAGGTCAGTAATTGAAGGTGATCCTCACGCAGTCCTTGAAGCTATGGTGATTTGCGGCTATGCTATCGAAGCCCATAATGGTCTTATTTATGTACGTGCAGAATATCCACTTGCTGTTGCACGGTTAAAAACAGCTATCAGGCAGGCAAGGGAGTACGGGCTCCTTGGTAATAATATCATGGGATCAGGTTTTGATTTCGATATTGAGATCAGATTCGGGGCGGGAGCATTTGTTTGCGGTGAAGAAACAGCGCTTATCCATTCAATGGAAGGCCTGCGTGGTGAACCTACAGTGAAACCACCGTTCCCGGCTGAATCAGGTTACATGGGTAAACCGACAAATGTCAATAATGTCGAGACATTTGCATGTATCTCGCCTATAATACTTAAGGGAGCAGAATGGTTTGCTTCTATTGGCAGTGCAAAATCAAAAGGAACCAAAGTTTTTGCCCTTGCCGGAAAAATTAACAATGTCGGACTGATTGAGGTTCCTATGGGGACGACTCTTCGTGAGGTTATCTTTGAGATTGGCGGCGGTATAAGGTATGGCAAAAAATTCAAAGCCGCGCAGACGGGAGGTCCCTCAGGTGGATGCCTCACAGAAAAACACCTCGATACACCGATCGATTTTGATAATCTGATAGCTGCAGGGTCGATGATGGGATCTGGCGGCCTTATTATAATGGATGAGGATGATTGCATGGTATCAGTCGCCAAATTCTTCCTTGATTTTACAGTTGAAGAATCGTGCGGTAAATGTGCACCTTGCCGGATCGGAAACAAACGTTTGCATGAACTTCTGGAACATATAACCAAAGGTAAAGGTACGCTGGCAGATCTCGATCGTCTTAAAAATATGAGCCTTGTCATAAAGGACACTGCCCTGTGCGGACTTGGTCAGAGCTCACCAAACCCGGTTTTATCAACACTCGATAACTTCAGGGAAGAGTATGTTTCTCATGTGACTGCAAAGAAATGTCCTGCAGGTAAGTGCAAGGACCTTATGGAATACTTCATCATTTCAGCAAACTGCGTTGGTTGTACAGCATGCGCGAGAGTATGTCCGGTTGGTGCTATAACAGGGGAACGGAAAGAACCACACCTGATCAACCAGTCAATCTGCATTAAATGCGGATCATGTTTGGAAAAATGCAAGTTTGACGCGATCATCATTCAGTAATCAAAGAAGTATTGGAAATGGAAACAGTAAAACTGACAATAGATAACAAGATCGTTGAAGTACCAAAAGGTACTACTTTGAATAAGGCAGCCAGACAACTGGGTATTGAAATACCTACACTCTGCTATATGGAATTGCACGATCTTAATATAGAAAACAATCCAGCAGGTTGCCGAATTTGCGTTGTTGAGGTACAGGGCCGTCGAAATCTGGCACCTTCATGTGTGACAAAATGTGAAGAGAACATGGTGGTAAGAACTCATACTACCAGAGTTCTTAATGCACGTCGAACAGTTATGGAATTTATCCTTTCAGATCATCCGAAAGATTGTCTTATATGTGCCAAATCAGGCAATTGCGAGCTTCAGTCAATGGCTCATCACCTTGGTATCAGGGAGATACCAGGGCAGGAGATTGCAGCAATGTCGACATACAGAAAAGACACATCTCCGTCAATCATAAGAGATCTCGATAAATGCATCATGTGTCGCCGTTGCGAAATGATGTGCAACACTGTGCAGACTGTCGGTGCATTATCGGCAGTGAACAGAGGATTCATGGCTGTTGTATCCCCGGCTTTCGAGCAGAATCTCGAACAATCAACCTGCACCTATTGCGGTCAGTGCGTTGCAGTCTGCCCGACAGGAGCTCTTACTGAAGTTGATCATACTCCCGATGTTTTAAGGGCACTTGCTGATCCGACAAAGACTGTTATTGTACAGACAGCACCGGCAGTACGCGCTGCACTTGGTGAATTGTTTGGTATGGAACCGGGTACTCTTGTAACCGGGAAAATGGTAACGGCTTTAAGGGCTCTCGGGTTCGATTATGTTTTTGATACCGATTTTGCAGCTGATCTTACAATAATGGAAGAGGGAACAGAACTCCTTGACAGGGTGAACAGGCATCTGAAAGGTGATAAGACGGTTAAATTACCTATTCTGACCTCCTGTTGTCCAGGCTGGGTAAACTTCTTCGAAGAATATTTTCCGGATCTTAAAGATATTCCTTCAACTTCAAAGTCACCGCAGCAAATGTTCGGTGCAATAGCAAAAACATACTTTGCCGAGAAGATTAAGGTTAACAGGAAAGATCTTGTTGTTGTTTCCATAATGCCTTGTCTTGCAAAGAAATATGAATGCCAGAGGGACGAATTCTCAGTAGACGGGAACAGGGATGTAGACTTCTCAATTTCGACAAGGGAGCTGGCTGCCTTCATAAAACAGGCCAATATCGATCTTAATAATCTTGAAGAGGGTGCTTTTGACGCTCCGCTCGGAGAGTCGACAGGTGCCGGAGTTATTTTCGGTACAACAGGTGGTGTTATTGAAGCAGCCGTTCGTACAGCATATGAAGTACAGACGGGAAAGAAACTTGAAAGACTCGATTTTACTGAATTAAGGGGACTGGAAGGTGTCCGTTCTGCTACAATAGATTTCGACGGGCTTCCTTTAAAAATAGGTATTGCACACGGACTTGGTAATGCAAGAAAGTTGCTTGATGACGTAAGATCCGGAAAGTCGCAGTTCCATGCTATCGAAGTTATGGCATGTCCGGGAGGATGTATCGGGGGTGGCGGACAACCGCTTCACCATGGAAACTCTGACATTATTAAAGCAAGGGCTGCTGCGATATATTCTGAAGATAAAAAGAAACCGGTGAGGAAGTCGCATGAAAATCCGTTCATAATAAAACTTTATGAAGAGTTTCTTGGTAAACCTAACAGTGAGAAGGCTCACCATCTGCTTCATACTCATTATTTTGACAAAAAGAAAAAGATTATCGTAAAACAATAAGTTACCATTTGGTTCACCATAATATTCAATGCTATGTCAAGTATCAAGATAGAACTGAGACAGGAAGATGTTGCAAAGATTAAAGAAATCTGCGCTTCCTTCAATAATGATCCACAAGAACTCATTAATGTACTTCATAAATGCCAGGAACACTTCGGCTACCTCCCCGCAGAAGTACAGGAGGTCGTCTCAAATGAGCTTACAGTGCCCGTAGCAAAGGTTTACGGAGTCATCACTTTCTACTCATTTTTTACCATGACCCCAAAAGGGAAGCACCCCGTCAGCATCTGTATGGGAACTGCCTGTTATGTGCGTGGTGCAGAAAAAGTGCTCGATGAATTCAAGAAAGAGCTGGGTCTACAGGTTGGACAAACCTCGCCCGACGGTAAATTCTCACTCTCAAGCCTGAGATGTGTTGGAGCTTGCGGACTCGCGCCTGTTGTAATGGTTGGCGACAAAACCTACGGACGTGTCGCCCCCGATGATGTAAGGAATATTCTGAAAGAATACGAATAAGATTTATTTTACGTGGTTTTTAGGTTTATATGGAAGCCGGGGCTTATTAGCTCCGGTTTTCTTTTTCCCATGAAGGACAGGTTTATCCCGCCGCTGACCGGTTGCCGGTAACCGGTTGCCTGTTTTATACCAGAAGAAGTACTCCTTCTGACGTTTTTTATCCTCCGGTTTTCTTGCAACGTAGACACTTTTCCCCGTGTATGGGTCAAAACCGGTATAGTAGATAAGAGTTGATAGTGTCATTGGCGTGGGAGTAAAATCCTGAACCTGCTCGGGTCGGATCCCAAGGCTTTTTACTTTATCGGTCAGTTCCTTCATATCCTTATTGGTACAACCCGGATGTGAAGAGATGAAATATGGAATAATCTCATATTTCAATCCTTCTCTGTCTGTTATTGACTCGAAACTTCTTTTAAGCTTCCGGTATAATTCAAAAGGTACCTTCCGCATAAGATTCAAAACATTAGATTCAGTATGTTCAGGTGCAACCTTGAGTCTTCCTGAGACATGGTTTGTGACCAGCTCGTCGAGATATTCCTCTTCATCCTTTCCGGCATTTTTATTCCATTCCCTGAAGAGAAGATCGTACCGTACACCGCTCCCAATAAATGCTTTTTTTATGCCTGGCATACGATTAACCTTTTTATACAAACCAGTAAGCTCCCTGTGACTGGTTTCAAGATTCGGACAGACCGCAGGCCAGATGCAGGAAGGTCTTGAACATTTGCTGCAGAGCTCCATTTTCCTGCCTTTCATACGGTACATGTTCGCTGAAGGTCCTCCAAGATCAGACAGATACCCTTTGAAATCAGGCAGATCAGATATCTTATCAATTTCACGTATAACCGATTCCTCCGACCTGCTTACAATCTGCTTTCCCTGGTGTGCAGCAATTGCGCAGAAGCTGCAGCCTCCGAAGCATCCCCTGTGAATATTCACAGAGAATTTTATCATTTCATAAGCCGGAATAGGATCTTTTTTATTGTACCTCGGATGAGGCATATAAGTGTAAGGTAGGTCATATGTGTGGTCAGCTTCAGCTTCATTCATCGGAGCAAACGGCGGATTGACAATAACAACAGCATCACCATATGGCTCAATAAGTCTTCCTGCTTCCATCCTGTTCGATTCCTTCTCAAAGGTCTTAAAGTTCTCAGCAAATAACTTCTTGTCGGAAAGGCACTTCTCATATGAATGAAGGGTATGATCTTTCCACATTTTCTGATGCGGCAACGGGTCATCTTTCGAAACAACAACTGATGTCTGTGGCACTGTCTTTAGTGAAGTAAAAGGTACACCCTTTCCCAGCAATCGCATTATTTCACGCACTGGTTGTTCCCCCATCCCATAAACCAGCATATCGGCTCCACTGCTTATCAGGATTGCCGGCTCGATCTTATCTTTCCAGTAATCGTAATGAGTCAGCCGTCGCATAGAAGCTTCAATGCCACCGATTAAAACAGGCACATCAGGAAACAGTTCTTTCAGGATTTTTGTATATACAATCGTCGGATAATCAGGCCTGAAACCCGCTTTACCTCCAGGAGTATAGGCATCGTCGGAACGTAAACGACGGGCAGCGGTATAATGATTCACCATCGAATCCATATTACCAGCTGTGACTCCGAAAAAATACTTTGGTTTACCAAGCTTTCTGAAATCCCTCAGGTCGTCTTTCCAGTTGGGCTGGGGAACTATTGCAACCCGAAATCCTTCCGCCTCGATAATCCTGCCAATAACAGCTGGTCCGAAGGACGGGTGGTCGACATAGGCATCACCACTGAAAATTATAACATCTGGTTGTTCCCATCCCAACGCCTCTATTTCTTTCCTGGTTGACGGGAGCCATCTTTCTATAAAACCTGATTCTGTTTTCACCTCATAAAATTACTGAAAATTACTATCTTGCTATAAATAATGCTATTTATCAATATGTTTGCCGGAGGCATGAAAATATTATTGAAACTGATCTCAGAAAAAAGCACTGTTTTTAAATCAGCCCTGACTCTCTTTTTAGTATTTATTATATTACCCGGTGTTTTAGCACAGGATTCTATACAGAGGCCACGTATAGGACTTGTACTGAGCGGAGGTGGAGCACATGGAATTGCCCATTTAGGTGTCCTGAAAGTAATGGAAGAGGTAGGATTAAGGCCTGATCTTATAACAGGAACCAGTATGGGCAGTATTATTGGAGGATTCTATTCGATGGGATACAGTGTTGACAGCATGGTCAATTTGCTCAAAACAATGGACTGGGATCTTATCCTCTCCAATAAAATCCCGGAGAACAAAATTATCTTCCCTGAGAAAGACTTCTTTCATAACTATACTATGTCACTTCCTGTTTTTTACAGTAAGATCAAACTTCCTTCCGGCCTTATTTCGGGGCAACAGCTTGAGAATACTCTGAGCTATTATGCCTGGCCTGCTGGCAGATATAAACGACTTCTCAAAACTGCCGATCCCGTTCATCTGTGTGAGTGCTGATCTGATCACAGTCAGGAAAGTTGACCTCAGGACAGGTTACCTGGCTGATGCAATGCGTGCAAGCTCAGCAATTCCAACAGTATTTGCACCGCTGAAGATGGATACGGCTTTAATGACAGATGGTGGTTTGATAAATAATTTCCCTGCAATTGAAGCAAAGGATATGGGTGCTGATATAATAATAGGTTCGTATACAGGATTTCATCCCTTTAACGAAGCAGACCTCCAGAGTGTCGACGGAATTATCAAGCAAATAGGTTTTTCGAGAAGCATAATTGATTTTACAGAGCAGAAGAAACTGGTAGATGTAATGATTATGCCTGATACCAAGGGTTTCACATTTCTTGAATTCAATCGGGTAGACTCAATTTTTCAAAGAGGATATAAAGCCGCACTTCCTTATAAGGGATATTTAAGGAAACTGGCTGATTCATTGAATCAATACGGAAGTCAGAAGCCAATAGCAAATATTCTGGATAAATATTATTATTCATTTGACAAGGTTGAAATAACCGGAAATAAGAATATTCCTGACTGGCAGATTAAGGGAGTTCTGGATATAGGTCAGGGTGATCAGGTCGACAAATCCATGTTAAAAGACAGAATAGAATTACTTTATGGCAAAGCCTGGTTTGAAAAGGTCAAGTACAGGATTGAACCACGAAATGATTCCCTCATTCTTGTAATAGATTGTACTGAAAAACCAAAAGCAATGCTTTATGGATCTGTTCATTATGACAATGCCCTGGGGTCAGGGATCGTAGCATCTCTATCAATAAAGAATCTTATTTCATCCGGTTCTGAAATCATTCTGGATTCATATCTGGGTCAGTATTACAGAACAAAGGATACGTTTATGCAATTCATGGGCAGGAATCAGAAATTTGGATTATCGGTTGATTTTCATGCTGATAATACGCTGATACCTAAGCTTACCCTGAAAAATGAAACAGGTGATGTTATAAGTAATAATCTTTCCGCCGGGTTTGGCATTAATCGCATTTTCAGACTGAATCAGATGATGGACATTTCTTTCAATTTTGAAAAACGATACCTGATGCCACATTACGTGTCTGAAATTGATTTAAAAAATATATCCTATAATTATATATCCGCAATGTTTAATTATAAAATCAGTTCTGTAAATGACAGACATTTCCCTGATAAAGGCATGATTTTAAATTTTTCAGCAGTAGCATCAGACCTTTTATCAGGAAGCATCAAAACAGGCTCCGTAAGAAAATTATATAAGAATGAGAATAGCGGGGGTTTCGTATTTGACAGATTCTATACAATTACAGGGAATTATAATCACTATTTCACTTCAATTAACCACTTAACCTTTTCAATAAGAGGAGATTTACTGTATATTTCTGATTGTGACTCGGTTTCATCACAAAATAATTTTTATCTGCTTGGAGGAATAACATCACTTAATGAAAGATCTGTTCCGATGTATGGGTTTCATCCAAATGAAATACCCGTCAAAAAACTGGCGGGATTTGGTATGGAGCTCGACTGGGAAATATCTAAGGACCTTCATCTTAATCTGACAGGAAATATCTTTGCAGCACAGGAAGCTCAGAGGGACCACGGGTATTCTCTGCTTGCCGGTTATGGGATCGGAATCGGTTACATGTCAATAATCGGACCTATTAAAGCAGGAATAATGCAGGGATTTTATGACCAGGAGAAGTATTTTAAAAGGATAAAGGGATATATCAGTGTTGGATATTCATTCTGAAAATCCTTTTAAAAAGTCACTGTTATGCATATCAGGTATTCAAAATCAGATAATTCAAAATTGTCATGTTTTTTCTGTCGGCCTGATTGTTGCAGATATGTTACAGGCGAGACAGGACAGATAATTTGACACTATGTTTTGCCGGGGGAGGATAAATGGAAATTAAAAAAACAATACAGCAGCATAAGCAGATTTGCTCTAATATTTCAGAGAGAAAGATTAAGCAAAGCCTTGATATATTGTCAGATATGCTTTCAGGTGTTTCATCCGGAGATCTTCGCGATGAGTATGAGAATCTGGTGATGACTTACAGGAATATGCTTACATATACAATTGAAGGCATAAATGACCCGGAGCGTAAAAAGGTATATCTTAAGCTTATCCAGTCAATCCTGGAGCTGTCTGACCAGGTCAGACAGGACATATTGTCACATTTTTCGGGCTGGAATACATACTGGGTTAAGCAACAGACAGAAAAGGAGCAGAAGCTAACCGGTAAAACTATTGTTGAAACAGTTGATGACCTTATGTTTAAATCGGAGCTCGATGAGTGGCTTAAGCTCAGCAACGAGATAAATCCGGACCCTGAATCCGAAATATCAAAGAAGCATAAACAGCTTATTAAAAATATTTTCAATCACCTCTGGCTTACAGATTATTATGGTGAAGCTGAAGAGAGCCTGATAAAGATCATCCTGAGCTCTGGCAAATTCAGATGGTATGAATCAAGCATCTTTACCACGGCAATTACTTTGAGCGCTTTCCGTACCTGGCAGTCGGAGAAGCTTTTTTACCTGATGGATATTTATGAGGCTGGGCAGGAACAAGTCATGGAAAGAGCTTTATCAGGACTCATTCTCAACCTTCATTATTATAATAGCAGAGTGCTTCTCTATCCTGAAATAAGTTCAAGAGTAAGCCGAATGTCAAAAACTGCGACTTACAGGGAGCATTGCAGGATAATCGTCCTGCAGATAATCAGGTCGAGGGAGACGGAAAAGCTGAGCCGGAAGCTTCATGATGAAATCCTTCCGCAGGTTGCAAAACTGAAGCCCAGAATTGAAGAGAAGCTTGACCTGGATAATATACTCTCTAAAGATCAATACGATGAGAAGAATCCCGACTGGTCTGATATGTTCAGCGATTCAGAGGAGATCTTCAAGACCATGGAAGAGCTTACGAAGCTTCAGATGGAAGGTGCTGATGTCTATATGTCAGCCTTTGCCAATCTGAAACATTTTGATTTTTTCAAAGATTTCCAGAACTGGTTTGTTCCCTTTTATCCCGATCATGAAGTTGTTGATGAAATATTCAGGGATGAGATACTAGGCCCGGGAACGAATGAGATGGCAGAGGCGATGTATAAGACTCCATTTATCTGCAACTCAGATAAATATTCCCTTATCCTGAATCTCAAGTACCTGCCCTCATCGCAGAAAAGCATGATGCTGAAAGTTTTCAGAATGGAACTTGAAGGATTGCAGCAGATGGATGATGATGAACCTGGTACAGATCCGAACAAAAAATTCAGGACAAACGTGACCCAGTACCTGCAGGATTTTTACAGGTTTTTCAAACTATCACCCTACAAAGCTGAGTTTGAGGATATTTTTACAGGAAGGCTGGATATATATAATTCAGAATTTTTCAGGCTTACATGCAAAGCATCTGAGGCAGAGGCCGGTCTGGCAGATTATTTCTTCAGCAAAGATTTTTATGAGGATGCCCTTTCACTTTATTTAAAACAGGTAAAAGAGAAACCGGATGATGCCCAGCTATATGAAAAAATTGGATATTGTTACCAGGAAGAATCTGATTATGAGGAGGCTTTAAAGTATTACAGGAGAGCAGAGTTAATAGACAGGAAAGCATGGACATTAAAGAAAATCGGTTTATGCCTCCGACGGCTCGGAAAAACTGAAGAAGCACTTGAATATTACCTGCAGGCGGGTAATATGGAACCGGAAAATATCCATACAACAATAGTGACTGCTCACTGCTATCTCGATCTCAGGGAATATGATAAGGCACTGAAGTATTATTTCAGGGTTGAATATAATGACCCGGGAAATCTCAGGATACTAAGGCCGATAGCTTACTGCTATTTTGCCCTGGGCCGATTCGATGATTCTGAAAAATACTATGAACGGTTATCGGCAGGAAAGCTAAATGCGCATGATCTAATCAATATGGGGCACCTCAGATTATGCCAGGGACGGAAAAAAGAAGCCATCGCTCTTTACAGGCAAAGTATATTAAGCGGGGAACTGACAAAAGAAAAATTCATGGTAATCTTTTCTGAGGACCGGAATTTACTTGTATCGCTTGGTGTCAGTGATGATGACCTTCCAATCCTGCTGGATTATCTATTATTTATTGCCGGGTAAACCCGTTGAGTCATGCCTGTGGAATGGTTGTCTGTCAGGTGGAGGCATCTGCCTGTCATCACCGAATGGTCTACCCCCGCGACCTCTTCTTCTGATGTTCCGGTCACCGGTTGAATCATTCGTGTTTCTCCTGAACTGTCTTATCATCTCCTGACGCTGTTCATCAACCTCTTTCATCCTGGCAAGCTGTTCTTTGGTCAGCTTTGAATCGAGTTCTTTCCTGAACTCTTTCATATCTGAATCGAGTTCTTTCCTGAAATTTACCTGAAGGTCGTTGTTCATCCTGGCATATTTATCAAGTATCTTTTCAATCTCAGCTTTCTGCTTTTCATCAGGCTGAATTGTTTTATAGAATCCTTCCCTGAAACGTTCTTCCGAGAAATACAATCTCACAGGTTTAAGCTTATGAAGCCTTATCTGTGCGGAAGTGAGCATACCGAGAACAAATCCGATTACAAGTGTTATAATAACTAGCAGAACTGGTCTTGCTTTCATATTATATATTAATTAATTACCGGTTAAAAGACATACGATACTTTCGTCATTAGCATTGCTTAGTCCGAGAAACGAATCAAAGGAGATAGATCCCTGAATCAGATATATCGAGATCAGCAACAGGACAATCGCTGCAACTCCTGTAAAAGCGATCCGGAAGAATACATAATTCATGCTTTTCACAAATTCAACTTCGCGGTTTACAGTTATCGCAGCTGTAAATATTTTATCAATAACCTTATCTGTGAATCCTTTGCTGAAATCATAGGAAATATACTCATCAGCCAGTTGCCTGGATGCCTCTTCCGGGAATGCATCGGTATCCAGGGAACCAATTATAAGCTTTTTTATCTCTGATGGCTTCATATTATTACAGTTTATTCAATATTTCTTTTAATTGTTTCTGGGCTCTTGATAGTCTTGAAAGTACAGTTCCAAGCGGAAGGTCAAGAACCTCTGCAGTCTCTTTGGTTGAATAACCCTGCAGCATCCTCATTGCTACAACGATACGGAACTTTGGTTCAATGCTCATCAATGCTTTATTTACTATTTCAGTCGCTTCACGTTTTTCTTCATTATCGATATCTGCGACTTCATATTCATACATTTCGTTATTCCCTTTCTGGGCGAACATTGAAAAGAATCGTTTTCTCCTTTTTATCTCATTCAGGGTAAAATTAACTGCGATCTTCTGTATATAAGTTGACAATTTCGCTTCTCCCCTGAATTCGGGCAATGAATAGTATAATTTAATAAATACTTCCTGCCCGATATCTTCCGCAAAAACTGAATCTCCAAGCATCCCTTTGACTGTACGGGCTACCATCTTCTGATAGCGGTTCACAATTTCGCTGAACGCTAGCTTGTCGCCTTCTACCGAAGCCCTGACCAGCTCATTTTCGTCAGCTTGCCTGTACGATTCTTTCATTTATTCAACTTATAGACAACATCTCCGGTCCTATTATTCCCGATTGTTAATTTTTATTAACATAAAAGATTTTCGGAAGTTTCGTGCAAAATAAATATGATTATTGCTGTGGAGTAATATCTGTTTCGAGTTTAACCTCATAATCTTTTGTAAACCTGACGGGAAAAAGTTTCTCATTCTCAAATCCGTCAGTCATGGTTTCTCTCCGAAAGTCAAACTGTGTTTCCAGCAGGTCAGGATAATGAATCTCAGGATGTACGAGGAAATCTTTCCCATGGATAGCAAGTCCGCTCAGAAAATAATAAGCAATATCGTAACCAAGCCATGCATAGCTCATTTCTGATGGTTGTGTGTTGAATTTCTGTCTGAAATTATAATTAAACTGTCTGACATCCCTTTTGGAGTAATCGATCCAGTAAGGAGAATAAAGCAGAATATCGAGGTCGAAAATAAATTTAGGTTCAAGATTATCAATAGCAAGGATGGTCGGATAACCGAAAACTCTTACCGGGTATTTTTTTGATAATCCATGGATTTGCTGCAGAGTTTCACTGATTACAGGATCGTCCTCTGAAGCTATGATTATTACATTCCCCTTCTCCTTCGAAAGCGCATGTCCTAGCCTGTTAATAGAATCATTGTTAAATGCTGATCTGTTATAAAAAACAAGTTCCTTAAATCTGATCTCTTCAAAAGGAATCCTGTTACTCAGTTCGGTAATAATTTTTCCTTTGAAACTCTTCACATCCTGATCTGTACCAGTTGTATCAGAATGGATGAATACAAAGTTATTATCGAAATATTCCCCTGCTTTCTTTGCAATAAAATTCTGGATCACTTCAAGTGATGGATTTGCAATGAAAAGCTCCGGATTACCGATAAGAGCCGAATTGTTATAAAGTCTGACCGGGGAGACAACCGGAATACCCAAACCCTCAGCATAAGTAGTAACAATTTCCAGGTTGTTTGACCAGACCGGTCCGATAATAAGATCCATTCCGGCCAGATCGCCACGATTGATTATTCTTGTCAATTCTATTGTATCACTTTTAATATCAAAAACATGAAGGCTGATATCCAGACCGGATGAACGTAATGTATCACAGGCAAGAAGGATACCCTCGTACATTTCAAGAAATCCAAGGCTTTTGGGATAAATCCATTCCTCTGGCCGTCTGTTTCGTTTGATAGTTTTCTTTCCCTTGACCATGGTTGAGTCGGTATATGTCCTCAAAGCATTCTCCCTGGTGTAGAACGGAAGAAGGACTGCCACGTCAAATGAACCACTAAGGTTCCGCACCTGAGTATAACCCGGGGGCCTTGGAAGAAGGACCATTGTCAGAGTGTCGGCACTCCTGACAGTATCTGCTTCCAAAGGTTTTTCCACAGGTGTTTCGGCAATGGTAACTACTTTTTCAACCGGTATCCTCAGGTAGTCTCCCACCTGTGGAAATCTTATATTTCTGTTTTCTCTTCTTAATACCCTGACACTTATTCCGTACTTTTCAGCAATGGACGAAATCGATTCACCACGAACAACCTTATGAAAAAAATAATCTGCCTGCGGCACTGCAAATTCCTGCCGGTCAGTCATAAAATCCCTCCTGGGGACAGCAATCTCTGCATCAACGGGGAGTTTGGTTATGTCAATACCCGGATTACCTGCAATAATTTCATTTTCGGAAACACCGTATAATTTTGACAGGGAATAGACTGTTTCTCCCGGCTGAAGCTTATGATAAATAAATCTGGTATCATCCCTCTTTAACTTAACTGGTTTGGTCTGTAAAACCGGGGTTGCTGCCACATCTCTGACCGGTATTCTGAGAGCTTGTCCTTCATTTACGCCATAGACAGCCGGCGGGTTTTCTTTTACCAGCTCCTCAACTGTTATATTATATGCTTTTGAGATTGAATATGCTGTTTCACCCTTTTTGACAATGTGAACATAATAAGGTGTGCCTGAAATTATTACTTTATCCTTTGATCTCTCAACAGCTACCTGGCCATTGGCGGACAGGGCTACGATAAAGAAAAATAGAACCGTTTGAAAGATCTTATATAAAATTCTGTTACTCATTGTAATGAAGTTTAAAACGTTGCCAGGAATTCCCTGCAATTTGTTTCTATCCTTTCCTGAACATTTGTTATATCAGCTTTAATAAATCTCTCTCCGGTTATCTTTTCATAAAGTTCAATATATCTTTCTGATATTTCCATGACAAATTTATCAGTCATTTCAGGAACCTTCTGCCCTTCCTGACCCTGGAATCCGTTTTTCATGAGCCATTCTCTCACAAACTCCTTGGATAATTGTTTCTGAGGAAGTCCCTCATTAAATCGCTCGCTGTATCCGTCAGCATAAAAGTAGCGTGAAGAATCCGGAGTATTGATCTCATCAATTAAAAAAATAGTTCCATCTTTTTTCCCGAATTCATACTTGGTATCAACAAGAATCAGGCCATGTTCAGCTGCAATTTCCGACCCTCTGAGGAAAACTTCCATGGTATATTTTTCAATCATTTCGTATTCCTTTTGCGGTATAAGTCCTCTTTTAATAATCTCCTCACGTGAAATATCTTCATCGTGATGTCCTTGTTCAGCTTTGGTTGTAGGAGTAATTATTGGTTTTTCAAAGCGCTGGTGCTCTTTCATCCCATCAGGGATCTTAATTCCGCAGATCTCCCTGATCCCGGCTTTATACGTTCTCCATGAGCTGCCTGTCAGATAAGCTCTTACAATCATCTCAACAGGGTATGGTTCACATTTATGGCCAAATGTTACAGTCGGATCGGGAGTAGCTATTTTCCAGTTGGGAACAATATCTTTTGTGGCATCCAGGAATTTTGTTGCTATCTGGTTAAGGACCTGTCCTTTATAGGGAATGCCTCTGGGAAGTACCACGTCAAATGCTGAAATTCTGTCTGAGACAACCATCAGCAGGTACTTGTCGTCAATATTATAAACATCCCTGACCTTTCCTTTATAGACACTTTTCTGTCCCGGAAATTTGTAATCTGATCTTAAAACTGTCTTTTCCATTAAAATTACTTTTGTGTTCCGTTTTCTTCATTCTCATAAGCTTTAACTATACTTTTTACCAGCTTATGCCTGACTATATCGCGTTCATCGAATTTAATTATTGAAATTCCATCAATGCCTGATAATATCCTCATTGCCTGGAGGAGACCAGAGTCATTTTTCTTAGGCAGATCGATCTGGGTCGTATCGCCCGTCATAATGAATTTTGAGCTTACCCCCATCCTTGTAAGGAACATTTTAATCTGACTTATAGTCGCATTCTGTCCTTCATCAAGGATAACAAAAGCATTTTCGAGAGTTCTTCCCCGCATAAAAGCGAGCGGTGCAATCTGAACTGTTCCATCTTCAAGCCATGTTTCAAGCTTCTTAAAAGGAAGCATATCGTGAAGCGCATCATAGAGAGGCTGGAGGTAAGGATCAAGCTTTTCCTTCATGTCTCCCGGGAGGAATCCAAGCCTCTCTCCTGCCTCAACAGCCGGGCGTGTGAGGATGATCTTTTTAACTTCCCTCTCTTTCAATGCTCTGACTGCCAAAGCTATTGAAGTGTATGTTTTTCCCGTCCCGGCAGGACCTTCAGCTATGATCAGGTCGTTGGATTTGTATTCATTGACAAGAAGCAGCTGATTAACGGTACGCGCCCTTACCGGCTTTCCGCTTGTACCGAAAACAAGAACCTGCTCAAACTCACCTTTTGATGCCGACTTCATATGTTCTGCATCAAAGAAATACTTTTCGATGTCCTGCTCATCTAAGCGCTGATATCTCCTGTAATATTCAATAATGTCGTTGAATTTTTCGGCAAACAGAGTAATCTCTGACTCTTCACCCATACATTTGAGTTCGTTACCCCTGGAGAGTATCTTTATTTTTGGAAAGAAGCTACGGATCTTATCCAGCAAAGAATTATTCGTGCCGAAGAATACGACAGGATCAATATCCTCAAGAAAAATTACTATCTCTGTCATTAAATTTCAACCTTTGTAATGCCGTATGCCTTTTATTGTTATTAACCGTTAAAGGGTAAAAGTTCATAAAAAATGAACCCGGAACGATGCAAAGTAAGTTTATTTTTCTTTAGAAGATTATCTTTGTTTTAAGTTTTTTCTTTATGGCAGTTATTACATTAACAACCGAATGGAAGCCTGATGATATTTATCACGGGGTCATAAAGGGAAAGCTTTGCAGGATGTGTCCGGGGGTGACAATTATTGATAATGCTACAAGTATTCCTGCTTTTAATATTTCCCATGCCTCATTTGTAATCAGAAATACATATAATAACTACCCGGAGGGATCAGTGCACATTATCTGTGTGCATTCCGAGGCAGTAAAGGGACAGGAATACCTGATAGTAAGAGCTAAAGAACATTTTTTTATAGGTACTGACAACGGTATCTTCAATCTCATACTTAATTCGGACCCCGATGAAGTAATCAGGATAGATCACAAGGATGATAGTGATGAGCTTGAAATCTTTGCAAAAGCTGCCTCGGATCTTATATCGGGGAAAAAACCTGCTGAACTCGGTAAACCTCTTAAGAATATCACTGAGATGGTACCTCTTAGAGCAACCATAGATAAAAATGTAATTATAGGCAGTATTATTTTTATTGATTCTTACGGAAATGCAATGTCTAACATTACAAGAGAGGTATTTTACAGGGTTTTTGAGGGAAAAGAGTATAGAATACTTATCCAGAGCAATAAAAACTATACTGAAAAGATTTTACAAAAATACAGTGATGTCCCTGTAGGTGAGATGCTTGCAAGATTCAATTCTCTGGACCTCCTTGAAATCGCAATAAACGGGGCAAATGTCTCTGAACTGCTGAGCCTGACAGTCGGATCGGTTGTGCGAATCGACCTGGCAACAAAGACATCCTCTCCAAACCGTTTGTTTTAAAATCTTTTATTGATGAACGATAAAGAAAGAAGTGCTGAAGAGTTTGTAAAGCTCCTTGATATTATTGATAAGCTAAGGACAACCTGTCCGTGGGATATGAAACAGACAAATGAAAGTTTGCGTAAACTGACCATTGAAGAGACATATGAACTGGCAGATGCCATATTCTCAAAGAGCAATGATGGTATAAGGAATGAGCTTGGAGATCTGATGCTTCATATTGTATTTTATGCAAAGATAGGTTCTGAAAAAGGGCTTTTTTCCATGACTGACGTATTAAAAGGCATTAATGAAAAGCTCGTTTACAGGCATCCTCATGTGTTTGGTGACGTAAGGGTTTCAGGTGCGTCGGAGGTCGAGGAAAACTGGGAACATCTAAAAATAAAAGAAAATAACGGGTACAAACCTGTTCTGTCAGGCGTCCCGTCTTCATTACCTGCCATAGTAAAAGCAAACAGAGTACAGGAGAAAGTAAGAGGTGTCGGGTTTGACTGGGAAAATCGTGAGCAGATATGGGATAAAGTAATGGAAGAGATAACTGAGCTAAAGAATGAAATCAGGAACCATGATCACGAAAAGATCGAGTCAGAGCTTGGAGATGTTATGTTTTCTCTTATCAATGCCTCGCGGCTTTATGAGATCGATCCTGAAGCGGCTCTGGAGAAGACCAACAGAAAATTTATCAGGCGTTTTAATTATCTTGAGAAAGAGACACTTACAAAAGGCCGGTCACTTCACGATATGAGTCTTGATGAAATGAATGTGATCTGGGAAGAAGCGAAAAAAGATGATGACCCTCCACCGCTTCGCGGTACCCCCCTAAAGGGGGGTTGAGACCCAACAGGTTCCATTGAAATTTCGAATGTATTTAAGCCCCCTTTCGAAGGTTGGGGGGTCACGAAAATATATAACTCAACAGCTGATATATTACCTTGGCTGCCACAAAATCAGGAGTCTTATTTGCGGGTGAAGGGCATAATTCGACAACATCAAAGCCGACAATATTCCTGGTTTTTGCAACATCCCTGAGAAAATGCATCAGCTCAAAGTATTCCGGACCGCCCGGTTCAGGCGTTCCGGTTGAGGGCATGATTGAAGTGTCAAACACATCAAGGTCGATAGTTACGTATACGTTTTCAGTTAGCTTATCAATTGCTTTGCGATAAAGTTCTTTGTTATAGTATAATTCATGTGCATAAAATATACAATCTCTTTCAGCATAGGGGAGCTCTTCTGCCGACATACTGCGGATACCCACCTGAACAACAGGGGCATATTCCCTGGCCCTTGCCATAGTACATGCATGGTTAAACCGGGAACCTTCATATTCCTGCCTGAGATCAGAATGGGCGTCAAGCTGAAGTACCGAAAGGTTATTAAAATGTTCTGAAAATGCCTTGACCGATCCAATACTGACCGTATGATTACCTCCTATAATGACCGGGAATTTCTTTTCCAGGAGAAGCTGTAAAGCCTTATCATATACAGCATTAACAAGAGCTTCAGGCGATCTCTTTTCACGAATAGGCTCAATTGTATGAATACCTCTTTTATGAACTTCCGATTCAGTCTCAATATCGTAAAATTCGAGGTTAGCTGAAGCATTTAATATGGCATCAGGACCCTTGTCGGAGCCCTTCAGCCAGGTGCTTGTCTCGTCGTAAGGCACAGGGACAATTATTATTCCGGAACCGGCATAATCGTAGACAACTTCTGCACCACCAAAATTCATAATGAATTCAGTTCTCTTATTTACTTTTTGGCTTTGAGGGTTTCTTTTTGGGAGCTGGTTCTTTCTTCTTTCCGGCGGGAGCTTTCACTTCAGAAGCAGTTTCTTTCTTAGCTTTAGTCTCTTTCTTTGTTTTCGGTTCTGCTGGTTTTTCGGGTTCTTCTTTTACCAGCAGGTTAAGTCGCTGGAGGATATTATACCAGTGAATTAATTTCTTAATATCGCTGATGTAGACTTTATCTTTGTCATATTCAGGCAATACCTCATTAAGATAGGTTTTCAGCTTTTCAGGATCTGATTTGAAATCTATAGCCGGTCCGCCTTTTTCTTTTTCATAAATAAGATCAAAGACTTTTGAAAGAGCCATATCCTCCTTTTCGGTAAAAATTGAGATTTCATCGAGTGAGCTTACTTTAGCTGAGCCGAATGCGCTGCTCCTCTTTTTGGTTTCGAGATGCTCCACAATTATTGAATTTTTTCCCTGGGCAATAAATTTAAAAAGCCCGGATTCACCTGAAATAGCCATTATATCTTTTAGGACCATTGTATATGTTTTGTTTACAAATTTAAGTGATGTATTTGAATGTCTGATTCATTAAATGAATTTTTTAATGAAAATCATGGCATGTTCCTTTCCTTTTTAATCTTTTCATAAGCTTCGTTGACCTTTTTAAATTTCTCTTCTGCACTCTTCCTGTAATCTTCACCAAGATGGCTGACTTTATCAGGGTGATATTTCATAGCCATCCTCCTGTATGCTGTCTTAACTTTATCATCTGATGCAGCCGGTTCAATTTCAAGGATTTTATAAGATGAATCTGTTTCCGGGACAAACATGTTCTTTATTGATATAAAATCGGTTGATGATATGCCAAGGTATCCCGAAATCCTGTTAATGATCTCCAGTTCTGAAGGATGGACACTTCCGTCAGCAAGAGACACGTTGAATAGAAGTTGAATCAGCTGGAGGCGTGAGGAATAATCCATATTGCTGCCTATCTGCTGACAGACATCCATTAGAGGTATCTCTTTTTTAAGGAAGTCCTTAAGCATCATTGTGGCCTCTGCTGCTGAATCCCTGCCAAACTGTCTGATAAAAAACTGTTTAACATATTCAAGCTCCGATTTTACAACTTTGCCATCGGCCTTCATTACGGCTGCAATCAGAACCAGAAGACTGACACCAAATGCACCGGGAGTTGTTCTGCTCCCTGAAGAGGAATATATTGATGTATTAACTGTCGTATTATCGACCATCGATCCGACAAGAAATCCAAGAAGCCCGCCTATTGGACCTCCCATCACAAAACCAAGACCGCCTCCCAGCCATTTTCCAAACCGTCCCATTTTTAAGTTCAGGAATTTAAGTGATTCATTATGTCTTCGTGTATTTTCAGGATCGTCGGTATTATCATTTCATTTTCGGAATTATTAATAACATAATCCGACATTTTTATCCTTTCTTTATCTTCCAGCTGGTTTTTTATTCTTTCCATAACTTGCTCCCTGGTTAGCTTGTTCCTGAGAGTTACTCTCGAAATTCTTTCCTCAATCGGTGCAATGACAGTAGCCACCCTGTCCACAAGCTTTGAAGCACCGCTTTCAAAAAGAATAGCTGCTTCCATTATTACATAGGGAGCATTTTGAGCTTCTGTCCATCTTTTAAATTGCTCAAAAACAGCAGGATGTACAAGGGAGTTTACTTTTTTGAGAATATCAGGATTCGTAAAGATAAGTGATGCCAGTTCCATACGGTCCAGGTTTCCGTCAGGATAGAGGCTTTTACCGGCTATCTTATTAATCCCGCTGATGATATTTTTATCCTGGTTCATAATCAGCTGAGCTTCAGGATCAGCAGAGAAAAAAGGTATTCCGAGAACATTGAATACCCTGCAGACAGATGTTTTACCGCTGCCTATACCTCCCGTAATTCCCAGTTTCATTAACGGTTTACTGAATTGTTTCATCCCTTTTGGTTAAGCTATTTGAGAACCTGCCGGTACGAGAAAAACAATGTATCAGGTTTAATCGAACTGATCTTACAAACAGATTTCAGCTGTGAATTAAAACTTGGGATAAGGTCTGAAGCAACAATGTAATAATCATTTGAATTACTGCTTGATATGCGTCTGTACCTGATCCTGGTAAAATCAATCACAAAAGGAGTGGTTTTTCCTGAAATTTTGAGCCGGAGAATTGAATATCCGGTTCCTTTAAGGAACAGGTTAATCTTTGAAGGTATGTTATCGGCTAATGTTTTGTTATTTGGGACATTAGAATACCTTACCGGGTACCTTATATCCGTTTCAATATCTTTTCCAAGGGAATTCAGATACCAGAAAACAAAAGAAAGAAGAAGGAAGAAAGCAAAAACCAGAACGTTCTCTTTTATAACGCCTGCTTCCTTTTTCGTAAGGTTTGACGGCCGTGTCCCATCTTTTCTGTCCACTCAGGGTCAGGGAATCAGTTTTTAGCTTTGTTCGTCAGTTGAAGGATCTTTAAGCAGGGCACTCTTATCAACTTTAAGTTTAACATCTCCCCCTGCATCCATCATTACAAAATGATCTTTCACCTCCGTAATCCTACCATAAACGCCACCTGTTGTAATAACTTTATCACCTTTTTTAAGGGCGTTCCTGTAGTTAGTCATTTCTTTCTGTTTCTTCATCTGTGGTCTGATCAGGAAGAAATAGAATACAACAAAAATAAGGATCAGCATAATAAATGGCATTGCTGTGCTCTGTCCGGTAGTTGCTCCGGCAGGCTGACCCATAAATAAAATAAAAGCAAAATTGGTCATTGAATTAAATATTAATTGTTATTACTAATTATTACCTGTTATTTCAGCTGTAATTTTAAGAATCACATAAGGATCTGTCGCATTTGATTTAACAGTTATAGTTTTTGACTGAATTCCATTTCTCCCCGAAGTATCAAATACAACCTCCAGTGTACCTGTTTTACCGGCGGGTATTGGTTTTCTATTATATTTCGAAACTGTGCATCCGCAGCTTGTAGTGGCCGAATTAATAACCAGGTCGGCAGTGCCTGTATTCTGAAAAGTAAAGATATATCCAATCTTCTCTCCAACATTCACCTTGCCAAAAATGTGCTCATATTCGCTGAACTTTATAACAGCTTTGCCGGTATCAACTGCCTGACGTTCAGAATTGCTCACACTGGTTTGGGTCTTTCCTCCGCAGGCGTACAGAATCATTGTTGCCAGGATAAAGTAAATTGCGAAGTTCTTACTCATGAATTTTCAGCTTGTATTATCAGTTTTTACTTTTATTAGACTCCCCTAAGAGGCCTCTGCCATATTTATTAAACAGACCCTGTTCACGGATCTCCTTTACAATATTGTCAAGAATTCCGTTGACAAATGTACTGCTTTTTGAGGTACAATAGTATTTAGCTATTTCAATATATTCATTAAGAGTTACTTTAACCGGTATTTCAGGAAATTCCAGCACTTCGGTTATTGCAAGCTGCATAACAAGAATATCCATAAGAGCAATTCTTTCAACCTCCCAGTTAGTTGTATTTTTATCAATCAGCTCAGAATATTTCTTTGTATTAAGTACAGCTTTTCTGAATAATGCCTTAACGAACTCCTCATCTTCTTTATCCTTAAACATAGGCATCATAGGGATCTTTTCCCCCGAATCCTGTTTAAATTTCTTAATTGTTTTTTCAACCATAATGATTACGTATTCCATATCATCATTCCAGTAAATACTTTGTTCTTCGAGGCAATTCAGAAGGTCTTCAGAACCTGCAAACAATTCAGTAATCAGTCTTATAATGAACTTCCTGTCAGACTGAAAGCCCCATTCTCCTGAGTTCATGTATTCTTCATAAGGCACCCAAACCAACATCTTATTGTAAAGCAGGCGGGGAATATGAGGATAGTTAACCCACGACAACTTTGAAGTGGTGATATACTTATTGAATGAAAGGTTATTTCTAAACTGTTTGATGACCCTGTTATCAATGAATCGCCTGTTTGGATTCAAATCATTTGTGGTAGGCATCTTTTTCTGCAGACCCTGTTCGGTTTTCTCAGATGCAATATCAGCAACTTCGAGTGCCAGCAGCATAAGGTAATGGTACAGATCATAAGTCTTACCAAGGCTGAACATAAGTTCTGTTTCAGCCCTGGGCAGATCATCATCCTCCCTGCGGTTAAAAGCATAAAGAGCCATCAGTGCTTTTATGCGTAATAATCTTCTGCTTAACATTTGTAAAGAGCCTCATATTTTTCCGCTGCAAAAATACTCTTTTTCCATTACCATAAAAACTTCAGCCCATCTTTTAGGACATTTAACGGCTCTTATTTTGATTATTTAAAATAATTATTACATTTGACAATATAAATTAAAACCCTAACATTAACTGACTTAGAAATGGAAGAAGAAGCGGGAATTAAAGAAGATCTGAAAGGAAGTGAGGAAAAGACTCAGAAGGAGGAGATTTTCACCAAGGTTGTTCGTGCCGGGAAAAGAACCTATTTTTTTGATGTTAAAGCTACCAGGAAAGATGATTATTATCTTACCATTACTGAAAGCAAAAAGCGTTTAGGCAAGGAGGGAAAGGTATTTTATGAAAAGCATAAAATCTTTCTTTATAAAGAAGATTTTGAGAAGTTTGGAGAAGGATTTAAAGATGCCGTTTCGTTTATAGATAATGGTAAGGATGAGTTTAAAACCTCTGTATCTGTCCCCGATACTAAAATAACTGAGGAAAAAGGATCCCTTTCTGCAGAAGAATTTACAAACATTGAATTTGATGATCTTGGGAAAAAATAATCCGTCTGCTCTGAATACCGTTTCCTGATGTGGGATTATGTTCTGCTTATCTTAGGAATTATTCTGATGCTTATTGGAATAATTGGTTGTCTGGTGCCGGTACTGCCGGGACCTCCTCTTAGTTTCCTTGGACTTATTTCACTCCATGCCTCACGTTTTGGCGATTTTTCTCCTACTGTCCTGATTGTTATGGCTGCCATCACCATAGTCGTTTCAATACTTGACTATATTGTTCCTATCTGGGGCACTAAAAGATTCGGAGGCACCAAATACGGGACCAGAGGTGCGACTGTAGGGCTTATTATAGGGCTTTTCCTTGGCCCGGTAGGAATTATTGTCGGGCCGCTGGTGGGTGCTATTGTAGGTGAGCTTATTTTCAAAGACGATTTGGCTTATGCGCTGAAAGCAGGTTTCGGAAGCTTACTGGGTTTCCTCACAGGGATCGGACTTAAGCTGGCCGCTTCTTTTATTATGACATTCTATTTTGTCAAGGAGTGGATAGCGTAGCGACCATCACTGCTTTTATAGTATGAAGCCTGTTTTCAGCTTCGTCAAAAACTATAGAGTGTTTTGATTCAAAGACATCTTCGGTGACTTCCATCCCATTGAGGCCGAATCTTTTAAATATCTCCTCTCCTACTTTTGTTTCCCTGTTGTGAAATGCCGGTAAACAATGCAGGAATTTGACGTCAGTATTTCCTGTTTTCCGGATTACAGATAAATTAACCTGGTAAGGTTTAAGAAGTTTTATTCTTTCTTCCCATACTGAATCGGGTTCACCCATTGATACCCAGACATCAGTGTACAGAAAATCAGCACTATTGACTGCTTCATCAACATTTTCAGTAATTGTAATTTTACCACCGTTCTCTGCTGCAATCACTTTGCACTTTGCGACCAGTTCTGCTTCGGGCTGGAATGTCTTAGGTGCCGCGATCCTGAAATCAATTCCCATTTTTGCAGAACCAACCATAAGCGAATTGCCCATATTATACCTTGCATCACCAAGGTAACAGAATACCATCTTATTCAGAGGTTTATTGGAATGTTCGGTCATAGTAAGAAAATCGGCAAGTATCTGAGTCGGATGAAATTCATTTGTAAGCCCATTCCAGACAGGAACTCCGGCAAATTCAGCAAGCTGTTCAACTATCTCCTGGCCAAAACCACGGTATTCAATTCCATCGTACATCCTGCCAAGAACCCTAGCGGTATCTTTCATTGATTCCTTCTGCCCTATCTGTGAGCCGCTTGGTCCCAGGTATGTTACGGAAGCACCCTGATCATATGCTGCAACTTCAAAAGCACACCTTGTTCTTGTGGAAGCTTTTTCAAATATCAGAGCAATGTTTTTACCTTTTAAATATTGTTTCTCTTTGCCCGATTTTTTGGCTTTTTTAAGTTCCGCTGCAAGATCAAGCAGATACTTTATTTCTTCCGGAGTAAAATCGAGAAGCTTAAGAAAATGTTTGTTATGAAGATCCGGTTTCATAGTTAAATGGTGTAAGAAATCCTGGTGGCAAATATAATAAAAAAAGGCGACGGGCGACGGGCTTCCGGCTAACCTATCTTCGTTCATCCTCATATTCCATAGTGATTTTTGATCCGTACTTTTTATCAGCCAGCTTAAATGCTTCAGTGATCACACTTTTTTTTCCACCCTGGCGGATAAAGTTAAGACAGGCCTGAATTTTCGGAGCCATGCTTCCCCTGGCAAACTGACCCTCATTCAGGTACTTAAGTGCATCAGTATAATTCAGGAATTCCTTAATCTGCTGATCAGGTTTCTTGTAATTTATATAGATATAAGGTACATCTGTCAGGATGTAAAATTCATCTGCCCCGATCAGGGTTGCAAGCAATGACGATGCAAGGTCTTTGTCAATTACTGCCTCTGCCGGCCTTACATCATTTTTCTCATCGATGTACACCGGAACACCTCCGCCACCTGCTGCAATTACAATATTACCCTTTGCTGCGAGATCCTGAATTATTGCCTTGTTCATAATGCCAACAGGTTCAGGTGAAGGAACAACACGCCGAAACCCGCCATTATTCTTTACTTCCTCCCGGAATATCCATCCCTTTTTCATGGCAAGCTCATCGGCTTGCTCCTTTGTATAAATCTTACCTATTCGCTTCTGAGGATCACTGAAGGCATGGTCATTTATATCTACCAGAACTGATGTAACGACACAAATCACATTTTTTTCTATTCCGTGCCGGTTCAGGACATTCCTGAACATCCTTTCGATCATATAACCAATACCCCCCTGGGAATCAGCAACACAGATATCGACAGGCATCTGTGCTATGTTGTAAATCTGTTCCCCGGCATCGTTACGCATGAGGATATTACCGACCTGAGGTCCATTTCCATGAGTAATTACAATATCATAACCTTCCCTTATTAAAAAAACAAGGTTTTCCAGAGTATCAGTTGTGTTCTGTTCCTGTTCATCAATAGTTCCGGCCTGATCGCCCCTCAGTAATGCATTGCCACCAAGCGCAACAACCGCTAACTTTTTTTTCATAAAAATGTCGAAATTACTTCATATTTAGAATCCTCCGGGAATCGGATAATAGTGAAACAAAACCCTTTCCGGAAGATCACAAAGCTATCAAATTCCACACAAATTCCGACAATTTTATCTTACCATGCACTGTGTTGTAATCAACGTTTTATATTATAAAAAATGAAAATTCATTTCATAATTACCGGGAGCGGGAATTGAAATTAAAAAAAAATACTATTTTTACAATCATCAAAAAAAAGATCAGTGAGATTCAGATCCGGATTGCTTGTTGCAATTGTAATTGCGACAACAGGCTACTCCTGCAGGGATAATGGGGGAAAAAACATAAGTCAGGGTGAGATTCATTATACAATTGAATTTCTGGGTAATGTGAATATGCCCAGAGAAATTATGCCCAGGAATCTCATAGTTTCGTTCAAAGAAAATAAAATCCTTTTTGATATATCTGCTCCTATAGGAAATTCAGGAATACTCAATCTGTCAAACCCGAAGGAAGGCATTTTTGACACTTATATCAGTATGCTTTCCTGGAGATATTATTATCCTGCCCAGCCCGGAGAACCTCATCCCGGTTTTGATGCAATGAATGGAATTGAGATCAGGAAAACATCAAAGACAACAGTCATCTGCGGCTTTAACTGCAAAGGTGCCGAGGTCAGATTTCCAAAGGACAAGGATAAGGTATATGTAATCTGGTATACCAACGAGATAAATGTAAAGAACCCTAACGCAGCTACACCTTTTCAAGATATTGACGGTGTTTTATTAAGCTTCTTTTTTATAATGGGTCCGGCTGAAATGCATTTCACTGCTGAAACTGTATATAAGAAAGAGATTCCTGACAAGACCTTTGAAAGAAGAGAAAAGTATCTGAAGGTATCCAAAGATCAGATCAATAGTTTATTAATCAAGATGATAAGTCTCTGATTAAGGGCTGCAGGCATCAGCCAGCAGGTTAGAGGAAAACCATTCAATTTTTGTTTTTCCCGGGCCGGTACTCTGATGCCTGAAGCCTTTTGATTTTTTTATTACCTTTGGGTTGCATTTTTTTTGGCATAATATGAGTAAGGAGAAGGGAGAACCCGTCAAAAAAACAGGGAAGAGTGTAAGGGATCAGGGAAAATCAAAATCATTCTTTACAGACGAAAGAATAAAGTTTTTTTTCGGGATACTTATTACAGGATTTGCCTTATATCTTCTTCTTGCATGTGTCGCTTATCTCTTCTACTGGAAAACTGATCTGAGCTTTCAGGATTCGAAGGTTGTCTCAGGAGCTGATATTGTGGTTAAAAACTGGTCAGGGAAAAGCGGCCATTTTCTGTCAAAGATGATAATCGGATACGGATTCGGCTATGGCGCTTTTTTCATTCCCCTGATATTCGGTACAATCGGTTTATATCTTCTTAATTTTCCTA
The DNA here is from genome assembly GCA_963825935.1 of uncultured Bacteroidales bacterium. Classification (GTDB taxonomy): domain Bacteria; phylum Bacteroidota; class Bacteroidia; order Bacteroidales; family VadinHA17; genus LD21. The sequence continues at coordinate 118,012 of CAWGUN010000002.1, read as the reverse complement.
AAATAAGACCGTGGAACCTTATTGCCAAATTCACGTTTGCAACAATCATATTATCACTTATCCTTGGGTTCATCTTTGGCAAGACAGACGAAGGTTATCTTTACAGTGGTCCGGGCGGTGCACAGGGGTATACAATAACAAGTTGGCTGAACGCATTTATGGGGAAGCCTGGTACAGGAATACTTATCACATTGATAACTATCACTTATCTTATCTTCGCTTTGAATGTACATCCATCAACATTCCGGTTTAAATTACCGGCATTTCTTCCCTTTGCCCGGCACAGGGAAGATGAGGAAAGCACAGATGAAACTCCGGGAAGAGAACCTCTGACGACTGTTCTTCATGATGGAGAGAGGACAGACGATAATAAACCAGTGGCAGAAGATGTAGAATTTGTAATAAAAAACAGAACCCTGGTCCCCGATCGTCAGGTTGTTGATATAATATCTGCACCATCCGCTGGAAAGCTTATTCATGATTTAGACAATAAAGAACCTGTCCCTCATGAAAAGAGCACAAAGGAAATGGAAATTATTAAACCGGAGCCTGTCGATATCCTCTCTGATGAGGAGGTGAATGAGATAATGGAGAATTATGACCCGCGTCTTGATCTCTCGCGGTACAAATTTCCTCCTGTTTCAATTCTAAAGGAGCATAAATCAGAAACCGCTTTCGATAACACAGAGGTCTTTGAAAATAAGGAGAATATTATAAAGACCCTTGGAGATCATAAGATCAGCATCAGGCAGATCTCTGCGACAGTAGGACCTACAGTAACCTTGTACGAGATAGTTCCGGAAAGAGGTGTCAGACTTGCACGTATCAAATCTCTTGAAGATGATATCGCCCTGAACCTTTCTGCCTTGGGCATCAGGATCATAGCTCCTATCCCCGGCCGGGGAACAGTTGGTATTGAAGTCCCGAATAAAAAGCCTGAAATTGTTTCAATGCGTTCCCTGATAACCTCCAAGGCGTTCCAGGAATCGAAATTCGATATTGCACTGGCGCTTGGCCGGACAATTACCAACGATCCTTTCATTGTTGATCTTACCAAAATGCCCCACCTGCTGGTTGCCGGAGCAACAGGTCAGGGAAAATCAGTTGGAATAAATGCAATTATAACTTCAATCCTTTATAAAAAGCATCCTTCCGAGGTAAAATTTGTCCTCATTGATCCAAAGAGGGTCGAGCTGCCTCTATATTCTAAAATAGAACGGCATTTTCTTGCCAAGCTACCGGGAGAGGAAGATGCAATTATTACTGATACCCAGAAGGTAATCAATACACTTAATTCACTGTGTATTGAAATGGATAACAGACTTGAACTGCTTAAAGGAGCTCAGGCCAGGAACATAAAGGAGTATAATGAAAAATTCATCACCCGTAAACTGAATCCCGAAAAAGGTCATAAATACCTGCCCTATATTGTTCTGATTATCGACGAATTTGCTGACCTGATAATGACTGCAGGCCGTGAAATTGAGGGGCCCATTGGCAGGCTGGCACAGCTGGCAAGGGCAATCGGAATACACCTGATTATATCAACACAGCGACCATCGACAAATATTATAACAGGGTTTATTAAAGCCAATTTCCCGACGCGAATTGCATTCCGCGTTTTTTCATCCATCGATTCCCGTACTATTCTTGATGCTACCGGAGCTGACAGGCTGGTGGGCAGGGGCGATATGCTTGTTTCATCAGGAAATGAACCTGTCAGGGTACAGTGCGCGTTTATTGATACACCCGAGATCGAGGAGCTGACAGAGTTTATCGGGTCTCAGCAGGGCTATCCCGATGCAATGCATCTTCCTGAGTACATTGATGACAGTGAAGCCGGGGTCCTTGATGTTGATCTCAAAAAACGGGATCCGATGTTCGATGATGCAGCACGATTGGTTGTCCAGCATCAGCAGGGTTCAACTTCCCTGATCCAGAGAAAATTATCAATCGGTTATAACAGGGCAGGCAGGATAATTGACCAGCTTGAAGCTGCCGGAATAGTCGGGCCCTTTGAAGGAAGCAAAGCCAGGGATGTTCTCTGTTCAGATTTTATTGCTTTGGAACAGATTTTGAAGAGCTTAGAGTAAAACCAGATTGATGAAAAAATTCATAATAACCATCTTCTCCGCTATCCTGCTGACATTTAATATAATAGCTCAAACTGATCAGAAAGCAGTTTCTATTCTTGACAAGTTTTCTTCTACAGCGACTTCAGCACCTTCAGTTTCAATGAAATTTATCCTGGTAAATGTCAACCTGGCTGAGAATTCCACAGATACTCTGACCGGATCAATCATCCTCAGTAAGGACAGCTACAGGCTGGATCTTCCGGATAACATTATCTGGTTTAACGGTGAGACATCGTGGAGCTACCTGCCTGCAGAACAGGAGGTGACAATAACAAAACCTGATAAAAAGGATAATTCATTCCAGAGTCGTCCTTCATCCATATTTACAATGTATAAAAAGGGATTCAAGTCAAGGTTAATTGAAGAGAAGCAGGATTCATATATTATTGATCTGTATCCGGAAGATATAAAAAACGAACTTATTCGTGTCAGACTCACAATCGCAAAGTCTTCAATGAATCTTAAAACACTGGAATATAAGAGAAGGGATGGGGTTACTCTTACCCTTATGGTCAGAGATTACAATCTTAAGCAGGTTGCTGAACCGGGCATTTTCAGCTTTAATCGCGAAAAATACAAAGACGCGGAAATAATAGACATGCGTTAGAACCTTTCCGGATAAGCCACCCTAAGGTGATGGATATTCAGAAGTCTTTTTTTGAAAATATTCTTAATATCAGAAATATCTTTAAAGGTCAGCGGAACATCTGAATACTGGCTGTCCTGCTCCTGGATATATAAGATTCTCTCAACCAGCTCGCTAATACTCTCTTCATTATACTTATCGAGACTTCTGGATGATGCTTCAACTGCATCAGCCATCATCACGACAGCGGTCTCCTTAGTAAATGGCTTTGGTCCGGGATAGGCAAACTCCTTTTCCCTGTTCATGCCGTCCGGATTCCTGTCAACAAATTTCTTAAAGAAAAAATATGCTACAGTTGTCCCGTGATGGGTGCGTATAAAATCAATTATCTGAACAGGAACCCTGTAATTTTTAGCAAGTACTACACCGCTTTTTACATGGTTAATTATTATTTTGGCACTCTCTTTTGGATCAATCTTTTCATGAGGACTGACTTCATCGATCAGGTTTTCAACGAAATATTTTGGATTGGCAATTTTACCTATATCATGGTAGAGAGCTCCTGCCCTGACCAGAAGGAGATTGGCTCCTATCATCCTTGCCGCCTCTTCGGCAAGGTTGGCAACCTGTAATGAATGCTGAAATGACCCCGGAGCCTCCTCTGCCAACTTTCTTAGAACTGGCTGATTTGTATCAGCAAGTTCAAGTAACGTGGCATCAGAAAGTAACAGAAATTTTTGTTCAAAAATAAAAATCAGCGGATAACTTATCAGTACAAGAGCTCCATTTATGCCAAAACGGAGAATGTCGGACAAAAACGCTTCCGGAATTTTTCCATTCAGCATTAAATTTATCCCAAGCCAGAGACCCGTATAACTTATAATTACCATAAACGCTGTGAAAAACAATTTTGCCCGTTTGTAAATATTAGTAAGTGTGAATATTGCAACCATTCCTGATATGAAGCTCATAAGAATAAACTCAAATGGCCGGGGAATCATAAAACCAGAAAGCATTATAGTTATCAGGAGTATGAAAAGGGCAAGCCTTGCGTCATAAAAAGTTCTTACCATAACCGGAATGACAGCAAAAGGAACCAGGAAGATAAGGTTTCGTCCCGGAAGGTCTGTTACCATTTTTGTTACCAGGACAAAAGCGACAATTGCAAGCAAAACAAACAATGTTTTACGTACAACCTGTAGCACTTCGCTGCGGAACTGCAGCAGGAAAAGATAAAGCACAACAAAACAGGAAGAAACTACAATAAAGGTACCAAAAAAGGCAAAATGCTTTTCCTGATTTCCGTGAGTCAGAATCGCAACAACTGCGGCAACGCTCAGCACGAAAAAAATCAGATTAAGAATGTTCGTCTTTATTCCTTGTGCTATTTTGGTTTCAGATTTTGTTTCCGGCATTTTAAATCACGTTTTCAGCAGTAAAATTATATTTATTAATTTTGAAACAAATTATATAGAATGGAAAAATATATATGTGAGAATGTTTTTGTTCCCTTGAGATCAGGTCCTTCTCACCGTTCAGAGATGCTCAGCCAGGTTCTTTTCGGAGAAAAATATGAAATTCTTGATCAGCTCGGGCATTGGATGAAGATCAGGACGCTGTTTGATGATTATACCGGCTGGATAGACATTGATCACATGCAACATTCTGAATCAGACAGTAATGCCTGCAGTCATGTCCTGACCATGTCGCTACTTTGCTATAAAAACGATAAGACTAAGCTGGTCCTTGAAGCCGGATGTGAAATATATGATCCAGATTTTGATGATAAGACATTTACCGCGGGTAAAAATACTTATAATGCACCCGGCGATTTCAGAAATTGCTGCATTACCACAAGTGATTCCGTCACTGACACAGCAATGAAATTCATAAACAGCCCCTATATATGGGGAGGCCGCATTCCCTCTGGTATCGATTGCTCCGGATTTACCCAGCTGGTTTATAAGATCCATGGGAAACCTATCCCGCGCGACAGTTGTAAACAGGCCGAAGCCGGAACAGAAGTAAGCTTTATTGATGAAGCTAAACCTGGCGATTTAGCATTCTTCGACGATGACCGTGGCAGGATAACGCACGTCGGGATGATCTTCTCAAAAGGACTGGTAATCCATGCATCGGGAAGGGTCAGGATTGATACTATTGATCATCAGGGGATTTTCAAGCAGGAGAAAGGAGATTACTCGCATCACCTCAGGAGAATTAGAAGAATTGTCTGACTTCAGGACAGATTCCTTCGGCAAACATTTTAAAGGTTCTGTTTCAGGATGGTTGATCCGACAAGTTTCAGAATAGCTTCTTCTTCCTGAATTGCTTTCGATTCTATAACAGATCCTTTCTGTATAATTTCTTTTGCAAAAGGTTTATCATCAAGTCCTGCGGCATTAATTCTTACATTGAGAAAAGCTCCCCGTATACATGAGCGGAGTGCCAGTGCACCTACTCCGGCATCAGTTACGGAACTGGGATTTCCTTTTTCCACCATTTCCCTCACAATTCTGAAACCTGAAAAAGCTGTCTCCATCACATTGAATGGAACCATAATTGCATGCATTGTAGCTGACTGAACTGCATTGTGTCTATTTTTTTTCTCCGCTTCACTGTTCTTCGGCAGTGAAAAAGCTTCCAGAATCCTGTTGAAAGCTTCAGTATCTTCATCAACAAGGTCAAGGAGCTTATTCTGAATCTCCTTCCCCATCACGGCCCAGTCGGAGAATTCTTTCCATCTGTCATCCCAGCCTCGCTTATGACCCGACAGGTTGGCTACCATGGTTCCCAGAGCAACTCCAAGCGCCCCCATATATGCCGATACCGAGCCTCCGCCGGGAGCAGGTGATTCTGAGGCTGTTTCATTCATAAATGCATTAAGACTCATTGTAATAAGTCTTTCCTTTCCTTTTTCTGCCATAACAAATTCTATAATTTTTTCATCGGGGTTAAAGGGATGTATATCATTAAGTCCCATTGATTTAACGGCAATTTTAATAAGCTCGTTGTCAGATACTCCTGCCGATCTCTCCTGTTTTTCAAGAAAGTACTTTCCAGCATCAAGAATTGACTTGAGAGGTATAAGACCTACAAGCTCGGAACCGGTTACTCTTATGCCGCGTGCTTCAGCTTTCCTGCATACTTCATCAAATGCAATATGGACGGGGGTCACAGAAATGTTTGTCAGGTTCATCGATATTTGGGCAACCCCGTATTCTTCGATATACCATCCTATTGCCTTGACACTTTTAAGTGTACCTGGTACATTTATTTTTTCTCCTTTGTCATTTATGATGTTTCTGCCTTTTTCTCTCACATCAAAAGCTATTGCATTCGCACGGCGGATGGATGTTGTGTTTAGATTTACATTAAAAGCCACCAGGAAGTCTCTTGCCCCTACTGCAGTGGCACCAGCTTTTTCGTTAAAGATTGCCGGACCGAAATCAGGTTTCCATCCCGGATCAGCAAGTTTTTTCTTTAAACCTTCATATTCTCCCGATCTGCAGTTTGCAAGGTTTCTTCGTTTTTCTTCATATGCAGCATTTTCATAGCAGTAAACCGGTATCTTCAGTTCATTCCCTATCCTCTCTGCAACCTTTCTTGCGACAATGGCTGTCTCTTCCATTGTGATTCCAGAAACAGGGATAAACGGGCAAACATCGGTGGCTCCCATACGCGGATGAGCTCCATGATGTTTTGACATGTCAATCACTTCGGAGGCTTTTTTTACTGCCAAAAAAGCTGCTTCAGCAACTGTATCGGGGTTTCCGACAAATGTAACAACTGTTCTGTTTGTATCTTTTCCCGGATCAACATCAAGCAGCTTAACTCCTTCGACCGATTCAATCATATCGGTTATCTGCTTTATTAACGACATATCTCTTCCTTCACTGAAATTAGGAACGCATTCAATTATTCTCTTCTCCATGATCCTGAAACTTGATTTACTTTCTCTTTGTGGTCCTCTGTATTTTCTCCGGATTTCCTCAGTGTAAGTTTTTTATTCTTTTTATTACACAGAGACCCACACGAAGACACAGGGTCACACAAATCCTTATTTTATAATATTACCTTTAAGTATAATAGTCTCAATCAAATTGCTGCCAAATGCATAAGGAAAAAATTCGTAAGATGGCATTTCCCTGGTAATAAATACATTAGCAATTTTGCCTTTAGATATTGATCCATGAGTCTCTGACAATCCCATTGCATAAGCTGAGTTAATTGTAACTGCATTTATCGCTTCCTCTGGAAGCATCTTCAGTCTGATACAGGCTAACGACATTACCAGTTTCATGTTTCCTGAAGGCGATGAGCCCGGATTATAATCGGAGGCAAGAGCTAAGGAGAGCCCCGCATCAATGATCTTCCTTGCGGGAGGATCAGGCAAACCCAGGAAAAAAGCTGACCCTGGCAGGAGAGTCGGCATAGTTTCTGATCCTTTAAGAGCTTCAATCTCTGCTTCACCTGTCCGCTCAAGATGATCTACCGACAGGGCATTGTATCTGACTCCTGTCTGAACTCCTCCTGAAAAATCCAGCTCGTTTGCGTGAATTTTGGGTATAAGACCATATTTGAGTCCAGCCATAAGTATCCGCTCAGTATCTTCTGTGGTAAAAAAACCGGTGTCGCAGAATACATCAATATAATCGGCAAGTTCTTCAGAAGCAACGACCGGGATCATCTCATTTATAATAAGGTTGACGTAGTTTTCTCTGTTGCCTTTATATTCGTCAGGTAATGCGTGAGCACCAAGGAAAGTAGCTCTGACTTCGACCGGAGCTGACTCTTTTATCTTTCTGATCACCCTGAGCATTTTGAGTTCATCAGCGAGGTTCAGTCCATAACCGCTCTTTATTTCCACAGCACCTGTTCCGAATCCTATGATTTCATTTATTCGTTCCATCGACTGACGGAAAAGCTCCTCCTCTGATGTTTCATGAAGTTTCTTCGCAGAGTTCAGTATGCCTCCTCCCCTGCGCGCAATCTCTTCATACGATAATCCTTTTATCTTATCGGTGAATTCTCTCTCGCGGCTCCCGGCATAAACCAGGTGAGTATGTGAATCACAGAATGAAGGGAATACAAACCTCCCGGATGCATCAATTACTTTAGTTTCAGCATTAAGGGATGACGAAAATTTCTGAGGAAGATTGCTCATTGATCCGAAATCAGATATCTTCCCGTCTTCAATGTAGAGGTAAGCTTCTGAGATTGTATTAATAAAAGACATTTCCTTACCGCAGATCCTGGTTGAGGGATGTTTCTCCGTCTGGACAAGTCCTTTTATATTTTTTATTAGCAATCCCATATAAGTATTTTATCGTAAAAACAGAAGCCTAAGGTAGCAAATATTAAAAAAAGAGCTTGTAATTTCCTTTTTTCTTTATCTTTAACTCAATCAACCAAAACTATAATTTATGAAAAAAATCCTATCTGTTCTTCTGATAACGATATTGGCACTTTCAGCATATGGCCAGGAAAAGAAGGTAAAAACCGGATGGAAGTTCGGAGGAGCTTTACCGGCAACTACATATGATTCCAACCTGGGATTCCAGTATGGTGCCCTCGTGGAATTCTATAATTACGGCAACCCCAGCGTCTATCCTGAATACCTTGATCATACGTATACGGAGGTATCCCATTATACAAAAGGGAGCGGGATTTACAGAATGATGTATGAATCAAACCATCTAATCCGCGGCGTGCATATGACGAGTGACCTGAGTTATCTTCCAGATATGGCGATGGATTTTTATGGTTTCAACGGTTATGAATCGGTGTATAATAGAGATTGGATGAAGTATGACAAAGAGGTCGGACCTGTTGCCCCTTACAAATCAGCAATGTTCTATCGTTTTCAAAGGAACCAGTTCAGGTTCAAGAATGATTTCCAGGGAAAACTTTCAGGTGAACATTTTAAATGGAGCGCCGGTTTCGCTTTCCAGAATTTCAAAATAAGTTCAGTTAATATCGGCAAACTGAATAAGGGCAAAGATGTTCCTCTTCCTCTTACAAGCGTCCAACCCGGATTATACGAAATTTACAGGGACTCTCTCGGACTTATCTCAGCTAATGAAGCTGACGGTGGATGGGTAAACACATTAAAAGCCGGCATTGCATGGGACAGCCGTGATAACAGACCTAATCCGATGAAAGGTATCTGGACTGAAATGGGTATTGAAGTCTCGCCAAAATTCATGGGAAATGACTGGAGCTTTTCGAGATTTTATATTACGCATCGTCAGTATTTTACGCTTATCGAGAATGATCTCTCCTTTGTTTACCGCCTGGGGTATCAGACAACTCTTTCAGGGAGTGTGCCATTCTTTTATCAGTCTCAGTTCATTACCTCTATGCTTACCGGGGCCACAAGTGAGGGTCTTGGCGGTTACCAGACTCTCCGGGGTGTACTTAGAAACAGGGTAATCGGTGACGGTTTTGTAATGGGAAACCTGGAGTTTCGCTGGAAACCCATTTATTTCAAATTTCTGAAGCAGGACTGTTACCTTGGACTGAATGCTTTTTACGATTTCGGAATGATTACTAATAAAATAGCACTCCCGGACAAAACATATTTTGAAAGCAAATTATCTGATAACTATTCTTACTCTGATTTCTTTAATCCGGGGAAAGAATCTTTACACCAGAGTGCAGGTATTAGCATAATGCCGGTGATGAACCAGAACTTCGTTATTGCTATTGATATCGGAAAAGCATTAAATGCTCAGGATGGAAATATCGGGTTCTCGATAGGATTGAATTATCTGTTCTAGAATCCTTTCAGGATATAAGCCAATGTCCAGCCAAAATAATTTCCCAGTACGTACCCTAACACACCACCCGCAATACCCGTCACAATTACGTCCTTGTTTTTAAGCGCATTTGCAACAAGAGGAACAAAGGGTGGAGAGAAAATAAATGCTGCTGACGTAATCAGAAAATTGTCAGCATCAATGCGGAAGATCCTGGCAAGTACGATATGCAGAAAAAGTGAGCCAAAATAACACCATGAAATAAAAAGAATAAGATCCAGCATCCCTTTACCGAATATGGTCGTGAGATCAGCCATAGAAGCAACAGTAAGGGAAAAAACAAGGATAAGGTACATGCCAAGCTGGAATGTCTTCTCAATTTTATTAACAGATTTAATAAGTGAGGCCAGTATACCAAGGGTAGTAATGGAAAGTACTGCAACTGCATTCCTATAGGGTTTAGCCTGTGGAGGCACCAGGAAACTTAATCCTATACCCATTCCAACAATAATAATAGTCAGTCCTAAAGCTTTAAGCAACGGGACAAAAGTCTTTTTCTTAAACATCCCTGAGAAATTATCAAGATCTTCTGTCTCCTTCTTAACCAGGTCTTCATCAATGGCTATCCCGTCTTTCTCTTTAAATTTTGGAAGAAATGCCCTGAATATCTTTGGTGCAATCGTAATAAAAAACAAGACCAGGAATGCACCCACTATCATATCATAGGTATTGAGGACGACAAAACGGTTTGCATCAACATCAAGCATTAGTTTAAGGGCAGCAAAATTGGGACTTCCACCAGTATAGATTCCCTCAAACATTCCTGCAAGCTTCCATGTATCAGGGAAGGAATTCTTCCAGATAAAAAATCCTGCTGTCACCATTACAATCCCGGCTACAAGTGCCAGGGCTACTGAAAGGAAACCTTTCTTTGCATATTTCAACCATCGTTTCAGATTTAATGAAAAGAGCAAAAGCGGAAAGGCCATCAATATTGTAAAAGTGGTGATAGTATCCTGGATCAAGGCAATCTGGTTAACCAGAATATCTTCATGAACTGCTTTCCCCTTTGAGATGAGGGTCTCAAGTGCAGCTTTTTCAATCCTGGGATCACCCAGCCTGGCAAGCTTGTAACCTTCACTTCCTTTGGGAAATATTCCCGATGTCCCTATTATGAGACCGAATAAATAGGCCAGTACTATCGTTCCAAACTTTTGCAGAAAGGTCATTTTTTTACATAGCAGGACTATTACCAGTGGAAATAAAAAATAGAACAGAATAAGGAGTATCAGTTTAACCATATACCAGGTTTAATAGGATACCAAATATAAAAAAAGCGATTCACCAGTTATGCGAATCGCCTGTAAAATATGTATTTATACTTATCCGTATAACATATCAGTCACAATCTTCAAAGCTCTTTTTATACTGCTCGATGGCTTTGAGGCTCATACCCATGCTGGAAAATCCGCCATCGTGGTACAGATTCTGCATGGTGACCTTCCGGGTAAGGTCAGAAAAAAGAGCTACGCAGTAATCAGCACATTCAGCAGCGGATGCATTGCCCAGGGGGGACATTCTTTCGGAGAAATCGAGAAGAGATTCCATCCCGTGAACACCGCTTCCTGCAGTCGTAGGTGTGGGCGACTGGGAAACAGTATTTATCCTGACCTTCCTGTCGCGGCCATAAATATAACCAAAGCTTCGGGCAATCGACTCCAGGAGCGCTTTTGCGTCACCCATATCGTTATACCCGGTAAGAGTTCTCTGTGCAGCAACATACGATAACGCAACAACAGAACCCCATTCTTTAATTGCATCGAGTTTATATGCAGTCTGAAGTATCCTGTGGAAGCTGAGGGCAGAAATATCAAAGGTCTTTAGCATATTTTCGTAGCTGGTCTGCTCATAAGGAATATCTTTTCTGACATTTGGCGACATCCCTATTGAATGAAGGATGAAATCGAACTGACCTCCAAAGTATTTTATGCTCTCTGAAAGCAGTATGTCGATATCCTCCATTTTCGTTGCATCGGCTGTTATAACTTTGCTTCCGGTAAGTTCCGCAAGCTCATTTATAGTTCCCATCCTTATTGCAACCGGAGAATTTGTCAGAACAAGCTGAGCACCATGCTGCCACGATTTAAGGGCAACCTGCCATGCAATAGATTTGTTGTTCAGCGCACCGAAAATTATTCCTCTTTTTCCTTTTAAGAGTGATCCTTCCATTTTTATTCAATATTAAAAATTAGTTACGGGCAGATTTAATAAGCTCCCTGGCATTTCTGACCGCTGTTTCAGTGATCTCGCTGCCGCTCAGTAACCTTGCTACCTCAGTGATCCGTTCCTCAGGATTTAACAATTTAATCTTTGTAATTGTTGAGTCGCCTGCCTCATCTTTGTAAACGTGGTAGTGTTTTGTCCCCCTTGCGGCGACCTGGGGCAGATGTGTAATATTAACTACCTGCATATACTTTCCCATCCGGGCAAGAATCTGTCCTACCTTATCGGCAACCTCTCCGGAAACTCCTGCATCAATTTCATCAAAGATTATTGTTGGCAGATTATTATTCTTTGTAAGAAGTGATTTGAGACTGAGCATCACCCTTGACAATTCTCCTCCTGAGGCTATTTTTGCAAGGTTCTCGGGTTCAATCTGCTTGTTGGCGGAAAAGAGGAAGTCGGCCTGATCGGTTCCGGAAGATGTAAAATCAAGCAGCGGTGTAAGCAAAATCCTGAATTTTGCATTTGGCATCCCAAGCTGTTTCAACAGATCAGTGATTTTCTTCTCAACTTCAATGAGAATGCTTTTCCTTTTACCTGAGATATCCTCTGCTAATTTTTTAAGCCTTGATGTCTCATTTGTCAGGAGCGATTGAAGTTCAGACATTCTTTCATCACCGGTGACAATAGATATAACCTGCTGCGCAATCTCTTCCCTTTTTAATAAAAGCTCATTGAGTGAATTTACCCGGTGTTTCTGAATCAGGGAATAGATAGAATCCAACCGGTCGTTTACCTGGGCAAGCCGGTGTGGATCTGCATCGATTGAAGCAGCCAGTCTTTCTATTTCACCCGCCAGATCATTTAGTTCTATGTAAGTGGATTCAGTTCTTCCAAGTATTTCTTCGCCCTGCGGAAGGAAATTTTTTATCCTTGACAAACTTAATTTTGCCTCCCTGAGTAATAAAAGAATTGAATTACTGTCGGACGATAAAAGGACGGAAGCACTGCTTAGTCCCAGTTTTATCTCTTCAGCATGGCTCAATAGTTCTTGTTCTCTTTCTAGTTCTTCCTGTTCACCCTTGATAAGTCTTGATTCATCCAGCTGGTTAAGCTGAAACCGGAAATATTCCAGATCTGCTTTATTCCTTTCAGCTTTCTCTTTCGCAGTCTCATATTCCTTTTTCAGCCTTCTGTAATTGAAATATGCACTTTTATAATTGTCATTCAGCTTTGCTGTACCGGCAAAAGAATCGATGACATTCAGCTGAAATGTGTTATCATGAAGCATCAGGGTCTGATGCTGTGAATGGATATCTATCAACCGGTCACCAAGCTCTTTAAGTAGGTTAACGGTTACAGGTGTATCATTTATAAAGCCCCGGGATTTCCCTGCAGGGTTAATTTCCCTTCTTAAAATAGTAACCGGCTCATAATCAAGCTCATTGATTTTAAAAAAATCGGAAATATCATATTCATCAATTCTGAAAGTCCCTTCAACTATACATTTCTCGTTCTTTTCAAGGAGCACGGAAGTGTCAGCTCTGCTACCCAGGATCAGAGACAAAGCACCGAGAAGAATTGATTTACCTGCACCTGTTTCGCCGGTAATTATTGTCAGTCCGTTTTCCAGTTCAATGTCCAGGTCCTTTATAAGTGCATAATTTTGAACATAAAGTTTTACGAGCATAAACGGATATTAATTAGCAGAGGCAATCTTTTCGTATTTGGATTTGTTTGCAGGATCAATTTCTGTAAGTATCTGTACGACACGGCTCTTCTCCTCAGGAAAAGATCCTGAAAAAATATCCACAAGCTCAGACGATTTGGCTTCAATGACAACCTGAACGAGGTACATAAACGGATCAGGTTTTCTCCGGTAGACATCCTGGATAAGCCTGAGGCTCTCAACCATGCTTGTTCTTGCCTCAGCTATCTTGGATTCCATCTTATCGAGCCCGTTGAAATTATATTCGTAAATAAATTTTCTGACTCCCTCATATTCCTTATCGAGAATATTTTTAACCAGCCAGTACCTGTTACGGTTCCGCGAACCATCATAAGGTTTCCAGCCGGTTTCAGGAGCATTCTGCGCATTTGAAACAATTTTCTCAGCCATTTGGAAAAACTCAGTCCCTCCTTCAGGAGAAAAGGAATCATAATCGAAACCCAGAACCATATAAGCATAGTAAGCAAGAACAGAAACTAGATTTGACCTGTGCGTTGAAGGGTCAAACTCAAGCGGCTGAAATTCCACATATCTGAATCTGAAGTTATTATCCATAAAATTCAACATTGTGGAATTATATGTCGTATTATAAACCGGCCTTCTGACCTGTACCTGTATAGTTCCGTTGAATTCATCTGCCGATATCTGGTCGTTCAGGTTTATCAGAATACTGCAATCGATTCTTTCCGAATAGCTGAATACGTGATTGGTCCAGACAGTATTATTCATGAATTCGTAAATATCGCGCTGCATGTTTTCAAAGACCTGGCGGTTTGATCCCTGTATTTTCTGGGCAGAAACCTGCACATTGCAATTAAGTTCCTGTGAAAATATTGCACCAGGCAAAAGAACCAATATTATAAGTAGAATATATTTCGGAAAGCAGATTAGTTTCATTCTGTCAGATTATTTGATCATAGAAACAATTTTGTCAAGAATGTCCCTGGCAGCCTCTTCTTTCGATTTCAACTCAAATTTATTAATATTATTGTACTTGTCAATTATAGTAATCCGGTTTGTATCAGAGTTAAATCCGGATCCTGAATCTCTCAGGGAATTCAGTACTATGAGATCAAGATTCTTTCGTTTCAGCTTCCCGGTGGCATTTTTTAATTCGTTACTGGTTTCGAGAGCAAAACCTGCAAGTATCTGTTCAGACTTCTTCATATTCCCGAGAGTGACTGCAATATCGGTTGTGGGTTTAAGCTTTAATGTTAAATCATCACCTGCCTTACTTATCTTTTGCTTCTCAACTTTTGCCGGTGTATAATCAGCAACAGCCGCAGATAATATTGCAATATCGCAAACATGAAATTTTGAAATGCATTCTGCAGCCATTGATTCGGCTGTAGTTACCCTTGTAATCTTTACTGAATTATTCTTAGGAAGGATATTTACAGGGCCAAGGACCAGGTCGACTTCTGCTCCGTATTCTGCTGCAGCATCTGCAAGGGCAATCCCCATTTTCCCTGAGGAATAGTTACTTATAAAACGAACCGGATCAATGGGTTCACGTGTAGGACCAGCATTGATCAGGATATGTTTCCCTTTTAGTGGCTTATTGATTTTTTTTTTTGAAAAGAAGCTCTTTACTTCCTTTATGATCTCCTCGGGTTCAGCCATTCTGCCTTTTCCGCTGAGCCCGCTTGCAAGTTCCCCTGTGGATGGCTCCAGTATGGAATTCCCGAATGCTTTAAGGGTTTCAATATTGATAATTGTGGCTGGATGATTCAGCATATCTACATCCATTGATGGGGCAACAAATACCGGGCATCTCGCTGATAAATAAGTTGTTAAAAGAAGGTTATCGGCGATACCGCCTGCCATTTTTGCAATTGAATTTGCAGTTGCGGGTGCAATAAGGTAGAGATCAGCCCATAAGCCAAGATCTACATGACTATTCCAGTTACCGTTTTCAGTATTATAGAATTCGGAAAGGACCGGGTTTTTTGATAATGTTGAAAGGGTTAGTGGTGTAATGAATTTCCTGGCGTGGTCGGTCATAATGACTTTTACTTCAGCGCCTTCTTTAACAAGCAGCCGGATAATAGTTGCAGTTTTATAAGCTGCAATACCTCCGGTTACGCCCACAAGTATGTTTTTGCCTTTCAGCATATTCAGGCTGTTTATTTACTTTTGCCTGGCTTGTTTTTCAGGATTTCTGTAGAATATTTTTCCTTCTTCAAGCTCCTGAAGCGCAATAAGCGTCGGCTTCGGAAGTCTTTCATAGAACTTCGATATTTCAATCTGTTCACGGTTTTCAAACACCTCCTCCAGGTTATCGCTGTATGAAGCGAACTCTTCAAGCTTTTTATTAAGCTCCTGCTTCATTTCAACTGCTATCTGGTTTGATCTTCTTGCCACGATGATAACCGTTTCATAAATATTTCCGGTTCCCTGTGTCATCAGGTCAAGATTTCGGGTAATAGTTGTTACCGGGGCTGGTGATTTTCTGTAATCCATATTTAGTTATTGATTATTAGCTGTTGTATCAATAGTTTCTATTTTAAGAAACTTGCTTGTATCCTGGTATATTCTTTTAACTTCTTTTGCGAAACTGCTTTTCGGGAACTCCTCCATGAAAGAGAAATACTCATCGAGTGTTGCCTGGTATCTTTCTTTCTGTTTGTTAGCCATGCTTCTCTCAGCATAAAGAAAGAGTGAGCTCAGTTTAAGGTACATCATCTCTTCACGGTATTTTGTCTCAGCAAATTCTTTGAGACTGTTTGAAAGAGCAACAATTGCTGCTTTGTATTGTGTCATATCGTAATAGAGTTTGGCGCTCATGTACGATTTCTCCACAAGTCTCTCTTCCAACTCTTTTATCAGTTTCTTACTTTCATCAATTTTTGAGCTGGACGGATACCTGCTTATAAAAAAATTAAAACCCTCGATGGCTAGTCTTGTATTATCCTGGTCGAGCTCAGCCTTGGGCGAAATATAATAATTGCAGAGAGCGGTCATATAACTTCCCTCTTCGGCATATTTGCCGAAGGGATACTGCTCCACGTAGGATCTGAAATCAGCACCTGCAATATCGTATTGTTTCATTCCGAAATAACTCTGTGCGTTCATCCAGTTAAGGTCTTCAGCCTGTTCTGTAGCCCTGTATCGCGGAATGATCTGTTCCAGCAATTCAGTTGATTTAACATACTTGCCAGCATCAAAATACTCTTTTGCTTTGGCTTTCTTAAGATCATAATCAGTGCTCTTCAGCAGCTTTTCAAATTCACCACAGGAGCTTGTAAGCACCAGAAGCATCAGGATTATATATGAACAGGACCTCATAAAAAAATTGTTGCGCAAAATTACAATAAATTTTCCAAATCAGTCATATAAACGCAAATTTTATGCATTTATTCTTATACACGCAAAGTAAATAAATTAGGTATAAATAGGTATTAAGGTCACACAGCTTATATGTACTTTTGTGGAAATTTTACTAAAAGAAAGAATCATGGATATTTTCGACAAAATCAAATTAAACAAAGGTTCATTAGGACAATACTCAGACTTTGCAGATGGATATTTCATGTTCCCGAAGCTTGAGGGCGAGATTGCCCCGAGAATGAAATTCAGGGGAAAAGAGGTACTGACCTGGAGCTTAAATAATTACCTTGGGCTTGCAAACAATCCTGAAGTCAGGAAGGCTGATGCCGAATACGCTAAACAATATGGACTTGCTTATCCGATGGGTGCCAGAATGATGTCCGGACAGACCACCAATCATGAAAAATTTGAAAAAATGGCAGCTGAATTTGTGCATAAGGAATCTGCCTACCTGCTTAACTTCGGATACCAGGGAATGATTTCGATAATTGATGCACTTGTCGACAGACATGATGTAATCGTTTATGACTCAGAATCGCATGCCTGCATAATGGACGGATTAAGACTTCATTTCGGTAAAAGATTCGTTTTTCCGCACAATGATATTGAGAATTGCGAAAAGCAGCTACAGCGCGCCACAAAATTGACAGAGGAGTCAGGTGGAGGCATCCTCGTAATTACAGAAGGAGTATTTGGAATGGCTGGGGATCTTGGCAAGCTTGATAAAATTGCGGCTCTTAAGAAAAAATATAATTTCCGCTTTCTTGTTGATGATGCTCACGGATTTGGAACAATGGGCGCAACAGGAGCCGGTACCGGGGAGCATTTCGGGGTACAGGATCAGATTGACATTTACTTTGCCACATTCGCAAAATCAATGGCAGGTATCGGCGGTTTTGTTGCAGGCTCAAAAGAAGTTGTTACATACCTCCGGTTTAACCTGCGATCCCAGATATATGCCAAATCACTACCGATGGCAATGACCCTGGGTGCTATTAAAAGACTCGAACTAATTAAAGCTCATCCGGAATACAGGGAGAAACTCTGGAAAATCGTAAGGGCTCTGCAGAAAGGGCTGAAGGAAGCAGGTCTTGATCTTGGCAGAACTGAATCACCTGTTACTCCGGTTTTTATGAAATGCCCTCTTGAACAGGTTACTCAGCTTCTCTATGATCTCAGGGAAAATTATGGCATTTTCTGTTCGGTAGTCATTTACCCGGTTGTTCCTAAAGACGTGGTTATGTTGAGAATAATCCCCACCGCTGACCATACACTTGAGGATGTTGAATATACTATCAAATCTTTTATAGAGTTAAAAAGGAAAATAGACAACGATGAATATCCGCATGAAATGGCGGATTTCTCAAAAAAATAATCTGAAATTATTTGTTTATTAACTTATTGTAGAGCCAGATCTTAGATCTGGCTCTGCATTTATAAATCAATTTGCACCATTTCGAACAAAAACAGTTTCCGTTGGTTATATTATTCAGATATCAGATTGCAACATTCATTACATTCTGCTTTTGATATTAACCTGGTGAAAATCATGGAAAAAAATCGTGGAAATCTGCTGAAGGGGTATAATCTTCTGCTTTATTTTGCCGGAAGCATGATAATGAATGAGCCGACTGAAGAGTGCGTAATTGATTTCTGGGCAAACGGAACATTGAAGAAACTACCTGTAAAAAGCTCTAATCCCCGGTTCATCCAGGCTTCTGCCCTTTTAAGGGACTCCTGCACTGATAAAGAACTCTGCAGAAAAATGCTTGAAGAGGATTATTTCAGGCTTTTTAATCCCACAGGCCATCCGCTGGCTCCTGCATGTGAATCAGTCTATCTGAGTGACCGGCAAAGGGATTTAATGTCATCTGAAAATGTTACTGATTTCTATAATTCATATGGGTGGAATTCCAGGAGACATGATAAAATGCCTGATGATCATCTTGGTGTTGAGCTGCTGTTCCTGACCCGGCTTGTGGAAAAATATTTATCCCTTGACGATGAACCAAGCTGTAGTGAAATGAGAAAGGAGATTCGCCGTTTTATCGATCACCATATACTTTCATGGATCCCCGGGTGGAATAAAGATATCCAGAAACATGCACATACTTTGAGCTACAAAGGGATCGCAGCTCTGATATATGCTTGTATTGAAGATCTTTACGGACTTTTAGACTATCGCAGCAATCCGTTGTAAAAGGTTATGATTTTCCCCATATCCTCAGGTGTTTCCACATTGAGTTGGTTCGTTCTGATATAACCTTTCATATCATTCTTCTTATCACCAAAGAAATTATTCAGATTTTTTTTACCTGTAACTGTCTGTATCAGATTGTCTTTTCTGGCCCAGAAGAGCGCATCCTCTTCAATAATTATTTTAGAATTATTCTGCATCCTGAACCTGTCATTTCCTATCTTAATATTGTTTATGTAGGTAGAAGATGAAACTTCTGATGTCCCTCCGTAAGCTGCTGGGCGGGAAGGTTTTTTCACATTACCTTTATACTGTACAAAGAGTGACACAGGTGCATTGACAAGCACTTCAAAAAAAACTTTTCCTGAGGGGATGAACTTCCCACCACGGATATATACTGTATCAATTGCATCAGTGTTAGTGATATCGAATATCTGATTATTTTGTTTAAACACCATCTTTTCGCTGACAATATTATAATTAAGGTTCAGGACAACTTTTTCACCATTTTCCATTTTAACGACACCCACCGAAAATTCAGGGTAGAGGAACTGATCCTGATTAATTGTAGTATCAAGTTGAGCAGAAAGAACTGAAGAAAGACCTAAAAGCAGGATCATTGATATTATGGACCGTCCGGACATCATAATAATCATATTATATTTAAATATAAATGTCGGTTGAAATTATTTCCCCTGCAAATATTTCCCGCCAGCTTAACAAATCTTAACTAATACGAAAGCGTGAATCAGAAATTCGGATTAAAAAAGCTTATTATTGCGCCTATATAATATTCTCTCCATCCTTCAGCTATGTCAGCAAAATCTTTATCAGGTATGTTAGTATGCTCTACCGTGACCATAGAATCGTTTTTATCAGGTTGTAAGGTTATCGTTACGACCGATTTTTCAGTCTGATCGCCAAAATACCACTCCTGCACAACTTTTTTATCCCTGACAAATTCAATGTTTTTACCGGTAATATCTCCTTTCCAGAGTGAAAATTCGCTTCCCGGTTCTTCAGACATAATCGCAGGATAGCCTGACCATAATTCTATTGTATATGGATTTGTAAGCGCTGAATAAATATCTGATATTTCAGCATTTATTTTGAAAGTTTTTTTAAAAGTCTTCATATTTCATATTTTCTTTTCTGCGTCATTTCAATTTTAAAAGATAACATTCCGCGTCCATTGCAGAAATGCACCCTGAACCAGCGGCAGTCACTGCCTGTCTGTAGATCGGATCCTGAACATCACCTGCTGCAAATACACCCGGCACATTAGTTTTCGATGTTCCCGGGATTGTTTTGATATAACCCACATCATCGGTCTCAATAAACTTTTTAAATACATCTGAATTTGGTTTATGACCAATTGCCAGGAAGAATCCATCGATCTTTAATTTCACAATCTGCTCCTCAGGAGTTCCTTTTTCTTAATAAGGACAACACCCTCAACACCATTTTCACCGTAAAGATCAACAGCCTGGTGTTCCCATAAAATCTCTATATTCGGAGTTTTCATAACTCTTTCCCGCATAGCCACTGAAGCTCTGAGCACATTCCTTCTTACAATCAGGTAAACTTTATTGCACATATTAGCGAGGTAGGTTGCCTCCTCAGCTGCAGTATCACCCCCGCCTACCACAGCCACATCTTTTTTCCTGTAAAAAAATCCATCACATGTCGCACAGGCTGATACTCCCATTCCTGCATATTTTTTTTCAGCTCCAAGCCCAAGATAGCGTGCAGTGGCACCCGTTGCAATAATCACTGCTTCGGCTTCAATTACTTTGTTTTCGTCGATTATCACCTTATGTTTATTCCCTGAAAAATCAACATCTGTTACATAACCGAACCGTACATCAGTACCAAATTTCTCGGCCTGCTTTTTAAAATCCTCCATCATTTCCGGACCAGTAATTCCGCCTGGATAACCCGGGTAATTTTCCACATCGGTTGTGATAGTCAACTGACCTCCTATCTGCAGACCGGTATAAAGTACAGGTTTAAGATTTGCCCTTGATGCATATATTGCTGCAGTGTACCCGGCAGGACCTGAGCCAATTATCAGGCACTTTATTTTCTCAACGTGCTCTGTGCCGGTTTGTTTTGACCCGGATTGAAGGTCCAAAGGTTTGAATAGCTCCATTATTGTTACCTTTTATAGTTTCTGCAAATATACTATTGTCAGGTCAAACATTAAATGACATTCTTATGTAATTTCGGATTTGAAGAAATTTTGGATTTTGAGGAACGCAGTGAAGAAATCCCGCGCAGGTGGAACGGAATTCAAAATCCGGACCTTATGAGCAGGTGGTTTTCACGAATAAGTGTAACCGATACACTATCGGAAATATTTAATGTCACCTCTGATAGTCTGCCAGCATCAATTTTATGCAGACGGCAGAATTCACTGAGGGCATCCTTACTGCTGAACCTTACTGACAAGATAGTTTTATCTCCTGACGGAATTATCAATGCACAGTATCCCGATAAATCCTTAAAAAAATCTTCCCAGGCTGTTGCACCGTTCATTAGTCCCAGTTTCCCTTTTGCGAGGACTGCATTACGTTGTAAATAAGGAGCATCTGTTCCCGGAATAAAGCATGTAAGATCGATTGAAGGTTCCATTATTTTCTCTGAAAGTATCTCCCCTATTTTCAGCGAAGCAATCGAATCAGCTTTATTTCCTGCCTTATTGATAATACTAATATAATATGGTCCCTTGCAGATTTGCAACTGATAATGAGTCTGGCAGGTATAAGTCGAGAATGTTGGTGAGCCAAGACAATGGTATTTCGAAACAGAATATATTCCAAAAGCCTCTTCAACACCGGTCATTTTATATACCTCGCATTTGTAGTGACCGCCACTGAGATCAAACTCTGTGATCACTGCGTGGGATATTCCATATTCCCTGTACAATTCTGCACCTCCATCCATATAACCAAAAAGAGACTCTCCGGTGAAGTACCTGGCCGGTGTGAATTTTGCATCAGGCAGATCAGTCTTGTCAATTACAGGAAATCCAGCAGGTATTTGGGAGCTGCATACAAGGGGGAATAAGAAATATATCAGGCTGAAAAGTTTAAGCATAAGATCAGGAATAAATTCATCCCCCTTTAAAGGCAATACTTTGGGAGACCTAAAAAAGTATAAGGTTCATGAATATTATGTCAGGTCGAAAGTTTTTAAGTCGATTTTCTCTTTTTCTGAAATACCTAAACCAAGGTCCGATGACATTTTCAGAAATGTAAGTACTGCAGGATTGGGCACTTTCATAAGGCCTTCTGCAATTCTTTTTTCAGCAATAATATCATAGGCTATCCTATCGGTTGCTACCGGGTCGGATGCAACCAGCAGTGTATTATAGTTGCAGAAGAACTGCGGGTTTGCACCAGGTCCGCCATTGAAGCAGCCTTTCAGTCCATCTGTAATATTTAGTATGACTTTATCGCGTACAGGTGCGAAAGCGCATACCTCAGCACATGTATCATTCCACAGCTGAGCATGTAGTCGGCCTGTATTTGTAATAACACCGAATGCAAGGTTTTTCATTGCATTTGTTATAGATCCCCCGGCATTTTTCAGTATCGGTATATTAATTATTTTATCGACCTCCCGGGTGACGATTTTTGTAAAATATGAGTATTTGCCTGTATTTATCATGTAAGGCATTGTCTCACTGTCATATTCACTTTCAACATCGGCCCAATAGAACCACTCCTTATCAATATTTCGTTCCCCGTAAAGTTTTCCATCCTTATCATAAAAGGAACCGCTTTCATCTTTCATTTCAGTACCGGTAATTCTAATTCCCGGGTAATTCTCTGCAGTGAAGCCGGCATCTTTTAATTCCATATCTCTCCTGTCCCAGATTATTATATCCTGTCTCTTTATTCCACTCTCTGTTAATTGTTTAACAACTGATTTCACCACAGCATGGCTCGTTGAGAGTTCTTTACCTGCAACAGGATTTACCTTTAATCCGATTTTTTCGCCAGGGTTCACGAATGTCCTCCAGGCTTTATTCAGGTTTTTCTGTCCTGTCAGTTCGAGCATTGCCTTCTGCAGCATGAGATAAGCAACAGCCTCAACAGGTTCATTATTGACAACAGAACCTGAATTTTTTACCATGATAACCCTGCCCGGGTACTTGCCGGGCATGGAGGTTGGCTTTCTGGGTATTTTAGCAGCATCTTTGATATTAGTTGTTGGTTTTTCCTTCGCCTGTTCATTTTCAGAAGCAAGTCCGATAATGGGTTTTACTGCTAGTACAGCGGTTCCGGCTCCAATGATGGAAAAAAATTTTCTGCGGTTCAGGGATTTTCCTCTCATATCTGCAATTATTTATGGTGTTAAATAATGAAATCAAATATAATTAATAAACATTAATTCAGATTACTTAACCCAGGGTACAGCGGGTTGTTTTTTGCAGAATCCGAATAGTTGATTATTTTTGCGTGTGTTGGTCCTCCTTCTCTGCCGACTGGCGGAATCTGAGGAGACATCGGGGTGTGGCGCAGTTGGCTAGCGCACTTGCATGGGGTGCAAGGGGTCGTCTGTTCGAGTCAGATCACCCCGACAAATGTGAATCAAGGAGTTAGAGTAATCTGACTCCTTTTTTATTTAAGCCATTTTCACACCAATCGTAATCCAGACCATAGGAATCAGCAGTTCTTAATTTGTTAATTATTTGTCAGATAGAAAAAAAAATTCTAAATTTCCGTTAATAATATAGTGCCGTATGAGGTACATAAAATATTTGAAAATCATAACCTTCGGTCTGTTTTTATTAACTCTTTCTTTCCTGCAATGTAGTAAAGAAACAGTTTTCCGACCTTATCCTTGTATAAAAGGCCAGGTTACTACCCATGGAACAAATGAGCCAGTTGATTCTGCAATAGTTAAGTTATGGATTGATGGATTAGGATCGGATACATTAACATATTTCACAGACAGCAGCGGTGTCTATATAACTGAAAGAATAAATAATTGGTTTGATAAACAATTGACAATTGAGGCATCAAAAGATTATGTCGCTCCTGGTAAATTATGGCGTGCTCCTGATAGGTTAAATGTTAGCGCTTATACCCTGAATGCTAAGGATTCCATTACTTCAGACACATTGACCATAAATTTTCCTTTATATGACGCTTACTCTTCTTATCATTTCGTGACTCCAAAAAAATTGGATTTCCTTGACGGTCAATATATTTCCTATTTTTTTATAATAAATGACGTTTTTGGTAATATACTAAAATGGGAATTAGGAGAAAATACTACTGAATGGATGAAGATATACTTGATCAGGATTGTTAATGCTTATGATACAAATCATCTTAAGAGGGGGGGATATTTACAATTTCAAGTCATTATAAGCAAGCTTTTAACTCCTGGCACCTATGATTCTTCAATACTTGTAATCACTGACCAAGGAACAACTGCAATACCGGTTCATGTAGTTGTAAAATAACCGTAAAAAACAGCAAAAAATTAATTGCTCAGGATCGAAAAGAAGAGATTAAAAGGCTTTAAAACTGATATAATATTTATAACAAAGCTCTATTCTCATTCTTCTTTTTAAATCCAATAAAATGATTTCATCCGCATGAGCAAATGACTCTGTCGGCGGTAAGTCATTGAAACTATTAATATCCTTCAATGTATTTTTATTTATGTGAAAGGGGAAGCAATTGATATTAAAATCCAGACAGGATTTTTTAAAACTATACCTGATCCCACCTCCCAGCGACAGATCGAAACACTCATTATTATCGAAGAAAACCGCCAGGTTACCATAATCATTGACCAAATAATATCCCCCATACTCTGATGATTTTAATCTTTTAACTTCACTGTCAAGTGGATACCTGCCAATTATACCTATTTGAAAATACGGAATTATCTTTTTGTCAATTCTCAGTTTATAACCTGCATATAATGGTGCTTCAAGATAACGTATTGGTACATGGTAAGAGAATGTCTCCTGAAAAGGCAAAGGAGTGCCATGATATATAAAACTCATAGATAACATATTCAACCCTAATCCGGCGTAAATATTTTCCGTAAATGAATTTTCGAGAAGCAAACCCCAGCCACTCTCAGTAAAGGAAGTTATTTCAGGAATATATGGAGTATTATGTGCTGTCAGATTCTTCTCTATACTAATTTTATGGAAATCGATAAAATAATCTATACCAAGGACAATCTTCGGCTGTACCGTGAATCCTATGACTATCCTTCTGAATTCCGACAGATCATCTTTTACAAAGTTATCTTTATAATATGGCCGATATTTAAGTAATCTTTCAATATGCAGTCGGGCATCATCTGGCTTGTCAAGTAAAAGAGCAGAAAGGGCACATAACCGGTAAATATCTGCCCGTGTACTTTTTGAGGTTTTTCTGAAAAGCTGGTCTCCATTTATACAAGAACTTAAAATATTAAATGTGGAGTCGACTTTCCCTTCATTATAAAGATTCATTGCATTATAATACGCAAAAGAACAGTCATTAACCTGGGAGTAGCTATTCAAAGGTCTTGCAAATAACAGAATGATTAATAAAGTAATCTTATTTATAATTCCCGACTTTATGATCTTTAATATCATATCTTAAAAGTTATTTTTCTGATATCCGGGTATTCTTTATGTTACTCTTTTAATTTAGCTGACTTAGATTCAAATTGGATATCTCCCCTCCTATAATAATCCCATTCGTTCCTGGTCATTGACCTTCTGCCCAATTTTGCTTTTAGTTTCTGATAGACAACCTCAAGGTTAATTGGATATAGTTTCAGATTTTCATTATCTGAATAAATAAGGTATTTACTATGCTCATCAAAATCAATTGATAGTATTTTGAGATTCTTATTGTCTATGATAATAGGCAATATATTTTCGATTCCGTTCTTTTCACTTTCATCTAAATCCCATAATAATATTAAGCCATCGAGGCCAACCGAACTCAACCAACGGTTATCCGGACTGAATTTCAGATCACTGATAATTCCGGTATGCCTTACTGAAAATATTTTGGGAACACTCTTTAAATTAATATTTAAAATGTCCGGGAATAGAATAATTTCACTCCCGGAGGCAGCGGCCAACCAATTATGTAATAAATTAATTGCTAATGCGTTAATGGATATTTTATTTTGATATATCAAAACAGGCTCTTTGTCTGGTTTGTTTATATTCCAGGTAAATATACCTCCCCTGTCATCTGAATAAATAATCTTATCATTATAAAGTACAAGATCCTTCACTGCGTTTTTAACCTGGAGCTTAGTAATAAATTCTTCCTTACTTAAATCCCAAATTCCGACTGTATTATCGAGAGAGGCGGAAACCAGCCAGTTTTTATCAGAAATAAACAGCAGGGAAAGAACACTTTTATCCTGTTTATAGATTTTTTTCAGCCCGGGGTTTCTATTATTGTTATATGTTATAAGAATCACATCTCCTTCAGATGTACCACATGCAATTTTATCTTTATTGCTGTCAATTGCCAAAGATCTGATAAAACTATTGTCCGGAAGCATGACAGACTGAATTGTTTTTAATTCGGGCAGTTTATCATCAGCTTGCTCTTCAAGGCTGGTTATCAAAATCCGTCCGGGAGTATCGCTGAATACTATTTCGCCCATTTTTGAATCTAATGCCCATATTTCACCTGGCATTAATATATTTGATTCAAGTCTGGTATATGCTTTCTGAAGTGCCTCAAGAATAGTAATCTCATAGCTTAGAGAATCTGATTCGGAAGAATAATTTTGAAACCCGTTAATTACTAAATCATAGGCGTTTAATGCCAGCAGCGCTTTCATTGTATCGTTCTTTTCCATTAAAAGTGATTTATTTGCAAACTCTTTCGCATTAAATAAGTATAGCTGATACATCGCTCTTTTATTTGTCCTCATGACTTCCATCGCTGATTCTACAGCCACCTTACGTGCTGAATCTGCAAGAGATTCCTGGTATTCTGCTTCATCTTTTGCTGAAATTGCATCATTTCTGGACTTGTTGGCTTCATTCTGAGACTTTATTGCATTATCCCGTTCATTTTCTGCTACTTTCGCTTGATCGTCTGCATACTTTTTGGAGTTGTTGGCTTCGTTCTGAGCCTTTATTGCATTATCCCGTTCATTTTCTGCTATTTTCGTTTGATCGTCTGCCTTCCTTGATTGTGCGACTGCAATCTTTGATTGTTCGACTGCTTTTTTCCTTTCATTTAAAGCCCAGCCTGTAAAAAAGGCAAGAATTAAAAAAAGGAGAATAACACTACCGACCATTATTCTTCTTCTCTGTCTCCGCGACCTCAGGTGGAAATTTTTACTATCAGTTATAAACTGTTTTAACTGCCTGTTAAGGAATAGCTTAACTTCATAAGGACCAATGTATTTAAGGTCATCCTCGGTAAATAGCTTTCCTCTCTTTTCATAAGCAGAGTACGCATTTTCGATGAATTGTTTAACCTCAATTATATCTTTCTCAATCGATGTAAATTTTTCAAAGATTTTCGATGCAAGTGCATCATGTCTGAGTTCGAAATGCCCAGTTTCATCTCTTTCCCTGAGAATACGCAAATCAACAAATTTTGCCAGGTATTTAAGAAGATCCGGTTTGGAAATGAGTGTTCCAAAAGCACCGATTGAATCCACTATTTCTGCTTCAGTCATTTGTCTTCTGGTGCCCTGAACCGAGACAAACGATTTCAGAATGGCCATCCCTGTGTCCGGATTCTCAATCTCCTTGATCTTTTCCTCAAGGAACTGCCCCAGCAGGTCAGAGACACTTCCGGCCTTTGCAAGGATCTCTTTTGAAAATTCTAATTCTATACCTTCCTTTTGTCCGGTAACGGATATTCTGAATATCCTGTCGAGGTAGATTTGCAGGAAAGTGAGTTCTATCTCGTTCCCAACAGGGCAAAGCTTATCAATGAGCTCCTCTGAGAATCCTTTCTCTGTCTTAATATTATTGAATCTGCATGGACCTTCAACTGCAAGAATGGCGTTGCCTCTCTTCATCTTTTCAACCCTGAACCGGTTTGAAAATATTTCAGGAAGCGTTTCCTCAAATTCGGTTATTCCCGCTAGAAACTCTTCCCTGATCACAAGAATAATGCGGTATTGAGTTTTGGATATTACTATCTCCTTCAACAGCTTTATAAATTCTGTCTTCTCTTCAGCTGATCCGAAAATAAAGAGTTCTTCGAACTGGTCAAATACCAGGTAGACAGGCTTAAAATGATCGAGATATACTGACTGGAGCTTTTCAGTGAAAGTCAGACTCTTCTTTAAAGGACTGATTGCCTGTTTATTAATGGCATCTTCAAGGCTTTCGATAATATGATTTCCCCTTCGCACATTCACAGGGAGCCAGTCGCTCTCATCGAATCTTGACGCCAGTCCGCAATTTATAAGTGATGATTTGCCTGTCCCTGAAACTCCATATACAAGTAGAATTTTACTCTCAAAAACTTTTCTGTAGAGATCCGTTATCTCCTGATCTCTGCCGAAAAATATGTCCCGATCCGAAATGGTATAACTATCGAGAAATTTAAATGGAGACTTTACCATATTTGGAGGCATTACATCAATTTAATTGTTTTTTTTGCTGAAGTACATAATCCTGAATTTCATACCTGTACTCCTCCAATTGCGAGCATCAGCGATTTATATTCTTCAAGTAGAACAGAATAATTGCTCAAAGCTCTCAGATCACACTTCTCAGTCACCTCTGTTCCAAGGTACATAAGATGATCATTTGCATATTTTGTATACATGAAAATATCTTTCCTGATATCAAATTTTTCTTTGGTATCAATTATCTCAGAATTAGTATCAATTATCAATGGAGAAAGATTGAGGTAATTATCAAACGATTTAATAGATTTCATAAGGAGGATTGACTGACTGTCTGAAAATTTAGTTTCATCAATTTCTTCTCCTTTAAAATCGGAATCAGAACTATTAAGAAGATCAACTATATGATGAAATTTAGCTTCACGAATCCTTGGCTTTATAACTTTTATGTCCCTGACTGAGACCAACCTGTATTTTGCAAAAAAAGCTATCCGTTCAAGAATAAATGTAAGCTTCTCCTCATATTCAACACATCTTCTTTCAATTTCCTCTTCGGTAAGATTAATCTGGTAATGACCAATCTCGTTCCTTTCCGGAACCCAGAAATCAAGTGCGGCAAAAAGCTTATTGTCAAATTGCTGATTCATTTCAGGAAGGAACCATTCGATTTTTTGATCTTTGTAAATGGTGGCGAGGGTTCTTATCAGCCAGCAGAAATTACCCATTGTAAGTAATTTGAATCTATTGGCAAATTCATTTTTTACCTGTTCCGGAAGAGTTACTTTTTTCTGTAAAACATCATACCATACCTGACATACCATGACAAAACTAACAAATTGGATGGTCCTTTCTATAGTTTTGAAGATTTGATCCAGTTTCAATCTCCCTGGTTGACGCATCGATCCGGAAAAAAGTCGTCTGAGCTCCACTCCGATAGACCATGGAAAATTCTGTGTTATCAAGTTAGCAATAATGCGATAGTCAACATCTTCATCGTCACCTTTACCAGGAATATACTTTGAAAGAGAAGGTTTATAGTTTACCATTTGGGTAAATACCTTCATTATCAAATCTTCATTTATAGCAGCCATAATCAAAAGATAATAAATTTCCGTTGATTAATTAATTCTTGAGGCAACGGATAGAGAATCCGTCTCTCTTATAATAGTAATCGGCGCGGGTTACTGCTGTCGAGTTATATGCGAGAATAAAGCCCCAGGCAAATTCCGGATCAACTGAATGAGCAACAGAAGTCCACCAATAGCCATAGCTTCCGATAATGTTAAAATCACCGGCGCCACCACGTGCACCAGCCGGAAGACCAGTAAAGTAAACTTCATCAGTTGCTCCGGT
The DNA here is from genome assembly GCA_963825935.1 of uncultured Bacteroidales bacterium. Lineage (GTDB taxonomy): Bacteria > Bacteroidota > Bacteroidia > Bacteroidales > VadinHA17 > LD21. Next base: position 88,107 of record CAWGUN010000002.1, on the reverse strand, counting down.
ATTTGGGGTGGTCCAATGTGCTGTGCCTGTTTCCTTTAATTTACCGCCAGCAACACTCTGGCCACCCAGGTAATCAGTTAAAACTGTCCATTCTGTATTGTTAGGTATATGCCATCCGGCTGGACATAGCTTGCCAGTGTTTACTGTATACCAGTTATATAATGCTCCGTAAGTTACTTTATAAGTGGCTTCATCATTATTAAACCAACAATAAGCCGGCGTTGAAAGTGTACCCCATGTAGTACCACTGGTCACTAACGGAATGTTTGTACCATCGTTTAGTTTTGTGGTTTTAAGATTTTCAGCCATCCACGTCTGAGTCCCTATCGTAATAGTGTTATAACTATTTCCTTCCACATCTGTAACTTTATTATAAATTGTTCCTGCAATATTAAGATTTCCTTGTACCAGCAAATTGCTTCGCAGATTCATTACTCCTGATACCCCAACAGTATCTGTTCTGGCGAACATAAGGGACTTTCGCACCAAATTCTGCTTAACGCCAATAATATTAAATGAGGATGAAAGCACCGGAGTTATTTCCCGGACATAGAAATTGGAGCTGTCGGGTTTAATTACCATATAGTCAGTTTTCATGTCAAATCCCTGAACAGCAAAACCTCCTTTTGTCCCTTTTGCTCCATCTGCCACCCATATCCTTACTCCCTCATTATAAACTGCAAATATTGTCTGACCATCCTTGTTCTTAATCTCAAATAAGGCTTGTTCCATATCAGGTGTCGTTCCTTGAAAAGTTTTTATTCCAGAGATTTCCTGATTTCCTGACGTCCTGACAGCATCGGTAATTCCATAGCCAGATAACGTAGTTGGTTTACTTGTAATTTCACTCCATGCAGGAACATAAGAAATGAGGCGATAGAGTCCTGCATGGTTTCCCCAGCCAAAAGCAGTATTCCAATTTGTCATCATTGTTGATGTAATGCTGTTAGCTGCATGAGATGTGCTCATTCCATTAGTAATTCCATAACCAGCTAATGTAGTAGGTTTTCCTAATAAATCCGAGAAGTTGCCACTTGTCGCAACTGCAGAAAATGTGGGTTTACTGGTTATTTCAACCCAAGTTGGCACATAGGAATTCAATTTATACAAACCTGAATGATTACCCCAGCCATAGGCGGTATTCCAGCTGGTAATCATAGTAGATGTAATTCCGTTGGCAACATGTGAAGTACTTATCGCATCTGTTATGCCATAACCTGCAATAGTTGTAGGTTTCGCTGTAATACTTGACCAGGAGCCATTGAATAACGTTGGTTTATTAGTCAGATCATTATAGCTTCCACTTGTAGCTACAGTTGAAAACGATGGTTTACCAGTCAGACTTGTCCATGTTCCATCAAATAACAGAGGTTTATTTGTCAGGTCATTATAATTGGCAGTTTTGGCTGTTTTTGCATGTAAAGCATATGGCACGCTTAATATCTGACTTGTTCCGGCTACTGTATAATTTGTACCTCCCGTAGGATCAGTCTCTGTCTTAATAAAATATGTGCCATTTGACCAGTCAATTCCTGCAAATGTCCCTGTAACAATAGTCCCACCACCAATTTCAATAGTTGCCAGCCCATTTGCATTGGTTGTTGTGGTTTGAGTTTCTACATAAACGGCTGTTCCTGTTGCAGAGCCCTGTAAAATACTTATTTTCATCCCTACAGCCTGGTTGTCCATTAACACACCGCTTGTATTGCGTACAACAGCCTGATAGCTCATCTTTTGTGGTGATTGGGCAAAAACACTATGAGTCAATGATATAATCACAAATAGGGTAAATATTCTTTTCATATGTGGTTAGTTTTTAATGATTTTAAATACTTTAACTTCATGATTATTTAATATTATCCTCATGAAATAAATGGCTGGGGTATATCCATCCATCAAAATTTCAGTCTCTTCACTTTCAATTTTTTTATCCTGAAGAAGTACTCCGTCAAGATCATAAAGCCGATACTTGAGATTTTCATTATCAAATGGTTTAATGACAAGTTTCAATAATCCCGGGGTAGGATTAGGAAATACTTTGTATTCAAGAGTAATACGTTCTGTATTTTCAATTGCGGTCACTACAGAAATTTCATAAGGCTGCTGGACTCCTTGTGCAACTGAACCATTGATTCCTTCAAAGGTCTGGTAAGTAATCTGACCAATTGAATAACTTACCGTACCTCCGCTACCTGATGCATTACCTCCGGTAGCTGGTATGTTATTCTGTGCCTGAATTGTCAATCCATAACCCGTCAGGCATAATGCCAGAAACAGCTTAATTAAATGTTTCATACATATATGATTTTGAGATAAGAATCCTTGCAAGATCAAAGTTACACCTTGTCTAAGCCAAAGTCAATTTTATTTTACGAGGGAGCTAGCCTCAGGTACTGTTCATCCTGAGATAAGGACTTAAATCGCCTTATAATAGCATAAAAAACAACAGAGCCCTCTTGAAGTGTTTTTACCCGAATAGGCTGAATCAGCTTACAGGGTTTTCTGTTTGATTTACCAGATAATTCTCCATACCCATTTGTTCAATCTGTGCAAGCTGGATTTCTGCCCAATCGACGTGTCCTTCTTCCATTTTAAGTATTTTGGTCAGAAGATCAACTGTACCCTGATCATCAACCTCACGGGCAAGACTAATTCCATCATTATAAGCCTGGACAACATGAAGCTCATGGGCATAATCGTTTTTGATTATTTCTAAAACAACTTTTCCAATCTTCATTGCATTAAGATTGGATACAGTAGGATAACCCTCAAAGAAAACTATTCGCTCGATAAGCCACTCTGCATGGTGCATTTCATCTATAGACTGTTTTCTGATAGCGGTGTGAAGCTTGTTGTAGCCCCAGTTTTCGCACATTTCAGAATGTAACATGTACTGGTTTATGGCAGTAAGTTCATCTGCCAGAAGCGAATTCAGGACTGTCAGTAATTTTTTATTCCCTTTCATAATTGATAATTTTTAGTTTATAATAAGAATTTTGATAGGATTTCTCTTTGCCGGACTTAGATTGTTTGCATATCTAAATGATTTCCTGAATACCGATTTTATTAATGAATCTAAAGTATAAATTTAAGCATTTGCAGACAGACAAATATTACTTAACATTAAAAAGAGTTACATAATTCACGCATTTCTATTCTTTTTACCCGCACCTACCCAGTTTATACCTTAATTCCTCCAACTGTAAAGCAGGATCAGCCATTTGTAGATTGGCTGTTTTCCGGTATTTAATAATAGTATAATTTCGAAATGAAGATTAAAAATAAATCTTCAGAGAATATAAATAAACAAGGACAGTAAAAGCATTATAAAGTTAAATTTAAATTAATTCATTGAGCCATGAAAAAAATGATTTTAACGACAGTACTTATCCTGGTGATCTGTACAGTCTCTTTCGGGAAAAAGGTTGTTGCAAGAGGGAATACCTTTTCAGCACTCGGTGACTACAAGATTGAAACAGTCGACAATCCTGTTACCATTAATGGCCAGGATTGCAAGGCTTATAAAATCAGCTATGAAAACTCCAATATGGAGGTAACACTGGTGGTAACCAAGAGCAAAAAATGCAGAAAATATGTCGTTCTTTCTGATAAGCTCTCGGTCCAGTATATTTGCAATCCAACCTACTTTGGCGTTGAAAGACTTGACAAATCTTTCGAAAAGCAAGGTTATAAAACTTCTGATGCTGCACTTAATAAAGTTGAATATTTCCATCAGAAAGTTCTGGGGCCCGGACGACAGCCTGAACTTGATGCTACAAAGATGATTGCAGCATATTTCCCATTTCTTCTTAATACAAATGAGAACATGACAGCCACAAGGTAATGTCTCTCAGGTACACCAGATCAGGTTTTGTTAACGAAAAGGGGCTGCTGTCAGCCCCTTTCTTATTTTAACTTCCACTCCCGGTTATCCTTTAAATCTTGACATATGAATAAGGAAAATATCCTTTTTGTTCCTTGAAATAGGTATCTGGGCGCCATCGTGCATTTCGATATATCCTCCCTCTTTACGGACATACTTACGGACATATTTCAGATTAATGAGGTGTGAGTTGTGTGAACGGAAAAAATTACGATCGCCGAGAAGATCCTGGAATTCCTTAAGATGTTTGGAGACAAGTATCTTGCGGTTACCCGTAAGGTAAAACCACGAATAGCTTCTGTCGGCTTCAATTCGTAATATCTCTTTGGGATTCAGATATTCCATTCCGTCAGAAGTGGGTATAGCCAGCCGCGAAGGGGTTGCTGACTTCAGGTTTTCCATAAGTGCTTTAATGTTTTCGTCGCCCCGCGATGATACGTCTGAGCGTTTAAGAATTACCTTTTTTACAGCTTCGATGAATTCACTTATATTGATCGGTTTAAGGATATAATCCACGGCACTGAACTTTATCGCCTTTATAGCATAATGGTTGAATGCCGTTATAAATACTACATCGAAACTTTTTTCCGGAAAATGTGTAAGGAGATCGAAACCGGTCCCATTTGGCATTTCGACATCAAGAAAAACAAGATCTGGATTTAACTCCTGTATTTTTTCAACGCCTTCAGGCACATCATGTGCCTTACCTACAACCTCGAGCTCCCTGCAGTATTCCCCGATTAAAGAATAGATGAAGTCTACGGCATTTGGTTCATCATCAATGATTATTGTCTTTAACTTTTTTATCATGCTATAATAGGAATATGAATCTCAACACGTGTTCCTTCTGCTTCCCCACTCTGGTTCTTCAGATCTGTATAAATAGTCTTCAGACTTGTACCGTAAAGTGCATTCACAAGATCGAGCCTGGAGGTCGCAATCTGTGTTCCCAGGGAATTATGGTTCGTCCCTTTCATCTTTTTCCTTTCCTGCGCAGCTTCACGGCCAATACCATTATCTTCTATTGAACAGACAATGTGATCCCCTTCCAGCTTCAGATCAATGCTGACATATCCTTTTTTCTCCCTCCCTGTCAGACCGTGAGAGATTGAATTCTCGACATAAGGCTGAATCAGCATGGTAGGAACTTTAAACAACAGCGGATCTATTTCCTCATCAATGTTGATCTTATATTCAAATTTATCTTTGAATCTGAGACATTCAAGGTCAAGATAAAGGGTAAGAGCATCAAGCTCATCACGAATAGGGATTGATGTATGCTGCGAATTTTCAAGTACTTTACGCATAAGGCTCGAAAACTTGGTAAGGTAATTATTGGTTGCCAGCTTATCGTGCTGGTACATATAGTATTGTATTGAATTAAGTGTATTGAAGATGAAATGAGGATTCATCTGCTGGCGGAGGTTAGCCTGAGTAATTTCAGACATCTTCTGGTTCATTTCACTGATCCGACGTTTAGCTCTGAGTTGTGATCCCCGGATAATCAGGAACGCTATGACAATAGTAAGGATGATAAGGCAGGTAAAGCCGATATTAAGCATGCGGTTATTCTTCAGCCTGAGCGAAAGCAAGTCAACTTCCTTATTATGAGAATCTGCCTCGTACCTGATGCGGCATCCGTAAGCCCTTGTGCACTATTTTTGATTAATAAGGAATCATTGAATTTTTTAAAAAGCACATAGCTGTTAAAAGCTTTAGCAGTATCATTTTTCTTACAGATAGAGCTGACTCATATCATTATATACCCACGATAAGCCATACCAGTCACCTACCTGTTTTGCAAATGTGATTGATTTGTTATAGTAGATAAGAGCCTTGTCATAATCGCCGAGATCACGGTAAATCGTTCCAATATTTCCCAGCGAATTGGCCGAGTTAAACCCCCATTTCCTTTCCCGGGATACTGTACTTCAACGATTTCTCGTAGTAAAAAAGCGATGAGTCATACTTATTTCTAGTGTAGAAATTCCAACCAAGATGTGCTGAGGACAATGAGCTATAATGAAGTATCTTTCCGGATCAGTGAGATTTCAAGACATTTCCTAAGAATGGAATCAGCTTTTCTGAAATTCCCTATCCGTTATACTGAATCACCACGAAGTGCCAAGCCTCAGTAATCCAATTTCGACTGAAAGTGAATCATTTTCGGCAAACCGCTGCATCAACCATCATCCGCAGATTCTGCCGGAAGCCTTTCAGGTCGCCTACAGAGTTCAAAAGATATGCCTGCCTTCATAAGCCTTTGCACTCAAACCCTTAAATCCCCGGGATTTTGAAAATGTGATGCATTTCTCATAATAATTCATGCTTTCCTTGTAAAAACCGGTACGATGATAATACTTTCCCAGGAAAAGTGCAGCTTTCAAATAAACTTCATTTTCATCAGAATTTCCGGCTTTTTGCTATTGAAAGCTTTCCCTCTTCCTCTGAAATGCTGTAATCTCCTGTTTCAAAATAATATTCAGCCCTGAGAAGGTGGACCGGACGGAAAAAGATCAATATTTTTCTTCTTACAAAATGAGACTGCGCTATCAATGCAGGCTCCTGCTTTTTCAATACTAAGTTTGGTTTGTTCAGCCATTTAAACCCGCTGTTTACGAGAAAGTCAATCCTTGTTCTATCCTCTTTTGATGGAAGATTTTATTATTTGCGATATTGAGTTACAGAAACAAATGTCACACTGGCCGATGCGACCAGGGCATACGGAATTAAAAATATCAGAATCAGCTTAATTTTCCGCATATTCAATCCTCCAGTTTATATGCTCGATATAAAATTAAAGAATCATATTCGATTCAATACCACAAAATGTAATGTTTTGATCAGGTCTAACAAACGATTTAAAGGTAAATAATCTTTAAAAAGTTTTTATTTCGGGTCAACAGATTGCAGGTTTGATTTTACGGATAACCATTCTGAGACTCCAGATGGTATCTGTATTAAGAAGGGATTAGAATTAAACAAGTAATTTCAGCGTTTCCTGATAATTTTCTTATCACAGGCTGCTGCAATATTTTACCAGCATTATGAGATGATCCTGCTTGTCGAACTTCAAACGGTTTTCTTTTATAAAGCTTTTCAGCCTGTCTGTCTTTTCAGGAAACAATTTAAGAAACTGCTTCTCATTCTCAAAACTGACCATTTCAGTTCCTTTGAGAATCCAATATTCCCTGGATAAAGTGACTATATAATCGGATGGGATAGATAAATTCCACTGACGGGAGTCCAAATTAATTGATGACAGGCTGGTTGAAGAAGATACCTGTGAAGTGCCACCATAACCAACTGGCTTGCCTGCGGCCAGTAAACTTCCTTTATGCTGAACGAAGAGCGCAACAGGAGTCGTAAGAATTACTTCATAAAATGCTTTTTCTACAGGAACGAACTTTGACTTGTTAAGATATACAGTATCAACCATCTCCGGATTGGAGATGTCATAGTATTTGCCGTCCCTTGTAAAAACCATCTTGCCCGTAAGAGTATTATAATTAACCTCCTGATTATGTAATTGTCCGGATTTCATGAGAATATCACAATTTGTGAATCCTTCGTAAAGATATTGAGGCATAGAGCCATCCTTGTTTGATTGCCCTGATAATAATAATGACAAGCCTGTACAAACAATGGTTATCAGAATTTTAGAAGAATTTTGAAATTGAATCCTTTTCATTTAATTATAATTTGAGTTTTCTTAAACCGTTTTATAAACCACAATTACTATGCCACGAAATAGTGTTCATAATCCTGTAAAGTTAAAATTAAAGTCACTATCTGACATATCTGTTCAGATTTTCCCATCTGACATTCCATTTGCCACTATGAGGGAACTGATCTTCAACACACATTTTTGCCACAGCAGTCAGGAGCCCTCCGTTGCCGGGAAGATAAATCGCGAGTCTGGCATCCTGGTAGTTATGACCATTCATCAGATACCTGTTTTTTGGCGCCTCCATCATAAGAAAATCAATTGCCTGCTCCCCTCTTCCGACTGATGCGGCCGACATTGCCAGCATTGGAAAATCCCAGCCCCATGTTGATCGCCAGTTCCATTTTTTCATTATTGTGTCCAGGGAATTTGCCAGTATTTTGTTATCAACAAGTTTTGTCCGGGGAAGAACTCCCTTAATACCAGCAACTATAGGATGGTCACTCATATATCTTGGATTACTGTAAGAATCCTTTGTGTCTTCTGAACACAGATAAACACCATCCTGAACCGGAAGTTTTGAGATTTTCTTAATTATGTCGTCCCACAAAGGATCCGGACTGGTTCCTAAACGTTTTTTCCATTCCTGTGCGGTTTTGAGTCCCCAGTACCAATAAGCCAGTTCAAATACCGGGTTAACAGTTGTCTCTTTGTTAAGGCTCTCCTGAGCAGGTATCAGCACAGGCCCAAGCGTATATCGGTTATTCAGACTGTCAAACCATGCATATGAAGCCATGAAATCTGCTGTTGAAAACACGATATTTTTATATTTATTCAAAATATCTTCTTTTTTCTCTGCGTTCTCGTACAACAGTTCTGAGAAAAAAATCGGATGCGGCTGCTGCCAGATAAGATATGTTCCAACATTGCTCGGGCTTTCTCTTCCATCAGGATCAGTCATTTTTGGCCACCTGACTCCTTTATACCCCTGATGTTCCGCGGTTTTTTTTGCGTTTTCAAATATCCTGAAATAATAATCCATCTGTTTTTCAAGCACCTCCTGGTGTTGCCACATTGCAAAGTGAAGAACATGCCACCAGTGCATTTCAAGATGAAATTTGCCAAACCAGCTGTTGTAGGTAAGTCCTGTTTCAGCAGGTGGAAGGGAACCACTACACTGTATCCTTGTCAGGTACCTGGAAAGGATAACCCTTCTTTCAAGCTCAAAAGCCCTCTCATCGGTACATTCTGAAAAATCGACTGCTCCGCCGGTCATCCAGAAATTTTCCCAGCTGTGCAGACTTGCTTCCTGCGTCTCCGTAAAATCATCAGGTTCGGTTTCAGGTATGGTTTTACTGAAGAGGCAGGAGAATTCAAATGCGGTATCTGCAGGATTTGGTTCTAAATAATAATGATGTTCTGAAACTACCTTTAAAACAGCACCTTTATGCAATACTTTCACATAATACTTATCGTTATCCTGGCTCCTTTCAAAAAGTGTTGATATTGAATCTTCCGAAATTATTTTCGTTTTATGCTTATCGGGATAATTGAAATCGTACCCGGTGGGAAGAGCGGTACCTAATGGAAATAATATCTTGATCTTCAGCCTTTTCTCATTGATAAGCTTCGACTCGATCCTTGCCGAAATCATATCCTGTACCGGGTGGCAGATAGTCAAAACTTTCACAGGGGTGCCATCAGCAGTAAAAATACTTTCCAACGACCCGGTCCAGAGATTGAGGTTCTGTGTATTATCGCGGATATCTGTTATTCCAATCTCGTTGCCGTCATTTTTGATAATCTGCAATCCAATCATTCCCAGGTGTATTCGATGCGGATTAGCTCTTAACCAATCTGAAGCCTGCGCTTTTCTGCTGTCATCGCCGGCTCTGAACTGGTGAACATAATCTACCGGCCTGCCATGAACCATGTAGGTTCTGTAAACATCAGAGATCTTAAAATTTTCAGGATTTTCTCCCGGTGTGCCATCCCCAGTTCGACATTGTTCCGAGGGAAATCCCTTTAGAATAAAAATCGGGAAATGTCTGCAAACCTGTAACATCTGTCGTGAATGCAAACTCGCCATTACCTACTGATAATGAACTCAGGCTGTCAGTTACAGAGTTATGAATGTTGTGTCTGGTTACAAGTGCGAACCTGTCTATTCCGGCTTTTTGATTACAGCTGACTGTAAAAATTACTAATAAAAACAATAAAACATTATAGAAGTATTTTTTCATTTTATTGGAATGTTTTGAATCTTAAAGTTAATTTTTTTGGAGAATAAATTGTATTACTTCATGGATGTCATTTTCTCTGAACAGGTGTGAATGCAATAAGAAACAGGAGTCCTTACACCAGAACTCACTTTTTTAGCTATTTTTGAAATTCACGATCATTCAATGAATCTGGTGATGATTAGTTGATGGTTTGTGATTTTTTTATATCAGGAAATGGATGCTGAAATAACAATTATTGGTGCCGGTGTTATAGGACTGGCTATTGCGGAAAAATTATCGAAAAACAATGGTAATGTATTTCTGATAGAAAAATATCCCACTTTTGGTCAGGAGACAAGCAGCAGAAACAGTGAGGTTATTCATGCCGGTATTTATTACCCTGAGGGAAGCCTTAAAGCAAAACTTTGCGTCGAAGGAAAGGGGCTTCTATATGAATACTGTAATAAATATGAGGTGCCTTATAAAAACTGCGGCAAGCTGATCGTCGCCACAACACCTTGAAGAGATCACTGCCATCGAAGGAATTAAAAATACTGCCGCCAGGAACGGGGTTACACTTGAGGTTCTGGAATTCGATCAGATTGCTTCTCTTGAACCAAACATTTTCGCTCTGAAAGCTCTCTATTCACCAACAACAGGAATAATTGACAGTCACTCACTCATGAAAAGACTTGAAACCAACACTCTGATTAACGGTGGACAGATTGTATACGGAAGTGAAGTAACAGGGATAAAGAAGATCAGAGATGGCTATGAAATAGAACTTCTCGATTCAGATAAGAAGAATTACAGTTTTACTTCAGCAATTGTAATCAATTCAGCCGGACTTACTGCTGACAAGATCTCCGAAATGGCTGGTATGAGAGATGAAAACCTGACAATACAGTTTTGCAAAGGAGAATACTTCAGAATCAACCCGCCAAAGAACAAACTGATAAACAGGCTGATATATCCTGTCCCTCATCCTAACATGGAAGGCATCGGCATCCATGTCACAATTGATATGGGCGGAGGTGTAAAGCTCGGACCCGATGTAAAATACCTTGATTCAAATGTTTATGACTATAAGGTCACTCCGTCGAAGCGGGAGGCATTCTGGCTCTCCGCAAAAAGATTTCTTCCCTTTCTTGAATTAAATGATATTGTCCCTGAAATGGCAGGGATAAGGCCCAAAACCCAAAAACCAGGTGAACCCATCAGGGATTTTTATATAATGGAAGAAAGCAATAAAGGGTATCCAGGGTTCATTAACCTGATAGGGATGGAATCGCCAGGACTAACCTCTTGTCTGGCAATTGCAAAATATGTTGATGAAATAATCAAGAAATAAAATAAATAAGGTAATTTTAATCCGTTCTCTTCTCATTCAGTTTCATAAAAAGGAGGTTGATATGAAACCACAAAACTTATTCAGCCGTTTATTTTCATCTCTGTTTATCGCCCTTTTTTCATTTGTACTTTCTGCCCAGCAAAATAAACCTGATACCGGATTCGTTCCGGAGGTCGGTCAGCAGGGCAAAGATGTGATATGGGTTCCTACTCCGCCTGAGCTGGTCAATCTGATGCTTTCAATTGCAAAGGTTACACCTGAGGATTATGTAATTGACCTCGGATCAGGCGACGGACGAACCGTCATTGCTGCTGCCAAACTGGGAGCTCATGCTCTTGGCATTGAATATAATCCTGAAATGGTAGCTCTCTCAAAACGGAATGCAGTACAAGACGGAGTGGGCGATAAAACCGAATTCATTGAAGCTGATCTTTTTAATTACGATCTTTCAAAGGCGACAGTTATTACTATGTTCCTTCTGCCTGAGATCAATCTCAAATTAAGACCGCGACTCCTTGATCTCATGCCAGGAACGCGAATTGTTTCAAATACATTCACAATGGGTGATTGGGAACCCGATTATGAGGTTACTACCGATGAGAACTGGAATAGCTGGAATACGGCACTTTTGTGGATCATTCCAGCCAAAGTTGATGGTACCTGGAAAATAGGTCAGGATGAACTTATCATAAAACAGAATTTTCAGATGATCAATGGAACGCTGCGTGTAAAAGGCAAAACAACCCCAATTACCGACGGAAGGCTCAACGGAAATGACATAACTTTCAAAAACGGAGGAGCTTTATATATAGGGCAAGTTAACGGGAAAACAATGTCGGGTACTTTTACTTCCGAAGCAAATAAAAGCGACTGGTATGCAACGAAGATATCTCAGTAGATTAACTTTTGCTCCTGAGTAGCTTTTGAAGGTCAGCCATTTCATCCCTGAACCTTGCTGCTTCCACAAAGTTGAGCTCTGAAGCAGCTTTTTCCATACTTTTTCTTGTTTTTTCAATTGCTTTTTCAAGCGCTTCCCTGTTCATGTACTTTACGACCGGATCTGCAGCAATATCCGGCCTTTCAGGTTCAATATAGGCCTTCATAGTGACGCCTTTCTTACTCAGACCAAGGAGTATAGTACCTGTTTTTCGAACTATCTGGGCAGGTGTTATTCCCATTTCCTCGTTGTATTTCAGCTGTTTAGCACGGCGTCGGTTAGTCTCATTTATGGTTAGTTGCATACTTCTGGTAATATTATCTGCATACATAATCACCTTCCCGTTAAGGTTTCGTGCAGCTCTTCCTGCTGTCTGGGTAAGCGACCGTGATGATCGAAGGAATCCTTCCTTATCGGCATCAAGAATAGCAACAAGCGATACCTCAGGAAGATCAAGTCCTTCCCTGAGGAGGTTAACGCCAACAAGTACATCAAACGCGCCGGTCCGTAGTCCTTCCAGAATTTCAATACGCTCGATAGTGTCTATATCAGAATGGATATAACGGCACCTGATATCAAATTTTAACAGATATGCCGCCAATTCTTCTGCCATTCTTTTAGTAATTGTAGTAACAAGGGTTCGTTCACCTGATTTAGCCCTTTCCCTTATCTCATCCATCAGGTTGTCTATCTGATTAAGACTTGGCCTTACTTCTATCGGGGGATCAAGAAGTCCTGTCGGTCTGATAACCTGGTCGACAAAGACTCCCTCGCTTTTCTCAAGCTCGTAGTCAGCCGGTGTTGCACTTACAAAAATTATCTGGTTTGTGAGCGATTCAAATTCCTCGATCCTCATTGGTCTGTTGTCCAGTGCGGCCGGAAGACGGAACCCATATTCGACAAGGGTTTGTTTGCGCGAATGATCCCCTCCGTGCATTCCTCTTATCTGGGGAATGCTTACATGACTCTCATCAATAATTGTCAGGAAGTTATCAGGGAAATAATCGAGCAGGCAGAAGGGCCGGGTTCCAGATTTCCTTCCGTCAAAATAACGCGAGTAGTTTTCAATTCCGCTGCAGTAACCCAGCTCTTTTATCATTTCCAGGTCATATGAGACCCTCTGCCCCAGCCTTTTCGCCTCTTCCTTCTTTCCTATCTCGTTAAAATGAGCGACCTGCAGAACCAGATCATCCTGTATAAGGTTGATTGCCTGGTTTATCCTGTCACGTGTAGTAACAAATATATTTGCAGGATAAATAATATATTCATCTAACACCCCGAGCCTGTTTCCGCTTTCAGGATCAAATGTGGATATTTCTTCAATCTGATCACCGAAAAAAACTACTCTCACTCCAATATCGGCGTAAGCAGGGAATATATCCACGGTATCGCCTCTCACCCTGAATGTCCCATGCTTAAATTCCATTTCGTTTCGTGAATAGAGACTGTCAACAAGCTTCCTGAGAAAATGATTCCTGGCTATATTCTGACCAGATATGACCTGAACCGTATTGGAATGAAAATCATCCGGATTGCCAATACCGTACAGGCAGGATACTGAAGAGACAACAATTACATCTTTCCTTCCGGAAAGAAGTGAAGCTGTTGTACTCAGGCGCAACTTCTCTATTTCTTCATTAATTGACAGATCTTTCTCTATATAGGTATCTGATACCGGTAAATAGGCTTCAGGTTGATAATAATCATAATACGAAACGAAATATTCGACTCTGTTTTCCGGAAAAAATTGTCTGAACTCTCCATAAAGCTGAGCTGCCAGTGTTTTGTTATGACTCAAAACAAGCACAGGTCTGTTCACCTTCTCGATCACATTTGCAATGGTAAATGTTTTCCCCGAGCCGGTAACACCGAGAAGTGTCTGATAAGGTACATTTTTCTGCAGTCCATCAACAAGCTGTCTTATAGCCTCAGGCTGATCGCCAGTTGGGACAAAATCCGATATCAATTTAAAATCCATTGGAATTCTAACAGAATTGAATTTTTTTTTATTCCTTTATTTCAAACTAAAATCAAAATTAGTTTTCTTTTACGAATATTCACCGGTTTGTTAAAGTATGTACCCTAAAGCTGAAAAGAGACTTGCACTTATAGTTATTGCTCTGATTGTCCCGGTGCTTACTTCCATAACACTCTTCGGCCAGAATTTCACAGTAAAAACCTACACTACAAATGATGGATTGGCTCATAACAATGTCAGAACAATTGCAAGAGACAGTACCGGCTTTATCTGGATTGGCACATGGGATGGCTTAAGCAGGTTCGACGGACATGAATTTAAGAATTATTATCATATTCCCAGGGATTCCTCATCATTGCCATATTTTTCAGTTTCTGATCTTAAGGTCGATCGCGATAATAATCTTTGGATACTTACCGACTTCGGTAACGTTGTCAAATATAACAGGGCATCCGATAATTTTACAGTATTAAAAAGTATTGATGGAGTTTCAATAGAACATGCCGACAATATTTCGACTGATACTGCCGGCAATCTTTTGATTATTAACCAAAATGAAATTATTAAATGGATTGACCGGACAAGGGAATCTGTAATAATAAGTCTTAAGACAACAGATGGAAAACCTTATTTCATTAGTAATCAATTTAATAGCGTCACCATACTTAAAGATTCTTCAATCTGGGTAATTGGAACCAGTGTTCTTGAATTTAAAAGAACAGGAAAAAGGCTATATACCATCAAGCAGGAGTACAACATAATAAAACCTTCCTCTTTAAAAAAAACAGAATATGATTACAAAACCTGGTTCTCTTTCTATAACTCGGTTTCAAATGAGAAGTGGATCTTTTCAAATACCGGGTTATACAAATTGGATAAGGAAAGAAGCGTTTTCAGAGAATATAATGGAGATATACCTTTTGAGGAATTTTCCGGTACCAGGTACTTTTACTGGGGCTGGATGAATGACGGGTTGTACATATATAATTCTGAATTAAAGAAGCTGACCCACATTCAGGAAAAGGATTCCAAAGTACCCGTTGCCATGTTGCTGCCTGAGGACAATCTGCTTTGGTTCTCAAGTTGTACCTCCAGCGGAGTCCCATGTGGATTAAGCAGACTAAGCGCGATATCAAGATTTTTCGATAACAATATTGTGAGTGATCCCGACTCTGCAGCCCCGGCAATTTATTCAGTAATAATTGACCGGTACAAAAATATCTGGACAGCCATAAGGGGTTATGACCATATCGTTCAATTCAGATCTGATAAAAGAATAAAGAATCTGTATCAGTTTGATCGTAATTCCATGCCTGCTTCAACTTACATCAGGTCAATGATCCCGGTTGGTGACGGGATATGGATAGGTTATTATTTAAAACTGTTGCAGTTTTATGACTATAAAACTGCAAAATTCATTAATCATTTCCCTGATGCGTATAGTACAAGGGCAATTCTGGTTAATAAGGAGGGAAATATTTTTATAGGCACAAAAAATCTGGCTATTTATTATCCCGGAACTGAGAAGACGAAGATTCTAATGCCATTGCCGGATTTAGTGATGATTTTCAAGTTGTACCAATCTCCCGATGGAATGCTCTGGGCTGGATTGAATGGCAGTAGTGTACTTAAATATAATCCGGAAACAAGGGAGAGTACAATTATTAAGCTGGCTGCTGAACTGAGCAATGTCGAAGACATTATTTCCGGTGACAACGGAGAACTCTGGTTTGCACTCCTGGGGGAAGGTGTCTGCAGATATAACCAGGTGGAGGGTACTTTCAGGTTTTATACCACTTCATCAGGGTTGTCAAATAATACTACATATAGTTTGCTGAAAGACAACTCGGGAAATATCTGGGTTTCAACAAACAGCGGGATATCGAGAATAAATCCGAACACCGGGCAGATCAGGATATTCGGTACGACAGACGGGCTAGCCATTACTGAGTTCAATTCAGGAGCTAAATTTGTTGCAGATGACGGAAAATTCTATTTTGGAGGTATGGGAGGCTATGTAAGCTTCTGTCCTGACAGCCTGGAATTAACAACCCGGAGCAGTAATAATCAGAAACTCATTCTGGCCAACCTTGAGGTTTCAGGTGAGATCAGACATTTACCAGTTGATCTTAATGCAGCTGACACAATTATTTTTTCAAAAGGTGAAAATAACTTTCATCTCACCTTTTCATCTACAGATTTTGTGAATTCTGATAAGACACTTTACAGATATAAGCTTTCGGGCGTAAACAGGAACTGGGCGGAAACAGATTCCAGGAACAGGAATATAAACTATGTTAACCTTAACCCCGGATGGCACAATTTAAAGATAGAGTCAGCTGATCTGAATGGAAACTGGGGTGCTTCAAAAGATTTGATAATCAGGGTGACACCTTACTTTTACCAGACAAAACTGTTTCTAATTTCAGTGCCTCTGCTGGTTGTTGCAATAATTGTTTCATTAATAATCTTTTATGTCTGGCATGTTCGTGAGAGAGAGAAACAGAAGCAAAATGAGCTTATGCTTCAGTCCCTTCGCGGACAAATGAATCCGCATTTTATTTTCAACTCTCTCAATTCAATTAACTATTTTATTTCAAACAATGACAGGCTATCTGCCAACAGGTATATCGCTGACTTTTCGCGACTTATAAGATCTATCCTCTCCAATATGGGGAACAAATATGTCCTGTTCGATAATGAATTAAGTTCAATTGAAGATTATCTGAGAATAGAACATCTTCGGTTCTCCGACAAATTCGATTACGAAATAAGAAAAGAAGAGATAGGCAGCCTGTCCGAATTGGAAGTTTGTCCGGGCATTGTCCAGCCTTTCATAGAAAATGCGATCTGGCATGGAGTAAGAGCGCTGGAGGACAGGAAAGGATTTATCAGAATCTGGTTCACATACTCTGATAATGGCGGAATTAAATGTATTATTGAAGATGACGGGATAGGCCGCCTGGCTTCTTTAAAAAAGCATGACAACAAAGAAAATTATAAATCAAGGGGAATCGACATTGTAAAGGAGCAATTGCAGTTATCGGGCAGATTGCACAGAACTAATTATAAGGTCGAAATAAACGATCTGTATGCAGGCAGAATTGAAACAGGAACGAAAGTTGAAGTTGATATTCCGGTAAGAAAAGGGAAAAAATGAAAAATATTTTACGTGCTGTAGTAGTAGACGATGAAGAGCCGTCAAGAGAAGTATTGAAAAATTATCTCAGAGATTTTTGCACTGATGTTGAAGTTGTTGCAACTGCATCATCCGTTAAAACAGCTTTCAGAGCTATTCAGAAGCATAAACCTGATGTTGTCTTTCTGGACATTGAAATGCCTGACGGCCAGGGATTCGATCTTCTGACGATGTTTGAAAAAATTGTTTTCAGGATAGTTTTTGTTACAGCATATTCCGAATATGCAATCAGGGCTTTCAGGGTAAATGCGGCAGATTACCTGTTGAAGCCGGTAAGGGTCGATGAGTTAAAAGCATCAGTTGAAAAAATCAGGAATGAAAATAATGGCATTGCAGAATCTGAGAAATATGCTGCAATCCTGAAAAGCCTGTCTGAAAATAACTTCATTCAGCCAACAATTATAGTATCTGACATAAAGGGTTTTGAAGTACTGAAAATCAACGATATAATAATGTGCAAAGCTGATGGTTACTGCACAAATCTTTACCTCTCAGGGAATAAGAAAGTTTTTAGCTCCAAAAACCTTAAACAGTATGAAAACCAGCTTATCAGCCATAGTTTTATAAGGGTTCACCACTCCTATCTGATTAATTTAAATCATGTCTCCGGTTTTACAAGGCAGGGTGAAATTATTTTAAGTGAAAACAACAAAGCTTCCCTGGGAGATAATTTCAGAAACACATTTCTGCAGAAATTCAATAAAAAATAATTCCCGAAGATCATTCCGACACAGAAAACCGGAAGAAAAAGCTGAAATTGCTATAATTATAGCATATAATTCTGCCTATTTAAAGCCTTATGTTATTCTATAATAAGGTTCTGTTGGCTCAGAGAAGGCTTCTGTTGTCTCCGAAAACTGAAAACAATTACTTTTCTTAAATTCAAGCCGCAAAAAAGAGTATATCGATTTTCCCCCGGCCTGCATTGATCTTTTGCAGGCATATAATAAAAATGAGCCTCTCCCCGGGGCTCATTTTTTAATAAATATCTGGGAAAAAACAGATTGGCAGAAGCGGTGCCTTTAAAGAATGGCGATATATTTCTTAACTCTGGAACTTCTATCAAATACAAAAATTTGAACTATTTAAATGATAGTGTGGAATTTTATGATCAAAAATCATTAAAATCCAAATATTCTTTAGATGAGATTGTAATGATAACAGAACGACGGGATAACATCGGTAGAGGATTTTTAGGAGGATGTTTCGTTGCATTATTGCCAATTCTGGTAAAGGAGATTAATCCTAATTTGGAAATTTTTAAATTACCATTGTTTCCTGCAGGCACTTATGAAGAGATGAAAACAAAACAACGCAATACTTATATTGCGGTAGGATGTGTTACAGTTGTTACTTTTACATTACTTGGAGCTATTATAGGTACAAAAGAAATCATTTATTCTAAGGGATCAACTAGTCTTAAATTCCAACCTGGTCTTGGGATTACCAAATACAGTATAGTTTATGCAGGTATAACTTTTCAGTTTACTTTTAAATAGGTCCTAAAATATTTTTTTCATCTAATTCAGGTTAATAGGTATTCGGGTTGATCTCTTTATTCATCCATTCAAACAAACAGACAAATCTGCGGGAGGTGACCTAAACATTGAG
Source organism: uncultured Bacteroidales bacterium (assembly GCA_963825935.1). Taxonomy (GTDB): domain Bacteria; phylum Bacteroidota; class Bacteroidia; order Bacteroidales; family VadinHA17; genus LD21. The sequence continues at coordinate 69,259 of CAWGUN010000002.1, read as the reverse complement.
GGGGCTATTCTTCTAAAATGAAAGTCGAAAAGTTGAATGCCGTGGACTTGAATAAGCATTCTTTTCACATGACGTATGCTTGGAATGTCAGTTATGGATGGCATAAGCGGGGATTTTGATAGGTGTTTGTATGATTGGTTTCAAAAGTACAACGTTTTCCTATGAAGATAACTTTTGCGGGATTTCCACTTTCTTTCTTCTTCAGTTTCTGAAAGCGCTTTTTGGTCAGTTTTGAACGACCTTGGGAAATGGTTGGGAAAACAGTCTTCTATAAATAAGTAAAGCCCCTGATTTACAGAGGCTTTGCATTTGTTTATGGAGCCTCTCCCCGGGGCTCATTTTTTAATCTATAATTTACGCAAAACTGGTTAACCTAAATAACCTTTAAGAAGTCTGCTTCTTGAAGTGTGACGCAACCTCCTGATCGCTTTCTCCTTTATCTGGCGGACTCTTTCGCGGGTAAGTCCAAATTTTTCTCCGATCTCCTCGAGGGTCATCTCCTGGCATCCGATACCAAAAAAGAAACGGATTATATCTCTTTCCCTTTCAGTAAGGGTGGCAAGAGCCCTGTATATTTCTCTGGATAATGATTCGTCCATCAGGAGCTTATCTGCAACCGGCGAATCTGAATTTGTAAGAACATCCAGAAGGCTGTTATCTTCACCCTCAATGAATGGAGCATCTACTGAAACGTGCCTTCCCGAAACCTTGAGAGTATCAGTTACTTTCTCCTTTGGCAGCTCCAGAACATCAGCAAGCTCTTCAGGTGAAGGAGTACGTTCATTCTCCTGTTCAAACTTTGAAAAAGCCTTATTGATCTTATTGAGTGAACCGACCTGGTTCAGCGGTAATCTGACTATCCTTGATTGTTCAGCCAGCGCCTGAAGAATCGACTGCCTGATCCACCAGACAGCGTATGAAATGAATTTAAAACCTCTTGTTTCATCAAATTTTTCAGCAGCTTTTATCAGCCCTAGATTTCCTTCATTAATAAGGTCCGGAAGGCTTAGTCCCTGGTTCTGATACTGTTTTGCCACAGAAACAACAAATCTTAAATTTGCCTTGGTGAGCTTCTCGAGAGCAGTCCTGTCCCCCTTCTTGATTCTTTGAGCAAGTTCAACTTCTTCCTCCACCGATATCAACTCTTCTTTACCGATCTCCTGCAGATACTTATCTAATGATGCGCTTTCTCTGTTTGTTATGGATTTGGTAATCTTTAGCTGTCTCATTTTGCCTCCGAAAAAATTTCCGCAAAGATATTGCTTTTAAATATAATAACAAAATATCTATAGTATTGTTGCATAACAGGGGTCTATTTTCATAAACCCCTGTTATTCAATTAGTAATGGATACTACTTTCTTTAATTTCCATAACCGTAATTACCTGAATTCAAAATGCCTTCCATCGGGTGTAACTCCTTCAATCGTTTTTAACGATTTTTCTGAGGTGCCGACTGCCTGCCTTACATCACTGGAAGTATTCATCTTTTTGCCGTTAATTGATAAAATAATAGTCCCTTTCCTGAGGCCAATATCCTTAAACAAACCATCATTTATTTCAATTATTTTAACACCGTTGCTGACATTATAATTGTCTTTGTCAGATTCACTAAGTGCCTCAAACCTTGCACCAAATACTTCATCGACACCCATATCCTTGGTAACCAGACTGGTATTCCCTGCAATATTCTTCAGTGTGAGCGGATAAGTATTCTCCTTTCCGCCTCTGAAAAAAGTTATCATAATTTTATCACCAGGACGATGTTTTCCGACCTGTTCCTGTAATTCTGTCGGTGAATCTACCATAACACCATCTATTTTTGTAATTATATCATCCACCTTAAGTTTAGCCTCTTCAGCTGCACCACCATCAATAACTTCTTTGATAATAGCACCTTTTACCTCAACAAGTTTCTGCTTATCTGCATCTTCCTGAGAAACTTCATTCATTTTTATCCCCATAATAGCTCTCTGCACTGTTCCATATTGCCTGATATCATTGATGACCTTTTTCACTATGCTTACGGGTATTGCAAAAGAGTTGCCGGCATATGCACCACTTGGTGAATAAATAGCTGACGTGATTCCTATGAGCAACCCCTTTGTGTCGACAAGAGCTCCTCCGCTGTTCCCCGGATTAAGCGCTGCATCAGTCTGTATATAGGATTCAATACTATAATCAGAGTTGATAAGCTGGAGATTTCTGCCTTTTGCACTGACAATGCCAGCTGTAACAGTCGAGGTAAGGTTGAACGGATTACCAACTGCAAGTACCCACTCTCCCACTTTAAGATTGTCAGAATCTCCGTATTTGAGCCATACGAGATTATCAGCCTTGATCTTAAGCAATGCAATATCAGTACTCGGATCACGACCTATAAGCACGGCTTTGAATACCCGGTTGTCATTGAGCTTAACTTCTATGTTTTCAGCATCTTCAATAACGTGGTTATTTGTTATTATAAACCCATCCGGAGATATAATTACACCGGATCCAAAACCAGCTACTTCCCTTGGTTTATTATTGTAACGGTCACCATAGAAAAACTCCATTATAGGATTATCAGGCTGTTCAACCATGGTTTTTGTACGGACATGTACTACAGCATGAACAGTCTGCTCAGCTGCATAAGTGAAATCGACCTGACCTTCCTGCATTTGGAAAGATGTCAGAAGAGCCTTAGACTGAGGTGTTTCAATTTGCGAACTATCCTTCGCAACAACTGCAGCCGGCTTTTCAATAATTTTTGTATAAGCAAATAATGCGATTGCTGCCCCTAAAAGAGCCATAAGCAATCCGCCAAATAAGTACTTTCTTTTCATAACAGTTTTCTTTTATTATTACTAATATTCCAATTTCTTTTATCGCCGGTTGAAAGAAATTTTCCCTTGAAAAAAGATTTATATCTTTACAACCATTTTCCAGACATTTTGTTTTACAAAGATCATGCATTTTTTGTATGACCTTCAATATATTACGATGATTTAACAACACTTTAACATTGATGAATATAGCTTTTAACAAATATCAGGGTGCAGGTAATGATTTCATTATCATAGATAACCGAAACAGTTTAATTGATCCTGCCGATTTAAAACTTATTAACAAACTGTGCGACCGCCGTTTTGGCATAGGTGCGGACGGACTTATTCTCATCTCAGATAACAGCGAGGCTGATTTTGAAATGAAATACTTCAATTCAGACGGTAAACTTGGCTCGATGTGCGGCAACGGAGGCAGATGCACCGCTCATTTTGCCCTGAAAGGGAACATAGCCGGCAAAAAACAGAAATTCATGGCTTATGACGGAATTCATGAAGCCAGCGTTGATAATAATATTGTGCGTCTTCAGATGAGCAATGTAAATGAATACAAAATAATTGATGAAAATTATTTTATAAATACCGGATCTCCTCATTATGTTGTATTCGCAAACAATATAGACAAAATAGATGTTAACGAGGAAGGTAAAAAACTTAGATGGGCACCTGAATTTGCTCCTGGTGGAACCAATGTTGACTTTGTTGAGACTAACAATAATGGTTTGTATATCAGAACTTTCGAAAGGGGAGTTGAAGAAGAAACTCTTGCTTGCGGCACTGGTGTGACTGCTTCTGCCATTGCTTCAGTTTTAAAAGGACATTTTGACACTGGTTCTGTCAATGTGAAGGCAAGGGGCGGAAACCTGAAAGTCGATCTGAAGATCAATGATGGTAAGGTTTCCAATATCTGGCTTACGGGACCTGCGACGTTCGTGTTCGGGGGAACGATCGAGATATAAAGGATGCAGAAAGAAAAGCTTTACGGTAAGACACTTAATGAGCTGATTAGTGTCACAAAACGGGTGGGGATGCCTGGATTTTCTGCCAGACAGATTGCTGACTGGCTATATAAGAAAGAAATTTTCTCAGTTGATGAAATGACCAATCTTTCAAAGAAGATGAGAGATCTTCTTTCTAATGATTATGAAATCGGCCTGTCGGCCCCTGTAAATGTTGTTCAAAGCATTGACGGGACAAAAAAATATCTCTATAACGTTCTTTTTGATAAATATATAGAAACAGCTTATATCCCTGATGAAGACCGGGCAACTATTTGTATGTCATCACAAGTGGGGTGTAAAATGGGCTGTATATTCTGCATGACAGGAAGGCAGGGATTCCAGGGAAACCTGTCATCAAACGAGATCCTCAACCAGTTCAGGAGTCTGCCTGAATTCGGAAGGCTTACTAATATGGTATTTATGGGCATGGGCGAACCTCTTGATAATATTACTGAAGTCCTGAAAAGTCTCGAAATACTCACAAGCGAATGGGGATACGGATGGAGTCCAACGCGCATTACAGTAAGTACAGTCGGGCTGAAGAACAGCATAAAGGAGTTCCTTGAAAAGAGCCGGTGTCATCTTGCAATCAGTTTACACTCTCCATTTGATGAAGAAAGAAGAAATCTGATGCCAATCCAGAGTACCAATTCTGTGAAGGATGTTCTCGATATTATCAGGGATTTCGATTTTAACAGACAAAGAAGAGTCTCCTTTGAGTATATTCTTTTCAAAGGTATAAACGACACTCCCCTTCATATAAAAGAGCTTGCCCGCATTCTGAACGGGATAAAATGCCGGATAAATATCATACGGTTTCATCATATTCCGGGATCGGAATTCCAGAGTCCCGATATGGCAGAAACTGTAAAATTCAAGGAGGCGCTGAATTCAAAAGGGATACTTACGACAATCCGTGCTTCACGGGGTGAAGAGATAGGTGCGGCCTGTGGTTTGCTTTCGACTCTCGAACAGAACAAAATCAAAAGGTCATGATTAAAGTATTTCCGGGCCTCTTTTTCCTGTGGCTTCCGCTCTTCTCCTATTCACAGGCGATTTCATTTAACCGATTCCTCGCAGATTCTGCAATGGAACACGCTGCCGTCTCTTTTTGCCTTGCCGGGTCAGACAGCTGCAAAACATTATTCGATTATGATGCAGAGAAAAGCCTTACACCTGCTTCAGTAATGAAATTAATCACAACAGCTGTAGCCCTGGAATTGCTTGGTCCTGACTATACTTTCAGGACAATGATCGGTTATACAGGTTCATTCAATAAACGTTCAGGCAGGCTTGTTGGCGACATTATAATCAGGGGCGGTGGAGATCCGGTCCTGGGATCCAAAAATTTTGAAGAATACTATGCAGGATTTACCGATAAATGGGTTACGGAGATTAAAAAACTGGGAATTAAGAAAATAGACGGACAGGTAATTACTGATGATTCATATTATAATTATCAACCAATTCCGGCTAAATGGCTCTGGGAAGATGCAGGGAATTATTACGGTGCCGGAGCTTATGGTTTATCTGTTTTTGATAACACCTATGAAATACATTTTAAAACATCTGCAGACAGTGTTACCCAGGTTATAACAGGTATTTACCCGGAGGAGTGCAGGTTTGAATTCGCGAACTGGCTGGAAGCAGCTGGTACTGCTGATGAAGGCTATGTATTTGCTGCACCTTACAGCACCAACGGCTGGCTTGCCGGTAAAATTCCCGTAAATCTTGAAGGTTTTATCCTCGAAGCTTCAATTGCAGACCCGCCACTTATTATGGCGAAAGTAATTGACCAGAAACTCAGATCTTCCGGCATTAGTGTAGCTCGTACACCTTCAACCACAAGACTGCAGCAGTCAACGATAAATAATAAGGTATATCCTGTTGCTGAAATTACCTCACCTCCATTGAGCAAAATTATTGAAGTACTGAACCATAACAGTATTAATATGTATGCTGAACATCTGACAAAAGAACTTGGAAAAGTCTTTAAGAATAAAGGTTCAACTGAGGCAGGGGTCGAGGTAATAAAGGAATTTCTTACAAAGGCAGGTATCAATACAGGAGGACTGTTTATTGAAGATGGCAGCGGCTTGTCCCCTCTCGATGCCATAAATTCGAGGGAGCTGGTCAGGCTGCTTTGCTATATGAAGACAAACGGGAAAGATTTCAATGATTACATTTCTTCCCTGCCGGATGCAGGTAAAGAAGGAACACTTAAAAACATTTTCAGAGATCCTGTTTTTGATACTAAGCTGGCAATAAAAAGCGGATCAATGACAAGAGTAAGAAGTTATGCCGGATATATTAAAACTGCTTCTGGCAATGACCTTATATTCAGTATTATAATTAATAACTATGCCGGATCTTCACAGAAAATTATTTCTTATATTGAAGAGATAATCAAAGAGATTATATCTGAAAGATAAATAATACTATGACGATAAGGAGTTGCAGGGAATATGATCTGCACTACACGTCGATCTTTGCGTATTTAGCATGATTTTCAATGAATTCCCTTCTTGGAGGAACCTCATCTCCCATAAGCATTGAGAATATATGATCTGCTTCCGCGGCACTATCGATATTAATTTGCCGTAGTGTCCTTGTTTCCGGATTCATGGTCGTTGACCACAGCTGTTCAGCGTTCATTTCGCCAAGACCTTTATATCTCTGTATACCTACAGTAGCATCTTTCCCCTGGCCCATTTCTTTAACTGCAGCTTCGCGTTCCTCTTCAGTCCAGCAATAACGTTCCGTTTTTCCTTTCTTTACCAGGTATAGAGGAGGCATTGCTATAAATAAGTTTCCGCCTCTTATAAGATCCTGCATATATCTGAAAAAGAAAGTCATAATAAGAGTGTCAATATGAGATCCGTCCACATCGGCATCTGTCATAATTATAATCTTATGATACCTTAAACCGGAAGTGTTGAGAGCTTTGCTGTCTTCATCAGTACCGATACTGACTCCCAGTGCGGTAAAGATGTTTTTTATCTCTTCGCTCTCATAAATGCGGTGCTGCATTGCTTTTTCAACGTTTAATATCTTTCCACGTAAAGGCAATATAGCCTGGAACTTACGGTCGCGACCCTGTTTGGCTGTACCACCTGCTGAATCACCTTCAACGAGGTAAATCTCACATTTTGAAGGATCTCTGTCGGCACAGTCTGCCAGTTTACCGGGCAGTCCTGAACCGGAGAATTCATTCTTCCGTTGTACCAGTTCACGGGCTTTACGGGCAGCATGACGTGCCGTGGCTGCGAGAATCACTTTCTGAACAATTACCCTTGCGTCTCTCGGATTTTCCTCGAGGTAATTTGTCAGCATCATGCTGACAGCCTGATCAACAGCTCCCATTACTTCGCTGTTGCCGAGTTTAGTTTTTGTCTGGCCTTCGAACTGGGGCTCCTGAACTTTCACTGAGATAATTGCAGTCAGCCCTTCACGAAAATCATCGCCGTTAATATCAAATTTCAGTTTGGATGTTGCGCCTGAGTCTTCGGCATATTTTTTCAATGTTCTTGTCAGACCTCTTTTGAATCCTGCCAGGTGTGTCCCTCCTTCAATTGTATTTATATTATTCACATAAGAGTGAACATTTTCCGAGAAAGAGTTATTGTATTGCAGGGCAATTTCGACAGGTATCTCTGTTTTGTCGAATGTAATATGAATTGGTTTTTCAATGATCCTTTCCCTGTTCGAATCGAGGTAATCAACGAATTCCTTAAGCCCAAGCTCAGAACGGAACTCTTCATACCTTGGTTTTCCACCATTACCGTTCTCAACAAGCTCACGCATATCTATAATAGTCAGGAGGATTCCTTTATTCAGGAATGCCAGTTCACGCAGACGTGCAGCAAGGATCTCAAAGTTGAATTCAGTTGTCTGGAATATGGTATTGTCTGGTTCAAAAGTTATTATCGTTCCGGATTTATCTGACTTGCCAGTTATTTCTACTTCAGTAACAGGTTTCCCTTTTTCATATTCCTGTTTAAAGGTATTCCCTTCTCTCATAACAATTGCAGAAAGATGCGAAGACAGTGCATTAACGCACGATACACCAACCCCATGAAGCCCACCGGAAACTTTATAAGAATCCTTATCAAATTTACCTCCGGCATGTAATACAGTCATCACAACTTCAAGGGCTGATTTTTGTTCTTTTTCCATTATTCCGGTAGGAATACCTCTTCCGTCGTCAGTTACGGTTATGGTGTTATTTTCATGGATTATAACTTCAATTTTAGAACAATATCCTGCCAGCGCTTCATCTATTGAGTTATCAATAACTTCATATACAAGATGATGCAGACCTCTTACACCGATATCACCAATATACATTGCAGGTCTTTTCCGCACCGCCTCAAGACCTTCCAGAACATGGATACTCTCTGCAGAGTAATCACTGCTTTCCTGCAATTTTTTCTTCTTTTCACTCATTTTTTTTAATAATCTTTTTATAAAAATCCAACATATAAAACTATACCAAAACCATCCTTTAGGATAAGCTTAATTCTGATATATTAAGATATTGATTTTATGCATATTAATCAATCATACAAAGATACTAATTTTAAACGGTTTTTATGTTAAAAATATCATAAAATTATGCACAATTTACAAGGTTCAAGGACCTCTTCCCCCAACCCCTTCCCCCCTACCCTTCATACACATCTTTTTAAAATGCTAAAATACATGTTGTTTAAGAATGAGCTTCTCTATTAAGTAAAAGAAGGATACTTTTTAGTCAAATAATCAAGGCTTTATCGAGGGCGTTTATAAAATGGCTGTTAAAGCCGGCGGCTTTTAAGTCTAATATCCCCGGTTACATCCGGGGTAGAATAATGCACAATTATTCAACCGCAGAGCGGTTGAAGTTGTGAATCTGAAATTATATTCATATACATATTACCACACATATTCATCCTGCAATCTGTCCAGCATATCTTATTAAGGACATTAAAGAAGCATCCCATGCTATGATACTAAGGGAGAGAACATTATTCCTTAATTTCCCGGGATGGCAGGTTGGTTACAGCGGATTTACATATCACATTTCAAGTAAAGCTTCATTGATCAGTTATGTAAAAAATCAGGCCGAACATCATAAAACCATCTCATTCAAAGATGAATTAATCAGGTTATTAAAAGAGAATGATGTAGATTATAAAGAAGAGTATTTGTTTACATGAGATTCTTCAACACCGCAGGTGTTGCAAGATGACTTGAGCAGATACCATGGATGTAACCATGGATATTGGGCTTGGATGCCTCCGGCATCGTCAATATTTATCATCTTAGTGCACCACTGAATTGTCCAATTATGAAAATAAGACCTAAAGTTTTCCTTAAATAGAAAATCTTTTATCACTATCTAAAACTCTTCATAAATTTAAATAAAAGAGATGTGTATAAAGGGTAGCCCCCAGGGAGGGAAGTGGAGAATAATTTTGTGCAAATTAAGTCCCTCCCGCTTGCGGGAGAGATTTAGGAGAGGCAAAAATGAATAAATGAGTATCGTCCTGTGCAACTGTTCTACAAGCTATACGTAAACCCCACCATACAGAGGAACCTCTGTGACGGGTACCAGGCCCATTCGTAATACTTGTCGAATGCAATATTGTTGATTTTAAACCAGAACGACATTATTTTAGTATACCTGTATTCTGCACTCAGATTCAGGTTAAAATGTACCGGAGTATCAAAAATAACAGTTGAAGCTGGCAACGATATATCAAACACTGTCGAGGAAAGCTTGCGCTTACCAAGTGCAGTCAGATCAACACCGGCTAAAATTTTATCTCTGAGATTGTATTTAACACCTATCCTGCCATCCCACGAAGGCTTATTCCATGGAAATTTGTTATAAGTAAGAGTATATTTATACCAGTTGGCACTACCGATATATAATATTTTGTTTGTAATTTGCCCGGTCATTTCGCCATGAACCTTAAACAATTCGACATCATCAGCAAGAGGTAAGAAATAATTTCCCATTTGCGGAGCCACTATATCGTCAGGAAAAACAATATTGGAGTAAAAGAGCATTTTATTTATAAGCGAATAAGATGCTGATACAAGATAGTTACCGTCTATTCCGGTATTACCCTTAAAACCTGCCGAAACAATCAGTGAATGACTGGTATTAGGCTGTAAAAAGAGGCTGCCATCACGAATCAGGAATGGATTTTCTTCAATGATTTTCATTGGTTCATTCTTCTCAAGCATTCCATTCAGTCCGGCAAAAAAACTGATATAGGATGGAACAATATTGAAACCAAACCTGACATCAGGATAAAAATGGAACTTTGCTGAAGCTGCCGTATCCCTGTCAAGAAGCATTTGAAATCCAAGCTTGAAATTCCATTGGGGAGTACTCTTTTTTATGAAAGGGCTGATTCCGGCAATGTATTTTGATTTGTCCCAGATTTGAGCGGAGGGACGATAATATTCAAACTCAACTCCTGAGCCGGCATAAAATCCCTTGTACATTTTAGCCATTGTACCTGAGAAACTTGCATTATGCTGGTAGCTTTCCCCGGCAGCAAAAAAGATGTTATAATTGACATCAAAATCATAGGAGAAACTTGCAGAATCCAGAGTCAGTGAAGCAAAGGATAGTGAAGCGCCCAGATCATTATATCCCAGTCTTATATCTTTTTTTACAGGGTCATAAACAAGGCTGGTGTCATAGCCATAGGCATGCCTGGTCTTCTGAACAAAGTCAGCAGATCCTTCAAGAAAATTTTTCCTGAAGAATCTCTTTCCAAACAATGAAACATCATTATCCATATAGCCGGCAAATACCCTGTTTTTATTGTCAAGCTTCACCTTCCCGTTTGTTGAAAAATGTCTTGCATAAAATCCTATTGCTCCTTTTTTAGAACGTTCATTTGTTATACTTAGCTCAGCCAGGGGTGAAAAATAATTTCCGAATCCGATATTTACATAACTCTTGTAAAGTTTTGGCAGAGGATCCGGAAGAAGCGTTGCAGCTTTAATAGTACTGATAAGATATTCAGGTGTATAAAGGCTTGTGGTTATATTATATTTGAAGTCGGGCCGGGTTTTTGCAGTATCATTAAGATCAGGTAAAAAACTCTTCTTCCTTACATCGGAAAGGGAGGGTTTATATGGATTATAGAGAGTTACTTCCCGATTTAGGTCCTGCGGTTTGGTTTGTGCCGCTATTGGTAACCAGATCAGAATTAAAAGGAGTTTTATTATAAGTAGTCTTTTCATCATGATTATTTTCTGGATCTTAAATATTTACTGATACATTTCTGTTCACCGTTCAGGCTATGAAATTCCATTTTCAATTGTTCTGGTTAAGGGCATCAAGCTTGGCTTTCACTTCATCAAGAATACCATCATTATCGATAGTGTAATAGTCTCTCAGGCTCTGCAGGGTTGCCCTTGCCTGAATTGCATCTCCCTGTTTTACACTTATATCAGAGAGGAGAAGGAACATCCTTGCCATCCAGTACTGATGCGGTGTATTCTGGTCAATAAATTCATTTATTATTCTTTCGGATTCCGCTACCTGGTCTTTTTTGAAAAGAAGTTCGGCAACCCTGTATTTTGATTCTGCACCCTCAGCACTTGATACCTCAGTCGCCACCTTACGAAAATCAGCTAGTGCTTCATCAAAATTGTTAAGACTGTAGTTTCCTTTAGCGCGCATGAATACTGCTTCTCGCAGGAGTTCCTCCGGAATATTTATACCTGTGCTTATCTTATTGGCAGCTAAAATGGTCTTTTGCGCATCGCCCAGCTGATAAGCCGATCTGAGTTCTCCTTTTAGTCCTTCAATCTTATTCTCAGAGTTACCTGCTACCTTTTCAAACTTTTCATAATAATCAAGAGAAGATTTAAAATCTTCCTTATCGTAATAAATTTTTGCTGCACGCGAAAGTGACTGTTCTGTAAACTGATTATTAGGGGCTCCGGCTACTGAAACGTAAAGTTTCAGCGCTTCTTCGGTATTCCCGCCCGAAGAATAACATTCTGCAAGGTAGAACTGTGCATTCTGCAGGAAGCTTCCGGATGGAAATTGATTCATATAGCTTTTAAACACTTCTGCTGCTCTGTCATATTTGCCGGTTATATACAAACTTTCACCGGAACTATAAAGCATCGAATCCTTTTCTGCCATGTTTACATCGCCATATCCCTGAAGTGTTTTAACGTAAGCGAAATATGATTCCACATCATTAATTTCAACATATGCATTCTTAAGTCCTGTCATTGCATACCTGGCCTCAGGTGTAGATTTAAAGCTCTCAATAACTTTTTTATATTGTGATATGGCTTTATCATTCTGCCCGGTGTTAAAATACAGAAGTCCAAGCTGGACCATCGCGCGGGGGACAAATGCAGTTTCCCGGTATGAGGAAATAATAGTATTGAAATCGGCTTCCCCTTTTTGGTAATCCTCGAGAACAATATAAGCTCTTCCTCTTTCAAATATTGCATTAGGAATCCACGAGGATGAAGGATACCTGAGTGTTAGAGAAGAAAGAACATCCACCTTGCCACGTTCATCTTTCATAAGCCCGAGTGTAAAACCCTTCTGGAACATTGCATAATCAGCATCCACTTTCCCGAAGTCGATAACTTTATCATAATAGGTTACGGCAAGCGGATAATTTGTAGTTATATAATAACAGTCAGCAATCCTGTTTCTGGCATCAACCATTACATCTGATTTTATTGATGCAACATTCGATTCAAATGTTTTCAGGTGTGTGATTGCGTTTGTATAATCCTTAAGATTAAACAGAGCATACCCAAGGTTGTATCTCACCATATTGTATTCGCTTAGCGCCATTGCCCCGGGGATCCCCATAAACTCGGTATAATCAGCTTTTGCATTTTCGAAGTTGGCGAGCCTGTAATTTGCTTCACCCCTCCAGTAGATAGCACGGGCTCTTAATTGCCTGTTATATTTTTCATATTTAAGTGATTTATCAAACATTTCGATAGCAGCTTCCAAACTCAAGGTTTTTGAACATTTCCAGACCCCTGAAGAATGCGACTCTCTGGTAAGCTTCTTCCATCTTGCTGTCCTTATTCCGTATCTTATCAAGTGAAGTCAGGGCTGCCTGGTAGTTCTTTACCTCCAGATAAGTAGAAACAAGGTAGTTATAGGCTTCCTGTATCCGGTCAGAACCGGGATACTGGTCAATATACTCCTGGAAGGATGCTATTGCCTCACCGAATGGCGAATATGAGCTTTCATAGGTGATCTTGGCATAATTGAACAACGCATCTTCCTTGATCTTTTTATCGAAGTTGAGCTTTGAAGCTTCAGCAAATCCAAACTGGGCACGTTTCTGATTACCCTTCTGAAGGTAGCAGTCCCCAAGTATATACCAGATATTCTGGCTCAGGATATCTGCCCTGGTACCTATTTCAAGCAGAGTTTTTATAGCCTTATCCATGTCACCGGTCTTATAATAGCAGTACCCGAGCTGGTATTTGTCTTCCCTCCCGCTTATCTTAGTTCCATTTGCAAATTTTTCGAGATATGGTAAAGCTTCTTTAAAATTCTCCTTATTATAATATGCATCACCGATAAAACGGTAAAGCTCAATGGCTCTCTCTTTCGGAGCAGAATTAAGCAGATCGGGTGCTATCTCCAGGATCCGGTCATAATCTTTCTGAAGATAAAGTACCTGTACAATATAAAATGGTATCACACCGCCGAAGGTCTCATCATCTTTCAGGCGTGTAAATCCATCCATTGCGGTCTGATACATTTTCTGCTCGTAGGCTATATGCGAAAAGTAATATAGAGCCGGAGGAGTATATTCAGTATCTATATCCTTAATTTCAGAGAACATAAGCAGAGACCTCGGTTTATCTCCCTTTATATAAAGTGAATACCCGAGCCTGAAGAAATATTCAGGCAACTGCCCCGGGGTCAACTCCTGACGGTTTACCTGTTCGTAGTAAATAACTGCTTTCCGGTATGTTTTATTCTGATAGAAATAATCTCCCAGAGCAAGATACGCTTCATTTATCCTCGGACTTTCGGAATGTGTCCTGATAAATGTTATCATTCTGTATTCTGCATCAGGGTTGAAAAGGTTTAAAGCGGCAAGAGATCTGAAATATTCCGCTTCATTTACTTCCAGAACATTCGTATTATTTTCGATATTAATAAAGGAATCAAACAATTTTATTGCTGCCGGGTATTTTTCTTTATTATATAGCTCCATCGCCCTGGTGAAATCAGATCTTATCTCTTTTCCGGTAAAAGGAACCTGTGATACAGCCTGAGCGACAAAAATAATTAGCAAGCTGAAGGTTAAAACGTATCTGCTTCTGTTCATAACTTAATTTTTTTGGCCTTTTTTAATCAGGCAGCTGTTTTTTCAAAATATTCAATCTTTTAAATAACATCCTGATATTAAGCCATATATACCATAAAACAACCTGGTGAATAAGTTGTAAAATTACAATTATTAAACGCCTGCAAATGGCCTTTATTACTGATTTTATTAACATCCAAATGTTAATTATCATTTCTTTCCTTATTTTGCACGGTAAATAACCTGAAAATGCAGGAAATACTTCCCCTCGATGTGATTATTGATTTGAAGGAGTGCCAGATCTGGCAGCAGGATCACCTTGTTCTCTCCAACGTCACTTTAAGCGTGGGGAAAGGCGAATTCCTATATCTTGTCGGGAAAGTCGGAAGTGGAAAAACAAGTGTAATAAAAACACTTAATGCCCAGATACCTCTGAAAGAAGGTGCCGGAATAGTTGCAGGGTATAATCTTTCGAAGCTTAAAAACAAGGATATTCCGATGCTTCGCAGAAAGCTCGGAATAGTTTTTCAGGATTTTCAGCTTCTGATCGACAGATCGGTTCATGATAATCTTGAATTTGTTCTGAGGGCCACCGGATGGAAAAACAAGAATGAGATCGACACCCGCATAGGCGAGGTGCTTGAGAAAGTCGGGCTCGGACTTAAAGGTTATAAAATGCCCCATCAGCTTTCAGGGGGCGAACAACAGCGTGTTGTCATAGGTAGAGCACTGCTCAATGATCCCGATATTATACTGGCTGATGAACCCACAGGTAATCTTGATCCCGAAACCTCAGAAGGGATCATCCGTCTTTTGATTGACATCAGCAATACAGGCAGGGCAGTAATCGTTGCAACACATAACCATACTATCCTGAAAAGGTTTCCTGCCAGAACAATGAGGTGTGTGGATGGGAAAATGGTTAAAGTTAATTCGGATGAGGAAATCGAGTTAGAAAGTCTGTAATGCCTTTAGACCTGCAAGTTGAGGAACGGAGTGACGAAATCCCGCTCTGCGGGAACCTACAATACCTGCAAGACTATTTAAACATTCTGATTGGCCACGGTAATCTGTTCCTGTAGATCCTGTAAAATGGTACATTTTTGCTACCAAACGATTCCATAAAAGATGCAACAGAGGGAATTGAGGATCCTTCAAAATCGAGGATTGTTTTAGTCGAAGCCGACTCTTTGATCAATTCGTTAACAACATAATACCCATAACGTTTTTCACGACTCTCTGGTGTGTTCACCACAAAGAGCATTGTTTTATTACCTTTAACCTCAATAACAAAGATCCCGAACAGAAGTTTTCCCTTTGATGATCTCACTCCCACTACTCTCCCTTTATTGTTTATCAGGCAATAACTTATCAGGTTGTTAAGCCGGGAGTACCCATCAGCCTTGATTCCTTTAATTTCCTTCCCTTTATTTGCAATAAATAGTTCAATAAGCTCACCCGGTTTTATGTCTTCCACAAGAGAAGGTTTTTTCTTATCCGATTTTTCGACATTTCGTTTACAATGAGCTGAGAAGTCATTCCATAACTTTTCGTAAGGTTTCGAAAGATCGAGCTCAAAGTTGGCTTTTAATGTTACTTTGTACCTGTCACTCTCTATCATCTGACCGATACACAAATCGATAAGCCTGTAAAAATCAGGCATATAATCGAGGAACTCACTTATTGATGTATGAACTGGCTTGTCAGGAGAAAATGCACCAAGCTGCTGGGTAAAGGGAGGTGTTGCAACATATTTAATTCCGTATTTTTTATATGCCGGGATCGGAAATACAGAATCATAATCATCATCAGTCAGGGCTTCCCAGCCAGGTGCCATAATATCGAGGTACCATGAAAACCCGTAAGGCTTCACTCCGGGAGAATCAATAATACAGTTATCCCACTTTTCTTTGTTAATTTCATGATGCCGGAGATAGTTAATCATGACTGTTGTATCTGAAGCATTGATTCAAAGAGTTCTCGCCAGCCCTTCCATTCAGGTGTCTCAAGCAGAGAAGTGTTATGCCAGAGACTTACAAAAAGACCTCCTACTTTCCTTGTTTCATTTATCAGCTTAACAATTATCTCCTTTGAGGCAGCAGGATCCAGTTTTTTGTACTGATAGAGAGTGACGTCCATTACATGAAACGGTAAAATTCTCAGGTTAGTCTGCAGTTCCTGAGAAACGTCATAAAAAAAATAGGGTCGTGCTATCCCTGCCCTGAATCCGGGTTCTTCAGGATAGCCCATGGAATAATCTTCTGTAATACCTGCTTCAGAAAGACTTACATATGATTTTGGTGTAAATATTCTTATAAAATGAAAACGGCCTGAAGTGATCTCTTTCCCTGTAATATCCTTTAATCGAGCAATTTCATTCTTAATAAATGAATGATCCTTTGATGAATAATATGAAGGATGTATTCCAATTGCAAACTTCCGGCAATCCTGTTGATAAGCTCCCTGTATTCTATCATTTTTCCATGACGGGTTCTTATCGTACTTTGAATGCTCACCTGTAGGGAAAAAGAACTTTACTTCAGAACTGTACTTTTCTATATTCCCCGTAATGTAATCGAAGACCTCAAACGGATCTTTCTTTTCATGCGTTACAACTTTGTACCTGTCTCCTGCATGTCCGGTCTTCTTCGTGAGATCGCGGATCAGGCCGCCGAAGCTTATCAGCAGGTTCTTACCAAGATACGCGAACGGTTGATCGGAATCAATAGTCAAAAGTGACTTAAAGTCATTGCGCCTGAATGCGAGCGTCGGATATTTCTTCAATAACGATTTTGAAAACTCTTTTACCCAAAGGTCAATAACCGGGATTCCGAGGAATCCATTTTTATAAGCCAGCGATGATGATGCTTTAAATCTCCCGTGTTCATCAGGTTCATGGTCAAGATATTCCTCATACCTGCTTACAAGGAAAAATGAGGCAGCGAAAATATCAAAAGGCAGATCCGAATCGGGTTCTGAAAGGAAAAAGACAGGTAGAGTTTTCCAGCTGCTTAAAACGATTTCCCTTTGCTGTATGCCTGTTTCAGATAAAAGGGAATCAGGAATAATTTTAAATGATCCGGTTATTTTCTCAGTTGAGTAATTTATCACAGGGTGCTTACCCAGCTTACGCCTGTCAGTTACGATCTCCCACGGCAATCCAAGAATATCTCCAAGTAATATTCCTGCAATGTACCTCAGCCTTGGAACATTTTGCTGAACGTATATTTTTATTTGACGAGGATCCATATACAAATTTAATAATTAATTGATTACATTTGCGCCCGATTTAACAAAGTGACTTCCAGGAACAGTCATTAAGCATTTTACCCTGTCGCATTTGAGTTCAATTCGGTCGGGATCAGAAAAATCAACCGCTCCCGGAATCACATCATAAAACTTATAATGATAGATTTTAAAGAAATGGGATTTACTCCCGGTATCCTGAAAGCTATTCAGGAGCTGGGATTTGAACAACCTATGCCCGTACAGGAAAAAGTTATCCCCCTGATGCTTGCATACGACAGTGATATTATTGCACTTGCACAGACAGGAACCGGAAAAACGGCCGCATTCGGGCTTCCGCTAGTTCAGGCAACAAATACTGATTCGAACGATACTCAATCTCTTATCCTTTGTCCTACCCGTGAATTATGCATGCAGATAACCAACGACCTGGCAGATTACTCAAAGTACACAGGCAAGCTGAAAATTCTCGCCGTTTATGGCGGAGCGAGCATTGATAACCAGATCAGGGCGTTGAAAAAAGGAGTTCACATAATTGTTGCAACACCCGGGCGATTAATTGATCTTATCGGCCGTGGAGCCGCAAAGCTTAATTCTGTAACTACTGTTATCCTCGATGAGGCCGATGAAATGCTGAATATGGGATTTCTCGACAGTATAAATGAAATACTTGATGAAGTTCCTGAAGGGAGAAGAACGCTGCTTTTTTCAGCAACAATGTCTCAGGAGATTGCGACGATTGCCAGGAAATACATGAATGAACCGGTAGAGATTACAATAGGTACAAAAAACTCTACGGCAGAGAATGTGAGCCATGTCTATTACCTGGTACATGCAAAAGATAAATATAAAGTACTTAAGCGGTTAGCTGATTCCGAACCCGATATCTATGCAATCATTTTTTGCCGTACCCGCAAAGAGACCCAGGAAGTAGCATCAAAACTGATTGATGATGGTTACAATGCAGATGCTCTTCATGGTGATCTGTCTCAGGTCCAGCGTGATACTGTAATGCAGAAATTCAGGGTACGTAATCTCCAGCTCCTTGTTGCAACTGATGTGGCAGCCCGCGGACTTGATGTAGACGACCTTACCCATATTATAAATTACAGTCTCCCTGACGATAAGGAAGTTTACACTCACCGCAGCGGTCGTACCGGAAGAGCCGGAAAGAAAGGTATTTCCGTTTCTCTTATACATATGAGAGACCGGCACGATCTTCAACAGATCGAGAGAATGGTTAAGAAGCCCTTTAAGGTTCTCCCGATCCCTTCAGGTAGTGAGATTTGCAGCAAACAGTTGCTTCACTGGGTAAAAAAGCTGGAGTCGATAGAAACAGAGCACGAGGAGATTGAAAGAATCCTGCCCGAGATAATGGAGAAGCTTTCATCGCTTGACAGGGAGGAGTTCCTGAAAAGAGTGATTTCCCTTCAATTTGACCGATTCCTCAATGATTACCGTTATGGCGAAGAGCTGGTCTCTCCTGCTTCAGAGCGTGATGAAGGTTTCAGGGGCAAGGGAAGAAAAGATTCATTAAAATCTTACACAGGGAACTACACAAGACTTTTTATAAATCTTGGAAAAACTGATGGTTTTTATCCTGAGCAGCTTATAAGTCTCGTAAATAAAAATACAACCGGACCTAAAGTAATTCTGGGCAAGATTGACCTGATGAAGACTTTTTCCTTTTTTGAAGTTGAAGCTGAGCATGCTGATGAGATTATCAATGCCCTTAATAATGCAAGGTTCAACGACAGAAGGGTTGCTGTTGAAGTGGCACAGCCAAAATCCGGTGACCACGATTATTCTGAACGTAAGGAAAAAAGACATGCAAAATGGTCCGACCGGAAACCTGACAGGAAATCAGATAAGAAAAAGGGTAGTGATGGTGGGAAAAGATCAGATAGATTCAAAAAGGATAAAAAAGCTCAGAAGAAGAACAGGTGGTAAAATATTAGTATTATCGTTTAAGGAAATCATCATAAAGCACCTGAAGGTAAGCCTTTCCGAGTTTGCCGGCTGATTCAGGATCTTTGCCTTCCTCGACAACTGGTTTTCTCATTTTATGATCATAAATATATTCTGAACTGTCTGTAATGAATGCAAATCCTTCATTGAAAGTGTAAAATGCAAATGATTTTGAATTTGCTGACAACAGGTCTTTGCTGAAGGGATAATTTCCGTCAAGGTCCATCTGATGAAGGATTGTCAGGGGTATATCAACCTGGCTGCCCATCTTTTCTATCTTAATTCCATGTGCAGATAAAGCACCACCCAGCCAGAGCATAGGAATCCTGAATATATCTTCTGAGTAAACAAACACTTCACCTGAATTTCTACGGCAGTGATCAGCAACCAGGACTATCAGTGTATTTTTCCACCATTCAGTCTCTTTTGCCCAGTCGAGAAACGACCCGAGAGTTTTGTCAGTATAAAATATTGAATTCCTGAACTTTGTGAAATCATCATTGCCCTTGAAAACAGGCTCCATCGGCACTTCAAATGGTTCATGGCTCGAAAGTGTAAGCACAACCTTAAGGAACGGCTCTGTAACATTTCTCATTGAATCTCTTAGAGACTCAAAGAGGATATGATCGTGAACTCCCCATTTGGAGTTATAATACTCAGGACTGAAATTATTTTTAGTTATGATTTGCCTGAAACCGGAATTTAGTACAAATGAATTGAAGTTGGCAAAGTTTATTTCTCCTCCGTACCAGAATGAACAATTATAGCCAAGGCTGCCGATAGTCTTTACAATTCCGGGTAATGACTGGGTTTTCCTGGGCTCTGTTATAATTGAAGCTGCCGGCTGTGCAGGATAACCATTTAGTATGGCAGGCATCGCTTTATCGGTCCTGTTCCCTGATGCATAAAAATTTGAAAAGACAACTCCCTCTTTAATATACCTGTTAAAGTTTGGTGTAGTCAGAGAGTCACCTCCAAGGGGGCCTACCATTGCGCTACCAAAGCTTTCAAGAACGATTAAAATGATATTTGGCCTGGTATTGTTCAGAATTTTAACCGTTGCACCCTTCACTGAAATTAGTGATTCTACTGTTGCTTTTGCGGAAGCTGAGTCACTGTAAATGTATGGGTTTTTTACAGGTTCTTTATTGAAAACCGAGTTGCCGACATTCCAGACTACATTGATAGCAGTATGGTTAACAAACACATCCTCACTGAAATAGACTGTACCGGTATTAATCGGTGCTACCCCAAATCCCCCCCTTATCGGAATTATCAGTGATCCCCACAACAGCACGAAAAAAAGCATTGCAGGCAACCATAACCTGGTCCGGGGAAACCCTTCAAACCTTTTGTTTATTATTTTCCAGTATAAAATAATAAAAACAGCTGAAATCAGAATGATCCCTGAAGCGACTCCCAGTATCTGCAGGGTGGTAACAGAAGCAATTGCTTCCTTTGGTGTTTTAAGATATAACATCGGGGTATAATCCATCCGGAATCCCCAGTATTTATAGAGCAGGGTATCAGAAACTATAATACAGGATGATACTATTATAATGATATAAGTGTACCACTTCATAAATTTACTGTACCAGTTCCCGTTAAAGAAAACACCGGGTATAATTATAAGTAGCGGAACAATGAAAATATAGCCGGTAGCAGAAATATCAAGCCTGATTCCATGGGTGAATGTAGCAGCAAGAGCACCTGAACTGAAATGAGATGCTTCCTGGAAATGAGTAAGTATGAAGAACAACCTGGCAACGAAAAAGAACAAAAGCCAGAAAAGTGCGTAGAAAATAATCGCTGTAAGTCTTTTCTTCATCTCAGCTTAAATGGGGTTTCCTTCCATTTTTAAAGAATACTATCAGAGAAGCGGTTATAATCACCATGCCTGCAATTGTAAGCCATTCCGGTTTTTCGCCGGGAACAAGCAGCCAGCTCAGAATTGCTCCCACAACCGGAATTATGAACTTCCATAGATTCAGCTCAGAAACCTTTACATGCGGCCTCTGGAGGAGCTTAAACCATAATGAAAATGCAACTGCCGACATAAAACTCAGCCAGGCCAGATCGATCCAGTATTCACCGGGTTTTGGTCCGGCAGGTCTCGCTTCGAGAGGTATGGAGAGTAAATACATTATTACTCCGCCAACAAAAAGTGACGTCGAGCTGAGTACAAAGGGATTAATGCCTTTGCTTTTTAATGAAACAAAAACGTTGCTTGTTGCTGTGGCAATATTGGCTCCAAGTATCATCACCACCCCGAGCAGCTCGGCAGCGCTTCCCAGCTTAAATGCCTGACGTCCGGCACTTATAAGAATAACTCCTGAAATACCAAGAATTATTGTAACAACCTTCCTTCTGGTAAGTTTATCGCCTCCATGCATCATGGAAGCAACAACAGCTGTGACAAGTGGCTGCGATCCTACTATCACTGCACCCAGGGCGCCTGGTACAAGGTCCAGACCAAAATAAAAAAGTGTATAATTTACAAGTGTCTGAAGCGAAGTAACCCAGAAGACAATTTTCCAGTGCTCCCTGATCATTGAAAAGAAAATGGCAGGTCTGACAGTAAAAGGAAGGATCATCAGCCCTGAAATAATGAACCGGATACCAGCAAAATGAAGCGGAGTATCATACTGAAGACCTATCTTTATTCCGGCATAAGCTGTTGACCACAGCAGACAGGCTATAATTGCCCAGAATATGGTATTGTCTTTTTTCTCCACTTAAAATATTTTGGCGGCAAATATCAGAAAAAAAATTGTTCTTTCACCATATCACAGTCAGGCAGATCCGTTGTTATCAGATATTTTTTAATAGATTTGTCTGAAGATCATATATAAATGAAAATTGCCGATTACATTGCCAATCAATTATTTAATGCCGGTGTAAGAAAAGTTTTCGGTATTCCCGGCGGTCCTTCAATACCATATATGGAAGCATTCAGAAATGCGGGCATAGAATTCATTCTTACCTCAAATGAAGCTTCGGCAGGAATAATGGCTGATGTCACAGCAAGACTCACTGGTGTTCCAGGCATTTGTCATGCTACCTTTGGCCCTGGTGCGACAAATATAACCACGGGGATCGGAGGAGCACTGCTCGACAGATCACCTGTGATCGTGCTTACAAGTGAAATAGAGGACCTGATGGTCGGGAGAACGGTTCAGATGAACATCGATCATCAGAGGCTTTTCGAACCGCTCACAAAAGCCACTTTCCGACTCAGCCCCGATAATGTACATGAAGTACTGGAAAACGCATTAAAGATCTGCAGGGAAGAGTACCCCGGACCTGTTCATATCGGATTACCTGCTGATATTGCAGAGATGGAAATAAATGTCACTGCTGAAATATTTTCTGGTAAAAAATTAACTAAGGACCATGGTGATATTTCGAAAATAGTCTCTCTGCTTGAAAAATCCCGAAGGCCCCTTCTGGCAGTCGGACTGACAGCAAAACGGTTTGGTATTCAGTCTATGCTGCTTTCATTCCTCAGTAATTATAAAATTCCCTGCGTTATTACCCCTATGGCCAAAGGGTTAATCCCGGAAGAACATCCCTGCTATACCGGAGTTCTGTTCCACGCTTTAAGCGATTATCTTGAAGATATTTACGAAAAGTGCGACCTTATCATCGGGATCGGATATGATCCGGTGGAATATAATTATGAATCCTGGATTCCCGATATACCTCTTATTCACTTTAATACAATTGAGACTGACCTTCCGGGAGGTGAAAATATAGTGCAATATGCAGGCCAGCCCGCAGAATGGTTTGAGCTCCTGAAAAATCTGAATCCGGGTTCAATAATACCTGAGCTCACCCTGATCGAAGGTATCCGTAACGAAATGTCATCTGTGTTCAATGGTTTTACCGGCCATTTCGGACCTGTTGCAGCTCTGAAAATTCTGCAGGATGAACTACCTGCAGATTCGATAATTACCTTTGATGTCGGATCGCATCTTCATGTTGCAGGTCAGTTCTGGAAAACACGAGGCAAACAGAATTTAATAATGACAAATGGCTGGTCAGGAATGGGATTTGGCATCCCGGCTGCCCTTTCAGCCCGGATAAACAGTCCCGGATCAACTGTTGTCTGCATTACCGGCGACGGAGGCTTCCTTATGATGGCAGGTGAAATGGTAACTGCAAGAAGATATAACCTCCCTGTAATAATCGTTGTTTTTTCGGATGGTGAGCTGAATCTGATAAAACTGAAGCAGTCGTGGAAAGAACTGCCTGCTTACGGGACTCTCTTATACCGGGAAGATCTTTTTGGTTCCGATATATTCCTTGGCGTAAAAGTATTAAAGGCAAATTCACAGGAAAGTATGAGTAAAGCAATAAAAACAGCGCTTTCTCTAAATGAGCCTGTCATCATCGATGCAATAATTGATCCGGATGATTATAGATACCTGATAGTAAAAAGGTAGGCATCAGGCGACAGGCATCAGGCGACAGGCATCAAATCTATATTAAGCCGGTAGCCGGTAGCCGCTAGCCGGTAACCGGTAGCCGGTAGCCTATTTCTTACTCTTTGCTGTCTTTACCGGCTTTGTAACTTTCGCAGCTTGTTTTTCTTTTGCGGGTTTGGTCACTGCAGTCTCTTTTTTAGCTTTTTCTGTTTTTACAGGCTTCTTTACTGCGGGAGCTTTTTTCTCTTCCTTAACCACTTTTGTTTTTGCTACTTTAGGGGGTTTCTGTTCTTTTACCTCCTTAACCGGTTTGTTCTCTTTAACTTCTTTAATTTTTTTAACCGGTTGGTGTTCCTTGACTTCCTTTACTTCCTTAACCGGTTTGTGTTCCTTGATTTCCTTTACTTCCTTAACCGGTTTGTGTTCCTTGATTTCCTTTACTTCCTTAACCGGTTTGTGTTCCTTAATTTCCTTTACTTCCTTAACCGGCTTGTGTTCCTTAACTTCCTTAACTTCTTTTACTTCAACTGTATCAACTATTTCTTTTACAGGTTTTTTCTCTTTCAAAGGCTTTTTATGCTTTAATTCTTTCTCCATGACTGGTTGCACCAGCTTAACTGATGGTTTATTGGCTTTTTTCCTGCGACGTCTTACTCCATAAGTTCCGAGAATAATCTTGCCTCTTCTTGATTTTTTATCACCTTTTCCCATATTTTTTTGTTTTGATTAGTTTTATTAACCCTTTAAAGGGTGGTTGCAAAGTTAATAATATTCTTTATTTTTAATCAAAATATTGAAGGATACAATCAAATGGTATGAACCCCAGAGCAAGCTCTGGACTTAAAAAACGGTGCAAGCATTGAGGAATTAAACCTAGTCTTCGCGTCCGCCGAAGCTTTAGCGAAGGCGGATTAAACAATAATCAATCACCTTTTAAAAGCGAAATTATATTTATTATTGGCTTTATGTTTGGATTCATAATCCACGTTATAATGGAACCATGTATACAAACCCCGCTAACTGTTTTCTAATAAAGAATTCCGGACTAAAGTCCGTAAGTATCTCATTATTACTAACCCGGGGCTTAAGCCCCGGGTTAGTAATCCTTCTGGCAGCCGGGCTTTAGCCCTGAATACTTCAGCCCAAATCAATCCAATTCAACGTTTTAATCTATATAATTCAGGCTCCAAATAATATGAGAAAAAAAGAAAAAGAAGTATCTGATATACTCTGAACTTGAATCAATTATTTCACGGTCTGACGTTTGCAGAGTTGCTTTTGCAGACAAGGACGTCCCCTATATTGTTACAATGAATTTCGGGTTTGTGTCTGGTTATCCCGGTATCATATATTTTCATTGTGCAAATGAGGGAAGAAAGCTTGAAATGATCAGGAAGAACAATTATGTCTGTTTTGAGATGGATACCGATCATGAGATAGAAACGGGGAAACAGGCATGTGATTACGGGATGAAATACAGCAGTATTGTCGGTTATGGATTTATCTCAAAAGTCAATGATTCTGAGGAAAAGATAAAAGGATTAAACTATATAATGGATCACAATAAAGGTACCGGTGAATATTCCTACAGGCCTGAAATGCTAAGCAAGACAACAGTGCTTCGTCTTGATATTACTGAAATGACCGGCAAAAGACAATAGTACGCCAGGTATCTGATTTGCAGAATCTTTATCCGATAACACATATTGACCTTACATAAAATAAAGTTGTAACTTGCGGCAAATTTAATCCGAACCTGATGCAAACATTGAATGATCTGAGACTCGCCGTACTTATTGACGCAGATAATATCCCTTACAGCAATGTCAAGGGTATGCTCGGAGAAATTGCCAAATACGGCACTCCAACATTTAAAAGAATTTACGGCGACTGGACCAAGCCGACAGTTGCAGGGTGGAAATCGGTTCTTCTCGAAAATGCGATCACGCCGGTACAGCAATATAGTTATACCCAGGGGAAAAATGCTACAGATTCTGCAATGATCATTGATGCAATGGATATTCTCTATTCCGGGAAAATTGATGGTTTCTGCCTTGTATCCAGCGACAGCGATTTTACACGACTGGCCACAAGGTTAAGGGAAGCAGGTATGAAAGTCATTGGAATTGGTGAGCGTAAAACACCCAGACCCTTCATTGTAGCCTGCGATAAATTCATTTATATTGAAATCATTAACTCCTCAACGGCAGCCCAGGAATCTCTGACAGTAAAGAAAAAGAGGGGACAACCTGTACGGTCAAAACAAAAAACCGAGGAGACAGAACAGCAGATTCAGATAAGAAAGGTAAAGAACCTTATAGCTTCATCAATTACTGACCTGGCAGATGAAAACGGCTGGGCATATCTCGGAGATGTCGGAAATCTTATCCTGAAAAAGCAACCCGATTTTGATCCCAGAAATTTTGGATTTGCCAAGCTTACTCCGCTGATAAGGTCTTTCGATTTTGAGATCGATGAAAGAGACTCGGGACAGAATAATATTAAACATATCTATATCAGGAACAGAAAATAAGAAGTTGGCAACTTTCCGGCAACCGGCTAGACCGGCAACCGGCAACCGGCTTCCGGCTTCTGACTTCTGACTTCTGACTTCTGACTTCCGTCTTCCGAACAAAACAGCCCGGTAATTGTTAATCACTTGAAACTATTAGCAGCGAAAAACATGCATAGATACAATATATTATACCTTAATATTTTTTGTTTCAAAAAAAATATATGACCTTTGACACTGTTTTAATAACATTAATAATTGAATTATGAACATTTACGTCGGAAGTCTTCATTTTAAAATGAATGAAGCAGAATTAAAAGAACTATTTGAAGAGTATGGCGAAGTAACATCCGCAAAGATCATTTTTGACAAGTACTCTGGGAAAAGCAAAGGATTTGGTTTCGTTGAGATGCCAAATGACGCTGAAGCAAAAAAAGCTATTGAAGAACTTAATGGTGCTGAAGTACAGGGAAGGAATATCATTGTTAACGAATCCATTGAAAGAACTGAAAGAAGAAGTAATTTCAGAGGAGGAGATGACCGCAGAGGTGGAGGAGGAAACAGAAGGGACAACAGGTAGGAAATAAAAAATCCAAGACTATGAAAGGTACTGTTAAATGGTATGACAGAGTTAAAGGTTATGGATTCTTGCAGTCTGAAGACAACAAAGATATCTTTGTCCATCGTTCAGGTCTGGAGGATTCACATACAGAACTTCAGGCAGGCCAGGCAGTTGAATTTGAAGTCGAACAAAGAGAAAAAGGTCCTGTTGCTATCAAGGTAAGAAAAGTTGAATAGTTTTATTCAGGCTTATAATAAAGAGGCTGTAACTTATGTTCAGCCTCTTTTTTTTGCCTCCATTTTAAACTATCTTTAAAACAAAAATTAATAATCTAGTTTGTAATTATATTATGAAGTACAGTCAACAAGCTATTATCCCAGCTATTATACTGGCAATCTCTTTGGGTTTCACCCAACCATCCAATTCCCAGAATCTCGAAAACGGATTTAAAAATCCGCCTGAATCAGCAAAACCAAGAACATGGTGGCACTGGACGAACAGCAATATCACGAAAGAGGGAATTACTAAAGACCTTGAATGGATGAAGCGTGCAGGGATCGGAGGAATGCAACTGGCAGATGTTGCATCCGGACAGGGCCAGGTTGTTGACAAAAAAATTCTTTTTGGAACGCCTGAATGGCTCGATGCTGTTCGCCATTCAGCTGCCGAAGCTGAAAGACTGAACCTGGAGATGACTATTTTCAGCTCCCCGGGATGGAGTCTTACAGGAGGTCCATGGGTAAAACCGTCACAGGCTATGAAGAAACTTGTCTGGAGTGAACTGAAAATAAATGGTCCTCAGAACTTTACAGGCTTTCTGCCTTCACCTCCTTCCAATGAGGGACCTATAGGAAATCTGGCCCGATCAGCTCAGATAAGCCCTAAAGAGATCCCATTTTATAAGGATTGTGTTGTGCTGGCGTACCCCACTCCTGCCGGTGAAACTATTGACATTCAATCCGCTCCCGTTATCACAGCTTCTTCGGGTCTATTGACAGGATCAGCCCTGTTTGATGATGACCTCAATACTACAGCAATTCTTAAATCCGGAAAAGACAAAAAAATTGTGTGGCTTCAATATTCCTTTGATAAACCTTATTCAACACAGGCGCTGACACTTGCCAGCAGGAATGGAATTCCTTTTGGTGCTTTGAAGGTTAGTGATAATGGTTCTGATTTCAAAACAATTGCACTGTTTCCGGGAGCACAATTGTACCGGGCTGGTAAAGTTGAGACAATATCATTCCCGTTAACCTCAGCCAGATTTTACAGGATCGAATTCACCGGAGCTCCCATGAAACCAGCTGATGTGATGGCTGAAAACACTCCAAAGCCTGACTCTGCCTTTACCTTCAGTGAGATAAAGCTCCAACCCGGGGCAAGGATAAACCGGTGGGAAGATAAGGCAGGCTTTTATCACCTTTTCAACTATGAATCAGTTAGTTCTTCCCCTGTCCCTTCATCATCAACTATTGATCCGGCAACCATTATAAACCTTACTGCCAATATCCTGCCTGATGGTACACTTCAATGGAAAGTTCCTGCAGGTAACTGGACAATAATGCGCTTTGGCTATTCGCTCACCGGGTCTAAAAACCGGCCTGCTGTACCATCCGGATCGGGTTATGAGGTTGATAAACTCAGCCGGGAACATACTGAAGCGTACATAAAAGGCTATACCGATCCCATAAAAGAAGCTCTTGGCCCCCTTTATGGAAAAAGTCTGCAATATGTCATTCTTGACAGCTGGGAAGCCGGAATGCAGAACTGGACCGACAGTATGATTTCAGAATTCAGTCTCAGGAGAAAATACAATATGACACCTTACCTTCCCTGTCTGGCCGGACGGGTGGTTGGAAACAGTGAAATAAGCGACAGGTTTCTCTGGGATTTCCGCCGCACTCTTGCCGATATGTTCGCTGAAAATCACTATGCTGTGATTTCAGAATACCTTAATAAACAAGGTATTAAAACATATGGCGAGGCTTCCGGAGTCTCTCTTGAAATACTTGAAGATGCACTTCTGTGCAAAAAATATGTCGATATTCCGATGGGTGAATTCTGGAACAGAGCCCTTCACCCGGAATTAATGTACTATCAGGATGTCCGGGGAGCTGCTTCAGCATCGCATGTTTATGGGAAGCAAATTACAGCTGCAGAGTCATTTACCGGGGGTGGATTTGAATCTCCCTATACACTTAAAAAGATCGGTGATTACTGGTTCGCCCAGGGTATTAACCGTTTTGTTTTTCATACTTCGGCTCACCAACCCCTTGATACAAAGCCAGGTAATACAATGGTTGGGACCCATATAAACAGGAATATAACCTGGGCAGAACAGGCTTTGCCATTCATGACATACCTATCGCGTATTTCATACATGCTTCAGCAGGGAAAATTTGTTGCAGATATTGCATACCTGCTCGATGAAGGAGCTCCCTCCACAATGCCGATCTGGGGTAGCGGACTAATTCCTGCTCCTCCTGAAGGTTATGATTATGACTATATAAATGCAGATGTACTTTTGAACAGGTTCTCGGTTGATCAGAACGGCAGGCTTGAACTTCCTGACGGGATGAGCTATGCTTTGCTTGTTCTTCCGAATAGCAGCCGGATGACGCTGCCGGTACTTGAAAAGATACGTGATCTCGTCAAAGCCGGGGCAACGGTGGTTGGGCCAAAACCTGTGCATACTCCAGGATTAACCGGATATCCCGGATCGGAAGAAAAGATGAAAGATGTTGTAACTGAAATTTGGGGTGATCTTGATGGAATAAGCCGTACAAGAAGAGTAATCGGCAAGGGAAGAATTTTCTGGGGAACACCCCTCGATGAGGCAGTTAAACTTACTGGCATCCATCCTGATGTTGAATACGATAAGATCCTCGACACTAAAATTAACTGGATACACCGGCGTTCAGGTGAAACAGATTTTTATTTTCTGGTAAATTCCTCAGACCGGCCTGCTGAAATGAATATTAGGTTCCGGGTCACTGGCAAAGAGGCTGAATTATGGGATCCTGCCTCTGGTCAGATTGAACCTGCGGGCTATACAATAGCCGGTGAAACAACTACTGTTCCTCTTCAACTTACTGAACGTGAGTCGGTTTTTGTTGTTTTCCGCAACAAAGCTGCTACAAACTCCAGGAATATCGTTCATCCCGGGCCTGTTACACTTGCCACATTTACCGGGCCATGGAAAATATCGTTTCCATCTGGTATGGGAGCTCCGGATAATATTATGGTCGAAAAGCTCGGATCATGGACCTCAGACACAAATGAAGGGGTAAAATATTTTTCCGGTACGGCACTTTACACCAGGAGTATCGAAGCATCGAAAAGCTGGTTTAAGAATGGGGGACAATTAGTTCTTGATTTGGGCAAGGTTGGTGATATTGCTGAAGTTTCAATAAATGGAACCAAGGCTGGAATCCTGTGGAAAGCTCCATACCGGACCGACATTACGAACCTGCTCAGAAAAGGTACAAACATGATTGAAATTAAAGTTACAAACGAATGGACAAACAGGCTGGCAGGCGATCAAAAGGCATCGCCGGGTAACAAGATTCTTAATTCCACCCTTTTTGTATTTCCGGGGAGAAATTTAAATGACTCAGGGCTGCTTGGTCCGGTTACACTTCTGAAAAACCAGACCAGATAATAACTTATTTGTATATTTATACTTTAGTATAAGTGTAATCATAACACTAATTACTTGTAGTCGGAGTTACCATTTTTTTATTTTGGTATCAATTCTTATAAAGCATCAATGTTCAATGTGCCCCATATCATATTACTAAGCATTATTACTATTATTTTATCAATCCGAGGAAACATGAATCAGGAAAGTAATTCAGAAAGAAAAAGACTCAGTACCGAATGGATTCTGAGCAACCTTATTGGAAAAACTTCAGAAGGTGTTCAAATAAAGGGAAAACCCGGAATCGAAAAGTTCGGGAACAATAAAACTGTTTCTTTTAACGGATCGTCCGATGCAATCTTCCTTGAGAGTATGCCATTGACAGGGCTGGAACAGTTTACAATTGAAGTTATCCTGCAGCCAGCCAGCAGCGGTAATTTTGAACAGCGCTTCCTGCACTTCGGTGAAGCTCAGGGAGACAGGGTTTTACTGGAATTACGGGCAACCCCGACTGACTGGTACTTTGATGCGTTTATCAAAGTCGGAGATCAGCAAAGCACCTTAATTGATCCCAAATTGATACATCCTCTTGACCAGTGGTATCACATTGCATATGTGATTGACCATGGGAAGCTTGAGACTTTCGTAAACAGGAAAAAAGAGCTTGAAGGTAAAATAACCATGACCCCGTTAAAAGGCGGGAAAACTTCTATCGGAGTCCGACAGAATGAAGTGTCGTGGTTTAAAGGAGCTATTTATAAAATCAGAATATCCCCGATGGCATTGAAACCAGAAAACTTTATGGATCTTTGATAAGCATTGCCTATATCAGGCAACGTTAAAGACAGCCTCATTTATATCCAATCTGTTAAGAAATCCGGGAGCACTTTGAAATGAAAAAGACTATTTTGATTGTCCTGTCCCAGTTGGCAGTGCTGGTTTGTTCAGCACAGAATGATGCTGCCTACAAGTCACTGGATGCCGGGAATCCCATTGTTTTTGGTGGTGATCATATTATTTATCAGGGAAAAACTATTACGCTTGGCCCTAAAGCTTTCTTTATTGACGGACAGTTCACAGATGTGGAAGCTGCTAAATATCCTTACGTTTTTAATACGGTAAACAAGGCTGCGGAACATCTGACAGATGGCGCTGAAGAATCTCCAATGGTGCTTTATATTGCACCTTATGTTTACTGGATTGATGATCCCGATGATCCGGCTGTCCGAGTTGGCAAAAATGGCCAGTCACCCTATGGACTGGTTATCGATTGTGAATGGCTGAGATTCTATGGTTTGTCGGACAATGCTGAAAATGTCGTTCTTGCCTGCAACAGAGGGCAGACCATCGGCTCGCAGGGTAATTTTACAATGTTAAGATTAACAGGTGACGGAACAAGTTCAGAGAATATTACTTTTGGCAACTATTGCAATGTCGATCTTGATTTTCCCCTGAAGCGTGACCTTGACAGAAAAAAGAGAGCATCCGCAATTGTTCAGGCTCAGCTAATATTTACTAATGGCGATAAGATCGTTGCGCGAAATACCAGATTCATCAGCAGGCTCAATCTTATGCCGTTTGTCGGAGGGAAACGCGTTCTTTTCGACAGATGTCATTTTGAATGTACCGATGATGCTATGTGCGCAACAGGAGTCTATCTGAACAGCACTATGGATTTCTACAGTTCCAAACCATTTTTTGCGACTTCCGGAACAGGTGCAATATTACTTAATTGCGATGTAAGGGTTTTAACCAGGGGAGATCAGTATTTCACTAAAGGCGGAGGGCAGGTAGCTGTCGTTGACACCCGCTTCAAATCTGAAAATGCCACCTATCTGGGATGGAGAGAATTAAATCCAGAGGAGATGCGAAATTATCAGTCTAATGTAACCCTGAACGGTGAGCCGGTATTTATTGGCAAAAAGAATCCGGCACTGACAGTCGATATGACAAACAAGCCGGTTCTTGATGCATATCGTTTTGTCTACCATGGGAAATTGATATACAATACTTATAATCTTCTGTGCGGTAACGACGGCTGGGATCCGATGGGCATTAAAGATGTTGTATTGGCAGCAGAAAAAGAGAGCGGGAAGAAATACACAATGCTCCCCGTACAGCTTCTGGTCTCTCCCACCAGAGCTTCACTTGAGACCAAAAAGAATAATGCAGGGATTACTGCAAAAATCTTCAGATTCAGTAACTGTGAGCTGAAAGGAGAAAGTGTAAAGTGGACACTTGCTCCTGAATACAGATCACTGGCAGAGATTAAGGTAAGTGATGATGGGATGATTTGTGATGTAACACCTGTAAATAACACTGATGAACCAAAGCAGGTTATTGTTACTGCATCGACCTCTTCCGGACTTGAAGCAGCCAGTGTGCTGACTATTTCTCCTTCAAAGCTTGAACCTCCGGAATTCACTTCATTGCCTATGATTTACCTGGATAAGAAAGGGAAGCTCACTGTTGATTACAAGCTCAATATGAAATACGAGGATCAATCGCTTGTCACATGGTACCGCTGTAATAATGATAAAGGCAATAACCCCATTGAAATTTCAGTATCGAGGCTGAACAAACCCATGCTCCATTATGAGCTCACTGCTGGTGATATTGGATACTATATTATGGTTTCAGTTGCTCCGAAACATATCCGCTGTGATGCAGGTGAGGCGTTCTCCGCTGTAATGAAAAACCCCGTTAAGGCAAAGAATGTAAAAACAGATAGAAAATTGATCTATACTGATTTCAGAAATTTTTCCACAAGGAATCAGCTTGAAATAATCCCTGGCTTCTGGACATTGACAAATATTGAATCGCCTGCTAATGACCCACGCATGAATACAGCCAATGCAAGGGATGCATGGTTTTACGGAGAAGGAACTGACGGAGCAGCCGGTCAGGTCGGACTCCTGCAGGGAAGAAGTGCCAGGTTGCTGTACACTCCTGTCGGAAAAGAATTCGGAGACATGAAGCTATCCATGACGGTGGCTCCAAGCAAGACAGCCGGACAGGGATTCAGTGTGGCGCACCTATATATGGATGTTCTTATAAAGTTTAATAACAAAACCATGACAGGTTATGCCCTGCGATTCATACGGACAACAAAATACGGCGATGCGGTGGATTGCCAGTTTGTAAAATATGATAACGGCAAAGTCACAGAGATCAGTAAACCTGTTTCAACAAGCTGTTTCAGGCCGACATGTAATATCACCGTCGAGGTAAGGGGCAACAGGATCATTGCGCATGCCGATTCACCGGTACAGTATTATAAAATCCCCAACCGTCCTGAAGTGCTTACGGAAGTTAATATGGAAACTGAAATCAATCCCGGCAGATCTGGTGGTTTCGGCATTGAATATAATGGTGGTGCCGCCACTATGATCAAGGAACTGAAGGCCGTCTGGAACTAGATGATCCTCTATATTAATTTCCAGGGTTTCCGGTACTCATAATGCAAATGTTTTGCAGCAGCACCATCTGTATCATCAACAAATGTTTCTGATGAAGGATCCCATTTGATTGTTCTTTTCAGATCACATGCAATATTGCCAAGAGTACAGACTGTACAGCTGCTGTGTCCTATTTCAACAGGAACCACAGGATCTTTGCGCGACCTTACAGATTCAATGAAATTAACCTGGTGTGGTATCCTGGTCTCATAAGGACCCTCCACTGCTTCGGTCTTCTGAGCATAGAATTTCTGATCTGACGCGTTAAAATATTCACGGGCAACTTCAATCCACCCGGTTTCACCCCAGAATTTAACTCCTTTGGTTTTATCTTCATTAAAGGGCTCAGAGGTCATCACTGTGCCGTTTGCATATTTGAACATCATATATTCAGTGCCATCGCCAATCGGGGATATCTCAACAGGACCATTTTTATCCATTCCCAAGTCCCCACTGGGCTATATCGAACATATGTGCACCCCAGTCGGTAGTAAATCCGCCACCCATTTCTTTATACCATCTCCATCCGCCCCAGAATTTCTCATTCTCTTCAGGATTCAATGATATAGGAGGATTAAGCTGATTATTATAATGTATATTCTCCGTTAAAGGACCGAGCCACAGATCCCAGTTAAGATCTGCAGGCAGCGGCTCTTCAGGCAGGTTGTAGGGTGTCGGGGGTGCTCCCACATAAGCATTTACAGTTTTTATTAATCCGATAGCACCGGACTGAACAAGATTTACTGCGTGCTGGAAATTGGGATCTGAACGCTGCTGACTGCCTATAGCCAGGATTCTTCCGGTTTCACGGACAACTTTCCTGAGTTCCTGTCCTTCCCTGATGGTGAATGTCATCGGTTTCTCGAGATAAACATCCTTCCCGGCTTTACAGGCTGCAATTGCGATCATTGCATGTGAAAAATCGGGAACAGCAATTACAACGGCTGTGATATCCTTCCGTTTCAGAAGATCCTGATACTTTTCATAAGTTTCAACTTTTACTTCTTTACCGGCTTTAGTATAGAAATCATTGACTCGTTTTTCAAAACGGGTTCGTTTTATACCATACACATCACAACCGGCAACAGCTTGTACACCAGGTATCTGTAAAAATCCGTTGAGCAGGAACATCGATTGTCTTCCAAGACCGATAAAACCCATTTTAATATCTCCGTCAACAGGTTTGGATTTGCATGAAGTTAAATGCGGAAGAACGATTATTCCGGCTGTTCCCGCAATTGTTGAATTAATAAACTGGCGCCGTGACCATAATTTTTTCTGATCTTTCATGGTGCGATTCAATTTGAGTTATAAAAATATGTTAGTGGAAGGAGTTAATTCTCTTCTGTGTATAAAATTAATCTTTTCTTTTAATGAGTATCGGTTATCATTAACAAATATTGTACAGAGGTGGGAGATTCCTCGCTAACGCTCGGAATGACAGAGCTTTAAGTAGTATTAATGGAAGAGTTGGCGATTCGTTTGACGAATCGCCAACTCTTCCCTCTCCTGACCAAAAATAGAATGTCATTCCGAATCCCGAGAATTCGGGATGAGGAATCTCTGATAATAAGATACTGAACTAACGGATAATAATAATTGGATTCAATATGCATGATTCCTGATATTCATTTTTCTTTAAAATAACAGGTACCCGGAAAAAATTAAAATCTTCCGAAAATAGAATATTTCCCGGTATTGCAAAAGATTGAAGAATAAAGGAATAGTCCCGGGTTATTAGTTTCCATCTTTCTTTCAAGATGAAGGACGGGCTCTCCTTTTGCAAGATGAAGGTACCTGCTGATTTTTTCTGATGCCTGAATAGCTTTAATTCTTTGTTCTCCACCTTTGATCTCAACATGATAATGGTCTCTCAGAATCTGAAACAGAGATCTGTTCTCGAATTGCCGGGAGGTGATCCTTGGAAGGTTTATATTTGCTATATAGCTGATATCGTAGAATATAGGTACGCCATCAAGAAGGCGAAGCCTCTCCATATAAATGCATCCTGATTCTCTTTCAATTTCTGAAAGCAGAAACATGAAATCTTCGGGCCATGGTATAAGTACAGGTTTTACTATTATTCTTGTTTTCAGGTTACGGTCTCCGACTGCAGATGTTGTTCCTGATACCGACAGAATTCCAATTTCCCGTGAGAGGTGATAAACTATACTTCCTTTACCCTGGTGTTTCTTTATATATCCGTCATTCGCAAGAGTGCTTAAGGATTGACGTACTGTCGGTCTGGTCATTCCATATAGCTGACAAAGCTCATTTTCTGATGGCAGAAGATCACCCTCTTTATAAATCCCGTCAAGAATGTGCTTCCGCAGGATCTCATAAAGCATTTTATGATGCGGTATCTTTTTAACCGGACCCATTTAATTATTTTTTGTAAATATATTAATTTTTACTTGTTAATACAAGTATTTTAATTTATTTTTGTAACCACTGATTTATAATATGTTGTAATATTGTAAATTATCTTTTTATTTCACTTATTATAACAAGTTGACAAACAACAAATAACAAATAACCATTAACAAATAACTAAAATGGCCATCCCCGTCATAATGCCAAAGCAAGGGCAGTCAGTCGAAACCTGCATCATAACCAAATGGTATAAAAACACAGGCGATAAAGTCTCGGCGAATGATCTCCTTTTCTCCTATGAAACAGACAAGGCAGCATTCGAGATGGAATCGCCGGGCGATGGTATTTTGCTTGAAATATTCTTTGCCGAAGGTGCCGAAGTTCCTGTACTAACGAATGTTGCTGTCATTGGTAAGCCGGGAGAATCCGTTTCTGCATACATTCCCGGAGCAGCAAAAGCAGCTGACACAGCGACAGACAGATCAGGAAAACCGGATACAACTCCTCATGAAGCATTATCTGAAACAAAAAATACCATATCATCAGAAGATACAAAAATAAGGATATCGCCACGGGCAAAGCGACTTGCAGAAAGCAAGGGTTTGAATTATAAAAGTATGCAAGGGTCGGGACCTAATGGAAGGATTGTTGCATTGGATATTGAGAAGACTCTTTCAGGAGCGCCACCTGTGACAAAACCCGTATATTCTGCAGATGCGGAGTTTACAGAACAGCCATTGAGCAATGTCCGTAAGCTTATTTCAAAAGCTATGCTTACCTCCCTGCAGAGTTCTGCACAGCTTACTCATCATATGAGTGCTGATGTCCGCCGTCTGCTGGAAGCGAGACGTAAAATCAAAGCAGGGCTGGCAGCCGGAACGGAAAAATACGATATAACACTCAATGATATGATCTGCTGGTGTGTTATAAGAGCGCTTGGAAAATTTCCTGAAGCAAACAGCCATTTCCTTGGAAATTCTATAAAAACATTTCATAAAGTACACCTGGGGATTGCAGTTGATACACAACGTGGACTCATGGTACCTGCTGTAAAAAATACAGATAGAATGAGTCTTCAGGAATTATCAGGAGCATTGAAACAGGCAGCAGAAACTTGTAAAAAAGGAAATATTAATCCCGAACTAATCCAGAGCACAGCAGCCACATTTACGGTTTCAAACCTCGGAAATTACGGCGTAGAAATATTTACACCTGTTATAAACCTGCCACAGGCATGTATCCTGGGTGTTTGTGCAATTATAAACAGACCTGTGGACCTTGGCAACAGCACATTTGGTTTTGTTCCGTATATAGGATTATCGCTTACTTACGACCACAGAGCCATTGATGGAGGTCCGGCTACATTATTCCTGCGAGAAATTAAGGAACAGATTGAAAAGTTTAATTATCAAATTGACTGAAATAGAGATTCAGATTGCTTCGGCACCCTGAAGGATGCCTCGCAATGACACTAATTATACAGACCATAACACCATTATACCATTATACCATTATACCATTATACCATTATACCATTACACCATTTTACCATTACACCATATTAATATGCCAAAGAGTCAAAACATTAACCCAAAGGTTGTCCGTAAACCGCAATTCCTGGAATTCGGTAAGATACCTGTAAATCAGTATAATAAATCGATTGAGGAAGAGAAGAAGAACTTCAGCACAGAGGATTTCATCCGGGTTTTCCGCGATATGGTCATAATCCGTGAATTTGAAACCATGCTCAACCTCATCAAGACGACAAATGAATACAACGGGATAGCTTATAACCATCCCGGGCCTGCCCATCTTTCCATCGGTCAGGAGGCTTCGGCTGTTGGCATGGCATACAATCTTGATGTTGATGATTTCATCTTTGGTTCGCACCGCAGTCATGGGGAGATACTTGCAAAAGGTCTTTCATCCATCAACAAGCTTGATGAGGATGCCCTTTATACTATAATGAGCAATTATTTTGGCGGTGGTGCCCTGAAGGTAGTGGAAAAAGGCTTCCGGGGTAACATTAAAGAGCTGGCAGTGAACTTTCTGTTATATGGGGCACTTTCTGAGATATTCGCACGTGAAAATGGCTTCAATAAAGGGCTAGGAGGCTCAATGCATGCCTTCTTCACACCTTTTGGCATTTATCCGAACAATGCAATCGTTGGAGGATCCGGTGATATCTCCGTCGGTGCTGCACTTTACAAAAAAATAAACCGGAAACCGGGAATTGTCGTCTGCAATATTGGTGATGCTTCTTTGGGTTGCGGCCCGGTATGGGAAGGTATCTGTTTTGCAACCATGGACCAGTTTAAAACGCTTTGGGAGGGAGAATATAAAGGCGGGCTGCCTCTTATATTCAACTTCATGAACAACTTGTACGGAATGGGCGGCCAGACTATGGGTGAAACAATGGGATTTGGAATCCTCGCCCGTATTGGCGCTGGCGTCAATCCGGAATCCATGTATTCAGAGCGCGTTGACGGATATAACCCTCTCGCCGTAATTGACGCATTTAAAAGGAAGAAAAAGCTTCTGGCTGAAAAGAAGGGACCCGTTCTTCTCGATACTCTTACATACAGGATAAGCGGACATTCACCATCTGATGCCTCATCCTACAGATCAAAGGAAGAAATTGAAGCATGGCAGAAGGAAGACTCTATTATAACTTATGGACATGAACTTGTTGCAGCTGGAATTGTAAAACAGGATCATTTAGACGAGATAAGACATGAAACAACCGAATTGGTAGCTCATATACTGAAACTGTCAGTAAATGATGATATCTCTCCAAGGCTGGACCTTTCAAGTGACCCGGATTCAATTGGCAAAATGATGTTCTCTAACGGATCTGTTGACAGAATGGAGGAGGGTACACCGGAGACACTGCTTCCGCTCGATGAGAATCCACGGGTCAAATCATTGAAAAACAAGGAGAGGTTTTATAAAGATAAAGATGGAAAGCCTGTTTCAAAAGCTAAGGTATATCAGCTTCGTGATGGTATTTTTGAGGCTATAATTGACCGCTTTTATAAAGATCCGACTCTTGTTGCCTGGGGCGAAGAAAACAGAGACTGGGGCGGTGCATTTGCAGTCTACCGGGGTCTGACAGAGGCTCTCCCCTATCACAGGCTCTTCAATTCACCAATATCAGAAGGTGCAATTGTCGGTACTGCAATTGGTTATGGAATGTGCGGAGGAAGGGTAATAGCCGAAATCATGTACTGTGATTTTCTTGGCAGATGCGGCGATGAAGTATTCAACCAGCTTCCAAAATGGCAGGCAATGAGCGGAAATATTATAAAGATGCCGGTTGTAATAAGAGTTTCTGTTGGTTCAAAGTACGGAGCCCAGCATTCACAGGACTGGTCATCGCTGACCGCACATATTCCGGGATTGAAAGTTGTATTTCCGGCAACCCCTTATGACGCAAAAGGGTTGATGAATACTGCATTGCAGGGGACAGATCCCGTTATCTTCTTTGAGAGCCAGCGGATCTATGATATTGGTGAGATGTTCCATGAATCAGGCGTTCCCGAAGGCTACTATGAGATACCTTTTGGCGAACCCGACATAAAAAGAGCCGGTAGTGAAATTACAATCCTTTCAATAGGTGCCACACTGTACCCGGTAATAAAAGCAGCAGATATCCTGCAGCAGACTTATGATGTGAGTGCAGAAGTGATTGACGCCAGGACTCTTGTGCCGTTCAACTATCAGCCTGTAATTGAGTCTGTTAAAAAAACTGGCAGAATAATTCTGACCAGCGATGCATCGGCACGCGGATCATTCCTTAAAGAGATGGCGCAGACAATAACCGAGCTTGCATTTGATTATCTCGATGCACCTCCTGTTGTTGTAGGATCACGAAACTGGATCATTCCTGCACATGAAATGGAACAGTACTTCTTCCCTCAGCCCGACTGGATAATTGATGCTATTCACGAAAAGATTCATCCACTGAAAGGACATCAAACGAAACATGACTTTTCTGCTGAGAAGACTATTGAATTAAATAAAGAAGGAGTGTAATAATTAATATCTATCCTCGGAAAATAGGAATTGTTGAAATCCAATATAAACTAATACCCCCTTCCCAACCCCCGCCGAAGCGGGGCAGGCTTTCCCCCAGGGGGGAAGGAGCAAATTGTAAGGCATCCCGCTTAGGCGGGACGGGAAAGGGGGTAAGAATCTAAAATAGAAATTGGATGAAATATTCCTTTTAATATCTTTACAATTCTAATTAGTTTGCTATGGAACAAATCATAAAAAATATAAGGTCAAAAGCAGGTTTCATTATTGATATGGATGGTGTCATCTATCATGGGAATAAGCTTCTGCCGGGTATTAATGAATTCGTGACATGGATGGAAAACACCGGAAAGAAATATCTTTTCCTTACCAATTCCAGTGAAAGGACCACAAAGGAGCTGCAGGAAAAACTGGAAAGGCTCGGAATAAATGTCGGGGAGGATCATTTTTATACCAGCGCTCTTGCCACAGCAGGATTCCTTTCAAGCCAGAAACCAAACGGAAGCGTGTATATAATCGGGGATGCAGGATTGATACATGCGCTTTATAGTGT
Source organism: uncultured Bacteroidales bacterium (assembly GCA_963825935.1). Taxonomy (GTDB): domain Bacteria; phylum Bacteroidota; class Bacteroidia; order Bacteroidales; family VadinHA17; genus LD21. Next base: position 28,339 of record CAWGUN010000002.1, on the reverse strand, counting down.
AGGATATACAATTAATAATGTCAATCCCGACTATGTTGTGGTGGGTGAAACTCACGGATATAATTTTGAAAATATTAAACTGGCTGTTAACCTGGTACTTAAAGGAGCGCGGCTTATCGGCACTAATTCCGATGTCAGCGGGCCTGTGGAAAACGGGATTGCACCTTCAACCAAAGCTCTGATAGCTCCTATTGAAATTGCAAGCGGTAAAAAAGCATACTTTGTGGGGAAACCAAATCCTCTCATGATGCGTATAGCCAGGAGGATACTTGGTTTAAAGACGGAAGAGGTAATTGTTATCGGCGACCGAATGGATACTGATGTAAGGTGCGGCCTGGAATCTGAAATTGATACTCTCCTTGTATTAAGCGGAATAACGAAAAGGGATGATATAGACAATTATCCATATCGTCCTCAGTATGTATTAAATGGCATTATTGACCTCGTACAATAATGAATTTTAAGGAATGAAGAAAGTCATGAAATACAAAAAGGAGCGTAAGGAGGTTGCCTGTTTTATGCGCCGCCTTTACAAAAAGGGACTTACAACGACCTCAGGAGGAAATATAAGTCTGCGCATATCTGATGACCTTATAGCAATTACTCCCTCGGCAACCGATAAAAGCATTATGAGATGGAAAGAGGTCGGTGTGATGTCACTTCTTGGCGAAAACCTGACTCCTGACCTTAAACCTTCAATCGAATATGCGCTTCATATCAATATTTATAAGAAGAATATGGATATGACAGCTATCGTTCATGCTCATCCGGTTTTTGCATCATCATTTACGGCAATGAAATCCACCATCAATACCAGTCTCACTGCGGAAGCCAGGGCTATCTGCGGTGAGCCGCGGTTTGTACCTTATGCACTGATGGGATCTGAAGAGCTTGCCAATATTGTTGCACAGAATTCGACTGAATCTGATATCCTGCTGCTCGAAAACCATGGAATTATTACAACAGGATCGACTCTTTTGCAGGCATTTGAGAAGATTGAAGTGCTTGAAAATGCTGCTAAGATGACTCTGATCGTAGAAATGACAGGTAAGAAAAAGGTTCTGAGTACTGGCAGGCTCCGCCAAATCGAAAAATTATTCAGATGATAAGGGGTGTGCTTTTTGATATGGACGGGGTGCTTTCCGATTCTGAACCGTTTATCTGCAAAGCTGCAATAATGATGTTTTCAGAAATCGGATTGAAGGTTGAACCGGAAGACTTTAAACCATTTGTCGGGACCGGTGAGAACAGGTATATCGGAGGAGTTGCTGAAAAATATAACCTCATAGTCGATATCGAAAAGGTAAAAGAACGGACTTATGAGATTTACCAGAATATAATTAAGGGTAATCTGAAGCCTTTGCCGGGAGCCCGCAGGTTTGTTGACTCGTGCATAGACCGTGGATTTAAGCTGGCCCTTGTAACAAGTGCCGACAGAGTAAAAATGACAGCTAATCTGAATGAAATAGGTATCCCTGCATCGAAATTTCAGGCAACTGTCAATGGGCTAGATGTGGTGAATAAAAAACCTTTCCCCGATATCTATATAATGGCTGCCGGAAAGATCGGGCTGAAATCTGAAGAGTGTCTTGTCGTTGAAGATGCCGTAAGTGGCATAAAAGCTGCAAAATCAGCTGGTTGCAGATGCCTGGCAGTGACTACTTCATTTAACAGGTCTCTGCTTTACGAAGCTGACTGGATATGTGATAGTCTGCAAAATGTTCCTGAAGAAGCTCTGAATTGGTAAATGGCGAAAGTATGGAAATCAGAAAATTAGGAGAATCGGACCTTGAAATATCAGCCATAGCCTTCGGCGCCTGGGCTATAGGTGGATGGATGTGGGGAGGATCTGATACAAAAGATGCAATAAAAGCCGTTGAGACAGCAATTGACAACGGCATGACAACAATTGATACTGCATCGGTCTATGGATTCGGTTTAAGCGAAGAACTTGTGGGTAAAGCTATTGCAGGCAAAAGGGACAGAGTCCAGCTTCTTACAAAATTCGGAATGGCATGGGATAAGAAAGAGGGAGAATTCTACTTTGCCTCGAAAGACAACGCAGGTAAAGACATAAACATCTACAGGCATTCTTCAAAGAGTAAGGTTTTTCAGGATTGTGATGACAGCCTGAGGCGTCTTAAGACAGACTATATCGACCTGTTTCAGATACACTGGCCTGATCCGACAACACCAGTGTCAGAGACAATGGAAGCTCTTGAAATCCTCATTCAGAAGGGGAAGATCAGAGCTGCGGGAGTCTGCAATTATTCCTCTGAGCTTTTATCAGAAGCATTAAAATCAATCACTCTTGTTTCAAGCCAGGTCCCTTACAGCATGGTCAGGAGAGAAATTGAAACAAGTATGGTCCCATTTTGTATTAAAAAGAATATCGGTATATTGGCATATTCACCGCTCCAGAGGGGTTTATTATCGGGAAAAATAAAACCCGGACATAAGTTCAATGAAGGCGATACCCGGCCAGATACTCTCTATTATAAAGAACCTAATTTTACAAGAATACTTAACTTCCTTGAAAAATTAAGACCAATTGCTGAAGGTCATAATGCAACATTATCTCAACTTGTGCTGAACTGGACAATACACCAGCCGGGGATAACCTGTGCACTTGCAGGTGCAAGAAATCCGGCACAAGTAGTGGAAAACAAAGGTGCAGCAGACTTTATGCTTACAAGTGATGAGATTAAGATGATTAATAATTATATTTCTGATATTAAAATAGATACAAAACTTTAAAAGGTGAATAAAAATTTTCTGTCCTGCCTCCCCTGGTTCGATGAACTGCACAAAAGAATTAATGGAATAATTCTTCCAGCCTACAGGGAGGTAAACTGTCATATTCATACTCCTTTTTCATTCAGCGCTTTTGACAAAATGGAAAAAGCTTTCCAGATGGCAAAAGAGGAGAATATCTCGGTTCTGGGTATTAATGATTTCTTCGTTGCAGACGGATATGAAACATTTTATAATGGATGCCTGCGAAACAATATCTTTCCGCTTTTTAATATTGAATTTATTGGCCTGCTGAAAGCAGAACAGAAAAGTGGAATCAGAATTAATGATCCGAATAATCCGGGCAGGATATATTTCAGCGGTAAGGGACTCGATTACCCGTTTTCGCTGACATGGATGCAGAAATGGCATCTAATCAGGGTGAAAAGGGAGAGTCAGGACCAGGTGAAAGCCATGATTGTAAAGCTTAACAGTCTGATTAACAATACAAATCCATCACTTTCACTTTCTTATGACAGAGTCAGGGATAGATTTGCTCATGAACTTGTGAGAGAGAGGCACCTGGCAAAAGCAGTAAGGCATCTGGCTGCCGAAAACTACAATAATCCGGATGACCAGATGAGTTTTATTGAATCACTCTATGGCGGTAAGAAATCAAAGACCGGGATAAGCAATCCTGCTGCACTGGAGAACGAAATAAGGTCAAACCTCCTGAAAGCAGGCGGTGCTGCATTTGTGGAAGAAAACGAAAGCTCTTTCCTCGAACTTAAAAAAATTATTGAAATAATTGTTAAAGCCGGCGGCATTCCATGTTATCCTGTGCTGCTAGATGATCCTTCAGGTAAATTCACTGAATATGAAGCTGATGCAGAAAAGCTTCATGCTTCGCTTTCTTCACTTGGAATAGGCTGCATTGAGCTTATGCCTGGCAGAAATGATTATTCCGTCCTTTCGAAATTTGTTGAGTTTTTTAACAGGAAAGGGTTCGTGATCACTTTCGGAACAGAACATAATACACCGGAGCTCACACCCCTGACTGTCACAGCAAGAGGTATGACACCGCTTGATGACTCGCTGAAACGAATCGGATGGGAAGGGGCATGTGTCATTGCAGCCCATCAATACCTCAGGGCACATAACCGTCAGGGTTACGTTCGTGACGATGGCAAACTCTGTATTGATCAGAAGAATGAACTGGTAAAACTGGGTGAACTGGTAATTGAATATTATTTAAACAGAAAGCAATATGAATCAGGAAATTAAAAAACTGATTGAGATATCAAAGTTTTACGGGTCCGACAAGAACTTTGTCATTGCAGGAGGCGGGAATACATCATATAAGGATGAGCAGACGGTCTGGGTTAAAGCAAGCGGCCAGTCTCTGGCAGAACTAACCGAAGAAGGTCTTGTAGCATTAAACAGGGAGAAGCTTAAGGAAATATCGGTAAAGGTTTATTCGGACGATCCGGTAAAAAGAGAAGATGAGGTCAGGACAGATCTGTATAAAAGCATCAGGGATCCCTCCCCGAACAAGCGCCCTTCAGTCGAAACTTCGCTTCATGAGATGATCCGTTACAGGTTTGTGGTACACCTTCATCCTACTCTCATTAACGGTATGTTATGCAGCAGAAATGCTATGAATCTTACTCTGCAGCTCTTTGGAGAAAAAGTCCTTTTTGTTCCTTACACCGATCCCGGGTATACTCTCTTTAAGAAGCTTGAAAAGGAAATCGTGAAGTATCGGCAAAAGTTCAGTTCCGATCCCAAAATTATCTTCCTTGAAAACCATGGAGTTTTTGCAGGAGCAGATACAACAGATGAGATAAAAAGCATATACGACGGAATAATCTCAACCATCGAGAAACAGATTCCATATATTTCCGGAATTAAGCAGCTTCCTTATAATCAGCTTCTTCATAAGGTTCTCCCCGTAATAAGGATAATGCTGTCTGAAGAAAAATCAAAAGTAATCAGGTACAGACATAATACCTTGATTTCAAAATATTATGCAAATCAGCAGGAATTTCATAAAATATCCCTTCCGCTTACCCCTGATATTATTGTTTATTGCAAGACGAGGTTTCTTTATATTGAACAATCTTCTACTGCAGATAAGATTCTTGACTCCTTCAGGACACAGCTTCCACGCTTTAAGAATGAATATGGATACCTGCCTAAAGTGATAGTAATAAAAGACATGGGTGTTTTTACCGCTGACGACAGCTATGCTTCTGCTGAAACTGTACTTGATGTATATGAAGACCTCGTCAGGATCAGCCATTATGCGCAGCAGTGTGGTGGTGTCAAATTTCTTACTCCCGGGCAGGTTGCATTTATTGACCAGTGGGAAGTGGAAAATTACAGGAGGAAAGTTGCCAAATCAGGCTGTGAGGCAAACAAGCTGACAAATAAGATTGCCATTATAACCGGCGGAGCTCAGGGGTTTGGCGCCGGGATAGCCGAATCGTTATTCAGGCTTAACCTCAATGTAGCTGTGGCTGATGTGAATGAAGATGCGGGGCAGCTGTTTGTCTCAAAACTAAATAAGGGAAAATCGACAGGCAAAGCAGTATTCGTTAAAACAGATGTCTCTTCCCCTGATTCAGTAAAGGAACTTATAGCTGCTACTGTAAGTGAATTCGGCGGACTGGATATAATGGTAAGTAATGCAGGGGTACTGAGAGCCGGCGGACTTGATGAAATGGAACCCGGAGTCTTCTCAGAAACGACCAGTATAAACTACAACGGGTATTTCTACTGTACCAAATATGCCTCAGAGGTCATGAAGCAGCAGAACCAGGAGAAACCTGATTATTTTACCGACATAATACAAATCAATTCCAAATCGGGGCTTCGCGGCAGCAAAAAGAATTTTGCCTATGCAGGATCTAAATTCGGCAGCATTGGGCTTACACAGTCATTTGCCCTGGAGCTTGCTCCTTTCAGGATAAAAGTAAATTCTATCTGTCCCGGCAATTTTTATGAAGGACCGCTATGGTCAGATCCTAAGAACGGGCTATTTGTTCAGTATCTTAAAACGGGTAAGGTTCCCGGTGCCAGGACTATCGATGATGTCAAAAACTTTTATGAAGGGCAGGTACCGATGAAACGTGGATGCCGGCTTGAAGATGTTATGAAAGCGCTGTTATATATTGTGGATCAGGAATATGAGACGGGTCAGGCTGTGCCGGTAACAGGCGGGCAGGTTATGATGGGATAGGCGGCATGCGGCGGGCGGCAGGAAGAAAAAAATGAATATATGAAAACTAAGGCTGTAAGAATATACGGTAAGAAGGATCTCCGGCTTGAGGAATTTGAGCTTCCGGAGATGAAAAATGATGAGATCCTTGCTCAGGTCATTTCCGACAGCATCTGTATGTCGTCGCATAAGGCTGCACTGCAGGGAGCAGACCATAAAAGGGTACCGAATGATATTCTTAAAAATCCAACAATTATCGGGCATGAATTTTCAGGAATCATCCTGAAAGTTGGCAAAAAATGGCAGGATAAATTCCGCAAGGGTCAGAAATTTTCAATTCAGCCGGCGATGGCAAAGACCGGGTCCCTTGATGCTCCAGGTTATTCGTTCAGGTATATCGGTGGTGATGCAACACATATTATCATCCCGAATATTGTAATGGAGGCCGATTGTCTGCTTCAATATGATGGTGAAGCTTTTTTCCCTGCATCACTATCAGAACCAATGTCGTGCATTGTAGGTGCTTTTCATGCAAGCTATCATATACCTCCCGGAACTTATATCCATGAAATGGGTATCAGGAAAGGCGGTAAAATGGCAATACTGGCCGGTGTCGGGCCAATGGGACTCGGAGCAATAGATTATGCACTTCACCAGAACCGTAAACCAGGTTTACTAGTTGTGACTGACATTGACGATAACCGTCTTTCAAGAGCAGCATCCCTGTTTACACCTGAACATGCCGACAAAGAAGGTGTTAAGCTTGTTTATGTCAATACCGGGAAAATGAATGATCCCGTAAGACATTTAAGAGAACTCACAGGTGGAACAGGTTTTGATGATGTACTCATTTTTGCACCTGTGAAACCGATTGTCGAACAGGGCGATGCAATTCTCGGATTCGATGGTTGTCTTAATTTTTTTGCCGGGCCTGTTAACCCTGAATTCAAAGCTGAGTTTAATTTTTACAATGTACATTATGCATTTACGCATATTGTGGGCACATCCGGCGGTAACACAGATGATATGCGTGAATCATTGAAACTTATGGGTGAAGGAAAGATCAATCCGGCAGTCATGATCACACATGTCGGCGGACTTGATGCAGTTGTCAGTACAACTTTGAACCTGCCTCAGATCCCGGGCGGAAAAAAACTTATCTATACCAATATTTCCATGCCTCTGGTTTCACTGGACAAACTGGGGGAACCGGGCAAAAAGGATCCTTTCTATGCCGGTCTGAATGAAATTGTTTCAAAAAACGATTTCATCTGGAATCTTAATGCAGAAAAGTACCTGCTTCAAAATGCGAAGCCGATCTGATCACTCCTTCCCACTTTGGGGGATTAAACCCCCCATCCCCCCTAAAGGGGGGTTATAAACCCAGCAGTATTTTAATCGAAGCCTGTAATGGGTTTCAACCCCCCTTTAGGGGGGATGGGGGGTAATTTAATCTTTGTATCTTGCCGCAAACTTCTGCGAGATGTAATTTTCATAGCTCATACAGACTTCAGTAGCAAAATCGACACCAGTGGCAACTACTTTTGCCCACTTATCCTCTCCCATTTCTTCAAGCTCATCCCTGGTTAAATCATTCTTATATATAGCGGCAATTATCCCTGCATTGAAATTATCGCCAGCACCGATGGTGCTTACAGGTTTTATTTTCCGTACAGGAAATTTTCCGGCGAATGAAGGAGTTCTGACATAAACTCCGGATTCATTTGAAGTGTATATCATACACTTGCAATATTTACTGACAATCTCCCAGGTTTCATCCGGATTTCGAGCTCCGAAAATATTCCTGAAATCTTCATCCGATCCCCTCAGAATTCCTGCCATTTCCATATTCTCAATTATCAATGGCTTAAGTTTATCAAGCTCCAGAAGATGTGATTTCCTGAAATTCGGATCATACAGGATTAATCCTCCCTTATCCCCCGCACTTTTAATGAATCTTTTGAACTTCTCTCTTATTTCCCGCCAGATTGCGTAATAGGAACCGCATTGAACGATGTCATTTTTCCTGATTTCAGGGAATTCTGTTTCAAGTCTTTTCCCCGGGTAATCTTTATAAAAGGTATAATGAGCATCGTTTTTATTGTCAAGGAAAGCCAGAGCAAGTGATGTGCTGCCATTTATATAGCGATGTACCGGGGAGGTATTGACTCCATTTCCTTTCAGGAATTTGTCAATCAGGTTACCGACGTCATCCTGACCATATTCACTTATAAACGATACCGGCAATCCGATCCGACCAACCGAAACCATACTGTTCAGGACAGACCCCCCTGCCTTCGCAGTCTGAGGCACACCATCCTTAAAGATGATATCATAAACCGTCTCTCCAATACCGTAAATCTTTCTCATTTATTTCAGATACTCCTTTGTTAACCTTTGTGAGATTCACTACAAAGTAACACAAAGGATTTACATTTGATATCATTATCTTTGTTTACCTAAGATAAAAAGATCAACTCATGAAAGCAATGATGCTAACCGGAATCCGGCAGATAGAGATGAAAGATGTTCCGGATCCCATAATTAAAAACCCTAAAGACGTAAAGATAAAAATGTCAGTCCTGGGTATTTGCGGATCTGATATTCACTATTTCACACAGGGTAAGATAGGTTCACAGGAGGTTAAGTTTCCTTTCTCAGTCGGTCACGAAGCGGCCGGAGTTGTTATTGAAACAGGTCGCTCTGTTACCAGGGTGAAACCCGGTGATACAATAGCGATTGACCCTGCAATGCCATGCTATGAATGTGATCAGTGCCGTGCCGGAAGACATCATACATGCCGGAAAATTAGGTTCCTTGGATGTCCGGGACAGGCTGATGGTGCTCTTTGTGAATATATCGTTATGCCAGAGGCGAACTGTTTTCCATTATCCGGGAATCTGACGCCTGACCATGGCTCAATTTCGGAACCCCTTACCATTGGGATTTACTCGGTGAAAAAATCCGGAGGGGTTAAAGGATTGAATATTGGCATTCTTGGATTTGGCCCGATTGGAATGAGTGTAATGCTCGCTGCAAAGGCACAAGGTGTTGATAATATTTATGTTACAGATAAGATTAACGAACGTCTTTCAGTAGCAGTGAAAGAGGGAGCCTTTTATACAGGCAACCCGCTGAAGGTGAATGTTGCTCAGCAGATTAAACAGAAAGAGCCGTTGGGACTCGATGTTGTTTTTGAATGCTGTGGTCAGCAGGAGGCTCTCGACCAGGCTGTGGATATAATGAAACCCGGGGGAAAGATAATGGTCGTGGGTATTCCGGAATTCGACACATGGTCAGTTAATGTTGAAAACACCCGGCGCAGGGAGATTATGATTCAATTTATAAGGCGACAGCTTGACTGTGTTGAATCAGCCCTTGATATGTTGAACAGAGGTGATATCGATGTAAAAAATATGATCACACATCGCTTTCCGTTCGATCGTACCAGGGAAGCCTTTGACCTTGTAGCTGCTTATGGCGACGGAGTCATGAAGGCAATGATCGACTTCAGCTAGAGTAACACCTCCTGAATCTGGTGCTTACACTAAAGCTTTTATTTAATAAATAGTATGAACCGTATATTAGTTATAGGCAGTTCCAACACCGATATGGTCATCAAAACTGAAAAGATGCCGGTACCTGGTGAGACTATCCTTGGCGGGACATTTTTAATGAATCCGGGAGGGAAAGGTGCTAACCAGGCAGTTGCTGCTGCACGGCTTGGGGGAAATGTCACTTTCATCACAAAAAGAGGTGACGACCTGTTCGGGAAACAGGCGGTCGGACTCTTTATGAGAGAAGGTATTGACATCCGGTATGTCGTAAAAGATACTGAACTCCCTTCAGGAGTGGCTCTGATCACTGTCGATTCGTCCGGGGAAAACAGCATCGTGGTTGCTCCGGGATCAAATGGCAACCTGCAACCTGAAGACATTCCGGATAAGGTCTTTAATGCGGAAAAATACAGAATTCTTCTTCTTCAGCTTGAAATACCGGTACTTACAGTTGAGTTTTCAGTAAAGAATGCTTGTGAAAAAGGCATTAAAGTAATCCTGAACCCGGCTCCCGCACAGAAATTATCCGATGAGCTGTTAGCCTGTACCTGGCTGATTACTCCAAATGAAACTGAAGCAGAAATACTTACAGGTATTCATATTAATAATAATTCAACGGCTGAAGAAGCAGCACTTTCTCTGCAGAAAAAGGGAGTCAAAAATGTCATCATTACACTTGGTGCATCCGGGGCTTTTATTAAATCGGCAGAATTTACGGGTATGGTACCGGGGATTAAAGTGGAAGCTGTCGATACAACTGCTGCAGGTGATGTATTTAACGGTGCACTATCAGTGGCTCTGGCAGAAGGTATAGAATTGAAAGATGCGGTTATTTTTGCGAACAAAGCGGCTTCAATTTCAGTAACACGGTTGGGAGCCCAGGCTTCAGCACCTTACAGAAACGAAATTATATAGTTATTATATTGAATCCGTACTATGAAAAATCTTTTTATCATTTTTTTGTCAACTCTTATATTATACGGCTGTGCTAACCAGACACATAAAAAGTCAGTTCCACCTGTTAAAATCATCTTCGACACTGATCTTGGTCCTGATTACGATGATGTCGGTGCATTAGCCTTCCTCCATGCTATGGCCGACAGCGGGAAAGTAGAAATACTTGCGACCATCTCTTCAAATAAAAATGAACTGGTTATACCGTCAATTGAGGTGATTAATACGTACTTCAACAGACCTGATCTCCCTTTAGGGTCGCCGAAAGGAGCCGGTGCAAACCTTGGATCGTCACAGCACTGGGCTGATTCAATTGTTGCAAAATATCCCCACAAAACAGCCTCAACCGGCGAAGCACCAGATGCAGTAAGTATTTACAGGAAAATTCTCAACAGTCAGCCCGATAAAAGTGTAACAATCGTTACAGTCGGATTTCTTACCAATCTCAGCAATCTGCTTAAGTCAGAACCCGATAGCTTAAGCCCGTTTTCAGGAAAAGAGCTGGTCGCAAAAAAAGTCAGTAAGCTTGTTTCGATGGCAGGCCGGTTTCCTGAAGGAAGGGAATTCAATATCTACATCGATTCAACAGCTTCAAAACACGTTTTCGAAGACTGGCCTGGTGAAATCTCTTTCACAGGTTTTGAAATAGGCTCAAAAATATTTACCGGATTACGACTGGTAGACTCTGATATTAAAAACAGTCCTGTCAAGGATGTTTTCAGGATAAGCATCCCCTTGTCGGCTGAAGATAAATATGGCCGGATGAGCTGGGATGAGACTGCAGTGCTGATCGGTGTTTATGGAACCGAAGGATTTTTTGATACAAGGAGAGGGACAATTATTGTTAATCCCGATGGCAGAAATCGCTGGAAGGATGATCCTGAAGGGAAACATCAATATGTGATTCAAAAGATGCCGGTAAAGGATATAGCCAGATTTATTGAAAACAGGATGATGCATATACCAATAAAAAAAACCTCGTCCATCTTAAAGGGGGGCTTAAAGAATTCATTAAGCGAGTTCAGAACAATTTCTCCTGCAGAACTGAGGGATAAAATTGCCGGTGGCTGGGCCGGTAAAATGATAGGTGTAACCTATGGTGCACCTACCGAATTCAGGGCACAGGGCAGGATATATGAAGATTCAATAAAGTGGAAACCTGCTGATATCAAGGGAAGTATCTGGCAGGATGATCTTTATGTTCAGCTTACATTCCTGATGTCGATGGACAAATATGGCATTGATGCACCTTCGAAAAAGTTTCAGGAGATGTTCGCCAAAGCAGGATATGGGTTATGGCATGCCAATATGCAGGCAAGGAAGAATTACTATGACAGCATATTTGCTCCACTCTCGGGAACTCCTGAATATAATCTTCATGCAGATGATATTGATTTTCAGATCGAAGCAGATTATATCGGTTTTATGTGTCCCGGTATGCCGCAAAAAGCCTCAGCAGATCGCAAATAAGATCGGAAGGATTATGAATTACGGAGATGGACTATACGGCGGGATGTTCGTGGCAGCTCTTTACTCGGAAGCATTTTTCGAATCAGATATTCTTAAAATAATTGAGAAGGCTCTTCTTTCTTTACCCCCGGAGAGTGACTATTTTAAGATTATTAAAGATGTGATCAAGCTTCACGGACAATACCCTGACAACTGGAAGGCAGCATGGAAGGAGCTTGAGAATAAATGGGGAGATGTTGACATATGCGGTGCCGGATCAACTTTTAATATAGATGCCAAGTTGAACGGTGCATATATTGTTATGGGACTGCTTTATGGTGAAGGTGACCCGCTGAAGACCCTTGAGATATCCACCAGATGCGGGCAGGATTCTGATTGTAATCCTTCAAATGCGCTTGCAGTTCTTGGTGTAATAAAAGGATTTAGTAACCTTCCTGAAAATATGCAGAAAGGAATAAAAGAGATTGGCGATTCCTTGTTTATTAATACTTCTTATTCATTTAATTCAGCCGTAAACAGTACCTATAAGTATGCCCTCAATCTGATTGCAGAAGAGGGAGGAATGGTTACTGTTAAAAAAATCAAAGTCAAATTCCAGGCTCCAAAAGCCCCGAACCTTGAAGTTGCATTCCCAAATGTTGTATTTGATAAAAGAGTATCCGTTTTTGATGAAAATGTATGGTCATTCAAAGGAAAATGGAAGCCCTTCGAAGTAACCGGCAGAGATAAGAAGGTGACGAGGCAATCGATCTATTCTGAAGATGAAGGTGATGAGCTTGAATTTGTTTTTACCGGCACCGGGATCTCAATTGAAGGAAACTGGTACAGGGATGGTGGAAAAGCTGATGTCTATGTTGATGGAATGCTTCACCGCAGCATCGATACTTATTATGATTTTGCAAAGCAGCAGCATACAACAAGTATCTGGCATGTCCTGAACCTTCAGCCTGGTGAACATAAAGTAAAGCTGATTGTAAAGGGTGAAAAACGGCCGGAATCTACCGGAACTAAAGTTTATATCACCGGCGCAACAATATTTAAGACAGCCTCAAAAAAGAGCGATAACTTTAAATTTTCATTTGAATAACAATCCTACCCCAAACTTTTATCTTTTATCTTGTATCTTGTATCTTTTATCTTTAAATCATGTTTATACCTCAATCTTATTCACTCGCAGTAATTCTCTGCATCGTTACTATGTTATGCTGGGGTTCCTGGGGTAACACCCAGAAGCTTGCAGGTAAATCATGGCGGTTTGAACTGTTTTACTGGGACTATGTCCTGGGGATTGTAATCTTCTCGCTGCTTCTTGGTTTTACACTGGGAAGTTCGGGAGAAAATGGCCGCAGCTTTACTGCAGACATTGCACAGGCTGACGCAAAAAATATCTTCAACTCGTTCCTGGGTGGAGTAATTTTCAATGCTTCAAATATCCTGCTTGTAGCAGCTATGGCCATTGCAGGTATGGCCGTGGCATTCCCTGTAGGCGTCGGTATTGCACTTGCGCTTGGAGTGATCATAAATTATGTTTTTGTTCCCCAGGGTAATCCGATGATCCTTTTTGGAGGTGTTGCGCTTATTGTAGCTGCCATCATTATCGATGCAATCGCATATAAAAAACACAGCACCTCGCAGAAGAAAGTATCCGGAAAAGGTATTATGTTGTCAGTTGCAGCTGGCGTTCTGATGTCGCTTTTCTACAGGTTTGTCGCAAGTTCAATGGCTTCAGATTTTGTAAATCCCGAAGCCGGAAAACTAACTCCTTATGGTGCATTGTTTTTCTTTGCAACCGGAGTTCTGGTGAGCAACTTCCTGTTTAACTATCTTCTTATGAAGAAGCCAATCGAAGGAGTACCTTTGTCCTTCAGCGATTATAAAAAAGGAAGTGCAGGAGTTCATCTTACCGGAATTCTCGGAGGTGTGATCTGGAACTTAGGGATGTCAATGAGTATAATAGCTTCGGGGAAAGCCGGATTTGCAATTTCATACGGACTCGGTCAGGGAGCGACACTTATTGCTGCATTATGGGGCGTCTTTATATGGAAGGAATTCAAGGGAGCATCAAAACCAGTTAATACCATGATATTACTGATGTTTCTGGCTTACCTTGTCGGACTGGTAATGCTGGTTTATGCAGGGGCTTAAGGCCGGAAAAACCCCTGAAAGAGCATCATTCAGCAACTCATTCCTGATATCTAGAATTCAAAATCAAGTGCTTTGTCAATCAGAAATTGTCTGATTTCATCATCTGAGGGTATAGTTACCATATATTCAACAGCCTCGATGTAACTGATATCCTGAAAATAGCTTAATTGTGCACGGAATAGTTTAGGAGAGAATAACTGGTCATAAATTCCAACGGCCCGTTCAGAAATCTCTCCAATAGAAAAATGATCCTTCAAAAGAAAATAGAAATCCACATAATCTTTCCATTTTGACCTTCGGCCAAGGGTATAGGCTTTCATTGCTGCCAGATCAATGAGGTCAGGCATTTTTAAAAAATCTTCAAAATAATTTCCTGCCTCTAATTGAAAGGGATATTCAAAGAAGGTAAATTTTACGTCATTTATTGTCAGATTCAACTGCTCCGAAACCCTTCGCGTAACTGAATATGGGTGACCAGATGAAACTACTTTTGTTATAATAGCTTTGGGATTCAAAGATGTATATTTAAACAGGTCAAAATCAATGGACCTCCTGTGTCCGATATACAAAGCAATTGCTGTTCCTCCAACAAGATAGAATTCACGCTTAAATTGTTTTATCAGGGGCAGAAGGGCAACCTGGGTTTCAGTTAAGATCTCTCTATGCATATCTTTTAAAATAAAGCGAAAAAAAGTTGTATACCTCAGGATAATAATTCAGCTTTTTTCTGCCCTCTGCACTGAAAAATATTCTTGAGGTTTCTTTGATGCCCAATATTTTTAAAAGGTTTTTGACATCATCCATCGTACCGTAATTAAGTATGGTTTCCACCAATAATTCAGGTCCTATATCTTCCTTTTTGTCTTCCGGAGTATACCAGAACAGATTGCTGTGCTGACGGATAAATGCTTTGACTTCAGGAGTATTCATACTTCAAAAATCCATTGATATATAACCAAATATAATGAAAATCCGTGTAAAAACCTCTGTTAAACCATCATTTTATCATCAATTCTCCATTGAGTTTTGCATCAGCAGAAGATGATCCGATAAAGAACTTCACCTTTCCGGTCTCCAGTACCCATTTCTGTTTTTGTGTGTCCCAATACTGCAGATCATCTGATTTTAAAGGAATAGATACTGTAACTGTTCCTCCCTTTGGTACAGGAATCCTTTTAAAACCTTTCAAAGCTTTTGCAGCCCTCTCAACTTTCGAATCGGGGAAGCTGACATAAAGCTGTGCCACCTCATCACTGTCATAATTACCGGTATTTTGGAGACTGAACGAGACATTCACAGTTTCATCTTTCGCAATTGACTTCTTATTCATCTGTAGATTTGAATATTTGAAACTCGTATAAGTTAATCCATAACCGAAAGGGAACAACGGCTTATCCTTCATATACATATAGGTTCTTCCATTCCTTATATTGTAATCGAGAATAGGCGGAAGCTGGTCAATTGAAGTTATCCATGTCTGAACCAGTCGTCCCGCAGGACTGACCTTTCCAAAAATCACATCAGCAACCGCATTGCCAAGTTCCTGGCTCGACTGACTGATGTGCAATATGGCCGGAACATGTTCCTTTGACCAGTTTATTGCATATGGAAAACTTGAAACAAGTACCAGGATAGTTTTTGGATTAGCTGCATAAACAAGTTTTAACAAATCTTCCTGTTCGAGCGTAATAGCCTGCCTGTCAACATCTTCCCTCCCATCACTTGGGACAATGTTCTGTCCCCAGCCAAGGCCATAGCTCAGAGGATGGTTTCCGATGCAAACAATTGCAACATCGCTTTGTTTTGCTGCTATAATTGCCGAATCGGCTTTGTTTCCGTATGCATATCGCACAATTATCTTATCCCCAAGAGCATCCCTGATTCCCTTTAAAATGCTCACTTTGTATGGAGGAGTGCCTGCATACCAGTCTGAAATTACCAAATTTGCTGAAGGTCCGATTACAGCTATTGACCTGATGTTTTCCTTTTTAAGGGGAAGCAGCATATTTTCATTTTTAAGCAGAACTATTGATCTCTGAGTTGCTTCCCTGGCAAGGTCGCGTGCCTGCTGCTTTATCCATGGGGCAATCGTATCAGAGACTCCAATCCCGGTATAAGGATTTTGAGGTGAATTATCCAGTAAACCAAGTTTCAATACGACCCTGAGATTCCGGTAAATTGCCTCATCAATCTCTTTTTCGGTCACCAGACCTTTTCCGAGAGCCTCCTTTAATGGAGTTGCATAGTTATCAAGAAACACACTTATCCCGGCTTTAATACATTGTGCAGCAGCGATATCCAGGGAAGGATAATAAGCATGGGTGGTCAATAACTGTCTGAAAGCACCTCCATCGGTGCAAATGATGCCCATTAAGCCCCAATCTTTCATTGTGACATTTCTCAGAACCGGGCTGACTGTGCAGGGGATACCGTTATATTTATTATATGCGGTCATGAAACATTGTGAACCACCCTCAGTAACGCCTTTGTAAAAAGCATATGAATAATACTCCCTGAAGAGTCTATCATCAAAATCAGAGCTGTTAATTGTCCTGTTATTTTCATTACTGTTGGCCAGGAAGTGCTTCATGAGTGATGCTGTTTTCCAGTAAACCGGATTATCTCCCTGAAGTCCTTTAACATAAGCAGTTACAAGCGCTCCGTTTAGAAAAGGATCTTCACCATAGCACTCCTCGGTTCTTCCCCATCTTATATCACGACCGATGTCTGCATTCGGAGCAAAGACAATTAATCCCGATACGCCAAACTTCGTATTCTGAGCAAGGAACCTTGCTTCAGTTGCTTCCCAGTCGGCGACCTTTCTGAGCAGCTCAGGGTCCCAGCTTTCAGCCAAACCTATCGATTGAGGGAATGTGGTAGTGGGGGCAGCCTTTGCTCCCCTGACAGCCCAGTTGGCCGGGCCGCTGTAAGCCAGACCATGCAATCCTTCAATTGTGCGGGTTCCTTTTACACCCAGACGCGGAACCGAAATTCTTGTTGAGAGGCAATTGATTTTCTCATCGACGGTCATCAATGAGATCAGATTTTTGATCCTCTCATCTTCAGAAAGTTTAACATCCTGAAAAGGGTAACTTTGTGCAGACAAGATTTGGGTTGTCAGAAGAAAAATAAAAATACATATTGCCTTTCCCATCAGTTAATTATCAATTAATGTGACACAAACATCTCCTCATAATGCGGTATCGGATCAAAAATGCCGCCGCCAGTTCTGTAAAACTCATTATCGAGTTCATAAACACCCCTCTTTACATGCACCCATGGAGCATCTTTCCGGGGATGATATTCAAGCATGGCATTCCAGTTCTTATAGTTCTGATGCCCGTTGCTTTCAACGAGCCCAAGGTTGCCGATGCCGGGGAATGAGGCAAGACGTGCTGCCACGTTCTTGTTCCATTCCACAAGAATCGGATTGACTGTCAGATCGGCGCAAAAACATGGAATATTTTGCTTGTATGCAGCCTGGGCGATCTTCATCGTCATGCTGAGGGTTTTGGCTATTGCCTTGAGAGCTATTGCCTTATACCCCATCTGAATACGTCGAACAGCATCTTCTACTGTATGTGCACTCTCATCGGATGCAAGCCTTACGGGAATATCGTTTACGTCAATTTCAGCCTCTTCAGGAAATGGTTCCTCAATAATTGCTATCTGGTCGAAGGCTCCGATAGCACGTGCATGATCAAGAAGCTTCATCAGCGTCTCCTTTTTCTCATATCTGCCGTTTGCATCAAAATAATATGGCAGTTTTTCGTTTTTTGTATAGGCTGTACTGATATTGCCTATTGCCTGATGGATGGAGGTAAGCCTTGTCTTGTCTTTTGCAAGCATCTCTTCCTGAGTACCGGGCTGGCCTATTTTAATCTTCATGAAGAAATATCCCTCGTCAGTGGCTGTTTTGATCTCTTCAATCGGAATAGCATATGCCATTAAAGGAATAGCTGCGACCTTATCATGTTTATGCGAAAGAGCAGGTCTATATGCTGAGGGGATCATTGCATCAAATGTTGTAATGCCATTTTCTCTTGCATACAGTAACCATGCTGCATTATCAACTCCTACCAGCGAATTCAGGGCAAATGTTTTCCTCAGATCAGGTCTGGATGTAATTTTCCTCCCGTATTCATATACCTCAGGATAAAGAGAATCGAGCAACTCGACAGGTGATGTGAAGCTTTGCCCGTTAATTATCTGCAAAGCTCTTTCTGTCATGGCATACATCAATGCATTGCCCCCGCTTTCAGAATGAGATGCAAATACGCCTGCATCCGACCAGAGGACATTCTGAGAACAAAGCCCTATTGAATGTGCTCCGGAACTGCTTTCGATGAAAGCTGCAGACTGCCATATTTCTTTCATATAACCACCTTTAAAGCCAAACGGGCGGATCAGCGGTTCTCTTTCAAAGTTGGAACTTATTCTCGAAACAGAAATTTTCTTTGGTTCAGCCGGAGCACAACCTGAAACCAGAAAATCAAGAGGTGAAGTCATTACAGCTGCCCCGGCAGCCATAAGACCTCCCTTAATAAAATCGCGACGATTTGTTGGTGACATATCAGACAAGTTCGTATTTTACAAGAAATCCATTAAGGAAATCGACATCTTTCTTCAGCTTCCTGACAATTATCTCCTGCTGCTGTGCAAGAGATAATTTCTCTTCACCCTTTTCAAGGAGCGGATACTCAATATGCAGGGTCAGGGGACCTGAAATATTCAGTGCCTTAACCGTTTTGAAGAAAAGATCCCAGTTCACCATCCCTTCACCCATCGGTACTGTAACTGGCCGGGGCTTCCCTGCTCCTGTTACCCAGGTAAAATCTTTGATGGCCAACGTCTTAATATACGGTGCCATGAGCCGCATCCCTAAAATCCATGAATTGGCCCCTTCAACCATTGCATGCCGGACATCGTACTGGCATCCTGTAAATTCCGGGGGCAGGTTATTAAGAAGCTCATGAAGATCCCACACAGGGCCTCCTACTCTTGTGCCGGCATGGTTCTGATAACCTCCGTGGATGTTATACTTCCTGTTCAGTTCGGCAATACCTTTAAGAGTTGCCTTATGGATCTGGAGAGTCTCCCATATGCCTTGTTTATCACCGAATTCATAATAACCAAGACGGTAATATTTTATACCCAGAGAAGAGGCAGTGCGAAGAACTTTTTCGGTTAAGGGATCTGAGGGTGATACAATACCGGTGACCATCATGTCAAGGACAAGTTCATATTTTTTTGCCTCTTTGATCAGTTCCGGTAATTTAGTTTCAACATCTGGAGGCTCAACTTTGCCGCCCGGTCTCACTGTAAGATCAATTCCTCCGATACCCGATTTCTTAATGCATTCGCACATAAAACCGAAATCATAACTATCAAGAGGTTTTGAAAAAATACGAAGCGGATACTTCTTCTCCTGAAATAAATCAGAAGGAGAATTAAATGCTGATCCCAGTGGTATTGATGCACCTGCAGCAGCTATTGTTGAGATGAATTCTCTGCGGTTTTGTATCATAATCTTTGCTTTTATATCTAAATCTGATATTTACATATTAATTCAAATTAAGAACTCACACGGAGGAAATCCGGAGGATGCACAGAGAGACGCAGAGAATAACTGATCTTAAATATTTGCAGCTCTGTGGAACTCTGTGAAGTCTCAGTGGAACTCTGTGTAAGTTTCTAAAACATCTTTAGAGTTTCCAGGGAGAACGGTATTTATAATGAAGCATATCATTCGCTGTTTTGTTGTTTGTGAATAGTTCCTTTTCCGGATCCCACTGCAGCCGGTCTCTGACGGCCAGGGCAATATTAGCAAGGTGTGCAAAGCTTGTAGACCTGTGACCATCTTCAATGGAACATAACGGAGTCTCTCTTGATTTTACACAATCAAGGAAATTCCTTACAAGATTCCCTGTACTATTTCCGCTGCTGCCATCAGTGAGAATTGCATCTTTTACTAAAAGCTCTTCAGGCTGAAGGGAACTTTTAAATGTCTGGAACTGACCGCTGCCGGTTGGATTAATTCGATAGCCGTTTTCTCCTGCCAGCAATGTCCCGAGCGTACCGCGGAGCTCAACTTCTCCAAACTGGAAAAGACTTCCGCTGCTGGCTTCATAGATACAGAAAGTAACAATGGCTCCTGAAGCAAATTCATAAGTTACCTGCATTGTATCAGGTATAGTCCTGTCATCATTTACTGCATACTTGCCACCATGGGCACTTATAGCCACAGGGGCCTTTTCACCCATCATCCAGCGGATAACATCCATAAAATGAACACCCCAGTTTCCCATCTGGCTTGAATAGTCGCTCCACCAGCGAAAATTATAAGGCGAAATATTATACTGATAAGGGCGGAAAGCACGCGGACCAAGCCACATATCCCAGTTAAAATCCTTAGGCGGCTCTTCGGGTTTCATTTTACCAATACCATTCGGATACATATTATTTATCCTGAATGCTTTCCCGACAGTAACCTTACCTATTTTACCGGCAGGGATATCCTTCGCAAGCTTCTGATAAATGGGAGCTCCTCTCCTGTTCAACCCCACAGCCACTACTTTCCTGGTCTCCTTCTGTGCATTAACCATCGCCCGTCCTTCGTGAATTGTAGCTGTCAGAGGTTTCTCAACATAAACATCTTTTCCTGCCCTCACTGCACTGATCATCTGGATAGCATGCCAGTGATCAGGCGTAGCAACAACAACCGCATCTATATCTTTATTTTCCAGCAGCTTACGGAAATCCGAATAGTGTTCCACCTTATCGGGGAAGCTCTCTCCCATCTTCGGGATCTGACCCCCAAGGTCTTTAATGTACCTGGGATCAACTTTGTTCCTGTCGCGGAGCAGATAAGGCTCGTATATATCGCAGAAAGCTGCAATCCTGGCATCGGACTGATCCATAAAGAGACCAAGGAGCTGAGACCCCCTGTTACCTAGACCGATAAATCCTACATTGATCTTTTCGTTAGCCCCGGCGATCCTTCTATAACCGGAAGCATTTAAGGATGTGGCACCCATTGCTACACCGGCAGAGATAATACCTGTTCTGGCAATAAATTCACGCCTGGTCGTCTTTTTTTCATTTTTCATATATCAGAGTTTTGCGAAAGAAAAATAGGAAAATAATCTGATGTGACAATACGATCCATCTTGTTTTGAGCGAAAGACACCCAAAGTTTAGATAAACCGATCACATCATATATCTTCTATTAAATAGGATTGTTTTGCGGCAAAATAAGATTATTCTACTATGAGATAGAGAGATTCCTCGCTAACGCTCGGAATGACATGGTTTTTATTGGGTCATTGGGGAGGAGAGAGCGGGCTCTGCCCGCTCTCTCCTCCCTCCATCCACTGTCCTTTGCTGTCATTCCGAATGAATCCGCCGGCTGGCGGAGGAATGAGGAATCTCTCGAAGTCGTATTATCAACAAGGGCGAGACACCCATATTTACAATAAATAAATCTCTTATTTGCTATTAATCTAATAGTTATGCTTTAATGAAGCTAAAAACCGCTCAAAATAGGTGACAATACGATCCTTTATCAGAATTTAAAGCATCTTAAGGTTTTGTTAATTATTGCCGGAAAAAGATCATCTGACAGAAAATGTCTTAGTCAGAGAAACTATCTTTCCATCACTGGTCACACCTTCCACTTTAATCACATAATCTGAAACAAAATCGGAGCTCCAGAATTCAATCATGTATTTGCCGTTTTTGTCAGGCTGAAGTGAAGGGTTCCAGTAAAGTGTGTTCCTGAAATCAGGGATCCTGCTGTTTTTAAGGTCTTCTGTTGAATAATCAGGAGCATTGAATGATGCCACCGGTTGAGCTACAGTATAAGGGATCCTTAATGCATTAACCGGGATTGTCATATCCTTATAATCTGTCGATTTTGTCAATAAGTTTATTATACCAGGAAACTGGAAATCACCAACGATATATATTTCACGTATAGCGTCAATTTTCTCAATCAGGGCAGGATCCATGTTGCCAATAACAGAAGGGTCGTTAAAAATAACCCCATTTACCATCAGAACCGGCGGATCATTGTACAACCTGTTCCTTTGAGGATCGACCATATATAAATCGTATCCCGACTTATTGCTCTTCAGGATAACTCGTGGCAGCAGTTCGAAAAAGACCTCTTCCATCAACGGAAGATTAACATAATTCTCAAGTCTGATCTCCAGTTCAGGTTTTCCGTAAAATCTTCTTTCATGCACCGGTGTGTAGAGAGGTTTAAGAAATCCGGAAGCCGATGAGATGCCATATATCCTTGATACCTGAAAATTGGAGCTCCATTCTGAAATATATGAAGGGGTTGTATAATTATTGTTGTCTTTAACATTCCCTGCTAATGGAATAAGGTCCGAAAAAGAGGTTTCCATTATCATTTTATAATTACCAGCGCTGTTGCCTGGCTGAATTACCAGATCCCTCATCTCTTCATCAATCGGAAGAGTAAAGCTGAAATTACCGTCATAATCTGTCAGAGCATACTGAAAAACGGCCTCCTTTCCGGGTATGGACAAAAAAACAGATTCGCCAAAAGGTGCAGGCTGCTGATCATTTTTCAATAGCTTGCCCGACAGGTAATGATCTTCTGATTCCTTCCGGTACCTGACCTGAATCTCCTGGTCAGTTAAGACCGCAGGCCATCTTATCCAATTGTTTTCGAGGTTATTAAGCAGGCTGTCAATAATTTCTGCAGGAAGATCATTTATTTTTCTGCCCTTCAGTATTTCCCCGGGCAACTCGCCAAATTCTGATCCGAATAGCAGGTAATCGCGGAGTTCCTGTGAATCATTCTTATTCATCCCGGATGATACTGAAATACTCAGATTTCCTCCTGCAAGAGCATTATTCTCCCCTTCATTTCCAATCTCAAGTGATACCCTGCTCCTGGCAGTGTAAATATCTGCCGGCTTAACGGTAATTTTCTGCTCTTCCTCTTCAGGGGCTGAATATATGTAGTGTTCACAGACCGGCCGGATAAATTTGTCAAATAGAGTGATATGGTTTATTCCCGGTATAAGGAGCGAACGTGAGACAGCTATTCTGCTATTCTCACCAGTTAACTTTACTGAACGGGCAAGATTAATATTCCCCCGGGTCTCGATGAAGAGATATACCGTCTCATTTCCGGAACTTATGAATTGCTGATCGGCATTTATCCGTATTTCAAGGCTGTCAGTATTAAGGTTACTTACTTTAACAGAGATCTTTCCGGACTCAGGAATACTATCATTTCTTCTTATTATTCCTCTCTTCCTCAATGCTCCCCTGAAGGGTTTGCTGCTTACAGCGTTATAGATCCTGATATCCTTTGTAAAGCAGTTTTCAGGAAGGAAGTTCTTCATCCATCCGGTGTAGGCTCTTATTGTATATAATCCTGAGCTTAAAGTATCGGGCAACTGTATCTGTCCCGGACCATATCCCTTATCTATAGCAAAGCGCTCTTTAATGAGAGGTCTGTTATCGGGTGCAACCACTTCAACATAAACCAGCCGGCTGTTCGGGGAGAGTGTCAGGGTTTGCCTGTCAAATGCGTAAGCAGTAAACCATAATTCTTCACCGGCAATATACTCGTCCCTGTCGGTATGCAGAAATATCTCCTCCCTTGGAACTGACTTGCAGTAATTGCTGAACTTCCCGCTTATAAAATCAGGCACATATATCCTTACCTGTCCAAATGAGCTTTGCAGGAGAAAGCTGAGCAAAACAAAAAGGGCCGGTTTAATATTCTTTTTCATTAAGTTGAAGTGATGATTCTTCATTTATCATCAGGCCAGAAATCAGGTTTATCAATTGTTCCCCTTGTTGTACAATCGGCGCAATCTTTATTCCAGGTTATCATTCTTACCGGCGGCACTAAACCCGGATAATCAATAAGCACCCAATAGCTATCACCCAAACCGGATACCGTATCATTCCTGTGAGTATAATAATTATATTTGACCCAATAGTTGCCAGATTTATGAACGGTATCCGCAATACAGTTAAAATACTCCATATTTCTGTTAAAAAAATCATCCTTAATGAAGATTCTTTTGGACTTCACTGCAGAAACGCTGAAATAGCCCAATACCTTTCTGGTAATATCCCCGGGGCAATAAACATTGCTTGAGATTGAAGCCGGTATAACATCATAAAGCCCGCCTGTTTCCTCTGTCATTTTTTTTATTTTCTGCCAGTAATAAAATTCATTCTCATTGAGCGAAAACTGATTCACCAGCAAGCTGTATTTCACGCTCAGTCTGTCGACGGGATTTGAAATTGTAATAAGAGGAAAGCGTGTAATTTTCTCATTTTCAAGGGAGGAAGAGTTCTTGATCAGTATCCCGGTTGAATTCACTGATTGCCAGCATGTCTTATTAAGAACAGTAAAATTGTCAGGGAGGCTGAATTCCCATGTTTCATTGTACTCCCACTTGTAAAACCTGCATTCACCTTCCGGATCATGGGTGTTGAGGAATATCTGGCACCCTTCCACTGCTCCAAAACCCTGCTGATTAAACATTCTTTTCTCATAGTAAACCGAGTCGACTGGAGGAACCACTATCATTTTCGTGGGATACGATTCATAATATAAATTCCCTAATCTCTCGTTAGCAATGATATGAAGTGTGTAGGTCCTCCCGGCTTCACCCCTGAAAGTTGCAGGATCTGTCAGATATGTTCCAAACTTCTCGCCTTCGGTCAGATCAAATCTGCCACTGTTATCATCAGTAATCCAGACAGTGCAGCCTGTCATTGCTGCCTTCATTCCGCTACCCCAAAGTGGTGTTGATAATGATATTTCCATAGTATAAACTCCGGGCTGGTCAGTAATAAGCCCTTCAACTACAAGTGCCTGTTCATTCTCAATATTTACAGGAGTATAGCTTGTAACACAACCGGTAGCAATCAGAATGAATAAAAACAATATGACAGGCCGAAAACTATTCATTTCCATTAAAAGTTAAAATTAAATGTCAGAGTAGGTATCGGGCTTCCGAAGACAGAGAGCTTATAACCCCTGATAATTTCCTGTTCTCTTTTAAAATAAACTGAATAAACATTATCTCTTCCTAAAACGTTGTAAACGGACAGAGTCAGATCAGGATGCGCAATTTTTTTCGATTTCAGATTGCCGCTAATTTTGCATGACAAATCGAGTCTTGAATAATCAGGTATGCGATATTTGTTCCTTTCAGAATATTGTACAACCAGAATATCCCTGATCCTGTATGTTCCGACAGGATATGTTATTGGCCGTCCCGTACTGTAGGTGTATGCAGCAGAGAAACTCAGGCGTCGTGAATAGAGATAATTATATGTCAGCACCAGGTCGTTGGGCTTGTCGTAATTTCCAGGGTACCAGTTTCCTGAATTTATCAGCTCCCCGCTGAATTTACCAAGGCTTTTAATGAAAGTCCTTGAAAATGTATAGCTGATGCTGTATCGGACCTTTCCCTCAGTCTCTTTTATCGCCAGTTCCAGTCCGTATGATTTTCCCCTGACAGGGACAATTTCCTGCTCAATGTTTTCAATGAAAGAAAGGGTTGTTCCTCCCTTATAATCGATCATGTTCCTGATCGTTTTATAATATACTTCCACCGATGTTTCAATCTTCCTGTTGAAAAGGAATTTATAAAAGCCTGCAGCGAATTGATCTCCCACCTGGGGCTTAATAAATTGATCGGATAATTTCCAGGTATCGGTCGGTGAGATCGCCATAGAGTTTGTGAGGAGATGAATATACTGGCGGGTTCTGTTATAGTTTATTTTCAGGGAGCTGGTCCCGGATAACCTGAAATTCAGCGATAACCTTGGTTCAAGTCCTGCATAACTGGCAGAAATTTCACCACGACGGTAATACAGTGTATCATATATTGATGAACCGCTTTTCGGAACAGATGGATCGTACTGGTAGACCGTCTGAGGGCCTAAAGAGAAAAAAGATGATATTCTCAACCCGGCATTTAATGAGAGATAATCAGTGAGACTTATCTTATCCTCAAAGTAGAGATCGCCCCCGAGGGCCCGCTCAGTTTCCAGCGAATGATCAACTATTGAGGAAGTGCTGCTGGCAGGGCTATAGTGCCCCGGGAGGACTGAATACCTTGTTATATTGAGCCCGAAATTGAAGTCGTTCTTTCCCCTGAACAAGTTGAAATCAGCGATAAATTCAGTGCTGTTCAGTCTGTGGGCCTGGAAATACTCCTCTGTTTCCACCTCCCTGTTCGTAACATTATATTTATAGTAGCTGTTATTAACAGAAATATTGGATAATAACCTGCTGCTGAAGAAGTGCTGCCATTTCAGTACAGCTGTGCTATTCGTGAAATCATAAATTGCTGCGCTGTTAAATCTGTTGTTGTCGTGGCTGTAATATGACGACAGTTCAAATTTGTTCTTCTTATCCGGATTCCAGGTAACTGACCCGTTCAGGTCATAAAAGGAGGCCTGGCTCTCTCTGATATCCGGGTTCTTTATAATGCCAAATATCCAGTTTGAATAGGTGGTCCTTGCTGCCAGCACATAAGTAAGTGTATCCTTTTTTAGCGGCCCCTGAACCATCAGCCGGGTAGTTATCGGGCTTATTCCTGCGCTGCCAGAAAACTTATCCGGATTGCCTTCGATAGTGACTATATCGAGCACGGATGATATTCTTCCTCCATATCGTCCCGGGATACCTCCTTTATAAAGAGTCACATCTCTGATTATGTCGGGATTTACTGCTGAGAAAAACCCGAAAAAATGGGATGTGTTATATACCGGGGCACCATCAATAAGTATAAGGTTCTGATCTGCCGAACCTCCCCTGACATTAAAACCTGCTGACCCTTCACCGGCCGACTGAACGCCTGATATAAGCAGGATATTCTTCATCAGGTCAGGTTCTCCAAGGGAGGTCGGAGCCAACCTGAATGAAGAGAGGTTTATCTTTTCAGCACCTGCCTCAAATCGCTGCAGTGTGGTATTCTTTTCAGCAGATATAAAAGTTTCCTTAAGCGGTATCAACATACCTTTCAGATCCACATTCATCTCACCGGTCCCGAAGAGATTCAGGTTGATTTTTTTTTCCTTCATCCCGACAAATGAAAACTGTACTTCATATGTACCACGGAGGAGGGTTATTGAATAATAGCCATATTCATTGGAAATTGTTCCCTTCGAAAGCTTAGGCAAAGATACAGTTGCCCCTCCTATTTTTTCGTGGGTGTCGCTGTTAGTGACATATCCTGAAACGGTTACATTACCCGGCCTGTTCCTGTCGACCCTGTTGCCGATCTCAACAAACATATTTTCAGTCTTCTGCTGGTTTTCAACTGATTCAGCAAAATATGTTGTTGGTATATACAATTTCTCATCTTCGGTAATAACTCCGGGTCTTTTGACTGCAAAATCCCTGGTAATAACTACATGCCCTGCATTATCAATAAAAAAGTGAAGTGAAGTACCCCTGAACAGGTTACTCAGAACAGCCTGCAGGGTTACACATCCCGGATAATCAGATAGTTTAAGGTCAGCCACCCACTCCTCCTTAAAGTAAAATCTTACAGGAAGAATGCTTTCAGCCTTTGTCACAAATTCCCTGAATGATTGTGTTCTATAATCCCATTCAACAGGATATTTATCCTGTGCAATCAGCTGATGCGACAGCAGTAGTGTTAAAATGGCGATATAAAACTTGTGCCGCATTAGTGGCATTAATATTTTATTGAGTCGTAATACCTTATCACCGGAACAAAGGTTTCTGGTTTTTTGATCGTCACCTTCAACTTCTTCTCCCTGATGAAACTCCTTATTTGCGCATTCTCAGCAGGAACCAGGTTCATTATATCTTTCAGTTTATTAATTTTATAAGCTTTGCCATCCAGTACCAGAATAAGGCGCATTATCTGATTAAAATAGCCATTGCTCCTGTCAGTAATAACTGTTGTTATGCTCTTATTATATTTGATATAGAGGGCTGATTTCCCTTCATACAGCACATTGAAATAACCGCCTGATCCAAGTAAGGAATCATTTCTGAAATTTAAAAACCTGTACTCTTTGTTCTCAAAAACCAGCGTGAAACTATCAACCATTTCCTTGTTCAGCTGAACTATCACATCGCGGTCCCGGGGTATCATTATCTCATCTGATAAGATGTCGTACCTGATCTCCAGGTTTCTGAACTGGTGGTTGTTGAACGATAATGAAGCAGGTAAAAAAATGTCAGAGAACAGGTACTGGTCTCCTTCAAATT
>CAWGUN010000001.1:0-232689 GCA_963825935.1 uncultured Bacteroidales bacterium | reverse complement strand
TCACAGGCCTTTGTATGACTTGGTTCATCGACCAGTTGAAAACAGGAGATTACAGGCCAAGGCAGATCGAGTTTAACCGGCTTAATCTTTCCTACACAATGATGAGTAAAAGAAAACTCCTCGAAATGGTACAGGAAGAAAGGGTGAACGGATGGGATGACCAGGATGCCGACGCTCTGCGGCTTAAGAAGAAGAGGTTATACTCCTGAATCAATAAGGAGATTTATTGAGCTCATCGGCTATACAAAAGTGGAAGCCATAAACGACGTTTCATTGCTGGAACATGCTATACGTGAAGATCTTAACATCAGATCTCCAAGAGTTTTCGGTGTACTCGATCCGCTCAAGGTAGTTATCATAAATTACCCGGTTGATAAAGTTGAAGAGGTTGAGGTCATCAATAATCCTGAAGACGAAAGCATGGGGAAACGAAAAATTCCATTCAGCCAGGAAATCTTTATTGAGCGTGACGACTTCATGGAGAATCCCCCGAATAAATTCTTTCGCCTGGCTCCGGGAATGGAGGTACGACTTAAAGGTGCATTTATAATTAAATGTGAATCATTTAAGAAGAACGAAAAAACAGGTAACATTGAAGAGGTCTTCTGTACTTATGATCCTGCAACAAGAAGCGGAGAGCCAGCTTCCGCGAAAAAAGTCAAAGGAACACTGCACTGGGTCTCGGCGCAGCATGCTCTTGATGCGGAGATCAGATTGTACGACAGGCTGTTCGACCATGAGGATCCTGCCGGTCAGAAAGATGAAGACTACCGTAAATTTCTCAATCCAGACTCTCTGAAAATACTTAAGGGGTGCAAACTTGAGCCTTCCCTGAAATCAGCAAAGCCTCTTGATAAGTTTCAATTTCAGCGCCTTGGATATTTCTGCGTCGATTATGATTCAACTGAAGCACATCCTGTTTTTAATCGCACTGTCTCTCTGAAAGATACCTGGGCTAAGATGAATAAATAAATTGTACAATCTTGCCGGTGGCCGGTGGCCGGTAGCCGGTCATCCCCCTGCAACCTTTCCGGCATGATTTTTGTCATAATCTGATATAACCCATAACCTTGTCATACCTTAAAAAATCAGAAATATGAAAACGTTTATCAGATTGTTATTCATTACGTTGATTGTTCCATCATTTATTGTTTTCACTTCCTGCGAAAAGAGAACTGTAAATGATACCGGAACAGGTTTAGCCGAATTCTCAGTCAATATGACTGGTAACCAGGATTCAAAATCCGTTACCGACAGCGGAACAATATCATTTCAGATAATGATATCTGTCGAAGACCTTGTTGGAAACGCTGTTTTTACTGATAAACTCATACCTCTTTATGTTTTTGGAACAGGTTTTGTCAGTGAAAATGTCGAAATAAAAGCCGGGGAATATAAGCTCACAAAATTCCTGGTAATAAATGCCTCCGGAGAAGTAGTTTACGCAGCCCCGATGGTCGGATCGCCGCTTGCATATCTTCACAAACCCTCTTCCGATAACATTTAAAATCTTCCCGGACCAGGTTACCAAAATTCTGCCAGAAGTACTGGCTGTCGGGGACATCCACCTATCAGTTTGGGTATGCAAGCTTTGGCGTTCAGATCATTAAGCCGCTCCATTTCTTGACAATGTGCGTCCTTGATCCGGGTAATCCATTAATGCCTCCCTTGTTATCACCCCGGCAAAGCTGACAGTTAAATGCCCCGGACGGATGGCATTACACATTTAAACTCGAAGCCTCAGTAAATCACCTGATGATCAGAGGTGGCTATGAGACTTATACATTTATCCTTGAAAAGGAGGGCTACCTTTCTCAAACTCTGAAATTCAGCGCTAAAGAGCTTCTCGAAACCACAAAAGAAAATCCACTGATTCTCACTAACCCTGGAGTTCACAGCTCAGAATCCTTGTCCTTCAACCCGGACCCGAAAAAGGAAAGGATGCAATGATATCGAACCTCAACCCGGACAAGAACTACGAAGATCACAAGTATTTCGAAGCTACTTACCTTACCGAGCCGGTGCTTACAGTTATGAGATCGAACAGAAGTCTTATCCAGATTCAGTCTCGATACACTGCCAAAATCAGCAATGATTAAGAAAGTCATCCTGAAGCTTACGTATGATCTACCAATTCCATTCGACAGCTTGTAACAGATTACCATCACAAGTCCCATCTTTGGTATGGTGGTGTTCTCCAGCAAATAGTTGAGCCTGGGAAGAGAAAAAGGTAACGTGGAACACGCAGCCAAAGACAATTGAAACCAATCAGGTATATATTCCGCCTTTCATCAGAAATTCTAACATGATAGAACTCGATGTGACACATTTGTTTGTCCCACCATCTACAACGACTGATCCGCCAGTTTCATCCTAATTTTGGGATGTTGTTCAGGACATGGCCGATTGAAAAGTTCCCAGGATTCAGATTTGCATCAAGCGATTATCCGCTTACATCAACTACAATAAAAATGTGGCCGGCACTGACGATATACTATACGCTACAGTAAGAATTACTGTTTCAGCCAGGGAAAACTATTTCTAAAAGTCTCGCTGGTCTTGCAAGTCATCCAGTCCTTGCACGACTTGCATGACTTGCACGACTTGCACGACTTGCACGACTTGCACGACTTGCACGACATTTTGTGTATTTTCAGTTTTTTGATTATTTTTGCGGCTCAAACTGCTCTGTGGTGTAATTGGCAACACGTCTGACTCTGGATCAGAAAAGTTCAGGTTCGAGCCCTGACAGAGCAACCAAAAGCCGTCTCTTAGCCGGCATTCTTTATTTGCGAAGACAGGGCGAGAAGTTAATCCCGACATTCGAGCAAAGCGAGTAATCGTACGGGAAGTCCTGCCTGCCCCGCGTAACGTAGTGAAGCGGGGTTCTGTCAACTATAAAATCTCAAGAACCACTGAAAAAAACCGTGCTTAGTCCATCCATCTGGGATGATACCTTGGTGGATGGATTTTAATTTGACTTGCATTGATGTCTTTCGTAACTTTAACAAGGTTTCCTGATCGTAAACAATATTAATCTTAACTCTATGGCTAATAAAAGACCTGTTCTTTCATTATTGGTAGGCTGTCTTTGCTCGCTTTTCATCCAGGGACAATCAACTATCCCTGCAACAGGGGGAAATGCAACAGGAAGCGGAGGCTCGGTAAGTTATACTGTTGGTCAGGTTACTTACCAAACTTCAGAAGGAACTACTGGCACGATTGCCCAAGGCGTTCAACAACCTTATGAAATTTCAGTTGTAACTGCTATTGAAAATACGGAAGGGATTATTCTTGAATATAAAATTTACCCTAATCCAACAAGTGGGTCATTAAAGCTATTGATCAAACCTTACGATGATGAAAATTTTAGATATAGACTTTTTGATATAAACGGATTGTTATTTCTGGATAAAAAGATTAATAGTGGAGAAACTGAAATTCCAATGGAAAGTTATACTCCCGCTACATATTTCTTAAGGATTTTATTAAACAATCAAGAGGTTAAAGTATTCAAAATCATAAAAAACTGACAACACATGAAAAAACTATTCACTCTTTGTGTGATTTTAACGATGACCGTTAGTGCCACTGCTCAGGCACCTCTCAAGATGAGTTATCAGGCTGTTGTCCGTAATACCGGTGGCGTTTTACAGGCTAACCAGATTGTAGGAATGAAAATAAGTATCCTGCAGGGTTCTGCCACAGGGACTCCTGTTTACGTTGAAACTCAAACAACAACCACAAATGCAAATGGTCTGGCAACAATTGAAATTGGCGGCGGTACAATTGTTACAGGGACTTTTACAGGAATAAACTGGGCGTCAGGTGCCTATTATATCAAGACTGAAACAGACCCCACCGGCGGCACAGGTTATACCATTACAGGTACAAGCCAGATATTAAGCGTACCCTATGCCTTATATGCAAAAACTGCTAAAACAGCAAATTTCAATGATCTTACCAATAAACCATCTACATTATCCGGGTATGGAATTACCGACGCTGTCACTATTGCAGGAACTCAAACCATCTCCGGAACAACAACTTTTAAAGGAACGACTCCTGATATGGAAGAATCCTTATTTGATATTAAAAACAAGGATGGGCAGACAATCTTCGCAGTTTATAATGAGGGAGTAAGGATCTGGGTGGCTGATGGAGCAAAAGGGTCAAAAGGAGGCTTTGCTGTTGGAGGATTTGATATGATCCATAATTATCTTGATGTAAGCGCTGACAGTGTACGGATATCTATTGACAGTGATCCTTCCACAACGAAACTGAAAGGAGGCTTTGCGGTTAGAGGTTATGATATGACCAGTGGCACGAATACCAATTACATGAATGTAAATACAGATGCAAGCGGTATTATTAATCCTTCTCAAAACAGGATTCTGTGGTATCCTATAAAGAATGCCTTCCTGACAGGTAAGGTATTGATTGAATCACCTGATAGTATTGGAACAAATACGTTTGCAAGCGGTTATGAATCAAAAGCCAAAGGTATGTATTCTCAGGCGTTAGGGTTCAAAGCAATTGCGAGGGGAGATTATTCGACAGCTATTGGAAAAAATGCTGTTGCCGCTAAAATCAACTCCTTTGCATTCGGAGAAGATGCAACTGCTAAAAACGAAGAAAGCTATGCAATTGGAAGAGGGGCGGTTGCCAGTGGTTATCGTAGTTTCGCATTTGGCAGCGCTGGTGTTGATTCTACCGGAAAAGTAACAGGGGTTGCTCATGCAAAAGGAAATTATTCTTTTGCTATCGGGCAGGGTTCTTTCACATCGGGTGTGGGAGCCGTTGCTCTTGGAGTAGAAGATACGGCCTCCGGTAACTTCTCTACAGCTATTGGCTATAGATCTGCTTCAAAAGGGTGGGGAAGTTCATCTTTGGGTTATGGAACAAAAGCAAATGGACTGGGTTCAATAGCCACTGGTTGGGGAAGTAAGACAGAATCAACCAACTGGTTTGGTTGGGGTGCGATGGCAAACGGTATGGTTACCAAAGCTACCAACTTTGCGGCAACATCTTTTGGCGACAGAACAACTGCAAGCGGTCATACCTCATTTGCAACTGGTTACATGACAACAGCCAGTGGTCATCTGGCTTCAACTTTCGGAGATGGGACAACCGCTGTCGGAGATGGCTCAGTAGCCCTGGGGCATAGCACAACTGCACAGGCGTATGGTTCACTGGTGATTGGCAGATATAATACTGTTTTCGGAAATCCCGACGTATGGAATTTCTGGGATCCGGGATTTATTATTGGAAACGGAACCTCAGGATCTGCCAGATCAAATGCAATGGTGTTTTATAACAGCGGTATTGCAGATTTAGGAGGTTTTATAAACCTGAACACCAGCTCTTCTTTCACAGAAGCCATAAAAGTCAGAAATGCTCAGGCATTATGGTACGACGGTACTTATTTCAGCTGGGGGTATGGAGGTTCCTATAATGTTTTTGCCCGTCCTGTTTCAATAGCATCTACCGCCAGTCCGGGAATTTATGGTTTATATGTGGCAGGTAGTGTTTATGCAACCGGTGGATGGGCAGGTTCAGATGCAAGATGGAAAAAGGACCTTGAACCTCTTCAGGATATTTATCCGAAAGTACTTGAACTGCAGGGTTTTAAATATAATTGGCGTGATGACGAATTCCCTGAAATGAACTTTGATAAGGAGAGGCAGATCGGCCTGATTGCACAGGATGTTGAAAAAATATTCCCCGAGCTTGTTAAAACAGATGATAAAGGTTATAAGGCTGTCTCTTATGAGAAGCTTACTGTAATTCTTCTCGAAAGCCTTAAAGAGCAGCAGAAACAGATTGACGAACTTAAAGCCCTTGTCAAAACGCTTATCGCAAATCAGACTACACAGGAGGATAATTAATCATTGACAACAATAATTAATCCCCAGCTCTCGGATCAACTCCGGGGGCTTTTTATTTGCTTCGCATTCAATACTTTCATAACTTTATCACTATGAATTTATAATATGGCAAGCCTCGTCCCCGGTTACGAATATGACATCTTCATCAGCTACCGCCAAAAAGACAACAAATATGATGGTTGGGTAACGGAGTTTGTTGACAACCTCAAAAAGGAATTGGAGGCTACCTTTAAAGAAGAGATCAATGTCTATTTTGACATTAATCCTCACGATGGACTACTGGAAACCCATGATGTAGATGCATCGTCACGTGAATAATTAAAATGTAGTGAGGATTGCGATTTATGTTTGTCTGGAAATAATAAACAAAATAGTCAAAAATACCCGGAAAATTGTATCTTGTAAATTAAATCAATTGCATAACTTTACTTTTTATATTTCTGGATTTTCACTATGAGAATCAGTAATATACAAATAGTAGTCAATCCGGCTGCAGGAAGCGGAAAAGCAAAAAAAATTGCTCCTGTCTTGCTTCAAAAAATCAAGAGCCTTTCTGATTCTGTCATTAATCTGACTTTTACCGGGAAGAAAAATGACGCTGTATCTATTACCCGAGAAGCTATAATCAAAGGAACAGGAATGATAATTGCTGTTGGAGGCGATGGAACTATTAACGAAGTTGTAAATGGGTTTTTTAAAAACAACGAACCATTAAATCCGTTGTGCGAGCTTGGGATCATAAACTGCGGGACCGGAGGAGGTTATGCCAGAACGCTAGGTATCCCCCAGGGACTTGAACAGCAAATTGAATTAATTCTCAGACCCGGAAGCATTAATCTTGATCTGGGACTTATTTCTTATCAGGATTTTTCCGGCAATACAATAAGCCGCTTTTTTGTAAACGAATGTCAGACGGGGATTGGCAGTAAAGTAGCCTCTGTTGTTGGGAAAAATTATAAAATATTTGGTGGTACCCTTGCCTTCGGTCTGATGGCCACCGTTCAGGCAATACTTATAAAACCGTTGCAATTGGATTTAGAGTATGATAATGAACCTGTCCAAAAATCAAGCCTTATAGGTCTGGTTGTCGGAAACGGAATTGAGTGTGCAGGTGGCATGAAGCTTACACCTGATGCAAAACTGAATGATGGTCTTTTTGATGTCTTGTCAATGCATGAAATGAGTATAGCTCAAAGATTGCTTAACCTTTCAAAAGTATATTCGGGGAAACATATTTTATCACCTTATTTTTCAGTAAAGAAGTGCAAAAGAATTAAGATCAGATCTGACCAGAAGGTGACTCTGGAAGCTGATGGAGAAGTACTGGGATACTCTCCCTTTGAAATAAGCATTTTGCCTTCCGCAATTCGAATTAAGGCCGTAAATAGCAGGCCATAATGATATGCAGACATTTTTTGTCCGGATAAGGAAATCCTGGTTTGAAGTAAGAATTTTTATTTCTCTTTTTATAGTTCTGATTATATCATTACTTTCATTTCTTGTATTTAAATCTCAGCCGACTAATATTGAAATAGCAGGCAGCTGGTTTGGATTATCGGGCAAATTATCAATCAGGTACGGATATTATTTCATTGCTTTCCTGGTTCTTATCGCATCTCTGATCCGTATGTGGGCAGGAAGTATTCTTACTTCCCGAACCATCATGGCATTCAAAATTCAAAACAGCAAATTTCTTAATTCAGGTCCATATGAATTTGTCAGAAATCCCATTTATCTTGCTGATCTTATCGCTTTTACTGCTTTGTCATTTTGTCTAAGGCCTATTGGTCTTTTAATCCCTTTCCTGATTTATTTACATTATTATCAGCTTATTAAATATGAAGAAGAAAAGCTGAAAACTGAATTTGGAAATACCTATGAAGAATATATCAGCTATACCCCGGCTATTTCCCCGGGTGTCCGGCAAATCAGGAAACTATTTAAAACTCCATTAAATTTTTATATAAATTTTGATGGATTCAGGCACAATGCTCAATACATTCTTTTCATCCCGGGATTAATAGTAGCAGCTTATACAGGGAAATTTATTCATGCAATTCTGATTGCTCTTCCGGCGATAGTTGATTGGGCAGTTGTTCATACTATTATTGGATTATCAAGAGGTACTTCACCTGAAAGAAGTTCATCCTCACAGAAAAAGCAATTTCGGGGTTCAAAAGTATTCAGGAATATATTATATGCGCAATGTTGGGAGGACCCTGAACTTGACAGAATTGCATTCAGGGTCAAACCAGGGGATACAATATTTTCAATTACATCAGGAGGTTGCAATGCACTTTCATTCCTGGTTGATGATCCTGAAAAGATAGTCTGTCTTGATATGAGTAAATACCAGAATTATTTGCTTTCGCTTAAAATGAATGCTTTTAAAGCTCTTACTTACAATGAACTACTGGAATTTTTAGGAGTACATCCTTCGGACAGGCGTTGGATTTTATATGAAAAAGTGAAGCCTGTTCTACCTGAAGAAGAACAATTATACTGGAATAATAAACAAAGAGATATAAATCGTGGAATTATACATTGCGGACGATATGAGAGATATATGCATCTTCTTAAAAATGTTCTAAGGATCCTTATTGGAAGCGCAACTATAAATGATTTATTTAATGCCGAAAGCGCAGAAGAACGGTTGAAATTATTTGAAAAAAAGTGGGAGAATCTCAGATGGCGGTTTTTTTGCCGGATATTTTTAAGCCGGTCATTTGCAAGTATCCTTTTCGATAAGGCATTTTACAAATATCTCGATCCTGATTTTTCATTTGATAAATACTACAGGTCAGCTGTCAAAAGAGTGCTGACTGAACTTCCTTTGAAAGAGAATTATTTTCTCGCATATATCTTACTTGGAAATTATAATGAAAATAACTTTCCTCCGTATTTGAAAAGTGAAAATTATGATCTTATCCGCAGTCGCGTAAACCGTATCGAGGCAATAACTTCGGGATGCATAGAATACTTCAGGCTGCAGCCTCCCGGATCAATATCCAAATTCAATTTCACGAACATTTTTGAATGGATGTCGCCTGATGAATTCAGGGATCTTCTCCAGGAGACGGTCAGAGTGGCAAAGCAGGGAGCAATTATCACTTATCGCAATCATCTGGTAACCAGACATCGACCCGGGAGTTTGGCAGACCAGATAATCCCCGATGAAAAGTTATCTGCTGAACTGCATGACAGAGACTTGTCTTTTATTTATAAAGGATATGTAGTCGAACGAATAAAAAAGAACTGATGTCTTATTATGTCAGGACAATATCAGATAAAGTGGGATGGAAAGATTTTCTTTCTCTGCCTGCCGCTATTTATAAGAACGATCCAAACTGGATACCGCAACTGAATTTGGAGGTGAAGCGAGTTCTTAATTCTGCAAAGAATCCCTATTTTAATAATGCCTCATTAAAGCTGTATATATGCTATTCAGATAATAAGCCTGTTTCAAGATCAATTATGGTAATTAACCGACAGCATTGGGAAAAATGGAATAAAAAAGCAGCCTTTTTCGGATATTTTGAATCCCTCAATGACAGCACTGCTGTAAGATACTTGTTTGACAAAATAGAAACCGATTGCCGGTCACTTGGAGCAGAATACCTTGAAGGTCCTTTTAATCCAAACCATTATTCCGAGTTGGGTATCCTTATTGATAACTTTGAGGAAAGCCAGATGTTTTTCGAAACTTATAATCCTGATTATTATTCTCAATTACTCAGTGATGCAGGCTTTTCAGAATTATTTAAATTTCACACCAGGATCAACAGGCATATGGCTGCCACAATAAAAAAAGCATCAGGGAGAGCCGGATCAGGTGCTGATGATAAAAACATTACCATCAGGAAGTTTAATATTATGAGAATGAACCGGGATCTTGAAAAAATGCGTGAAATTAACAATGATGCTTTTGAGAATAACTTGTATTTTTTGCCTTTGAGCCGGGATGAATATAAATTTTCAGCTAAATTCCTGTTTCTTGTCACCAGTCCGCGACTGATCTTTTTTGCTGAGTTCAAAGGAGAGCCAGTTGGGGTTATTCAATGTGTAATAAACTTTAACAGATTAATTAAATCCTATAAAGGTATAATACTGCCATGGAACCTTCCAGCCCTGCTGGTTAAAAAGAACAGAGCCAAAGAACTGGTAATTTTTACTGTTGCTATAAAAAAAGCATTCCAGCATACAGAAGTATCTGCAATGATGATAAACTCTGTAAAGACAATATTCCGGAAATATCCGGTTGTTTCAACAACTTGGATATCTGATGAAAATAAGTCTGTAATTTACATTTCAGAATTATTTGAGATGAAACCATATAAGCACTTTGTTATTTATTCAAAACCAGTTTAAAATAAGAAATGTCTGAAAAAAAGATGGTCAACAGAATGATTAGTGCGTGGGATCTTGAAGAGAATACTAACGGAGAACTGATAATTGGAGGATGTAATGCATTATATTTAAGCTCTCACTATGGTACGCCTCTCCATGTTGTCAACGAAGAAAGGCTAAAGAAAACTGCAGAGTCATTTCTTGAAGAAGTTAAATCAAAGTACCCGGGGAAAGTCTCTGTTCATTTTGCATTCAAGAGTAATCCGGTTCCGGGTATTATCAGAATAATCAGAAATGCCGGACTAAATGCTGAAATAATGAGCGAATATGAGCTGTCGCTTGCTCTCAGATTGGGTTATAAAGGAACAGAAATAGTCGTAAATGGACCCTTTAAAACAGATCAATTAATTACCTCCTGTCTCAAAAACAATGTAAGGTTCATAAATGTAGATTCTCTTTTTGAACTGGAACTGATTAACCTGCTTTGTAATAATCTTAATAAAAATGCTGAGGTTCTTTTAAGGATTAATCCTGATTTTGTACCGACCGGCATGAACAAAGGAAGTGCATCATCTGGCCGTAAAGGTTCCCCTTTCGGGTTGGATATGAAAGGAGGTGAAGTTGTTCGTGCAATTGATATGATAAAAGGAATGAAAAGAATTCTTTTCAAAGGATTTCATATTCATATAGGTTCCGGTATTCAAAATACAGATGATTACAAGAGGGCTCTTTTAAAACTTAAAAATATTGTGATTTATGCCAGACAATCCGGATTTAATATTGAGGTATTGGATGTGGGTGGTGGTTTAGGAGTACCTGATTCAAGGGAAATGACAACAATGGAAATGTTGTTGTATCAGGCATTCGATTATTTGCCTTACGGCAGATTCAGGAATAATAACATCTCTTTTAGGCAATTAGCAGATTCGGTTACTTCGGGAATATTGGATCTATTCAAAAACATTCAGCTCCCTGAACTTATTTTTGAGCCTGGTAGATGTATTACCAGCCCAAATCAACTGCTCCTTTTAAAAATTCATCAGGTAAAGGAGCGTAAAGGGATAAAAAAATGGCTCGTAGCTGATGCAGGTATAGGAACTTTAACAATGCCAACTTTTTATGAACATCATGAAATCATTTTATGTAACGATATAAACAGGAGACTCTCAGGTAAAGTTACAATTACCGGTCCGGGATGTTTTGCGGCCGATGTAGTATACAGGAATAAACCTATGCCTGAAATATCGCCGGGTGAAATAATTGCTTTAATGGACAGTGGGGCGTATTTTACATCGTGGGAATCTTCTTTTGGCTTTCCCCGGCCGGCAATCGTGTCAGTTATTGACGGCAGGCACACTCTAATCCGTGAAAGAGAAAC
Source organism: uncultured Bacteroidales bacterium (assembly GCA_963825935.1). GTDB lineage: Bacteria > Bacteroidota > Bacteroidia > Bacteroidales > VadinHA17 > LD21. The sequence continues at coordinate 221,076 of CAWGUN010000001.1, read as the reverse complement.
TTTCGAAAATATGGTTTTGCTCGATAAATTTTGATAATGAATCAAACCTATTCATAAAGAAATGAAATTCAAGGTGAACAATGTATCAGGATCCGAGGAGCTGCTTAACCAATGCAATATTTTGACAGGGGAAATAATAAAAAGAGGCTATGAGCAAATCAGGCTTGAAGATAAATCTGATTTCGTACTAAACTTGATAGATCTGGATTCCCCAAAATCGTATAGAAGAAAAGGTCAGGAGGAAATGGTTGTTTCATTAGCCCTTCTTAATGAATCCAGATCAGACTTGAAATCAGCCTGCTATGCCGCATTAGTGAAAAGCATTTCAAATTTGCTTTTTTGCATTGTCATGCCGGTAAGCGATAGTAAGATGAAAGGTTATAGTATAACTCCTGAAGTCGGTTTTACAGAATTCCCATATAGCCCGGAGAGTATATTTACCAGGATGTATCCTGTTATAAGCTCACATTTTGTTATCAGAAATAGAATTTTTAATGATTTGTTATTAAAAGAAAACCAGATAATTCCTGAGGTTGATGATATAATTATGTTTGCCGGGGAGCTTCAGAAGCTTGGCGTTTTACCTGCTCCTTTCCCTTTGACTCAGTTTCTGGATCAGGAACTTATCGATCATCTTTTCAGACTTTATCAGATTAAAGGTCTTAGTTATGGAAATTTAAGCATCCGAAATAAACATTATGATACTGATGGAACTACCTTCTGGATGACTGCCCGTGGCGTTGATAAATCGCAGCTTAAAGGAGTCGGAAAAGATATCCTTCTGGTAAAAGGATACGACATGATATCCGGGGAAATGCTTATATCTGTTCCTCCTGTATACGACCAGAAGATCAGGGTTTCTGTTGACGCTGTTGAGCATTATATGATTTATAATGAATTCCCTGAAACAGGTGCAATTGTTCATGTTCATGCCTGGATTGATAATGTACTTTGTTCAACCCAGACTTATCCCTGTGGAACCAGGGAATTGGCAGAATCTGCTGTAGCTTTGCTTAAAAACACTCCTGTACCTGAAAGGGCAGAAATAGGCTTAAAAAACCATGGCCTGACAATTACCGGTCCTGATATCAGTGATATCTTTGATAGAATAAGAGGAAGATTGATAATAAATGTACCTATGTTCGATTGACTATGTATGCATTTAGTATATTGACTGAACACTGGATGAGATATATCCTGACTTCACTTGGGATAGCATTGTGTGCACTGTTAATGCTGTTTCTTGTCTCGATATATAAGGGTGTCTCTTATGGTTCAGTGGAATATGTAATAGCAAGTGATGCTGATCTGTGGGTTCTCCAGGAACATGCCACAAATATTTTACGCAGCACATCACTTTTACCCGCAACCTATCAGGATGATCTGAAAAAAATAAAAGGAATAGAATCTGTATCTCCTGTTCTCTTTATTCTTGCCTCGGTGAACCTCAATAAATTAAATGCTACTATATATTTTACCGGATTTGATCTGAAGACAGGGATAGGCGGTCCTCCTGAAATAATAAAAGGACGAAATATAAAATATGATAACGAAATAGTTCTTGATAAAGCATTTGCTGCTAAAAATAAGATCAGGATTGGAGATAAAATCCCGGTCAGACAAGATTCTCTCATGGTTACCGGCATAAGTACTGGGACAAACATGTTTGTCATTCAGTATGCTTTTATTTCTCTTGATGAAGCACATAAAATAATTGGATTTAATAATGTTGTTTCATGTTATCAGGTTCATACGGTTTCGGGAACTGCTCTGGGAAACATAAAATCAGATATTTATTCGACTCTTAAGAATATTGTAGTTTTTGATAAAACGACTTTCCTGAACAACAATATCCGGGAAATGGAAAGCGGCATTATGCCATTGCTTTATATTGTTACCCTGATATCGGCAATTGTTCTTACAGCAATTTTAAGTCTCATTTTATCAATAAGTGTTCTGGAAAAACGCAAAGATTTTGCAATAATGAAAGCAGTTGGTTCACCCCGCGGATTTATAGCAGGGATTATCATCAGCCAATCTGTGATATTATCCCTGACCGGACTGGCTTTTGCTCTGGTTCTCTTCTTCCCGATGGTAGCGATAGTAGAAAAGATTTCACCTGAAGTATCTGCTAAGACTTCTGTATTTCAGATGCTTGTTGTTTCATCAGGAGTAATGATAATCAGTCTGATCAGTTCCGTACTTCCAACCCGCAGAATTCGTAAAATATATCCATTGGAAGTATTTATGTAATTATGAACGAGAATAATAAATATACGGCACAGCTGGTTAATGTGACAAAAATGTATGAGGGACCCGGGGGAGGAACTGTTGCATTAAAAAACATATCATTTGCCGCAAATTCTGGTGAAATGATTTTGCTTCTTGGACCAAGCGGAAGCGGAAAGACTACATTTCTGACTCTTTTGGCAGGTTTGCAAAGTCCTACCTCAGGTAAAGTACTACTTTTCGGAAAACAGACAGAGGAATATTCACAAAAAGAGCTCCAGCAGATCCGTGCTGTGAGATTGGGATTCATATTCCAGACATTCTATCTTTTAGATTCTTTATCTGTAATTCAAAATGTAATGATGGTAAAGAGGTTTGCTGGTGCAGGAATAAAAGAGGCCAGGAATGCTTCTCTGGAATACCTTGTAAGATTTGGAGTTGATAAATTGTCCAATATGCTGCCTTCTAAAATTAGCCAGGGAGAAAAGCAAAGAGTAGCCATAGCCCGCGCATTGGTTAACGGAGCAGAGCTGATAATTGCTGATGAGCCAACTGGCAGCCTTGCATCAAAACAAGGTATGAAAATTGTCGATTTTCTGAAGAGAAGCTCAGGTGATGAGAACAGGTGTGTGATAATCGCCAGTCATGATGAACGGATTATAAGGTATGCAGACCGGGTTCTGTACCTCACGGATGGTGAATTAAAATAATTTTTTTTGACGAAAAAAAAGGACGGTTTTTGCATCAGGTATTTGCTTTGTTCAAAAAATTAGTCAGGGAATTTACATCATTGAAAACAGGTTTAACAATAATAGTATGATACTAAAAACCAAAATGATAATATTTAAGATTTTCCATAATTTCCCTGATAATTTCAGGCTTATACTGCTAAGAGAAATTGCAGAAATACAAAAAAATACACTTAGAAATGTAGTACCAAATCTCCCATGCAAAAAATCAGGGAAGTAAGTATTAAATATTATAACCCGGTCGGTTTGGCTAACTCCTAAATTGAACGCATGTATCCATATTCCACATATCAAAAGAGGAATAGATAAGCAAAATAATCCCGTAAATGTCAAAATTTTCAGGAATTTTGATGTTAAAATTTTCACTTGCTATGATTTAAGATTAAATGTAATCTTTTTTAGTTACAAAATCTATCACATTATCATAGTCCAGTTTTGCATTTTTGAAGTTTACGCTGTTACTTGAAGATGATGAGAATTTTAAGATGGATCATTTAATAAAAATTGCTATTGCTCATTTTCAGTTTGAGGCCATTCACCCATTTCGCGATGGAAATGGTAGAACAAGACGCATATTCAACATTCATTATTTGACGAAAAAGGGTTACTGGATGTTCCAATATTGTTCCTCGGCAGATATATGTTGAGAGCCATTGAATACACATCAAACATTACCTTCCGGAAGATTAACGACATTGTATAAGCAAATAATTCAATCCTGGAGCATATAAAGGAAGAAAATAGAAAGTTTAGAAAAACAGATGATCTGATAAAATATTTGTTTAATCAACCTTTTACTAAAGTAAAACACCTTGTTGATGCAGCAATTTATGCCGAAAATAGAGCCAGGGATTATCTTAATAGGCTGTGTGATATGCAAATTCCTGAAAAGAGAGAAATTGAAGGTCATCATTATTATCTTAATATTGAATTGTACCATATACTTTCAGAGTAACTTTTCATAGATTAATTTTAATTTACTTACTCTTCACGATATAATTATGAATTGGGTATAAAAATCTTACTGGATTTTTGATGGATTTTATGACAATTTATTTAAATTTAAACAAAGAGGCTGGCTCAAAAGTCCTCTGTGGAACCCTGTGGAAACTCTGAGATCTCTGTGTAAGTTCTTAATTATTTGTCACACAGAGTGTCACAGACCTGCCTGTCGGCAGCAGGGAAGGCACAGAGCGACACTGAGAAAGCCCTACTGTAATAATAGACTTTTGAGACAGCCTCTTTTTTTCTATAAAGTCATATCTGTAAATCATATCCTGATAAGTGATACCTGATTACATATTTGTATTTTGTTTAACTTAGGTTTAAATTTGATAATGAAATAAATAGAACTCTAATGTCAAGTATTATTGAAGGTTACAACTACGACATTTTCATCAGTTACCGTCAGAAAGATAATAAAGGCGACAAGTGGGTAAGCAAGTTTGCTGATGCTTTGAAAACAGAATTGGAGGCTACTTTCAAAGAAGATATTTCAGTTTACTTCGATGAAAACCCTCACGACCGTCTTCAGGAAACCCATAATGTAGATAAGAGTCTGGAGGGAAAATTGAAATGTCTCATTTTGATTCCAATTCTATCACAGACCTATTGTGATCCCAACAGTTATGCATGGCAATATGAATTCCTGGCATTTGACAAACTCGCCAGAGAAGATCATTTTGGCGCGGATGTCAGGTTGAAGAGCGGTAATGTCGCCAGCAGGATACTTCCAATCAGGATACACGATCTGGATCAGGAGGATATTAAACTGTATGAAAAAGAGACAGGAAGTGTGCTCCGGGCAATCGATTTTATCTTCAAAACAACAACTGGTGTTAGCAGACCATTACTGTATATTGAAGATCATCCTAATGATAATCTTAATAAAACTTTTTATCGTGACCAGATAAACAAGGTGGCTCATGCAATAAAAGAGATTGTTCTTGGTATGAAGACAGAGCCAGTACTGGAAGTTAAAGAACCAATTTCGGGCAAGACACCCTTTGAGAAAATCTCTAAAGAAGAGAAACTGCCAGAGAAGAAGAAACCTGCTGTTTTATATAATCATAAGTTATTATCAGGAATTTCAATTTTCGCAATATTAATAATTGTAGCAATACTGGCATATCCTAAGATATTTAAGCAGGACAAAATTGAAAAACTTAAATCTTCGGATGGAAGGATCTCTATTGCAGTAATGCCATTTGATAATCTGACAGGTGATCCGAATTTAGATTTCTGGCAAAGAGGTATTTCTGAACTCTTAATAAATGACCTTGGAACATCGAGCGATATATCTGTCCTTAGCTCTCAAACAATAAATGAAGTGATTGAGAGTATGGGACAAATACAAACTGCATCTATCATCCCTTCAGTTGCCAAAGAAGCAGCAGCAAAAATAAATGCCAAAAGTCATATTATTGGTAATTATCAGAAATCTAGCAATAAAATCAGGATAATGATAAATCTGATAGAAACTGGAAGTGGTGAGGTGCTTTGGACAGGGAAAATAGACGGAACCCTGGAATCAGATTTCATAGACCTGACAGACTCATTATCCTCTCAGATAAAGAACTATCTGGAAATTAAGGCTCTTGAAAAGAAAGCTAACGCTGACTATCGCGAAGCATTTCCAATCTCTGCTGATGCATACAGATATTATATTGAAGGTTTAAATCTGATTTTACATAAGGAATACCCATTAGCGGTCGAATCTTTAAAAAAAGCCTATGAAATTGATACAACATTTTCATTTGCTGCATATTATATTGCATGGGCCAAAATGTATGATGAGGATTGGAACGAGGTACCATTCTGGACACAAAAGGCATATAATAATAAGGATAAATTACCCATTATATACCAACAATTATTGGAACTCTGGGAAGCATGCTATGTGAGTAAAAACAGAAATGATATACAAAAATACTGCGATCTAATTAGTAAATACAACTTTAATTCCCGGCTTAGATTATTTGACATTGGATCAAGTTACTCTGATTTCCTACAGCAATATGATAAAGCTGTAGAAATATTTAAAAAAGTTCAGGAGATCAGTTCAGCATGGGGGCAAAAATGGGAATACCTTGAGTATTATGATTGGTTTGGTAGGGCATACCATAAAATCGGGAATCATAAAGAGGAAGATGAGGTTTATAAGACAGCATTAAAAATTTCTCCCAACGACAGTGCAATTCTTGTAGATCGTTGTGTTTGTGCTGTATCACAAAACGATACTTTAAAAGCAAAAGAATACATTACAGATTTTTTATCCAGTGTAATAAAAGTCAGCGAATGGGAAGCATATCAGGAGAGGTTAAAAGGATTGATATATGATAAGGCAGATCGTGCTGAAGAGTCAGTAAGGCACTACAGGCGTGCAGTTGAATTACAGCCTCAAAATGACTACTATAAATTCTTATTAGCGAATAGACTTATTATTCATAACATTAATGTTGATGAAGGTATGTTGCTGATTCAATATCTCTTCAACAAATACCCGGGAGCAAAAAGTAATGTTCAACTTCTTTGGGCAGAGGGTAGAGCTTATTTAAAGAAGGGAGAATATGAAAAAGCGCTGATTGATCTCAAAAAAGTAAGAGAAGGTTGGGCTACTTATAATCCTGAATGGGATCAGGAAATCCAGGAAGCACAACAAGCACTCTCAAAGCAAAAGAATAATTAACTTTGCATTAGCAGATGTAAGCAGAAGAGAGCAGATAATGATTTACCAGAGTTAATTGATACAAAATCAAGATTAATAAAATTAAGAGAATGGGACCAATAAAAAACTTACAATTGTAAGCAGAGAAGACTCCTTTTCGAGACCTGTAAAAAGAAGGCCTCTGCATTAAGTTGATTATAAGCGTTATGTGAAAATGGTTCAAGCCCTGCCTTGCCCCGCGTAGTCTTGAAGGAGCGAGGACAGTGCAATCAAGAACTTGTCTGCTATTGTTCTCCGCCAATTTGCTTTAGAAGGTTTCTGTATGGTGTGAACAGTCAATCCCTGATTATTTTATTTTCATTTTGTTTGGATTGGTACTCCCTCCTGAGAAATAGGCAGCATCATATTTTGCCTGAGCAGCTTTAAGAGTATACTGTGAAGCTTTAAGCGCATCCCTGGCTTTTTTCATGGCTGCTTTTCCTTTTTTGAGGTCAGCATTGCCTTTCATCAACTTTTTTGTTGAATCCTTTAAACGGGTGTCAAGAGCTTTGGTATCTGATCTGTATTGCATATTGAGCGCTTTAAGATCTGCCCTTGCCTGGGTGGATTCTCCCTTATTTTTTGAAGTCGTAAGCTTAGTTAAAGGTTTTTGTCTGGCAGAATAGTCTTTGTCAAGTTTCTTTCTTTCCTGATCAATAATCCTGGTTTCTGTTTTTGATACAATGATTAGCTGATTCCCGGATTCAATCAGTGAATCTGCTACAGACACCTTCTGTTCATTCAGAGTAACCCTGGCTTTAGCTGTGGCAACGCCCATTCCAAAGTCTTTTAATTCGGCTGCCTGTTTATAGGATTGCCCCTGTGTGAGAACCGTGAGTACAAGAAAAAATGACAACGTAACTAAAACCCGAAAATTAATTACAGTCTTCATATGTATAAAATTCAATTATATATGCTTGCTCACCCTTATAAACGTTAAAATTAATAAAGGATACCTGCCTGCCTTTTCAGAATCCAGCTCCTTTCTGTTCAATGATCCTTTCGGCCTGCCTGGCCACTTTTTCCGCTATAGTCTTACAGTTGGCTACAGAACCCGTCCCGATATACCGGTGTACATTCCCTAAAGAAGAAAAGTCGCACTGTAGTGACTTCCCGACATAAGGTGCTTCCGAACTCTTTCGTGAACCACTTCGACATCCTATTGCCCATGTTCAAGAGCCTGTTGAACTTGTTCATGCGGTCGGCCAGTGCATTTCCGCCAGCGATCATGGTCGCTAACATCCGGGTGACCCGAAGGTAACTGTTCTCAATCTCACCAAGTTTCAGGCCGACGGCCATAAGGCCGGAGGCAAAAGCACTGCAGGTCAGGCCCTTGAATACCGTTCCACCGATAAAGCCGCTGGTTCCATCCAGAAGTTCCCGGGTTACAGGAATAGTGTCTGCCAGATTGTTCAGGACGGCATGAGCACAGTGAAAACCATTTGCGGACAGGTGAGAATACAAAAGGAAAAAGGCTTCCCTGGTCTCGCCTGAAATAGCCTCAGTGTTGTCTTTGAAGTCGGTTTGTCTGTAAAGCTCCGGGGCATGACGGACGACCTTAATGCACGGCAGAGGGACTCGTCGGTCGCCAAGGATTTCCTTACACAAGAGTGAGTTGTTGCACTTCTCAAATCGATGGAGATAGTCGTGCCCTGCATAGATAACGGTTGGCAGGCTGTCATGTTTTGCACTGAGCCCATTCTCCATCCCGAACTGAATAATCGGAGCTGTAATCCCTCCACATTCAAATCCTGTACTGCCGATTCCACCCGGCAGTCCGGCAGTCATCTTAACCAGCCATTCTTTTTTAGTATTCCCCAAATCCAGAAGAGTCTTCATAACGGTCGGAGCACAATGACCCATCTTCAATAAGTTGGACAGGCCGCGACGACGATACGTCCTTTTGGTCCTATAACTCAGGATCGGGTCAACTGGTGCCGGGTTTCCCGGGTTTATCTGTGATGTTGTTTCTGTAATTCTCAAGGCTAATTCCTCCTTTGGGATTAATTATTAAATAATTAAATTATTTTGATGCTGATACTGGAGAATCGGGAAGACCTGGTGCTACTCCTCTGCCAAATTAATTGTTTTGGACTGTTTCTCTAATAAACCTCATAAATTCTTCCCCTTTAAATAAGCGATTTCAAGATACTTTTTACGTGTGTCATTATCCACTGCCAGTATAGAATGGAAGTAGATATGGTCGACAGTTTGAATTCCGGGGTATTTCAGGCTCCAGTTATCAATAATTTTTTCCATGGACTCTTTGAATCCCTTTTCCCTGTACACTATTTCGTTGAAGAAAGTAGGATGCATTATTATGGCTTTCTTAATTTTCAACAAAGGAATTCTGCCATCCGGATCACCATGCCATCCGCTTTCATTCAATCTGTATGCAAATCCGTAAGAAAAAACCCGTTCCATCCACCCCTTCATTATCGCAGGAAAGTGCATCCAGATCACCTGTGTTATGAAAACAAGCACATCCGCTTCTGCTACTTTCTTTTGCTGTGCCAGCACATCCCCGGGCTTTTGAGAACTAATAAGCTCACGCAGATCATCATCACTCTTGTTCTTAATATACAATTTTGCAACCAACCTTCTTACAGGCCCACCCGCAAGCCCGATTATCATCTTCCTCATGTCCATTTGTCTGAAAAGCCATTCAGGCATATCTTTATCCACAAAAAAAGCAGAATCCTTATCCTGCAATACAGGGTTGAACTTTATTTTATACAAATCGACAATTTCATATTGATGTCCTGTGTCACTCAGACCTCTGACAAAATTGTCAAGAATTGCATGAGTAAATGACATTGGGTTAGGATGAGCATAAATGATTAATACTTTCATAGCTATTTAATTAAAAAGATGTCATAATTATATCCTTTAACAATACCTGGCATCTGAGGTTTATTTCTTCATTATCAAAATTACACCTTGTTTCAATTAAAGTCAATTTTATTATTTGTGACTAAACAATATCCCATAATCCCGGGATTAATTACTTAACATTTCTATGGTATCGACCTGAGGAGATCTTTGAACAAAAAAAACTTTCATAACCCTAGAATTCTATTAAGAATGTAAAAGATAAAATTATTTAGAATAGTTCATAAATTTGTTTTAACTTGAAGTGCTATAAAAGTTTAATTTCTCTCTAATTAAAATAACCTTTTCACCTATGAAATTGTTTTTCCGACAAATTAAGAAAGCTGGGCTGTTCTTAGTATTAATAACAGCCTTTACAAGCGTTTACGGGCAAATATCCGTAAAAGGCAAAGTAGTCTCGGCAGAGGATAACCGGGGCATGCCAGGCGTTTATATCCTGATTAAAGGAACTGATCAGGGCATTGTAGCAGGATCTGACGGTACTTATAATATTACTGTCAGGAGTGCAGAAGATGTTCTGGTATTTCGTTTTGTCGGTTATATCCCCCAGGAAATAGCCGTAAAAAACAAAACCACTATTGATGTCATTCTGGAACCTGAAATTACATCGCTCGAAAGTGTTGTGGTGATGGGATACAGTACTAAAAAACGAAATGAGATCACCAGCGCTGTAACTACACTTTCTTCTGATAAACTGTTGGATGTAACTACCAACGACATCGGAACCATGCTCCAGGGAAAAGTTTCGGGTATCCAGGTCATCAATAGTTCCGGAGCACCGGGAGCAAATTCTGAAATCCGGGTCAGGGGAATATCTTCTTTCAGTGCACCTCAGGGGCCTCTTTATGTCGTGGATGGAATTATAGGCGGAACTTTTGATCCCAATGATGTTGAGACCTTAACTGTTCTTAAAGATGCAGGTGCAACGGGAATGTATGGATCACAGGCAAATGGAGGTGTTATAGTTGTTACGACCAAAAAAGCCAGGTCTGTTAAACCCAGTTTCGAGTTCAAGGTAGTCAGCGGATTCCGCAAAGCCGATCATGGACATGTAGAGATGATGGATAGCAAAACTTTATATGCTTATCATCGTGAGTATTTCCGTGATCCACAGAAATTTGTTGTGGATGACAGAAAATTCAAAGCCGCAAGACCTCTGTCGTTGCTTGATGTTAATACAGATTGGTTATCTGAAACCTTTAAACCTGCCCTGATACAAAACTATTTTTTATCTTCTTCGGGCAAGAGTGATAAGCTCTCATATTATCTGGGAGCCAGTTATTACGATGAAGAAGGCACCTTTATAAATTCCAATTTTAAACGAGCCAACCTCAGGGCAAATACAACCTATAAATTCTCCGACAGAGTTACCCTGACTAACAACATTAATATAAGCGGATCAAAAAATGTTGGCACAGATTATATGAATATTTATTATGCATACTCCAGCATGCCCTGGGATAATCCTTATGATGAGAATGGGAAGGCCCGAAGTTTCAAAACTGCTGAAGGTATATGGTCCAAAGACAAAATCAACCCAATCCAGGCAGCAGAAAATTCTGAGCTTAGCAATAAGTCTTTAAGTATTGATTACGATATAGACTTAAGCGTGAATATCCTAAAGTGGCTGACATTTTCCACTTCAAACAGGTTAAGCGGGTATGCCAATATGGATAATACCTATTATTCAAAAACAGCAGATAATCTTTCATATTTTGGATCAGGATATGTTAGTTCTCAAAGCAGTTTTAATTATAGCGGCATCACTACGAATCTATTGAAATTTAACGTTGTAGGAGCCAGTCATTCTTTAAGCGGATTGATCGGATTTGAAGCCCAGGGTGGAAACGATGATTATATCTCCGGGTCGGGTATGGGAATACCGGAAGGGCTGAGAGTTCCATCGGTTGCCTCTGGTCAGTACCTGATAAGGGGTTCGCCAACCAGGTCAGTAATGCAATCATTCATTTCCCAGGTGAACTATAATTACATCGGAAAGTATTTCCTGTCTGCTTCTTACAGGATAGATCAATCCTCACAATTCGCACCAAATAAAAGAACTGCAAAATTCCCCAGTGTATCTGCAGCATGGTTAATCAGTAATGAAGATTTTATAAAAAATATCTCGGCTGTTTCTAATCTTAAACTTAAGGCCAGCTGGGGTAAAACAGGAATGAAAGATATCGGTCCGTACCGGTATATGGAAATGTTTAGCTTTTCTTCCCAGTACGACGGTCAGCCGGCAGCTGTTCCGACTCAAATGGCCAACCCCGATCTCACCTGGGAACAGACTGATCAATTTAATGCAGGGCTGGAGATCGGATTATTCAAAAGAATAGATATTGAAGTTGATCTTTACAGAAACATGACCAAAGATCTTTTAGTTGAACGTGCACTGCCTCCTTCCGGCGGTTTTAGAACTCAATGGCAAAACATTGGTAAAGATATGAATAGCGGAGTAGAGTTTAGCCTGACAGCTGCCGTCATTAAAACCAGCGATTTTGACTGGTCAGTTGATTTCTCTGTTGGTTATAATAAGAATAAATTGTCGGGATTTGGAAATGATACGATCCTGACTTCGAACTATTATGGTGTGACTCAGGTATACCATAACGGATCCTCTCTTTATTCATGGTATGCAAAAGAGTTTTACGGAATCGATCCGGCTGATGGATCTATGCTTTGGGTAGGCAAGGATGGCAAATCAACACACGAATACCAGGATGCCAGATATATAGAATATGGTACACCGATGCCTAAGTTTCAGGGAGGATTTGGCACCACATTCAGGTACAAGGCATTTTCCTTAAGAAGCAATTTTTCCTTTTTATCGGGCAATAAGATATTTAATTACTTCAGGAGGTATGTCGACCACGATCTGCAGGAAACTCAATTTAATGTCATGATGCCGCGAGATGACTATAAACTATGGCAGAAACCGGGTGATATAGCTACAAAACCTCTGCCTCAAAACGCAAGAAATTCGTTTGACCCTTCTACGCGATTCATCGATGATGGCAGTTTCCTGAAAGTGAGGAATATTACACTTTCCTATGAACTTCCAAAGCAGGTGATAACAAAGGTAAAACTCAGTGGTATGACTGTCTCCCTTGCTATGGATAACGTCTATACATTTACTGATTTCTGGGGACAGGATCCTGAAGTATCGATTGATCCGGGTTATGGAAATCTTCCGGGGTATGCTGAGTTTAAATACCCGAATAACAGGCAGTATATCATAAGTCTTAATATTCGTTTCTAACAATTCAAAAAATAACTATATGAAAAAGATATTAAAATACCTGGGACTGCTGCTGTTAACATTAATACTTACAGAGTGCGACCTTAATGTAATACCTCAGGATGCCCTTACCGGTGAGCAGATTACAACTACCTCAGATGGATTGTCAAGTCTGGTAAACGGTTTATATGCCATTTTTAAAGAGTCGAGTGGTAACAATTGCTATATCCGCCAGTATTATCAGATGAGTGATTTTGCGAGCGATGATATTGTTTGTGCATACAAAACAGAGGACGACCTGATTAATAGTTTCAGGTATAAAGACAGGAGTGCTGAAAAGTCCAATATAAATTCTTTCTGGGAAATGTCTTATAAAATTATCTATGGGGCAAATGTTGCAATATCAATGGCCGACTTGAAGGGTGATGATCCGTTCACCAATCAGTTAAAGGGAGAAAGTTATTTTCTAAGGGCATTTGCAACTCATAACCTTGTCCGCTTTTTTGCTAAACCTTACAGTACTGCGAATAAATTGCAGCCCGGGGTAATTATCCGGGAAAGTAAGTCAGACAATATGCCAAAGGCAAGAGCTACCCTTGAGGATACTTATAAATACATCATTAAGAGTCTGAAGACGGCTGAGTCGGTAATGAGCGAGGAAATGCCTTCCGAAAGGAATAATGATAACCATAAGTATGCAAGTATCTACTCGGTCTGGTCAATGCTTTCACGCGTTTATCTCTATAAAGGTGAGATGGATAGTTGCATTATATATTCAGACAAGCTGATCAGTTCGGGAACATTCGAGTTGGAAACTCCGGAAAATTTTCCCGGATATTTTGCTTCTGCAAAAACCGGATCTGAAAGTATCTGGCTCATCCCTTTCAATCTGATCGATGATCAGCTGAATGGTTCAGTGGCATCAATGATTTTTAACGGGAACAATTGCTGGGCAGAGGAAGGTGCAAGTGTTTCAATATTAGAAGATATGGGCTTTGGAACGAGCATGACCGACATTGATCAACGTTGGAAATATATTGTAACAGATGCTGGTGTCGTAAAGAATGGAGTTAATATGTTCTATATCAGTAAATTTTCCGGACAGGACGGTTCACCCACCCTGAGTTCTCCCGTAATGTTCCGTCTTGCTGAAATCTACCTCAACAGAGCAGAAGCATTTGCCAGGAAAGCAGATGTTCCCAGTGCTGTCGCAGATTTAAATACGCTGCTTGAAAATCGTTTGATTGTTCCTGAAGGTGAAATTATTGATGATTACCTGTATGATGATGCATCAATAACAAGTGGTGAAATTGTTGAGATAGTTCTGAAAGAAAGGAGAATTGAACTTGCATTTGAGGGACATCGGATATTTGACCTTTTACGAAGCGGTAAGGATGTTGTACGCAATTATTGGGGTTTTCATCTTGACACCTATAACGGAGTGCCATCCGGAAGTGAGCCTGGTCTTGTTGAACCCGGGGTTCTTTTCCATTTCAATAATCCTGAGTTGATATACCCGATCCCGTCAAGCGAGATCAGTACAAATAAACTTTGTATCCCTAACTTATAATATTAAATATTATGAAATACTTTAAAAAACCACAATTATATATTACTGCATTTCTATTGCTTTTATTTATGTCGTGCAGTAAAGAGGGTAGCTACAATCTCGAAGATACTCCGCCATTGGATTTCCGTTCATATTATAATGGTCTGACTGTCACCTTCGCCAATGCAACAAAAGGAGCAACAGATATTTCATGGAAGTTTGGAGATAATTCACCTGTTGTTCCCGGTGATTCTGTGAAGCATACTTATACCGCAATAGGTAATTATGTAATTACCATGAATGGAACTTTCGAAGGGAAATCATACATTTTCCATACTGTCCTCAGGGTGGATAAACCCTCTGTCATTAATCTTGATGATGGGACTTTCGCCGATTGGAATGGCGTGACGTACCCTGATTTCTTACTGTCAGGAAAAGGTGCAATTAATAAAGGTAAAGTTGATTATGATGCCAATTACATCTATTTATATGTTGAATTTGACTCAATTGCAGAAAATGCCGGTTTAATAGATCACATCTTTGGAGTGTACATGGATGTTGACAATACTGTTTCAACCGGGTTTTCTATGAAAGAAATGGGTGTTGATTATGGATGTGAAGGGAATTTATGGGATGGCGGATGGTTTGCACCCAGTAAAGTAGATTTAGTTAATGGAGACCCGGGGTGGCCATTTATGAGTTTTGATAATGAAAAAGCAATCAAACCGGGTTATATTGTTAAAGAAGGCAATACAATAAAAATGGAGTTTGGCATTTCAAGAGAAGTCTTTAAAATAAATTCAGATGCTATGTCATTCTCTATGAGTATCATGAATTCTGACTGGTCAGATGTAGGCAATCTGGTAACACCCTTGCCTGACTTCAGTGAAAAAATTCCTGTAATGATGAATAAGAGCAGCAAATAGCTGATTAAAACAGATAAATATGGGGTAAATTCTGGTTCCACTACTATTAAATTACATCTTGTATATTAATGCATTAATATTCATTCCTGCTCCAACGGATGCGAAAACAAGAGTATCGCCTTTATTTATTTTGTGCGGTTTTAACTGATCTTTTAATATAAGATCCAATAAAGTCGGTATGGTCGCCACAGATGAGTTGCCCAACCATGCAATTGTCATCGGCATTATGTTTTCCGGTACATCAACTATATCATAAAGATTAAAAAGTCGTTTTAATATTGCATCATCCATTTTCCCGTTGGCCTGATGGATTAGCGCTTTTTTTATTTCACTAAGGTGAATATTACTTTTCTCCAGACATTCTTTTATCGTTTGAGGTACATTTTCAATTGCATATTGATAAAGCTTCCGGCCATACATTTTTAAAAAAATATCATCCTTGTTTTCATTGTCAGGCTTGTATGATTTACCCATATATAACATTTTGGAATTTAATAAGGTATCCGATCGTGTTTTATGTGCAAGTATCCCAATGGGATATTCACTCTTCCTGGCTTCGAAAATAGTTGCTCCGGCGCCATCGGCATACAGCATACTGTCTCTGTCGTGTGGATCGGAAACCCTCGAAAGTATGTCAGCCCCGATAACTAATACCTTTCTGGCATCCCCTGATTTTATTAAATAATCGGCCTGAATAGTAGCCTGCAACCAACCCGGACAGCCAAAAAGTAAATCAAAAGTTACTGTATTGGGGTTTCTTATTTCTAATTTATGTTTTACCCTGGCGGCTAAACAAGGTACAGCATCCATTCGCCTATTGTTATTCTTTACATCGCCAAAATTATGCGCAATAATTATGTAATCTAATTCCTCTTTATCAATGTCTGCAGATCTTAATAGCATCAATAGCAGCATAACAGGCAATATCAGAGGTTACCAAATTGTCTGTTACATATCTTCTTTCTGCAATAGTCGTAATTTCAAAAAATTTATCAATTATTTCCTGATTCGCTTTTTCGAGCTTTTTCCCGTCTGCATCATAAAATTCATTTTTAAGAAAATCCTCATTTCTGATATGTTTTGTCGGGATGTAATTTCCTGTTCCTGCAATAACACTATAGATATCTCTATTCATATTTATTGGTTAATAATATTTGTTTTACTGCCAACTTCTATGTAGATATAGCAAAGTTAACTGTTTGAGTGTAAAATTAAAGAAGGATTATATGTTTTGCTTTTTTGTGCAATTTAATGCAAAATCCTATATTGGGAAAGAGAGTGGCCCTGACCACCTTTCGCCGGAATAAATTGACCAGCCTTTACCGGAAATAAGTGCTTGTTGTTAAATTATTCACACTTCAAATTTGTTCTTTGCGCTTTTGATGCCTCTGCGAAAGCTCCGTACAAGGCATTCTTAAATGAAGCGCAGGCATCGGCGGTTTTTCCTTTACCCGCTTGTGCAATGCCAAGTTGAAAATAAAATTTCGCTTTAGCTTCGGCATTACCAGTTTCAAGATTCAGGCCTTTCCGGGCATATTCTCCACTACTTTCGAAATTCTTCTGTTTGTTATAAACATCAGCAAAGAAGTAGAAAAGATCCTTGTCGTTACCGTATTTAGCAGCCTTATTTAGCAGGGCAAGCGCCTCATCAGGTTTATTTGCCTGGTTGGCCTGTGAACCGGCTGCACGAAAATATTCAAGAGCTAATTTGGATGCTTGTTTTGCTCTTGCTGAATCATTTGCGCTTTTCACTTTTTCGAGAAATGAGTCAATATTTTCCTCAAAGGCTGCAGCATTATTCTGACTTCTGTAAATTAAAGCCTTGTTGTAAATTGCTGCAGTATAACCGGGATTGATCGATAAAAGAGTATCAAACACCAACAGGGCATTATTAAAATCTTTCCTGGTAAAATATTCTGTACCCATGTTGTAATATCCTTGCGCCAATATCTTCCTGGCATTTTCTTTACCTGATGTGCTCCCATATTTTTCAGCCGCCTGAACGGCCACCTGAGCAGCCTTAATTATTTCAGACGCCGGTTTTTTTTCATTCAGGGCGTTGGAGGCAACTTTAACATACAATCCTGGTAAAACCTGGCTGGCTTTTTGTTTGAGGTCAGCAGTCGTTTCCCCGACCTTATCAGCCAATGTAATTGCATTTTCAAAAGCTTTAATAGCAGCCTGAACATCCGTTTGCATCAATTTTGCGCTTTCATTATAAGCCTTTATCACGTCATTCCGTTCCTGGGCACTCAGGTTTGTACCGATAATAATGGATGCGACCAGAATCCATGCAATCTTTCTCATTATATTCATATTCATATTAATTCAGATTATCAGGTTATTGTAAACACTTTTTCTTTTAATGCCGGTAAATTTAGAAATTATTTTGATTTATCCATAAGTACCATTAATTTCTCACAAATTGAAATAAACTTGATTTTGTTCTGAACAAGGATTAAATTTGATAATGAATTAAATGCGCCTCAGATGTCAAGTCTAATCGAAGGTTAACATATGATATTTTCATAAGCTACCGCCAGAAAGACAACAAAGGAGAAAAGTGGGTGAGTGAATTTGTTGAAGCTCTGAAAACGGAACTCGAATCAACATTCAAGGAGGAGATAAGTGTTTATTTCGATATCAATCCTAACGACGGATTGCTTGAGACACATGATGTGGATGCATCCCTTAAAGAGAAGCTGAAATGCCTTCTCTTTATTCCAATTATATCACGCACCTATTGCGATCCCAGATCATTTGCCTGGGACCATGAGTTCAAGACATTTGTTGAGCAGGCTTCCGTTGATCGGTTCGGATTAAAGATAAAATTATCTGGCAGTAATGTAGTGAGCAGAGTACTCCCGGTTTGTATTTACGATCTGGATAAGGCTGACAAAAAACTTTGTGAATCCATTCTGGGAGGTGAATTGAGAGGGATTGAATTCATATATAAAGAACGTGGTGTCAACAGACCGCTCTCGCCAAAAGATCAGGATGAGAGAAATTTGAATAAGACTAATTACCGTAATCAGATCAATAAAGTAGCTAATTCTATAAAAGAGATTATTTCAGGATTAAAACCAGGTTCAATTTTATCTGATACCCAAAAAAAAGAGGTTCTTTTAGCTATTGACACTGCAGACCTTCCGGAAAAATCAATTGCAGTTTTGCCTTTTGTGAATATGAGTTCTGAAAAAGATCAGGATTATTTCTGTGATGGAATGGCCGAAGAGATTATTAATGCTCTTGCTCATAATGAGAACCTGAAAGTAATTTCACGGACATCTGCTTTTGCATTCAAGGATAAGCCTGAAGATATACGTGAAATTGGTAAAAAGAAAAAGGTTATCCCGAAGCTGCATTCTGAAAATATTGAGGCCTATAAACTTTATTTGAAAGGCACAAATTATTGGCAAATGCTGACAGCTGAAGGATACAGGACTGCCGCAGAGTGTTTTGAGCAGGCCCTCCAAAAGGATCCAAATTATGCCTTTGCTTATATCGGATTAAGCTATGTTACCGGGTACAGCACCGCCTGGGGAAATCTTCCGCCAAATATTGGATTTCCAAAGATCAGGCAATATATAAATAAGGTCCTGGAATTAGACAATACCCTGGCAGATGCCTATTCCGGACTCGCTGGCCTTAATTTATATTATTATTGGAACTGGAAGGAAGCAGAACGGAATTTTAAAATTGCTCTGGAGATTAATCCAAATAACTCTCAGATTCATTTGGATTATTCTAATTTCCTGACATTTAACGGGCGACATGAGGAAGCGATTTCTGAGGCAAAAAAAGCTCAGGAACTTGATCCGTTTTCAATCTATATAAATACATATACTGGTTTTGCTTTTGATTATGCAGGTCAGTATGACAAAGCAATTGACGAATACCGGAGAACCCTTACAGAACAACCACAAAACCGGCATCTCCAGCCGGTTTTTTTATTTGTTGCTGTTTTTAATCAACAGATAATAAAAGCTTATTCCTTTTGTGAAATCTTCGATTTTATTTCTTTCATCAATACCATGCATCCTTGCCAGATCTTCTGAGGTAACAACTACAGGAGCAAAATTGTAGATGTTTTTACTGACTTTAATGTATTTTCTGCTATCCGACGCAACTACCATTAATGTAGGGGCAACTAAAGCTTCTGGATAAACCTGTCGGATAGTTTTAAGGATAGCTTTAAAACCATAAACATCAACAGGAGAAACAGGAGATGGCTCACTAAATCCCTCAATCGTAGAAACTTTAACCCTCTCATCAGAAATAACAGTTTTGAGATGTCCCATTACATCAGCGGATGTTTCACCTGGTAATATTCTAAAATTAACAACTGCCTCAGCTTTGGCAGGAATAACATTGTCCTTTACTCCTGCATTTAATATGGTTGGTGCAGTGGTTGTCCTTACTAGTGCATTTGAGGTTTTGCTCCCCTGATAAATATTCAAAATGATACCATTAAAAAGCCATCTGTTTGCAAAAACAGCTTTCGCATAAAATGGCATTTCAGGGCCAATATACCTGATAAAATCATTGACAGGTTCCGATATCCTGGCATCCATCTGATTATTAATAACACTATTCAGAGCCTTAATGAGCACTGTTATCGCTGTCTCTTTTTCAGGATACGCGGAATGTCCTCCTCCCATTTCAACTACCATGTTTACTGATAAATAACCCTTTTCTGATGTGCCGATAAGAGCGACCGGATTACTTATCATTGGTACTACCCCGACAACCACAGCGGATCCCTCATCAATGACAAATTCTGCTTCCACTCCTCTTTCCTTAAGGATAGAGGCAATTACAGCAGCGCCCCTTAAACCATTAATTTCCTCATCATGACCAAATGCAAGATAAATTGTTCTTTCAGGCTGATAGTTTTCAGTAAGGAGTCTTTCAACAGCCTCAAGAATTGAAATCATTTCAGCTTTGTCATCAAGAGCTCCTCTTCCCCAGATATAAGTACCATCATTCTCACCGGAAAATGGCGGTTTGGTCCATGAATCTGTTCCCACTGCAGGTACAACATCCATATGTGCGGTAAGAATAACTGGCTTTAATGTTGTGCTTTTCCCTTCCCATGTATATAAAAGACTAAAGCCGGAGATTGTCTCTTTCTTCAATTTCGAATTTATTAAGGGGTATGCTTCAGAAAGAAAATTAAGATATCCCTTAAAAGCAATCGTATCTATTGGTAAATTAATTGCATTTGAAATTGTAGGAAATGTGATCGCTTTAGATAAATTGGAGACACTTGGATTACCAAAAACGGGTAATGTTTCAGGTTCAGATTTTATCTGCAATGATTTAAATGTTATTGTTTTAATAATTATGATAGTCAATAAGATAACAATCAGGCCTGCCAGGATTTGAAATACTCTTTTCATCTTTAAACTGATTATTTAATGTAATTATAAATGTATGCCTATATTTTTATATAACCATACAATTCTATGAAATATATTTCTGAATATCAACCTGTTAATAAATTAACAATCATGATATTTATCAGAAAGAAATACAACTGGTAAAGGGAAAAGAGTTCAAAGATCAACTTGAAAAATGAGCTTTATAAGGTTTGAAACTCATCGCTAAAGTTTGTATTATGGGATCTCTTTTCGTACTTTTAAAAACATATTAATTTATTCCTATCGCCGGTATGAAACCAGCCATCTTTATAATTCTTTTAGCGGTTGCCACTCTATCAGGCAACAGAAAAACAGATAAAAGCAGTAATCCTTTTTTCAATAAGTGGGTTACACCTTTTGAAGTTCCTCCGTTTGAACAGATAAAAGCTGCTCATTTCATGCCAGCATATCTGAAAGGCTTCGAAGAACAGAATAATGAGATAAAGGCTATCACCAGTAACCCTAATGAGCCTACTTTTAAGAACACCATAAAAGCCTATGAATACAGCGGAGAGCTGCTTCGGCGTGTAAGCAGAGTCTTCGGGGCGCTTAATTCTGCCAATACAAATGACTCCCTCCAGGCAATAAGCAGGGAGCTCTCTCCTCTTTCTTCAAAACACTCAGATGACATCAACTTTAACGACAAGCTGTTCCTGAGGATTAAATCCGTTTATGAAAATAGAGAAAAATTCAAACTGACTGAAGAGGAGAAAAAAGTCCTTGATGATACATATAAAGATTTTGTAAGAAGCGGTGCAGCATTATCTGCGGAAGACAAGGGCAGGCTCCGCAAAATAAATGAGGAACTTTCAATTCTTTCTGTCAGGTTTGGTCAGAACCTTCTTGCAGAGACCAATGGTTTCAGGCTTGTCATTGATAAGAAAGAAGATCTCACAGGATTGCCTGAAAGTGTGATTGCTCAGGCTGCTGCAATGGCAAAGTCCCTGAAGATGGAGGGGAAATGGGTATTCACACTCCAGGTTCCGAGCATGACTCCCTTCCTCCAGTATTCAGATCGCCGTGATCTGAGGGAAAAGCTGTTCACCGGCTATTTTATGAAAGGCGATAATGATAACGCCCGGGATAACAAGGCAATTATAGCAAGGATCGCAAGGCTCAGGGTCGAAAGATCGCACCTTCTTGGTTATGACACTTTTGCAGATTATGTCCTCGAAAGAACAATGGCCAAAACACCGGGGAAAGTGTTCTCTTTCCTTAACCAGGTATGGGATGCGGCATTGCCGGTCGCTAAAGCTGAGGCAAAAGCACAGCAGGAACTGATAAACCAGGAAAACGGAAGCTTCAACCTTGCTCCGTGGGACTGGTGGTACTACTCTGAAAAGATAAGAAAAGCGAAATATGATCTTGACGATGAAGCTACAAGACCGTACTTTAAAATTGATAACGTAATGGAGGGAATGTTCTATGTTGCAAATCAGCTATACGGCCTTAGCTTCACTAAGAGAACAGATATCCCAAAATATCATCCTGATGTGAATACTTTTGAAGTGACACGCGATGGCAAACATATCGGAATATTAATGATCGATAACTATCCTCGTCCGTCAAAACGCGGTGGAGCCTGGTGCGGGGCATTCAGGAGCCAGGGTCGCAACATAAAAGGGAAAATGATCTATCCCATCGTTACAATGGTAACAAACTCGACTCCTCCTGCAGCTGATAAACCATCTCTTCTTACATCAGAAGAAGCCAGTACCCTTTTCCATGAATTTGGCCACGCTCTGGCCGGCCTTCTTTCAAACAAGAGCTATCCCGGAGGTTCACTGCCGCGCGATTTTGTTGAGCTGCCCTCCCAGATAATGGAGCACTGGGTCCTTGAGCCAGAAGTACTGAAAATTTATGCAAAACATTATCAGACAGGAGAGGTTATTCCTGCTGAGCTGGTTAAGAAGCTTGAAAAATCAGATAAATTCAATATGGGATTTATAACTGTCGAGTATCTAGCAGCTTCACTTCTCGATATGGAATACCATTCTCTTAAAGAACCTGCCGATATTGATATCAGGGATTTTGAAAAGAAGGCAATGGACAAATATGGACTGATACCAGAGATAAAACCAAGATACCGGTCAACATACTTCAATCACATATGGGCAGGGGGATACTCAGCCGGATATTATGGTTACATCTGGTGCGAAGTTCTTGATGCCGATGCTTTCCAGGCGTTCAAGGAAACAGGGAACATTTTTAATAAAGAGGTCGCAGCCAGATTTGAAAAAGAGATTCTTTCCCGTGGAGGGACCAGGGATCCGCTTGAAATGTACATTGCCTTCAGGGGAAAAGAACCTGGCATTGATGCATTGCTGAAGAACAGGGGACTGAAATAAAGTGGTTATTGTGATGATCCGGGCCCGGGGAAATGAAGCCGATTTTATTAAGAATTATAAAGAGAGCTGGAACGACGATCATTTTGCTGTTGTTACCGGATATACAAAGAAAGCAATTTAAAGTCACGCTCATTTCAAAAACTCCCTGAACCAGAAGCCGGAATCTTTAATATAGCGCTCAAGTGTCATGAAATCAACGTAAACTAATCCAAAACGCGGAGTGTATCCTTTATCCCATTCAAAGTTATCCGTTGGCGACCATACAAAATAGCCATTTACATTTACTCCTTCTTTTTTAGCTTTTAGCACTGCAGCAAGGTGATCTTTAAAATATCCAATCCTTTCATTATCATGAACCTGCCCGTTCTCAAGCTTATCGGCTACACATGTCCCATTCTCGGTCACAATTAAATTTCTTATCCCCTTATACCGGCTGAACTTTTTGAGAATATGATACAATCCTTCAGGATAGATCTCGCCTCCCATTACATTTACAGGGACACTACGTTTATCTGCTATAACTTCTTTTGCTCTCATTCCTGGCATGATCGATTTTTTAGCGATTGTCCGGTAATAATACTGTATTCCGATAAAATCGAAATCAAATGCCATATTAATATTATCGCCATCTTCATAAAGCGATTGAAGCCTTTTTAAAATGGGTACCGTATCCTCAGGATAACCCAGTCCAAGAGCCGGTTCAATAAAGAGCCGGTTCATAATTGCATCCATACGGGCAGCAGCTTTAATGTTCTTTTCATTCTGATCAACAGGTTCCACATAAGTATTTGCCAGAGTAGTTCCGATATTTGCATCCGGAACATTTTTCCTGATGATCCGCCCTCCTTCTGCATTGCTGAGCACTGAATAGTGAATAGCTTTCATAAACGCACCAAGGCTCTTTCGTCCTGGAGCAAAAACACCATTCATATAGCCGTTCCCGGTGAAAGCAAGCTGTTCATTCATCACTATCCAGTTTTTTACCTTTCCGCCGTATTCTCTTGTCAGAACATCCACATATTCTGAAAACCAGTCAATTATTTTACGATTGGCCCAACCACCCTGTTCTTCTAAAACCTGCGGCATATCCCAGTGATATACAGTTATCCAGGGTTCTATGCCAGCCGACAGACATTTGTCGATAACTTTATGATAGAACTCCAGACCTTTACTGTTTACAGTACCGGTTCCTGCAGGAAGAATCCGCGGCCAGGAGACAGAAAACCTGAATATATTGAAATTCATGGCTTTAATGAGGTCTATATCTCCTGAATACCTGTGATAAAAATCAGCTGCAACATCGGCGTTTTCACCATTGGCTATTTTACCGGGTATACGGGAAAAATGGTCCCAGTTTGATTCACTTTTCCCCTCCAGATTCCAGGCACCTTCTGTCTGATATGAAGAAGAGGTCACTCCCCATTTGAAGTCCGGACCGAAATCAGCTTTTACGAAATCTACTGCAGACAAATACCTTAAACAATCAGCTGCTTCCGGATATCTGCTGAGCAATAACCCTGAGCCTGCCATTCCGGTTTTTACTAACCATTCTCTTCTGTCCATAAAATATTTCTTTTGTTCGTTTTAATGAGAAATAAAAACTCCATTAAGGTAATAATTATGGATAATAATTTTAACTAAAATTCATCTCAATTTCCCTCCCGGTCCGGATAAATAAATAAAAATATTATCTTAGATTTATGATTCACCTGTCAAATCATTAAACCATTATACCATTATACCATTATACCATTATACCATTATACCATTATCTACCATTAAACCATTTCAGTCATGAAACTCTCCGGATGTATTCGCTTACTCAGAAATTCGATTATCAGATCATTTATTGTCCTGGCTTTGATCTCTTTTGCTTCAGCCTCATATGCTCAGTCCGTGCCGGATTTTTCTGGTGTCTGGGTGCAGGATACTGCTAAAAGCGATGACTTTTACAAGGCTTTCGATGTAATGACCACTATTACTCAGACTCCGCAGACAATTACAATTACAACAAAATTTTCTAATAAGGACGACAAAGAAGGTACATCAAGGTCAAGCTCGTTCAATCTCGACGGGAAAGAGGTAAGCAAGGAGGAAGATGGAGGCATAAATAAGGATATTGCCAGCTGGTCGGCTGACAAAAAAACACTTACAACAAAAAGCACCAGAACTGTGGGTAAAGACGTTTACGGCAATACTGTATCTTACTCTCTTTCAAACAATGGTCTTGTTCTGACTGTTAAATCTTCAGATATAAATCCCTTTGGATTGTCAATAACTCAGGTCTTCAATAAAAAACGGTAAGGTTATGAAATCAATTCAGACTTACGCAATGTTTAAAGGGACATTTTTAAAAACTTTATACAGAAGCCGGGATTGTTACATGCCTGAATCAGAAGATTCCTCGCTATCGCTCGGAATGACGAGGCGAGATCGTGTGGTGTAGGGGGAAAGAAGTGGTGATTCGCAAACTTTATTTTGAACTATTCCTGTATTTTTCAGCGAATCACCACTTCTTTCCACACCCCCTGTAAAATAATAAATTGTCATTCCGAGCGCCAGTGAGGAATCCCCGGCACTCTTGAACATTCACCTTCAGTTATTCAGGCAGACAATAACAAATCAGGTGCCTTGTCCCGCTTAGACCTCACCGAAGGTAATCTGCCGGATTCATGGTATGGACAATGGAGAGACACCCATATTTTCTATAAACAAATCTCTTATTTCTACTTATCAAACAGTTATGTTTTTAAAGGGTTAAAAATCGCTCAAAACAGGAAACATTGAATGCCCTGATATAAGAGGCTGTCCAGGGAATAAGGCAGCCTTAATTTGTAACAAGAAATGTGGACTTAATTTATACCAGTTTAATAGTCTTTAATCCCTTACATCACCGAAATTTAAATATAAACCTAATCCGGCAATAGTCCGCAGGTTGTTTATGTTTGTGAATAATGCTAATCCCAGGCTGCCGTAAGGTGCATAAAGAAACTCCATTTTAGCCATGATTGACGCTCCTATTGTGCTTTTTGCACTGTGAGACTTATTGTATTTGTATTTAGTTCCGCTTCCATTCCACAATCTCCAGAACCAGGATGTATCATCATTATTAGGATCACCATAATTAGGATCATAATTTGGATTTGACACTATTTCACCCGTACTGAAGCTGATCCAGGATGGACCAGCTTCAATGCTGAATCTGGAATTTGTTTTTGAACCCGGGAATGCCCTCAGCAAGTTTAGGGATATTACATTTACATAATTTCTTGGAATGAAAACACGATCATAATCAACAGGTACATCCGCGATTTTAAAAGGATTTGCATTGTAACTAAGACTTACTCCCCATCTTTTTGAACCAATGAATGTATAATTAAATCCTATAAATCCTCCCTTCAGACAAAGCCCTAATCCAGTTCCAAATTGAGAAATAGTTCGCTTTGTAAAGTCCATTCCGGGACTAACCTGTGCCAAAGATGAAGTATCTGTCAATTCGTTAAGATTGGCAGCAATAATTGTATCTGTTACCGGACGTTCAAGCTGGTTTATGATAAGCGCTGAGTCAGTATTTGAGACAGAATTAATATCCGGCCGGGAAATAGCTTTTATATCCTGATCAGGCTTATCAGTTTTATCCAATTCATAGAAATGACTTTTTTTATATTCCGCGACCCAGAGGAACGGAACGTAAACTAAGAGTCCTCCTAAAATGGCTGCCACTGCTGGTTGTTCACTTCTTTTTAAAATGATATTTAAATCCTTATATCCATTCTTTTTAAATGTAACCGGCGTGGATGAGAAGGCAATTTTAGTATCAGAGTACTTATAAGGAGTAGTTCCCCTATTTTCTCCTTCAACATATACTGTCGCACCGGTTGGTGATGTTGTAAAAAGCGTCGTACTTGCACATCCCGGTAAAAGAATTACAATTATCAGAAGGAGGCTAATTGTTCTTGTGGCTGTTGCAATTTTTATCACTTTTTCTTCCCCAAATAATGGTCAAAGCTGAATACTCCGGAGCCCCTGGCTGAAATGAACAAAAACAGGAAGCAATAAATTATAGCCAACTCACCACGATTTAGTAAAGGGAGCAATGCATTAGTACTATGAGCTGCCCAGTAAGCATAGGCCATTTCTCCGCTACAAATAAATGCTGCATAACGAGTCCAAAGACCGATCATTACCAAAAAACCACCAAAGAACTCTATTGGGCCTGCAATAAACACTATATATGAAGGAATAACATATCCTGCAGGTGGAAATGCGAAAAGCTTTTGCGAACCGTGCCACAGAAAAAGGAAACCTGCAATAATCCGAAGAACAGAATAAAGCTGTATCTCATACCTTGAAAGAAACATTTTTGTGCTCATTTTATTCAATCTGCATTGGTTATATTATAAAAGGTTAAACATAATTAATCAATATCATATTTGTATCCGGAAACAAGGCTGGCTTTGTCAGTTATTTATTATGATAAAGTTATGAAAGGATTGAATACGAAGCAAATAAAAAAGTCCCCTGAGCTGATTTCCGGGGACCGGCTATTTATTCATTTTTGTACATATTAAAAGAACTAGTAAATACATGTTTTTTGTACTTACAAATTCATATATTTGTAATATGTATAATATTATTTATTGGTATAATAAACATTTTGAAATATTAAAATTCTGAAAATCATGGATAATAATTCAGTTGAAAGCACTACACCGGTTTATACTCTGAGTATTACTTCGGGTCTTTCGGGAATCCCGGTTCATTCAATAAGGCAATACATTGACAAGGGATTAATCATTCCTTTCAAGAAAGAATCAAGTCGGCATTTATTTTCCCAGGTCGATATTCTGAGATTAAAATACATTCATAAATTACTTGAAGAGGATGGCTTAAACATTGCAGGGATCAGGACTTTACTGGCTCTTATTCCCTGTTGGGCAATCCGGCAATGCTCTGATAAAGAGCGTGAAAAATGCCAGGCTTTTCAAAGTAATACATATCCCTGCTGGGAAGCATCTGAAAAAGGAACACTATGCAAGAATACTGATTGCAGGGAATGTGAAGTTTATGGTATCGTTGAAAACTACCCTGATGTAAAATCATTCCTTAAAACAATTATACCATAAAATAAATCTGGTAATTCTCTGACAGGTCTTATACACGAATCAGATTAAACCTTCCGTAAACAACGAATGCAGCCAATATCATAAGCACTATATTTAAGACGATGGATTTATTCTCTTTGTGATTGAGGTGATGAAAGATGGCAAGTATCATTATCAGTGTAAGCCCGCCTGCAGCAATAAGCGTCAAAACCGGAGCAGTATCTAATGCCCAGGGAATTATTAAACCAATTGCTCCAATCAATTCCATAACTCCTATAAAGCGGACTGTCGAAACCGGAAATCTGTCTGTCCAGGTAACTGTTTTGACCAATTTATTTATTGGTATTGTTAATTTCATTATCCCTGCCATTGTAAACATTAAAGCAAGAATCAATTGAATTATCAGGAGTGCAGTTTCCATCCTTACTTCTTTTTATTTATGTAAATTCTGTTCCCTTAATAAAAGTTGTGTGCTGCACTTTCCAAATGCCATTACCACTAAATTCTCCGGCAATTTATAATGACTTTCTATCCCCTCATCAGAATTAAGGATGTTTTATAGTAAAAGTAAACTCTATCTCCAGGAGGTTTGAAAAATCGACTCCTGCTTCTTTCATGTCAGTGTCCTCTTCCTCATAAAACCATTCAATAATGACAGGGAAACCGGCCAGGGGGAGTTTTTTAAGCTCCGTCAATATATCAAAAAGGAATTTTGCTGACGATGAATTGAAATAGCTAAGATCTATCTGAAATCTTAACGGATTGTCATGATTGAATGTTTTAAACCCACCATTAAGAATTTCAGCAACGAATTTATTAATCCATTCTATAACAGGGGAATACAATAAGCGTGCATCTTCAGGTGATGATGTTCCACGAATATAAAAAACATTTTCATCCGGTGAGAACCTGATGCCGGGTGTCCGACCTGCCGGTTCAACAATGAGTTTTTCCATAAGCTAATAAACTTGTCTCTCGCTGCACTTTTGCAGAGAGTCTGCATGATAAATTTATTGATTTTTAAACAATTATTTAAAACACCTGAATGTTTTAATAAAATATTCAGAATCTAATTTTGTATACTTATCGACGTCTTTAAGATCAACATTAATTATTGTATTACCATCACCGGAAAATTGTATTCTGATTAAATCTACAGAATGCCTTCTAAGAAATTTTCTTGTTCCTGTATCAAGAGCACCATACGAAGTAATGCTTTCGCCACAAAGTATTCCACCAAGAAGATTAATTGTCAGAATGGTTTCACCTGATTTGATCAGGATCTTACTTTCTTTATTAAAACATAGCCTCTGTGAAGTGGAGGTTTTTATCCAAAGCATATAGGAAGTATCCTTTTTTTGGATATTTTCTGATACAGCGAATTTGTAATCGCCAATAACCCCATTATATTCGGTAGTATTCGTATTAGTATTATAGCCCACTATTTCCCAGTTTGTAGTCTTGGCAGAGACGCCGGTAAAAGGATCAGCTTCATCTTTTTGCCATTTGCACGGGACCGTTTCATTTTTAATTGGCACTTTATTTTGTGTGGTCGCTGGCTTTTTAACCTGACTTTTATTTTGTGGGGTCACTGGCTTTTTAACCTGACTTTTATTTTGTGGGGTTACAGGCTTTTTAACCTGACTTTTATTTTGTGGGGTCACTGGCTTTTTAACCTGATCATTATTTTGCGCAGATATTATAACAAAGCAGAATAATAAGATACTAACTGAAATTAGCTTTTTCATAATCATAAGTATTTAATTCTTCAAAGTTATTAATTTCATAATAATAGAATTATTAAAACAAAAATAGCCCGGGATCAGAGGGCTGGTTGGATCGTGCAAAAATCATACCGTCAGACAGGAGTTATTTGAACGGCAGGCTTTTTTATCACTGACATAAAATTCTTAATACCACCACCTTATTTCTTTTTAATACCTTTTCTCTTTCGGTCTTCTTTTATATACTTACCGGTAATTACAGCAATTATCATCTTAATTATTTCCCATGCGAGAAATCCTAAGAATATCGCCATAAATACATATACGAACCAAAACGCCGGGCTAAAATCATCCATAATTTATTTTTTTACCTTAGTTATTATCCTTTGGAAGTACGTATTTACCGAATTTATTTTCAAGTTCAGGCCATGCATCTTGATAAACTTTAAGTTTTTTCGCCAATGCAATAATAATTATACGAATTTAGACAATTGTTGTTACAGTATCATCAAATATTAATTTAAAAAACATTTTGTCCAACTATAGCCGCGCAAGCGGCTTTTTTGTTTTGTGAAAACCAACTTCAACAAAAAAATCTCAAGCCCCATAAATGATAGTTTTAATAATAAATTCCTTAAAATACAGTTCAATATTCAGAACCTGCACTGCAAGCAGGATATTAAGGAGAGGTGAATTAACTCCTGATGAAATAATTCTTGAGGTTATGGGAAAGTGGTTCTTATATATTATCCTAACGCTACTGTCACCAGACATTTTTGGACAAAATTGTACTATACTTTCAAAAGCTAATAATATTACCCCTGATAAATTATGTTCTCCGGTAACAGCAATATGGAATGTCAGCTATACCGGAGTTAATGATGCCGGTACTCCTGTCAGCATCAGATATGATTGGGATAATGGTACAGTTGTAACTGTTCCGGCAATTCGGGTAGGTCCTGGAATTTTTCAGGCAACAGCTACTAATACATATACATCACGTGGTAATGTTTGCAACTATCATCCTGAAGCAACTTTGATTGTTAATGGTGTTGTTTGTACTTCTTCTTCTCAGAATCAGATAGTAACAGTCTGGGATGATGACAATCATAATGGTGGTCAGATGCATATAAATCCTGCGATTTATCCCATCTGCCTCGGGAATAGTGCGGATGTCCGGTTTCAGGATTTAACTCTGTTTAACTGCGTTCCGCCTCAGGAAAGAGACAACCCAAATGTCAATACAAGATGGATACAATGGACATATGGAACTGATATTACCATGACAGGAACTCCCGTTACAATAAATGGAAGACTAAGAACTTTCCCCTATGCTGCTAATATTATTACTTTAACGGGACCTGTTACAGGCTCAGGAGTCTGGTCAGATATTATTAATGTTGCTAATGATAAATTAGTTGGTCAGTATTTTCAGGTAACTTTACGGAACTGGAATTATTGCAATCCATACGATGATCCTAATATTGCGGGGGGTCCCAGGGATCCAGTAAATGGTGATCATCCACCGGTAATAACAACTGCAATAATATTAATTGTACCTTATCCGGATGCAACTATAGTACCTGTTGACACATTATGCGTAAACAGTGATCCTGTTACTCTGAGTGCTCACGATCCGGGTGGGAAATGGTCGGGTAATGGAGTTTCAGGAAATACATTTAATCCGGCAATAGCAGGTACCGGAAATCATATAATCAGATATAATCTTACAAATACAAATGGATGCACTGATAATGATAATATAACAATAACGGTAGTGCCAACGCCTGATGCAACAATATCTCCGGTAGGAATCCTGTGTTCCTCTGATTCAAAAATCATATTAAAAGCGCACGATCCTGGTGGAATCTGGTCAGGTCCGGGCGTTGTTGGAAATATCTTTGACCCGGCAATTTCAGGATCCGGGAATCATGTAATTTCATATAGCCTTACTGATAAAAATGGATGTACAGATTTTGATCAGACAACCTTAACAGTTGCCACGCCCGATGCTACAATAACTCCGGTCGATACATTATGTTTAAATAGTCCGCGAATTACTTTAATGGCTCACGATTTAGGCGGAATCTGGTCAGGTATCGGTGTTACAGGAAATACTTTTGATCCGAATATTGCCGGTGTTGGAAAGCACATTATCAGGTACAATATTATAAATACAGATTGCAAAGCTTCCGATACAACAACCATAACAGTCGTACCTCTTCCTGATATAACCATAAGCAGCATAAGAACTCTTTATATCAATAGTCCTTCTATAACATTAAATGCCACTCCTGTTGGTGGATTATTTTCCGGCAAAGGAGTAACGGGCAAAATTTTTAGTCCGGGTGCGGCAGGACTGGGAACTCATATTATAAAGTATGAAACAGCACCAGACAAATTCGGCTGTATCGGAACAGATACCATACATATTAAAGTAATTATGGTACCTCAGACCATTGCAGATTTTGAACCCGATACAGTTGGATGTTCTCCTCTGAAAGTTCAGTTTATTAATAAGAGTGTTTATGGAGAATCTTATATATGGGACTTTGGAGATAAACAGTACTCAGATGAAAAAAACCCGGTACATACATATTTTATACCCGGGAACTACATTGTAAAATTAATTGCAAACAATATTTCAGGCCAATCAATTCATAATGAAGTAATCAGAGTTTATCAGAATCCTTCCGCGATTTTAAATGCATATCCGACTAATGTAGTGAACAATGAACAGATAGTCGTATTCCATAACTACAGTTATTATGATTCTTTATATATATGGAGATTTGGTGACGGACAAATTTCTACTGAAGAAAATCCATATCATAAATATGAAAACCCGGGAACTTATAAGGTATCTCTTACAGTTATATCCGGGGATGGATGTATCGATTCGGCCTTGCTGGAGACTCCGATAATAGTAGACTGGAAAATAGGTTCTGTCAAATTTCCCAATGTGTTTAAGTGGAACCAGACAGGACCTACCGGAGGACAATGGAAAGAAGGAGTCTATCCTGAGATGGACTTTGTTTTCAGACCATTCTATGAGAATGTGATTGAATATAGACTTCAGATTTTTAACAGATGGGGAGTTTTGATCTATGAAAGCAATGATTTGTACAAAGGTTGGGATGGCTATTCCGGAGACGGAAATCTTGCAGTACAGGGTGTTTATGTATGGAAAGTGACCGGGAGATATGCAGATGGCAAGTATATTGATCTGGTTGGAGATGTGACATTCTTACATTAAAATATCTGAGGATATAATAGACTTATTTTAGTCTTTTATAAGGGAAAATCCGATCCCCCGAAATGCCTCAATAAACAATTATTCTCCAGGTTTGTTAAAATATTATCTTTACTAATCGTTTAAAGGTGATATTTAATACTTAACTGCTATGAAAGTTCGTTTACTGTCGCTCCTGATGTTCTTATTTGGGACACAGGGTTTTTGCACTACATGGATCATCACCAATTCAGGATTTAATTTTACTCCCGCTACGATAACAATAACTCTGGGTGATGATGTGAATTTTAACCTCGAGTCAATCCACAATGCCGTAGAAGTAAGCCTGGCTACATGGAATATCAACGGCAACACTCCTCTGCCTGGGGGATTTCAAACACCCACAAGTGGAGGATTAGTCCAGACCTCACAACTTGGAGTTGGTACTCATTATTATGTCTGCTCACCACATGCTTTCATGGGCATGAAAGGAACTATCATTGTTCAAAGTACTACAGGTATTAAAGACACTCAGTTGCAACAGGATTTTTCAGTTTATCCAAATCCATCACTGGACTTAATTACAATAAAAGCTGGAGAAAACCTGATCGGGTCGCAGTATTATATAACAGATCTGGCAGGCAAACAGATTTTTAACAGCAAATTTATTGAAGAGACCACACCGCTTGATGTCAGTCAACTTAAAAAGGGCATTTACCTTATCCAGGTAGCTGGTCAAAGAGGTCAGAATATTAAATTCATAAAGAATTAACAAAGGTTTTTACGCAACTCCTGAGGTCTGACAATTGCCAGATAAGTGTAAGGAGTACACTTTTATTCTGTCATCCTTTTTTTTGCCTCGATACACCAGAACAGCTCTTTAATGAAATTTGCTGCCCTTTTATCATTAGCGGCCTTCTCAGCCGGATTGCCATCCTCGTCAAATGCTTCATCGATCCCCGGAACCTGGAACCTGGCGGTAACTGTCCATGCCCGTATCTTCCATAGTGTGAATTGCAATGATGTGATCACCTGGGTTCCGCCGAAATTGCCATCTGACACTGTTGAAACTGCAACGGGCTTGTGATGCCACTCGTCATTTAACAGGTCAATGACATTTTTCAGACTTGCAGGATATCCTCCATTATATTCGGGCGTAACAATAATTACGCCGTCAGCATTTTTAATCTTCTTTGCAAAATCAAGTGCTGATTCTGAAGGATTTTCCTGTAAAAACAGTCTTTCATCGAACAGGGGAAAATTGAATTCCTTCAGATCCAGAATTTCAACTGTTGCAAGTTTCCGTTCTTCCAGATAGTTTTTGAAATACAAAGCTACCCTGTGACTCTTCCTTCCGGTCCTGACACTTGATGATATAATTGCGATATGGTGCATCTTCCGGTTGTCTAGACTGATTTATCAATATTGGATCTCTCAGTGGCAAAGATACAATAACTAATTAACCACAAATATCCTTCGCAATGTCATACAAATCTTAACGTTAAGTTAAATTTCGGATTTTGAGGTCTGAAATTCCCGGAATGGTACATAATTTGCTATACTTACTAAGATTAAAATCAGGGGTTATGAAAACAATGAAAATGAAAATGAACAGGATTAGCCTCTTTTGGATTTTCGGGTTACTCTGGATTTGCCTCAACGGCAATTCCCAGGAGACAAAATTAAGCCGCCAGGAACGGAAAGAGGTGAGAAAAGCCCAATTGGCTGCGAACTTTAATGTTCTGGACTCTCTGCTGAATTCAAAAAGCTTCGTGCTTGAAGCAGATTTTCTCCAGGATTCATATGGTGACAGAATACCCGTTGTATCGAACCTTAATTTTATAAAGGTGGACGGATCGAATGGTATTTTGCAGACCGGATCGAACTATAGCCTGGGATATAATGGTGTCGGGGGTGTAACTGCTGAAGGAAGTTTAGGAACATGGGAAATCAATAAAGATTCCAAAAAATTAAGCTACTGGCTCCGTTTCAGCCTGCTCACAAATATAGGGCACTATGATATTTTCATGACTGTTATGGCAAATAATCATGCTACAGCAACAATTTCAGGATTAGGACCCGGTAAGCTCACCTGGGAAGGACATCTTGAAACAGTTAATAATTCAAGAGTCTTTAAAGGCCAGGAAACTATCTAAACCGAATTTAATTGCAGGATCTTTCTTAGGTAAGATTCCTTATTTAAGCATTCCATTAATCTCAGATCCCGGTTATCCGACCGGGATCTTTGTTATTTACCATTACGATATAAAATAAATTTGACTTGAATAGTAAATATGACGTAATTTTGTTTAATTATTTCTTATTCATTGTGTTAACTGTTTTATACCAACTCAGTGGGAACATCATAATGTCCAGGATCAGAAAAAGAAGATTTAATATAGAAAAACTTTATCTCGATTGTATTGACGATTCGGGAAACTGCTTTATAATCTACCGGGCAAAACTGGATTTTTCATTTCTGAGTATCTTTTACTCAGGATTGATATTTTCTGATCCCTCGGGTTTTACTATTGAAAAATCAACATTCAGGAAATCCGAAAGACCCGTAATTGACGATTCATTGTACATGAATCTTAAAACATTTAAAATAAACGGGAGCTGGGAAAGATCTGATGCTCCAATTGCCATTACGTTGTATAAAGATTATCAGAACCATGAATTAATCTGGAATTGCCATCATCCGAAATCACGGACTGTAATTAAATATAATGGGGAAATTTATAAAGGTTTTGGTTATGGTGAGTCGCTGTCCCTTCCAATAAAACCCTGGAATCTGCCTATAGATGAGCTCAGATGGGGACGGTTCCTTTCGGATACCTGTACAATTATCTGGATTAACTGGATTGGGAAGTATCCGGTTAACAGGATATTTCTTAACGGAGTCGAATATAATGATGCAATTTTTAATGACGGTATAATCAGTTTTTCTGACGAAATTTATCAATTAAGATTTTCGGAAATACTAACAATGAGGAAAGGGAAACTCCTGAATCTTTTTCCGGCAATTTCCTTTTTAAAATTATTATTCAACCGGAGGATATTGGATACGCTGGAAATTAAATATAAAGCAAAAACAATTTTTAGTAAAAATGGCGTTGGGCTTTCAAAAGGCTGGTCGCTGTATGAAATTGTAACATGGGCAAAATAAAAACATTCACACTTAAGGTTTTATACGGTATGCTCTTTGTCATAGTAATACCTGCCCTTCTGATTATCTGGGCAAAGTATACCGGAAATTTTGTCAGGTTACCCGTCCCGGTAAATCTTAACACCGGCTATGTACTTATAATATCAGGAGCTTTGCTTGTCATTTCCGGTATGTGGCATCTCAGGATCTATGGTCACGGATTGCCTATGAATGCTTTTCCTCCGGGAAGATTTGTAAGGACAGGTATTTATGCTTTCACAAAGCATCCTATTTATTCCGGTGCCATACTTATAAGTTTCGGATTATCTGCTGTCACACAATCCTCACCCGGATTCTGGCTGGTAAGTCCATTATTTACGCTTATGATAGTTGCGTATGTCATTGGATTTGAAAATGAAAAGACTAAGGCTGTTTTCGGGGTCCAGGAATACAAACCATTCTTATCGCTCCCCATTGCTTCTGATCTTTCACCATCATTTAGTGACAGAATATCTTCATATCTTCTTGTTTTTGTTCCCTGGTTACTTGTTTACGAGGCTTTCATTTCAATAGGAGTCTCAAAGGATGCCATCTCTACAAATCTTCCTTTT
Source organism: uncultured Bacteroidales bacterium (assembly GCA_963825935.1). GTDB lineage: Bacteria > Bacteroidota > Bacteroidia > Bacteroidales > VadinHA17 > LD21. The sequence continues at coordinate 184,193 of CAWGUN010000001.1, read as the reverse complement.
GAAGATCACTGGCCTGTATGGGAGTTCTCAGAAGTTTTCTATTCCTTCACCTACTTGTTTGCTTTATTGGTTCCCCTGGTAATAACCTCAAGGAGGCAATTAAGGTGTTTTATTAATGATGTCTGGTTTGCAATAATTATTGCTGGTATTATCTATCTGGTATTCCCTTTTTTCGTAAGACAAAGAACTTTCATACCGCACTCATTCTGGGGCCAGGTTATAATGCTGGAACGTTCCCTTGATGGTGAAGCTTGTGCATTGCCTTCTTTCCATGTGATCTGGGCATTCATTTCTGCACTCTATTTTAGCAGAAGTATTTTACGCTTTAAATGGATCTGGTATATTCTTGCAGTTTTAATTTCCATTAGTTGTATAACAACAGGCAGTCATTCCATACTGGACGTTATTGCAGGTTTTTGTATTTTCCTGATTGTTGTCAACAGGCGGAAAATATGGGATTTCATCAGGTCATTAGCTGAACACCTGGCAAACAGCTGGCACGAATGGAAGTGGGGACCGGCCAGAATAATCAATCACGGATTTTACGGAGGAGCGGCCGGATTCGCCGGGATACTTATTGCAGGATGTTTTCTGGGACAACTGTATGCTCTGGCAGGCTTTATTATTGCATTGTTCATAATTGCAGGAGCCGGCCTCTGGGCTCAATTTATTGAAGGATCTCCAAAATTGCTCAGGCCTTATGGATACTATGGAGGTGTAACAGGATTATTAATTGGCAGTATTCTGGCCTATTTAATCTTCTCAGTAGATTTCTTTCTTTTACTGGGTTCATTTGCACTGGCAGGTCCCTGGATCCAGGCTATCGGGCGACTCAGGTGTCTTGTGCAGGGCTGCTGTCACGGAAGACCGTCATCAGAAGAGATTGGAATTCGTTTTACACATCCAAACTCCAGGGTCAATAAAATTTCCGGATTAAGCGGTGCTGCATTGCATCCTACACAACTTTATTCAATCGGGAACAACCTGATTTCAGGACTAGTTCTAATAAGGCTCTTCTCTATTCAGATGCCATCTGCTTTTATTATCGGAATTTATCTAATCTTAAACGGGCTGGGGCGTTTTGTGGAAGAATCTTTCCGGGGTGAAGCGCAGACACCATATTGGGCAGGGTTGAGAATATATCAGTGGATTGCTATAATAAATATAATTGCCGGTGCATTTTTTACAACAATTCCTCATACCAGCATATTATCTTTTCAATTTAATTTCGAATCCTTATTCCTTGCATTAGCGATGGGAATCCTTGTAACTATTGCATCTGGGGTAGACTTCCCGGGATCCAACAAACGTTTTGCACGATTGACAAGTTAATTCAGATATCCTCAGTAATGCCTGAAAATATTCTTTCATAAATTATCCTTATTTTCGTGTGTATCATTTTTACCGGATGCCTTGAAGAAGCAATTATTTTATATTACCCTGACATTTATTCTGATTATGGTGACCGGTCCTGTTGCGATTTCCGAAATAAAGGATATCGGAACACCTTTTATCCGGAATTTTCCAAGGCACGATTATAAAGCAGGCACACAGAATTGGGATATCGCGCAGGATCTGAGGGGATTCATGTACTTTGCCAATAATGAAGGGCTGCTTGTTTTCGACGGGGTACAGTGGGAGTTATATAAAATGCCCAACCTGTCGATGGTAAGGTCGATCTATATTGACGACAGGGGCGAAATATATATCGGAGCATATAATGAGTTTGGGAAAATGATCCCCGGGGCCAACGGGAAACTCACCTATCATTCTCTTAAGGATAAAATTCCATCGGAATATCAGAATTTTGATGATGTCTGGAGTATTTCCTCATTTAAAGGAAAGATAGTTTTCCAGTCGTATAATGCCATTTATGTCTATGAAGAAGGGAAATCAATTTCTGTGGTAAGTGCTCCTTCACGCATTCCGACCTCATTCAGTGCATCAGGAAGGCTTTTTTTCAATGACGTTGAAGCCGGTCTGCTTGAATTTGATGGGAGCAGCATGGTACCGTTAAACGGTAGCGACAGGCTGAAAGGCCTTATTGTCAGCTCAATCCTGCCATACAGGGGTGACAATGAGATCCTTATCTGCACAGCTGACAGGGGGTTATTTCTTTATGACGGGCATGAGCTAAGAGAATGGGAAATTCCTGTAAACGGAACGCTGAAAAGAAGCCAGATATTCAGCGCCTCAACTCTTCAGGGACGGTATTATGCCCTGGGAACAATACAGGATGGAGTTTTCATTATTGACAACATGGGTGATCTGATACTGCATATTAATAATAAAGGAGGTCTGCAAAATAATACTATACTTAAAGTCTTTGCCGACAGGGCAGGAAACCTCTGGCTTGGTCTGGATAACGGTATCGATTATATCAATGTAAATTCGCCTGTAACATTTTTGCAGCACCCGGAAGGATTCGGAGCAGGATACGCCGAAATAATATTTAATGGCAAACTTTATCTTGGGACAAACCAGGGCTTATATGCCAGGGACTGGGATGAAGGAAAATCAAATGATGATTTTACTCTGATCCCCGGAACATCCGGCCAGGTCTGGTCTCTTGGAGTCTATAACGGCATTCTGATATGCGGGCATGATAAAGGGACGTATATCATTGAGGGTGAAAACGCCAGCCATTTAAACAATATCCCGGGTGGCTGGAAATACCATATTCTTAAAAAATATCCGGATTATCTCATCGGCGGAACCTATGGCGGACTTATACTTTTCAAATGGGAAAACGGCACCTGGAATTTTAAGAAAAGGATAGCAGGATTCAACGAATCATTCAGGGTCTTTGAAGAAGATGAAAAGGGTGATCTGTGGATGAGCCATGGGTTCAAAGGCATTTACAGGATCAGACTGAACAGTACTCTTGATACAATTGTGGATTCAAGATTTTATACTAAAAATGACGGTCTCCCTTCCAATTATTATCTTAATGTCTATAAGATTAAGAATAAAATAATCTTCACCTCGCGTACAGGTGTTTATGAGTATGATCCCCGCAATGATAATTTTGTCTATTCGGTATATTTTAACCAGCTGCTGAGCCCGCTTAAAAATATTTCATTTCTCAAAGAGGATTCAAAGGGAAACATCTGGTACGTTTCCAACAACAATGCAGGGGTTTTCCGCCTCAGGGAAGATTTCAGTTTTCAGCATATAACATCGTCTTTCAGCCTGCTGGCCGATAAGTTTCTTAATGGTTTTGAATCAATTTATACTTATTCAGATGAACATGTCTTTTTCGGGATTGAAAATGGATTTGCTCATTATTCGTCGAAAGATGTTTTCCCCAGCTATCCTGAGTTTTCGACTTATATTACGAAAGTAGTCGATATCAACCTCGACAGTACAATTTATTATGGTAACCGGATTTCAAACATTGCCGGTAAGAGATCCCTGTACGGTATCCCGTTTAAGAATAACAGTATCAGGTTTTATTACTCTGCACCGGTCTATGATAATCCCGGTAATATAGAATACAGTTATAAACTATCAGGATATAACGAAAGCTGGTCAAAGTGGAGCACTGCTTTTACGCAGGATTTTTCTCATTTGCCTGACGGAAAGTTTGTTTTTATGGCCAGGGCCAGGAATCATCTGAATATTGAAAGTTTTTCAGACTCCTTTGAATTTACAGTGCTCCCCCCGTGGTACCAATCTATTGTAGCCTATATCTTTTATGCAATTATTCTGTTATCAGGTATTCTTCTTATGAGATGGATCATTAATAAACGTATTGAGATTTCAAATCGCAGAGAGAGACTTAAACAATTACGGGAATACAATGAAAAGGAAAGGGAATATATCAGGCAGGTACTTCTCGCAGAGAAAGAGATCATGACAATGAAAAATGAAAAACTCCAACTTGATATGATCCAGCGGGACAAGGAACTGGCAAACCAGGCTATTAATATAGTACGCAAAAATGAATTTCTCTACAAGATAAAGGATGAGCTTGTAACCCTTAAAAAAACTGCTCAGGAGGAACCGGCAGGTGAAAGGATCATGACTTTAATATCAAAGATCAATAAGGAGGCTGGCCATGACAAGCAACGCGAAGTTTTTGAAAAAGCATTTGACGAAGTACATGAATCTTTCATAAACAGACTTAAATCAAAATATTCTGCGCTTACTCCAACCGAACTCAGATTGTGTGCATTCCTGAAAATGAATATCCCTACAAAAGAGATTGCACCTCTTATGAATATTTCAGTTCGTGGTGTTGAAATATGCCGTTACAGAGTGCGAAAAAAACTCAGAATTGACAGAACGACCAATCTTACAAGCCTGCTTTTAAATCTATAATCAGGAATCCGGTATTGTAGTAAGGATTTTTTATCATGATGTATTGATATTCTCTACTAATAAATTCTATCTAATTCTATATCAATCTTATATCTTTATATTGGTGTAATAATGATGTACCAGTGATATATTCTTGATGTATTTTTGATGTAGCCCCTACATAATATTATTTCTACATTTTTTTTATCTTTCATTTGTTTATTGCTGATAGGATCTCGAATGATCCACAGTTTAATTATTATAAACCTTAATCTCTAATCAAAACTCTATGAAAATGAAACAGCTTTTCGTTACCCTGATCTTTATTTTTTGCTCCCTTGCGTTGAATGCCCAGGGGCTCCAGGTAAAGGGGGTTGTGACGTCAGCGGAAGATGGTCAGCCAATCCCCGGCGTCAGCATTTCAGTCAAAGGCACAACAACCGGTGTTTTGGCTGATGTAAATGGGGCATTTGCTTTAAATGTACCCGCAAATTCAACTCTGGTGTTTTCATTTGTTGGTATGAAAACACGGGAGATTCAGGTAACCGCCAGCACAACTCTTAATGTTGTTTTGGAATCAGAAATTACAAAAATGGAAGAAGTAGTTGTGGTTGGTTATGGTACCCAAAAAAGAAGCCTTATTACTGGTGCAATATCCAGCGTTAAAGCTGAAGATATTGTAAATGCTTCCATTACAAGGCCTGAACAAGCTCTGCAAGGTAAAACAGCCGGTGTACAAGTAATTTCTGCCGGAGGTTCTCCTGGAGCCGGGATGAAAGTCAGAATACGTGGTGTTAGTACAAATGGCAGTTCGAATCCTCTGTACATTGTAGACGGTGTAAAGAGTGGTGATATCAACTATTTGGATCCTAACGATATCCAGAGTATGGAAGTTCTTAAGGATGCTGCTTCATCTGCAATCTATGGTTCAGAAGGTGCTAACGGTGTTGTTATGATTACTACCAAAACCGGTAAAGCTGGGTTAAGTGTGCTGAATTATGAAATCCAAACCGGTTGGTTGAGCGTAGCAAAAAAACCTGCTGTTATGGCTACTCCCGCCTATGTTGCTTATCAGAATGAAGCCGGACGTGCTGATAACAGTACTGTTAACCACAACTGGTTAGACGATATATTCGAAACCGGTTTCATGCAGAAACACCATCTTTCTTATTCTGGTGGCACTGACAAATCTAATTATTCCATTTCTGGTTCATATTTATCACAGGATGGTATTATTACCGGATCGCGTGATCTGTTTAAAAGATATTCAGTCAGGTTAAACTCAGACCATAAAATTGCAACATGGTTAAAAATAGGTGAAAATATGGCTTTTACGCACTCTTTGAGAAAAGGTGTGGCTGAAGACAACGAATATGGAGGGGTAATTGGCAGTGCTTTGCAGCTAGATCCGACAACCCCTAAAATATATACCGATGCTTCACAAATCCCTGCTGATGTACAGGCTATAATTACTGCCCATCCAACTGTAGCAAGAGACGCGAATGGTAATATTTATGGTATTTCTACGTATGCTAATGGCGAAATTAATAACCCGTTTGTTATTATGGAATATGGCGGCGGTGCTAATGGTCCCGGTGTAATACAGGATAAGATTTTAGGTGATGTATTTGTTGAAATTTCACCGATTAAAAATTTGACATTTACATCAAGGTTAGGTATTGACATTGCCTGGCAAAACAACCACAGGTGGAACAAGATCTATTATTATAATGATCTTAGGTATAATAATGCTGCAGCAGTCAATGAAAATATTGATTACTGGAATACATGGCAGTGGGAAAATTTTGCAACCTACACTAAGAAGATTGGTGATCATGATATTACTGTATTGGCTGGTATGTCTTCACAAGATTACAAGCACAGGGCTACCGGTTTATATGCTTCTCCTATGGCTGTTGGCCAGGAAAACTACTCTGAATTTGATTACGTATCAAGTGAAACTGCTGATGATGTAAGCGGTTATACTTCCGAGGACCGTTTAGTAGGTTATTTTGGCCGTGTATCTTATAGTTTTAAAGAAAAATACCTTTTGCAGGGTAATATCCGCCGTGATGGTGCAAGTCTTTCGAAATTGCCCAAGGTAGGACGCTGGGGTGTATTCCCATCATTTTCTGCAGGATGGGTTGCTTCGAATGAAGACTTCTTCCCTAAATCTTTTATATCCTATGCAAAAGTGAGAGGTAGCTGGGGTAAAAACGGCAGCCTTTCAAATCTTGGCAGTTACAGTTACGTTGGGTTCATTACCAGCAGTGGATTACAATATCCTCTGGCTGACGGTACAATAGGTATTCCTTCTGAACCCGGCAGATTGAACAACCCTGAGTTAACCTGGGAAACCAGTGTTCAAACCGACATAGGAATTGATTTAAGGGCACTGAAGGACAAGTTAACTTTCACGGTAGACTATTACAACAAGAAAACTACCGATCTTCTTACTCCGAATACTCCTCCTTACGAAGCTGGTAATACTGCGTCTTTTATTAATGCCGGTGATGTTGTGAATAAAGGTTTTGAATTTGAAGTTGGTTATAGAAATAATGTAGGTGGATTTCAATATTCTGTTAATTTAAATCTGGCAACCAACAATAATAAGGTTACTTTTCTAAACCCGTCTCTTGCACGCCTGCTTGGTCCTAATGTTGGCCCGGGATGGAATGCAACCGCAACTGAAGTAGGTTATCCGATATGGTACTTCAGGGGTTATAAAACCGATGGAATTAACCCGACAACAGGCGATGCAATCTTTGTTGACGTTGATACTAATGGCGTAATTACCAGCGATGACCAAACGATGATTGGAAGTCCTCATCCCAAGGTTATATTTGGTGGTAATATAAACTTAAGTTACAAAGGATTTGATTTGAGTGTTTTCGCACAAGGCATGGCAGGAAATGATGCTGTAATAGGCTGGATCAGGAATGACCGTGCTTATTGCAATAAGCCTACTGTACTTACCGATAACCACTGGTCACCTACCAACACAACTGGTACTATGCCAGGTGCAAATGCAAGCGCATTATCATGGAACAGCGACCTGCTTGTTTTTAATGCATCCTACCTGAGGATACAACAAATGCAGATAGGTTATAATTTTCCACATTCTTTGTTGAACACCATTAAATTAAGCGGCATAAGGGTTTATGTTTCGTTTGATAATTTCTTTACATTTACGAAATATCCTGGTTTCGATCCTGATGCTGGTACAGGCAATGATGCTGGTATTGGAATAGATCGCGGAGTTTATCCGGCTTCTAAGAAAATAATGCTCGGCGCTTCAATTTCTTTCTAATCTAACATTAAAGTTACAAGCGATGAAAACAAAAATTAAAAGAATTAACATAATTGTATTAGCATCAACCCTCCTGTTGTTTGCATGTTCAGAAAGTTTTCTAGACACGGAGCCTCGTGGTGTACTGCCTGTGGATAGCTATTACAAGACTGATGCTGAAGCCGCCGCAGGTGCGCTTGCATGCTATGACTTGGTCCAGGACCAGCAATTTGGAATTTGGCAAGGTTCTTATTTAGTAAGAATGGTTCTAGGTGACGAAGCAATTACCGGTGGTGGTGGTCGCGGTGACCAACCCGGATATGAAGAACTGAATGAGTTTAATTGGGGACCCAATAATCCTTTCATGGGTCAAGTGTATGCCGGTTGCTTCAGGATTATTAACAGGTGTAATACCCTACTTACTTATGTTATTGACGATTCCCCGGCAAAGAAAATTAACATTGCTGAAGCAAAATGTTTGCGTGCACTTGCTAATTTCGAACTTGTGTCTTTGTATGGTGGAAATGCTTCCCTCGTTTTACATCTCCTTGGCCCCAGCGAATATCAACAGTCTCCCGGAGGAGAGGCCAATTTCTGGATAGCAATTGAAACCGATTTGACAGAAGCTGCTGCTGACCTTCCTTTGAAAAGCGCATATTCTGCAAAAGACAAATATCGCGTTTCGAAAGGTTTTGCACAGGCCTTGCTGGGCAAAACTTATTTGTATCAGGGTAAATATGCGGAGGCTGCTACTATTTTTGAAACTGTTATAAGTTCCACCGAATATAGTCTTGTACCTGCCACAACTGTTGCTGATATGGAAAGTATATTTAAAATCCCACAGGAGTTTGGCAGGGAATCTCTTTTTGAAATTTCTTTTAGCCCTTCCACAAGCAGGGATTGGGGAAATTTCAATTGGGGCAATAATCGTCTTAACGAAAACTGTGTTACATGGGAGCTAATGGGCGCCAGAGGTGAATATTTTAGTGATTTGGCTCCTGTTGGCATGAGCGGTGGATGGGGCTTTGGTTATCCAAATCCTCTTGTTAATGCCTTGTTTTTAAGCGAAGGACCTGCTGATAATATCAGAAGGAATGCAACTTTGATGTCGAGCGCCGAACTGACGACTGCCGGTGTTACAGTTGGTAATGCTACTGGAGTTTTGGCATATGGTTATGCAGGATTTATAAGAGTAAAATATGCCTCGTGGTTATCAGAAAGAGGCGGACCTGTTGGTGAATTGAACTATGGTACAAACCTGCGATACATGCGTTATGCAGACGTATTGCTTATGGCTGCCGAAGCAAATATTCTGAAGACATCCCCGGATAATACGAAAGCGCGTGGTTATATTAACCTGGTAAGGGCCAGGGCAGGTTTAGGAGTTGCTCCCGAAGCTGATGCTAACCTGTTCGATAGGATTATTAAAGAAAGGCAAATGGAATTAGCTTTTGAAGGATGGCGCTATATGGACCTGATGCGCTGGATCAAGAATGGTAAAATGACCGAGGCTCAGGTAAAAACCCTTATGGATGCAGCCATTCCATATTTGCCAAAAGGTGCCGGTAATGTTCCTTACAGGAAAGCATGGCAGGCCAAGTATAAATTGTTAGCTATTCCTGAACAGGAAATGTTAACTAACCCGAATGCAAAACAGAACGACGGTTATTAGTGTCTAGCGTATTCATCTGGCAGTAACTATTCGTTCTGTTTCAATGATCTTTCAGGCCCTCATGCTGAAGGCATCAGGAAAGAGATAATAGTTTTGGGTTGTCTGAAAATAATTTGGCACTTTTCAGACAACCCTTTTTACAGTTTTACATTTTATACCGACAGATTATGAATTATATGAAACGCTCATTAGCTATGCTTTTACCATCCTTGTCACTTCTGACTTATTCCTGTAAAACCATTGGGGCAATTGCATTAATAGCATGTTTCTTTTTCATGTGTACTGCCTGCAGAAAATCAGATAATACAAACCATAATAATACTCCTTCCTTATCAGTGGAAAATTTGACTCAGGTGCGCAACGACAAAGCGACAACAACCTTCCATTTTGCTATTTATGTTAACCCTGTTAGTTCTAAGGATATAAGGGTTAACTATACGACGAAAGATGGGACTGCGGTCAGCGGGAAAGATTATACGACAGTATCGGGCACCCTGAAAATACCGGCAAACCAGGTTTCCGGGTATATAGATGTAATTGCAACAGCAGACAGCCTTCGCCAGAATGACCAGACCTTTACACTGGAAATGAGCTCACCAGTAAATTCAAAACTCTCGAATACTCAGGCAACCGGAACCATACAGAACCTGGGAACATATTTACCAGTAGAAAATACAGGCTATACTTCCGCCTCCAGCTACCCTGGTATGACATTGATTTGGAGTGACGAATTCAGCGGCAAAATCCTTAATATCAGTAACTGGACTTATGAGACCGGGGGCAACGGCTGGGGGAACAATGAGCTGGAATACTATTCCAACAGTCCGAATAATTCATTTTTAACAGGCGGTTATTTTGTTATCGAAGCCCGTAAAGAAATTTTTGGTACGAATAATTACACTTCGGCCAGAATTATAACGAAGGATAAAAAGACTTTTACTTACGGAAGAATTGACATCCGCGCTAAACTGCCAAAGGGGCAGGGATTGTGGCCGGCCCTATGGATGCTGGGAAATAATATCAGCCAGCAGGGATACGGCTGGCCGGCCTGCGGCGAAATAGATATTATGGAGCTTTTAGGTCAGGATCCCCAGAAAGTAATTGGAACTATTCATTGGGGCATTGCAGGCCAGGGGAGTACTCATATTGGAGGAAATTATACAATAACCACTGGAGACTTCTCAAGCAGCTTCCATGTCTTCAGCCTGCAGTGGGATGCAAGCAACCTGACCTTTCTGGTAGATGATAAAATTTATTTTACTGCCAATAAAACTGATGTAGGAAACAACTACCCCTTTGATAAACCTTTCTTTTTTATTATGAATGTTGCCGTTGGCGGAAATTGGCCAGGTAGCCCTAATTCGACCACCACATTTCCTCAGCGGATGATAGTGGATTATGTGAGGGTTTTTCAATAGGAAGTGTCATTGTACGACTGAAAACTAAAGCTTAGAAGTAGAAATAGTTATGATTGCAGCTATGAGTTCAAAAGCAAATTTCCATGATGTTCAGCCGGCACTCAATTCCACGCCGACACCTGCCCCGGAAACTTTTGCTAAGATCCCAGTACTGTACTGAATGAGCCTTATGCTTATGTTTAGTAATATTTTTTTAAACTTATTTTTAATAAAAGCTATGAATTCAATTAAACGATTATCAACCACTTTATTTACCCTTTTGCTTATTCTGACAAGCTCGTGCAACCGTAACCAGGCTGGCAAGAATGACTTAGAGAGCAGGGTTAATAAACTCCTTGCCCAGATGACACTTGATGAAAAGATCGGACAGATGTCGCAGGTCGATCCCGGAACGCTGGGAACCGAAGAACAATTGAAAAAAGCCGTCAGGGACGGAAGATGTGGATCACTCCTTAATTATTTCGGTGTTGAAAGAGTCAATGAGATCCAGAGAATTGCAGTTAAAGAGAGCAGGCTTGGGATCCCGCTGATTCTTGGCAGGGATGTGATCCACGGGTACAGGACTATATTCCCTATCCCTCTTGGAATGGCAGCTTCATGGAATCCCGAAATCGCGAAAGAGGCTTTCCGTATAGCTGCAATTGAAGCTTCGTCGCAAGGTATAAAATGGACTTTTGCTCCGATGATTGATATTACCTGGGATCCACGATGGGGAAGAATAGCTGAGGGATGCGGGGAAGATCCTTTTCTGGCATCAGCATTTGCTGCAGCAATGGTTAAGGGTTTTCAGGGTGATTCTCTTACTGATCCCACTTCAATTGCAGCGTGCGCTAAACATTATGCCGGCTATGGCTTTTCTGAAGGAGGACGCGATTATAATACGACTTATATAACTGAACCGGTTCTCAGAAATGTTGTTCTTAAACCTTTCAAAGCTGCTAAAGATGCAGGGGCTCAGACTTTTATGTCGGCCTTCAATGACCTTAACGGCATTCCGGCTTCAGCAAATGAATTTACCCTGCACCAGATACTGCGAAATGAATGGAAGTTTGATGGCTTTGTTGTCAGCGACTGGGCATCAGTTACTGAATTGGTCAGCCATGGATATGCCACTGATGAAAAAGATGCTGCTGCAAAAGCAATTAAAGCCGGCGTCGATATGGAAATGGCAAGCACCTCCTATTTTGACAATATAAAGCAGCTGCTTGAAGAGAAGAAGATTACCCAGGAAATGATTGACGGTGCTGTAAGGAATATTTTAAGAGTTAAATTCAGACTTGGATTATTTGATAATCCGTTTGTGAACCCTGATGCTGAAAAGAAAATCCTTAATCCTGCCTTTCTTGATCATGCACGGACTGTTGCAAGAGAAAGCGTTGTTTTATTAAAAAATGTAAAAAATACACTTCCATTATCAACCGGAATTTCATCTGTCGCTGTAATCGGTCCGCTGGCTGATGCTCCACGTGACCAGCTTGGAACCTGGTGCTTTGACGGAAATGCCGAAAACTCAGTCACTCCGCTGAAAGCACTGAGAGAAATGCTTGGAGATAAAAAGGTTAACTATGTAGCCGGACTTAACTACAGCCGTGACAAAAAAACTGATCAGTTCAGTAAAGCAGTTGCTGCTGCAAAAAAATCAGATGCAGTGATCTTTTTTGGAGGTGAAGAGTGGATCCTGTCAGGGGAAGGGCAATGCAGGGGTGAAATTAATCTTCCCGGCGCCCAGAGTGAATTGATCTCGTTATTGTCAGAAACCGGTAAACCGTTGATTTTTGTAGTTATGGCGGGACGTCCTCTTGCCATTGGAAAAGAGATTGAAGAGTCCGGTGCTGTTCTGTGTGCATGGCACGGAGGTACAATGGCAGGTCCCGCATTAGCAGACCTCATTTTCGGTAAAGAGTCTCCTTCAGGAAAGCTTCCTGTTACATTTGTAAAGGGATCCGGTCAGATACCCTTCTATTACTACAGGAACAATACAGGCCGTCCTGCAACTAAGAGTTCCTGGACTCCAATTGATAGCATTCCGGTGGTAAATCCCCAGAGTTCTCTGGGATACAAGTCGTTCCAACTCGATTATGGCTATACTCCTCTTTTGCCTTTTGGCTTTGGATTGAGTTATACTACATTTGCATACAGTAATCTTTCTCTTTCTGCTCTTTCCATGAGTACGAATGGATCGATTAACGTAAAAGCTACAGTAGCAAACACCGGCAATATGGATGCTGATGAAGTAGTCCAGCTCTACGTGCGTGACCGCGTTGGAAGTATCACCCGGCCTATTAAAGAGCTTAAGGGCTTTAAGCGTATTCATTTGAAAAAAGGTGAACAGGAAGATGTTGAATTTACTCTGAATGGAGCTGATCTGTCATTTTTTAACGGGAAAGTTACTGCGACGGAACCGGGAAAATTTGATGTATGGATCGGAACAAATTCAGATGAGGGATTGCATGGCGAATTTATTGTTGAATAGCCAACTGAAGAACATTAAAAGCGTAGTATTAATATTACTGCAACATGCCAGGGAAAGTCATTATGAAAGGAAGAATTATGTGGCAAACCATTTTATTATTGTTTCTGAGTTGTGTCAGAGGCAGTCCGGATGGTCCATCTCCTGACCCTCCGGGTGATAATGGAAACAACCTAAAAACAGATGTCTCCGCCTGGATCACAAGTCCTCTGACCCACGTGATGTTTCAGCAGTACAATTCGAAACTTGATTTCGTGACCAGTACAAATTCAGATCCGGAAATTGTTGTTGACACTACCATAACCTACCAGACTATCGATGGATTTGGCAACTGTCTGACCGGAGGAAGTGCTATTCTGCTTAACAAAATGACACAGGAGAACAGGACAAACCTGTTAAATGAACTTTTTGCAACTAACGGTAAAAACATAGGGATAAGTTATATCAGGATCAGCATCGGTGCCTCTGACTTAAGCGACAGAGTCTTTTCCTATGACGATTTATCATTCGGAGAATCTGACCCTGAAATGCTCAGATTTAGTATAGATCCTGAGAAAATAGATCTGATCCCTGTTTTAAAAGAGATAATCGCAATAAATCCATCTATAAAAATCCTGGGATCTCCCTGGTCTGCCCCTGCCTGGATGAAAACCAATAATTCTTCAATAGGCGGGAACCTCAAAAGTGAGTATTTCAATGCCTATGCAAAATATTTTGTGAAGTATATCCAGGGGATGAAAGCCGAGGGGATAAATATTGATGCAATTACAATCCAGAATGAGCCTCTGTACGGAGGTAATAACCCAAGCATGGAAATGAGCGCTACTGATCAGGCAAGATTCATTAAAGAAAACCTTGGACCTGCATTTACAACAGCAGGTATCAGCACTAAAATCATTGTCTACGATCATAATTGTGATCAGCCCGGGTATCCGATGGCCATTTTGAATGATCCGGATGCTGCAAAATATGTTGACGGTTCGGCATTTCATCTTTATGGTGGCACCATAGATGCTCTCACAACCGTTCATAATGCTTTCCCGAATAAGAATCTCTATTTCACTGAACAGTGGATCGGAGCCCCGGAAAATCTGGCATTTGATCTGAAGTGGCATGTGGAAACACTTATAATCGGGGCAACCCGTAATTGGTCGAGAAATGTCCTGGAATGGAACCTCGCATCAGATCCTGGTTATGACCCACATACCATTGGCGGATGTGATAAATGCCTCGGAACTGTTACACTTAACGGTAATACTGTAATCCGAAACCCGGCATATTATATCCTCGCCCATTCTGCAAAATTTGTCCGGCCCGGCTCTGTAAGGGTCAGTACAAATGTTCCTGGCAATCTGCCAAATGTCGGTTTCAAAACTCCTGCCGGAAAAAAAGTTCTTATAGTTATTAATACAGCAGATGCTACTAAAAATTTCAACATTAAATTCAAAGGAAAATCTGTACAGGTTTCGCTGCCGGCGGGAGCTGTCGGGACGTATATCTGGTAATATCCTTATTTTTTGATGATTTTCCCGGTGTAGGTTTTACCTGCGGTAACCATCTTTATGATATATACGCCTCCGGGGAGACCTCTCATATCAGATTCAAAGAATGCCCGGTTAACATTCTCTGATGAAATCAACCTTCCGCTGAAATCGTACAGACTGAACGATTTAATTTCCGATGCAGCCTCGATCCGGAGGATATCATTCACAGGATTCGGATAAACATGAATATTTTTGTCTGCGAAAATATCATTTACTGAAAATAGTATATCATTGGAAGCAATCCAGCTGGAAGCAAGTGAGTTGTCGAGGAAAGGATCTGTCAGCTTCAGGCAATAACCATTTCCGTCAGCATCCGGCCAGGGTGCACTATCATAATAATAAACACTGTCGATTATATTTCCGAAAGCATCTGCAAGAACAATGCACTGGCTCTTGTTCGAAAGATTCCTGGTAAACTGGCCGAAAGGAGCCACACCGTATTTATTTTCAAAAGCTGAAGCATTACTTGCGAGAATGACAGTTGATATAGGTGTCATGACATAATTTGAAGGAAACTGGAAAACCAGTCCCGTGCCTGAGAAATAGACCCCTGTCATGTTAACATTTTCCTCTCCATTGTTTTTTATTTCAATGAATTCCAGATCATCAGATACCGGAAACGCGGCAGAGGTGGCAGGATTGTACATAATCTTCGTAATAACAAGCGGAGGGATAGTAACATTACTGCATGGAGAAAATGAGTTAAGCTGGGAATTCATCCATCCAATCCTTGCACCTATAAAATTCTTGATGCCGGTAATGCGTTTCCAGTGATAACCAACATCGTGCCAGAGAGTGTTTTCTCTTACCAAAGCTTCGCTGATTAAATCTACTGTCCGATTTATGAAAGCAAAAACCGATACCTGATTTAACGGACGTCCTGGCTGAGTAAGCTCATTCCACCTTTTTGTAAGATAACATTTGAATTCACTGCTCATATACAGGTCTTTCCAGAATCTCGATCCGTCATTTTCGCCATCAGTAAATTGCCAGACATTTGCTTTGCTCCTGTTGTATCCCCAGAAAAACAGATCGTTGCCATATGTAAGATCAAAATCCCATATCGGGCCCGCCCGGAGCTTCCCGTTCCTGTCTTTATGAAAATAGGTGCTGAACTGGTACCCATCAGCATTAGATGCAAACTCGACAATTAGCATGTAATTGACAAATGAAGGAATATCAATTACTGAAGGGTATCCGTTTTCAATTGAAGTATCATTGGTATAAGCTGCATCTGCCAGTTTGTTAAACTGGTCATGAATATAGTTATTTTGAATTGCTGTTACGTTCGCAGGTTTTGGCCAGTCATGCATGTATTCTACCGTTGCTCCGTGCCACGCATACATTGTCCATGCCACCGGATCGACCCCGTTTGTTTTATCAGCTTTCGTTATGTAACCGCCTGAAACTTCAGGTAAATAATTATCAGCAGAGGTGATCTTCATGATATTCACCCTGTTATTATCAGGCTTGATTTTCTCCTGCAATAAATAAAGCCCTCTGTATGAATCATTTATAATTACCTCACAATATTCTGTCCTGGAAGCATATTCCCCGATTTGCCTCGACAAATTATAACAAAGGTAATCGCGGATCAACGACGAATCGTACACCATAGAATTCAATATCCAGTCGTTCTCGGCAGGCATTCCAAGCAGACTCACATTATTATTGGTTATATTATCCGCCATTCTGGTAGTAAAACCATATTGCTTCTTCTCTACTAATTGCGATGATGAACCCCTTGTCTCTATGTCAATCCTCCCGTCATAGTTTAACCAGACTGAAGTATTCTGATCAGCAACATTATTTCTCTGTCCGGGGCCCCTGTAAATAATTTTCATATTTGCTCCCACCCTCGGATCATCAAGTATGGTTGCACCACCGTCGGTTCTGATTATAACAATTGGCAGATTGCTGTCTGTTAAACTTTGTGCATCTGCTTCATAAACAGCAAGTATTGAAAGGATTATATTAAGAATAAACCGTTTCATTCATTCAAATCATTCTGCTTCCAAAAATAATATATTAATATGGTAATATCCCGGGGCATTCTTTTTTTCAAATAACCCCCTTTCCCGTCCCGCCGAAGCGGGAAGCCTTACAAAGCGCTCCTTCCCCCGTGGGGGAAAGCCTGCCCCGCTTCGGCGGGGGCTGGGAAGGGGGTGTTGACTATTAAAGTAATTATTGGTTTATTCATAATTACCTGTATTCATAAAAGATTAAATTAGCACCAAATTTTTTCTTTCAATTATAACCTGCAAATCATCTGATTAACTATGCCAAAACGGAAGGATATAAAAAAAGTACTGATTATCGGCTCCGGGCCGATTATTATCGGGCAAGCCTGTGAATTCGATTACTCAGGAACACAAGCCTGTAAAGCATTGCGGTCGCTTGGCTATAAGATTGTTCTTGTCAACTCAAACCCGGCAACAATAATGACTGACCCCGAAATGGCAGATGTTACTTATATTGAACCATTGAACGAATATGCCCTTACGGAGATTATTAAAAAAGAGCGGCCGGATGCCCTGCTTCCCAACCTTGGCGGACAGACCGGATTAAATCTGTCGTCGCTTCTGGCAAAAAAGGGTGTACTCGACAAGTATAATGTCAAAGTGATTGGTGTCAATATTGACGCAATAGAACGGGGTGAGGACAGGATTGCTTTCAAGGAGACAATGAACCGTCTTGGCATTGATATGCCAAAAAGCAAGGCTGTCAATACAGTCGAAGATGCTGAAAAAGTTGCTGCTGAGCTTGGGTATCCTGTAGTCATCAGGCCGGCATATACCATGGGCGGGACCGGAGGAGGACTGGTATATAATCTGGAGGAACTTAGAACTATTGCCAGCAGGGGATTATCAGCCAGTATAGTAAATCAGGTACTAATTGAAGAATCTGTGCTTGGCTGGGAAGAGCTGGAGCTGGAAGTTGTCAGGGATTCTAAAAACCAGATGATCACTGTATGTTTCATAGAGAATGTCGATGCTATGGGAGTTCATACCGGCGATTCATTTTGTACTGCTCCTATGCTTACGATCAGCCCGGAACTTCAGAAACGCCTTCAGAAATATTCTTACGATATCGTCGAAGCCATTGAGGTTATCGGGGGGACAAATGTTCAGTTTGCTCATGATCCGGAAACAGACAGAGTGGTTGTTATTGAAATCAACCCTCGTACATCCCGGTCATCTGCCCTTGCTTCAAAGGCAACCGGTTTCCCGATAGCATATATTTCCTCTCTTCTGGCTGGCGGCTTAACCCTCGATGAAATACCTTACTGGCGCTCCGGGACTCTTGATAAATATACTCCTTCAGGTGATTATGTAGTTGTAAAATTCGCGCGCTGGACTTTTGAGAAATTTGAAGGCCTTGAAGATAAGCTTGGTACCCAGATGCAGGCTGTTGGTGAAGTCATGAGCATAGGTAAGAGTTATAAGGAAGCACTGCAAAAAGCTATCCGTTCACTTGAAATTGGCCGGTATGGTCTCGGATTTGCAAAGGACTTCAACAAAAAGCCCCTTGCTGAATTGATGAATATGTTAAACCACCCGTCCAGTGAGCGGCAATTTATAACGTACGAAGCTTTACGCAAGGGTGCTGATGTTGAAGAGCTGCACAGGAAAACGCATATCAAATCATGGTTCATCCAGCAAATGAAAGAGCTCGTTGAGCAGGAGGAAAAAATTCTTGCTTATAAAGGAATGATGCTTCCTAACGATCTGCTTATCCAGGCAAAGAAAAATGGTTTCGCCGACAGGTACCTGTCAAAATTATTAGGTATCAATGAAAAAGTAATAAGGGCAAAACGTATTTCACTCGGTCTTTCTGAATCATGGGAACCTGTTCCTGTCAGCGGTGTTGAAAATGCTTCCTATTACTTCTCGACATATAATGCTCCCGACAAGGTAACGGTTACAAAAAGGAAAAAAATTATGGTACTCGGGGGAGGCCCTAACAGGATAGGTCAGGGGATTGAATTTGATTATTGTTGCGTACATGCCGCCATGGCAATCCGGAATGCAGGGTATGAATCTATAATGGTAAATTGTAATCCCGAAACAGTCTCGACAGATTATGATACTTCTGACAGGCTCTATTTTGAACCTCTCACCGCTGAGGATGTCTTAAGCATTTACAATAAGGAAAAACCCGAAGGTGTTATCGTACAGTTCGGTGGACAAACTCCTCTGAACCTGGCTAAAGAGCTGGCAGAAGCAGGTGTTAAAATACTTGGCACAACTCCGGAAACGATTGACCTTGCCGAGGACCGTGATCGTTTCAGGCATGTAATTACCAGACTGGGAATCCCACAGCCGGAATCCGGCATGGCCAGCAATCTGGAGCAGTCCCTGGAAATAGCAGCAAGGATAGGGTATCCTTTGATGATCAGGCCATCTTATGTCCTTGGCGGCAGGGCTATGAAAATAATTCTCGATGAGGAGATGCTTGAAGAATATGTTGCGAAAGCTGTTGGTGTTTCACCCGACAGGCCGCTGCTTCTCGATAAATTTCTCGAGGATGCCATTGAATCTGAAGCAGATGCCATTTCAGACGGGATTGATGCTTTTGTGCCCGCAGTAATGCAGCATATAGAATATGCGGGTATACATTCGGGTGATTCAGCATGTGTAATTCCGCCCGTTGTCATTCAAAAGGACCATAAGAAAACAATCTATGATTATACCCGAAAGATCGCAATGGAGCTGAAAGTGGTCGGTTTACTGAATATTCAGTATGCCATCTATGAGGATACGGTATATATTCTGGAAGCAAATCCCAGGGCATCCCGGACAGTTCCGCTTGTATCAAAAGTCTGTAATATTTCGATGGCAAAAATTGCGACCCGGATAATGCTTGGGCAGAAACTATCAGATTTTAATCTGAAAAAGAAAACAATTAAATATTACGGAGTAAAAGAAGCCGTATTCCCGTTTAATATGTTCCCTTCTATTGATCCCCTCCTGGGCCCGGAAATGCGTTCAACAGGAGAGGTGCTGGGAATGGCTGATACCTATGGTATGGCATTCTTTAAATCGCAGGAGGCAACCCAGTCACCATTACCGGTAAAAGGAACTGTACTGATAACAATAGCTGACAGGGATAAGGATCGTATTGTTGAGGCTGCAAGGAATTTCATGGATATGGGCTTCACAATACTTTCAACCGGAGGCACCAGGAGGTTCCTTGAAAAACAGGGCATCACAGCCAGTTTAATATTAAAGGTACATGAGGGACGTCCAAATATTGTTGATGCTATAAAGAACAGGGAGATTGATCTGGTGGTTAATACTCCGGCAGGGCGTCTCAGCGAATATGATGATTCATATATAAGGAAAAATGCAATAAAATTCAAAATACCGTATATAACAACCACATCTGCAGCTCTTTCAGCTACTGAAGGGATTAAAGACAGGCAGAATGGCGAGTATAAGGTAAGATCTCTTCAGGATTATCATGCTTCAATTGAAGAATAACTGAAGAAACAACATTTCTTAACCTGAAATCAGAATATACCGGAGTTATTCTTTTATTTTGCTCCTGAGCTCTTTGAGCTCTTTCTCTTTTTTTGCTGCCTCAGCTTCCAGATTGCTGATTTTCCCATTGAGATCCTCAACCTTTTTATTCAGTCTGCTTACATCATCTTTCAAACCGGCAACCTGCTTGAGAAGATCTGCTTTTTCCGCTTCAAGACCCTTTATTACAGGTGTATACACTGATTTGGCATAGAACCAGGCAGTAAGATATCCGATAACTGCTGCTACCAGGAGCAAGGCTATAATGGTAATGACTGCTCCGGCAACAGAGTGTGCTAGTATTATAAATAATTGTGTCATATTATTGCATTTTTATTGTTATTTCTGTTTTTCTGCTTTTTGCTCTCCCCTCACTTGTAATATAATTTTCACCGGCCTTGCTTTCACCAAGTGATTCTGTAATAATCTTCCCGGCAGGTATTCCCAATTTCTCCAGGTATTGGGTGACAACTTCTGCTCTCTTCAAACCAAGAGTCTGGTTGAATTCAGTCGTGCCTACAAGATCGGTCTGTCCTGTCACGTAGAGTTTTGAACCCGGATACTTATCAAGCCAGGCTTTGAATGGAGCAATGGCATTATCGGTTTGCGGATCAGGTTTGAATTTTGAATTATTAAACTCAAAGTAGATCGGGAGGTCCTTGGGCATCAAAGCTTTAAGCTTCATTAAAGAATCAGCCTCATTGTTTCTGGTTTCTGGAATTGCAACTTCAGTAACCTGTTTATCCCATACCGGCAGCAGCTTATCATTATAAAGCCATGCCGAAATGAAACACCAGATCACGAATGCTACAGCTCCGGTAATTAAAATTCTCATTTTCAATGACTGTTAAGTTATAGATCAGGTCTTAATCCATACAAGTTAAGAAATTTTTATCAATTCATCTTATTAAATAAATTTGCTTTGATCTGTAATATTTTATAATTTAGCTAATTGCGATTCTTAATCGCATGAATATCAGATTTATGTAGCTCATTCGGAAGTTTTTTTGTCTAAATTATACTAACCTAATTATGAAAAAAAATCTGAACATTCATTTCTTCTTCCCGGAGCGGTTTCTAAAAAAAACCTTGCTTCGGATGAAATTTATTCCAGTGCTTTTTTTGCTGTCAACCATGATTATTTCAGCACAGGAAGGCACTCGCAGAATTTCGGGAACAGTGAGAGCTATTGACAATCAACCTCTTCCCGGGGTTACAGTCAAGATTAAAGAGACAACATCAGGCACTACAACTGATCAATCAGGTAACTACGTTCTGAATGTTGAACCTTCTGCCAGAACCCTTGTTTTTTCTTTCATTGGGATGTCTCCCCAGGAGATCACAATTGGAAATCAGACAAAGATTGATGTTGTGTTGCAGGAGAGTGCTGTCGGACTCAATGAAGTTGTTGTCGTTGGTTATGGAACAGCCAAAAAGAGCGATGTTACCGGTTCACTTACCAGTGTATCAGAGAAAACCTTACAGGAACGGCCTGTTCAGAACGTGATACAGGCACTTCAGGGCAAAGCTTCTGGTGTAGATATCACATCAAATATCAAACCCGGGGAACTTCCTCCGGTAACCATACGTGGAAACCGTTCCATTCAGGCTTCAAACGCACCACTGTATGTGGTTGACGGTATTCCGCTTGCCATTGGTAATCTGACCGATTTTAACCCAAACGATATCAGTTCTGTTGAAATTCTCAAGGATGCATCAGCCACTGCTATCTACGGTTCCCGTGGTGCTAATGGTGTTATTCTTATAACAACAAAAAAAGGATCTGCAGGGAAGATCAATGTCAGTTATAACGCTACGCTTTCCTTTGACTCTTATCATTCTCTGACCGACTGGATGAATGGAGGTCAATATATTGACAGGCAGCGTCTGACCCTGATGAATAACCGGAATTATAATGCCACAACAAATACTGACCAGAAAGTTTCTGCAACATATTCATATCCGGATCCATTTTTGGATAATTCAAAATTCAGTCTGGCAGCTGATCCTGTTGCTCAGGAGTCTGTCTGGATGGGCTATGAATGGAAGAATGGCGTCATGGGAGGAACTCCCCTAAAAAGGGTAACCACTGCTGCAGAGCGGGCTCTGACGTGGCCTGATTCCGTACCTATTTATAACTCCGCAAACATAAGAAGCTATGACTGGGCAAAAGATGCACTTCGTCAGGGAGTGACACAGAACCATCAGATTTCGCTGTCTAAAGGAGATGAGTTTTCACATTTATATATGTCAGTGGCTTATCTTAATCAGGTTGGTGTTCAGAAGGACCAGGATTATAAACGGTATAATGTTATTATGAATGGGGATATTACTCCTCTCAAATGGCTCACAATCGGAACTTCAATTAACGGATCGAGGTCGCTTCAGAACTTTGGTATTCAGGGCCCGAATACTTCAAATACAGGGTCAAAGGATCTGTATTCAAGGGCACTTGACCAGTACCCTTATGCATTGCCAAAAAGAACCGATGGCACTTATATCTACAATCCGGGGGGAAATCTGTCGCTCTGGAATCCGCTGATAGACATCGATCAGGCAATAAATGAAAGGTCTATTTATGCCGTATATTCAAATTCTTTCGGAGAAATTAAATTTACCCCCTGGTTAAAGTATCGCATTAACTTTGGTGCCCAATTCCGTCAGTACAGAAGTGGCGCATGGACCGGTCCCAAAGCTACCAGCCATCTTACCAACAAACCAAATACTGCAGGTTATAGTACAACACAGAATTTTGCCTGGGTTGCAGAGAACCTGTTGTATTTCGACAAGACCTTTGCCAGTGTGCATACGATAGGTATTACCCTTCTTCAGTCTGCTCAAAAATCACGTCAGGAGGGAATTAATTTAAGTGGCTCAAGCATGATTTATGACATCAGCAAATGGTATGATATAGCCTCCAACCTATTAGGGAAACCTGATGGTTACGGCACAAGTTTTACTGAAAACTCACTTTTGTCTTATATGGGCCGTATAAATTATACACTAATGAATAAGTATCTTCTCACAGCCTCCGGTCGTTGGGATGGTGCATCGGTTTTGGCTCCGGGACATAAATGGGAATTCTTCCCCTCTTTCGCACTTGCCTGGAAAATGCAGGAGGAATCATTCTTAAAGAGATTCAGCTGGATTGACGAATTCAAACTTCGTTATGGTTATGGTGTGACCGGAAACTCATCTGTAAATCCTTATTCTACATCAGGGCCACTCAGCAAAAATCCATATGTTTTCGGATCTACAGCCGCTATCGGTTATCTGCCTCAGATTGTGGCAAATCCTCTGCTTACCTGGGAAAAAACGGCTCAGTCAAACCTGGGACTCGACTTTGCATTCCTGAATGGCCGGGTGTCAGGTACAATCGAACTTTATCAATCAAATACTTCAGATTTGCTTCTTCCTAAATCACTTCCAGCTGTATCCGGATATGTTACCAAGATCCAGAATATTGGCAAAACCAGGAACAAAGGGATTGAAATTTCACTCACAACGGTCAACATACAAAAGAATGACTTCAAATGGAGCACAAGTTTCAACTTTTACGCCAATAAGGAAGAAATTGTCGAACTGCTCGCGAAGGACGCTAATGGTAAACCGTTGGATATGTTGGCACAATTATATTTTATTGGCTATCCTACCCAGGTTTATTACAATTATCAAAATGCCGGTATCTGGCAAAATACACCTGAAGATCTTGCAGAGATGGCTAAATTCAATGCAAATGGTCATAAGTTTTATCCGGGAACAATTAAAGTAGTGGATCAGCTCACCGTTGATTCCAATGCAGATGGGATCAATGATAAAGGCGACTATAAGATAACCGGCAATGATATGGTAATTCTGGGTACAAACCGTCCAAAATGGTCCGGAGGTTTCACTAACACAGTTAGTTATAAAGATCTGGAATTGAGCTTCTTTGTGTATGCAAGGATAGGACAATTATATTTCGGAGGTTATCCGGGCAATCGTGTTGAAAATGATATCTGGTCATGGACTAATCCTAAAGGACGCTGGCCGATGCCAAACGGGGCTAATGTTGAGAACATTGCAGCTGCTATGAACTTTAATGATGGTTCATACGTTGCAGTGCGAAATATATCTCTGTCATATACCCTCCCGGCTAAATGGCTTAATAAAATATCATTAAGCAATTTGCAACTAAGTTGCCAGGTTGTTAATCCTTTCCTGTTCGGTGGTGATGTAGTCAAAATGGGTATAAACCCTGAAGATAATACTAACTGGGATGTAGTATCAAGCAACACCTTTCCTCTGGGTGGAATGAATAATAACAATATACTTGTCCAGAGTTTTGTGTTGGGTTTAAAAGCCAGCTTCTAATCATATGCAACTTTAAAAAAAATAAATATGAAAAAATATATTGCTTTAATACTTCTGATTGCTTCCATAATTTCCTGTAAGGATTTTTTAGATGAGAAGCAAGTCTCGACTCTGACCCAGGACTACTATAATAATGAGTCCGGGCTCGAAAGCCTTATCAAAGGGCTCTATGTGTATGCCAGGGTCAAACATGAATGGGATGCTAACGGTGCCAAACTGATCGATCCTGAAACAGACCAGTATATGAATACAAATTCGGCTTTTGCAAAGGCAAACAGCTCGGCATATGGAACAGACGTGAGCTTAATTGCTCCTAACCTGACAGCCTTTATAGGTATGGCAAATTCGAATTATGCTCCCATGGGTGCTTACCCTCATATTAATAACTGCAACATTGCCCTGGATCAGCTTGAAAAAGTAAAGCCCGGGAAATTCGGTACTGATGCAGCATTTGCTGCGACCCGTAAAGCGGAGATACTTTTTCTGCGCGCCTGGGCATACTACCTTGTTTCCAACCAGTTCGGAGATGTACCTTTACTGCTCGAGCCAAAGCGCGAAGATATTGGTATCTACTATTACCCAAAAGCAAAACTTGTAGATATTTATAAAAAAATTATCAGTGACGTCCGCTTTGCTTACGATAATCTCCCAATCCCTGCAAATCAGCCGGACAGGGGACGTGCGACAAAGTATGCAGCAGGTCATTTTCTGGCCAAGCTTTATCTTAACAGGGCACAGGCCGTCCCTTTTGAGAACAGCAGTGAAACACACCTGAAAAATCTTTTTAAAGGTAATGTAGCTTCAGATCTTGATTCTGCTGTGTATTTTGCAACTCAGGTTATTACGGGATTACAGGGTGCAGCAGGAACATTCAAGGGTCTTGCAACCGACTATTGGACGCTGTTTGATCCGAAGGTCAGTGAATCATCACCGAGCGCTGAAGTGTTATGGGCTGCCCAATTCGATATTAACATAACTCTCGACGGCAGATTCGGAGGTAACCGTTCCTGCAATTACCATATCGGTAATTATACCGATCAGACCGGGGTAACCCGTGTCCAGGCTTATGGAAGGCCTTTCGGTACCTACAAACCCACAGACTGGGCCTATGATAATTTCCGCGACAAAGTGAACGATTCCCGGTATTATAAAACTTTCTCTTATGAATACATCGGCAATATGGTTACAGGCAATACATCTTATATATGGGGTGCAAAAGCTGCAGCCTGGTGGAACGCTAATAAACCAGCCGGTGAACCAACAGTTACGGCATCAGCTAAAAGAATTACCAGTGGCAAAAGAGCACTTATATATCTTGAAAACCAAAAAACAGACGCTCTTGATTCTGCGATGGTAAACAGCCTTCCATATCAGTTTATGGTTCGCTGGGTCAGGTCAGCTACCACAGGGAAATACTATTACCGCCTTTTCATCGACGGAAGTGCAATGGGACTAAATACTACGCGAACCGCTCCTTATCTTTCTTCAAAAAAATATGTCGATCCTACCAAAGGCGGCAGCAGCGATGAAGCTAATTATAACAGTGAGAACGGTACTCGTGATGCAATCCTGATGCGTCTTGCTGAGACATATCTGATACGTGCGGAGGCAAATGGCCGAAAGGGTCTGTATAATCTTGCTGTAGATGATATAAATGTGTTACGCCAGCGTGCAGCTTTCAAGGCAGGAGAAGCTCGTCCTGAAGTTTGTGCGAAGTACGAACCTCAGGCTGCCTCACTTCCTGCAGCAGACCGGGCACTACCTTATACTACGACAGGAAATCCCTACACCGCTATCACTGTAACAGAAAATTTCTTTACTCCGGGTAGCCCCGAAGCAACTGCAGAACAGTATATTCCTACTGTAACAACGAAAGCTGATATGTTTATTCATTTCATTTACAATGAAAAAGCCCGTGAATTCCTTTCAGAAGGACTTGCCTGGGAAGACCAGCATAATGCAGGTATCCTGTACGACAGAATTATCTACCTGAACCAGATGGCATCTGACAAAACTGGACTTTGGCCCGTTGCTGATAACCCATCAGGTGCTAACGGTCAGGATGGTAACGGTAAAGGTACCTATCAGAAATTCTATACATTCAGGATATGGCCAAAAGCATATCTTGATCTGCTGACAGATGATAAAGGTATGCCTCTTGATGCCACTGTAAAGGCTGCATACCAGAATCCCGGATACTAATCGTTAGAAATACATGATGTTTAAAGAAAGCCGGCATTTTACCGGCTTTCTTATTATACTCCGCAATAATAACCTGAATATATTTTGAGTCGATGTTCTTTTGCCTGTTCAGAAATATTATTGATATTTGAGATTGACAGGAAATTTCTGAATTTCTACAGAAAATAGCCCCGGGTTTGATCTGATTAAAATTTTATACCATGCCTAATTCACCCAAAAGAATCGTTTTTATTGCCTTATTTTTCTTAACAGGAGTTGCTTCATCTGCACAAGAACCAGATTTAAAGAAGAAAACCGAAGAAAACTACAGGAAAGAGCGTGAATACTTTGAAACACTTCTTAAACCACAGTACGATGGTGACGTTAGAGAAAGATACTATTATTATGAGGTTTTGAATCCCATCCATGAAAAAAAGGAAAAAGTAAAAGGCTGGGCCGAAAATCGGGCAGATGAAACTTTTAACAGAGGTTTGGTCGTTGTAATGAATGAAAAGGGAGAAAATTATATATCCTGGCGGTTGCTTAAAACAGATGCCATGGATGTTGCCTTTAATCTTTATCGCAACGAGAACGGAAAAAGAACAATCAAATTAAATGAAAAACCATTGAAACAAACGACCGATTTCATTGACAAAAAAGTTAAAACCGGTATCCGCTATAATTATTGGGTAAAACCTTTGAAAGAAGGAGAAGAACTTGAACCTTCAGAAATCTGCAGTTTTGATAAAGCCTCAGGCGAGAAAGGATTATACAAATCCATCAATTTTCAAGGGAATTACATGCCTCAACGGGTTGCAATTTCCGATTTAAATGGCGACAAAATAATGGACTTCGTTATAAAGCAACCTAATCAGGGAATCGATCCCGGAGGAAAGACAGGTAACACCAATGGCCTTACATATAAGCTGGAAGCATATCTTAGTGATGGCACATTTCTCTGGAGAAAGGATCTGGGGTTGGGGCTTGAACCAGGGATTTGGTATACTCCGTACATAGTTTATGATTTCGATGGCGACGGAAAAGCAGAGATTGCAGTTAAAACAGGTCCGGAAAATGTACGTGGAGCTGACGGACGTGTCACTACAGGACCTGAATGGTGTTCTATCCTTGATGGAATGACCGGAGAAGAAAAGGCCCGCGCTGACTGGCCCGCAAGGAATCCCCGGTTTGGCGGTTATAACCGGACTAACCGGAATCAGATGGGCATGGCCTATCTTGATGGGAAAACACCATGTCTGCTGGTGGCCCGTGGTACCTATAAACTTATGATCGTGGATGCCTACCAGTATTTTAATGGAGAATTAAAGCAATTATGGCATTGGGACGGAGATGAAGAGAATCCTGTTATTCGCAGTCAGGGATCACATAGTATGCATCCTGCAGATGTTGATGGTGACGGGCGTGATGAAGTTGTGCTGGGATCAGTTGTTCTTGATGACGATGGTACTGCATTATTTTCAACAGGATTAGGACATCCCGATGTTACAATGGTCACCGATATTGATCCTGAAAGACCGGGCATGGAAATATTTTATTCACTCGAACAATCACGTGATAACGGCAGAGGTGTTTCTCTTGTTGATGCTAAAACAGGCAAAAGTATCTGGACAATAGGTATTCCGACAACTCATGTTGGCGAAGGAATGGTGGCTGATGTAGATGCTTCAATACCCGGATTGGAATGTTTTGCCCAGGAATCTCCTAAAGCAGATCCAAGAGGTGAGGGATATAAGCAGAAACCTCCTATCTATATGTTGTCAGCAACCGGGAAGAGACTGGAACCTGTTTCAAACTTCCCGGGATTTAATAACTGGGTCTTCTGGGATGCTGACCTGCTTCGTGAATATGCTGTAGCGGAAAGACCTTTGGAACAATTAACAGTAACAAAATATACCGGGGAAAAACTGACAACCGATATAAAAGGCAATTTCTATTTTACCGCTGACATTATCGGAGACTGGAGGGAAGAAATTATCACTGTCCTTCCTGGTGAATTACGTATCTATACAACAACTATTCCTGCTAAGGATCGCCGTGTTTGTTTAATGCAGGATCCTGTTTACCGCGCAGAAATAGTTGTCCAGTCAATGGGATATCAGCAACCACCTGTCACTTCATATTACCTCGGTGAATAAAAGGTATTTTTTAAACCATAATAGTCTGATATGCAAAAAAAAATATTTCTGATCATTGGCCTGATAATTACTGTTGTTTCCATTAATGGTCAGCAACCATGGCAGCAGATCAATTACCCTGGTTCAAAAGAGATCGCTGCAAATTTCAAAACTCCTCCTCCCCAGTATGGAATGATCCTCTGGTGGGGCTGGGACGGTCCGATGACTGACACTGTTATTAAACGCGATCTCGACAGGATCAAAGCAATGGGATTCAGAGGCGTAATGATTGAAGCCGGTTATGGAATGACAGCCACATACCTTTCTCCGGAATGGTTTGCCCTTGTGAAGATCGCTGTCGGGGAAGCAAAGAAACGCGATTTGATTGTCTGGATAGAGGATGAAGGCAAATACCCAAGCGGCTTTGCAGGAGGTAAATTCAGCAAGGAACGCCCTGATCTTAAAATGCAGGGACTTGTCGTTACAGAAAGAATTGACCTGAGTTCCGGAGAAACAATAAACAAAAAGCTCCCATACTACACCCTTAGCGCTGTGGCTTTCGACAATGATAGTAAAACCAGCAAAATTCTTGATATTTCTACAGGTGAACTTAACTGGAAGGCTCCCGATGGCAGCTGGAAAATATTTATTGCAGGCAGCCGGTTCCGTTCTTCAGTAACGCGTTCTGTCAATAATCCGACAAGAGGAAAAGATACAACCGCCTCACTCATGGATTATCTTAATCCTGTGGCAACCAGACAATTTCTCAAATGGACTCATGAGGAATATAAAAAACAGATTGGAAGTGAATTTGGCAGGACTTTTATGGGCTTTATGGGCGATGAACCAGATTTTGCTTATACTCCATGGACTCCGGGAATCCTCGATATTTTTAAATCCAGAAAAGGGTATGATATAAAACCATATCTGGCTTCGTTTTTTGTTCCTCAGATGGACGAAGAAGCAAAACGGATGAAAGCTGATTACTGGGATGTGTGGTCAGATCTTTTCAGGGATAATTTTTTTAATGTCCAGGCTGCCTGGTGCAAAGAAAATAACATTGAATATATTGTTCATCTTAACCACGAAGATCAGCTCACGGGTCTTGTAAGGTCTTCAGGTGATTTTTTCAAAAACATGCGCAATGTAGCAGTCCCGGGCGTTGATGCTATCTGGAGCCAGATATGGATGGACCATGTGGCTGATTATCCAAAGCTTGCATCATCAGCATCGCACCTTTATGGCAGACCACGTTCATTCACCGAAAGCTTTGCAGCTTATACTTACAGACCTACTGTACCTCAAGCCAAATGGGTTCTTGATTATCAGCTTGTAAGAGGCATTAACTCGGTCCAGATCATGTTTATGTCTGCATCGACTGTAAAACAACCTCCAGCAGTACCTTCATCAAATCCTTCAGGCACCGCTGCTCAACAGGTTGTTCGTAGAACCAGTTTCTTCCAGTCTGATACCTTCCCTCCTGTTGCTCAATATATTAACAGGGCAACATTTCTTTTATCACAGGGAAAACCTGCAGCACAGATCGGTGTTTACTTTCCGACATTCAGCATGTGGTATGGCGACAACAAATCAAACACCAGTCTCCTCGATATTTCAAGGCAGCTTATGGAAAATCAGTGTGATTTTGATTTCGTTGATGAACAGGCACTTTCATCTGTTTTAACTCCAGGAAACGGTATATTGAAAAACCTGAGCGGACAGGTTTACAGAGCAATTATCATCCCTTCTGTCACTGTGATCTCAAAACCGGCCCTTGACAAATTGCAGGAATTTTCCGCTTCAGGAGGAAAAGTAATTTTTATTGGAAACCTGCCATCAATCGTAGTCGATAAAAGCTTTCTGAATGCAACAAAAACAGGAGATATAACCTGGGCAATCCATGAGGAGTCCGGGAAAGTAACTCCCATGGTTATTGAAGCGTTGCCTGCTCCGGATTTTAAAATCAATAAGATGCTACCGCAGATAAAATATTTGCACCGGACCCTGGAAGATGCTGATCTATACTTCATTTTTAATGAAAGTAAGGAACCTCAATCTTTTAATATTTCCTTACAGGGGAAAGGCAGATCCCAGGTCTGGAATGCGGTTACAGGCAGGATAACAACATTAAAAGGCAACTCCATTTCCCTTGGTCCATGGGAAACTAAATTTATTATAAAAAAGAAATAAAACCGATGTGAATTTAATCTGACACCAATTCCAAACTATGAAAAATAAAAGACTCTTTTCATTTCTGACAATATTTTCAGCAATGATCATTACCTTCTCCTGCACGAAGCAGGCTGAACTTCCGATACCTCACCTTGAGAAGGATGGGAAAGTAACACAGCTATACGTTGACGGGAAACCGTTTCTGATTCTTGGCGGAGAACTTGGTAATTCAAGCTCTTCGAGTCGTGAATATATGAAAGAATACTGGCCTCTCCTTAAAGCTTCGGGAATGAATACTGTTCTTGCAGTAGTTGAATGGGCACTTGTGGAACCGGAAGAAGGAAAATTCGATTTTACTGTTGTCGACAATCTTATAGATGATGCCCGTGCCCAAGGCCTCAGATTAGGCTTATTATGGTTTGGCGCATGGAAAAATGGTCAGTCTCATTATATGCCGGAATGGGTGAAAAAAGACTATGCCCGGTTCCCAAGAGTAAAAGCAGAAAGCGGTAAATCCCTTGAGATCCTTTCTACCCTGGGAAAAGAGACTCTTCTTGCTGATTCAAAAGCTTTTGCAGCAGTCATGAAACATGTAAAAGAGATAGATTCCAGGAACCGTACAGTAATTATTATCCAGATTCAGAATGAAGTCGGTGTTCTTGGCTCACCCCGTGATCATAGCGATCTCGCAAACGCAATGTTTGAGGCTCCGGTACCTAAAGAACTGATGGATTATTTGGTGAAAAACAAGGATACTCTGCTTCCGGCGCTACGTGATGTCTGGTCTGCAGCAGGATTCAGGACTTCAGGTACCTGGGAGGAGGTTTTTGGCAAAGGGGTGAAGGCCGATGAATTCTTTATGGCATGGAATTATGCACGATATCTTAATGAATGTGCCAGATTGGCAAAAGCTGAATACAATATTCCAATGTTTGTGAATGCCTGGATAGTACAGCCTGAAGATAAAGTTCCTGGGGACTATCCTTCCGGGGGTCCGCAGGCTCATGTGCTTGATTTCTGGAGGGCAGGAGCTCCGGATATTGATCTGCTGTGTCCAGATATCTACCTGCCCAATTTTGCAGAAATATGTGTAATGTATACACTTAATAATAATACCCTTTTCATTCCTGAATCCAGGGCCGGAGAACAGGGTGCCGGACAGCTCTTTTATGCAATAGGCAAACATAATGCAATTGGTTACTCTCCTTTTGGCATCGAACGAATTTTTTCGGCAGATGAGAATGAGCCGGTTGCGAAAGCTTACAGAATTTTATCATGGTTCGCCCCTATTGTACTTGAAGCGCAAAAGAACGGGACTATTACATCCGTTTTGCTGAAACAGGAACAAAATCCCGTTGAGGAGGTGGTGCTTGGTGATTATAAGATTATGGTTGAACTTTCAAGGAACTGGCGTACTCCAAATGCGTCCGGAGCCGGCCAGGGTTACGGTATCATAATTAATTCAGGACCTGATGAATACATCATTTACGGAAGTAATATACAGGTATCTTTTTCACCCAATACACCCGGTCCTGCTATAGCTGCAATTGCAAGGCTTGACGAAGGAAAGTATGAAAACGGAAAGTGGATCCAGGGCAGGAGACTTAACGGTGATGACATTATGCTTAATTACAACCTGGCAGAAAAAGCTCTGGAAAATAAAACAGGTACCGGTTTAAGATTCCGCAGTAATGAAGAAAGCTTACAACGGGTGAAACTATACAGATATGAATGATGATTTAACAGTATTATCATTAATTAATTTCCCCTGCTTAACTGTTTCAGCCTTGCAGTCCAGAACTCATTAAAGCTTAAATCAGGATTTTCGCAGAGGTATACAGTTGTCCCAAATTCTCTTGCATCAGGATTTGTAATACTCCCGATTATGGTAATTTTCCGGAATAAGGTACGGACATCCTCTCCCATCTCATCATTAATATAAATAAAAGCAGTCGGGTCTGGATCAAATCTTAATGGGATCCAGTATCTGAAACTTTCATTGAAACTTACAGCTTCAGGTAATCCGTATTTCTTACCAATAATTGTTATTGCCCCAGCCTGACCGTAATTTTCGCAATAAATAAAAGCAGCTTTTTTATCAGCTATTGATTGCCAGGCTCTATTCGTGATCATAGTCAGTTCTTCCCAGCCAAGCATATCTGCATAATCCTGTGGAAGCGAGTGTTTTGATCCGTCTTCAAAAGTCCTGCCGAAATCAAATCCATATTTTGATTCGACGGTATCGAAGTACTTAATTAATCCTGCCGTTTTAAAAACAGGAATGCCAAAAGGCAGAATAAAAAGGGTGATCGTAATCAGAAGGATTGTAAATATCGCTTTGCTATACCATCTATTTAACACTGATCCGTAATAAACAGCACCTGCCGAGATCAGGAAAGGAAAGACTCCCTGGGTATAATAGCTTTTGCCTCTCATTAGCATCAGTGAAATAATTACAGCTACCACAACAACTCCAAGGAATCTTTTTTTCTTCTGTCTTTTATTAAAAAGCATATATAATAATCCTGCAACTGTCAGGAATGATGAAGCTCCCGGGCTAATCAGCTGTTCCACCAGGAAGGCGGACCTGTTTACATTTACAAGCTGGGTTTCTGCAAGTTCTGAGAGATGGTTTATTACTGGCAATCCGTGCACTATCTGCCAGATAAGGTTAGGAGTAAATATTAAAGCTCCCGCAGCTATTCCCAGCCAGAACATTCTTTTCCTGAATATCTCACGGTGCCTTGTAAAAAGAACAACTGCCAGAACTATAAGTAGCAATAGTCCAATAAGGTATTTATTCAATAGTGATAAGCCTGCTGTAACGCCCAGCCATAAAAGGTACCTTGGATTCTCTGAGTTGATATATTTGACTATCAGATAGAATGTTAATGTCCAGAACAGCATATCAAGGTGAACAGGCATAAAAAGAAAAAATGTCCTCAGGCCGAATGGAGCAATAATAATTCCCGCTGAGGCAAGAATCCGTGCAAATTTATTGCCTCCAAGCTCTTTTGCCAGATCCGCAACAATTATTACCATCATCCCGCTTATCAAGGCAGGGAAAAGTCTGACTGCAAATAAGGAATACCCAAATATATTCTGCATCAACCATGCAACCCAGCCGATCATCGGTGGCACAGTTGCATATCCAAAATCGGGGTGCTGGCCCAGGGAAAAATAGAGAAGCTCATCACGATGATACTCAAGATTATTTATAAAAGCCATGTGAAGAAAAACGTTGAAAATAGCCAGTAAGAGAACAGGGATATTATACCTGATATTTTTAAAGAGTTCTCGCATTTTATTTAAGTTCTGTTTTTCCCGGGTCTGCTTACCTGATTTTAACCTGCTTTAATTCATTATTTGAACTGAACGTTGGAAAATACATTAGCTCTGCCTTGACCGGATTGATAGTGTATCTCCCTGAATACCGCGGTAACAGATTAACCTCCAGTTTATAATCTCCGGGTTTAAGATAATCATAAAAGATTGAAACATGGTTCTTAAAAAACTCCGTATGGGATGCGCCGGAATAAGTATTTGCTTTTGATTCATAAGAGCAGCCACCGGGGATTGGTATTTCAACCATGACATACTGTGCATCTTTTCTGACTTTCAGGCTTACCAATAGCTTTTCAGCCTTTCCTCCTTTCATATTCAGATCATGGTCTTCAAAATAAGAGTTTATTTTAAAATATGTTGAATCTTCAGATGGATCGGATTTCCACTGACGGCTGTAAATAGTTATGTAAACAGGATATGTTCCTGTTTTTGTAACTTTTATACTATCTGATTGCATTATCTTTTCAATGAATGGGAACTCAGTTATCTTCCTATTCATTGTTCCTGATAGGGTAATGGATGGATTTTCTATCTTTCCTGAGGCCTCTTTCAGCAGATCAGGCAATATAGTCTCGATTATCCTGGCCGTCTCAAATGTATTCTGCCATCTGCCAAGCCTTCTGCTCTCAAAAAAGAAATTTCTTATTCCTGAAAGATATTTTTTGGCTAAAAGAGTATCCCTCCTTAAAATCCTGTATGCATTCAGGGTGACCTGGGTTTCATTGTCGAGCATCGAGGGTTCGGTCTTTAATTCACCAAAATAAATATTGCCCAGAAGAGTCCTCTTCTCATACTTAAGAACTGAATCAGCCGAATAAACCAGGCCATATATCTGTTTCAGTTCAATAAACCTGAATTTGTCTGCCAGCGATTTGAATGAGTTCTCATTAACAGATGCCAGGTATTCCTTTAAATTGATCTTCGGATCTGTAAGACTAAGCACAAAAGCCATCTGAAGTTTCAAGGAGTTATCTCTGGCTGATTCAAGCTGCCATTGTGCATTTCTTGAGATAGATTGTTTATCCAGGTCAACCTTATAACCCATTTGCAGGGCTTGCTGAAGCGATTCGAGAACATGTATGGTAATCCACAGGTTTGTTTCTGATTTATCCCACCAGCCCCAGAAGCCTTCGTCGTTCTGATTTTTTTCCAGCGCCCTTATGAGCCTGACAACCTGTATTTTTCTCAAAAATGGTTTCTTCTGAAAACGGACAGAAGCCTCATCTGCAATCAGAGCTTTCAGCTTTGAAGCAACCTGCTCATTGCAATCATAGTAATAGGTGTAAAGCCTGTTAATTTCATCCCTGATTATATCCAGCCGGTCTGCCTGGGCATATAAAACGGATTCGCCAGGATTCTTATCCGGAGTTATCAGAACAGCAGTATCATTATTGAGCACAAAGAAATTGCCCGTAGCAATCTCAAGTCCTTTTTTGAATACAGGGATTTTTCGTTTTTCACCATCCAGATAGCCATCTTGTTTACTAAAGGAATATGTTGCGCTTATAGTGTCCGGAGAAAGTGCCTTTACAGGTATTGTATCAATTACCGAATTGATACAGGTTCTTTCATTCTTACCTGTTAATATGCCATTTACTTCGACCGAAGTAGAAATAGTAACTGTATCGGTAGTATAATTCAAAACTTTGCCTATAAGACACGATGAGTCACCCTCAACAAGGAAGCGGGGTGTAAATAGCTGAGCAATAAGTGGTTTAAATGATTTAATCAACCCGCTGGTTTGTCCCGATTGTTTTTTTGAGTTCATCGCAAGCACCTGGGTCGACCAGCTGGTAACATCGTCGGGGAATTTGACGCCGAATGAAACATTCCCCTCTTTATCGGTCACAAGATCGGGCTTCCAGAATCCGTAATCACGAAAATCTGTTCTTATCGAATTCAGTTTTGAAGCTTCCTGTAAAAATGCCTGGTCAAAGTCTGTGCCCTTTGAGGCAGAACTCATTTTTGTTCCTGCCAGTTTCATTCCTTTTGTCGAGATCAAAACCACTCCATTGGCAGCACGAGCTCCATATAATCCGGTTAAATTTTCATCTCTGAGAATTTTAATATCCTTTATCATGTTCGGATCAAGGTCCTTCATATCACCAAGGTAAGGGATCCCGTCAATAACAAACAGGGGCTGATTCTGATTGTCAGGTTCATTGCTCCCGCGTACGATCGCAAATAAAGTAGATGAATTATTTGTAACCTGCACTCCGGCGACTCTTCCGGAAAGAGAAGAAGTAACTATTGATTGAGCTGCACCAACACTGAGTTTATTACGGGACGAGCCATAACCGACAACTACAACTTCTTCGAGAGCCATTAGAGAAGGCGTTAGTGAAATGTCAATCACATCAGAAGATACCGCCCGCTCAACTGATTCGAAACCAATGAAACTGAATACCAAAACGTCATTTTCAAACGGAATATTAATTGAATAATGACCGTTCAGATCCGTCATGGTTCCATAGCTGGTCCCTTTTACCATAACTGTAACTCCCGGCAGAGGCTCGCCCTCAGAATCCTTCACTACACCCTGAATGATTTTTCCCTCACCATAATACCTGAACTGCGAATACATGTTCAAAACCTGACCCAGGTTTTCGAGGTACTTCTGATCAGGCGCAAGGGTTCCTCCATACGCCTGGTTCTCAATAACTTCCGAAACAAGATGACCAATACTATCCTGCTTTAATTCTTCAGGTTTTGATAACCAGATATAATTCCTTCCGTCAGACCTGATTTCAACTGAATCATACTCAGTGTATTTCTCATCACGGAAAACCAGGAAAACAGAATATGTTCCTGCTTCCAGATTATGGATCAGAGGAATATTCCCAGGGTAAACAAAACTGCGAAGCTTATTTCTGTCTTTCATCATTACCAGAAATAGTGGCTTCAGACCTGATTTCGCAAAAAGGGAATCGTATCCGGTCACTAATTTCCCCCGGCCCCTTTCTGTCTGGCTTCGAATGGTGAATTTTGCTGAAAGGTATTTCTTCTGAAACAGGTAAGAATTGTATTCATCCGTCAGTCTCTTTTCCGTTAAGGGATTGTCAGACAATCGCTCTACCGGGCTTCCGGTCAGGTAAGCCGGGAATGATTTTCCCTTGTCAAAAGTTCTCATTTTGATTATGCCAGGCAAAAATTCATATTCAAACCCCTTCTCATTCAAAAAAGAGTATTCCTGACCACCTGTTGTTTTTAGTTTGATATTACCGGGATAAACCGGTCCGGTGATGTCCTTGTTGTATATGCCGTAATCTGCCCTGTACCTGCTTCGTGAATATGTTCCTCCAGTCGTTGCAGGTGAGTTAACAAGTAAAATTCTGTTATTCTGGGTCAGAAAAGCCAGTTGGTCCCCAAAATTGTTCCTGAACGGAAAAATGTAATCTTCCAGATTGATTTTTTCTTTCCCGGACAGGGAAGGTTTCGCAACCGAATAAGAATATTGGGATGGCTTATCCCGATCGTTAATGCTGAAGACAAGCTTCTTCCCTTGTTTCAAATATACGCTGTCGATGGAGTATTCTTTATCCCGTGTTCGTATCCTGATGTAATGATACCCGCTGCTGTTCATGAACGAATAAGGTTGATCATTGCCTGTCCAGCTGAAATAAACCGGCTTGCCGTCAACGCTGATAGTATGAATTTTCTGCAGGGCTCCGTTCCTGACTACAAAAGGAGAGAATTGGGTTAATCTGTCAGACGGCGTATAGTAATGATAATAAATTTCATCCTTGGGATAAATGAAATTAAAATACTCGATTGTGTCGAGTGAAGCAAATCGTTCCCATTTTGAATAATCCAGTGCACCTGAAATGTTAGTAAGATCAGCAGCCTTATCTATATTGAATGTATTAATAAGGTCTTTACCTTTTTTATGGTCAGGAAAGGCAGGAAGAACAGGTGGCTCATACCCGAATTTCTTTGTAACAGAAAATGCAGTAAGGTCCACACCGCTTACCGGCTTACCAGAATTATCAGTAACATTAATTTCAATATTTGCTTTTTGTCCCGGGTATATCAATGAAGGCTGTATAACTGAGATATTGAGGTTATTTTCATTATCAAAAACCTGATATGTATTTTTTACGACATCTCCCGCCCACAGGAAATTGACGGACAAATAATATTTCTTATTCCGGTCTGCCAATGCTTTATAATTCAATCCTGTTCCGTAACCTTTATTTAGCAGCTGATTAGCCTTATATAGAAAATATGTGAATGGAATCTTTCTGGGATTATTAACCAATATCTTCACTGAGTCTCCCGATATTCCCGAAATGCATTCAACCAGGGAATTTTCCCTGTTCATTTCAATCCTTTTCTTAATTGTCTCACTCTCTGCCAGATAATATTTGTAAAATGGATTTATTATTTCAGAATAAGGAAGAGTTACCTTTTTCTTCCCCGTCGCGTTTCCGAAATTATCGCTACCGGAAATCTCGGCATTCAGATTTATTATATTAGTATCCGACTTGCAGAAAAATCTGATTGAATCATTTTTCAGTTCATAAGAAATCTCATATAATTCATTATTAAAATTGACATTAACTGATTTCGTTATTTTTTCATTATCTGTCCTGTATAGATTTACTTCAATGGTATAATCAAAATTTGCTGGAGGAAATAGCGAATCGGGGATCTCCACAATAGTTTCTCCTTCTGGTACCAGAATCTTTTTAAGGAAAAAGAGAGTGTCGGGGATAAAAAGATAATCATTAAGATATTTTCTGACTTCTTTACTTTTCCCGACAATTTCAAGTCTTCCGTCAGGAATATTCAGATCGTTCTCATCGGTTCCGCGGATATACAATTTAAATTCTTTCCCTTTTATCTGGATATTTTCATCTGTTCTCAGGGCCAGAGAGCTGCTTTTAAGCTCATAATCTTCATATCTGAATGTTCCGGAACTTATAACCCTGCGGGGGCGATCTTTAAGAAAAACCCTGTAATTTCTGTCAAGATCAAGGTTGAGGGTGTCGTCAATTATAAACTGAAAAGAGTAACTTCCATCCCTTACAGGTAGTATTTTCCCGAGACTTATTCTCTTTGATGACTGGTTTTCAAGCACCACTGATAATTCATGCCTGACTGGTGCACCATGCAAATTAACAATATATGCCTTAAATCTTACAGTGTCTGAGGGGAGGTATTTTGGTTTATTGAACACAAAATAACCCTTGTGTTTGCTCAGACCATCATAAAAATGCCAGTTATATTCGTTAAACAACAAACCAACTTTCTCTCCGATTGAGCGAAATTTATAGCCAATCCTCGAAATCGTATTATGTGGATAGATTCCGGCCAAAGCTTTAACGGCATCGACAGGAAGTGAGACAATGAATTTTACAGGTTGCCATACATAGACCAGTGGTGTTCTGTAAAGAACTTTCGATCCCGCTCTCTTTATCAGCGGATTGTTTATTTGTCTGGATAAATCATAGAAATAAGCATTCCCTTGAAAATTTACCTCTAGAATTCCTTTTTTGTTTGATTTTCTCAGGACATATGAACTAACAAGCGGATCATATTTCAGGATACTGCCTCCAACCCTTACATCAGCTTTATTCACAATTTTACCTTCCCTGTCAAAAAGCTGAACGCACAAATCGGTATTGTTGTTGACTATCTGTGCATTAATGTCAATTATTGATGTTATCCCGGCAATAAGTCTGTTCTTGTGTACGTAAACCTTAAGGTAATGGCCGGGGCCCGGGTTTTTTCTGTAAATAGTATATGTCGGGAAAGAGTCCACAAGGTTATGGAAGTATTTGTTCCTTTCGCTAAGCCTGATATTGTTTCTCTTATAAATTTCTCTTGCTTCTGTATCTGAAAGTTTGTAAACATAAGTATAATAACTTGATTGTCTGCTGCTTATTAGATTCTGGGCTGTCGCTGACAATGTGCAGAACATAAGGACAAACAGGGAGATTTTTTTCATGTCAGGGATAAAAGAATTGCTGGTCTACGGAGATTAATAATTTCTCTGTTTCCCAGATTAAAGTTAATAATTTCCGCAAAATCCGGTTAAAACTAACTGAACCCGGATGGCAGGTCAAAACGTCCTCTCCTGAAGAAACAAATTAATCATGGAATAATACGTCTTTTATGAGTGTCTATAAATTAATATATTTGTTTACCTCCAAAAATCAAACCAATATGAAAAGACCCGCAGATATATTAATAAGGCTTTTTGTTCTAATTTTTCTTGTTCCTTCGTATTTGCCCTCTAATGCACAGACCGCCAAAGGAACAGGTGCTTCAGACGAAAAAATCAAAAAGTTCCTTTCTGACCATTCCCGCAGCTGGTATGATATGAATATCCCTGCTGCTGACGGCCAGCTGCTTTATGATATTATTATTAAGAACAATTATAAAAGCGCACTTGAAATCGGCACATCTACAGGACATTCCGGCATTTGGATCGCCTGGGCACTTAGTAAAACTGGTGGTAAGCTGATTACCATCGATATTGATGAGGAAAGACATAACCGGGCTCTTGAGAATTTTAAACAGGCCGGTTTATCTGAGTATATTGATGCAAGGCTTGCAGATGCACATCAGCTTGTTAAAGAGCTTAAAGGTCCTTTTGATTTTGTCTTCAGCGATGCTGACAAGGATTGGTATAAAAACTATTTCATTGATGTTGATCCGAAACTAAAAACAGGAGGGTGTTTTACGGCACATAATATTTCAGACAGGGGACGCGGAGGATTTGGAGGTTATGGCGGACAGGGAGGATTCCTTGATTATATCAGGAGCCTTAAAAACTATGAGACAACCGTAAACAGCAGCGGAGGAGGTGTCTCAATCAGTTACAAAAAAGCCGAAAAATAACTCATACCGTTTATGGCTGAAGAGAAACTCCAGAGAAAACTCGGGCTTTTTCCTGCTACCAATATCGTCATTGCAAATATGATCGGTGCAGGGATATTCACTACATCAGGACTTCTTATGGCCGGGCTGAACAACCCTGTCCTTATGATTGTCCTCTGGGCTGCAGGTGGAATAATAGCACTTTGCGGGGCATTGTCATACGGCGAGCTCGGAGCAGCTATGCCGGGGGCTGGGGGTGAATACCTTTTCCTTTCAAAGCTATACAATCCACTATTCGGGTTCCTCAGCGGCTGGGTCTCGTTTCTTGTCGGATTCTCGGCACCAATAGCAGCTTCTGCAATGGGTTTCAGCGAATATTTCTGCAGGGCAGTGCCTGCAGTTCCGGTATGGCTATCGGGCACAGGATTTATAACAGAAATCACTGCAAAGAAATTAATTTCTGTCAGTATAATTCTGATCTTCACTTTTATACATTATCGCGGAATTAAGACAGGCGCAAGGATCCAAAACGTTCTTACAGTATTGAAAGTGATCCTTATTGCTGTTCTCCTGTTTGCAGGTTTCTCTTCAGGAAATGGGGATATAACAAATTTCTCCGTTGAAAAATCTGTCAGTCAGGGGTTTGCAGGCTGGAAGACCATCGGGCTCTCCCTTATGTGGATAATGTTTGCTTACAGCGGATGGAACGCATCAACTTATCTCGGCGCTGAAATAAAGGATCCTTCAAAAATTCTGCCCCGGTCATTGATTTACGGTACAGGAATAGTAATAATCCTCTATCTGGCCATTAACATATTATATGTTTATGGCATAAATCCCGAAGATATGAAAGGTGTTATTTCAGTGGGAGGACTTGCAATGGGTAATCTTTTTGGTAAATCTGCTGAAATACTCTTTTCGCTTCTTATTGCTTTTGCACTCTTTTCTTCATTAAGTGCTTTTATAATTATTGGCCCCAGAGTTTATTATTCAATGGCAAAGGATGGTCTCTTTTTCAAATCTGTTTCCAAAATTCATCCAAAGTTTCAGGTTCCGTCAAATTCAATCCTGCTACAATGTCTTATTGCTGTAGTTCTGGCACTTTCCGGATCATTTGAACAGGTGCTCACATATATGGGCTTTGCCCTCGGAATATTTCCGATCCTTACCGTTCTGGGCGTTTTCAGACTCAGAAAAGAAAGTAAGGGTGGAATTAAGCTGCCAGGATATCCGTTTACTCAAATTATTTACATACTGGCAGGGATAATGATATTGATATTGTCATTTCTGGAACGGCCGGCTGAATCATCAATTG
This sequence comes from uncultured Bacteroidales bacterium, assembly GCA_963825935.1. Lineage (GTDB taxonomy): Bacteria > Bacteroidota > Bacteroidia > Bacteroidales > VadinHA17 > LD21. Next base: position 141,650 of record CAWGUN010000001.1, on the reverse strand, counting down.
CGTTAGCTGTTGTTGCTGCAGGTATTCCGGCTTATCTTTTTTTCAGAAAAGCTCGAAACAATGCTCAAATTAAATGAAGGTTATCTTCCAATACCGGCAATGTCTCTTATAACCACTGAAGCACATGCTATCCCGAATGCAGCAGGCATATAGGATATTGTTCCTACAACTGATGCTTTATTTTGCTCCCCTGACGTGGGTATAATTTTGGTTTTGTCGATTATCTCAGGTGACCAGACAGCAGTAAAGCCATCTCTTATTCCAAGCCTGTGCAGCCGTTTTCGCAGGATACGTGCCAGGTTACAATCAGTTGTTTCTGAAATATCAGATATGCTGATCTTAAGCGGGTCAAATTTACCTCCCGCACCCATCGAGCTTACAACAGGATATTTGTGTTGAAGAGAATGATATATAAGAAAGATCTTCGGGGATAGTGTATCAATGGCATCGATCACATAGTTATATCCTGTTTCGAGAATCCCGATCATCCTTTCATCTTTTATATATTCATTAATGACAGTAAGGTGAAGCTGTGGATTTATATCTGAAAGCCTTGATCCCATTATCTCTGCTTTTGCTAATCCTTCTGTGCTCTTCAGGGCAGCAAGCTGCCTGTTCCTGTTTGAGCTATGAATTTTGTCGCCATCGACTATAGTCATAGAACCAACACCTGCCCTGCAAATCATTTCAGCAGCATAAGCCCCTACACCGCCTAAACCAACAACAAGAACATTCGAAGCTTCCAGCTTTTGTAATCCCTCCTTCCCAAGGATCATTTCTGTTCGCGAAAGCCAGTCTGTCATTTTAATTAATATTATCCGGATTAAAAAAATCCATATAATTTTTGAAAATCTGTTTAATTAATTCATCAACCCCAATACTCAGGTCTTTCGATACTTTATTATATATATCCCTTATTTCGATTTCCGCTCCGTCAGTTTCAAGAAATATCCGGTCCACTGGTAAATTCTTTATAAGAAGTGCGGATTCGGGTTTTAAGATATAATCGAACCAGAAAGAAAGGTACATTCTTTTTGAGATAAGCTGCATTCCCAGCTCCGGTTTCCCTCTGAATCCATGAACCAACCATGGCATTTTTGGTTTAAGTCGTTTCTGTACCTGTAGCAATTCTTCCCATGCCCTGACACAATGGATTACAACCGGTTTTTTATATTCCTCAGCAATGAGGACCTGTTCTTCAAATGTTTTCCTCTGAAGCGAGATTTCAGGCCCTTTTATTTTATCGAACCCTGCTTCTCCGATTGCAATAACTAATGGATTACCAGCTGTTTTTATAACATTTGCCAAAAGCTGGTTATGATTATTCTCATTTAAATACCAGGGATGAATTCCAAATGTAAATGCTGTTCCGGTTCGATTTTCAGGCACTCTTCCTTCATGAGCCATAAGGGTTTCTACTGAAAATATTCCAGGGCTTATACCAGCACTATGCGTGTGGATATCAATATAATCGCTTGTTTCAGGAAGATTCATTGTCCCTGTTTACCGATTGCAGAAACTCCTTTTTCAATTCGTTTCAACGTCTCCTCTTTCCCTATCCATGATATAATATCAAATATATGAGGACCCCTCGATGCGCCGACGATAACCAGTCTGAATGAATTCATTACCTCACCTGTATTATATTTCTTTTTTTCAATCCACTCCTTAACGCTTTTTTCAGTGACAGCCGGATTGAATTCATCAATACCTGTAAGGATTGATTTCAGCTCCAGCAATTGATCCGGAGTCTCGGATTTCCACCTCTTTTTAACGACTTCCTGATCATATGCTTCAGGTGCCTCAAAAAAGAAATCTGTTTCTTTCCAGACATCTTTCACAAAGCTTACCCTTTCTTTAACCAGACTAATCAGCACTTCAAGATTTACAATATCATGGTGATATCCTTTTGCCCTCAGAAACTCTCTGAACTCAAGTGCAAGCTGTTGATTGTTCTTTTTCTGAAGATACTGGTGATTGAACCATTTTGCTTTTTCGGGGTCAAATCTCGATCCTGACTTGTGCACCCTGTCAATAGAAAATGTATCTATCAGCTCATCCATGCTGAATATTTCTTTTTCGGTTCCGGGATTCCAGCCAAGCAGTGCCAGCATATTAACAAAGGCTTCAGGATAATATCCCTCTTCACGATACCCTTTTGCAGTTTCTCCGTAGGGCCAGAACAGTGGAAATACCGGAAATCCCATTTTGTCACCGTCGCGTTTGCTCAATTTCCCTTTGCCGTCAGGCTTGAGAAGAAGAGGAAGATGCGCAAAAAGAGGTGCATCCCATTTAAATGAACGGTACAGCATAAAATGGAGGGGAAGCGATGGGAGCCACTCTTCGCCGCGTATCACATGACTTATTTCCATAAGATGATCATCGACAATATTTGCCAGATGGTAGGTAGGCATTCCGTCTGATTTAAAAAGAACCTTATCATCAAGTGTATCCGTATTCACCACTATGTGTCCGCGTATAATATCGTCAAAATGGATATCTTCATTTACAGGCATTTTATAACGGATTACATAAGGCTCACCATCAGCAAGCTTCCTTTTCCATTCATCTTCAGGTAATGACAGAGAGTTGTTTAATTTCACTCTTACAGATGAATTGTAAATAAATGTTTTCCCCTCCTTTTCTGAGTCTTTCCTCAGCTTTTCGAGGTGTTCTGCTGTATCGAATGCAAAATATGCGCTGTCCTTTTCAACCAGGTCATCAGCATACTGCCGGTAGATCTGCTTCCTGTCGCTCTGCCTGTAGGGGCCAAAGCTGCCTCCCTCATTAATTCCTTCATCGACAACAATGCCGCACCATCTTAACGATTCTATTATATACTCCTCTGCTCCTTCAACATAACGTGCCTGGTCGGTATCTTCGATCCTTAAAATAAAAGTGCCGTTATTTTTTTTTGCAAAGAGATAATTATATAATGCAGTCCTTACTCCACCTATATGTAATGGGCCGGTCGGACTTGGAGCAAAACGTACCCGTACTTGTTGCATATTGAGTAAAATTGTTAAGAAACATAACAAAGATAGATAAACCCTGTAACATTTAATAGTATGGGAAAAATCAGCTTTTCTGCCACAGATTTGTATTAACTTTGTGTTTCTGTTTAAATCTTAAAAGCTTTTAAAATTCGCCTGTATGAAGAAAATGAAAGCTCTCGTAAAAGCTAAGCCTGGTAAAGGTCTGTGGATGCAGGAGGTGCCTGTTCCTGAACCAGGATTGAATGATGTGATAGTAAAGATTCACAAATCAGCAATCTGCGGCACCGATCTTCACATTTATGAATGGAATGACTGGGCTCAAAAAACTATTAAAACTCCAATGGTAATCGGTCATGAATATATGGGTTACATTGAAAAGATGGGAGCCGGCGTTCCTAATCTGAAAATCGGCGACAGGGTTACAGGAGAAGGTCACCTGGCTTGCGGTCATTGTCGTAACTGCCGCCGCGGGAAAGAGCATGTATGTGAGAACACAATCGGTATTGGTGTCAATATTGATGGCTCATTTGCTGAATATCTGAGATTACCATCTTCCAACGTTGTTCTTCTCGATCACAGGATCCCGGATGAATGGGCAGCAATAATGGATCCTTTTGGAAATGCAACCCATACTGCGCTTTCATTTCCCCTCCTTGGTGAAGATGTTCTGGTAACGGGGTCCGGGCTGATAGGAAGCATGGCAATTGCAATTGCAAAATTTGCCGGAGCACGTTTTATTGTTGCCAGCGATCTGAGCGATTACCGTCTTGAAATAGCAAGAAAAATGGGAGCAACTCTTACTGTGAACCCTTCCAGGGGAGAAAAGATCTCTGATGCAGTTAAAAAACTTGGTATGAGGGGATTCGATATAGGTCTCGAGATGTCAGGCTCTCCTAAGGCATTTGTCGAAATGATCAGCAATATGTACAACGGTTCATCTATATCACAGCTTGGTATTCTTCCTTCAAATTTCGAGGTTCCGTGGAGCGACATCATTTTTAAGGCAATAACCATTAAGGGCATCTACGGCAGGGAAATGTGGGAAACCTGGTACAAAATGGAACAGATGATAATCGGTGGAATCGACCTTAATCCAGTCATCACACATCGTTTCCATATTGACGATTTCCAGAAAGGATTCGATGCCATGGAGTCAGGAAATTGCGGCAAAGTCATTCTAAACTGGGAGAAATAAAACCTGGAAACATCAATCTAAAAGTCTGACACATCTATCATAAAAACAGCCTTGGGTTACAATAACTTCAAAAAAATGTATATCTTGGATGTCAAGGTAAATCATTAAAGAAGATCATTTATGTCAAATTTTGGTCTTTACGAAGAAAGGGTCAAAAATTTTGACTGGTCCATTGCTGAAAAAGAACTCGGGTACAGTGATGGAAATATTTTAAATATCGGATGGTATTGTTCTGATCGTATTTGTCTGAATGGAAAAGCAGATAAAATTGCTTTGATTTACCAGGGATTCGGGAATATCAGAAAGAGATATACATTTAACGATATCCGTATCGCTGGAAATACTATCGGAAATTTCCTCCGTAATCTGGGGATTAAAAATGAAGACAGGGTGTGCCTGTTTATGGACAAGATCCCGGAATTATACTTATCATTTCTTGGAATTCTCAAGATTGGAGCTATTGTTCAACCGCTTTTTTCAGCTTTTGGCGATGAATCACTGTTTGTCAGGCTTGAGAATGCACAGACAAGGGCAATAATAACTCAAAGCAAACATTTATCTAAGGTAAGGAAGGTCCTGGACAGGCTCCCAAATCTTGAATTCATTATCATAGTTGATCAAAATAAGACAAAAAAACTGGAGATCAGGGAAATTCCCTTCAGCCTTCAGGAATCAGCAAAGGTTGAAAATTTTGAAATATATCCCACTAAAGCAGAATCACCTTCAGTATTGCATTATACATCCGGAACAACAGGTCAGCCAAAAGGAGTAAGACATGTTCATTATTCAATTATGTCACAATATCTTACTTCAAAATGGGTACTCGACCTAAAGGAGGATGACATCTACTGGTGCACTGCTGATCCCGGATGGGTAACAGGCACATCGTACGGAATAATTGGTCCATGGAGCCTTGGTATCACTCAGTGTGTTCTGGATACAGGCTTTTCTGCCCAGGCATGGTACAAGTTTATTGAAGATTACAGGATATCAATGTGGTATTCAGCCCCTACGGCAATAAGATCGCTTATGAAAGCCGGAGATAAAATAGTAAGTGAATTTGATCTATCAAGTTTACGGCACCTTGCCAGTGTAGGAGAACCATTAAACTCTGAAGCAGTTATCTGGTCACAAAAAATGTTTGGAAAACCATTTCATGACACTTTCTGGCAGACGGAGACAGGTTCAATTATGATCACTAATTTCCCGGGGATGAAAGTTAAGCCCGGATCAATGGGTAAACCTTTTCCGGGGATTACAGCTGTCGTACTCGATCCAAAAAATCATAGACCAATATCCGAGTCTGGAAAGGCTGGCCTTATTGCATTTAAACCCGGATGGCCTGCAATGATGAGAACTTACTGGAATAATCAGGAAAAATTTAAGGAGAAGTTTGTCAACGGATGGTATCTTTCAGGAGACAGGGCAAGTATCGACAGTGAAGGATATTTCTGGTTCATTGGCAGAGATGATGACGTAATTAATACTGGTGGACATCTGGTAAGTCCATTTGAAGTTGAGTCTGCCCTGCTTGAACATCCGGCTGTCGGGGAATCAGCTGTAGTTGCGAAACCTGATGAGATAAATATGGAAGTAGTAAAAGCATTCATTACTCTTAAACCGGGATTTACTCCAGGACCTGACCTTGAGTTGGAGATAATGAACTTCATAAGGAAAAAACTTTCTCCAATTGCCATGCCACAGGCTATTGAATATATGGAAAAACTTCCGAAAACCCGCAGCGGAAAAATTATGAGAAGGATGCTTCATGCAAAGGAATGGGGTGAAGATATAGGAGATATTTCTACGCTTGAAAATGATTAAACAAATAGTAACTTTATTAAGACAATTAATATTAAATATTTAATGGTATGGAAGATATTAAAGACCTTATTCTGAAATATGTAATAGATGAATATCTTGAAGATGATGACGAAGAAATAACTTACGACACACCTCTGATTTCAGGTGGCTATGTTGATTCCTTCTCAATGGTTTCCCTTCTGGTTTTTCTTGAAAATAAGTTTAAAATTAAAATACCACCATCAAAAGCTACTCCTGAAGCATTTGATTCGGTAAATAACATAGTTGCCCTTGTTAACCAGTATATTCAGAAATAGTTTTTCACTGATCTGTTGTTTTTGATAATTCTTCTGTTTTATTGATTTCGCTTTATGTAGGATAGAGAATAATTAGTTTTTATTAAATCAATACCCGAACTATGAGCTATAGCAATAAAGTCAAAGATCTTTACAGGAACCAATTATCAGAGATCCGGAATGCCGGCATTTTTAAAGAAGAGAGATTTATTCATTCTTCCCAGGCAGCTGACATTGAAGTAGAATTCCCGACAGGAGCCAACCTCAAAAAAGTAATTAATATGTGCTCCAATAACTATCTTGGATTATCAAGTCATCCTGATGTGCTTGAAGCTGCTCATAAAGGTCTTGAAAAAAGAGGATATGGTATGTCGTCGGTTCGCTTTATCTGCGGAACACAGGATATTCACAGAGAACTCGAAAACAAAGTCTCCGAATTCCTGGGTACTGAAGATACTATTCTTTTCCCTTCGTGCATGGATGCAAATGCAGGAGTTTTTGAGGCCATTCTTACAAGTGAAGACATAATGATATCTGACAGGCTTGTACATGCATCAATAATTGATGGAATGAGGTTATGCAGTGCTCAGCATGACACCTTTAAGCATTCCAGCATGGAGCATCTTGAAGAAAAGCTGCTGCTTCACGCCGATAAAAGAATCAAGCTGGTAATTACCGATGGTGTATTCTCGATGGACGGCGATATTGCAAAACTAGATGAAATGGTAAAACTCTGCGAAAAATATGATGCAATGATCCTGGTAGATGATTCTCATTCCTCGGGATTTATAGGAAAAACAGGCAGGGGAACACATGAACATTTTAATGTGATGGGTAAAATCGATATTATTACAACCACTTTTGGTAAAGCTCTTGGTGGAGCATCCGGGGGATGTGTGTCAGGAAGAAAGGAAATAGTGCAAATGTGCAGACAGAAAGCCCGGCCATATCTCTTTTCCAATACCATTTCGCCGGTGATAGTATCAGGTGTACTAAAAGTCTTTGATATCCTTTCTTCAAGCACCGAGAGACGCGATAAGCTTGAAAAGAATGCTGCATACTGGAGAAAAGGATTGACAGATTCCGGATTCATTCTGAAGGTGGGCGATAGCCCTATTGTACCAGTAATGCTTTTCAATGCAAAACTTTCGCAGGATTTTTCAAAAGATCTCTATAATGAAGGTATCTATGCAATTGGATTTTTCTTTCCTGTCGTTCCAAACGGACAGGCAAGAATAAGAACACAAATTTCTGCAGGTCATGAAATTCATCATCTTGACAAAGCACTGGCTGCATTTATTAAAGTTGGAAAGAAATATGGAATTCTAGGTTTGACAAAAGACCAGATTATTGCAAAATATGGCCAATGATTTTAAGTTGTTTCTTCCCCATAAATGATTATCATCATAAATTAATCCATAGAGAATCTCAATCTTTGCATTTTCTTTGTTATGCAAAAAGATTCACATGTATAATTCATTTCAAAATTATCTCAATAATCAGCTTAAGGAGATAAAGGAAGCCGGGCTTTACAAAAATGAACGGGTCATTGTTTCCCCTCAGGGTGCTGAAATTGAGCTTAACACAGGCCGGAAAGTCTTAAACTTCTGCGCCAATAATTACCTGGGGCTTTCGAATAATCCTGAACTTATTGAAGCTGCAAAAGCTGCTCTTGACAATCATGGGTACGGAATGTCGTCAGTCCGGTTTATTTGCGGAACTACCGATCTTCATAAGGAGCTTGAAAGTAAAATAGCAAAGCTTTTCCATACAGAAGATACCATACTTTATGCTGCATGTTTTGATGCTAACGGCGGTGTTTTTGAACCGTTATTGACAAGTGAAGATGCAATAATATCTGATGCCCTGAATCATGCTTCGATAATTGATGGAGTAAGACTGTGCAAAGCGCAACGATACAGGTATGAAAACAGCGATATGGAAGATCTTGAAAATCAGCTTCAGCTGGCTCAGGAACAACGTTTTCGCCTGATTGTTACTGATGGAGTCTTCTCAATGGATGGGAATGTGGCTCCGGTGAATAAAATAGTTGAGCTTGCCAATAAATATAATGCAATGGTAATGGTCGATGAATCTCATTCTGCCGGTGTTGTCGGAGAAACAGGAAGAGGTGTTACCGAACTTTATAATATTATGGGCCAGGTCGAAATAATCACCGGTACTCTTGGAAAATCATTTGGCGGCGCAATAGGCGGGTTTACAACGGGGAAAAAAGAAATTATCGAACTCCTCCGCCAGAGATCGCGCCCTTACCTCTTTTCAAACTCAGTTCCACCGCTTGTGGCTGCCGCGGGTATAAAAATGGTTGAAATGATGACCAGGACAAATGAGCTGCAGGATAAACTTCACAGGAATGCCGAGTATTTTATAGGCAGAATGACTAATCTTGGTTTTGACATAAAACCCACTAAATCTGCAATCTGTGCCGTGATGCTTTATGATGCAAAACTGTCCCAGGAATTCGCAGCCAGGCTCCTCGATGAGGGTATTTATGTAACGGGGTTCTATTATCCGGTTGTTCCAAAAGGGCAGGCAAGGATACGTGTTCAGCTTTCTGCTGCTCACGAAAAAGAGCATCTTGATAAAGCAATAAAGGCTTTTGAAAAGATCGGAAAGGAACTTAGTGTTCTGAAATAAAAAAGGGTGCCTTAAAAAGACACCCCTGCTGATTGATATATAAATCTCTTTTCAGAGACCATCCACGATTTTCTATCCGCACTTTGATGAACCGCAATCCTTACAGATGAGGCAGCCCTCTTCATAAACAAGATTATCAGAACCACATTCACATTTGCCTTTTGCTTTTGTTCCATTCGGAATATATTTCTTCAATGCCCTCTCAACGCCGGTTTTCCAGTTGTTGATCGATTCATTGTCAAGCTTCAGTGAAGAAATCAGGTTTACCACGTCGGCAATCGGCATCTCATGACGCAGTACACCTGAGATAAGCTTCGCATAGTTCCAGAACTCGGGTTTAAACATATGCGATAAGCCCCCGATGGTTTTTTTATATCCATACTTGTCTGTATACTGGAAATCATAACGTGTCTTTCCGTCGTCGCCCTTAATCTTAATGATCTGCCCTTTTACTATAATTTTTGGTATCGGGAAAATTTCCTCATCTGCAAGACCTGTAAAAATCTCATAAGGCCTGCTTTCCTTCAAACCAACGAATGCAACCCATTTCTCTTCATTTATATTAAACCTTATAACATCGCAATCGAGTGCTTTTGGTCTCCTTGGTCTTTCTGTCCTGACCTCGGCCTTGCCTGTTATAAGAACTCCGTTTCTTGATCCGTCGCGGTAAACTGTTGCTCCTTTGCATCCCGATTTCCAGGCAGTGAGATACAATTCACTTACAAGCTCTTCCTTAACATCTGCAGGAAGGTTGATTGTGACACTTATTGAATGGTCGACCCATTTCTGAATCGCACCCTGCATTTTTACTTTTGCGATCCAGTCAACATCGTTTGCAGTTGCTTTATAATATGGTGATTTGGCAATTATTTTTTCTATCTCCGGGTCACCCATTCTTGTAACTTCGTCAGGATCGTAGTTATTAAGTCTAAGCCAGTCAACAAATTTATGATGGAACACATTAAATTCCTCCCATGAATCGCCAACTTCATCTTTGAAAGAAACTGTTACATCCATATCATTTGGATTAACTTTTCGTCTGCGTTTATAGAAGACAGAGAAGATTGGTTCAATCCCCGATGTAGTTTGGGTCATGAGGCTTGTTGTTCCAGTTGGGGCAATTGTCAGCAGGGCAATGTTTCTCCTTCCGAATTTTACCATGTTATTGTACATCACTGGGTCGGCCTCTTTCATTCGAAGAATGAATGGATTATTCAATTCGCGGTCGGCATCATAAATTGAGAATGGACCTCTCTCCCTTGCCAGGTATGTTGATGATTTATACGCCTCCAGGGCAAGAGTTTTATGGACTTCCACCGAAAAATTTGTTGCCTCGTCGCTACCATATCTTAATCCAAGAGCAGCCAGCATATCGCCTTCTGCTGTTATTCCTATTCCGGTTCTTCTTCCCTCTTCTGATTTTTTCCTTATGTTCTTCCAGAGGTTTCTTTCGACCCGCTTCAGTTCATCCGGCTCCGGATCACCATCTATTTTTATCAGAATCGAGTCTATTTTTTCGAGCTCCAGATCAATGATATCATCCATCATCCTCTGTGCAAGCCCGACATGCTCCTTATATAATTCAAAATCAAATTCTGCTGCGGCGGTAAATGGATCTTTTACATAGCTGTAAAGATTAATAGCAAGCAGCCGGCAGCTGTCATAGGGGCACAATGGAATTTCGCCGCAGGGGTTTGTCGATACAGTGGCATAACCGAGATCTGCATAACAATCCGGAACACTCTCACGAATAATGGTATCCCAGAAAAGAACACCAGGTTCTGCCGATTTCCAGGCGTTATGGATAATCTTGGTCCAGAGCTGAACTGCATCTATATCTTTAACAAATTTTGGATTGTCCGAAACAATAGGGTATTGCTGCCTGAAAATTGTTTTCTTTTCAACAGCCTTCATGAATTCATCTGTGATCTTTACAGACACATTTGCGCCTGTCACTTTTCCGCATTCAAGTTTTGCATCAATAAACTTACCTGAATCAGGATGCTTGATTGAAATAGAGAGCATCAGTGCACCTCTTCTTCCATCCTGTGCGACTTCGCGGGTAGAATTGGAGTATCTTTCCATGAACGGGACGACACCTGTTGATGTCAGGGCGCTGTTGAGCACCGGTGTTCCCTGAGGACGGATATGCGACAGGTCGTGTCCCACACCGCCACGGCGTTTCATAAGCTGAACCTGCTCCTGGTCTATTTTCATTATACCACCGTAGGAGTCAGATGATCCGTCGTTCCCGATTACAAAACAATTTGAAAGTGATGCTATCTGGTATTCATTTCCTATACCTGTCATCGGGCCTCCCTGGGGCACTATATAAGTAAAATCTTTAAGGACATTATAAATAAGTTCTTCAGGAAGAGGATTTTTATATTTCATCTCAACTCTATGGATCTCCCTCGCCAGTCTGTGGTGCATATCGTCGGGAGTCTCTTCAAAAAGATTCCCGAATGAATCCTTTAAAGCATATTTGTTTGCCCAGACTCTTGCAGCAAGCTCGTCGCCTTTAAAGTATGCAATGCTTGCGTCAACGGCATCATCGTGAGTATAAACTGTTTTTTTCTTTTCCTTCCCGTCAACTTTCTTTTCAACATCGGGTTTTTGTTGTTCTTCTGTTACTTTCTCAGATACAATAGCTGATTCCTGGACAAAAAGCTCTCCCATATATTAAAATATAATTCTGTTATTCTCTGATTTTAATGAGATTAAACGACCACTGATTTTTAAAGCGGGTAATTGCTAAATTAGATAAGCGTTAACCTCAATGCAAGACAAAAAAATTAAGTTTATTAACATTTGACTGCATAGTTATTAACCGGCTGCTACTGCCTGTTTTCCAGCACATTATAGAATTCATCAGGGATTCGTGATTTTGATTTTAATGTAAAGTATTTAATACTCTGATGATTGAAAAATTTAAGAATTTAATTGCACTTTTAAAGCCCCGGTGAAAATAAAAGGGGCTGTTAATGTTTTAACAGCCCCCTGGTTAAAGATTCTGATTCTGTTAATTGAAAACATAACGAAGACCTATCTGCATTCTCCAGCGTGAACTGAAGTCAGATATTGAAAATGCTTCTCCCCGGGTCAGTCCGGAAGGAGAGTAGGTCATCTTTGGCAGGTTGGCTGCTGTTAACCCTGTATAATTTATCAATGAATACTGCTGATTTGATAAATATAAGGACTCGCCCCATTTCTTATTAATGAGGTTTGCGATATTAATAATGTCAAGCGATATCTGAAGTTTATTGCTGGTATTGCCTGCTTTCACTTTTATATCCTGGAGAATTCTCAGGTCAAACTGGTGAGAGAACGGAAGTCGTGCTGCATTACGCTCTGCATATTCACCTCTGTGTTTGCTCAGGTATTTATCATTTGAGATGAATGCATCAAGATCAGTCCACTGCTGAGCAGCAGTTTTGCCGGTGATATCAACCAGGTTAATTTCAGATGCAGTTGCCGGAATATAAATCATGTCGTTGCTTGTGCCGTCATTGTTCATGTCACCATTATATATATATGACACAGGCTGACCTGACTGTCCGTTGTAAAAAAGTGAAATCTGAGTTGACATCATATCATTCAGATAATCAAGCTTATATGATACAAGGCCTGTGATCCTGTGACCGAGGTCGAAGTTAGACCTGGTAAGCTGAAGATCGTTTAGTCCGTAAACATTGTTTACATAACGCCAGTTTGAATAGGCAACGCTTGAAGTACCGGAGTTAAGGTCCAGTGATTTGCCGTATGAATAGGAGACCATTGCAGTAAGTCCTTTTTCAAACTGTTTCTGAAGCATCGCAACAAAGTTGTATGAATAACCCTTATTTGTATTTTCAAATTTTATAATTTCATCAAAATTTGCATTGAGCCGCGAGGCACTGGTAAGAGTTCCATATCTGGGTCTTTTATCAACACCGTCAAAAACAACGCTATTATCTACATCCCTGTTCAGATTAATGAAATTGACATTATTATAAGTTTTGCTGAAGATACCTTCAACGGTAGCATAAATTCCCCATGGAAGTTTATGATCAACTGCAAGGTTGGTCCTGAATACCTGCGGGAACCTGAGATTCGGATCAACAACATTTATTGCTCCGCGTCCGGCTGGCTTACCAAGATCAGTTGCCAGCTTCTGTTTATATGGATTTGCAATGAATTTCAATCCTGCAGGATTGGTTATCGGGTTTGCACTTGAAGATGAGCTTCCTGTACTGTATGTACCATTAAGCTGCCCATTGTTTGAGAACTGGTTTGATATCCACACAAACGGTACTCTTCCTGTAAAGAGTCCTGTTCCTCCTCTTACCTGTGTTGTCTTGTTGCTGAACACATCCCAGTTAAATCCGGCACGTGGTGACCACATGATCCTTGATTTAGGAAGAACGCCAGTTGCAACACCTTTAAAGCGGTAGGTAAAATCAAATACAGAGTTGTTATCAGGTTTATCAGGAAATACCGGAATATCTATACGGAGACCGCCTGTAATCTGAACATCAGGGGTCAGTTGGTATTCATCCTGTGCATAGAGACCGAATTGCATTGCAGACCATTTGGCGGCACCGTTTGTCTGCATCGGATTATCTGTATTATCAAAAGAATAGCTTATAGCATAATATGTAGGAGCTACTTCGCCAGCGGTACCTACTGTTTCAAAATTGGCAAGTGTTTTATAAGCATAGCTGCCGAAAATATTCTGAACAAAGAGGTTATAGAACGAATAGAATTCATTATGAGTTCCAAAAGTAAAAGTATGTTTGCCCTTAAATAAGGTGAAATCGTCAGTTAATGAATAGATATTCTGATTGAGCTCATTGGCAACTGATGAATATTCACTTCCGAGAGTAATCGCTCTGCCGCTGCCAAGGTTAACCAGCACTGTCGGAAATGAAGCTCCGAGAGGATCGCGGTTATCACGAACAGCTGTAAATCCAAGTCTCAGCTTGTTTGCCATATTATTGCCTAAAATGCTGCTTAGCTCAAGACCTGTTGAATTTGTAGTGCTGGGAAAGAAAATACCATTATTGTAAAACCTGAGTGAGGTGGCTGAACGGCTGTTATCAATGTTCAAACCATAGGTATAACTATGCCGGAGAACCAGCTTATGTCTGTTGTTGATGTTCCAGTTTAACTTGGCAAGAAATTTTGTACTGTTTGTTTCATTATTAATGTCAAGATATTTACCCGGATCATAATCAGGAGCTACCCTGGTCAGAACTGCCAGCACCCTGTTAATTTCATCGAGAGTTATTGCCGAACCTGATGTTCCGGGGATAGCCGAAAGAGGGGTTATTTTGCTTGCCTTTTCACCATTTAGGAAAAAGAAAAGTTTGTTTCTGATAATGGGGCCACCGGCTGTGAAACCAGCCTGGTAATCTTTATATTCAGCTACTTTTCTGACAGTATCCATAATTGGTTCATTCTTACCGACAAGCTTTTGATTGTTCCCATAGAAATAAACCGAACCGCTGTATTTGTTTGTTCCGCTCTTTGTTACTGCATTTATACCACCACCGGTAAAACCTCCTTCGCGTACATCATAAGGAGCAATGTTGATCTGAAACTCTTCAATTGCATCCAGACTTATAGGTTCAATACCTGTCTGACCTCCGTTGGTACCGGAAGCTGCAAGACCAAAAACATCGTTATTTACAAGACCGTCAATGGCAAACTGATTGTACCTGTTATTGCTTCCTGCAAAAGAGGTTCCGCTGCCTGCAGTGTTGGCAAGGGGACTAATTTTTGTAAAATCTTTCAGTCCTCTTGAAATTGTAGGGACAGATGTCACCATATCATTTGAGACGTTGATTGCTGCGCCGGTACGTTCGGAGTTGATAATGCTGTTCCTGCCGGCAGATACTATTACCTCATTAAGATTGGTAGTTGACGGAGTAAGGGTTACAGGTATATCAGTAACGTTACCAAGGCTCAGAGTCACATCACTATAAACTTCGGATTTATAGCCTACAAATGAAACTGTAACCGTGTACGGACCTCCGACTCTCATATTATTAATAGAGAACCGACCGTCTTCATTAGTCAGAACACCATATTGAGTTCCCGACGGGGTATGAATTGCGACAACTGAAGCACCGGGAAGCGCTTCATTTTTTTCATCGAGCACCCGCCCTTTAAGACCGGATGTTGTTAACTGGCCAAATGCATTCATCAATAGCGCACCGGACAGGAGACAAGTCAGACTTAGCTTTAGTAAAACTTTCTTCATAAATATGAATTTTTGGATTAGGTTTAATAAAAATATTTTCGCAACTAATTGATTTTTTTATGATTCCGGATTTGATTTAGTATTTATTCCGGAGCAACAATTTACGTTTCTTTGGATGATACCCTGTAATTTCAAAAAGATAAGTTTTTAACAAATTATGAGTATGGTTTGTTAATATCTTTTAATGTTATGTTTTGCATGATTTTATGGGTGGCTCCGGTATTTTCTTTTACATAGTTCCCGGCAGAAAGAGCAGCTTTTTTGTATAGTTTTTCATCATTATGCCAGCTATTGAAAATCTTCTCAAAATCATCATAACTATTAAATGATTCTGCTCCTCCGCACCGGATAAGTTCATCAGCTTCACGGAATTTCATGTGATTAGGGCCAAAGAGAACCGGGATACCCCAGCAGGCGGGTTCAAGAATATTATGAATTCCTTTTCCGAATCCGCCCCCTACAGCGGCAATAAATGCATAGCGATATGCTGAAGACAGCATACCTATATTATCTATTATCATCACCCGTGCATCACACGATTCTTCCTTGAACTGTGAAAACCTTACACATTTTATCCTTAACATTTTTTCAAGCCTTTCAATATTCCCGGATGATGGTTCATGAGGGGCAAAAACCCATTTCATAAATTCAGGATTTTTATTGATATACTTTACTATTATCTCTTCATCCTGCTTCCAGCTGCTGCCTGCAAGGAACAATTTTTCATTCCCTTTGAATTTCTCCAGTGCGTATATAACCTTAGCATTACCTGTTATTTGTATTACCCTGTCAAAACGGGTATCCCCTGCCAGAGAACAATCTTCCAGCCCGATTCCATGAAGAAGATCAAGAGATCCGTTATCCTGAACAAATATCCATGCGAACTTTTGAAGTATTCTCCGGAAAAAAGTACCGTACCACTTAAAGAAATGCTGGTCGTTCCTGAAGATCCCTGAAATAAGGTATACTTTAATCTGCTTCCTGCTCAGTGCCGAGATATAATTATTCCAGAATTCATATTTCACAAATATTACCAGTTCAGGATTTATCAGGTCGATAAACCTTGTGGCATTCCCCGGAGTATCGGCCGGCAAATAACAGATTATATCGGCATGCTGATAATTTTTTCTGATCTCATACCCCGATGGAGAAAAAAATGTCAGGATAATTTTATACTGCGGGTTCCTTTTTTTAATTTCTTCTATTACAGGTCTCCCCTGTTCAAATTCACCAAGGGAAGCACAATGAATCCAGATATACTTCTTCCCGGATTCAACTTTTTGTTTCAGCCTCTGATACCAGTTTTTCTGTCCGCCTAACCATAATCTTACTTTATGGCTGAAAGGGGAAATAACGTACGCCAGAACCTTATATATCAGTATGCCAATATTATATATTAATTTCATATTATTTTCAAGAATTTCCAAAGGTAAGAAAAAAGGTGTTAAGGCAATAGGGTGTTAAGGCTTTAAGGTAAAAGGGTATAACCTTTTAAACCAAAGCACCCTGATGCCGTAAAGCCATAGCACCTTAAGTCATTATGCCGTTAATCAAATTACTTCTATTTTTGCATTATAACCCCTGAATGTTATGGTAAGATTAATTGCCCTGATTATATCTATTGTGCTGCAGATTATTGCTGCATCCTATGCATTAAGATTCATGAAGCTGACTAAATACAGGCTTTCCTGGATCCTGCTTTCTTTGGCTTTTGCTTTTATGGTAGTCAGCAAGATTATTCAGCTTTTCGAATTTTTCAACAGAACACCCTCTTATACCTGGCAGATGATAGATGAATGGATGGGGGTTCTTATTTCATTTATGCTCTTTATCGGGGTATTCCTCATACGTGAAATCTTCGTCTCATTGAAGAAGGCTGAGATAGACCGTCTCAGGACAGAGAAACGGGTCTTAAATGCAATTATTAATACCGAAGAAAATGAAAGAAGAAGATTTGCCAATGATCTTCACGATGGGCTGGGGCCTATTCTGTCAACGGTTAAAATGTCACTTTCATCATTAACCGGCAGTGTTGACGCACCGTCACGGACAATAATTCTGAATAACACCAATCACCTTGTAAATGAAGCAATTAATACAATTAAGGATATCTCCAATAATCTGAGTCCTCATGTTTTATCGAATTTTGGACTGGCCAGTGCCATAAGCGCCTTCACAGCAAAAATCAACCAGACAAAAGCAATACAGATTGACTTTAAGTCGAACATGGAGGACACGCGGCTGGAAAACGATAAAGAAGTTGTTATTTACCGCGCTGCATGTGAACTTATAAATAATTCAATCCGCCATTCAGGTGCATCAAGGATCGAAATCGAATTAAATAAACATGAAAAATTTATTACATTGCAATTCTATGATAACGGGAGAGGGTTTGATACATCAAGCCTTAACAAGGAAGATAACAAAGGAATGGGATTATCAAACATAGAGACAAGGGTAAGAACTGTAGAGGGGATTTTCATACTTGAGAGCACACCGGGAAAAGGGACAAGTGCTCTTATCAAGGTAACGGATTAGAAAATTTCATTTTAGGTAATAGATAAATGGAGAAAATACGGATTATAATTGCAGATGACCATCAACTATTCAGAAACGGATTGAAAATACTTCTTGACTCTTTTCCCGAATTTGAAGTGACCGGTGAAGCGTCCAACGGTGAGGAATTCCTGAAATTGCTTAAAAATACAGAAGCGGATATAGCCCTCATGGATATTAATATGCCCGAGATGGATGGTATAGAGGCTACCCGAAAAGGTCTAAAGATTTGTCCGGACATCAACATAATTGCCCTGTCAATGTACGGGGAGGAAGAATATTATAATAAAATGGTTGATGCAGGGGCTAAAGGATTCCTTCTTAAAAACTCTGATATTGCTGAAGTAAAAGAGGCTATAATGACAGTGAATAAAGGAGGAAGCTATTTTTCCCAGGAGCTTCTCTACCATGTCATTCAGAAGATTAAGCATCGCGAACATGAAAGTAAATCTGCGAACCTTTCAAAAAGAGAAAAAGAGATCCTCATTAAAATCTGTGAGGGACTCTCGAATCAGGAAATAGCAAAAACGCTCTTTATCAGTAAAAGAACAGTCGATAAACACCGCGCCAATCTGCTGGGAAAAACCAATTCAAAAAACACAGCCAGCCTTATTCTTTTTGCTCTCAGAAATAAACTTATCGAGATATAAAATGGCAGAATCACATAACCTGGGTCATAAAGGTGAGGATATTGCAGTTGAACACCTGAAAAAAGCAGGCTATAAGATCCTGTACCGCAACTGGAAATCCGGGAAACTTGAAATTGACATCATTGCTGAAAATAAGGATTTTATTGTGTTTGTTGAAGTCAAAACCCGTTCCGACGATTTCCAGGTGGATCCGAGAACTGCAGTGAACAAAGAGAAACAAAGATCAATGATTTTTGCTGCCAATACTTACATCCAGAGAAACAGCATTGACAAAGAGAGCCGCTTCGACGTTATAATTGTTATCCAAAAAGGTAATGAATATCAGGTAGAACATATCCAGGATGCGTTCTACCCGACACTAAGATAATTCCCGGAATGAATATTGAAGTTCTGCGAGAATATTGCCTTTCGAAAAAAAATGTCACCGAAAGTTTCCCTTTCGGTGACGATACACTGGTTTTTAAAGCAGCCGGGAAAATTTTTGTCCTGGCAAATCTCGATGGCGATCTTTCTTTAAATCTTAAATGCGATCCAGCCCTTGCAATTGAACTGAGGGAACGGTTCACATCAGTTATCCCGGGTTATCATATGAATAAGAAACACTGGAACACTGTTTTTATTGATGGTTCAATTCCTGACAAAGATGTTTTAAGCTGGATTGATCATTCTTATAATCTGGTGCTGAAGAAGAAATAGCTTTGCATCTGGTTTTAAATTTTATTTCCTTAGCTTAGTACGCTAATTTTAAAATTATTTAATTCTGATTACTTAAGAAATTTCCTGCATATGAAAAGAAAAATTATCCTTATGGTTATAGGGGCATTATTAATGGTCCCATCATTTGCCCAAAAGAAAACTTCAACATCTCAACCTGCCGGTAAAGCTGAAGAAGGTTACAAATTTACCCCGGTGGTTAATCTTAAAGCCACTTCAGTGAAAAACCAATCCTCAACAGGAACCTGCTGGTGCTTTGCAACCACATCATTTATTGAATCTGAACTTCTGAGGACAGGGAAAGGTGAATACGACCTTTCTGAAATGTGGATTGTAAGATATAACTATGTTGACAGGCTGAAAGATAACTTTATCCAGCAGGGAAAGGGTAATCTGGGCCAGGGAAGTGTTGGCCACGACTTTTTGATTGAATTTACAAACAACGGGATTGTACCGGATGAGGTGTACACAGGACTCAACTACAGCTCACCTTATCATAATCATAGTGAACTTAACGCTTTCATAAATGGAATTGCCACTGTTCCGGTACAGAGAAGAAGAGAAAGCGACCAATACTTTAATATTGTAAATGCAGTTCTCGACACTTATCTTGGTAAAGTACCTGAGACCTTTACCTATAAAGGTGTTGGCTATACTCCAAAATCATTCACTGCAAGTCTGGGAATAAAACCTGATGATTATGTTGAGATAACTTCATTGACTCTTTATCCTTTCTATACCCAGGGACTTGTTCCAATCCCTGATAACTGGAGAAAACTAAATTACTATAATGTCCCTCTTGATGAATTAATTACAATAATGGATTTTTCTCTGAATAACGGGTATACTGTTGCATGGGATGGTGACGTAAGCGAAAGAGGGTTCTCACATTCAAAAGGTGTGGCAATAATACCTGAAGTCGAAAAGGTCGACCAATATTCTGCTGCAGACAAAGCAAGATTAAGTAAACTGACCCCTGAGGAGAGAACTGCAGAAGCTTATAAATTCAGCAAGCCATTTCCTGAAGTTAAAGTAACCCAGGAATCCCGCGAGGAAGGGTTTGATACTAAAAAAACCACGGACGACCATCTGATGCATGTAACAGGTATTGTTAAAGATCAGAACGGCAACAAATACTATATCACTAAAAACTCATGGGGAACTGAAAGAAGTCCATTTGCCGGTTATCTGAATATGTCAGAAAATTATGTCCGTGCAAAGACCATTTCGATCATGGTACATAAAAATGCTATTCCTGCGGAGATAAAAACTAAACTGGGAATATAGAAATGTCGTGCAGGTCGTGCAGGTCGTGCTGACTTGCATGACTGCTTATTCTATTAGAAGATTACATCCCCGGATATCACTATTGTCGAACCTGCCAAGCACCTCAAAACCACCCTCTTCATGAAGTTTCCCGAGATCTTGTGTTGCAATAAAAGAACATGAATTTATATTGGCAAGGTCAATAATATTTATCCCCCCGGTTATTCCGGGTTCAGTTATAACTGATAACGGATCCTGAGTGTCCCTGACAAAAATTTTCATCCATGGCGGGCAATGAAAAATTTCGTTGCCCTTTGAATAGGCCTGGCTCAAAAGTTCCGTCATTCCGTACTCAGAATGAACATCTGCTATATTCAGTCCTTTCTTAAGTATTGAATGAAGCTCCCTCCTGGTTATTTCCTTCCTCCTGCCCTTCATACCGCCTGTCTCCATTACGATAACATCTGATAGGTCTGGTGAATAGTGTTTTGCAAGATCAATAAGTGTAAAACTTACACTCATAATTAAAATCTTCCGGTTTTCCTCTTTCTCTTTTTTTAAATTTGATATTAACTCCGGGTTTTTATCATGATAAAATCCACTTAAGGGATTTCTGCTTCTTTTAATAAGCTTATCCATCATGTAAACCAGCGAGGAGTTTTTTCTTTCAGTATATGAGGGGAGTAAAGCAGCAATAAAATAATCTTCAGGGTCATTATAGAATAGTCTGAAACATCTTAAAAAACTCTTCTCGTACACGGAAATATCCGAAACATAATGCCTGCTGACATTTGAGCCTGTTGTGCCGCTGCTTTCAAAGACAATTTCTTCAAGCTGGTTTCCGGTTATTATCTTATGTCTTTTAAAGAATTCTACAGGGAGAAAAGGCACCTGTAAAAGTGAGCTGACTGAATCTTTCTTAATGCCAAGCTGTTTTATGAAATCCTTATATATTGCATTATTAGAAGCCTGATAACTGAATACTTCAAGAGCTGTTTTTTGGAAACATTCCTCCCCTGAAATTTTAAAGATCCTTTTTATCAGATCCGGGGTCATTTGCCGGGAAAAGTTAAGGTCCCATCAGGCTGGTAGACCCACTCAAATTTGCATTCAGCATAATCTCTGTTATCTCTTACTTCGGATATGGTGGAGATTACTCTTATCTTGGCATAATGATCATCACCTGATTTGAAAATCCATATCTGGTTGGGACTAACCGGTGCTGCCATCCCTGCCCAGGCCGAAACAGTGGGAGATGTCAGGTTATCGAAAACAGCTGACGCGGTCGCTGCATCTGCAAAATCTCCGATTTTACCAAAAGTGTTGTTAATCTCTGTCTGGAATGACAAACTTGAACCATCAGTGTAAATAGTTATATCTGGTTTGGGGTTATCAAGAATTGAAACTAATCTGGCTTGGGAGAAAAGGAAACCATACCCGATATAAGTCTGCCTTGTATTGTCAAATACGAGTTTATTATCAATGGTTGCATCCCCTGATGTTTTAGCAATATTATCTTTCCTGCATGACGGCAGCAAAAATAAAATAAGCATTACTATGAAAGCTACATTTCGCATATTCACCACCAAAGATAATTGATTTTGATAAGTCTTTATTCTCCCCTTATTGCCACAATCCCGGGAAGCTTCTTCCCTTCCATATATTCGAGCATGGCTCCTCCACCTGTTGAAACATAGCTTACCTTGTCGGCCAGGCCGTTTTTATTAATGGCAGCAACAGAATCGCCGCCACCTATCAAACTATATGCCCCATTCGCAGTGGCATCGGCAATAGCTTTGGCAATTTCCGTAGTCCCTTTTGCAAACTTTTCCATCTCAAAAACCCCCATTGGACCGTTCCACAGGATAGTTTTTGACTTCCCGATTACTTCAGAAAATAACTTTATGGATTTGTCGGCGATATCAAGTCCTGACCAGCCATCAGGAACCGCATCAACTGCAGTTACATTTGTATTTGCCTCATTTTCAAATTTATCAGCATTAAGACTGTCGACAGGTAAATATAAATTAACCTTCATTTCTTTAGCTTTCTCAATAATCTTAAGAGCCAGGTCGAGCTTATCTTCCTCACAGAGCGATTTTCCGATTTTCCCTCCTTTTGCCTTAATAAAAGTATATGTCATTCCGCCGCCAATGATCAGGTTGTCGACCCTGTTAAGAAGGTTCTCAATAAGCATAATCTTATCAGATACTTTTGCTCCGCCCATTATTGCAGTAAAGGGGTGTTGTGCATTATTAAGCACTTTGTCCATTGCTGCCAGCTCGCTGTTAATAAGGAACCCGAACATGATTTTGTCTTTCGGAAAATAATCGGCAATAACTGCGGTAGTTCCATGTGCCCTGTGAGCAGTTCCGAATGCATCATTTACATATACCTCAGCATAGCCTGCCAGTTTTTTTGCAAATTCTTTCTGCTTTGCCTTAAGCTCTGCTTTTGCAGCTTTCTTTTCTTCGTCGGTGGCAGTTTCCGGGAGGATTGGTTTTCCTTCCTCTTCGGGATAAAATCTCACATTTTCAAGCAATAGTACTTCTCCGGGTTTTAAAGCTCCAGTCATCTTTACAGCTGATTCTCCGAGACAGTCGTCGGCAAAAAGAACCTTTTGACCCAGATATTTTTCCAGAACAGGCAAAACCGGTTTAAGAGAATATTTATCCATCCGCCCTTCCGGCCTTCCCAGATGCGACATCAGGATTACAGAACCGCCATCCTTAAGTATTTTTTTAATTGTAGGCAATGCCCCGCGTATGCGTGTATCATCTGTCACTACAAAAGTTTTCTTATCAAGGGGTACATTGAAATCTACCCTTACGATAGTCTTAATCCCTTTAAAATTGAAGTCCTGAATCATTTTCATATAACAATCGTTTATGTTTCCTTAATTGGTTTTATCTTTTACAAACCTAACTATTTTTTGGAACCGATGAATGAATCCGATTAGACTAATTGTAACATATTTATTAAATTAATAATTATTAGATTATTAACTGCCATTTATGCTCCCCTTCTCCCTCTTCGAGGGATCTCCCCCAAAGGGGGAGAAAAAATAGTGCATTTAGTTGATGACCTGCAAATTAAAGCAGTTTTCCCCCACTGGGGGGAATTAAAAAGGGGGTCCTCAATAACAGGAAAATCTATTAATAGAAAAGTTTACTAATTTTGGGAAAAAAGTTATGGCAAAAATTACATTTAACGGTTCCCCGGTTAACACATCGGGAAACCTTCCGGTTAAGGGGACCAAAGCACCCGATTTTTCGCTGGTAAAATCAGACCTTAGTTCACTCTCATTATCAGAGTTTAAAGGGAAGAAAATCCTTCTTAATATATTCCCCAGCATCGGTACTTCGGTATGCTCAACATCTGTCAGAAAATTCAACAAGCTGGCTGCAAACATGACCAATACCATGGTTCTGGCAATTTCAAAGGATCTTCCATTTGCCCATGCATCTTTCTGCACCACGGAAGGAATTACCAATGTTGTCCCACTTTCGGGATTCCGCGACAGCGCGTTTGGTAAAGCTTATGGTGTGGATACGCTGGATGGCCCTTTCGCAGGGCTTTATGCCAGGAGTGTTGTTGTTATCGATGAAACCGGAAAAGTGATTTATACCCAACTTGTTCCGGAAACAGGGCAGGAACCGGATTATGATGCTGCTCTTAATGCTTTGAATAGTCCCCCGATCATTTTATGAACTTCTCCCAGATACCCGGACAAAAAGAGATTAAAGCCAGGCTTATACGGTCAGTTAAGGAACAGAGGGTAAGTCATGCCCAGATGTTATCAGGTCCTGAAGGGTGTGGCTCACTTGCTCTTGCACTTGCTTATGCCAGATATATCAGCTGCGAAAACAGGACAGAATCTGATTCATGCGGAACCTGTAAATCGTGTGTGAAATATGATAAAATGATACATCCTGATCTGCATTTCGTATTTCCGGTGATAAAAGACAAAAAAAGCACTGAGCCGGTGAGCGATTCTTATATAGGGGAATGGAGAGAATTTGTAATGAGATCACCCTGGTTTACACTTAATAACTGGCTCGATTCAATTGAGGTGGGGAATGCACAGGGTCTGATTTTTGCTTCTGAAGCAGGTGAGATCATAAAAAAATTAAGCCTGAAATCCTTTGAGTCGGAATTTAAAATAATGATCATCTGGCTGCCTGAAAAAATGCACCTGGCAACTGCTAACAAGCTGCTTAAATTAATTGAGGAACCACCCGAAATGACACTTTTTCTACTTGTTTCGGATGAACCAGATAAAGTAATCTCAACTATATTATCAAGATGCCAGCTTATTAAGATCCCCGGATTCACTAATAATGATATCAGGGATCTCCTTGTCAGAAAATTTAATGCAGATGAGCACAAAGCTTCTGAAATTGCAAGAGTAGCTAATGGTAATATCATCAGGGCTGTCGAGTTATTCGAGAATGAAGATTCATCGCTCCATAATCTTGATTATTTCAAGAGTTTAATGCGATTTGCATGGAAACGGGATATTATTTCAATAATAAACTGGTCAGAGGAAATAGCCGCAACAGGAAGGGAAGCACAGAAAAATTTTATCTCTTATTCGCTGAGGATGCTGCGTGAGAATCTTATGCTCTCTCTCGAACAACTTAAGAACAGCCTGGTATTCCTGGCCGGTGATGAGGCATCTTTTTCGGATAATTTCCATCCATATATCAATCATAATAATATTTACCCCCTTACCGACGAATTTAACCTTGCCTATTCGCACATCGAAGCAAATGGCAACGCAAAAATCGTTTTTCTTGACCTGGCCCTGAAGGTTACAAAGATGATTCGCTGATCAGCCGGCAGATAATTGAATTTAATGCATTTATTCACTACTTTTGCGTGATTAATTCATTAGTGTTTGTTCTTATGACAGAGAATGAAGATTTACATGGGCAGGCGGGTGAGGAAATCCGGATGCCTGATATAAAATATAAACCCGGGAATAATAAGCTTGACACATTTAACTGGCTTAAAGATATTCCTGATTGTACCAATGAAAACGAGATTATTGAGATCCGGTTCAAGAACACACGCAAGGGATTTTACAGAAATGTCAATAACCTCAGACTTGAAATCGGTGATGTTGTTGCTGTTGAAGCATCGCCGGGACATGATATCGGGCGGGTATCAATGGTCGGCCCTCTTGTGAGGCAGCAATTGAGGGAACTCAAAGTCCATCCTTCTCCTGATGATATGAAAAAGGTGTACAGGAAAGCTAAGGCAGTTGATGTCCAGAAATGGGAAGAAGCCAAAAAGCTTGAGACTCCGACAATGCTTCGTTCGCGAAAAATCTCCGAAGAGCTTAAACTCAATATGAAGATTGGAGATGTTGAGTACCAGGGGGATAAGACCAAAGCTATTTTTTATTATATAGCTGATGAAAGAGTCGATTTCAGACAGCTTATTAAAGTTCTTGCCGATGAATTCAAGGTGAGAATTGAAATGCGCCAGATTGGTGCCAGACAGGAAGCCGGGAGAATAGGTGGGATAGGGTCTTGCGGCCGGGAACTTTGCTGTGCTACCTACATCACTAATTTTATTTCAGTCACAACCACCCATGCCAAATACCAGGAGCTGTCTCTAAATCCTCAGAAGCTTGCCGGACAATGCAGCAAGCTTAAATGCTGTCTCAACTTTGAAGTCGATTGTTATGTTGATGCCCAGAGATCCTTCCCTTCAAAAGAGATCCCCCTTGAATCAACCGACACTACTGCTTATTTTCAGAAAATGGAGGTCCATAAAGGAGTTTACTGGTACACAACTGATCCTCACTCAACAGTTAATCTCATCGCCATTCCTGTTCAGCGAGTGAGGGAGATTCAGGCAATGAATAAAAAAGGAATTAAGGTCGACAAACTTCTGCTTCCTGACGAATCATGGAAATCAGCTCCGGTTTCTGAAGATCTGCTTAAGAACAACAGCCTGACAAGATTTGACCCGGCACCTTCGAAAAATCAGCAACGCAGACATCCTCATAAAAGGAAAAACAGGCGATTCAATGATAAGAAAAACAAATAAGAGTGATTACACGGCATTGATTGCATTACTGTTGATGATTACATCGTGCAACAGTAATGTCATTTTTACCGATTCCATTGTCATCCCTGATAATACCTGGAGCCTGACAAATATCCCGGTGTTCACGATACCTGTCACAGATACTGCCATCAATACGAACGTTTTCTTCACTATACGGACAGGGGCAGAATATCCCTTTCGCAATATTTATCTTTTTGTAACCTCTTCCTCCCCCGACGGCAAAAGCATCTGTGACACTCTTGAGTACAATCTCGCCGACGAAAAAGGCAACCGGTACGGAAAAGGATTCGGGGATATAAAAGAACTAAACCTCCCCTTTAAATCAAATGTCTTTTTCCCTGTTAAGGGCAACTACAAGTTTGATGTACAGCACGGAATGCGTATCGGCGATCTGAAGGGAGTTTATGATATCGGACTTAGAATTGAAAAGGTCAGCAGGTAAATTTTAAACGGTGGGAAAGCATAAACTTGCCAGATTTACCGAACTGGGGACATTCAATAATGTAATCCAGCCTGAACTCGGAGCAAAAATCGGAAAAGATCATCCTGTAAAAGGGAAATGGAGAAAGGAAATATTCCGGAACGAAAATCCTGTTATTCTTGAGCTTGGATGCGGAAAAGGAGAATATACAATCGGGCTCTCTTTAAGATTTACTCATAATAATTATATAGGTGTCGATATTAAAGGTGCAAGGATGTGGAGTGGTGCAAAGACTGCAAGCGAAAACAAAATTCCGAATGCTGCATTTTTACGGACCCGCATTGAATTCATAAATTCGTTCTTCGCCGAAGATGAAGTTGATGAAATATGGCTGACATTCCCGGATCCCCATCCCGTGAAACGAAATTCAAACAAGAGACTTACTTGTCCATGGTTCCTGAATACCTACCGCAGCTTCCTTAAAAATAATGGAATAATTCACCTGAAAACCGATAACAGTGATCTTTACAATTATACAAGGTCTCTTGCTGAAAGGAACAATCTTGATATTTTAATGTCTACAACTGATCTTTATGCTGAAGAATCGATGGATGAAATTCTTTCAATCAGAACCTATTATGAGAAGATGTTTCTGAAAGAAGGATTGAAAATAAATTATTTCTCATTCAGGTTGCAGAAAAACAAGATAATAGAAGATGGCTCATCAAAAACATGTTAAGAATAACGACTTCTTTCAGAGGGTTTATGAGGTTACAAACCTTATACCTTATGGAAGGATAACATCATATGGTGCGATTGCCCGCTTCCTTTCCACCGGCAAATCGGCCAGAATGGTAGGCTGGGCACTGAATGTCTGCCATACCAGACCTGAATTTATTCCGGCTCACAGGGTTGTGAACAGGAACGGCCTTCTGACCGGGAAGCATCATTTTGGAAACTCCTCAACAATGCAGCAGCTACTTGAGAACGAAGGCATTATAATTGAAAATGACCAGATCCGGAATTTCTGTGAAAAATTCTGGGACCCCTCAACCGAACTTAAATGAATATTTTGTGTTAAATTAAAAAAGTAGTAAAATTGCAGCTTGTTTATATTTAATTTAAATAAAAATAAGATAATAATATCCCCCTGCCCCCGCCGAAGAGGGGTTTAAAGCCATACCTGATTCCAATAGCGTTTCGTATGGTTTTAAAGGAGGATGTTGAAATAGTTCTTTTTAACCGCAAAGAACACAAAGCAGGCGCAAAGTACGCAAAGTTAAAACAATGTATTTCAGCTCTTTGCGATCTTTGCGTAATCCTTAGCGACCTTTGCGGTTAATGGATTTTGACTTTTTCAACAGCTCCGATGGGGGGTACAAGGAGGAAAGAAAAAATAGAATATAGTGTAAAATCTACACTAATATAAATCAATAATTTACACCACATCATTATGCCCACAAAAGACCAGATTTTAACTATTCTAAGAAAAATAATTCATCCCGAAAAAGGGAAAGATATAGTTACTCTCGGAATGATCGGGGAAATAAATTCAAGTGAAGATGGTATATCACTTATCATTGTTCCTGAAAGATCAAATGATCCTTTCATTTCATCAATAAAGAGTACTATTGTCAAAACACTGAAAGATTCCCTGGGTCCTGATACCGTTATTACCAATATCGAGATCAGACCAAAACAAATTGTCGTAAAACATCAGGAAAAACCCGATAATCTTTTACCGGGCATTACAAATATTATTGCTGTTTCTTCCGGTAAAGGAGGTGTAGGCAAAACAACAGTGGCCGTAAATCTTGCTATTGCCCTTGCGCGGAAGAATTACAAAGTCGGACTTCTCGATGCTGATGTTTTTGGTCCTTCAGTTCCAAAAATGTTTGATGCTGAAAAATACAGGCCTGAGGTAAAAAGAAAAAACAATACTGATGTTATTATCCCTTTGACAAAATTCGGGGTAAAGGTACTGTCAGCAGGTTTCTTTGTCGATCCTGCCGACGCCGTGATCTGGAGGGGGCCAATGGCTTCAAATTTTCTTAAACAGCTTATATCTCAGGGAGAATGGGGTTCTCTTGATTTTCTGCTTATCGATCTCCCTCCCGGTACAAGTGATATTCATCTTACAATGGTTCAGGAAATTGCCATTACAGGCGCAATTGTAATAAGTACACCTCAGGAAGTTGCACTTGCTGATGCAGTGAAAGGTATTTCAATGTTCAGAAGCGATAAGATCAATGTCCCGGTTCTTGGACTGGTCGAAAACATGTCATGGTTCACCCCGGCCGAACTCCCTCAGAATAAATATTATATTTTCGGAAAAGATGGAGGCAGAAAGCTTGCAGAAAAAATGGGAGTTCCGCTTCTTGGCCAGATTCCTCTTATCCAGGGCATCTGCGAAAGCAGCGATAAAGGTACCCCTGTTGCTCTTGAGGACTCATTAGCGGGCAATGCATTTATGGCGCTTGCTGATGAGGTTATAGAGAAAGTCGATAAGAGAAACAGGGATCAGCGACCAACTATAAAATTACAGATAAATAAATAAAATATGTCAGAAACAAAAAACATTAAAGAACGCGTTAAAAAAGCGCTTGACAGAGTCAGACCATATCTTCAGTCCGATGGCGGTGATATTGAATTGATTGAAGTAACTGATGACTTGTCAGTAAAGGTAAAGCTTACCGGTGCATGCCATGGATGTCCTTACAGCATGCAGACATTAAAAGCAGGTGTGGAGCAGGCTATAATGAAAGAGGTCCCCGAAATTAAAAGAGTTATTTCCGCCTGATAAAGCGCAACTGCCCAATTTTATTTACCTTTGAAATACTATACACAACTTTACTCAGTTTATAGTATTAAATGTTATCTATTGTCTTCACTCAAAGCATCATATAAATATTTGGCGTTCCTGGGTTTGCTTCTGCTCCCGATAAACTGTTCGGTGGAAAAAAATACCGGTGCAAGCAGGTTCTATAATGGCATGACGGCCAGGTATAATATCTATTTTAATGGTTATGAAAGTTTTAAATCAGGGCTTCTTAAAGTAAATGCCGGTTATACCGACGATTATGCTGAAATACTCAGGGTGTTTGAATACAGCGATCCTTCAGCTCCTTCGAGGTGCTCATCCGATATGGAGAGAGCCATTCAGAAAGCATCCAAGCTGATCTCATTAAAGTCGATAACTGCAAAGCCTGAAATAAAAGAAAAAGGGAAGCTGGTTGAAAAAGATAATTCTCTTCCTGATCGCAAAGAATATAATGAATGGGTCGATGACAGTTATCTGCTGATTGGAAAATCACGCTTCTACAAACAGGAATATAATGAGGCAACTGCAGTTTTTAATTATTGCATAACAGATGCCAATAATCCGGATATTAAAAAAGAAGCTTCTATCTGGCTTTCAAGAATATACAATGAAACTGGCAAGTACGCTGAAGCATATCGTACCCTGAGTGAACTGGGAATAAATGGGGAATCCTCCAAATATATGAGATCAATGTACTATACTACTCTTGCGGATCTTTTCATCAAACAAAAAAAATACGCAGAAGCAATTGATCCTCTCAGCAAGGCTATAGATCTTGTTTCAGGCAAACGGTCAAAGTACAGGCTTACATATTTGCTTGCCCAGTTGAATGAACAGGCAGGAAATTCAAAAAATGCCATATCTCTGTATCGTGATGTGGTTAGAATGAATCCCCCCTATGATGTAGAATTTAATGCAAGAATAAACATTGCAGGTGTGTTCGACGTGAATTCAGGAAATCCCCAGGATATAAGGAGAGAGCTGGGAAAGATGCTTAGAGATTCGAAAAACAAAGACTTCCTCGATCAGATCCATTTTGCAATGGGAAGGTTATCGATGAAAGAAGGGAATGAAAGTGAAGCAATTGAATCGTTCAGAAAGTCAGCTTCAGTACCTTCGAATAACAGGAATCAGAAATGGAGGTCTTTCCTTGCTCTGGCAGATTACTATTTCAATAAAAACGACTTTCTTAAAGCAGGAAAATATTATGACAGCACTGTTTATTTTATCGATCAGAAACATCCCGACTATAAACAATTGCAGGCAAAATCACGGAACCTGAACACTTTAGTTTCACAATTAACAATAATCCAGAAAGAAGACAGCCTTCAGAAAGTCGCTTCAATGACGGAAAACGAAAGAAATGCACTTATCATTTCAATTATTGACAAAATTACAAAGGCTGAAGCTGAAGGAAAACCAACAGACTATTCCGACAGGTACAACCTGGGACAATATTATGAGAACGAGAGGCGCTTCCAGGGTAATATAGAACAGGAAGGTAAATGGTACTTCTATAACCAGACAGCTCTGACATTCGGGCGTACTGAATTCAGGCGTCGCTGGGGCGACAGGAAGCTTGAAGATAACTGGCGCAGAGCAAATAAAGCCAGGGTAACATCCTCCCCGGCTTCAGGTAACACTGATGAAACTACCAGGAATGGCCCCGATACTTCAAAAGCTGCCCTCGATTATAAAAATCCTGAATTCTACCTTAAGAACCTGCCTGTGACCGACTCTCTTCTGGCCGTGTCAAATGAAAAAATAGCAAATGCATATCTTAACGCAGGGCAAGCATATTACGAGAAACTAGCCGATCCTGTAAAGGCAACTGAATCTTTTGAAAAATTGCTTGCGCGTTTCCCCGGAAACGATCTGGTACCTGAAGCATTGTACAACCTTTACAATGTAAATAAAGATATAAATAGCGCTGCCTCTGAAGCCTACAGGCAAAGATTACTGCAAAAATATCCTTCTACAGAATTTGCAAAAATATTATCAGACCCTGAATATTTCGAAAAGAAGATGGCAGATATTAAAATGGCAGGGCAAGTTTATCTGCAGGCTTACAATACTTATTTAACTGAAAACTTCACTGAGGCTATTTCTCTTTGCGATGAAGCACTCAAAAAATACAGTACAGATCAGCTGGCCCCGAAATTCTTGCTTCTTCGTGCTTATTGTGTTGCCAGAATCTCAGATGAGCGTACCTTTAAAGATGAGCTTAATAAGCTTATTAAACAATGGCCGGAAAGCGAGGAAAGCAAAAAAGCAGGAGAGATAATCGCTTACCTGAATCAGGAAATTCCTGAGCTCAAAGTTGAGGAGGAAAAGGAGATTGCTCAGGAATTATATGTTGCAGACACAACATCCACCAATATCTTCGCCCTTATCATTGCTGATCCTTCCTTTAATATAAATCAGGCCACATTCGACGTGATCAGTTATAATATTGATAACTACACAAATAAGAATTACCGGACCGAGGGAACGCTGGTCGATAACAAATACATCATGATCACTGTTTCGGGATTTAAGAATTATGCTCAGGTTCTGGAATATTATAATGCATTCCGAATAGATAAGCTCGTAAGAAATATCTCAAATGCTTCAATGTTTTCATTTGCTATCAGCAAAGACAATTTAAATGTTCTCAGCAAAGACAAAAATCCTGAGCGGTACCTGCTTTTCTTTAAAGAAAACTACCTTAAATGAGAAAGATCAGGATACTCTGGACAGACGATGAGGTTGAAGCTTTGAAACCTCATATTTTTTTCCTTCAGGATAAGGGATATGAAATAGATACCTGCTCAAACGGGAATGATACAATCGATCTTGTCAGGCAGAATTCTTATGACCTGATCTTCCTTGATGAAAATATGCCCGGATTGAGCGGAATAGAAACCCTCAGGCTGATCAGGGAAGTCAGGACTGATATTCCGGTGGTCATGATCACGAAAAGCGAAGAAGAAGAAATTATGGAAGCAGCCATCGGGTCAGAGATCGCCGATTACCTGATAAAACCTGTAAAACCGAAACAGATCCTTCTGGCTATTAAGAAGATTATTGATCAAAAAAGACTTGTTACAGAAAAGACCACCACTGATTACAGGCAGGAATTCAGCCGTATAGGGAATATGATCGCGTCTTCGGCGAGTTGCAGCGACTGGTATGAACTTTACCGGAAACTTACATTCTGGGAATCCGAACTTGAAAAACTGGCTGACCCTGGCATGGCCGAAATACTCAGGACCCAGGAGAACGAGGCAAATAATTCTTTCGTAAAATTTGTCATGAAGAACTACCTTTCCTGGACAGAAAAGAGATCAGATGATTGCCCTCTTCTTTCTCCCCGTCTCTTTTCCGAAAAGATATTTCCTCATGTTAGTGCCAACCGGCCTCTGTTCTTTATCCTTATCGATAATATGAGGTTCGATCAGTGGAAAACAATATCTTCTGAGCTGGCAGGGCTCTACAGAATTATTGAAGAAGATATATATTTCAGTATTCTGCCCACGGCTACTCAGTACAGCCGTAATTCAATTTTTGCGGGACTTATGCCGTCGGAAATTGCTGAATCCATGCCTCAGTTCTGGATCGAAGATGATGAAGAAACCGGAAAAAATAATTTTGAGGAGGAGCTTTTCAGAAGCCAGCTGGTACGGAAAGGATTGAAATACAAATGGTCATACAATAAGATCAGCAGTAATAATGAAGGAAAAAAAATAATTGAGAAGACCAGGCAGATGCTTGATAATGATATAAATATACTTGTTTATAACTTCGTCGATATGCTTTCTCATGCACGCACTGAGATTGGCCTTATCAGAGACCTCGCGAATGATGAGCCTGCTTACAGAAGTCTTACAAGGTCCTGGTTTATTCATTCCTCATTGTTTGATTTATTGAAAATACTATCCTCTTACCGGGTAAGGATAGTTTTCAGTACTGATCACGGTACAATCAGGGTCCAGAATCCTGTTAAGGTAATCGGTGATAAAAAAACTTCTTCAAACCTGCGGTATAAAATGGGGAGGAACCTCGATTATAATCCCAAAGAAGTTTTCGAACTAAAAAATCCTGAAAAAGCACTGCTCCCAAAGACCAATATAAGCTCAAGATATATCTTTGCAGTAAATAAGGATTTCCTGATCTACCAGAACAATTTTAATTATTATGCAGGTTATTATAAGGACACTTTCCAGCACGGAGGGATTTCATTGCAGGAAATGCTGCTGCCAGTGGCCTGTATTGAACCTGTTTCGTAATTGCTTACTTCCTCTATGAAAATTCTGATAAAGCATAAAAGAGATCTTCCTGCTGCTGCAGGGAAACTGCTAAAACATGCCGGAGGAAACCGGATTTTTGCATTTTACGGTGCCCTGGGAGCCGGAAAAACCACATTTATTAAAGCTCTTTGCGAATTGCTGGGGGCTATCGATATTGTCAGCAGCCCGACATTCACAATTGTCAATGAATACAGGACCTCGGAAGGAGAATCATTATATCATATTGATTTTTACAGAATTAAAAAAACTGAAGAGGCATTCGATTTTGGAATTGAGGAGTACTTTTCCGGAAATGCTTACTGCTTTATGGAATGGCCTGAGCTTGTCGAACAAATACTTCCGGAAAAGACTGTTACGGTAAAAATCTCTGTAGGCGACAATGAAGAGCGGATCATTGAAACACCTTAACTGAATCTAGTTTTGCTCCTGTGTTGCAATTTATTTACCTTTGAAGAAATAACACCCTGACTAAAATGAATGATAAAGGCAAGAGCGGAAAAGTGAATCTTGGCAACAGTGCATTAATGCCAAAAGAGGAACATCTCGAAACAGCCGTAAGATTCAGAAGTCTCTCGATCGGGATACCCTGCGACACCAGGGACGAGGAAAAAAGGGTTGCTCTTACGCCTGAAGCAGTAAATATCCTTGTTGAAAAAGATAACGAGGTTATCATTCAGAAAGGTGCCGGTACCGGAGCCAATTATAGTGATAAGGACTACAGTGAAAACGGAGCTATTATAACTGACTCGCCTGCAAGGGTATACAGTTCAGACATTGTGATTAAAGTGGCTCCCTTTACAGAGAAAGAAACTGATTATCTGAAAGGCAGCCAGGTTGTCATGTCGTATCTGAATGTATTAAAACTCAGTGAAGAGACTCTTGCCAAGCTGATAAGAAAGAAAGTGACAGCAATTGCTTTTGAAAAAATCCGTGATAATAATGGCATTATGCCTGTTATTGAATCAATGAGCGAGATCTCCGGTATAACTTCAATCCTCCTTGCTTCAGATTACCTTAGCAACCATCACGGAGGCAAAGGTGTTATGCTCGGCGGGATAACAGGAGTTACTCCTACTGAAGTAATCATACTTGGAGCAAATACAGCCGGAGAATATGCAGCTAAAGCTGCCACTCGGACTGGGTTCACAGGTTAAAATATTTGACAACTCGCTTCAGAGGCTTAGAAGATTTGAAACACTTGTGGGTCACAGACTTCAGACCTCTGTTTTTCATCCCCAGGTTTTGAAAAAAGCATTAAAATCCGCCGATGTGCTAATCGGGGCAATTGAGCTTGAAGACCTGCGTTCGTGGTACTATGTTACAGAAGATATGGTCCGCACAATGAAAAAAGGAGCTGTCATTATTGATCTCAGTATTGACCGCGGTGGTTGCATTGAAACAACTGAATGCCGCGCCATGAGAGATCCGGTATATGAAAAACATGGTGTTATTCATTTTTCAGCATGGAATCTTCCGTCACGCGTCGCCCGGACAGCTTCCATTGCCCTGAGCAATATTTTTGCTCCTTTGCTTCAGAACATTGCTGATTCGGGAGGTATTACCCAGATTCTTAAAAATGATCCGGGAGCCCGCAACGGAGTTTACCTCTATAACGGAATCCTTACTAATGAAACACTTGGACAGAAATTCGGGGTGCTTTCCAAAGACCTGGATCTTCTTCTTTCAGCATTCTGATTCTTACAAATAAGAGAGCGTGGCCGATGTTCCTTTTACTTTTATTTTGGCCTGCTTACCTATATAAAATGCTCTGTTATCGGGAATATGTCCGGCCGGGAAATTAAACAGAACAGGGTAATCATATTCAGCAACAATATCTGAAATTATTTCTTCAGCGCTTTTCCCCCAGGGTGTTTTGGTTTCCTCCATTTTACTGAAACCACCTGTCACAAGTGCTGCAAGGTCCTTAAGCTTCCCTGCCATCTTCAGTGAAGTAAGCATCCTGTCGAGATGATAGTAGTACTCACCTACCTCCTCAATAAATAAAATTCTTCCTTTTGTTTTTGGTTCGGCAGGCGTTCCTGTAAGGCTAAATATCATTGAAATATTTCCTCCTGTAACTTCACCTGAAACCTCTGCAGGCCTGATAAAATCTCCCTGCCATTTAACCGGCTTCCATCCTCCGAAAAGAGAATAGTAAAGAGAATCAAAAGTTTCACCGGTTTTTTCGGGATTTGAATAATTCAGGGGCATCTCACCATGTACGGATACGATCCTGATCTTTTCACTCAGCCATAAATGGAGAACAGTAATATCGCTGAATCCAACATACCACTTTGGGTCTCTTTTAAGTGATGATAAATCTATTCTGTCAATAATCTTCAGCATTCCGTAACCACCTCTCGAGCAGAAGATTGCTTTGATCCTTTTATTATCTGTCATTCCCTGGAAATCAGACAACCGTTCTTTATCAGTCCCGGCAAAAGGACCATTTTTCTTCAGTGCATTTTTACCCACATGAACATTCAATCTCCAGTTTTCAAGGAATTTTACTGCTTCTTCCACTTTAGATTCTTCAATGGCAAAAGCAGGAGAGATGATTGCTACCTCATCGCCGGGCTTTAGATATGGAGGTTGGATCTTTTTAACAGACATATATATATTATTAAACGCAAAAGTAATGGATAAAGTTTCTTTTTCCAACTAATGCCTTTACTCCGAACCTTTGTACCGTTGTGCCTTTGCGCCTTTGTGCCCTAATTTTATTATCTTTGGCCCTTTACAACATTTGGAAGCTTATGAAGAAATTTAAACGATACCTGATCACATCTGCGCTGCCATATGCCAACGGACCGCTTCATATCGGTCACCTTGCAGGGGTTTATGTACCTTCCGATATTTATACAAGGTACCTCAGGATGAAGGGGGAAGATGTAATTTCGATCTGCGGTTCGGATGAACATGGTGTTCCCATTACGTTAAAAGCAAGGAATGAGGGTGTTACACCACAGGAGATTGTTGACAGGTATCATGCACTCATTAAAAAAGCCTTCGAAGATTTCGGAATTGCTTTTGATATTTATTCACGTACATCAAATAAAATACATTACGAAACTGCCTCTGATTTCTTCCTTAAGCTCTATAATAAAGGTGAGTTCACAGAAAAGACTTCAGAGCAATATTATGACGAAGAGGCCAGTTGTTTTCTTGCCGACCGTTATATTATGGGTACCTGTCCCCATTGCGGAAATGAAAATGCATATGGCGACCAGTGCGAGAAGTGCGGTACTTCATTGAGCCCTTCCGATCTTATTAATCCGCACTCCACGGTGAGCGGGAGTAAACCTGTTCTTCGTGAGACACTTCACTGGTATCTTCCTCTCGACAAATATGAGCCATGGCTTAAAAAATGGATACTGGAGGATCACAAGGAATGGAAAACAAATGTATACGGACAGTGCAAATCGTGGCTTGATCAGGGATTACAGCCACGGGCTGTCAGCCGTGACCTCGACTGGGGAGTTCCGGTACCGGTGGATAAAGCAAAGGGAAAAGTCCTGTATGTGTGGTTTGATGCACCTATTGGATACATCTCTGCCACAAAAGAGCTTACCCCTGATTGGGAAAAGTACTGGAAAGACAAGGATACAAAGCTGGTTCATTTTATCGGTAAGGATAACATCGTTTTTCATTGTATCATTTTCCCATCTATGCTTAAAGCTGAGGGAAGCTTCATTTTACCTGAAAATGTTCCTGCCAACGAATTCCTGAATCTTGAAAACGAAAAGATTTCAACTTCAAGGAACTGGGCAGTATGGCTGCATGAATATCTTGTTGATTTTCCCGGGAAGCAGGATGTACTCAGATATTCACTCTGTGCCAGCGCACCCGAAACAAAGGATAATGACTTCACATGGAAAGAGTTCCAGGCACGAAACAATAATGAGCTTGTCGCCATTCTGGGGAACTTTGTCAACAGGACACTTGTCCTGACCAACAATTACTACGAAGGGAAAGTCCCTGAAAAAGGAAAGACAGATCAGAATGATGAATCGGTTCTGAAGGAGATCGCACGGATCAGAACAAAAGTTGAGAGCAGCCTCGAAACTTACAGGTTCAGGGAGGCTCTTAAGGAGGCAATGAACCTTGCCAGGCTCGGGAATAAATACCTTGCCGACGCAGAACCATGGAAGGTTATAAAGAGTGACCCCGGCAGAGTGAAAACAATTATGAATATTGCATTGCAGATAACTGCAAACCTGACTATTATGCTTGAGCCTTTCCTTCCATTCTCAATGGAAAAGCTGCGGGGCTGGATCAATTTATCCAGGCTCAGCTGGAACGAAGCCGGAAGAATTGATCTGCTTGTCCCGGGTCATCTTATTAATAAACCCGGACTGCTATTTGATAAGATCGAAGATGAGGAGATCGCCAGGCAGATCGATAAGCTTTTTGCCACAAAAAAATCTAATGAGAATTCCTCAGTGAAAGCTGTTCCGGCAAAAGATCCTGTTTCCTTTGATGATTTTTCAAAAATTGACATAAGAACTGCAACCATTCTTGAAGCTGAAAAGATTCCAAAAACAACCAAGCTGCTTAAGCTTAAGATAGACACTGGTATTGATATCAGGACAATAGTGTCGGGTATTGCAGAATATTTTGACCCTCAGGCTATTATCGGAAAACAGATTTCAATAATTGCTAACCTCGAACCGAGAAAAATAAAAGGCATTGAATCAAAGGGAATGATCCTTATGGCAGAGGACAAGGATGGTAAGCTTGTTCTGGTATCTCCCGTTGAAAAGGTGAGCAACGGGAGCATGGTTAAATGATATTGAGACGAATTTAAGGTGAAGTCAAATCTTCTTCACCCAGGTTCCCGGGAATTTTTTCCCAATGCTGTCTTTCTTCCCTAATGCAGAATTAAGGTCATTGCATTTCATGGCGCTTACCCTGTAAAATCCATTTGGGCCATCCATTATTTCGGGTATATAACCTTCTTCTTTCAGCATATCGGCTTGAATTTCAGCATTTCCTTTCGATTTAAAACTGCCGGTAATAAGACAATACGCATTTTCAACTTTAACTTCCGGCACACCGGGAGGTGTGATATTATTCTCAGACTTTATTATATTTTCATTTGTATTTACCGATGCCGGGGCTACAGTTTCTTCGACAGCTTTTTTGTTATTTTCAAATTCGGCAGTAGCCAGCGGATTCAATGTTGTTGCTTCAACTTTCGATTTGTTAAATTCTAATTTAAGTGGTACGACGACCATTATAGCCAGAAGGGGTATAATTATTGCAGCCCTCCAGAGTATTTTTCTCATGGAAGAGCGTCGAACTGGTTCTTTATCAATATGCCTGGCAATACGCTTGCGGACATCATACCCTTCAAGCGGCGGGAACTGAAATGATTCAAGTCCGTACGAATCGAGATGATAATTTACATTGCTTTCAGGTTCAAACTGGACATTCCCTTCCGGATTATTTGTAAAGCTTCCGATATGATCAAAAACAACTTTTTCGCCTTTGTCAAGCTTTTTCCGTAGGGTTGTCACAAATTCATCAACAATATTCCTCGCATCGCCGTAATTAACCTTTGAGAATTCAGAGACTCTTCCAACAAGAAGTCCATCATTATGATTCAGGTTCCTGTTAAAAGAAATCTTTTTTACGG
The DNA here is from genome assembly GCA_963825935.1 of uncultured Bacteroidales bacterium. Classification (GTDB taxonomy): domain Bacteria; phylum Bacteroidota; class Bacteroidia; order Bacteroidales; family VadinHA17; genus LD21. The sequence goes on along the minus strand of CAWGUN010000001.1, from coordinate 102,022 downwards.
GAGGATAAAAAGTTGAAGTGGTCTTGTCAATACGGGCCGGAGTATAGTTTCCGATGAAGCCGCCGAAACCCGGTACGATAACACAATCGTGGCTGAATAACAATTCCCGTATGAAAGCTGTAATATCCATCTGTTTTTTACTTCCAATACAAAAATAAGAAAAAACACGACATGTTTGAAGGGTAAAACAGGGAATTTCAGATTTTTCCTGTAAGCATGAGTGTCGTTTGTCAAAATCAGATTCTATCTTTATCTATAATAATATATCTTCGTATTTTCAATAATATTGCTTTAGATGAGAGATATTCAGATGGTTGACCTGAAAACCCAGTATGAAAAGCTGGGAACCGAAATTGATGCTGCAATAAAATCTGTTCTTAAATCAACAGCATTTATAAAAGGTCCTGAAGTAGGATTATTTGAACTGGAGCTTCAGAAGTACCTTGGCGCAGGTCATGTGATTTCGTGCGCTAACGGTACTGATGCTCTGCAGATTGCAATGATGGCTCTCAAATTAAAACCTGGTGACGAGGTGGTTACCTCCAACTTCACTTTTATCGCAACTGTCGAAGTAGTCGCCCTTCTCGGATTAAAGCTGGTTCTCGTCGATCCTGATCCTGATACTTATAATATCACTGCCGAAGCTATACGTAAAGTAATTACACCTCATACTAAAGCGATTGTTCCTGTTCATCTTTTCGGACAGTGCGCTGACATGGAGAGTATCATGAAGCTCGCAAAAGAACATGATTTATTTGTCATTGAGGATACTGCCCAGGCAACAGGTGCTGAATTCTTTTTTTCAGATGGCACATTAAAAAAAGCCGGAACGATAGGGACTATCGGGACAACATCATTTTTCCCTTCTAAAAACCTGGGTTGTTACGGCGACGGAGGTGCAATGTTCACCAATGATGATACCCTTGCCAGGAAACTGAGAAGCATTGCCAACCATGGTATGAAAGTGAAGTATCAGCATGATGACATTGGTATTAATTCCCGACTCGATACAATTCAGGCTGCTGTTCTAAATGTTAAGCTTAAATACCTCGATCAGTTTAATGCTTCAAGAAGATCTGTTGCGGAATTTTACGATAAAGCTTTTACAGGATGCCGGTCAATTTTAGTTCCCGAAAGGACAAATTATTCATCCCATATATTTCATCAGTATACCATCAGGGTAAAAAACGGCAGGAGGGATGAACTTAAACAATTTCTTGAATCTGTTAATATACCCTCAATGATATATTACCCCGGACCTTTGCATGTTCAGGAGGCCTACCGTTACCTGGGCTACGGTGAAAATGACTTCCCGGTCACTTCAGAATTATGCAGGGAGGTCCTGTCATTACCGATGCACCCTGACATGGAACAGGACCAACTAGATTATATCGTACTTAAAGTTTTAAATTTCTTTAAATAAATGAAGATATGGAGAAGGATTATTTTTCGCATGAAACAGCAGTTATCGATGAAGGCTGTAAAATCGGTAAAGGAACGAAAATATGGCACTTCAGCCATATCATGACAGGTGCAGAAATCGGTGAGAACTGTAATATAGGACAGAATGTAGTTGTTTCACCAGGTGTTAAAATTGGAAAAAATGTGAAAGTCCAGAATAACGTATCTATTTATACAGGAGTAATTTGCGCTGACGACGTTTTTCTCGGTCCCTCTATGGTATTTACGAATGTTATTAATCCGCGCAGCGAAATTATACGCAAAGACAACTACGAAACTACTATTGTTGAAAAAGGAGCTTCAATTGGTGCCAACTCAACTATTATCTGCGGTAATATAATCGGCAGATATGCATTTGTCGGAGCAGGGGCTGTGGTTACAAAAGACGTCAAACCATATGCTCTCGTTATGGGTAATCCTGCCCGGCAGGCAGGGTGGATGAGTGAATTCGGGCAAAAGCTTGTTTTCGATAAAAAAGGATATGCTGTTTGCTCTGAAAGCGAGGAAAGATACCATCTTGAGAATGGTAATGTTTCTAAAATAATTTAGTAGTTTTATGCTTCCAAAAAAATGACAATGGAATTAGCTCCCAAAAATTTCGGATTGATAGGTGTTGCAGGATATATTGCTGTTCGCCATCTTAAAGCAATAAAGGATACCGGGAATAATCTTCTTGCCAGCCTTGATAAATTTGACAGCGTGGGTCTACTGGACAGTTATTTCCCCAAAAGCGATTTTTTTGTAGAATTTGAACGGTTCGACAGACACTTTGATAAACTTAAAAGATCAGGTACAAAAATTGATTATGTAAGTATCTGCTCTCCCAACTATCTCCATGATTCACACATCAGGTTTGCATTGCGCCATCAGGCAGAAGCAATCTGCGAAAAACCAATTGTACTTAATCCATGGAATATTGATGCCCTGCAGGAAATTGAAAAGGAAACAGGTCATAAGATTTATACGGTTCTTCAGTTACGTCTGCACCCTAAAATAATAGAGCTCAAAAACAAGATCCGGAATGGTCCAAAAGATAAAGTATATGATGTAGATCTTACCTATATCACTTGCCGGGGAAACTGGTACTATATATCATGGAAAGGAGATATCCAGAAATCAGGTGGCATAGCAACTAATATCGGAATCCATTTTTTTGATATGCTGGGCTGGATTTTTGGCGAAGTAAAAAATAATTATGTTAACATTTCTGAACCAAATAAAGCCGGAGGTTATCTTGAACTTAAAAATGCCAGGGTAAGATGGTTCCTTAGCCTTGATTACAACGATATTCCACGGAATATAAGAGAAAAAGGACAAAGGACTTTCAGATCTGTTAAAGTTGAAGGTGAAGAGGTCGAATTCAGTGAGGGATTTACCGATCTGCATACCCTGACTTACAGTGAAATACTGGCAGGCGCGGGATTTGGACTTGAAGATGCGCGACAGTCTGTATTAACTGCATATACAATAAGGAATGCCAAGCCAATCGGATTGCAGGGGAATTATCATCCTATCTTAAAGACTATTTGACTGTGTTGAATATGTCCAATAAACTTAAAAAGAAAATTATTGTCACAGGAGGAACTGGTTACATAGGTTCACATACTGCAGTTGAACTTATTGAAAAAGGATTTGAAGTTGTTCTTATCGATAATCTGTACAACTCTGAGGCAGTGGTTGCGAAGCGAATAGGGAAAATAACAGGGACAACGCCATTTCTTGAAGTATTTGATATATGTGACAGGGAGAAACTTGACGATTTTTTCAAACGAAATAATGACAGCGCTGCTATTATTCATTTTGCTGCTTATAAGGCCGTAGGTGAATCAGTTAACAAACCTCTTGAATATTACAGGAACAATCTTGTTTCACTGATGAATCTCCTTGATGCAATGAAAAAACATAGCATCCCTTCTATTGTTTTTTCTTCCTCCTGCACCGTTTACGGCCAACCTGACAGGCTTCCTGTAACGGAGGATACACCAATGCAGCCGGCAATATCTCCTTATGGGAATACCAAACAAATAGGCGAAGAGATCATAAGGGATACTGTATTTGCGAACCAAAATTTAAAATCAATTTCACTCAGATATTTCAATCCCATAGGGGCTCACCCTTCTGCTCTTATCGGCGAATTACCCCGCGGCGTTCCTGAAAATCTTATTCCCTTTATAACACAAACTGCATATGGATTAAGGGATGAATTGAGGGTTTTCGGAGATGATTACAACACTCCCGACGGGTCATGTATCAGGGATTATCTGCATGTTGTCGATCTTGCCAAAGCGCATGTAATTGCAGTTAAGAGACTTATTGAAAACAAGAATAAAAAGAAATACGAGGTCTTCAATCTTGGTACAGGGAAAGGTGTCTCCGTTCTTGAGGCAATCAAATCTTTTGAGCGAATCTCGGAGGTAAAGCTGAAATATCGCATAGCGGGCCGCAGAGCAGGGGATATTGAGAAAATTTGGGCCGATCCTACTTTTGCAAATAATGAGCTGGGCTGGAAAACCAAAAGCACACTCGATGAAGCAATGAAAACTGCATGGGAATGGGAAAAACATATCAGGAATAAAACTGCAGAGAATGAATAGCAAAAAAACAATTCTTATAACAGGGGGAGCAGGTTTTATCGGCTCTCATGTAGTCAGGAGGTTCGTGAATAATTATCCTGAATACCGGATTGTAAATGCCGATAAGCTTACCTATGCAGGTAATCTTGAAAACCTTTCAGATATAGAGGCGAAAAACAATTACGTTTTTGAAAAAACCGATATAGTAGATAAAAATTCAGTTTTGGATCTCTTCAGCAGGTTCAGCTTTGACGGGATAATCCATCTTGCAGCTGAATCGCATGTCGACAGGTCGATAACAGGGCCGGATGAGTTTGTTTTTACAAATATTGTCGGAACCGTTAATCTTTTAAATGCTGCGTTCAGCCAATGGCAGAAAGATTTCAGAGGAAAACTTTTTTATCATATATCCACTGATGAAGTTTACGGATCACTCGGAAGCGTTGGTATGTTTACAGAAGAGACTGCATACGATCCAAAAAGTCCATATTCTGCTTCCAAGGCAAGCTCGGACCATATGGTAAGAGCTTATAATCACACTTTTGGGATACCAACTGTAATCTCGAACTGTTCCAATAACTACGGACCAAATCAGTTCCCTGAAAAGCTTATCCCGCTTGCAATAAACAATATTAAGAACAGCAAGCCTGTTCCTGTGTACGGGAAAGGTGAAAATATCCGTGACTGGCTTTATGTCGGAGATCATTCAGCTGCAATAGATCTGATATTTCACCGTGGGAAACAGGGAGAAACTTATAATATTGGTGGAAATAACGAGTGGAAAAATATTGACCTCATAAAGCTTCTATGCAAAATAATGGACAGGAAGCTTAACCGGGATGCCGGCACTTCCGAAAAATTAATAACATTTGTTAAGGACCGCCCCGGGCACGATCTGAGATATGCCATTGATTCATCCAAGCTTCAGAAAGAGATGGGCTGGTCGCCAATACCAAGCTTCGAAGCCGGACTTGATATGACAGTTGACTGGTATTTATCAAACAACAGATGGCTTGAGAATATTATCTCGGGTGATTACGAAAAGTATTATGATTCAATGTATTCCGGAAGGTAAAACTATGTCTGTCTGATATTGCTTATCCGCTCTATGAGCTCGTCTCCCAGGGCGGTTTTCATTTTTATATGTTCCTGAATAGCAGATACAACGCTATTTGATTCAAATTCTCCCCTGACCTGTTCAAAATCCCTCTTTTTAATTTCTTCATCTCCGTCAATTCCAAAACCTGTCATTGATGAAAGGTTAAACTCTTTTCTGGCATCTTCATAAAGCAGCTTATCAAGATCGATTACGCTCTTTTTCCACTTTTCAACCATTTCTACTATATCGGCAGCTGTGAATTTATTAACAGGTTTACCGATTTCTTTTTCAAGTCTTTCGCAGGACCATGCCCACTCCCAGTCATAATAGGATTTGTGTATATCCCTGAATTCTTCTTCAATACGTGTCAATGAACTTATTTTACCGGATTCAATATCATCAAGAAGTGCATTGATAACACCCTGCGGAGCTATAAGTCCTGCCAGATCGACCCATTCACCATTGCCTGCAGACTTATCCGATGCCAGTCTCTTCCGTAAATCACTGTTTGATTTGAATTTAATATTTTCAAGTCGTTTTATCAGCGAGTTGCCAAGAAACTTGTTAATTCCTGTTTGATACATACCAATTCCCTTTTCCAGAGAGGGTCCTTTTATCAACATATTATCGTAAGTATAGGAAGCTGAGGCTGCTCCAGCAACCGATTTTATCCTGCGCAAAAGATCTCTCCCCTCAAACATTTTACGTATCGTATAAGGACTCAGAAGATTAAAGTTAACCTGATCAATTTTTACCGGATCTTTTCTTCTGTCCCGTTTCGGCCATTTTTGTGCATCTCTTATTGTTCCGACACTCCGGAGATTTATCCCCGGCACAAGAATGCTTTCATCATTACTTTCTATCAGGTATGAGAATGGTAATGACGAGGTATCCATGTTTTTATAATGCCGGCCCATTACAAGTGTAAAGGGACCAATGCGAGCAGGCCATAACACGTATGAATCGCTTGTTGTCTTTGATCCTCTCTCCATTATACCCTGGTGAATAGGGCCGAGTTTGTACATATGATTGCTCTGGTTCGATCCACTGCCTGCATTCATAAATGAAAATATCCCGGCTATAAGAAGTGTTGATTTGTGATGAGTAACTGTATAGGGTCCTGCAAATATTGAACAAGCCTCTCCATGAAATCCTGCGCAGTTAGCGAAAAAAAGAGAGTTTTCTGCCGAGTAATGTTTTCCAAGAACACATCCCTGTCCGACGAAACATTTATCAATAAGAGTTGAATCGGTGATTACCGATCCTGAACAGATTATAAAATGTTCCATTATAACACCGGGTCCAATAAAAACAGGATCTTCCCTGCAACTGTTAACAGAACCTTCATTCAGACTCATTGCCCCTTCAACGTGGCTGAAAGGACCTAGTTTTACATTTCGAATGTTCCGGCTATTAAGAACCCTTGAATTATGGCTTATGGTTCCTGAATCTGAACTCATGGATTCTGAATACTCATCCACCATTCCTTCAATCTTTTTAATGGCTTTATCACGATGCCTGTAAAGAGCAATAATATAAGCTTCGTGCGCTGAAAGCTGGTCCCATATTTTAACCGACCTTCCACCTGCCTCGTTGAGAACAGCAACTTCAGTTCCGTTTCCAAAGGTTGATTTTCCTTCTGTGTAAATTTTCCCGCAGTTTTTTATAACAACATCATCTTCAACATTATAATTAGCTATATAGTCTCCAATATTGTTAATCAACACATTAGAACCTATGGTACAATTATGAAGGTGGGCATTTGAAATGCCGCATCTGATGCTTACACCAGATTCGTCAGTATATGTTTTTTTGAATTCCCCGAGTTTAATATCACCCGAAAAGGTCACATTTGTGCATTGTGAGGGATTAAATCCGCTGATGACATTTACTTTTTTCCAGTCGTCACACTTGCAACCGTTGGTTTGTAAAGTTTTAATTTCAGAATCTGAAAGTTTACGGTAATTTTTTGAAGTGCTCATTGCGATTTATTTAAAGTGCTTATTCGACAGTTACCGATTTCGCGAGATTTCTTGGCTGATCGACATTACATCCTCTGAGGACAGCAATGTGATACGAGAGCAATTGAAGAGGAATAACGGCCAGAAGACCTGAAAATGTTGTCATTGTCAGGGGTACTTCAAGTACAAAATCTGCCATTTTTCTTATAATCTCATCCCCTTCCGTGACAATTGCAATTACCTTACCTTTTCTGGCTTTTATCTCCTGGATATTGTTTATGATCTTTTCATAAGTATCATCTTTTGTGGCAACCACCACCACAGGCATATTGTCATCGATAAGGGCAATAGGACCATGTTTCATTTCAGCAGCAGGATAACCCTCAGCATGAATGTATGAGATCTCTTTGAGCTTCAGGGCCCCCTCCAGCGCAACCGGGAAAAGGTAGCCTCTCCCAAGATAAAGTGCATTATGGGTATTCTGGAAAATTTTAGCCAGTTCCAGAGCCTTATCATTTACCGCCAGAGCTTTTTCTATCTTATCCGGGATTGAAACGAGTTCTGAAATCAGCTCCTTATAAAATGAATCAGATATAATTCCCTTAAGATGTCCTATTTCAAAGGCCATCATAGCAAGAACTGTCACCTGTGTAGTAAAGGCTTTAGTCGAAGCAACGCCTATTTCCGGTCCGGCATGAGTATAAACACCAGCATCTGTTTCCCGCGGGATGCTGCTCCCGACAACATTGCAGATTCCGATAACTTTAGCTCCTTTCCCTTTAGCAAGTTTGACGGCTGCCAGAGTATCAGCTGTTTCACCGCTCTGGCTTATTGCAATCACAATGTCGTTCTTTTTAATTATTGGATTCCTGTAGCGGAATTCTGAGGCATATTCTACCTCAACGGGGATCCTAGTATATTCCTCGAATAAATATTCTCCCAGAAGCCCTGCATGCCATGATGTACCACAAGCGACGATAATTATTCTTTCAGCCTGCGACATTGTGTCAAGGACATCATGAAGGCCTCCGAGCATAATTCCTGAATGATCGGGGAGCACTCTTCCCCGGAAAGTATCATGTATTGCTCTTGGCTGTTCAAATATCTCCTTCAGCATGAAATGTGCGAATCCTTCTTTATCGATCTCCCCGATTTTAAGGTCAAGTTCCTTTACCTCAGGTTTGATCATTTCACTTTTTATTGTTTTCAGGATGAGCTCGTCTTTCTTAATAATAGCAATATCAAAGTCATTAAGATAGATCACCCGCTGAGTATATTCGACTATCGGAGTAGCGTCGGAGGCAATAAAGTTCTCGCCATCTCCCACACCTATTACAAGCGGACTTCCCTTTTTCGCAGCAAAAAGTTTATCAGCTTCTTTTGTACAGAGGATCACAAGACCATAGGCACCCTCAACTCTGTTCAGGGCCATCGTAATAGCCTGTTCTGCAGTAAGATCACCTTCAATATACAAATGCTCAATAAGGTTTGCCAGAACCTCTGTATCAGTCTGGCTGGTAAATACTATTCCTCTGCCCTGGAGATGCTTCTTAAGGAGTGAATAATTTTCTATTATTCCATTATGGACAACAATAAAGTTGCCTTTATATGATATCTGAGGATGTGCATTAAGTTCGTTAGGCTCACCATGTGTTGCCCATCTGGTATGACCCATACCGATGGTCCCGTCAAATTTAGTTTTATTGACCATGGCTTCGAGGTCGGCGACTCGGCCTTTGCACTTAAATATCTTTGTTTCTCCGTCGACAAGAGCCAAACCTGCGGAATCATATCCGCGGTATTCGAGACGTTTCAAGCCATTAAGAATTATTTCCCGGGCTGGTCTGGAACCGATATAACCAATAATTCCGCACATAATTCACCTGTTATTAATTTATAAACAACGAATTTAGTAATCCCGATCGAAAAATCTAGAACTTGGTATATGTAAATTCAAATCTAACAGGAGTGTGGCTGTTATTTGCTTTCAAAAGAACATTGTAAGGTGAAGAGGGAGACAGGAAAAGTTCCAGCTCCGGCTTAAGGTAATTCTTGGTATCTTCAAGATACCCCTGGACAAAAGTGGCAATATTCAGATTATAAACATTTTTTGTCGTATCAGGTGTTCCGTCAAAGAAAGAGGATGATATTAATTTAAGATCAGGAACATAATCCTTGTACCCTGTAGTTGTCACATATCTCATGTAAACCTGTGTGGGAATCGTGGAAGGTTTGTAAAGAGGGTCGTCATACTGAACTGGAAATATCAGCCGGGCCTTATTAACAGCAATATTGTCCATTTCCGGATTGTTCTTTATAAGCTCCAGTCCGGGAATGAGAATTTTAGTGTAAACACCGTTCAGTGTCTGGGCATACGACAAAGTATCGAGGTAGGTGGTATCGTTAAGATGCTGTATTTTTTTTGATGGTTCAGCTGCATCGAAATTATGTACAAATGTATTGAAGCCAGCGTTACTGCTTTGGGCATCAAGAAGAAGGGTGAATGATTTCGAATTTCCCGAAACATCGTGCATGTACAATACAAAATAGTTAGAATAACTATATGAGCCCTGATAGTCGAGGGTTAAGGAAAGAAAGAGAGGATCGATGGATGGTTCCATTTGGAAATATAATCCTTTAAAATATGATCGGAAATCTTTCTTACTTGTATATGCAAACATAGAAGTGTCGCGCGTCAGATAATCCCCAAAGGACAACGGGACATTCATTGTCACAGTGTTTATGGTATCTGCCTTAAGGTTTTCCTTTAAAGTGCAGAGCCAGGTGGAATCAGTAAGCGGAACCGTCTGATTGGAATAATATAATGCGGAGTCATAAAGTCGTTCACTTATCTCAGAAAATCTGATTGAATGGGGCTCGTTTGTAATACCTGTAACATTAAGGAATTTCAGGTACAATCTTATTGAATCTATAACAAAATATTTGTCATCCCAGGCTGAGCCAAGGCGCAACTGCGAAACAAACCCGGCTGTAGTATTCCCAAAATACGGATCATGAATAGTACCAAGATACGATATCGCCGGATTACTTGTCGCAGCTGAATCATTGTACATTGTAAAGGATCTGACTTTTAAGGTATCCGTTGATTTAATAGAAACAAAGTCGGAGCCTGGAAGTAATCTGCTGCCTATCCCTGTCGGATCTTCTTCACATCCACTTGTAAAAAAGACTATACCGGCAAAAAGCGCCAGAAAGAAAGTATTACTAAATTTTTCAGAATATGATCTGATGAAAGGTATTAATCTATGATAGAATTTCGTCATAAAAATCATTATAGGCGTCAATATATTCGGTCTCATCTTTATACTTAAGTACGGGCTTATTAATTGTCTTCAGGTACCTGGTCAATTCATCATCAATATCTTCGCTTCCGATAATGATCCCGTCAGAATATTTGATAGCCAGTTTTGAAACATTAATAAAATCCGGTTTTTTAACCAGTTTAAGGTTTTCCCCGTCTATACCGTCAAATCGCAGTTTATCGGCGAATGTTGATCTAAACGGAGTTTTGAAATCATTATTGTAAATTGAATAGATAATTTTATAGCTATGAAAGAGGGGATCGTCGCTGTAAATGGTGCGAAGATATACCGGTACGAGAGCTGACATCCAGCCATGACAATGGACGATGTCGGGAGCCCATCTTAGTTTTTTGACAGTCTCTATTACACCCCGTGCAAAAAAAAGAGCCCTTTCATCATTGTCTTCAAATTCACGTCCGGCTGAATCAGTTACAGTATATTTTCTTGCGAAATAATCGTCGTTATCAATAAAATAAACCTGCATCCTGGCGCTCTGGATAGAGGCAACCTTAATTATAAGCGGGTGATCAGTATCATCAATTATCAGGTTCATTCCCGAGAGCCTGATAACTTCATGCAATTGGTTCCTTCGCTCGTTAATACAACCATATCGTGGCATGAAAGTACGGATCTCCTTGCCCCTTTCCTGAATTCCCTGGGGTAAATATCTCCCGATCTTTGATAACTTGGTTTCCCCTAAATACGGAGTGATCTCCTGTGAAATGAATAATACCTTCCTGCTTTCCATTTACCTGCCTCGATATACCATCTCGTAATAAGGTGCAAAGATAATAATAAATTTTTACATAATTATCAACATATAGGCCAGAGGATTCGAAAAGACGGGGACAACGATTCAATATTTACGCTTAGATTTGCATTTTAATTCTTGAATCATGAATTTAACCAACACTGTTAAAGAGCTACAAAACCAGCTGAAAAAATTCAACTTAAAACCCATTGGATTTGTCCCCACAATGGGAGCTCTTCACCAGGGTCATCTTTCTCTTGTCAGAGAAGCAACTGCACAATGTCCATTGGTAGTGGTAAGCATTTATGTAAATCCGACCCAGTTCAACGATAAGAATGATCTTAAAAATTATCCCAGGACTATTGAAGCCGACCTTGCACTCCTTAAAACTGTTCTCCGAAAAAATGATATAGTATTTACTCCTGGTGACAAAGAGATCTATCCTGCAGAGGATAAAAGAATTTTTCATTTTGGTAATCTCGATAATGTCATGGAGGCATTGCATCGTCCCGGACACTTCAATGGTGTTGCGCAGGTTGTCAGCAGGCTTTTCGATATAGTTCAGCCGGATTATGCTTTTTTCGGACTTAAGGATTTTCAGCAGATTGCAGTCATAAAAGAACTTGTCAGACAATGCGGGTTTAAGGTTATTGTTGTCGGAAACCCGATTATCAGGGAGCCCGATGGTCTTGCGATGAGCAGCAGGAACAGACTCCTGGAGCAGGGAATAAGAAAAGAAGCCAGGGTTATTTATGAGACACTCTCTGCAGTATCAGAATTAATCAAGGGTCATGATATCAGCTATGTAAAGAAATTTGTGACAGTGGCAATTGAAAAAAAACCGGGATTCAAGGTTGAATACTTTGAAATAGTGGATGACATGCAGCTAATTCCCGTTAAAACAAAGAAAGAACTGAAAAAAGGATGCCGTTATTTTGGATGTATTGCTGTGAAGGCCGGAAAGATACGCCTTATTGATAATATTGAATTCCTGTTACCCTGAATTAAAAAGGTTAATTACCTTTGCGGGATATTTTTATCAATACGATAGTTTCATATGTTTATAGAAGTATTAAAATCGAAGATCCACAGGGTTACAGTAACAGAGGCGAACCTTAATTATATAGGGAGCATCACAATTGATGAAGATCTCATGGATGCTGCTAATATCATCGAAAATGAAAAGGTCCAGGTTTTAGATCTGAATAACGGAGAACGGCTTGAAACCTATGTTATAAGGGGCAGCAGAGGATCGGGAGATGTCTGCCTCAACGGGGCAGCTGCAAGGAAAGTCCTTGTTGGCGATATACTCCTTATCATGTCATTTGCATCAATTGATTTTAATGAAGCTAAATCATTCCGTCCCGTTGTTATTTTTCCCGATACAAAAACAAATAAACTGATTTGAATTTCAGAAAGTTCATAATACAGACCTTGAAGTTCCTCGGGTTCCTTGCTATAGGAATGCTCCTGCTATGGCTGGCCTTCAGGAAAGTCGACTTCAGAAGAGTTACAAGCAATCTAAAAGAAGCCAATTACTACTGGCTCATTCTGGCTGTTTTTTTCAGCCTGATAGCTTTTATTCTCCGTGCACGCCGCTGGCAATTACTGATTCATCCGCTTGGTTTTCGTCCTGCTTTCTGGCACACTTTTCATTCAATGATGATCGGGTACCTGGCGAATCTTGCATTACCGAGAATAGGAGAGGTAACACGTTGCGTGGTCCTTGGTAAAAAAGAAAAAATAGCAGTTGATAAGCTTGTAGGAACTGTGATAATTGAACGGACAATTGATTTCCTTTCAGTACTTATTTTTCTCATATTGATTGTCATTTCAAGCGAAGCAATTATAAAGGAGTTTCTGAATGAAAGTATTTTCAAACCTTTCAAGGTGACAGTCCTTTCCTTCCTGAATATATCCTGGATCTTCTGGGTTGTTATTGCTGTGATTGGTATTATTGCACTGTACCTGATAATCCGCTACAGGAAAAGAATACGAAAAAGCAAGTTTTTTTCAAAGATGGTTGATATTGCAAAGGGAATCATCAGCGGACTCAAGACTATTACAAACCTGGAAAGAAAATGGGAATTCATCTTCCTTACAATTCTTATCTGGATCAGCTATGCTCTTATGACATGGGTTGTTGTATTCTGTCTTCAAAGCACATCGCATGTTACATTCTGGAACTCCCTTCTTATCCTTGTTGTTGGCGGGCTGGCAATGTCAGTGCCGGTTCAGGGCGGTTTCGGGGCATATCATTATGCCGTTTCCAGGGTGCTCATCGTAATCCAGGGTGTCAGCCTTGAGGATGGACTCACTTATGCATTGCTTTCACATGAATCACAGATTGTTTTTGAAATAATTATCGGTCTGATTTCAATTTATATAATGTTTGGAAGGAAACATAAAATGAAAACTGCCGACACAATATGACAAAGTCCAAAACTGTTTTCGTCTGTCAGAACTGCGGAGCTGAATCAGCAAAGTGGATTGGCAGGTGCCCTTCCTGCAAAGAGTGGAATACCTACCATGAGGAAATAATCGCTCCGGCAGCTAAACGTAACACTTCCTTTATTCAGGGGCAGGAAAAGAGAAAACCGGAGCTTCTTGATAGTATTGAAGCGGATGAGAAGAACCGGCAGAAGACAGGTATCGCGGAGCTCGACAGGATACTTGGCGGAGGGATGGTCAGCGGATCACTGATACTCCTTGGAGGCGAGCCGGGAGTTGGCAAATCAACACTTGCGCTTCAGCTTGCACTTGGTTTAAAACAGACAACAATTTTATATGTCTCCGGTGAAGAGAGTGAAGAGCAGATAAGTCTGAGGGCACGAAGACTTAAAAATTCCAATCCATTATGCTATATCCTCTGCGAAACTGAACTTGAAAATATTCTTGCACACTCGGAAAATATTAAACCCGGACTTATTATTATCGACTCCATACAAACTATCAGTACAGGGATGCTTGAATCTTCAGCCGGTTCGGTATCGCAGGTTCGTGAATGTGCAGCTCAGCTTCTGAAGTATTCAAAAATAACCGGGATCCCTGTCTTTCTTATAGGGCATATTACCAAAGACGGTACTCTTGCCGGACCAAAAGTACTTGAACATATTGTTGATGTTGTTCTCTATTTTGAAGGAGACAATAATTATGTTTACCGTATCCTCAGGTCTGCAAAAAACAGGTTCGGATCGACGTCAGAGCTTGGTATTTTTGAAATGGTTGAAGCTGGATTAAAAGAGGTCAATAATCCATCAGAGCTTTTCATAAATCAGCATGATGAACCGCTTAGTGGCATCTCTATTGCTGCCACAGTCGATGGACTGAGACCATTCCTTATTGAGACCCAGGCACTTGTAAGCAGCGCAGTATATGGCACTCCGCAAAGAAGCTCTACAGGATTTGATATCAGGAGGCTGAATATGCTTCTTGCAGTACTCGAAAAACGTGCCGGGTTCCGGCTTGGTATAAAAGATGTTTTTCTGAATATCGCAGGAGGGATTAAAGTTACCGATCCTGCTATAGATCTTGCAATAATCAGTTCTGTCCTCTCTTCCAATCTCGACATTCCCATTTCAAGAGAGATCTGCTTCGCCGGTGAAGCAGGTCTGTCGGGCGAAATACGACCTGTCTCAAGAATTGAACAACGTATCAGGGAAGCATCAAAAATGGGATTCAAAAAGATATGTCTTTCAAAATTTCACAGGAATGTTTCCTTAAAAGGACTGGATATAGAAATTGTACCGGTCGGAAAGATTGAAAACCTGGTAAGATCGCTTTTCAGCTGATGAGTACATGTCTTAGTATCTGTCTCTCAGCGGGTTATCCTTTCTAGAGCTTTCTCTCTTCACTTTCTCACAATCGAGTTCCATATTGAAATTAACAGGGCGTTCAAATTCGTCTGTCTCCATTATACCAAATTGGGGATCGTTATATACTTTCCTCAGAAAGATGGCAAAAATAGGTAAAGCCATATTTGCCCCCTGTCCTTCAGCAATTGTTTCGAAATGTATAGCCTGGTCTTCCCATCCGGCCCATACTCCTCCGACCAGCTGAGGTGTAACTCCCATAAACCAGCCGTTTGAGTGGTTTTGTGTTGTTCCGGTCTTCCCGCCGATCTGGTTCATAAGGAAATATGGTTCCCTTCGCATTCTGTTCGCAGTACCAGTCAGAACCACATTCTGCAGCAGGTATTGCATAAGGTATGCTGTCTCCTCGCTTAAGACTTCTTCAACACTGGGGGTAAATGTTGAGATTATATTACCGTTTTTATCCTCGATACGCGTAACATACATTGGCCTGGAATAAACACCCTTATTTGCAAATGTGCCGTATGCTCCAACCATCTCTTCGAGCTTGATATCAGAGGTCCCCAGGAATATTGAATAAACAGGATCAATAAAACTTCTTACTCCCATTTTATGCATAATGTCAGTTACTGCAGTCGGTCTGAACTGTTCCATAAGCCATGCAGAAATCCAGTTTTCTGACTGGGCCAGACCCCATTTTAATGTAACCATTTTCCCGTGATACTTTTCTGGTCCTGAACTTCTTGGGGTCCAGGTTGAGTCACCATCCTCGAAAGTGCGGGAAATATTCTCAACCTCCTTGCAGGGTGAATATTCATTCTGCATTGCTATAGTATAAAGGAATGGCTTTATTGTACTACCGACCTGTCTCTTTTGCTGTGTTATAGCATCATATTTAAAATATCTGAAATCCGGTCCGCCTACATAAGCTTTGACATATCCGTAGCGAGGATCTTCGACCATAAAACCTGCCCTTATAAAATATTTATAATACCAGATTGAGTCAAGCGGTGTTAATATAGTATCCCTGTCGCCTTTCCATGAAAAAACCTTCATGGCAAACGGTGTATTGAATGCAAGCATTATCGAGTCTTCGGAATATCCTCTGGCTTTCATTATATAATACCGTGGACTCTGTTTAACTGATCTCATTATTAGCTCGTCAATCTGTCTTTTGTTAAGATCATTGGAATAGGGCGGGTTTCTAAAACCTTTAGCTCTCTTGTAAAAATCGGGCTGGACCTCATTGGTCAGGTGTTCTCTAAGAGCCTCTTCAGCATATTGCTGCATTTTGGAGTTTATTGTTGTATAGATTTTCAGACCATCCTTATATATATCATAGTATGAACCGCCGGGTTTTTTGTTCTTGTTGCACCAGCCATACAGGGAATTATTTTCCCACTCCCATAAAGCATCATCGTAGGATGTCTGTTGTACATACTGGTTCCGGTCGGGTTTTGGTCTCTTCATTGTATTCCGCAGATATTCACGTAAATAAGTAGCCATTCCGGTGTTGTGATCTTCTATCTGCAAATCCAGGTCGATTGCCAATTTTTTAACTGAGTCAGCAACAGCGGAGGAGATATACCCGTATCTGGCCATTTGTGAGATCACAATATTTCTTCTCTGGAACGTCCGGTCGTAAAACTTGACAGGATTATACGAACTTGAGTTTTTCAGCATACCAATAAGCATTGCAGCCTCCTCTATGTTCAATGAATCAGGTGTAGTATTGAAATAGACTCTGGCAGCTGATTTTATACCTTTTGCACGGTAGTTGAAATCATACTTATTGAGATACATTGTTATTATCTCTTCCTTTGTATAGCTTTTTTCGAGCTTTACGGCTGTCTGCCATTCCTTGAATTTAGAAACACCAAGCCTTATCTTTTTCACAAATGGGGAAACATGCGCTGTATCCCTTGGATAAAGCTGCTTTGCAAGCTGTTGTGTGATCGTACTTCCGCCCCCGGTGTTCTGACCCAGGAGAATCGTTCTTACAATTGCTCTTCCGAGTCCGCGGACATCAATCCCGGAATGACGGTAATATCTTATATCTTCAGTTGCGATCAGGGCATCGATCAGATAAGGCGACAGGTCTTTGTATTCTGTCCATGTTCTGTTCTCCAAAGCTATCTTTCCTAAAAGAACTTCATCTTCTGAATAAACCTCGGCAGCTAAATAATATTCAGGATTCTCAAGCTCCGTAAATGAGGGCATAGTGCCAAATTTCCCCATCGAGATAAGGATGAATATTAAAATGGCCAGCGCAAACGGAAAAATGAATATCGCCCAGAACCATATAGTGTATTTTCTGTTGACTCTATCGCCTTTCATCACCATGCAGATTTTAACCCAAAAATAGTAAAATATAAGAATCTTAACGGTTTATTTTGAAGTTTGGTACCTAATTGATTTACTTTGCAGCGTTTTTCAGTTGAACAAACAATGTCTGATATGGTCGAAAATCTTGTAATTGTTGAGTCGCCTGCAAAGGCAAAAACTATTGAGAAATTCCTGGGTAAAGATTTCCGTGTTGTTTCAAGCTTCGGGCATATCAGAGATCTCTCCAAGAAAAAGAATCTCGGGATAAATATTGAGAGTGATTTCGCACCAGATTATGAGGTCCCGAAAGAAAAGGCAAAAGTTGTC
The DNA here is from genome assembly GCA_963825935.1 of uncultured Bacteroidales bacterium. Taxonomy (GTDB): domain Bacteria; phylum Bacteroidota; class Bacteroidia; order Bacteroidales; family VadinHA17; genus LD21. The sequence goes on along the minus strand of CAWGUN010000001.1, from coordinate 84,390 downwards.
AGTGAACTCCGAAAAGCAGCTGCTGATACTAAAAATATCTGGATTGCCTCTGATGAGGACCGCGAAGGGGAGGCTATAGCCTGGCACCTGGCTGTTGTTCTTAATCTTGAGCTTTCAACCACCCGCAGAATAGTCTTTCATGAGATTACCAAAGATGCCATTTCGAACGCAATAGAAAATCCACGGACCATAGATATGAACCTGGTTAATTCGCAGCAGGCGCGCCGGATTCTCGACAGGCTTGTAGGGTTTGAGATTTCACCGGTTCTATGGAAAAAAGTCCAGCCCTCCCTTTCAGCAGGAAGGGTTCAGTCGGTTGCTGTCAGACTAATCGTTGAACGTGAGAGAGAAATAATTTCTTTTAAATCTGAATCCTCTTTCAGGGTTAATGCACTTTTCAACATTGACTCATCAGACAATATTAAAAACATCATCAAAGCTGAAGCGTCAAAACGTTTCAGCAATGAGAATGAAGCACATAAGTTCCTGGAATTATGCAGTACCGCACAATATAAGGTTACCGGTATTACAATCAAGCCGGGAAAAAGGTCTCCGGCACCTCCGTTCACAACTTCGACACTTCAGCAGGAGGCTTTTCGCAAACTTGGATTTTCAGTTGCGCAGACAATGGCAGTCGCACAGAAACTTTATGAGGCAGGTAAAATCACTTATATGAGAACTGACTCAACAAATCTTTCTAAACTTGCACTTGCAAAGTCACGCGAAGTAATCATTTCCGAATACGGTGAGAAGTATTCAAAAACCCGCCAGTTTAAAACAAAAACTAAAGGTGCGCAGGAGGCTCATGAAGCTATTCGTCCTGCTTATCCTGATAATCCGGCAACATCCGGTAACCAGAATGAAAAGAAGCTTTATGATCTGATCTGGAAAAGAACTATTGCATCCCAGATGGCAGATGCTGAAGTTGAAAAAACAACTATTTCTATTGACATGAATAACTCACCAGTCATTTTCAATGCCACTGGTGAGGTAATCAAGTTTGACGGATTCCTTAAAGTCTATTCAGAATCTACCGATCAGGAAAATGGTGACGAGGAGAGATATGTAATTCCCCCCGTAAAGAAAGGAATGCCGCTTTATAGCAATAGTGTTACAGCTACTCAGAAATTCACTTCTCCACCTCCACGCTATACAGAAGCCAGCCTTGTGAAAAGGCTGGAAGAACTGGGGATAGGACGGCCATCAACGTATGCTCCTACTATTTCTACTATCCAGAACAGGGGCTATGTTTCACGTGAAGACAGGCCGGGGGAAAAACGGCAAATCAAAATTCTTACCCTTGATAATGGCAAGATAACAGTGACTTCAAAAACAGAGGTTGCAGGCAAAGAAAAATCGAAGCTCTTTCCTCAGGATATCGGAATGATTGTAAATGATTTCCTGATCGAAAATTTTTCTGATATAGTTGACTATCATTTTACTGCAGAGGTTGAAGAACAATTTGACGAGATCGCTCTGGGTAATCTGAAATGGACGGGGATGCTTCATACTTTTTATGTCCCTTTTCATAAAACCATTGAAAACGCCCTTGAGAAAAAAGACCGTAAAACAGGAGTAAGACTCCTGGGGGACCATCCTGATACCGGGGAGCCGGTTACAGTGCGAATGGGCAGATTCGGACCGGTTGCCCAGATAGGCAATTCTGATAATGGAACCAAACCCCGGTTTGCAAGTCTTACGAAAAATCAACTTCTTGAGACCATTACCCTGCAAGAGGCTTTGAATCTTTTCAGGCTTCCAAGATCGCTGGGGATTCATGATGAAGAGGACATGGTCGTCGGCACCGGTAAATTCGGTCCTTATGTAAGGCATAAGGGAAAATTCTATTCATTGAAAAAAGGTATCGATGATCCTTATACTCTTACCCTTGAAAGAGCATTAGAGATTATTAATGAAAAGAATGAAAATGAGAAAAAGAAAGTGATCAGGGATTTCGGCGATATTCAGGTTCTTAACGGAAGATACGGTCCTTATCTGACAAAGGACAAACAGAATTTCAGACTTCCAAAGGGCGCTGATGCTGAAAAACTGTCAAAGGAAGATTGTATTAAGATTATTGAAAAGAGCGATAAAACAAGAAAAAGTTCATGACAGGCACCATGATTGACCTTAATGATTATTTTAATCCCGTAAGCATTGAAAGACCTGAATTTGAAAATATTGCAGATCAGGCAGGATTTCCTCATAATATAATAATTCATACTGCGAGCACACCCCTGAAGGATCTCACTAAATTTAAAATTGCAATTTTTGGAGTCCCCGAAGGACGAAATTCTCCTGGCACAGGTACAATGAAGGGTCCGGATACCATAAGGGAACAGCTTTACCGGCTTGCCAGAATCCCCGGTAAGTCAAAAATAATCGATCTGGGTAATATGAAACAGGGCGTTACATTTAATGATACAGTTGCCGGGCTTACCGATATTCTCATCTTTCTGATTACTAAAAATATTTTCCCGGTGATCATTGGAGGAAGCAGCGCTCTGGCTATATCTGTCGACAGAGCTTTTTCGCAAATGAACAAAAAATATACACTTACTGCAGTCGATTCAAGGATAGATTTCATTAATGAAAGGAAAGAAATCGATTCTTTCAGCTATCTGAACAGCATAATCCACAATCATAAAAGCACATTCGAACATTATATAAATATCGGGTACCAGATATACCTGAATGACCAGCAGATAATAAACCGGTTTTTAAAGCGTAAATCTGAGCTTGTAAGAATTGGCGACGTAAGAAAAGCTATTTATCTTACCGAACCATTATTCCGTGATTCGGATGTTGCTGTTTTTGATATTTCTGCTGTAAGGCAATCGGATGCTCCCGGAACTATAAGTCCTTCTCCCAATGGTTTTTACGGAGAAGAAATCTGCCTTCTTTCACGTTATGCCGGAATTTCCGACAATATGAAAGTTTTTGGCCTTTTTGATATCAATCCGGAGTTTGATATCAGGCATCAGACATCCGGGCTTGCTGCACAGATTTTATGGTTTTTCCTTGAAGGATTCTCACAAAAACAATATGAGACACCTGCTTTAAGCAACAGCAATTCAGGCAGATTTATCAGATATCATGTCAGGGTCACAGGCCTTGAGGATGATCTGATCTTCATAAAGAGCAACCTGACAGACAGATGGTGGATGGAACTGCCCGCAGGGAATGACAGGAATTCATATATTGCCTGCTCTCATGAAGATTACCTTAAAGCAAACCAGAACGAAGTCCCTGAGAGGTGGATTCAGGGAGTGGAGAGATTAAAATCCTGAAAACCTGATGTTATTTCATTTTTAGCACCCTGTGACCTGTTTATTTTTCCCTGAAGTATATTGATCAAAACTATTATTTTTTCACCTCAATTAAATAAAAGTATATTTGTTTACGTTTTAGATTTTTACTTATTTTACTGGTTCAAGTCAAGCGTAATGCAATTTTGGTTCGTAAAGAAATGAAAAGACTTAATATTACATTTCTTTTTTTGGTATTAATATGCTATACTGGATTTTCACAGCAGGATCCGCTGTCGAGTCAGTATATGTTTAATACACTGACTTATAATCCCGGTATTGCAGGCACTTCAGGGATGATATGTGCCACTGCACTTAACAGGCAGCAATGGCTGGGATTTGAAGGAGCACCATCCACCACCCTCTTTAATATCAGCGCTCCTATTTCTCCCTTCAGGATAAAAAGCGGGATCGGACTTGTGGTTGAAAGTGATAATATCGGATTTGACAAGGATATTAATCTTTCTGCGGTCTATTCTTACCTGATGGATCTGAATATCGGGAAGCTGGGCATTGGGATTAACCTGGGGATGATTAATAAAACACTTGATCCGAAATGGAATATACCTACTGGTGCTGGTTTTACACCACCTGACCAGGATCCTCTTATCCCGATAAACAAAGAGAGCTTTGTAGCTTTTGATGCAGGACTGGGCCTTTATCTGAAAGGCAATAAATATTATGCAGCTCTCTCTGTTACCCATATAAATCAGCCTAAAATAAAATTTACTAAAGAAGAAGCTGAAGTCAAAACCTATATAAGCAGACATTACTATCTTACTGGAGGTTATACACTTCAGCTGCCAAACCCTTCACTTGAACTCCTGCCCTCATTTTTTGCCTATAGCGACGGTAAGGTTGTTCAGTTCAATGTAACTTCTTTAGTCAGATACAATAAAAAAGTATGGGGAGGCGTTTCCTACAGAGCCGGCGATGCACTGATTGGCATTGTTGGTCTGGAACTTTTTAACGGGATCCGCTTTGGTTATGCTTATGATTTCCCTCTGTCGGACATCAGAAAAAGCACCAGCGGGTCACATGAATTTATGGTGAACTATTGCTTTGATCTTAGTCTTGGGAAAAGCCCGATGAGATATAAAAGTATTAGATTTTTATGATTATTGGAAAAAAATAACTTACTTGCATTATAAATTTAGAGAAATATGAAAAAGGTAATTCTATCTGCCCTGTTAATTATATTCATAGCGAGCGGTTGCAGCACTTCAAATAACGGTGAGCTGACTGGTGTTCAGGGGAGGAAGAAATTCTTTGAACCGGAACCAATGGAAATGGCATTTATACCCGCCGGTAATTTCATGATGGGACCCAGCGACCAGGATGCCTTATTCACCATGAACAGCCTCTCAAAATCTGTTACTGTTGATGCATTCTGGATGGACCAGACTGAAATTACAAACAACAAGTATCGTCAGTTCGTATACTGGGTTCGTGATTCTATTTTAAGGACAAAATTAGGCGAAGCCCAGATACCCGACAGGCAATATTTTAAGGTTGATGGTGAAGGAAATGTACTGGAAGGCAACATCATTGACTGGGAAGAAAAAATAGACCCGGAAGAGGAAACAACCAAAGGGGTAATTGAAGAAATGTACTACCCTCCTGAAGAGAGATTTAGCGGCAAAAAACAATATGATGTCAGGAAATTCAATTACTCTTATTTTACTGTTGATTATCAGCAGGCATCAAAATCCAGGTATGTTCAGGATTATGCTAACAATACAGGGAAGTATGAAGGACAGGTGACAAATATTGACGGTACACGAACTGATGTAAAGGACCGTTCTTCATTTATCAGGCATAGCGTTATTAATATTTATCCCGACACACTCTGCTGGATAAGGGATTTCACATATTCATTTAATGATCCGATGGCTGACCTCTATTTCTGGCATCCTTCATTCGATGATTACCCTGTTGTTGGTGTATCATGGCCGATGGCAAATGCTTTCAGCAGATGGAGGACAAATTTCATGAATGCCGCATTGAGTAAGAACGGAATTTCTGATGTTATGGCTTACAGGCTCCCTCTTGAAACTGAATGGGAATATGCAGCCAGAGGCGGTCTCGATCTTTCAATGTACCCATGGGGCGGTCCCTACACCCGTAACTATAAAGGATGTTTCCTTGCAAACTTTAAACCATTGCGCGGAAATTATATCGACGACGGAAATGTCTATGCAGGAAAAGTAGGATCCTATGAACCCAATGAGTACGGACTTTATGATATGTCAGGTAACGTCTCGGAATGGACCTGCTGTGCATATCATCCTTCAGCCTATATTTTCGAACACGATCTTCAGCCTAATTATGAATATAATGCAACACCCCAGGATCCTCCTGTTATGAAGCGTAAAGTTATTCGTGGCGGTTCGTGGAAAGACATCGCATATTTTCTTCAGACTAGTGCAAGAGACTATGAATATCAGGATTCCACAAAACCTTATGTAGGATTTCGAAATGTAAGAACTTATATCGGAGCAGAATTATAATAATTGAAATAACCCTAAAATTATCAGGAATATGAGCCTAGCAGAATTAGTACAAAGCAGCGGGTGGAAGAATTTCATCGCAAAACTTTATGGTTTGGGTGCTTCCGTCGTAATCGTTGGTGCATTGTTTAAAATTCAACACTGGCCACTTGCAGGAACAATGCTTACAATTGGTCTGTTGACAGAAGCTGTCATTTTCTTCTTTTCAGCATTTGAACCTTTGCACGAAGAAGTAGACTGGTCTTTGGTTTATCCCGAACTTTCGGGAATTCCTGAAGAGGGTGCAGAAGAACTCACTGCACATGGCGGGAAATACCGCGGCGCTGTTGGCGGTGGCGGAGGAGCAGGTTCTGCTGCTCTTGCAAAATTTGATGAAATGCTCGAAAAAGCAGAGATCTCTCCCGACCTGTTCCAAAAACTGGGTGTCGGTATGAAAAAGCTTGGAGATTCAACAGCTAACATAAATGCTATGGGCGACATTACTGCTGCTTCTACAAAGTATATGGGCACAATCAATACTGCCAATGAATCTCTGGGGAGGCTTGCAGAATCATACAAAACAACAACGAAAGTAATAAATGAAACAGGTTCTACTTACAAGAATATGGCTGATTCAATCTCAACTATTGAAGTAGGCGGTAAATCTTACCAGCAACAGCTTGAAGTTCTTAATAAGAATCTTTCTGCCCTTAATACTGTTTATGAACTGCAGAAAAAAGGAGCAGATGACCACCTGAAAGAATCTGAGTCACTTTATAAGGGTCTCCAGGGTCTTATGAAAGATCTGACTGAATCTGCAGGAGATACTAAAAAGTACCGCGAACAGATATCCAAACTTAATGACAACCTGTCGGCTCTTAATAATGTATATGGAAATATGCTTTCTGCTATGAATGTCAAATAATGTAGCATTTATTTTACCTAACTAAACTACCTAGAAAATGGCTCAACAGAAGCTATCCCCGCGGCAAAAGATGATTGGTATGATGTACCTGGTGCTTACCGCCATGCTTGCACTTAACGTATCCAAGGAAGCCGTGGAAGCATTTAAGAGAGTTGATAACGGGCTTACCCTTACCATTGCAAACTATGATAAAAAGAATAACCTCATATACAGTGAATTTGACAGATCCGCTGCCGAAAACCCTGCAAAAGCAGGAAAATACAGAACATCAGCTTATGAGGTAAAGCAGCGCGCTGATGAGGCATTCAATTTTATACAGGACCTTAAAATCGAAATAATCAGAAAAGCTGAAAAAGATCCTGAAACTCCGGCTATCAAGGGAAATGTGGTTATTATTGATGAAATTAAGAAACGTATTGATGATACCAACGTTCCATCTGAAGTTCTAATCGGTGCTAATGAAAACGGGAAAGCTTATCTTCTTAAAAATGTTATTAACGAATATCGCAATTTTCTTCTCACTACACTTGAAGGTAAAAATCCTACTGCAGAAGAAGCTTTGGTAAAAAGCCTCAATACCGATGATGGAAAAGATCCCGACGGGCAACCAGCCCCCTGGGCAAATGTAACTTTTCAGACTTTGCCTCTCGTTGCCGTTATTTGTATTCTGTCGGAAATGCAGCTCAACGTACGAAACGCTGAAACTGAAGTCCTTAACTACCTCTATTCCCAGATTGATGCCGCTTCATTCAAGTTTAACAAGATCGAGGCAATGGTAGATGCCAAATCCAATTATGTAACATTGGGCAGCATTTACGAAGCAAAGGTTTTCATTTCTGCTACCGACTCTACACAAAAGCCAATGATCACTGTTAATGGGCAGACTCTTTCTATTGACGAGAGCGGTAAGGGTGTTTATTCTGTCAGGCCCTCCACTACCGGACCAAAAACATGGGGTGGTATTATTTCATTAACGGCTCCTAATGGTTCCAAGGTAAATAAAGCCTTTACAGCTAACTATTCTGTAGGCGAACCTAATGTCGTTGTTTCTGCTACAGCCATGAATGTAATGTACAAAGGCCTTGATAACCCTATTGATATTTCTGTTCCCGGTGTAGGACCTGATAAAATAAGAATCAGCAAGGTTGTTAACGGAACTGCATCACAGAAAAGAGTTAAAAACGCCAAGGGTGAATATTTCCGTGGTAACTGGGCAATAAGCCCGGAAGTCGTTGGGAAAAATTGCCAGCTATATATTACTGCAGAAGAAATCAAAGGAAAACCTGTTCAATATGGCCCAATTGAATTCAGAGTGAAGAAACTTCCCGACCCTGTAGCCCGCTTTGCAAATAAATCAACAGGGGAGGTAACAAAAGCTCAGGCCCTTGCTGAAATAGGGGTATTTGCATCCCTTGGTCAGGATTTCGACTTTGAACTTGTTTATACGGTAACAGGTTTTACAGTCTCTTATACCGACAGGCTCGGCGACAGGGTTAAAGACAGCAACAGCTTTAGACTGACACCTGAGCAAAAGGATATTCTGAATGCTATAACTAAGGGTAAAGATCTGACCATTAAAAACATAAGAGCAATCGGTCCGGATGGAATAACCAGGGATCTGGGAGCTGTAGTATTGAAAATAATTTAGATAAGTAAAATATAATCTTGACATTATGAGTAAAAAAATAATATTGGCTTTTATCGCCTTGGCATTTACCGGAATGGCCAGTGCCCAGTCTTTTGGCGATATTTACCAGAAATCAATATCAGATGCCGGAAAAATCAATTATCCTTTTTTGAGGGAGGCCGATGTGGTTTGGGCAAAAACATATTATCGCCTTATAGACCTCAGGGAAAAGATGAATCAGCCTTTATATTATCCTACAAAACCTCTTCTTGACGGCAGAAAGAACTTTATTGGTATTATTCTTGATGAAATTAAAGCCGGGAATCTTACTCCATACGATCCTTTTGATCAGCGGGTACCTACTACTTATCAGGAAATCGAGACAAACATGGGAGCAAGGGAAAGAACTATACAGAGAACAATTGACGCTGCCGGTAATACAAGGGATACTACAATCAGAGACCTTGCAAACCCTGATGAAGTTAAAAAAATAATGCTTTACGAAGAATGGTTTTTTGATAAAAAGCTTTCAAGACTGGATGTCAGAATCATAGCTGTATGTCCTTACTTTATAGGACCTGACCCTCAGACCAAGAAACCACAAAATATACCACTGTTCTGGATCAAATTTGATGAGATAAGGGATGTACTTGCCAAGCATGAGGCATTTATGCCAAATAACGATGCTCAAAGAATGTCTTTCGACGATCTGTTCATGCAGAGAAGATTCGGAAGCATTATCCTGGGAGAATCAAACGTTTTTAACGACAGATTTATAAGTGATTACCTGGTCGGGAAATCAGCTCTCTTTGAATCAGAACGGGTTAAAACCGAACTTTTTGATTTTGAACACGATCTTTGGGAATATTAAAATATGATCTTAAAAAAAGAGGCTGTTAATTACGGCCTCTTTTTTTTGTCGTGCAATCATGAAATTTTAAAATGACGATTCTTCCGTTATAGAAACTTCTCTTTTGTTTCTTTTTTTACATCCTCAAGGTAATTTTTGATATTCTGCTCTTCCTCTTTCTTTACGATCAGAAGAACACCATCCGCTTCAACAACAATATAATCCTTCAATCCCTGTATTATTGCAACTTTTTCGGGTGATATATTGAATATATTACCCCTGTTATCGTACGAAAAAACGTTGCCGCTTACTATAACGTTACCATTTTTGTCAGCTGCAGAATGTTCATAAAGCGAACTCCATGTTCCAAGGTCTGACCATCCGATATCAGTACACATAACATACACATTATCGGCCTTTTCCATAATCCCATAATCAATTGAGATACTTTTGCATTCAGTGTAAGTCCTTCCGATAAATGTTTTTTCCTGCCTCGTTCCGAAAAGCTTTTTCCCTTCATCGAATGCGGCAAACATATCGGGCAGATGTTTTTCAAAAGCAGAAAGGATTGATTTAATATTCCAGATGAAAATTCCGGAATTCCAGTAAAAATCACCACTCTGGATGAATATTTTTGCAAGGTCAATATCCGGTTTTTCAGTAAATGTTTTCACCTTAAGCAGGTTATCAAATCCATTTACGGGTTTTTTACGGTCAGCCTGAATATATCCATATCCTGTTTCCGGTCTGTCAGGTTTTATGCCAAGGGTAAGGAGCGCATCATTCTTTCCGACAAAATCCATGCTCTCCTGTATCACATTGCAGAATTTTTCTTCCTTTATAATAAGATGATCAGCAGGGGTTACTGCAATTACAGCATCAGGATTCTCCTTCAGGATTCTGAATGTGCCATATGCCAGGCATGGTGCAGTGTTGCGCCGGAAGGGCTCTGCGAGCACGTTTGTTGGTGCTATTCCAAGCTGCTCAATAGCAAGATCCTTATGTTCTGCGCTGGTTACAACAAATATGTTCTCTTCAGGACAGGTTGATTTAAATCGTCTGAAAGTCTGTTGGATCAAAGTCTCTCCGGTTCCAAGTATATCGAGGAACTGTTTTGGCTTTTCACGACGGCTTAATGGCCAGAACCTGCTTCCTACCCCACCTGCCATAATAATTACGAACCTGTTGTCCATAGCTTATTTATTTAATCTTAAAAACCTTTGCAAATATATATTAATTATGGCTTGGGTTTTAAAACACTAACAGATGAAATACAGTAAATATTTGTAATTTTGGTTCCTGATAATTGTTTGCATGATAAAGTTTCTTACACAGATAGGGAGTTACTTCCTGCTTCTTAAGAAGGTTTTTTCCAAACCTGAAAAAACTTCTATTTATTACAAACAAACTCTGCATGAGCTGGTTTACCTTGGCTTTGATTCAATAGGTATAATAACCATTATTTCTTTCTTCATGGGTGCGGTAATTACGCTTCAGACCGCTTACAATACTGAAAATCCCATATACCCGACGTATCTGATAGGTCTTGGATGCCGTGATTCTATCATCCTTGAATTTTCTTCCACGATCAGTGCTCTGATCCTTGCCGGGAAAATGGGATCTAACATTGCATCAGAAATAGGAACCATGAGAGTTACAGAACAGATAGACGCTCTGGAGATGATGGGGGTTAATTCTGCTTCTTATCTGATTCTTCCGAAAATTATAGCTACATTCCTCTTTAATCCTGTCCTGACATTAATAAGTATTATTGTCGGAATTCTTGGAGGCTTTATTGCGGGTACATTCTCCGGTGTTATAACATCACAGGATTTTATTTACGGTATCCAGTATGCATTCATACCTTATTATATAACTTATTCACTTATAAAAACGTTATTTTTTGCATTTATCATTACGAGTGTTTCTGCATTTAAGGGTTATTATGTCGAAGGTGGATCTCTTGAAGTAGGCCAGGCCAGCACAAAGGCTGTGGTTTACAGCAGTGTTCTTATCCTGCTTTTCAATGTCATTCTTACTCAACTCCTGCTTTCATGATAAGCGTCAAGAATCTTTATAAGTCATTCAACGATTTGAAAGTACTGGATAATATTTCAATTACGTTCGAAACAGGGAAAACAAATCTTATAATCGGGAGGAGCGGTTCCGGGAAGACTGTTCTGCTTAAATCAATTGTCGGGCTTCATGAAGTTGACTCAGGAGAAATCTGGTTCGATGATGTCATTTTTAACAGACTTGATTTCACCGGCCGGAAAGAGATACGCAAGGAGATGGGAATGCTGTTCCAGGGAAGCGCCCTGTTTGATTCCCTGACGGTTGAACAGAATGTCAGGTTCCCCCTCGATATGTTTACCGCTAAAAGCTCTGAAGAAAAAATCGAAAGAGTTAATTCCTGCCTGAACAGGGTTGATATAGTAAATGCAAATAAATTATTCCCTTCTGAATTATCCGGGGGGATGAAAAAAAGAGTAGCAATTGCCAGAGCCATTTCCCTTAATCCAAAATATCTTTTTTGCGATGAACCAAATTCCGGACTTGATCCCATAACAGCAATTCATATTGATGCACTAATCAAGGAGCTTACAGAAGAATATTCAATGACTACCCTGGTAAATACTCACGATATGAATTCTGTGATGGAAATCGGTGAAAAAATTGTCTTTATTAATGATGGAATAATATGCTGGGAGGGAAGCAATAAAGAGATACTTCATTCTGATAATGATATCTTAAATGATTTTGTCTTTGCCAACTCACTTGCAAAACAGCTGATATCGAAAGATAAGTAATATTTTTTATTCGTCTGCCTCCTCAAAATCAATATATTCACCAACTTCTTTCGAGATTTTTTTATTGTTCCTGACACTATTATCATCAGGCTTCCGATTTTTATTTATGACATCTCTTTCCTCTCCGTATCTTGAAAAAGATCTGATAATCAAAAATATTATAAGGCAAACTAAAATTATTCGCAGGAGGATCATTTATCCGATAAAATTTTAGTTAATAAGAACCATTGGCTTATCGGATTTCCTTGTTACCGGTTTGCCAAAAACAAAATTCAGTCCGATTTCCAGATTAAATAAATTCATGTTCTGCGGAACAGGGAATGAAGCGTAATTACCTGGTCCATCTTTTTCAATATAGACTTTCCCCCAGTCAAGTGGAATTTTGTCAGCTATTATATAAAACTGACCTATACCTGCCTTAAAGGCAAGTCCAAAACCTAAATTGTTATAACTGTAATTTGCAGCCGTATAACTCATGCTTGCTGACAAAACTCTGCCCAGATATGCATTTGCAGACAGGGTAAAAGATTCTTTTACTGTTCCCATATAAAACTTTGAATTTGACAACAGTCCTATTGACAGAACGGGCAGCAAATTGAAGCTTGCACCAGCTGAAATACTCGTTGGCAGATTGGTTTTATAAGAAAGAGGTGATGGGTTCTCAATGAAATTGTTTTTAATAGTGTCAACCAGTGAATTGACCATATCGTCAATAGAATATGTTTCGTTGACAACATCCTCAAGCGTAATGCCCTGCAGGGTAAAATTGCTGTTGGCATTGTAGCTTTTAAGGTCTTGGTTCCAGTTAATAAAGCCCAGATCGGTAACACCTGCCGATAAAGTAACTAATCTGCCAATGTTATAGACCAGACCAAAATCAAAACTTACTCCTTTGTTTAAAACCGGATACTTAATATAATCAAGTGCAAATCCTTTAATGTCAGCACCCCGCGTTGAATCCAGCGGTGGAATTAAAAAGTTATTATCACTGAATATTCTTTTGAGGGCTTTTTTGCCACTGACATCCAGAGAAGCATCGGCAGATACAGTCTGACTAAAATCGTCATTCACCTTCAGGGTAAATGATCTGTTATCCAGTGAGATAGAAGCTATCCCTGATAATAGTTTTGCCTTCGCACCAATCCTAAGATTATTTGTTATATTTTTCGAGAACCCTAATCCATATTCCCTGAAATATTGTCCCGTAATTTTCATCCCTGATAAGTCCAGCGTCTTTTCAAGGTATTGATTATATCCTCTAATATATAAATCCAGTAAATCACGCGGAAGCACCGCTTTTGCGCTGACTCTGTCTCTGACGTCAAAGAAAACATACAGGTCTTTCCCAAAAGATAAGCCTAAACTCAGAAGCTGAATATCAAAATCTGTTGCCAGGGTATTACGATCCTTCAGTTTTCCTGCTAACCTGTTCAGATCAAGATTTTTAAAAACTGCAGAATCAATTTTAGTTTCAGGGGGGAAAATATCGGATAAAGTAAAAAAATCATTCCCAATACCTGCGTGTATCCCGGTTATTACCGGAAGTCCTATATAAAACCTGTTCGCAGGTTTGAGTGCAGGATTTAAAAATTGATTCTGGGGAAGTTTCATAAAATAAAGAATCTGACTGTTCTGAGATGCTGCATCCAAACAAATTGTTGTAATCAGCATCATCAGCATATATTTTAATTTCCCGGTCATGATATGATTTATTTAATTTCCGTGTCCAATTTGTAATTATAAAGGAATCTGTCAGTACCTCCGACAATCAGGTGCCATCCGCTTTTATCCGATAACTTCCCGATAGAAAACATAGAGGCTCCTCTTAATGGGAATCCTTTCATCGTGTCTCCGTTTCTGTCAATCAGATAAATAAGTTTTTTATTTATATCAAAAACCCCGATCTTTCTGTCGGAGGCTGAAAAAACAAAATTAATGGGGCCTCCCAGTTCCTGTGAACCGAATTGCCTCGTAAATATTTCCGATTTGTTATGATTATAAAGATACAATATCCCTTTATCAATAAAAATATATTCGCCAAAACCATCGCCATTCACGTCAAAAATATCGAAGGAATGGTCACTGGATAACTTTCTTAGATTGAATTTTTCTACACTCCCATCAAAATAAACATTCTGAACCGTTCCATCTGGTGCTGTGAATATTACTGAAGGAGAAGAGCCGGCAATCAATCTCAGGGCAGAACCCCTGGCTTTTGTAACGGGCTCCTTAATTGTGAGCCTTTTATTCCCGGAGCGGTCGATAAAATACACTGAAGTTTCATCTGCAATGACGAGGTAATCTTTGCCGGAGACCCTGAACCATGAGATTTCTGAACTAACAGTCCCGTTAGTCCTGAAGGGCTTCCATCCCCTGACAATATTCCCGCTGTTGTCATAGGCATATATCATTTTATCCTCTCCGGCAATCAGAAGCCTGTAATTCCGGTTATTATCATAATCAAACAGAGCAAGTGAGTTTGTTGCCGGAGACCTGAGCCGTACAGGGTACCTTTCGACATAATTTCCGTTCCTGTCGAGAAGATGAATGAAATTTTTCCCGGTAAAAAGTAACTGGTATTTCCCGTTCCTGAAATAGTCAATCATGTAAATGGTACTGTTGATCCGTTCACCCAGCGGGACCTTCCATAGAACTCTTCCCGCTGCATTGACCAGGTATGCGTTGTTCTTCATATCCTGGATGAAAATTTCCTTCGCTCCTGTAATATGATTTGTAAAAAAGAACGGCTTGACTGCAGCAACAGTATCAAGCAATGTTTCCCATTCTGTGGTAGACTCTTCTCTGGCTTCTTCTTTAAAACTTATAGATAAACTATTATATATCATATTATTGCTGGGCACAAACTGGTATCCGGCGGCCTGAATCTTATTCAGAGAACCTTTATTCGACCGGAGGGCTCTTATTATATCCTCTCTGAGGAAGCCGGAAAGGTAATCTGTAATACGTGAAGGTATGCAATAGAAAAAGTAGGTTGCAATACTGGGGAGTGAGCTCTCAAAATTTCTGTAGATCAGATCGTTTGCAAGGGTTTTATTCAGCATGTTATCATATAAAAGTCTTGAAATAGTAACATATGAGCTTCCCGTTATCAGAAAATTGTCATAAAAAGAAAACCAGGAATCGTCGGCATTCATGGTAAAACCCGGGATCATTGCTGATGCAAAACCCTCAAAAGGAGTAAGATAGACAGGGATCCTGGTTTGCTCGTCGGGCTGGAAAAACTTTATATTATCCTTGTTAATTTCAGAGGCGAATTCATCAAGGAATATTTTCTCGGCATATACACGATTTTTCAGTTCATAGATAATAAGAGTATTATCACTGACAGGCCGCCCTTTTATTTCAATGAATGCTTTGGTGACTTCATTCCCTGTATATTCACGAAGCTTTTCAGCCAGAACAGCAGCCCTGTTTGTTCCCTTTCTCCCGTAGGTAGAATTTTCATTAATAATTAACGATTCGAAAAGCACGGTGGATGAGGGAAGTATTTTATAGGTATGAAATAATCCGGGGGTTCCTGTTTTATACCGGTAGAAGAATTCCGTTGAATCAGGACTTTCAGTATATCCGCTGAGCGCAAGTCCGTTTTCGCTGATATAAATATCGCCTTCCGCACATCCTGCAAGCGTGCCAATTTTATCAGCCGAAGATTTATAATCATTCCTGAAGATATTCTTAAATAGAGCAGGAAGATTCCTGAAAACAACAAAAACTTTATCCTCATTTTTCCCTGATGCCTGTAATATCTTCGAAAATCCCGGCATACTTCTGATGTCATTATTCCGGCTTGTCTGCAAAATTGCTTCACTCATTAACTTTTCAGAAGAAGTGCAGATAAGAAGCCCCTGTATTACAGAAATGTAAACAATGTCCTGTTTTTTATCCTTGGAATACGGAAGCTCCAGAATTGTATTCCCGTGCATGGTGCTTTCGTTTATTGTTTTTATTCCTGACGATCGCAGAATTTCTTTAAGTTGCCTGGTTCTTATTTCTGACGGTACAGCCATTGAAAGAAGTGACTGAAGCTTTCCTGTTCCGGATAAGTGGAATGAAATGATCCCCGAATTTCCACTAATCAGCTTTTTATAACCTTGTTTATTAAGTTGATCTGCAATAAATTTGATTTTCCGGTTAAAATCTTCAAACTCTTTTATTTTACCAGCTTCCCCAAAAAGGCCTTTTCCCGTTGTAAGTGAATTAATAAAACTCTGCAAATCTATTGTTTCAATAACAAAACAGGCGGATGGCGAAATTGCTTTATACGGATCTGTAAGAAGGTCTCTCCTGCCCTGCTGAAGGAAATACCCAAGTATCCCGAGACCAGAAATCAAAATTATAACTGAAATAACAGCAATACGCTTTCCCACTGAGAGTACTTTAATAATTGACGCTTTTCAAAATTAAGAAATAAAAGATAATCATTATAGTTGAAACTGTTATTGGGCCATCTATATTACCAACCTATTATAGCCGGCAGGAAATTCCGTAAGGATAATTTTTTATTACTTTTATGAATTGTTCATCAGAATTCCATGAAGAATTTATTCATTTCACTGGCATCGTTACTTTTGTCAGCGTTACCGGGGATCTCACAAACCGTGACAATTGTGGATGATGAGGATTTTAAACCGATACCGGATGTAATAATTCTGAATAAGACAAAAACGACATATATATATTCGAACAAATCCGGGAAAGCAGATATTTCAGCTTTCGCTGATGAAAATACAATATGTTTTCAGCACTTTACCTATGAAAGAGTCTGCCTTACTTTCGACGAGATAAGGAATGACGGATTCGAGATAAAGCTGAAAAAAAAGATTTTCGCTTTTGAGGAGTTTGTTGTTTCTGCAAACCGATGGGAACAGAATAAGGATGAAGTACCGAATAAGATCACAACTGTTCTGAAACCTGCAATTGAGTTCCAGAACCCCCAGACAGCCGCTGATCTGATAGGAATCTCTGATGAAGTATTCGTACAAAAGAGTCAGCTCGGAGGCGGCAGCCCCATGATAAGAGGATTTGCAACTAACAGGATCCTGATCGTAGTTGACGGTGTAAGAATGAATAACGCAATTTACAGGGAAGGGAATATACAGAATGTAATCTCTCTCGATCCATCATCGGTTGAATCTACAGAGATTATCTTCGGTCCCGGAGCTACTGTTTATGGAAGCGATGCAATAGGAGGTGTAGTGGATTTTCATACAAAAAAAGCACTTCTTTCTACCGGGGACAAAACATACTTTAAAGTTGATGCTCTCACCCGTTTTTCGTCTGCTGATAAGGAAAAAACTTTCCATCTTGATTTCAATGCTGGCACAAGGAAAGCAGCTTTTCTTACAAGCATAAGCTACTCAAAATTCGATGATCTTAAAATGGGGTCAAGGAAAAATCCGGATTATCTCAGGCCGGAATATGTTAAAAGGATCAACGGGAAAGACTCAATTGTTGTAAACCCTGATCCACGAGTGCAGATATATTCAGGTTATAATCAGATAAATACCATGAATAAACTGCGTTTTAAATTGTCACCGGGAATAGATCTTGTGCTTGCAAACCACTTTTCGAGGTTATCCGATGCACCCAGATATGACAGGTTGATACAATATAAATCACCCGGGAAACTGAAATACGGCGATTGGTATTACGGCCCTCAAAAATGGATGATGAACAATATCCAGCTGACAGTTGACACGAAAACCCTCATATTCGATGAATTCAGAGTAATTGCCTCGCAGCAGAGCTACCAGGAGAGCCGACACGACAGGAGCTTTGGCAAAACTTCAATTAATGAGCAGACGGAAAAAGTATCTGTATTGTCGCTGAATCTCGATTTTGACAGGAATTTTAACAGCGACAGAGAACTTGTTTATTATGGCTTTGAATTTGTAAATAATGGCATCCGGTCGGTGGCTCAGACACGCGATATAGTTACCGGGGAAATTACTCCTGCCGGTTCCAGGTATCCGAATGGAGATAACAGGTATAACAGTTATTCTCTTTATTCCGGATATAAAAACAACCTTTCGGAAAAGCTTACACTGAATACCGGGATTCGTTATAACCATGTCAGCCTTAACTCCACGATAGCAGATAATTCTTTTTACAGCTTCCCGTTCACAGAAATTAATATCTCCAATGGAGCACTTACCGGGGCAGCCGGTATAGTGTTCAGGGCAAATGAGAAATTCCACTTAAGCCTGAATGCATCAACAGGATTCAGGGCTCCCAATCTTGATGATGCCGGGAAGGTTTTTGATTCGGCTCCCGGTGTGGTAGTTGTGCCTAATCCCGGACTAAAGCCTGAATATGCATATAACCTTGATCTGAGTTTCACAAAAGACTTCGGAGAGATAATCCATACAGAGCTTTCCGGATTTTATACCTGGCTGACAAACGCTATGATCCGGCATGATTTTCTTTTCAACGGCAATGATTCCATAGTTTACCTTGGCGAATTAAGCAAGGTTGAAGCAGTTACCAACGCCGGATCTGCCCATGTTTATGGCTTTCAACTTAACATGCAGGTAAACATTTCCAAAAACATTTACCTCAGATCTGCATTAAATATTATGGAGGGACATGAAAATAACGGCGATCCGTTAAGGCATGCAACACCTGTTTTCGGATCTACACATCTGCTTTATGAATCCGGAAAATTCAAAGCCGATTTATATTCAGTTTATAACGGGTCAAAGAAATTTGAAAAAATGGCCCCTTCTGAAATAGAAAAAGCATACTTGTATTCAATTGACAAGAATGGTAATCCATGGTCTCCCGGCTGGCAAACACTGAATTTTAAGGTGTCGTATGAAATAAAAAATAGATTTTTCATCAATACAGGTATAGAAAATATTCTCGATTGCAGGTATCGTCCCTATTCTTCAGGAATAGTGTCTCCCGGAAGGAATTTTATTATTTCCCTGAGATTGACGGTTTAAGAGGATCAGGCTTCTTCGATTACTTTCCAGCCTGTTGCATCAGCTAATGCATAGACCGGCTCCTTCAGGTCGCCATAAAAGGTAACCCTGTGCCAGCCCCATGTTTCCCACATGGTAAAAAGTTTTTCAATATCACCCAGCGGTTCTGCACACAATTTAGTCCTGCAGGCACGGTCATCCGGATCGTTAGACAGAGCGACAGCCTGGTGAAACAGAATCTCCTTCCGGGAATTATTGATTTCCAGGGTTGTGGTCAGATAATTTGACGGAAGAACCGACTGAAGGGATGCTCCATTCCTGTCTTCCGAATGGGTCATTATCCTGAAGGGATTTGTTTTCCCCTTTGGGCCAAAGACCCTGTTAGGGGCTACACAGTGAGCATAAATTATCTGACGTTTTGAAGTATCAATTACAGGGTCGGAAATAAATCCCGGACGACCTCCGCTCATCGTTGAAAACGCAAGCATGGTCGCTGTTGAATTTATATCGCATTCGCAGGCACCCACCAGTCCTTCATTACAAAGCTCATGAAAACCAAGACAGGGGTAGGCATGAATATGACCGCCATAAAATCCGCCGAGACAATTTACAGTTATAGCATTTGCATTATGTTTTTTAAGCACACTCTTCATGCCCAGGTACATTGCTGCGGATGTAAGCAATGTCGCGTCCGGAACGTTTATTATTTCCAATGCTGTCTTTTGCCATTTTCTGACAATAATCCCGGCCTCTTCCTTATCGGCATTGCTCCATGCATCATTTACTTCAGAAAATGGGATGTACTCAACAGGAATGCCCATTGTACGTTCTGCAATCGATGCATTCTGATCCCTTACTGCCAGAATTTTTGAGTTGCTCAATTGCCGTACACACTCGGACGGAGATAAAGACTTGATCTTGTTAGTCCGGACCGAATATTTCTTTGCGGGCGGAGTTGCTGTAGAACGCGCTTTCTGAGTAGCTGTAACAAAGTCTTCTGCCGAACCTCCGTCCCTGACAATCCTGAAACAAGTGACAGCTGCGAGAAGATCTTCAATCCTGGAAGACGCAACAAAACCAACATTATTTGATTTGTTTTTCAGAAATCCGGATGTGTAGACCAGGAAACCTCCGCTGCCTCCAAACTGAAAATCAGCATAAAGGACCGGTTTTCCTGTTTTCGCTGCAGTCTGCACAACCCTGTTCCAGCAATTCATCTGGTACACAAGGTAACCATCAATATTCTTCTGTGCATCCTTAACGACTAATTGTTTCCGCTTCTTCTGGTCCGGTTGCAAGCTCAGGAATGAACTCAAAATCAGGGAAATGTTCTTTAAGAGTATTATTAATCCTGATCATTACCGGATTAAAGTCGAAACCTATATTTGGCCAGTCGGGTTTGGTCTGAACCGGCTCATGAAGCGAATAAAGAATTTTTATTCTGATTTTTGGTTCTACTTTTCCTGCAGGAACCCTTTGATTAATAAAACCAAACGGTTTCAAAGCAACACAGGCAGCGCATGCGGAACATGAAGTTAAAAAATTACGCCTGGTAAAATTCGTACCATTTTTATGTGCAAGGCTGCTATTCTTACTCAATTTACCTGTGTTCATATATGCAATATTTAATGCTGTAATTAACAGATCATTAAATTTACATATTCTTATTCAGATAAAAAGACCTGATCAGGATTAATTTTGGCACGTAATTTGATTTTATATAGGTACACAGGCAATCTCAATCATATACTTGATCCTTTCAAGTGCAGCCAGGCCAAAAGCCTGGCTTTCTTTTTGATCAGAATGGCTTATATCCAATTATTTCCCGGACCTCTTTGATAGTTTTTGAAGCGCTTGTTCTTGCTTTTTCTGCACCCTCAGATACAACTTTAGCAAGATATTTGTTATTGGAGAGAATTTCGTTGATCCTCTCCCTGATTGGTTCTGTTATCTTAATTATATCTTCAGCCAGCTGCTTTTTCATGTCTCCATAACGAATCTCGCAGGAAGCATGTTTTTCTGTGAAATATTTCACAACAGCTGGTTCAGAAACAACATTCATGATTGTAAAGAGATTCTGAACAGGTTCGGAAGGTTTTTCTCCCTTTTTCTGAGGCCCTGCATCAGTAACTGCCCTCATTACCTTTTTACGGATCTCCTGAGGTGTATCGAAAAGAAAGATACCATTCCCCTCGCTTTTTCCCATTTTGCCTGCTCCGTCAAGTCCGGGAATTTTAATTAGTTGTTCCCCGAAATTATAGGCATCGGGTTCAGGAAAGTATTCAACCTCATAAGTAGTATTAAAACGTCTGGCAAAACGCCTGGTCATCTCAAGATGCTGCTCCTGGTCCTTCCCTACCGGGACCTTGTTTGCTTTATGTATAATTATATCGGCCGCCATAAGCACCGGATATGTCAGCAATCCGGCATTTATATTGTCAGGCTGCTTTCTTATCTTCTCCTTGAAAGAGGTCGTCCGCTCAAGCTCGCCGATATAAGCATTCATATTAAGCAGAAGGTAAAGCTCTGTCACTTCAGGAACATCGCTCTGTACGAAAACAGTGGCAATTTCAGGATCAATGCCGCAGGCAAGGTATTCTGCAAGTACCTGCTTAATGTTCCCATGCAGGTCATCAGGTTTGAGGTGAGTTGTAAGAGCATGATAATCAGCAATAAAGAAAAAACAATTATTCTCCCTCTGCATTTTTAAAAAGTTCCTGACCGCACCGAAATAATTTCCCAGATGCAGATTACCCGTTGGTCTTATGCCGCTGACTACCGTCTCCATTTTCTTATAAATAAAAATCCGACGCAAAGCTAATGGTTTTTTAAATCACACGTACTCACCCCCTTGCGTTCCCCCTCTCTGCTGTCGCAAAGAGGGGGAAGGTTTTTGTATATAATCTATTGTATTTTATATATTTACATTATTAATATCTTTTTATGTCTGATTCAAATAAATTTGATTTTAAGAATAAATAAAATATTTTCTCAATAAAATACCTGATTCTAAATAACCTAGTGCCTTCTTAAGCCCCCTTCTTTGCGACAGCAGGTTTGGGGGATGAGTACGTGTGATCCGCTCCCAGAAGAGCGGGGAAGCCTGCCATGTAAAATTTATTAGCAGTCTCATCACAGATTGGTCCAAACAGCAATTATGAATTTTTAAAGTCCCTCCCTCCCGGGGAGGGATTTAGGGAGAGGTTTTTCCCCCGGAAAATTGTACCTTTGCCAGACTAAATATATGAAGCTGTGGAATCAACAGAATCGACAAGACAGAAAAAAGTTGCCAGGCTGGTTCAGAAAGAGATCGCCGAAATTTTTCTCCGAAAAGGTAATGAATTTGCCAGAGGAAAGATGATTTCTATAACCAAGGTCCGGGTCAGTCCCGATCTTTCATATGCAAAGATTTATATAAGTATCTTTCCTTCGGTAAATCAGACTGAGATACTCCAGGCAGTTCAGGAGCATTCACATAAAATCAGGTTCGACCTTGGCCAGAAGGTAAGGTCACAGCTACGAATTGTTCCCGAGATCGCTTTCTTTCTGGATGACAGCCTCGACTATATCGATAAGATAGACAAGCTGCTGAAATCCTGAGAATCATGCAGTACGAACCCATAAAAAGATCGCTGGGCAGGTTCTTCTCCGGACCTTTGTTTATGAGAAAATTGCTCTATTTCCTTCTCGATCTTCTCCTGCTTCGTACCTGGCACGTTAAAAAAGCATTGCGAAAGCTCCGGGATGAACTTAATGAGGAGGCACATATTCTTGATGCGGGTTCAGGACTTGGGCAGTACACCTGGCGATTATGCAGAATGAATAAAAACTGGAGGATCGATGGCGTTGATATCAATGAAGAACAGGTAAAAGATTGCACAGGATTTTTCAGTAAGACAGGGTTGTCCGGGAGAGTGTCATTCAAAATAGCGGACCTTACTCAGTTTAAAGTTCCCGGGGCTTATGATATGATCCTTTCTGTTGATGTTATGGAACACATTAAAGAAGATGAGCTGGTTTTCCGGAATTTCTATGGCTCACTGAAAATCAATGGCATATTGCTGATCTCCACTCCTTCTGATAAGGGAGGCTCAGACATACATAATGATGATGAAGAGTCATTTATTGATGAGCATGTAAGGAACGGATACAGCATTGAGGAAATCACAGATAAGCTTAACAACGCGGGTTTTAGTAAAATCAATACCTTATATACTTACGGGAGACCAGGGAATATTTCATGGCGCCTTATAATGAAATATCCTGTAAAAATGCTTAACGTTTCATATCTGTTTTTTATCCTTCTTCCGTTTTATTACCTGATTTGTTTTCCGGTTTCGATAATACTTAACATTTTTGATCTTATTTTAACTCACAATACAGGGACCGGTTTACTGGTCACAGCAAGAAAGCAGTAGAAGTGAAACTTTCGTTATACATAGCAAAAAGGTATCTCTTTGCAAAGAAATCGAGGAATGCAATTAATGTTATTTCCGCCGTATCAGTTGCAGGAGTTGCTGTCGGGACCATGGCTCTGATTATTGTTTTGTCTGTATTTAACGGACTTGAAAAGCTGGTCAGGTCAATATTCAACACCTTTGACCCTGATCTGCGGATAACTGCTGCAGCAGGAAAGACTTTTGTACCTGATACTTCAAAACTCAAACTGCTTGCAAACATTAATGGTGTTGCCTGCTATTCCCTTACCATTGAGGAAAATGCACTGCTGAAATATGATGAAAGAGAGGTTATTGCCACAATCAAAGGGGTTGATAACACTTACAACAGGGTGACAGATATTGACAGCTCAATGTGGGAAGGAGAATTTAAGCTCACATCCCCGAACGGCAGGCCATGGGCAGTAGTCGGAGTTGGAATCGCTCAGTACCTTGGGATACGGGTTAGCTTTATAACACCGTTGAAAATTTATGTACCCCGAAGGTCAGCGAGTGCCAGCCTCGACCCGGAGGAGGCTTTTAGTACAAAATTTGTCTTCCCGTCAGGGATCTTTCAGATTGAACAGTCTTTTGACTCCAAATATGTTTTTCTACCAATAGAATTTGCCCGTGAACTTATTGAAAATGAAAATGGTATAACAGCCATAGAGATAAGATTCACAGATAATGCCGACGCGGGTTCTGTTCAAAAAACAGTTTCCGGGATGTTCGGGAAAAGTTTTATAGTTCAGAACAGGTTCCAGCAACAGGAGCTCTTTTACAAAGTGATGCGTTCTGAACGGTTAGCGATCTTTTTTATTCTTACTCTTATCCTTATAATAGCATCATTTAACATTATCGGTTCGCTTACAATGCTTATTATTGAGAAGAAACGCGATGTAGAAATACTTAAAAGCCTTGGAGCAGATAATAATCTGATCCGGAAGATCTTTATTTTTGAAGGATGGCTGATCTCTATTATCGGAGCTCTTGCAGGTTTGATTCTGGGCTTTTTAGTATGCTGGCTCCAGCAAAGATTCGGTTTTGTAAAATTGCATAGCGCCACACTTATAATGGATTCATACCCGGTAGTTATGAAACTGAAAGATTTTATAATTGTACCTGCAACTGTCCTTATGATTGGTTACTGGGCTGCATGGTATCCCGTAAGGTTTCTTACAAAGAAATACCTTATTAAAGATGAAAAACAGGTTTGAAAATAAAACAGGCAACAGAATGAAAATGCTTGTCCTGGCAATTTTTATTTTGCTTTCTCTACTGTCATGCCATAAAATCGACAAGGGGAAAACTGTTCGCAGCAAAGTAATTCCGGAAAAATCATTTGTCTCTGTTTTAACCGATATTTACCTTGCAGACGGCATGCTTGTACTCCCTCAAATCAGGAACAAATTTTTACACAGGGACTCAATTTCAAATTATATTGATATCATTGAAAATCATGGCTATTCATATAATGACATGAATACCACATTAGAATATTATTTTTTCAGTAAGCCTAAAAAGCTTATTAAAATTTATGACCAGGTCCTTACGAAACTCAGTGAAATGCAATCGCGTTATGAGAATGAACCTGCTGAACCGGAATCTGACGGAAGAGGAATGTGGACCGGAAAACTATCCTATGATTATCCCGGTCCGTCCGCTTCAGATAATCCTGAATTTAGTATTATAGCCTATCCTCACAGTACATTTACTTTTAAATTTACTGTAACTGTTTATCCTGATGACCAGTCAACCAATCCATGTTTTACCGGATGGTATAGCCTGGCTGACAGTGCCGGTTCCGGGAAGAGGACTTACCTGCCTTCAATCAGGTATCTTAAAGATGGTCTCCCTCATACCTATACCATAATAAATGAAGTTCCTGTAAATTCTCCTGTTGTTTTAAAAGGCTCTCTACTGGATTATGAAAATAATCCCGTCAAAGCTGAACTGCATGCCAGAATTTCAGATATATCATTTCTTTTCTCCACTCCTGTCAGATGAAGCGCTTTTCGGCACAATATATCCTTACAAACTCGGGGCCTCCTCTTCAAAGAGGTATAATTGATATAGAAGATGATGGTACGGTCATCAGCATTAACAATACCGGGGGAAATCTTTTGGAGAGTCAGTCTGTTGAATTCTATAACGGTATAATTATTCCGGGATTTGTAAACTGTCATGCCCATCTGGAACTTTCGCACATGAAAGGAGCAATTGCCGGAGGGAGAGGCCTTGGCGATTTTATAATGAAGGTACGAACCACCCGGGAAGATGATCGCGGGCAGATTATCTCTCAAGCTCTTTCCGCCGATAATGATCTGTATAAGGAAGGGGTTGTGCTTTGTGCAGATATATGCAATACTTCTTCTACTTTCGATATCAAAAAAAAGAGTCATATCCGGTATATTAATCTGCTCGAGGTATTTGGAATTGATCCTGAAAAAGCTGACCGGAGGATGAATGAAATTGCCGCAGTCTCTGAAGAAGCGGAAATATATGGTCTACCATGGTATTTTGTACCTCATAGTGTTTATTCAGTATCATTAACTCTTTTTCGCCTGCTGACGGAAAAAACCGGGCAAAACACGATTACCTCAATCCATTTTATGGAGACCGAAGGAGAAATACCATTTCTGAAAGATCATTCCGGTCCTCTGAAGAAATCATACGCTGATTCCGGAATATTGCCGGAAAGATTGGAGACACCTGTTGATCATGCTGCTGTGATTTTAGAAGAAATGACTCCTTCCGGGAATCTTATCCTTGTCCATAATACTTATACCGATAGAAAAACTGTTGCACGGATAAACAAAAGAGGAAATACCTTCTGGTGTCTTTGCCCCGGTTCAAACCTTTTTATTGAGAAGAGAGTTCCTCCTGTTGATATGCTTATCTCTGAGGGTTGTGAGATTGTTATAGGTACCGATTCTCTTGCTTCAAACTCTAAGCTAAGCGTCCTGTCGGAGCTTAAAATCCTGCAGGAACATTTCCCATCTGTTCTCCTGGAAGAGCTTGTCAGATGGGCTACAATAAACGGGGCCAGGGCTTTGTGCGAGGATAAAAAGTTCGGAAAGATTGAACCCGGAATGAAACCAGGTCTGCTATTGCTTGAAAATGCAGATCTTGTTAATTTTAAACTTTTGCCCGAAACAACAGTTATACGATTAGTGTAATATTTACACTTAAAATAAAGCATGTCAACATTTCTGTTTGATAAGATAATATTCGGACCTGTAAAAAGCAGGAGGCTTGGAGTTTCCCTTGGCATTAATCTTCTGCCTTCAACAGGAAAAATCTGCAATTTTAATTGCATTTACTGCGAATGCGGTTGGACACAAAAATCAGAGATAAAAGGAGAAAAGCTTCCGACACGGAAAGAGGTTTATGAAGCCCTTGAGAAAAAGCTTGCGTCAATGAAGGAAAAGCAGCAGGCTCCCGACGTAATTACCTATGCAGGAAACGGTGAGCCGACACTTCATCCTGAATTCTCCGGAATAATTGATGATAGTATCAGGTTAAGAAACAAATATTTCCCGCATGCAAAAATTGCAGTGCTTTCAAACTCGACTTCAATAAAAAAGCCGGAAATAAAAAAAGCCCTGTTAAAGGTCGACTCAAATATTCTGAAGCTCGATTCAGCTTTTGATCTTACAATTAAGATCCATAACCAGCCGAGAGTAAATATTAAAGTTGAAGAGCTAATCAGGGATCTTGAGGATTTCAGCGGTGAACTTATAGTGCAGACCCTGTTCCTCCGGGGAACATTTAATGGAAAAACCATTGACAATACAACACCTGAAGAGATTGATGCGTGGCTTAAAGCAATCAATAAAATAAAGCCTGCTGAAGTGATGATCTATACTATTTCGAGGGACACTCCTGTTGGAGGACAACTTAAAAAGGTTCCTCTTGCCGAACTGAATCATATAGCTGCTTTGGTCAATAAGCTTGGTATTAAAACACAGGTTTCCTGCTGAAATTGGGTAAAAGTTATAACATATTGATCTGTCCTCTGGAGTGGGGTCTTGGGCATGCTGCCCGCATGATCCCTCTGGCCTCAAGGCTCCTGATGATGAATAACCGGGTCTTTATCGGTGCCGGAGAGAAACATCTGTCATTGTTCAGAAGTGAAATACCCGGACTCACTTATATCGATTTCCCCGGTTTTAGTCCGGGTTATTCAAAGTGGCTGCCGCAGTATCTGGCACTTCTGCTGAAAACTCCGCTTCTTCTGTACCACATAATTCGTGAACACTACAGGCTAAAGAAAATAATCAGTGAGAATGCGATTGATATAGTTATCAGTGATAACCGTTTCGGCCTCTGGAATAAAAAGGTCAAAACCGTTTATGTAACTCATTTGCCTGTTATCCCGTTGCCAAAATATCTCTTTTTCCTTGAATTTACAGGCATCATCCTTCACAGGGCAATTATAAAGAGATACAATTTTTGTTTTATCCCTGACCTGCCCGGGGATTTGAATGTTTCAGGCAGGTTATCCCATGGCATCAGATTACCGCTTAACGTCAGGTTCATTGGTCTGCTTTCAAGATTTGCCGATATCGTTTCTGACGAAAAAAAGAACCCTGCCGGATTCCCTCATAATACGATAATATTATCAGGACCTGAGCCGCAGAGAAGTATTCTGAAACAAAAACTGGTTGATCTCCTTAAAGATAAAGAACCTCTTTCAGTTTTTCTGGGAGGCCGGCCCGATAAGAATACCGGGATAGAGTGTAAAAACAACCTTATCTTCTATAATCATCTTCCTGCTCCGGAAATGAAGACTGTTATCACCGGGAGCAATAGCATTATAACCAGGTCGGGCTATACTACAATTATGGAGCTTATAAGCCTCAACTGCAGTGCATTGCTAATACCAACACCGGGACAGACAGAGCAGGAATACCTTGCCAGGTATCTACAAAAAAAAGGATGGTTTACGTTTCTTCCCCAAAATAAGATAATTGAAGGATTACCTCTTCAACCTTTAATGCCGCATTGGAAAAATGAAATAATGGAACAGAGCAACCGGCTTCTTGAAAAAGCGTTAAGGGAATTAACTGACAAAGAGTAAAAAAACAGGAACAAGAACTCCCAGAAGAAAACCCAGCCATATTTCCGCCGGGCTATGTGAATTAAGCCATAATCTTGATGACATGACTAGTCCGGATGCCAGGATTACCGGAACAAAGAACCATGTGAGAGGTGTATGCATCTTTATTGAAAGTATCACTACAAGTGCAATCAGTGCACCTGATCCGACAGCATGAACTGATATTTTCCACCAAAAATTAATAATAGTTACTGCTATTGACATTATTGCTGATACCAGAACGAAATATTTGATGAATAGAGGTATCTGGAATCTTAAAAAAATATAAGCGGTCACCAGGTAAAAAAAGGATGTTGTTATCATGGGTGCCGTTCTTTCTTTTCTTTCTTCAATCATCCAGGAACTTATTATATTCCGGTATCTGAAGTACGGCATTAAAGAAAGAGGCAGTAATACATTGTTTACAAGTACAATAAAAAACAGGATTTTCTTTACTGAAAAAGGCAGGTATCCGAAAAGCGTTGGCGCTGAGAAGATGATCAGCATGCCGTAAACAGGCATCAGTAAAGGGTGAAAAAGTGTTGATATAATAACTGCAATACGGTTACCTGTCGTTTGTGTACTTTCGGGGCTCATTCAGAGTGTGTAATTATTAGATTTCCTTTCTTAATCTGGCAACCGGGATATTGAGCTGTTCACGATATTTTGCAACCGTACGGCGGGCAATCTGGTATCCTTTATCCTGCAGGATTTCGGTAAGTCGTTCATCAGTAAGAGGCCTGCGTTTTTCCTCATTTCCAATACAATCCTGAAGAATTCTTTTAATTTCCCTGGTAGAGACCTCTTCCCCGCTATCCGTCTGTAACCCTTCCGAAAAGAAAAACTTAAGTGGGAAGATCCCGAAGTGTGTCTGGATATATTTACTGTTTGCGACCCTTGAAACTGTTGATATGTCGAGTCCGGTCATTTCAGCAACATCTTTAAGGATCATCGGTTTCAGCCTGGTTTCATCACCATCAATAAAATACTCCTGCTGGTATTCCAGTATTGCATTCATTGTAAGAAGAAGAGTATTTTGCCGCTGTTTTATTGCATCAATGAACCACCTGGCGGAATCAATTTTCTGTTTGACAAACTGAACGGCATCTTTCATCTCCTTCTTGTTGGTCTTATCCCTGCTGTATGCCTTGAGCATCTCGTTATATGCCGTACTGAGTCTCAGTTCCGGAAGATTCCTGGAGTTCAGGTGAAGATCAAAACCCTCTTCAGAGAGTTCAAGGATAAAATCGGGAATTATTGGCTGGGCAATTTTACTGAAGGGATCGCTATAAACTCCTCCGGGTTTGGGATTCAGTTTCAATACCTCATCAATTGCCGATTTTAACTCGCTTTCGCTTATTCCCATCCTTGCAATTATCTTATCATAATGCCTTTTACTGAACTCTTCAAAATGCTGATCTATTATCAAATGTGCAAGCTTGATACCGGGCTGTGAGTTATCCCGTTTCTCAAGCTGAAGCAAAAGACATTCCCTGAGTGTCCTGGCGCCAATACCTGCCGGTTCAAGATCCTGGATTATTTTAAGTACCTCCTCAAGCTCTTCTTCAGTAGTAGATACATTCTGAAGAAAAGCAAGGTCATCTACTATATTGGCCAGCTCTCTTCTTAAATAACCATCCTCATCTATATTTCCGATTATGTATTCACCGAGTATTTTCTGTTTTTCGGTAAGGTCCCTCAGCCCAAATTGTGTTTCAACGTATTCATGGAAT
Source organism: uncultured Bacteroidales bacterium (assembly GCA_963825935.1). Lineage (GTDB taxonomy): Bacteria > Bacteroidota > Bacteroidia > Bacteroidales > VadinHA17 > LD21. Next base: position 54,167 of record CAWGUN010000001.1, on the reverse strand, counting down.
GATGATCCACCTGAAAACGGTATCTCAGAACGCTTTTCATCATCTTTGCTGTAATTGTTAGTCTGGAGCCTGTATTCGGGGATCTCATCCTCTTCTATATAATCATCGAGGGTAAATTCTTCCTGGTCCTTGTCATTGTCCTTTTCATTTTCCTCAAATTCCTCTTCGTCGCTTCCCTCTTCCGGAAGGGTTTCGTCTTCAGGACCCTCTTCAAGTGCAGGATTCTCCTCAAGCTCTTTTTTTATCCGCTGCTCAATCTGCAAAGTGGGGACCTCCAGCAGCTTGATCATCTGAATCTGCTGCGGCGAGAGCTTTTGAAGCAGTTTTTGCTGTAACTTCTGCTTTAACATCCTCTTTGCTTTACAGCATTATTATTAAACCGGTTATTAAAATTCCGCATTTTTAGGTGTTCTTGGGAAGGGTATCACATCGCGTATATTCGTCATGCCGGTAATAAACTGAATCATCCTTTCAAAGCCGAGGCCGAATCCGCTGTGAGGGGCTGTCCCGAATTTTCTTGTTTCAAGATACCACCATAGATCTTTTTCCGGGAGCTTCAGCTCCTTTATCCGTGTCAGAAGCTTTTCATAATTCTCTTCTCTCTGAGATCCCCCGATAATCTCTCCAATCCCCGGGAAAAGTACATCCATTGCCCTGACGGTATTTCCGTCATCGTTCTGCTTCATGTAGAAAGCTTTTATTGCTTTCGGGTAATCAGTCAGGATCACAGGTCGTTTAAAATGTTCCTCAACAAGGTATCTCTCATGCTCAGCCTGCAGATCCTTGCCCCATCCTACCTGGTATTCCCATTTTCTGCCGGAATCAGTGAGTATTTTTACAGCCTCGGTATATGTCTTCCTTTCGAATTCATTTTCAACAACAAATTTAAGCCTCTCAAGCAGACCTTTATCAATCATGATATTGAGAAACTCAAGATCTTCGCGGCAGTTTTCAAGTGCATACCTTATAAGATATTTTACGAAATCTTCCGCCAGGTCCATATTATCGGTCAGATCGTAGAATGCCATTTCGGGTTCAATCATCCAGAACTCCGCCAGGTGCCTGGGGGTATTGGAATTTTCAGCCCTGAATGTAGGACCAAAAGTATATATATCTCCAAGTGAGAGTGCCCCGAGTTCACCTTCAAGCTGACCTGAAACAGTAAGATTTGTAGCCTTACCGAAGAAGTCATTACTGAAATCTACAGAGCCGTCTTTATTATGTGGCGGGTTTGCCAGTTCCAGGGTAGTAACATGAAACATTTCACCTGCACCTTCGGCATCGCTGCCTGTAATCACAGGTGTATGGAGGTAAAAGAATCCTTTATCGTTAAAGTATTTATGAATTGCAAATGCCATGGCATGCCTTATTCTGAAAACAGCCCCAAAAGTATTTGTCCTGAAACGGAGATGTGCTATTTCCCTCAGGAATTCCATCGAATGGCCTTTTTTCTGAAGAGGATAAGTTTCAGCATCGCATTTACCGTAAAGCTCAATGGAATTTGCAGAGATTTCGACATTCTGGCCCTGTCCCTGCGATTCAACGAGCTTGCCGGTAACAGCCAGACAGGCTCCGGTAGTTATATCTTTTAACAGGTTTTCGTCAAATTTTGATGCATCTGCAACTACCTGGATGTTGTTTATTGTCGATCCGTCGTTAAGTGCAATAAAAACGATGTTTTTATTTCCCCGTTTGGTTCTCACCCATCCCTTCACAAGTATATCCGAACCAATTTCTGGTGAGGATAATAGCACTTTAATCTTTGTTCGTTTCATGTTGTTTAATAGAAAATATCGCCGCAAAAATAATAATTAAAGAGGGAACACTGATGCCAATCGGTTTGATTATTGTCAAAATCTGAATAACTTTGGGTATTATCTGAAAATTATTATCGATTATGGAAGAGAAACAGAAATTAATAGTTGTACCATGGGATTTCACCCATGTTGCAGAAAATGCTCTGGCACACGCAGTGAAGATAAGCCGGATGGTCGGAACTGAAATATGCTTGCTTCATATTATCGATCCGGGAATTAAACCCAATGTTGCAGGCGAAAAGAAGGTTCTTTTACAGCAGGTTGCTGAGGAAAACAGCAAAAAGTACAATATGCACATTTCTGCATATATATTAAAAGGAAGCATTTTCAGTGCAATAGCTGATTTCGTAAATCAGAAGAATGTTCCTGAAGATAAGAAGAAGATAATAAGCCTTGTTTTGATGGGCACCCATGGAATGAAAGGGATGCAGAAGATTACCGGCAGCTGGGCCCTGAAAGTAATCGTAAAATCAACTGTGCCGTTCATTGTTGTCCAGGATCCGCCTGCTGACCAGGAGAGGTATCATAACATCGTTTTCCCTGTCGATTTTAAAACAGAGGATAAAGAGAAAACAAAAATGGCAATTTATATGGGTAAGTATTTTGACTCAAAGATCCATATCCTGGTTTCAATGTCTACCGACAGTGGCCTTATCAAAAAGACTAAAACTAACCTGAATTTTGCCATAAAGTATCTCATACAAAATAATATAGATTACGAGATTCATGAGATTCCAAAGGGTAATTTTGCTCAACAAACCCTGGATTTTGCACAGAAAATAAATGCTGACATTATTCTTATTGTGACGACCAAGAATATCACATTTGCCGATTATATTATAGGGGCATCAGAACAGTATATTATAGCAAACAGTTCTAAAATACCGGTATGTTGTGTAAATCCAAAATCAACTTTTTCCAAAACCGGACAATTCATGGGTGGCTGGGGAGATTAACAAACAGAGAATTACTGATTCATGTCTATTGTTGTTCAGGGAGTCACAAAGCTGTATGGGGAACAGAAAGCTCTCGATAATGTCTCCTTTGAAGTTATAACAGGCGAGATAGTCGGATTCCTTGGTCCTAATGGCGCAGGCAAATCAACAATGATGAAAATCATTACCGGATTTATTCCTGCTTCTTCCGGATCTGTTTTTGTCTATGGAATAGAGTCTTCCGCTGATAATACCGAAATAAAAAAGAAAATCGGCTATCTGCCAGAAAACAATCCTCTCTATCCTGAGATGTATGTAAGAGAGTACCTGGGCTTTGTAGCATCGCTCTATAAAATGGGCCATTCGGTTAAAAAGCAGATCAATAATATAATAGAAGTTACCGGGCTGGTCCCGGAGCAGAAAAAAAAGATCGGATCTCTTTCCAAAGGATACAGGCAGAGAGTTGGCCTGGCACAGGCACTTATCCATAACCCTGATGTTCTGATACTTGACGAGGCAACAACCGGTCTCGATCCTAACCAGATAGTTGAAATCCGTAACCTCATTAAGGACGCCGGTCGTGAAAAGACCATAATGCTTTCAACTCATATTATGCAGGAAGTAGAAGCAATATGCGACAGGGTCATAATTATCGATAAAGGGAAAATTGTGGCTGATGAACCTAAAGAAAATATTTATTCAATAATAAAGCACCCGCGACCAGGTAGTTCATGTCGGATTCGACAAGGAAATAAGTGAACAGGATCTGCATAACATCCTGAATGTCGTTAAAGTTCAGCAAATTAAAAAAGATCTTTGGCTAATTGAAGCAGAAGGGGAAGAGGATATACGCCCGGCTTTGTTTTCATTTGCCGTAAAAAACAACCTTACAGTTCTTTCCCTTCAAAAGGAGGAAAGCAATCTTGAGGAGGTTTTCAGACACCTCACTAACGGATAATATTTTTTATATCGAATTTTTTTACTTGCTTTGTGTCTTGAATCTGGTGGAAAGATTTGTGCTGATTGCAACCACAGGAAAAAATGCTAAAACGCAGGAAATTATATCTCCTGGTCAACCAATCTTCCCACCCATTGCTTAATGTTAAACTAATATTGACAAAATGGGATACTTATTTACTTCAGAATCAGTTTCAGAAGGGCACCCCGATAAGGTGGCCGACCAGATATCAGATGCTTTGCTCGATGAATTCCTGAAATGGGATCCGGAATCAAAAGTTGCATGTGAAACATTTGTAACCACCGGACTTGTTGTCTGCGGAGGAGAAGTTCAGACTTCAGGGTGGGTCGATGTCCAGGAAACTGCCCGGAGGGTGATACGCAATATCGGGTATACAAAAGCTGAATACCGTTTCGATTGCGATTCTTGCGGTGTCATCTCAACCATTCATGAACAATCTTCTGATATCCGCCAGGGTGTTGTCCGCGAAAAACCTGAAGAACAAGGTGCCGGCGACCAGGGGATGATGTTTGGTTATGCCTGCCGCGAGATGGATAACTACATGCCTATCAGCAGCGAACTGGCACATATGCTCCTGCAACAGCTTGCAGCCATTCGTCACGAAGGCAAACTAATGAAGTATCTCCGGCCTGATGCAAAATCGCAGGTCACTATTGAATACGACGACAATGGCAAGCCACTTCGTATCGATACAATTGTAATCAGTACCCAGCATGATGAATTTGTTTTGCCTGAAAGTAAATCTAAGGCGGCTGAAAAAACTGCTGAAAAAGCAATGCAGAAAAAAATAGCTGAAGATCTTCAGAAGATCATTATACCAGGAGTAAAGAAATCACTGCCAGCAAGAATTCAGAAGCTTTTTACCGCTGACATGAAACTTCTTGTTAATCCTACAGGTAAATTTGTAATTGGAGGACCTCATGGCGATACCGGTCTCACAGGACGTAAAATAATTGTTGATACTTATGGTGGTCATGGGGCACATGGCGGAGGCGCATTTTCCGGTAAGGATTCTTCAAAAGTCGACAGGTCAGCAGCTTATGCCGCACGACATATTGCAAAAAACCTTGTAGCTGCAGGGGTCTGCGACAGAGCCCTGATACAGGTGGCTTATGCAATTGGAGTTGCACAACCGGTTGGTCTTCATGTAAATACATTCGGAACAGCGCATGTAAAAGACAGTAAAGGAAAGATCATGCATGATGGAGAAATTGCTCAAAAAATCAATAAATTGTTCGATTTGCGTCCTTATGCAATCGTTAAGCGGCTCGGACTTAAAAATCCGATCTTCCTTCAGACTGCTTCGTACGGACATTTCGGCCGTAATAATGTTGTTAAGAATGTCGAAGTCTATTATGAAGTTCCGGGAAGTAAACCCAAAACAATAACCGGTAACGGCAAAAAAGTTTACCTGAAAAAGGTTGAGTTCTTTGCCTGGGAGAAGCTGGACTATGTCGAAAAAATCAAGAAAGCTTTTAAACTATAACCCCACTTTAGGGGGTTCCCGCTTTAGCGGGAGGGGGGTTAAAAAGAAGCTTTTACAATTCTGGCAATATTATCAGACCTCCCGAGGGTATAATAGTGAATACCCGGAACTCCCTCTTTAATAAGCTCTTTCGACTGCATTGCGGTCCATTCAATTCCAACTTCACGTGCCTCTTTGTCTATGGTGCATTTTCTGACAGCAGTCACAAGGTCGTTTGGCACATCAATATGAAATGTTTGCGGCAACAGCTTAATATCATTAAGAGCAGATATCGGTTTAAGCCCTGCAATGACAGGCACATTAATTCCCATTTTTTTGCATTCGTCCCTGAACCTGAAGAATTTCCGGTTATCAAAAAACATCTGCGTCACAATATAACTTGCCCCGGATTCCACCTTGTGCTTAAGGTTCTCCATGTCGGTCTGCCTGTTTGGAGCTTCAAAATGCTTTTCAGGATAGCCGGCAACACCTATACAGAATTTTGTGGGAGTGGTATCTTCAAGTGATTCCTCGAGATACCTTCCGTTATTCATATCCACAATCTGTTTTACAAGTTCAAATGTATGTGCATGCCCGTCTTTTTCAGCGATAAAAGTGCGGCTTCCTCTCTGCGGATCACCGCGCAGGGCAAGGACATCGTCGATGCCGAGAAAGTTCATTTCAATCAGGACATTTTCAGTCTCTTCTCTGGTGAACCCTCCGCACAGGATATGAGGGACAACAGGAATATTATATTTGTATTTGACTGCAGCTGCAAGTGCAATAGTTCCAGGCCGGATACGTGTCACCCTCTTTTCAAGAAGCCCGTCGGGTCTCTCTTTATAGGTGGTCTCATTGCGGTGAGATGTAAAGTTGATATAGGCAGGTTCAAATTCAATCAGCCTGTCGATTGTTGTATAAATTCTTTCGATGCTGTGCCCTTTAAGCGGGGGCAACAGTTCAAAAGTGAATAAAGGGCCTTTTGCGTTTTTTAATTTATCAATAACACTCATATATCAAATTATCATAAGTTCGGAGCCAGCCACCTGGCCGCCTCTTCAACAGTCATATTCTTTCTTGCAGCATAATCTTTTAACTGGTCAGTACCTATCCTTCCGATATTAAAATATGATGAAGCAGGATGCGAGAAGAAATAACCACTGACGGTTGCAGGCGGAGTCATGGCAAAGTTTTCAGTCAATCCGACTCCAATAGATGCCTCCGCATCAAGCAGATCAAAAAGAACCCGTTTTTCAGTATGATCAGGACATGCCGGGTAGCCCGGTGCAGGTCTAATTCCCTTATATTTCACTGAAAGCATTTCTTCGATTGTCAGATCCTCACCGGCTGCGTACCCCCAGTATTCTTTCCTTACCTTTTCATGAAGCCATTCTGCAGCTGCCTCTGCAAACCGGTCGCTTAATATCCTGATCATGATAGTAGCATAATCATCCTCCTTATAAAGTCTGAATTTTTTATCATCAATATCTGCCGTCACAACGAAAGCTCCAAGATAATCTGTAAGTCCTGATGTTTGAGGGGCAATGAAATCAGAGAGAGAAAGATTAGGCACACCTTTTTCTTTCTGCTCCTGGTTCCTCAGGAACCTGAAGAATTTCACTTCTTCTCCCCCCTTCAGGGGGGCCTGGGGGGTGTTTCCCTTTCTGTCAGAATATACAATTATATCGTCGCCCTCAGATACCGCAGGATATAAACCAAAAACAGCTTTTGCCGTGATCAGCTTCTTGCTGATTATTTCATCAAGGTAATGCTGTGCATCAGCAAACAGTTTTTTTGCTTCAGCTCCTTTTACAGGATCGCTGAAGATTGCCGGATATTTTCCTGAAAGTTTCCAGGCAAAGAAAAAGAAGGTCCAGTCAATATATTTTGAAAGCTCTTTAAGGTCAATTTCTTCAATCAGATGATATCCGGGCTTAAAAGGCTCAATAATTTTATAGGAGTTCCAGTCTGTTTTCAACCTGTTATTCCTGGCATCAGCTATTGAAAGAAGATTTTTTTCTTCATGTCTGGAAGCGTGGGTCTCACGCATTTTCCTGTATTTTTCAGAAACCGATGAAACATATTCTTTGTTATCTTCCTTTAGAAGAGCTGAAAGAACTCCTGCGGCTTTGGAAGCATCTTTGACATGTATAACACTCCTGGAATAAACCGGTGCTATTTTTACTGCGGCATGAATTTCTGAAGTTGTTGCACCTCCAATCAGAAGCGGAAGGTTTATTTTCCTGCGTTCCATTTCGGAGGCGACATGTACCATCTCTTCCAGTGAAGGTGTAATTAATCCTGAAAGGCCAATGAAATCTGCTCTTTCTTTAATTGCAGTATCAATGATTTTTTCCGAAGGCACCATTACTCCAAGATCAATTACATCATAATTATTGCAGGACAAAACCACACCTGCGATGTTTTTTCCGATATCATGAACATCTCCTTTGACTGTCGCCATAACAATTTTCCCGGCGCTTTTTTTCGCCTCTCCCTTGCTTTCCTCCTCAATATAGGGAGCAAGTTTTGTAACCGCTTTCTTCATCACCCTGGCGCTCTTTACAACCTGCGGAAGGAACATTTTACCCGATCCGAAAAGATCGCCAACTTCATTCATTCCTCCCATCAGTGGACCCTCGATAAGATCTATTGATCGTGAAAAGAGAGGCCTTGCCTCTTCAACATCCTGCTCAATGAATTCATCGAGGCCCCTTATCAGCGAGTGCTTAATACGTTCCACAACTGCCAGTGAACGCCATTCGTCGGCTTTTTCTTCTTTCCTACCTTCACTTTTTAATCCTTCAGCGAACTTTACGAGGCGTTCCGTGGCATCTTTACGCCTGTTAAGAATGACATCTTCGGTAAGATGGAGAAGATCTGCCGGTATTTCACTGTAAACCTGCAGCATGCCCGGATTTACGATACCCATGTCAAGTCCGGCTTTTATTGCATGAAACAGGAAGGCAGAATGCATTGCTTCGCGCACTTTATCGATCCCGCGGAATGAAAAGGAGAGGTTGCTTATCCCCCCGCTTACTTTTGTATAGGGAAGGTTTTTCTTGATCCACTCCGTTGCCCTTATAAAATTTACTGCATAGTTGTTATGTTCCTCTATACCTGTTGCAATTGCCAGAACATTGGGGTCGAATATTATATCCTCAGGGGGAAAGTCAAGCCTGTCAACAAGAATGCGATATGATCTCTCTGCAACTTCAATTCTTCTTTCATAGGTATCAGCCTGTCCTTTTTCATCAAAAAGCATTACGACTGCTGCTGCTCCATATTTTCTAACCATACGGGCATGTTCCAAAAAAGCCTCCTCCCCCTCCTTAAGGCTTATCGAATTGACGATTGACTTCCCCTGAATACATTTCAGTGCAGACTCAATTACAATCCATCTGGAGGAATCTATCATGAGCGGCAGCTTTGCTATATCGGGCTCTGCCATTATAAGATTAACGAATTTCACCATGGCTTTTTCAGAATCGAGCATCGCCTCATCCATGCAGATGTCAATAACCTGGGCGCCTCCCTCCACCTGATTCCTGGCAATAGCAAGCGCTTCTCCGTATTTTTCCTCTTTTATAAGCCTTGCAAATTTTATTGATCCTGAAACATTGGTCCGTTCACCTATATTAACAAAGTTGGTTTCAGGCCTTATTGTCAGCACTTCCAGACCGCTGAGCCTGGTAAATTTTTTGATTGATGGCTTTAACCTTGCCTTGTATTTTTTGGCAGCATCTGAAATTTTCCTTATATGCAGAGGGGTTGTTCCACAGCATCCACCGATTATATTTACCCAGCCTTCTTTCATGAATTCTTCAGTCACTGAAGCCATAAATTCAGCAGACTGGTCATATTCACCAAACTGGTTAGGCAGTCCTGCATTTGGATGAACCGACACATAAAAGCCTGATTTTGCAGATAACTCCTCAACAAAAGGTCTGAGCTGCTCTGCGCCAAGGGCACAGTTCAGGCCGATGCTGAAAAGGGGAAAGTGAGATACTGACACAAGAAATGCTTCAAGCGTCTGACCTGTAAGTGTTCTTCCGCTGGCATCAGTAATTGTTACTGAAACCATCACGGGAAGCCTTACATTCTTTCTCTTTAAATACTGAATCGATTGCAAAAAGTGCTGCTTTGCAGTTAAGGACATCAAAGATTGTCTCAACCAGCAAAATATCAACACCTCCATCGATCAATCCCCTAGTCTGTTCGGAATATGCTTCAACAAGGTCATCAAATGTAACTGAACGGGCGCCCGGATCGTTTACATCTGACGACATTGAAGCTGTGCGGTTTGTAGGACCAAGCGTACCCGCAACAAAATGTGGTTTACCCGTTTCTGCCTTCTCAAAATATTCAATTGCTCCGGCAGCAAGCCTGGCAGCATTAAGATTCATTTCGTATACATACTCTGCCATGCCATAGTCGGCCATGGAAATACGGTTTGAATTAAAAGTGTTTGTCGTAATTATATCGGCGCCGGCTTCAAGGTATTTCAGATGTATGTCTCTGATTATTGACGGATTGGAGAGGGTCAGCAGATCATTGTTCCCCTTCTGGGATTTAGGATGATCCCTGAACGATTTCCCGCGGTAATCCTCTTCCTGAAGCTTGTGTTTCTGGATCATGGTGCCCATCGCACCATCAAGGATCAGGATGCGTTGCTGGATTATTTCTTCAAGAGAGTTTTTCATTAATTAATTCCTTTCCGGCCTGTATTCACAATAAAAACATCCAGATTATGGAGTTGTTCCCGCAAAGCATACAATCTCTGGAGATTTACAATCCCGATTGCATACTTATATAATCTCCCGCTAAAGTATTCCGACACTTCTTCAAATCCAAATAAATCCTTAATCTTTTCATCTCTGTACCTGAGGTAAATCTCAATCTTGTAATCGCGTGTATAATTTGAGACACTCCCCTGCTGGTATTTTTTATATTCATATTTATACCCGTAAGAGTTGGCAGAGATATCAGACAAAACTGCGCTGCCGGTGGCATGACCGCCAGCACCTTTCCCTGAAAAGAACTGTTTGTCGGCAAATGCTGCTTCAGTTATTACTCCGTTATATTCATTATCAACATTATAGAGATATTTGTCTGGAGATATAAACCTTGGAAGAACAAAGCTTGTGATAGTGTTTTCGTTGGTCTTGCCGACAAAGGGAACAAGCTTGATCTTGAGTCCTTTTTCCTTGGCATATTGAATGTCAAATTTTGAAATGCTGCTGATGCCGTAATGGAATACCTCCTTCGGATCAAGAAACATACCATATGCGTGCCCGGTGATAATGCAAAGCTTGTATTTTGCATCCCATCCTTCCACATCGAGAGTAGGATCCGATTCCGCAAAACCCTTTTCCCTTGCTTCATTCAGTGCAACAGCATAATCAATCCCCTGGTTATGCATAAGTGTAAGAACATAATTAGTAGTGCCATTCAGGATACCGCGCAACGAGTAAAGCAGTTCATTGTCATAGTATTCCTCAAGGTTCCTGATTATGGGGATACTTGCGCCTGCTGAAGCCTCATATAATAACGATACATTATATTTTTCCTGAAGCTCAACAAGCTCTTTGAAATGATTTGCCACCATAACCTTGTTCGCGGTAACCACATTTTTCCCGCCAGTCATTGCCGTTTTGACAATGTTGTATGCTTCATCAGCATCATCTATCAGCTCCACCACCAGGTTTATTGACTGATCATTCAGGATATCGTTTTTGTCAAAGGTGAAATTCTCCATCGGGATTCTTCTCTTTTTTGTACGGTCTTTCACACAAATCCTTACTATATCGGCTTTGAAGCCTTTGCTGCTGTTAAGCACATCGTGCAGACCCTGGCCCACACATCCGTATCCGAACATTCCTATTCTTAATTTTTCTCTTGTCATTTTTTTTCAGTTTGATGTTTCTTCCAGAATTTCCTTACAACATCTGTTACCAGTCGTGTTTCGATCAGAAATCCATCGTGGCCGTAAAATGAGTCTATTTCAATATATTCTGCATTGCTGCTGTTTTCAGCAATAAGCTTCTGCTCATCTGTAGGAAAAAGTATATCTGATTTTATGCCAACGCACAGGGTTTCCGCTTTTATGCTTTTAAGAGCATTTATTACCCCTCCTCTGCCTCTGCCTAAATTATGGGTGTCGGACAGAGCGGTAAGACACCAGTAGGAATAAGGATTAAATCTCTTAACCAGCTTTTCGCCCTGGTAAGCCTGGTAAGAGCATGCTTTAAAGGAGGTCAGCTTTTCATTGTCTTCCTCTATTTGTGTCTGGTTATAAGCAGCTGCAGTCCTGTAGCTGATAAGGGCAATTGACCTGGCAGCTTTAAGGCCTTTCTTTCCTCCCTCAGGATCATTTGCAACAAATGATTGATCGGCTTCCATGGCAAGACGCATTGATTCGCTGAAAGCCAGTGCCCAGGGAGTCTGTTTTGTCCCTGATGCAAGGACAATCAGTTTTTCAATAAGTTCAGGGAACATAATTGTATATTCAAGAGCCTGGTATCCGCCTATAGATGCCCCGATTATTGAATGAATCTTTTTTATTCCCAGATGTTTCCTGAGGATCTCATGCACATTAACAAGGTCCCTTACTGTTATTAAAGGAAAATCCCTGAGCCATGGTTTGCCAGTCTCCGGGTTTACAGACGCAGGTCCGGTGGTGCCGTAACATGATCCCAGTACATTTGCACAGACAATAAAATATTTTCCGGGATCAAAAAGTAGTCCTTCTCCTACCATCCCGGGCCACCATGCCTCAACATCAGAATTTGCTGTAAGCGCGTGACATATCCAGATCACATTGTTGCCATTTCTGTTCAGCTTTCCGTAAGTGTTATAAGCAATATCCAGAGACGGAATCAGTGCTCCTGTTTCAGTCTTAAACTGTTGATTGTATCTCAATGTCTCCATCAGATAATCTGCTTAAATGCCTGTTCAAAATCATAAATAATATCATCGATATGCTCCAGCCCCACTGAAACCCTGAAGAGTCCCGGTTCAACACCTGCAGCAAGCTGTGCCTCCGGCGAAAGCTGGGCATGAGTTGTTGTGGATGGCTGAATTATGAGGGTTTTTGCATCTCCCACATTTGCAAGGTGACTTACCAGTTCAAAATGTTCAACAAGTCTTGCGGCTCTCGATTTTTCAAGTTTCAGGATAAAGCTCAGAACTCCGCCTGCTCCCTTTGGCAGATACTTTTGTGCCAGTTTGTGATAGGGATTACCCGGGAGCCCCGGATAATTGACCTTTTCAACGAATTTCTGAGTTTCGAGCCATTTTGCTAGAGCAAGTGTATTCTGAACACTTCTTTCCATCCTGAGTGACAGGGTTTCAAGTCCCTGTAAAAACAGGAATGAATTAAAAGGGCTTATTGAAGGGCCAAGATCTCTTAAGCCTTCGACCCTTGCTTTCATTATGAAAGCAATATTCCCTGCAGGTGATTTTTGTGAGAACTGCTCACCGAAAATCAGCCCGTGATAGCCTTCCGAGGGTTCTGTAAACAAAGGGAAATTCCCATTATTCCAGTTAAAATTTCCTGCATCAACGATTACCCCACCAATACTGGTACCATGTCCGCCGATCCATTTGGTTGCTGATTCGACAATAATGTTCGCTCCATATTCAATAGGCCGGCACAGCCAGCCACATGCACCAAATGTATTATCAACAACAAGCGGGAATCCATGCTTCCCTGCAAGTTTTGCAAAAGCATCAAAATCAGGAATGTTAAAACCCGGGTTCCCGATTGTTTCGACATAAATAGCCTTTGTCTTATTGTCAATCAGTGCTTCAAATGATTCAGGATCAAGATCTTTTGAAAATCTCGCTTCAATGCCGAATCCGGCAAACGTTACTTTAAACTGGTTATGGGTACCTCCGTAAAGGAACGGAGATGTGACAAAATTGTCGCCTTGTCTCATGATCGTTGACAATGTAATAAATTGCGCAGCATGGCCAGAAGAGACTGCCAATGCAGCCGCACCGCCTTCGAGTGCTGCAACCCTGTTTTCAAATACCTCAGTGGTGGGGTTCATTATCCGGGTGTAAATGTTTCCGGGCTCTGACAGGCTGAACAGATCGGCAGCATGCTTTGAATTTTTAAAAACATATGATGACGTCTGATAAAGAGGAACAGCCCGTGAAAGTGTTTCTTTATCCGGGTGCTGCCCTGCATGTATCTGAAGTGTTTCAAAATTAATTTTTCTCTTTTTCATCGAACATATAAATAATTAGTTATTAATACTTTTCTGGCAGGTATGTATAATAATCCTGTCATCGTAATGATCCGGTGATTGTTTAGAAGACTGATTAATACCAAATCAGGATCTTTACCGGCACATGCACATAGGCATGAGCGGCAAGAAATTGTTGTGGGTCAGATGAATTGAATTCATTGTTTCCGTGTTTTATTTTTATCATCTCCCGGCTTTTCCGGGATTAGGTTTTGGCACCTTTTCTCACCAGCTGGTGGGTTGGTTGCCAGGGTTTCGCAGAGCCTAATCTCTCCGCCCTTCTTAATAAAAACCAAACACCCTTAAATGGAAGGAATATTTGATTTGTGGGATCAAATATATGAAGGATTTTGAAAAATGCAAAAAAATAAAGATTTAACTTACTTTTGTTATATAATCATTTTGCTCATGGATAATAACTTCGTCATCTATAACAGCCTCTCCCGCAAGAAGGAGCTCTTCAAACCGCTTCACCCTCCTTTTGTTGGATTGTATGTCTGCGGACCTACAGTTTACAGCGATGCCCATCTTGGACATGCAAGGCCTGCAATAACGTTCGACCTTCTCTACAGATATCTTATGCATCTTGAATATAAAGTGCGTTATGTACGCAATATAACGGATGTGGGTCATCTGGAGAACGATGCCGACGAAGGCGAAGACAAGATAGAAAAGAAAGCAAGGCTGGAACATCTCGAACCAATGGAGGTAGTCCAGAAATACCTGAATAACTATCTGAAAAACATGGATCAGCTCAATGCTCTTCATCCTTCTATTGAGCCAAGAGCATCAGGACATATCATTGAGCAGCAGGAGCTTATCAGGGCCATACTTGAGAAAGGTTATGCTTACGAGGTAAACGGTTCTGTTTATTTTGATGTTGAAAAGTATAATAAGAAATATAACTACGGGAAGCTTTCCGGAAGGGTCCTCGAGGAGCTGCAAACAAATACACGGGTGCTGGAAGGACAGGATGAAAAGAGGAATCCATTCGATTTTGCACTCTGGAAAAAGGCCTCACCGGAACATCTTATGCACTGGCCATCAGTCTGGAGCGAAGGTTTCCCGGGATGGCATCTCGAATGCTCGGCAATGAGTACAAAATACCTTGGAGATGTATTTGATATTCACGGTGGAGGTATGGATCTCCAGTTCCCGCATCATGAATGTGAAATAGCACAGTCAACAGCAGCTACAGGCAAGGAGTCCGTAAGGTACTGGATGCATAATAATATGATCACAATAAACGGCCAGAAAATGGCACGGTCTCTTGGCAATTTTATTACTCTCGACCAGCTTTTCAGCGGTGATCATCCTATGCTTCAGCAGGCTTACAGTCCTATGACTATCAGGTTTTTTATCCTTCAGGCACATTACAGGAGCACCGTAGATTTCTCCAACGAAGCACTTCAGGCCGCTGAAAAAGGATACCAGAAGCTTATCAAAGCATATTCAACTTTAAATAAGCTCAAACCTTCACTTTCGTCGACAACTGATATCGAAATGCTTAATAAGAAATGTTATGAAGCATTGGATGACGATCTGAACAGTCCGGCCCTATTGTCTCAACTATTTGACGGGGTGAAACTTATAAACTCTGCTGCAGACGGAACAGAGAAGCTGAAAAGTGCTGATATTGAGGCTTTACAGAGTATGTTCAGAATCTTTGTATTTGAAATCCTTGGTCTTCAGGACGAGTATTCCGGTAAAGGGAATGAGAAGCTCATGGAGGATCTGATGAAAATAATCATTGACCTGAGGCAGGACGCAAAGAATAAAAAGGAGTGGGCATCATCAGATAAAATCAGGGAGGAGCTCAGGAAGTCGGGGATTATTCTGAAAGATCTGAAGGAGGGGGCGGAATGGGAAAGGGAATGATGAAAATGAAAAGAACCCCCCCTATAATCCCCCCGAAAGGGGGGATATAATACTATATATTAATATGTTATCTGGATGATTGGAGAGGAAAAAAAGGAATTGAGAAAGAAAGCCAGGAATCTGAGGAACAAAATGACTAAAGCTGAAATTATTCTCTGGTCCAGATTAAGATCCAGACAAATTAGCGGTCATAAATTCAGAAGACAGCAACCAATTTTTGATTATATAGTCGACTTTTATTGTCATGAACTGAAACTTATAATTGAGGCTGATGGAGAAATTCACTTTCTCCGGGAAATTCAGGATGCTGATAAGAAGCGTGATCGACTTCTTAAAAGAAATGGCTACAATATTTTAAGATTCTCTAATTTTGAAATTGAAACTAACTTAAATGCTACAATTAATATGATAAATTCATTTATATCGAAAATTTCGTTCCCCTCCCAGGGGGACCACATGGGGTCTCACTAATGAATAACAATTTAAAATATAATAATTTGTCCCCCTCTCAGGGGGACCACAGGGGGTCTTACTAATGAATAACAATTTAAAATATAATAATTTGTCCCCCTCCCAGGGGGACCACAGGGGGTCTTCCTACCTATCTACAGTAATCTCCATCGGTTCCACCCCCCTCGGTGGCACACACCCGATCCGTATCCAGTCGATGACCAACACCAACACTCTTGATACCCGGGCATCTGTGGCCCAGTGTATCAGGATTATTGAAGCCGGGGCAGATTTTGTCCGTCTTACAGCACAGGGGAAAAAAGAGGCTGAGAACCTTGCAAATATTAAGAAAGAACTGCAGAAAGCCGGATTTGAAACACCTCTTATAGCTGATATTCATTTCAACCCTGTAGCTGCTGAAACGGCAGCACGGATTGTTGAAAAGATCAGGATCAATCCGGGCAATTATGCCGATAAGAGAACCTCATACGTCAAAACTGCACTATCAGAGAATGTAAACAAAGATGAGCTGGAAAGGATCCATGGGCGGCTTCTTCCCCTTATTAATATCTGCAAAGAAAATAACACTGTGATCCGGGTGGGCATTAATCATGGTTCCTTATCTGAACGTATTATGAACCGTTATGGAAATACCCCGAAAGGAATGGTCATGTCTGCGCTTGAATTTATAAGGATATTCCGTTCAGAGAATTTCAATAACCTGGTGCTGTCTGTAAAATCTTCCGACACTATTGTAACTTTAGAGGCCAACAGACTGCTGGTGAGCATGATGCAGGATGAAGGTTTTTCATATCCGATCCATCTCGGTGTTACTGAAGCAGGTGAAGGAGAGGATGGAAGAATCATATCTGCGGCCGGCATCGGAGCGCTTATCTCTGAAGGAATAGGCGATACCATCAGGGTCTCATTATCTGAAGATCCGGAGCGGGAGATCCCCGTTGCAAAAGAGATATTGAATTTCCTTGGTGGATCGGCAGGACGGGTATCTGTTCCTGTTTCAAGTACCGGTTTTAAATTTAATGAGAGCCATTACAGACCTGAGGTCATAACTTATAAAAACGGTCAGTACCTTGATGAAAGTGGTGAAATTTATCATGGCAGATTAATCACTTTCCCGGGAGAAGTGCCTCCCTCAATTCCTGAAAAACCAAAAGAAAAAATCATTCTGAATCCTGTATTCAATGAAGATGATCCGGAAAAACTCGCCATTGATGTTTCCGCACTCCTGGGCCGCTATTTTATTCTGAGACAGGCTGACGGACTTTGTCTCACAAATAAGGGTAAGGTTCAGGGAGAAAAACTTAAAGAGATCTCCTTCTCCCTCTTGCAGGCTACTGAAGCAAGGATAACCAGAACCCGTTATATTTCATGTCCCACGTGCGGACGCACAAAGTTCAACCTTCAGGAAGCAATAAAAAAAGTAAAAGCTGCAACTGCTGACCTCACAGGACTAAAAATTGCGATTATGGGATGCATAGTTAACGGCCCCGGAGAGATGGCCGGTGCTGATTACGGGTATGTAGGTGCAGGACCTGGTAAAGTGCATATATACAGGGGACCGGTACAGGTGAAGAAGAATGTACCTGAGGAAAAGGCAATAGAGGAGTTGCTGTCGATAATTAAGGAAGATCATACCAGCTTGTAATCCAGCTGCTTCTTCTGAAGATCAGCTTTTACGACTTCGATCGTGACCTTGTCACCGAGCGTGTAAACCTTACCGGATGACCGGCCTTTTATACAGTAATTCTCCTCATCATATTCATAAATAATCATCTCCGAGCTCCCTGATATGGATCATTCCTTCGCACTGGTTCTCAACTATTTCCACATAAATACCCCATTCGGTCACTCCTGAAATAACACCTTCAAACTCCGTCCCGGTCTTATCGCTCATATACTCAACCTGTTTGTATTTGACAGATGCCCTTTCAGCTTCAGCAGCCAGGCGTTCCATTTTTGAAGAGTGTTCGCAAAGCTTTTCATATTTATCCTGGCCTGCCGGGGTTTCTTCAGCAAGATAAGAGGTCAGAAGCCGGTGCACCATCATATCGGGGTATCTCCGGATAGGCGATGTAAAATGTGTGTAATACTTAAATGCAAGACCATAATGACCAATATTTTCTGTTGAATAAACAGCTTTGGCCATCGCTCTTAATGCAAGAGTTTCTATTATATTCTGCTCTTTCTTCCCGGTTACTGAATGGAGAAGTCTGTTCATGGCTTTTGGAAGCGATGTTTTATCATCTTCAACAAGCTTGTACCCGAAACGCTTGATGAAATTACTGAAGTTGTCGATCTTCTCAGGATCAGGCTTATCGTGGATGCGGTAAACGAAAGGTCTCTTCTTAAGCTTTTTCCCGACATATTCTGCCACATGCCTGTTAGCCAGAAGCATGAATTCTTCAATCAGCTGATTGGCAGTACCCATCTCACGGAATTTAATTCCCAGAGGTTTGCCTGCCTCATCAAGGTCAAACTTTCACTTCAACTTTTTCAAAGGCAAATGCTCCCATAGAGAAGCGTTTTGTACGAAGCTGCTGTGCCAGTTTATGAAGAGTCAGAACCATTTCTTTCAATTCACCATCGCCTGTGTCAATTACCTTCTGAGCTTCTCCATAAGAGAATTGTTTGTTGGAATTAATTATCGTCCTTCCAAACCATTCATTGAGCACTTCTGATTTATCATTAAGTTCAAAAACAGCGGAATAAGTTAACTTGTCCTCACCTGGATTAAGTGAGCAGATATGATTTGAAAGTCTCTCCGGCAGCATAGGAACAACCCTGTCGACAAGGTAGATCGAGGTTGCGCGCTGCTTTGCCTCTTCTTCAGTAAGAGAACCCTGTAATACATAATGCGTCACATCTGCAATGTGCACTCCGACTTCCCAGTTGCCATTTTCAAGCTGCTTCAGTGAAAGAGCATCATCAAAATCGCGGGCATCAGCAGGGTCGATGGTGAAGGTCTGCACCTTGCGGAAGTCGCGACGCGATTTAATGTCTTTTTCACTGATCTCAGCGGGAATTTTTTCTGCATCTTTTTCAACCTCTTCTGTAAAATGGTATGGCAGTTCAAATTCTGCAAGTATCGCATGCATCTCGGTTTCATGCAGTCCTGGCTCTCCGAGAACATTTATTATTTCGGCAACCGGATTCTTTGATTTAGAATCCCAGTCAGTGATTTTTGCAACAGCTTTCTCTCCCTGTTTTGCCCCGTTTAGTTTTGAGGAAGGAATGTAGAGGTCAAAAGGCATGTTCTTATTGTCAGGAATGAGAAATGCAAAATTCGGCATGATCTCAACTGTCCCGACAAATGTAGTGCGCCATCTTTCAATTATCTCCACAACTTCACCTTCAGGTCTGGCTCCTTTCCTCTTTGCATAGAGCCATACTTTCACCTTATCGCCATGCATGGCAGTGCGGAGGTTCCTTGCAGAAACAAAGACATCTTCTTCTATTTCATCCGACGAAATAAACCCATATCCCATCCGGGTTATATCGACCGTACCGGTTATATAACCACGGCTCAGCTTTGCCCTGTATTTTCCCTGGTTAATCTCCTGAACAGTTCCTTTCTTTTTAAGTTCCTTAAGGATTTCCGAGACCATTTGCTTTTCAGCAGGATCATTCAGATTAAGGCGTTTGGAAATTTGCTTGTAATTGAATCCCTGTTCAGGGCTTTTGGATATAATATTGATTATTTGTTCTGCGACTGATTCTTTTGATAATCCCGGACTCTTCCGGCTATTTCCCTTTCTGCTCATAAATTTTGGTTTTTGCGAAGGTAAGAAAATGAACCTGAAATTTCTTACATTTGGTAAAAATGGCCCATTCACCACTTTACACATTATGCAGGAGGAGAAAATGAGAAGAAATAATTTCAAATGAAATCCAATGGTTGATTTAAACTCAATTATTTCAAGGTCGCCTTCGATTGTAACTAAAAAAACAGGAAATGAATATGTACTTGTTCCTATTGCAAATAATATAGCTGACATGGACAGTGTTTACACTCTTAACGAAACAGGGGCCTTCATCTGGGAACTAATTGACGGGAAAATGAGTGTCGGAGATATAATAGAAAATTTAATAAATGAATATGAAATCGATAAAGAGAATGCGACTGATGATGTTTTTTCATTTATTGATAACATGAGTAAATATCTGATAATTAAAGAGTAAAATTTCTTGTCATCAAGACACCCCCCTGCTTCCTGAACGGAGGATGAATGGATTTGAGTTGAATGAAGAATTATAATTTAAATATTGCTGGTTACAATATCAGATTTGAGAGTCAGGCTGACGGACCGGATCTTGTTCCATCCGAGAGATTCCTCCGGAACATTACCGGCGAAAACAATTCCGATATACTCATAAATGTTCATGACGGAAAATATGTTCTTCCAGCTAAAGCAAGAAAGGTATTTAATGCCCCTTATGTCGAAGAGATCAACGGGATAAGGATCAAAAAAAACAATAATTTCTGGAGTGTTTTAAAGCATCATAATGACCTTTTCATTAAAACTGTTTTTCCACTTTCTTCAAAAAAGAAAAAGGGAATTTTAAAATTTTCATTTAATGAAAGAAATTGGGACCTGTGGCTCGATGGCACTGATCGGAAAGCCGATCCAATGGAATACCCGCTTGATGGTCTTATACTTTATTATCTTTCTGTTATTCATGGCGATATAATGATCCATGCATCAGGAGTTAATAACGCCGGACATGGTTTTCTCTTCAGCGGCATATCAGGCAAAGGCAAGACCACCATGGCAAAACTATGGGATCAGTCAGGTGCAAGGGTCATTCATGACGACAGGCTTATTCTCCATAAAACCGGGACTGGATACCTGATGTATAACACTCCGGTTTACAAGAATGATGTGCCTCTTGTATCTCAGCTGAATAAGATCTTCCTGATTGAACATGGAATGAAAAATGAACTGATACCTGTCCGGGGAGCTGAATCTGTCAGCAAGGTAATGGCTAATTGCATTCAGCACAACTGGGATCCGGAGATAATAGCCAGACTTCTGGGATCGGTCTCCATCATGTGCGGAACTATTCCGACAGTAAGACTATTTTTCAAACCCGACAGAAGTGTAATTGATCATATACTGGAAAATGAATAATCAGGGGATTGTAAAAGACATCGGACTTAAGCTTCTTTCGGAAGGCAAAACCATCCGGATAAAAGCACACGGCTACAGCATGTATCCATCCATAAAACCCGGTTCATTAATTCTTATAGAACCAATTCATCTTAAAGGATTGCCTGTGCCTGGAGAGATTATAGCAATAAAAAGAGAGAACGGACTGATTGTTCATAGACTGGTTAATACAATCATTAAAAACGGTGTTACCTGGTTCTTTGCAAGAGGCGACAGCAATGCATATGCTGATAATCCGGTAAATTCCGATAAAATAGCTGGCAGGATCGTAGGTGCTGATACAACTGGTGAAAACCCGGTTCCGGCAGATATAAGGATAAATACAAAGCCGGATTATTTTTTTAACAGGCTTAGGGTTATAGGTTTGTTGATATGGAAAAAATTTAAATAGACCTCCGGTCCCTCCAAAGCGGGATTGTAAGGAGGTAAGTTATTGTATGAGGAACAAAATAAAATTATTCAGCGACTCACTTAAGCTTGTATGGAAATCAGCACCAGGATGGGCTGCTGCAAATATTGCCATTTCTGTTCTTCGTAGTTTTCTTCCCCTGGCCCTTATTTGGATGATCAAAGGACTGATCGATGGAATCACACAGGCCGCTTCTGCCGCTCCGGGTACTCCCATTGTCCATATCGTATGGCTAATTATAACGGTTGTGGTCATCTGGTTCCTGGATGAAGCGTGCTCAGATATTGGCAATTTTGTACGTAAAAAGCAGTCCATGAAGCTTGAAGCTTATATGTACGGATTGCTTCACACCAAAGCGGTTAAGCTTGATCTTATCAATTTTGAACGCCCCGAATATTATGACTGTCTGACCCGGGCCACAAGGGAGGCCCCGTGGCGGCCAAACAGCATTTTAAATAACCTTGTTTCGATGTTCAGGGGACTTCTTTCCCTTATCCTTATGGCAGGACTGATTTTGACTCTCCACTGGAGTCTTGCTTTTCTTTTGATAATTGTAAATATTCCGGGGATCTGGCTCAGGCTGCATTATGCCGGTCTGATCTATAACTTTCAACGGGAACAGACTCCCGAGGCAAGGAAAGCAACTTATTTCAACTGGCTCCTTACCGGCGAGCGACCTTCAAGGGAGATCAGGTTATTCGGGCTTGGAAAGTACTTCATTTCACTCTTTAACAAGTCATTCCTGAAAACAAAAGAAGAGGAGATCAGGATTGTCAGGAAAAGAACATTTATCGAGCTTTTTTCAGATATTTTCAAAGCAGCGGCTGTGCTGTTTACTCTTTTGTTTATTGCCCGTCAGACGATCAATGGCACACTTACACTTGGCAAAATGGCAATGTTTGTTCTGGCCTTCAGGCAGGGAATGGTTTATATAAAAGATCTTTTCGGTTCTCTCGCCAGCCTTTATGAAGATAGTCTTTTCATTGGCGATACATTTGAGTTCCTCAACCTTAAAGAGACAATAAATGCAGTTTCCCCGGCTGTTACAATTTCCGGTTTCAGCAATGGTATTAAAGTCAATGATCTCTCCTTTACATATCCGGGGAATACGGATAAGACAATAAATGCTGTCTCCTTTGAAATTAAAAAAGGTGAAGTCATCGCCCTTGTCGGTCCGAATGGTGCAGGTAAAAGCACTCTTGTAAGGCTTCTCTGCCGTCTTTATGATCCTGATTCAGGTACCATAAGATACGATGGCGTTGATATAAAGAATATAAATCCAGAAGAGTACAGAAAGCTGTTTTCTGTTGTATTCCAGGATTTTATGCTTTACAACATGGAAGCCGGGGAGAATATCCGCCTCGGCAATATTGATGAGGAAAAACCTGGTGAAAAGATCAGATCAGCAGCTGAAACGACGGGAATTCATGATCTGATTGATAAACTTCCTAATGGCTATTCGACCGTTATTGGTAACCTGTTTGATGATAGTCGTGAGCTAAGCTGGGGCGAATGGCAGAAATTAGCTCTTGCACGGGCTCTATTCAGGAATGCTCCTGTACTTATACTCGATGAACCATCAAGCGCCCTTGATTCTGATACCGAATATGATATTTTCAGCCGTTTCAGGGATATTGTTAGCGGGAGAACATCCATACTGATAAGCCACAGGTTTACTAATATCAACCTGGCCGACAGGATTATTGTTCTCGACAAGGGATCTGTTGCTGAAACAGGTACTCATGATGAGCTGATGAAGAAAAGAGGAATGTATTACAATATGTATACCAAACAGAGCAGCAGGTTTGATAAATGAAAAGTGATATCAGCATCAGAAACGAAGAGATGCTTCTTCTGGGGCTCTGCCGTCTTTTTTTCAATGCAGAACTGAAGGTGACGTTGCAATCCCTTGCAGAAGAAGTTAAGGACTGGAATTATCTTGCATCACTTGCGAATACCCACGGTGTTGCTGCTCTGGTCTATAATAATCTTGAGAATCTTAAATTTCTTCAATTTGTACCTCCTGAAGTATCTGAACGCCTCCGGAATTCGCTCATGGCAAGTCTCAGCAGGAATGCCCGGAATACTGAAGCTATGGGTGGGGTTCTGAGACTGCTCAACAAGGAAAAAATCAAAATTGTTCTTCTCAAGGGACTGGCTCTTGAATTATCCGTGTACGGTAATTCCGGGCTCAGACAGATGACAGATGTTGATGTTCTGGCAACCAGGGAAGATTGCCTGAAGGCTCGCAGGTTACTGATGAACAATGGATTCATCTCCCTTCCTGTAAAATCAGTTTTTCATAAATCAATTCTGGCTGATGCAGGAAAGCATCTTCCAACGCTGATAAAAGATGGATTTTCTTTTGAACTCCATAATGAACTTTTCGGAACAGGTAAAAATGGACTTACAAGGATGCTTTATGTCAGCAGCACGGAGATAGAAATAAAGGCTGAAAAGACCTTTATTCCTTCGCCTCAGTTATTCTTCCTTTATCTTGTCAGGCATATGTACTCGCATGAAATGAATAATGAATCGCAGCTCAGGTTATATGCTGACCTGGTTGTATTGATTGAGCGATACAAGGATGAGATCATCAACAATGATCTGCTTGAATATGCAATGGATGCCGGCATGAGTGAGATTCTTGCCGGGAAGCTTGAACCTCTGAGGGATTTGTGGGGAATATCTTTCCCTGAAGGGATTAATGAATTTATTAATAAAAGGAATAATCCTTCTTCAATAGACAGATTTATTATTTTCCTGAAAAGTCCGAAGGACAATTCTTCTCCTGACAGAGCAGTGCTATACCGTCACAATATTAGTGAGGTCCCCGGTTTGCATCGGAAGACACTGTTTCTTCTGGGTGATCTTTTCCCGACAATCAGGTTTATGAAGAAAAGGTATAATTGCAATAGCGGGTGGAAAGCACTTCTGTATTATCCGTTAAGGTGGGGGAAGGTGTGGTATCTGTTGAAAGGTGTTACGCAACGGCACAAAGGTTCAATGGCGTGAAGATAAGCAAATACAAAGGGGGAGCACCAGGCTATGGACTCTGTGTAACTTCGTGAAAAACTCCGTGTAACTCAGTGGTTAAAAAGAAAATGAGAATTCTAAAAAATTAAGAAAAAAATTTGGAAATAATCTGATTATTGTTTAATTTTATAATACTGTCAATTAAGCAATATGTCCTGGTTCTGAAAATATAATTTATTATGTGTCTCTCGCTGCATTTTGTGCAAAAGGTCTCATTTAATTAACCATGTGGTCGTTCTGACCAGAGACCATTCCCCGGAAGAGTGCTGATTATCTTCCGGGGATTTTTTTGGAAGAAGGTTTGAGGCTTGAGGTATGGGGTTTGGGGAAGAAAAAATTGGAGATTAAAGTGTTGTTCTGTATTTTTATGATGCCGTATTTTTTAAGTGCTAATTATAAATTTTTCATCATGGGAAACATCAAACATCTTGAAGTTTGGAATGAAGCCAAAAATTTGGCTGTGTATACTTATAAACAAACTCATTCCGGGTTAATTTCAAAAGACTATGGATTACGAGATCAAATGCAAAGAGCTGCAGTTAGCGTCCCCTCAAATATCGCTGAGGGAGAAGAATCGGGAAGGTCAAAGAGAACCATAAATTGTTTCTATATTTCAAAAGGCTCTCTAGCTGAACTCTTAACTCAGATAATAATCGCTCACGAGATTAATTATCTGGATGATGAGGTTTTTAATGAATTCCAAATTCGGATAAATACTATTTCTGCTAAACTCAGAAAACTTATCCAATTCAGAGAAAGTAAGTGTGAAATTTAAGGCTCTTCCCCATACCCCATACCTCAAACCAGTCTTATAAATAGGGAATGACCATGGTTTTTTCTATTTGGAGAATACTCTATCGCGCCGTTCAAGATATATTCTGAAATAACCATTGACGATCATAATCGAATCGAGGGGGTCGAGGACATTCTTCATGGTGAAATGAAAGTCGCCAACCACGTCTCCCATTTCCAGTCCTGTCATCCTGAACTGACCTTTAGATGAACGGTATATCTTTGAGTTCCCTTCAGGAAGCTCAACTGTGAATTCAGCCTGGTAATCCGGATAATTGAAAAGTGTTTTGGTGAAGGTTTTATCATAAGCCTGAATATAGAGGGCACTCTGTCCCAGGTTATAGATATGCCAGTCATACCCCTGGCTTATGTTATTGACATAATCATTATACCTGAATGCGAAACCTTCATAGGTATAGAGCTGACCTTTTATTTCATATTCAAGGAGGCGTGCTTTTTCGCGCTCCTTCACGCAGGAAGGAAGAAGAGAAAGGGCAGTGCAAATAAGAAAGATTGCTTTTTTCATATCAGCCAATATTAAGCCCTAAAAATATCGAAAAAAAACAAGATAATCAATCATAAATCGGAGAGCGGCGGGCAGTATGCGGCATTGGGCGTTCGGACCGGCTTACACCGGGCTGAAGCCCGGTAACCTGTCAAAACCATATTCTTTAAGAAACTCATTATACTCTTCTTCCCATGTTTTGATTTTATGATGTTCTTCCTGATTTTTTATGTAATTTCTAACCTTTTGAATTTGAGATTCGCTAACAGATATACCAAAGTATTCTACAGCCCATTCGAATCTAAATTTTGTAAGTTTGCTTTTATTAATCCAATATGACGATTCTCCTTTTATCATCTGAATAGTTTTTGATAATGTCTGATCCGGGTCCAAAGACAAAAGACAATGAATATGATCTTTGTATCCATTAAGTGAATCGATATAGATGTTTTTCTGCTTTGCATTTGACAGGATATGGGTTATGATTGTATCCCTTATCTCATCAGATAAGTAAGGCAGTCTGTTTTTTGTTCCCCACACGCAGTGGAGCCAGTTCTTGACGTAGGCCATATGTATAACTGTTTTGGGCTAAAGCCCTGGTTTTCTTGTTGATCTCTATTCCCCAGGCTGAAGCCTGGGGTTAGTGCTGGTCTTCTTCAGCCTTAACGTTCCCAGGCTGAAGCTTGGGGTTAGTGCTCATCCGCTTCTGCCATGACCTGGATTCTATAATCGAACCACCTTACCCTGGGCATCTACTTGGGGATTAGCAGATTCTCTTCAGCTATAATCCTGATTCTATTATCGGACCCACTTACCCCGGGCTTCAACTTGGGGATTAGCAGATTCTTTACAGCAATGATCCGGATTCTGCTATCGGACCCACTTACCCCGGGCTTCAGCTTGGGGTTAAGCAGATCCTTCGCAGAGTGGGACTTTAGTCCCGAACCTCTTAGCACAAGGAGTGGATGCAGCAGTTTTTTATTCATCTCTTATTATTCCGGGCTAAAGCCCTGGTTATCTTGTTGATCTCTATTCCCCAGGCTGAAGCTCTGGGGTTAGTGCTCATCCGCTTCTGCCATGACCTGGATTCTATAATCGAACCACCTTACCCTGGGCATCTACTTGGGGATTAGCAGATTCTCTTCAGTTATGATCCGAATTCTGTTCTCGGACCAACTTACCCCGGGCTTCAGCCCGGGGTAAAGCAGATCCTTCGCAGAGTGGGACTTTAGTCCCGAACCTCTTAGCACAAGGAGTGGATGCAGCAGTTTTTTATTCATCTCTTATTATTCCGGGCTAAAGCCCTGGTTTCCTTGTTGATCTCTATTCCCCAGGCTGAAGCCTGGGGTTAGTGCTGGTCTTCTTCAGCCTTAACGTTCCCAGGCTGAAGCTTGGGGTTAATGCTCATCCGCTTCTGCCATGACCTGGATTCTATAATCGAACCACCTTACCCTGGGCATCTACTTGGGGATTAGCAGATTCTCTTCAGTTATGATCCGAATTCTGTTCTCGGACCAACTTACCCCGGGCTTCAGCCCGGGGTAAAGCAGATCCTTCGCAGAGTGGGACTTTAGTCCCGAACCTCTTAGCACGAGGTGAAGAAGCAGCCGTTTTTTTATTCATATCATATTGTTACGGGCTAAAGCCCTAAGTCTTAACTTATTCCTCAATCCCAGACTAAAGTCTGGGGTAAGTTGAGCACTGCACTTACCCCGGATATGACCCGGGGTAAGAAGCAGTACTGCTTTACGGGCACCACACTGATCCGATATTCGCCAGAGGCAGCAGCGAGACTACCAGTTTCTTCTTATGCTATTTTATTCAAAATACTATGCCTATCAAAGGTGAAATCTGAATAGTTTCAAATCCGATATCAAAAATCAGATTAGTAGAACACGATACACCTATGGATAAATTATTTTTAAATCTATAATAGTATTCAAAATTAAATACTACACCCAAGTCATTCATTTTAAGATTGATTCGGATGAGGCAATCCGATTTGTCACATCAATTACTTCATTATCCTGCATTATATATTGGCGTAATTATCATAACTAATATCCTGGATGATTATAATCCCTGAAAAGAACTCCTGTCCCAAATGAAAAATGATTATTCTTATGGTTGAGCTCTTTCATAATCATCAGATCAATAAAAGAATAATTGTCTGTCAGATATTCATCCCAATAAAGACCTAACGCATCATTATATTCCTGCTTTGTCTTTGCCATTGAAAGATAACAGGATACAATAAAATCAGTTTTAAATTTATACCCAAAACGAAACCAGATGACTCTGACCATGATAAATCTTTCCTAATACCTCTGGATTTACTTTTACATATGTGGGTTCATTGAAACCCGGATTCAGAAATTGTGTTATATCAGCAAAATAACCAACTCCCAGCATAATAAATTAAATCTCTTAATGTGTCCTCCTGCGCTTCTGACTTTTGCAAAGAATAATAGTAAAATATATTCCAAGTACGAACGATCTCATCATTTTAAAATCTGTAATTTATCCCTAATCCAAAAGAAGAAATTCCTGTTCCTTTATTATAACTATGCAATTCTCCATTTAGCAATATCATAAGTGTTTTGGAGTAACTTTAAATCCAAGTCCAATTGAACCTAAATAGCCAATATCAAAAGATTCTTCATTAGAATTTGTAACTGTTGTCTTATTATCAATAGAAAACACTCTGTACTCTATCTCCGAACGATACCGTTTGAACACCCAATTCCCAAATATAACTCAATTATTTTCGTTTTAATTGGAATAATTTTAAAGATAAATCCCCCAATAAATATGCATTATTGTGAGAACAGATAAATGTAGTCTTTCCCGTTATTTGAGGAAATGAGAAAGCCTAGTGATGCTGATATCTG
This sequence comes from uncultured Bacteroidales bacterium, assembly GCA_963825935.1. Taxonomy (GTDB): domain Bacteria; phylum Bacteroidota; class Bacteroidia; order Bacteroidales; family VadinHA17; genus LD21. Next base: position 25,569 of record CAWGUN010000001.1, on the reverse strand, counting down.
AAATGATGGCTTTATTGAATATAAAATAGCTATTATTATAATAAAAGCCACCATAATCACCTTCACCTAAAAATGCATAATTTATTGATGCTCCAATACTAATTTTCTTTTCTGGATCTTGTCCATAACCATTTATAATTACTCCACAATAAGAGTACAAAGAACTAACTTCTTGTTTTCATATTTTTTAATTTTAAAAAGGCTGTTTTAAAACAAATATGTTTTAAAACAGCCTAATTAAATTAATAATCCATAATAGGTAATGTCCAATACACATTACCTGCAGCAAAAATTCTGTAACCATCTTGTAGACCTTGTCCCATATCAGTCTTGATTAAATCTAATAAAAGTTATCCCTACTTAAATAATTATCTAATTTTATCCATCCCTCATGGAGATTCTATTTTTAATTCTACCTTTGCCTGCAGAGACTTCAATTTTGTCAATTTTTACTTTTGGTTCAAAACTAAGGGTAAATACTGATTTTGTTCTTGTCATACTCAATTAATCCAAATTGTCTTGACCCTTCATCAGTTGATCCATCAGTTGAAACATACCAGTCATCATCAAGTTCATATTGAAAATTTACCCACTTATCGTTTCTAATCATGCGACTCTTGTTAAGTCACAAGATTGTAATCCGGTAAAAGTTGTAGCACTAGTTTAATGTAATGGTTCCTCCTAATAGACAAAATTTAAATTCAGATCCTCCGCTAAATAATACCATCATATTGTTCTGTACTATTTACCCAACCAACTCGCATTTGATGAATTGTTACCATTTGTTGTGGTGGTAGGGATCTGGCGATGGTATTGAAATTTCTGAATCAGAATCGTCCTCCATAACAATCCATACTGGATAATCTTCTGAATACTCTTCATCAACTTCTACCATTAAATATGACCCATCATCTTCAAGTTGATAACCCAGATTCTCAATATCATTATCGATCGGATCCGATGTGCAGGTTGGTAACTGGTTTTCAACTGGATAGTCTTCAATCGGATATGGAGAATAGAGGACAATATCCGCTGCAACAAGGAATTCTTTAAGCTCCGAATTAATGTCAGATTTACTATTAATAATCTCGTCGAATGTTTTCTCAAATAGCGTAGATTGTATCCCGGCGCTTTTCAGATTTGAATTTTCCTGAGGTTCAAATAAATCTTTAAAAGGGATATAATCATCCCTGTACATTTTTCTGTTGATCAAATCACTGACTTCTTTTACGACTTCAGGAGATTTAAGAACAACATCTCTGACCACCTGAGATGCGGCTTCAAGTTTGTTTTTTAACACGACTTCCTCAGGGGTAAGAATTTTCTTTACAACTGAATCGGTCTTCCTGCTTGAGAGATTTTCTTCCTTTGAGCACGAGGAAATGAGTACAATGGCACCCAGTAATAAAATAAGTACTTTTTTCATTTAGTTAAGTTTTAATCGTTCGACATATTTTTCCACATTTTAGTATAGAAGCACATTTTTGTTAGTTTTATTTTTAATATGATAATAACCACATATACATATCAATAGACTGTTCTTGTAACATGAATTTTTAATAATTAATTAAATTTGGTGAACGTACCCGCTGAATTACTTTTTTCCTGAATTCAGTAAGAGAGATCCCTTTATGTTTGAATTTAAGTGTGCCCTTCAGCCGTTTCAGCCGTTCCCTTATTTCACCCGGTGACTCTTTCCTTTTTTTTATCATGGCGATAAAAATTAGCAACAGGAAATGTTTAATCTACAATCAGCAAGATGATGCAATATAAAACTCTTCACTCTTTTTTCTCCGGAGTGAGAATTTTTTTAGTAATTTTTTTTCAATTAGCTAAAAATTCTTCTCCGGATTCTTGAAGGTACAAATGAATTTTGCTCTTTCCCTGTAACAGTAACACTGCTCCTGCTTTGAAAAGTAGATAGGCGCATCCATCATAACCTTCATAATTTTCATGGTCTGGTAAAGTTGGCTTTGTGAAATACCTAGTTTCTGAGCCAACTCAACGGGTCGACCGGTTGACCGGGAACGTATTAAATAATCAATACGTTCAATCCGCCTGATTTGATCATAAAACTGCATATCTCAAAATTGTTTAGTTAGTTATTGACAGACATTTTATATATACATGTCGGTTTTGACCATTTTGTGACACAAAAAAATCAACAAAATTTATGCTGATAATAATTTAGAAACATTCTAAATACTTTTAAGATGTTAATTCGCTCTAAATGAGCAGATAAGAAATGTAGTGAGGTTTGTGGTATGAGGTATGGGTAGGTCCTACATTCTTTAGTCTTGTAATTCTATTTTTTACCACTGTGTTACACGGAGTTTTACAAGGAGTAACACTGTTTATCTTTCTCCCATTCACCCACTCTCCCTTTCACCCTCTCATCTCTTCCTGCCTTTGCGCCATTGAGCCGTTGTGCCGTTATGTCGTTGTACCGTTGCGCCGCTGCGCCTTATATCTGCCTCCTGAAAACTATCCACCTTTTAAAAAACGGATCATCAATTTTATATGCTGATCCTTCTTTAATAAGCATTCCTTTGTGTGCAAGCCTCTGAAGCGTGCTGAATACCGTACTGACTGCACCAGTTCCAAACTTCTGTGAAAATTCATCTGACAATGGTGATATATCACTTAGAGCCATCCCTGTCAAAACTGTCATATCTGTCCGGTTAAGGCTATTCCACAACCGTTCATAATCATTGTCATGACTCTGTACTATTTCATTTGCGGATGTTTCAACAATTCCTGCTATATACCCTGACCTGTTAAGCTGCTCCCAAACTGTAAATGCAAGCTGCTGGGTATAATAGGGATGAGAATAAGTTATCGCAAGAATAGTGTCCGCCAATTCATTGCTTTGATCAGTGATTCCAATTAACTTTTCGGTCAGAAACAATTTGAATTTTTCCTTTGGGATCTTCCCCAGGACCATAAATGAGCCAAAGCGGTAAAAGGGAGAGCTCTTTTTTTCAAAAATCTCCCTGATCATCGATTCGCTGCTCCCCATAAAGATATAATTGATATGCCTGTGATTCTGCATTACAGATCGTAAAAACCGGTCAAGCCCATCTGCGATCCTGAATATTTCCTGGAATTCATCCAGCACAATTATTATCTTCTTTTTATCTGTCGCAAGTTTTTCAATAAGGTTTAAAACATCTTCAAGAGGGGTTAATTCTTTTGATCCCGGTTTGAAAGATATTTCTGCCTCTCCTGTTACGGGGTTAAGGTGCACTACAGGTATCAGCCTGAATGATTTTATAAAACCCTTTAATTTTTGAACCGGGTAAATCCTGTAGACACGCTTTAGGAGTTGCGATGCAAAATCTTCTGCAGATAACACCAACTGCATATCCAGAAATATATAATTCCGGCCCGATTCATTTACTACTTTCCTTACCAGACTGGTTTTCCCAAACCTCCTTGGACTTATTAATATCAGGTGGTTCTCTCCTTTTATAAATGAGGAAATTTTATCCACTTCATCCTCCCGGTCAGTAAAGTAAGGACCGTCAACAACTGTTCCGAACTTAAAAGGATTTGTCTTCATTGTCTTGCGATTATATTCGTTACGATATATTTCGTATGTAAATATACGATATATTTCAACATAAACAAATTAATATTATATTTCTTCTTACCGTTGTACCGTTGAACCATTGGACCTTTGTACCTTTTTCTAAAAAAAAAGCCCGCATTATCTGCAGGCTTCTCTAAAACTTAGTTAACTATCAATGTAATAGCGTCACATCCCCTACCTTCTTGAACGGCTGACCGTTGGCATACTTGCCTTCAACATACCATACATATACTCCCTGCGGACAAAGCTTGCCTTTATAGTATCCGTTCCACGGGATATTAATGTTACGGCTTTCGAAGATCAGCACTCCAAGCCTGTTAAAGATTTGCAGCTTGTAGTTGATAACCTTTTCACGTATCGGCGGGAAGAAGAACTGGTCAATTTCCGTGCCTCCCGTGGGAAGATCTGTACGATCTATCGGTCCCTCCTTGTTAGGTGTGAAGACTGTCGAGAACCTTACTTCTCCGGCCGGCTCAACGGTAACTGCAGGCGAAAGTACGAACTTGTCTGTACATGCACTTGTCGTATCGTAAGCCCATAACGTGATGTCATAAACTCCTTCCTCCATGTACTTGTGGTATGGTTCCCTCTCATTTGAGGTTGTTCCATCGCCAAAGTCCCACTTGAAAACATTTGCATTCTGGCTCAGGTTAAAGCACCTTACACGCTCATCGTTAACAAATACCAGTGAAGGTGTTACCTCAAAGTAAGCTTTCGGCGAGATCTGTGCTGTAACAGTTTTCGCGTAAGTCGAAGTTCCGCCAGGACCAGTTACCGTAAGCTGTACATTGAATGTACCCGAAGTAAAGTAAGTATAGGTCGGATTCTCAGCTGTTGAATAGCTTCCGTCTCCGAAATCCCACAGGTATGTAGTACCCGGTGTCGACCTGTTTATTGATGTATTATTGAAAATAACATACAGAGGTGCACAACCCGGAGGTACATTATCAAAGCTTGCAACCGGTGCCAGCGGCAGGATCTGCACCTGATGTGTAATATCGGCAGAACACGATCCGTTGGTAACGCTAAGCTTGACATTATAAGTTCCGATACCCGTATAGGTATGTGATGGATTCTGAGCAGCCGATGTTCCGCTGTCGCCAAAGTCCCACGACCATGTCCATGTACCTGCATTGGTCAGGTTCGTGAAGCTGACAATGTTACCGGCAGGATTATAATTATCAGTTGACGGTGTTGCGGTAAATTGCGGTATAGGTACCGGCATTACCGTTATGGTCAGCGTCTTTATATCAACACATCCGTAGTATGATGATGTGGTAAGCTGAACTGTATAATCTACCGACGCAGTTGTCAGATTGGTATAGAGATGCGTCGATAATCTTCCTCCAGGACCGCTGACCCCGTCGCCATAATCCCATGCATAGCTATTTGCACCCGGCAATGCAGTAAATGATACATTTGAACCGCTGCAGACTACCATCGGGTTTGCAGTGAATGTGGCATCAACGGCCGGGTAAACGGTGACCATCGATGTTTTGGTTGCCGTGCATCCTCCAGCAGAATTAACTGTCAGAGTGACTGTACGGTACAGTATCGTAGCCGGTGTAGCGTTTGTATATACATGCGAAGGATTTGCCTGGGTAGTGTTGACCGGTGATCCGTCGCCAAAGTCCCATGACCAGGTTGCAATACCTGTCATATCCTTCGTGAAATTAACCGTTGCAGGTGTACATCCCGTAATGACATCCTGGTTAAAGGTAGCATCAGGACTATCAACCACTACTGCAACATCCTTGTTACCGAAACATCCATTGCTGTCCTTAACCTTGTAATTCAGGATGTAGGTATCGGAAATCAATGTTTTGAATGTCGGGTTCTGAATGAAGTAGTTGTTCAGAGGACCAACAGCTCCTGTCCATAAATGTTGTGTCCAGGTGCCCGACCCGCCTGCTATGTTCGGGGTGAGAGTAAGTGCAATTCCTCCGCAAGCAGGTATCGGATCACTGGCAAAAGTGATAACCGGCAATGAATTGACTGTAAGCGTTGCCACTGTTGTATTGGTCGTTGCGCAGAATGCCATCAGCGCCAGCCTGTACTGGTAACCGTTATAGGTAATAGGTACGCCTACAAGAGCCAGCTGCTGCGATGTGGCACCGCTGTAGATTGCATTATCGTGAATATCTGCCCATGTGACTCCGGCATTAGTACTTACCTGCCATCTCAGCGAATCGATCATTCCCGATCCGTTGCCGATGAAGTAAACAGGTCCGCCTCCGTCGCAAATTGCTTTGTTCGTCGGGTTAACTGTAGCTGTCGGCGGTATATTAACTCTAAGTACCACGAAGTTAGAATAAACCGGTACTCCGCATGTTCCGCTCACAAGCACTCTGAATATCGAGTTATTATATGTACCCGGAACACCGGTCAGATTCAGGGTGCTCATATTTGCACCACTGTAGATCCCTCCATCAACAACATTGGTAAATGGAGCAGCTCCGATTTTTACCTGCCACTGGTAAGCAAGCGCAGTACCGGTTGCAGTAACAGAGAATGCTGCATTTGTTGTTGAACATATTATTGTGTCTTTCGGCTGATTGGTAATTTCAGGAACAGTGTTCACTGTCAGCGTTGCATCAGTTGAAGTTATGTTAGTCGAACATCCTGATACAATCACATTGTAAACATAACCGTTCATATCCCTGGTGGTTCCGAACAGGCTAAGCGTTGCTGAGTTGGATCCGAAATAGACTCCTCCGTCAACTACATTCACGAATGGTGCAGCTCCGATTTTAACCTGCCACTGGTAGGTTAGATCTGTTCCTGTAGCCGCAACATTGAAGGTTACCATTCCGAATTCACAGATGGTCTTGCTTACCGGGTTGGTGGTTATTACAGGCAGTGCACGTACGGTTACTGTAGCCGATCCCATAAGATTTGGTGATCCGCTCAATACTTCGCATCCGTTTGCGTCCGTTACTCTCAGCAGCTTGTATATTGTTGTTGCTGCAGGTGTAACTATGATGTTGGCATCGCTTACATATCCGGTAACAACTCCGTGGCCCTGGATATCGAGCTCAAACGGACCTGTCCCTGATGGCAGATTGACCTTCAGGATTGATGTTTGTCCCGGACATATTGTTTCACCACCTGTCAGAATTGCAACAGGCAGCGGGTTGACTGTTATATGTACCACATTGCTTTCAGCAGTGCAGAGAACTCCGTTCTGGATGCTTATAATCATTCTCTTATAGTACACATCTGTATAAAGCACGCCCGGATTATAAGTGGATATTGTTGCTCCTGCGATCGTATTCCAGATTACATTGTTGTCGCTTCTCATCCACTGGTATGTAACAACGCCTGTTCCGCTGCCGTCATCAGTGCTGGTGACCGGTGCGGGAGTGATGCCGAAGCATATTGTCTGGTCGGCTGCAATGATGCCTCCGTAAACTGCATTTACAGTCACTTTAACAACATTTGACTCTTTCGAGCATGTTACTCCGTTAAGAACCGAGCTGGTTATTCTCTTGAACCACGTATCCTGGATAAGAGCCGGAGAATCATAGTTCAGCAAATTGGCTCCTGCGATATCGGTGAAAGCGACTCCGTCGGTGCTGCTCTGCCACTGCCATGTTACCGCTCCGTCGCCATTTCCGTGAACAATGCTCATGAAGGCAACAGGATCAGATCCGTTACATATTGTCTGATCGGAAATTATCGTTCCTCCGTTGACATTATTTACCGTGACCTTGACATAATTTGTCTCCTCGGTGCATGTCATGGCGTTCAGTGTTGATGTTACCGAACGTATAAACCATGTATCCTGTGTAAGAGCTGCCGGAGCATAGGTTGCTCCTGTTGCCCCTGTAATATCCAGGTAGTTTACACCGTCGGTACTGCTTCTCCACTGGTAAGTGAAGACTCCGTCGCCTGTTGGTGCAACGCTTGCGAATGCAACTGGTATTACTCCTTCACAGATTGTCTGGTCTGCGGATATTGAACCCGGAACGAAGTTATTTACAGTGATGAGTACGGTATTTGTCTCCTCAACGCATGGCTTACCGTTCAATGTGGAAGTGACTTCACGTTTGTACCACCTGTCGGCAATCATTGCTCCTGGAGCAAATGTCTCATTAATTGCACCCGGGATCGCCACGAAGGTTATATTATCGTTACTGCTAAGCCACCTGTATGTAAAGGTTCCATCGCCGGTGGGTGTAACACTTGTAAGCGGTACCGGTATTGTGCCTTCACAGATAGTCTGATCCGTTCCTATTGAGCCGGGTACGAAGTTATTGACCGTTACCTTTATTATATTGGTCTCTTTCGTGCAGACATTTCCGCTTAGTGTCGATGTGACAATTAGCTTATACCATGTATCTGCAATAAGGGCCGGTGCTGCATAAGTTGCAGATGTGGCTCCGGGAATTGCAGTAAATGTTATTCCGTCTGCACTGTTCTGCCATTCATAAGTGAATGTGCCGTCGCCTGTCGCTGCCACGCTCGTAAATGCTACTGGTACATCACCTTCGCATATAGTTTGCGAAGCGCCTATTGAGCCGGGAACGAAGTTGTTGACAGTTACCTTAATAGCTGCCGTTATCTCCGTACAGGTCATGCTGTTGAGCGTCGATGTTACCTGGCGCCTGTACCATGTATCCAATACAAGGGCTCCTGCTGCATAGGTCTCACTCGTTTCCCCGGTGAGATTTGAGAATGTAACCCCATCGTTGCTGCTCTGCCACTGGTATGTGAATGTCCCGTCACCTGTCGGTGTTACTGATGTGAATGCGGCTGGTGTGTCTCCCTCGCAGATTGTCTGGTCAGCTGAAATGCTTCCCGGGACAAAATTGTTCACAGTAACTTTAACAGGAAGTGTCTCCTCGCTGCATCCTTGTCCGTTCAGCGTTGCGGTTACAATTCTCTTGAACCACGTATCCTGTGTCAGTGCGGGTGATGTGTATGTTGAACTTGTTGCTCCAACTATCAGTGCATAAGTCACTCCGTCGGTGCTGCTTTCCCATGTATAGGTTTTAACACCGTCGCCGCTTGGTGGTGTTCCTGTAAATGCTGCAGGTGCCGTGGATTCGCATATCGTCTGGTCTGAGCCAATTGAGCCCGGTGTGAAGTTAATAACTGTTACCCTGACTACATTGGTCTCTTCAGTGCAGATGTTCCCGTTAAATGTTGAAGTAGTTGCACGCTTGTACCATGTATCGACCGTGAGTGCAGCGGGAGCATATGTGTCTGAGGTTGCTCCGACTATGTCGTTAAATGCAACTCCGTCAAAGCTCTCCTTCCACTGGTATGTGAATACTCCGTCGCCTGTAGGTGCCGCTGATGTAAGTGCAGCAGGTGTATCGCCTTCGCAGATTGTCTGGTCGGCTGATATTGAACCGGGTATAAAGTTGTTGACCGTGATCCTGACATCATTTGTATTCTCAACGCATGTTTTGCCGCTTAAAGTTGAAGTCACTTCTCTGCGGTACCAGGTATCTGCAACAAGCACTCCCGGACTGTATGTTTCACTGACAGCAGCTGCAATCGGACTGAAGGTAACTCCGTCAGGCGCTGTTGAACCACCTGAAGGTGAATGTTCCGTCGCCTGAAGGTGATACGCTTGTAAGTGCCGAAGGTGCGCTTCCTTCACAAATCGTCTGATCTGTTCCTATTGAGCCCGGATCAAAGTTATTGACCGTGACTTTAATGGTATTGGTCTCTTTCGTACATATATTTAAGTCCGAGTGTCGAAATAACCAGTCGTTTGTACCATGTATCGGCTGGTAAGGGCTGGTGCTGTATAGGTTGCTGCTATTGCTCCAGGAATCGGTGCAAAAGTTGTACCGTCAGTGCTGCTCTGCCACTGGAACGTGAATGTGCCGTCGCCTGCCGGTGCGACTGCTGTAAACGGTGCCGGTATATCGCCTTCACAGATTGTCTGATGATGCGCTTATTGAGCCCGGTGTGAAGTTGTTGACAGTGATCAGTACCGGTACTGTGTACTCAACACATGGAGTAGCTGTTAAGAGTCGAAGTCACCTGTCTGCGGAACCAGGTATCTGCTGTAAGAGCGCCTGAAGCATAAGTTTCGCTTGTAGCTGCTGTGATGTTTGAATAGCTTACTCCGTCGAGAGAATTCTGCCACTGGTATGTGAATGTTCCGTCGCCTGTTGGTGTCACCGAAGCAAATGCTGCTGGCGTATCACCTTCACAGATCGTCTGTGGTGCTGAAATGCTTCCCGGATCAAAGTTATTGACCGTTACCCTTACCGTGTCCGTGATCTCTGTACATGGTATGGTATTAAGTGTTGCAGTTACAATTCTTCTGAACCATGTATCCTGTGTAAGTGCAGGTGAAGTATAGGTTGCACTCAGGGCACCGGGTATATTATTAAAGGTGATATTATCCGTGCTGTTCTGCCACTGGTATGTCTTCACTCCGTCGCCGCTTGCTGGCAACGCTGGTGAATGCTGCAGGTGCAGTGCCTTCACAGATCGTCTGGTCCGAACCTATAGCGCCTGGTGCAAAGTTTATGACCGTAACCTTAATGATGTTGGTCTCTTCTATGCATGGAATTGTGTTTAGTGTTGATGTAGTTTCGCGTTTGTACCATGTATCGGCAGTAACCGATGCCGGTGAATATGTTTCGGCTGTAGCTCCGGCTATATCGGTAAATGCAACACCATTCGGACTCTCTTTCCACTTATATGTTAATGCTCCGTCGCCGCTTGCTGCAACACTTGTGAATGGTGCAGGAGCAGTGCCTTCACAAATCGTCTGATCTGCTCCTATTGAGCCAGGTAGGAAGTTGTTGACAGTTATCCTTACAACATTTGTTATTTCAACACATGCTTTTCCGCTTAATGTTGAAGTTACTTCCCTGCGGTACCAGGTGTCGGCTGTAAGTGCTCCGGGGGTGTACATTTCGCTTATTGCTCCGGGGATTACTCCGAAGGTTGCTCCGTCAGGACTGCTGAACCACTTGTATGTAAAGGTGCCGTCGCCTGAAGGAGGAACGCTTGTAAGAGGCACAGGTGCGCTGTTTTCACATATCGTCTGATCTGTACCTATTGATCCCGGATCAAAGTTATTTACACTTACCTTGATCGTATTGGACTCTTCCGTACAAATATTTGAACCGAGGGTTGACGTTGCAAGGCGCTTGTACCATGTATCGGCCGTAAGAGCCGGTGGTGTATATGTTGCAGCTGTTGCTCCCACTATCGGAGCAAATGTTATACCATCGGCACTGCTTTGCCATTCGAATGCAAATGTTCCGTCACCTGCCGGTGCTGTTGCAGTAAAAGGTACAGGGACATCGCCTTCGCAGATTGTCTGCGATGCTGATATTGATCCCGGTGTGAAGTTATTGACAGTAACCAGCACTGCTGCTGTGTATTCTGTACATGGCGAGCTGTTAAGTGTTGAGGTGACCTGCCTGCGGAACCAGGTATCCTGTATAAGTGCTCCGGCTGCATATGTTTCGTTCGTTGCTCCGGTAATATTTGAATAGCTTACTCCGTCGATGCTGTTTTGCCACTGGTAAGTGAAGGTCCCGTCTCCTGTCGGTGTAACCGATGTGAATGCGGCAGGTGTATCTCCCTCACATATTGTCTGATCAGTTGCTATGCTTCCCGGAATGAAGTTATTGACTGTGACAAGTATAACATTGGTCTCTTTGGTACATGATTGTCCGCTGACTGTTGCTGTTACAACCCGCTTGAACCATGTATCCTGCGTAAGTGCAGGTGATGTGTATGTAGCAGATGTTGCTCCCGGAATAGGGTTAAAGGTGATGTTGTCAGTGCTATTCTGCCATACGTATGTCTTAACACCATCGCCGCTTGCTGCGACGCTTGTAAAGGTTGCAGGTGCCGATCCTTCACAGATTGTCTGGTCCGAACCTATCGAGCCCGCTGCAAAATTGATAACCGTTACACTTACAATATTGGTCTCTTCTTTACATGCGTTGGCTCCGATTGTCGATGTGACCTCTCTTTTAAACCATGTATCCTGCGTAAGGGCAGGTGATGCATAAGTTTCGCTGGTTGCCAGCGGGATGTCTGTGAAGACTATTCCATCTATACTGTTTTTCCATTTGTAGGTGATTGTTCCGTCGCCTGTTGCTGCAACGCTGGTAAAGGCTGCCGGAACGGCTCCTTCACAAATTATCTGGTCAGCCGATATTGAGCCAGGTACAAAGTTATTGACCGTTATCTTAACAATATTGGTTATCTCCGTACATGGTTTTCCACTTAGTGTTGAAGTAACTTCTCTCCTGTACCATGTATCTGCTGTCAGAGCTGCAGGACTGTAAGTCTCGCTGATTGCTCCGGGAATAAGAACGAATGTCGTCCCGTCAATGCTATTGTACCATTTGTAGCTGAATGTTCCATCACCTGAAGGTGTTACGCTTGTAAGCGCTAAAGGTGCGGTATTCTCACAAATAGTCTGATCATTGCCTATTGATCCCGGATCAAAGTTGTTGACCGTTACCTTGATGGTATTTGTCTCTTCGGTGCAGGTTTTTGCGTTTAGCGTTGATGTCGTTTCGCGTTTATACCAGGTATCCTGGGTAAGCGCTCCCGGAGCATAGGTTGCCCCTGTGCCTCCGACAGCTACGTTATTATAAGTCACACCGTCTGTGCTGAACCGCCACTGGTATGTAAATGTACCATCACCGGCAGGTGCAGTTTCTGTAAATGCAACAGGTGTATCGCCTTCGCATATAGTCTGTACTCCTGATATTGTACCCGGGGTGAAGTTATTTACTGTAATAAGGATTGCAGGTGTGTATTCTACACATTGATTTCCATTAAGAGTCGCATGTTACCTGCCTGCGGAAATATGTATCCATAGTAAGAGCTCCCGGTGAATATGTCTCGCTGGTTGCTCCGCTGATGTTATTATATGTTGAACCGTCTGTGCTGAACTGCCACAGGTATGTGAATGTTCCGTCGCCAGTTGGTGTTACGCTTGTAAATGATGTGGGTACATCATTTTCGCATATCGTCTGCGGTGCAGAGATGGTTCCCGGATCAAAATTATTGACCGTTACCTTTATAACATTTGTCTCCTTAACACAAGATTTTCCGCCGAGTGTTGATGTAACCACCCGTTTGAACCATGTATCCTGTGTAAGTGCAGGTGATGTATATGTTGCTGATAATGCACCGGCAATCGGGTTAAATGTTATGTTATCTGTACTGCTCATCCATGCATAGGTAAAGGCTCCGTCGCCGCTTGGTGCAACGCTTGTAAATGCAGCAGGAGCGGTTCCCTCACAGATTGTCTGGTCTGTAGCTATCGAGCCCGGTGTAAAGTTGATCACAGTAACTTTGACCGTAGTTCGTCTCCTTGGTGCATGATTTTCCGAGAAGTGTTGAAGTGACTGCTCTCTTGTACCATGTATCGGCAGTCAGTGCTGCCGGAGCATAGGTTTCGCTTAAAGCTCCTCCGACAGGTGTATAGGTTACATTATCTGTACTGCTGAGCCACTGGTAAGTGAAGACGCCGTCGCCGGTGGGTGTTACGCTTGTAAATGCTGCAGGGACATCGCCGTCGCATATTGTCTGATCTGCTGAAACTGAGCCCGGTACAAAGTTGATTGCCGTTACCAGGACTAAATTCGATTCAGCTGAACAAACGCTTGTTCCCATTGTGGAAAAAGCGATCCTTTTGAAATATGTATCATTTATAAGAGTGCCTGAAGTGTAAACCGCGGAGGTAGCACCAAGTATATTATTGTATGTTGCTCCGTTGTCGATGCTGATCTGCCACTGGTAAGTTATTGATCCGCCTCCGGTACCGCTCGCAATATTTGTAAATGGCACAGGTGCTGTGCTTTCGCATATAGCCTGGTCGGATCCTATTGTTCCGCCGGTTACAATATTCACCGTAGGAACAACGGTTCCGTTCATGGTCTGTGTACAGCCTGTAGTTGCATTTGTTGCAACCACATAATATGAACCTGTAAGCCTGCCGGCCCAGGTTAGGGCAGAACCTGTATTTCCTGGTAAGGTCGCTCCGTCGGCAGCCAGATCTTTATAAAGCTGATAATTTACACCTGTCTGAGAATTCGACAGGGTTATTGTTACTCCCGGATCCCCGGTGCAGTATGCACCCGGTGCCGTGACATTGTAAACTGTCGGCAGAGGATTGACTGTTACAGTTATCGGGGTATGGAAGGTCGTACATATAGTTCCTGATGTCTCAACAACAGATACCTGGCCTGTTACTGCCATGCTGAATGTAACAGAAATCTGATGAAGTGTTGGATCGGTAGTGATTGATGCTCCTGCTGGAACTATCCATGAATAGACTGATCCTGCGTGGTCGGGTACAGAATATACTACTCCTGCATCACCCTGACAGACGCTAACAGGACCCGAAACAACCGCTGGTGGCATTACCGGTGATACTGTTATCGGTTTGAAAACAGGATATCCTACGCAGCCCGTTGTGCCAGTAAATGTTTCCACCACTTTTATCTGGTCACCTGGCAATGCAGCTCCGGGAACCGCATCAACAATGATGAAGTACATACCTGCCGGTGATGTTATGTTAAGTGATGCAGGAACTGTCCATGCATAAGTCGATCCGGGAGTATTGGTTACCTGGTAGACTTTATTTGTTGCGTTTTCGCATATGATTGCATCTCCTGAGATTGTCGATGTTGCAGGAAGCGGGTTAATCGTCACAATTAATGTGAATGCCGTTCCCGTGCAGCCTCCTGATAACGGCGTTACTGTGTAGGTTGCTGTCTGCGATACATTTGTAGTGTTGAAAAGTGTACCACCTACACTTGCAGCACCTGATCCGGTTGCGCCACCAGTCATTCCTCCAGTCACAACAGGAACTGGCCAGCTATAGGTTGTTCCTGCCGGTACGATCCCGTTAAATCCGTTGGCAGGAGTCACTGTAAATGGGGCCTCGCTGCATGTCGTGGCTGACATTGGGGTAATAGATGGCTTTGGATTGACAGTCACTGTTACCATGAATGTTGCACCCGTGCAGCTTCCTGCTAATGGAGTTACCGTGTAAATTGCTGTCTGTGCCGTATTTGTGGGATTGATAAGTGTACCGTTTATATTTGCCGCTCCGGATCCTACTGCACCTCCTGTCATACCTCCTGTAACTGCAGGGGCGGTCCAGCTGTAGGTTGTCCCGCCAGGGACAATCCCGTCAGTGACATCCACAGGTGTTACTGTAAATGCTGCCTGGCTGCAGGCCACTGTGGTCAAATTATTAATTGCGGGCCACGGATTGACTGTTACCGTTACTGTGAATGGTGTTCCCGTACATGTTCCCGCAACTGGTGTTACAGTATAAGTTGCTGTCTGTGCTGAGTTGGTCGGGTTGGTAAGAGTACCATTTATATTTACCTGGTTAGCACCTGCTGCTCCTCCTGACAGACCGCCTGTAACAACCGGCGATGCCCAGCTGTAAGTTGTCCCTGCAGGCACTGTTCCGTTGGTGACATTTACAGGTGTTACTGTAAATGGCGTTCCACTGCAGGCCAATGCTGTCATATTGGTAATAGCCGGACCCGGGTTAACTGTAATTGTTACCGTAAATGTTGAACCGGTGCAGCTTCCTGACAAAGGGGTCACCGTATATGTTGCTGTCTGTGGGGTGCTTGAAGAATTGATAAGCGTTCCGCTTATGTTTGCTGCTCCTGCTCCGGCTGCTCCTCCAGTCATACCTCCGGTTACAACCGGTGCCGGCCAGCTGTAAGTTGTCCCTGCAGGTACTATACCATTTGTTATGTTCACAGGGCTTACTGTAAAGAGTACTCCATTGCATATGGATGCAGCCATATCATTAATTGCAGGCTTCGGATTTACTGTCACCGTAACTGTAAATGTTGCTCCCGGGCAACTCCCTGAGGTTGGTGTTACAGTATAGGTTGCTGTTTGTGATGTGTTTGTTGTGTTAGAAAGAGTCCCCGTGATACTGTTCCCGCTTCCTGCCACTCCACCAGTCATACCTCCTGTCACTACAGGTGCTGTCCAGGTATATGTTGTTCCTGCCGGCACTATGCCATTGGTTACATTAACAGGTGTAGCCGTGAAGGCTGTAGCGCTGCAGGTTATGGCAGTCATGGCGGTTATTGCCGGTTTGGGGCTGACAGTAACCGTTACTGAGAATGTTGATCCCGGACATGCCCCTGAGGTTGGTGTTACCGTATAGGTTGCTGTCTGGGCTGTGTTTGTCGGGTTGGTAAGAGTACCCGTTATACTTGCACCCGCTCCTGCCACTCCACCTGTCAGACCTCCGGTCACTACCGGAGCTGTCCATGTGTATGTTGTTCCTGCAGGTACAACGCCGTCAGTTATGTTCACAGGCGTAGCCGTGAATGCTGATGCACTGCAGGTTGTGGCGGTCATGGCTGTTATTGACGGTTTTGGGATTGACAGTAACCGTTACCGTAAAAGTTGATCCCGGACAGCTCCCTGATGTTGGTGTTACCGTATAGGTTGCTGTCTGTGCTGTATTTGTCGGATTAGTAAGTGTTCCTGTTACACTTCCACCTGCTCCTGCAACTCCCCCCGTAATACCTCCTGTGACTACAGGGGCTGTCCAGGTGTATGTTGTTCCCGCAGGTACTATACCGTTGGTGACATTGACTGGTGTTGAAGTGAATGTTCCGGTGCTGCAGATCGTTGCAGTCATTGCTGTTACTGCCGGTTTTGGATTTACAGTCACTGTCACGGTGAAAGTAGATCCGCCGCAGCCTCCTGAAGTAGGAGTAACCGTATAAGTTGCTGTCTGGTTCGAGTTTGTCGGGTTGGTAAGTGTCCCTGTTATGCTTGCACCTGCCCCTGCAACTCCCCCTGTAATACCTCCTGTGACAACAGGTGCTGTCCAGGTGTATGTTGTTCCTGCAGGAACAATTCCGTTGGTGACGTTTGCAGGTGTAGCTGTAAAGGCTGATGCACTGCAGGTTGCAGCGGTCATAGCGGTTATTGACGGTTTGGGGTTGACAGTAACCGTTACCGTGAATGTTGATCCCGGACAGGTTCCTGAGGTTGGTGTTACTGTATAGGTTGCTGTCTGAACGGTGTTTGTCGGATTGGTAAGTGTACCCGTTATACTTGCACCTGCTCCTGCAACTCCTCCTGTCACACCTCCGGTCACTACTGGAGCTGTCCAGGTAGTATGTTGTTCCTGCAGGTACAACGCCATTAGTTGTATTGACTGGTGTTGAAGTGAATGATCCTCCGCTACAGATCGTAGCGGTCATTGCTGTTATGGCAGGTACTGGATTGACTGTTACTGTCCTGGTAATTGCAGTACCAGGGCATGCAGTTGCCCCTGGTCCTGTTGGTGTGATTGTATAAGTTACTACAACTGCAGCATTATTATTATGCTGTAATTGTCTTGTAAGCGTTTCTGTACCATTTCCGTCGGCATCCGTTATTGATCCGGCTACAGGGTTTTTCCCTGCTGTCCAGGAATAACCAGCTGCCGGTACGGATGCAACTGTATAAGCGAAAATTGTATTGTTGACTGTTGAATTAAGGGTTATACTGGCTGTACCATCACTGCAAATAGATTGTGAAGCAGGAATAGTTCCTGCGATATTTGGTATGCCGTTTATATTGATCGTATAGTTAATGTTCGGATTAATTGAGTTCCCGCATGCATCTTTGACAGTTGCAAGAGTATAGGTATGCGGTCCGACAGAAAGTGAACCGAGGGATATATTTGAATTTGAGATATAACCTGCAACCGGTGAAAGAGGATACCCTGTTATAGTAAGGATATATGGTGGTGCGCCGCCTGTTATTACAGATTTTATTGTGCTTATTGCACCAAAGCATGCATCGCCGCTGCCTGTAAATGTGGCTCCGGTCAGGGCTGCTCCTACGGTAATATGGATAACATTTGTGGTAGTAGTACCGCATGTCCCGCTTGTAACATTTCTCCTGTAATATCTGTCTGCGGCAAGGACACCCGGGGCATAACCGACACCTGTTGCGCCGCCAATATTATTAAAAGTGATATTGTCGGTTGAAACCTGCCACTGGTATGTATAAGCGCCAGTCCCTCCCGAGGGTGCTGTGACCTGAGTCAGTGCTGCCGGTGTTGTGTTTATACAGATCGATTGATCAGTTCCGACAACCCCCGGTGTAAATTGACCATATACTGTAATCTTTATGGAATTGCTGTATTCAAAAGAACAACCCGCGCTTTGTACCCTTCGCTGGTAATATGTAGTTGCTGTCAACAGACCTGGCGAATAATTTGCTCCGGTTGCTCCTCCGATGCTGGTCCATGTCGCATTATCAGGAGAGCTTTGCCACTGGTATGAATAGGTTCCATTGCCTCCTCCGGCAGCAGTCCCTGTAAGGCCTGTGGGAGTAGTATTATAACATATTGTCTGGGCTGCGCTTATTGTCCCGGGTGTGACATCAGGATATACTGTGATCTTCACTGATCCGCTGCTTGCTGTTCCGCATGGAGCGCTGGTAACGTTGCGCCGGTAATATGTAGTTGCTGTAAGAATTCCGGGTGAGTAGTGTAGCTGCGTTGGCACCTCCAATGCTGGTCCAGGTGCTGTTGTCCGGGCTGCTTTGCCATTGGTATGTATAGGCGCCTGTCTCCGCCTGAGGGAGGCGCTGTCTGTGTCAGTCCTGCAGGAGCAGTATTATAACAAATTGATTGTGCCGTTCCGATGGTTCCTGCTGTAAGGATTGCATAAACGGTTATGAGTATTGAACCGCTGTAGCTGGTACATGGACCGCTTGTAACAGCTCTCCTGTAATAGGTGTTTGATGTAAGTGCGCCAGGGCTATAGTTTTTCGTTGTTGCCCCGCCTATATCGGACCATGTGCTGTTATCGGGGGAGCTCTGCCACTGGTAAGCATAGGTGTTATTGCCTCCGGTGGGATTGGATCCTGTAAGTCCTGCGGGTGTTGCGTTATAACAGATTGTCTGTGCCGCTGCAACAGTGTTGTTGGCAATAACAGGAAGAATAGTGAGGGTTACCATTGTTGAGGGGCTCATGCACATAAGTCCTGCAAGAGACTGGTCGGTAACCCAGAAATTGTATGAATTGACTGCTGGATTTGTGGGAACATAAGTGGTCCCGGTAGCGATGGGGGTTGTGAGAGCAGCATCGGAATACCAGGTTATTGTACCTACCGGTGTGCTTGTAACGGTAAGAGTCCTGTCGCCTCCGAAGCATATTGTCTTGTTTGGTACTGTCGGTGCCGGTGGTGCAGCAACAATAAGTATGTCGACAGATGTATAAATATATTCCGGATCGGTCCAGTTACATTTGTTCCAGTTTTTCAGGTAAACCCTGAAATACTCACCTGCCTTACATGTAGCAGGGATTGTAATTGCCTGGCTTAAAGATGAGGGTCCATAAGGAACCGGTGAAAATCTTCCGCTTGCCTGGGGTGCATTGCCCAATGTGGCAATAGCAACAGGACCAGTGATTGTATTTGTAATTGCACCAACAGGATCACGGCCATAGAGCCATTCAATATTTCTTGGATCAAGATTAGGAACGGCAGTCAATCCGCCCGGTACTGTCGGGTTCTGGCAGTTCCATGTACTGTTATCTCTGATAGTTATTGTTTTCGATGTCCCGGCACATACCTGTATCAGTGTACTTCCGTCGGCGTCATTCACAATTTGTAAAATACCATCGCCATCAGAAGCCTGATCACGACCATGAACAATAGCAACATACTGGGGGCTGAATGTTTTGCCGCATGGGTTTTTAACACCGCAGGAGAAAACATAGTTACAATCTGTAATACTGAAGTATATGTATGTGTTCGATTTGCAAGAGAAGGAATATCGTTATCAGCGGTTGATGTATAATTATATATTGTTCCGTCGCCCCAATTTATTACCCATGTGGTTCCTTTCAGGATTCCGGAAATCGCTGGATCTGGATCAGGAATCATATTGAATATTGCCGTTGCTCCCTTGTTTACGCATTTTATTGTCTGCTGCAATGCATTCACAAAATAGACGTCGGGGCAGGGGACGGTTGTGGCATAGTAATTCTGACAAATGAGGCCTGTAAGTACACCTCGATGAATTCTGCGCCACAAAAAAGATTGTATGAGTCGTACTTGCATTCAGAACATCAAAAATTGTTTGAAGAATGGTAGTCTGATATTTCCAGCATTAACTTGCTATTGCAGTAGCAATTACCCGACCTCCGATGGTCCTCCAAGTGCTTCACTTTTAACTGCAGCAGGAGTTAGGTAGATTCGCAACATAATTATAACCTACGATATATACAGTTCCAGTCATGTTTATTCCATAGCTGGTAGATATTGATAATGCTCCGGTACGATGGAATTGATGGAGTCCCAGCAACCCATGATGGTTGTGCAATTGTAATTGTAATATGATAATAATGCAAGTGAAAACAATGTAAATAATTTTCTTGCTTTCATATTGTAGTATTTTTTTGATTTCAGATAATAGTTGACGTTGCCATGTCAGGTTGTTTTAGTGTGCAATATAAAATGAGCCTTTTCGGGCTAAAATCAAGACTACAAGATATAAAAAAAGGTTGCACGATTTTTTCGTATTGCAACCTTTGTAAATGGGGCGAAAAAGGGGAACTTAAGTAAATTCAGAATGTCTTGAAAAAGGCAGTGGGCGATAGGCGGTGGGCTGTAGGGTTATATAATGTGAATTATTAAGCTGAATTCCTGTGTTTTATGAAGGCGGAAGGCTATGGGCAGAAGGCGGTAGGTGAATTCCTTTAACCATTTCGGGTATTTCTTTTTTCCTTCTGCCTACTGCCTACTGCCTACTGCCTGCAGCCTTTTTTCTTTATGCCTATAGCCCAAATTAATTTAACCAATATTTCTATGCTTGATCAGATTTGTCAGCATTGCCAAAATTTCCTGACATTCTTTCTTTAGGTACTCAAAATCTCGTTTTTCTAAATACCCTATTCTGTTTGAAATAATTGATTGAGTATATAACTCGGCGGTGGATCCTTTAGCTATTTTTAAATGTCTTACAGAAGACTTATCAGAATTTAATTGATCCCCCTCTGCAATATTGCTTGATATACTAACTGACGCTCTCCGCATTTGATCACGTAAACCGAAATCTTTGTTGAAAGGATCCTTTTTAGTGATTTCATACACTTTAACGGCCAAGATCAACGGCCTTTTGCCAGACTTTTAAATCTTCAAAATGACTCATGATGCAGTGTTTTAAGTTAGACAATAATTATTCCAACTTAAAAATACGAATTAATATTGAAATGGCGGCAGGCGGTAGGCGGTAGGCAGTAGGCAGTAGATCAATTCCTTCAGCCTTCTGCCTTCTGCCTCAGCGTATTTCTGTGATTTATGATGACGGAAGGTTGTTCTTTGATATCTTTCGTTAATTTTCGTCTGATTAATTCCATATATTGAATATATAACAGTGCATATATAAACTTATATTTTAAATATACACGGTTATATTACGCGTTTCTGATTAATAATGTGAAGACCTTCTGCCTTCTTCAGCGACCCTGATAATATCGAAGGTTGAATAAAATTTAGGAAATGGCTTATTGGGCTGTAGGCTGTAGGCTGTGGGCTGAAGGGTGTATCCTAACCTACTGCCTTCCGCCTTCTGCCTTCTGCCTTCAGCCTTCTGCCTTCAGCCTTCCGCCTTTCTTTATGCCAGTATCGGGAAATCTTTGTAGAACCTCAACAATCCGATAGTTTCTGTACGTAGTTTTGTGCGGACAAATTTTTTCATTTCGTTATCCATCAATTCACCCACGCCTTGTAATAAACCTTTATCATTGACCGAATCAAGCCGATCGATACATTTTTGAATATAATCAGTAAGAGGATACATGCATCCTGGATTCAACAATGTCTTTATTTACCGGTGATTGATTTTTCAGAAAGAACCAGCAATCGAATATGTCGCGGCCGGTTATTGAATTCCGGTCGAGAAGGGCACAAAGTTTATGTGCAAACATATCGGACAGGACCATTACCTTCATATTGATTCCCAGTAAATTTTTTATTTCATACCGGTTTTCAAAAATACGGTTAGAAATCTCTACTTTTAATTTACGCTCGTCTGTCCCATAGTCAAGCACGATAAGCGGACCATAGAACTTTGGGGCTTCATCATAAATTGTCCCGTATTTTAAAAGTATTTTGCGTACCTTTTCATAAACAATTTCTCCTTTCGCCTTATTAATCAGGTTGAAGTCCAGATCAACCGAAAAGCGAGGTAACCCGTAAAAAAACATCAAGGCAGTACCCCCTTTAAAACCAAGGCAATTTGCCAGCTCAATATCAGAGTAAATGTCCTTTAAAATCTGAACTAAAAAGAATTTATGCCTGTTAATATCAATCATTCGGAAATAATTTTTTAACACCCATCCTCAGCGCTTTTGATTGATAGATAGGCAGAAGTTCAAAAATGAGTTCTTTGTTTAACGGATTCAGATTATCGAAATGGTAATCTTTTTCGAGGTAGAGAAAATCTAAAAATGCCCTCTCGGCTGAGGCAATATTTATATGGTTCTTTTGCCTGATAATTCCCATCGTGTTCACAAGTGTGCTTCCTTTTATTTTACGATAAACGAATGACTGATTTTCAATTTCGATTACCCTGCTCAGGTAGCTGACGGATGTAATGCGTGAATCATACTGAAATACTATACCGGCCTTTTGCAATACATATTGCAGAGAGATATATGATGGGGTAAAAATTGTGCATGCTAATTCTTCCGGGTTATACTCCGGTTTAGCGTAGATACCTTTTCGTGGATTGTGCAATTTGCCGGTGCGTACGTAATAGTTCAGTTTTTTGTTGAGCGATTGGAAGTCTGACTCGTTCACGAGCATTGCAATATCATTTAACCTGAATACTGTCCGACTCTCTTTGTATATTGCCAATACGATATCTTTTTCTATTTCGTGTGAACTAAACATTACAATTATTCGTATTATTAGTTCACAAAACTAATTATTTTAATTCTAAAAAACAAGTTTAAAAGATTTTCTTCTCCCCCTCCTCCCTTCAGCCTTCCGCCTTCAGCCTTCCGCCTTCTCCTCATAGTTCACTCTATATAATTACGCCAAATAGCGTAACGCCATCAGGCGTAACGTAAAATGAACCTTTTAAAGAATGGATCGGCAATAAAATAATCTCCCTCAACTTTCTCAATGACACCACTTTCGACTAAACCTGATATTGCTTTTTGAGTGGTGGATGTTGCCGATAAACGAAATCGTCTTGCATATTCTGCTGAAAAAAGATTTTCTCCGCTGATCATAACAGATTTCAGTAATTTTTTCTGATAATTTGACTGCCTGTCAAAAAGTTCAAAATAATAATCATTTTTCAAATCCACAATCTGCTCAGCGCATAATGCAATTGTTTCAGCATTTACATCCTGCCTTGATGATACCAGATACTGCCAGACTTCGGCAGCGAGCAGTTGAACATAATATGGAATGTTCCCGGCTTGTTCAATAAGATATTTAGCATCAGTTCCATCTATCTGAATGCCTGACAATGCAAACCTGTTCTTTAAAAACTCAACGGTTTCATTTACTGGCAAAGATCCGATCTGCATCAGCATTGCCGCATTGTAAAATGCTCTGCCTTTATTATTAAACATATCGTTGAGCAAATGTGTCCTGCTTCCCAGGAACAGGTAGTTTACATGTTCCTGATTTTGTATTTTGCTGCGAAGAAGCTTTTCGAAATTCTCGCCATTTAATTTGTTTATTTCCTGAAATTCATCAAAGACAATAATATACTTTTTACTACCCGATGCCAGGCTTTCCGGCAAGTCAATAATGTCTTCAAGGGTTTTTTCACTGACCTTATCTTCAGTAAAATCGATAGAAAATTCGGGGTTACCGATTTGATCAAAGACTAACTTCAGACGGATCCCTTTTATCAAACCTGCAATTTTTTTAATAGCTTTTTGAAGGTTGTTTTGCCTGTAAAGAATTGCTTTAGAGTATGCCTCAATAAATGACTCCCGTGAGTAAACAGGCATAAAATCAAAATAAACACAAACAAATCCCAGTTTCTCCAATTCCTCGATGGAACGAAAAACAAGAGATGTTTTTCCATACCTGCGCGGAGCAAACAGCACCAGATTATTCCCGCCTGAAAGAGTAGCAACGATCCGTTGGCACTCTTCGCGCCTGTCGAAAAAATATTGCCCTTTTACTATTGTCCCGTAACTGAATGGATTCATTTTCTTCTTAATATTTACTTTACAATATACAGGGAATCATATAATCCATTTGATTATCACGCTTAAGCAAGAGATTAATAGTTATTTACAACCCTTACTTCAAATTTACCCATTAAATTTTAAATTAAACAAAACCACAATGCCTTATTTCTGATCGCCGTTTACTGTTTACAACTTTCTTTTCACTACCCGGAACCCGAAACTCTGAACTCTTAAAGATACAAAAAAAGGGAATAATTATTTCCCTTCTGTTAGTTCTTCCTTCTGCCTGCCGCCATCAGCCTTCTGCCTTCAGCCTTCTGCCTTAAAAATAAATCCCATGTAGTCTCCATTTATTCCTTGAATTGTATTCAATAGCAGGAAATGGAATTTTCAAAATTCCTATAAAATTAAAAATCATATTTAAGGCTGTTGATCTTGTTTCAATACGGGTCAGGTCAAGGTCGAAAGAGAGAAAATACTGGCGGGTTCGTTCAAAAGAAGGCAGTGTAATTCCATCTATTTCAGCAGGATTGGAGTTGCCGCCAAGCATACCATCAGCACTATATCCAAGAGCCAGATTTATCCATTTTGGAAATTTGGAATACTCCGAAAGAAAGGAATGGACATTTACGGAAAGCCAGCAGGTTTGTCCGTTATAATCTTTCAGTATTCTTTCCGGAAAATTTCTTCCCAAGACGTTAGGACGGTATTTTGCATATTTACTTTCATGATACGACCATTTAAGTAAAATTCTTTGTTCATCCCATACAAGCTGTTGCCCAACAAAAGCAGCAGATCCTAATGTATTGGCAGTCAAGTCTCCTAATGATGCTCCCCATTCTGCCGAAAACCCATCAAGTAACTCAACCACTGCCAGGTAAGTAAAACCGGTAGCCCCTCCTAACCAGGCAGCCTTATTCCTTTCTACACCCGGTCATCGAAGAAAGTCATAACTTGTTTTACTGATATTATATGCGGCAGTAGCATGACTGATTTTGTCCATTTGTAACCATTCCTTATTGTCATTAATAAAATGGAATGATGATTGCGGATAATCTTTATACCATAAGACATACAATCCACTTAAAGAGGTGACCGCGGCAATACTCTCAAAAACTATTATACCTCCTAACAGCTTCCGGTTGACAAGGTCTGTGTCAACTGAATTTTGAGCAAAGGAATTCCATGACAAAATAATTGCCAGAAAGAAAATAAATATATGTCTGAATATCTTACCCAAATTCAGATATAAATTCTTAAATATCCCTTTTAAAAAATATTTCAGTCTTAATCATGGCAGTTGGCGATAGGCGGAAGGCAGATGGTCGTTCCCCTTCAGACTACAGCCTTCTGCCTTCAGCCTTTACTATCCTGATAACTCCCACCCCTATAACTATCCCAATAATGTTTGCCAGCCAGTCAAACACATTAAACGCCCTTGATGGTACCACCAGTTGAACTACCTCAGTAATGGTTGCCAATACTAAAATAACTAGCAGAAATTTTTTAAAGGAATTGCCATTAAATAATGTCAGCCCAAAGTGCTGACCTGCAAGAAAATAAAGACATATTATGAAATAAACTACCGCATGCAATATCTGATCTAAATGAAACTTAAAAGAAACAACCCCAAAGGTTATATCGTGAAGGTCAATCTTTATCGGCACAAATGCAGCAATAAATACCATTACGTATCCCATCCAGAAGATAAAACGGTAAATCTTTTTTATCATGCTTTGTTTCCTTGTATTGAGTTCTTATTATGTGGGGTACTTAGTGACGCAGGGATGATAAAACCGATTATCCCTTCGT